>NZ_CP040505.1:0-2230588 GCF_005886435.1 Schaalia cardiffensis F0333
TCGGAATTTCGGCTGGAAGCTCGCCGATCTGCTGCCCGAGGTTCTGCCTGCGGGCGCGAGGGCTGGGGAGCTCACCGAAGCAGGCGCGCTCCTACTTGACCCGACGGGCACGCTCAAACCCGGCATCCCCTTCTGCCCTCCTGAGGGTGATGCCGGGACCGGCATGGTCGCGACGAACTCAATCGCCCAAAGGACCGGCAACATTTCTTGTGGCACTTCCGTGTTCCTCATGGTCGTCCTCGAAAAGGCGCTGTCGCGCCTGCACACCGAGGTCGACATGGTGACAACCCCGGACGCTTCGCCCGTCGCAATGGTCCATTCGAATAATGGCGCCTCCGAGCTTGACGCATGGGTCGGCATGTTCGTGGAGTTCGCGAAACTTGCGGGCATGGAGCTGGATGTTTCGCAGGTCTACGAGCTTGTGTACTCCAACGCCTTGAATGGCGATGCGGATGGCGCTGGCCTGCTCACCTACAACACGCTATCGGCCGAGCCGATCATCGGGCTCGAGGGCGGACGCCCCCTGTTCACCCACACTCCGGAGGCGGTGTTCACTCTCGCGAACGCCTTTAGGGCCCAGCTCATGAGCATTTTCGCTCCGATCCGCATCGGCCTCGACATTTTAGGGGCCGAGGGCGTGGCGCTTGATGAGCTCTTCGCGCACGGTGGACTGTTCAAGACTGTGGGGGTCGCGCAGAAGATCCTCGCCGATGCGCTCGGCATTTCCGTGTCCGTCGGTGAGACTGCGGGCGAGGGTGGCGCGTGGGGCATTGCGGTGCTTGCGCGTTATGCGATCGCGAAGGCCGAGGGCGAGTCCCTCCCGGACTATCTGAGGGAGAGGGTGTTCGCTTCCGCGCAGGCGAATGTCATTAATGCCGACCTGGCCGATCATGAGGCCTATAACCGTTTCCTGGCTCGATACCGCAGGGCTTTGCCCGTGGTGCAGGCGGCGGCGGACAATTCCTGAGCCGCCAGCCTTCAGACGGTAGCCTCCAGCCGGAAGCCGCTAGCTTCCGTTTAGGAGCTTCCACGCCTGCGGCTGAGTGTCTGCAACAGTCCTGCTCAGTACTTGCAATCGCCTTGCTGAGTGCGTGCAACAGCCTCCTGGGGCTGTTGGGGTTTTCCACGCCGGGATGCGGCCTGCACATCTGCACAAGCGCCCGGGGCTCTTGTGGGAGCGTTCGCGGAGCTGACCGCATCAGGGACGCAATGAGGAACAGCCCCGGGCGCTTGTGGGGGCTTCGCTCCTCCCCGTTAACACGCCCTGCCTGGGGGTGTTGTGATGCATGCTGGGTGTGCACCGAGTTTTTCGGATGCGGTATCGGAATGGGGTCTCGCGAGCGGCGGCGAATGTGCGATCCGGATGGGCGCTCAGACGGCTGCAGCGGAGGTTGTGGAGTAGCTAGGCGAGGACCTTGGCGTAGGTGAAGGGGGCGACACCCCGCTACGATTGCGCTCATGGGTAAAGCAAGTCGCCGTAAGAAGGTCGTGAATCCTGCCGCTCTGGCGCAGTATCGCGCGCCGATTCCCTTCGTCGCTCGCCCCTTCGAGGGCCTTCCACGCGAGGTTGAGCTCGTTGCCATGCGAGAGATCATCCCCTGCGCCACTCTGACTGCCCGCACGAACGCCGACCACGGCTTTGTGGACTTCGACTTCGTGACCGCACTTCCCGATGGTCGCGGTGCGATGGTCCGCGGCGATGGTCGGATTCTCGTGGCCCTGCAGACTCGTTCGAACTCGGGCGATCTGTCGCACGATGCGGGCGCAGCGCTACTCAATGCGATCTCCGCGAAGCAGAACGGAGACGAGGGCCTCGTCGATTTCGACGTGCGCGATCCTTCCGAGCGATTGCAAGACATTCTTGACCCCGATTCGTTCGGCGAAATGGTCCTGGAGGAGAACTTCGCTTTCTGGCTCAATCCGGACGAGGATTGGGATGAGGCGACTCGTCGTGCCCTCGAGGAGAATCACAACGAGATCATCCCGACCGTGAAGGTCGAGGGCGTTGAGGGCATGTACTGGTGCGAGATGAACCGCAACTTCGTCCGCTACCTCTCCGATGTTGAAGAGTCGCCCCTTTTTGATGCTCTGGCCCGTGTTCAGGCCGCCGGAAAGGCGAATCTGGGTGAGGGTTCGCGTTTCATCGGTGCCTTCCGTGCCTGCGGTATTGCGATTCCCGTGTTCGAGCTGGCTGAGGGTGTGCGCGCCGAGGACATCGTGAAGGAGGCTGGAGTCCTTGAGGAGGCCATTGCGGCTGCCCTCAAGGTGAAGGAGCCGCTCACGCCTGAAGAGCGGCGTGCCCGTCAGGGCATGGTGTCGCGTCAGGTGACGATTCGCTGATCGAAGCCGCAGAGTCGATCTTCATCATCGGACCGGACCGGACCGGATCGGACCGGGTGGCGGCCTTAGCCAACACCCGGTCCTTCTTCATAGTTGAGGAAAGGGGGGCGATGTCATGAGCGGGCAGCTTGCGCAGGCTCGTATTCGGACGGTCAGTGCGCGCATCTATGGCAGGGTCCAGGGGGTCGGCTTCCGGTGGAATTGCCAGCACGAGGCCGAGCGCCTCGCCCTAGTGGGCGAGGTTCGCAATCGTGCGGATGGCTCGGTCTGCGTCATTGCGCAGGGCTCGGCTGATGGGGTGGCTCGCTTGATCGTGTGGCTCTACAAGGGGCCGAAATGGGCGAGCGTCGAGGACGTCCTCGTGGAGGATCTTCCTGCCGGGTCTTACATGGGGGATACTTTCAGCATTCGCGGGTGAAACGTGGCTTTGCCAAGGGCTGTCGGGCGCGCTCGGACGAGGCGGGTGAGCGGCTCGAAGGCGCATCTCAAGGTTCAGCCCCTACGCGCTTCACTCCCGACCCGCCTGTCCTTAGCGGCGCTATGATCGAATCGTGAATCTCCTGGGCAGCGCGGATCCTCATGCGCCGCAACGCGTCGCAGCGATCATTCCTGCCCACAACGTCGGCCGTGACATTGCGCCGACCATCCGAGCGTGCCGAGCCATCCCCGGTGTGGACTTGCTGATCGTCGTCGATGACGGTTCAGACGACAACACGGGTTCCTATGCGCGTGCAGCAGGCGCCGTAGTTGTCCGTCATTCTGTTGAACGAGGCCGAGCCTCCGCCATTGAGACAGGAGTGAAGGTCGCGGCGATGCGAGACCACGCCGATTGGCCGCCGCGCCTCCTCCTCATCCTTTCGGCGGATCTGGGCGAGTCCGCGGTAGAGGCGAGCGCCCTCGTTGAGGCTGTGATGACTGGAGAAGCGGATCTCGCTTGCGCCGCACCGGCGAGTACCGAACAGCACAGCGGCCGTTCCCATGCAAAGAACATGGCGCGCGCGAGGATCCGACGTTCGACCGGCTGGGAGCCGGTGTGCCCCCTCTCCCTCGTGCGCTGTGCGACGCGCGAAGCGATCCAAGCGTCAATGCCCTTCATGAAGGGTTATGGGCTTGAGATTGCGATGACGATTGATGTGCTCGTCGCGGGTCTTTCCGTCGTGGAGATCCCCTGCCATTTCGAACACAGTGGCGCCGATAAGTCGCTCGGTGAATTGAAACCCTCGCTGCGCTTCGCGGATGCTGCGCTCGCTTCGGCGCGTCTCACCGTGCGTCGGGTCCGCCTTCCCGGCGCTCATCGTTTGCGCCATACGACACCCCAGGGCATTGGGATTCCCTTCCCGCGTCCGGCTCGCGACAGGACCGCCGAGGAAGCGCAGGCCCAGGCCTGACCCTCCTCAGGTTGAGGCCTGACCCTCCTCAAGACACCCGTGCTTTCAGCTCGCTGTGCGCGTGGTCTCTTAGTCAGCGTTGCGCAGGCTCCTTCAGCTCGCTGTGCGCAGGCTCTCTCAGCCCGCGTTGCGTAGGTGCTTTCAGCTCACTTGCGCAGGCTCTCTTAGTCGGCGTTGCGCAGGCGCAAGGAGTTGAGGACGACGAACACCGATGAGAACGCCATAGCCGCCGAAGCGAACATCGGGTTAAGCAGGCCCGCGATCGCCAGGGGGATCATCGCGACGTTGTAGGCGAAAGCCCAAAAAAGATTGCCCTTGATAATGCGCAGGGTTCGCCGGGAGATGCGGATCGCGGTCGCCACGCTCGTCAACTCAGAATTCATGAGGGTAATGTCGGCGACCTCGATCGCGACATCGGTTCCCGACCCCATCGCGATTCCAAGCCCCTGTACGCCCGCTTGAGCGAGTGCCGCCGCATCATTCACACCATCGCCGACCATTGCGACCACATGACCCTGCTCCTGCAAGCTCGCGACGACATCGCGCTTCTCATCGGGCATGACCTGAGCGATGACTCGGTGGATGCCGACCTGTTCGGCGACCCTACGGGCTGCGGCCTCATTATCTCCGGTCAGGAGGATTGGCTCGATGTCGAGTTCTTTCAAACGTTCGATCGCTTCGGCAGAGCTCGGCTTCACCGTGTCGCTCAAAATGAGGACAGCCAGGGCCTTCACGCCCTCAAGGGTCGCCGGGAGGACACGCTCTTGCGTTTCTCGTTCTTCTTCGCCGTTCTCGTCGAGACTTGGGGATGCGGGGACGAGTTCACTGGCCTCGTGACGTTCAAGGATCGTGCCGGAGTAACCGGCCTTGTCGACGACCCTTTCAAGTTCTTCATTCGAATGCTCTGAGCTCAGGAGAATCGTCGCGGTCTCAGTCGCGAGGTTCACCTGCGCACTCACCCCTTCGAGTTTCCCGAGCTTGCGCTCCACGCGTCGGACGCACGAGGCGCAGGTCATGCCCTGGACATTCATGGTGATCGTCGCGAGGGGGAGGGGAGTGTCTTCCTTGGGGAGCACGTGCCCAGAGCCTGTGGGCTCGGTGGAGGAGTGAGCCCCGCCCTCGTCAATCCACGTCGCCACGATCGCGGCGACGACGGCGGAGGCTCCGCGGCGCTTAGCTTCGGCGAGGGCGCGGTGGTGCTCCTCGCTCAAGGTGACGCCCATATCGGCGAGCCAGGTTGCGCGACCCACGAGGGCGAGGGCGGGGCCATCGGGGCGATGGATGATGGCGGAGGCGCCAAGACCCGCGTGGTTAGTGAAGGCCGTGACTTGGGTGGGGGTGATGCCGCGTTCGTGCGCACCGGCGAGGATCGCACGGGCGATGGGATGCTCGGAAGCCGATTCGACACCGGCAGCGACAGCGAGAGCCTCCTCTTCACTGATTTCCTCGCTACCGCGTTCCTCGTCGCAGAGCACTTCAGCGGTGGTCTTCACGCCGGAAGTGGCGCAGACCTCCTCAAGGAACATGCGTCCGGTTGTCACTGTGCCCGTCTTATCGAGAAGGATCGTGTCGATCGAGCGAGTCTGCTCAAGGATCTCAGCGGACTTGATGACGATTCCAAGCTGGGACGCGCGCCCGGAGCCGACGAGCAGAGCGGTCGGGGTCGCCAGACCCAGCGCACAGGGACATGCGACGACGAGAACCGAGACGGCTGCCGTAAATGACGCCTGGAGCGGTGCACCCCAGATGAGCCAACCCGCGAGGGTGAGGAGGAAAACCCCGATGACGAGGGGAACGAAGATACTGGAGATCGAATCGGCGAGACGCTGAACGGGCGCCTTACCCGCCTGAGCCTCAGTCACCATGCGCCCGATTCGCGCGAGCGTCGTATCCGCGCCGACTCGGGTGGCCTTCACGAGGATCGAACCCCAGGTGTTCATCGTGGCACCGGTGACGGTATCGCCTTCGGACACGTCGACTGGCGCGGACTCGCCCGTGAGGAGTGAAGTGTCGAGGGCGGTCGCACCTTCCACGATGACCCCATCAGTGGCGACCTTCTCTCCAGGTTTAACGAGGAAGAGGTCGTTGATCGCGAGATCCGCTGCTGGGATGCGAACGAAGGAACGCGCGCCGCTCGTCGGATCGATGTCGACGCGGATCGCTTCTTTCGCGCCGAGTTCAAGAAGGGAGCGCAGGGCGTCACCAGCGCGGTAGCGGGCCCTGGCTTCCATCCAGCGGCCCGTCAAGAGGAAGACGACGATGGTGCATGCGCCCTCGAAGTAGATCTGCGCATGCGTCGCCTGGGAGGCTCGGGGCAGGAATGTCATTGACATGCGCATCCCGAGTTCGCCCGCGCCCCCGAAGAGCAGAGCCCACCAGCTCCACAGTGAGGAGGCGATGACGCCGAGGGAGACGAGGGTGTCCATTGTTGTGGAACCGTGGCGCCCAGCTGCGAAAGCTGCCTTGTGGAATGGCCACGCCCCCCAGGTCGTCACGGGAATTGAAGCCAGGGCCACGACCCACTGCCATCCGCTGAACTGCAGGGGCGGTGCCATTGACAAGACGAGGGCGAGGATCGCGAAAGGCGCGGAGATCAGGAGGCGGTGTTCCAGATTGTCGGCGCGCTCGCGGGCTCCTTCGCCCACACCCGGGGAGGAGGCGGTCGATGAGGGGGTGGTTTCTGAGATTGCGTTTGGCGAGGACGTGGTCACTGAACGTAGGGATGGTGAGGAGGGGGCCTGTGAGCCTGTGCTTGGGGAGGAGGGGACCGCTGAGTGTTCGGATGGTGAGGGGGTGGTTTCTGAGACTGCGTTTGGCGAGGAAGTGCCCGCTGAGCTGGGGTTCGTCGAGGGCGCGGTCACTGAGGAAGCGTTCGTCGAGGGTGCAGAGGTATTGGGCGTGGAAGGGGCGGAGTCGGTGCTGGGCGTGGACACGGTGTTCCTTCTCAAGGCGCCCTGGAGCTGAACGAGTGATCTCAGATCGGCACGGGCGAGGTGGCAGTGTGGAGGGGGATGTGTTTGATAAGGCCACTCGGATTGGCCCCGGCGGCGGGTGGCTTGTCAGGGTTGCTTCGCGGAGGTGGTGAACTGCTTCGAGTCCCGTCCTCGGCCCCCGGCCTTGTCCTCGGAGCCCGGCCTCGCCCTCGTCAAGGGACGCGAGGCCGAGGAGTCAGGGGCAGCTGCAAGAGCGAGCAAGACACAGGAGTGACGAGAACCTGGGCGCGGGGAATGCGGAGGGCGAGGCAGCGGCGGGGCATGGGGAAATGAGCGGGCCGCCAAGGTAGCAGCTGGTGCGGGCAGGCGCTTTGAGGCACAGACACGGGCGGCCCACTCAGGTCCGCTCAGAAATCGCGGGAAATGCTGACGAGCTCAAAGCCCGCTTCTGTGATCGCTTCGCGCAGGGCATCATCGTCCACACCCTTAGAGGTGAAGACGGTGACTTTCGAGGTGGCGCCAGAATTGAGGATGACCTCGACGTTGGTGACGCCCCTGACTTCTTCGAGCTCCTCGGTCACGGACTTCACGCAGTGGCCGCAGGTCATGCCATTGACGGCGAGTTCGATGGAACGATCAATTTCCATGGTCATGGGATTCTCCTTAGGGGTGTGAGTGTGATCGGGGCTGGGGTCTGGGGCAGGGGCAGGGAATGGGCTGCGAGGCAGTCTTCAGTGTCGGAAGGGTTCTGCGAAGCAGTTCGCAGTGTCGGATTCGAGATTGAGGGAGAGGCTTGGGCTGTCCTCGAGGTGTGGGGCTGGTGTTGGGCGATGAATACGGTGCTTGGTGCGGGGCCTTTGCAGGTGATCCGAGTGGAGGAAGGGGACCTCCACGGGACTCTAAAGGTAAGCCGAGTGGCGGAGACGGCTCCCAGGGATTCTGCGGGCCGAAGTTCAGGTTCCGGGCTCGCCGGGGGTGTTGACCCCAGGTGGGCGACGAGTGGAACTCGCTTACGAAGCGAAGAGCTACGAGTGGGCGCTTGACGCCGACGGGCAAGAGCGGAGCACAGGGTGAGTGTTGGGATGCTACACGTGGATGCAGGTCGACTCTCTCGCCCGGGGTGCTTCAGGATTTCACAAGTCTGGCAATGGCGTGTGTCGCCTCCTGGATCTTCTCGCGTCCGGCCTCGTCGGATTCCTTCGCGGCATTGATGACGCAGTGGTTCATATGGTCTTCAAGGAGCCCGAGCGCAACGGCGTGAAGGGCTGATTGGACGGCGGACATCTGCGTGAGGATGTCGATGCAGTACTCGCCTTCGGAGACCATGCGTTGGAGTCCTCGGACCTGTCCTTCGATCCGGCGGAGGCGAGCGAGGTAGCGGTCCGTCGAGGACGAGTAGCCGTATGTCATCAGGGCTCCTTCTCGTGGCTCCGCTATAGGGTCTTCAGTGCCCCTACCCTCTGAACAATACCCCCAGGGGGTATGAGCGTCAATCCTTCCGCGTGCTTCGATCAGTGGAGAAATCCTGGGTTTTCGTGAGTGGAGGGGTTAACGATGTGTGGAGGGGTTATAGTCCCTCCTTTTGTCGGGATCCCCTCCACTAAGGAGGGGGTTTGTGAGTGGAGGGGTTGGCGGAGTGTGGAGGGGTTGTAGTCCCTCCTGTTGTCGGGATCCCCCCACTGATGGAGGTAGTACTGCTGGAAATGTCACTGATGGAGGTGCCCTGCCTTCGGCTGTCGTCATGGTTGCAGGTGTTGTCGCAAAGCCCTCCTCTTGTGGTCTCAGCGCCTCGCCGCATGTGCTTCTGCGCCCCGCGATTCTCAGGATTACGCTTGAAACGCGAGCGAAACGAGTAGCGCCGAAGGATTAAAGCGGGAGGTGGGACGAGTAACGCCGTACAAATAAACCGAGACGCGAAACGATGCGGGACGAGTAACACTGAGTGGGAGATTTCGAAGGCACAGCACGGGCCGAGTGCGCGATTCTGAACGCACAACACGGCCTGAGTGCAGCACGACTTCGAACACGCAACACGGGGCCGAGTACAGCGGAACTCCGAACGAGCAACACTAAGACGCGAAACCAGCAACACGCGAAACGCCGATGGGACATCACAGCACGTGAAACCCCCACAGCAGTAGCGACTGTGCAAAACAGGACAAGGACCGTGGCACAGGGGAAGGGGAACGGATGGCAACACGACGCAGAGCCTCCCATGTGCCTGCACCCCGTAGACGCCCCCGCGTGCGTGTCCGGCGCAGGCGCCGTCGCATGTACGCGCGGCGCAGAGTGCCACACTCCTACCCTCCAGCGGAGGTGCGCTTCACGCTCATCCCCCTCCTGCCCGTTCTCCTGGCAACGGGTGCCCTCGGCCTCGTTGCGGAGATTCAGAGCCTGCCAGAGGGGTGGCGTGAGGCTGCTCGTGAGAAATCGGAGGCCCTCGGCGTCGACACCTCTGAACGATCCCAGAGGATCTTCTTTGACGAGCCCGGCCTGGATACGCTTTTCGTTCGTGGCCTCGCCGGAGCCGCAGGCACCCTCAACCGTGCCTTGTCGCGGGTCTTGAGAGTTGAGATCGCCCTCGACCGAGGGCGAGGCGGAGAGCGGGCCCGGCGCGCCGCAGCCCTCTTGCCTCTGCTGCCGAGTCGTTCTTACGACGCCCTCATGACGGGGATGCTCACTGTGTTGACGGCAATCGGTGCGGCGCGCGGCGGTGCCGTCCATGTGACCCTGCTGCGTGATTCGGCACATCCTGAGCAGTCCCTTTCACCGCGTCCGGGCAGCCCCCAGGTTCATCTTCGACGCCCGAAGCCACCTGAATCCTTGCGCGACATGTGCGCCGACATTGACGACATGTACTGGTCAATGAGCGCCGGACACACTCTCAAGATCACTCGGGTCGGCGAGGGCGAGATCCGACGCTGGCTTCTCTCCTTGCCTGGCACGGCCCATACGGACTTTCACTCCACGGAGAACCCGGCTGATTTCGAGTCGAATATTCGTGAGATGCTCGGCTTGGAGTCGGCGATGCGAGTCGGGGTGGTGAAGGCACTGCATCATGCGATGGCACTCGACGGAGTGGAGCCTGCGGGTTATTCGAAAGAGCCCGTCATGATTTGCGGTCATTCGCAAGGAGGAATGGTGGCGGTCGCCCTCGCTGCGCTGCCACCGCAGAAAGCAGGAGTCGACGTTGAGGCGATCCTCGCGACCGGTGCCCCTGCGAGGCGCATTCGTATTCGTGAAGATGTCACGATGGTGTCTGTTCAGCACGATCAGGATGTGATCCCCTCGATGGATGGCACTCCGGCGCGAGCCCCCGATCAACGCGTTCACGTGGGCCGCAGCCTCGTGCGCCCGAAGAAATCCCCCTTGTACTATGCCCATTCTTCTGCGACGTATACGGAGACGGTGCGCCACCTCGAACGGAAGGTGCGTGTGAATCCTTGGGGTCGGCTCGCGTCCTCAGTTGCAGCATTGACGGATTTCTTACCGCAGATTGACGAGGAGACCCGCGTGTTCTTCTACGAGGTCTGGCAAGAACTCCTCGAACCGACGAGGACGGACACGGAAGATGCGTTCGTTGCGCTTGATCGTGCGGAGGACTTCGAGCCGGTGGATTACCACATGGACTGGTCTCCGACGCCTTTGATTACTCTTCCCGAGTTTTCAATGTCGGCGTTCGCTCCGTATTCGAGGCTTGTATCTGATTATGTGAAGAAAGTGGCGGACACTCCCAGGAGAATCCTGAAATCGATGAGAATCCCGAAAACGATCAGAATCGGCGGGCACAGGGCAGTGCCCGGGTTTGAGCGTTCGCAGGAAGCATTCCGGAAGGACATTCGATCATGATTCATTCGACGCCGGGTTCGTCCTGGCAGGAGATTCTCCGCTGGACGCAGATGTCCACGCCGATCAACAAGGGGACCTTCTCTTCGGCGACGCGGAAGATCCCGCAGATCGCAAGTCCTTTGGTCATCGGCGCGCTCGGCGTGGGGGCTCTTGGCGCGGGAATCGCCATGCAGGCGATGCGTCCTTCGAAGAGGAGTGGGCGTTCATCGCGTTTTCGCGCTCTCCTCCTTTCCAGCGTTGATGAGGCGCTTCGTGCGCGTCTCGAAGAGCTCGAGCCTTCAATACCGCTTGAGGTGTCCGTCGAGGTCGGGGAGGGTTTCGGAAAGCCGGCTCTCGTGGCATTCGATATCTTTCTGCCGAAGGGCGGGGGTGTTAGCCCTGCGATCTTGTCCGAGTTGCTGGACGTGGCGACGAAGGCCGTGTGGGATAACCCGGAGCTCGCGCCCGTCGCGATTCGCGGACGCATCATCACGTCCTTCGACGCTCCCGCTCGCGAGGACGCCGGGGGTTCGTGGGCTGGGCGAGCATGCAGTGACGAGGCCGGGCCGGAGCCGGAGCTAGCAGATTCCGCAAGCGCAGCCGGGCCGACGTCGGCGGGCTCGGAAGAAGAGGTGACGAAGGAGGGCGGAAAGGCCGGAGTCTTCGTCCTCGCGGATATGACGGTCCTTGGCTTCCTCGACGAGACTGCCAGGCCGGAGGACCTCTTCGCTCGTTACGGTTCTCCGGCATCGGACCCGAGGTGGAGACCTTGAACTTCCCGGATATCCGCATTTTTTCGCTTTCACCTTGGGGGTGGCGCCTTTCTTCAGACCAGAAGCGATGGGGTTTTTCTCAAAACACGAGCAGCACGATTGTTCTCAATCTGAGAGCCAGCTTCCTCAGCTTGAGAAGGTGCTTCCTCACTTCGGGGATGACATTTCTGCACTCCGGCAAGGGGAACGCTCCACAAAAATCTCACTTCAGCAATCACCAAGGAGACGAATGAACGACGAGACTTCGCAAAGCTTGGGCTCGACTGCCGCTCAGGCCCCCTCGCTCACTCCGGGAACTCCGCTCGGCCTCGGTCCCTCTTCAAGATGGTGGCGCAACGCCGTCGCCTACCAGGTCTACATCCGCTCCTTCAGGGACTTCGATGGGGATGGGATCGGAGACATTGAGGGCCTGCGCCACTGCCTTCCTGAACTCGCTGATCTTGGTGTGAAGATCATCTGGATCAACCCCTGCTACCCTTCGCCGCAGCGCGATCACGGATACGATATCGCCGACTATCGTGCGATCAATCCCGAATATGGCAGTCTTGAGGGTTTCGAGCTCATGCTCGCCGAAGCTCACGCCCTCGGCATCCGAGTTGTTATGGATATCGTCCCGAATCATGCATCCGTTGAGCACGCATGGTTCCAGGAGGCGATCGCCGCCGAACCGGGAAGCCCCGAAAGGGCCCGCTTCATCTTCACCGAGGGCGAGGACGGGGGCGAAACCCCTCCGAATACCTGGACTTCCGTATTCGGAGGGGGCGCGTGGCATCGCGTCGAGGACGGGCGCGAGAACCCGCAGTGGTACCTGCATCTTTTCGACTGGAGCCAGCCGGACTTCAACTGGCGAAACCCGCAGGTGCGTGAGGAGTTCCTCGAGATCCTCAGGTTCTGGTTCGAACGCGGTGTTGACGGTTTCCGCATCGACGTCGCACACGGACTGGTGAAACCGGCCAGGATTCCCCGCGGCGAGGGAGTCGGAGCCGAAGGACTGTGGGGCCGCCCAGAAGTCCATGAGATCTACGAGGAATGGCGCGCCCTTGCCGACTCCTACGAGGAGAAGAAGTACTTCATTGGTGAAGTGTGGGTGGATTCTGCTGAGAAGCTCGCCCGTTTCACCGAGCCGGGCCGATTGCACCAGTCCTTCGCTTTCGAGCTGCTCGTTCAACCCTGGTTCGCCTACCGTCTGCGTCGTTCAATTGAACGCGCTTTCGCTGTGGCGGGCGCCGAGGAGGGGCCTGCCTGGGCTTTGTCGAATCATGATGTGCATCGTGTGGTGACGCGCCTGGGGCAAGAGCAGGTTGATCGGGACCCGGATCCGAGGGACATGCTGGCTGATGCTCGTAGGCGTTGGCCGGTCGACGTGGAGTTGGGGGTGCGCCGCGCGAAGGCGGAGGCGGGGCTTCTTTTCGCCCTGCCGGGAACGGTCTACGTGTATCAGGGTGAGGAGCTCGGCTTGCCGGAGGTCCTTGATCTGCCGGATGAGGTTCGTCAGGACCCGATTTTCACGCGTACGGGTGGCGCCGAGTTCGGTCGTGACGGATGCCGTGTCCCGATCCCGTGGAGTGCGTCGGGTCCTTCGATGGGTTTTGGGCCCGAGGGAGGGGCGAAGCCGTGGCTCCCTCAGCCCGACTCCTTCCGAGGTTGTGCGCGCGACCTTGAGAAGGCTGATCCGAACTCGATGCTCTCCTTGTACAAGAGGCTCAGCCGTTTGCGTCCCGAGCTTTTGGGTGGGGCGAGCCGAGTGGAGTGGATTGATGCGGTCCCTAAAGAGGTCGTGGCGTTTCGCGCTGGTTCTTTGGTGTGTGCGACGAATACTGCGGACGAGGAGCGAGAGGCTCCTCTTATCGAGGGCGCGAGCTTCCTGCTCAACACCGCTGATCTTGTGGATTCTTCGGGGTGCGGAGCAAAGGGCTCGGTCCTTCCGGCGAATTCGACGAGTTGGTGGCGCTTGGGCTGATCGTCCCAGTGCAAGGCCCTGAGGTGGGGGAGCCTCGGGGCCGTCGTCCTGAGAGCTTCCCCTGAGAACTCTCACTGTCAAGGCTCCCTCGGTCTCGGGCCCACCTTCGAACCCCATAGCGCAGGCCCTAGCTTCGGACCCTACCCTGGAAGCCCCGAGGAAGCTCACCCCGAAGCTATTGCTTTCAGGCCCCCTCGTTCTTAGCGTTCGCGAGGAAGCACCCAGCGTGCGATCTGGGGGGCGGCGCCGATGTAGCTCGCAGGAGTCAATGCGAGCAGACGCTCCTCAACCTCGGCGGGAAGCCCCAGAGTAGAGATGAAATCACGCATCGCGGCAGCATCGACCTCGTGGCCGCGGGTTAGCTCCTTGAGACGCTCATAGGGGTTCGCCATCCCCGTGTGGCCCGCGATCGCGGCAGCGCGCATCGCTTGCTGCACCGCTTCACCGAGAACCGCCCAATTCGCGTCCAAATCTTCGGCCATGCGTTCCGCGTCGAGGTCGATGCCATCAAGGCCACGGACTAGGTTGGAGTAGGCGAGGATCGAATGCCCCAGGGCGATGCCGATATTGCGCTGCGTCGTTGAATCCGTGAGGTCTCGCTGCATGCGGGAGGTGACGAGTGTTGAAGCGAGGGAATCGAGGAGGGCTCCGGACACTTCGAGGTTCGCTTCGGCGTTCTCGAAGCGGATCGGATTGACCTTATGGGGCATCGTGGAGGAGCCGGTCGAGCCTTGGGCTGCGAGGTTCTGATGGAAGTAGCCCATCGAAATGTAGGTCCAGCAATCGGTCGCGAGATTATGTGCAATGCGTCCGGCGCGGGCGACATCGGAATAGAGTTCCGCCTGCCAGTCGTGGGATTCGATCTGAGTGGTGATCGGATTCCAACTCAGACCCAGGCCCTCGACGAACTCGCGCGCGATCTTCGGCCAATCGGCGCCGGGAACGGACACGATATGCGCAGCCCAGGTGCCGGTCGCCCCGTTGATTTTACCGAGGTATTCGCACGCTTCGACTCGGCGGATCTGTCGGGCGAAACGATGCGCGAAGACCGCCATCTCCTTGCCCATGGTGACGGGAGTGGCGGGTTGGCCGTGGGTGTGCGCGAGCATGGGGACATCGGCACCAACCTCGCTCAGGCGGTGGAGACGATCGAGGAGGGCGCGCGCCGAGGGCAGCCACACCTGTTCGATCGCGGCTTTCACGGTGAGCGCATAGGCGAGGTTGTTGATGTCTTCGGAGGTGCAGAAGATGTGGACGACCTCGCGAAGACCCGGGAGGCAGGTGTTGGGGCCGAGGACGTGGGCGGCTTTGTCGAGGTGTTCGGCGATGAGGTATTCGACGGCCTTCACATCATGGCGGGTGGTGGCTTCGAAGTGTGCGAGGCGCCGGATCTCGGCCTCGGAGAAAGAACGAGGTAGGGCGCGCAGGTATTCGCGTTCGGCGTTGCTCAGGCTCGGGGCTCCGGGCAGGACCTCCTTGTCGAGGAGGTGAAGGAGCCATTCGATCTCGACATGGACGCGCGCGCGGTTGAGACCGGCTTCAGAGAGGTGATTCGCGAGGGGTTCGACTGCGGTGCGGTAGCGGCCGTCGAGAGGGGAGAGTGGCTCTCCGGAAGCTGCGAGGTCGGAGTAGCCGTGGGAGGGGGAGAACAGAGTGGACCAATCAGCGCTCATACTCCCATCATCCCAGACGCAGCAGGAGGGAGGGCGCGCCGCTCGTGCAGGAGGGGGCGCGCATTCGTGCGTTGCGCGCATCCGTGGGTTATACGAAGCGTCGAAGAATGTTCATGACCTCCGGCGCATAGGCGGCGCCGAATAGGTGGACGTGGATGGTGAGGATATGGAGTTGGTGAAGGCCGACGCGATCGCGCCAACCATCAGCCAGGGCGGAGGCCTCGTCGTAGGCGGCAAGGACTCTTTCGAGCATGGGGAAGCCGAAGACGGCGAGGGCGGCGAGGTCCTCCTCGGCGTGGCCGCCCTGAGCTGCGGGGTCGATGAGGACCGCACCGGAGGGGGTCCATATGACGTTGCCGTTCCACAAGTCGCCGTGCGTGCGTGCGGCCATGTGCCCGCAGGCGTGCTGGGCTCTGTAGGGGGCCGGAGTCGGCAAAGTCGGCTCTGCGTCCCGGCTCTTGTCCTCGGGGAGGGTGTGCTGCTTCTCCCCTGCGAGGGTGCCTTTCTTTTCTCCGACTAGAGGGTCTTGCTTCTCCCCGGTCTTGTCCCTGGTCGGAGCGACTTCCTTCTCCCCAGTTCCATCCTTGGTGAGCGCGCCCTCGTGAAGGAGCTTCGGCTGTCCATGGTCGAACTCTCCGCTTGCGAGACGATCACACAGCATGCCCAGCGCTGTGCGCTGATCGGGGGTGAAGCCCGGTGAATCAATGTAGGGAAGGATCCGGTACTGGGCGTAGAACTCTCCCCAAGAGGCGGGTGCGCCCTCGTGGAGGAGAGGGAGCCGGGCTTCGCCCATCCACCCATCGCCCAGGTGTCCGGGCGGGGGAGCGCCAAAATGCGGGGCGCCTGCCGCGTGAGTGTGGGCGAGAGCTCGACCGAACTCTTCTGCCGCCGATGCGGTGGGGGAGACCCTGTGGAGGCGGGGCTCTGTGAGCCAGGTGCTTCCACTGTCGAGGACGGGCACGACCTGCGCGGCCGTAGGGGAGGTGTCGGCGAGCCACATGAGTCCCGTGACCTCATGGGAGATCCGTGAGGGCCTCGGATCCTTCTTCGTGAAGATCTGCATTCTTCCTCCCTCCGCTCCTTCATCCACAGGCATCGACTCGGCGCACGCTGGTCCACATCCTCCCATTGTCGAGCCTGATTGAAGAGGGCGAGTGGCTTAGCGTCACCTCAACAGGGGGAAGGAGAAAAGGATGAGCGCAGGGGTGCTGATCGCGGCGCAAGACGCGCGGGACAACCTGCGAATTGTCGCTGCAGAACTTGAAGGCGCTGTGTGCAGGCTCGGGCTTGAACGTTTCGACGGGTGGGAGGGAAACGCCGCACAAGGCGCACGCTCACGGCTCGTCGAGCTTTGCTCCATGCTGGAAAGCGCCAGAAGTCAGGCGGAATTCGCATTGAACGAGGCTGAGGCGCGGGTCCAATTCGTGGAGGATTCTCTCGCCGCTGCGGCCTTTGCGGGCGCAAGCTCTTCTGGGGGTGCATTCTTCGGCTCAGGGTTTGCCTCCTTAGCGGATTCGGATGCTGAGCTGTTCGGCGCGAGTGTGATGGGACGCTAAGAGATGGAGGCTTTTGGCCGATTCCTTGTGACGAACGGTGAGACCCAGGTCGATACGGAGGCTCTTTTCGCTGCTGCGGCTCGTCTTGAGGCTCTTGCCTGTGATCTTGAAGAGCTCGAATACCGTGCGCGCCGTGCTGGCGAGGATACCCTGGCGATTTCGAGTGAGGACTTTGCTGGAGCCTGGCAGGCAAGGGTCGCCGCCGAGTCCGCCGAACAGGGAATCCTGACTGCCAGAGCCCGTTTGATTGAGCTCGTTGATTCTGTGAGGTTTGCGGCGAACCTGTATTGCGAAGCAGAGGCGCGTGCCCTGAGTCTGAGCGAGCCCCTCACTGACGGTGAATTGGCGCTACGGGGCGTTGCGGGAATGTCCATGCTCTTTCCAGGTCCTGCGGGCGCAGGCGGGGTGTTGCTGAGTCTGCTCCTAAGCTCAAGAGGCCCCCGTTCTTCGGGTATCGACTTGAACCATCACCAGGCGACCAGTAGTTACTTCGACTGGCTGGCACGCCTCGTTGCGACGGGGAGCAACGCGAGAATCGTGGCGGAGATCATGGAATTCACTTCCGGCGCAGGCGATGGTTTCGCTGGAGTGCGCCTGCAGCGCGACCTCGCTGCGATCAGTCGGGCGCTCATGGATACTCCCTTCTGCGAGGAGGATGCGGGCGGGCTTCGAGGAACGAAAGAGGCTGCGGTGCGGGTAGCGTGGCTCTCCTCCTTCTTGGGCGCTTCCGTTTTCGGCGCGCCAAAGGGTGTTGAAGTGCGCAGCGGTCAGGGCCTTCCACCCGGCCGGGATCATGTCTTGGTAAATCCCGGAGGGGGTGTGAGCAGGGGGTTTGCCAAGGCAGGGGAGACCAATCTGAGGGTTATTGATCTGCTCTCAAGCGCAAGCCTTGTTCCGGGAGGCACGAGAAGCCTCACCAGATTCGTGGGGCATCGACTCCCCCTTCCCGGGACGGGGCTTCCGACTCCCACTCCTGCATCCTCGGTCCCCACACCAAAGGAACCGACGGCGCTTCTCGATCACCTGGCGAGCCTCGATGGTTCGAGCGATTCCGGCCAGTTCATGATCTTGCGCCACGAGACACCACTGGGGGATGGGACGAGCAGTAGATCGTGGAGCGTCGTTGTACGCGGCACACAGAAATGGGGAGTTGGAGCTTCGAACCCGCAGGACATGCTCACGAACTTTCAAGGAGTCGGCGGCCTCGACACGGACCAAAAGCGCGCGGTTCTTGCCGCAATGGAGATGGCGGGAATTGACAAGGGTGAGCCCGTTGAGTTCGTCGGCCACTCTCAAGGGGGCATTGTTGCTGCGGACCTCGCCACCGACCAGACGCTCTGTCAGGACTATTCGGTCGTTTCCGCCCTGACTGCGGGCTCGCCAATCGCCGGGTCCGTCCCCGAAGGAGGTGTGCGTGTCCTTGCTCTTGAGAACACGAGGGACATTGTTCCCGGGCTGGATGGTGCGAATAATGCCCCAGGAGTCGTTACTGTCCACTTCGACGGGGAACCCTATATCCCCGAGGGGAAGGAAGGTGGGAAGGTTGTCGCCCACGACATCGGGCTGTACCGCAACGCACTCGCTGATCTTCAGGCAAGTGAGGGAGAAGAGCTCGCGGAGGTGAGGGCTTGGGAGGAGGCGCGAAGCTCTCGGATGGGGTTTTCTTCGAGGACGAGGACGACGGCTTTCGTTTTCGACACTCAAAGGGTCGGCTACTGAAGAGGTCTCGTGACACCTCGTTGAAAAAGCCTCGCGACACCTCGCGCTTGAAAACGCGGACTGAGCCTGGGATGGAGATGGGCAAGAAACTGCGTAAGAGGGTGCGGAAAAGGAATCGCAGACCAAACTGCGCAAAAGGGTGCTGAAACGGAGTCGCGTAGCAGGGTGCTGAAAAGAAGTCTGTGAAGAAAGAGTGCGAGCGCGTGCTGGCAACAGGTCCCAGAACAGCTCGCGCAAGCGCGCTCAAGGGCTTAGTGCGCAGGTCAAACACCCTGTGGAGTGCTAACGTGTGCTGCGTGACACGGGGTGCCACTGGCTGAGAACACACCCGTTGAACCTGTCCAGATAATTCTGACGAAGGGATGTCGCATGATTACGCACGCGACCGCATCAACCGCACTCAACGCCGTTCGCGAGACCACTCCTCTGGTTTCTTGCATTACGAATTCGGTCGTCACGAACTTCACCGCGAATGCTCTGCTCGCAGTGGGCGCCGCACCGGCGATGGTTGACATTGTCGGCGAGGCCGGGCCTTTCGCTTCGATCGCCTCCGCCCTGCTCATCAACTTAGGAACCCCGACTCCTGAACAGCGTGAGGCAGCCAGACAGGCCGCGCGAGCCGCTCATGATGCGGGCGTCCCCTGGGTCCTTGACCCTGTGGCCGTGGGCGCTCTCGTGCATCGCACCGCCCTCGCCCATGAGCTTCTCGACTTCAAGCCCACTGTGATCCGGGGTAACGCCTCGGAGATCATCGCCTTGGCTGGCACTGGCATCGGGGGTCGCGGCGTGGATGCCGCTGACGAGGTTGACGCCGCACTCGACGCGGCCCGGGCCCTCGCGCAAAAGGCCGAGTGCGTGGTCGCGATCTCTGGGGCCGTTGATGCGATCGTGTCCGTCTCTGAGATCCTCCGCGTCGGAGGTGGAGCCGAGATGCTGACGCGAGTGACCGGTGGTGGCTGCGCCCTCGGCGCTGTGAGCGCCGCTTTCGTGAGCGCGGGCCGCACCAAGGGCCTGGGGGATCTGGAATCTGTTGCCGCATGCCATATCGCCTACTCGGCTGCGGCTGAGCGCGCCGAGTCTCAGGCTGCAGGGCCGGGCACTTTCGCTCCGCTCTTCCTCGACGCCCTGTATTCGCTGGAAGGCGCCGAGCTGAAAAGGATCCCCCTGTCATGAGGACCGCCCCTGATCTTCGCGTCTACTTCGTAACTGACGCGGGCCTGTGCGAAAGCGCGGGCCGCACGGTCCGTGAAACCGTTATCGCCGCAGTTGAGGGCGGCGCAACCTGCGTGCAGTTGCGCGCTAAAGACTCCGATGGGAGGCCCTTCCTTGAGGAAGTCCTCGAGGTCGCGAAAGCCGTCGGCGAGAAAGTCCCCGTGATCGTGAACGACCGCGTCGACGTGTTCCTCGCGGCCCGCGCCCTCGGAGCGCAAGTTGCTGGCGTGCACGTCGGTCAATCCGATCTGCCCGCCTCCCTCGTGCGCACTCTCATCGGCGAGGACGCCTACCTTGGTTTGTCGATCGGCACTCAAGAGGAAGCACAGGCCGCCCGAGAGGAAGGGGCGGCCGACCACGTCGGCCTTTCCGTTCTGCGCACAACCGCGACAAAGACCGACACTCCTGATGTTCTCGGCTTCGAAGGCTGTGAACGCTTGAAGAGGATTGTCGGCATCCCGGCCGTCGCGATTGGTGGGGTCGGAGTCGATGACATGGCGCAGCTCGCGCGAATCGGCATTGACGGAGGGGCCATCGTGTCCGCGATCTGTTGCGCCCCTGACCCGGCTGCCACCGCAGCTCAACTACTTGCCCAGTGGAATGAAGGAGCACAGGAATGACTAGGACCGTCACAGCTTTGACGATCGCAGGATCTGACCCTTCGGGAGGCGCGGGCATTCAAGCGGACCTTAAGGCGATGAGCGCCAATGGCGCCTACGCGATGAGTGTCATTACCGCACTCACCGCCCAGTCGACTCGTGGTGTCACGGGAGTGCATGCCGTGCCCCTGGATTTCGTTCGACTCCAACTCGACACCGTCCTTGCTGATATTCGCCCCGGTGCGACGAAGATCGGGATGCTCGCAACCGCCGAGCTTGCCGCCCTCGTCGCTGAGTATCTTCCGACCCTGGAGAACACGGTCCTCGACCCGGTGATGGTCGCGACCTCGGGCGATCCGCTCCTCGAGCCGGATGCGCGGGCCGAGGTTCGTAGGCTCTGCACCCTTGTCGAGCTCATCACGCCGAACCTTTCCGAAGCGGCGGTCCTCCTCGAATGTGAACGCGCGAGGAACGTTGAGGAGATGATCGAGCAGGCGAAGGCTTTGCGCGAGCTTGGAGTCAAGCGCGCCCTCGTCAAGGGCGGGCACCTGGATGAAGATGCGAGTGATGTCTTCATCGACGAGGACGGGCCCCTCGTTTTGACGGGCCGCAGGATTGCCACGCAGAACACTCATGGGACCGGCTGCACCCTCTCTTCGGCGATTGCGGCTCTGCGTCCTCGTCGTCACACATGGGTCGATGCCGTGAAGGACGCGAAGGCTTACCTCACGGAGGCGATTGCTCACGCCGATTCTCTTGGCGTTGGGCACGGGCACGGCCCCATTCACCATTTCCACGCGATCTGGCCCAAGGAGGAGCGATGAGTTTCACCGATGAACTGTGGCAGGGGATTGTCCCGATCCGTCAGGCGATTGAGGATCTTGATTTCCTCAGGGGCTTGGGCGAGGGGACTCTTTCACGCGAGCGCTTCGACTACTACATGCGTCAGGATGCGGGATACCTCGGGACTTATGCTCGGGCTCTTGCGGGGCTTGCCTCGATGGCGAGCGACCCGGATGACCTGGTGTTTTGGGCGGGCTGTGCGAGGGATTCGATCCTTGTCGAGCGTTCCTTACACGCTTCCCATGTGGAGGTTGACGGCCCCTTGGAGGTGTCGCCGACCTCGAGGGCGTATCAGAGTTTCCTCTTGGCCTGCCTCGCCTCGGGTGAGTATGCGGTCGCTGCGAGTGCGGTTCTGCCGTGTTTCTGGATCTATCAGAGCGTTGGGGATTCTCTGCTGGAAAAAGCCGGTGAGCTGGAGAATCACGCTTATGGGGATTGGATCGGCATGTACGCTGATCCGGCTTTCGCCGAGCAGACTATGATTGTTCGTTCGATTGTGGATCGTCTGGCCGAGCAGGTGTCAGAGGAGACGCGTGGGCGTATGCGTGAGGCCTTCGAGACGGCCTGCCGTTATGAGTGGATGTTCTGGGATGCGGCCTGGCGCATGGAGGCCTGGCCGATCTGAGCTGGGAGCGCTCAAGCTGCGCAGCAGCCGGGATGGGAGAAGCTCGGGTGAGCCAGGGTGCCCGGGTGAGCCGGGTGTCCGGGTGTCCGGGTGAGCTGGGGGTCCGGGGAATCTGGGGTGCTGGCTCGCCGCGATCTGAGGCTCGCGAGCTTGCTGCAAGTCCGATCGCTGCCCCGAATGAGCATTTCGGGGAGTCCGTGGGGGTGCTCAAGCTGCGCAGCGGCCGGGGCTTTGCCTCGGCCGCTCCCCGTCTTGCTTTGGTCGTTCTCCGACTTGCTTCGGGCGTTCCCTGTCTTTGCTTCGGCGGCTCTCCGTCTTTGCGCGCGGATCGGCGGCTCCCCGTCTTGCTTTGGTCGTTCCCCGTCTTGCCTCGACCGCTGCGCAGCTTGCTTCGGCGGCTCTCCGTCTTGACGTGCGGATCGGCGCCTCCTCACGTGTCCTTTTTCAGTCCTCCTTCTTCTTTGCACCGAACAAGCCCGCGACGAAAGAAGAGACGATCGCGGTGATGATCGCTCCGAAAAGGCAGGACAGGAAACCGCCCGTGGAGAAGGGGAAGCCGAGTTGTGTGGACAGCCAGCCCGTGAACTTGAAGAGGACCGAGTTCGTGACGATTGCGAAAAGCCCAAAGCTCAACAGGTAGAGCGGGAAAGTCAAGGTCTTCACGATCGGCTTGATGATGGAATTGACCCCGGTGAAAACAAGAGCGATCACTGCGAGGGTCAGGGCTGTTTCCGTCAGAGAGGCCCCTGAGGTGAAGGAAATATCGGGGATCAGGCGTGCGGACACCCAGATCCCTGCCATGGTTGCGAGAAGACGAAGAAGAAACTCCATGCCTCCACTGTCGCGCTTTTTCTCGCTCCGCGCTCGCTGAGCGACGCTTCAACGCTCATGCTGGCCCACGCGAGGGCATGGGGTTGCCCCCTCCGCGCTTTGCTCAGCGGTGGTCCGCAGTACCTTGGCTCAAGCGGGTGCTCCGCTCGCCTGCTCCCTGTCCATGCTCGCCGAGCGCTTCGCCTCCCCCGATCGTTCTCCGTCTACCGCTATGCCTCTGCTCCATGCTCGCCGAGCTCTTCAACGCTCATGTCGGCCACGCGAAACAACGCTTGGGTGCTGCGAGCACTTAGATGCTTCATCGTTGCGCTCAGCTGATGTGGGCCAGGTTGCCTCGCTTCTCTATCGCAGAGCGCTTCAACTCTCATACTGGCCCACGTGAAAGGCCCCTCGTCCCCTCCGCGCCCTTTGAGCGCGTGAACGCCCGCACTTCGGAAATCCTTCATCTCCTTCGGCGCTGTGCGCTAGGACTGAAGCATGAGAGAATTCCAGGTCCCGATCCGCCCCGCCGTCCGTAATCTCCCGCGTTACCGGCCGGGGAAGGCCGCGCCGGGAGCAATGAAACTCTCCTCGAATGAGATGGCGACCCCGCCCTCGGCCCCCATCCTCGAGGCGATGAGAAAAGCCCTTGAGAACGTGAACCGCTACCCGGATCTCATGGCAACGCCAGTGCGCGAGGCCATCGCCAAGCGTTTCAAGGTCTTTCCCGAGCAGGTCTGCGTCGGAACCGGCTCTTCTGCGCTCCTCCTCGCCGCTCTGTCGGCCGTGTGCTCGCCGGGCGCGAAAGTCGTCTACCCGTGGCGCTCCTTCGAGTCTTATCCGATTGCGATCCCAGCTTCGCACGCCGAAGGGGTTCCCGTTCCCCTCGACGAGGATGGGGGTCACGATGTTGAGGGGCTGGTGTGTGCAGCTCAGGATGCTACTGCCTTGATCCTGTGTTCGCCGAACAATCCGACGGGTCCTGTTCTGACTTTCGACACGATCCGGGACATTGTTGAGCGCGTTCCCGCATCTGTCCTCGTCCTCGTTGATGAGGCGTACATTGATTTCGCGAGCGATCCGCGAGTGTCGAGCGCGATCCCCCTGATTGAGGAGCATCCGAACGTCCTCGTTTTGCGGACTTTCTCGAAGGTGCATGCGCTCGCGGGAGTGCGGGTCGGGTATGCGATTGGGAATACGGAGCTGATTGGTGCAATCCAGGCGGTGTCCGTTCCTTTTGGGGTGTCGAGTGTCGCGCAGGCAGCGGCTCTCGCTTCCCTTGAGGACGAGGCCGGGGTCCGTGCTTCGGCTCAGGCGGTTATTGCCGAGCGTGAACGCATGATCGCCGCGCTTCGTGAGGCGGGGCTTTCGGTGCCGGATTCTCAGGCGAACTTCTTCTTCCTTCGGGGCTTGGGGGCCGACTTTGTCGAAGCATGTGTGGATGCGGGCCTTATCGTTCGTCCTTTCCCCGAGGGCGTTCGGGTGACGCTTGCCGATCCGCTAACGAATGATCGCTTCTTGGAGGTCGCGAGGCGCTTTGCGCGCTGAGGAGCGCGCCGTGGGTGTTGTTCGGTAGATCGAGGCTGGGGCTGCGGGGCGCGGTGCTGGGGCTGCGAGCTGTTGTGGTGGGGCTGCGAGGTGCTGTGTTGGAAGTCCGGGCTGCTGTGCGTCTATGCCTCAGCCTCTTTGGGACATGCGTCCCCACGTTATGTGTTCGGCGAGGCTGAGGGGTGGTTGATGGCGCCGAGGTCATATTTGGGGTTCTTTGGATTGGTGTGGTCTGGTGTTCGGGTGCCCACATTATGTGTTCGGCCTGGTCGAGGGGTGGTTGATGGCGCCGAGGTCATATTTGGGGTCCTTTGGGCGTTGCGGCTGCGAATGCTCCGCGCCACGGAGCTAGAAGGCTCGACGCTTCAACCTCGAAAAACCCTGGACACACCCGAAAATGTCGCTCATTGTGGCCGGTATCCTTCGGTTAAGGCCACAAGGGCTCGGCGTGGACGTAGGCTGCGAGGGTTTTGGTCGGCACCCCGGTCGCGAGGCCACAAGTCGGACAATAGGCGTCGACAAGTCGGATAATCCAAACTCTGACCTGGGGTTTTCTTAAGGGGCTGAGGCGTACGGTTCGACTTGTGGACAGTCGCACTACCGCACGGGCGGCGCCGCACATTCTGACCGGGATTTCGACCGTCCCGCACCACAAAGCCAAAAAGTCCAGGTCAAACGAATACTTTCTGTCCCACCACTCCGTTCTGGCCGTTATCCCGGTTTCACCGAGAACCCGCAGGCGATATTGAGACCTCGGACAGGTCAAGGCGCTGAGGTCGAGTACAGCTCAAAGCTCTGAGGTCGAACACAGGGCATGAAGGAGGCGCTGCCACAGGGCATGGAGGAGGCACTGCCACAGGGGAGATGCACGTCCCCGCGGCCAGATGCGCGTGGTCGGTCGCACGTTAACAGCGTGGGAGGTGATCCCTGCCCGAGTAGCCAGATGCCTCGTGCCATTGATAGAAGTCTCAGGCGCGGGGGAGGTGCAGGGGCTATGGGAAGATGCAGGGAACCTACAGGGGGATTAATACCTGGAGGGAAGATCAAGAAGAAGCGGATGTAAAAAGTCCCAGGACCTTGTTGAACAGTGCCCTGGGACTCCACACGAGTCGGGGTGGCGGGATTTGAACCCACGGCCTCTTCGTCCCGAACGAAGCGCGCTACCAAGCTGCGCCACACCCCGTGCGACTTGAGAAGTATACGCGCCGGGTGCCCGCCCTCCAAAATTGAGGACGAGGAGCGGGGTGGCAGATGGATCACAGGGATGCCGTTCGTGCAGTGTTGAAGGTCGGTGGGGCTTGTGAGTCTTAGCTTGGCGACGTTCCCTCGGAGCCCACAACAGCATCGAAGGTGTGGAGTGCATGGGAGCGTCATAGGGCGTGTCAGCCTAGGATCGAGCGTTGAACAGCTTCAGTGAAGCTCAGAGGCTCGAAGACCTGTTGGGTTCGAGAAGTTCTAGGCTCAATAGCTTGACAGCACTACAGCATTCTTGAGTGCTCGCGTCCCTCGGCCTTGAATCCCCAGGCTGAGGAAAGTTTGGGGTGTTCACTCGAGCCTTCAAGTTCTGCTTGGCGCCTGTTTCTTCCAAACGGACCCTGCTCGACCGCCATCCTCTACACGGCCGCAACCACACGCTTCCCGCGCATGGCTCCCGCTACACGGCCGCGACAACCGCATGGCTCCCGCTACACGGCCGCGACAACCGCACGGCTCCCGCGCACGGTTGCCAGGGCACTGCTACCGCCGCGCGGCTCACAGGGTGCGCTTCTCAAAACGCGACCGCAACCGCACGGTTCCCGCCACGCGACCGCGACCACACGGCTCCCGCGCATGGCTCCAGCCAAACTGCCATGCCCCCAAAATGGACGGCTCTTCAGGCATCCGCCCGAACGTTCGTTCACAGCTTGGCGAGATCCCACGCTCCTCAGATTGAGCGGATCGTCAAGAGGGACGCCTCCGGCCTCGTCGCGATCCTGACGGGAGCGTAGGGGGATGTGCCGAGTCCGGCAGACACGTGCAGGAGGGAGGAGTGATCGCCTGCTCGCCAGCGGTGAAGTCCTTTTGCGTATTTTTGGTTGATGTCGCAGTTCGTGACGATCGCCCCGAAGCCGGGCACTCCGATCTGGCCTCCGTGGGTGTGGCCTGCGAGGATGAGGTCCGCTCCGGCGGTGGTGAAGGCGTTGAGAACGCGTGTGTAGGGGGCGTGCGTGACTGCGATACGAAGTGAGGAGTCCAAAGCCCAGGAGGGATCTGGTTCGACGATCCGGTCGCGCCCGATATGTGGGTCGTCTGTTCCGAGGAAGGACACTCTTTGCGAACCTCCTCGTGCGGAGCCGTGGAGTTGTGATCCCCCAAGCGCAGATTCCCCGGGCGCGGAGTCCCCAAGCACAGATCCTTCAGGTGTAGACCCCCCACATGCGGATCCGCCACCGCCGCAGGATTCCACAGTCAGTGTGCCAGCCTGATTGGAAAGGTCGAGCCATCCGGCGTCTCTGAAACGGCGGGCGAGTTCTATCCACGGCAGGTCCGGTATTGAACTCTTTGGCAGTTTTGAGGAGCCGAGGAGGTAGCGTCCCCAGTTCTTCTTCTGTGCCGAGTAGTAGTCGTTGGAGCCGAATACGAATGCTCCGGGCAGAGCGAGGAGGGGCTCGTAGGCGTCTTCGAGCAGCGGCAGTCCCTCTGCGAGTCCGAAGTTGTCGCCCGTTGAGACGACGAGGTCGATGTGTTCTTCAGCGGCGACGCGTCGAAGGAAGGTAACGAGGAACTCCTGTCCGGGGAAGAGATGAAGGTCGGACAGGTGCAGGATCGTCATTGTTTTGATGCCACGGTGTGCGGGCATGTCGATGGCGATTCTGCGCAGAACCGGCATGCGCCTTTCCACGCTTCCCCATGCGAGGGCGAGGAGGCCTGTTCCGGTGAGGGCCCCGGCGGCGATGCCGAGCGCGCGGCCTGTCGCGATGAGGGCGCGCGGGGCGATCGAGGGGCGGTCGGCGATGAGGTCGAGCCCGAGGGGAAGAGCGTCGCTCGTCATCGTCTGTCTCCTATTCCTTGGGTGAGTTTTGCGGCGCTACAGGTGCCGTGTTCTGAGGGGTGGAGTCAGTGTCAGCCCGGCTCCTTACCGAGGTTGTCGAGGCGTGCTTACCGCGGAGTTGCCGAGTGAAGCGTTATGCATGGGTTCAATCCCTGTGTCGGCGAGGGCCGTGGACATGTAGGGCGCCCAGATCTGTTGTCCGACGAAGGTCTCGCCGAAGATTGCGTGGTAGTAGGTGCCGTTAATGACGATATCGCGGACCGGGGTGGTCGAAGAATCAGCATGGCCGACCCAGGCGGAGGTGACGAGGGAGGGGGTGAAGCCGGTGAGCCAGGTGTTCGCGGAGTAGTCGGTTGTGCCGGATTTCGCAGCGAAGGGTCGTCCATCGGCGAGCCGTGTAGAGGTGTAGTACTGGCTGGCGGATGCCGTCAGGAGGGTTGCAACCTGGTTGGCGACGTTTGAGTCGAGGACCTGCGAGCAGTTCGGGGCGAATTCCTTCACGGTGTTCTCATCGCGGTCGGTGACTGTTGAGATCGACATGGGTTCGCAGAGCAATCCGCCGTTGTCGAAAACTGCGAAGGTGCTCGCGACTTGGAGGGGGGATGCGGAGGAGGAGCCGATGATGTTTGCGGGTAGGGCCGCGATCGTTTCGCCGTTTTCGGTGATGCCCATATCGGCGGCGGTTTGGAAGATTTGGCAGAAGTCGAGTCTGGATGCCATGTTGACGAAGGCTTGGTTGACGGATAGCCCGGTCGCTTTGACGACATTCATTGGGCCGTCTTTACCTGCGAGGTCTTCTACCCTCCAGGGTTCGGTGCTAATGGGCGTGCCGCCGCACCTAAAGGCGCCTGAACCGTAGTTCCTGTTGGTTGAGCCGACGGTTTCGTATGCGGAGTGGCCTTCTTTGAACCATTCAGCCAGGGTGAAGACTTTGAATGTTGAGCCGATCTGGAATTGGCCGTCTGCGGCGTAGGAGCTCATGGTCTGGCCTGCTTCGACGCCGTAGGTTGTGTTTTGGGCCATGGCGACGATTGCGCCGGTGCTGGGTATGAGTGAGACGAGAGCATCGTCTACGTCGGAGGGGTCGTCAACGGGGATGGCGCTTGTGAGGGCCGCGTAGGCGGCTTGTTGCTTCGCCGGGTCGAGGGTTGTGCGGATGGTGAGACCGCCGGTCTTGAGGAGGTGTTCGCGTTCGGCTGCGGTTTGACCGAAGGCTTCATCTTGGAGGAATCGAGTGATGACGTAGTTGCAGAAGTAACCGGTCGAACCGTTTGCGCCGATGCATCCTTCGGCGGTGTTGGTGGGGTTGAGTGTGTCTGCGAGGGGGGTTTCGATTCCGGCGTCGTACTCCTCGCTTGTGATGATTCCTTGTTCGAGCATGACGCTGAGGACCAGGTTGCGTCGTTCTTGGGAGGCTTCCGGGTAGCTGAGGGGGTCGTATTCGACGGGGGATTGGACGAGGCCGGCGAGAGTTGCTGCTTCGAGGTAGTTCAGTTCGGAGGCCGATTTGGAGAAGTAGCGTTGGGATGCGGCTTCGGCACCGTAGGTGATGGGGCCGAAGGGCGCGATGTTGAGGTATCCGGTGAGGATTTGGTCTTTGTCCATCGTCCTTTCGATGGCGAGGGCGTATTTGATTTCGCGGAGTTTGCGGGCGGTGGTTTGTTCGGTGGCTGCGCTGACTTGGTCGGCGTCGCCTTCGAGGTAGCCTTTTTCGGCGAGGGCGTTGCGCACGTACTGTTGGGTGATGGTGGATGCGCCTTGGGTCCCTGATTCGCCGAGGTTGTTGATGAGGGCGCGGGCGATTCCTGTGGCGTCGACGCCGTTGTGTTCGTAGAAGCGTTTGTCTTCAATTGCGACGATCGCTTGTTTCATGATGTCGGCGATGTTCGCGGAGGGGACGACGATCCGTTGCTTGTCGTAGAAGCGGGCGATGACACCGCCATTGGCGTCGAGGAGTTGGGATTCTTCTGCGGGTTCGACGACTTCGATTTTGCTGGGGAGATCGTTGAGGATTGAGGGAACTGCTTTTGTTGCGATTGCCGCTGATCCGGTGAGAGGGACGAGGAGGCCGGCTCCGAGGATGCCCATGAGAGCGGAGACGGAGATGAAGGAGAGGAGGAGTCCGAGGAGTTGTGCCGGGCTCACGAGGCGCGGATGGTGTTGCGACATAGGTCCAGAATACGTGGTACCACAAGGTGAGGGGCGGGCTGGGGCCGGTGGGTGGTCCGCGTGGTGGGATTCAGGTTTGGACTCTCTCGCAAAATGTGTGTATCGTCACATGTGAAAGCTCATTGGCGAGCGATTTGGAGTATCAATCCATGAACAGTGTCGATGACGACCAGAGTTGGGTTGCGCGGGCTCTTTGCGCTTCTTGTGAACCTGATGCCCTGTTCGTTCAGGGAGCGACTCAGCGTCAGGTCCGCGTTCGGTGTCTTCAATGCGAGGTGCGTCTGGAGTGCCTGGCTGACGCTCTTCAGTCCGAAGCGAACTTCGGTGTATGGGGTGGACTGACCGAGCGTGAACGCCGTGCGATGCTGCGCCATTATGAGGGTGTGGAGAACTGGTATGGGTGGTTGAGGGAATCTGATGATCCTCTCGCTGTTGAGATCCGTTCCCCGAAGGTGCCGAGGGTTCTTGCGCATGTTCGCGCTTGAAGTAACTGTGAAGCGCTTGGCCTGTGGGTTCTATTGTTTCTTCGTGGACTCCCAGGCTTGGTGAGTGCTGGGTGCGTTGTGTGTTTCGATAGGATGGGCTCATGGTGAAGTGGGAGTATGCGACGATTCCGTTGCTGACGCATGCGACGAAGGCGATCCTTGATCAGTGGGGGGCTGAGGGTTGGGAGTTGGTCCAGGTGATCCCAGGTCCGACTGGTTCGGAGAATCTTGTCGCCTATTTAAAGCGTCCTGTTGAAGATTGAGCTTTGCCGTGAGAGGGGCCTAATGGATCTTTTCACTTTGAAAGCGGTGAAATCGCTCAAAGTTTGAAATATCCATGTTCGTGCACTGGTCTCCTTTAGTGGGCTGCTTCATGTCATGCTTCTGATCTCAACTGCTGTGGTAAATCCTACAGGTGTACGGGTGTTTGGAGACGGGTGTTTGGACATGTCACACCAGCTACCTCACCCCGTTTTCCCTGCAATCGCTGCCAATGCGGCTAGTCCTCGCGGTCGATGAGCCAAGGGGTGTTGTCGAAAATCTGAGGCGCGAATGGGGCCATTTTGCACGTAAATCCCTTGCTTCTGCGCGCCACGCTATGAAACACTGGCGGGGTTATCTCTCCAGGGAGTGGTGTCGGCTCTGTCGTATCGTTCTCTTTGTGAGCCACAGCTTTTGTATCCGCGCTGTGCGGTCCAGACGAGTGGAAGGTTGATTCGTGTTCCCACGATCTGATCGATTGAATATTCGGCGTTTAGCGGCGTTCGTCGCGTTCATTCTCGCCTTCGCCCTGGTGGTCCCAGGCTTGACGATGATGGCAAGAGCCGAAGAGGGTCAAGTAGTTGACGTGGATGTGAAGATTACGAACTTCGAGATTCGTAATATCACTAAGGAGACAGTCGAGAAGATCCACCACACGCAGACCTTCCTCCTGAAGATGGATTGGAATGCTGACCATCTGGGTGACACGCTTAAGTCAGGCGATCAATTCCATATCGAACTCCCTGACACTATGAAGTTTCCAGCTGGGGCAGTGCAGCGGGAATTTAATCTCACTCGGAAGGATGACCCTAGTGTCGTCATTGGCAAGGGAATAATTCAGCCCGGGCCCGGTGATATTGGGGGGACGGTTACCGTAACATTCAATGAAAAGGTTGAGGGTAAACTCAATAATCATGGAACGCTCTGGATGGGCGCTCAGTTCAATATGGACAAACTGAAAGTGAATGAGGTTAACAAGTTCACGGTCACAGTGTCGAAGGTCCCTATAACTACTGAGATGACTCCCTATCTGCCGGGACCTATTGTTAACGAGGATCTTCTGAAATGGGGTAATCCTGATTCAATGGACCCTCATGTGGTAAAATGGGGGGCTCGAATCAACCATGCTAAGCATGACCATAAGAATGCTGTGATTACTGACTCACTTTCTGAAGGAATGGGGGATGAAACCTACATTCCCGGTAGCTTCATCCTAGAGGAACGAGAATACAGTGAAAATGGTGAACAATCGACAACTCTTAAAACGATTGATTTAATCGAGGGGCCAGGAGGTAATTTTACGCTCGCTCCCGACAAGCGGTCGTTCACGATTAGGCTCGGCGACATTTCCGGTAAGCAGTTAGCGCTGCGTTATTCGACGACCTACACGAAGCCTGGCAAGCAGTTGAAGAATAAGCTGACTCTGAATTCAGACCAGATTAAGGATTTCTCGAAGACCTATACCTACCAGTCCGCTGAGTCAGGTGGCACGGGCTCGAATGACGATGCTTCGAAGATTAAACTCAAGAAGGTCGATGAAACTGATCCCACCATCACCTTGAAGGGTGCTGTGTTCGAGGTGAAGAAACCGGATGGGCAGACTTTCAAACTCACCACTGGCGATGACGGCACCGCAACTTCTGATGCTCTCGTTGCTGGGCAGCAGTACACGGTCAAAGAGATTGAAGCTCCGAAAGGGTATATCGCGGATGAGACCGAGCATGTCCTCACGGTTAATGCCGACTCCGCCGCTGAGCTGACAGTTCAGAACAAGCGCATCACCATTGATATCCCGGTTGAGAAGTTCTGGGAAGACAAGGGAAATCAGGCCGGCTTGCGCCCGCAAGAGGTTGAGGTTCAGCTGGTTGCCAACGACAAAGATGTTGAAGGACAGAGGCGCACTCTGGTTGAGGTGAATAACTGGAAGGATGAGTTCAAGAATGTTCCGAAGTTTGATACTGACGGCAATCTGATCAAGTACACAGTCAGGGAGCTCAATCCTCCGGCTGAGTATGGTGTGACCGTCACTGGCGATCCGAATGGCGACGCTTCACAGGGATTCTCGATTACGAACAGCTACGTTCCTGAGGTTGTGCGCCTTCCTGTGAAGAAGAAGTGGCTTGGTCCCGGGGCGGATTCGGTGAAGGTCCAGCTCCTCGGGCGTCTTGATGATGCGGAGCCCTACGAGGATGTTCCGGGTGCGGTTTTAACCCTGACCAAAGACGAAGGTTGGCAGGGCTCTTTTGAGAATCTTCCGAAGCTGAAAGAGGGGAAGCTGGTCAGCTACGCGGTCAAGGAACTTGATGTTGATGCTTCCAAGTACCAGGTCGAAATCGACAACAAAGGCGCGTGCACGGTCTACCGAGCAACCGAGGAATGCGGCAGCACGATCACCAATCGGAATATTGAGAAGGTCGACATTAGTGGTGTGAAGACCTGGAATGATGACGATGATCGTGATCGGAAGCGTCCGAAGCAGATCACGGTGAAGCTGCTTGCTGACGGTGATGTTATGAAGGAAGAAACGGTCACTCCTGGTGCCGATGGTAACTGGAGCTACTCTTTCAAGGGCCTTGACAAGTATGCGGCGGCTGATGGTCACGAGATCGTCTACTCGGTCGACGAGGCGCCGGTTGATGGCTACCAGACGATCGTCAACGGCACCGATATCACAAATACGTACTCGCCTGAGACTGTGGATATTCCGGTGAAGAAGGTCTGGGTTGGTCCGAAGGGGTCTGAGGTGACTGTGACCCTTTTGGCCGATGGGCAACCGGTTCCGGATAAGTCGTTGGTGTTGAATGCTGGTAATTCTTGGAAGGGCTCGTTTGATGGTCTTCCGAAGAATAAGGATGGCAATCCGATTGCTTACACGGTGACTGAGGCCCAGGTTGCGGGTGTTGATACCTCGAAGTATGAGGTGACGGTGAGTGACTTTGTTCCGTGTGCTCTGCCTCGTGGGGATCAGCAGGTTCGTGCGGATGCGGAGTGTGGCTTTACGATCACGAATAAGAATATTGAGAAGGTCAAAGTTGAGGGTGTGAAGACCTGGGACGATGACAATGATCGTGATGGTAAGCGTCCGGGTGAGATTACTGTTCGTTTGAAGACGAAGGATGGGGAGCAGGCATCTCAGAAGGTCACGGCTGCTAATAACTGGGCGTATTCGTTCACGGATCTTCCCAAGTACACCGATAAGGGTGATGAGATCGTCTACACGGTGACTGAGGATGCTGTCGGGGAGTATGCGACGAAGATTGATGCTGATGGGACGATCACGAACTCGTACACTCCGGGTAAGACGTCTGTGTCGGTGTCGAAGGTGTGGGATGACGCTGATAACCAAGATGGTGTGCGTCCTGATTCGGTGAAGGTCCAGTTGAAGGCCGATGAGAAGGCTCTTGGTGAGCCGGTTGTGTTGAACGCTGACAACAAGTGGACTCACACGTGGACGGATCTGTTCATCAACAACAATGGCAAGAAGATCGGGTACACGGTTGAAGAGGTGGACGTTCCCCAGGGGTATGAGGCGAAGGTTGAAGGTGATGCCCAAAAGGGTTACACCGTGACGAATACTCATGTTCCTGAGCAGGTCTCCATCCCAGTTGTCAAGAAGTGGGAAGGGAAGACGGGCGCGAGCGCGACTTTCCACCTCTACGCTGGCAAGGATGATACGGGCAAGGTGTTGACCCTTGATGCCGCCGTGGACTGGAAGGGTTCCTTCGATGGTCTTCCTAAGTTCAAGGACGGTAAGGAGATCGCTTACACCATCACTGAAGATGCCTTGGAAGGTTATGAGGCGAAGGTGAAGGGTGATATGCGAGATGGCTTCACCGTGACGAACACCTATGTGGACAAGAAGCTCGCCAAGACTGGTTTGTCCGGTAGTGGGCTCCTCCTTGGTTCGACCATCTTGGGTGGGGCGGGTGCTGTGATGCTCGCGGTGCGTCGCAAGCGTGAACAGGCCTGAGACACGCGAAGCGTTGAGGCGCTGAAACGCCGACGCTGACTGGTGGGGGTTGGGAACAGGAAACTGCTCCCAACCCCCACCGCTTTACGCACACCCAACTCAGAAAACGAAATGTGCCCGGGTGCCGAAGGACGTCCTGAATGAACGCGAAGGGCGCCCAGAGCACAAGCTCCGGACGCCCCAAGTGGAAGTGGGCTCTCAATCAGCCAGGCAACTTCTCAACACCAGAAGCTCCCAGGATGACCAAGCCCCCGCAGTGAATCAGCGTGCGCGACGCGCAAGCCGATCAACATCCAGCAAAGTCACCGCACGGCCCTCAAGACGAATCCAACCGCGCGAAACGAAGTCTGCGAGCGACTTATTCACCGTTTCCCGCGAAGCGCCGACAAGCTGCGCAAGCTCCTCCTGAGTCAGGTCATGGGGAACATGCACACCCTTATCCGTCGCAGTACCAAAACGATCCGCAAGATCAAGCAGCGCCTTCGCAACACGACCCGGAACATCAGAGAAGACAAGATCCGAAAGAGACTCGTTCGTGCGACGCAGACGCTGAGCCAAAGCCTTGAGCATATGCTTCGCGAGAGTCGGATTCGTATCAAGAATCTCCATCAGATCCTCATGATCGAGGTACAAAAGAGACACCGGGGAAACAGCGGTCGCAGTCGTTGAACGCGGGCCCGGATCGAAAAGAGTGAGCTCACCGATAATCTCGCCGGGGCCGAGGACAGCGAGCAAAGACTCGCGTCCGTCATTCGAGGTGTGACCGAGCTTCACCTTGCCCTCAGTCACGATGTACAGGCGATCACCCAGGTCGCCCTCGTCAAAAAGGGTCTCCCCGCGTCGAAGGGTCGTATGCCCCATCTTCTGCTGAAGGGAAATCTGCTGAGTCTCATCCAGGCCGCCGAAGAGCGGGACCTGGCTGATGAAGTTTCCGTCGCCGATCATGAGGCGTTGGCTCCGTTCTTCTCAAGGCTCCGGGACATCCGGGCCGTGGGTCACAACCCCCACGCTCTAAGGGGGTGTGGTGGATCACTGGATATTATGCCCCTTCAGATGCGCAAAGGTGTGCGCATAAGCGTCGACGCGCCGAAAGTGTTGAAAACTCGGCGCGTCGAAGAGGTTCAAACACAGGAAAATCAGAAGCGGGCAGCGGCCTTCGCAGCGCGACGACGAGCACGCGCAGTGAAATGAGCCCCCGCAGGATTGATCCTTTCAACCTCAGCGCGAAGCAGTTCCTCATTCCGGCCAATGCGACGTACAGAATGGGAAAGAAAGCCAATCCCCATGAGCACGAGACCAACCAGCAAAAGACGACCTGAATAGGCTGAAGCCTGCACATGGTGGCTCAGGTTCTGGCCGAACGTGCTCGAGGAACTCAGCATCCGCAAATACGGCAGAAGAAACTCGGCGGTCAGGCCCGGAACGATGAGCGAAGGCAGGCCCACAAGCGTCGTCAACACACCAACAAACCACGGGCCCAAAGAGGACTTGCGGGCCAGAAGGAAAAGGAAGAGGACGAGTACGAGTCCACCGAGGAGCTCAAGGAAAGGCAAGGGTGCGAAGTTCCCCGTCGCCACGGAACCAGCATCATTCAGGGTCAGACGAGCCCCCGAATCTGCGATGAGGAACCACGCCAGAGGCACAAGCAGAAGATACCCAAAGAGGCTCGCCCAGTGGGCTCCCGTCCGAGAAGGAACCTCAGCCTGAACAGAGGCACCATCAAAAATCGCGTCATCGAGAGAATGCGGGGCTGCTGGGGCTCCCAACTCTTCGACGGCCTGCTCGCCAATGTCCTCACGAGGACGCCATGAGGCTTCAGGCTCAGGCTCATCAAGGTCAACACTCGGGTTTATGAGCGAGCGGCGCTGCACAGAAGTCTCATCGAGAGGCTCAAAGAGGGAGGCACCCTCTTCCACATCTTCAAGCTCTTCAAAAGACTCCGCTTCGCCGTCCTCGTCCTCCACGCGATGAGCGAGCACATCACGAGGAGTCGGTGTCGGATCGATCCGAGTCATGACGGGAATCTCCCCGGTCATCACCGGGATCGTGGTCGTATGCGAGCCCAGAGTGACAGTTTCGATCTGACCGGTGATCACAGGAGCGGACTCTCCGACAATGTCATCCTCAGGCGTAATCTCACCGGGAAGCTCAACTTCCTCGCCAGTAAGGGGCTGTTCTCCTGCGAGGACCGGCTGCGCCAGTGCGGGAGCGCTCTCATTGTCACTCTGGCGGCTGCGGTCGCGCACAGCGGCCCACATGGACTCGGCGAGCTCGTCGGGCGGAGCTGAAGCCGAGGGAGATGAGCTATTCGTTGCTCCCTCGTCGCCAACAGACTGCGTTTCCAAGACGGAGGAGCTGCTCGGTGTCTCAAAGATGGGTGAGGCGGCGGGAAGCGACGCGATGCGAGAGCTAGCAGAGGTCGGCGAGAGGGGCGGGGTGTCTGACGTGCTCGAAAGTGGCGAGCTGACAGGTGTGTCCGAGAGGGGTGACCTGCTCGCTGTGCTCGAGAGCGTGGCGCCTGTCGGAGCAGCAGGGACTCCCGTAGCGTCCGCAGAGACGGCGCGCGGCTCGGGACGGACTGTGCTGCTCCCTGAAGCCACAGTCTGCTCGCCAGTGGCGATCGAGGAGTCCCGTGCCTCCGGAGCTTCTGGCTCGTCGGAAGTCTCCTCCATCTGAATAGGGGAGGAGGCCTGCGCGAGAGGCACGCTCGATTCGGTGAGAGGCAGGCTCTCTGCATGAGTGGCGGAGGGCGCCTGCGCGAGAGGCGCGCTCGATTCGGTGTGGGGGAGGCCCTCTGCATGAGTGGCGGAGGGCGCCTGTGTGGGGGAGTCTTCTGATTCGGTGGGTGAGGGCTCTTCTGCCTTCACGAGCGGGATGCGCGAGGCTAGGGGCGCGGTCTCTGCCTGCGCTAGGGGCGCGGTCTGCGCCTGTGCGAGGGGCGCCTCAGTCGCCGCCGTCTCCTCGTCCCGATCAACGTCTTCTTCCTCGCCCCGATCGAAGATGAAATTCGGATCGAGGGTCAGTGCCTCTTCAGCGTCGCCCTCTTCAGGGCGCTGGGGGAAATCCTGCTCAGACATGCGTCTCCTCCTACTCGTTGACACACGATAACGAGCGAAAGAGGCAGAAGCGGGCTCATTCTTCGGCTTGGCGCGGATCAGGAGCGTCGTGCACGTCACCGTTTCCAGCCCCGGCCTCGCCCTCGACGACACCATTTGACAGTGCGAAGGACCTCGCCCAATAGATTCCGATCGTGGAGGAACCGAGGACGAGGCCGAGGGTCGCCACCACAGGTGCGGCCATCGACAAGGAAGTGAGGATCGAAGCTCCGGGCCTGACGACCGAACCCGTGATGGACGTCCACAGCGGCCACAGCATGTAGCTGGGGAGCACCATGAACAACCAGGCGGTCAGCTGAGGTCCCGTCAAGGATAGGCATGCCATGAATGCAACAACCCCCAGCAGAAGTGCCGCCGTGAAAGCAATAATCGCCGCACCGGGAGTGAAGGGGCCGAGCGCTCCAAGGCCGTGGGCGGCGACCTCGGTCGTATCGGAAGGGGCAATCACGATGAACAGCATGCTCGCCCCCAGGGCGCTTGGGATCGCAAAACCCGCAACCCACGCGTGCCGATGGTGGAAGATCCTGCGGCCCTGCGAAGTCCCAGGACGCTGCGGGTGAGCGGCGCGCCTGAAGGTCAGCATGAGAGCGAGTGCCGCCCCCAGAGTGATCGCAGTGACCCCGAGGGGGTAGAGGCTCCAGGAGACAGCGGCCTGCATATCCAGTGAGTCCACGAAAGAGGACTGGAGCATCGGGATCCTTAAGAAACCCACGAACTGGCCTGCGCCGACGATCACAGAAAGACCGCTCGTCAGGAACATGCCCGCAGGCGATTCCTCGCAGTTCAACGACACGAGAGTCAACAGGACTGCGCCAATACCCATCCCGATGAGTCCCTCAACGGAGGCGAGAGGCTGGCCGATCGCAGTTTTCGCCTGCACATCCGCCATTGAGGAGCCGAGGAGGATCAGCGCGACTGGCGCGAACACGAGGGCGAAGAGGAGGCTCTTCGCGTGTGGTGTGCGAATGACGGAACGCAAAGACATGGATTCAGTATCGCAAGGACAGATGGGTATGGCCGAAAAGCGCCCCGCTCCTTTGCGCCGTAGGCTGATGCGGTGACAATCGACGCTCTGATCGACCCTTCGGTGCACGTACTCGCCCGCGCTTCGGCGCGACCCGAGGTCCAGGCCGCTATGAACTCCGCGATTGATGCCCTCACGCGCTTGAGGTTCCACGAGGGACTGCGTCGCGGATGGGAGGAGGCGCGAGCCGAGGCGACCATTCACGAGGCGACAGCGCTCTCCTTGATCCTCGGCGCGAGGACGAGTGTCAACGATCTGAGGCTCGCAAGCCTCGCCGGGGTAGGGGAGCGCCCCGCCGGGGTGGGGGAGCGCCCCGCCGGGGCGGATTCGTTCCCCGCCGGGGCGGGTTCACCCCATGCTGATACGGCTTCGTGCCCCTCTGAGGCTGGGGCGCCGATTCGAAGAGACCCGGCAATGGATCTGGCCATTGGGATTCAAAGGTCGCAGACCGGACTTGTCGCAGGATTTCCTCCCCTGAATTCCAGGGTGCCCTCTCGTCCTCGTCAAATTCCCCTGCCTGCGCTTGTGGCGTCGATCCACCGGGATATCTGCTCCGGCCTCGTCGAATCCGGGAGAATGAGCACCAGGGGTGTTGCGATGCCGAATTCACCTGAGCTCCTCGCGCCACTCGCAGGGTATATGAGCGCGAATGCGCCCGCTCTCGCCAGGGCCGCCGCCATCCTCGCGCATTTCAGGTTCCGTGAGGTCTTCACTCCGGCCTCTCCGGCAGTCGGTGCGGCGCTCGCCAGGCGACTCCTCGTCCTCGAAGGAGTCGATCCGACGGGAGTGTGCACGATCTCAGTGCTCGATGCTCACGATCCCGTGCAGGCGAGTCGGGAACTCGCGGGCTGGGTCAGCGCAGACGAGGACGGGGTGGCCCGCTGGATCCTCCACTTCACAAAGTCCGTTGAGCACGGGGCGAAGGCGGGAGAGAACATTGCCCTGCACGTGCAAGCGGGCCGACTGGGCTAAAGCGGGGCGACCGGGGTAAAAGCGCAGTGGCAGGCTTGGACGAGAGCTAACAGTTGATCGGGCCGACGGCGGTGACTTGCCGCGGGGCCAGCTGTAGTCGCTGTTTGCGGGGCGAGGGTTGCGTGTGCGGTGTTGTGGGGCGAGGCATGCTCGCGGGTCGCGGGGCACGACCAGGGGCACAACAGTCGACTGGAGTGAGGGGCAATCGATGGCTGGGGCAGGGACAACAGTCGAGAAAGGTAGGGCAGTGGCGGGGTGCGATCAGACGCTCGTGCGACGAAGAGACACACTCACCGCGACCGATACGGCGAGCAAGGCGCATCCGAGACCGAAGACGGCCTTGCGCGGTGGACGCGGCAGAGCACGGCCGACGCGCGCCTTCTTCTCAAACCTTTCGATCCGCCACTCGCGTTCCTCGGCGATCTTGCGCAGCGCACGATCAGGATTCACCGCGACTGGATGGCCGACGGAGGCCAGGAGGGGTTCATCAGAAATCGAATCGGAGTAGGCCCAGCATTCGGCGAGGTTCCAGCCGCGTTCGGCGGCGAGCTCCGCGCAGGCGCGGGCCTTCCCCTCGGCCTGGTTGAAGTGGAGGATCTCGCCGGCGAAAGCCCCCTCTTCGTCCTTCGCGACAATGGTCGCGAGAATCCCATCGGCTCCGAGGCGCTTCGCGATTGGCCTGACGACTTCCAGTGCTGAAGCGGAAGCGACGATGACGGGCCGTCCTTCGGCTTGGTGACGGGTGATCTCCTCAAGAGCTTCGAGGTAGCACACCGGGTCGATGACTGAATCCAAGGACTCTTCAACGGTCGCTTCAAGGCGGCGCGCGTCAATCCCTTTCGCCAGATCGCCAAGCGTTTTCGCCATCTCATTCATACGGTTCTCATCGGCGCCGCGAAGAATATAGGGCAGGTGGACGAGAACGGACATGATCGCGGCTCGGCGAGTAACCAGCCCGGCATCCACGAAAGGCCCTCGCAGGGCCATGGATGAGGCCGTCGCAAGAATGGTCTTATCAAGGTCGAAGAACGCGGCGCTCTTATGAGGCGCAGTGCTCAAGGGGGAGAGCAAATCGGGCATGACGCCTCCTTTTGAGGGCGAAGAGAGCACCATCGTGGCGCGTCCACAGGGAATTTAATGCCATCTAGTCTTCCACAGGCAAAAGAAGATCAGGGTGAAAGGTCGGGAGGATGGGTGTCTTCTTCAGGTATGGGACTATGGCGAAGAAAAAGTGTGCATGCCGCTTCGACTCGATCAACGAGGACGGGAGGTGTGCGACTGAGCGGCCTGAAAACCGCAGATGAGACAAGCATTCGCAATCTTTTGGAGCTTGTGGAGATTCTTGAATGGAGGGAAGGGAGGGCAGATGGTGCGCCGGATCTTGAAATCGTGGGAGTGGGAGGAATAGGAGGAAGGAACGGAGACGGGAATACACAAGTCCGGGATTCTCACCCCCAATGCCCTCGTGTGGAAATTGGGGTCGGAGGGCAATTCCACCTCCCGGAAGACCTGCCACTACTCGCCGAGGTGATCGTGAACGCCGTGGGGGCCGCGAGCGCGAATCACGCTCAAGCCCCTGTACGAGCGCTGAGTGAATCTGGGCCGCAAGTCATTGCCCTTGCCGAGTGGACTCCCGCCTCAGGAGCAGCCGTTCTCGCCGGACTCCTCGCGAAAACTGAAGACTCAGTCCTGATTGATGCCTCCGGTACTGCACCCTCGCCCTTCCTCATGCAATCCCCAGACCTGCCAGGAATCCGCTGGGCCGATCTGGATCGAGCTGAGCGGGCATTCGGCCCCGACCTCGTCGAACGTCTGCCACGAACGCAAGGTATTCGCATCCTCGCCGGGGATGCTCGGGGAGTTGCGGACGGAGCGGACCCTCGTCTTTCAGCCGTCATTGAGGCGAGCGCGGGGCGTTGCGTCCTTGACCTTGGGCGCTGGGACTCGAGAGCGGAGTTTGCCCTCATGGCGGGCATCGACTACCTGGTTCTCCTTGGAAGCGGTGATCTTGCTGGAGCCTCACGCCTTGCCTGCGTCCTGGCGCTCTATCCGCCGCTGGTTCCCACTGTGCTCGTGACCCGGGGGAGAGTCGGCCCGCATATTGCGCAGCTCACGGATGCGCCGACGATGCACTTATCGGCGGCGATGAGAAGAGGGGGCAGGCCCCTCTTGAAGGAACTGCGGCGCACATCTGGGCGCCAGTGGGCGGGCCGATGGGCTGTCGAGGCGAAGCACTGCGCGCCCGAGGCGAAGCGCGGGGCTGTCGAGGCGAAGCGCGGGGCTGTCGAGGCGAAGCGTGGGGTTGTCGAGGCGAAGCACTGTGCGCCCGAGGCGAAGCAGTGGGCTCCCGAGGGTACAGCATGAGCGGATTCATGGGTGGTTTCAGTCGAAAGACGCTTTCTCAGGAGCGGACTAGGACCACGGGCAGTGCCTTCGTTGAGGAGCGGAGCGTGAAGGCGGGAACCCAAGGAGGCGTTCGGATGGGCGCACGCAGAGGAGCTCAGGGAGGCGCTCGGAATGGCACACGCGTGGAAAGGGCTCCAGCGGCGCACAGCGCAGATCCGAGAGGGGAGGCCGTCGAACAGAAAGTCTTCGAACAGGAAGTCTTCGAACAGGATGCCTTAGCCAGGATCGCCTCCGGCCAAGGCATCGGACTCGCTGTCCGCCAAGCCGCCCGACCCGGCGCGGGCATCCGTGAAATGAGCGAACTCCTCGAGAAAGTCACCTCGATCGCCGCCGGAACAGGTCCCGAACTCGCCCGCGTCCTCGTCGATCCTCTCACGAGCGATGTCCTCGTCAACTCGACACAGGCTTGGGTTGACCGTGGTCGAGGCCTTGAACCCCTCGACCTGCCCTTAGACAGCGATGAGCAGACTCGAGCGCTCGCGGTGAGAATGGCGGCCGCCTGTGGGCGCCGACTCGATGACGCAAGTCCCATCGTCGACGGCTCATTGCCAGGCGGAATCCGCCTCCACGCGGTCCTTCCAGCACCCTCAGCCTCGGGGACCCTGCTCTCCCTTCGGACTGCGAGGGCCGCTGGCATGGGTGTGGACGACATGATCGAGACGGGATCCATCACCCCCGAAATCGGGAGAATACTGCGCAACCTCGTCGAACAGCGGGCGAATGTCCTGGTATCCGGGGCGACGGGAAGCGGGAAGACGACACTGCTCGCAGCCCTGCTCGGCCTGGTTCCAGCCGACGAGCGAATCATCTGCATTGAGGAGGTCCCAGAGCTCTCCCCCGATCACCCGCATGTCATTTCCCTCGTCGAACGGAAAGCGAATGTGCAAGGACAAGGAGGAATCCCCCTGTCGGAACTCGTGCGCGCCGCGATGCGTATGAGACCCGACCGACTGGTACTTGGCGAGTGTCGCGGCCCTGAAGTACGCGATGTTCTGCTCGCTTTGAATACGGGGCACGACGGAGGCTGGGCCACGATCCATGCGAACGGAGCCAATGATGTGCCTGCGCGGCTTCATGCTCTCGGTGCGCTCGCGGGGATGAGTGATGCGGCGGTCGCCGCCCAGGCGGTAGCGGCACTCGATGCGGTCGTCCACATGCAGCGGGCCCCTGTGCGCTCCGGCATGGACGAAGGGCCGGGACGATGGGTCAGTGAGATCGCGCTCCTTCGCCGCCAAGGCTCTGAACTGTTGTGCGACCTGGCAATCAAAGCGACTCGTTTCGGGAAGTGCGAGCACGGTCCCGGCTGGGAAGACCTTGAAAAGAGGCTCGCAGGCTCCGCTTCGGGTCGCGAGCCTGCGGGATCCGCATGAGCATCGTTCTGGCGCTCGCAGCACTTGTAGCAGCGGCGGCCAGTGTTGTCACCAAGCGCTCGTGGCGTCAGTGGGTCGTGTGCGCGTGGGGCGAAAGTGGCGAAGAAGCGAGGAGGGTGGCTGGATGTTCGGCGCACATGGGCGGGGCTGGAAGGAGATGCTTGGGAGGGGCTTGCTCCGTAGGAGGCTACGGAAGCGGGATTTGGGGAGGGGACTGCTCCGAAAGGGGGATTCTGGGACGGGACTGCTCCGAAAGGGGAAGAGGCCCGAGAGTAAAAGCTTCAGGTTCGGGCGCTGCGCGGGCCAAGATTCTTCGCTCCCGAAAACCCAGTGGCCCCGCAGATTATCGGATCGCCGGTGCAGAGCTCGCGCTCCTCGTCACGGAAGTCGCCTCTCGTTTGAGAGCGGGCGCGCCAGTCGAGCACGCCTGGGAAGCGAGCTGGACCCGCCTGATCCCCGGTGTCCCCTTCAGTGGGATTGACGAGGACGGGAGCCCGCGAGTCCTCTCCGAGCTCACAAAAGTCCCCGCATTAGCGCAGATCAGAACCTTTTCTGACATTCGTCGGATTTACTGGCTGAAAAGAGGACGAGGACGCGCCGCTCATAGTGCCACCCTCGCCCTTCGCAGTGCCTGCCGACTCAGCGCGAGCAGTGGAGCTCCTTTGGCGCAGATCCTCGACGCGGTCGCCGACGGACTCGAAGAATCCGAAGCCGCCGAAGAGGCCCGCAGGATCGCCTCATCATCGGCACGCACCTCCTCAAGGATCTTGATCGCACTCCCCCTCTTGGGAATCATCGGCGCACAGGTAATGGGGGCGGACCCGATTGGGACATTCTCAGACGCAGGGATCGGTTCTGTCCTCGGCCTCATCGGCCTGACGCTCCTCCTCGCTTCAATTTTCGTCTCCCGCACCCTCATCGCCAGGGCCGCAGGCTCTGCTGGAGAACTGGACCCGGCAATCGCCTGCGATCTCGCCCAAGCAGTCTTGGAAGCGGGAGGGTCCATCCCGCAGGTTCTCGAAGCGATTGGAGAATCGGCGGAGGATCCGACGCTTCGTGCAGCCGGGCGAGGTCTGCGTATTGGTTTGAAATGGTCGCGCGCCTGGGAGGAGCGTCCGGATGATCCCCTCGCTCTCGCCCTCGAACCAGCGTGGACTGATGGGGCCATGCCCGATGAGCTGCTGCGGCGCAGTGCCCGGGCGATCCGAGTCGGCCGCATCGCGGATGCGAGAGCAAAGGCCGAGGCCCTCGGGGTGGAGCTCGCACTCCCACTCGGGGCGCTCCTCTTGCCCGCGTTCCTGGCCCTCGGGCTCGGACCCGTGATGCTCCACCTGTTCGAGGGCGGTTTCGCTTCACTTGTCTAAGGGCGTTGAGCGGAAAGGCTCGGAGTTTTCGCGTTGGCGGGCAATCCCAAGGGCGCCTTCAGATACCCCGCAGTTGTTCACTCGGGTTGTTGCCTGGGTGGGCAATCCATTTCTTCCACTGTGTGCTCGATTTCTTCCACTGTGTGCTCCAGCGTGAGTGGGGCTCGGGCGGGGCAAAGGGCGTCCGTTAGTTGCGGCCCAGATCTGCTCCAGCATGAGTGGGGTTCGGAGCTTTCACGTAAGCGCGCCATCCACAACTCATAGCCTCTTCCCGCTCATGCACAGCTGGGGGAGAAGCAGATCGCGCCGAAACGGGGAGATGGAGATCCTGAAGACCCCGGAGAGACCGGGAGAAAGAGGAGGTTCACTCATGTCTCACCTGATCAGCATTGCAGGCATTGAAGAGGCGATCACACGTGCTCAACGCCAAGGCGCACACACCCGAGCGAGGATCGAAGAAAAACTCGCATTCACCTCGGAAGCGGGTCAAAGGGATTATGAAGAAGGGTCGACAACAGTCGAATACGCGATCGGCGCGGTCGCTGCCGCGGGTTTCGCGGGGCTCCTGCTCGTCGTCCTCAAGTCGGGCGCGGTCAAGGCCCTGCTTCAGGGCATCATCACCTCGGCTCTGACATTGTGAAAAGACGAGGCCGAGTAGGAGGCGAGGAAGAGGGGTCAACGAGCGTTGAACTGGCGATCGGTTTCGTGACCATCGCGGCGATGCTCGTCCTCGTCCTCGCGGTCTCTTCCTTCGGGATCGCACGCCAGGGGCTGTGCCGTGGGGCAGGGGAGGCAGCGAGGGCGGCGGTGAGTGGAGCTGCGGATGCTGAGGCGGTTGGCCGTCAGGCGCTGGGGAGCCTCGCGGCTCGAGGAGCACAGGTGTCGGTCACTCGTTCGGGGCAGTGGGCGCTCGCATCCGCCAGCATGCCCGGATCGAGCATCGCCTCTATGCCGCTTCCCCCGCTCACATGCGAGGTCCATGCGAAGCTCGGGAGTTTGGTCCCGTGAGGAGCTTAAAGGAGGAGGGCTCGGGCACGATCCTCACAGCGGGAGTGTGCGCGGTGGTAGTTCTCTTCGCGCTTGTGATCGGCGCATATGGGGTTGAGGCCTCCACTCGAGCGAGGCTCGACGCAATCGCAGACCTTGCAGCATTGGCGGGCGCGGACGTGTCGGCGACCGCCCAATGGGAGGATGTCGGCTCACGTCCCTGTGAGGAGGCCGGAGCAGTGGTTGCGAGGAATGGTGTTGCCCTCGACTCTTGCGAAATCCTTGGGACGCACACCCGAGTCATCGTCTCCTCATCGGTGAAGCTCATGGGCGTGTCAGTTCCGGTGCGCGCGAGGGCCAGAGCCGGGCCGAAGGAGTGATGGGCACGAAGGAAGAGGTGAGTCTCCGAAGCCTCAAGGACTCAAAGGACTCTGAGGTACAGGCCGGGGCAGAGCTTGGGGAATTGGGGCGTCGGGGGCGCTATCAACGGAGAGCCAGACCGACATGCCTTGATGGGGAGGATGGGGAGCGCCTCCTACGGAGCCCCCAGGAGGGGAATGCGCCGGTGTGGGGCCCGGGGAACACCTCGTTGGGGAGGCCTGGATGTGGAGGCGTCGAAAGGAGCTGTGCCGACCGGGAGCCCGAGAGGGGTGCCCATCGATACAAAGCTCGGGTCCCCATTGATAGAGAGCTCGCGGAAAGGCTGAGCCGCTGAGGAGCCAGAGGGGAACTCCTCGCTCGGGGTGCTTCGGGATCTTGGGTATCAGAGAGGCTGAGAACACCACAGTGGCGGAAGCCTCGCTGAACAGAGTAGGAGAGCGCCAGTTGACGTGAAATGGTGGGTTCGCAGCACAGGGCTGCGGACCCACCATTGTGATCAGGGGCGAGGAGTTCTGCTCAATCAGAGCGAGAAGGGCCAGTCGATCAGGCCGAGTAGTTCTGAGAGGAGAGGAACCACGCTTGCTGCTCAAGCCTGAGCACGTAGTCCTCGACAATTCCGGAAGACATGGAATCGGTCTCATCGACGACCTTGTGGACCTCACGCAGAGTGGAAACGACTGCGTTGAGCGCATTCACCATGTAGTCGACAGCGTCGGACACCATGAGAACGCCCTCGGGCGCACTCGGGACGGAGGTGCGCTCTGCGATGGCCTCAGGGCGGCCGTCCGGGATCGCGTTGATGGCGCGCATGCGCTCTGCGATCTCATCGGAGGCCTCACGGGCAATGGTGACGACCTCATCGAGGTTGAGGTGAATATCGCGGAAGTTCGGGCCGACCACGTTCCAGTGAATCTGCTTGGAAACGAGGCTCAGAGCGGTCACATCAACGAGGACACGCTCAAGGGCGTCGCTGAGTTCCGGCGTGGCGGAGAAAACGGGGATGACAGAGGGGTTCTTCACAGGAGTATCGCTCATAGTCCTCAAGTTTAGGTGCGCTCCTTGAATGCGGCCACAGATGTGCTTTTCAGCACGCCAGCGCCTGTATGCGCTTCCTGTGCGCCTGTACCCCGCCACGTCAGCCGACGGGAGGGGTACACAACCCCACCAAAAGCACGACCAAGATCAGCCACAACGAACTCCCTGCACAAAGACTCCGCTGCAACTACCACTGGAATCTAGCTTCAAACCTCGCCGACACCTTGCGGTATCACAGGGTCTGCGTGACGAGCGTGCGCATATCCCTTGTCAGTCCGCGACTATGTCTTTCCGTATCAGCGTCTTGGTACGTTCCATGCCCGCTTCCCTGCATCTGCGCCTACCTCTCCAACATCCCAAAGCCTTCGGCTCCGTTCGAAATGCCCCGTTCTTATCCTGTATTCCCTGGGTGAGGCCGCAAGCTGAAGACCAAGCCTCTGCTCACGTCCACAAGTCGGACACTGAACTCCCAAGTGAGGCCACAAGTCGGACAGTGGGGCAGTGCAAGTCGAACAATTCACCCTTTGACCTGGGGTTTTCCTAAGGAACTAGGACGCAATGTTCGATTTGTGGACAGCCGCACCGACACATCCGAACGGTGCCATCCCCGAACGACACCAAACCCGAGTGGTGCAAAACCCGAGCGCTGCCAGACCCGAACGGCACTACACATTCGGGCACATATCCCTGTTCTGCTACCCCGCTTGTGCTTTCGGCAGGGCTGAGGGGTGGGTGGTTGCGCCGAGATTGTGTTTGGGGTTGTGTGGGTGGGGGTTGGCGGGTGTTGTGCTACCCCGCTTGTGCTTTCGGCAGGGCTGAGGGGTGGGTGGTGGTGCCGAGATTGTGTTTGGGGTTGTGTGGGTGGGGGTTGGCGGGTGTTGTGCTACCCCGTTTGTGTTTTCGGCGGGGCTGAGGGGTGGGTGGTGGTGCCGAGATTGTGTTTGGGGTTGTGTGGGTGGGGGTTGGCGGGTGTTGTGCTACCCCGCTTGTGCTTTCGGCAGGGCTGAGGGGTGGGTGGTGGCACCGAGATCATATTTGGGGTTCTTCGGGTGATGGTCGGGTGGAGTTCGAGAACCCTCAGACCACGATTCCCTCCCATATCCGAGCGCCGGAGATCTCCGGCAACTCAGACACGGCGGCATCGACCTCGCCGCGCCCGTATCCGAGTGGCTGAGAAGACCTGGCCTCTGAGATTGAGGCCGTGATTCGCGAGCTGTCAACATCAGAAAGATTGAGGTCCCTGATGGGCAAAGCCCTGATGCGAGGAACCGCGGGGAGGAGCCCTTGAAGCGGGAAGCGTAGCCGGGAGCAGGATCTGATGGAAAAGCCCTGGTGGGAAGAGCCCTTGAAGCGGGAAGCGTAGCCGGGAGCAGGATCTGATGGAAAAGCTCTGGTGGGAGGAGCCGCTGATGCGGAAAGCCCTGGTGGGAAGTGCCCCTGATGGAAAAGCTCTGGTGGAAGGAGTGGGGATCGAGCGTCTTCGAATCCGGTGCCCTTCCAGCATCCTGCCTTTGGGCATAGTGCCGACACCAGGGTTGGCTGGGTGCTGAACTGGGCGGGCAGTGATCGACTCATGACAATGCACACAACTGTGGCCAGCGCGGGTCGCTGAGCCGGGCGGGCAGTGATCGACTCATGACGATGCGTGCGACTGGCGATCAACGAGGGCCGCTTAGAGGGCCGCCTACCCGGGCGGGCAGTGATCAACCAGGAAGTTCAAGAGGAGGACCGCGCCCGCTTTTGACAAGGGCTCGTTCCCATTGCCGCATTTCGGTGACTGGACGCAGCGCGGGCACCCCTCCTCGCATTCGCATCCGAGAAGGGTGCCCAGGGTCGCCCGCATCCAGGAGCCTGCCCGTTCGAATCCAGTCTCAGCATGCCCGGCTCCACCGCGAAACGCATCGTGCACGAAAACGCTCGGCAGGCCCGTGTCCTCATGCTCGGCGGTGGACAATCCCCCGAGGTCCCAACGGTCACAGGCCGCGAACAGTGGGAGTATGCCGATTGCCGCGTGCTCGGCGGCGTGGAGAGTACCAGGAAGCTCATCGCGTCCGAGCCCCAGCACAGCGAGCGCATGAGCAGAAAGCTCGTACCAGACAGCTTTCGTCTCCAGGACTCGGGTTGGCAAGCGCAGTTCGCAGTTGCGGATGAACTCGAGCCCGGGCAGGCGCAGCAGGTCGTAGTCGGTGACGCGACTTGTCACATCGACCGCGCCGAAACGCCAGGTCACAAGCCCATCCTCGCTGGTCCAGGAGCGTTCGACCTGTCGCACAGAGACGCTCACATGCTGTTTTGCGCGAGTGCGAAGGGGAGTGCGGACCTCTTCGACGACGGCGATGCGTTGATGTTGTGCACCCCTCGAAGACGCTGGGATGAGCGAGGGCGCGCCCCAGGCTTTTGCTCTGGCACCGGATTCTCCCCAGAGGTCAGCTCTGCTTCCGACCCGGACCCTACTCTCGATGTCAACTTCGTCCACGGCACCAACCCAGGTCCCAACCCCGGCCCCGGCGTTAGGTTCCGCTCTAGCCGATGTCCCGGCACCGACGCCAACCTCTGCCTCACTCTCGACACCTGCCCAGGTCCCGACACCAGCCCCCGCTCCAACTGATGCCCCGACTCCAGCCCCGGCCTCGTGACTGAGGGGCGCCATCATTGAGAACAAGGACAAAACGTGGAAGGTACGCCCCTGATGGATGTAGACCGCATCAGGGAAGACATGCGCATCAGCTGAAGCCTCGTCAATCGTGCCGATGAGCGCACCGCTCCTCGCATCGACGATCTGCACCTCACCACTCGAGCCTCGTAAATCGGTCAGATCACTGGCTCGCTCTTTTCGGGTCGCATCCCAATACCAGCCTGCGGGGCGGCGACGCAGATACCCCTCCGCCGCGAGTCGCTCGGCGAGGGCGGTCATGCCCGGTCCGAATAAGGCGAGGTCCTCCCCCTGCGCACGCGACTCGGACAGGGGGAGCTCGCCAGCTGCCGCACACAGGTGTGGGGCGAGGACATAGGGGTTGAAAGGGTCGATGACCACGGTCTCAACGGGCGCGAGGATCTCCTCTGGGTGGTGAAGCAGGTAGGCATCGAGCGGGTTCTCGGAAGCGATGAGCACACTGACCCCGGGGGCTCCGGCTCTGCCCGCCCGGCCCATCTGTTGACGCAACGAGGCGCGTGTTCCCGGCCAGCCCACGGTGACCGTCGCATCCAAAGCTGACACGTCCAGGCCCAATTCCAATGCGGAGGTGGTGGCAAGTGCGCGCAGCTTGCCAGAGCGCAAGCCCCTCTCCAGGGCTCGACGCTCTTCGGGCAGATATCCGCCCCGGTAGGCCGCGACTTGCCCGGCGAGGGCGGAACCGTGCGCCCCCAATCGATCCTTGACCTGTGCGGCGAGAGATTCTGCGCCAGCGCGCGAGCGACAGAAGAGGAGGAGTCGAGCGCCCTCTTCCATGAATGCCGCACCCAGGTTCGCGGCTTCGCTCTGTGCACTGATACGACGCATCGGGGCCTCAAGAACAACATCCTCCCCGTTGATCGCGCGCAGGAACTCGGAGATGTCGACTTCGGATTCTTCGGGGATGAGACGCCCCTGCCACAGAGCCAGGTGATGCGAGCCGCAAGGGGAGCCGTCCTCGTCGATTGCTTCCGCCCCGCGCCCGGTCATGGCTTCGGCGACGGAGGCGGGGTCGCGGATCGTCGCTGAGAGCATGATGATGATCGGATTGGCACCGAGGCTGTGGGCGATGCGCAACAGCCGACGGATCACGAGGGAGACGTGCGCGCCCAGGACGCCGCGCCAATGATGCAGCTCGTCGATGACGATGTACTTCAAGGAGGCGAGGAAACGGGTCCAGCGCTGATGGCTCGCAAGCATGACGTAGTGCAGGAAATCCGGATTCGACAAGAGAATATCGGCGTTGGCGCGCGCCCATTCCTTCGCCTCTCGTGGGGTGTCCCCGTCGGCGCTCATCGCTCGGACTGTGCTGAGAGGAGAGTCTTGTGCGCAGGCCGTGAGTAGGCGCGTCAGTCCGGCGAGTTGATCGGCGGCCAGCGCTTTCGTCGGTGAGAGGTACAGGCAGGTCGGTCGCCTGCGGATTGCGGAGATCCGGGCGGAATCTTCGACCTGGCATAGATCAGAAAGGATCGGAGTCCACGCGGCTACCGACTTGCCCGAGCCGGTTCCGCTCGCGAGGACGACATCGCTGCCCGAATGGATTGCGTCGAGGGCGCTGACCTGGTGACTCCAGGGCATTGTCGCCCCCTGTGCTCGCCAGGCTTCGACCACATCGGGTGCGACCCAGGTGGGCCAGTCGCCCACGCGGGCTCTGCGCCCGGGGATCTCGCGCAGGTCAATAAGACGGTCATCGCCTGCGCTGAGCCTTTTCAGTAGATCCACGAGGTCGGCGTCGCCAAAGCTTTCGGGGTCGCGGGGAATCGAAACGGGAAAGGGCGGGGTGGTGAGGGGGCTTGCGGCTGACATGGGATGAGGGATCTCAGCCGCACTGCTGACACGCGGGCTTTCGGGCCCACTACTGGTGAAGGGGCGTTCGTCTGCGACAGTCTGCGGGTTCTTGAGCGCATCACGTGGGAGGGGGCTTGCGCTTGCGGTGGTACGAGGACTTTCGCCTGAGCTATCACTCGGGCTTTTGTGCGCGCCGTCGGCGAGAGAACCCCCGGCTGCGCCACCGGGCAGAGGCTCCCCGGCTTCGCTAGCGGCGAGAGAATCCCCGGCTGCGCCGACAAGAGGATGACCGGCTGAGAAAACGCTAGGCTCCGCGTCTTCAATGCGACAACGCTCTTCGACGCTCACTTCGCCTTCACAGCGCGAGCGATCCTCACCGCCCACTTCGCCCTGAGGGTGCGAGCCGTCCTCATTTCTCACTTCGCCCGAGGATCGGTCCACCCGAGGGTCTGCTCGGCAGCCTGCTTCATGTACTCGATCGCGCTAATACCGGTGGACACGCCAGCGGACACGTTCTGGGTGAGCTGATCCTTCGACACACCCGCCGCAGTGTCGAGGACGAAATCCGCGAAAACAATCGACGTCCCCTGCTCCGAGGGCATCGAGTAGACGGTCGGGAAATACTTCTCACGGTTCCACGAATCCGCCGCCGCGAAGAGAGGACGAGTGGAGCGCGGAACATCAAGACCGGTCTCCCACATCGCCCGGATCGAGAGGAAACGACCGGACTGATCGATCGAAATGAGGAAGGGAACGGAGTCGAAGACCGCTCCGGCGGCCCGTCCCTCGGCGATCACATCAAGCTCGTAGCCCATTTCGTGGACGTGCGAGAGCAAGCGCTCAAAAGTCAAGGGGTAGGGGGTGCACTCATCGTTCGGCACTGCGAAGGGGACGCTCATTCCTGGTCCTCCTCCACGGTCGTGACTGAGGCGGCGAGGCGGGGTTTCGCCTGCTCCGTGGCATCCCCGGCGTCGTTCGTGTTTTCCGCATCATCGGCCCAGGTCACGAAGTCGGGAAGTGTCTTCTCCAAGTCGGCGAAGAATCCCATGATCATCGACAGGCTGGTCTCGTAAAAGCCGTCGAGCTGAGCTTGGGTGAGACCGTCCATCGCGACGACATTGCATTCAGCGATGAGCCCATAGCGGCTCGAATCTTCCAAGGGCGCGAGGTAGGCTTTCGGGCCGCTCCGAGTCGAATTACAGCTCGCGATCTCGTCAACGAGGGCGCTGAACTGGGTGTCGTCCTCGGCGATCCCACGCCATTGGGCGCGAACCTGGAGGATCTGCGGGTTTGAGGTGTTCCAGAAGTAGACGGCGTTGCGAGTGGGAACGACAAGTTCCGCTTCGGAGTACTCCCCGAAGTTGAGATCGCGCGAAGAGAGCAGGTCTCTGACGCGTTCGGTGCTCACTGGTGTGGCGGACACGTGCTCTCCTGATGCTCGGTAATGGCCTCATCTGAACGAGGAACGCGTCCACTGTATCCGAGGGCGGGCCCCTCAGCGCGGAGATGCACTTCTCACCCGTAGGTGGTGGCGTAGTTTTCCTTCGTGAACATCCCAGCGCGGGGATGCTTCTGAAGATGCCCTTGAGTGGCGGTGATTGCGTAGATGGAGCCCCTCAGCGCGGGGATGCACCCGTGTCCGCTGCGGCCACTGGCCGCTACGCACCGATACAGTGGGGGTTGAAACACCTGAGGATCGCGAGAGGAGAGCCGATGAGCGTGGGGATGCCCCCGTCTAGGCGCCCCAAAGGGCTGCCCGCGAATCAGCGCGCCGACGCGAAGAAGCCTCTCCCCTCCTCGTCGCGGCCCGGAGTTTCCTCCGACCGCTGGTATGCGCGCAAACTGAGGCGAAGGATCTTTGCTGCGCTGGTCTGTGCCTTCTTGAGCGTCATTGTGACGAGGGTGGCTTTGAGTACCGCTCGCGGTCAGGGCGTGGACACGATCTTCATGGAGGCCGCCGCTAAAAGCGCGCGCCGCTTCGATCCTCTCGTTCAGCTCGTCACTTCGCTCGTGTCTGTGCCGGCGATTGTTTTCGTGGGCACGCTCGTTTTCCTCGTTGCTCTTGCGAGGAGGCGCCCGACTCTCGCAGGCAGGGCGATCGTCATGGTCCTCGGTGCGAACGCCACTACGCAGATCGCGAAGGCTCTGCTCGACCGGCCAGACCTCGGCTTATCCACGGCCCTACCGAACTCCCTGCCTTCGGGCCATACGACGGTCGCCATGTCGATCACTCTTGCACTGGTGATGGTCGCACCCCAGTGGTTGCGCGCCCCCTCAGCCTGGGCCGGCTGGATCTGGGCGTCCCTTATGGGGATTTCGGTGATGATTTCCGCCTGGCATCGCTTGGCTGACGTCCTCGTCGCCTTCTTCATCTGCGGAGCGTGGGCACTCGCGCTCGCGCCGATTGAGGGGCGTGAACGTCACGCTCCCGCCATGCAGCGTGCGATGTCGATCGGTGTGCTCGCCTTCTTGATCGTGGCCGTGCTCCTCACCATTTTCGCCTTGGCGGGCATCTCCTTGAAGGAGATCTCCTCTCCTGGGGCCTACAGCTTCGGTTACGACGCCTACCTTGAAAGCGCTCCTTGGCGGTCCCGAGTTCTCGCACTCGCCGCTTCCACGTGGGTGCTCTCCGTCGCGGGTTGGGTGATTAACGAGGTCGATGTGCTGTGCTCGAGGCGCGATTGAAGGGCGTGAGTCTGAGAAGCGGTTTTTCTTCGTAGCGCTCCCGGCTAGAGGCAACACCGCGCCAAGGGACTCATGGGGCTGAGCGTGTGGTGGCTCGGTGTCGTGGGCTCTGAGGGGGCCTGGGCTCTGAGGGCGGGGGAGATGACAAGAGGATAAAGGCTCTTGAGGCGCGAGCAGAGCACGGACTAAGACCGGTCATTTGCCCCGTTCAGGCGAGCCTTTCGTGTTCGCCTGTCATACAAGCACATCAGCTGAGCCCAGGCGCGTCGCTGCTGCACTCCGCTATGCCGACGCGTTCTTTGAGAACTTGAAATTCCCTAGATGTGCTGGTGTTGTATCGACTTGGGCACAATATGTAGTACCGTAGGCGATGTTCCCAAATGCGCCCCACACTCTTGGACTCATCCTGAAACAACACTGTTCCTCGGATGCAGGGGCGCCTTCCGCGCGAAAGCGCAACGACCTGAGAGGTGTCCACCATGGATCAGCCCACCCCGGACAACGCCGCCCGGTATGACGTCGATGCCATCGCCACCGTCGAGGAGTACCTCGACCGCTCTGACTGGCGAGTCAACGCGAACGCGAACCAGGGCTACTCTCTTGGCGGACTGATCCTCAACACCGCCGGCAAAGTCGTTGCGAACTACTGGCTTGAACGGGTCTACACCCCGCAGATCGGCGAGGCTCACCGCCGCGGCGACTACCACATCCACGACCTGGACATGTTCGCCGGCTACTGCGCGGGCTGGTCCCTCAAGCGACTGATCCAGGAGGGCTTCAACGGCGTTCCCGGCGCAATCGCCTCCGCACCTCCCGCCCACTTCTCCTCCGCGTGCGGCCAGATCGTCAACTTCCTCGGCACCCTCCAAAACGAGTGGGCCGGCGCTCAAGCCTTCTCCTCCTTCGACACCTACATGGCGCCCTTCGTGCGTCTGGACAACATGTCCTACAAGCAGATCGTCCAGAACATGCAAGAGCTCATCTACAACCTCAACGTCCCCTCACGCTGGGGCAGCCAATGCCCCTTCACGAACCTCACCTTCGACTGGACGTGCCCGGACGACCTGCGAGACGAGTACCCCCTCATCGCTGACGAGGTTTGCGACTTCACCTACGGCGAACTCCAGCACGAAATGGACCTCATCAACAAGGCATTCATCGAGGTCATGACCCACGGCGACGCGGACGGTCGGGTCTTCACCTTCCCGATCCCGACCTACAACATCACGCCGGACTTCAACTGGGACAGTGAGAACACGGACCTCCTTTTTGACATGACCGCGAAGTATGGGCTGCCCTACTTCCAGAACTTCATCAACTCCGATCTCGACCCGCATATGATCCGCTCTATGTGCTGCCGCCTTCAGCTCGACCTGCGTGAACTCCTTAAGCGCGGCAACGGCCTCTTCGGCTCGGCTGAACTCACCGGCTCCATCGGCGTCGTCACGATGAACATGGCACGACTCGGCTACCGTTTCGCAGGCGACGAGGACGCCCTCGTCACTGAACTCGACCGGCTCATCGACCTCGCTTCCGATTCCCTCGAGCGCAAGCGCGAAACGATCCAATTCCACATGGACCACGGGCTCTTCCCCTACTCGAAGCGCTACCTGGGCCACCTCGACAACCACTTCTCCACCATCGGCGTCAATGGCATGAACGAAATGGTCCGCAACTTCACGCATGACGAGTACGACCTGACCGACCCACGCGGCTTCGACATGTGCGTGCGCATCCTCGACCACGTGCGTGAACGCATGGTGGAACTCCAGGAAAAGACCGGCCACCTCTACAACCTCGAAGCAACCCCAGCTGAGGGCACGACATACCGTTTCGCGAAAGAGGACCGCAAACGCTACCCCGGCATCCTCCAGGCAGGAACCGAAGAGCAGCCCTATTACACGAACTCCTCTCAGCTGCCTGTCGGCTACACCGACGACCCCTTCCAGGCTCTTGAGGATCAGGAAGTCCTTCAGGGCAAGTACACGGGAGGCACGGTCCTGCACCTCTACATGGGGGAGCGCATGAGCTCGGGAGCGGCCTGTAAGGAAATGGTGAAGCGCTCGCTGACCGCCTTCAAACTCCCGTACATCACGATCACACCGACCTTCTCGATCTGTCCGGTCCACGGTTACCTCGCCGGTGAACACTTCGAATGCCCGAAGTGCCAGGAAGCGCACCCCGAGCGTGAACCCCAGGCCTGCGAGGTCTGGACCCGGGTCATGGGGTACTTCCGCCCCGTCCAGTCCTTCAACATCGGCAAGAAGGGCGAATACGCGGAACGCCAGATGTTCTCCGAGGAAGCGGCTGGTCAGCACGGTGAACTGGTGTCCGCCTTCCCGCCGGTCGACCAGCGCTGAAAAGCGAGGTCGAATCACTCATCATGAGCGAATCGAGTGAAGCTGGGGCCCGGGCCGAGCAGGCTGGGGCCCCGCTCCGCATCGGAGGATTCACCCCCGATGATCTGCAGATCGCCGGACTCGTTCCCCTATCGACCGTGGACTGGCCAGGACGATTCGTGGCCTCGGTCTTCTGCCAGGGATGCCCCTGGAGGTGCCCGTACTGCCAGAACTCGGCGATCCTGGATCCGAAGATCCCCGGTGTGGTTGCGTGGAGCGCCGTGGAAGATCTGCTGTCGCGTCGGCACGGACTTCTCGATGGGGTCGTTTTCTCCGGCGGGGAGGCGACGCGCCAACTCGCCCTCCTTCCCGCGATGCGCAGAGTGAAGGAACTCGGCTTCCACGTTGGACTGCACACCGCGGGCGCCTATCCGAAGCGACTGGAGACGATCCTGGAAGAGGGCCTCGTCGACTGGGTGGGGATCGACGTGAAGGCAATGCCGGAGAACTACGAGCAGGTGTCGGGCAGAGCCGGTGCGGCTGAGAAGGCTTGGGCCTCCCTCGATCTCGTTCTTGCTCATCCCGAAGTTGCGCACGAGGTCCGACTCACCGTCTATCCGGGTGGCCCCTTCGATGGGCTCGAAGTCGCCCGAGAACTCAAAGAGCGTGGAGTGAGGGCTTTCGCCTTGCAGCAGGCTCGGGCTTTCGGAGCCCCGGAAGGCTTCGAGGCGAAGGGGGCGGGCTGGGACGATCAGGTCGCGGCGCTCGCGCGTGATTGCACAGCCCTGGGCTTCGACAGTTTCGAGTTCCGTCCCGACTGATCTGGCAAGACGCCTCGAAGTGTAGACGTAGTTCGTGGTCTTTCCGTCGGATTCTGCGTCGCCCCTTCGGATGCTGTGAACGTTTCTGATGCTTCGAAGGTGTCGGACGCTTCGAGAAAGTTCGTGGTCCGTCAGAGACGGACGGCTATCTCGAGTTGACGCACGCGCTTTTGTCGCCGGGTTCGCGCATTCTTCACATGTCGCTGCACTCGCCCGATGCGTAGACGTGGGGCCCTGTTAATAGTGAACCTCCTTGATTTCAGCGATATCCGCCAGGATGTGCAGGCGTGGCTCTCTGGTTCGCGTGTGCATGTTTCCTGAGCTGTGGGGCTTGGGTTTTCTCTCGCAGCATCCGTTCTGGCCCGCACGTGCATGCCTCTAAGCGCGTAGAGCTGATCCCCCGTGCACCGGGAGGCTTTGGCCCACGCGTACGCCACTGACCTGTGGGCCCGGGGGAGTGTCCTCGTCAGCATCCGTTCTGGCCCGCACGTGCATGCCTCTGAGTTCAGTCGCCCACGACAATGCGGAATCGGGGACGGCTCTAGCGCGCGGGCGCATGCCACTGACCTGCGCACAGCCCCCGCCTCCTCGTCAATGAGCATGTGTGTTGTGCAGACAAGACCGAGAAGGAGCCGCCCGCAGCTAGAGTGGAGGGGCGACACCCCTTTGGAGGACTGATGGAAAGCCCGATGACCCTCGCTGAAATGGAAGGCCTCGTCGTCGATCCCACGACATCGGCTGAACAGCTCAGACTCATCGCCTACTTCGCGCCGGATCTGCGCGCCCAAGTCATTCGTCACCCGAAGGTGTATCCGGGGCTACTCGACTGGTTGGAGGACATAGGGGACCCTGAGATCGTTGCGCTGGTCGGTGAACGCCGTAGAGCAGACTCTGGTGAACCCCTCAGGCCTGCCGCCGTGTCCGTCGATGCTGAGGCAACGGCCATCATTCCCATTCAGGATCTTCCCCAAGACGAGGACGTGGCCGTGGACCGGCGGTCCATCTTCCCGGCCGTCGCTTCTCAGAGGCCCGAGTCGGACAACACTCCCCAGAAGAGCAGCGTTCCCGATGCGGGGCCTACTCATCCGGGGCCAGGCGACGCGCTTGCGGATCTTGAACTCACTTATCCGCGGCCCGCTCCCATGACCCCCGAGTCTGCGCTTCCTGTTCGAGGGCCAGATCCCGTCACGCCTGATTCTGTTCTGGTCTACCCAAATCATCCCGAAGTGGTGCCCAATCCGTCTGCAGTGCCGACTCCGCCTGCCACGCCCACGGGGCCGGATTCGACGCTGAGCTATCCTCCTGTCCACCCTCCCACACCGAATCCAGGTCTTGCCTACCCCCCTGTCGGCCTTCCTGCACAGAATCCAGGGGTGGCCCATCCCCCTGTTGGCCCTGCTGCACCTGTTCATTCAGGTCCCACCGATGTGCCCTCAGGCCCTGAGCTCACTTATCCGCAGCGTGCTCCCATGCTGCCCGATCCGACGCTCAGCTATCCGTCTGCTGCGTCCAGGGGGCCGGATTCGACGCTGAGCTATCCTCCTGTGCGCCCTCCCACACTGAATCCAGGTCTTGCCTATCCCCCTGTCGGCCTTCCTGCACAGAATCCAGGGGTGGCGCATCCTCCTGTTGGCCCTGCCGCGCCGAATTCAGGGCCTGCCCATCCCCCTGTCGGTCCCACAGCGTCCACTCGTGCCCAGACCTATCCGCCAACGCTTCGTACACAAGCTCCTTCTGCTTCACCGTCTCCTGCCTTTGCGCCTAGCTCCGCCATAGCGTCTTTCCCCGAGTTCAGCACTCCCCCTCAAAAGAAAGCTGCGTCCCGCGATAGGAAAACCATGTGGATCCTGATCGGACTTGTTGTGGCTCTGCTCGCGATCCTCGGTTTTATCTTCTTTGACTTCTCCAGTGGCGAAGGAGATTCCACCTCCCCAAACTCTACGGATTCTCAAACAAATCAGACACAGCCCACGGCACCTGAAGCTGAGAACAAACCTCAACAGCCCGATACCGCCCAGAGCACTATCGTTTTCCCGGCTCCGGCCACCGCGAAGACCATGCCCGGATTCTCCTCACCTTCGGGCAACATTGTCTGTTTCTTGTCGGATGATCAGGCCACTTGCAAGATCGCCCAGAACTCCTGGGAGGGCACCGCATATCAGACCTGCCGAGGAGATGAGGGCGTCGGAGTCCTCTCCCTCAAGGGGAACCGTGCGGAGGCATCCTGTGTCGCCCTGGACCTCGCGCAGGCACCGGTGCTTGCTTACGGCGAGTACGCGAAGAATGGGCAGATCGCCTGTACCTCCACGATGGACGGCATCTCGTGTTGGAACCAGGTCAATGGCAAGTCCTTCGCCCTCGCGAGGGGCGGTTGGATGACTTCCTCCCAAGGTGAGATCACACCCGACGCTTTCACCTGGTGAAGCTCCCTGCCTGGGCACAAGTCGGACAATGGCACCCCCGCTGGAGTGCGCGCACCATCCGCGACGAGACTGAAGAGTCTTTGATCAGGGAAAACAAAACCGTCAAACGGTGCTTGACGCAGCCATTGTCCGATTTGTGTCCAGAGGGCGAGTAAAGGCAGGGGTCGCCCAGCGCGGGGAGGCAAGGCAGGGAGTGTCCAGAGGGCGAGTAAAGGCAGGGACCACCAAACACCAGGACAATCCAGGACTATTCGGTGACGGGTCCGAGGACCACCTTCGCCCACGCACCGTGCAACGACTCTTGGTCGCTGGGCTGGAACAGCCCAGCCAGAACATCCCGGTAAAGGCGAGAAAGCTCGTGTCCGTTGTAATAGGCGCCTCCGCCGCAGGCCCGGATCGACTGCTCAACCGCACGCAGACTCGCCTCCGCAGCAGCATTCTTCACAGCAGACAGCTGCGGCATCCAGATCGGACCCCGATCTACGCCCCCTTCGATGTCTCGGGCGAGTTCGCGGATCTGCGGGCCGACGGCATTCATGGTGATGGCGGCCTCGGCGATCCTCCAACGGATATCAGGATCATTGGCGTACACGCTCTGGTTCTTCACGGAGCGACGGGTCTTGACGTGCTCAGCCGCAACCTCGATCGCGCGTTCCCCAATGCCCATGTAGGTTGCGGCGAGAAGAATCTCGAAGTGCGAGAAGATGCCGAAGACGACCGGGTCTTTCGAGGGGCCGGGCTCACAGCGGGTGAGGATGTGATCCTCGGGCGCGTATGCGCCTTCGAGGATCGTCGTATTCGACTGGGTGGCGCGCATACCCAGGGTGTTCCAATCGTCCTTGATTGAAAAGCCCCCGTCCTCGCGCTTGAGAATCGCGAATACCGAGCGTGGCCCGTCTTCCCCCGAATCATCGCGGCCGAAGGTCATCAGGCGCGTCCACACCGGAGCGAGGGAGGTGAAGACCTTAACTCCTTCGAAGGAATAGCCGCCCTCAGAGTCGGGTAGGGCCTCCGTGATGGAGCCGAAGAGGACGAGGTCGTTGCCAGGTTCAGAAATACCGAAACCGTAGAGCTCACCGGCAACGGCGTCGCGCAAAATGATCTCACCACGAGGGTTCCCATTACGAAGGAGATGGCGCCCCAGGCCGACAATGATCTGGTGCATGTTGATGCCCAGGGCGGTGCCCGGAGCCGCTTTCGCGAGGCGAGTCTGCTCGGCCGCGATCTCCTCCAGGCTCAGTCCTGCGCCTCCGTACTCTTCCGGCACGAAAGCTGAGAGGTACCCCGCTTCTCGAAGATCCTTGAGGTCATCCACGGGGAACTCATTTGCGAGGTCGTGAGCGCCAGCGCGCTCGTGAATGCGCGTGAGAAGATCGTTGCTCAGGAAACCCATGCTGGTCCTTTCAATGAAGTTCGACGGATGGGCCAACGCTAGCGCGCCAGGTCAAGGAGTGCCCGAGATGGGTGCAGGATGTGTCGCACTCCCGGTGTTGACTCCGGGTGAAGTAGGTTGGTCTTGTGACTTCGTATCCCCTCACTCCGCGTCAGCGTTTCCTCAAGCAAAGGCAGCGCCGACAGAACATCGTCTTCGCTTCCACTGGAGCTGTGATGCTCGCCCTCGCGCTGATCAGTCTCCTCGTTTTGACTGGGCTGATTCCTGTGCCTTTCGCGAATGACTTCTCCAAGGGCACGAAGTACGCGACCCCGGGGACGATCCCGTGTCCGGCCGAGGGCGCAACTCCTGTTGATCCCTCGACGATTCAGGTGCGAGTCCTCAATACGACTTCGCGTCAGGGCTTGGCCAGTGAGGCGACGACTCTGCTCGTCAATGCCGGTTATGAGCCTCTCGAGCCGAGCAATGCCAGCCCTGAATACGCTGGAGTGGTGCAGATCGACGTTGGCCCGGCCGCAGTGGATGAGGCGTATACGGTTGCTCGTTTCTTCCCGAAGTCGAAGGTCGTTCTCAGTGAGTCGACTGATAAGACGGTGACGGTCCTCTTGGGGACTTTCTACGATTCTTCCTCCGTTTCCGATGAGGTTGGCCGTATCGCAGAATCGAAGGACCCCTTGAAGGGGCCTTCGGGGTGTCTTCCCCTTTCGGAGGAGAGTCTGAAGAAGGCCGAGCAGGCGGCTGCGCAATCAGGTTCTGTGGAAGGACAGTCGGACGCCGATTCGCAATCGGAGAACTGAAGTTCGAACTGCGAGTTGAAAACCACGGCAGGGGATCGGGCTGCTTGCGGCTTTGAGCTCTCAACTTGCTCGAGGGGTGTTGAGGACAGTTGCGGACTTTGAGCTTCCCCGGCTGCTTGGAGACCTGAATAGGGTTGAGCTGTTGTACAGGGAGTGTTGAAAGGGAAACACGCTGCCCGGAGGCGTTCCCAGGGTGGAGCAGAGTTCTTCGCGCGCTGGAGACGAGGTGTTCACCGGGTCAGGCTGCAGTGTCCATGTCGGCCAACGAGGCATCACTAGGGGCAGTGCCCTAATTCCATGTCCACCGACGAGGTGTTCACTGGGGCAGGAGGCAGAGTCCATGTCAGCTCAGGAGGTATTCACGGGGACAAGCTGCAGATTCTGTGTCCTCCCGTGAGGCGTCAGCAGGCGGAGAAAAAGCGTTCCCCTGGGGTGGAGAAGTGTTCTCAGAAGAACCGGGGTCCCTAAGAACCGGGGTCCTCAAAAAGGGGTCTCTAAGAACAAGGTTCCCCAATAACGCTCCCTCATTGTCAGGGCCCTCAGAAAACGGAGCAGAAGAAGCATCCCCGTTGCCGGTGCACAAAGGATCGGTAGTCAGGGTCCGCAGAAAACGGGGCAGGGGAAGCAAGGCGGGGGAAACACCACAGCGGGGAAAGCAGAGCATGGATGCCGGGGAATCGCTTTCGAGGAGCACCTTTGAGCAGCGCCTCCTTCAATCCGAAAGATCCCCTTCGAGAAGCGCCTCTTTCGAGCCGAGGAGTCCCCTTCGAGCAGTCCTTTACCGTGCAGCCTTCAGCCCCGCACCCTTCATTTCAAGGCCTCTCATTCCGGGAGATCCCACCCTCGTGGATCTCCTTGACGAGGGCGTCCCCATCTGAACCGAACCACACTGGAATCCTGCGGGGAACGGTCCATAGGGCATCGGGAACAAGAGCCTCAAAGGTGCCGTGCGAGAGGAATTGTTCGATCTCGGAAAGCGAACGAATCGCGATCCCCGCAACATTGAGTGGGAACTCGCGGGCGAACTCGGCATAGATTTCAGGGTCGTGCTGCCCATCATCGCCCACGAGGAACCACTTCATTGTCGGGAACATACGGGCGAGCCGACGCAATTCACGCCGCTTATGCTCGGGGCCAGAACGGAACCAACCGGTGTTCGATGGTCCAAAATCCGTCATGAGGAATCCGCCGCGCGGGTAGCCGAGGCGTTGCAGGAAATCGCGCAGGGTGGGCACGACATTCCACGCTCCGGTCGACAGGTAGATGACGGGAGCACCGAAGGCAGGCGCATGTTCAGTGGCTACAGCGCGTCCGCGAGCTCCCCTCCGGGCGAGGCAGCGAAGAAAGTTCGCCATTCCGGGCACGGCTTCGCGCGCGGAGACGCGGTCGACGAAGGAGTGTTTCGCTGCGACGAGGGGACGCGGCAGCATTGTCACCATGACGGTGTCGTCAATGTCTGAGACGACACCGATCCGTTCCTCGTCGCCGACAATGCGCAGCGCGACGGACACTGGTGTCCCCGCGCGCACCCTGCCGACACGATGAGTCGCAGGGGACTGATAGTCACAGGGCTCATGCGGGCAGGGCTTGTCCGCGCGAGGTCCAGGAGTGCAGGCCTTGTCCGGCCAGATCTCGCCAGGGAGGGGCCCACCCAAGCAAGGCTCAAGCGCGAAGACCCCATTTGAGACCTTGTCGCCGGGGAGAGGCTCTTCTAGGGGGCGCTCCTTGACAAGGCCCTTCTTCGTAGGGGCCGAGTAGAGGGCATCGCCCTCGTGAAGACCAGCAGCGCGCACATCGCCCTCGTGAAGAACCTGCATCCACGCGCTGTGCCACCCCGCCGCAAGACCGTGTCCTGAAACGGACAGGTCGATATAGCCGCCCCGATCTGCGAAGGCGATGCGCTTTTGATCCCCAACGGTGACGAGGACGGGCTGGCGGGGGACTTGCGCGTCGAAGAATTGACGCCACCCGCGCCGTTGCGCCAGCCAGGAGCGTTCATCACCGGAGCGCTCCATGATGACGCGGCCGAGGACGCGCGCGCGGTGAGTGGAGCCGTGGCCGCCGAAGCCAACGATCCCCGGGTGAAAACCCCATTCACTCAGGAATCTGGAGAGCGCTTTCGAACCCGCTTCCCCAAACGACGAACTCAGGGTGAGAAGCAGGGACGGTGACTCATCGTCAATGAGCGGTCTGGCGAACATGGGCCTCCTAGCAGGACACGCCTATTCTGCCCGAATTTGCGATGAAGAGAAGACAGGGCCCCTCATGCACGGGCCTTATTCTTCAATCCTGGGGTGCAGCGAGGTGGTCGCCCGACGCAGGGAAGGAAGGCCGAGGACCATGATCGCAACCATCACCCAGGCTGCGCCCACCATGACGAAGTAGCCGGAGCGGGCCCCACCGGCATCAATCACAGGGCCCGCCATGGCCGAGCCGAGGGACAAGCCAATATTGAGAGAGGTACCAACCCAGGTCAGGCCCTCAGTGAGGCGCTCAGGTGCGACGATCCTCGCGATCACAGTGTTGACATTCGTCATTGTCGGCGCGCAGGTGATCCCCGTCAGGGTCATGACGAGCGCCATGACGGGAATCGAATGGGCCAAGAGATAGGTCGAGGTGCCGATCGCCAGAAGCACGACGCCGAAGGCGAAGAGACTCCACAGTGGCTGCGTCCACCTGCGCGAGCCGTACCACAGGCCCGCGAGCAGTGACCCGATGGAGAAAAATGCGAGGAGAACGCCCGACATGGAGGGGACGCCGAGGGCGGCGGCGAAAGCGACGACAGCGACATCGTTCGCACCGAACATGGATCCCATTGCGATGTAGGTGAGGACCATGACGACCACAGCGGGATTACGTAGAACCGACTGGCGACGCTCTCCTTCGGCTTTGGGGCGGGGAGCGGGTTCGGATGCGCTCTGCGAGAAGAACCAGAATCCTCCGATCCCGAGGAATAGGCAGATGAGGACGAGGCCGACACCGGGGTGGAAGAGGGTACCGAGGACCGTTGAAAGGACAGGGCCGAGGATATAGACGAACTCGTCAATGGCGGACTCGAGAGCGAAGGCGGTCGTCAGGCCTTTGGGCTGGTCTTTCAGTGCGTTCGTCCATCGGGCTCGCACGAAGGCTCCGGGAGCTCCCCACGTTGCGCCCGCAATAACAGTGATGAGAGCTACGAGGACGGGGGAGGCGTGCATGATCGCCGCAAGGAGGAAAGCGACGTTCGCCGCGACCTCGATTGTGAGGAGCGGACCCATGACCTTGCGCTGGCCCAAACGATCGACGTAGCGGGCGATGATGGGAGCGCAGAGTGCAGTCGCGATGACGTTGAGGGCTGCCATGAGGCCCGCGAGAGAGTAGTTCCCGTAGCTTGCTTTGATGAGCAGAACGATGGAGATGGAGGTCATCGACATCGGTAGGCGCAGGATCAGTCCGGCGAGGGAGAATTTCCAAGAGCCGTCGAGTTTCAAGACGTCGAGATAGGGGCCGAGCACCCGTTGATCCTATCGACCAGCAAGTGCGAAAACCTCACTCCTTCGTGTCAGATCGCGCACCCGCAGCTCGGCTGAGCTTGAGCGCCTCCCCGCCTTGTCGAGACTCTGCCGATCCTCAGTTGGTGACCGTGGAGCCGCTCAAAACGAGCTGCTGTTGGCTATGACGGTGTTGGCGCAGTCTTTAGTGGTAACGAGGGTTAGGTGGTGTGTCCCTGTGCAGAAGTCTCCATGTAGTACTTGCTGTGCGGTACGCGACCACCCTCATCATCGGAGGTGACGTGATCGCAGGATCCGCGATCCCTGTGGCCTCCGAGACTGCCCTCGGCGGACTGTCGCACTAATGCTGTGCAAGCCGGGAGGTGTTCTTCTGCATGGTGATGGTCTGACCGTGGCCAATCACCGGGTCTGCCACGACGGTGAACAGAGGAGTCTTGGTGACGCTAGGCAAAAGGTGAGCGATCATCGCCGCTCTCTTCTCACGGATATGAAACTGTCGACACAAGTCACTCAGCGGAATATCCCGATCCAGGTCGAGAATCTCAATTCCGACAACCTCGTCCATATCATCCAGATCAACGAACAGACACATATCGTCGTCAAAGGGTTCTGTGCGTGCGACGGTCGCATCCGACAGACGGATGTAGCACGCTCGCGCCGTCCAATCCAGCTCGACCTTGATCGTCTGTGCGTTCATGCCCTCCACCCTAGTGTCTGAGAAAGTCATTTTCGCCAGCAAGTGACCACTACGACGCCGTCAGTCTCGTCCGGAGGCCAGGATACAACGACGCACACTCGGCTTCCGTCAGCATGTACATACCCCTCGAAGAGCATTCTGTCGCCATTAGCTGCCGGTCTCGACAAGGAGTAGTCGTTCAGAACCTCAAGGAGTTCTTGCTCGCTGATCTGCCGTTCGGCCGCTCTTCGACGACCGTGATAGCTGATGCGTTTAATCCGAGGCATGGGCGTTTAGAGAGAAACGGCCTCAAACTTGAGGACGCGGTCCACTCCCTCAGTCTCGAGGATGTCAACCTCAATCACGTAGGTTCCTAATTCCATGAGGGGAAGACTGAACTGTAGTGCAAACATTGCTCCGCGTTTGCCTTCTCCATACTCGGGTAAGTTCTTCAGGTCGGAAATCCTCAAGGTTCCATCCAACTGATAGCTCTGCTGCGGAACTGTGGCTCTGATGGCGAGATTGAGTTCATCAATATCCGTCGATACCCGAACTCGACCGGCAACACTGAGCATGATTTGGCTGGGTATCTCGCGCACTACCATGCGAGTGAAGCTCGCTCCTACTGCGGTCAGCTTTGATTCCTGAATCGCAGCGTAATCAGCCAGGAACGCGTAATCCAGTTCAATCACGTTTCGAATCTAACACGCCCACGTAACCCTCGAAGGGATACTTACCTTCGGGGCGCGACAAAGACCGCCTTCCAGTCATCACAGCCCTCCTTAAACTCGGGCGCCATGAACTCAGACGCGAGCGGCTCGAGGGTGACCATTACTGCTCTGCTTAAACCCGCGCGCCACACCTTCCAGAACTACAGATCCCGAGCTGCCGCTACGCCCTCATCGGTGAATAAGCGTATTTCCATGGGCATGGAAGGGGACATCCCCCACCCTCCGCTCCGCGTGAGTGTAGGTGTTCGAAGACTTGGCCTCGTCCTCGTCGATCGTGACGAGGACGGGGCCGAAAAGTCGGGGGACACCCCAGATCAGCGTGTCTTAGCCGAGGGCGTCGGAGACGACCTTCTTCGCTTCCTCCTGGACTTCGGCGAGGTGCTCGGCGCCCTTGAAGGACTCGGCGTAGATCTTGTACACGTCCTCGGTGCCCGAGGGGCGTGCAGCGAACCACGCATTCTCGGTCGTGACCTTCAAGCCGCCGATCGCAGCGTCATTCCCAGGCGCGCGGACCAGGCGAGCAGTGATCGGCTCCCCTGCGAGCTCAGTCGCGGTCACGTCCTCGGGTGAGAGAGCGGCGAGCTTCGCCTTCTGCTCGCGGTTCGCGGGGGCGTCGATGCGCGCATAAGCGGAGGCGCCGAAACGCTCAACCAGTTCAGCATGCAACTGCGAGGGGGTCTTGCCGGTGACCGCGAGGATCTCCGAGGCGAGCAGCGCGAGGATGATGCCGTCCTTGTCCGTCGACCACACGGTGCCGTCCTTACGCAGGAAGGAGGCTCCCGCGGACTCTTCGCCGCCGAAACCGACGGAGCCGTCGAGCAGACCGGGAACGAAATACTTGAAGCCAACGGGGACCTCGATGAGCTTGCGGCCCATTGAGGCGACAACGCGGTCGATGAGGGCGGAGGAGACGAGGGTCTTGCCGACCGCAGCATCGTCCTTCCATCCCGGGCGATGCTGGAACAGATAGTCGATCGCGACCGCGAGGTAGTGGTTCGGGTTCATGAGACCGTCGGGCGTCACGATCCCGTGACGATCCGAGTCGGCGTCGTTGCCGGTCGCAATGTCGTAGGGGGTGTTGCCGTTCTCGTCCGGTGTCATGGCGCGACGCAGGGAAGCCATGGCATTCGGGGAAGAGCAGTCCATGCGGATCTTGCCGTCCCAGTCGAGCGTCATGAAAGGCCAGGCCGGATCCACAACGGGGTTCACGACCGTGAGTTCGAGGCCGTAGCGTTCCGCGATCGCCGCCCAATAGTCGACGGAGGCTCCACCGAGGGGGTCTGCGCCGATGCGGACCCCGGCCTCGCGAATCGCATCTATGTCGATGACCTGGTCAAGCTGATCGACGTAGTAGGTGAGGTAGTCGAACTTCTCCAAGTGCTCGTCTTCGAAGAGCGGCGCGCCGATGATGCGCGGAATCTTGCGCCAGCCCTCCTCGAGGATCTCGTTGGCGCGGTTCGCGATCCATCCGGTCGCGTCCGTGTCGGCAGGTCCGCCGTGAGGCGGGTTGTACTTGAAGCCGCCGTCGCGTGGGGGATTGTGCGAGGGGGTGACGACGATACCGTCGGCGAGACCAGGCCCGGAGGTTCGCAGCGCCTGCGGGGCTCCATTTGCGCCGAGGATCGCCACGGACACGGCGGGGGTCGGGGTGTAGGAGGAGTGCGAGTCGATCTTCACACTCACTCCCGCAGCAGCAAGAACCTCGAGGGCGGTGCGCCAGGCGGGCTCGGACAGTGCGTGGGTGTCACGGCCGATGAAGAGCGGGCCGTCAATGCCCTGGCTCGCTCGGTACTCGACGATCGCTGCGGTGATCGCGACGATGTGTGCTTCGTTGAACTTGCCGTCGAGCGAGGATCCGCGGTGTCCGGAAGTTCCGAAGGAGACGCGCTGGTCGATGATGCTCGGGTCGGGTTCGATGTCGTAATAGGCGGACAGGACCTCTTCGACGTTGATGAGGTCTTCGGGAAGGGCAAGTGTGCCAGCTCTCTCATGCATGCCCACAGTGTTTCACTTTGGGTGCTTTCGCGGAAGGGATTCTCGAAGTCCGGCTTTGCTCTTGTGAAGCAATGGCTCCGTTTGCGCGAAGCGGGCCCATCGTCGAAGACATCTGATCCGTCGAGCATGAAAATGGCTCCGTTTTCGCGAAGCGGGCCCGTTCTTCGTTTGACTCGTCGTCCGTGATTCGGCATTTCTTGAGCTGGGTGTGCTTGGTTCGGCTTTCTCGAGTGTGGTGTCCATTGCGCGGCCTTTTCGGGTGTGGTGTCAGTGGCGCGTCGTTCTCGGGCGCTACCTCCGCGCCGCCGTCCTCGTCTTCCGTCTTTCTTGGGCGCGGCCTCGGCCTCGTCTCCTGTTCTGCTTTGACTGTCCCTTCGCAGACTCTCCTTCCGCGCCCCCGTCCTCCGTGGGTGCTACCTTCGCGGGTTCTCCTTCCGCTCCCCTCGTTCTCTTTGGCGTCATCGAGGCGATGATCTTGGCCAATGGTCATATGAGATGGCGAAATATGCCGCTACGCTGTGTTAGGCCGGTCACTCACGGTGCAACGATGATGATGCGAAGGAGGCTCTCGTGGGGTGGTTTGACTCCGTTGAGCACAACAGATGGCTATCGACGCAAATGCAAGCGCTGATCGCCGAAGCAGAAGGAGCGATCGTCCCCACGGGTTTCGCTCATCTCACCGAAGAGGGCGAACCGGATCCTGAACGAGGCATCGACCTCGCCGTCACCGGGCGCATGCTTTACGTCTTCTCCCTCGGCGTCCTCATGGGGCTGCCCGGAACGCGGCGCTACGCGGACCACGCACTCAAGAGCATCGGCACCTACTTCAAAGACCCAGTCAATGGGGGCTTGTGGATTTCCATCAAACCCGAGCCGGACGAGGACGGTCACGGCATCCCCTGGGATGAGGAGGGGCGCTCGAAGTCCCAGTACCACAATGCTTATGTGATCCTCGGCCTCGCTGCGGCGACGGTCGCGAACCGTCAGGGAGCCTACGAGCTTCTCAACGATGCCCTTCACGATCAGGAGCGTCATTGGATCGAGCCGAATGGGCTTGTGCGAGACCAATACGATGAGGCTTTCACTCAGGCCTTGCCTCTGCGCACTCTGGGGACCCTTTTGCACACGGCCGAGGCGTACCTGGCGGCAGCGGAGGCGACGACCGACCCCGTGTGGATCGACCGGGCCGAGCAGATGGCGGCCTTCGCAAATAAGATCGCTTCTGAGAAGAGCTCTCGCCTTCCCGAGTACTACGACGATGAGTGGAAGCCCCTAGGCGAAGAACCCGCAGGGTACGTGGACGGGCGACGCATCTATCACGGGTACGTGACTGGGCACGCCATGCAGTGGTCGCGCATCATGCTGCAGCTGCGCGCCGCTTTGCGTTCACTTGGCCGACCCCAGCCCGATTACCTCATGGAGTGCGCTGTCGACCTGTTTGAGCGAGCTCGCGTCGATGGGTGGCGCCGTAACAATGGGGAACCCGGTTTTTCCACTTCAGTCGACTGTGAGGGCAGCCCCGTCACGGGCGAGGACGAACACCAACAGTGGGTCGTGTGCGAAGGGATCTGCGCGACCGTCGCAATTCGTCGTGCGATGCTTGACGATGGTGCCACACCCGGCGAAATCGAACACTTCGAGCACTGCTACCGTTCCTTCCTCGACTATGTGAACGACTATTTGATTCTCAAGCCCGGCCGGTGGCTGCGCAGTCTCGACGCGAATAACAAGAGGTACGCGACTCTGAAGTGCTCGCCCTGGGATGTTTACCACTCCATCCAGACGACGCTCGCCGTGCGGGTGCCCCTGTGGCCACCCTACGCTTCGGCGCTGTCGCGAGACCTGCTCGATAAGCCGAAGGAAGCGCCCTCGGACAAGAAGTCGTGGAACAGTTTCTTCCGTCGCCACTGATTCTCTGCCCTGCCTCTTTTCCTCAGTGAGGTTCTTGGCGAGCTACGAGGCGCGGTGCGGGTCCTTCCCGTGTAGGAGCCTCGACTTGCCCCACGTGTGAAGCTCGCTGTGGACTCTTCCTGCGTACGAGGTTCGGTGCGGCTTCTTCTGTGGGTGCGCGCTGTGGTGCCGAGAGTCCCGAGGACGAAAGCACGACCAGGGTTTTCCTCAGGTGTGAGATGTGGTGCGACGCGAGTTTTCTTCAAGCTGATAACTGGGCGTGGCGGGTGCTTGTAGCTGAGTGCGGCGTGTGAGTGCCGTCTGTCGTGACAGACACAACGGACGGTGCTCTGCCTGAGTGGTGTCAGTCGGGTAAGATCAACGAGTCTGGAGGGCTGACCGAGTGGCCGAAGGTGGCGGTCTTGAAAACCGCTGTGTCAGCAATGGCACCGGGGGTTCGAATCCCTCGCCCTCCGCCAGGCCGATTTCGTCGGGAGCTCTTGCTCTTCGAGCCAGGCTCCGGCTGAGCCCTGTGTGGTGTTGGGGTCCACGATTTCAACGCTCGGGGTTCATGCTTTAGGCTTGTCGGTACTGGAGACGTGCCTGAGCGGCCGAAAGGGGCTCCCTGCTAAGGAGTTAATCGTGTTGCGCGATTCAGGGGTTCGAATCCCCTCGTCTCCGCGGAATAAACCCCGGGATCGTGAAGATCCCGGGGTTTTTCGCTTCCCGCGCTCGAGCCTTGGGTAGTTGGCTAGAGCCTTGGGTAGTTGACTCGGGCTTTGGGTAGTTGACTCGGGGGTTACCGGCAGGAAAGTGTGGCATCGCTCGGGCGTGTCGTGGGGGTTATGTGCGTCCGGCCCAGCCTTTTCGGGTGTGGAAGCCGGTGTCGGGGCTGTAGGCGTTGTCGTAGTGTGTGGGCCCGTCTGGCCGGGGTTGTTGTTTGTGTGTTGTGGGGATGATCGTGTGGGGTTGCCTGGCGTGTTTGTCCCATTCGGCGAGCACTGTGGCGGCGTTGATGGGGTGTTGGTGGTGGGCGAGGAACCAGTGAATTGCGGTGATTTGGCGAGTCGTGTTCCAGCCTGCATGGGCGCGCAGTAGGGCGCGGATTTGAGCGTTGAGGGATTCGATGGGGTTGGTGGTGGATGCGAGGTTTGGTCGGCCAGGGTCGGTGAGGAATGTGAAGAGCTGTTTGTTCTTGAGGAGGCGTTCGAGCCGGTAGTACACGCGCCTGTCGCGTTCGTGGGTGTACCACCATTTCTTGCCTGTGGCTGCTGCCTTTTCGGGGTCTTGGGACGCGTAGGTGCGTTCTTTGAGGTAGTGGGCGTATTCGGTGTGGAAGGCGGCGAGCAGGCTCGCCCAGTGTGCGGCTTCATCCATGGTGGTGACGCGCAAGAGGGAATGGGACAGGCCTTTGAGGGCTTTCCCGGCGGGCGTGTGGGGGTTGTGGGTCAGGTCCACGGTGTTGTTGCGGTGGACATGCACGAGGCAGCGTTGGACCGGTTGGTCTGGTCCCCACAGGGTGCGGATCGCTGCCAGGGCGCCGCCTGCCCCGTCGGTAGTGATGATGCCCGGTGGGGGAAGTGGGCTGAGGAGCTGGGTGTAGGCCGTAGCGTTTTCTCGTCCGGCGGTAACCCAGTTCAACGGTGTGCGCCCGTCGGTGGCGATGAGGATGACCCAGGAGTGGGAAAGGAAGATCCCGTCAATGAACACCTGGTCATGAATGACGCCGTCCATGACTGGGAGGGGTGGTGGGACTTGCCAACACCACGAGGTGCGCTGGCGGAAGGATCGGCCGGTGAGTGTGCCGTCGCGTTCGGCTTGGCTGGTCTTGCCGGTCGCGTAGTTGATGAATGCTTCCAGGTCGTGGCGGCGAGTTACGTCAGGGCGCTTGAGAACTGTCGAGAATGAGCAGTTCCGGCAACGCCACCGGGGCGTACGAGAAGACGTTTTCCCGTTCGCGTTCATCGGCGCTCGGCAGATCGGGCACTTGGGGCGCTTGTCAACACTCACCCGCTCATATAGGCCCCACCCCTATGGGGAACGCGACTTTACGCGGTCAGATCAACGAAAAGTCCGGGTCGATGCCACACTTCCTTGCCGGTATCCCTGACTCGGGCTTTGGGTAGTTGGCTCGGGCCTTGGGGCGATGACTTGAGCCTTGGGGCGATGAGGGGATACCGGGATCCGGGCCAGACTGTGCGGCATCCTCGGGCGTGTCGGTAACCCCGCTTGGGGTTAGGAGGGGAGCGGCTTGCCTGCGGGCGAGGAGGTGTCCGGGTTCTTGACCGACAGCACCCCAAAACTACTGAAGACCCCTCTCAAAGGACCCCAAACATGATTTCGGTGCTAGCGAGCACCCCCAAGTCCTGCCGAAACGGCAATTGGGGTGGCTGAGCACCTTTCAATTTTTCGTTTGGATGCCCCCTCAACATGATTTCGGTGCTAGCGAGCACTCCCAAGTCCTGCCGAAACGGCAATTGGGGTGGCTGAGCACCTTTCAATTTTTCGTTTGGATGCCCCTCAACATGATGTCGATGCTGCCAGTCACCCCTAAGCCTTGCCGAAAGCGCATTTGGGGTAGCTGGACAGGGGCACCGCGAGAATGCATGGCATTCCCGGGTGTGTCGCTTGGGGTTTTGGGAGCGGGAGGATTCTACGCGGCCTGTGTGCCGCGCTAATGAGGCTCAGGGCTCGCTTCGCGAGGAGGCGCGGTGGCGGCGGTTGTGGTGAGCTCCTTGTGACTGGCCTCCACAGGGGCTGAAGGATACCCGCTGGCTTGCTCTGAAGGGGATGTGGAGGATAGCGGCTGTGCGGCTTCCACAGGGTGAGGACTACCGGCTGTACGGCTTCCACAGGGCCTGAGCGATATCGGCAGGGATGTCGACAAAAGCTGTGTTTGTGGCGCTCTTAGGCCATGGAGCGGCGGCCTTCGAGGGCACGCCCCAGGGTGATCGAGTCGGCGTACTCCAAGTCTCCGCCCATGGGTAGGCCCATCGCGAGTCTCGAGGTCGTAATGCCGATCGTGGCGAGAGTGCGCGCCAAGTACGCTGCGGTGGCTTCGCCCTCCACGTTCGGGTTGGTCGCAATGATGACTTCGGTGATGCGATCGTCTTGCAGGCGGGTGAGGAGCTGACGGATGCGGAGCTGATCGGGGCCGATGCCGTGAATCGGGTCGATGACTCCGCCGAGCACGTGGTAGCGCCCGTGGAATACTCGTGAGCCTTCGATTGCCTGGATGTCTTTCGGTTCTTGGACGACGCACAGCGTTGTCGGATCACGCCGGGGGTCTCGGCAGATTGAGCAGGCTTCTTCCTCGGTGAGGTTTCCGCAGATCTCGCAGTGGTGAACGCGTTTGCGAACCGCTTGGATCGCGTCGACGAGTCGAGCGACTTCGTCCGGTTCAGAATCGAGAACGTGCATCGCCATGCGCTGCGCGGACTTCGGGCCGATGCCGGGGAGGCGTCCGAACTCGTCGATGAGATCTTGAAGAGCTCCTTCGTACACGGCTCAGCGGCTCCCCTCGTCGTAGATCTCCTCGATGACTGTACCCCCGAGGATATCGAGGACTGCGGGCACACCGAAATGCGTGCTCACTTCCACGTCCTCATCATCCAGTGAGGGTGAATCGTCGAGTGCGGGTGACGAGGTCGGGGCTTGCGGCGATGCTTCGGATGGGCGGGGACCTGAGGTGTTGTCGAAGCCGCTTATCGAGGTCGAGGGGGAGTCTGCCGAGGTCGAGGGGGAGTCGTCGAAGGAAACGCCGGTGGGTGTGGTGTGGTATTCGCTCCATCCGGACATTGGGGCTTGTGCGGGAGAAGAGTGCGGCTCCCAGGGCGTCGAAGGTCCGGGACCCCAGGTAGATGGAGCTTCCTCATTGGGCTCCCACGAAGTGGAGGGTTCGGGGGTCCACGGTGTGGAAGGTTCGGGGGTCCCGGGGACGGAGGGTTCGGAGCCCCAGGGCGTGCCAGGATCGGGGCTCCAGGGTGCTGAGGTGTCTGGGGTCCACCCCGAATCGTCTTGAGTTGTGCTGCCACCAGGCGCAGCAACAGGGCCCCAGGCATCCGCTTCAGATTCCGTCGTGGGCGCGGAATATGAGGCTGCTGGGGAATCTGGTGCGGATGCGTGTTCCTGGGAGTGTTCCTCAGGTGAGGGCGTCGAAGCGGAATCGAAGGCGGTCGGAGTGTTGTCCGGGGCGGGCTCATCGTAGGTGAAGACCGAGATGGCTCTCCGCTTCGGGCCATTCGTGTAGCCGACGTGAGCCTTAGAGGCCGCGGGCGTGGCCGCGGGGGCATGGTGCGGCGAGGCAGGGGCGGCCGAGCTGGAAGGCCCCGAGACGGGGGAATCCGAAGCTGGGGAGCTCGCAGCGGAAGGCTCCGAGATGGGGGAGCTTGAGACGGCGGATTCCACAGCAGGAGAGTCCGAGGCAGAAGGCTCTGCGAAAGAAGCGCTGATCTGAGCAGGATCGGGAGAGACGGGCTCAGGAGCCGCAGTCAAAGGATCCCTCGTCTCAGCGTCGCTAAGGGGTGCAAAGCCAGACTCGGCAGGTTCCGGGACGGATTCGGGGGCGGGGCTATGAAGGCGCTTGGCGGTGTCGTCTTGGGGTGAGTCTTCTCCGGCATCAAGGGGATAGGAGGCGGTGGGGGTCCGATCACCTTCAGCGACGGGAGCCTCATCAGGCTCAAAAGGGGGCGGCTCCGAAACCCAGCCGCTCTGTCCCTGGGGTGCAGGCGCAGAAGTCTGTTCTTGAGTTCCGCGCGCTGAATCCTGCTCCTGGATCGCGCGCGCAGAGGTCTGATCCTGGGGTGCTCGCTCAAAAGCGTCTCTTTGGGAGGCGTGATCGGAAGTGGGTGAGGAAGGGACAGCGGAAGCATGTGTGGAGGATGAGGCGATTGCCGGCTCAGTGCCGACTTGCCAGGTTTGGGCGCTTACCGTCACACGTATCCCAGTAACCTCAAAAATGGCGTCCGAAAGAGCTGTCACGCGGTCCTCGCGAGAGAACTGCGAGACGAAGCCCGCATGTTGGAAGAGCAGAACGAGCTCGGAGCCGTGCACGGGACCGAGCTGAGCATTTTCGGAGACAAGGGTTCCCACGAATCTGCTGATGGACCCGAGGCGGGAGAGGACCTCATTCCAGCGTTCACGGATCGTGTCTGCTCCCTGGTCGCTGTGAGGAAGAGTTGTCCCAGGCGGCACCTCAAGGGGTGCGCTCGGTGGCGCGGGGGTGTTCTCTTGATCGAAGCCTGTGGGGGTCGAGGTATCGGGGCCCTGGGTTTGCGGTGCGGCTGCCGGGTGTTCGGGCTCTTGAGCGGAGCGAGCACGGGAGGGGTGAGCCGTGGTTTCGTTCGGGTTGTGAGTGTGAGTCTGAGCATCGCTGACGGGGGCTGCGACCTCGGGCCAGTCGCTATTCGCGCTATCCGAGGGAGAATCGTTCGCAGGAAGCCAGGAGGGACCATCGGGCGCGTCGGCAGCAGTGCTTGCGCCAGTAATCCCATGCGCGCCGGGGTCCCTGCTTGCGTCGGGAGTGCCAGGCGCGTCGGCAGCAGCGCTTGCGCCGGGGACGGCTGCCTCCGGCCAGTGTGTTGCAGCGGCGGGACTGTTCGCTGGGGCGGCACGTCCACTCTCTGGGCTTGGTCTGCCAGGGGCGGCAGGGCTGACGTGCTGAGCCGAGCCTTCGCGCTCGCGAGCAGCATGAGGCTCACCTGCAGGGCTGCGCTCACCTGCAGCACTGCGCTCACTCATTCCGGCTCGCTCACTCGCGCGACTGCGCCGTGAGCGTTCCAGTGCTTCCCGGGCTTCACGAGCCCCGAAGCGCCCCTGAGGGCCATTCTCTTGAGACCCATCAGCTGAAGAAGCTAAATCGGCGGCGCCTTCGAGCGGCTGGGCGCTCGGAGGAGCCGGGGGAAGGAGGATACGGCCGATGAGGAGCTCGAGTTGGAGTCTCGGTGAGGTTGCGCCAACCATTTGGCGCAATGCCTCATCGGCGAGGTCGGCGGCCCGAGACAGGCCATGCGCCCCCCAATTCGCCCCCTGGCGGCGCATGCGCTCGAACTGGTCTGCGGGCACATCCGAGAGGACGTCCCCGGCTTTCTCGCCTGCGATTGCAATGATGAGAAGATCGCGCAGCCGCTGTAGGAGGTCCTCGACGAAACGGCGTGGGTCATGACCGGACTCGACCATTCTTTCGATCACGCGATATGCGTCGGCCCCATTCCCGCTGGCGAGGGCGTCAATAGAGTCATCCAAAAGGGCGGTGTCCGTGTAGCCGAGGAGAGCGACAGCGGTCTCATAGGAGAGCTCATTGTCGATAGAACCTGCCATGAGTTGGTCTAACACGGAAAGAGTGTCGCGAACGGAGCCTCCGCCGCTGCGCATCACCATCGGTAAAACGCCCTGAGCGATGTGCACATGCTCTTCCTGGGCGAGTTTGTGCAGGTAGGGGCCCAGAACATCCGGAGGGACCAAACGGAAGGGGTAGTGGTGGGTGCGTGAACGGATCGTGCCGATCACTCGCTCGGGTTCGGTCGTCGCGAAGACGAATTTCACGTGCTCGGGAGGTTCTTCCACCAGCTTGAGCAAAGCGTTGAAGCCCTGGTTCGTCACCATATGGGCCTCATCAATGATGAAGATCTTGTACTTATCGCGCACCGGAGCGAAAGTCGCTTTTTCGCGCAGCTCACGGGCATCATCGACACCACCATGCGAGGCCGCGTCGATCTCGACCACGTCGAGTGAGCCGGCGCCACCTGTTGCCAACTCGCGGCAGGAATCGCAAGAACCGCAAGGAGTGTCCGTCGGACCCTTCGCGCAGTTCAAACAACGCGCGAGGATGCGGGCCGAGGTCGTTTTCCCACAGCCCCGAGGTCCGGAGAAGAGATAGGCGTGTGTCACCTTGTTCGCGCGCAGAGCAGCCCGAAGCGGCCCGGTCACGTGATCCTGGCCGATGACATCGGCAAAGGTGTCGGGACGGTAGCGGCGATACAGTGCAGTGGTCACTGGATTACCCTACGTGGCCCCGTGGGCATTTGTGGCCCTGCCCCCAGAAAACGAACGAGTGCGGGGCAGAAGAGACTTGTCCGTGCACAAGTCGGCCGACGCCGTATTCGGCCCACGAGCCTCGAAACTCCCCTATACCTCCTCGCACAAGGCCCTCCTCTCACATCCCCGAGTTGTCTCGCACAACGCCCAGCCCCGCACCTCGTGAAATGAGCTGGATTCAGCCTCCGCACTCCGCTCGCCCCTGGCAAGAACCCGCAGTCGTGCCACGTTTTACGCGTGCCCCTGGCAAGAACCCGCGGTAGTGCCTCGTTCTACGCGCGCTCCTTGCCAGAACCCGCGGTAGTGCCTCGTTCTACGCGTGCCCCGCTCGCCCCCTTGTGAGATCCCGTTCCCAGGTTCTGCACCTCGTGCCAGATGGTGTGCGCTTTGTGTCAATTGCGAGTACACGCATCGAAGGGGCCCGCACCTCGTGCAACAAGGCGAGCACAGGGGCTCAGGCGAGCAGCATCCTGTCGGACAGACCCTGCTCCTCCTTCCCGCGGAGCTTGTCGAACTCAGCAAGCAGAGAAGTGACCGTCGCCCTCTTCTTCTCCTCGCCAGCCAACTCGAAGATGATCCGTCCCTCGTGCATCATGATGAGCCGGTTACCCATGGACAGGGCCTGTTCCATATTGTGCGTGACCATGAGGGTGGTGAGGTGCTGGCGCTCAACGGCCTCGCGGGTGATCTGCGTGATGAGTGCGGCGCGCTTCGGATCAAGGGCTGCGGTGTGTTCGTCGAGGAGCAGCACCTTCGGTTTCGAGAAAGTCGCCATCGTGAGGGAGAGGGCTTGGCGCTGGCCGCCTGAGAGCAGACCGACCTTCGCGTGCAGTCGGTTCTCCAAGCCCTGCTCGAGGGGTGCGAGGACGTCGCGGAACATCTGACGCTTCTTCTGGGTGAGTGCGGGCCCGAGTGTGCGCCCCCTGCCTCGTGACCATGCGAGCGCGAGGTTCTCCTCGATCGACAGATGTGGGGCGGTGCCTGCCATCGGGTCCTGGAAGACCCTGGACACGTATTTCGCAACCTTGTAGTCGGGCAGTTTCGTCACGTCCTCGCCCTCGATCTTCACGCGTCCGACATCGGCCTGATAGCGGCCGGACACAATGTTGAGCAGCGTCGACTTTCCTGCGCCATTCGAGCCGATGATCGTGACGAAGTCCCCGGGGTCGAGGTGCAAGGAGATGTCGCTCAAAGCGACTCGTTCATTGACGGTCCTGCGGAAGAAGGTTTTCGTTACGGCCTCGATGTCCAGCATCAGAACACCACCTTTTCATTGTCGCGTTCTTCGGGCGTGTGCGTGATATCCGGCTCTGGGACGAGGCTGCGGTTGCGGCGGCGCTCGCGGATCTTCGAGAAGATGCCGATCCGGGGAATCATGAGGGCTGCGAAGACGATGATCGCGGAGATGAGTTTCATGTCGTTCGCCTCAAGGAACTCGACGCCGAGCGCGAGTTGGATGATGACGCGGTACACGATCGACCCGATGACGACGAAGAGGGAGGTGACCCACACCCCCTGCGAGCCGATGAGGGCAGTGCCGATGATGACCGAGGCGAGGCCCGCGACGATCAAGCCGATGCCCATCGAGATATCCGCGTAGCCCTGGTATTGGGCGATGATCGCCCCGGAGCTTGCGACTAGGCCATTCGAGAGGGCGAGGCCGATGATCTTCATCGTCCCAGTCGATACTCCCTGGGCGCGGGCCATGCCTTCGTTGTCGCCCGTGGAACGCATCCCCAGGCCGATCTGGGTCGAGAGGAACCAGTTGAACAGGGTGGTGACGATTGCGATGAGGGCGGCGAAGATGAGGATTGAGATCCAGGAACCGAGCAGCCCCTTGTCACGCAAGGGCGTCAAAAGGGTTTCGACGCCGCGGAGCAGGGGCACGTTTGCTTTGCCGAGGATGCGCAGGTTGATGGAATAGAGGCCGATCTGGGTGAGGATGCCGGCGAGCAGGGGGTGGATTCCCGCGTTCACATGGAGGAGGCCGGTGACCGTTCCCGCCACACAGCCCGCGAGGAAGCCACCGAGGGTGGCGAGCCAGGGGTTCTGCCCGGCGGTGATCATCACGGCTGCGACCGCCGCGCCGGTCGTGAAGGATGAGTCGACGGTGAGGTCGGCGATGTCGAGGACTCGGAAGGTGAGGTACACGCCGAGTGCCATGAGGCCGTAAATCAGGCCGAGGTCGAGAGCTGTGAGCACAGTGTTTCCTTTTGGGTGGGTGTGCTTGTGTTGTGGCTGGGGATGTGTGCGCCCGGGGTGGGAGCAGGGAGGTTTGGATCGGCGAGGCCCGGATTGGGGATGCAGACCTCTGGAGCGGGGATGGACGAGCTTCGGGGTGGTTCGTGCCTCCGGGTGAAAGCAGGGAGGTTCGGATCGGCGAGGCCCGGATTGGGGATGCAGACCTCTGGAGCGGGGATGGACGAGCTTCGGGGTGGTTCGTGCCTCCGGGTGGGAGCGGCAAGGCTCGGGGCTGGCGTTCGCAGGTTCGGTGCCGTGCTCGTATCCGGTGTGTTTCTTGTTCTGTTCCGACGCGCTCCGTGTGCCCGGTGCGCTGCATGCCCCCGGAGGGGATGTGCGAGTCGGAGGAAGGTGTCATCACCGGGCGCGAGCCAGACGATGACGTCATCACCGACGCGAGCCGCCACGGGTCCAAGGAGTCGTCACATGTCCGAGCCATCACCGGATCCGACTCATCACGGATCCGAGCCATCGCAGGCTCGAGCCATAGCCATCACGGGCGCGAAGTGAGGAGCTCGATAGACTCTCCAATCACTCGATGGTGACCGCCCTGTCCTTCAGGGACGCGGGGAGTTCCAGGCCGAGGGCCTTCAGAGTCGTCGTGTTGACCGTGAGTTCGTAGTCCTTTTGCGCTTCGACGGGGAGGCTTGCGGGCTCAGCTCCTTCCTTGAGGATCCTGATCGCCATTTCACCGGTTTGGTATCCGAGCTTCGAGTAGTCGATTCCGTAGGTTGCGAGGGCCCCTTGCGCGACCGAGTTGGCTTCTCCGGCGATGAGGGGGATCTTCGCGTCCTCGGCCGCTTGGACGACGGAGGCCAGGGCCGAGACGACGGTGTTATCGGTCGGAACGTAGATCGCATCGACTTTGGAGGCGAGATCTTGGGCGGCCTGCTGGACTTCGGCGGAGTTCGTCACTGCGGATTCGACGACCTGGAGACCGTCTTTCGCGGCAGCTTCCTTCGCAAGTTCAACCTGCACTTCGGAGTTGACTTCGCCCGAGGAGTAGATGATGCCGAGGGTCTTCGCTTTGGGTGCGAACTCTTTGACGAGGGAAATCTGGTCGGCGACCGGGTTCATGTCGGTTGTGCCGGTGATATTCGAGCCGGGGGCTTCCAAGGAATTGACGAGTTGCGCGGACACGGGGTCGGTGACTGCGGTGAAGAGGACCGGAACCTTCGTGATCGACTGGGCGGCGGCCTGGGCGGAGGGGGTCGCGATTGCGAGAACGAGGTCGAGGTCGGAGGATGCGAACTTCGAGGCAATCGAAGTGGCGGTCGCCTGGTCGCCCTGAGCGTTCTGTTCGTCGTACTTCACCTGGATGCCCGCGTCCTCGAAGGCTTTCTTAAAGCCTTCTCTGGCACTGTCGAGGGCGGTGTGGGTTGTGATCTGGGTGATGCCGATTGAATAGGCCTCGCCGGCGGGTGAAGCGGGGGTGCTCGCGTCGGTCGAAGTGGCAGAGCCGGAGCAGCCCGCGAGGGCGAGAACGGCGGCGGCTGCGGTTGCTGCGATGAGGGACGTGCGCTTCATGGGAGGCCTCCACGTGTTGGGAATGGCCGGTCGGCTGATCGGTCATCTGCCTTCGACGCTAACGAGGACGAGGGACGGGCGGACAGGAGTGTTCGCTTCGTGAACATATTTCGATCATTTTAATCTCAAATTGCGAGATGTGATCTGTTTGTGTGGAACTTCAGATCGAAGAGCAGTGAAAGAAGAGCTGCGAAAATAGAAGAAACATGTCGCAGATGCCCGAATATCGGGCGTTTAACGCTATCGGCCAAGGCCTCCTTAGGATGAAGAGGCGCGGCGCTCGCAGCATGAGTGCCCCTGGAGCGCTCACGCCAGTGGACGCTGCAGATGGTGAAGGCGCACAGAAGGAATGGGGACTCGTGGCACTGATCGTGCAGAAGTACGGCGGCTCATCAGTCGCCGACGTGGAAGCGATGAAACGCGTCGCGCGTCGCGTCGTCGAGACCCATGACGCCGGCCATCAGGTCGTCGTCGTCGTTTCAGCGATGGGTGATACCACAGACGACCTTCTCGACACGGCAGCCCAGATCACCTCCAAGGCTCCCGAGCGTGAAATGGACATCCTCTTGTCTGCAGGAGAGCGAATCTCCATGGCGCTCTTGTCAATGGCCGTTAATGAACTTGGCGTCGACGCTCAGGCCTACACCGGTGCCCAGGCGGGCATTAAAACGAACTCGAACTACGGTCGGGCCCAGATCATCGGTATGGTGCCCGAACGCATCGCCCGCACCATCCGCGAAGGCCAGGTCGCCATCGTCGCAGGCTTCCAGGGCATCTCCGAAGGAGAGGATGTCACGACCCTGGGTCGCGGAGGCTCCGATACGACCGCCGTCGCCCTGGCCGCCGCCCTCGGTGCCGATGTGTGCGAGATCTACACCGACGTTGACGGATTGTTCTCCGCGGACCCGCGCATCGTTCCCAAGGCGCATCGCCTCCGCACGATCACGCAGGAAGAGACCCTGGAGCTCGCCGCTCATGGTGCGAAGATCTTGCACCTTCGGGCTGTTGAATTCGCACGCCGCTACGGCGTTCCACTCCACGTCCGTTCGTCCTTCTCAGAGAAGAACGGCACCTGGATCTCGGACCATCCTGCAAACCCCGAGCTCAAGGGCCTCGTCCCTTCGGCAGCCCTCCTCGACCCCAAGGAGCAGCACATGGAGCAGCCCATCGTCTCCGGTATCGCGCACGACCGTTCTCAGGACAAGATTACCGTCACGAACCTCCCGAACAGCCCCGGTGTCGCGGCCCGAGTCTTCTCCATCTGCGCTGAGGTCGGGGCGAACATTGACATGATCGTGCAGAATGTGCCGGTCTCTGATCCGACGAGGGCGAATATCACCTTCACCCTTCCCGAGGGTGATGCGAAGGCCACCCTTGATGCACTTGAAGCCGCTCAAGACGAGATCGGATTCGAGGAGCTGCGATACAACCCGAATATCGGCAAGCTCTCCCTCATCGGCACGGGAATGCGAACGAACCCTGGAGTTTCCGCCCGACTCTTCAGCGCCCTGTCAGCGGCGGGCATCAATATTGATCTGATCTCCACCTCCGAGATTCGCATCTCCGTTGTCACCAAGCTTGACGACCTCGATCGAGCCGTCCAAGCCGTGCACTCGGCTTTCGGCCTCGACTCGAGTGAAACGGAGGCAGTTGTCTACGGCGGCACCGGCCGCTGACTCGCCCCTCAGTGCCCACCAGCCCTGAGAGCCTACCCACCCCGGAAAACTGCCAGCCATGGAAAGACACCACCCCCACCCGATCGCAAGTCTTGAACGCATACTGAATCCTTTTTCTCCACGCGCGGCGTGCAGCAGATGAAGGAAAACCGGGTCCCAAAAGACAGCGCGAATGCGCCTAACAGAAGGAAAGAATCATGAGCGGATTGAACGTCGCCGTCGTCGGAGCCACCGGACAGGTCGGCCGCGTCATGCGAACTCTTCTCGCCGAACGTGATTTCCCCGTCGAGACCATCCGATTCTTCTCCTCATCGCGCTCTTCGGGCACCACCTTGGAGTGGAAGGGCCAGCACATCACGGTCGAAGACGTTGCGACCTCGGACTTTTCCGGAATTGACATTGCAGTCTTCTCCGCCGGGGCGAGTGCCTCACGCGAGTACGCTCCGAAGTTCGCCGCTCAAGGCGCGGTTGTCGTCGACAACTCATCCGCCTGGCGTAGAGACCCTGAGGTTCCCCTCGTCGTCTCCGAAGTCAATCCCGAGGACGCGGCGAAGCGCCCGAAGGGCATTATCGCGAACCCGAATTGCACGACGATGGCCGCAATGCCTGTGCTCCGTCCGCTGGTCGATAAGGCTGGTGGCCTTGAGCGCCTTTTCGTGTCCAGCTACCAGGCCGTTTCCGGTTCGGGCATCAAGGGCGTGCAAGAACTGGTGAGTCAAACCCGCTCCGGTGTCAGCCAGGACCTCGCTGCCCTCGCCCTCGATGGGCGCGCGATCACCCTGCCTGAGCCCGAGGTCTACGTCGCCCCCATCGCTTTCGACGTCGTCCCCCTTGCCGGTTCAATCGTCGAAGACGGGAGTGAGGAGACCGACGAGGAGCAGAAGCTGCGCAACGAGTCTCGCAGAATCTTGCACATTCCGGATCTGCGCGTGTCCGGGACGTGCGTGCGCGTCCCTGTTTTCACCGGGCACACCCTAACGATCCACGCCGAGTTTTCTGGCGCGATCACAGCGGATGAGGCCCGCGAGGTTCTCGCTTCAGCCCCCGGTGTTCGCCTGGTCGAGGTGCCGACACCGCTTGAAGCGGCGGGACGCGACGAGGTGCTCTGCGGCCGTATCCGCCAAGACCAGGCCGTCGAGGGAAATAGGGGCCTTGTGCTCGTCCTGAGCGGTGACAATCTGCGCAAGGGCGCGGCTCTGAATGCGATCCAGGTCGCCGAGGTGGTGGCGAAGGAACTGCTCGGCTGAACGCCACAGTCCCGGGCTCGGGCCCCTCGCCCTGTCCGGGGCTCCAATTTCTGAGCTGGGCTTGGGGTGTGTTCGGCTTCCGGGGCTTGGGGTGTATTCGGCTTCCGGGGCTTGGGCGTTCGTGTTTTCTCGGTTTTGGGGGCGCTCGCGGTTGCTGAAGTTCGGGGCGCTCGCGGTTGCTGAAGTTCGGGGCGCTCTTGGTCCCCAAAAGCTTTGGGCCGGCGCCTCCACCCTTTGCGCCATGCTCCCATTCCCTGAGTGTCAGAGAGTAGGTACCCTGCTCCCGAGCAATAGTGCTCTGAGCCCCCATTCCCTGAGTGTCAGGGAGCAGGAGACCCCGGGGCTGGGCACTCAGTGTGAATTGTCAGTGTTCAGGGCTCCGAGTTGTTCCCTCACGGGGAATAACCCAACCTCCTCTGAACTCGAACTCGACATGATCGCCGAGCGTGAAAGGCTCTCGCACTGAAGAGTCCCTTGCGACGAGGGTGCCGAACTCGGTTTCGAGGTCATAGACCATGATGCCGCGCACGAAGAAAGCCCCGATTACCTGCGCGTGTCGTCCAATGATCGCCGAGGGCGGGGCCGCCAAGAGTTCGATCGCCTCACCGGGCATTGCGAGAAGTGCAGGGCCCAGGGAAAGGAGACTTCGCTTTGCGAACACCACATTGTCGCCCCCGGAATCCTTGACGCCGCCAGCGTCCCCGGAATCCTCGATACCGCCAGCGTCCCCGACCTCGTCCCCTGAGGTCTCGTCCTCGCTCCCCGAGGCTGCACCCCTCGAGGCTATGTCCTCTGAGTCTGCACCCCCACATTCCTTCACACGTGGTGCGGGCACGTGGAAGGAGGCCGAGCCGCAGCGTACGAGCGCAGTTTGCTCGCTCACGATCTCCTCGACTTCGCATGCGAGAACATTCGCAATGCCCATGAGGCGGGCGACCGCTTCTGAGTTCGGACGCTCGTAGAGCTCGCGCGGAGCACCGATCTGGCGGACCCGCCCAGCGTCCATGATGAGAAGGCGATCGCCGACAAGACACGCCTCCTCAACATCGTGCGTGACATAGAGGGCCGCGATTTTGAGCCTGCGGATCTCACGCAGGAGAGTTTGACGGATCGCTGCAGCGAGGGAGGCTCCGACGTGGGCGAGAGGCTCATCGAGGAGCAGCACCTTCGGCCTTGTCACCAAGGCCCGGGCGAGGGCCACTCTTTGCGCCTGTCCCCCCGATAGGGCATCAGGATAGCGATCAGCGAGGGCGATGATCCCCATCCTCGTCATCGCCGCTTCGACGAGGTCGTGCGCGTGCTTTGCACCAAGCGCTTTGCCATGCAATCCGAAAGCGATGTTCTCCCTCACGCTCATACGCTCGAAGAGAGCGGGTGATTGGAACACCAGTGAGCTTGGGCGTCGTTGGGGAACCACTCCCTGAAGGGAAGTCCCCTCGACTCGGATTTCTCCGCTGCACTCCTCGAAGCCCGCCAGGGCGAGCAGGAGAGTGGACTTTCCACAGCCGGAAGGCCCGACGACGGCAAGGACCTCACCGGGTGCGAGGCTGAAGGAGACATCGTGAAGGAATCGGGCTTCGCGCTGGAGTGCGAGGCCGTGCACGTCCAATAGAGGCTCAGCATGAGGTGTCGTCACCTCGTGGATCAGCTCAGACATGCGGTCTCCTGAGAGTCGGGATGAGGGCAGCCGCCGCCAAAGCGAGCATCGTGAGGGCGGAGGCTCCACCGAGGATCCCGAAGGTGAGGACGTGCCCTGTGGAACCGTGAGCTGCATAAGGAATGAGGGCGACTGCGGGAAATGCTGAGCCTGCGGGCACGACGAACACGGCCGGAGCGCTCATTGACATGACGATTGCGCTCAGCGCAGCCAGGGCGGCGAGGATTCGTCCTCGCCTCATTGGGATGACGACGTGAACGATGGTGCGCGTTCGGCTCGCCCCCGAATCCTCGGTGGCACGACGCACATCACGGGTGCCTGAAAGCGCGAAAACCATGAGGAAGTGGGCGGCGGGAAGGGCAAGCAGGAGATACGCGATAAGAACGGCAATGAGGCCCCCTGCAGGGGAGCCTCCGCCGACGAGCGGGGGAAGGAGGACGTGGCCTGCGAACTCGAGGGGACGTCGGTGAATGATGTGGACGAGGATGCCACCTGCGACGGGCGAGGCGAGTAGGCCCAGGAGCGCCACAGTGTTGAGCGCCTTCATGCGCCGCAGGTTCGACAGGGCGGTGATGAAACCAATGAGTGCGGCGATCGGGACGACAAGGAGGAGGACGAGGAAGGATTCTCGGGCGGCATTGAACAGGAGGGTCTGGGGGGAGCCTGAAAGGAATGCCACAACAAGTCTGTAAATGACAATGGCGATGAGCCCCAGGGCGGCGAGCCCCGCCAGGACGAGGGCGGCTCCAAGTGCGCGTGAGACGCGCCCGAAAAGCTCAGGCGCGTGCGCACTCGGAGCGAAGGGGGAAGCAGATGCTCGCTTCAAGCGCAGAACACGGGTGAGGCTGAGAGCCGTGATCGCGCTGGCAGCGAGGTAGAGAGCGAGGATCTTCAGGGCGAGGGAATGATCGGAGCTCGCGTTGAGTGCATGACGCGCCAGGGGAGCGAGGTAGGGTTCGCGGCCCGCGTTCACAGTCGAGGCTGATACATCGGACGCGGCCATGAGGCTTGCGACGGCGAAGGAGGGGAACACAGTGGACACGAGGGCGGGAGCGAGGATCCTTCGGGCGACGCGTGGTCCCCGAGCCCCGAGATCCTTAGCGGCGAGGAGTTCTTCACGAGATACGGAGGACAGCCCGAAGACCATGATGACTGCGGCGAACGGTGTTGCATTGAGGGCCACAGCTCCCAGGAGCGTCCAGATCGAGTAGGCGGGTGCCTCCAGGAGCATGAGCGTCTCGGCACTTACCGCCGGAGGGACCAAGCCCGGCAGGAGGATGAAAGGCATGAAGATAAGGCTCCGCCTTGGGGCGAAGCGCAGAGCCAGTGCGATGAAACTCCCGAGGAGGACAGCGATCCCACCTGCTGCGAGTGAAAGAAGGCCCGTCCTGGCAATGCTCGGGCCCAATACGATTCGCGTGAAGTTCGAGTCGCGTGCGGGAACGCTTCCGCACGCGGGGGCGGGCGAGTCGGTGATCTCATCGGGGGTGCAGCCCCTGGGGGCGTACACCTGGGCCTGCCATGCTCCGATCTCAAGGCTGCGGTTGAGGGATTCAACCTCGGGATCCGCTCCGTACACGGCAATGTCGAGTGCGGTGAGGCGCTGGGACAGGTTATCGGCCAGGCGACGCGAAATCGGCACCTGCCCTGCGATCGAAGAGGCCAGCGCCTGTCCCTCGTCCGACACGACCCATGCGAGGAAATCCTCTGCCTGCTTGCGTTCCTCTGCTCGCTTGGGAAGGGAAACTGCCCCGACTTCGAACCCTGTGCCGTCACTCGGGTAGACGGTCACGAGTTCGGCACCGAGTCTTTGTTCTTCTTCGCAGTAGGTGTCGAAGGTGATACCCGTCTGAGCACGGCCGATGGCGACGAGGTGAGCCGGGTCCGTACCCGAATCGGAGTAGGTGACGACCTGGGCATCGAGGGCGCGCAAGAAGGGAATCGATTCGGGGACCGAGCCGAAGCGCCCCGTCTGGACTCCGAGCATCGTCGCAGCGGTCCCTGAAGTGAGGGGCAGAGGGACGATCAGGGGAAGGCGTGAACGTACGAGTGAGTTCCAGGAGGTGAGCTGCTCACTCGCCTGAGGGGTTGCGCAGATCGAGAGGATCCCCCGTAGAAGCCGAACCAGGAGGCGGAGTGGTAATGCTCGGGCAGGCCCGAAACGTCGATGCCTTCAACGGGGCGGAGCAGTCCGAGGCGCTCGGCTTCGGCGTGCGCTTCAGCGGGGCCGCCGAGCCATACGTCGAATTCGGAATCCCCGTGGGTCGCCGCAAGGTGGGAAAGTGCTTCGGATGTGGGGACTCGGACGACGTCGACGCTGGTTCGAGTGTGTTGCTCGTAGTGTTCGGCGAGGGCGTCGCACACGCTCGCCGTGTTCGAGCAGACGACGAGGAGATCTGCCCGACTCGGTGCGAGCAGTGCAAGGAGGGACGTGAAAGCGGCGATGACGAGCACAAGCCCCGCGATGGGCAGGATCGGGAGGCGAAGGGTCGTCATTCATACACACTAGCGCCGACGATCCGGATAGGTACAGATCGTCGGCGCTAGCGGGATTGTGAGAGCCGGGCTAAGCCTTAGGGGCTCGTACCTGGTGCTCTGAGAATGGGGCCGGGCTTCCGGGCAAGAGGAAGCCCAGCCTCAGGAGAACTCATCCTTCCTGGAGTGCGGTGGCGTGGCGGGCCTCCATGAGGCGACGCTCGTCCTTGCCGACGATGAACATCAGCACGACGGCGGCGATGGCCACGACGACGAGGAAGCCGTAGGCGACGTTTCAGCCGAAGTAGTGGATGAGGGTGCCGACACCCGAGGAGGCGAGGGTCGCGCCGAGCAGGTAGCCGAAGAGGCCGGTGAAGCCTGCTGCGGTGCCCGCGACGTTACGCGGCGACAAGTCGATCGCCTGCAGGCCGATCAGCATGACCGGGCCGTAGATCAGACCGCCGATGATCGCAATGAGGACGTAGAAGATCCAGATCGGAGCGCTGAGCGGCATCAGCCAGTAGATGAGCACGCTCACGCCGACACCACCGAGGAAGAGGATGCCCGCGCCCGAGCGCCAGCCCTTGAAGACCTTGTAAGAGACCCAACCGCACAGGATCGTGCCGACGATGCCCCGCGCCCTCGTAGATCGCGAAACCGAGGATGCCTTCCTTGACGTTGACGCCGTGGACCTGCTCGGTGAGGTAGATCGGGATCCAGGACAGGACGCCGTAGCGCAGGGTGTAGACGAAAACGTTCGTGAGGGCGAGCAGGACGACGACGCGGTTGGTGAGGACGTGCTTGAAGAGCATTTCCTTCCAGCCCATCGCATCGCCCTTGATTTCCACCTTGGCCGGGTCATTGCGGAACTTCTCGATCGGCGGCAGACCCATTGCTTCGGGACGGTCGCGGATGAGGAGGAAAGCGATGAGGGCAACGACGAGGGCGACGAGTGCGGGCGCCCAGAAAGCGGGAGTCCAGTCGGCCTCATTCGTCGCGAAGGTTCCGAGGGCCCAGGCGGAGATCAAGCCGACGCCAGCACCGCCGACGTTGTGGGCGCAGTTCCAAATGGAGGTGAGCCAACCGCGCTCGGAGGTGGAGAAGCAGTGGACGAGGACGCGGCCTGAGGGAGGCCAGCCCATGCCCTGGAACCAGCCGTTGATGAACATGACGACCGCGAAGATCCCAACCGTGGCGGACAGGGTGGGGACGAAGGCGATGAGGAGGTTCATGACGGCCGAGAGGGCGAGGCCGATCGGCATGAAGTAGCGGGCGTTCGCACGATCCGAGAGCATCGCCATGAAGAACTTTGAAAGTCCGTAGGCGAAGAGGACGGCGTTGGCGACGATACCGATGCCGACCGTGTTCATGATGTCGTAGTCCTTGAGGATGAACGACACCAGGGTCACGTTATTGCGGATCAGGTAGAAGCCCGCGTAGCCGATGAAGATGCCCAGGAAGACGTTGGTCCTCCACGTCTTGTAGGTCGGGGCGACACGCTCAGCGGGAAGCGCCGGTGCCGCGGGCGGCGCCGAGAGAAACCCGAGGGGGCGTGAAGGCTGTGGAGACATCGTTGTTTCCTTCAGGATTGAACACAAAAAGGGACACTCTGATGGTGGCGCGCAGCGGGTAACAGTCCGAGAGGGGATTGGTGGCGAAAAGAAACAGTTCTGTTACCGAGGGGGTGTGAATCCTCAAGATTCGGGCGGGGGCTGCAATCTGGGGGCTCAGGTTACCTCTTGCCAGTTCGGAGGGGATTTGCTCGTGTTGACTCTCGTTAGTGTGGAGACGGACGGCCATGCGGCAGCCTCGTCAGGAGGAGCCGATGTGAATCCTCAAGACTCGGGTAGGGGCTGTTCGCCCTCGTCAATGAGGAGGCGATAACCGCGCCCCCTCACTGGTTGGATGACACCCGGGTCCATGCCCACGCGTTCGAGTTGACGGCGCAGGCGGTAGATCGTCGTCTTGATCATGTTGTGGGCACCGGTTGCGTCAGTCGTTTCCCACGCCTCGTTGAGCAGGTCACGCCAGGCGACATCTTGGCCGACGCGAGCCACGAGGGTCGCGAGGACTTTCAACTCGGTCGGGCTCAAGGTGATGGGTTCGCCCTTCCATGAGGCGGCGTGCCGATCCACGTCGATATGCAGCTCGCCCGCGTCCAGTATTCGCTCTGGCGCTGCGGGCGTGGAGCGCCTGACAATCGCCTGGGCGCGCAGCGCTAACTCGCGCGGGCTGAAAGGTTTCGTCACATAGTCATCGGCCCCGGCCTCCAGGCCAGCGATCCGGTCTTCTTCATCGCCGAGGGCGGTCAGCAAAATGATCGGAACATCGTCTCCGCGGGCTCGGATTCGCTTGACGAGGTCGATGCCAGAACCGGTTGGTGTCATGATGTCGAGGACCACAAGATTGACGCTGTGGGCGGCCAAGTGCTCCCAGGCGCGTGCGGTGTTCGCAACGCTCAGGCATTCGAAGCCCTGGGTCTGCAAGGCGAACGACACGATAGACAGCATTTGGGGTTCGTCGTCGACGACGAGCGCTCGCGGGGTCATGATCGTTCTCCCGGAAGACGGATGTGGACGGCGGTTCCTCGTCCTTCGACAGAGTCGATCATGAGGCTTCCGCCGTGGGCCTCCACAATGCGGCCAGCGACCGCCATACCGATGCCCGTCCCCGGGTTTGGCGCAGAGTCGGAGATGAAGGGGGCGAGGACTGTCTCTTGTTCATCCTCGGGAATGTCCGTCCCCGAGTCTTCAATGGAGATGAGTGCGCCACCGCCTTCAGCCGGTGCGACCGACACGATCACCGCCTCGGAAGAGGCGTGGCGTAGTGAGTTGTTAAGCAGATTCCAGATGAGCTGTCGGATCATCGGCGCGTTCGCCGGGACGATGAGGACTCCGCCGGGGGCGTCCACTCGAATCGGGGTATCGCTGATCCGGCGCATTTCCCGGGCGGTGGAGGCCACGACCTCGCGAATATCCACGGGCTCTGTGGCGAGCGGGTCGGATGAGTGCAATTTGAGGTCGGTGAGCATGGATTCTGCCAGTGCGATGACGCGCTGAGTGTTCGTCATCATCGTGTGGAGGAACTGGCGTTGAGTGTCCGTGAGTTCCCCAGCCATCCCCTCGGATAAAAGTTCCCCCGCTCCGCGAATGAGGGCGAGCGGGGTTCGGATTTCGTGGGCGAGAACAGCGGGCGCATTCGCGGTTTCGAGGGCGCGGAGTCGGAGTGACTCGAGTTCCTTGCGCAAGTGTTTCGAGGTGGCGCGTTCGTGGAGGAAAAAGATGAGGAAGAGGACGCAGAAGGACCACCCGGTGAGTGCAAGGTACTCCATGCGGGTGGTCCTTCCGAGTCGAAAGAGGAGTGGCCAAAGGGTCCTGCTCGTCGAGGCTGAGGCGGGGTGAAGCCGCATGCTCGGCCTGGGTGATGAGGAGCGGAATTGTGACCTATCCTACTCTCTTACTCGTGGGTGGCCTATGGTCGCCGGGAAATCACTTCTCCGATTCGGCGATCTGCTTGCGGATCTCGTCCATGTCGAGCGCGCGGATCTGCGAGATGAGGTCCTCGAGGGCGGGGCCGGGCAGGGCGCCGGCCTGGCGGAAGATCGCGATGCCATCGCGGAAGGCCATGAGGGTCGGGATCGAGGTGATCGCGCCGGCGCGGGCGAGGTCCTGCTCAGCATCGGTGTCGACCTTGGCGAAAACAATGTCGGGGTTCTTATTCGAGGACTCTTCGAAAACGGGGGCGAACTGACGGCAGGGGCCGCACCAGGAGGCCCAGAAGTCGACGAGGACGATGCCGTTGTCGGAAATGGTTTTTTCGAAGGTGTCTGCGGTAAGAGCGACGGTGGCCATGCGGTCTCCTTGGGTTGTCGGGCTGAGCCCGGGGTCAGTCGGGCTGGGCCCGAGGTCATGAGCGCTGCGCCGGTGGCGTTGCGCATTCGGGCTCTCGCCCTTTCGTTGATTCCAACGATGCCCTATACGCGAGTATTCCGCGACAGCGGGAAAAGACCTGTGATCCGCGTCCCCTTTAGGCTTGTCTGTGTTCCTGTTCAGGCTTCTTCGTGATCCTGATCTCCTCTTCGCCCGGGCTGCTTCCTTGCACTCGTCCTCGTCTGTGGGCGCTGGTGTTGTGTCGAGCGGAATCGATGGGGTGCTGCTGGTTGGAGGGGGACGCCAGTGTGGATCTTTCAATTCGCAACAGGGCAGCGCATGTATGAGGTCTCGCGGTCTTCAGCCGATTCGAGGTTGTCGCCAGTTCTGATCGGGGAGGGGATCTTCGAGATCGTCGAGGCCGGTGAACCGACCGCGCGCAGAATGAAGGCTTCGATCTGGGTGATTCGAGTGCGGCGCTCAGGCTGGGAACTTGGTAGATGCTGGCCCGCGAGGCATGCCTGGATCAGTCTGATCAAGCCGTAGGCGTCTTGCGTTGGGATCAATTTCTGACGCATCGCGTCGCCGAGGATCCTCAGCAGCATCATGCCGATGACATTCGCATGTTCGTGCAGGTGACCGGAGTTTTGGCTTGAGACCTGGTCGCGCAAATGGATGCGGCCCGCCAGATGATAGCGGCTGGTCATTTCGAGGTGGGTGCGCACATAGAGGCGGAGTTGTTCAATGGGGTTGGGCTCATTCTCGACGGCGTTGGCGAGAATATTCGCGAACTCCTTGGTCGCTTCAGACATGTAGGCGAGGAGGAGGACTTCTTTGTCCTCGAAATGGTTGTATACGGCGGTGCGTCCGACCTTGGCGCGAGTGGCGATCTGCGACATGGTGATGGTGTCGAAGGGCTGCTCGGCGAGGAGCTGTCCGAGAGCGTCGAAGAGCTTCTTGCGCGTCAATGTGCGGTGGTCGGCGAGACTTTCCCCGATGATTTTCGGCATAGTGACATTCTGACACTTCAGGCTGGCGTGTCGTCAAATGGGTGGTGAAGCAGACCCTGGTGAAGTCGAATCTGGCGAAGCGAGTGGGAGCCTCGGACGAGAAGAGGACGGGAACGGCATGGAGAGAGTTCGGGAGTCGGAGTGGCAAGAGAGTCCGGGAGGCAGCGGCGGGAAAAGATGAGAGGCGGGGCCGTGCTGTCAGTTGATCCTTCGCATTCTCGCGCAGCGATTCGCGACGGCGAGCGCAATGAGTAAATCGTTTCCGATCCAATCGAGGAGTGCGAGTTCCTCAAGGGGCACCCAGCGGAGTTCGGAATGCGAGCCCCTCGGGGCCGGTTCGGGAGCGCCCTGCTCGACCTCGGCGATCCACACGCCCATACGGCGCTCCTGCATGATCGGCCACCACTCGCCCTCGGGGGTGAGAACCTCAGGTCCGATGGAGATCCTGGTCCCGAGTTCTTCATGAATTTCACGTGCGAGGGCGTCCAGGGGCTCCTCGCCCTCGTCGATCTTGCCGCCGGGCAGTTCGAATCCCCCAGCGAGCTCAGGCGGGTAGGCGCGTGCGGCACACAGCAGGTGGCGCGGATTGGCCAGGGAATCGACTATCGCGGCGGCGACGACTGGAGTGGGAGTCACGCGCTCAGTCTAGGAGCATGAAGCGCATGGATGAGTCGAGCTCGTGGCGATAGAGACTGTCTTCTTGGGCTGCTCCGAGGGATGTCCTGCCGCGTCGGTCTGGGGTATGTCTTGTCGGAGTGGTCTGTGGGGCGCGTGCCGGGTCGGTTTGGGTGTGTCTTGTCGGAGTGGTCTGTGGGGCGCGTGCCGGGTCGGTTTGGGTGTGTCTTGTCGGAGTGGTCTGTGGGGCGCGTGCCGTAGGAATCTGAGCTTCGAGGAGCCCGTGGGAACTGTGAGTTCATTGTGACTGGAACGTCTGTGCTCGCCGAATGCCCTCAAGAGATTGCGTTTCGGAGATCTCCCGGGCACAACTGTGTTCGTTCCCCCGCTCGTGGAGACGTGGGGGCTGCACGATTTCGGGCCTTTTGTATTCCTGGCGACCTGTGGTTTTGTGTTGACGTGGACGCTCGCGGCGAGTCCGGCTATGATTTGGTGAGTCGCTTCGCTGCTGCGAAGTTGGCGGGCGTAGTTCATCGGTAGAATGGAAGCTTCCCAAGCTTCAGAGGCGGGTTCGATTCCCGTCGCCCGCTCGATCAGGCTGGCCCGGCATTCGCCGGGCCAGTTGTGCATTCACTGGCACAGCGGCGACTGTGTCGGACTCGCCGCATACTGGCGCCAGTCCCTTCTTGCCCTCGGTGACCGTGGAGCCGTCATTGCATACCAGCAAGCAGGCCCCTCTTACGCGCTATGGGCTCCCGGCTGTCCTACTGTCGATATCGCATACGCTCTTACGCTCTTACGCTCTTACGCTCTTACGCTCTTACGCTCTTACGCTCTTACGCTCTTACGCTCTTACGCTCTTACGCTCTTACGCTCTTACGCTCTTACGCTCTGCCCTTCTTGCGCTCTCTGAGCGTCGAGCCGTCGTTGCATGCCAGCACTAGTCCCGGTTATAGGACAAAAAGGGGATGCGGACACTTGTGTCCTATAACCCGCGATCTCGGTGGTGGTGCGTGCGTTGGACCTGGCGTGAGATTGTGTTTGGGGTGTGGGTGCGGGTGTAGGGGAGGGTGTTGTCTCCCCTGGTTGTGATCTCGGTGGTGGTGCGTGCGTTGGACCTGGCGTGAGATTGTGTTTGGGGTGTGGGTGCGGGTGTAGGGGAGGGTGTTGTCTCCCCTGGTTGTGATCTCGGCGGTGGTGCAAGGCCGGGACCCGGTGCGAGATCATGTTTGGGGTGAGGGTGCAGGTCTAGGGGAGGGTCTTGTCTCCCCTGGTTGTGATCTCGGCGTTGGTGCATGCGTCGGACCCGGTGCGAGATTGTGTTTGGGGTGTGGGTGCGCAGGAAGAGAAACAAGAATCTGGGACCAGACCAGAAACCAGGGGACCCCGGAAGAACCCTGAGACTCCCCCGGTTCTTACCTGAGAATCCTCCTCGAGGGCCGTTTCCTCCTCTAATTTGAACGTGATTCCACGCGAATCCAATCGATTCTACGGATCTGAGGAGTTTCCATGTCGTCGTCGACCCGATCGAAGCGTGTCCTCGCAATTGCACGGACACTGATTTGGGCGATCATCGCGCTCGCCCTCGTGAAGTTCGCATTCTTCCCAGCGAACGGAGACGATACGGCCGAATCACTCAATCCGGATGCGAACTACACGCAGATCACGGTTACCCCCACGAAAGCTGACATCACGAACACAGTCCGCGCAAAAGGGACCGTCCAATCCGATCCTTCGGTGACAGTGAAAGCGAGCGGCGAGGGTGAGGTCACCTACATCGGGGCTCTTGACGGCACGGCTGTCGAGTCGGGAACCCCGATCCTCGAAGTTCGCAAGGAAATCCCCGGGGAGACAACGACGAGTGTTGACGCAGAGGGCACTCCGCAGATGCAGACCACTCCGACGACCTACAGCTATACGACGATCTACGCGAACGCCACGGGGACACTCCATCTGAATGCGCTGATCGGACAGCGCTTCTCGATTGGCGATCCGGTCGCCACGATCCAACCCTCGACCTTCTCAGCCTTCGCGACCCTGAATGCCGACCAGCTCTACCGCATTCAAAATGCGCCAAGCGAAGCGACCTTGACGATCACAAACGGCCCAGCACCTTTCACCTGCTCAGGCCTGGAGATCGTGACCCCCGAGAAAACCACGAAGTCCGAGGACCAGAACAACCAGCAGAACACCCAGACCGGCATTCAGGCGAAATGCCCGATTCCCGCTGAACAAACGGTTTTCCCAGGCCTTCAACTGACCATGGAGATCGTTTCGGGACAGGCGAGCCAGGTACTCACACTTCCTGTGAGCGCAGTCGAGGGCCGCTTCCAAACCGGCTACGTGTACCTCGTGGGCGAGGAAAGAACCAAACCACAGAAGCACCCGGTCAAGCTCGGTATCACCGATGGGAAGATCGTCGAGATCACCGAGGGCCTGAGCGAATCCGACTCCGTCCTCGAATTCACACCGAGCGCGAAGAAAGACAACACGAAGCGAGAATCCGACACAGGCGATCTCGGAGCCCCAATCGCAGGCAACAGTGCCACAACCTCGGAAGCGGATAGCTGAGATGTCCTTCATCGAACTCGAAGGGGTGACAAGGACAGTCACCTTGCCAGACGAATCCGACCTTCGGATCCTCACTGGAGTGGACCTGAAGGTGGAAGCAGGTGAGCACGTGTCGATCGTCGGCCGTTCGGGCACGGGCAAGTCGACAATGCTCAACATTATCGGAATGCTCGACCTGCCCACTGCGGGCAGATACACGATCGACGGAATAGATGTCGCCTCCCTTAGAGAGGGGCGGCGGGCACGCCTTCGAGGTGACACCGTCGGCTTCATCTTCCAGCAGTTCAACATTTTCAACGCTCGCACAGCCCTTGAGAACGTCGAGGTTCCCCTCCTTTACTCCAATGGCGCACGATTCTGGAAGCGCCGAGAGCTCGCTACCCGCATGCTCGAGCGCGTCGGCCTCGGCGATCGAGTGGACTCGCATCCGACCCAGATGTCTGGTGGTGAGCAGCAGCGCATTGCGATCGCGCGTGCACTCGTGCGCAGCCCGAAGATTATCCTCGCGGATGAGCCCACCGGCGCCCTCGACCCTGACACTGGTGGGAGCGTCATGGAACTCCTTGAGACAGTCGCCGCGGAGAATAATGCCGCGCTTCTCGTCATCACGCACGACCCGAAGGTCGCCGAACGGGCCGACCGGGTGCTTGAGCTCTACGATGGAACGCTTCACGAGGGGCGGGTCTCACTGCCTTCGAGCGAGTCAAGGGAGGTGAAGGCATGATGTCGCCTGAGCAGATTCTTGGTCCAATCGTCGAGGCGTGGGGGGAAGTGAAGGCACAGAAAGCCCGCGTCATCCTCTCCCTCGTCGGTGTTGTCGCCGCAGTTGCTGCCATGTCGACCGTTATCGCCCTCGGTGATCTCGTCCTCCAAGCGAGTCGCGAGATGATCGACGCGGAGATGGGGCGCTCCGTCACCTTGCACGTCAGCGCCTCGAAGGTTTCCGAGGACGAGGGCGAAGGCACTGAGGTATCGGTTTCTGAGCACAACTACGGCGGATCTGGAAGCAGCAATCCGATGAACGCCGCGAGCCCTGATCCACAGGGACAAGGACAGAATCCACAGGGACAAGGACAGAACGAGGGCGCGAACGTAAGTCCGGGAGGGATTTCCGACCCGATGGGTGAGGCCATGGAAACGCTCGCCTCTCGATTCGAGATCCCCTACTGGTCTCGCTTCGAAAAAGGATATGTTTCCTTCGAAGAGGTCTGGAAAGCTGAGGAGACAGGGCAATTCCGCGGCTACCCGACCATTAAGAACCGGCTCGAAGGAAACGGTGAGATCGGTGTCTACGCGGTTGACCCGAGCTATTCGACGATCTTCCGCCTCCAGCCCTCACACGGCCGCTGGATAGAAGAGGGAGATGCTGATCAACGCCTCGTGCCGGTCGTCATCAACTCGATCCTGTGGAACTCTTTGGGACGCGCACCGATCGAGGACCCGATCATCCTCACCTCCGATGATGAGGCGAAAACCCGCTACAGGGTCGTCGGCGTCATCGACGCATCCTCCCAGTGGGACGAAGCGAAGATGTACGTGGACTACCGGGCGTGGCAGTTCGTCAAGCTCGGAGGTCCGAACTCTTCAGGAACAGGCTCTTCAGCTCGCCCTTCGGTCGAGATGCTCGTCTGGAGCGGTGAGGAGCAGGCCGAACAGGCCAGGGAGGTCCTCCCAGATGCTCTCGCCGCCATTCTCGGTAAGGGGTGGAAGGGCTCGGTTTATGGTGGCGAGAAGGTTGAGACCGGTGAATCCGCCCTCCAGACCGCGCAGACCGTGGTCATGATTGTTGGTGGGATTGTGATTCTCCTCGGTGCACTCGGGCTTTTGAACGTGGCGATCGTGACCGTCAGGCAGAGGATCCGCGAAATCGGCATTCGTCGAGCAATGGGAGCCTCAGCCAAGCGCGTCTTCTTCGCGGTGTTCATGGAGTCGGTGGTCGCGACTTTCGTTGCGGGTGTCATTGGTGTTGGGCTGGCGATCGTGATCGTGAGGTTCTTGCCGCTGGAAAGCCTCGACATTGTGCTCCAAGGCAAACCGGCTTTCCCGGTGAATGCGGCGATTTCCGGTGTGGCGATTTCGACGGCGATTGGCGCGCTGTGTGGGATTATCCCGGCTTTTGCTGCGGTGAGAGTCAAACCGATCGACGCGATCCGTTACTGAATCGAGGTGCTTCGAAGGAGGTGCAGGCTGCGGGTGTTTCTGAGGATTCGCCCGCAGCTTGCGGCTGTTTTTGTGAGAAGCGCATGAGGCTTTTCCGGGGGAACGCATGAGCTTCGAGGGGGCGAGAGGGGCGTGAGGCCGCACCCGCCCACACCTTCGCGTCAGCGCGAGAGGCTTCCGGATGCGAGGGGGCGTGAGGCTCCGGATGTGAGAGGGCATGAGCCTTCCGAATATGAGGGGGCGTGAGTGCCCGGGCATCATGCCCGTCTCCACACCAGAGAGCCTTCCAGATGCGAGAACGCATGAGGCTCGAGGCATGAAAGCGCGTGAGGTGGTGCCTGTGAGACTTCCGGATGCGAGCGGACGTGAGAGAATCACCGACACCCTGCGCAAACGCGACGACGAGACTTCCGGATGCGAGCGGACGTGAGGCTTCTGGCGCAGGGGCCGTCCGGAAAGCTCGCACAACACCGGAAAGTTCGGGCGACATCGGAAGAGAAGGCCAGGTTCGCGCAAACCCCGAAGATTCGCTATGCATACAGCTAGAGTCCCTCGCTATGTCGCGCGCCTCGCCCGGAAGACTCCCTGCGCGTGGCCCTCGCTATGCTGCGTCCTTGCCTCGGCAGGAACGCCCCCACGCCTCCAGCCAAGGAAAGGAGAGGTAAAGAGAAGGGGTTTTTCGAAGAGGCTCGGATCATGCTGCGAAAACCGCGCAGCATGGTGTCAACCGCGCAAGACAAGGGAGGATCAGCTGCTCGGCAGTGCGATTCGATCCTCGTCCTGGATCACCACCAGTCCATCCGTGATAAGGCTCGCGAGAACCCGGGGCGCCTGATCCGCGTCCGCACCGGGAAGTGCCGCAGCTTCAAGAGCCTGCGCTCGTGAAACCGAAGGGGATGCATCCTCTGCTCTAGCCTCATCCGGGCTGCGATGAAGCGACCTCAACAGCGCGATCACTCGTCCTCGTGCCTGACGGTCCGTGCCCGCCCACGCCTGAGCCCTGCCTCGTCGTTCCGATGCGGGTTTACCTGCGAGGAACCACCTGCATGAGGAGACGAGCGGGCAAGAATCGCACGCGGGCGAGCGTTGGACGCAGTGCAGCGCACCGAACTCCATGATCGCGACGTTCCAGCGCGCGCATTCGGCGCCCTCGACGGGCAGAAGGGAATCGGCCAGAATGCGCTCCTGCTTGGATGGGGCAGAGGACGAGGGCCGCTCGCATCCCAGCACAGTACGTACGAGCACTCGTCGGATATTCGTATCCAAAACCGCGATTCGGGCGTGGAACTGGAAGGACATGAGTGCGGAGGCCGTGTAGGGGCCGATCCCCGGTAGGGAGCACAGCTCCTCGTAATCCGCAGGAACCCGGCCTCCGGGCCGCTTCGCGATCGCGATCGCACACTCGCGCAGGCGAAGCGCCCGCGAGGGGTAGCCGAGCCGTTCCCATTCGACGAGAACCTTGGCAGGACTCGCCGCCGCAAGGTCTTGCGGGGTCGGCCACAGCTCCATCCAACGCTGCCAGATCGGTTGAACGCGCGGCATCGGCGTCTGCTGGCTCATGACTTCGCCAACCAGCGTTCCCCAGGGCGAATTCCCTGGTGCGCGCATGGGCAACTCGCGTTTGTTCGCGTCGAACCAGTCGAGGATCTTTTCGCGCATGCTCGCGAGTTGTGTGTGCGAGGGCGGGGTCGGCCTCGTCGTGGATGTCGGCACGGGCACAGCCTAAAGGAATCCGAGGAGGGGAAGGATCGGGGGTGCGGGTGTGAGGAGGGTGGGGGTGCAAGCCTGGGCACAGGGGTTTCTGTGGGGAACTGGGCACAAATCGGACAGTGGGTGCACGCTTTGGCGCGGGGCTGGGGCACAACCTGGTGTGGGACTGGGGCGCAACCTGGCGCGGGACTGGGGCACAAGTCGGACAGTGGGTGCGGCCCTGGCGCGGGACTGGGGCACAAGTCGGACCATAAGAGAACGAATACAGGTGATTGCCCAGGTGGGAGAGCTGAAGTTCCCACAAAAGGGTTGAGGTTGTGCGGCTTGTGGCCAGGCACCCCTCGGCAGAGGCTTGAGGTTGTGCGAGTTGTGGACGGACACCGCCGCTGCGCGTGGCCAGGTCCCCCTGCCTGCGGTCAGGCACCCTCTGCTTGTGGCCAGGCACCCCCGATGCAGGTGGACGCCGAACCCTGCTTGTAGACGGAAACCTTCAGCGCGACCCATGCCCCGTCCTTGAGGTGCTCATGAGAGAATCAGGCCATGCTGCTCTCCGATCGCGACATTCTTGCCGGCCTCGATTCCGGACGCATTCGCTTAGATCCTCTGGACCGTTCCCTGGTCCAGCCGGCGAGCATTGACGTTCGTCTTGATCGTCTGTTCCGCCTTTTCGACAATCACCGTTACGCCGTGATCGATCCTGCTGTTGAACAGTCTGAACTCACTCACGAGGTCGATGTTGGACCGGATGAGCCTTTCGTTCTTCATCCGGGAGAGTTCGTCCTCGGGGCGACTTACGAGTGCGTGAGCCTCGGCGATGACATCGCCGCACGCCTTGAGGGCAAGTCTTCTCTTGGCCGTCTTGGTCTGCTGACTCACTCGACTGCTGGATTCATTGATCCGGGGTTCTCTGGTCATGTGACTCTTGAACTGTCGAATACTGCGACAATGCCGATTCTGCTTCACCCGGGGATGAAGGTCGGACAGCTGTGCTTCTTCGATCTGTCCTCACCGGCTGAGCACCCTTACGGTTCTGAGGGCTTGGGTTCTCATTATCAGGGGCAGCGAGGTCCTACTCCCTCGCGTACCCACTTGCGTTTCAGTCGCACGAGAATCGGAGACTGACAGGCGAAGGATGGTGGCACATTCAGTTCCAGGGAACGAGGGCGGGGTCCCGCGTCGGACATCAATGCGCGAGCGGATGTCGCAGGCGGACGCGCGAGCTAGGGGACAAGCTCCTCGCTCTCAGAGCGCATATTCCGAGGGACAGGTTCCCCATTCCCAGGACCCACGTTCCCGGAGCACCCATTCCTCGGGGCAGGCTCCCCAATCCCAGGACCCACGTGCCGAGGGCACTCATTCCCAGGGGCAAACTCCCCAATCCCGGGGCACTCATTCCCAGAGCACCCCTGCCCAGGGTGCACAATCCCAGGGTGGACGTTACCAGCGGCAGGCTGCCCAATCCCGTGTTGAACACCCACCGGTTGCTGCGCGCCTTCAGGTTTCGGATTCCACAGTTGCACCCCCGCAGGCTGACGGACGAGCCGAGGGGAGAGAACCGCATTCCCAGGGGCAGGCTCGTGGGCGGGCAGATGAGATCGACTTCTTCGCTCCACTCGGAGACCCCTCGGATCTGACTTCCACATCTTTGCGTGCCCTGTCCTCCCTCGCGGATTTCTCCACGTCCTTCGTCGTAGGCGAGGGGGGTGTGCAACGCGCTGATGCCCTTTCGCCGATCGCTGCGAGCCTGTCGGCTTCAGAACCTGAAAGCGTCATCGGCTTGGATGATGCGCATTCGCATCATTTGCTCCTTCTTTCTGACGAGGTCGACCAGGCGGAGATCGAAGCTCTCGCACTTTCAATTTGGGATGATGCTCGTTGGGAGGGAGCGGGTCGGCTTCGCTTGACGAGTGGCGTGCTTTTGGAAGGCCCGTGGCGCCTCGACCTTGCTGCGCGAAAAGAGCTGAGGACCCCCGCGGTGTTGACGAAGGTGTGGGTTTTGCGCTGTCCGCATACTCAACGTAGCCCCGTGCCGCAATGGGCCATTGGGGTTGACGAGTGGGCGAAGGTGTTCCCAGAGGGGATGCCAACGGGTCTTGAGTATCGGGTGCTTGAAGCTGTGAAGCGCATGGCTCGCCGCCTCGGGGGCGCGCTCCGGATTGCGGATTCAGGGGAACTTATCGCGCCGGACCCGGATTCTGCGGTGTCGTTGAGCGTGTTCAGCCCACGTTGGTTGAACGCGGGAGAGTTGGTGGCTCTCCTGTCTGAAGAGTTCCCGCAGATCCGTGATTCACGTGAACTTGCCGTCCGGCAAGCCAAGGCCACTCGGGCTGAGGATGCAGCACTCGAGAGGGCGCTGGAGGCAGCAGGCCTGACTCGTGCGGAGATCGAGATGAAGATTCTTCGGGCACAGAAGAGCGTTTCTCCTGAGGTGGGTGGAGAGAACCACTTGCTCGAGGGCTATACGTTACTCACCCCGATTGCGAATCGCTCAGATCTTGCGATTGAGGTCTGCTTGGTGCCGACTCCACCGCAGGTACTCCGCTGGGAGTCGTGGACGACGGGGTTCGTTGTCGAATACTCCTTGCGTTGGTTGCAAGCCGCTTCGCTGCAGGCGCCAACTCGGCCTTCACGCACCGCTCGCCTTGAGCGGATCCGCTCCTCTCATGACATCGAAAGAGCTGCGAGCCTGATCGCGAGGGCTGTTTCTGGTTCCGTCATCGACGAGGACGGGTTCCTCGTTGCTCTCGATGACGCTCTGGCCGACTGAACCCCCATTGACGTTGTCGCAGCCCTTTGGGGGAGCACATGAATCGTGTACTGAGGGGGCTCCAGTGCGGAAAAGTCGCAAGTCTTCGGCGTGAGAAATTCAGGAGACTTCAGGGGGAGGTTCTGGAGACTCCAGGGGCGCAAGATTCAGGGCTTCCCTAGCGCACTGAGGGGCATTGGATTCTCGAGACTTGCGGCGCGCGAGCTTGTGGAGGCTTCGGGGGCGGGAGGTTCGGGGCTCCAGTGGAGGAGAATCATTGGGTCTCAGGGGATCGCCACAGCGCCTCGCCTTGGGGGCCCGCCTCTCCTCGGTCACGTAGAGAGAGGACCATGTTGAGGACGCTAAAGCTTGACAGTGCCTCGCTTCGGTGGCCCAGGGATGGTATCGAAAGGCGAGCAGCCCTGGAGTCGAGGCTAAGGAAGCGCTCAGGATTGTCTCAGAGGCACCCGCTGGGATAGGGGTGACATGAAGGAGAAGCGCATGAGCGAGCAGGACGCCGAGGAGCCCCGGGAAGTCGAGCTCATCTTCGAGGACGAGACACCGAGCGATGCAGAGGTGCCGGGCGACGCAGAGGCGTCGAACGATGCAGAGGCGCCGAGCGACGCAGAGGCGTCGAACGATGCAGGAGCCCCCGAGGCCCATTCTTATGAGGATTCGAATGCCGAGGCACAAGCGGGAACTGAAAGAAGCATAGGTTCCCTTCCGCGTTTCACCCAGTCCTCAACAGGGCACGACTACGAGTCTCGGCCCGCAGGAATACGCTCCTATACTCCTTTCGGTTCTGAAGGAGGATCCTCGCGTTCCTACTCGCCTCCCCGAGGGGCTGTCCCGTCCTCGTCTCATGGACTCTTTGACGAGGCTTCGTCTGATTCTCCTGAAGCGACTGAGTCCATTCACGCGCTCTGGACCGGGCCCCTTCCTACGGCGCTGCTTGCAGGCTGCGCCATGGCGATCGGCGTTTTCGGTGTTGTTGCGAAGAATGTCGGCGGCGCTTTCGCCTTTGCAGGGCTGAGCGTTCCTCTTACGGGTGCCGAGGGCGCCCTTGTCTTTATTGCGAGGGGGATCGGGTATCTTTTCTCCTTCTTGGGAGCGTTGCTTCTGGTTTTTGCCGTCTGGGCTCTTCTTCGCCGTCGTGGTGAAAAAGCGGCAGCATCAGCTCTTCTCGTCAGCATGTGGACTGCCGGGCTTGTCTCGAGTGCCATGGCACTACTGGCTTTGGGGCCGGTGCCGTATATCGTCTCGGCGATCGCTTTCCCTGCAGCTCTTTCAACTGTGTCGCTCGTGCTTGTGAAGCAAAGGCCGAGTGGTGCTTTCCGTAAAGGCGAAGTGCTTTCGGTTTTTGTGCTTGTCGCGCTGACAACTGTGTTCATCGCCGCTGGTAGGGCAACTCTCGTAGGTTCTATTGCCTCGCTCCTCCTCGGCACTGTGGGGGCGTTGCTTGGCGTGCGATTGTGGAATAGGTGGTGGGCACCGATCCTCGATGCCCGGGAGTACTTTCGTTCGAGGAGACATAGGAGCTTCGATCGATAAGGGACGGGGCTTTTTCTCGCTGAGACACTCGGACTTGTTCGACAATGGTGCGGCGCTCCTTTCGGTAAGGGGAGCACCCTTTTCGGGTGAATCCTCCGATTAGCCCCTGCGAGGAGTGGAGGTTATCAAGCTCGGACCCTGTATGCTGCTCCTTTTCTTCAGGAAGGTCCTATCCTATCGTGTCAGTTCGTGCTATTTTCTTTTGAGTTGTCACATGAGTCTCAGGAGTATCAATGTTGTCCTCGGCGTCACTGATCGGCGCGGTCGTTTCCGCGGTCCTCGCCCTCGGCCCCGTGTCGGCGCCGACGAAGGGAACAGACAGAGCGGATGAACCCTCCCACCCGGTGATGAGGATCGCGCTCACGACATCAACGGGAAGCCCAACTGAGCTTGCCAGCGCGGGTCTCGACAAACTGCCGCTCTCTTCCGGCCAAGCATCGGGAAGACCACTCAACCCCTTGAATCTGTGGCTCTCTGCGCAAAACGACGCGAAAAAAAGCAGCGCTGCAACACCAAGTGCAAAAGAAGGAAGGAAAGAAACCCTCAGCACGAAAGAGGGGGCCACTCAATCCCCCAGTTCAACACAAGGAGTAGAAGGAGAGTCTTCATCGCTCTCGCCCCTCTCGTCCTCGCCAGACGCGCTGATCAAAGACACGAAAGTCTTAACCGAGCCCCTGGAGGTTTCAGACTTCTTCGTCGCAGGTTTCATTTGGGATGACTCCGCTGCTTCAACTGATGAACGGACCTTCCTCATTCGCGTCCGAGAGGGTCAGACCTGGTCCGACTGGTACGAGATTGAACGCGATAGCGACACTCGCCCCGATGACGCACAAGAGGCGTCAGGCACTGAGCCTTTCGTGACCGCAGGCGCAACAGGAGTACAGATTCTTGTCGCCGGCGCGGAAGAGATGCCGAAGAATCTTGAACTGGTGCTCGTCCCGGAAAATGCCGAGGGCGAGAAGATCCTTGAAGAATCTGAGATAGAGACGACAAACGCTGGCGGAACGCCCCTGAATGAGCCGCTCGACCAGTCGAATGATGAAGGACTATACGATTCCTTTTCCGAGGCTTCGGGCGCGGCCTCGTCCTTGAGGCAGGCAGCTTCTTCCTCCGAGAACGCGTCTTCTCAAGAATCCGGTGCGGCCTCGGCTTCTGACGATGCGACACCCGTCCTCGAACCCTCATGGGGTGCGCCGAAACCCACGGGCAGGGGAATCGGAGCCAAGAGCTCTGCCTTCTTGCGAAGCCTTTTCCCTGCGACGACGACCGCGAATGGCCTTCCGATTCCCGTCGTGACGCGCAGCGAATGGGGTGGGAGCGCATCCGAACCTTACGACTGGGGGGCCGAATACTCGTATGCGCCTTTCGTGGTCGTCCACCACACGGTGGGGACGAACAATTACACATGTTCTCAGTCGCACTCGATCGTCCGGGGCATCTACCAGTACCACGCCTATTCCTTGGATTGGGGGGACATCGGCTACAACTTCCTCGTCGACAAATGCGGTCAGGCCTTCGAGGGCCGCTGGGGGAGCTTGAACTCCTCGGGCGGCAACATGGTGGCCGCAGGTCATTCGCTGGGCTTCAACACCGGAACAATGGGCATTTCAATGCTCGGAAACTACACCTCGGTCGCTCCGAGTAATGAGACTCTTTCAAGCGTCGGCGCTCTCGCAGGCTGGCACCTTGATAAGGCGGGGGTGTCTCCCTCCTCATCGGGCGTGTACGTTTCACGGGGGAATGGGAAGTACCCGAAGGGCACGGCGGTGACACTTCCCCGCATCTCCGGTCACCGCGATAACGGCTACACCGCATGCCCGGGCGATGCCGCCTACCCGCTGTTGTGGAAGGTTCGCCAGGCCGCCTTGGAGGTTTCCTCGAGCGCTATCGAGGGTACTCCCGGCGCGCCCATCGCTGTGACGGGCCAGTGGGTTGCCGACGGCGAAACCTGGTATTTCCGCACGAGCTCTTCGAACTCTTACGTGTCGAATACTTGGGCCCTGATCAACAACGAGGTCTACTTCTTCGATTGGTCCGGCAGGGTGCTCACCGGCTGGTATGCCTTCAGAGGGAACTGGTACTACCTTGATCCCTCCGGTGCGCTGCACAAGGGCGAGCTGTCCATTCAGTCCGGCACGTACATGCTCGACGAGAGTACGGGTGCCATGTTCACCGGCTGGAAACAGGAAGGAACGGGCTGGCGCTACTACAAGCCCGACGGTGCACGCGCATATGGTTGGACCGCCGTGGGAAGCAATTGGTACTACCTCGACCCGGCGAGCGGGATCATGCAGACCGGGCAGCAGACGATCAAGGGCAAGACCTACCTGCTGTATTCGAGTGGCGAGATGGCGAGCGGATGGGTCAAGGACGAATCCGGCTGGCGATATTACGGGGCCGACGGTGCCCAAGTAGGAGGCTGGGCGAAAATCGGCGGCGAGTGGTACTACCTCGATCCGCAGACCGGCGTGATGCAGAGCGGACGTCTGAGCATCAATGGGGTCACGTACTTCCTCGCTGCAAGCGGGCAGGTTCAGTACGGTTGGTACGCGCACAACGGAAATTGGTTCTACCTGCATCCCAGCGACGGGGCAATGCTCACCACCTGGGTGGCCGTGAACGGAACCTGGTATTACATGGAGCCGGACAGCGGCCAGATGCGTACCGGCTGGCTGCAGCTCGGGGATGTCTGGTACTACTTGGACGGCTCGGGTGCGATGCGTACCGGTTGGTTGCAGCTTGGGAACCGGTGGTATTACCTGGATGCTTCGGGCGCGATGCGTACCGGTTGGTTGCAGCTTGGGAACCGGTGGTATTACCTGGATGCTTCGGGCGCGATGCGCACTGGGTGGCTGCTGCTTGGCAACACCTGGTATTACCTGGATTCTTCGGGCGCAATGGTGACCGGAACACAGAGCATCGACGGAGTGTCGTACTCTTTCACAGCTTCAGGGGCGCTTCGGTAGCTTGCCGACCAAGAGGCGGACGAGGCCCGATGGTTGTGCATCCTCAACGAGGACGAGGGACGCCCCTTGAGATCAGCGGAAAACACCGAAATGGAGCAGCTGAGAACAGCGAATCTGGAAAGCTGAGATCACTCGAAGCGAGCGAGTAGAAGACCTCTGTGCGGAAAACTGATCCTCAGCACCCCACTTGGATTCCGCTGGGTGTCTCCGATTGCTCACTCCCCTTCGACAGGGGGCTGCGCTTGTCCACGGCGCACGGATTCGAGCAGCATGATCGCAACATCCTTCACGAGCGGGATTCTCTGTGCGCCTGCGTCGGCACCCGTAGCTGCGCTCGCTCCCGCGCCCGCGCCTGCTGAGGCACCTGCGCTCGCGCTCGCATCCGCGCCTGCTGAGGAACCTGCACTCGTGCCCGCGCCCGCTGAAGCTCCTACCCTGGCGCCGCCAGACTTGCCTGTGCCCGCGCCAGGAGCAACGCCAGTCGAATCTGAATCCCCCACGCCAGCGGAGGCAGAAGAAGCGGGAGCAAGCACGGGGAACAGCCCGGCGGATGCGCCAGAAGCGGAGCCGAGCATCTGGGAGCAGAAGGGGCATGCGGTCGCGACAACATCTGCGCCGGTGGACGCGGCCTCGGCGATCCGGGCATCTGCGATGCGGGTGCCGCGTGACTCCTCGAACCAGGCGTGGGCACCACCCGCGCCGCAGCACATGGCGCGATCTGCATGACGGGGCATCTCCACGAGTTCCACTCCGGGAAGGGAAGCAAGGAGCTCGCGGGGAGGCGCGAAGATCTTATTGTGACGCCCGAGGTAGCAAGCGTCATGGTAGGTGACGTGCAGGGGAGTTCCGAGCGCCTCGCCTTGCTCACCGGGCTCGGCAGCGACGGGGGTGGTAGCACCGCGGTTGGCAGTGACGGAGGCGGCAGCACTGCGCTTGGCTACGCCGGGGGCAGCGACAGGGGTGAGGCGTCCCTCCCGGACCAAGCGGTTGAGGAGCTGAGTGTGGTGAACGACCTCGAAATGGCCGCCGAGTTCGGGGAACTCGCCTGCGATCGTGTTGAAACAGTGCGCGCAGGAGACGACGATCTTCTGTGGCTTCGCTTCGTTGAGAGTCTCAATGGCTTGGGCGGCAAGCATCTGGAACAACACTTCGTTCCCGGCTCGGCGCGCAGGATCGCCCGTGCAGGACTCACCAGAACCGAGGACCGCGAAGGACACTCCCGCAGTGTGGAGGAGCTCGGCGATCGCGGCGCTCGTCTTCTTCGCCGAGTCGTCAAAGGCTCCCGCACACCCGACCCAGAACAGGTAGTCAACCTCAGAAGCATCCTCGAGGTCCTCGCCGACGACGGGAACATCGAAGTCAAGATCCTTCGCCCAGTCGAGGCGCTTGCGCGCGGGCTGATTGTAGGGATTCTGTTTGGACTCCATGCCGCGGAAAGCTCGGGAGAGTTCACGCGGGAAAGCGGACTCCATAAGGACCTGGTGGCGACGCAGGTCGAGGATATGGTCGATGTGCTCGATATCGACAGGGCACTGGTCGACGCATGCGCCACACATGGTGCAGTCCCACAGGGCTTCCTCGGAGACAACCTCGGGAACGAGGGGAGCATCAACATCGGCGACGCCCATCGGGCCTGTTGCCCCCGATGCGGCTAAGACCTTCAGTAGGTCGAGGGAGTGGGGACTTGGGTCGACCCCCTTGTCGAGCATGATCTCACCAGATGCTGCGAGCTCTTTGGCGCTTCGCTCCCCGGGCACTTGAGCGTCTGAAATCTGCTGAGAGACGATCTCCTTCTTCGATGCGGATTCCATGTGGTCGCGCATTGACATGATGAGGAGCTTGGGGGAGAGGGGCTTAGCGGTGTTCCACGCCGGGCACAGCTCCTGGCAGCGGCCGCATTCAGTGCAGGCGTACAGGTCAAGACGCGCTTTCCAGGACAGCTCGGCCAGGCTCGAGGTTCCGAGCACTGTGTCCTCGTCCAGGTCATCGAAGACGTCCGGGGAGGTGACGGGCTTGCCGTTGATGAGCATGTGGTCGGCGGCGCCCAGGGACTTGCTTCCGTCGGCTTTGCGGCGCGCATACACGTTGATGACGGCGAGGAAGCGGTGCCAGGCGATGCCCATGGAGGTCTGAACGCCGACGACGATCATCCACAGCATTGAGGTGATGATCTTCAAAGTTGCGACGAGGACGACGCCGTTCGCGATGCCCGTTGCATTTGCGCCCGCTCCGATCAGGAGAGTGCCAATCCACGAAGTGAGGGGGAAATGCCAGACCAGTCCTACTCCGAGGGCAGCCCCGGGCGTCACAGATTCGAGGGCGAACTCGAGGCCTCGCAGTGTGATGATGCAGGCGCAGACGATGAGCACGACCCACTCGACGAAAAGCGCCTGCCAGCGGGTTGAACCGAGGAAGCGGGAGGCCGTGCCCTTGGGGGAGCCGTCGCGCGGATGCGGGCGCGACAAATCTGAGGGGAGTTCGCCCTTGCGGGCGCCGAGGGATGCTGCGGCCTGATCGGGCTCGTCATTCGAAAGGGCCGCTTCTGCGGCGGAGCCTCGGCCTGATCTGGCGCGGATGATCATCAGGGCGATGATTCCGAAGAGCCCACCCCATGCGAAGAACTCCGTCAGCCACTCCCAGGGGATGAAATGGCCGATCAGGGGCAGTGTGAAGTGTTGATTGCGCAGCTGCCCGTAGCCTGTGATGAGCGTGAGGAACAGCAGTGGGAAGGAGATCATGACGAACCAGTGCGCGAGCCTCACCCAGGGGCGCCCCTTGAACTCGCGGTGGCTGAGTGCAGTCGTGAGCAGCATCCACGTGCGTTTCCCGACGGGGCGCATGCGCCCGGGCTCGGGCGTGCCCTCGCGGACTCGTCGTACCAAGGAGATGACACCGCGCGTCAGAGCGAGAATGCCGATCAGGGTCACGAGCAGTGAGAACGCCCAACTCACGACGCTGAGGACGGGCGAGGCCATGGGCTTCCTCCAAGGGGTTTTCGAGTCGGTTCGCGCGGGCGTGCGCCCCCTCAATTATGGCGCTTCGGATTGGTGGGGTGGGTGCCGGCCTGTGCATGAGGTCGAGTTCGCAAAGTTCGAGGGGTGGAGTTCGGCTCCTGGCGTTCTTTCCGTTGTCAACGCCGTCGCCCGCTCCGTGTGAGCGATGGTGTTCGCCATATGGGGCGATGGGCTCCGGCCCGTGCTGTGCCGTCACCTCACCCTCTGCCCGGACTTTGCCTTCGCCCTCGTCCTCGTCTGCCGATTTACTCGTGCATGTCGATTCAGTCGCGCTTTTCTCCGCGGTCGTGCGTTTCGCTTCACTCGCGCATCGCGGCCAGTCGTGCGTTTCGCTTCAGTCGTGTATCTCGCCTTCTTCCTCCGTGGGCGCCCGTAGCGTCATCTCGCCCTTGTGTGAGACAGTGGTCCCGTGCTCTCTGAATCCGTGAACATGGACCAGACACTGACCGACCGCGAGATCTTCGAGGACGACCGCCCACACGACCACTGCGGAGTGTTCGGCGTGTGGGCGCCGGGCGAGGACGTCTCGCGCCTTACCTACTTCTCCCTCTACGCCCTCCAACATCGTGGACAGCAGTCCGCGGGGATCGCGACCTCGAATGGGGAACAGATCCTCGTCTACAAGGACCAGGGCCTAGTGAATCAGGTGTTCACTGAACAGACCCTGCAGGGCTTGCAGGGGCATCTCGCCCTCGGACACGTGCGCTACGCGACAACGGGCGAGGACACGTGGAGGAACGCGCAGCCGACCCTCGGGCCGACACCGAGCGGCACTCTTGCGCTGTGCCACAACGGGAATCTGACGAATACAGTCGAGCTTCGAGACTTGGCCCGTTCAATCGCGGACGAGGGCGAGGACGTCGAAAGGGGCGCCTCCACCGACACTTCCGTTGTGACGGCCCTGCTCGGTCTTGCCGAACGGATTCCCGGCCCCGTCCCCTTCATCCCTCCTGCTGTCGCCCTCGCCGATCCGATCGGAGAGGGCGATGCGTCGTCTGCAACCCCTGGTGAGCAGCTGGTTTCAGTCAGTGTTGATGCCGAACCGGCCGCCCTCGTCGCCCCTGCACTGAAGGTCCTGCCCCGTCTGAAGGGTGCTTTCTCCTTGGTTTTCATGGATGAGGACACGCTGTATGGGGCGCGCGACCCGCACGGGTATCGTCCGCTGGTGCTCGGGCGCCTCTACTCGGGCTGGGTCCTCGCTTCCGAAACTGCGGCCCTGGACCTGTGTGGTGCGAGCTTTGTCCGTGAGATTGAACCCGGTGAGCTTGTCGCGATTGACTCTACTGGCGTTCATTCGCGTCACTTCGCGGTGAGGCGTTCGAACACGTGCGTTTTCGAGTACGTCTACCTCGCCCGCCCGGATACGGTGATCGGGGATCGCCAGATCGTTGCAGCCAGGCGAGAAATGGGGGCGATCCTCGCCCAGGAGTCGCCGGTCGATGCGGATCTTGTGATCCCAACCCCTGAATCGGGCACTCCCGCCGCCATTGGATACGCCGAAGCTTCGGGGATCCCTTTCGCTCAGGGCCTGGTGAAGAACGCCTATGTGGGTCGCACTTTCATCCAGCCGACTCAGTCCCTCAGACAGCTCGGCATCCGTCTCAAACTCAATCCTTTGCGTGAAGTGATCGCGGGCAAGCGTCTGATCGTCATTGATGATTCGATCGTTCGTGGGAACACGCAGCGGGCCCTGGTCCGTATGCTCCGCGAAGCCGGGGCCGCCGAGGTCCATGTGAAGATCTCCTCCCCGCCGGTCGCCTGGCCGTGTTTCTTCGGTATTGATTTTCCAACGAGGGCGGAGCTGATCGCCTCTTCAATGGATGTGGAGGGGGTGCGAGCCTCGATTGGCGCTGATTCCTTGTCGTATCTGTCAATGGAGGGGATGGTCCGCGCGACCCGTCAGGGTTCGAGCCTGTGCTTGGGCTGCTTCAACGGCGCATACCCGGAGCAGATCCCCAAAGGCACTCCGATCCCGGGCACGCCCGGCGCCTTCGCCTGTTGAGCCCGAGGCTGATGCCTTTCTGGTCATTGCGTTTTCTGTTCTCCTTATCCTGTCCTTCCGATCCTGCTGGCCTCTGGTTCTGCTGGCTTGTCGTTCGCGCTCTTTTTCCTTCGACTCGCACGTGTCTTTCCGATCCTGCTGGCCCACTGGTCATACTGCCCTTCTGCTCCGTCCCCTCTTGTCCGCTTCTCATTCGTCTTTCCAATTCCCCTATTTGTCCACCGCAGCGCCCCTCGTCTTTCACCCCACACTTCGTCTTTCCTTTCCTTTTATCCTGAGAATCTCCCCGCCTAATCCGATTAAGGAGCCCCGATGAGCGACGACACCCCCCTCGATTACGCCTCCGCTGGAGTCGACACCTGCGCGGGTGACCGCGCGGTCGAACTCATGAAAGAGGCCGTGTCGCGTACGCATGACGCGAGCGTCCTCGGCGCGACGGGCGGATTCGCTGGATTGGTCGATGCTTCCGCACTGCTGGGAATGGAGCGTCCACTTTTGGCGACTTCGACGGATGGCGTCGGAACGAAGATCGCCATTGCGCAGCAGATGGACATCCATGACACGATCGGCCAGGACTTGGTCGGCATGGTCGTTGACGACATTGTCGTCATCGGTGCGCGTCCCGTCCTCATGACTGACTACATCGCCTGCGGCCACGTGATCCCTGAACGCATCGCGGCAATCGTGACCGGCATCGCCCGAGCCTGCGAGGCAACGGGCACTCCCCTCGTCGGAGGTGAAACCGCGGAGCACCCTGGTGTCATGGACCCTGACGACTACGACATCGCAGGTGCTGCGACCGGCGTCGTTGACGCTTCGAAGCTCCTCGGCCCTGACCGGGTTGCGAACGGCGACGTCCTCATCGCGATGGCCTCCTCGGGCCTGCATTCAAACGGCTACTCCTTGGTGCGCTCAGTGGTCGCGAGGACGGGCCTTCCCCTGGAGGCGAAGGTCGAGGAGTTCGGCCGTACCCTCGGTGAGGAGCTTCTTGAACCGACTCGTCTCTACACGAAGCTCTGTCTCGACATGGTGGACACCTTGGGCGCGGGCGAGGGGGCGAGCGGGATTCACGCCTTCTCGCACGTCACCGGTGGTGGCCTGGGGGCGAATCTTTCGCGAGTCCTGCCTCTTGGTGCCGTCGCCGATGTCGACCGCGCTTCGTGGATCGTCCCGCCGGTGTTCGACTGGGTCCGTCGTGGAGGTTCGGTGACCTGGACGGGCATGGAGGATTCCCTCAACCTTGGTGTCGGCATGGTCGGTGTCGTCGGTGCACAGTCCGCTGAGGAAGTTCTGCGCATTTCCCGTGCAGCGGGGGTCGATGCCTGGGTGCTCGGCGAAGTCTCCTTCCCTTCTGAGCTCCCGGTGGACTCAGGGGCTTTTGAGGGGCGCGTCGTTTCGGGTACGAAGGGAGTCAACGGCGGCGCGGTGCGTTTGAGGGGCGACTACCGGGTGGGCTGAACGCAGGGGTTCGCTGGGCGGCCAGGTTACCCGGGTGGGGGTTCGCTGGGCGGCCAGGTTACCCGGGTGGGCGGGATTCGCTGGGCGGTCAGTTTCCCCGGGTGGGCAGGATTCGCTGGGTGTGTGGAATCGACCGAGTGGATGGTTGGCCCGTTTGAGTGCTGGCCGCCCGTACGCCCATCGCTTGTCGCGCGTGTGTCCGTTACTTGCCTCGCCTGCGCCACCATTTGCACCTGTATTCCAGGGTTCCCGTCTGATTCCTGTCGTATTGACGGTGTTTGCGCAGGGAAACCTGGAATTGGGGTTCGGCTGAGTGGTCGGGTTGACCGAGTGGTCGGGACCCTGAGGTGTCGGGCGGGCTGGACGGTCGGGGTTGCCCGAGCGACGGTGGGGATCGTCTGAGCGCTCAGTGCCCCCGCGCGGCAACTGTCGGACTGTCTGAAGAACCCTGCGCATCGACTGAAGAGCCTTCCGGACTGCCTGAGGGGCGTTTCGGACTGCCTGAGGGGCCTGCCGAGAGTTCTATGCAGAAATACCATCAAGTTTAAATCCTTATCCTTGATGAAAGCTGGCAGGTCGACAAGCTTAAGGCGAATCCTTGATCGACTCTTCCTTTCAGGAGGTCTTTCCTCGTGCTCGTCCGCCGCGCACGGGAGCTTGCCCACGTGAGTGGAGAGGATGCCGACAAGTGGAGGGGTTGTAAGCCCTCCTATTGCCGTCAAGCCCTCCACTTGTGGAGTTAGCGTCCGAGCAATGTCTCTTAGAGGACGTGGACCTCGAGCGGCCTTTCCCTGCCGGACATGCTCATAGGATCGCGTGTGCCAGGGGCGTTCCATATCGTTTCGACCACCAACCCTGCATACATCGACTGGTTCGCGTGTGCCTGAAGAGCTCTGTGTGATTTCGTTATGCCACTTCTCCAGACAAGGCCGTAAAGCTGCGCGCCGCATGTTCCGGGGACTGGACTGCGTAGAGCCCTTCGGCAAGCGGGCGACGACCTGCGCGCCGCATGCTCCGGGGACTGGAATGGCGCCATCTGATGGGCGCCCAGGTAATGAGAGAAGCGTGCTCCCGACAAGACAGGGACAGTCCGGTTAAAAGAGGGGGCAGCGCGACGAGACGAGGGCTGGGTCCACTCGCGTGCGCCCAGCCCCAGTCAATCTCAGCAGAGCAGTGGCTCTGCGATCAGCGTCAAATCACTTCTTCGGGGAGATCCAGAATTCCTCGTCCAATTCGGGAGAGTCGTCCTCTGGTTCCTCCTGCGCGAAGTCCGCGTACTTCGAGTAGAGGTCTTCGTCCTCTTCGGGGTTCTCGACCTCGTACTCTTCGTACGAGTGAGATTCCGACGACGCGAGTTCTCGCTGCAGCGCATCGAGATCGGTGTCGGGACTGAAGTACTTCAGCTTCCGTGCGACTTTCGTCTGCTTGGCCTTTTGACGGCCGCGCCCCATGGCGTCGACCCCCTCCGCGTCGTTCGGGTCCGCGCGAGGCGGTGCCCTGGATGATTAGAAATGTGTCGTGAGAACATCATAGCCATACCTCGAGCGGCGCTACGTACCCGAAGAGCGTGATCTGCGTATGGCACGGGGTGATGAACCCAGCAAGATCGGCTAAATCCTGGCGATCTGCGAGGCGCAGTGAATGTGAACTCAGTGCCTCGAACGGACAATCTTCACTACGACGAGTCCCACGAATGCGGCAACACCGGCAGCGACGTATCCGACACGCTTGAGCGCTTCGGAGTCGCCGTCCTTCGCGTCATCAACGGTCTGTGCAGCGAAAGACTTGAGTTCGTCAAACTTCGCTCTCGCGTTGTCTTTCGCCTGACCGACGATGTAGTCGGGCTGGACTCGGCCGAAGAGTTCGTCAACGGTTTGGGTCATCTGCTCGCGCACCGCTTCGAGTTCGGCGCGGATCTGGTCTTCTGTGCGTTCGAGGTTGTCAGTGCTCACTTCCCCAGGCCTTTCTTCAGAGCGTCAATGTCACGAGTGAGACCGTCCTTCGGATCAGGAACGTCCGCCTGGCTCTTCCCCAGGAGGGACGCGCCGACGGCCGCGAGGACAGCCACGATGAGTAGAAGGATGACGGTGGTGATCAGCGAAGCCGCCCAAGCGGGGAGGGCAACGGCGATCGCGAGTTCGATCGTGTGGAACACCCAGGCGAGGAGATAAAGGGCGAAAACGGCGGCAAGTGCGAGGAGCGCACCACCCGCACCGAATTTCTTCGCAAAGTTCTTCACCTTGAGCTTGTTAAGCTCGATCTCACCATTGACGAGGGTCGTCACCTGCGTCGATAAGGCGGAGAAGAGCTCTCCCATGCTCGCAGGGCGTTGAGGCTCGGTGCTCCAAGTCGCTGCTCGTTGGGTGCGCTGAGTCGTGGAGGGCGGTTCGATCGGTGTCGTCATCGGAGGCACTCGCTTCCTCTTTCGATGGTCGCGGGCGTCCCGCGCTTCACCTCAGTTTCTCACGTCTCGCATGCATCTGCAGACGACCCGTGAATCACGAGGTCGGGGCATAGACCCCAGAAGTCGAGTGGCGAAAAAACAGCCCCGGTGTATCTGGTGATGTCGGAGCGATGCAGAAGAGTTGATGCGTCGCAGCCCTTGCATCACAGCCCTTGCGTCGCCGTCACGTCATGCCCGAGCTCGCCTGAGCGTTCTTGATCGTCTTCGCTTGACGTGCATCATCACGACACGGCGATTTCTTCGTAACGCTCATCGAATATCCTCTCAGAGGATGTTCGCACGCTCATTTTGATGGAATGATGCCCAAAAACGTCAATCCTGTACAGACGTGCGCCGCTAACCCGCGAAAGTCCCCTTTGGGGTCGAAAGCCTCCGATGGGCCGAAAAGTGAAGGGGCTTCGCAATCCCCGCCTTCAAAGCTTGAAAGTCGAGAGGCTCTGCGGATCGTCCTTGCCTTCAACGAAAGCTCCACATTCAGAAGCTGAGTCCTTCCCCGTCGGGGTGATCCTGCTGGCTGGAGTGCAGAGCCCACTCCTCCGGCAGGACTGGGCCCCGGGTGTGCGTGGTCGGCGGCGCGCTCGCAGTCGCTATTCTTCCGGCACGACTGGGCCCGGAAGGTCTTTGAGGATCCTGCGAGCCTTATCGATGACCGCCGCAGTTTCAGGCGTTGGCGCAAGGGGGACAGGCGCGGATTGCGGAAGATGAGTGATGCGCGCTTCGTTCTCTCTGGGACGGGCGTGTCGAGCAGAGACATCGTGAAGCCCAAGGGTACGAATCACTCGCGTAATCGGATCTGATTCATCGTCGAGGATGGGGCATTCAGCCGACGTGGGGAGCTTATTTTCGAATGAGGTGCGTGCGGGTTCTTCCTCCGGCTCCGCAGTGTCGGGGTGCGCCTCTGAGTAGCTGGAAGCCAAAAGGGATTCTGATGCCTCGAAGTCTGCGAGAACCGAGCTGGACTGAAGTGTCGAATCGGACTCAAGGGTCCCAGGTGTTTTATTGTCAATGGGCGCCGGGGCGATCTGAGTCGGCTCCTCGGGTTCAGATGGCACTTCCTCAGACCCTGAGGGGGCGTCAGTCTCAGATGGTGAGGCATTGGATTGGACGTCCTCAGAGGTATTGCTATCCCCGGGTGATGCATCGGCTTGAGGGGCGGCGATAATCTCAGCCAGACTCAAGGAGACAAAGGGCGCGGTGTCATACACCTCCGTGCTCGTATCGGCAGAGTCTTCGTGCGGGGTCTTCGACGCTTGCTCGGCGTTACTCGGGAGAGATTCTTCCGCCTTCGCGTGAGCGAGAGTCTGCTCAGCAGGTGTCGCCGTCGCCGTCGTCAGTGGATGGAAGTTCGGGCGTCGCCGCAGCGGGGTGGCGGAAGAAGGGAGAGTGGAAGGAATCGCAGTGCTCTCCTCTCCTTGGGCCGGTGCTGTGTCGTGGCGAGGAACATCGCCCGGTGATGCGTCGTGAATCGCTGCCTTGCCAGGGGTTGTCTCTGCCTTGGATTCCTGTACCGTTTCCAGGGTTTCCAGGGTTTCCAGGGTTTCCAGGGTTTCCAGGGTTTCCAAAGTTTCCTGGGGCCTGGTTTCGCTCCGCTCAAGAGCTTTAGAGAACGCAAGGTCACGAGTGTGCGTCCCCTGGTCGACCTCGAAAATTAAACTCTCGTCCTCGGCGGGGAAAAGAGAGGCGCTCGGTGCCGAAGTTGAGTCTTCGTTCTCGATACGCGCAAGAGCAAGAGGGATGGGGCCGAGCAGAGTTGTCGGATCCTCCACACCATCGCCGAGGGCCTGACGAAGCTCCTCCTCCTTGGGGCGCACGAAGTCTGCGCTCAAGCGGCCATTCGTCAAGAGGATCGCGCGTCCTGCCTGAGCAGCAGCTGCAGGATCTGCGGTCGCGAGGATGACAGCCGAACCCTGAGAAGCGAGAATCGGCAGAAGATCAAGCGCCTGACGACGATCTTGAGTGTTTCGCAGGTGCGTTGGATCTTCAACGAGGATCAGATCACCGCCGCCGACGATCGCACGGGCAATCGAGAGTCGGAAGCGGTCGAGCGTAGACAATTCCGAGACCGGAATCGTGGTCTTGTCTTTCAGGCCAGTGACGGCCAGAGCGGCGTGAAACTGTCCGTGACTGGCGAAGGTTCCCGTCTCTGCGAGGGGAAGGATGAGATTCTGGTTGACAGTCATCGTCGGATCCAGTGGGGAATGCTCGTGGATCAGGGAGACGGAAGCGGTCCGACCAGGTTTGCGGGCCGAAGCTGGAAGCTTCACGGTGACGCGGCCAGAATCTGCAAGGGATAGCCCTGCGAGTAGGAGGAACAGTGCGCGCGAGCGCGCAAGGGTAGGGTCAAGGATCGCGCTGTAGGACTTTGTGCGAAATCCCAGCGTCACTGAATCGATGAGGTGGGCGCCCACTTCAGAAACCGAAGTCACTCGATCGCAATATGCGAGGACGATGCCTCCGTCTCCTGCGGCGGAGTGCTCTCGACGACTTCTCCACCAGGGCTTTGGGCTGAGACTTCCGTTCGGACCAGACATGGTCGCATTGTCTCAGTTCTGAGCGTCTGAGTGTCGAGGACGCGGCCGAGGGCGGGAGTGTTGGGGGGATGCAGGGGGTGTTGTGGATACGTGTTGTGGTTGTGGAGATCGGACTGTTGCGTTGTTTCCGAATCGGCCATGTGGGCAGGAACGAGTGAAACGCAGTGGCACCTACCCTGATTATGTTTTCGGTGAGGGTCGACCCGGGGTGGGGGTGGTGAGATTGTGTTTGGGGTTGTGTGGGTGCGCGAGTGCCGGGTTATAGGACAAAATGTGTTGGTCGGGTCTAGTCCCAGTCGGTGCGGTAGGGGCTGTGGTGGTGGAGTTCATGCCAGGCGATGGCGTCTCCCCATTGGGGGATGATGCCGGCGGCGGGGTGGTCGCGTGAGGCCTGTTGCCAGGCCTGTTCGATCTGGGTGTCGGTGGGCATGACTTTCAGGATCTGAGCGGCCGACAAGGGGTGCTCCGTGTGCATGTAGCACCACCAGAAGATCGCCTTGATCCTGCGCGTGAGCCGCATACCCCGGTGGTCGCGCAGCATTTGGCGCAGGGGCGCGTTCGTGGCTCCTTCGATCTGGTTGTTCATCGCCGGCATCGCCTGCCCCCAGGTGGGGTCGCAGAACGTGAACAACACACCCCTCGCCAGTAGCCGGTTCAGGCTGTTACGGGCGCGCACGAGCCGCTCATGCGTGTACTCCCACCCGCCATCGTCTCTGGGTGTCTTCTCGGCGAGGAACGCCTCCCACCGCTCACACCACCCCCTGTAGTCCTCCACCCACGCCTCGGCCTGCGGAAGATCCGTGACGCGAATGAGCTGCTTGCCCAGGGCGTACAGCTCTTTGGACGCAGGCAGCTTCGGACGGGTCGTTGTCGCTTCCTTCACCTTCGAAAACGCGTGAAACGTGCACCGCTGCACCCGCGAATCCGGCCAGATCTTCTTACGCGCCTTCTCGAACCCACTCCCCCCATCGGTCACCACCAGCTCCGGAGGGGCGATCCTGCTCATGAGGGCCTCCCAGGCGCGCGAGTTCTCCGTCCTGGCCACATACCAGCCCACCACATGCTCACGCGTCTGAGCGATCACCACGACCGCCTTGCGGCCCAGATGAATCCCGTCAACGAACACGACCTCGTGCACCTCATCGACCACGGGAGCGAAAGGCCAGACCTCCCACAGGTGCTGGCACCGCCGCCGAAACGACCGCCCACCCCCAGGCATATCCGCCTGACGGGCCCCGCTGAGCAACCAGGAAAGGAACTCGCCCAGGTGCTTGGCCGACGCGTCAATCTCATTCAGACCGGTGACATTGCAGGCCGTACACCTCCACCGCTGCCGTCCAGCTGACGTCTTCCCATGACGCGTCATCCGACCACCACACACAGGGCACGAAGCAGTATTCACCCCGAGAGGCAAACACACCCAACTAAAACCCGGACTTTCCCGCACCACAGAGCCGAAAAACCCCGATCAGACCAACACATTCTGTCCACCCTCATAGTTGGCCGCCACCAACTAAAACCCAGACCTTCCCGCACCAGCACAACGAAAAGTCCCAGTCAGACCAACACGAGGTGTCCTTTAACCCCGAGTGCCAGGTCGTCTCGAGCGCCACCGCGTCGCCGGAGTCGGGTGTGCCTCAGAAGTGCGCCGCAGAAACCAAAAAATCCCCGAAGCTCTCGCTTCGAGGATTTCAGTGGTGGCTCCGACCGGCGTCGATCCGGTGACCTTTCGATTTTCAGTCGAACGCTCTACCAACTGAGCTACAGAGCCATGAACCGGACCGAGCGGTCTGGTCGGCGACCCCGACGGGACTTGAACCCGCGACCTCCGCCGTGACAGGGCGGCGCGCTAACCAACTGCGCTACGGGGCCTCACAACAGGTAAGACCTATTGAATTGTTTTCCACCGCGCGAAGGATTCGCGCTGAGGAGTACCCCCAACGGGATTCGAACCCGTGTCGCTGCCGTGAAAGGGCAGTGTCCTAGGCCGCTAGACGATGGGGGCCAATCTCGGCCACCGAGGTGGCGTCCGAAGACGAAGAGAAGCATATGCAATTCTGATGCCTCTTGGCAAAATGAGATTGGGTGACGCCTCTCACAGTCGAAAGAAGTGGCGGAATCCTGCGGGAAAGTCCTGTGAGAATCGCGTGGGGTCCACAGGAAAAGAGCAGAGTCGCCCTCTAGTCTGGTCGATATGAATCGGATGATGACCGCACTCGACTTTCGTGGGCTCTCCTCAGCCCCTCACTTCTTGAGTCAGGTCCCTCACGGAAGGGCTGGCTTGCTAACCTCCGCGCCGATAGAACCAGCGCTATCCGCCCAGGCAGGACACTTCGCCCCCGAAGAACATTTCTCCCTTGAGCCGCTGCGAGCAGCGGCCGATTCAACTGCGGATGAACTCCAATCCGGCGCGGATGCTGCTGTCGCGGTTGCCGTCGATTTCGTGTCTCCACTGCTGGGAATCGTGGTCGGCCTCGTACTGGGATTCTTTGCAGCGGCACTCGTGTCTTGGCTGCTGCGCCGCACAATGCGCAGATGGGCGGTTGGCGCTGTCCTCACGAAGCGAGTCCGCACTCCGCTGTACGTCACCGGAATGGTGTGGCTCGCCTGGATGGGCGTGCAGTGGCCATTCTTCAACTCGGATGGGGATTCGACGAACGCGACCGTGGTTGCGACCGCTGCGCATGCGCTCCTGATTCTCGCGATCGCCGCGATGACGTGGATCGCCTACGCTGCCGCGTGGGTGTTCGAGGACGCGGCCCGCTTGCGGCAGGGGGCTGACCAAGGACGGGCCCGCCGTTTCGAGACCCAGGCGCAGGTCATTCGCCGCCTCATCCAGGTGATCGTCGTGATCGTCGGAATCGTGTCGGTTCTGGGCACTTTCGCGGCTGCGCGACAAGTGATGACGACCCTTTTGGCCTCTGCGGGCCTGATTTCGGTGATTGCGGGTCTTGCCGCACAGCAGACCCTTGGGAATGTGTTCGCCGGTGTTCTCCTCGCTTTCACGGACGCGATCCGCGTGGGTGATGTGGTCGTCGCGAATCAGAAGGGTGAATCGGGTGCGATCGAGGAGATCACCCTTTCCTACGTGGTTGTGCGCCTGTGGGATGAGCGTCGCCTCATCGTTCCTTCGACCTACTTCACGTCGAACTCTTTCGAGAACTGGACTCGTCGCGCTGCCGCCCAGCTCGGCACGGTGGAACTCCAACTCGATTGGGCAGCGCCGATGGCTCTGCTGCGTCAGAAGGTCGAGGCGATCCTCGCCTCTACGGACCTGTGGGACGGGCGCACCTGGAATGTTCAAATGACGGCTTCGGACATGTCCACGGTCACGGTCCGAGTCCTCGTTTCTGCCCAGAACTCCGGGAACTTGTCGGATCTGCGCTGCTACATTCGCGAGCATCTCATCGATTGGATCGTCTCCGAAGAACCGTGGCTCCGGCCCGCATCGCGTATTCAGCCTCAGGAGAGCATCACTGTCGAGGTCGATCCCACGCGCGCCAGAGTGGCGGCCCTCGCTTCCGAGCTCGCTTCGATCGCGGGCGACCCGACGCAGACAGCATCGCACAAGGGCGCAGCTTCGGCTCTCGCCTCCGGTCCTGGACTTGCGGACCAGGATGAGGCGATCCACGCGGCGCGAATGGTCGCTGCACGCCGGAAGGCGAAGAGGGCCCGCAGGCGCGCGATGTCTGACCGGATGCGTGAACTTGCCGAGAAGGGCGACACGGATGTTACTGCGACTTCGCAAATGCCGTCCTTTGCGCGTACACAAGTCATGACCCAGGGGACTCTTGCGCGGATCCTTGCTACGCCGAAGAGTGCGGTGAGTGGAGGGGAACGCCTCTACTCGGGCTCGCCTGATGCTGAGGAGCGTTCGGGGATCTTCGCTGGCCCTGGCGAAGAGGCCCTTGCCGAACGTGAAGCGGTGGCCAAGCGCCGTGAGGCGGAGGCTCGAGGTAGAGAACACAGTTGAACCTCAGCCCAAGTGGCATCTGGCTTGAGTGGCATCTGGCTTGAGTGCGCGTCCTTGCGCCGTCGTCAGCCCACTTGCTGAAGATGAAGCGTGCCATGAAGACCTGGGCCATGAAGCCCCTCTCCATGAAGACCATGCCATGAAGAGCCCAGGGAGTGGCCGAACTGCCCGGCCCTGCGGCCCTCGATTATGCCCTCACCACCTTCGACAGGCTGTAGAGAACCTCGTGATGAGGTAGAGAACCCCGTGATGAGTCGGGGAAGCTCCCGTCCTCGTTGATGTTCCCGATGTTCGCATCGAGGGAGATGTCGCGCACGCTCAAAATGTGGAGGAACATTGGGACATGAGTGAGTTTCCGAGTCTTGACTTCAAGGAGCTGAGCGAGGCGCAGTGGCGCCGCATGCTCACGCCCATGCAATACCACGTCCTTCGCGAGGGCGGAACGGAGCGCCCCTTCACCGGGGAACTTCTGAACGAGGAGCGAGCAGGCTCTTACCATTGCGCCGCATGCGGAGCCGAGCTTTTCGATGCGACGACCAAATTCGAGTCGCACTGCGGATGGCCGTCCTTCTACGAGTCGAAGGGTTCGTCCACGACCGAACTTGAGGACACCTCTCATGGGATGATCCGCACCGAGGTCCGCTGTACACAGTGCGGTTCGCATCTCGGACACGTGTTCCCTGATGCGCCGGACCAGCCGAGTGGTCGACGCTACTGCATGAACTCTGCGGCACTGAGCTTCGTTCCTCGGAGCGAATGAGTTCTCGGGCGGCGGATGAACTGACTGTCAGGACGCTTTGGGACGCGCGATCAGGAAGAAGGATACCCAGGCGCCGAGTGTGCCGAGGATCATGACGAGGATCATCGGGACTGCCGAAGTACCCCCGCCCGAGGTCGCCAGCGGGGAGGCGGTCGCCATCGCCGTCGCCTGCACAAGCCCTTGAACGGCCGAGGCTGTGCCCGCGTGCTCGCGGCTCTCAGCCAGGGCGCGAGCCCCCGCATTGCCAAAGATGAATGCTGTCGCCGCCATGATGAGCGCGAATCCGATGAGCACAGGGATAGTCGTCACATTGAAGACGAAGACCGACAGGCTCAGGATCACGACGCCCAGGAGGGACAGAGCAAGACCGAAGGTAATGAGGGGCCGGGGCTCGAAACGCCCGATCAAACGAACGTTCACCAGGGCGAGCACAGTGGACAGCAGAGCGTTGGATGCGAAGACGATCGAGAAGCGTAACGGCGACATTCCGAGCATCTGCTGGAGGATGTAGGACGAATCCGCGATATAGGCGAACATGCAGAATCCGGAGAAGGCGGAGGTGAGCATGAAGCCGAGGAAGGCGCGGATCTTCAGAACCGAACCCATGTCGACCAGGAAACGCGAGAAGCCGCCGCCGTGTCGCCGCTCCTCGGGCAATGACTCGGGTGCCCACGCCCATGCCGCCAGAGTCATGAGGATCGTAAAGGCCGTGAGGAACCAGAACACCCAGCGCCACGGCATGTACGTAACGATCACGCCACCGAGCACCGGCGCGATCATGGGGGCCAAGCCGCCGATCGCCTGCAGAAGAGACATTGCCCTCGCGAGGACGTGCCCGTGCGCAAGGTCGACGAGAATAGCGCGTGCGACTGCTGCTGCGGCTCCACCTCCGAGCCCCTGGAGAACTCGTCCGAAAAAGAGGAAGAGGATCGAGGGCGAGAAAGCGCATGCGAGGGATCCGAGGATCGAGAGGAGACCGCCGATGATGAGGGGGCCGCGGCGTCCTCGCTGATCGGAGAGTGCTCCACCGCCGATTTGCCCGGCGCCGAAGCCGATGAAGAATGCGGTGAGGGTGAAGCCGACGGCGCTTGCGCTCGTCGAGAGATCAGTTGTGATCTCCGGGAAGGCGGGGGAGTACATGTCCGTTGCCAGGGGAGGGACCGCATTGTGCAGAGCGATCGTGATGAGGAGCGTCCCGGTGACTGCGCCGCCGAGGACGCTGCTGCTCTTCTCATTCTTGAGAGGATTTGGGCTGTTCATACTTCGATTGTCACGCCGCTCCTGAAGGTGTTTTCGCCGAGGTTCGCCGTTTTTCAGGGGGAGATCATTCACTCTGTGGGATGTGTCACCTGTCGTGTGCAGACACCTATGTGAGGGGAGAGCTGGGGTTCACGAGGAGTATCCGGGCGAGTGTGCCGGAGCGTGTGTGACGCTGCCCGGGGCGACAGTAGGCCCAGGGGGACTCGAACCCCCAACCCACGGATTAAAAGTCCGCTGCTCTACCATTGAGCTATAGGCCCGCGCGGCTCACCGCGCTCGCGGTTACCCGCGGGATCATGAGATCCGATTCTATTGTAAGAGGAGGAAGGCGAAATGGCCGAACTGAGACTTCCTCGGCGTCCTGCGATCCTCTCTCCCGCCAGAGCCGAGACGATCATCGGCGATGAGGATCCAGCTGCCGCCTCTGGAATTGCGCATTCGACGGCTTGGGCTCTCCTGGGGATCCCGGATGAGGACTTCGACTTGGAAGCGATCACCCGCCTCCGTTCTCTCGTATGCGCTCAAGGGCCCGATATTGTTGCGCACCTGTGGTCGCGCAGCCCGGAGTTCACCCTGCCCGGTGTTTTGTGGCGCCTCCATCTGTTCGTTGAATGGTGCGAGAGAGATCTCCCTCTCGTCAAGGACAGGTACGAGGTCGGGCGTCAGGCTGAGATCGTCCCCGCCGGAATGGAGGTTCTGAGTGAGGTTCCTCTGCTTGAATCCGTCATCGAGGACGCGAAGGCTCTGCTGCGCGGGGAGCTGACGGATGACGACCTTGAGCGTGTTGCCGTGCAAGCAGCGATCGCGATGCGTGTGCTCGCCGCGGGTGAGGGCGGTGAGGGTTCTTGGATCACGGATCCGGGTGATCCTTTGGCTCACATGGTGACGACCCGCGCTCGGGCTTTGTTGAAGACTGCTGAAGAGTTGGATCTCGCGGCGCGCGAAGCGGCGTTCGGGAACTTGGAGTAGTGCCTGGGAAGGTGTGAGCTTCTAAGTAGCTGCCTGTGGGGGCTTTCGCTTGCTTGCGAGGGGTCGTGGGGTGGTGGCAGAGAGAAGTTTCTGGCCGGGTGCTTTCGAGATTGTGAGGTGGGTTCTGTTCCTATCGAGATTGTGGGGTGTTGGGGGTGAGGTCGTGTTCCCAGGTGGGGATGTTGCGGGTTTGGCCGACTTTGGTGGTGCCGTCGGTTGGTCGACACCCTGAGAATGCCGCGAGGCTCGCGTCCCCGTCCTTAAGGAACGCGAGGGTGATGTATCCGCCGTTGGCTTTGTCCATCCAGCGGATGTGGTCTTCGTCTTGGGTGAGCAGTTCATAGCCCAGGGGCGTGAAGGTGTGGGTGACGGCGTTGATCATGTCGTTGTGGTCGAAGGGCGGGGCGAAAGCGATCGCCGCCGTGAAGAGCTCGAAGCCCTCCTCGCCACAGGCTTCGAGGTTGGATGGGACGTAGACGCTGATGGGTCCGGTGTTGGCGGAGTAGGTGTAGGCGAACTCGCCGAGTGTGCGTTCGATGTGATCCTCGAAGTTTTCGATGCTCCGACGCTGCTCGAAGGGTAAGGACCCGTCCCACCACAGTTTCTTGTTCACAGTGTCTCCTCCCACAGAACACGCAGAAACCACCACAACAGCAACCAGGGTGAGAGTGGTCAGGGCTACGAGTGGTAAACGCAGGTGTTTCATTCATGTCCTTTCCCCTTCTTCACTCCAACGGGGGAACGTGTACGAGAGGAGATACTTGCGAGGGTCGTGGGGTGGTGGCAGAGAGGAGTTTCTGGCCGGGTGCTTTCGAGATTGTGAGGTGAGTTCTGTTCCTATCGAGATTGTGGAGTTGAGGTCTGATTCTCCCAGTCCGCGTGTTTTGGGGTGTGGTGATTTTAGGATTATGGGGTGTTGGGGGTGAGCTCGTGTTCCCAGTCGGGGATGTTGCGGGCTTGGCCGACTTTGGTGGTGCCGTCGGTGGGCCGACACCCTGAGAATGCCGCGAGGCCCGCGCCCCCGTCGTCGAGGAATAGGAGGGTGATGTATCCGCCGTTGGCTTTGTCCATCCACAGGATGTCTCGTTCGTCTTGGGTGAGCAGTTCATAGCCCAAGGGTGTGAAGGTGTGGGCGACGGCGTTGATCATGTCGTCGTGGTCGAAGGGCGGGGCGAAAGCGATCGCCGCCGTGTCAAGCTCGAAGCCCTCCTCGCCACAGGCTTCGAGGTTGGATGGGACGTAGACGCTGATGGGTCCGGTGTTAGCGGAGTAGGTGTAAGCGAACTCGCCGAGTGTGCGTTCGATGTGCTCCTCGAACTCTTCAATGCTCCGACGCTGCTCGAAAGGCAAGGACCCCTCCCACCACAGTTTCTTGTTCACGGTGTTTCCTCCTATAGAACACGCCGAAACCACCACAACGATCAGGGTGAGGGTCGAGGCGAGCAATAGACGCAGGTGTTTCATTCGTGTCCTTTCCCCTGATTCACTTCACCGTGGGGTGGTGGCAGAGGTTCTTGTAAGCCTGGTGCTGGTTGGATCACGCGGGGGTTTTCAGGCTTGGTGTTTTCGGGTGGGGGTTGGGTTGTTGTCCTTTCGTGATTGTGGGGTGGGTTCTGTTCCTATCGAGATTGTGGGGTGTTGGGGGTGAGCTCGTGTTCCCAGTCGGGGATGTTGCGGGTTTGGCCGACTTTAGTGGTGCCGTCGGTGGGCCGACACCCTGAAGCAACATAGAGGCCTGCTCTGCCGTCGTCGAGGAATAGGAGGGTGATGTATCCGCCGTTGGCTTTGTCCATCCAGCGGATGTGGTCTTCGTCTTGGGTGAGCAGTTCATAGCCCAGGGGCGTGAAGGTGTGGGTGACGGCGTTGATCATGTCGTTGTGGTCGAAGGGCGGGGCGAAAGCGATCGCCGCCGTGAAGAGCTCGAAGCCCTCCTCGCCACAGGCTTCGAGGTTGGATGGGACGTAGACGCTGATGGGTCCGGTGTTGGCGGAGTAGGTGTAGGCGAACTCGCCGAGTGTGCGTTCGATGTGATCCTCGAAGTTTTCGATGCTCCGACGCTGCTCGAAGGGTAAGGACCCGTCCCACCACAGTTTCTTGTTCACAGTGTCTCCTCCCACAGAACACGCAGAAACCACCACAACAGCAACCAGGGTGAGAGTGGTCAGGGCTACGAGTGGTAAACGCAGGTGTTTCATTCATGTCCTTTCCCCTTCTTCACTCCAACGGGGGAACGTGTACGAGAGGAGATACTTGCGAGGGTCGTGGGGTGGTGGCAGAGAGGAGTTTCTGGCCGGGTGCTTTCGAGATTGTGAGGTGAGTTCTGTTCCTATCGAGATTGTGGAGTTGAGGTCTGATTCTCCCAGTCCGCGTGTTTTGGGGTGTGGTGATTTTAGGATTATGGGGTGTTGGGGGTGAGCTCGTGTTCCCAGTCGGGGATGTTGCGGGCTTGGCCGACTTTGGTGGTGCCGTCGGTGGGCCGACACCCTGAGAATGCCGCGAGGCCCGCGCCCCCGTCGTCGAGGAATAGGAGGGTGATGTATCCGCCGTTGGCTTTGTCCATCCACAGGATGTCTCGTTCGTCTTGGGTGAGCAGTTCATAGCCCAAGGGTGTGAAGGTGTGGGCGACGGCGTTGATCATGTCGTCGTGGTCGAAGGGCGGGGCGAAAGCGATCGCCGCCGTGTCAAGCTCGAAGCCCTCCTCGCCACAGGCTTCGAGGTTGGATGGGACGTAGACGCTGATGGGTCCGGTGTTAGCGGAGTAGGTGTAAGCGAACTCGCCGAGTGTGCGTTCGATGTGCTCCTCGAACTCTTCAATGCTCCGACGCTGCTCGAAAGGCAAGGACCCCTCCCACCACAGTTTCTTGTTCACGGTGTTTCCTCCTATAGAACACGCCGAAACCACCACAACAATCAGGGTGAGGATCGAGGCGAGCAATAGACGCAAATGTTTCATTCGTGTCCTTTCCCCTTCTTCACTCCAACGAAGGAACGTGTACGAGAGGAGGTGATTGCAAGCCTGGTGCTGGTTAGATTGTGCGCCGCTTTCAGGCTTGGTGCTGGTTGGATGACGCGGAGGCTTTCAGGCCTCGTGTTTTCGGGTGGGGGTTGGGTTGTTGTGCTTTCGAGATTGTGGAGTTGAGTCCTGATTCTCCCAGTCCGCGTGTTTTTGGGTTCGGGGTGTTGTGGATTGTGGGGGTTGGGTTGCTGTGCTTTCGAGATTGTGGGGTTGAGGTCTGATTCTCCCGGGCCGCGTGTTTTGGGGTGTGGTGATTTTAGGATTGTGGGGTGTTGGGGGTGAGCTCGTGTTCCCAGTCGGGGATGTTGCGGGTTTGGCCGACTTTGGTGGTGCCGTCGGTGGGCCGACACCCTGAAGCAACATAGAGGCCTGCTCTGCCGTCGTCGAGGAATAGGAGGGTGATGTATCCGCCGTTGGCTTTGTCCATCCAGCGGATGTGGTCTTCGTCTTGGGTGAGGAGTTCATAGCCCAAGGGTGTGAAGGTGTGGGCGACGGCGTTGATCATGTCGTTGTGGTCGAAGGGCGGGGCGAAAGCGATCGCCGCGCTGTAGAGCTCGAAGCCTTCTTCGCCACAGTGTCTAAGGTTGGATGGGACGTAGACGCTGATGGGTCCGGTGTTGGCGGAGTAGGTGTAGGCGAACTCGCCGAGGGTGCGTTCGATGTGATCCTCGAACTCTTCGATGCTCCGACGCTGCTCGAAAGGCAAGGACCCGTCCCACCACAGTTTCTTGTTCACGGTGTTTCCTCCTATAGAACACGCCGAAACCACCACAACGATCAGGGTGAGGGTCGAGGCGAGCAATAGACGCAGATGTTTCATTCGTATGCTCCTGTCACGACGCGAGCGAAGTCCTTGAGAGCCCCAGAGCCCTCTTCCAGATAGGAGCTGTGACGCCCGACGGGCGACCATTTATTCGGGTCGTCGGGGGCATCACTGGACAGATGGGTGATGCCCTTGAGGTCCGTGGGGTTGGTGCCGAAAGTGCGGTCGGGACCGACGCCCTGAACCCAGTCCTCAGAGTCGACGGCGGACACATAAGCTCTGCCCGAGTCGAGATTGTATTCGCGGATGTCGTGAACGCCCGAACCTGGAGAACCGAACATCACCAGATCATCAACCGCTCCGGGAGCAATGCGAGACACGGCTTTACCTGAGGTCATGGACCCATAGGAGTGCCCCAGGATCGTCGTGTGCGGATCAGAGGCAGAGCCGGGGACAGAGGAGGCGTGCATGGCGCGAGAGGCGTGCAGGCCCTCCTGGAAAGAAGAGAGAAGACGAGCTCCGGTTTCCGCCCTGCGGGTGGAGGCCACCTCGGTCCAGCCCGGATCTCCTAAGGCCGCAGGAGCGTCATAGCCCAGCCAGGCGACGGTCGCTATAGTCCCTGTACCGAAGCGCCTCGACTCCTCTTCGATATTGGAGGCTTGCCTCAGACACAGCTCCAAACTATCCGCCGGGTTGGTACTCATTCCCGGAACATAGGTAGCGATATGATCCGCCGTATCGACATCGCCGATCGCCATCGCAACGCGCAGATGGTCCGAGCCCGAGGCATCCAGGGTGAGCAGCTTGTAATCAGGATTCAATGAGGCCTGCCGAATAGTCTCATCAATGTCAGCAAGCTTGGCCCAGGCAATGCGCAGTTGCTCCGCGTAGGGGTTGGGGCCGTCCGCCGAGCCGCGCGATTTGGCGGCCTCAGCGTATAAGGCACGAATCCTGTCGACATCGGCTGCTAAGGAATCCCTCAAAGGAAGCAAACGTCGACGGTTCGCCAGATCACGCGAACGAGCGTCGATCCCGTCAAGGTTTCCGATCAGCTCCGGATGATTCGTGATGATCTCGGCCCGCTCCTCGTCACTGAGACCGTTCCACCAGGAGGACACCGCGAAGACCGACCAGTCGGCCTGGGGTAGATCCGCCAGACCTGGAGAATGACTCGATGACGTCTCCTCGCACCTATACGTCCCCGAGGCCACAGCATTCAAGCGCGCCCGATAATCCGCGTCGACCTGCTCAGCGTACTCGAGTGCGTCGTTCACCATCTCTTGCAGCTCGTGCCCGGCCTGAATCTTGGCGATATTGCGCGACTGGGCAGGACCAACGGTGTACTGCGAGGCCGAAGGCGGGACGGATTCAAGTGAGTATGACACTTTCCCAGAAGCTTCCACGCTGATGTTGTTGAGCCCGGCGAACTGCTCGCACTCGAGAACCCTTCTTTGCACCTCCCACACGCCATCGGCGGCCTGGGCAGTCGCCATCAATAACTCCGACACGTCATTGATGAGACGATCAAGGTCGCCCTTTGATCCACTGAGCTGTGAACGCGCCGCTTCAAGGGTTTCACCCCGTGACTCTCCAAAGAGGAAAAGCCTGTGCGCCTGCTCCAAGGAATCTCCATTGCTTTCCGCAATTCGCCTCACCTCGCTCAGATCGGCAGTTGCTGCATTGAGCGGCCCTGGTTTCCATGCGCTCACATCACCCCACGAGAGCACTCTTAGCCCAACCTCTCGACAAGCCATGACATAGAACGGGAAGAGAAAGTGGGAGGAGGGACATCGGCTCTTTGAAATGCTCCGCTGAGATTCTCCTCGTTCGCCATGAAGGCGTTCCTCGCGGCGAGTACATCGTCACTGAAGGTACGCAAATCTTCCACGAGTCTGCGCTTTCGAGTGTCAACCTGAGTGCCCGCATCCTCCATCGAAGCTCGCGAGGTACTTCCCGGCATCGCTGAAGTCCCCTCCGAAAGAGCGTCAAGAATGCGGGAGCTAGACAGCGAATCAGCGACATCACAGGCCGTAGAAGAAACCGAAGTCAACTCATGTGGGATCACAAGGAGCTCATCCATGGGGGCCTTTCAGTTCCCGGGTGAATCGTTGAGTACATGCTAAAAGCGGAATCTGCGTGCTGCAATCCTCGGCTTCCGGGGGTGTTGAAAGGACTTTAGAAGAGACTTCGAGGAAGGAAACCTCTGAGAAACGCTCTGTGGTTCCCCTTCTGAAGATGAATACTCGTCATGTCGGAGGCGAATATGGGTCATTCCCGAGGCAGTGAGATCTGTCTTCCCGAGGTAGAGGGATCGCTGTAGGGCGAGACGAGGACCTCAGGGGGCTGCGAAGTCGCAGGTGAGATGACACCATGGGAGTGTGCTCCCGAGGGAGTGGGCGCAATGCGGCCCTTCCCGGGTCACTGCGAGCGAGGAAGGACGGCCAATGCCGGAGACATCGAAGAAGAGCTCAAACGACAACCGGTCAGCGAAGACTGCCTCCCCATCGAAGAAAGAGCGGGAACTTCGAGCGGATAGTCCCGTCTTCTCCGCTCCCGACTCCTCTTGGCCGGGCCCAGGCTCTGAAATCCCCGAGGAGGCCTTCGCCCCAGACACCCTCCCCGCATCCTCCTCCACGGCCCTCGTCGAGGGCGCTCGAGCGGAGGAGATGTTCGTTCCCGCCGACGATACTGGGCTGGTCGGCGTCGAGTATGAGGACGAGGAGTTCGAAGGGGAAAACGGAAAGGCTCGTCCCGCTCAACCGATCCTCACGAACGAGGTTGACACCTCCGCTCCTCTCGGTGAGGACGAGCCCTTACCCAAGGGGCGTTTCGCCGATCGTGAGATTTCCTGGATGGCCTTCAATCAGCGCGTCCTCGAACAATCGGAGGACCTTGAGCTTCCCCTGCTCGAGCGCGCATGGTTCTCGGCGATCTTCTCTTCGAACCTCGACGAGTTCTACATGGTTCGCGTCGCAGGCCTCAAGCGTCGCATCGCTGCGGGAATCGCGAAGAAGACGGCTTCGGGTCTGGAACCGCGCCAAGTCCTCGAGGGGATTCAGGCTCGTACTCGCGAGCTCAGTGCCCGCCAGGCCGAAGACTTTCAAACCCAAATCCGCCCGGCCTTGGATGCTGTGGGCATCCACCTGCGGCGCTGGGCGGAGCTGAGCGAAAAGCAGCATCATGAACTCGCCCGCTACTTCCGTCGCCAGATCTTCCCGGTCCTTACCCCGCTCGCGGTCGACCCTTCGCATCCCTTCCCCTATATCTCGGGTTTGTCTTTGAATCTTGCGGTCGTGGTCCGCAATCCTTTGTCCGGCAAGCTGCATTTTGCGCGGGTGAAGGTCCCGCAGTCTTTGCCCCGCCTCATCAATGTGGACACCGCAGGGATGGATGGAGTCGCAGAGGACTTCGTCGAAAGCGAGAGCGGCGCGACTTTCGTGACACTTGAGGATGTGGTCCGGGCGCATCTTGAGCACCTCTTCCCCGGAGTTGAGATCGTGGAGGCCCACGGTTTCCGCGTCACGCGCAATGAGGATCTCGAGGTCGAGGAGGATGACGCTGAAAACCTCTTGACCGCGATGGAGGAGGAACTTCTGCGCCGTAAGTTCGGCCCGGTTGTGCGCCTCGAGGTCGAAGAGACGATCTCGAAGTTCGTCCTCGACTTCCTCGCCGAAAAGCTTGAGATCCAGATGACGGATGTCATTTCCCTGCCCGCGCCACTCGACTTGACTTTGTGCAATGAACTGCACGAGCTTGATCTGACGGACTTGAAGTACCCGAAGTATGTTCCCGTCACGGCGGCGGGGCTGGCGGAGTTCGAATCGGCGAGGGCGGGGGATATCTTCGCGAGGGTCCGCGACCATGATGTGCTCTTGCATCATCCTTATGATTCTTTCGCGACCTCAGTTCAGGCGTTCATCACCCAGGCGGCGCGCGACCCGAATGTTTTGGCGATGAAGCAGACCTTGTATCGGACTTCAGGTGATTCGCCGATCGTTTCCGCTCTGATCGAGGCCGCCCAGTCGGGTAAGCAGGTTGTTGCGATTGTCGAGATCAAGGCTCGTTTTGACGAGGAGGCGAATATTGGCTGGGCGCGCAAGCTTGAACGCGCCGGCGTCCATGTCGTCTACGGCATGGTGGGCTTGAAGACGCACTGCAAGCTTTCCCTCGTCGTCCGTCAAGAATCTGAGGGGCTGCGCCGCTACTGTCACATCGGCACCGGCAATTACCATCCGAAGACGGCGCGCGGATACGAGGATTTGGGCCTCTTGACCTGCGATCGTGAGGTCGCTCAGGACTTGACGCGCCTGTTTAACCAGCTTTCCGGCTACGCGCCGCGCTCGACCTTCCACAGGCTCCTCGTCGCGCCCCTGTCGATCAGGGATGGACTCATTGAGAGGATCCAGCGCCAGATCGCCCGTAAGAAGGCAGGTGAGGAGGCGTGGATCGGCATTAAGGTCAACTCCGTTGTTGACGAGGCCGTGATCGATGCCCTCTATCGGGCTTCTCAGGCGGGAGTCCCCGTTGATGTCCAAGTGAGGGGGATCTGCGCGATCCGTGCAGGCGTTCCCGGTCTTTCGGAGAACATTCGGGTCCGTTCGATTCTTGGCCGCTACCTTGAGCATTCGCGAATCTACGCTTTTGGCCCGAAGGGCGAGGAAGAGGTGTGGATCGGTTCAGCGGATCTTATGCACCGCAATCTCGACCGTCGTGTTGAAGCTCTCGTGAGGATCGCTGATCCGAGGCAGGTTTCTTATCTTGCGGAGCTTGTGCGTCGCGGAGTTTCGCCGAAGACCTCCTCTTGGGCTTTGAAGAAGCGTGGGGAGTGGAAGCGCCAACAGTATGCGAAGGATGGTTCTCTTCTCAGTGATGTGCAGGAAGAACTGATGGAGGAGGCCTCCTCCCGAGTTGTCGGAAGGTAGACCTCCTCCACCTTGCGTTGTGGGTTGAGAGTGCCGCGGTACTGTGCGGTCGGCGCAGCCCTGTCGGCCAGGCTCAGCGCAAGCCCGCTCAGTCCCTCAGCCTGGTCCTCGGCTCTGGTGCGGGCAGCGCGGCTCAGGCCGCCTTTGCCTCCGCCTTGTCCTCTTCGCTCGCCTTGGGTGCGCCTAGGAGTTTGGCGTTCAGGCGCGCCACGGTGCGGATCGTCAGAAGCTGGAGCGCGAAGATGAGGGCGAGCAAGGCCAGGTGGGGGATGGAGAACTTCTCCAGTATGCCGGTGGCAACGAGGCCGCGGCCGATGAAGAACTGGGAGAGGACTGCGAGAGCGACTCCCGGGCAGATGAGGCCGTATGCGGGGATGGAGCGTCCCGGCCCGGAGACGAAGTGCGAGAAGTAGCCCTGGCGGCGCATGACCGCCCAACCGAAGAGGCCGACGATGAGCTGTAAGGCGATCAGAGCCCCGAAGACAACGAGCCACACGATGTTCGGAATATTCGCGTGGAGGATATTGTGGGCGATTCCGCTGCTGACGCGGATACCTGCGATGCCGAAGAGAGTGAGGATCGGGATGGCGAGCCACAGGGTCGGGCCGGCCTCGCGTGCCATTCCGTGACGCAGCATGGCGCCGAAGCTGACGGGCATCTTCACGAATCCCCACAGGGCGGCTGCGGCGAGGAAGAGGGCGGTTCCTGCGGCACCGATGAGGGAGGTCACCAGGGTGTTGCTCATGGCGGCGGCGGAGGAAAAACCGACGCCGATCATTGCGAAGGCGAATGAGGGCAGCACTTGGCTGAAGTGGTTCGTGTCATCGACGTTGAAGGAGCCGTCGGAAAGGATCCGCGTGATGTAGCGGCCGAAGAGTCGCAGGGCGTAGGCGCCGATGGCGATATTCGCTGCGAGGGCGAAGGGGAAGAGCCATTCCTTGATATCCCAGAGTCCAGGGATCGCGAGTGCGCCGAGGACGAAGAGGACGCTGACGGTCATTGACAGGGTCAGTGGGATCGCCATGAGTTGGACTTCCCCATTGGAGGAGATCAATGCCGTGTATTCGGGTGTACGGCTGAATCGGCGGTGGGCGCCGATGTTCGCGATGAGCAGTTGCACGTGGCGCACTGCGAAGTAGGCGATGGCGAGGAGGGCCACAACCATGAGGGTGTTGCTCAGCATGGTCCCCTTGGCGAACTGAGTGGCAAGCGCATCGAATGTGGGGATGGGGGTATCGGGGTGGGGGACGAGGAACATCAGGTACATGAAGAAGGAGATGCTCAGGCCGCCCATGCCGAGTGCGGCCAGGAAGTACAGCGGGCGGTAATTCTCGCTGAAGCGGGGGATCATATGTGGTCCAACCTCTCGAAAACGTGTGGTCACGAAAGGGTAGCTAATACCCCCGGGGGTATACAAATGGGGTGAGGAACGACATGAATAGTTTGAGTGTTCCGTGCTCAGCAGCGGCCTCGGCTGTGCGTACTGTGACAGCCGAGGCCGCTCAACTTCGTTCCTCGTCCTGCAAGAAGCTGCGCATTTTGAGAGTTCGGCCTAGTTCTTCTCGGAAGAGTCCGGGTCAGAAAGCGGCGCCCCGGCCTCGGTGTCAATCGGATCACTCGTGACGATGTCGGTCCGCTCAACCTCGACGGTGTACCTCGTCATCTTCGCGCCCACGGTCGCCGTCGCCCCGGCAAGGAGAGTCAGCACTGGATTCGTCACGAGGGCGAGAATGCCGACACCCGCACCAAGGTTCATGGGGATCGACACTCTCTCCTTACCGGTCTCATCACGAATCACGATCTTGCGAACAGAGCCGTCCTTCACGAGCTTCTTCACGGTGGCGAGAAGCTCGTTGGCGAAGACCTGGATCTTCTCGTTCGTGGAATTGGATGCGTTCACTTATGGGTTCCTCCCCTAAAGATCGAAAGCGTGTAGTCAAGCCTAGAAGGCCCCGGGAGGAGGGGCGATGGGGGAGGACCCCGAATGTTCCCGGACCCGCGTTCAGCAGATCCCCGCTACCCTTGAAGCGTGCCCCGAATGTCTCGCCCCGCCCCTGTCCCCTCGCGCCTCGTGCGAGCCGCAGGATCCTTGGTGTGGCGATTCACCGACCCGGAGAGGACCGCCATTCCCGGTGAAAGCCTGAAAGCCTCCGAGATTCAAGTGCTCATAGTTCATCGTCCGCGTTACCGAGATTGGTCGTGGCCGAAAGGCAAAGCCGAGGCGAATGAGCCGATCGTCGCCGCTGCGGTTCGCGAGGTTGAAGAAGAAACAGGTGTTGTCGCAGTCCTCCATGCCCCATTGACGACTCAGCGGTACCGCCTCGGATCCGGGCAGACGAAGGAAGTTCACTATTGGGTGGGTACTGTCGCTCCCGGAGAAGCAATCTCCCCAGTGACTCGTTCGAGAATTCCGGTTCGCCCCGCTCCAAGTTCTGAAATTGACCAGACCCGCTGGGCCAGTCCCGCCAAGGCTGATCAGCTTCTCACCCGACGCGGCGATCGACGCCTCCTTTCCGAGCTTGTCGCCCGCGCCCAGGATGGACGCCTTGTCACGACGACTATGGTGATGGCGCGTCATGCGAAAGCGATCTCGCGCCACTCCTGGCACGAGAGTGAAGCGACTCGCCCCCTGACGCGTGTTGGTGCGCGTCAGGCAATCGACCTCGTGGATCTTCTCTCGGCTTTCGGAATCGAAGAGTGCGTGAGTTCACCGTGGACCCGATGCGTGCAGACGCTTTCCCCCTGGGCGGGGCTCAGTGGAGGGGAACTCAGTGTCCGCGGGGAGCTGACCGAGACGGCGGTTGAAGGGGACCCGAGTGCGGCAGGGAATATGACTGCAGCGCTCCTAAGAAAGATCGAGGTCCCCACGGCGCTGTGCGTGCACCGCCCAACGATCCCAGTCCTCCTCAAGCCCCTGAAGGCCATCGCCCCCTCGTCTCTGGCGCGTTCCTTCCCGAATCACAGCCCCTGGCTTGCGACTGCAGAGATCCTCGTCGCGCACATCTCTCGCGCTGACACCGAGCCCCACCTGCTCTCACTTGAACGCCACGCGACGCGAACGAAGCTTCTTTTCGGAGTGTGACGCCCCGTTTTTCATGGCTTAAGGCCCTGTTTCTTCGGGTTCTTTCGGGGGACACTGCTCCTCGTGCCCCACTCCCAGGGTAGATTCCGCTTCGGGGCGAGCGCATTGTGGGTGCACTCCTCCTGAAGGTAAAGTCGTGGCTGAAAAGCTTCCTGTGCTTCACAGCAAAGGTGCTTACCCGAAGCTCAGAGTTTCGAATCCTTGACGGAGGACATCAGAGGCTGAGCGTCCATCGCGTTCACGAGGCAGACGATCTGACGATCGCCCTCGCCCCAGGAACTCTTGGTGGGCAGCAACCAGGTGACGTCCAAAGACGAGAGGACATAGGGCGTGCCCACGTAGGATTCGAAGGATTCCACGCACGCGCTTTCTGCCTGAAGAGCCAATGCCTCCTCGCCCGGGAACGGCGCTGAGGCGTCCTTCGGGTCCGTGTCGACGAGGGTGGAAACCTCAGCTTCGTGAGACTCAGAGCAGGAGGTGTGCTCAATGGTGACAGCCTCATCCCCATGGGGAAGCATGACGCAGTCCCCGACTTTCAAGTCCAGAACGGATGAGCTTTGACATGCGCTGAGTCCGATTGCGCACAAGACGAGGCCGCCCGCCCCGAAAAGACGGGCGACCCGAGTGAAACGCGAACTCCTCACCCTCATGCAAGAGTCACAAGGAAGTTCACGATGAAGAACATGATGGCCGCGACGAGGGCAGCCGCTGGAAGGGTGAGGAACCATCCTCCAACGATATTGCCGGCGACCCCCCAACGGACTGCGGAAAAGCGTTTGGTCGCTCCGACACCGAGGATCGCCGAGGTGATCGTGTGTGTCGTCGAGATTGGTGCGTGGAACACGAAGGCCGACAAATACAAGACGAGTGCGGACACGCCTTCGGCGACGAAACCGCGGGCCGGATCCAAGTCGATGATCTTCCTGCCGAGGGTGCGCATGATGCGCCAGCCGCCCGAGTAGGTCCCCAAGGAGATAGCACCGGCTGCTGCCAGCTTCACCCATAAGGGGATCGTCATGTCCCCAGTGACAGGGTCGAAGACATTGTGGGTATGTCCGTAGCCACCTGCGACGAGGGCCATCACAATGACGCCCATCGTTTTTTGCGCATCCTGCAGGCCGTGGCCCAAAGCCATGGCCGCAGCCGAGAGCGTTTGCAGCACGCGGAATCGGCGCATCGTCCGGTGGTAGGGCAGGCGCGTGAGGAGGCGCATCATGATCCACATGAGGATGTAGCCGAAGAAGAAACCGATGAAAGGCGAGGCGAACATCGGGATGATGACGTGCTCGACGATCCCCGACCAGTGCACTTCTGTTGCGGAGGCGAGGCCCGCTCCGACGAGGCCGCCGATGAGGGCGTGCGAGGATGAAGAGGGCAGACCGAACCACCAGGTGATGAGATTCCAGACGACCGCTCCGACGAGTGCAGACAAGACAATGACGAGGCCTTCGCGCTGCATCATGAGGTCGGTGGAAGAGGTGTAGTGAGAAATGTCGATGATGCCCTTGCCGATCGTCTTCGCGACTTCGGTCCCCATGAGGGCGCCAATGACATTCATGATCGCTGCCATGAGCAGAGCGGCTCGCGGAGTCAGGGCTCGCGTTGAGACCGATGTGGCAATCGCATTCGCGGCGTCGTGAAAACCGTTCGTGTAGTCGAAACCAAGAGCGATGATGATGACGAGCGAAACGAGGATCAGGTTGAGATCCACGGTCTCAAGACTCCTTCACCGCGATCGTCTCGATCCTGCTCGCCAGGTTCTCGAAGGCGTCGGTCGCCTCCTCAAGGACCTCGACGAGATCCTTGAGCTTGATGATCGTGATCGGATCGGCTCCAGAGTCGAAGGTTGCGGTCAAGGCGCGACGGTAGGTCAGGTCGCCCTCGTTCTCCAAACGATTGAGCTCAACCCAGAAGTCGCGCAGATCGAGGGGGGACTTCAATGCGGGAATGTTGTGCGCGGTCTGATCGGCGCAGCGGGCGATGATGTCGATCTGCTCGGCGACAAGCGAATGCACGGATGCGGGAATGTTTTCGATGCCGTACATGACGATGAGGTCGCCGGCCTCGTCAATGAAATCCATGCAATCGTCGAGGCAAGAGGCGACGGCGCCCAGGTCCTCACGATCGAAGGGCGTGACGAAGGTCTGGTTGACGAGCTGGGCGATGCGGTGGTTGATCTCGTCGCCTTGGTGCTCGATCTCGTGGAGGTGGTCGCGCAGGGCCACGCGTTCCTGAGCGGAGGCGTCGAGGATCGACGCGAGGAGAGCAGCGCCTGAAACGAGGTTCGCGGCCTGCTGCGAGAAGAGGTCGAAGAAAGACGGCCCTTCAGAGCCCTTACGGAATCCCACGATTTTCCTCCTGTGGATGGGGTGTGCGGACGAGGCACATCCTCAGAGTAGGGCACACGAAGCAGTGCGAGAGTGCGGTAGCTCATGCGAATTGCTACGGACTGCAAGTGTGTGAACTGTTGCACATTTGTTCACGGGACCATTCGCCCGTGCGCTCTGCCACACGATCAGGGATGATTGTTCGCGTACTAAAGGAGCGTGACCGCGCTCCTGAATACCGAGTGCCTCAGGAGGCAAAATGTCCGTGACTGAACAGGATGTGCGCGCAGCTGCGCCCGCCAACGCTCCCGAAGACGTCCTCGCATGGGTGGCTGAGATCGCAGCGCTGACGACGCCTGACGCCATTGAGTTCTGCGATGGCTCGCAGGAAGAGTGGGATCGTCTCACCGCTCTCATGGTTGAGAACGGCATGTTCACCAAGCTCAACGAGGAGAAGCGCCCGAACTCCTTCCTCGCCCGCTCCAAGCCCTCCGATGTCGCGCGCGTTGAGTCCCGCACCTTCATCTGCTCCGAGAAGGAAGAAGATGCCGGCCCGACGAACCACTGGGCCGATCCGAAGGAGATGAAGGCGATCCTCAAGGAGAAGTTCGCTGGCTCCATGGTTGGTCGCACCCTCTACGTGATCCCCTTCTCCATGGGCCCGCTCGGCGGCCCGATCTCCCAGCTCGGCGTTGAGATCACCGACTCCCCCTACGTCGTGTGCAACATGCGCATCATGACCCGTATGGGTACTGCTGCCATGGACCTCATCGCTGAGGGCAAGCCGTGGGTTCCCGCCGTCCACTCTGTCGGCGTTCCGCTCGCTGAGGGCGCCGTTGACGACAACTGGCCCTGCAACGACGAGAAGTACATCACCCACTTCCCCGAAACCAATGAGATCTGGTCCTTCGGTTCCGGCTACGGCGGCAACGCCCTCCTGGGTAAGAAGTGCTTCGCGTTGCGCATCGCCTCGACCATGGCCCGTCGTGATGGCTGGATGGCCGAGCACATGCTCATCCTGCGCCTGACCCGCCAGGAGACCGGCCAGCAGTTCCACGTGACAGCCGCCTTCCCCTCGGCCTGTGGCAAGACGAACCTCGCCATGCTCCAGCCGACGATCCCCGGCTACAACGTCGAGACCGTCGGCGACGACATCGCCTGGATGCGCCCGGGCCCCGATGGTCGCCTCTACGCGATCAACCCCGAGGCCGGTTTCTTCGGCGTTGCCCCCGGCACCTCCTACGACACCAACCCGATGGCCATGGACACCATGCGCGCCAACTCCATCTTCACCAACGTCGCCCTGACCGATGACGGTGACGTGTGGTGGGAAGGCATCGACGGGGAGGTCCCCGCGCACCTCATCGACTGGCTCGGCAAGGACTGGACCCCCGAGTCCGGCGAGAAGGCGGCTCACCCGAACTCCCGCTTCACCGTCCCCGCGTCCCAGTGCCCGATCATCTGCCCCGATTGGGAGGCCCCCCAGGGCGTTCCGGTCGACGCGATCCTCTTCGGCGGACGCCGCGCCACGAACGTGCCGCTCGTCGCCGAGCAGTACGAGGCCGCTCACGGCGTCTTCATCGGTGCTTCGGTCGCCTCTGAGGTCACCGCCGCTGCGACCGACGTCAAGGCCGGTTCGCTGCGCCACGACCCCTTCGCCATGCTCCCCTTCTGCGGCTACCACATGGCCGACTACTGGGGCCACTGGCTCGAGATGCAGGCCGAAGTCGGCGACAAGTTCCCGAAGGTCTACCAGGTGAACTGGTTCCGCAAGGACGAGAACGGCAAGTTCATGTGGCCCGGCTACGGCGACAACTCGCGCGTCCTCGACTGGATCGTTCGCCGTGCGGCGGGCGAAGTTGAGGCCATTGATGGTGTCACCGGCCGCTACCCGAAGTTCGAGGACTTCAACCTCGACGGTCTCGACATTGACGAGGCCGTGTGGGCCAAGCTCTTCGAGATCGATCTCGATGCCTGGACCGCTGAAATGGACGGCACCGAGGAGTACTTCGCCCAGTTCGGCGACAAGCTCCCCGCAGCCATCACTGAGCAGCTCGCGAAGTTCCGCGCCCGCATCGAGGCCGCTCGCGCCTGATCCTTTTTAGTCTGTGAGGTGACGCGAATTCGGCGGGGTCCGACCTTAGGGTCGGGCCCCGCCCTGTTTGTATTTCGGACCCTGAATTTCAATTCCTACATTTCAAGCCCTCTAGTTCAGCTTTTGCATTTCAGTGTCTGTTTGTAATTCGGCGCCTGTATTTCGACCTCATATCGGGATGTGGCGCATGTGGGGGCCGAGTGCGTTTTGGCGCTGTAAAGCGATCAGAGCGCTCGTGTGGCAGGCGTGTTGTATCGGGGTTGCATTCTGTCAAGGTTCGCACGGCGATGGATTCGTCAAGACGCTTCTGCGCACTGAGCGCCTCTTAAGGACGCACCCGATGTTTCAGGAGTGAAAGTGATTTCCTTTTCAGATTCCTCTTCCGAACTTCTCAAATTTGGAATGATCCCCTATCATTGCGTTTGAACTATCCAATCCCGTCACTATTTAAGAGTGCGGAAGTATTGAGAGCAAGAGGAGTGAGCAGGAAAAACGCCCCCCTCGAGCGTCGGCTCATGGCCGTCGCGGGCGCCCTGAGCATCGGTGCGGCGAGCGTCGTCGCCACCAGCGCAGCGGCCTTCGCGAAGGACCCGGCTTACGGCAACATCGATCAGAATGCCACGGGTTCAATCATCATCCACAAGCACCTGAAGAACGATTCGGGCATCGTGGGCAATGTCGATGGAACCGCCGATGCCGGCGGCGACGGCGTCGATGGCGTCACCTTCAAGGCCTTCAAGATCACCGATCTTGATCTGTCCAAGCCCGCCGACTGGGACACCCTCTCCGGCCTTGCCGGAAACATTCCGGACAGCGCCTGTGCGAATCCCGCGGCTCCGACGCTCGGACCCGGTGCCCCCGCGGTGTCGAACATTGCTGCGGCCGAGGGCACGACCTCGGGTGGCGGCGTAACGACCCTGGGGCAGCTGCCGGTCGCCGCCTACCTGGTCTGCGAGACCGCCGCGCCCGCGAACATCGTCGAGAAGGCCAAGCCCTTCGTTGTGACGATCCCCTTCCCGAACACCACCAATGGTGGCGACGGTAAGTGGCTCTACGATGTGCACGCCTACCCGAAGAACCAGAAGATCGAGGTCTCGAAGACCATTTCCGATCAGACGGTCAACGGCGTTGGTCTCGGTTCGCGCGTGACCTTCCCAGTCTCCACGACCTTGCCGAGCCTCGACCCGAACACCACCTATTCCTACTTCTACCTGCGCGACACCCTGGACTCTCGCCTCGGTGACGGCAAGGTGGACTCGGTCACCCTGGGGGCCACGGTCCTGACGGAGAACACCGACTACAAGGTTCGCAAGGAAGGGCAGACGCTCATCGTCTCCTTCATGCGCGCCGGCCTGGCGAAGCTGAAGGACAACCCGGGTGAGAAGCTCGTTGCCGTCTTCTCCGGCCGCGTCGACAGCGTGGGCGATGGCACCATTAAGAACAAGGCCGATCTCGTCCAAGACACGACCTACGGGGCCGTTCCTCCGAACGAGCCGGGCGATAAGCCCCCGTTCGAGCCTGAAAACCCGCCGACCACTCCCGAGGTCGCTACTTACTGGGGTAACGTCCAGCTCTTCAAGTATGACGCAGACACTGAGAACGCCACCAAGGTCGGCCTGGCCGGCGCGAAGTTCAACGTGTACAACGCCGTTGAGCCTTACGCGGCCGACTGCTCGACCGCGACCAAGACCGGCAGCCCCATCGCGGTCGGAAGCGGTGGGAACGCTCCTCAGACCGTGTTCGTCTCCGACGCGGCCGGTCTCGTGAAGATCGACGGCCTCTACGTCGGTGACTCCGAGGGCTCGGCCGGCGCAGGCTCCAAGGACGCCACCAAGCGCTGCTACGTCGTCGAAGAGATCGAAGCTCCCGCAGGATTCGTCCTTCCGCAGACGACCACGACCCCCATTGAGGTCGTCAAGGGCGAACAGGCCTCCACCTCGTACAACGCCCAGATCAAGAACAAGAAGCAGTCCGTGCCCCAGCTGCCCCTCACGGGCGCCAGCGGCCAGCTGCTCATGACCATCGGCGGCGCCTCCCTGGCCCTCATCGCCGCTGGTTCCACCCTGGTGATCCGCTCGCGCAAGCGCGGCGAAGCCTGATACCCCGCGGGGGTGCGGGGCTACCACCCCGCACCCCCGGAACCTGCGGCTCGGCACGAGCCGGAGATCAATCCTCCGCTCGTGCCGCGCTGCGGCGCATCGCTGAAAGCACATGCTGAATGGCGATTCTCGCGAAACCTAGTAATTGGAGTTGAAGTGTCCCAGCACGTCCGTCCACAGCCACGCGCTCGACGATTCGCGCGCTTTGCGGTCGCCTTCGTGGTCTGCACGGCCCTCTGCGCCGCACCAGTCTTGGCAGACACAGTCGAAGCGGCGCAAGCAGTACCCGACAGGGCCCCCCAGGGCGCACTGCCCGCAACCTTCGCGACCGGCGGTTCCGGACGCTTCAAGGACTCCATTCAATGGCTTCAATGGGCCGATTACGACACGCAATTCAAAGGTGTCGACAAGCCCAACGTCCCCGTCCTCGACTACGGGGAGGGACCTAAAGACTTTGTGAACTACCGGGACCTCGGTGACGCGGGGAGCCTGGTCACCACCTGCACCCTGTCGAACCTCACGCACCTGGGACACGCGCTTGATGTCTCCACGGCCCAGGCCAAGGGGCCCCTGGTCGCGACTATTCCCGGTGCCTGGGCGGGCGACGCCCTGGACAACCTCTACAACGTCGGCGGACCCGGTTCGTGGAGCGATGGCTCCGAGGTCTGGCACAGCGGTCTTACGTACCCCAAGGATTACGTCAACAAGAACCAGATGGTGATCGGCCTGGCGAACGGCTACGCCTACAACGGGTCCAACGCCTGGGACGGCAAGCCGTGGAACGAATCGACGGACCACCGCCCCACGGGATACGCCGCGCGCGTTAGCGTTGACTACAGCTGCAAGGCAGAAATCCACGGCAACGACGGCACCATCACGAATGTGCCGATCCAGGGCCTTGTCTTCGCAGACGCGGAGGCCTCTTCCCGGCGCTTCGGCATCGTGGACTGGGCGAAAGACGAATGGGCGGACGAGTGGGTCGAGGCCACAGTGAAGACGACCTCGGGCAACAAGCCCGTCCGTTGGAGAGTTCTCGACACCTTGCGCTCCGAGACATGCATCAGTAAGTACACCGGTAAGCAGGTCACCACAGACGGGATTCTATCGAACGCGTCACGTACGCTGCGCCTCATGCCCTCCGATGAGGAGTGCGTCTACCAATCAGGCGGCAGCTATTCCAGGCCCAATGGACACGGCGGGCCCGATGCCGTCATGTTCATGGAGGGCGCCACCTCCGCAACTGTTACCCTGCAAGGCTCCGGATACTCCGCAGTCGCGCTCGGCCTGGTCGTCGCCACCGACTTCGGCGACGCTCCTGAATCCTATGGCGTCGCCTCCTCCCTCTTCCAACCCTCGTGGCACGGAGGCGAGGTCCGGGCGACCACCGACCTCTTCAAAGTCTCCCCCCAGGCCGAGATGTACATGGAGAAGGGCTCGCCCCGCCTCGGAGAGAGCATCGACGCAGAGCCGGAGCAGCTGTTCAGCGCCGACGCTCTTGGAGACGACAACAATGGCGGGACCAACGACGAGGACGGTTTCGTCGTGCCCGCAGAAGGCATCCGTACCCGGCCCGGCGCCACGCACACCGAGAACGTCAAGTGCGAAGGCTTCGGCAAGGTCGCCGGCTGGATCGATTGGAACCACAATGGCGTCTTCGATGACGCTGAGAAGTCCGACGAGAACGCTTGCACCGCATCCGGAGAGGTGACTCTGTCATGGACCGTGCCTTCCGACGTCGCGCGCTCCGTGGAAGGCGAGGACGGTACCGGCACCGCGACCTACATGCGACTGCGCATCACGAACGACAATAACGGCGACGGACAGCGCCCCATTGGCGGTACCGCCACCGGTGAAGTCGAGGACTACCGTATCGATGTGCGCGTACCCACCTTGCAACTGGTCAAGAAGGTTGATGACAAGTACGCCTCCGGCGAAGTCAGTGGCTTGGCCGCCGACCAGTGGACGCTCACCGGTGGAGCCAATGGTTACACTGTGAGCGGCCAGGGCACCACGGGTGCGCCCGGGGTAGTGCTCCCCGGATACAACGACATCGCGGAGACCACCTCCAACCCCGCTGGCATCGCCTATGAATCAGGGCAATGGACATGCGAAGAGGCTCCGGGAACACTGGGGGAGAACTACACCTCCTCGATCCCTGGCACCACGACCAATGGTCGGGCACAAGTCCTCATTAACAACACCGACCGCGTTCTGTGCACGATCACGAACACCGGGACACCTGGATCCATTAGCTGGAAGAAGGTTGATGTCGACGGCGTCACCCCCCTGGGTGGGACCAGCTGGAATCTTATCGGCCCCGATGTTCACGGCAATCCCAAGGTGAAGGACTGCACCGCCAGCCCCTGTTCCACCCTGCCCTACAGTGATCAGGATCCCGCGGTGGGCTCCTTCAAACTCGAGGGCCTCAAGTGGGGCACCTACACCATCCGCGAGGCCAGTGCGCCCGCCGGCTATGAGCTGAGCACCGAAAGCTTCACCTTCCCGAAGATTACGCCGACCACCTTGGACGTCAGCTTGGACAGAGTGATCGTCAACAAGCGCAAGAGCGGGTCCGTGACGTGGAAGAAGGTCGACGCATCGGACACCTCCAAGCTTCTCTCCGGCTCGGAATGGACGATCAGCGGCGGTGCACTGCTTTCTCCTGTGACCATCGCAGACTGCGAAGCAGCCTCAGCGAATCAGTGCCCGAAGGCCCCCGACGCCACCTACTACGACACGGACCCCGCCGCAGGCTCCTTCGCGGTGAAGGGGCTGCCCTGGAGTGCGAACCTCTACACCCTCATGGAGAAGAAGGCACCCGCAGGCTACCGACTCGATAAGACGCAGCGGACTTTCAAGATCAGTCAGGACTCACTCGACTTCGTCTTCGACCCGATCCCCAACGAGAAGCAGCGGATTCCCGGACTCCCGCTGACAGGCGGATTCGGTGCTGACGGATACGTGATCGGCGGCATCATCGCTGGCCTGGGCGCCCTAGGAGCCGGCGCTGCCATCAAGCGCTACAAGAAACGGAAGGCATGACGCGATTGGGGGGAGTCCGCAGACCGGGACTCCCCCCCAACGCTGCTGCGCTATGACTCATACGCCTGAAACAGGAAGCAGGGCTCCCGAGCAGGATGCACCGCCTGCAGTCTCGGCGAGTTCCCCCGGCCCCCTTCGCTCGAAGGTTTCTCGGAAATGGAGCTTTTCGCCCCTCTCCTTGATCCCCTCACTCCTCGGCCTCGCGGGAATGCTGCTCTTCTTGTATCCGTCGATCTCCGCGTGGATCGTCCAATACAACCAGTCGCAGCTCATTGCCGACTACGAGGGAGAGATCGAGCGCGCCGACCCTTCGGCTAACGAACAGCTTGAACTCGCCGCACGCTACAACGATGCCCTGAGCGTCGGGGCCGTGCTGGAGGCGAATACGAATGTCCCCACGGGTGAGGGCACTTCCGACGATCGAAGTCTTGACTACAACTCGATCCTCACTGCGAACGAAACGGGCCTGATGGCTCGATTGAAGGTTCCCGTCGCGAACATCGACCTGCCGATCTACCACGGGACCGCCGACGACACCCTGCTCATGGGCCTAGGGCACCTGGAGGGCACCTCACTGCCCGTTGGCGGGGCGGGGCACCGTACGGTCATCACCGGTCACCGTGGGCTCGCTGAGGCGCGCATGTTCACCGATCTCGACAAGGTCAACATCGGAGACACCTTCACCTTCGAAGTGTTCGGGGAGGTCCTCAGTTACCGGGTCTTCGACAAGAAGGTCGTCGAGCCCGAGGAGACCGAGGCACTGCGCGCAGAACCCGGCCGCGACCTGGCGACCCTCGTGACCTGCACTCCGCTCGGGATCAACACGCAGCGCATCCTCATCACCGGTGAGCGGATTTATCCGACGCCGCAGAAGGACCTCGACGCGGCGGGCGCCACTCCGGAGATCCCCGGCTTCCCGTGGTGGGCCGTAGGTCTGCTAGGGGGAGTCGTGCTGATCGGAGGCTACATCTGGCGTTCTGGATACTCGTCGTCTTCCCGAAAGCGCGCACGCTGAAGGGGAGCGGCGCTCTCCCGCCTGAATGAAGCTCAGCGCCGAGGCCACGAGTGGTCTTCACCACAAGATGGGACTTCGAGGAACTACTCAGAACCGCTAGGCTGAAGATGTGAAGGTTCTTCTCGTGGGGAACGGAGGGCGTGAACACGCCCTCGCCCGAGCACTTGTCCGCACCTCCAACGCCGAGCACCCCGTACAGCTCTCAGTACAAGCCGGAAACCCCGGCCTCGAAACCCTGGGCGACTCCTTCGCGTTCACCGCGACGGAGCCCGACGAAGTCCTCGCGCTCGCGAAAGCCCACGGCGTAGAACTCGTTGTCGTCGGCCCAGAAGCCCCACTCGTCGCCGGAGTCGCCGACGCCCTGATAGCTGCGGGCATCCCCTGCTTCGGTCCTACTTCTGACGCGGCCCGCCTCGAAGCCTCAAAATCCTTCGCGAAAGACGTCATGGCGGAAGCCGGGGTCGCAACCGCGCGCTCCTTCACCTGTCGAAACATGAACGAAGTCGACACAGCCTTCCAAGAGCTCGGTGCCCCGCACGTCGTCAAAGACGATGCCCTCGCGGCAGGAAAAGGAGTCGTCGTCACCCACAACGTGGAAGAGGCTCGCGCCCATGCGAAATCCTGCCTCGAACGCGAAGACGGCGCCGTCGTCATCGAGGACTATCTCGACGGCCCCGAAGTCTCGCTCTTCTGCCTGTGCGACGGGACAAGCGTCGTCCCCCTCGTTCCCGCGCAAGACTTCAAACGCGCAGGCGACGCCAACTCGGGGCCGAACACGGGCGGCATGGGCGCCTACTCGCCGCTCCCATGGCTCGACGAGGGCGTCGTTGAAGAGGTCGTCCGCTCCGTCGCCCAACCCACCGTCAACGCCATGGCGAAACGCAATACCCCCTTCGTCGGTCTCCTCTACTGCGGCCTCGCAATGACCTCGAGGGGCATTCGGGTCGTCGAGTTCAACGTCCGTTTCGGCGATCCGGAAACCCAGGTCGTCCTCGAACGTCTCGACTCGCCCCTGGTCGAGCTCCTCCACGCCGCGGCCACTGGCACCCTCGATCAGGTTCCCGCCCCCCAATGGTCCACTGACGCGGCCGTCACCGTCGTCATGGCCTCAGGCGGCTATCCCGGACCGAGCGACACCGGCCATGAGATCACAGGCATCGACAAGGCCGAAGCAATTCCCGGCATCCACGTCATCCAAGCCGGCACCTCGCGGAAAACCGTCTCCCCCGAAGGCGCCCTCGTCCCGGCGGGGAGCGGCCCCGAGGCGAAAGAGATCCTCGTCAACTCGGGAGGCCGCGTCCTCAACGTCGTGGGGCGCGCCGCCACAGTGCAAGCCGCGCGCGCCCTCGCATACGAGGGCGTCAAGCAGATCTCATTCGCCGGAGAACACCACCGATCCGATATCGCGACCTGGCCCGCAGAACTGGACCTGAGTGTCGGCTCGGACCTGAAGAACTGAACTGAAAAGAGACTCGGAGGAATCTGATGAGCGCACGCGAACTGCCCGGATGGGTCCACGTTTCCTCCGGGAAGGTGCGCGACATTTACATTCCCGAGGGGACGAGACTCCCTAAGGGCTCAAAGGTCCCCGAGGCCTCGGAGCTCACGAAAAGCCCGGACCTTACCCACGGGGGCGACTCCCAGGACGGCCACAACGCACCAGGAAGCCAAAGCGGGCCAGGAAATCAGTCCGGCTTCGCAAGCCCGACTGCATCCGAAAGCCAGGTCGCACCTGGAAGCCGAAGCGAGCTCGAAAGCCAAATCGGCGACGGAAGCGAATCCTCCCCCGACCGCCTCCTTCTCGTCACCTCGGACAGGATCAGCGCCTACGACTTCATCCTCCCCACCCCGATCCCGGACAAAGGCAAAATCCTCAACCAACTCGCGATCTGGTGGATGAAACGCCTCGACACCGTCATCGACAACCACCTGCTCTCCACATCATTCGACCCCGCCGACCCCCTGAGTGTCCCTCAAGCCGTCGAAGGGCGAGCCGTCGTCGCACGAGCGCTCGACATGATCCCAATCGAATGCGTCGTCCGCGGCTACCTCACGGGCTCCGGCCTCGTCGAATACCGAGAATCACAGTCCGTCTGCTCCCTGCCCCTCCCCGCAGGACTCCAAGAAGGCTCCCGCCTGGAAGAAGCGATCTTCACACCCGCCGCGAAAGCGGAACTCGGCGAACACGACGAGAACATCTCCTTCGAACGCGCCTGCACCATGGTCGGCGGTGAACTTGCCACCCGCCTTCGTGACACTTCCATCCGCCTCTACGAGAAGGCGCGCCGCATCGGCGCCGAACGCGGAGTCATCATCGCCGACACGAAGTTCGAATTCGGCCTCGACCGCGAAAGCGGCGCCCTCGTCCTCGCAGATGAGATCCTCACCCCCGACTCTTCGCGTTTCTGGCCCGCCGATGAATGGACTCCCGGCCGCGTCACCCCCAGCTTCGATAAGCAATACATCCGCGATTGGCTCACCTCCGAAGAATCAGGGTGGGACAAAAACTCGGGCGAAGAGCCCCCCGCTCTTCCCAAGAAGGTCGTCGCCGCGACCCGCGAGCGCTACATCGAAGCTTTCCGTCGCCTCACCGGCGAGGAACCGCAACTTTAAAGCAGCACCCGATGGCGGGGCGAAAGGCCCCGCCCGACCAAGGAGGAACGCCGTGGGGCGAATCATCGTGGAAGTGATGCCGAAGCCGGAAATCCTGGACCCCCAGGGCAAAGCAGTCGGATCAGCGCTGCCCAGGCTCGGGATCACGAGCTTCACTTCGGTCCGCCAGGGCAAATGCTTCCACCTCAGCGTTGAAGGCCCAGTGACCGAAGAGCTCCTCGCTCAGGCCCGCACAGCCGCCGAAGAGGTCCTCTCGAACCCGATCATCGAGGACGTCGTGCGCGTTGAGGCCCTCCCAGAGGAGGAGGCCAAGTGACCCGCATTGGAGTCATCACCTTCCCCGGCACCCTCGACGACCAGGATGCGGCGCGCGCAGTGCGCCTCGCTGGCGGCGAGCCCATTGCCCTGTGGCACAAGGACAGCGAACTGCATGGAGTCGACGCGGTCATCATCCCCGGGGGCTTCTCCTACGGCGACTACCTGCGCTGTGGTGCAATCGCCGCGACAGCGCCCGTCATGAGGGAAATCATCGAACAAGCTGGGAAAGGCATGCCCGTCCTCGGCATCTGCAACGGCTTTCAGGTCCTATGCGAAGCCCACCTCCTGCCCGGCGCGCTCATCCGCAACGACCACCAAAAATTCTTGTGCCGCGACCAGGTTCTACGCATCGAGAACAGCGACACCATGTGGACCAAGTCCTTCACACAAGGTGACCTCATCACCGTCCCCCTCAAGAACGGCGAAGGTAACTTCCAGGCCAGCCCCGAAGAACTCGAACGCCTCGAGGGCGAGGGCCGCGTCGTCTTCCGCTACATGGAGGGCAACCCCAATGGTTCGGCCAAAGACATCGCAGGAGTCGCGAACGATGCGGGCAATGTCGTCGGCCTCATGCCCCACCCCGAGCACGCCATCGAGTCCGGTTTCGGGCCGCTTAGCGTTGACGCTTCCGGCGCCCACCTCGGCCACGGAGGCACGCAGGGCCTGGGGATCTTCCAGTCCGTCCTGGCTAGCCTCCTTCGCTGACCCGGCATCCGTCGACACCAGCGGGCACACCGCATAGACCCAAGGAACCCCGGGCGTTGAGCCCGAAAAGGAACGGAACGCAAATGACCGCCGAGCTCGTCCCCACCGCCCCCCGCGAACTACCCGACACCATCGAGGACGCCGCCGCAACACCTTCCAAAGAGATGCCGTGGAAGGAACTCGGACTCAAAGCCGATGAATACGAGCGGATCGTTGAAATCCTCGATCGTCGCCCCACGAACGCTGAACTCGCCATGTACTCCGTCATGTGGTCGGAGCACTGCAGCTACAAGTCATCGAAGAAACACCTCGTCGAACAATTCGGCAAGCGCACCAGCGAAGAGATGAAACGCCACCTCCTCGTCGGCATGGGCCAGAACGCCGGAGTCGTCGACATCGGTGGCGGATGGGCCGTCACCTTCAAAGTCGAATCCCACAACCACCCCTCCTTCGTTGAGCCCTACCAGGGGGCTGCGACCGGAGTCGGCGGGATCGTCCGTGACATCATCTCCATGGGTGCGCGCCCCGTTGCCGTCATGGATCAACTCCGCTTCGGCTCCGTCGACCACCCGGACACGGCTCGCGTCGTCCACGGTGTCGTCTCCGGCGTCGGCGGCTACGGCAACTGCCTCGGCCTGCCTAACATCGGCGGGGAAACCGAATTCGACTCCTCCTACCAGGGCAACCCCCTCGTCAACGCCCTATGCGTCGGGACTTTGCGCCACGAGGACATTCACCTTGCCAACGCGACCGGTGAAGGCAACCTCGTCGTCCTCTTCGGTGCTCGCACCGGCGGTGACGGCATCGGCGGTGCCTCGATCCTCGCCTCGGAAACCTTCGAAGATGGGATGCCCGCCAAACGCCCCTCCGTGCAGGTCGGCGACCCTTTCATGGAGAAGGTCTTGATCGAATGCTGCCTCGACCTGTTCAAAGCCGGGGTCGTCCAGGGCATCCAGGACCTGGGAGCTGCGGGCATTTCCTGCGCGACCTCGGAGCTTGCCTCCAATGGTGATTCAGGGATGCACGTTGACCTCGAGAAGGTCCTCCTGCGCGACCCGAGCCTCACCGCCGGTGAGATCCTCATGTCCGAATCCCAAGAACGCATGATGGCGATCGTCACTCCCGAGGACGAGGAGCACTTCTTCGAGATCATCGACAAGTGGGACGTTGAGGCCTCCATCATCGGCGAACTCACCGGCGATGGTCGCCTCACCATCGACCACTTCGGTCACCGCATCGTCGACGTGGACCCGAAGACCGTCGCCCATGAGGGCCCCGTCTACGACCGTCCCTACGCCCGCCCGCTGTGGCAAGACGAACTCCAGGCCAATACTTCCGCCGCGCTTGCCCGCCCTTCCTCCTCCGAAGAGCTCGTCGCAGACATCATGAGTGTCCTCACGGATGTCAACCAGGCGTCGAAAGCGTGGGTGACCGACCAATACGACCGTTATGTGCAGGGCAACACCGCCCTCGCACAGCCCGACGACGCGGGCGTCGTACGTGTTGACGAGGAGAGTGGTCTTGGGGTTGCTCTGGCGACGGACGCGAACGGCTGGTACACGAAACTCGATCCGGCAATGGGCGCGAAGCAGGCGCTCGCCGAGTCCTACCGCAATGTGGCGATCGTCGGCGCGGAACCAGTCGCCATCACTGACTGCCTGAACTTCGGTAATCCTGAGGACACGGATGCGATGTGGCAGCTCGTCACCGCGATGACGGCCCTCGCTGATGGTTGCATCGAACTCGGCATTCCCGTCACCGGCGGTAATGTGTCGCTCTACAACTCCTCTGGAACGGAGAAGAACCTCCCAAACTCTTCGATCAACCCGACTCCCGTCGTCGGCATGCTCGGAATCATGGAGGATGTCAGCCGCGCGAACCCCTCGGGTTTCACGGAGGAGGGGCTCGCGGTCGTTCTCCTCGGCGATACCCGCGATGAGCTTGACGGCTCCGCGTGGGCGCGCATCCGTCACGGCCACCTCGGCGGCCTTCCCCCGCAGGTCGATCTGAGCGCCGAGGTCGCCCTCGGCAACGTGGTCCGCGCCCTCAGTGCCGCAGATGACCCTCAGGGCCGTCCGCTCATTCGCGCCGCGCACGACCTGTCGAATGGTGGTCTTGCGCAGTCCCTCGTCGACATGTGCCTGCGTTTCGGCGTCGGCGGGTCTTTCGATCTGAGTGAGGCGGCGGGCATATCGGGCCTGGGCGACTTCGAAATGCTCTTCTCTGAGTCCCAGGGGCGCGCTCTCATCGCCGTTCATGAAGCCGCACTTCCGGCCGTGTACGCGGCTGCCGAGGCCGAGGGCGTGCGGGCGACGAGGATCGGCACGAGCGGAGGCGAGCTGCTCGCCGTTCTCGGCACGGACCTGCTCGGAGAGGGAGAAAAGCCCTGGATCGCTGATCTGGGGGAGCTTCGAGCCGCCTCTGAAGCGGCACTGAGGGATCGTTTCTGATCGCCCTGCCTTTCTCGCCTCGACATCGCTCAGGAGTCCAGCCTGAGTCTGTTCAGGGCGGGGGAGGGGTGGAGGGCGTGTTTCGAGCGCATCTGTTCGAGGGGTGTGCGCGCTGCTGTGCGGCGCGCACACCCGCGCACGGCAGATGCCCATTCGGGGGACGTCGCTTGTTGGGGGATAGTCGAGGGACACCGCTTGTTGCGAGATAGGACCTGCGAGGCGGAGCCCACACGCTCCTTCCTTTGCGAGGCCGTGAAACCTACGGCCCGTGACTTGAGGGCTCGGACTCAAAGCCCGAGCCCTCTCAGGGGATTCCCTGATTCTCTTCGCCCACCAGCCTTAAGTCCTCGAGATTCTTGTTTTCTTAGCGCACACTAGAGTCCAGTTCATCCAGACTCATCAGGAGACTCCTTCATGTCCACGCCTTGCGAAAACGCGGAGACAGCATCGCAACCCCAGGTTGAGCCCACCCTCAACCCTGCAGCGCCATCCGCATCGGAGAAAATCGCCGCTTGGGCTGTACACGCCTTCACCATGTCAGGTCTCGCCTGGGCGATGCTCGCGGCCATCGCCCTCGTGGAAGGAGAGATCAAATGGATGTGGTTCTGGCTCCTGATTTCCCTCATTGTGGATGGGGTCGATGGGACTCTGGCCCGTCACTTCCGCGTCAAAGAGGTCGTGCCCTGGTTCGACGGCGGTGTCCTCGACAATGTCGTCGACTACATCACCTGGACCTTCCTTCCGGCGATGTTCATGTACCTCTACTTGCCTTTCGGCTCGAAGACCATTGGGCTCATCGCCGCCGTTGTCGCCGTCGTATCCTCGGTGTTCTGCTATGCGAATGCGGGGGAGAAATCGAATGATTCGTACTTCGTGGGCTTCCCCGCTGCGTGGAATGTCGTTGCTCTCGCGATGTACCTCCTCCACACTCCCGTGTGGTTCAACATTGCGGCGACCATCATCTTGGCGGTCCTCACTCTGGTTCCCCTGCACTACACGCATCCCATGCGGGTGAGGCGCTACCGGATGGTGAACCTCATTGCGACCGGAACCTGGATCGGGGCCGTCGCCGTCCTCGTGTGGATGCATCCTTTCGCTCCAGTGTGGGCGCTCGTTGTTTTCTGGGTCTCTGCAGCATGGTTCTTGTTAAGCGGCATCTTCCGCACGATCCGCGGTCGCGACGACGAGTAATTCCCCGGGGTCCGAATGATCGCATCCGCGATGAATCGGATTCACCGCCCCACAAGCCTGACGCTCAGCGCCCCTCGCGAAGCCCCCGTGCAACCAGACGGTCCCGCAACCAGCGGATCCCCTCCAGAGCAATTGCGCCGACAATCATTGCGACCACAAAAGCCGTCACACCCGGCGGATAGTTCTTACCGTGCATCCAGAAATAGACGTAGGGCGACACAAAAGTCACGATCGTCACAATGAGCCCGGCAAAGCGCGTGAAGAAGGTCCTCCCCGCTACAAGAGCAAGAAGACCCCAGGTATAGGGAATCGCCGTGATGATGTCGATCAGCCACAAGACCCAGACCCGCCCGTGGAAACCCGGAACGAGGACGACGGGCAGCGCCCTCAGCGATGAGTAGACGAACACGACGAAATAGGCGACGAATCGGGGATCAATGATGAGCCGGGCAAGACGAGAGCGCTCGCGGATACGGACCTGGGCGCGCCGCAGTGCTGCGATCGCTCGATGCGAGGCACGCAAAGTATCCGCATTGCGCAGAACATGACGAAGGTAATGAGCCTTCTCAGGATTCTCAGACCATGCGGTGACGAGCGCAACCGGGTTGAGGGCGATCGGGATCTTCTGGTCGGCGCGCATCGGCCCGGCAATACGGATGAGCTCACTCCCAATGAAGTCTTCGAGAGTATCGAGAGAATCGGCGGACACGACAGACAGCCAGAGGGTACAGCGGTGTTCCAAAGCTTCTTTCAGGCGGTGGCCGAATGCGATACCCCAGGAGTTGGGGCGCAGAACATCGGGGCTCGCCTCCTGAGCGAACTCGTCGAGCGCTTCAATGTAGGCGGTGTGCCTGACAGCGAGCGAACCGATGCGATCCACCCCGGAGACTTCCTTCAACACCTCCGGGTCCCAGTTGCCGTTTCGTGCTTCGGGGGTGTCGAGGACGGAACCGGAAACGAGGAAACGCTCCCACGGCCGAAGATCGCACTTCGTCTGTAGGTGGTCAGCCTTCTTCATGGCCCTCCTTGAGTCGGTGTCGCGTCCTCTCACCAGGAGAAAACACGGATGGATGAGAAGTCTGCTGAGCGGGGAGGCGAATGCAGGTCCTCGGCCTCTCCGGCGTTGTGCTTCACAAGAAGACGCTGAACGAGGCTGGTGGTGTTCCTCAGCTGGTTTCTCCTGGTAGTGGGACCTTTCTGAAAGAAGAGCACCGGGGGTGGCACCTCTGGGGAAGAGGCAGCACTGCCGTGCTTAGAGTCTGCCAGGTGAAAGCCCTCCTCGGCTATCCGGGACCCCCTGTATTCGTCCTCCATCATTGGCTGCCTTTAGGATTTACGCATGTCGAAACGCCGGATCAGCTCCGAAGAAGGCCTATTAGCACTTCGCACATGGGCGCGCGAAGGAGAGGACACTGAGCGCGCACTCATGCTGACCGCTGTTCGCTTTTCATTGGAGGAACTCGGCGCTTTGCATCCTGGGCGAGCCGTCGAAGTCCGAGTCCCCCCGGCGGGTGCGGTCCAGATCCTCCCAGGAACGACTCACCGCCGGGGCACACCTCCCGCTGTTGTGGAAACCTCGATGCAGGTGTGGCTCTCCCTCGTCACGGGGTGCTTGAGCTGGGAGGACGCCATTTCTGATGGGCGAATCCAAGCTTCGGGGGAGCGAACGGATCTCGCGCCCTTTTTCCCGTACCTGTCGTTGTAACCCCCTCCGCGCCGCAGGGTCGGTTCCTTAAGTGCGGGGTCCTTGCCGACGGGGAGAGCTCAAGTCCTCCTGGGATTGAAACCCCTCCCCCTTGCAGGACCCCTTGCCCTCATCCCCAGTTTCTCGACTCGCGCAGCCTCCGGCTGTTCATTTTCTTCGCAGCACGGAAGGCATAACGCTCTGCAACCGCGCCAATCGCAGCGGAGGCTGCGGCGAACACAATGAGGGAGATCAAAGCGGCCTCGTCATCGTCCTCGCGCGGAACATCCCTGCCGGTCGCGGCTTTCCACGCGACTTCGACGATCTTGCCGGCAGCGAGCGCCGAAACCGCCATCACGCCCGCGCTCGCGAGCTTCCAACCAAGATCCTCCATGATCTCCTCCTAGGCTGAGACAAGGGAAAGGGCCCGGACCAACGGGCACCACAGTTCATACCTGCTTCATCATGCCGCATGACAGGAAACTGCGCAGGTCCACCGAAGCGTGCTTTCCGGCCTAAACTATCCACTGTTCGCCGCCACGCCAAAGGAGTTCTGATGGAATCGACTCGCCGACCGATCATGATCGGAGCTGGACTTGCCGCGTGCATCCTCCTTGCGGCCTGTACCCCGGCAGTCAGTCCCTCATACGAGTCTGTTGACCCCTTCGACAAACCGATCGAACCCAACGGGATGGGCGCGCAAGCATCGCAGTCCGCTTCCGAGGGGAGCCTGGGAGCACCAGAGCCCCTGAAAGGCTCAGGCAGCGTGAAGCTCGCCGTAATGGAGGGCCAAAGGCTTCCCGCCTCAGTTGAAGAAGCTTTCCACACGTACACAGGATTCACCCTTGAACAGAAGGAAGTGGCCTCCGCTTCGCACATCTTGGGACTCGGAGTGGACGCGGTGATCGGTCTGGGAGCCAATGACCTCTTCGAGGCGGGCTCCGCCCTTGGCACAACACCCGCTCTCGACCTCGTCCCTGAAGGAACCGGGGTTGAGGGGGTGGCCTCCGAACTCGCCTATGGCAGGGACGACGTGTGCGTCCTGGCAGACCGGGGCTGGATGTCGGCGAATAGGCGCTCAATGCCAAGCGGAATCGAAATGCTCGCGAGCACGGATCATGCCCAATTGCTGGCGTTCCCGGACCCGGACCACTTTTCACCTTCCGCTCTCTTCATCGCGGGCGCACGCGCGAAACTCGGTGAAGGCATGGGACAGTGGGCCTTCGACATGAGGGCCGGGGGAGCTCTCATCGCCTCGCAGGAGGAGGCGAACTCCTCGTGGACTGCTCTCGAACCGCCCCAGTCAGATGCGCAGCCGTCGCGTCCGCTCATGATCGCCCCGATGAGCGCGATCATGCGCTCCACCACGAACACGGGGGTCGAGGCCGCAGCCCAAGCCCTTGATGCGAGCTGTGTGCAACGCTACCTTTATGCAGCCCCCGCAGCAGATGCTGCGAATGAGAAGGGCGCGACTTCGTTCATGACCTGGTTGCTCACCTGGTCGGGCCAGCATGCACTCGCCGAGGCGGGAGTCGCGTATCCCCTGGATCCTCAGGCCGTGGAGAACACTCCGGCGCACTGGTTCCTCACGCCCAAGTCTGATGCCCTCATCCTTGATGAGACGGCGATCAAGAATACTGGGGACGCGCTCGCCCAATGGGATGCGGCGAGCAACGGCTGAGATCGAGACGAGCCCCGGGAAAATCCCAGACTCTTCAGTCTGAGAGCATCTCCGGGCTGACGCGGCACTCCTTGCCGATCTTCATCGGAGCGATCGTGCCGGCCTCACGCATTTCCAGAAGACGTGGAACGAGCTTGTCGACGACATTCCACGGGTCGATGGTGTTGAGGTAGATACGAGTCCCGCCCTCGAAACCCGCGAGCGTCGAAATGCGCCACTTGAGCAGGATCCTGAAGCGCATCGGAGTGCGCACCGAGGGAGGACGGTGGTACCACTCCTCGTTGCAGGGCACATCCACGCCAGTGGCAGCGTGCATTGCGTGCAGCAGGTCGGAGACGGAACGCATCTGTTCTTCGGAGAGCTCCCAGGGGTTCTTCGGAGAATACAGGGGCCAGATCGCGACCCCCGGGAAACGGTGGCCGAAACCGGCCATTGCAATGGCATGCTCGTTTTGCGCGATGAGGAGCTTACGGGTCGCAGCGACTTTGAGGATCTCATCGTAGATTCCGGGTTGGGAGCGCAAGCGATTGAGCTCCGCCTCCGTTTGAACGGAGAAGTCGTCAATCGCGACGAGCTGCTTGTGCAAGTGGTCGAAGGAGGCTCCCGCGGGTTTCAACCAGTTCTGGAAGGTCGCGACGTAGCGGACGTGCTCATCGAGACCGTAGAGCTCATTCATTGTGCGCGCCGTGAAGGCCGTGTACTGGTAGTGCTCCTCGGGAGTGAGAGTGCCCGAACCTGCGAGCGCGGTCGTATCCATCGCACCATCGACATAGTGGCGGCGAGCGACGATCAGATCATGGCCGCCGGAGAAGAAGCCATTGGCCTGCTGAAGCTTTTGAGAATCCCCCATCGCTTCGAACTCTTCGGCGGAAACACCCGAGGCGAGCATACGGGCCCTCACAACGCGCATGATGTGCTCGTAGCCCTCGGGAGAGGCCAGGTACTCCGCCATACGACGATGCTCGGATTCGGAGGGGATGTGCCCGTGATTGAGATGCCAATAGTTGTAGGAAACGATCTCAAACAGGTTCGGGATGCGCCTGAACTCCGCTACCTGCTGAGAAAGGCGTTCAGCCGGAAGCCCGGCGATTTCGCGCCAGGACCCGTCCTCGTCAATGACGAGACGTGACTTCTCCGGTGGGGTCTCAAGGTAGCGGGCATCGCAGAAGGCGCAGTGGTGGCCGTCGCGTGAATGGTCGATCGGCAAAGGATCGGGGTGTGGGACCGATAGAGGGCGGTTGCCTCGCCCTGGGACGGTCCACACCTCGGTTCCGGTGAGAAGGTTGTGCTGTTTGACCGTGCCGTCTGCGAGTCGCATAATGGCGCGATCCGTCCGCGAGAGCTCCTTTGCCATGCCTCCATCCTACCTGTTGGGACACGAGTCGCGAGGGCGGCACCGACTCCCCTCGCTTGTGGGCAGGCCAATTCCGCCAACTCTGGTGGGGCAGAGGCGTGGCCAAGTCCCCTCGCGTGTGGGGAAAGCAAAGCCTCGGTTCTGGGACGGGCAGGTGCTGAGTTGTGGGGCAGACAGGCGCTCAGTTGTGAGGCAGCCAGCCGCGAGCGTTCTTCCCCAGCTCAATGAGCAGCTGAGCGGCCTCGGCGGCGCGATCCGCCTGGACGAAGAAATGATCGTGACGGGCGCAGGCAATCGGGTTCGCGACAATGGAACGCGCCGAGAGGATCTGCGCGATAGTTGCGGTCACACCGATCGAGTCGAGGTCAGCCTGCAAACCGAGGGAGAGGTGCGCGTAGGTCTTGTCCACGGGCAGGCCCACGGCCTCGGCTTCGGATTTTTCAAGGACGACGGTGAGCATGTCATCATCGCGGATCACTGCGAAAGGATGTGTGCCGGCAGGGACCTCATCGACGAGGGCGAAAACGTACTCTCCCTGGGGTGTGGGGGAGAGGGTGGCGAGCATCTGGTCAAGAGCCTGAGGATCGGACATGCGCGAAAGACTAGCGCGGAAAGGACCTCACTTCCCACCCCGTCCCACTGCTGGACAGGCGCAGACTCACACCAGCAGAGAGCAAAAAAAGAGTATTCGCTTGTGATCTGCGCTGACGCTCAGAGGCGGTTCATTGTGTCGGGGTGGGAACCCGTGCGCCCGGCCTCGCCCTCGTCGAGGGAGGAGATGAGGGCGCACTCCTCAGTTGAAAGCTCGAGGCCCACGGCCTCACGGTTCTCCAACTGGCGCGCAGGGTCCAAGGACTTCGGGAAAACCGCGTCCCCGCGCTGCAGTGCCCAGGCGAGTGCGACCTGGGCGGCGCTCTTGGCGTGGGCGGCCCCGATCTTGGCCAGGATCGGATCACATGTCGCGCGGCCTCGCGCCAGAGGGGACCAGGCTTCAATCGTCATGCCGAGGGAGCGCGCATAGTCGCGGAGCGCATTATTCGGCAGGTAGGGGTTGGCTTCGATCTGCAGGACATGCGGAGAAACGGAAGCGACTTTGAGGACTTCGTCGATGTGCGATGCCTGGTAGTTCGACAAACCGATCGCTTGAGCCTGACCCAGGTCGTAGAACTCCTCGAGCACCGGCCACGGCAGGGCGACATTCCCCTCGTAGAGTCCGGGCAGTGGCCAGTGAACGAGGAAGAGATCCACGTAATCGCTCTGCAAGTCTTCGAGGCTCTGCTTGAAGGAATCGCGCGCGGCCTGAGGCTCGTGATTACGGTTGTTGAGCTTCGAGGTGAGGAAGATCTGCTCGCGCGGAATCCCCGATTCTACGATTGCGCGCCCGACTTCAACCTCATTTCCATACATCTGCGCGGTGTCGATGTGCCGGTATCCAAGCTCCAAAGCAGAGGAGACCGCGTCGAAGGTGTCCTCGGGGCTGATCTTGAAGGTGCCGAATCCGAACTGGGGCATCGCTTTGCCGTTTGAAAGGACAAGGTTCGGGATCTGAGGAGACATGGTGGTCCTTGGGGTTAGAGGATCACAGCTGTGCTGCGCCCCCTCAGTCTCGCACTTCGATCCTCGAGGGCGTGGGTGAACAGAGAGAAGCGCCGACACTCAGCGAGAAGTCGGGGCACGGGACGCCCTGGACCTTGCGGCTGGCCTCCCCGTGTCGCGCGAGAGGGCTCTTCCAAGAGAACCCACTTCCGTACGGGAGGGCCTCCACTCTTGGGAGAAGCCTCCTGAGCTGCGAGGCGGAAGGGAAGACGAAAATGAGGCTGCGACGCGGTAGTCAGGCCACGGCTGGGGTGATCTCAGATCGTTGAAGCCTCAGTAGGACCGGCGAACTGGGCGTTGTAGAGGCGCGCGTAGGCGCCACCCGCGGCGAGGAGTTCCTCGTGCCGCCCCATCTCCACGACATCGCCCTGCTCCATGACGAGAATGACATCGGCATCGCGGATCGTCGAGAGACGGTGGGCGATGACGAAGGCGGTGCGACCCTCGCGCAAACGATCCATGGCCTTTTGGACGAGGACCTCGGTGCGGGTGTCGACCGAAGAGGTCGCTTCGTCGAGGATGAGAATGTCGGGCCTGGACACGAAGGCTCTCGCGATCGTGAGGAGCTGCCTCTCGCCCTGGGAGATGACATCCGCCGAGTCGGAGACATGCGTCTCGTAGCCTTCGGGCAGGTGGCGAATCAAACGATCCGCAGCGGTCTGCTTCGCAGCGTCAACGACCTCCTCAGAGCTGGCGTCATCGGAGCCGAAAGCGATGTTTTCCTCAATGGTGCCCTCGAAGAGCCAGGTGTCTTGCAAGACCATCCCCATATGAGCACGCAGCACATCCTTATCAAGAGTGGAGATGTCCACCCCATCAAGAGTGATCCGACCCGAGTCGAGCTCGTAGAAGCGCATGAGCAGATTGACGAGTGTCGTCTTGCCTGCGCCGGTCGGGCCGATAATGGCAACCATCTGCCCGGGATCGACCTCGAGAGACAAATCCTGAATGATCGGCGTGCCCTCGACGTAGGAGAAACGCACGTGGTCGAAAACGACACGGCCCGAAACGTGCTCCTCTTCGCCAGCGCCTGAGTCGCCCTCGTCAAGGATGCTGCCAGCGTGAAGGGCCCTCCCCTTAGCGAGGCTCTCCCCCTCGGCGCGGAGGGTGCCTTGAGTGAGCTCAGCACTTTCCGCGCTTTCGGCATTGTTGACACCATCAGCGCGACCAGCACTTTCAGTGAGTTCGGCAGCGACAGCAACAGCGCCGGTGGCTTTGCGCGCTTCGGCCAAGGACTTCGCGCCCCTGTCAGGAGCCATCTCCTGCGCGTCGAGGAACTCAAAGACCCGTTCAGCGGAGGCGACGCCCGACTGGAGTGAGTTCATCATCTGCGCGAGCTGGCCGATCGGCTGGTTGAGTTGGCGCGAGTACTGGATGAATGCCTGCACATCGCCCAGGGACATGGAGCCCTTCGCGACCATGAGGCCGCCACCGACCGCGACGATCACATAGGAAATGTTCGAGATCATGTTCATCAGCGGCATCACGAGGTTCGAAATGAATTGCGCGATGAAGCTTGAACGATACAAGGCCGTGTTCGACTTCTCGAAGGCGGTGGTGTAGCGCCCTTCCAGGCCGTAGAGGGCGAGGACCTCGTGTCCGGAGATCGTCTCTTCAACGAGATCTGAGACTTCGCCGGTGGACTTCCACTGCTGGCGGAACTGAGGCTGTGCCTTGCTCATGAGAACCCCGGTGAGCGCCCCGCCCAGCGGAATGACAATAAGAGCAAGAAGGGTGAGCTTCCACGAGAGGGTGAGCATCATTGTGAGAATGCCGAGGACCATGAGGACCGCTTGGAACAACTGCGAGAGGGTCTGGTTCATGACCTGAGCGATATTGTCCACGTCGTTCGACACTCGTGACATGAGGTCGCCGCGCGAGTGCGAATCAAAGTAGGACAGGGGCAGTTTCTCGATCTTCCTTTGCACCTTGTCGCGCAAACGCCAGCCGAGGTTTTGCACCGCGATCCGAAGAACCCAGCCGCTGAGAAAAGAGATGAGGGCTGCGGCGAGGTAGATGCCGACCGTGATGAGAAGGACCCTGCCGAGGGCGTCGAAGTCGATGCCCGCCCCCGGAGTGATGTCCATGGAGTCGAGCATCCTCGCCAGATCCGTCTTTCCTTGGGCTTCGAGGGCGGCGACGGCCGCTTCCTTCGAGGGTGCCTGAGCGATCATCTTGGAGACGACGCCGTTGAAGATAATGTCGGTGCCTTTGCCAAGGACCTTCGGTGCGGCCACGTTGAAAGCCACTGAGAACACGGCGGCGATGAGAGCGATGGACACGAACCAGTAGTCGGGGCGCAGTTCCCCGATCAGGCGTTTGAAGGAGCCGGAGAAATCCTTCGATTTTTCAACGGGCCGATTCATTGCCTCATGGGGGTTTCGAGGACGAGGGGCTTGACGTGTTTCCCGCGAGCTCATGCTGCTTCCTCTTCCTTCATCTGAGAGGCGACGATCTCCTTGTAGGTCTCGCAGGACGAGAGCAGTTCGGCGTGGGTGCCGCGCCCGATGATGCGCCCATCTTCGAGGACGAGGATCTCGTCCGCGTGGCGGATCGAGGCGACCCTTTGCCCGACGATGAGGATGGCCGCACCATTGGTGTAGGTGTTGAGGCCGAGGCGCAGCTTCGCGTCCGTTGCGTAGTCGAGGGCCGAGAAGGAGTCATCGAAGACGTACAGCTCGGCCGCCCGGTACAGGGCTCGTGCAATGGCCAGGCGCTGGCGCTGGCCCCCGGAGAAGTTCGCTCCACCGGGCTCGACCTCGTGATCGATCCCATTGGGGAGGGCGGAAACGAACTCTTTCGCCTGCGCCCCTTCGAGCGCGAGTTCCACCCTGGCGCGTTGCGCGGCGTCGGGGTTTTCCACGCCTGAGACGGTGGAGGCGATTGTGCCGGAGAACAAATAGGCTTTCTGGGGGACCATCGCGATGCGCGAGCGCAGCTCCGAGAGAGGGAGGTCTTTGAGGTCCTGGCCGTTGACGGCGAGGCGACCGCCTGTCGGATCGATCATGCGCGGCAGCAGATTCACGAGGGTCGTCTTACCGGAGGCCGTCGCGCCGATGATGGCGGTCGTCGTGCCCGGGCGGAGCGTGAGGTTCAGGTCTTCGAGGACGGCCTCCTCGGCTCCGGGGTAACGGAAAGCGGCTCCTTCGAAGGTGAAGGTCCACGCTCCGCTCGGGAGTGCGGCCGGGGCATCTGCCTCCTTCACGGTGGCTTCGTGGTCGAGGACTTCGGTGATGCGTCGAGCCGCCACATTTGCGCGCGGAACCATGATGAAGATCATTGCTGCCATCATGACCGCGCCGGAGATCATGCCGACGTAGTTGATGTAGGCGATCATTGAACCGATTTGCAGTTCATTAGAGTCGATGAGGATTGAAGCGAGCCAGAGGACGCCGACGGTCGAGATTGAGATGACCACCATGACGGCGGGGAACAGGAAGGCGAACCAGGAACCGATGGACAGGGCGACCCTACGGAGCTGATCGTTCGCCTCGGTATAGCGTTCGCGGATGAAGTCCTGGCGGATGAAGGCGCGGATGACGCGGATCCCGGCCAGTTCTTCGCGCAGAGCCGTATTCATATTGTCGATGCGGGTTTGCTGCACGTGGAACAGTGGGCTGAGGCGCCTCATGACGAGGGCGATGATGACGGTGAGGAGGGGAACGAGGACGAGAAGGACCGCTGAGAGCTTGACGTCTTGGCGCAGTGCCATGATGACGCCGCCGACACCCATGATCGGGGCGCCGATCATGATGGAGAAGGTGAGCATCACCGTCGTTTGGATCTGCTGGATGTCATTCGTTGAGCGGGTGATGAGCGAGGAGGCGCCGAAGGAGTGGTAGTCCTGGGTGGAGAATCCGTGGATCTTCGTGAAGATGTCGGAGCGCAGGTGTGCTCCGAGGGACATGGCGAGGCGGGCCCCCAGGTAGATCGCGAGCGCGGTGCACAGCATCTGCGCGAAGGCGATGGCGAGCATTTGCGCGCCGAAGTGCCAGATGAGCCCGGTGTTGCCTTGAGCGACGCCCTCGTCGATGATGCGGGCGTTGAGGTCTGGCAGTTCGAGGGAAGCGATTGTCGCTGCGGTTTGAAGGACGACGACTGCGAGGACTTCCCAGACTCGCGCTTTTAGATGTCGCGATGCAAGGCTGAAGAGCATGGGGACTTCTTCCAAAGAGCAATTTTCAGGTTGCTGAAAAGTGTAGCGCCGAGGTGACGGAGTGTCGTCTTCGAGGGGGTGGAGGGGCTCGCTGTGGGTGACAAGGATGGGGGCGCGCTCTGGTGTGCGGCGAGCCTCTCGGGCGAGAGGCGTGGGCGCAAGCTGGTCTGATCGCATCGCAGACGGGCTGTGGGGCCTGCGGGCGAGGGGCCCATGAGCCCAGGGCATGGTCGCAAGCTGGTCTGATCGCATCGCAGACGGGGGTGGAGGGGCTCACGGTGCGGACCTAAGGATGGGGCCTCGCGCTGTGGTGCGCGGCGGGGCTCTCGGGCGAGAGGCGTGATCGTGAAGGAAGGTGTCAGCGCCGGAGTGCCCATGGTGGGGGCTCGCGGAGAGGAATTGAAGTGGGGGACTCGAGGCCCAGGCCAGCTTGCTACAATGAAGGGGTGAATGAGCCCACGACTCAACCCAAAGCAGAACGCGCCGGGGAAGACGAATCCACCCCGCGCACCCCTAAGGCCCGAACCACGGCCTTCACCGATGCTCAGATCGAAGCAGGATTCTGGCTATTGGCTTCGCGAGCCCACCCCTCGGCCCTGGAGCTTGACGAGACCCGCACCGACGAGACCCTCTTCGACACCCTCAAGCCGCTGATCGGCAAGAATAACCTCACTCGCGACAAGGTGAAGAAGGCGATCGCTCCGATCCTCGCCGCGAAAGAGGCTGCGGCGGCTGGGAAACTCCCTCAGCTTTCCGCCGCACGCGCCGACGAGGTCCGAAAACTCATCTTGAAAGAATGGAGAATCTCGTCCAGCAAAGGCGCTCTGCTGTGGCCGACGGGTTCGAGGACGATTGCGGTTCGCCTCGGGAAAGGAAAATGGAACGATGCCCTGGCGCGTCTTGGTCTTCGGGCGAGTGGACGAGGACGGGCACAAGGTTCGGGGCGTTTCAATGAGGCCGTAATGCGCACAATCCTCACCGAATTCCTCGAAACCACGGAGACTACGGGACTGAGCGCCACCTTGGGCGGCTACACCTCATGGTCGAAAGAGCAGCGCGCTTTGGGGCGTCAAGATGTTCCCTCGACCGCCAGCGTTCGTCAGCGTTTCGGTACCTGGGGGAAGGCCATGGAATTCGCGTCTCGCACTGAAGAGGACAGCGGTCAAGGACTGGGATAGTATCGTTGCGTTTCCGTGTTTATCTGCCCAAATCCAGGGTCGGGAGCTCCAATGTCTGTTCGCAATGCACTTCTTGCTCTTGTCTCGCTTCAGCCTGCCGGGGTCTATCGGCTCAAGCAGATGTTTGAGGATCAAACATGCGGCGCATGGCCGTTGAACATCGGTCAGGTCTACCAGACAATGCAGCGCCTTGAACGCACTGGTTGCGTCACCTCCCACCAGGAGACCAACGCCGGTCGAGACTCCGAAGTCTTCGAGATCACCGATGCGGGCCGTGCGATCCTCGACGAGTGGTGGTCCACTCCGGTTACTCGTGAGCAGCCAGAGCGTGATGAGCTTGTCATGAAGCTTGCCGTCGCCGCCGCAGATCCGAGTGTCGACGTCGCTTCACTAATCCAGATGCAGCGCCGTGCGACTCGCGCGGTTCTGCGCGAGGCTACGCGCATGAACGAAAGCGCCGATGATGGGGAGCTCGCCTGGAAGCTCATCCTCGAAAGCCACATCTTCGAACTTGAAGCAGAATCGAAGTGGCTTAACCACATTGAAACGGGTGCGATCTCGCAAGCGTCACGCCGAGCGGATTTCGCTGCCTCGAAGCGCCGCCCTCGCCGCGATACCGCTTAAGATCTTTCATTCAGTGAAGAGGATTTGAGGGGGAATGACAAGGGGTGTTGAAAGCTCCTTATCGCTGAGAATTCGCCTTTTCCACTCGGCATTCGCTCTTCAACACTGAGCATCGCCTCTTCAAGGGGCCCTGCTGGTCCTTCCTTCAGTGTCCCTTCCTTGAGGGCGGCTTCTCACTCCTGTAGCTCGTCACTCCCGCAGGGGGAGCGGCGCCCTCAATGCTGGGCAGCGTTGACCTCGATACGGGTGGGGCACGTGGCGCTTGCTAGCAGTTCTTCACTCTTCCACGGGAAGTCTCGTTCAGGCGAGCATCACTCCCGTGCAGCGCCGGGCGCTACGGGCAGGGCGGCACTCACGTCGGGGTAACGGTGGCCGACTCCCGCGCAGCACCAGGCGCTACCCTCTTCGGCTCTGTTGAGGCATCCGTTCAGTCCTCCAGGACAGCCTCCCGATCCCACGTGGCAGATGCGCGCTCCAAACGAGCGCGCTCGTGCGAATCCCTCCCACGCAGACGATCAAGTTCACGCCTTTCCTTCTTCGAGGGACGTCCAGCGCCGCGTTCGCGAATGGCAATGGGAACCACCATTTTCGGGCGAGCAGGTGTCCGATCCTCGTAGCAGACCCTGGCCTGAGGTGCGCCGACTCTCTTCACGAGGAGCTTGCGCACGAGAAGAACCTGATCGAAGCCCTCAATACGCAATCGGACCTCGTCGCCGACTCGGATCTTTTGAGCAGCCTTCGCACTGTCTCCATTCACCTTCACATGTCCGGCCCTCGCCGCACTTGTCGCTTGAGAACGCGACTTCATCTTGCGGACCGCCCACAACCATGTGTCCACCCGAACGCTATCCCCATCGGCGAGGGCACCGCGGGGAATATCCACCTCCTCGGTCGTGTTCGGCGGGGATACCGGGGGCTGGGAGGATGAGGCGCTCATAAGGGAATGGTAGATGCCAGAAGGAATCAGCTCCTGGCAGGCAGGAGCACAACCTCAATGTTCGGACCGCACAGGGCGAGGAGCGCCGAGGCGGAGAAAGCGGCAAGCACGGCAACGATGCCGTCGCGTGTCGCAGTGGTGGCACTCCCGCGCTTTGTCGCCGCTTCCATAAGCGTCTGAGCAATCGCTTCAAAGGACCAAATGTCAATGACGAAAGCTTGCCCGCCGAGCACATCAACGAGTCCATCGGAGTTGACGCTCGTCCCCGGCTGCGCATTCACCACGAGGACGAGTTCACGATGCTCGCCCATAGCCAGGGGAATTGGTGCTGAAACCCAGGGCGTGCAGGCCTGGCCGAGGCGAGCGCCCGGAGGCAACACCGTCCGCAGGCGCTCGGCCCGAGCCAAGGCCGCCGCAGGAAGCTCGGCGGGATCCAATCCCCAAGAGCGCATCAGAGCCTCAACCGCTTCACGCGAGTCGATCATCAGGCGCAGCGCGGTCTTCAGTCCATCCATTGCTCCACAGCCGAAATCGTCTTCCCCGACTGTTTCGCTCGAATGAACGCACACTTCGATGCCGGACTTGCGCAGGGTGGAGAACAGGTTGGAAATCCATGCCTCGCATTGCTCGGGCACATCGGCGGGGAGGGGGTCTTCGCCCTCGTCCCAGCCAGTAAACCCCTCAGGGCGGAAGGCTCCGACGAGCAGCAAGTCGGCGACCCAGGTCGTCAGGCTCCCTCCGGGTACGCGCACACGTGCCGGTGCGGGTTCCGGTTTCCCGGAGGGAGAATCCTCAGCCTTGAGCATGAAGGGCCGCCCATCCATGCAGCCGCTTGGGTACGAGCCGTGAAGATCGATTCTGTGGGCATCGGGCGCGGCGCGAATGTCATCGAAGATGCGGTGAAGCTCGTCGATTCTGTCCTGAGTCGGCTCAATGGTGCCGATCGCGCTGGACAACATGGGGCACTCCTTCATGCGGGCGACCTCCTTAGGGTAAACGAGCAGCGGCCCTCGGGCTCGCGCAGAAAGCCACGGGAGGACGCGCGGCCCCTCGCCGCTCAGCTAGCGGCCCTCGGGCGCGCGCAGAAAGCTCAAGCGCGGCGGAAGCGAAGAGATGACACTCCGAGCGGAAGGGGGCCTTGTGAGGAGTGATGTCGTTTCTTGCACCTCGAAACGGTCATTCCCCAAGTGAGGGGTGTCCCGAACGAGGGAATAGGCTTGAGACATGGCCGAACTACTGGAGACGAACCACCTACTTGCCTTTTTCCTCGTTGTAGGCGCGGGAGCCGCTCTCGGAGCGATCCGCTTCGGACCTTTGCGCTTCGGCGCGGCCGGCGCCCTCTTCGTGGGACTCGCAGTCTCCGCCTGGGACCCGAATATCGGCAATGACATGAAGATCGTCCAGCAGATCGGACTCGCATTCTTCGTCTACACCGTCGGCATCTCCGCAGGAGCCATGTTTTTCCAGGACCTGCGCAAGCAAACATCCCTTTTGACCTCAGCAGCAATCGTCTCCCTCCTCGGCGCCTTAGCCGCAGCTCTTGGAGGACACCTCCTGCACCTGCCGAAGGGCTTGACCCTCGGTATCTTCACGGGCTCCCTGACTGCGGCCCCCGCCCTCGACGCTGCGACACGCGTCACCGGCGACCCCCAAGCGGCCGTCGGCTACGCCTTCGGCTATCCGATCGGTGTCATCGTCGGAATTCTCGTCGTCACCATGACCGTGACAAGGAAATGGGTCGGCGTGAAGGACACACCATCGCTTGCGGGCAAAAGCCTCGAAACTCTGACAGTCCGAGTCACCGAGACGGTCAACACCCGCCATGTTCGAGCATGGCGCGAGCAGCGCGTGCGCATGTCTTATCTGCGTCGCGGCGACATCACCCGAGTTGTCGTGCCCGGTGAGGATCTCGAGGAAGGTGATTTCATCCTCCTCGTCGGAGACCCCGAGAATATTGAGGAAGCCGCTTCCCAGGTCGGAGTGGCCGTGGACCATCACCTCGAAGATGACCGTTCGGATGTCGCATTCGAAAGGATCGTCGTCTCGAACCCGGATGTCGCGGGCCGATCCATCTCCGCTCTCAACGTTTCAACCCGCTTCGGTGCAGTCATCACCCGTGTGCGTCGCGGAGACCTGGACCTGCTTGCCCGCGACGACCTTGACCTGCAGCTCGGCGATCATGTGGCCGTCGTCGTCCCGACCGAAGAGCTTGAGAATATTCAGAACTGGCTGGGTGATTCGGAGAAGCGAGTCTCGGAAGTCGATGCCATGGCCTTCGGTATCGGAATGGTGCTCGGAATGCTGCTCGGAGCGCTCCCCTTCCCGATTCCCGGAGGTGCCACCTTCGAACTCGGCTCCGCAGCGGGCCCCCTGATCGTCGGGATGCTCCTTGGCGCGCTGCGCCGCACGGGCCCTCTCGTCTGGTCGCTTCCCACGTCCGCGAACCTCACGATCCGCCAGATCGGCCTGCTCCTCTTCCTCGCGGGGCTTGGGTTGGGAGCGGGCCCCCAACTCTCCGCGCTGCTGACCAGCCCGGAGGGGCCCAAGGCCGCCTTGCTCGCTTTCTTCCTTGTTCTGCTGTGCTGCGTCGCTCAAGCGCTCGCGGGCCGGTTCGCGGGATTGTCGGCTGCGAGAAGCGCAGGGGGAGTCGCGGGTTTCCTCGGCCAGCCTGCAGTCCTTCAGGCAGCGGATGCTCGCGTCGCCGATGAACGTATCGAAGCCGCATACGCCACTCTTTTCGCTTTCACGATCATTGTGAAGATCCTCCTCGTGCCACTGATTTGGAGCATCTGATAGGTTTCGCGCTGATCTGGCGCATGTGAAAGTCCTTTCACGGATCTGGTGGATCTGAAAGTTGTTCCACTGATCTGGTGGATCTGAAAGCTAAGACGACTCGAAGTGCTGTGCATCTGGAGAAGCAGGCTCAAGGTGTCGTGCATCTGCTGAGCAGGTTCGAGGTGCTGTGTATCCGCTGAAGCAGGTCGAGGACCGCTTGTCCAAGGAGACATTCCCTTCTCACGAATCGGCTCCGGTTCCGAACTATTGGTGCGCGCGCGGGGAGTATGCCCCGTGGGTGTGGGGCTGCGCGTGGAGTGCGAACGTGAGCTCAGAGGGGGGTCCGAGCGTGAGCTTAGAGAGTGGGGTTGTCGAGTGGAGCACGAGTGTGAGTTCAAAGGGTGGGTTTTCGCGTGGGGTGCGAGCGTGAGCTCAGGGTGTGGACCCCAGCTGTGCAGCCTCATCGGCCACGTTGAGCACTATGCGGCACGCGCTTGAGCGCAGATTTCCTCTTGTGAGCGGACCTATTTCTTCTTGTGAGCGGACCTTGCACATGAGCTCCTTGTGGAATCGACGAAAACAGGCATTTCCCCTTGTAATCCCCTGTAAGGACGGCCCTTCCTTCGTCTGCTCTGCCAACTTCCTGGGATGAACGTGTCCCCATGCAAGCGCGGGCCCTGCGGATCGTGAAGACTGCGATAGCGGATGCGGGGCGTAACCCCCATGCAAGCGCGGGTTCTCCCCCACAGAGGTTCGCTGATGTCCCCGCTCACGTGTAACCCCCTTGTAAAGGCGGCCTCTCCGGTTCAGTGGCACATGATGAGTGCGCATAGGCTGAGGGCATGACGACACCAGATTTCGTCCTCGAACTGCGAAAAAAGATCGGACATGCAGAGCTCTGGCTGCCCGGAACCACCGCGATCGTTGTGAGAGCTCTCGACCCGGACAGTGGTGAAGCGACGATTCCTCCACACGGATGGTCACGCATGATTCACGACTGCACCGCAGTCGAGGTGTTGTGCGTGAAGCGTGCGGACACGGGTGCGTGGACTCCGGTCACTGGCATCGTGGATCCTCGTGAAGAACCGGCAATCGCGGCCGTTCGTGAAACGGAGGAAGAAGCCGCAGTATCGGCTCGAGTCGACCGGCTGATCAGCGTTGATGTCGTCGGTCCCATCACCTATGAGAACGGTGATGTCTCCAGCTACCTGGATACCGCGTTCGTCCTCGAATGGAACGAGGGCGAGCCTGAGCCCCGCGATGGGGAAAACACAGAGGCGGTGTTCCTGCGCGCCAATGCCTTGCCCAAGATGAACAAGCGTTTCCAGCGTCTGATTGCGAAGGCACTTTCCGGCAGCGTTATCGCTGACTTCGAGGATTAGAGGCTTCGCCTGAGCAACGTCGCGGAGGAGGAAATGGGCGTGAGCGGGCTTGCATGCCCCGAATGCTGGCCTGAATGTGTCTGTGCGCTCGAAGGGGAGGCTTGAGGGTCCCTGCGCGTCCCAAATGGGGGCCTGAGCGTGCTTGCGCGCTCGAAGTGGAGGTCCGGACCTCCCCACCCGCCCTAAGTGGAGGGGATGGCGTGTTGTGGAGGGGATGGCGTGTTGTGGAGGGGTTATATCCCCTCCTTTTGTCGTTATCCCCTCCACTACGGGGAGAGCCCCATCCCCCCACAAAGGAATCAGAAGCGAGCCCGCCTTCAGGCGCCGAGCCAGTAGGCCTCCAGCGCCTTCGACAGGGCGATGAGATCGTCAACATGGCTCATCTCGCGCGCCGAGTGCATCGACAGCAGCCCGATGCCCACATCCACAGTGAGAATGCCGAGCCCTGTCGCGGTGATCGGCCCGATCGTTGAACCGCAGGGCATGGCGTTGTGGGAGACGAAACTCTGGCTCGCCACCCCCGCAGCTTCACAGGCGCGCAGCCACAAGGCGATGCCTTCTGCATCAGTGGCGTAACGCTGATTCGCATTGATCTTGACGATGGGGCCACGGCCCATAACGGGACGATTGTGGGGATCGTGACGTTCGGCGTAATTCGGGTGGACCGAATGGGCAGCGTCGGCGCTCACACAGGAGGACTGGGCGAGCATGCGGTGTCGTGCGTCGAGGTCACGGCCAAGAGCTGCTCCAGTGCGTTCGAGGACGCTCGCAAGGAGCGGGCCTGCGGCGCCCGATCGGGTTTCCGAACCGATCTCCTCGTGGTTGAAAGCGATGAAAACGAGGACATCGCCCTCTTTCGGCATTCCCTTCGCGGCCAGGCGCTCCAAAGCGGTCAATCCCGAGTGGACGGAGGAGAGATTGTCTTGCTGGCCAGCGGCGAAGAACTGGCCTCGGTCGCCGAAGGTCCCCGGCCCCTGCTGAGGTACGAGGACGAGGTCGTGGGACACGATGTCTTCAGCCTTCACTCCCGCGTACTTCGCGATTTCTTCCATGAGATCGGCGTCGGAATCGAGGGACCAGATGGGGTGCAGGTGTTGCTGCGGATCGAGCTTCAGGCCCTCTGGGTTGACTGTACGGTCGAGGTGGATTGCGAGCTGCGGGATCCTCGCGAGCGCTCCGGTTCGGACGAGGACCTGTGAACCATCGCGCATGAGGAGGCGCCCGGCGATTGCGAGCTCGCGGTCGAGCCACGAGTTCCACAGCATGCCGCCGTAGACTTCGACGTCGATCTGTTTGAAACCATCCGGGCTTGTCGAGGACATGGAGGGTTTGACGCGGAAAGCGGGGGAGTCGGTGTGTGCGCCAACGATCCTGAAGCCCGCGTCCTCGGTGAGGGTTTCGGGGACGACCCATGCGACGACGGCACCTGAACGGAGCATGACGTGCCCGCCGGGGGAGGCGTCCCAGGGGTCTTTCTCATTTTGAGGCGTGAAGCCCGCGTCTTCGAGGCGCTGACGGACGAGGTCGGCGGCGTGGAAGGCGGAGGGGGAGTCGAGCAGGAAGTGTTGATAGTCGATCGCGTGCTGCGTCGTCTCGTCGTATTCGAAATAACCCATGAACTCCATCGTAGGGCCCGCCTGTGCTGACGTAGGACCCGCCGATGAAGACCACTGTTGATGAGGTCCTCGCCGACGGGCCCCTCCGGCTGTGCTCAGGATTCCGCGTCTGATTGATCCGCCAGAATGCGCCTGTAATCCGCGCTATCGCGTTTGAGTGTCTCGTGCGAGCCGTGGGCGACAACCCTTCCAGAGTCGAGCACCCAGATGGATTCCGCATCAGCAAGGGAAGCGAGGCGGTGCGATATCACCAAGGTCGTCCGCCCCTGCCTGAGGCGCGTCGCCGACTCGGTGATCTCCCGCTCCAACTCCGGGTCAAGATTGGCTGAGGGCTCATCGAGGATGAGGAGGCGGGGCTGTCGTAAGAATGCGCGTGCGAGGACGACCCGTTGCCGCTCGCCCCCAGACAGCGCAGTTCCCCGGTCACCGACTGGCGCATCAAGACCACCAAGACTTTTGACGAGGTCTTCGAGTCCAGCTGCATTAAGCGCCTCCCACATCATGGTGTCATCGGCGTTCCAGTCGGCCAGAAGGAGGTTCGAGCGGAAGGTCCCGGAGAAGACGTGGCCGTTCTGCGGGACGAGAGCGACCTCGAGCCTGTGCTCATCCGGATCAATTCCGCGAAGGTCGTGCCCGGAGAAACGCACGCTCCCCGAATCGGGGTCCATGAAGCGCATGAGCAGATGAGCGAAGGTCGACTTTCCGGCACCGGAAGGACCGACGAGCGCGACGGTTCGGCCCCCGGGGACACTCAGGGTCGCCTCCTTCAAAGCGGCTTCACCCTCATAGCGGTAGGTCACGGACTCGCCCACGGCAGCATCCTTCTCGCCTTCGACGAAGGGCAGATCGAGGACCGTGGAGGGGAGCGGATCTGGGGCGTCGAGGATCTCGTTGACTCGGTGGGCACAGGAGGAGACCTCGCCCATGATGCCGAGCATCCCCGCAAGAGAGAGAACGGGAAGAGTTGCCATCCCGATGAGCACGATGGCGACGGGAAGGAGCTGGGCCGGGTAGGTTCCTTCGATGACTCTGCCCGTGAGAACGGCCAAAATAGCGATGCTGACCGCGGCAGCGCCGAAAGCGGATCCTGCAGATTCGATGCTCTTGCGCGTGGCTTGTGCGAGTTTGTCGCGCTGGACGAGGGCGCTCATCTCAAGAACTCGACGCGTGTGTTCTTCGCGTTGTCCGAGGGCGTAGAGCTCTCGTGCGCCGACGACCGAGTCGAGGCCGAGGGATTTGAGGCTTGAAAGGCCTGCGCGCACCCGTTCTCCCTGTTTTCTTTGGATCGGGGCGAGTAACCATGGCATGAGGATGGGGAGAACCATCGAAATGAGGACGAGTAGGACCAGTGGTCCGATCAGGGCGATGAGCACGGACTCGATGATGATCGTGTTGATGAGGACTGCGACGGCTACTGGAGCGGTGTGGGCGTAGAACCATTCCAATTGTTCCATGTCGTTCATCGCAGTAGCAGTCAGATCGCCGGTCCGTCGCCCCGACAGGCCCCTGGGAGCGATCCTCTGGATCGCTGCGTACAGGTCGATCCGCATACGCGCGAGGATCTGATAGGCGAGCTGATGGGACCACCAGGCATCGTAGAGGTAGCAGAGTGCATGGACGATAGCGAGGGAGAAGAGCACGAGGAAGGGGAGGAAGAGCTGGGGGTGGTCCTCGGATACCAGCCTTGTCGTGATCCATACGCTCACCACTGAGACGAGGATGAGGGCGATCTGATGGAGGGCGATCACGAGGACGGAGCCGATGAGCAGGCGTTTGAACTCCCCGAGTCGTCCCATGATGGACACGAGGTCTGTGAAAGTCTGTTTCATCGCTTCTCGATTCCTTGGGAAGGCACGGGTTGGGAGGAGACGCCGATGACTTCGGCGGGGGCTCCGGATGAGTGGATCTCCCCACCGCAAAGACGGACGATCTCGTCTGCGCTCGCCGCCACTTCCATCCGGTGGGTGACGAGGACGAGGGTCATCTCGGGATAGGTCTTGCGCAGGCCGGAAAGGATTTGGGCCTCGGTATTCGAATCCAATGCGGAGGTGGATTCGTCAAGGATGAGGACTCGTGGTCTTCTGACAAGAGCCCTGGCGATGGCCAGACGCTGGCGCTGGCCTCCGGAGAGATTCGCTCCCCCTTCCTCGATGAATAGGTCGAGGTCTTCTCCTTGGGCGCCTGAGCCGTGGTGCACGCAGGAATCGCGATTGTCATGGAGCCCGTATGCGCGCGCAAGAGTCAACGCTTCGAGCATCTCTTCCCGAGTCGTCGAAGGGGCCGCCGCTGCGAGGATCTTTTCGACGGTTCCGGGGAAGATCACGGGAGATTGTGGCACCAGCGAAATCGTTGAGGGGATGTCGACGCTGGTCGCGGGCTCGCCGCCGATCGTGACTCTACCTGCAGTCGGGGAGTCGAGACCGAGGATCATGCCAATCAGGGTTGACTTCCCCGAGCCGGAGCCGCCGATGATTGCGAGGAATCTCCCTTGGGGAATGCGCAGTGAGGCGTTGCTGAGGGCGGGCGCATCGGCCCCCTCGTAGGTGTAGGACACGGCGTGGGCTTCAATGTCGGCGGTGTTTCCAGCGGGCAGGGCACGGCGCTCGGATGTGATGCGGGCGGGAGCGTTCCCGTGGAAGACCTCGTGGATTTGCGTTGCCGCACTCAGTCCGAAATAACCCGCGTGGAAGGCATTGGCGAGATCTCGAAGGGGACGGAAGACCTCAATGGACAGCAGGGTGATGAAGAAGAGACGATCGACCCCGTAGAGCCCATGATGGAGTTCGAAAGCAGCAATGAGGAGTGCGATCGCGGGTCCGAGGACCATGACGGCGGCGGAGGCGCCGGTCTCTCCAAGGGAGATCCTCAGCTGCGACAGGGTCGTTCGCAGGAGCTCTTTTGATCTCTCTGCGAGCTTATGCCCGTAGGCCTGGCTCGCGCCGAAGGATTTCAGGGTCGTCATCCCCATCATCGCATCGACGAAGTCGCTGTTGAGATCTTCGTAGGCGCCCCAGTGCGCCTGCCCCTCCTCAGCAAGAGCGCGGTCCCATAGCCTCGGCACGAGGAAGGTGGCGATCGCGCAAAGGAACAGCACGGTGCCGATGGCTGGGCTGACGGTTCCGATCCAGATGCACAGGGGGCCTGCCGTCAGTGCAGTGACGGCGATCTGGGGAAGATAGGAACCGAAGTAGGGCTCAATGGCCTCTACCCCGTCAACCATGAGTGATTCGAGGGCTCCTGCGCGTGAGGAGCTCAGGCGCATCGGTCCTCGCTCATCAATGTCTGCGAGGATCCTCCGGCGCAGATTCACTTTGAGGAGGAGCCCGAGCCTATTCGCGATGTAGGCCCGCAGGAGGCCCAGGAGGGGAATGAGGATGAGGAGCAGGGCAAGCACCGCGATCCATCTCGTCAATGCGGAGGGATTGCGTTTTCCTAGCAGTTCGGTGAAGATCATCGAATTCACTAGGGCGCTTCCAACAAGCGCGGTGCTCGCGGCAAGGCCGGCGAGAATCGGTGGGATGAGGACCGCAGGGCTCACTCCTGCCGCTTCGAAGACCGCACGTTGACGTTCCCCTACTGTGCGAATGCTCATTCTCTCTCCTGGGCCTTTCAAGGTCACTGTTCTGCGAGCGTCTTCACGAGCTCCCGTGCTGCGTCGATCGCTTCGACGGTCGGGTAGGCGGCCCCGGAGGGCAGCTCAATGATCCTCTTGTTCTTGAACGCTGCCGTTTCCGTCATTCCGGGGATCTTCTCCAAACGAGCCAGCGAGTCCTCGAGGGTGATTCCGCCTTCGCCCGTGGTCACGATGAGGACATCGGGATTCGACTTGACGATCGCCTCGGGCGAGATGGCGCCGTTGAACATCGCGTCGTAGGTGGGGGCAACGACGTTCTTCAGATGCGCGGTGTCGAAGATACCCTGGATCGTCGAATTCGCGCCGTAGGCGAAGAGGTCCTCGGATGAATCCCAGTAGTACAGACCTGCGACCGTGAGTTCGGGGAGCTTCTTACCTTCAGCTCGGGCTTCGGCGAGATCCGTTTCCATTGTGCTCGCGTTCGTGTCGGCTTTCTCTGCGGTATTGAGGAGCGCCCCGAGTTCACGGACGTGGGCGGGAATCGCATCGAGATCGGCGAAGTTGCTTGTCGCGTCGGCGAAGGCGTAGGCGCAGCTGCTCGGAGGCATCACGGCCGAGATCCCGTTTGCTTCGAGATTGTCAATGCTCAGGTCGCCGTCACCTAGGGCTGATCCGTAGATCATGTCGGGGCGTAGTTCGAGGATACGTTCGAAACTGATGCTGCCGTGCTCCTCGCCGCCTGCGGAAACGACCTCTTCGATACCGGTGAGTTTGTTGAGCTCGTTCTCAATGCGGGGGCCGTATTGAGCGCCGTGCTCGCCGAATCGTGCCACCATTTTGTCCGCTGCGCCGGCGGAGACGATGTTTGCAACGCCTTCGCGTCCAGCGCCGATGATTCGCTGGGGCTCGTGTTTGACGGTCACCTCTTGTCCGCAGAATGAGGCTTTCATTGGATAGGTGCCATTTGAAGATGGAGAGGCTGGCGTTGAGTGCTCTTGGGCGGCACCTGTGTCGGTCGAGCATCCCGCGAGGACGAGGGCCGCGCAGGTTGCGGCGGTAAGGAACAAGGGCCTGAGTGTCATGGAATTTTCCTTCTATCGAGTGGGTGAGGTGAAAAGGAATTGCGGCTTGCCGCAGTGGTCAATCCGTGAAACGTTGACGCCGTACAGCTCTGCGATGGTGCTTTCGAGGAGGACCTGTTCGGCGGCGCCGACGGAGTGCATGCGCCCTGCGCTGAGGATGTGGATCCTGTCGCAGTAGCGTGCGGCCATATTGAGGTCGTGCAGGACGATGACGACGGTGCGGCCAAGATCGCGCAACAGTTCGAGAACCTCGTGCTGGTAGCGGATGTCGAGGTGGTTCGTGGGCTCGTCGAGGAGGATGCAGCGACTTCCTTGCGCGAGCGCCCTGGCGATGACGACGCGTTGGCGTTCACCGCCGGATAGCTCGTCGGAGCGTCGTTCGCTCTTGTCGAGCATCCCCACCGCTTCGAGGGCATCGAGGGCCAGTTTGCGATCTTCTTCACGGTAGGGGCTGAAGTCGGAGATGAAAGGCATGCGCCCCAGCAGTACTTCGTCGAGAACGCTCATTCGATGAGGGATGAAAGACTGCTGGACGACGACGCTGATCTCACGCGAGATCTCCCTCGGATCGAGAGAGTCGAGGGGGGAACCGTTGAGGAGCACTCGTCCGCCAGCGGGGGTGAGAGCCCCGTACATCGTGCGCAGAAGTGTCGTTTTTCCTGAGCCATTGGGGCCTACGAGCCCGGTTACCACGCCGTGGGGGATTTCAGCATTGATCGAGTTGAGGGCAAGGGCTGATCCGTATTTGACCTTGAGATCCTCGATCCGGAAGGCGGGGGTTGTCGTTGTCATTCCTCATTCCTTGCGTCGCGTCCGATGAGGAACATGAGGAGGGGAGCTCCGAGTAGTGAGGTGATGACTCCGATTGACATTTCGCCGGGGGCTACGGCGATTCTTGCGAGCAGGTCGGCGAGGACGATGATGATGGCGCCGATCACTGCGCAAGCGGGGGCGGAGCGGCGGAAGATCCCACCGTGCAGTCTTTTCGCGAGGTGTGGGACGACGAGTCCGATGAATCCGATCGTTCCTGTGAGGGCCACGAGGAAAGCGACGATGAGGGAGATGAGGAGGAAGACGAGGAAGCGCTGGCGTTGTGGATCTACACCGAGGGTGCGCGCGACGTCGTCGCCGAGGGATAGCGCGTCAATGCGCCGACCGATGGCGATGAGTCCGAGGATCCCGGCGCCGCTGGCACCCATTGCGATGGCAACCTCGGGCCAGTGGCTTCCGGCGAGGGAGCCCAGCATCCAGAAGACGACTGAGCGCGTCGTCGTGGGGTCTTTCGCGAGCATGATGATGAGGCTGGTGAGGGCGGAGAAGAAGAAATTCACGGCCATTCCGGCGAAGATCACTCGCGTGTTCGTCAGTCGCCCCGCTCCCCTGGCAAGGGTCATGACGAGGGCGAGTGAGACGAGGGAACCGATGAAAGCGCCGACTCCGACTCCAACGTGAACTGGACTGTTAGCCATCCGCAGACCGAAGACCATGACGGCTGCAGCTCCGGTGGAGGCTCCGGCGGAGATCCCAAGGATATAGGGGTCGGCGAGGACATTTCGTAGGGTCGATTGAGCGGCGAGGCCTGTGACGGCTAGTCCCGCGCCGCATGCGGCGCCGACGAGAGTGCGGGGAAGTCGAGTGCTCCAGATGATGCCCTCGTCAACGGGGCTTGGGGGCGGCAGAATCGTCCATTGCCACGGGGTGAGGTGTTCGAGGACGATCCGCAGGGTGATTCCCGGGTGGACTTCGACTGCGCCGATGCTGCATGCGAGAAGCATCGAGATGATGAGGAGGACGACGAGGCCGACATTGATACTCGCGTTGCGGGCCCGTGCGGCACGGGGTAACCGAGTATTTCCTTGAGTGAAGCCGATGCTACTGGTGGGGGGATGAGAGCTAGGCATGAGGCAGGGGGAATCGGTTGAGCTGGTCGGGGCTCTGCGGGGCGTCGTGCAGTCCCATCCGGTGGTAGGCATTGAGGATTCGTCCGCCTCCGAGCGTGATGTCTCCCGCGGGGAAGTTCGGGACAAGACCGGGGACGAGGACTCGGAGCACGACGCCGTTGCAGGCTCGAATGTCGGGGGTGGTGACGTCGGCGGCGAGGATCTCGTAGCCTGCGGCTTCCAGTTTGTTGCGGTAGTAGGCCGAAGCGCGGGATTCCCCTTCATCCACGGGGTATCGGGTAATCGGGACGATAGGGCGATCGAGATGTGGGGAGCGATGCTCGTGCGCCCGGGGGTCGAGGTTGAGCTGCTGTTGGATCATGAGGTCATGAACGGAGTCGTAGTTCCATTCAATGGTGTCGAGATAGGCCCGGTCTTGCCTGTACGGCAGGGCCATGTTCGGTGACAGTTCCAGTCTCTCGATGGCTGAGAACATCCTGCCCGCCGGGTCGAGCAGATCAATCGCTCCGTCGAAGAGGGTTGCGGCTTCTGTGATCGCCTTGAGAGCGGCAGCTTCCGTGCTCGGGCGGCAGGAGAAGCCGATGTTGCAGGTGCGGTGGTGGTCGTTGCGCAAGACTGCGGCGACGACGGGGATGTGGAACTCGTTGGGGAGGATGAAGAAGGAGAGATCGAACCCTTTCGCTAAGAACCGGTCGACGGTTTCGGCGACTTTGGGCGACTCGATGCTCACGGGATTAATCGTTGGCTTCGAGTGCCACCAGATCATTGTGGCGTCGCGTTCGATGATCTCTTCGAGGCCGTTGAGCAGTGCTCCCTCGAAATCGTGGCCTGCGGCGATTCCCGCGTATGGGATCGGTGCGATTCTGGGGAATGAGGAGAAGGGTTCGCCGTGGATCGTCCCCTTCTGGTTGTAGTTGACGTAGACCATGGAAAGGGGGACGAAGTCGTCGCGTTGGCGCGTAAAGTTACGCGCCGGCATCCATGGTATTCGGGTGTGAGGGGTGAAAGGTGTGAATCGGAAACCGGCTTGGGCGTACTGCTCGGAGGAGAAGAGTATGAAGCTTTCAGGGGGAACGGGGGTGCGGCCTGAGGAGAGGAGGTCGTCGTAGCTGCCGATGACGATGGGCTCGGAGTCTATGACATTGACGCAGTATCTCTCGATGGCCTCTCCCACCGCTGCGCGGCGTGCCTCATCTTCGTCCTCAATGGCGCTTCCCTGGCATACGGTGTTGTTGCTCCATTCGCTGATGACCCGAATATCCGTGACATCGGATTGAATGGTGATGACGCATTTGGGCAGGGCTTCGTTGTGATCGATCGTTCGCAGTCGTGTGACGATTCCGGCGAGTTCGTCGCAGAATGCCTCCGAATGAATATCGATGATTTCTGGCGCGTGCTCGTAGCCCCTCCACGTCAGCCATGGAACGAGCACCCGAGCGCGCTTGCGCGCGGAGGGAATATCGATAGTCGTCCAGTTCAGGGATGATTTCGCATCCTCGTTTCGTGTGGGTGAAATCTTCACGTCGAGGAGACGATCGGGGAACTCTTTCAGGTGATCGCGGATGAGATCGAGGGCGGGCGGACGCAATGTCGCGGAGGTGGCTCCGGGGGCGAGGCTGGCCGCCGTTATGCGTGCCTCCAGGTGTCTGTAGAGGTTGGGGAATTGGGGGCTGGACAAGGGGCCGATGAGAAGATCGGGAAAGCGGATGAGGATGGCGAGGTAAGAGGCTCCAGCATTCAGCGCTCGCTCCTCGGCTTTCAGCACACTGGGAAGGTCTGGGCTCGTCAGGTAGTGGATGACGGTGTCGCCGGGGAGGGGGCCTTCTCCTTCGAAGAATTCTTTCAGTGTGAGTTTTCGCGCGCATGCCTTGAGGAGGCTTTTCGGAGCCGGGCTATCGGCGAGGAGAGCGGGGTGCGCGTTGGGGGTGAGGTCAATGACGATGGAGAAAGGGTCGGAGGGGAGCGGAAGGGCTGCGTCTGGGCAGGGGGCGAGGGCTTCGAGATCGTTGCGCAGACCTCTGATGAGGGTTCCGTCTGCTCTGCGCGCGTATGAGTCCTTCTCGCTCGGCCATAGTTGGACGAGACCCTTTCCGCTCCCCTTCGTCATGGTTTCAGCCCTTGAGCTCGGCTTCGAGCTGGAAAGCGGTGCTCGCGTGCACGCCCGGGTGGTGGTTGGAGTTGGGAGCGAGGATAGCGTCCTCGCGTTTTGTTTCGAGAATCTCGGTGATGGTCTTGTCGCTCATGCTGAGTGTCCTTTCGTGTGGTTGGCCTAATTCGGAGGGGTCTCCGAATTAGGCAAGGTAAGGCTAACCTAATTCCCTGATCTCTGAAAGGGGAGACTCATGATGAGGTGTGAGTGGGCATCACGAAGCGTGAGTGGGCGTCACGAAGCATGAGCGCAAGTCACAGAGCATCATCCGCCCGGGGTGCATACCCACAGCGGTGGTGCTTTCAGAAATGAAGAGTGTGGCCCTCCACTCGGGCAACGCTTCAGATTCGAAGAGCTCAGTCCAGGGGCGCGTGGTCTATGTCGGCGGTGACTGCGAGGTCTGCGCGGTCCACGTCAGTCCAAGGGCACGCGGTACACGTTCGTCTCACGCTGCTCGAAACCTGCTCGGCGGTACAGGCGATTCGCGGCTTCGCGTGAAGGGCGGCTCGTGAGGTCGACGGTTCTCGCGCCGACTTTCTTCGCCTGTTCAAGAGCAGCTTCGACAAGCTTAAGGCCCGCGCCCTGACCGCGCGCTGCTTCGTCGACAACGACATCCTCGATCCAGGCTCGAACGCCAGTGGGAATCTCGAAGATCGCGAGTGAGAGCATGCCGAGGATCGGATGCTCGCCTCGTGCGTCGGCTGTGTCGGGGCGGTAGATGAGGAAATGAACGCCGGGCTGGGAGATGAATCGTTCGCAGGCTTGAGCGTCGAGAGGTTTCGCTGAGCGGGAGAGTTGGGGGATGAGGCGCTCCATCGCTTCGACGATTTCCGGGGTGGATTCGGTCAGCAGTTCAACGGCCATTGGTTTTCCTCATCGTTCGGGGTCGACGCGCTTGTGCGCGGGACGCTTGCCATGAGTGTAAGTCTCTGTGAGCACTGAAGGAGGGATGCCCGTTTGGTGTTCTCCTTCGCTCGTGTTCGAGTGCGCGCTTCCTCCACGTCGAGTCGCCGTAAGAATCCTGGCTTGCAGGGCTTAGGGGAGTGTCCTCGTCTTTTCGAGGACGAGGGCGAGCTCGGCGTGATCGGTGTGCGGGAACATGTCGAAGAGCCTCGCCTCGATTCCTTGGTACGAGGGCATGAGCGCGAGATCCTTCACGAGGGACTTCGGGTTGCACGAGGAGTAGATGACTCGTCGGATGCCGGATTCTTCGATCCATCGGGCGAGTTCTTCGCCAATGCCGCGCCTGGGTGGATTGACGACGAGCACATCGGGGTGGGTCTGCGCGGGCTGTGCTTTCGCCCATTCGGTGGCATCCGCCGTCACGAAAACGGCTTTTGAACGGCTAATCCCCATTGACCTTGCGGCTGTGATCGCCGATGAGATCGCCTGATCTGAAACCTCCACTCCCGCAACCGAGGCTATGCCCTCCTGGGCGAGGTGGAGCGCGAAGCCACCGACTCCGCAGTACAGATCCCAAGCGGTGGAGGGGGCGGCCTTGGCGATGGGGGCGCTCGCCCACTTGGCGGCCTGACGGTAGAGCTGGGAGGCGACCTGCGTGTTCGTCTGGACGAAGGAACGCGGTCCGAGGGCGAGCCTCGTGTCACCAACTATCAGCGGCAAAACGCGGGCCTTAGTGAGGATGATCTCTTCGGGTCCTTCGACGATTGCCTCGTGTGTGGGGTGGATGTTCGCGGTGACGACTGAGACGCCGTGGACGAGTTCGCGCAGAAGGGGAAGGGAACGACGCAGATCGGTGACACGCTCGCGCGTGCGCAAGACGAAACGGCACATGAGCTGCTCGTCGGCTCCGAGGGTGAGAAGGATGTATTTGAGTTCTCCGGATCGCCTCGGCACGTCGTAGGGCGTCAGGTCGAGTGCACGGATGAAGCGTTTAAGTCCGGGGATGGCCTTGTTGATTGCGGGGTGCTGGATCTGGCAGGCGGGGAGGTCGACGCCGCGCCGATCAGCTCCGAGGGCGCCGAGGGTGGGGCGCCTGCGGGTCCCGCCGACGACGAGTTTTGCTGAGGTGTGAAAAGCTCGGGGCTCGGATGAGGCAGGAGGGAGCCAGTGAATGTTCGAAGCATTGGGGACAGTGTCGAGGGTGGCTCTCAGCGAACGGGCTTTGTCGGCCAGCTGTTCTTGGTAGGGCACTTCAATGAGAGTGCACGAACGGCACACCCCCGATTCCCAGTGTTCGCAGTGCATAGTCTGATCGTCCCATGAGGTGGCTACGGACGCACATGTCTTTTCCGATGACAGAAAGAAAACCGCCCCCGTGATGGCTGAGCAACAGCGGGGAGCGGTATCTGATAAAACGACGGTAACACTGTTTTCGTAGCTGTGGATGGCTATAGCAAAGATGTGCCTGAGGTCACGCTGCTCGCAATGCGCTGCGAATCGTCACGTGGCTTGGCTCACTCAACGATGTATTCGACGAACTCTTTGAGTGAAATGGACAAGGCTTGGGGCCGCCGCCCACTGTGAGGTGATGCGGCGGCCCCGAACGGGAGCTAGTGCTCAGGAGCGGGCTGTGCGCTTGCGCAGCAGCAAGAGGGTTCCAGCTCCTGCGGCCAGTGCGGCCCCGAAGAGGACCGGCAGTGCGCTCGAACCCGTGCGGGCGAGGAGACCTGTGGAAGAGGACCCGTCGTTGGAGGGCTGGGTCCCTGATTGGGGACCTGGCTCGGCAGCGGGCGGATTGGACGGAGCGGGCGCCGCCACGGCCAGCGGGATACTGACGGACTCGCCGCTCGCAGCGTCGAGGGCGATCAGCTGGTGGTCGCCAATGGGCGTATCCGAGGGGATGGTGACCTCAGCGGTGAAGGTTCCATCCGCAGCCACCTTCGCGGTCCCGAGGTCGACCGGGTCTGAATGCAAGGTGAGCAGAATGGTCGCGTCAGGCGTGAAGTTCTTCCCGGTGAAAGTGACCTTCTCGCCCGGGGTGACGGAAAGGAGATCCAAGCTGATCGACGCAGGCTCCTTCACGGTTTGTGCGCTGACCGTGACTGAGGTGACCTTCGTGTTCTTGCCGAAGCCTTTCAATGCGTAGTAGGGGTCGTCGTAGGACAGGGTCGCTCGGTAGGTGCGTCCCGCTTCGAGCGTGAAAGCACCAACGCCAGCGGCCAGATCCGCAGTTGTCAACCCTCCGATCTTCTGATCGCCGACAGTGACCTTGTACTTGGCGTAGCTGTCTGTGAAGCCCGTCGTGTCAAAGCGCAGCGAGACGCCTTCGGCGCGCTTATCGCCGGAGGTGAGTGAGGCGATGACCTGAGTCTCACCAGTCTTCGGAGTCGGCGCCTTGAACATCTCGAGGTGTTCGCTTCCGATCGTGGTCTGCCCCTGTGTGACGGTGGTCAGGCCCACGGGCACGTAAACGGGGGCCGTGGTGGTCTTCACCGCGATGACGGGCAGGAAGTCGTCGGGGACGGCGGGCAGCGTGATGGCAAGGTCATTGCCCTCAACCGTGTAGGAAAGGGCCTGATCAGTCCCATCCAGGGTGATGGACTCAATCGAGTTCGCGCCTGCGCCCCTGAGGGTAATGGTCTTGCCTTCTTCCCACTTCTCGACGCCCATGTAGATATGGGAGTCGTCAACCATGGTCTTGCCCCATTCTTCGATGGGGAAGTAGGTGGGACGTGAGTTCGTGAGAACACCAGGGTGAGCGGTGTTCCACTCACCGATGGCCTTGAGGACGGAGGCGTCCCACTCGTTGTAGGAGCCGTCGAACTTCGGGCCGACGTTGAAGAGGAGCTGGCCTCCCAGTGCTGCAGTGTTGAAGAGGTTTGTCAGAGTTTCTCGAGTCTTTTTCGCTGCGCCGTTCGGGTCTGTGCGCAGCCAGGTCTGGTTATCGACATTAGTGACGTGATCCCAGTCGGGGTAGTCCGGATACCCGGTGTCTAGGTACTGCGCGTTAACGTTGTCCCATTCACAGTAGCCCCAGCACTTGGGGAAGATGGAGACGGCGGACTCCCAGGGGCCCTGTGTCTGTTCGCTTTGAAGCTCGTTATCCCAGCCGACCTCGAAGTCGGCGCGATCATTGCCCACACGCGAATTAATCATGATGTTCGGCTGCAGCTCATGGGCCCACTGGCGCATCTTGTCAGATTGCTCGGGGTTGGGCTTACCCATGTCGTACCAGAGCTCGGCGATCTCGCCGTACTTGCCGCCGAGGAGTTCCTTGAGCTGCTCATGGATGTAGTCCATGTAGCCCTCTTCGTTGAGGGTGTTGTCATTCCTCCACGGATTCTCGGGCTGTTTCTCCCAGTCGATGTTGGAGAAGTAGAGACCGAACTTGATACCGACCTGACTGCAGGCCTGTGATAGTTCCAGGATGGGATCGCGGTGGGAGGGTGACTGCTTGGCGAAGTTGTAGTCGGTTGTCGCCGTATCCCACATGGCGAAGCCGTCATGGTGCTTGGAAGTGATGAGCAGCATTCTCATGCCGGTGTCTTTGGCTTGCTGACACCAGGCGGTGGGATCGAAGTTGGGAGCATCGAAGGTTTGCGCGGTAGCGAGGTACTCCTCGCGGGGGATTCCCGACAGGGGGATGCGACTATCCCAGGTTTGTTGGTGCCCCCATGCCTTGATCTGCTCGGGGTAGCCGACTTCTTGCTTTTGCCCCTTGTACCAGCCGGCATAGTGAGAGTAGACGCCCCAGTGGATGAACATGGCGAACTTCATGTCCTGCCAGGTGGCGACTTTCTCGACGTCCGAGGTCGGGATTGCGGCGGGGATTGCGTACGTCTGGTCGGGAGTTGGGTCGGCGATTGCAGTGCCCGCCATTCCCAGGGTGACAAGACCGGCCAGGGTTGTGCCGATCACTTTTCGTATGTTCAACATCAAGTCTCCGTTGAATTGATGGGAATGCTCCGGCTTCTGGAGGCCCTAATAGGGTAGCAGAAAAGGCGAATAAGAATCATTTTCCTCTTCCGATGGTAGGGGAGTTTGTGTGCAGCTCACTCAGGGTTTGGAAAGTATTGGTAAAGGAAGTGGTTTTTCTGATGGAGGTGTGTGCATTTCGAGTCTGGATTGACAAATATGCAAAGTTTTCTGATGTGACTCTCTAAAGGTCGACCCTTGTGTCTGAAGTCTTGATTTTGCGCCTCGGATCTCGAAGTTGTGTCCATTCGACCTCGGCGCTCGTCGTCGAACTCTGCTGCCCACGCGCTCTTGCTTCCTTATGTCCGCGCGCCCTCTGCTCTTCACGAACGAGTCCTGGGACTGCCTGACTTGCTCCCTTCGTACCCACCGCCCCGGTCCCTCACTCTCTCTGACTTGTTCTTCCCCGTATCTTTCGAGTGTGGAGCTGAACTCCGCGGGGGAGGTCTTCAACGAGGAGTACTACGCCAGGGCGCAGGCGGCAGTGGACTCCTTCGAGGAATACTCCCGGCGACTGACGGAAACGGACGACCCGAATGCGGTCGACGTGATTTCCGGTGCGACCGTCGCGCACTCCCAGTTCATGCAGGCCGCGATCCGTGCCATTTCCGCAGCCCAGGGGGTTGACAATGATGCTGCGGCAAACCGGGTCGACATCCCCGGACTGTCCGACTCGATGCGGGATGAGGGGTTGGACAAGGACCTCGGCGGGGCGGATCGGTGAGACTCCCGTCGTCGCGCAGTGCCACGGGATGGGGCGCGACGGTCGATTTCAGCGTCAGCGGCTTGCCAACCTGGAGGGTTTCCTTCCCCGCGATGGGCACCCGATTCGACCTCGTCGGCCACGGCGGGGACCTGCGGGCAATCACCGAGGCCGCCTGCTCCCTCGTCGACGCCCATGAGCAGCTCTGGTCCGTCTTCCTTGATTCCTCCGATGTATCGCGACTCAACGCCTCACAGGGGTGGACGGATGTCGACGCGTCGACGGATCGCCTCCTTGTCGATGCCCTCGCCCTGTCGGAGGCGACCGGCGGAGTGTTCACACCGCTCATCGGCGCCTTCGCTGCACTGTGGGAGGGTGCGGGCGGCGGGCGCGCACTCGGGTCGGGAGACCCTGCGACGCTCGCGCCGGACGAACGGGAACGGGCGAGAGCCCTCCGGGCGTGCTCGCCGTCGCGCCTCGAGCGCAATGACATCGGCCAGTGGCGCCTCATTGCGAGCAGCGACAGCGCGCACCCCAGGGTCGACCTCGGCGGAGTAGCGAAGGGGGAGACGGCGGACCGTCTGCGCGACCTCGCGGTCGACATGGGAGCCGGGGGAGTCCTCGTCTCCGCTGGAACCTCATCGCTCGCCGCATGGGGGACGAGGACGAGCGGCGCGCCCTGGCGGATCGGATTGCGCGACACCGTCGGGGGAGCGGACGACTGGGCGGGGTCGGTGCCCCTGCGAGGAGGGGCACTGTCGACGTCCGGGATTCCAGGCGGAGCGTCCTGCCCGCCATCCCATCGGATTGTCGACCCGAGGACGGGCGCCGCGCCGACGTCGGCGCGGCGCCCGGCGAGCGTTTTGTGCGCGAGCGGAGTCATGGCGGAGGTCCTGTCGACTGCGATCCTCATCGCCGGGACGGAGTGCGTCAACGAGGAGGCGCTTCGCCGGTGGGCGCACCGTCGCGGGGTGAGCGCCGAATGGGAATGGGTCGTCATGGGAGACTCGGGCGTGCAAGCGTCGGCTGGTGCGGGTTGGACCCCGCGCGCCGGTCCGGCTCATGAAGTCCGTCGAGGGGCGGCCCGGTAGGCGGAGACCGTCGGGTCGCCGTCGATCCAGAAGCGCCACGGGTAGGCGTCGCCGTCCCCGCCGGGGCCGGTGACGCCCGTCCTCGGGCCCCGGCGGATCATGGCCGGCGCGGCCGCCTGCCTCGCCCAGCAGCGCCCCGTCGTCCTCGCGAGTCAGTCCGAGGGCGGTGCACAGCCTCGCCGGTCCTCGCGCGAGGTCGGTGTCGCGCTGGGCCCTCGGCCTGCGGGCCCTGGCCGCCTCGACCCCCCGGGTGACCTCTCCGGCGCGTAAGAGGACCGCCGAGGCCGACCCGGCGGGCCCGCATACGATGTTCGCGCAATGGTGCATGCCGTAAATGGAGTAGACGTAGATGCGGCCCCCGGCTTCGAACATTGACGAGTTCCGAGCGGTACGCCCGCGGAAGGCGTGCGATCCGGGGTCGTGCTCGCCCAGGTAGGCCTCGACCTCGGTAAGGCGGACGGACACGGCCGTGGTCGGGCCGAGAACGCTCAGGGTTGCGCCGAGGAGGAAGGGGGCGGCTGCGAGTGCGTCGCGCTCGACGATCCCGTCCAATGAGAAGCGCGCCGTCCGAGTCATGAGGAGAGTCTACCGATGCCGTTCCGCTTCGGATACCGCGGGGCGTACGAGTCGCGGTCCAAGCGCCGCGCAGCGTATGGACGACGAGTTGTGTCCGCCCCTGATCGCGCGTGGTGCCGGTCCAGCGAATGGACCGGGGTCTTTGCGTGAGGGGCGGCACGGAGTACGTTGTGATATGTAGCTTCAGTAACTTGCTGCACAAGACGAAGGAGTCTTCGTGAGTCCCTCACACGCCCCGCGAATAATGACCCGCCTGCGGCTTCTCCTAGCCGCCCTCATCAGCGCCGGACTCCTGATCCCCGGTGCCGCCGCCCCGACCGTCGCCGCCCCGACCGTCGCACCGACGACGGTGACCCTGACGAACGCCCTCACAGGCGCTTACGACGGAGACGGCGACGCCCTCGTCACCATCCCAGGCTCCCACAACCCCGCCATGGGGTGCTCGGGCGAATGGCAACCCGAATGCGACAGGGCCGCCCTCATCAAAGACCCCGAGACGGGCATCTACACCGCAACCTTCGACCTGCCGCGAGGCCAATGGCAGTACAAGGTCGCGATCGGCGGGACGTGGGACGAGAGCTACGGCGCCAACGGAGTCCCCGGCGGAGACAACATCACCTACTCGCTGGACGAAACCGGTCCCGTCACTTTCTTCTACGACCCCGCAACCCATCGGGTGTGGAATACTGCGGATGGCCCTGTCATCACACTCTCCGGAACTCTCCAAGCGCCACTGGGGTGCACGCGAGGGGACAACGGCGGCAATTGGGCGCCCGACTGCCTCGCACCACTCATGGCGCCCAATGGGGACGGGACATGGACCTACTCAACGAATAAGCTGCCTATGGGCAACTACCTCGTCAAAGTCGCCCATAACCGCTCCTGGACGGAGAACTACGGCGTCGACGGGGTCGAAGACGGTCCGAACTACTCCTTCTCTGTGACATCCGACAAGACAGTGACATTCACCTACACCATGGCAACGCACCTCCTCGACATCGACGTCGCCGACGCTCCCCTCATGGGAACCGGACAACAAGCCGCCTACTGGGTAGATGCGACAACCCTCGCATGGCCGACGTCGATGCTCCCCAAGGGCGTGACCGCAGATCAGGTGGTCTCGGGAGAAGCCGGTATCGGCTTCTCCCTCGTCACCGCGGGCAACGGCGGTGCGGAGATCATCGACGGAGCAGTCGCGGGAGGAGAATCGACGCCGCTGACAATTACCGCAGACCTGCCGAAGGAGGCGACCGACCTCCGACCGAACCTCAAGGGCTACATCGGACTGCGCATCCCGGACGGCTTCGGCGTCGACGCCGTGAAGCGGGCCCTCACCGGCCAGGTCCGCGTTCTCGCCACCGCTCACTCCGCCCCCTTCGCATTCACCGGAGTGCAGATCGCGCCCGTCCTCGACGCCCTGTACTCCGACGATGCACGCACTGCGGAACTCGGCGTGACGTGGACGGGGTCCAGGCCCTCCTTCGCGCTGTGGGCGCCGACCGCGAAGAGTGTGACGCTGCTGAGTTGGAACAGTGGCGATGACACCGGCTCCGTTCCCCAGATCGACGAGGACGCCCGCCGCACACCCGCACGCCTGGGCCCCGACGGGCGCTGGGTCGTGGACAATGCGGACGGGGCCATCACCGCGGGTGCGCAGTACCTGTGGGAGGTGGAGGTCTACGTCCCGGCGACCGGGAAGGTGGAGACGAACACCGTCACCGACCCCTATTCGATCGCCCTGACCGCCGACTCGACGAGGTCGGTCACCATCGACCTCATGAACCCGGCGATCATGCCCGAGCAGTGGGCCCGTACCCCGTCCCCTCGGGTCCACAATGACGCCTCTCGGGCGATCTATGAACTGCACGTCCGCGACTTCTCCGCGAAAGACGAGTCCGTGCCCGCCGCGCTGCGCGGCACCTACGGGGCATTCACCGTCTCGGACTCGACGGGCATGAGGGCGCTTGCGGAACTCGCCGAAGCGGGCATCGACACCGTTCACCTGCTGCCGACCTTCGACATCTCCACCATCCCCGAGAGACGTGCGGATCAAGCGATTCCGACGATCCCGGATGCGGGTCCCGCGGCCGAGGACCAGCAGGCGGCGGTCGCGGCGGTCGCGGATCGAGACGCCTTCAACTGGGGATACGACCCGTTCCACTGGATGACCCCGGAGGGCTCCTATGCGGCCGACGGTCACCAGGACGGAGGGGCAAGGATCGCGGAGTTCCGGGACATGGTCGGCGCTCTGCACTCCGTCGGCCTGCAGGTCGTCCTCGACGAGGTCTACAACCATACGGCCGCAGCGGGGCAGGACCCCAAGGCAGTGCTCGACCGGATCGTCCCGGGCTACTACCACCGCCTCGATGCGACCGGAGCGATCACCACCTCCACATGCTGCTCCAATATTGCGACCGAGAACCTCATGAGCGAAGACCTCATGATCGATTCCCTCGTCCTGTGGGCGCGCGCCTACCGGGTCGACGGGTTCCGCTTCGACCTCATGGGTCACCATTCCCGCGACACTATGATCCGGGCGAAGGAGGCGCTCGCCGAACTCACCCTCGAAAGGGACGGTGTCGACGGATCGAGCCTCTACCTGTACGGCGAGGGATGGAACTTCGGCGAAGTCGCAAACAACGCCCTGTTCACGCAGGCGACCCAGGGACAGCTCGACGGCACGCAGATCGGCGCATTCAATGACCGGCTGCGCGACGCAGTCCACGGCGGCGGCCCCTTCGACGCGGACCACCGGGTCTTCCAGGGCTTCGGCTCCGGCGCGGTCACCGATCCCAACGGCTTGGACACGAGGGGCGCCGAGGAACAGCTCGCCGACCTCATGCACCGGACCGACCTGGTGAAACTCGGCGTGGCCGGCAATCTCAAGGATTACGCGCTGACGACTTACGACGGGAGCGTGAAACTCGGCAGCCAGATCGACTACAACTCCCTGTCCGCGGGCTATGCCTCAGATCCCGCGGAGAGCGTCAATTACGTGGACGCCCACGACAATGAGACGCTCTTCGATCTGCTGACCTACAAACTGCCCTCGTCGACGCCGATGAGCGACCGGATCCGCATGAACACGGTGTCGCTGGCGACCGTCGCCCTCGGACAATCCCCCTCGTTCTGGGCGGCGGGCACTGAAAGGCTCCGCTCGAAGTCGCTCGACCGGGACTCCTACAACTCGGGCGACCACTTCAATGCCATCGACTGGACGGGCAGCGACAACGGTTTCGGACACGGCCTGCCAGTCGCGTCGACGAATCAGGAGCAGTGGCCGATCATGAGGCCGCTGTTGGAGGACCCCTCCCTCAAACCCGGCGCGGATGATATCGCTGCAGCGAAGGCGCAAGCCCTGGACCTTCTGCGCCTGCGCAAGTCGACACCGTTGTTCTCACTCGGATCCACCCGGCTCATCAAGGAGAAGGTTTCCTTCCCGAACTCCGGTCCCGACCAGGCGCCGGGCACTTTCCTCATGCTCATTGACGACAACGCCCCAAGCGGTGCGTCCACGGACGCAGGGAATCGGGCGGTGACGAGCGTCGATCCGAATCTCAACGGCGTCCTCGTCGTCTTCAACGCCTCGAAGGAGCCGCTCACACAGGCAGTCGACGGGCAGGCGGGCCGCCACTTCGTCCTCAGCCCCGTCCAGGCCTCCGGCTCCGACCCCGTGGTGAAGACGACGACCTGGGACGATGCGACGGGCACCGTGACGGTTCCCGCCAGAACCGTCGCCGTCCTCGTCGACGAGGCGAATGCCCCCGGACCCATCGCGCCCCTCGGCGTCTCCTACGAGCCGGTCGCAGTGACGGCGGGCGACGAGGCGAGTGCGACTCCGATCGTGCGCGACGAGTCGGGCAAGGCCGTCACCCTGCCCGAGGGGACATCGTTCACCCTGGGGGAGTCGGCTCCGCGTGATGCGGTGATCGATGCGACCACGGGCGTCATCCGCTGGACGGTGCCGGCCGATCATGCGACGACCGCAGTCCGGATCCCCGTGACCGTCTCATTCGCCGACGGGCGGGTGGTGACGAGCGAACTCGTCGTCTCCGTGACGGGACGCGACGCCGCATCCGATGCACCGGCCTCTCCTCGTGCCGGCATCGTGGGCGCGCTGCCGATCACCGGGGCCGGCGGGCTTCTCCTCGTCCTCGCCATCGCCGGTGCCGCGGCCGTCGCCGGGGGCGTGTTCGCCTCCCGCAGGCGGGCCTAGAGCGAGGGCGGGGCGCCGTCCTCGCCGCCGCCCGCTTCATGCCGCGGCCGCGAGGCGCGCGCGCCCGGAGGCGAGCAGACCGGCGACGCGCGAGCCGAGGCGGGAAGCATCGCAGCGCAGCGCCTCGACGGTGCCGAAGACCAGGTAGGACTGGCCGAGGTAGTTGAGTGCGAAGAGGGACGAGTTCGCCCCGATCGATGCGGCCCACAGGGGCACTCCCGTGTTCGTGAGGGTCGTGAGTGAGGCGTAGGCGAGCAGCATGATCACCGCCCCCCATGCGTAGTAGCGCGCCGCGGTCGCGATGAGGCCGCCGCGCGCCCTGAAGACACGCCGGTTGATGAGGTAGTTCATCGTGCAGGATGCGGTTCTCGCAATGATGACAGGGGCGAAGAGGCCGCCGATCGTCGCATTGAGGATGAGGAGCATGAGGTAGTCGACTCCGGTGGAGGACAGAGACGACGCGATGTAGCGGACCTGGATGCCCAAACGCCTCATGAGGTCGGTCTCCCGGGCGAGTAGCGGAGCGGGAGAGGCAGAGCGTCGCATCATGGTCATGTCTTCAGGTAACCGTGCTGCGCTGTCGCCGCCGTGTGGCGGACCTATGGACGAGCTGTGACATTTCGAGGATGGGCGCCCCTCGGCGGCCGTCCCGCGATCGTCCGATGACGCCTCAATGCGGGCGCCCGCCGTCGCGTGCGGCTCGCAGATCCCACGCATAAGATGGACGCATGTATCGAGGCGCCCTCGCGCACCACCAGGGATTGCGCCGCCGTGTGCGCATTCGGATGATGCGGCGCGCGACCCGACCGCCGTTCTCGGCGGAGGTGCGGGCGCCATGACGATTCCGGAGGGTCCCTCCCTTTTCGATTCGGCGGCTGAGGACGGCGGATTCGACGACACGACCCGTCCCCTCGCGGACCGGTTGCGTCCGCGCAGCCTCGACGAGGTCGTCGGGCAGGACCACCTGCTTTCAGCCGACGCCCCGCTCGGGCGAATGGTTCACGCGGGGCGGATCTCGTCGATCATCTTGTGGGGGCCGCCCGGATGCGGCAAGACGACGATCGCCCGACTGCTCGCCGGCAAGACCGGCCTCGTCTTCGAACAGGTCTCCGCCACCTTCTCTGGGGTGGCGGACCTGCGCAGGGTCTTTGCTGCTGCCTCCAAGCGCAGGCAGATCGGTCAGGGCACGCTGCTCTTCGTCGACGAAATCCACCGCTTCAACCGCGCCCAACAGGATTCTTTCCTGCCCTATGTCGAGGACGGCACGGTCGTCCTCGTCGGCGCGACCACCGAGAACCCCTCCTTCGAACTCGTCGGCGCGCTCTTGTCGCGCTGCCACGTCATGGTGCTCCACCGCCTCGACGGCGCCGCTCTCGCAGAGCTCATGGACAGGGCGGAGGGCCTCATCGGACGGCCACTGCCGCTGACCGAGGGAGCACGCGCCGCCATGATCGCCATGAGTGACGGGGATGGGCGCTACCTGCTCGGCCTCGTCGAACAGGTCGATGCACTGGGACCGAGGGGCGAACCCCTCGACGCGGAGGGCCTCGTCCATCTGGTCGCCTCGCGGGCGCCCCTGTACGACAAGTCGAGCGACGAGCATTACAACCTCATTTCGGCGCTCCACAAGTCGATGCGGGGATCGGACCCGGACGCCTCCCTCTATTGGCTGTCGCGAATGCTGCTGGGAGGTGAGGACCCCTTGTACGTGGCGCGCCGACTCATCCGTTTCGCCTGTGAGGATGTGGGCATGGCGGATCCGAATGCGCTGTCCGTGGCGCTGTCCGCCTGGGAGTCCTATGAGAGGCTCGGCTCCCCCGAGGGGGAGATCGCCATCGCCCAGGCCGTCGTCTATCTGGCGAGTGCACCCAAGTCAATCAGCGTGTACCGGGGATTCAACAGGGCGTGGAAACTGGCGAAGGAGACCGGGTCGCTCATGCCGCCCGCGCACATCCTCAACGCGCCGACCCGCCTTATGAAGGACCTCGGGTACGGTGCGGGATACCAATACGATCCCGACCTTGAGGACGGCTTCTCGGGCGCGGATTACTTCCCCGACGGCGTCGCGCGGCTCCGCCTCTACGAGCCGACGGACAACGGGTATGAGCATGCGGTGCGCGACGGCCTCGCACAGTGGGAGCGCATGCGCCGACTCAAAGAGCGCGACTCATGAAGGGGCGGTCGGGGCCGACGCGCAGCGGCCGCACGGCTCAGGAGGGGGTGCGGCGCAACAGCACCGCGACCTCGACGTGGTCGGTATGGGGGAACATGTCGAATAGGCGCGCTTCGACGCACCGGTAGGCGGGCATGGCCTCCAGATCCCGGGCGAGGCTTGTCGGATTGCACGACGAGTAGATGACGCGCTCGCCTGCGTGCTCGTTGACCCACTGGGCGAGGGCGTCCCCGATCCCGCGCCTGGGCGGATTGACGATGAGGACGTCGGGCGCCGTGGCGGGGTCTTGCTGAGCAGCCCACGCGGTTGCATCCGCTGCGATGAAGCGCGCAGCGGTGCGGGACAGTCCCGCCTGTGATGCCGAGCGGATCGCAGAGGCGATCGCCCGTTCCGACACCTCGACGCCGGTGACTCGGGGGATGCCAGCGTTCGCGGCGTGAAGGGCGAACCCTCCAATGCCGCAGTACAGGTCCCACAGTGTCTGCGGCGCATCGCCCGATGCGAGGGGGAGAGCCGCCCAGTCGGCGGCCTGGCGGTACAGATCGCCGGCCACGGCGGCGTTCGTCTGGATGAAGGAGCCCGGCCCGAGGGCGAGATCGAGGTCGCCCGCGCGGATCGGCAGCATCCGGCGCTTGGACAGGATGATCTCATCGGCTCCGACGGTGAGGAGGATGTACTTGAGCTCCCCGTTCTTGGTCGGAACATCGTAGGGGATGAGGTCGAGCGAGCGGATGAAGCGCTTGAGTGCGGGCGTGGCCCGGTTGATCGCAGGATGCTGGATGGGACAGCCCGGAAGGTCGACGCCGCGCCGATCCGGCCCGAGGATGCCGAGGGTGGGGCGCCGACGGGTCCCACCGACGACGAGTTTCGCACTGGTGCGGAATGCCGTGGGCGCGGATCGCCTCGGTGAGAGCCAATGGACGCCCGCGGCGGTGGGGACGAGGGCGAGGGCCTCGGCCGCCGTTTCAGACTTGGCGGCGACTTGTTCGCCGTAGGGGACGTCGAGGTAACGGCAGGAGCGGCATGCGCCCCGGTCCCAGTGTTCGCACTGCATGGCCCGATCGTCTCATGAGGCCGCCACAGATGCACGTGGCTCGTCCGATGATCGAAGGGATGATCAGGAAAATCGAAATCGAAAGAGACGTATCGACTACTGTCGTTGGGGTTATCTGACGCTGGGAGAGGCAACGACGCCCCGCCCGGTGCCAAGGCTCAGCGCCTTGAGCCGTCGACCGACTTCGGTGCGACCAGTGCGAAACACGCTTCGTCCCGGATGCGTCGAACAACGCGTCTGCTGGATGTGCGCGTCTCGTTGGGGGCGATCGTCTGGTCGAGGGCCGGAGGAACGGACCCTGTCCTTAAGCATGCCCTCGTGCGCGGCGCCCTTGATGAAATCATCGGAACGGTACTTGCGCTGACGAGGATCCTGTTCACTTGTCGGAAGAAGGCGGAAGGGGTATCTGTAACCGCCGAGACGGTGATAGCCGTAGGTCTGGAGGTCTTGCAGGGCGCGTGAACGGTCAATAATGAGCAGTCCGCGAGCGATCATCAGATCCAACAACTCAGCGTCAGTGCGAGAGTGTTTGGGGAACGATGGCGCGGTCATCTCCCCACGATACAGAAAGAAAACCGCTCCCCGTGATGGCGAAGCAACAGCGGGGGGCGGTGTCTGATGGAACGACGATAAGACGGCGTTCGTTGCCTTGGACGACTGCAGTGAAGGTGTGGGTGATGTCATGTGGGCTGTGGGCGCCCCGGGTGTTGTCATTGCTCGTGACGGACGTGCCTACTCAAGGAGGTGGAGGGGGTGCACGAATGGTCACGCGGATAGACCGTGTCGTTGCAGGCGGATAACGGCGCGATCCAGTCGGGGCGTACGACGGCGTGCTCCGCACGAGTGAGCCGCTGCTGGGCGTCGAGCGGAGCGTGTTCTGGCGGTGATCCGTGATGCGTCTATGACGTTGTTGGGCCGTTGTGTGCGCCGACACGAGAGTTGAGTACATGTGACTCAATGTGAGTCGCGTCGTGTTGCGCCCGCGATTCTCCTGTTCTAAAGTTGAGCCCAAGGGACTCAAGTGAGTCTGTAGAACGTCAGAAACCCTTGGTCGGGACACTCGCTCCGACCGGAAGGAAGGAAACACCATGGCACGAGCAGTCGGCATTGACCTCGGCACCACGAACTCTGCAATCGCCGTCCTTGAAGGCGGCGAACCCACCATCATCGCGAACGCGGAAGGCGTGCGCACCACGCCCTCCGTCGTCGCCTTCTCCAAGACCGGCGAAGTTCTCGTCGGCGGAATCGCCAAGCGCCAGGCCGTCACGAACGTCGACCGCACAATCTCCTCCGTCAAGCGCCACATGGGCACCGACTGGAAGATCACGATCGACGACAAGGACTACACGGCCCAGGAAATCTCGGCCCGCATCCTCTCCAAGCTCAAGGCCGATGCAGAGGCCTTCCTCGGTGAGCCCGTCACCGACGCGGTCATCACCGTCCCCGCCTACTTCAACGACGCCCAGCGCCAGGCCACGAAGGATGCCGGTCAGATCGCCGGCCTCAACGTCCAGCGCATCGTCAACGAGCCGACGGCCGCGGCCCTCGCCTACGGCCTCGAAAAGGGCAAGGAAGACGAGCTCATCCTCGTGTTCGACCTTGGTGGTGGCACCTTCGACGTCTCCCTCCTCGAGATCGGCAAGGACGAGGACGGCTTCTCCACCATTCAGGTTCGCGCCACCGCTGGCGATAACCGACTCGGTGGCGATGACTGGGATCAGCGCATCGTCGACTGGCTCATCGCCCAGGTCAAGGCCAAGACCGGTGCCGACCTGTCGAAGGACGCCGTCGCTTTGCAGCGCCTGAAGGAGGCCGCCGAGCAGGCGAAGAAGGAACTTTCCTCCTCGACCTCGACGAACATCTCCCTGCAGTACCTGTCGATGACGGCCGATGGTCCGATTCACCTCGATGAGACCCTCACCCGCGCGAAGTTTGAGGAAATGACCTCCGACCTGCTCGAGCGCACGAAGAAGCCCTTCAAGGACGTCATCCGCGACGCCTCGATCTCCACATCCGAAATCGACCACGTCGTCCTCGTCGGCGGCTCGACCCGTATGCCGGCCGTGACCGAGGTCGTCAAGGAGCTCACCGGTGGTCGCGAACCGAACAAGGGTGTGAACCCCGATGAGGTCGTCGCCATTGGTGCTGCCCTCCAGGCCGGTGTCATCCAGGGTGACCGTAAGGACGTCCTCCTCATCGACGTCACTCCGCTCTCTCTTGGCATTGAGACCAAGGGCGGCATCATGACCAAGCTCATCGACCGCAACACCGCGATCCCGACGAAGGCCTCCGAGGTCTTCTCGACCGCAGAGGACGGCCAGCCCTCCGTACTCATCCAGGTCTACCAGGGTGAGCGCGAGTTCGCCCATGACAACAAGCTCCTGGGTACCTTCGAGCTGTCCGGCATCGCCCCGGCCCCCCGCGGCGTCCCGCAGATCGAGGTCACCTTCGACATTGACGCGAACGGCATTGTTCACGTCTCGGCGAAGGACCGCGGCACCGGCAAGGAGCAGTCCGTCACCATCACAGGCGGCTCGGCCCTGCCCAAGGAGGACATCGACCGCATGGTGAAGGAGGCGGAGGAGCACGCCGCTGAGGACAAGAAGCGCCGCGAGGAGGCTGACACCCGCAACCAGGCTGAGCAGGTCGTCTACTCGATCGAGAAGCTCCTCAAGGATGAAGCGGACAAGGTGACTGAGGGTACGCGCACTGCAGTCCAGGCTGATGTCGACGCCGTGAAGGAGGCCCTGAAGGGTGAAGACATCGAGGCCGTGAAGTCCGCGCTCGACACGCTCAACGCCTCGGCCATGAAGATCGGCGAAGAGGTCTACGCCGCCCAGCAGGCCGCTGAGGCGAAGGGCGAGCAGGCCGAGGCGTCTTCGGCGGCCGATGACGATGTCATCGACGCGGAGATCGTGGATGAGGACGAGTCCAAGTGACCAATCCTCAGAACCTGGGCGAAGAGCCCGATTCGAAGGACGAGGCTGCAGGGGCCGACGAGAAGACGTCGGCCCCTGCGGGCCAGGGTGAGGGCGTCACGAGCGCCAAGCCCGGCGCGCCGAACGCTGAACCCACCGCCGAGTCCTCAGCCCAGAGCGACGAACCGCAGGCCGCTGAGTCAGTCCCCACCGACTCTGACGCCGCCGCCGAGGCCGACACTTCAAGCGTGAACGCTCCGGGCGAAGAGCTCGATATGAGTGCCTTCGAAGAAGAACTCGGAGACTCGGACCTTGTGAAGGCCCTCGCGAAGATCGCCGAATTGGAAGATCAGCTCGCTCGCGCGCATGCGGATCTGTACAACCTCAATCAGGAGTACTCGAACTACGTGCGCCGCTCTAAGGAAGCGGCGTCCGGACACCGAGAATCCGGTCAATCTGAGGTCCTTGAAGCGCTCATCGGCGTCCTTGATGACATTGATGCCGCGCGCGCTCACGGCGACCTCGACGACGGTCCCTTCGCTTCCATCGCGAGCAAGCTCGAATCTGTTCTCGGCCAGCGTTTCTTTCTGGAGCGTTTCGGCCAAGAAGATGAGGACTTCGATCCCGCTTTCCATGAGGCACTCCTCGCGAATACGAATCCCGAGGTCGACCGCCCCATCATTGCGAAGGTTCTCCAGCCCGGCTACCGCCGCGCTGAGAGGGTTCTGCGCGCGGCCAAGGTCATGGTGGACAACCCTGAGTGACCACCTCAATAATTACCCGCCCGCGAACGCCCGGAACGCCCGGGCAAAAACCGAGAAGGAGGTGACGTGCGGTGAGTGAACAAGAATGGTTCAACAAGGACTTTTACAAGGTCCTCGGCGTCTCGAAGGACGCTGACGACGCGGCCATTAAGAAGGCCTACCGCAAGCTTGCCCGCACGTGGCATCCGGACAAGAACCCCGGCGACGAGAAGGCGGAAACGCGCTTCAAAGAGATCGGCGAAGCCTATTCGGTGCTGTCGAATAAGGAACAGCGTCGCAAATACGACGCTATTCGTTCCATGGCCAGCGGCGGGGCTCGTTTCAGCGCGGGTGGCGCTGGAGGCCCCGACCTTTCTGATCTGTTCGGTGGTGCTTTCACAGGTGGAGGCACTCGCGTGAACTTCGGCGGCGGAGCCGATTTCGGTGACATTCTCGGTGGGCTCTTCGGAGCGAGCCAGCCTTTCGCCGGAGCTCAGGGGTTCGGTGGGGGAGGATTCGATCCCGGTCGAAGCGGCTTTGCCAGCTCCCCCTTCGCGGGCGCGCAGACGCCACGTCCTCGTAAGGGCGAGGATCGTCACGCTTCAACGAGCATCACTTTCCGCGAAGCCCTCGCCGGAACCGAGGTCATCATGTCGATCGACGGTTCCAAACAGAAGGTTCGTCTGCCCAAGGGCGTGAAGGATGGCCAAAAGATCCGCCTGCGAAAGAAGGGCCGTCCCGGCGTCAACGGCGGAGCACCGGGCGATCTCGTCATCACGATCCACGTGGGCACCCATCCCGTGTTCACTCGAGACCACGACAATCTGCGCATCGTCTTGCCCGTGACCTTCGCCGAAGCAACCCTCGGAGCGAAGATTGAGGTTCCCCTCCTCGATGGTTCTTCTGTCACGGTGAAGGTTCCCGCCGGAACCCAATCGGGCGCTGTCCTTCGTGTCCGGGGCCGCGGCGTCGAAACCTCGAAGACGAAGGGTGACCTCCTCATCGAGGTGCGAGTCGCCGTTCCCAAAGACCTCAACGATACGCAAAAGGCCGCGCTCGAAGGCTTTATCGCGACTCTTGAGGACTCGGACCCGAGGGCGGAACTCCTCACGAAGGCGAAGGCGTAGACGATGGCGGCGCAGGGAAACGGGGCTGAGGAGGCTTTGACCTTCGTCATCTCGGTTGCGGCCGAGCTTGCGGGCATGCACCCGCAGACGCTGCGCCAGTACGACCGCCTCGGCCTCGTCATCCCTGCGAGGGCGAAGGGCCGAGGGCGGCGCTACTCCAAGCGCGATATTCAGCGTCTGCGCGATGTTCAACGCATGAGCCAGGAGGAGGGGATCAACCTCGCGGGGATCCAGAGGATTCTCGAACTTGAGCGCTCAGTCGAACGTCTCGAGGAGGAGAACCTTGCCCTGAAAGAGCGATTGGCGGAGCTCATGCAACGGCGTGACCGGGTCTTCGCTGCGACGCCCAGCGGTGAAGTCTTGCCGGTGAGGCGTGGTGAGCGGAGCTGGGCTCCGAAGCGTTCTTCGAGTGGGGGAGGGGAACTCGCTCTTTGGAGGCCGTTCCGCCCGCCTTTCCACTTTCGTCCTGAACAGCGCGTGCGCGCAGTGATTGAAGCCGGACCCGCAGGCGTGCGAGTGATCGAAGGAAGCGTCGCGGTCATCGACTAGCTGTTGGCGTTGGTCGACTAGCTGTTGGCAGTTATACTCTCTGACCCCCGGGGTGGAGGGCCCACTGGACTCTGCTCAAGTCAGGGTGGGGACTCTGCTCACATCAGGATGGGGGACAGTGCTCAAATGGGGATAGGGAGTGCTCGCTGAATGATCGGACGTGAGTAGGGGAACCGCCGTCCTCGCCGACTCAGCGCACTTGGGGCCGGTACATTCTCCACTGTGAGTGGATTTCCCATCACGGGCGACACAATCTTTGGCGTCGGCATCTTTTCTCCTGCGGGTAGATCTCCCGGTGTGAGTGGGGTGATTGTGATCATCGGTGATTGCTTTTCTCTTGTGAGTGAATCCCCTTTTGCACGTGTCGCCTCTTATTCACCGTGGAGCAGCAGAGTGAAGCTCTTGTGATGAGAGTTCAGCTCTCGTGACTCGATTCCACTCGGGGGCGCGCTCAATGCCTCCGCCGCGCAGAATATGGGGGCTTGCCCGTAGCTCTCACCTGCGTCATTGCGGTCACGGGCTGCGGCTCGCGCTAGTGTTACCGCATGACTTTGCAAAGACCTGGACTTCGACTCTCCCCGAGGAGTGCACTCGCTGTCGCCGCAGGGCGAACGGCGAGAGCGGCCTCCCGAGCCCTCGGTCGAGGATCGGGAGGGATGATCGGCGGAGAGGTCGCGATGCGCGTCTCACCGAGGATCATGGCCGATTTGGCCGCCCCAATGGATACAGTCATCGTCTCCGGGACGAACGGGAAGTCCACGACGACCCGGATGGTGCGCGCCGCCCTCGAAACCCGCGGTCCAGTCGCTTCGAACACGAACGGCGACAATATGGCCTCCGGCGTCATCACCGCTTTGATGAACGCCCCGCGCGCGCCCTTCGCGGCCCTTGAAGTCGATGAGATGCATCTTCCCGCAGTCGCGGGCGAGGTGAACCCCGAGGTCCTTGTCCTGCTCAACCTGTCTCGCGACCAGCTTGATCGCGTCGGCGAGATCTCCTCGGTGGAGCTGCGCCTGCGTCAGGCCGTCGAAGAGCATCCGAACGCCATCATCATCGCGAACTGCGATGATCCGCTCATCGTGTCGGCGGCCTGCTCCTCCTCCAAGGTCGTGTGGGTTGCGGCGGGAGCGGGTTGGGGCGCGGATTCCATCGCCTATCCTCGCGGCGGACGAGTGTTGTGGGAGAACGGTACCTGGCGTCTCGTTCCTGCCCAGTCTGGTGGCGCCCTGCCGGAGTTGTGCGAGCGCCCTCGTCCCGACTGGTGGCTCGACGACATTGATCTTTCCGCTTCCACCCCGAAGGCTCGCCTCAATGGTCCTGATGGAGTGAGTGTCGAGCTTGCACTTGCCCTGCCCGGTCGAGCGAATCTTTCTAACGCTGCGCAGGCGGTAGCGGCCGCTGCGGCCCTGGGAGTCTCCCCGCAGGCCGCCGCCGATGCGATCTGCTCTGTTCGCGAGGTCGCGGGCCGGTATTCCATTTACGAGGTCGATGGGCGTCAGGCTCGCATTATGCTCGCGAAGAACCCTGCGGGTTGGCAGGAAACGATGACGATGATCGATCCGGAGGTGAAGCAGGTCGTTATCGGGCTCAATGGCCAGATCCCTGATGGGCAGGACCTGTCCTGGCTCTGGGATGTCGACTTTGGCGCCCTCGCGCGAACGAGTGACGAGGACGGGGAGCCTATTCGCGTCGTGGCCTGCGGTGAACGCGGCGCCGACCTGGCGGTGCGCCTCGAATATGCGAATATCCACACGAGCTTCGTGAAAACACCGATGGAGGCGCTTGCCGCATGCGCGCCCGGACGAGTCGAGATGCTCCTCAACTACACGGCTCTGCGAGATTTCAAAACGATCCTTGATGCCAGGGAGGCGAGGAAGTGATGAGCGAATCCACCCTGCGGATCGGGGTCCTCATGCCCGAGGTCCTGGGCACCTACGGAGATACGGGCAATGCGATCGTGCTCAAGGAGCGGGCGCGTCGGCGCGGCATCGCAGCCGAAGTCGTCAAGGTCGGCCTGCTCGACGCGATCCCCGAAAGCCTTGATATCTACGCTCTTGGAGGTGGCGAGGACACCGCCCAGTCTCTTGCAGCGCAGAAGTTGCGCGAAGACCCCGGCCTCATGCGCGCCCTCGATGCGGGGCGCCCTCTGCTCGCGATCTGCGCTTCCTTGCAGGTCTTGGGCCATTGGTATCGAGATGCGCGCGATCAGCGCGTCGCAGGCCTTGGGGTCTTGGATATTACGACCGACCCTCAAGGTTCGCGTTCCATCGGTGAGCTCGTGAGTGAGCCGATACTCGAGGGCCTGACAGAGACATTGACGGGTTTTGAAAACCACGGCGGAGGAACCGTTCTCGGCCCGGAGGCGAAGCCCCTTGGTCGCGTTGTGAAGGGCACGGGAAATGGCACGCCCGAAGGCTGCGAGCCTGCGCCCGTCGCCTACGACGGGGTTGTTCAAGGATCGATTATTGCGACCTATATGCATGGTCCTTGCCTGGCGCGTAATCCTGAGCTCGCGGACCTGCTGATTTCGCGTGCGACGGGCCTCGAGCTGGAGCCTTTGGAAGTCCCGGGAGTTGGCGCGCTTCGCGCCGAGCGCCTCGGAACGCTCGGGGTCTGAGAGGTCCTCTCGTGCTCTCGAGCTGCTCGCTCGCAATCAGGCTCGTACAACTTCTGCGTTTTTGCGGGCGGATCGTGCACGATCCGCGTTTCTAGGCGGCTCGTACACCGAACGCGCTCCATCGGGCGACACGTATCCACGCAAGCCAGCACGCCACGTGGGCTCGCTCGCGGCGATGACGAAGGGTGCAAGCTGCTCGCCCTCGTCGATTCGGGAACAAACACGCCTCGTGGTGCTGGCGCGGGGCTTCGCCTGCTGGCGTGGGGCTTCGCCCTGAGGGGAATCAGGGAGGAGTCGGGGAAAGCCCTGCGGACTTGGGCACTGCTATTCGATAACCTGAAGATACTGAACACGATGTGGAGGAACCATGGCATCACAGATGAATGACGAGCCTCGATACGGACAGCGCTCGTCTGAACACTCACAGGGAACACCTTCGCAAGTCCCCTCGCAGGCATCGACTCCACGGCCCCAGTACGGCCAGATCCCGGCCGAGCAAGGTCCCTCTTATGGCACCCATCAGCCTCATGGCACCTATCAGGGCGCAGAGCACAACGCTTCTCAGGCAACCCAGTCGGGTGCGGACCTGCCCCTGCGCTTCCTCGCTGATGATGCTGTGCGCGCAATGGGGTCCTCCTATGGCCAGCAATTTCCCTCTGCTCAACCCGCCCCGCACCAGAACGGCTACTTCCCGAATGCGGGTGCCCCCGTGCTCAAGGTTCCCAGTCGCGTGGGCCCGATTCTCCTCATTGTTTTCGGGATTCTCAGCGCCGTGATCATCGCGCCCTTGGCTTTCGTTGGAGGGATTCTCGGTGGGATTGACTTCACTTCGATGATGGACCGGATGAGCCCCGTCACCTCTGGAGACACGGTCACAGTTGACGACTCCGGTGCGCTCATGGTTGTCAGCCAGGCCGGCAATGTCACCTCCTGCTCACTCGAGGGCAGCGGCGGCACGCATCGGATGGAGCTGGTCGGAAATGACACCTTCTTTGCGCAGAAACTCGAGCGGGGTGATTACGTCCTCGAGTGCGTGGGATCGGGCAGTTCCAATCTCCTGGCGTTCTCGGGCCTTGATGCGGATTCGATTATGAACGCTGGCTTCTCCGGCTTCGCTTGGGGAACGGGAGTCGGTGTTCTCAGCCTCTTCCTCACCGTCGGAGGTATCGTCTGGCTCATCGTGGTGAACCAGAAGAGGAAAGCGATTCTGACAGCACTTGCACGCTATTGAGGATGAGGTCGGAGTGGGAGCTTCAGGCTCTGCTCCGGTAGGGCAGGTCGGAAATACCTGCCCCCCTCGCTATGCTTAGAAAAACTGATCGGAGGGCTCATGAGCGACGCATCGGGTGTTGACGTACCCCAGTCGGATCCTGTTCTGGAACAGAATCCGACCCCCATCACGCAGGATCGCGTGAAGAAAATCTTCGACTCACAAGGCTGGCGCTGGTTTGTCGACAACGAGGGAGACCTGGGGGGAATGTGGAATCTCCATACCTTCTACTTCCGCTTCCTCAGCCCCGAGAAGGACGTTTTCCAGGTCTACGGCGTTTTGAACCGCGAGATCTCGATTGATCGCTTGGAAGAGGTTCGCGCTTTCCTCATGGATTGGCACCTGAGGAAGTTCTGGCCCAAGTGCGAATACCGCATCACAGACGACGGCGAGATCCGCGTTCAGGCGGAGAACTCTGTGCACTGGGAGTACGGGGCGACGGACGCGCAGCTTTTGCAGCAGATCAATTGCGGGATCGCGACGACAACAGATTTCTTTGACAAAATGATCGAAAGGCTCGGACTCTGATGGGTATCTTCTCCTGGCTCTCCGATCGCTTTGGCGAAGGAGATCGTTCACGCGATGGCGATGAGCATCGCGAGCAGCCCGCGACCCCAATGGACGCGGAGCACTCCCCTGCCCCTGTGGGGGAACAGCAGCCCACGGCCCCAATAGGCGCGGAGCACTCCTCTGCCCCTGTGGGGGAGCAACACCCCGAGGCCCTTGAGGGAGAAGCAGCCTCTTCTGAGGAGGAACCCAAGGCCCCGACCTTCACCGACTTCACGGTTCGCCCGGTCACCATTGAGCGCCTCGGCCTACTCTTCGATTCTTTCGGGTGGAAGTGGAGTCTTGACGATGATGGGGACATTGCGAGCCGCTGGAACGGGCACAACTTCTACTTCCGCATGGTCGGCGCTCATCATGATGTCTTGTCCGTCGTGGGTTTCTGGAAGGGAACGCCGCGTGAGGACCAGCGCGAAGAGGTCACGTTCCGGATTGAGGAATGGCATCGTACCCACCTATGGCCAACATGCGCCCTCCGTGAGGTCAATGGGGAACTTGAGCCTCTCGCCGAGTTGAATCTCGATGTTGAGATGGGCATGACTGATCAGCAGCTTTACACCCAGTGCCGCTGCGCTTTGGGAACGACCCTCGAGTTCTTCGATGAACTGAGCGAGCATCTTGGTGTGCCCGAATCGGATGATGAGGGCCGAGAGTCTTCGGAATCCTGATCCTTGAGGGAGTGTTGATCCCTGAGGGAAGGTCTTTCCTATCGGTGAGGCGGGGTGGCGATTCTTTCGCTTCCCCGCCTTTCTCGTACCTGATTTCGGCTCAAGGTCCTTTGCTCCGTGGCGGTATGGTACGAGCCTTTTTCATACGTGGTTGCGAGGTCCGGTACAAGGTCCCTAGACACGAGCCACAAAGTTGAGTGGAATAGACTCAACTATGGGGGCGTTGAGAAGTGCAGAGCGTGATCGAGGACTTCTCGGCCGCTAAGAACATCTCGACGCTACGCGTCGAAGGAGGACACATGACCAAGGAATTCACCACGAAGGCGCAGGAGGCGATTGCCTCCGCGCTTCAATCCGCCCAAGCCGCCGGCAATCCCCAGGTGATGCCAATTCACCTGCTCGAAGCCCTTCTCGAACAAAAGGAAGGCATCGCCACCGCACTCGTCGACGCCGTAGGCGCAGACCGAAGCGCGATCGGAGCGAGGACCCGTAACGCCCTCGTCACCCTCCCTTCGGCGAGTGGAGCGAGCGCATCCCAAGCCCAGACCGCACGCGCCCTCCTTGATGTCGTGAACCAGGCGCGCAGCCTCGCAGATAAAGGCGGGGACGCCTACGTGTCGACCGAGCATCTCCTCATCGCCCTCGCCGCTTCGAAGGACGAGGCCGGGAGGATCCTCTCAAGCGCAGGCGCAACCCCGGAGGCGCTCAGCGAAGCCCTCGCACGTCTTCGCCCCGAAGCGATCACCTCCGCCGACCCCGAGGGGTCCTTCGAGGCCCTCAAGAAGTACGGCCGCGACCTGACGGAGGTGGCGCGCGAGGGCAAGCTCGACCCCGTGATCGGCCGTGATGCGGAGATTCGCCGAGTCGTCCAGGTCCTGAGCCGCCGCACGAAGAACAACCCTGTTCTCATCGGCGAGCCCGGCGTCGGCAAGACCGCAGTCGTCGAAGGCCTCGCGCAGCGCATCGTCGCAGGTGACGTCCCTGAATCCCTCCGGGACAAGATCCTCATCGCCCTCGACCTGCCCGCAATGGTCGCCGGCGCGAAGTACCGGGGCGAATTCGAAGAGCGCCTCAAAGCGGTCCTCGCGGAGATCCAGCGCTCTGACGGGCAGATCATCACCTTCATCGACGAACTCCACACGGTCGTCGGCGCGGGCGCCGGCTCCGAGGGAGCGATGGATGCGGGGAACATGCTCAAGCCGATGCTCGCCCGAGGAGAGCTCCGCATGGTCGGCGCAACGACCCTCGACGAGTACCGGGAGAACGTTGAGAAGGACCCCGCCCTCGAGCGGCGCTTCCAGCAGGTCTTCGTGGGCGAACCGAGCGTTGAAGACACGGTCGCGATCCTTCGCGGCATCGCCCCGAAGTACGAGGCCCACCACAAGGTGACGATCTCCGATGGCGCCCTCGTCGCCGCTGCCAGCCTCTCCGACCGTTACATCACCGGGCGTCAACTGCCCGACAAGGCGATCGACCTTATTGACGAAGCGGCGTCCAGGCTCCGTATGGAGCTCGACTCCAGCCCCGTTGAGATCGATGAGCTGCGCCGCGCGGTCGACCGTCTGCGCATGGAAGAGTCCTACCTCGAAGAGTCCGATCCTGAGCATGTGGACGAGTCCACGCAGGAGCGCCTCGATAAGCTCCGCGCTGATCTTGCCGACAAGCAGGAGACACTGACGGCCCTCACCGGCCGTTGGGAGGCGGAGAAGGCCGGGCACAACCGCGTCGGCGAGTTGCGCGTCCAACTCGATGAGCTGCGCACTCAGCTTGAACTCGCGATCCGTGAGAACCGCTGGGAGGAAGCGGGGCGCCTCCAAAACGGCGAGATCCCGGCGGTCGAACGTCAGATCAGCGAGGCCGAGGCTGCGTCCGAACAAGCTGACACGGATTCCGCTGAGCCGATGATCGCCGAGAAGGTCGGTCCGACGGAGATTGCGGAGGTCGTCGAATCGTGGACGGGGATCCCTACGGGCAAGCTCCTCCAAACGGAGACCGACAAGCTCTTGCGCATGGAAGAGGAGATCGGGAAGCGACTCATCGGCCAGAAGAAGGCTGTTCAGGCCGTTTCGGATGCTGTGCGCCGTTCGCGCGCCGGAATCGCCGACCCGAATCGTCCGACCGGTTCCTTCCTCTTCCTCGGTCCGACCGGCGTCGGTAAGACGGAACTGGCGAAGGCTCTCGCGGAGTTCCTCTTCGACGATGAGCGGGCCATGGTCCGCATCGACATGTCCGAGTACTCCGAGAAGCACTCGGTCGCTCGCCTCGTCGGCGCCCCTCCGGGATACGTCGGCTATGAGCAGGGCGGCCAACTCACGGAGGCCGTTCGGCGTCGTCCGTACTGTGCGATCCTCCTGGACGAGGTTGAAAAGGCGGACCCCGAGGTTTTCGATGTGCTCCTCCAGGTCCTCGACGATGGGCGACTGACCGATGGGCAGGGGCGCACCGTGGACTTCAGGAACACGATCCTCATCCTCACTTCGAATCTCGGCTCCCAGTTCCTCGCCGATCAGACGATGAACGAGGAAGAGAGGCGAGGGGCCGTGATGGAGGCCGTGCGCCGCTCCTTCAAACCGGAGTTCCTCAACCGACTCGATGAGACAGTCATGTTCGACCCCTTGTCTGCGGATGATCTGTCCGGGATCGTCGACCTCATGGTCGCCGACCTTGCTCGTCGTCTCGAAGACCGCAGGATCGGGCTGCTCGTTTCCGAACCCGCACGCGGTTGGCTCACCCGGATCGGCTACGACCCGGCTTACGGCGCGCGTCCGCTGCGTCGAGTCATCCAAAAAGAGATCGGTGACAGGCTCGCGAAGATGCTCCTCGCGGGGGAGATCGCGGATGGGAGGACCGTGCGCGTCGATGTTTCGGACGAGCTCGATAGCCTGTGCATGAAGGTCTTCGAGTCCGCCGAGGCTGCCGAGCAGGCTGCTCTGGGCGGGGTTGAAGAGGAATGCCTGGGCTGAACGAGGCCGACAGGGAGTGTTCTGCTCAAACACGGCTGTAGGAGAGCTCTCAGCCAGAATGGGCCCAGCCAGGCGCGTCACCCGCGCCTCGCTGGGCCCATTCCGCGTTCCTTCATCGTGAGTGGAGGGTTTGGTGGCGTGTGGAGGGGTTATATTCCCTCCACTTGTCGTTATCGCCTCCTTTTGTGAGGGGGTGAGGAATACCCGGGGATTGGGATGCTGATCGTGTGGGACGCGTTGAATAAAGGGTGTAGAGCGTGGTCTTCTGTCTGGTAGGGGCGTCCTTGTCCTTGCCTAACCCTCCTCGTTTCTCTGTTCGTGAGTGGAGGGTTTGACGATGTGTGGAGGGGTTATATCCCCTCCACTTGTCGTTATCCCCTCCTTTTGTGAGGGCGAGGGGCCTGATGGGCGGGGTGCGTGCGCGTCGGACAGTGGGCGGGGCTTGAAGGGTGAGAAGGGCATGCGATCGAGCAGGGGATCGTGCTCGGGCGAGGCCTCCACGGACACTCCAAGCTGCTCGGCTATCGTGAACGGAGCCGACGCCCCATGGAAGGAGCCACCGTGGCGCTCTCAATCGACATTCCCTTCACTCATGCACTCGCCCTGTGGGCGGGAGGTGAAACCATTCATGAGCAGGGAGATCTTTCGAAGCGCTACCCTTTGGCGTCGGTGACGAAACTGTGTACCGCATGGTCGGCGCTGGTCGCCGTCGAACGCGGATTGTGCTTACTCGATGATCCGGCTGGGCCGGAAGGCTCGACAATCCGGCATCTGCTCGCACACGCTTCGGGCCTGCCCTACGAATCGCGCGAACCCCAGTTCAGTGTCGCTAAACGCCGAGTGTATTCGAATGCGGGATTCGAGATTCTTGGAGACGTACTCGAGGAGGCGAGCGGTTCCCCGATCGAGCGTTGGATCGAAGAAGCGGTGTTCGAACCCCTGGGAATGACGACCGCCGAACTCGTGGGCTCACCCGCGTGGGCGGGCGTGGCATCTGTCGAAGACTTGCTGATCCTCGGCCGCGAAATGCTGGAACCGACCCTGATCTCGCCCGAGCTCGCGCAAGAGGCCATGACTCCTCAATTCCCGGAGCTCGTCGGCGTGGTGCCCGGTTACGGGCGTCACGCTCCGTGCCCCTGGGGACTGGGCATCGAGATCAGGGGGAACAAAAGCCCCCATTGGACCGGGCCGAGCTTCCCCGCGGGCACCGTCGGGCATTTCGGAGTCTCGGGCTCATTCCTCTGGGTTGACCGCACGCATGGCGCGACCTGCGCGTTCCTCGGAACAGAGAAATTCGGTGCCTGGCATAAGGAGCATTGGAGCACTATGAACGAAGAGCTCCTCGCCCTCATCCTTCGCTAAGGAAGAGCCCTGCGTCGAGCCTCGTACATGAACGAGGACGGGGCGTATGTCCTGGGTTGGGCCGGGCCGGGCCTGGCCGAGGTCGAGGGCCTGTTTGAAGATCGGGCGCGCAGGCATGTTTTGACGTGGGAACCGGAGTTCTGATCCATGATTCGACGAGGGTGGGGCGCATGTCCAGGGGTGCGGACCCATATCCAGGGGCGGGGGCGCTGAAGACCATCGACACCTTCAGCCATGGTGGCGCGGGCGCATGTCCAGGGGCGGGGTGCATTTCCTGGACCGAGATGCATTTCTTGGCCTTGAATTTGCCTCAACAATCACAGCCCTTGGATCGCGGTCAATCCTTGAGGGTGATGATCACAGGAACGTGATCGGAAGCTCCCTTGCCTTTGCGTTCGTTACGGTCGATCTGCGCGGCGGAAACTGAGGGGGCGAGGGCGGGGGAGGCGTACACGAAGTCGATGCGCATTCCCTCGTTCTTCGGGAAACGCAGGCGCTGGTAGTCCCAGAAGGTGTAGTTCGTGACGCGATCACGAGTCACTTCAGTCCACCCGTCTTCAGCGAAGGCGAAGAAGGCTTGTCGTTCGGGTTCGGAGACGTGGGTCGCTCCATCGAATGCGCTCATATCCCAGACGTCCTCGTCGAAGGGGGCGACGTTCCAATCGCCCACCATTGCGATGCGGGCTTTCGGGTCGGCGGCGAGCCAGGATTGCGCGTCGCTTCGAAGCTTGCGCAACCAGTCGAGCTTGTACGCGTAGTGCGGGTGGTCAAGTTCGCGCCCATTGGGCACGTAGAGGCTCCAGATGCAGGTTTCCTTTTCGTTCTCGCCTCGAAGTGTGACGCCGAGGGCGCGCGCTTCCACGACTTTGGGTTCGCCGAAGCCTGGTTGATCTGCGAAATGATCCTGGACTTTCACGATCGGCAGTCGCGAGGCAATGGCCACGCCATTCCACTGATTGAGGCCGTGGATTGCGACTTCGTACCCGGCGGCGGTGAAGGGTTCGATCGGGAACTGTTCGGGTGTGCACTTGATTTCCTGCATTGCGAGCACATCGACCTCGGAGCGTTCGAGGAAGGCAATGACACGGTCGACGCGAGTACGGATCGAGTTAACGTTCCAGGTTGCGAACTTCATCCCTCAACCCTATCGACCCTCACCGTCTATCGGCGCGCCGGGGGAGTTCGCATGATCTTCGAGGGAGCTCGCATTATCTGACGTGGGCGTGGAACTTGGTGTATTCGAACCACCTGGGGTCAGTAAGGGTGCCGATGTGGCTAGATTGCTAGGGCTAGATTCTGGTGGTGGTTGGCGTGGGTGTGCGTCTGGCGTGGGTGTGGCACCTGGTGTGTTCGAAGTATCTGGGGCGAGTACTGGTGCCGATGTGCCTAGGTTGTAAGGGCTAGGTTCTAGTGGTAATTGGTGTGGGTGTGGAACCTGGCGTGGGTAGCACCCGGTGCAGGTGCACCGAGCACTGTATTTACAGTCGTGGACGAAGGAACGGGAGTTGGCGTATGCATTGCACCTGCTACTGGCGCAGCACCCGGCATACCGCAGCGCCAACTACTACCGCAGCATCCGGGATACTCGCTGCATCTAGAGGGACTGCAGCGCCAACTACTGCCGCAGCATTCGGGATGCTTGCAGCGCCTGGTACTGCGGCTCCGCCTGGTATGGACGCAGCGCCCGGGATTCTCACCGCACCTGGTGGGACCGCAGCGCTCGCTACGGCCTAAGAACCTGGCGTAACGAAATCTGTTGAGGGGAGAGTCTCTTTCGCCCGAGCCTTGGCGCTGAGCTTCGAATAGAGGACGGAAAGGGCGAAACAGATCAGGCCAGCAATGAGCAGGGAGAGGACTCGTGAAATCGAATCGTTGAAGCCCGTGTCAATGAGTGAGAGTTTGAAGACCGCAATGATGACGATCACCAGAGAAGTGAGCCGCATATTCGGTGCTTTCCACCTGAAGCCCAACACGATGGCTGCAGCGCCAACAAGCAGAACCATGAGAGTCGCGACCCACGGCGCATTGTCGAGGGCTCGAATCACATTGAATGCTTGCCAGACGACAGAGACAAGGACTAAGGGAATGAGGATCCCGTAGAGCGAGTGGGTAGCGTAGGACTTCATCGCTAGGACGAAGGCGAGCGCGAGAATCAGCATGCCGAGGGAAACCACGAGGTCAAGCGGAGTGGAGGATGCTGAGGGCAGTCCGAAAAGGAAATTCCAGACGGAACTAAGAAGCATCAAAGGCAGTATGTATGTCACGCTCGAAACGAAGAACAGAGTCATCAGTACGCTGAGTGGAGCGAAAACTCCCCCGGATTCGCGTCTCGGCATCCCTGGAGGTTGCCCGAATCCTGTGGCAGGAGCCGCCGACATGGGCGCAGGAGAAGCTGGGGAGAAGCTCGTGGTGCGTGAAGTCGCAGCACTGTCTCCAGCTGTGGAGGAGAAGATGAGTCGTCGCCCCATCCACAGATCGGCCGGACCGATGTTCGGGGTCGCCAATCCGAGGATCAAGAGAAGAGCAACCACGAGGAAGACAAGGAAGATGACGGAGACTTCGAGGGCATTCCTGTAGGTGCTGTGTTTGGGGATCTGAGACACGATCTCCCAAGGAACCTTGAAGATGAGGCCGAAGATGCCGAGCCACATGGCGAAGGCGCGCTGCCATGGGAGAGCTTTAAGGGCGCGGTCGATGAGGACCGTCGCAATGAGTAGGGTCAGGATGATGAAGACTACGGAGAAGGTCTCCATCGTGAAGTCGAAGCCCCGATAGAGCGCAACAATCGGGAGAATCACGAGGAAAGAGGAAGAACGCTGTTGAGTGGCAAGTGCTGCGCAGGCAAGAATCACGAACCAGGCCGCGCAGTCCACTAGCGTTTTGTAGGAAGCGGTCGTGATGGGCGCGACACCGACCTCGTCGAGGAGGGGAAGGAAGATCGGCGGGGCGAGCAGCGCGTATTCGGCGAGCCCCTTGACGGGGCCGGAGAGTTTAGGTGTAGCGGCAAAGCCGATAAGACCAAGGCAGAGAAGGAAATGAACGAGGGAGAGGAAGAGTCGTTCTTCTTCAGTTGCCGCAATGCTCGTCAGTGACAGGTAGGAGATGATGACGACGAGCGGGGCGAGGGTCCATACCCATTGCCATTCGCGCTGTTCAGGTTCGCGCACGAGGAAGGCGACGGTTACAAGGGCGAGGACGGCCAACGCGATGCTCATGATGTATGTGCCAAGGGAGGACTGCTTGGAGGCGGCTTCGACCGGAACGAAGAGCAACGCGGGTACGGTGGCAGCCGCTGAAGAAGCAATGGTCCACCGCTTGAAAGCACCGTGGAGTGGCCGGGACGCGATCGTTGAGGATACGAGGCAAGCTGCGGAATAGGCGAGGATGAGCCCCTCGACGAGGAGAGCCTGGGAGGGGTGCCCGAGTGCATGCGAGTACAGGAGGGATAGGGTCAAAACGCCGCCGATCGCGGTTGCGATCAGGGTGAAGGGCATCTTGCTGAGGGTTGCCAAAGCGGTGGTTGCGATCGTCCAGACGAGCAGCACGAGGAATGCCCCGATTGGCGGCAGAACCTCGAGAAGTGCCGCTCCAATTCCTGTGAGATAACCGAGTCCGGTGCCAATTCCCGTCAGAGTTGCCGGCGGAATGCTGGGGTGCGCTTCCCGTTTGTGCCAAAGAGCTCCCGATGCGGTCATAGCAATCGCAACGAGTCCAAGAGTCAAGACCTTCACCCAGTTCGGAATGGAGTCCCAGAGGAGGGCGATCAAACTGGTTGCCGCAAGGATGACGAGGAGCGCGGCGAGGCCTGAGAGGAGGAGGACGATGAGGCGCGAGGAACTCGCATCCTTCAGTGAAGGCATCATCGTGCCCTTGACGGCCGGAGGTACTTGGCCCTTGGGGAGGTGCGATCCCTGTCCCCGAGGAGCTACTGGAGATTGTGGGACAGGGGGAGATTGAGTGCGGACCGGCGCAGGAGCCGGAGTCGGCGCGGTGGCCGGAAGTGGAGCCTGGGCTTGAAGCGGAGTCGAGGGGATTGGGACTTGAGCTGGAGTGGCCGGAAGTGGAGCCTGGGCTTGAAGCGGAGTCGCAGGGACTGGGACTTGAGCTGGAGTGGCCGCAACAGGAGCTTGAGTGTGAGTCGAAGTTGAGGGCTGTGGGGTAATTGGAGCTTGGACTGAAGGCTGAAGAACAGCAGGGCTCATCGCGCAGCGAGAAGCAGAGGAGGGGACATCAACTCGCGCGCTGCTGGGAATCGAGAGTGTAGCTCCTGAGCCTTCCAGATGGCACAGCAGGGCGTCGACTCGGGTCACAAGAGCTTCGACCCGTTCTTCAAGCGATTGAATCCTCTCGGGAGAGGTGTCCTCGCCATTGGCCATTGCCTTTCCCCTTCCATTCGCAGATCACTTGGTGTCAGGATCTCCTCGTGTCAATGTAGTCGGCGTGCTGTATCGAGGGAAACCACTGTCCCAGAATTGTGGATATCCGCAGTCTGTGGATTGCAAACGCGCTAGCCTGCATGTCACACTCGCTTCCCCGGCCGGAACTCCACTTGGTACTCCACTCGCCACTCCACTTGGCGTTCCAATTCTTAGCCTCTTGAGATCCGCCCCTACTAGCTTCGCCCGTTTCGCTGCTTTTCCATACTCCGCCAAGAGGACCTTGTTGCGTCCTAAAACCGCGAGAGACGCACCCTTCTCGCATGGGAACTGTCGGCGCATATCGGAGGGCGCATAAGGAGGCTGCGACGTACCCTTCTTGCATGGGAACTGCTCTTGTCACTGGTGCGACCTCCGGCCTCGGCGAGGAGTTTTGCTGGCAACTCGCCGCTGCAGGCCACGACCTCGTCCTCGTTGCGAGACGAGAGAAGCTGCTCAACGCGCTCGCTGATCGCCTCCGCCAGATAGCGAACGTCAAAGCCGAAGTGATCGTCGCTGACCTGTCGAAGCTTGAAGACTGCGAGCGTGTTACGGCGCGTATTGACCAAGAAACAGCCCCGGTCGGGTTACTCGTGAACAACGCAGGTTTCGGACTCGGTAAGCCCTTCCCAGACAATGACCTTGCTGCTGAGCTGGGCGGATTAGATGTGATGGTTCGCGCTGTCATGATTCTCAGCCACCATGCGGCTCGGGCGATGCGTGCTCGCGGGCGAGGTGCGATCCTCAATGTCGCTTCGGTCGCATCGAGGACGGGGGCGGGCACCTACTCGGCGCACAAGGCCTGGGTTGTGGCTTTCACTGAGGGCTTGTCGGAGGAGCTTCGAGGTACGGGCGTCACTGCCACGGTTGTGTGTCCGGGACCGGTGAAGACTGCTTTCTTTGAGAACGCGGGGTCGACGTATCCCACGCGCCCGCATCGGCAATGGCAACACCCGAGCAGGTCTGCGCAGAGGCTCTCGACGCGGTGCGCCGTGCCAGGGTCATCATCACCCCGACTCCGGTTTTCAAGGTTGCGATGGCAGCGATGAAAATCGCTCCGCGCTGGGCGACGCGCCGCGTCATGCGAACCGTCCCGCATATGTAACCGTTTCCGCTCCTCACAGGTACTACTGGACGCTTCCGAGCTGTTTGTCGCGGAGTGTACAGCACGAAGGTACACACTCTTCGCATTCCTGGATGTGAGATGCATCTAGTAAGTTGCTTGGTAAGTGCGTACTGTGATAAAGGGATCTGCTTTTGCGTGAGGAGTGGTCATGTCTGCTGTTACTCGTTCGTTTGGGCGCTCGCTCCTTCGAGTCGCCATATTGTTGTTCGTCGTCGTCGCCATGGTTATTCCCAGTCAGGCGAACGCAACGCCGGGTGGGCAGATGCTGCCTGTGGACGGGGAGGATCAGTTAGATGCGCAATCAGTGCAATCTGAGGATCCTTCGCTGGCACCGCAGGAGATCGTATCGCCCGATGCGCAAGACAGCAGGGCCACTAGAACGTTGAGCGTCACGGTGAAGCTCCCAGCGGGGACGAATCCTCAGTGGCTCGCAAACGCCTATGCGAGTCTCATTCCGGTTCATTCGTATCCGGGCGCTCCTCACCCTTCGAAGAAGATCAACCCGTCTACGGGGCACGTCACAATGACTGGAATCCCCTCGGGGCAATACCGCTTGGCCATTGACTTTAGAAAGGACATCACGCTCGACGGCAACTGGTTTTCAACGAGCTCAGCGCTGATCTACTACCCAGGAACGATGTTCTACTGGCAAGAGGCGCAGATCATTGATTTGGAGCCGCAGCCGGAGGCCACTGTTGCGGTGAACGTTCCTCAGGACGCCATCAATACGTATTACAGCTATCCCAACGGCGTGCCCTCAGCGGATGGCACAGGGCGATGGATCCAATCGGTGCACGATTGGATCTTCACCGATAACAACTGGAACGCCTACACCGGCTGGCACTTTGTTGATGGATATTGGTACTGGACGACAGGCGATGCCAGTCTCGCGCGAGGATGGCATCTCATCTGGGGCAAGTGGTACTTCTTCCAAGAAGGAACAACTCGAATGCACATCGGGTGGCACCAGGAGTATGACGGAACGTGGTATTACCTCGGCTCCAATGGTGCGATGGTGACCGGGTGGGCGTGGATTGGTGGTACCTGGTACTACTTCCATGGTAATGGTGCGATGGCGACCGGGTGGGCGTGGATTGGCGGTTCCTGGTACTACTTCCATTCCGGTGGTGCGATGGCGACCGGGTGGGCGTGGATTGGCGGTTCCTGGTACTACTTCCATTCCGGTGGTGCGATGGCGACCGGCTGGGTGAAAATCGGTGGTACCTGGTACTACTTCAGCCCTTCAGGAGCCTGGCTCTACTAGGGGTTGCGGCAGCGCGGATCATCGTTTTCGTCAGAGCCTTTGGCTGGCGGCATCATATCTTCGCTATGGTGCCGCCACCCTTATACAAGGAAGCGCAGTCGCCGGGAGAAGAATAGTGGTCACGGTGCGTGTCGCGCGCGATGAACAATCCCCGTGTAGCTCCAGGGTGAGGATTAACGTCAGCTCTTTCCCGGGGGTGGAGTAATTCTGTGCGAGGGCTTCTTTCTTGGGGTGGTGTAATTTTGCAATGGTCATCCTCAACATTTGGGTGACGTGACTCTGCGTCCAATGGCACGTATTTTTCACAATCCCGAATCACCTGCTCGTCCTTGGGGTGGCGTACTAGGGTATCGACGAGTCAGGGGTGAACCCCTAAAGGGATGGATGATCGCCGGTGGCGGCTCGCTTGGGTGAGTGGTATAGAGTGCCCTCAATCTCCTATGTGCTGCCACTCACGAGTCTTTATAAATGTCGCCTTCGAGGAACATTCTGAAACGCTGAGGCGGAGAACCTGTCTCAAATCGAAGTGTCGACATTGTTAATTGAGTGCCATTCATGGCAGTGAGGCTCGGCTCACTTACACAGCGCGAGATCTTTCAATACTGGTACAGTCGGGCAGGTAATTCACGCATCTCCAACGATAAGGACCCTAGGACTGTAGATGAAACTCCTCCCGAACTCCGCCTTTACCGGCGCCGTTCTCTGCACTGCCCTATTCTCCCTGACCTCTTTTGCTGGAACGGCGATGGCCTCGCCTTCAGCGGATTCTTCAACACCAGAGGGTGAATGGACGCAAAGCTCCCTTGAACCCTCAGGCAAGTCCTCTCTTGTGGATCCTGATGATGAAGTGACTGAGGACCTTACCCAGTCTTCTGATCACCAGGCCAAGTACGCGCCGAGATCCTCGTTCGCTCCAGTCAACGGCCCGGAAAACGCGAACCCCGCTAATGACGATGTAGCTGATGATGCTGTAGTCGGAGAAGAAGTGCAGGCTGGGCCGCAGCAGGGCAGCGCGCAACACCCGATGGAAGTCGAGGATGGAACCTGGGTTGTCGACAACGGGCGTTGGAAGTACCGGAATCAGGATGGCACATTTCTGACCTCTCGCTGGGCCACCATTGATGCCGATGTGTATTGCTTCGACGCTTCTGGCTTCATCCGCACAGGCTGGTACAAGGAGGACGGGAGCTGGTACCGCCTAGCGGCGACAGGGCAGCGCCTAGGAGGATGGCATACCGAGGAGGGGATCTGGTACTACTTGGATCCTGACTCTGGTGAAATGATCACCGGACCCATCATGTCTGGCGGCGCAGAGTACTATCTTCACCCCAATGGTGTGATGGCAACCGGATGGGTGCACCACGCTCATAGGTGGCATTTCTATTCAGCTTCGGGTGCCGGAGTGCGCGGTTGGGTTTCAGACCGTGGTATGTGGTACTACCTGGATCCGCAAACCGGCGTGATGCAGACGGGCTCCATCACGGTTGACGGGGCCGACTACTACCTTCAGCCCACTGGTGAGATGGCGACCGGGTGGGTTCACCACGCTGATAGGTGGCATTTTTATTCAGCTTCGGGTGCCGGAGTGCGCGGTTGGGGTTCAGACCGTGGTATGTGGTACTACCTGGATCCGCAAACCGGCGTGATGCAGACGGGCTCCATCACAGTTGACGGGGCCGACTACTACCTTCAGCCCACTGGTGAGATGGCGACCGGATGGGTTCAACACTCCGATGGATGGCGCTTCTATGACCTCTCGGGTGTGAAGAGAACCGGGTGGATTCAGTGGGGATATTCCTGGTACTATCTGCAGCCCGGATCAGGTGTGATGCTCGCGGGGACGACACAGGTGATCGACGGTCAGCCGCATACTTTTATGCCCGACGGCAAGTGGGTCGGCTAAGCGTCTGAGTGCAGGTCCTCGGCCCGTTTTATGCGGGCCGAGGACCTGCCTTTGTGCTCAGAAATCCCCTGGAGCCAGACTCAGGCTTGAGAGTCAGGCTCGCCTCCGCCTGGGAGCAAGACTCAGCTCCGGCCAAAACCAGTCTCACGCCAGATCGAGATCCTCGAGGCCGAGCGCGTGGAAGTAGGGGAATCCCTCGGCTTCAATGCGTTCTTTCGCTCCGGTGGAACGATCGACGATGACTGCGACGGCAACGACCTCGGCCCCAGCTTCTTGGAGGGCTTTCGCGGCTTCAAGGGGAGAGCCTCCGGTCGTGGAGGTGTCTTCGAGGACGACGACGCGCTTGCCTTTCACGTCCGGGCCTTCAATGCGGCGCTTCATCCCGTGGTCCTTCGCGGCCTTGCGCACCACGAAGGCGTCGAGGTTGAGTCCGCGTGAAGCGGCGGCGTGCAGCATCGCTGCCGCGACCGGGTCTGCACCCATTGTGAGCCCACCGACGGCGACGTAGTCTTCGCCGGGCGCGAAACCGGCCTCTTCGAGAAGGTCGAGCATGACGTGCCCGATGAGAGGAGCGGCCTCATGGTGAAGGGTCGCCCGGCGCATGTCGACGTAGAAATCGGATTCGCGTCCTGAGGCGAGGGTGACCTTTTCGTGGATGACCGCGAGGTCCTTCACGAGGGCGGACAGGCGTGCCTTATGAGAGTCATTCGTCATGGCTCCCAGCCTAGCGGGCGCATGCACCGGGTGGAGCCGACGAGCAGATCCACCCGGCGCAGGCAGGGTGATCCACACCAGCAAAACTCCTTAACGAGTCAAACGCAGACCCGCCCGGCGCAGGCGGGCGCTCAGCCGATGTGCGCTTAGCCGATGTGCGCTTTGACCAGTTCGACGAGCTCTCCGATCCCTTCGTGGACGCCAAAGGGACGGTAGGGGTAGTCCTTGATCTGTTCGCGAGACGTGGACCCGGACAAAACGAGGTGGGTGCGCAGGCCCGCTTCCACTCCGGCCTGAACGTCGGTGTCCATACGGTCGCCGACCATTGCGGTGTGCTCGGAGTGCGCGCCGATCTTGTTGAGGCCGGCGCGGATCATCACCGGGTTCGGTTTGCCGACGAAGTAGGGGCGTTTGCCGGTGGCCGCGGTGATCATTGCCGCGATTGAACCGGTCGCAGGCAATGTTCCCTCATCCGAAGGGCCGGTCACATCGGGGTTCGTCGCGATGAACTTCGCTCCGCCTTCGATCAGTCGGATCGCGCGGGTCAGGGAGTTGAAGTCGTAGGTTCGGGTCTCACCGAGGACGACGTATTCAGGGTCCTGCTCGGTCATGACGTAGCCCGCGCCGTGAAGGGCGGTGGTCAGGCCGGCCTCGCCAATGACGTAGGCGGTAGATCTGGGAGACTGTTGGGCGAGGAAAGCGGCGGTTGCGTTCGCGGAGGTCCAGATGCTCTCTTCAGGAACGTCGAGGCCGGAGTTCGCCAGGCGCGCGGAAAGGTCCCGGTTCGTGAAGATCGAGTTGTTCGTGAGAACGAGGAAAGGAGTGTTCGTGTGGCGAAGCGCGTCAAGGAACTCGTTTGCTCCTGGCAGTGCGCGATTCTCCTTCACGAGGACGCCGTCCATGTCCGACAGCCAGGCTGCCACGGGAGGCATCTCGGCGAGGGGCTTGGGCGCGTTGTTCATTATCGTCATGTCTCCATCGTAGGCCTCGGGGCATGCGTGGTCACCGGCTCGTGGGTGAAAACACGGGCATTCGTCATGTCTTTTCGAGAACGAGGGCGGGGCATTTTCGGGGACGAGGGCGGGTCAGTGAAGCTCCTGGCGGGGTGGTGAATCTCGTGGCTGTGAAGCAAAGCGGCCTCGGTTTTGGCACTGCGAATGGTTATCCGGGGGCTGTGGCACAAGGCGAGGACGCGGCGGGCCCTGCTTCTTCGCGTGTCCATGAGCGTGGTGTCCGCCTGATCCTCGTAGCTCTTCTTCGATTGTGAAGGAATGAATGCGCAGGGTCGGGTGACCGGTATTCAAAGCCTGGGATCTGCTGTCGACGATTCTCTAGGCGCAGAAGATCAACGAGGTCATGGGTCGGCTCGTCAATGAGCTTCCATCTCATTCCTAGCGGAATCAGGGATTCATATCCTTCTTTCGCAACTACTGCTCCGCCGACAGTCACTGCTCTACCGACAAGCAGTGCTCCGCCGACAGCTAGTGCCACCGCAGCTGCCAGCGGCAATGCGGCTCCAGAACCTCATCAGCCCGCTGATTCGAGAGCACCCGCGATGAATCCTCCGGCCTCGGCATCAAGAAGGCCGGGGCCCACCGCTCCAGACGATGAGCTGGAAGCGATCTGTGTTCCCGCCATGAGGAAGGAACTGACGGTTCCGAGGCGACTCGCCCATTCGGCAGAACTGATGAGCTTCTCACGCAGAACTGATGAGCTCGTGACACTGAAACGCCAGCGGGCCCGCCCTTCGCTTCACGTGCTTCAGTCAGGCCTACTCGTGTTTCACTCAACCTACTCGGGGTCGGCATCCACCGCGCCTTGCACATCGTCAAACAAGAGGTTAGAAACCTCGAGCTGCACATAGTCGATCTTCGGAATGTCATGCAGGACCAGCGGGTCGTCGGAGGAGGTTTGCAGGGTGAGGGTCCCGCATCCGAAAAGGCGATCGACGAGGTCGCGCTCACTGGCGACATCGGAGATGCGCGACAGTGGAAGATCATGGCCACGACGATTGAGGATGCCATGGCGGGTGATGACACGCTTCGAAGTGAGCGTGTAAGTGGAGGACGCCCAACGAAGAACAGGCACGAGGAACAGGGGGAGCGTCGCGACGAGAACGATCGCCCACACGAAAGCGAGACTGAAAGGCTCCCATTCTGGCGGCATGTAGACGGTGGCAAGGATGCCACCAGCCAAAAGGAGGATCTCGGCGATGATATTGCCGAGGACCGCTTTAATGTGGGTTCGCATATGACGGACGACGATTTCGTCCTTCGACAGGAGCTGAGCCATGACCCCATCCTGTCATCTTCTCCCGACCACTGGCACTATCGTGGGCGCGGTGAGCGATATGAGTGACGAGACCACCCCCTTGGGTCCCATTAACGAGGGCGGGGCATCTTGTGGAGTGGGCCCCTGGGAGGGGCCAGTGCCCGAGGACCCTCGATACGACCCGGAGCTCCTCGCCCTCGGCGATCGGCGAAACGTGGAGGACCACTACCGCTACTGGACGATGGACGCGATCCGCGAGGACCTCAAGCGGCGTTCTTTGCCTTTCGAGGTGGCGATCGAGAACCTCGGGCATGACTTCAACATCGGGTCGATTGTGCGCACCGCGAATGCGCTCGGGGCCGCTCGCGTTCACATTGTCGGCCGTCGCCGCTGGAATCGTCGAGGAGCGATGGTCACGGACCGTTACCTCGAGGTTGACCATGTGGATAGTGCGCAGGCGCTCGCGGATTCGTGTACGAGTCGCGGCCTCGTCCTCGTGGGTGTGGATAATGTGCCGGGTTCCCTTCCCTTGGAGTCGACTGAGTTGCCGCGTAGGGCGTGCCTGGTGTTCGGGGAGGAGTCGAATGGGCTCAGCGAGGAGATGATCGACTTGTGTGAGTGTGTGGTGAAGATCTCGCAGCGTGGCTCGACTCGTTCGATGAATGTGGGGCATGCGGCGGCGATCGTCATGTGGGAGCACGCTCGGAAATTGAGCGCTGAACAGGAGTGAGTCTGCAGGGCCCCTGAACTGGCCACTCTTGCAGGGGTCGAGTGGCAAATGTGCACGTAGTCGGGACTTCCTTCCTCGCGCCAACTTCGTCGAATGTGGGAGGATTGACAGTGACGAAACTGTCATTTGATAAGGAGGCTCCTGTGCCCATCGCAACCCCTGAGGTCTACGCCGAAATGCTGAATCGCGCGAAGGCAGGCAAGTTCGCCTACCCCGCGATCAACGTCACCTCTTCGCAGACCGTTACCGCAGCAATCCAGGGCTTCGCTGAGGCTGAGTCCGATGGCATCATCCAGATCTCCGTCGGTGGCGCCGAGTACGCCTCTGGCTCGACGATCAAGAACCGCGTCACCGGCTCCCTCGCTCTCGCCGCCTACGCAACTGAGGTTGCGAAGAACTACGGTGTCACCATCGCCCTGCACACGGACCACTGCGCCAAGCAGAACATCGACTCGTGGATCCGTCCCCTCATGGAGATCGAGGCCGAGCAGGTCGCCAAGGGTGGTCTCCCGACCTTCCAGTCCCACATGTGGGACGGTTCGGCCGTGCCGCTCGATGAGAACCTTGAAATCGCCAAGGAGATGCTTGAGCTCTCCGTGAAGGCGAACACGATCCTCGAGGTTGAGATCGGTGTTGTCGGCGGCGAAGAAGATGGTGTTGTCGGGGAGATCAACGAGAAGCTCTACACCACCACCGAGGATGCCCTCAAGACCGTTGAGGCTCTCGGCATGGGTGAGAAGGGCCGCTACCTGACCGCCCTCACCTTCGGCAATGTGCACGGCGTGTATAAGCCCGGCCACGTGAAGCTGCGTCCGGAGATCCTCGGCACCATCCAGGAAGAGGTCGCCGCGAAGATCGGTTGGAAGGATAACCGTCCCTTCGATCTGGTCATGCATGGCGGTTCCGGCTCCACCGCCGATGAGATCGCCCTCGCGGTCGCTAACGGCGTCATCAAGATGAACGTCGATACCGACACCCAGTACGCCTTCACCCGTCCTGTCGTGGAGCACATGTTCCGCAACTACGATGGTGTGCTGAAGATTGACGGCGAGGTCGGCAACAAGAAGATGTACGACCCGCGCTCGTGGGGCAAGTCGGCCGAGGCCGGCATGGCTGCCCGCGTTGTCGAGGCCTGCCAGCGCCTCGGCTCGGTCGGCACGAAGATGGCCTGAGTGACGCTGTAGCTTTTCACAGCTCACAAAGGTTGTGGGGCCCGCGGCTTAAGCCGCGGGCCCCACTTGTGTTGTGACAGGGGCTCTTGTTGTGTTTTAACAGGGCTCTTGACTGTAGATCGTGTTCAGGGTGGGGCATTGAGGCGAGGTGATTGCCTTAATTCCCCGCTGTTTCTATCTGCATTTTCTATCGTGTGCTGGCGTTTTCTGTTCTGAGGTCACCGTCCAGGAGCAGCAGCTCCAGGAACTACTTGATGCACCTTATGGCGCGAGGTGCTGTCTGACAAAGTCGCCCTTTAGCTTTGAGCGAATTTCTTTCTCGGTCTTAATGCACCTTATGGCGCGAGGTGCTTTCTGACCGCAGCGTGAATAAATCGCCGGAAGGTCTGGCGTCCCGTCTTAATGCACCTTATGGCGCGAGGTGCTTTCTGACGATGACAACATCTCTGAAGGGCGCTTCCCTCTGGGTCTTAATGCACCTTATGGCGCGAGGTGCTTTCTGACCTCACGAAAGAGACTCTTGAAAGCATGCTCGCCAACGTCTTAATGCACCTTATGGCGCGAGGTGCTTTCCGACACGAAGCCCGATACGCCTCCCAATCACCCCAAGTGTCTTAATGCACCTTATGGCGCGAGGTGCTTTCTGACGATACCAAGCCTGAGTTTCTGGCAATCGGCCGGAATTGTCTTAATGCACCTTATGGCGCGAGGTGCTTTCTGACGCCTAAAGAATCCTGTCATCATACCCTTGAAAGAGGGGTCTTAATGCACCTTATGGCGCGAGGTGCTTTCTGACCACAGAAAAATACTCTGTAAAACCGCTGGAAATCCCGGGTCTTAATGCACCTTATGGTGCGAGGTGCTTTCTGACGAGAGAAAGGAAGATCACGGTCATGTGGATCGATCGTCTTAATGCACCTTATGGCGCGAGGTGCTTTCTGACGGTCGCCCCCAGGGTTGAGCTAAGTTTTCCGGTCGTGGTCTTAATGCACCTTATGGCGCGAGGTGCTTTCTGACCCAGCCGCGATGACACGAACGAACTCGTCTGGTGGAGTGTCTTAATGCACCTTATGGCGCGAGGTGCTTTCTGACGTAGGATTTGGGCACTTGATGTCGAATACGGGAACGGTCTAAATGCACCTTATGGCGCGAGGTGCTTTCTGACTATATACAATCTCGGTGGTGTGTAAACACTGCCAGAAGTCTTAATGCACCTTATGGCGCGAGGTGCTTTCTGACGAGTAATCACCACGAAATTCGACGAGACTGACCTTAGGTCTTAATGCACCTTATGGCGCGAGGTGCTTTCTGACCTCTCTCGGTTCACGACCATGCTTACGGTTTCGGTCTTAATGCACCTTATGGCGCGAGGTGCTTTCTGACCTGCGGTACGCGTAGGTGAGGGTCGCTCCGCCGCCGTCTTAATGCACCTTATGGCGCGAGGTGCTTTCTGACCGACGTTGTATCGGTCGAAATCCGAAACTAAAGGAGTCTGTCTTAATGCACCTTATGGCGCGAGGTGCTTTCTGACGTGTATGACCTGAGTCTCCAGGTCAGCGCGCCTACGTCTTAATGCACCTTATGGCGCGAGGTGCTTTCTGACCGCGACGTGAACAGCTACCTATATGATCTAGGGGTCTGTCTTAATGCACCTTATGGCGCGAGGTGCTTTCCGACACGAAGCCCGATACGCCTCCCAATCACCCCAAGTGTCTTAATGCACCTTATGGCGCGAGGTGCTTTCTGACTGATCTCCCACATGCGACAACTGATCTCCCACAGTCTTAATGCACCTTATGGCGCGAGGTGCTTTCTGACTCGTGGCTCGTAGCAAGCGCGGGTTCGGGTCGATCAGTCTTAATGCACCTTATGGCGCGAGGTGCTTTCTGACGCTCAACAGAGTGAAAGTAGCCCTTACATAGGAAGGGTCTTAATGCACCTTATGGCGCGAGGTGCTTTCTGACAAAGCAACCTCGCAGGGGGTCATCCTGCTTGAGGTGTCTTAATGCACCTTATGGCGCGAGGTGCTTTCTGACGTCGACGTGCGCACGGATGATGTCGAAATCGACGGTCTTAATGCACCTTATGGCGCGAGGTGCTTTCTGACCGATCGGCACGCCCTACGTATGGGGCGGCGTCGACGTGTCTTAATGCACCTTATGGCGCGAGGTGCTTTCTGACAAAAATGAAGGTGAGGTTCACCTTTATTAATGGCAAGTCTTAATGCACCTTATGGCGCGAGGTGCTTTCTGACGAGCTGGGACCGGAAGTTTGGTGCCCGGTACGATCGCACCGAGTCTTAATGCACCTTATGGCGCGAGGTGCTTTCTGACGAGAGAGAAAGGGGGCGATTCGCTTGGCAAAGGCGAGTCTCAATGCACCTTATGGCGCGAGGTGCTTTCTGACGACATTGGCATCGATGTCAAACTCCACAAGATCGGAGGTCTTAATGCACCTTATGGCGCGAGGTGCTTTCTGACGTCACGGAGGAGCAGTACCACCAAATCCTAGGAGGTCTTAATGCACCTTATGGCGCGAGGTGCTTTCTGACGCAAATCAGGCTAGTGCTTACAAAGATAGACAGACAGGTCTTAATGCACCTTATGGCGCGAGGTGCTTTCTGACTTTGCTGACGGCAGCAAACGTGTCGTGGTAAGTCTTAATGCACCTTATGGCGCGAGGTGCTTTCTGACTAAGACGGCATCCATGAGGAGCGCGCCCGCTGAAAGTCTTAATGCACCTTATGGCGCGAGTTGCTTTCTGACATGAGCTCGCTCAAGCAATTCTCATTGGCGACGGTGTCTTAATGCACCTTATGGCGCGAGGTGCTTTCTGACAAGCGATCAACCGCTACCTCGAGCGCCTCATGAACAGTCTTAATGCACCTTATGGCGCGAGGTGCTTTCTGACAGAAGAAAAATGGAAACTTACACTGGAGAGACTGCGTCTTAATGCACCTTATGGCGCGAGGTGCTTTCTGACTTGAAGTAGAGGGTGCCCATGGCTCTTCCTCCTCGGTGGTCTTAATGCACCTTATGGCGCGAGGTGCTTTCTGACTCAGAAAGGACACTCCGATGGCACGCAACACCAAACTTGTCTTAATGCACCTTATGGCGCGAGGTGCTTTCTGACCTCCCTAATGCCTACCTGGACTAACAGATGCCAGCGTCTTAATGCACCTTATGGCGCGAGGTGCTTTCTGACAGCGGAGCGGATGTCATATACGTTAACGCAATGTCTGTCTTAATGCACCTTATGGCGCGAGGTGCTTTCTGACCTCCAACACCATCAGGAGATCCTGTGGTGTTTGTCTTAATGCACCTTATGGCGCGAGGTGCTTTCTGACTGTGGTGAGGGTAGTGGGTAAAGAAGCGCCGGCACGTGTCTTAATGCACCTTATGGCGCGAGGTGCTTTCTGACAGTGGGTCCCCGGCGCCCCCAATATCCCCGTCTACGTCTTAATGCACCTTATGGCGCGAGGTGCTTTCTGACTTTGGGCGCACAGCGCGGACAACGTGGTGGAGATCGTCTTAATGCACCTTATGGCGCGAGGTGCTTTCTGACGAGATGAACGCATGACCAAGCGCGAAATCCGGACCGTCTTAATGCACCTTATGGCGCGAGGTGCTTTCTGACCTGTGTACAAGGAAATCTTGGAAGGTAAGGTATCTAGTCTTAATGCACCTTATGGCGCGAGGTGCTTTCTGACGCGATGAAGCGCGATTCGATGGAGTGGGGTTTAGAGTCTTAATGCACCTTATGGCGCGAGGTGCTTTCTGACTGATATGGGAGCAGGATCACGGTTCAAAAAGTGTGAGTCTTAATGCACCTTATGGCGCGAGGTGCTTTCTGACAATGTGGAAACGCAGGAAATGCGTCCTCACAACTTGTCTTAATGCACCTTATGGCGCGAGGTGCTTTCTGACTGAAAGGAGCATAATTGTGTTGGACACGGAAAGTCTTAATGCACCTTATGGCGCGAGGTGCTTTCTGACTCTGGCTTACGACAACCTCGTAGTTGGTCTCATCGACGGGTCTTAATGCACCTTATGGCGCGAGGTGCTTTCTGACTCCACCCCGAAAACACCGCCTGTGACCAGGTAGGATGCGCGGGTTATCGCCACCGACCCGAAAAGCACCACTCGAGTCGTCCAGCACCACCCCCATTAAAGCACATATACCCAGGTCATAGGGTGATCGCCACCGAAGCACTCATGACGCGTTCATCCGCCGGATCTCAACGCGTTCTTGCGGAAAAGTCGGCCTCCTCCCGGGGAATCTGGCGCAAGAGGAGCGCGAAACGGACACACAGACAGGCCCAAATGGCGATACTACCCAGTAACACCCAGTGAAGGGAGCGCGCATGGAGAGTGCACCAAGACGAACACCGACGCCGCCGATGCGCCCTCGAACAGCCGGCTACTTCTTCGGACAACCCCTCTATCGCCTACGTAGCGCCATGAACACAACGGGAGAGGAAACCAAGCTCTCCCCTGTATTCCTTCAAATATCCTCCGTTGAAACACTTGAACGTGCATGGCAGTCCGTCCTCGCTCGGGATGCGCAAGACGGGGTTCTTCAGCGTCAAAGTAAGAGAATCATTGAAAATGCGGACGAGTTCCTCAACCAACTCTCTGCACTCTTGCGCAACGGAACATACGAACCTGAGCCACTCAACCGCGTCGACATTCCCAAGGGAGAGCACGGCAAAACGCGGACCCTCAACATCCCCACGATCCACGACCGTATCGTTGAACGCGCAATCGTCGACACCATCGCATTCACAGCCGACCTTGTTCAATCATCCTGTTCCTTCGCCTACCGGACAGGAATCGGAGTTGACGATGCTGTTCACCACGTCGCCACCCTGCGAGAAGAGGGCTACCAATACGTCCTCAGAACCGACATCGAAGACTTCTTCCCCCACGTCAACCTTGAACACGCCCTCGAAGCCCTGCCCGAATCACTTCAAGAACGCGACCTCCTCGCCCTTCTCCGGATTGTCGCACTGCCCAGACGAGCACATGGGCAACGACGAGCCCGAAGCCGCGGAGTTGCACAGGGGTCCACCCTCTCACCCCTACTCGCCAACCTCTCCCTCACACGATTCGACCATGACATATGCGATGCGGGGTATGGGTACGCGCGATTCGCAGACGACATCGTCGTATGTTCTCCGCGCGAGCAAGACATACTCGACGCTATCGAGCTCCTCAGCGACCTCGCTGCAGCACACGGACTGAAACTCAATCAGGACAAAACGATCATGACAACATTCGATGAAGGGTTCTGCTATCTCGGTGTTGACTTCACCAGAACCAGACCAGATGCGGACCCGTACCACGACATCAAAGGACAGCCCGATCCGGACCACGTCATCTATGTTGGACGCGACGGCGCCCGCGTCCACGTGACAAAAGGCCGACTCATTGTCGACGGCACTGACGGGCTCCCACAAATGTCAATCCCCCAGCGATCAGTCAGCCGCATCGTATTGACCGGCAGCGTAGGGCTCTCAGCAGGAGCACGCTCCTGGGCTCTCTACAACGACATTGACGTCCTTTGCCTGTCGCGAAGAGGAACCTACCTCGGGCAGCTAGCGGGTCCACGATCCACAGTCAATGCGCGTCGACTCCTCGCTCAAGCTGCATTCAGCGACGATGAAGAACAACGCCTTCCCCTCGCGCGGTCCATTGTGAAGGCGAAACTGCGCAACCAAGTGCACGTACTCAATCGAATCGGACGCCGAGATACGAGGACGGATGTGAAATCTGCGGCGCAAGAGCTGAGAAACCTCGCCGAAGAGCTCACCCACGCGGACTCCATCAACGAAATCATGGGCCTGGAGGGAGCCGCATCCACCGACTACTACACAGCTTTGTCCTCGCTCGTGCCTGAAGATGTCGCATTCCAAGGACGCAGCAGACGCCCACCTCGAGACCTCGCCAACGCAGCATTGTCCTACTGCTATGCAATCCTGCTCGGAGAATGCACAGGCGCCCTCTTCGCCGCAGGCCTCGAACCCTCACTGGGGATTCTCCATTCCTCGACCGACAAACGTCCGAGCCTCTCGCTCGACCTCATGGAAGAGTTCCGGCCACTTCTCGTCGATTCAACAGTGATGGCCCTGCTGCGCACGCACCGACTACGGCCCGAACACGCCACCAGTGCACCGGGAGACGAGGACGGCGTATGGCTCAACCGAGAGGGGAAGAAGATTGTGGTCGACGGATATGAAGCCACCATGCAGCGGCATGTGAAAGGTGCACTTCCGGGCTTTACTGGAACATGGCGCAGACACATTCACCATGAAGCGCAACTCCTGGGACGAGCAATCATGGAACCCGACTACACGTGGACCGGCGTCGCATGGCGATGACCTACATCGTCGCCTACGACATCGCCGCCAACGGAAGGCGAAACCGAGTCGCTCACACTCTTCAAAGCTGGGGGTACAGAATCCAAGAATCCGTGTTCCAACTACGACTAGAAGCTGCGGATCTTGATCTCGTGCGCCAGAAACTCGAGTCGATCATCGACTCAATGGACGATGTCGTGCACATCTACCCGGTGTGTACCGGATGTGCGGCGCGCGCAGAAATCCTCGGAACAGCCGTCGCCCTCGACGACGTGGGACTGTACCGGGGATTGTGGTGAGCCTCCTCGAAGAGATGATTCCTTCCAATGCCTCTTCTATTTCTTCGATCGGCTGATTTTAAGAGGGACAGCCGCATCGTCGCCGAACATGTCCCGTGGAGCAATCCCACAACCAGGTTGAGGACGCCCAGTCTTCGAGTCGGTGCGATTATTCGACCTGTTCTCCTCCAGCGACATATATCGCACGGGTTTACCATCGGAGTAACCGAAGGCGGCTCGTTGGAGGGCCTGAATCCACGGGGTCTTGCGAAGTACTCCCTCCTTGTCGAGGATGAAATCCTCCGCAGCGTGAACAGTCTCCGCAGTACCCAAACAACCGCTGAGATCACGGTACATCGCAGCCAACCCCGAGTCTCCGCCCGCGCGGACCGCTCGCAGCCCGTCTTCTGCGAGTCGAACCTCGAGTACACCCAGGCCGTAGGGTTTCCCGAGTCCCATCCGCAGATAGCCCACGCGGTCTGTGCCCTTTTCGGAGGCGGGAACGAGATTCTCAGGTGTTAGAAGCCACACAAGGACAGCCAACTCGTTACTTGTCAGATCCTCGAAGCGAATACGGCAGCGCATTATGGAGCCTGGAGCGATCCACGACTTCGCAGTCATTCGGACTTTCTCATTCGACTGATCGACCGTCGTATTCTGCGTTTTTTCTTCGGGGAAACTCTGAGAATCGACTAGCTCACGATGGACTGGGTACACCGCGGCCCCTAAGAACTGTCCTTCGGAGTAATACTCCGAACGGGGGAGAAACTGATCCTTCTCTTGCGCGGGTGTCGCCCCAGACCTCGTTGTCAGGAAGCGCCTCGCCGAACTGAGTTTCGGGGCTAGCAAAGGGGCGAGACGACGGGGCTCCCTCAGAGGCTCCACATCATCGGTGTCGACCGCCCCGAAGAAGAGGCGCCCCTTCGAGGAAACATCCCCTCCACGGGCTCCGCTGGGGGCATCCCCTACGACGTAGCCGAAGAGCCTGTCTGCCGGTGAGGCCTCCTCCGCGCGCGATACGGGAAGGACTCTTTGAGCCTGGGCAAGTGCGCGAGGGCTCATCCGGTACGAGCGACGCCCCACCATCGTCGGGTACACGTCTACGACCCGGTCAATGCGAGAAGGAGTCCCATGCTGCGACGAATCCCGGTCCAGATTGACGAAGACGAGGATCCCGGGGGCGAGATTCGAGTTCTCTGAGGCTGCTCGATTGAGGAGATGCACGTCGCCTCCGGGACGATCATGCTGTTCCTGGTAGGAACGAATGACCGCATCGTAACGGTCGATGTGGTCTTGCGTCAGAGAGAGGACGACCCCGTCGAGAGATTTGCCCGTGTGATCCGTCTTGAAGAAGAACCGCTCGTATTTCTTTTCAGAGAAAAGATCGCCTGCATGTTTCTTCTCGGGGCTCGTCCGACAGGGGTATCCCCAGACATTCAGTTTTTTCGGATTGAGGTGTGGGGGGACCTGGAAGAACTCCTCCAGCTGGTCGTCGACCCACACGCCCGTCACCATGAGATGCTCCGGACCCTTTTCTCCCCGCCAACGCGACAATTGCACCTCGACTTGAGAGCCGTGACGAGTGAGGCTCCGGAATCGGGCGAGCACCTGCTGTTGTGTTGGTTGTGTGCTGCCCGGGTTGAGACGAATCGTCGGGTGACCATCGCGTTGGATGGATACGCCTCCCTTGTCCGCATCATCATCCTTGATCAGTGCGACGGTCTTCCCGGTCTTCCCCAGGCCGTCGAGGATCTCGACACCCAGACCGCCCTCGTACTCGCAGATTCGACCGGGCAGCAAACTGAGGGCTTCTGCGGGGTCTGAGCGATAGGTCAGAGCTTCCGCGTGATCGCCGAAGATACGAAAGCGCGAGGCTGTGAACAGCTCATAAGCGCGCGAGATCATGCCCTTGACCATCGTTCCTGGAACGACCGGGTGACGATCCGCGTCAATAGGCACTTCTACCGAGGGCCGGCCCTGATCGTCTTCAGTCTGTTCTCCGAAGACGAGCGGGGTTCGGACTGTCATCTCCACATCGAGGGACCCCGACCAACGATCTGCTCGGAGATGATCATGTCCCGTCGGCGTCTCTTCGCCGAAGACATCGCTGGGGAGAAAGTCTCTCTCGACATAGCCGAGGACGCTTGTGCGAGGAATCGGAACACGATTCACCGCAGAATGGAAAGGCTCGAAATCGCTCATGTCAGGCCCACTTCCCGGTCATCAACTCATCGACGAACACGACATTCGAATACAATTGCTCCTCGCAGAAGACCTCAACCGTCGGCATCGTCGCACTTACGGGAACGCCGCCCGGCGAGTGCTGAACGTATTCACCTGCACGGCACCAACACACCTCGCCCTTGGACGGATCTGAGAAGACTCGCAGATCCACGACGTGACTGCCGTTCAACCAACGCAGCTCACGAGCCCACAATCCGTGTCCATGAGCTTCAAGAGCGAAGGAGGGGACCCATAGGCGCAACTCGTACATGGTGGCAAGATCAATGGACTGTCCTCCGCATGCGCGCAGACCACTCTTATCCGCGACGACGCTGAGAGCGCCGACAGTCGTTGAAGCAATCCCGTACCATCTCGTATCCGGGCCAGATTCAATGCGCTCAAGCACCAGACGCGCGTCGCCATTAAGGGGCTCGCACTGCCAGGACGCTCGCGTCAGCCTCTTTTGCGACAGCGTCGAACTATTCGAATACGTACTCATTGTCCGTTCCCCTCGTGAAGGTAAAGAGACCAGCCGCCTGAGGGCAACAGCTCGTTGATGCCCCGCAGTCGGGTGAGGATCTCTTCGGCAGTTCCACGCGGATCTCCCATGCTGCTAATCCGCCATGGCTGCCCGATGAGTTCTTCAGGACCGTCGACATTCAGAGTCTTCACCCGCACTTCACCCAGACCGCGGGTTCCTCGACTGCCGATAGGAAGAGCACCCGAAGCAAGCTCCGCAAGGGCCAATCCGAGGAGGCATAGAGCCGCGCGCGAATAGTCCGGCTCCTGGTCAGGAGAGTCGAGTCGCGCCAACAAGTCAGTGTCGATCTCCAGGCGGATCTCATTCCATCCGTCACCAGGGATCTCCTCCGTGTAGAGCAAACCGTCAACGACCCCTCCGCTGAAACGGTCACCGGCATTGTGAGTCTGACGCTTTGACGAACGCCCCTGTGAGAGAGTATCGAGCACACTCAAAGCGCCCTTGACTCCGGTATCTCCGAAGAGAATACGAACGAGGACGGGGTCGCGGCGCAACTGTTCGTGTACCTCGAGATCAGCCCAGTCGTCAATCTGGAGTTCATCTCCATCGGCGATGATAGTGCGAGCGATCCTCGAGCAGCGGGCTCGCAAGGCTCCCCGAATGGAGCTGCCCGGAATGACGAAGGGAGAATCTGCATCGTTCATATGAAGGGGCCGGGTGATCTCGGGTGCATCGGGATCACCTTCATCACGTAAGGCTCCATTAGCGATGAGGATTCCAGAAGGGGAAGTCCAAGCGATATCGATAGAGATTCGATCCGATGCCGGTGGGCGGGGCACGAAGTCGAGCTCAATATCGTCTCCTCCCCTGTGGAGGGCGATAAGACCTTTCCTGCTCCCCAAGTCAGCACATCGGCACGATACTTGGGTGTCATCCTTGAGCTTCACGCGCCCCCAGCCGACTGAGCGTCTGCCGCCAAAAGCAAGACGGTCCGTGTCGAGAAGGGCGCTGAGATACGCGAAGAAATCCTCGACGAGTCGGGGGGATACTCCCCCTTCTATGTCGGGACGAGACGACGCTTGGGCGGAGATGCTCAGGAGAAGAGGGACTCCTGCAGGGGCCACTTCATGCTGGAAAAGGGCGCCGTGTCCCGCAGTTCCCCAGTAGCGGTCAACGGCAATTCCATCACGCAGCAGCAGGTTTTCGCCGGTGCACACATCGGATAACGCAATGGGGTGGATCGTCAGCGGAGAAGCCGCGTCGAGAGACCCCCATAACGGTTTGAAGCGCTCCTCTTCTGATGGGAAGCAGCGCGTCATCGCCGACCGCAGGGCACCTTTGACTGAGCGTCCCGACAATGAGGGAATGCCATCGACAGTGCGGGAGAAAGAACGGGGAACTGCGGTGCGTTCCTGATCGAAATCGGGGGTGCGATCTACCTCTTCATCGAGCCCGGAAGAGTGAAGAGGTGATGTGGTCACGAGTGTCGCGGAGAACCAATAACGCATGAGGCTCATCGTCAAGACTCCTTCCGGTTGAGGAATGCCTCTCGAGTGCACGTCGATAATGCGATGCTCGAAAGGGAAAGGAAGGGATGGGCGACGAGGACTCGCCCATAACCTTGGGCGCGCAACTCGCCGAGCCCATCGCGTGCCATCCTTCGTAGTGCCGTGAGTACAGCTGAGGGGTCGGCTTCTTCAGCAGGGGTGATCCGTAGTACTGAGCCTGCCTGCATGGCAATACGGGTCGAGCGGATGGCGGCATCGGAGGCGCGAGAATCGATCCTCCTATACCGCAGCGCCATGGCCTGTGCGCCGTCCTCAGTGTGAACCATGACCTGTGCTCCGACAGCGGCAAGAGCATCGAGGAAATCCTGAATCCCACGTGTCGGTCCCAGTGAGGAGGAACGAAGCACAAGGTCCGATGCAAGCCACAGTGTTGTCGTCCCATCTTCGTCCCATGACGCAGACGGAGTCACAAGAGGGGATAGTGGGCCGAGAGAACAATGGGCACTGCCGAAAGTACCGGATAGGCGGCGTGCGCCGAGCAACGCGTCGACGCTGAGAAGCTCTTCGAGATCGGGGAGACGCTCCCGAAGCCTATTCGATACAACGAGCTCTGCCCGTAGGCGAAGGCCGGGGGAAAGCGCATGAACGAGGTAGAGCTGGCCGCTCTGAGCGGTGCCCGTCATGGGATCGTGGGCGCTTGACTGTCGCGCGGTCATCGGCGTGGAAGCGATTCTCCACGCCTCACCCATCCCGTAGAGGAAGCCGCGTCGAATCGGTACCTGTGATTCAAGCCCGCTTTCGCCGCGCAGATGATTCCACGTGGAAAAGTGATCTAAGCCTGAAGAATCCTTCGACCGTGACAAGCTGAAGGGAACGGGCAGACCGGGGACTTCGTCAATCACCGCGATGGCGTCGGAGATGCGCAGATCGCCGGAGGTCACCGCATTGGAAACGATGTCGTCGTCCGGATGAGCTGCTCGCATCTGCCGATGGGCCCAGGCAAGCAGCGTCGTGCCGCGAAGGAAATCGAGGGAACGGACCTCGTTGGAGAAAGGCGTCTCGTAGGAGATGACAGGAGAGAGCAGATCAATATCGAGGGGCGCCGTGAAAAAGCCCGTTTCATCGGTCTGAGGAGAATCGGTGATCTTCGCTGCCGGAATGGCATCAATCGTGGGAATCGTCGGAGTGCGAGATGCTGACTCGAGAGCGTTCCACGGCCAGCCCTGTGGGTGTCCGACTGTTTTCAGACGCATTCGACAAGAGCCGTCGCCGACGCTCTTATCGGAACCAACCGCCTCAACAATGCCGCAGGCCACAGCGAGCAACAGCTCCACGTCAGCGAGCTGAGCATCAGTCCACGCCACGCGCGCCCCACCGGTCGTGAGCCTGCAACAGACCACCTCCGCGCGCAGGTGGGCCGCGCCCGCTCGCTCGAAGAAACGCAGGTGATCGTCTTTCGCAGTCTGAGTCTGCGAATCGATGCTGACAGAGACAAGCTCACTCGTTTCCACAGGATCAGTGGCGACGGCGTCGGTGAAAGTGATGAGGCGCGCTGCCTCAGCAGAGCCGAAGATTCTTGCGCATAGGTTCGACCACGGTCCGCACGGCTCCCCATCATCGAGGGCGATCGCAGCAACCTGAGCTTTCTCGCGCAGAATCCCGGTGAGTACCGTGCCGCGCAGTACTGGTTGGCCCTGCCGGTCGCGTTCAATGACGGAGTCTATGCCGCCAACGACACCAGCCCCTGTCGCGATGCCCCAATTGGAGTCCATATCAATATCGATGAAGAAAGAACGGGTCATGACAACTCCTCCGGAGCGGAAGCAACGAGGTAGGTTCGAGGGAGGATCTCAGCCAAATCGATAAGGTCGAGCATGAGACGCTCCGACCCGATTGCGTCAACAAGCACCTTGAGGTCGCGTTGTGATCGGGCGTCATCCCATTCGCTTCTCGCCTTGGCCAAGTGAGAACGCTGCTCTCGACCTGACAGGTGTACTGCGTCGGAGAGGATCTTACGGATTCGTGCTGCACGACTCTTCGGGAATCTCATCGGTATCGAAGCTCCCGGCGCACTGAGGATTCCGGCGAACCACGCAGCGCGAAGTCTCATCGCATCCCACGACTCATTCATGGTTGGCGGTGGGAGCGGAATGCTGAGTTCCTTCCTGGCGAGGATCCTGTAAGGGCGGGAAGTCATCGCGGGCACACTCTGCGCCGTCTCAGCTTCGTTAGTGAAGGGGGTATAGGAGGCGAGGAGTTCTTCCGGGTCAAGAACCGTTGAGTCGTAGAGGATGTGATACGACAGGGTCGAACATGATTCGTCCATGCGTTTGCCTGCGGTCTTTGCCGTTGATGCGAGCCGTTCAGCGAGGTCGTAGGCGAGGTGGAAGGGGAAGTTGTGGCGCACGACGGCCACGCCGGCACCTGCGGTCATTTTTCCATCATCCGATAGGGAACTGATGAACGGATCAGCACCAGTGCGTTCTTCGAATGCTTCGAGGAAGGCCACAGCGAAGGGAATCGCAAAGGCGCCGTCGGTGATGACAGTTGCATCGTCACCACCGAGGATCACGGGGACGACGGGGACGACATCTATTCCTTCTTGTATCGCCAGGTCTGCCACGGCTGCCCATGCGTCGCAGAACGCGTCTTTCATTACGTTGTCGAGACGCTTGTTGAGTTTTAGCAGGCTGAGCCTGAGCGCATCCGCGTCACTGGCATCACATTTGATTTGTTCCTGGAAGATAGAGACAGGAATCGAACTCAAGCGATCCGCAAGGCCGCGGACCATTGCTCCCACGCCGTTGCCGTCAAGATGGATAACCGCGACCTTTGATAAGGAGTCGAGTGCCTTCTCAAGGGCGTCGGGGTCGGGGAGAAGCTCCTCCGATCGTTCGGAGAGGTATGGATGGGTGGATGCGAGGCCAAGGAGGTATTCTCGTGCCTTCGATGCTTGAGCTCGAGCGACAGTCCCCGGGAGAGAATAGACCTCTCCCGAGGGGAAGCCTACTCGTGAGGGAACAGCAGGCAAGAGGGTATCGCGTCCCGGCTCGAGGAAAGGCGTTGAGCAGAATCTGGCCGACGTCGGCGGGCGCATCAGTGCATGACGGGCAGAAGCGGCATGGACGTTTTCAAGATCCTCCTTCGTCACATGCACTGAGATCATCGGAGTGAAAACGCCCGTGACGTCAACGCCGGGAGCAGTCTCGAGGATCTTCCTCGTCACAGCGTTCACGAGAGAATGTGCATCTTTTTCCGAGTCGACGGCGACGATCACTTTCCCTGAAGAAACAGAGACGTCGAGAATGGGGATTCTCTCGTGCTGTGACGTGCTGCGCACCCAGGGTTCGAGCAGGGTGAGCAGATAGGAAGCACCAATGTTCTCCTTAAGCCTGGGGGAGGCGAAAACATAACGTTGATTACCGTGGGTCTCGAACATAACGAGGTACATGGGCACTCCGACAGCTCAAACTACTGCAAGTGTGTGAAGTATTGCACACCTCTGATTCTTTGTGGATCATAGTCCCAGCTGATCGTGTGGAGCACGCGGTGTTTCAGTGCTCTCGTTCATCCGATGCAGCCCGTGCTGCACCCGAACGAAAGGAACTGGGATGGCACTGCTCATTCACATCGCAGGAGACAGTGATCTGGGAATCGCGCGCGGAGGTCTTCACCCGTATGAACGACGCCGAATCCAAAAGGGGCGTTTGAATGAGCTGGAAGAGCTGAGCGACCCGGAGCAGATCGCCCGGCGCTTGCTTGAGATGAACTACGACGTCGCTGTCGAAGAAAAGCGTCGCGGTGTTGACGTGAATCCGGACCAGGAACAGAGCACGCCTATGGAGAAGGCGTTCCAAGGGCTCAAGGAACTCAAAAAAACAGGGCCTTTGCAGGTTCTCATCGTCGGCACGGCAGACGGCGAGGGAGGAACAGAACGCATTGCACGGGTGCTCGCGCGGCAGCTGAAGGAGCTGAGATCCCGCTGTTCGATTGAACTGGGTGAGGTAACGCCTCTTGTGCTTCGGAGTCTGGCTGAAAAGGACTGGCTCGTGGAGATGGAACAGGCAATGCAAGATAGTGCTGCTGAGGGGGAAGTGATTCTTCCGATTGCCGGAGGTTCCACTGCGATCGTGCTAGGCGTGGCCGGTGCCGCTATCGCATCGGGCCGTGACCTCTCGATGCTTCTGGCGAAACTTCAACCGGAACAGCTTCATCCCCGGAAGAGTCAACAGGCACAGCTTTATCCCCTGAAGATCAGTGCGGACCCGATTCGAGGCTGGTTGCTCGGTTTGGGCCTACCGACCCTGCTGGGGGACGAGTATCAAGACGATGGGCAGGTGAGGCAGGCTGCTGCCAGTGTGGAAAGGGCATTCGCTGAAAAGGTTACTGTGGACCAGCGGGCGGATGCGCTTGGGCAACTCCTTCTCATGGATGTGGCCCGCGGAGATCTGGCAGCAGGCATGTCGATTCGAGCGTGGCATGACGCTGAGATGAAGCGACCTAACGACCAGGGGGGCTCCAAATGCCTAATGTCCGCTGCGCTAGAAGAAGCGGGGAAAAGTGCAACGCACGACTTCGCTGCACTCATGGATGGCGAAGCGGCTGAGAAGACCCGACTAAGAGTACTCGCGGCTGTCGGTGTACACGCAGTCCCCGACTTCCTCTCCTGGCCCAATGAGCATGTGTGCCTCATTTGCTCAGTTGGGACGAATCGTCAACAGGACGACCGCGGTGACTTCGCGAGCAACCTCATGAAGACGGTGCCTCCGGAAGAGATTCGCCTGGCTTGCAGTGTTGCTGGCGAGTTCCGGCTTCATACCGTTCTTCTGGCATCTCAGGACTCTGCCGACCATGCTCATAACCTCAAAGAAAAACTCGAATCCCCCTCCGCAGCCAACTCTCGTGAATCGTCTTGGGCACAGCCAAGTGCAGAAGTGATCAATTATGGGACTTCAGCAGGAGGTCGGGAGACAGTGGAAGAACTCACGACACTCATCAACAATGTCTCGGGGGAAGTCAGGAAGAGCCTCGATGACCGTTGTCCCCGTCCGCGCGCCATACTCGTCGCCACCCTCGGCGAGAAAGAGACCATCCTTCCCGCCCTGTCCGCCGCCCAGAACTATGGTGCACAATGGGGGATCCCCGTGTTCCTCGTATCAACGGTGAAGAGGAATGAGGAAGAGTTCCAGTTCCATCAGTTCGGTCTGCACCAGGATGCTCGAGAGGCTCTGCTCCGAGCGGCACGGTACTGCATGGAGCGCCTCGATCTGCTGTCCACTTATCGACTGCTGACTCTCGGTGACCAGAAGATGCGCGAGCATGCCGAAGCTGCGAAATCACTGGCGAAAGCTCTTGAAGAGGCCGTCAATGCGAAGCAGATCGACGAGCACGCGGCAAGAATCGCGGATGCCTACCGCGTCATTGCTGGATTCTGCCAGTCTTCGAGTGATGAGCTCCTTCGGGCGAGGCTTGCCACCATCGCGGGAGAACTCATCTTCAGGGGGCGCAGCCAAGACGAACCGGTCATTCTGCGTCGTAAAAAGGGTGATAAATCTGCTGTGAAAACCCTAAAATCGGCAACCCGGGAGCAGCTTCTTCAAATCATCTATAAGGTGCGGACCGAGACGGCCCTCAATCACGGAAAGTTCACCGTTGATCAAGCCCTCGAGGACGTGTTGGGGAAGAGGATCAGCTCCACCTCTCTCCCAACGACTACGACATACTCCGATCTTCTCCAGGCAGCCGTAGACAAGATCCAGGAAGCAATAGAGGGGAAACCCGAAAGCGCGAGCTCAAACTGGAAGCAACGATTCGATGAACTTCACGGGTGGATTGAGGGGGAGCTCAATGCATGACGACACTCCGAAGACACACAGGCATGCGAGCGCGGCTGAACAGCCGCAACATGCGCGCCTCGTCAATCTCACGCCCCATCAGGTGCTCCTCGAAACTTCGAACAACGACGGCGAACTCAAACGCCTCATCCTGCCTCCCGCCGAGGAGGTACCTCGACTCGTTATCGCTTCAGGACAGGAGGCCCCCGTCCTCGTTCGCACTGAAGGCGAAGACACAGAGGAGATTGCGATCCCCGTAGTGAAGGGAACACGGGCGAGTAGAATCGAACCCCCGCTGCCGACCCCTCAACCCGGGGTCCTCTATGTCACCAGCCGTGCTCTTGCAGAGTACCTCCCCGAACGCAGCGATCTTGTGTGGCCCGAAGACCAGATCCGCGACGTGAACGGAAACGTTATCGGGGCGCGAAAACTCGGGCGGGTCGGCAACAAAGCCTCGGCATCATGAAGAGACGACATGCGAGTGCAACAGGGTCACCCGTACGGGTATGAAGGAGACCATCATGAGCGGTGATGCTGCAGTCGCCCAAGGCCCGGGTTTCATCAAGATCAAGGACAGCTCGCGCATGCGTATGGCCCTCATACTGGAAATGAAAAGCACTCTATCCTGGAAGGATAGTTTTCCACTCCACCTTGAGGGGGAGGAGAAATCACCCCAAGATGCAACTGCGGCGACGTGGAAGAGCGGGGGAGTCAACTTCCGAACAGCTACCGCCTTCTCCTATCCGGGGAAAGACAAATCAGAATTGCACCCACATGTTGTTGACGGTATTCTCAGCCCCGACGTTCGACGCTCCTTCAGGCTGAACACACTACGGCAGCACCTCAACAAGGACGGAATCTGCGTTTTGACCATCGGAGCGCTCGAAGTCCTACAGCTCAAAGAAGAGCCCGGTGACCTTCGAGTTCTTCTCGTGGTTCACACGGAGGTGAGCTGCGAGGACTACTCAACTGTTCGCGATGCGCTCCACACTCGTCGAATGTTCCACCTCTTGCGCAACACCCTCCTGAAAGTCCTGGAAGAAGAGGCAGGCTGTGCAGAGGGAACACTGTCATTCCCGGGCCGAGTGAAGACAGACGAGTCGGCTCCCCCGATCACCACGATCACCTGGGTTCCGCAAGAGAGAATCGCCGCATGGCACACGGTGTCCACCGTTCAGGAAGCACGCGAACTGGGGCTAGAAGTGTCCCCGGAGATCATTGATGCGCTGAAAGCGGAGAATGACTTCGCAATGGGGGCGAATCAAGGACACGCCTGCGCTCCGAGCATCAGCACTGCATTGATCATCGCTGGATGGCAATGGGGGCTCATGCCGGCAAGTGGTGGAATCGAACTCGGTGATGCGCGTTTTGCAGATTCGATGAGGAGACTCCACTCGCTGTCCCAATCATGGGCGGTCTACACCACTGAACATGGAATCGCCTATGTGGAGAAACAACGCACTGACTATTCCGTTGAAGCCGTTCGGCGAATGCTGACGAGGAACCTCAACATTCATCTGCTCATCACCCTCAACCAAATGCGAACCCTCGACCTGTCTCGGCGCCTCGCAGCACTCGCACGCGATTTGAGGAGCACAACGAACGAATTGGGCGAAGACGGCGCATCGACAAAGGAAACGCAGCTGGACGGGCTCATTGATCGAGCGCTCGCCCTCGACGCTGAAGCGACCGCATTCCTCGCCTCCGAATGGTGGACGGATGTCACCTCCCATTCCCAAGCGGACCAGATCCTCGTGTGGATGCAAGAAGCAACAGGCCTCGACCGCTCAGTCAACCAAGTCGTGCAACAAGCGCGGGCGATTCGCGAGAGCATCCAGACGCTGATCGAACGCAGAGAACACCTCATTGCTCTCGAACGACGAAAGGCGGAACTCGAACGGCAAAAGATGGAACAAGAACAGCACTACACCTCGCAGATGATGGAATGGGCGATCGGTATCCTCACCTTTATTGGCATGCCGCTGACGATCCTGCTGGAAGTCTGGATCAACTGGGACCCCACCATCAGCCTCACCGCCAGGTCTGGTCCTCCCTGGTTCGTCTGGCTTGTCCTCGTAATCCTCGGGGCAATAGGAATCGGAATGGTCTTTGCGCTAGCGTTCGGCATCCGACTATGGCGCCTCCCAAGGCGCCACTGACTCGGGAGCGGGAAGTGATTCAATCAGGTTGAACGCCCGGATCCACCGCAATAGAGTCAATGACTCCCATGCCGAAATTCGCGTGAGAACCGACATTCGTGAACCTCGACAATGCCATCAACTGTGAGAACACGCGCGTTAGAGGCGAAGCTGCCGGACCACTGACTCGCATGCGGCCCTCACAGGCGATGATCGTGCGCGAGGCTAATCGTCCTCGACGATCCGACCTGGGCATCCCCAAAGAAACTGGGACTTGCCGGGTTTCATCGTAGGTGGTGAGGACACGAGCCATCGCCTCGCGATCAACTCTGCCCGGAGCGCTCGCCCGATGCGTATGCCACCAGCGCTCCTGCAGACTCGTCGCCAGGGAAGCCGGGCTGACTCCCCAAACATGCTGCCCCCTCGAACTGAACACAGTCGGGGTCACCAGGTGTATCTCCCAGGTCGTGTCCTCAGTGCACTCGGCGAGCTCCTCCCAAGACTGGTGCTCGATCACTTGACCATCGACTGCGGCGAGCAGGACCGTGTCCTCCCCGCCGCTTCCGATGCGCAGCACACCACCCCACGCCAGCCAGGCATCCAGAGTGTCGACCAGACGATCATCCAAGAAACGGATCTCCATACCGAAAAGCCCATCCGCATAGCTCAACTCGCCCAGACAATAGGGCTTCGGGCCCGCGGACTCGTGGGGAGGGCGGTGGGCGAAGACAGGAAGAGACGCAGCCCTGGCTGCAGACAATCCCTCCGGCAGGTCGAAAACGGAAGACACTGCGGCGTGCAAGCGACGAGGATTTGCGGGCACCGGAGCCGGAGACTCGAAACGCACGAACACAGTACTGGGCATCAGCGCTCATCTTTCCGAGCAGCCAATCCCCATGTCTGCTCGAGGCTCATCATATGTCGGGTCCCGCAGAGTTCGAAGCGGGCGCACAATGCGGCTGCTCGAGGGAGCCACTGCAGCTCCCCGGAAGGAAGATTCACCAAAAGCGGACGCAAACCTTAAATCGGCATAGGGACAAAAGGCGTCAAACGTGGTGAGATTAGAAGTACCTCAACGAAGAAGGGTGAATCGGAATGGAACAGGACTGGACTCGAATCGAAGGCATGATCATCGGTCGGGACATCGACCCCGCCCTCGTCGCGACAGCACTGCGCGAGCAGGCCGTCCTCGCTCAACTTGAGTGGTTCCCCTCCTCGCCGCAGCTTCTCGGCGTGAATGTTGCGCTCGCCGACGGGCACGTCGCACTTGTGAAAGACAAGAAGGTCGCGCCCGGTCCGACGAGTGAAGAACTCGCTGAAACCCTCGCCGCCCTTTTCGAATGCGAGGTGCGCATCGGCTCGGCGACCGCCGATCACCTCCCCGAGGGCGAATCCCCTCTTTCGGACAACTGGGATGAGGACGACCTTGATGTGGAGGAGCCTTCCTCCAGGATCGTTGAGATCGGGCGAACCCCCGCTTCCTCGGTCCCACTTCTCGCCGCACTGGAAGGCATCGACCTCGTCAGTGTCGAACTTGCCGAGGGGCGTCGCGCCCTGCTCGCCGAGCTCCCCCCGGAGAAGGCCGGGTGGAACTTCGGTGACCTTCCGCTGGTCACCCTTTCGCGCCAGGACGAGGAGTTCCAGGTTTTCCTCGTGACCGATGATCACCTCGAGCATGTCATCACGCACAACTGGGGCATGAAGACCCTCCTCATCGCCGGTGCCCACGAGTCCGCTGGAGAACTCGATCAGGAGATCCTCGACTTCGTCAGCGACCGCCCCGACCTGGAAGCGATCGCGAAGGCCATGCCCGGCGCTGACCTCGATGCCCTTATCGAATCCACCACGTCTTTTGGCGAGGACGCGGTCCGGCGAGTCGTCAAGGCCCTGGGTCTGCCCGCTGGGCTTGCTGATTTCCTCCTTGGGGCCCTTCCCGCTTCCGAGGTCGAGGGCGCGGAAGTCCACTTTGCGCGAGGCGTGTCCAATGCGATCGGGCGGAGTGTGGACATCATGTTGAGCGACCCGGAATCGCGTGCACAGCCCCTGTGGAGCACCTACCAGTCGGTCGCTGTGGAAAAGCCGGGGCTCGTTCGCGCTCTCGCCTCCGCTGAGGCGATCGTCGGAACAGCTCTGCTCACTCTTGCGGCTCGTGGTGAAGCGCCGCGCTCGCGCTGGCTCAAGTGCGGTGGCTTCATTGGTGCTCTGCTGCTCGTGGATTCGGTTGCGGAGGTCTCCCTGTCGAGCTATCTGCGTCGTCGCCACCAAGACAAGGAGTGAAAGAGCGAAAGGGTTCGAAACGCAAGGCGCTGTGAGGAGCGTGAGGCTTCGTCAGCTTCAGTGGAGGGGTCCCCTTATGGAGGGGATCCCTCCATTTTTCTACCCAAAAAGCCTTGGGATTCGGCGCGCCAAACTAAAAAGTTTGGCGTAGCGAAGTTGTTTGGGGTTTAATGATGCCTGCGCGAGCGATCTCAGCGCTCTGCGCGGCGACCCGGACTCACCGCTCGCCGATTGGGACGACGAAAGAACCTCATGACATCAACGAAGCGGGCTGAACTCCCGGTGCGCGAGCTCAGCTACGACGAATCCCCCGACCTCGTCTACTTCTCCTCCGTCTCGGAGAACACCAAACGCTTCGTTGACAAGCTTGATCGCCCCGCAGTGAGAATCCCCCTGCGTCCGCGCCTCGAGGGACGCCTGCGCGTCAACCGTCCATATGTCCTCATCGTCCCCTCCTACGGGGGAGGGGACAAAACTCAAGCAATTCCCAAACAAGTGGCGATCTTCCTCAACGATCCCCACAACCGTGCACTTCTGCGTGGCATCATCACAAGCGGCAACACCAATTTCGGGGAACACTACTGCATCGCAGGGCCAATCATCGCCGCCAAATGCCACGTCCCAGAGCTCTACCGTTTCGAACTGCTCGGTTCAGATCGCGATGTTGAACGCGTGAACATCGGCCTCCAACACTTCTGGGCGGAAATCGAAGCCGATGACACCTCGAACGCTCCGCCAATGAACCTCCGCAGATGAACACCCGCCAATGTACCTCCGCCAATGAACCTTCGTCGATGAATGCCCATCGATGAATGCCCCTGAACGAACGATCCCGAAAACGACGTAACGAAAGACATCATGACCACATCAACACCCCGCACTCCCATCACCGAGCGCTCCATCACGCCGCCCCGCTATCGACGCGACCCTGAGGCGCGCATCAGACCCATCAACTGGAATCGTGTCGATGACCCGAAAGACCACGAGGTGTGGAACCGGCTCACATCCAACTTCTGGCTCCCCGAGAAAGTGCCACTGTCCAATGATCTTCCCTCCTGGCATGCGATGACTCAGGAAGAACGCACCCTCACTATGCGCGTCTTCACCGGTCTGACAATGCTCGACACCGTTCAAGCGACGGTCGGTGAAATCAGCCAGATCCAAGATGCTCGAACCGAACACGAGGAAGCGGTCTACACGAACATCGCCTTCATGCAGGCCGTCCACGCACGCTCCTACTCCTCCATCTTCTCCACCCTGTGCTCCAGTGAAGAAATTGACGCCGCCTACGAGTGGGCCGTCGACAACGACCTGCTGCAAAGAAGAGCAAAAACCGTGCTGCGCCACTATTACGGAGACGACCCCCTCAAACGCAAAGTCTCCGCAACCCTCTTGTCCTCCCTGCTCCTCTACGCGGGCTTCTACCTCCCCCTCCACTTCTCCGTGCGGGCAAAACTCATGAACACCGCCGACATGATTCGCCTCATCCTGCGGGATAAAGCCGTTCACGGCTACTACTCGGGCTACAAGTACCAGCGCGGCCTCGAAATGCGTTCCGAAGAGAAACACAAACAGATGCGCGACTTCACCTACACCCTCCTCGAGGAACTTTACGAGCTCGAAATGCAGTATTCGGGTGCGCTCTACGAGCCGCTCGGACTGATGGACGATGTCGCCGTCTTCGTGCGCTACAACGCGAACAAAGCGCTCATGAACCTCGGATACCCCGCACGATTCGCTCCCGAGGAAACGGAAGTCAAGGCCGAGATCCTCGCCGCTTTAGCTCCCGGTGCCGACGAGAACCACGACTTCTTCTCCGGCTCGGGCTCCTCCTATGTCATCGGCACAGCCGAGGAAACGAGCGACGAAGACTGGGAGTTCTAGAACCCGGGACAGGTGGAGGCCTCCCAGGACTGTCTCATGCCCGCTGTCGGCGAGAAGGGCAGAGAGTCGACAGCATGGAGGCTGAAAGGCTGTGTGAACAGTGCTCGGACTCAGGATATACAAGGGGGCGTTGATACCCTGTGGGCATGGTCCCCTCTCACTTGTCGGCGAGCAGTCAGAACTACCTCAAGGCGGTGTGGACGCTGGGGGAGTGGTCGGATGAACCGGTCACAGCGTCAACCATCGCCGCCAAAGTAGGGGTGCGCCTATCGACGGCCTCGGATGCGATCCGTAAACTCTCAGACCAGGGTTTCCTCGCCCATGCTCCCTACGGCGCTGTCACCTTGACGGATAAAGGGCTTGCCGTTGCCATCGCAATGGTGCGTCGGCATCGCCTCATCGAAGCTTTCCTCGTTGAGACCCTGGGATATCGAGCAGATCAGGTGCACGAGGAAGCAGAGGTCCTTGAGCACGCCGTTTCTGACCTTCTCATTGAACGGATTGATGCCCACCTGGGCGAGCCCGAGCGGGACCCGCACGGCGACCCGATTCCACGCGCCGACGGTTCCCTGCCCGCCCTCGGTGCGCACTCCCTTGCCGAGTTCGCCCGCTCATCCTCGAAAGGCGAGGTGCTGCGCATTGAAAGAATCGCCGACGACGATCCTGAGCTCGTCCGTTTTCTCGCAGAGCAGGGGATCGTATATGGAGCCGAGGTGATCCTGTGTGAAGCATCGCCCTATTCGGAAGCTGTTGCCCTCAAGCTTCAAGGAACCGACGAGGAGTTGTCTTTCGGATTGCCAGCCGCCCGCTCCATCTGGGTTGGAACTATTGAGAGCCAGAAGGCCGAGAACTGACGCCGACTGCGGTACAGAAGCGAAACGCAGCGGACGTGCGATGCTGTAAGCGATTCAGACGAGCCTGCCACGAGTCGTGAAAAGGCAATTCTGCTGCGATGCGGATTGAGGAACAGAGTGTCACGGATCGCGCGAGCGGCAAGATGAACTCAGAGGCAAGGAAAGCAGGGGCAAGCGCTCGCAGTGTCAACTCCAAAACGAAAAACGGAAGCGCGATAGTGACACGGTGAAGCGGGTGGGCGGCCGTCCGTGCTGAGCCGCCCACCCGCTGGATCGGGATACCGTCACCCGCTGGATCGGGATACCGTGGAGACTGACCGGTCAGTTCCTCAGTTCGGTTTCAATTCGTTCATGAACTGCCTCGATCTCTTCGGGCAGATTCGTGAATTGAGCAAGATGCTCACGCCTGAAGCCCATTTCCTGCCTCCACCGTTCAACGTCGATCGTGAGCAGGCGAGCAAGGTCCTCATCCGAAATGGCAAGCCCCTCCCGATTGAGTTCATCAGCGTTCGGGACAACGCCAACGGGTGTTCTTCTTCCCTGGACGCGCCCCTCCTGATAGTCCATGAGCCACAGGAGCGCGCGAAGGTTATCGCGGTATCCGGGCCAAAGGAAGTGTCCGTCCTCAGGGTCGCGTTGGAACCAGTTGACATGCGCGAAGATCGGAGCGTGGGTGACATTGCCGAGGATCTTGAGCCAATGCGCGGCGTAGTCCCCTTCCGAATAGGACATGAAGGGGCGCATCGACATGGGGTCGTAACGCAGCTGTCCTTCAACGCCTTCAGCGGCAAAAGTTGCTTCTGCACCGAGAGTGAGGCCGTCATACACCCCTTCCGCCAGGTCTTTCATGGCGCGGATAAGGGGTTCTCGGTCGCGAGTGCGCCCGCCGAAGATGACGGCATCGATCGGAACGCCCATTGGGGAGGATGCGTCCGGGGCTACGGTCGTGACATTGTCGAGGGCGGTCGCGAAGCGGCTGTTCGGGTGTGCCCACGCCAGCCCCTTGTCCTCTTCACTGCGCTCGCTGATCGCCTTGCCCGTCCAATCGAGCCAGCCCTCGAGGTCGCTTGGAGGTTCGGGGGTTCGCCCCTCCCACCACACTTCCTGAGTCCGCTCGTTGTAGGCGACGTTTGTGAACAGGACGCCGCTGTTGTCCTGAATTGCCGACAAGGCCGCGGGATTCGTCGCCTCGTTCGTGTCCTTCGCGACCCCGAAAACGCCGTTCTCCGAGTTCATCCCGTAAAGGCGCCCGTCCTCGCCGACCCAAAGCCAGGTGATGTCGTCGCCGTAGAACTCCACGCGGTAGCGCTCACCGAGGGCGTCGGGCGGCAGGGTCATCGCGAGGTTCGTCTTACCGGAGGCCGAAGGGAATCCACCGCAGACATGATAAGTGCGGCCCGTCTGCTTATCGACGATGCCGAGGAGCATGAACTGCTCGGCGAGGAACTTCCCGGACTTCCATCCGTCGTAGGCGGACTGGCGCAGGCTATGAGCGATCTTGCCGAGGAGGGCGTTGCCCCCATATGAAGATCCGTAGTGGATGATGAGGCGCTCGTCGGCGATTGTTGCGAAGAGGCGCTGATCCTCATCTGTTCCCTGGCCGAGGGCGTCAAGGTCTCCTGTCACGTGGACCGAGCGGACGAAGAATGACGGATCGGCGAGATCGTCGAAGAGGTGCAGTCCGACGCGGGCCATGCGGATCATCTGCATGACAACGACGCGATTGTCGGTCAGTTGAACTCCGGCTGCGAAAGGAGCAAGCGGAGAGCCCGGAACGGCCATGAGATAAGGAATGACGTACATGGTCTTCCCCGCGAGGGCTCCCGCGACGCGCTCGCGTTGGGCGGCGAGCACTTCCTTAGAGGGACGCCAATTGTTGTAGACGCCCTTGTCCGCCGGGTCGGCGGTGGCGACGACGGTACGTCCTTCTGAACGGGCGGTGTCCTTGGGGTGGGAGCGGGTGTAATAGCGTCCGGGGCCCGCGGGGAAGATCTCCTCGGCATCGAGGGCTTCGGCGATGAGACGGGCGTCGTCCTCGGCGCTGATGATCTCGATGCTTTCGGGCGTGGTGAGCTGCGCCCATTCTTCGACGAATGAGCGGATGGCGGGGTTGGTGACCCCGCTTTCGTCGAGGTGGCGCTGAATCCTTGTGAGGTTCATGGTTCCTTCCTGGTTAGCGGCACGCTGCTCGTGCGTCTCACAAGAAAGCCTAACTACGGCATGACGTAGTTGCAATTACGAAGGGGCAAAGTTTCGTGAAGGGGTGGGAGGAATACATGCAGAAAGACGGTGCAGGACGCTGCAAGGAACAAAGGTCTTAGAGGAGACAAACAAGGCGCGGGGCAAAGACCTTAAGGGAGAGAATCACTGGGCTCGTTGTGCGGGGTGCATCGCTGAAAGGAAAGAGGAGCGCGCGGGAGGAAGATTTCAAAGAGAAAGAACGAGAGAAGAGAACGGGCTAATGAAGAAATGGACTCGAGCGATTCGAGTCGGGACTCTTCATCCCTCGATGCGGCAACAAAAGGCGAGCAGCTCAACGAGCGCTCCAGCGGGTCTGGGCTTCAAAGGATGTGGGCTCAGCCCAATTCCGCCGGGTTGCGTCCCAGTCGGCTTCAAGCCCCTAGTCTGCTTCAAGCCTCCGCCCAGTGGGCGTGGGCTTTAGAGGGCGAGCGCCTCAGCGGGGAAGAGCTGCGGGTAATCGGTGAAGACACCGGTCACGCCCCAGGAGGCGAGTTCTTTCGCCTGCTCAAGGTCGTTCACAGTCCACACATTGCAATCGAAACCGCAATCGCGGATCTTCCAGACCTCCTCCTTCGCCAGGCCCTTCGCATCGGGGTGGACCGCCGAGCAGCCGAGAGCCGACGCGCCCTCTTGCCAGCCCAGAGTTGACTGCTTCTCGGAGTCAAGGAGCCAGCCGAGCGAAATCTGCGGACGAGCCTCATGGAAGGCTGCGAGAAGCTCGTGATCGAAAGAGGACACGATGAAACGATCCTTATCGTGAACAGAATCAACCGCGACCGCCAGAGCCTCGATGAGACGCTCACGCAATTGTGTTCCGCCCCGGCAGGGTTTGATCTCCAAGTTCATTCCCATGTGTTGCTTGTTGCCAAAGGAGATGGCGTCCGCGGCCTCGGGAATCCTTTCGAAACGGTAGGTGTCGGAGAACCACGCACCGGCGTCAAGCCTGCGGATATCGGAGAAGGAGCGCGTGTAATATCCGCCCTTGCCGTTAGTTGTGCGATCCAGCCGATTGTCATGAATGACGATGAGGGTCCCATCTGCAATGATGTCGACGTCGAACTCGAACCAGCGGGCTCCGACCTCCATCGCCTTCGAGAAAGCGGCAATCGTGTTCTCCGGTGCGAGCGAGCTGGCACCGCGGTGCGCAAACACGCGGGGCAGTGCGGTCATTCCACATTCCTTCCAGACGACTGGAGAAAAGTCTCTCACCACAGATCGGGGTTTGCGACCGGGGTGGGATTCTCAGCATCCGATTCCGAAATGATGTAAAGAGCTTCATCGCGCTTCGCCGCAAGAACATTCTCCACGTACGAGGCGATCGCCTCATCCAGGGGAATGTCATGGCCTGCGCTCTCGGCAAGATACCAGCGGTGCTCCAAGAACTCGTGGTAGATCTGAGCCGGTTCGAGCTTGCCCGCGAACTCGGGCGGAACCGCGGCGATGACCGGCTCAAACGCGGTGTTGAGCCATTCATGGGCGCTGAGCTCCAGAGAAGAATTCGGCCTCCCCGAAGCCGTGTGGAACGCCTGGATGTCGTTGAGGAGACGTTGAGCCTGATTCTCTTCCACATCCATCCCCGTCAAACGCATGAGCTTACGGTGATGATGGCCCGCGTCAACGACCTTCGGTTGGATCTTCAAGGTGGAGGTCCCGGCGACAGTGGACATATTGAACTCGCCGACGTCAAAACCCAGCTCGTTCAAGCGCTCGATCTTCTGAGCGACCCTCCATTTCTGGCTGGCATCGATCATTTCAATGCCTGTGAGCTCATTCCACAGGGTCTTGTAACGTGAGCAAATCCGATCACCGATATGGATCGGATCGACCTCCTCGGGGAAGAACGCCCCGGCCTGAAGATCCATGAACTCACCGATAATGTTTGTGCGCGCAATGTCGACATCGTAGGCGCGCTGCCCGGAGGTCAGCTTCGGATGCAGCTCTCCGGTTTCCGCGTCAACGAGATAAGCACTGAAAGAATCGGCATCGCGGCGGAAGAGGGCGTTGGACAGGGAAACATCCCCCCAGTAGAAGCCCAGAAGGTGCAGACGCACCAGCAGGACTGCGAGCGCATCAATGAGTCTCGTCGCTGTATCAGGAGCCATATGCCGAGAGAAGAGCGCTCGATAGGGCAGGGAGAATTGCAAGTGCTCGGTGATGAGGACCGCGTTGAGCTCTTCACCATTATCGTCAGTGCGTCCCGTGATCACCGCAGTGGGCACCACCGAGGGCGCGTTCAAACGCGACAGGTCGCGAAGCATCACGTATTCGTGGCAGGCGACCGGTGCTCCGATCTCTTTGACTGCGACGACGCGCTCGTTGAGCTGGACGAAACGAACGACATGTCGTGAAATGCCTCTGGGGAGAGCGACGAGGAGCGAGTCCGGCCATTCTTCGAGGGGCAGGTTCCAGGGCAGATCAAGCAGAGCCGGATCGACATTCGTCGCCTGGATCTCAAAATCTGTGGGCATTGCGTCATTCCTTCATATCGAGTGCGCTCAGGCGCGCTTGTATCTTCTCCGGGCACGGCTTGCGACCTCGTGTGAAGCCTCGGTGTGTCGAGTGAATCCTCGTAGCGCGCACGGGGGAGGCATCGCCTTGGCTTGGGGTATCGACTCGACTTGGAGCGTCGCCTTGGCTTGGAGCGTCGCCTTGGCTGGGGGCATCGACTCGACTTGGGGGGTCGCCTTGGCTGGGGAAGTTGTCGGGCGAGCAGCGGAAAGAGAAACGGGTGAAGCTATTCACTGGCTAACGAGGCGAGAGCGAAACTGCCAGTGCCTCCCATCAGCTGAGGAAAGTGAGCGAGAAACTGGCCCGCTTCCCGCTTCCCGCTGTCTGACGAGGACGAGACCTGTGGAAAGACGGGACGGCCCCGCCCCCAGAACAGGGACGGGGCCGAAACCGCAGGGGGTCACTCCGGAAGACGCATACCGGTCGAGGCGGAGAAGTTATGCTGCTGACCGGCGATAATGCGGGTGTACACGACACCACCGCGAGCCGGAGCAGTGCGCGGAGGCACACGGACGATGAGCTGCTTCGAGGAGCCCTCTTCCGCCGAGCCGATGCCCTGTCCGTCCGTGCCGGCGAGGTGGCCGTAAACGAAGGCATCAGAGCCGAGCTCCTCAACGAAGTCGACCTGGATCGGAATGGAGTTCGCCTCGGTTTCGGAGACGAGCTCGAGGCCCTCGGGGCGGAATCCGATCGTGATCATGCCCTTGTCTTCGGCGGTCAGCGCGTTGACCGTGGCCGCGGAGAGCGGGATGCGGGCCGGGCCGAGGATCGCAGTGCTGCCTTCAACCTTGAACTTGCCGAGGTTCATCGCCGGAGAGCCGATGAAGCCCGCGACGAATTCGTTCGCCGGACGCTCATACATCTCCTGCGGAGAACCGACCTGCTGGAGCAGGCCGTCCTTGAGGACCGCGATGCGGTCGCCCATGGTGAGGGCCTCCGTCTGGTCGTGGGTGACGTAGACGGTGGTGACGCCGAGCTGGCGCTGCAGGGACGCGATCTGGGTGCGGGTCTGGACGCGCAGCTTCGCATCGAGGTTCGACAGCGGCTCATCCATGAGGAAGACCTGTGGCTTGCGGACGATGGCGCGACCCATCGCGACGCGCTGACGCTGACCGCCGGACAGGGCCTTCGGCTTGCGGTCGAGGTAGGGCTCGAGGTCGAGAATGCGAGCGGCCTCTTCGACGCGCTTGGCGATCTCTTCCTTCGGAGTGCCCGCGATCTTCAGAGCGAAACCCATGTTCTCACGCACGGTCATGTGCGGGTAGAGGGCGTAGTTTTGGAAGACCATCGCGATGTCGCGGTTCTTCGGGGGAACGTCGGTGACATCCTTATCGCCGATGAAGATGTGACCCTCATTGACGTCCTCAAGACCTGCGAGCATGCGCAGCGACGTGGACTTTCCGCAGCCGGAGGGGCCGACGAGGACGAGGAACTCGCCATCTTCGATTTTCAGGTCGAGCTGGTCGACCGAGGGCTTGTCATTGCCCGGGTAGATGCGAGTGGCCTTCTCAAAGGTGACCGTAGCCATGATCAGTATTCCTTCCCACCGGCAGGTACGTGCCGGACGATCCGAGTGGGTTGACTTTGTCCGCCGAAAAGATCGGGGGGCTTTTCATGTGAAAAACCTCTGTCACGCTATCACTGCTGTGCACTCGTGTACAGGGTTCTTCCCGTAATTTGTGTACGCAGTTCGATTTGCTTGCGTGCGCAGTTCGATCCATCGCTTGCGGGCAGGGTTTTCCCCGTGGCTTGTGCGGGGCTTTTGCGGCGCAGGACGGTGAGAACCCACACCTGCCGGTTTTCCCGTGGCTTGTGCGGGCTTTTCGGCTCGCCTTCAGAGCAGAGCCCTCCTTCAGAACAGGACCCGCCTTCAAAAGAGGGCCCTTCTTTCTCGCAGCACCCTCCGGCTGAGTGAAACCGGGCGCCAAGCGCGGCTGCTTGGGAGTCCCTCCCCTCGCAGCACCCTCCGGCTCAGTGAAGGCGGGCGCCAAGCGCGGCCGCCCCGAACTCCCCTTCCGCGCAGCATCCTCGGGTTGAGTGAAGCCGGGCGCCAAGCGCGGCTGGTTGGGAGTCCCTCCCTTCGCAGCACCCTCGGGCTGAGTGAAGCCGGGCGCCTGTAGGCTTGGAGCGTGAATGCGGGTGAGGAGTTCGGGGGCTACACCCTGGTGCGCTCCCTCGGTTCGGGCGGCGCCGGAACAGTGTGGCTCGCCGAGGACGGAGGCGGCGCTCAGGTCGCCTTGAAACTTCTCCACCCCGCCCTCGCCTCCTCTGAAGCTGCGCGCAGGCGCCTCGAACGTGAAGCCGCGACAGTGAACTCGGTCCGCTCCGATTCCGTCGCGAGAGTGGTTGATATCGAGACCGAAGCCTCCCAGCCCTTCATCGCTTCGGAATACATCGCCGGGCCCACCCTGGCCGCAGTCCTCAAAGAAGGTCCCCTCGACGCGAGAAGCGTCGCCGTCCTCGGCGAGGACATTCGCCACACCATCCAAGCAGTCCACGCCGCCCGCGTGATCCACCGCGACATCAAACCCTCAAACATCATCTGCTCGACTCAAGGTCCCATCCTCATCGACTTCGGCATCGCCATGAGCGACGAGGACGAGCACCTGACCCGCACGGGCCTCGTCTCCGGCACCGCTGGATACACCGCACCTGAACTACTTCGAGGCCAGGAAGCCAGCGAAGCGACGGACTGGTGGGCGTGGTGCGCGACCATGCTCTCCGCGTCGAGCGGTCGTCCGCCTTTTGGCAGCGGAGACCTGCAGGGCATCACCATGCGCGTCCTCACCGGCCAAGCCGATCTTGAAGGAATTGATCCCCTGGTCGCCCAGGCCCTCGCTCAGGGACTCTCCCCGGACCCCTCCGTCCGTGTCGCCCCAGGTCAGATCATTGACGCCTTCAACTCGGCAGCCGACTTCGCGTACGAGGTTGATCTTGATGCCGTCGATTGGCCGACCGCGTATGCTGCAAAAGCAGAACCCACTTGCGTCCTGCCCACCGATGATGCAGCCGGACGGACACGCACAATGCCAGCCCAAGGTGCGACGCCCCTTCAAGGGTCGGCGCACGAGCAGTCACAGGCTGAGGCCTGGGATGCAGGGCAAAGCGCAGATACCCCAGGTGGGCGAGGATTCTCGCAGGCAGACGCGCTCCCGGCGGATGCGACGAACGGGCAGTGGGGGTCCACAAACGGGCAGTGGGGACCTATACCTGGAGCACAAGGAGCATGGGATCCTGCTTTGGGAGGGCACCCCCAGGACTGGGCTCAGGGGGTGCCGGGACACTTTGGTGGGGCCTTTGCCCCAGTGCCCGGGCAAAATGCTGGGGGCGCAGTAGTAACACCGGGACAGGCTGCCGGGGGCGCAGTCGCAATGCCGGGACACCTGGGCGCAGGTGCGCCAGTAGCTGGACAGCTGAGCGGGGGCGTGCCAACAGCCCCTAGAGGGGCAAGCACTACGCTAAGACAAGGCGCAGGATGGGCGCCAGTCGCGCCTGAACACCTCCCCGGATGGGGAGAAGCCCCGATTGGTCAACCTCGCACATGGGACCTGGAAGATAGTGGAAGAGGATTCCCGACAGTCATACGCGCCAATCACCCCGAAGACGAGGACGAAGAAGAGCCCACATGGCTGCACGCAGACAAGTCCGGCTACACCCCCGCTCTGCCGAAAACAACATGGATCCTCGGACCCGCACTCCTCATGCCGCTGGCACTGCTCCCCATCCTCCTTGGAAGCGCAGGTTCCCTCGCCCTCGCCCTCGTCCTCTTCCTTGTGAGCTTCACAGGAGCGAACCTCCGACGACGCGAGATGCGACGAATCCGCAACGGCGGAATGAAAAGCTCCGACACAGCAGCAATGATTGCCGCCTCGCCGCTCATGTTCCTGCGCGTCCTCGCAGAACTCGCCTTCGGCTTCACACTCGCAGCCCTCATTCCCTACCTCTCATGGGTGGCCTACTCGTCCTCGACAATGGGAAACCCGAACTGGGGACTGTGGCCGAAACTCATGAGCTACCCAGGAATACCGATCAGCGCCGAGCCTCTGATCCAAGACCCCCATGGGGCCGCCTCACTGTGGGCTGCACTGTGGGCAACTCTGGTGTTGACCTGGCTGATGCCCACCTCGATTGACCTGCGAGACGGCACCAGCCGATTCTCCAAGGCGGTTTTCGGCCCCTTGTGGGTGCGCTTCATCGCTGGAATGATCAGCGCAGGAGTGGTGATTACCACCTGGTACCTCCTCACAGGAGGCCTCTCCTGAAAGCAAACTCCAGGAACCATCGCTAGGGTGACGATCGAACCGAAGAAAGGGAGGCTCATGCCCCTCAACAAGCCCCAGGACGAGGTCCGCTTGAAGGCGCAGCAAATGCGTGAAGCCCAAGCAAAGGCCGATCGTCGAACCCGCATGATCATCATCTCGATCGTCCTCATCGTTGTCCTCGCTGTTATCGCGACAGTCGCGATCGTCATCAGCAACCAGGTGAACAAGAAGAACGCGGCAATAGACGCCGACCCGGCAACAACCCTTGGGGAATACGCTAATGGCGAGCCGATCGTCTACTCCCACCTCGGCGTCGGCAAGAAGGACGAAGCCCTCCCGACCCTCACCGAATACTTCGACTACTCCTGCCACGCCTGCGCAGACATCGACGTTGCGCTCGGCCACGACCTCGTCGAAGGAGCGGAACGAGGCGAATACAACCTCGAAATCCAGCCCGTCACCACGGTCGGCATGGCCTATGAACTCCCCGCGACCTCGGCCTCGCTCATCGTTGCCAGAGAAGACCCCGAGCACTGGATCAGCTTCCACCATGCGCTCCTGTCGTATTTCGCCTCGCAGTTCAACTCCGGGAAGGGCACCGTCATCCAGGACCTCGATAAGTCTTGGGAGCAGGTGAAGGTGATCGCGAAGGAACAGGGCGTCTCCGAGGAGGTCGTCGCGAAACTTCCCCCCAACGTCGTCGAAAAGTACCTCGAAGCCTCTACCCAGGCATGGCGGGATGCCCCGATTCAAGGGCGCGGGAATCTTGGCACCCCCGAGTTCGTCAAAGACCACTCCACCGAGATTCCTCTGAGTGGTTCGAATGCCGCAGAATTCCTGTCCGTTGTGCGGGCGGCAATGGGGCTGAAGACCGAGTAAACAGTCTCTTGGATTCTCGGGGCTCGGACGTGTGCGCTCGCGGATTCGTCTGAGCCCCGGACTCCATGGCACACTATTGGCGCGCCGCCTTAGCTCAGTTGGTAGAGCAGCTGTCTTGTAAACAGCAGGTCATCGGTTCGAGTCCGATAGGCGGCTCCACTGAGAAACGGCCCCGTGTCGACGAAAGTCGGCGCGGGGCTTTCTGTTGTGCGCGGAGGTATTGGCGTGTGGGGGGCTTTCGGTCCAAGGCCGTCGATGTGCTCACCCTCGGCCGTGCAGGGCTGGTGTGTCGGGTCTTGTGTTGTGGCAGGGGCAGAGGCGTTGGCCTATCCGGGGGTTTGTGTTGTGGCAGGGGCAGGGGGTGGCCTGTCCGGGGGTTTGTGTTGTGTGCGGGGTATTGGCGTGTGTGGAGGAAAGCGTTGTCGGGTTGCTGGGGCGCCGTGGTACGTCGCGGGTGGGTGTCGCGTGTGTGGGGCTTTCTGTTGTGTGCAGGGGGCGTTGGCGTGTGTGGAGGAAAGCGTTGTCGGGTTGCTGGGGCGCCGTGGTACGTCGCGGGTGGGGACAATGGTGTTTTAAGCCTTGGTGCGGCGTGATCCGGGCATCACGGCAGGGCGTGGGCAGTTCAGTACCCCCTGATTGTGATCTCGATCTGGTGCGGGGCTCGCTGTGCCGCTCGAGATCATGTGTGGGGTGTGTGGGCAGGGGTGTTGGGGGCTGGTGTTGACCCTGGTTGTGATCTCGACGTGGTGTGGGGTCTGGTGTGCGGCTTGAGATTGTGTGTGGGGTGTGTGGGCAGGGGTGTTGGGGGCTGGTGTTGACCCTGGTTGTGATCTCGACGTGGTGTGGGGCCCGCTATGCCGCTTGAGATCATGTGTGGGGTCGTCGCCGACGCAGGAACAGAGGAACGGAGCAACCGAGGAGCAGAGGAGCTGCGGAACAAGGGCCACGGCGCACATTCTTTTGACCGGGGAACGCCTCTTGCCCTGAATAGAGTTTCATGGCGACCCTGTTTTTCTGCTAAGAAACTCTCATAGGAAACTTAGGCAGCATCGTCGGGTTTTTGAATGGAGATCAAGGTAATGAAGAAGTCGAGCGAAGAACAACGCAGGCGTTGCCTCGACGGAGTCGTCAACCTATGGGCTGAGACTGGTAAAGCATTCACGATGAGTGAGCTGGCGACCTACCTCAAAATGTCGAAGAAGACCCTCTACGTCCTCTTCGAGGATAAGGAGGAGATGATTCTGTCCGCGATCGACCAGTGGTTCGACAAGGTCAAGGCCGCGAAGATGCAGATCCTCTCAGATCCGGATTTAACGACGGTCGAAAAGGTCCGCCTGGTGATGATCGTCCAGCCAGAAGGTTACGGGCCTGTTGCGACAAGCAGCTTCACGGAGTTTCTGAGTGAACATCCCAGGATTCATCGCCACATTGTCAAGAGACTCCAAAGTGGGTGGGAACCGATCATTGAGTTTCTCGCTAGAGGGATGGAGGCCGGAGAATTGCGCCGAGTCAACATCTCTATCCTCAGGACCATTGTCGAAGCAGCCTTCGAGAAGCTCCTTTCCTCTAAGGAGGCGACGAAGGACTGGGAGCACAGCCTCGAGGAGATGATGGATCTCATCATTGGTGGGCTTGAACCCAGGGGTGAAGGACAGTAGGGACGCTGTGTTCGAGGTGGTCTCTGTGAGCACTCCGGATCCAGGTGCTGTCTCGCCTTCTCAGCGAATACTGTGAGTGATCCTTGTGAACACCCCGGATCCAGGACTGACGCGTATTCAGAGGTGATGAAGGCTGAAGGCCGACTCGCCCCCGGATCAGGGGTATCAACAGAGTTGAGGTGCGCCGAAAGGCCGACTCGCCTCCCGGATCGGGGAGAGGTCGAAAGAGCAAAGGCCCAACGAAAGGCTCACTCGCACCTAGATCCGTCGGTTTGTGAGCACCTAGATCCATCGGTTGCGGGGCTTCAGTACAGGTGGACGGTTGTGCCCGAGGGGATCGTGTGGTTGATCCAGTAGGCGTCCTCGTACCTCATGCGGATACAGCCGTGCGAGATGTGCATGCCGAGACGACTATCGAGGGGCGTGAGGGTCCCCTGGTAGTAGAGGGTCGAGTGGAAGAGGTAATCGCCCCAGATTTGTGTCCACCAGTAGGCGGTAAACCCGTTGCCGAAGGAATGCCCGCGCGAACCGATGGAGTAGGTCCCCGTAATCGTCGGAGTCGAAGGGGCGCCGACCGAGCACGGCCAATCATGCTGCGGCCACCACGTGCCGTCGCGCCAGTAGAAGCCCGTGCAATAAACGGCAGAAGTGTCGACGAGGATCAGGTAGTTCGTCGGTGAGTACAAAGACTTCGCGCGGTCCCAGTCGTACTGAAAACTCGCCCGATCCGTGATCCACGCACCGGAGTAGTGATCGAAGAGATTCCACTTCCAGCCGATTCCCTCCCAATCGGTTGCCATTGCCCCCGAGCCCTTGAGGTAGTACCAGGTTGAGCCCTGTGCGAGCCAACCGGTGTACATTGCGCCTGAACCGTTCAGGTAGTACCAGGTGCCTTGGTCATTGAGCCAGCCGCTCGCCATTGCTCCGCTGGAGTAGAGGTAGTACCAGTAGCCGCCGACGGCTTGCCATCCTGTGGCCATGGCGCCGGAAGGGCTGAGGTAGTACCAGGTTGAGCCCTGTGCGAGCCAACCGGTGCGCATCGCACCTGAAGCAGCGAAGAAGTACCAGTCGGAATCGAGGTTCTGCCACCCCGTGAGCATCTCGCCAGTGGGAGCCAAGTAGTACCGGGCTCCACCTTCGTTGAGCCAGCCGTGCACTCGAGCACCTAGCGCAGCCGGATCACCGTAGTACCACTTCGAGTTAAGTGAGAACCAGCCGAAACGAACCCCCTGAGGTGTTGAGTAGTAGTGCTCGCCTTCAGGAGACGTGAACCATCCATCAACGATGAAGCCCTCCGCGTTGAATGCGTAAACAACGCCGTCGATCTTGCGGACTTTATTCGTCGCGGCAAGGCCGGTTTCAGGGTCGATGTAGCGCCTCTGAGCACCTTCGCCAACCCAGCCGCTCCCGGATTGAGGATTCTCAGGCACTTGCGTCTCAGCCCCGTCCTCGCTGCTTGCTCCAGAAGTAGAAGGAGCTGTGGGGAGGGAAGTAGAAGGAGCTGTGGGGTGGGAGTCCTCATGAGGGCTGCTGGTCCCAGGATTCGGGGGAGTCGGTTGCTCGAAGCTTGACGGTCGAGGCGTTGGTGACTCCAGAGAATCAGCCAGCGCGACCCCTGGAGTTGCAATGAGCGCGAGGACGAGTCCGATGACGGTTCCACTGCGGCGGAAAGCCTGCCTGATTGAGACAGCCATGCGAGCCTCCAAGGGAAGAAAAGTGTGTCGACGAGATACCCGTATCATAACGGCGCCCCATAGGCATCTGTGGGCCACGGAGCAACAAGAGCGCGCGCAATCCCCTGTGCACGAGTGCCTGTGTGCGAGCGTCGAAAAACTCTCTTCTCGGGAGGAGGACGTCCCCAAGCGCTGCCTTCAGTGCTCGCGATAGCCGTCTTGGGGTCGCCTTCGTGTTGTTCTTCCGCGCTTCGTGCTCTCCTTCTTAGTGGCGCTCGACTCTGAGAAGAGAGTCGACACAGGGGAGAGATCCGACTCAGAGAAGCGAATCGGCTCGAGGAAACGGAAACAAGGGACTGTGAGGGGGCCGGTCAGCTGAGAGGAGGCATGCCGACTCATAGGACTCAGCCAGCCGAGAGGACCCAGCTGACCCGAGGGCCCAGCCGACTCGAGGGGCCGACCAGCTCAGAGGCTCCAGTCGGTTCAGAGAGCCCAATCGACCGGGCTCGCTCCCTGGGATTCGAGCAGCGCATTCGCCCTCGAAAATGGGCGGGAACCGAAGAAACCGTAGCGCGCGGACATGGGGGAGGGGTGGGAGGACTTGACGATCGGCACTCCCTCGAGGCGAGGCTCCAGAGTCTGAGCGTCCTTTCCCCACAGGATCGCAACAAGCGGCAAACGATTTCCCGCATCGTCCCTGCGGTGAACGAGGGCGTCGATCGCGCACTCGGTGACCTCTTCCCACCCGCGCCTGCGATGCGAGCCCGGAGCACCAGGTCGAACCGTCAACACCCTGTTCAAAAGGCACACGCCCTCACGCGACCATTTCCGCAGATCACCGGAGGAGGGGCGGGGCGCGCCAATATCCGACTCCAATTCCGCGAAGATGTTCTGCAGTGAACGCGGGATCGCAACCCCTGGAGCAACAGAGAAACTCAAACCCATCGCATGCCCCGGCGTCGGGTAGGGGTCCTGGCCGACGATCAGGACTTTCACCTGCTCGAATGGGTAGGTGAAGGCCCGAAGGACATCCGTTCCCGCAGGCAGGTAGTTGTGCCCTTGGGCGATTTCGGCGCGCAGCATCGCTCCGAGCTCGTGGATTTTTGGCTCAACCGGGGCGAGGGCTTTCGCCCAGCCCGGATCGATGAGGGCGGATAGTGGCTTCGGAGAAACATCAGTCACCCCTTCAGCCTAATGCGGGAGCCCCTCGCTTCGGGGGCAACGACGAGGACGGGGCAGCGAAGACATGAAGGCGGGTGTGAAAACTCTCCGGTGGCTTGCTGCGATGGGGAAGGCGAAGCATGGAACACAGGGAGACACCGCGGTGACCGACAATGCTCCACCCTGTCGGTGTGGCGAAGCATGGAATACAGGGGAGACACCGCCGCAGCGGGCTTGTTGTGAGTAGAGGGGCAAAGCGCTGCATCCGGGAGTGAGTGGCGAGGACAGAGGACAAACCTGCGCCAACAACTTCGAGGACGCTCAATCCAGGAGTAAGTGGTGAGGACGGGGCTCGCCCAGTGGAGCTGCGAGCGCAAGCGTGCTTCGACGGTTAATCTGGCACCGTGAGCTCTCAGTACCCCCGTGATGAATTCGACCTTGCCGGCGAAGACATGCCAGTCGGCATGCATCGTCCCGTGCCTTCGCGCTGGAAGGCAGTCCTGCCCTTCCTTGCGATTCTCGTCATCGTGCCATTGCTCGCCTGGGGGGCGAGCAGCTACTTGACTCATCGAGATACGTCGAATAACAACGCGAACTCGACGCCCGCCCAGTCGGGCAACCAAGCTCAATCTGCGGATTCTCAGCCCATGTCAACTGACCAGAATCAGTCCACTGAAGAGCCTCAGCCGCAGCCCAGTCCTGCCGAGCAGCCACAGTCGACTCCACCTGAGCCGATCGTTGACCACAATGTGAAGATCTCGGTCCTTAACGGAACTAATCAGGCCGGTCTCGCCGCTGCTCGTGTCTCTGATCTGGCGAACGCGGGATTCCTTGGTGCTACTGCTGCGAACGCGAACGGTTGGGCCAGCGAAATCACCGTCATCTACTACGAGGATCCGAACCTCGAGGCGACTGCAAAGGCCATTGGTCAGACCCTCGGCATTGATAATGTCCGCACCACCACTGGGCTGGGTGATCCGGATGTGGTCGTCCTTCTGCGCTGAGGATGCGCCGGTGCGTTCTTCGTTAGGCGAGAGCCTTTGACGTGATGAGGTGGCCGCTCGGATGAGCCGAGCGGCCACCTCTGTGTTTGTCGGGGGTTGGTCTTCTGTGTGAGAGCCTGTGGTCGAGCCTCTATCAGTCTTCGCAGGTCGTGCTGCCCTTCTGGGTGCGAGGGGCCTGGGCGCTTCCTCTGTGGATTCCAGGTTTCCCGTCGTATTCCTGCCCTATGACGGCCATTTCTGCCGGGAAACCTGGAATTGGGCCTCGCAATTGCGGGGAAACCTGGAGTAGAGAACGCAGCTCGAGCGGGCTTGCATGTGTGAGTGGGGATCGGCTGCGCGAACCCGCATATCGGAGTCGGAATGGCTGCGCGAACCCGCATATGAAAGTGGGAATGGCTGCACGAACCTGCATCTGGCGCGCGAGCAGGCATTTCGATCCCCTCGGCGAGGGCATTCACGACACGCCGCGCTTCTGGCGCACAAGCAGGGCAGCGACGCACGGGCAGGGCAGTGGTGCGCGGGTAGAGCAGCGGCGCACGGGCGGCGCATCTGGCGCGCGAGCAGGCATTTCGATCCGCTCGGAGAGGGGCCTGCACGACACGCCGCGCTTCTGGTGCACAAGTAGTGCAGTGGTGCGCGGGGTGGGGCAGTGACCCATGAGAGTGGCACTGGTGCCTCAACGAACACATGCTCTGCATGAGTGGCTTGCTCAGCACTGCGCCTCCGGGGACCTGGCCTGCCATAGCAGCCCGGGCATCGTAAGTTTTGCTCTCAGCCGAGCGCTGAACCCCTCACTCGTCTTGCACTCGCATGGGTCGAGTGCCAGACTTGGCGTTGGCACTCGCCAAGGCAGAGTGACAAAACCATCGGGTCGGTGAGAGGCGTCGGTCGACGACACAGGGTCGAAGACAGGCTCCTCGTCCGTCGCGGGCACCGCCCCTGATCCGCATCGCGGAAGGAACCAGACAGAATGTCCAAGATCATCCACTTCGACGAGGAAGCACGCCGCGGCATGGAGCGCGGCCTCAACCTCCTCGCCGACACCGTCAAGGTCACCCTCGGCCCCAAGGGCCGCAATGTCGTCCTCGAAAAGAAGTGGGGCGCTCCGACGATCACGAAGGACGGCGTCTCCGTCGCCAAGGAGATCGAACTCGAAGATCCCTTCGAGCGCATTGGCGCCGAACTCGTCAAGGAAGTTGCGAAGAAGACCGACGACGTCGCAGGCGATGGCACCACCACCGCCACCGTCCTCGCTCAGGCGCTCGTCCGTGAGGGGCTGCGCAATGTGGCCGCCGGGTCCAACCCGATCGCCCTCAAGCGCGGCATCGATCAGGCCGTCACCGCCATCGTCGCCCAGCTCCACGAGGACGCCAAGCCGGTCGAGACGACCGAGCAGATCGCCGCGACCGCTTCCATTTCGGCCAATGACACCGAGATCGGCTCCCTCATCGCGCAGGCCTTCGAGAAGGTCGGCGCAGAGGGCGTCGTCACCGTTGAGGAGACCAACTCCTTCGACACGACCCTCGAGACGACCGAGGGCATGCGCTTCGACAAGGGCTACCTCTCCGCCTACTTCGTCACCGACACCGAGCGTCAGGAAGCAGTCCTCGAGGACGCCTACGTCCTGCTCATGGACTCCAAGATCTCGAACGTCAAGGACATCGTCCCCGTCCTCGAGAAGGTCATGCAGACCGGCAAGCCCCTGCTCATCGTCGCCGAGGATGTCGAGGGTGAAGCCCTCGCGACCCTCGTCGTGAACAAGATCCGCGGCACCTTCAAGTCCGTCGCCGTCAAGGCACCGGGCTTCGGTGACCGTCGCAAGGCGATGCTGCAGGACATGGCGATCCTTACCGGTGGCCAGGTCATCTCCGAGACCGTGGGCCTCTCCCTTGAGAACGCCGACCTCGAGCTGCTCGGCCGCGCCCGTAAGGTCGTCGTCTCCAAGGACGAGACCACCATCGTCGAGGGTGCTGGCGACAAGGATATGATCGACGGGCGCGTCCGCCAGATCCGCCAGGAGATCGAGAACACGGACTCCGACTACGACCGTGAGAAGCTTCAGGAGCGCCTCGCCAAGCTCGCCGGAGGCGTCGCCGTCATTAAGTCCGGCGCTGCCACCGAGGTCGAGCTCAAGGAACGCAAGCACCGCATTGAGGACGCGATCCGCAATGCTCGTGCGGCTTCCGAAGAGGGCCTGGTCGCCGGTGGCGGCGTCGCTCTCATCCAGGCCGCCGATCGTGCACTCCCGGCTCTCGAGGGCCTTGTCGGCGACGAGGCGACGGGCGTGAATATCGTTCGTATCGCCGTGTCCTCGCCGCTCAAGCAGATCGCTGAGAACGCGGGCCTCGAAGGCGGCGTCGTCGTCGACCGCGTCTCCTCCCTGGAGGCGGGCTACGGCCTTAACGCTGCGACCGGCGAGTACGGCGACCTCATGGCGGAAGGCATTTCCGACCCGGTGAAGGTCACCCGTTCCGCCCTGCAGAACGCGGCGTCGATCGCTGGTATGTTCCTCACCACCGAAGCTGTCGTTGCCGACAAGCCCGAGCCCCCGGCTCCGGCTGGTGGTGAAGACGCCGGCATGGGTGGAATGTACTGAGCCGAGCCTCTACTCGACCGGCCACGAGGCGCTGGTTGAGACCTCTTTGCGCGGGGGTCGTCCTTTTCGAGGGCGGCCCCCGCGCCTGCATGAGCCTTTGGGGGAAGGGGGGAGGTGGCGAGCTCGCTCCAGTGGGCGCCCCCGCGCCTGCATGAAGCGGACCGCTCCACCATTGTCAGCTCTCCTGAGGCTTGGGCGGCCCCCGCGCCTGCATGAGCCTTTGGGGAGGGGGCGGCGGGGAGCTCGCTCCAGTGGGCGCTCCCCGCGCCTGCAGCGAAGGCGCTCGGTACCCGTCGGTTCCTCGCGGCGTTGGAGGGCGCTCCCCGCGCTTGCAGCGAAGGCATCCAGGAGGCGGATCTTCAGTGGGGGCCGAGCGGAGGGCCTCGCGCCTGCACCAAAGGCGAAGAATCACCCGGCGAAGAGCGAAGCGGAGCGGGCCTCGGCTTCCTCATACACTGCCGCTGCCTCGCCCATACGAAGGCCGATCGCATCCAAAGAGGCCTCGACTTGGGCCTGAGTAGCCCTCCAATCCGTGATACACGCTTGGAAGCCCGCTTGCGCAACCCCAGTCCATGAACCCTCCAGAGCCAACAAGTCAGCCATCAGGGCTTCGACCTGGGAACGTATCTCTGCGCTTCTTTGACCGACTCTGGCGGCACTCGCGCTCACCTGGGCCGAATCGATCGTGTACATCGCCATAGGACCTGTCCTTCCGTGTGAATACGCCGATCTTTTCCGGCGCTTGCACGACAGGCTATGAAGATGCGCTCACGTACGCTTCGCCCCCGCCCTCGCCTTGTGGAAAGACACAGCTGCCCCGATCCTTGTGGACCGGGGCAGCGAAACCTCAGGACACTGAGAAGACAAGCCTTGTCACTTTGAAGGAGTGGAAGGCAAATCGAGTGCTTCGATCGCCATCTCCAAAGATGATGCGGAATCCTCCTCGGAAGAGAGCACTTGAGTCTCCGGAACCGGTGCGATCTTCGGAAGCAGCCCGGTGGAAGTGAACTCGTCCGGGCTCGCTGACGCCTTCTTCTTCAACTGACGGCGCTTAATGATGATCGTCCCCGTCGCAGTCCGCCCTTCATCGTCGATCGACCCGGAAGGATCAGGCTCGGCCTCGTCTGCGGAAGAATCGTCCGCACAATCGCGCAGGGCAGAATCCAGTTTCGCGAGTTCAACCTCAAGGTTTGCTCGCGCCGCCGAATCCCAGGCTTCACCAAGAGGAGACTGGTAGAGGGGATTGAAGGACAGGAGCTGCTTGACCACGGCACGTCGAGCGCGAAGGTACTCGGTCTCCTCAACATCCGATAGCTCTGCGCGCAGGTTCTCCCGGAATTTCTTATATTCCTGCGGGGAAACAGCCAGCATCGCAAGGTCGGCATCCACGAGGACCTGTGCATCCACGTCCGTGCGGGGCGCCCGGTGGCGGGCAATGTAGGACAAGAGCTCGGCAACCCTGTCGATAACGTCTTCACTGACACCGAGCTCCAAGAGACGAGTCCGCGTGATGTGCACGCACAGATTCTCAGCCGACACAGGGTCAGTGCCTTGAACGCGGATCGAGAGGCAACGGTTCAGCGCAATACCGTGGTACCAGGCGGCAACCCGCAGGACATCGGGGTCGTGCGAGGTCGCTGCGAGCTCGTCGATGTGCGCGAGGACATCAATGAGATGGCGGGTGTTGTGGAGGCGGCGCTCCGGAGCGGACCAGTGCGCAACCAAGTCGCGGGCCTCGGCGTCGAGGCGCTCCAAAGAGGCGCTCGCACCGATTTCCTGCATCGTGTCAGTGAAAGAACTGAACAGCCATTGAGGCGCTTCTGCCCCCATAGTCGACTCTCTCCTGAATTCGGGAATACGGCCAGAATCGTAGCCACTTCGACGAGGACCACCATATCGGGTGGCGATTCTCACCCCGTGATGTGCTCTTCGCCATCCTCAGTTTTCGGCGCTTCGACGCTTTCCCGAGGGCGATTCGCCGTGCCCGAAGAGGGTGATTCGTCAGAGGAAGAGCCTTGCGAGGACACCTCGGGTGGCAGACCTTCCAGCGCGGAAGATTCAGCTGAGTGGGAATCCTGCCCGGTAGGCTCGGGCGAAGCGTTTTCCGAGGAGGCAAGCGTGGGCGTTGCGTTTTCCGAGGAGGCAAGCTCGGAGCTCGCGCAATCCTGCGCAGAGGAAGCTTCGCTCGAAGCAGAAGGGGCCGAGCGGGTGATCGGCAATTCGATCCGGAGGGTGAGCCCCCCGCCTTTCGTCTTGGTCAGCCTCGCATTGCCCTTATGCGCAGCAAGGATGGAGGCGACGATCGCGAGCCCGAGGCCCGAACCTCCGCTAGTGCGAGCCCGGGAAGAATCGGAGCGGTAGAAACGCTCAAACACGCGAGTTCGATCCGAATCGGCGATACCGGGACCGTGATCTCGGATTTCGACGACCGCATCGCACCCGACTCGTCCCAGGGCGATCTCAACAGGAGAGCCTTCCGGCGTGTAGCGGACAATATTGCCAATCGCATTCGTGAAGACCTGGGAGATACGGTCACGGTCGGCGCTCACCACCACAGTCATGGGCGGGCGATGCCCATTGAGGGAGCACAGGCGCACCGTCCTCGTCGGGTCCAAGGCCTGCAGGTCGAAAACCGCGTTATCCGCCAATTTCACGAGATCCAAGTCCGTGAACTCCAAAGGGCGTCCTTCGTCCAGCCGCGCCAGCGTCAGCAGATCCTCGACAAGGGTCGCCATTCGTTTCGATTCGGATTGAATACGCCCCATGACCTCGTCGACGCGCTCCGAAGGCACGCCGCCCATCGAATAGAGCTCGCAATACCCGGAAATCGCGGCGAGTGGAGTGCGGAGCTCATGTGAAGCATCTGAGACGAAACGCCGGATCTTCTTCTCGGAGGCCTGACGCGCCTCGAAGGACTGCTCAACCTGCGTGAGCATCGCATTCAATGACAATGCGAGGGAGCCGACCTCTGTGGATGGGGGAGCGGAGGGGACACGCCTTGTGAGGTCACCTGCGGCGATTTTCCCCGCCGTCGATTCAATCTCTCGCAAAGGAAGCAGAGAACGACGCACGAGGGACGAGCCGATCGTTGCTCCGACCATGACGATGACGAGGCCACCGATCATGAAGTAGGCGGCTGTCGTGCGAATCGTGCGTTGCACATCGGTCAGTGGAAGCGCGACCGTCATCACGCCAATCGGCTCATGGGTTTTCTCGGCGTAGATCGGGAAAGCGATCGCACGCCAATTCTCTCCCGAGCGACTCGAAGCAACTGTCACCGGCCTCGTGATCTGATCCTCGGTATCGGGAACATCTCCGACTCTGAGCAGTTCGGGGATTTTCGGAGTGCCGGAAACTTTGAGCGTGCCGGGATAGTAGTAAACCGCGTCCTCACTTCCGGGCAGCGTACTGCGAATGTAGAAGAGCGTGGGGAAGACGGAGATGCCCTTTTGTGCTCCAAAATCGTTCGCGCTCAGTGCCGAGGGCGCGGTGGTTCTGAGCTGTTCGTCGATCTGGGAGACGAGGTGGCGTTGCAAAAGGCCCAGCATGACTGTGCCCGACATGATGAGGCCGAGGGCGAGGAGCGCCGTAATGAGGCCGACGAGCTGGGAGGAAAGAGGACGACGCTCCCAGAACGCTCGAAGATAAGCGAGTGGGCCACTGCTCACGGTCAGTCCTCGGCGCGCAGGATATAACCGACGCCGCGCTTCGTGTGGATGAGCTCCCCGGAGGCGCCTTCGACGGCGAGTTTGCGACGCAGGTAGGAGATATAGGATTCCACGATCGCGGCTTCGCCATCCCAGTCGTATTCCCACACGTGGTCGAGGATCTGCATCTTTGACACGACGCGCCGCTCATTGATGACGAGGTAACGCAAGAGCTTGAATTCGGTGGGCGACAGGTCAATGGAGACCCCCGCCCTTGTCACTTCGTGGGCGTCTTCGTCGATGACGAGGTCGCCGACGCGCAAGAGGCCGTCGTCTTCTTCAGCCCCGAGAGTGCGGCGCAGGATCGCGCGAATACGGGCGACAACCTCTTCGAGGCCGAAGGGTTTTGTCACATAATCGTCTCCGCCGACGGTGAGCCCCTGGATCTTGTCGCGCATGTCATCACGGGCGGTGAGGAAGAGAACGGGGATTTGTACGCCCGCTTCGCGTAGGCGACGCGTCACGGTGAAACCGTCCATGTCGGGAAGCATTACGTCGAGGACGATGAGGTCCGGGGACTCGTCCATTGCTTGACGATAGGCGGAGTGTCCGTCGGCGGCGGTCGACACTTCGAAGCCGGCGAAACGTAGGGAGGATGCGAGCAGGTCGCGGATATTCGGCTCGTCGTCAACGACGAGGAGGCGGGCTTCGCCCTCGGAGTTTTGTCGTGACATGAGTTCATCTTCGACCAGGAAACTGGATGTTCGCTGGGAGTTGGGTGGAAGGGGGTGTGTCCTGTGGGTGAGGCGAAGAGCTGTCTCGCCAAGAAGCGAGGCTGTGAGACGATAATGGGCGCTGTGAGACGATAAAGGCTCGCAAACAGCCCACGATCTGGGCAGTATTCGAAAGGCGTCGCAATGACCGACCCCATGGCTCCGGTAGGACTCGAGTTTCATCCGGTATCTCAAAAGCTTGCGCTCGTGCGAATCATCTCCTCAATGCTCGGCTTGCTCCCAGTGCTCATCGCATCCGTCGTTGCTGCACGCCTCCTGACCCCCTTGTTCTGGATCGTGTTCGCGGTTTTCGTGTGCGTCTCTGTCTGGGACCTGTGGTTCATCTCCCGTCAGGTCAAAGCGATGGCCTTCGCCCTCGCCGGGGATGAGTTCTGCATTCGTAAGGGCATCATGTTCCGTCGTCTCACCCTGATCCCCTATGGTCGGATTCAGTACATCGAGATCTCCGAGGGGCCGATCGCGCGCATGTTCGGGATTGCGGAGATTAAAGTCCACACCGCCTCGGCGCACACCGATGCGACTTTGAATGGCGTGCCCGTTGATGAGGCGGTGCGTCTTCGTGACATGCTCGCCGAGCGCGGCTCTGCTGAACTGGCGGGCCTGTGAGCGCCGGAGGGGGTGCGGCCCCCAAGATCCGCGCAACTGAGGGAGCGATCGCCGAAGGGCAGTGGCGCCGCCTGCACCCGCTTTCCCCGCTGATCAAAGCGTGGAAAGGTGTGACGGTCCTCCTTGCGATTGTCTTGTTCCAGAACACGAACCTGTTCGTCAATACGCTGTCTTCGAATTATGCGCATTCCCTCGGTACCGGTCGTATCGTCTTGATCGCAGTCGGGGGGCTCTTAGGGCTTGTGCTGATCCTCGGTTTGATCTCGTATTTGTCCTGGCGGGTCACCCGCTTCGCGGTCACCGATAGTGGCGTCTACTACCGCTCCGGGATCCTTTTGCGGACCTTGAAGCAGGCTCGCCTTGAACGCATCCAAGGTGTTGACATCCAACATCCTCTCCTAGGGCGTGTCTTCGGGCTCGGCACGATCGACATTGAGGTCGCGGGCGGGGCCGGATCGAAGGTTGCTTTCGGCTTTTTGAAGACCCAGGAGCTTGAGGATCTTCGCGCAGAAATCCTCGCGCGAGCTTCAGGAGTTTTCTCCGATGCCACGGTGGCCCAGGCCGGGAGTTTTGCCCCCCATCACAGCAAGGCGGGCGTCCCAGTGCCGGGTACGAATGCAGGCTATGGAGAAGGAACGCCCTTGCCACCTGCGGGAGCGTCTTCGCCCAGCGCGACTGCGGGAATGACTCCGCGCCGTTTCGCCCCGTCCGCCCCTGAACGAGTGCTGTACAAGGTGCCGAGCGGACGGCTCCTGGGTTCCCTCATCCTCACCAGCGGCGTCTTCGTCGGCGTCCTCGTCCTCCTCGCAGTGCTCGTCGGAGTCGGCGTTCTCACTACCCTGATCGGGGCTGGGGGCCTATCCGGGGTTGTCGGTCTCCTCCCGATCCTGCTGGCCATGGGGGCGATAGTCTGGAAGCGCTTCGCAGGCGAGTTCAATTTCACCGGAGCGGTGTCACCCGATGGCATCCGTACACGTTCGGGCCTGCTTGAGACTCGTTCACAGACGATCCCTCCGAACCGAATCCATGCGGTTCGTATCCAACGCCCGTTGCTGTGGAGGTGGGTCGGCTGGTATCGGGTGACGATCACTCAGGCAGGTTTCGCAGTGCAGAACCAGGAGGAAACCAAGAAGGGCTTTTCAACAGACCTGCTTCTCCCCGTCGGTACGAGGGCGGATGCGGAGCTCGCTTTGTGGCTCGTCGTACGAGACCTTGGCGTACCCGACCCTCAGGCTTTCATGAGCGCCGCTCTCGATGGGACGGGAGAAGGTGTCGGCTTCATCCCTGTTTCCACGCGAGCCAGGATTCTCGATCCGCTGGTCAAGAAACGTCGCGCCGTCGCTTTGACTCAGACCTGCCTCGTCATCCGCGATGGATGGTTGAGCTGGGACCTCTCGGTCATTCCCGTTGAGCGTGTTCAGTCCCTCAAACTCGCTCAAGGACCCCTTGAACGTCGCCTTTCCCTGGCTGATGTGGAGGCGCAGATCGTTCCAGGTACAACCCCCTGCAGGGCGCGTCACCTCGATGTCTCAGCCGCCGTGGCGCTGAGTGAGGGTTTGCGAGAACGAGCGCGGATTCGGCGTACGAAGGAGCCGCCCGAGCGTTGGCTCTCGCGGGTCCAGTCGCGTCTCGACTTCGAAGGGCGCACCGGTGTGATCGGCGAGGCCGGGGCAGTGCTTCCTTCAGGAGCGCAATCCGCCTCGTCGATGGCGGGCGGTCAGAGCAGACTCTATTCGCAGCCCGGGGTGATTCCGTCAGCAGTGCAGAGCCCGCCCCTCATGCCCTATCCGCAAGGTGGGCAGCCCATGCCCTACCCCCAAAACGGGCAGCCTATGCCCTACCCCCAGGGCGGGCAGCCTGCGGCTCAGGCCCCGAGTGGACAGCCCGCGCTGAACGGGCTCACCACCCCGTTCCCCTCGGCTGGGCAGGCAGGGCCATTCCCACAGGCCACAACTCAGCCGCAGATCGCGCACCCCGCGCCGATCCCTCCGAACGGGCAGCCCGCTCCTTTACCTCCGAATGGGCAGGCAGGGCCAATCCCTGAGATACCGCCCCAGGCGTCGAGTGCGCAGCCCCCTTTCGCTGAGGAGCACTCGTGAGCGCAGGGCGCCTCGGGATCGGACTCATCGGGGTCGGCAAGTCCGGTCCGATCATCGCTTCATCCCTGCGGGCCGCCGGACACGAGATCATCGGGGTTGCCGCCCGATCAGCGGAGGCGGTCGAAAGAGCCGACGCCTTCCTCCCCGGAGTCCCCGTTCTTCCCATTGAGGAGATCGTCGCTCAATCTGAACTCGTCCTCCTCGCCCTTCCTGATGAGGAAATCGCTCCCCTCGTCGCGGGACTTGCAGAACTTGGCGCTTGGAAGATGGGGACGATCCTCGTTCACCTCGCCGGCCCCTATGGCACCGGCATTCTCGCCCCCGCCCACGCTCAAGGCGCGATTCCAGTGGCGATCCACCCGACGATCCGTTTCACCGGTTGGAGCGTCGACCTGCAGCGACTCACAGGAGCGCCCTTCCTGGTCACTGCGCCCGGCCCATTTCTCCCGATCGCGCAGGCGCTCGTCGTTGAAATGGGAGGCGAACCCATCATCATCGAAGAGGACGCGCGTCCCGGAGTGCACGCCGCCCTCACCCTCGGCGTCAACGGAATCGCGATGGGAGTGATCCGAGCCTTCGAAGCGTTGAAAGCTCAAGGAATTGAAGAACCCTCCCTTATCGCGGGCCCCCTCTTCGGACAGACGACAGATGTGGCCCTCAGTGAAGGGGAGGCTGCCATTGCCGCCCCTATCACCAGGGCGGATGCCGAGGTCGTGCGCTCACACGTGAAGGCCCTTGCCACCCTCGGCGATGATGCCCTCAATGCTTACGAGGCCGGGGTCCGTGACGCCGTCACGATGCTGCTCTGCCGAGCTCGCCTGAACGAGCGGGACGCTGACGCTGTGCGAAGCGCCCTCCTGGAGGGATGAAAGTCCCCGGTGTGCGCCTGATTTCACGTTCAGCGTGGTTAAAGAAACTCTCTTCGCAGTGGGAATACGCGCTACAGGGCGCGACAATGGAGGCATGACCCATCGACCTGTCCTCACCCGTACGCGGGAAGAACTCGCCGCCGCCCTCGCAGATTTGAAGGGGACTCGCGCCCTCGTCATGACGATGGGTGCCCTGCACAAGGGACACCTGCAGCTCGTCAAACGCGCGAAAGAACTCGGCGACCACGTGGTCGTCACGATCTTCGTCAACCCGACCCAATTCGCCCCCGGAGAGGATTTCGATGCCTATCCGCGCACCCTTGACGCGGATATGGCGGCTCTTGAAAGCGTCGGTGCCGATCTCGTGTGGGCGCCAAGCCCCGAGGACGCTTACCCCGAGCCGGTTGACCTCAGCATCGACCCGGGTCGTATTGCGCATGTCCTTGAAGGCACCGCCCGCCCCACTCACTTCGCTGGCGTCGCCCTCGTGTGCACGAAGGTCGTGGGACTCGTCCGCCCGGACGTTGCGCTTTTCGGTGAGAAAGACGCGCAGCAGCTCGCGGTACTGCGCCACGTCTTCTCCCAATTGGATGTGCCCGTCCGCGTTGAAGGTGTGCCGATCGTCCGTGACACCGATGGCGTGGCCTTGTCTAGCCGCAACCGCTACCTCTTAGAGGACGAACGAGTGCGCGCCCGATCCCTGTCGAAAGGGCTCGAAGCCGGTCGTGAGGCCGCAGCCAATGGTGCGAGCGCCGAGCAGGCCGTCACAGCAGTCCTTCAGGTCCTTGAGACCACTGGGGGGATCGACGTCGACTACGTTGCCCTCGTCGATGAAGGGACCTTCGACATTCTCGCTGGAACGCCCGGTGTCGCCCTCGTGACTGAAAAGGACGCCCGGCCCGCCACCATGGTGGAAGGTGGGCGAGCCTGCCGAATCCTCCTCGCCGCGAAAGTCGGGACAACCAGGCTCATCGACAATCTTCCCGTCATCTTGGAGGTGGAGCGTGGCTGAGACCATGCGAATGGAAGTCATGCGCCCGATGATCCAGGGCAAGATCCACCGGGCGCGGGTCACCGGCGCAGACCTACACTACGTCGGCTCGGTCACAATCGACGAGGATCTGCTTGACGCCGCGAATATTGTCGAGGGCCAGCGTGTTGATATCGCGGACATTGACAATGGCAAGCGCCTGTCGACCTACACGATCGCAGGACCCCGGGGCTCTGGCGTTGTCCAGCTCAACGGGGCTGCAGCGCATTTGGTGAGCGTCGACGACCTTGTCATCATCATGGCGTACTGTCAGGTGCCCGAGTCCCAGGTGCGGGGGTGGAAGCCCGCGGTCGCTTTCGTGGACGAGCACAATCGCATCATTGAGACCGGGGATTCTGCGGGGCGCGTGCCCGAGGAATCCGAGCGAGCTCGAGAACTCGGCCTGAAATCTGCGGGGAAGCCCTGAGAATCGGGGTGGCAGTTGAGGGTCCCCCGGGAGGGCACGGTGCCTCTGTAGTGGAGCTGACCGAGATCCAGGGTCTTGGAGTCCCCTCCGCGAGAGCACTGTGCCTCTTCACTTCCGACCCCTTGGGGCAGGTGTTTTTGAGAAGGAACCGGATTCGGACGCTGTGGAACTGTTCATTCCTCCCGTGTGATTCCTCCGAGCATGGAAGCGGACGAGGTGAGCGAGGCGATTGAGACGATCGCAACTCGGCTCATCGGAGCCTCTACTGAGCTATCGGGCTTGTGTGCAACGGCCTGCGAGAATATGAGCGAGGTCGTCACGAGTGCGGAACTCGATGAGGAGAACATCGCCGAAGCATTCAGGAGACTGGAGGTCTGATCCGTGGCGCAGACACAAGCAGAGGGCATTGACACCGCATTCGATATCGGCGATCTCTGCAGAGATCCGCCAACTGGCAACGAAGATTGCGGACCTAAGAACCGCTACTGAGGACTTGCTCTTGGAAGAGACCAGCCTCATGCAGGTGTCGGTGGATGCCTGGAGGGCGAGGACCCGCGTATGAGGGGCTTCCGCATGGATCTGGAGACCACGACGAGAAAATTCGGCGATCTTGTGGAGCGTGCTGCGAATGTGTTGAGAGCGCTTGCTGCTCAGAGTCCACTTCAAAGGGGTGGGGCTGGTGCACTGTTTGGTGACGGTAAGGCTTAGGTGCCTCGTGCCGATTGAGTCATGATGATCTCCAATTCGATTAGAACAATGGTCGAGACAGGCTTGTCTGCGGCGTCCGTCGTAGGCATGGTCGATCCAAAAAGGAGGGTCGAATCCGGTGCGTAGCAGTCTGAACGCAAAGCCATCCTCTTGCGTGTCAATCCAAATGCAGATAAGCTTTTCTCCTCTTTGGGTACCACCGGCGCGCCCGAGCCCAGTTAAGCTGCGCTACTGGTTTCATTGGATCTAATCACACGGTTGTAACTAAGTTAGTTCGACTCTAACTTGACCAGTTTTTGCGCTGAGTCTTGTAGAACTGTCTATGGGAACGATCGGCAGAGTTCGTGTGAGATTGGAGAAGAAGAGATGAGAAGGTTGGCTCAATGCTCACTTGGGGCGTGTTGCTGTGAGTGAGCAGACGGTGGGAGGCAGCTTGCCTGGCACTCTCTCCGGTTCGTATCGCGCTGCGCGTGCCGGAGGTGACGGCGAAGGAAGTGGCCAGCCTGTGAGCGAAGTTTTCAACGGAGCGGGTGGCTTTTGTCTGAACTCGGACCTTAACCTTGAGCAACTCTACTCCGAAGCGGAATACTTTGCTGAGAGAATACTTGAAAACTTCTGGGACAGTGTATTTCCGGTAGATGTCGTTAGCATTGCGTCAGAGATTCCAATCGTTATTCGGTATGTGGATTTTCCGGGTGAGACAATTGGCCTCATTATCAAGCGTGCCAACGACCGTGATCCGACAATATTTCTTGATAGCGACATGACCTCACAGCGTCGTCGCTTTACGATCGCGCACGAGATTGGGCATTACGTGGAGCATTATCACCTCGAAAAGAAAGCTTCCGATGTTCCTTTTTGGTATGACGATCCAGAAAAGCTGGGTACCGAATTTCATCGTGCCCGAATCCCAACTCCTTCAGGAGATCCGGACACAAGAAGATCAGAACAATTTGCTGACGCGTTTGCTCATGCACTTCTCATGCCAAGTTGGGAAGTGGAAACATTTGCTGGCTTAGGGATGACGAAAGAGTCGGTTGCACGGTATTTTGGTGTATCGGTGACAACCATGCTCAACCGTTTAAGAATGCTCGGCATTGAGCTCTAGTTTGTTGGTGGGACGCAGTCTCTAGTTGTGAATCGCACTTTTTGGAGGTTGTGATGAGTAGGGATGAAAGGTTGCCGAGCGCTGACAGAGGCGATCCATTCGGTTTCGACTCAAGTTTTGAAGAGGAGGTTAGCAGGAGATTCTCCGCTCTCTCCAAGGCGGCTGAAGAAGTTTCCGGCCGTCGAAAAAATCTCGCAAATCAGAGATCGTTCAAGAAAAGGAAGAACAGGACGCTTCGAATCAGTCTCGTGAGGAAAGAGATGACCTCACATTCGACCAGAAGATGAGAGTTCGAGGTTCTGCTCGAAAAGATATGAGGACTGTCGTCTATCTTGAGCAGATTAAAAAGGGTTCTGAATTGCGAAATATGCTTTCAAGACATGTTACCTGGCTTTTGATTGCTCAGGTTGCGATAGTTAACATTGGATTTTTGGTGATGGTGTATTGGGGTGCGTTATGTGAAAGGTGGCCGTCAGACAGACTTGTACTGGGATGGTTTGCTTCTACTGTTGTCGAGATGTTCGCCCTTTATGCGATTGTTCTGCGGGGGGTTTTTCCTGGAAATGGTTCAGTCATTCCGGATCGTGGCAGGTCGGGACGACGGTAGAAGAGAGGCTCATTTTGTAAGCGGCCACTTTTTTGATAATTCTACCTCAATCTCAGATGATTGAAGCTTCGCTTATTGTATTCACGATCCGCTCGACGAAAGGCTTGAGCTTGTGTGAGTTGCGCCGATATTTTCTGCGCTAGTGGTTCGAAGTGAGTTTCACGCACACCAATACTCTCTGAAAAAGATTCTCGGAGAATGAGTGGAATAGCTTTTGTAGCTGTTGATAATTTCGGTTGTGGTGATGGTGTTACAGGGGCATCGGCAATGCGAAGTGAGAACTCGAGGTTTTCTGCCGATGAAAATCTGGTGGACTGTGCTAAGTTGCTGACGCAGATTTTTGACAATTTATAGTTGTAAATGGGTGGAGGCGCCAAGTCTGCCGGTAGGCAAAGACAGTCGGAGTTCCTAGTTTTTATGGCTCTGGTAAACGTTGAACGTCTTTTGTTAATTCCGGATAAGGCCGCTTGTGGCCTCAGGTATTGTAAGAAAGAGGTGTTGGCTCAATCTGGCTATGTCGGCTTTGTGGCGCGGGAAAGTCGATCTTGAAGTTGGCTGTGTGATGGTGTGAAGTGCGGATGTTGCTAAATGAAATGCCTGTGGGTGTGCGATGACTCAGTATAGACGTTTAGCGTCTGGCTCTGGTGCAGGTCTCGGTGGTTCCTGATGTGACCGCTTTTTGTGCCTATTTGGTCAAGGTTGTTGATTACGTCTTGGGTATGTTCAACAGCATTTTGGGGCTTGCGCGAACTAGTTCCGAGTCGCTGCGTCAAGTCGCAAAAGAGTTCGCGGTATTCAGGGAGTTGTGTTTGCGTCACCGAATGCGTAATGCAGAACAGTTGCGTGGATGTGAGCTCGCTTGGTGGTTTAGGGATCGTGGAGTTTTGGGAGCTTTAGCGGCGTAACCAGATCGTCGAGACAAAAGAATCAGGGTCTTACGATAAGCTGCAGTTTTTCGAGCGAGATCTTACCGAAATTAAAATACCGGATCGCATGTGGGGCAAACAGTATAAAGACACGATGATCGTCGCACGCGCGTGTCGCCTGCTGGAACGCTTATTGCCAGCACTGTCACCGGTGGTCGAACAGATCGCTATCACAGTCGAGAACTGCTCTAAGCATATCGGTAGGGCTGATGCAGGTTTCGATGATGCTCGACGTAAGCCCACGGGGTGTGCTTTTTTCAAGGTTTTCATTCGACCTAAGGCTTATTCCGAAGAGCTTTCGCGAAGAGTCTTGCGTGGGCTGCTAGGATAACTGGCTTATCGCAAGCGCTGTCGTCACTACCAAGGCATCATCATGGGAATGAGTTGACAAAGGTGTCGTCGTATTTTGCGCTGACTTCTCCGGCGGCTAATCGGGGCTCTCAACGGTGAACTTTTTGGTCGCCGTGAGGGAGATTTAGTTAGGTGTTCCTGTTGCGATCCCGTTGGAAACGAGATTGTCGGCAGATTTTGCTTGAATAGTGAGATTGAGTTGATGAGAGGATGTGAGATGGTCGTAGAATTACTGGATTCAAATAATGAGTGAACGTGGTTAAGGGGCGGCTAAGTGTATTCGCTGAACCCGCTAATGTGCGATCGGCCGATCGTTGATTCATCTTCGGCATGCTTGTATTCATTCCTGTTCTCTTGGATTTTGTCGTTTTCCAGGTGATGTCGCTTTGGTTTTGGCTCATCGCTTTGTCTGCTAGGAGGATTTACCGGCTATTTTGGTGAATTATCGCTCTAGCTGTCATTTTCGACCGAAATTGGGTGTCTGTTTGATTCGACGCGAAAGGCGCTTGGTCGTTTTTTCGGGATGGCTGAAATGTCGCGGGCAGCAGATTTTTTCGACTAGTCGCAATTGTTCAGCGAGTTCTCTGCCTGGGCATTGTTTCTTTTGTAATTGGTTTCGTTGTTCGTTGGGCGCTGCTCGCTGAGACTTCGATTCGCCTGCTGGCCGTGTTGATGGTTCTCGTCGTCTAGACGCTTGTCGTTGAGCATTTTTTTGGGTGGGCGATCGCGTAGGGCCCAATGGTGGGGGTGGATCCGATCGGTATTGAAATTCGTTCGCTTTTCGGTGAGAGCATCAAGCCTGCGTGGAATGCTCGTTTATGTGTGTGCGGGGTTGTAATTCCGATTTTGGCGCAATTGAGTCACTTGGTCGTGAGAGGCGTTTTGGAGCACGTGTAAACATGCAGGTGGCTCCAATGAACTACTTCCAACTGGAGCGCCTCATTGAGTATTTTTCGTCGCATCCTGAAGATTGTTCGCTCCTTGGCACTGAGAAGGACAATGAGTTTCTCGTCTCACTGATGAAGGGTCCGTGGTGAGCTGGCGCAGTGATGGGCTTGTGTCTGCGCGTTGGGTTTTGCCGAACAGCCTTCTTTACTCGGGCAATAACGCAGACGAAGCAAGGGAAGGCGAAAGGCTCTGCCTTCTCTTCGCGTGAGCCGCAGAGCGAGGCGGAGTCGCCCAAACAGTGGATCATCATCGCGCCAGCGGCTCCGCTCTCGTGGTTGAGGGAGACCTGCAGCATTCTCGTTATGCTTGATGAATATCCGCCATTCCGGACACGCGAAGAGGGGAGAGAGTTTCAGGCGGACGCCACGAGTATTTGAGGGGCAAAGGCCCCTCCTCAATTACGCGCACCAAGCGACCAGGACAAGAAAGACCTTAGGCGCTTGCGATCGGCGAGGGAGACATCACGCGTGGAGAGCCTCACGTGGGTGAAGAGCCACCTCTTCGGACGGTTACGATGGTGAGGTGACTGACGTGAACCAGAATCCCGCCCCTGAAGCCGATGACACTCCCGAGCAGGTCAAGGTTCGTCAGGAGAAGCGCGCGCGCCTTCTCGCCGACGGACGCCAGGCCTACCCGGTCGTCCTCGCAATCACCTCCACTATCGCCGAGATCCGCGAGAAGTACTCGCATCTTGAGGCCGGTGACGAAACCCAGGACGAGGTCGGCATTGCCGGTCGCGTCATGCTCGCCCGCAATGGCGGCAAGCTCTGCTTCGCGACCCTCATGGACGGCGAGGGCAATCGTATTCAGGTGATGCTCTCCGCCGCCGAAGTGGGCCTCGAGTCCCTCGCGCAGTACAAGGCGGATGTCGACCTCGGCGATCACCTTTTCATCCACGGCCGCGTGATCTCCTCGCGCCGCGGCGAACTCTCTGTCCTGGCCTGCCCCGGCACCGCACCCGCCGGGCTCTTCACTCCCGGTATTGGCGAGGGCGATCCGGTGCCCGCATGGCAGATCGCCGCGAAGTCGATCCGCCCACTGCCTAAGACCTACACCGCCGAGGACGGCACCGAGGTCTCCTTGTCCGAGGACATGCGCGTTCGGCGCCGCTACCTCGACATGATCGTCCGACCGGCGGCACGCGACATGGTGCGCACGCGCTCCAAAGTCGTGAAGTCCCTGCGCGACTACTTCGACGAGGCGGGATTCATCGAGATTGAAACCCCGATGCTGCAGAACCTGCACGGTGGTGCCGCAGCCCGCCCCTTCTCGACGCATATGAACGCTTACGACACGGATCTTTTCTTGAGGATCGCCCCGGAGCTCTTCCTCAAGCGCGCGGTCGTCGGCGGCATCGACAAGGTCTTCGAGATCAACCGCAACTTCCGCAACGAGGGCGCGGACTCTTCGCACAGCCCCGAGTTCACGATGCTCGAAGCCTACGAGGCTTACGGCTCCTACGACACAATGGCCCGCCGCACCCGCGAGTTCGTCCAGAAGGCTGCGCGCGACGCCCTCGGCACTGAGCTCGTCACCCTGTCCGATGGCTCCCTCTACGATCTTTCCGGCTCTTGGGCTGAGATCTCAATGTTCGAGGCGACCGCCGAGGCTCTTGGCCGCGAGTTCAATGTCGACACCCCCCTTGAGGAGCTCGTGAAGATCGCTGAGGAGCTCGGCGAGGATGTTGCCGATCACTGGGGTCCGGGCAAGGTCGCGGAGGTCATCTTCGAGGCCGCCGTCGGCGACAAGCTTTGGGCGCCGACCTTCGTTCGCGACTACCCCGAGGACTCCAGCCCCCTCACGCGCGGCCACCGCTCGAAGAAGGGGATCGTCGAGAAGTGGGATCTGTATGTGCGCGGCTTCGAGTTGGCGACCGCCTACTCCGAGCTCGTCGATCCCGTGATCCAGCGTCAGCGTTTCGAGGCGCAGGCCCTCGCTGCGGCGAACGGCGACCCTGAGGCGATGGTCCTTGACGAGGATTTCCTCATGGCGATGGAGTACGGTATGCCGCCCGCCGGTGGCATGGGCATGGGCTTGGATCGTCTTCTCATGGCTCTGACCGGTCACGGGATTCGCGAGACCATCACCTTCCCGCTCGTGAAGAAACTCTGAGTTTTCATTCACGAGGGCGGGGTGGACACCCCGCGAGTGTGCTGGCGGCCCAAGATCATCTTGGGCCGCCAGGTTTTTCAGCTCCCGGAGAAACGCCCCTTAGAATGGGGAGAACACCTGAAACGGGGAGGCGGCATGGCGGCGAAGACCACGAAAACAGCTGCGTCGCGAGGAGAGAAACGCTCAAAAGGCAGGCCCGCGAGAATCGACCGGCATAAAATCCTCGAGGCCGCCCGCGCCCTCGCCCCGGAAGATGTCACAATGCAGTCCGTCGCAGACATTCTCGGAGTCGATCCGACCGCATTGAACTACCACGTCGGTGGTAAGCGTGAATTCATGCAGCTCATCGCACTGGATCGAGCGAGCATGAGCCTTGACGTCCTCGCCGAATTGACCGAGGGGGACTGGGAATCCCTCCTGCGGGGCTTCGCCTCCGGGATGCGCGCTTCGGTCGCTTCGATCGGCCCTCTTGCACGTTACTTGGAGTTCGACTCGAGGCTGGCCCTGGGGTATATGATCTCGATCGAGAAGGCGCTCGAGACCCTTGTCGAAGCGGGCTTGAGCTCAGCGGATGCACTGCGTTCTATCAGTCTTGTTGCGCATCTTGCCGCGCACACGGGCAAGAGGGACACGATGTGCGATTCTTCGGGCGCACAGGGCTTGCATGGCAATGGCGTGAAAACTCTCCTCGAGGGTGAGGCCGGAACAGATTTGCCGATCATCCGCGCTCTTCTCAAGGGTGAATACCCGGGTTTTGCACCCGAGGATCCGGCTAGCGCCGACCTCCAATTCACTTTCGAGCTTGACACGATCATTGAAGGTATCCGCTCGCGCATGAGCTGTTGAGGGTGCTCGGGCACCTATGGTCCGCTGAGAGCGCTTGTGAATGCATGACCTGCTGGGGGCGTTCTGGCCGACCCCTGAGAATGCCCACGCGCAAGGCCGGTTGAGAACGCTCCAAGGTAGGTCGCCCTCGGCCTGCACGAATTCAGACGTTGACGTACACGAGACCTGTTGAGAACACTCCCGCCCCCACCTTTCCCTTCCACGGGTGAGACGTTGACGTATACGAGACCTGTTGAGAACACTCCGGCGAAGCTCAAGATAAGGATGAGCTAAGAAGCATGAGCACAGGGCAAGACATGGTCGGAGCAGGGGAAAAGAGTAGGAGCGCGGCCTAAGAGGACAGCCTGAGCATCCCGAAGAAGAACCGGCACAGCTTAAGGGGCAGTCGGTCAATGCCGACTGCCCCCAGCGTCTATCAGATGGAAAGGCTCAGCGATCCGTCACCAACAGCACAACCAGGGTTCGGGGGCCGTGCACGCCGTCAACGCGGACAAGCTCAATGTCCGAGGTTGCTGAACCGCCGGCGATCCAGGTGATCGGACGAGTCGGATGCTCACCGACGATCGCGACCGCTTGCGGGACGGTCGGCTGAACGGTCGATGCATTGACGACGCACAGATGCAGATCCGGCAGGAGACTGATAATCCTGCGGCCCTGATCCGGCTCGCCGTCAAGAATGATCGTCCCAGACTGAGCGATCGCAGTGCGCGAAGCGGTCACGACCGCGAGAGTCTGATCGAGCTCCTCCTTGGTGCAGGGTTTCTCAATGGAGTCGACGCGCAGCGTACGCCCCTTGCCTGCGGCCTTACGCCAAGTGGCATCCAGACCAGCGGGGACGACAACGGAGGGCGCTTCCTTCTCCTTGAGTACCTTGTCGATCGTCGCGGGGATCTTATCGGCCGTGACCTCATGAACGGCGACGTGGTAGTCCCCGAGCATCTCGATGAAGAAGTCGAGCACCGGGCGCGAACCGGGAGCGTCCTCGGTTTCACACATGTAGTCGCGGACGACCTCGTCCTTCGGAGCGCCGGGCTGCGAAGCGTCACGCGCAGTGCGCAGGGTAGCCAGGATTTCTTCGCGGGCGTTCACAGCTGGGCCCCCTCTTCGTCGATGCGGGTGGTGGGCGTGCACGAGCAAGCGGTGCAGCCCTGTTCCTTCTGGTGTTCGGCCATCCACTGGCGGAAGGTCTTCGAGGGCGGAGCGGGCACGTCTCGAGAAGTCGACCACGCGGTCGCAGGCCAGGGCAGATTCACGAGGCGACGATCCGAACCCGCGATCTTCCGGCCGAGCGGCATGAGCTTGCCGGCGGCCTTCATGAGCGGGCCAGAGGACATCGGGATCTTCGCGGCCCCCATCGCCACATCCCACACGGTCGGGATGCCGCCGCGTTGAGCTTCGACGGCGCGGTGGCGCAGCTCGACCAGCACTTCGGGGATATTGATGCGCATCGGGCAGGCGTCGTAGCAGGCGCCGCACAGCGAGGACGCGAAGGGGAGGGTCGAGGCCGGATCGTTGTGATCGAAAGCGCCGCGCAGTTGGGGCGTGAGGATCGCACCGATGGGGCCGGGGTAGACCGACTGGTAGGCGTGGCCACCGACGTGCTCGTACACGGGGCAGACATTCATGCATGAACCACAGCGGATGCAGTGCAGGGCCTGACGGCCGATCGGGTCGGCGAGAACGCGGGAACGGCCGTTGTCGAGCAGAATGAGGTGGAACTCCTGCGGGCCATCACCCGGGGTCACGCCCGTCCACATGGAGGTGTAGGGGTTCATGCGCTCACCGGTCGCGGAGCGGGGGAGCAGCTGAGCCATGACCTCGGCGTCACGGAAGGTGGGAACCATCTTCTCAATGCCGACGATCGAGATGAGGGTTTCCGGGAGGGTGAGGCACATGCGGCCATTGCCTTCGGATTCGAAGACGGTGAGGGTGCCGCTTTCGGCGATCATCATGTTCGACCCGGAGATCGCGACCTTTGCCGAAAGGAACTTCTTGCGCAGGTGGGCGCGGGCCGCTGCAGCGAGTTCAACGGGCTCGTCACCGAGGTTCTCGGGGGCGTCGCCCATGCGTGCCTTGAAAATGGCGCGAACTTCGGAGCGGTTGCGGTGGATCGCGGGGACGACGATGTGGCTCGGCATGTCGTCGGAGAGCTGAACGATCATTTCCGCGAGGTCGGTCTCCCATGCGGAGATGCCGCGCTCAGCGAAGTATTCGTTGAGGCCGATCTCCTGGGTGACCATGGACTTGACTTTGACGACCTCGTCAACACCCTTGGAGGCCGCGATCTGGTAGGCGATGGCATTGGCTTCGGCTGCGTCGCGCGCCCAGTGGACAATGCCGCCGCGCGCGGTGACATTGCGCTCCATCTCTTCGAGGAGTTCGGGCAGACGGCTCATGACGCGGTTCTTAATGGAGGAGCCCGCCAAGCGGAGTTCCTCCCAGTCCGGGGTTTCGGATACGCGAAGGGCGCGCTTGTTGCGGATCGTGGTTGTCGCGTGCGTGAGGTTGCGGCGCATCTGCGTGTTGCGCAGGGTCTTGGCTGCGGCCTTGGGGAAGCCTTCGCCCCACTTGAGCGGTTCTTCCGGCGCGTCCGCGGAGGGTGTCCAGGTCACGTCGGACTTCGGGTTCACATGTTTGCGTGCCATGTCATGCCCCCAGCTTCGTCGTCGTTTCGTCTGCTTCCCAGGGTTGGTCCTTCGTGCCCGCGAGGATTTCCGCGAGGTGCATTGCGCGGATGCCTGCGCGCTGGCGCGAAAGACCGCCGGCGATGTGCATGAGGCACGAGTAGTCGCCTGCGGTGAGGATCTCGGCCTTTGTGGACTTCACATTGGCCATCTTGTCGGCGAGCATCGCCGTGGAAGTCTGGTGGTTCTTCATGGAGAAGGTTCCGCCGAAACCGCAGCAGGACTCGGCTTCCGGAAGATCAACGAGGGTGATGCCCTCAACGGCCTTGAGGAGCTGGTAGGGGCGGTCTCCGACGCGGGCGATGCGCATTGAGTGGCAGGTCGGATGGTAGGTGACGCGGTGCGGGAAGTATGCGCCCACATCGGTCAGTCCGAGGACGTCGACGAGAAGCTCTGAAAGGTCGTAGGTCTTCTTTGCGATCTGCGAGGCGCGCTTGGCCATGCCGGGCATGCCCTCGGATTTGGCGACCATTTCGGGCTGGTGGCGCAGCGATCCCGTGCATGAGCCCGAGGGGACGACGATCGCGTCCCATTCGCCGTCGAGCACCGGCTCGAAGGTCTTCACATGGTTCTTGATGAGGGGAACGGCTTCGGGGAAGTATCCGGTGTTGATGTGCATCTGCCCGCAGCATCCTTGGGATTCGGGGAAGACGACTTCGTGACCGAGACGTTCGAGAAGGTGAACGGTTGCCTGCGGTGCTTGTGGGAACATGAGATCCCCGACGCAGGTGGCGAAGAGTGCGATTCGCATGGGCGTCCTTGTCGTTGCGGCTCGTTGGTGATTTGGAGCGTAACAAAGGGGGGTTTCTCGCAAGCCTGAACCGTTGTGAAGCTCTGAGAGCCGCAGAATCTTGCGGTTTTGGGACTTATGTCCACGGAGTTGTGAAGCGAGTGGGAGATCTAAATCCGTGAGGAGAGAGTTAGGGAAATGGGCTCTCACGTGTGCGGTGGAGAGGACTCTCGCGGGTTTCTTTCCTTGTGAGGACGAGGCCGCGGGCAATGGGCGCTCTTGAGTGTGGGTCCGAAGTCCTCCCTATAGGCAGGTGGGATTTTGGTGGGCGGCACCGGGTGAGTGAAGAACTCCTATTTAATAGGGGAGTGTTCACTGGCATGAAGGAGCCTGAACGGCCTGAGGGAACGTGAACGGCCCAGGGGAGGTCAGGGCCTGGAGGGACGTCCAGAAGCTGAGGAGTGTCAGGACCTGGAGGAGTGTCCAGAGGCTCAGGGAGTGTGCCTATCGGGTAAGGGGCCGGGGGCCGGAGCGTTAGGAGTGTCCAGAGGCCCGGGGAGTGTTCCGGTCGCGGTCCATCTGCGCTAGGGCGACGAAGGAACGTCCCCAGAACCGGGGAGTGTTCAGCGTTGGGAGAGCTCAGGAACCTGAGGGCGTACACCACCGACGACCCCTCGGCCTCCTTGAAGACGGAGCGCTCAGGCTCCCGAGGAATGTGCAGGCACCTGAACGCTGTCAGTGCCGTGAGCGTTCGTGGCCTTCGAGAGTGGGGAGCTCTCAAGGTTGCGGAGCATCCGGGTATTGCCCAAAGTATTGGGCTTGTAGGAAGCGAGGTCGAGGAACTCTTTCACTCCGTCGTCATGTGAACGCAGCATTTCGAGGAAGGCGTCTTCACCGACGGGAGTACCTGAGATTTCGTAGAAGCCGTGGCGCGCGAAGAAGTCGACTTCGAAGGTGAGGCAGAAGACCCGTTGGAGTCCAAGCTTTTGTGCGCGTGCGAGGAGGCTTTCAAGAATCGCCGAGCCGATCCCCTTGTGAAGGAACTCGGGGGCGACGGCGAGGGTGCGAATCTCAGCGATATCATCCCACATGACGTGCAGAGCGCCGCAGCCAACGAGCGCGTTCGTTTCCTCGTCGATCGCGACGACGAACTCTTGGATGTCCTCGAAGTAGGCGATGAGTTCTTTGTGTAAGAGGATGCGGCGCATCGCGTAGGGGGTGGTGAGTTCGGCGATGCGGCGCGCATCTTTGGGGCGCGCGTCGCGAATGCGAATGCTCACCTTCCGGTGCCTTTTGCTTGTACTGCACAAGAACGGACGAGTTCGAGAAGTTCGCGCGCAGCGCCATCATCGAGGACGAGGTCGGTGATGACTTTTGCTCGCAGAGCCCCTAGGAGGGGAAGGGCTTTCGAGGCGCCGGCAACAACGCAAAGGCGGCGGGGGATTCGGCGAAGGGTCTCGGGGGTGGGGCCAGACGCGCGCGAGTTCAATGCCATATCGGTCGAGCCGTCCTCGCGCAGCAGGACGGTGCACACATCGCCGACGACTCCGTCGCGCTGGGCGGCGGCGAGTTCTTCGGTGTCGAGGAATCCTCCTGAGTAGACATGCGAGGGGAGGCGTGCGGAAAGGGAGCCGATACCGAAGAGGGCGATATCGCAGTCCTCAATGGTTTTCAGGACTGCCTGGACGGAGCGCTCGCGCCAAAGGGCGTCTTTTGTTTCCGCGTAGTCGAAGAAGGTGGGGACGGGGAAGTGGACCATGCGCCCGCCGATTGCGCGAGCAGCGCGGGAAATGATCGCGTCAGCGTAGGGCATGCCTGATTCGGTGGCGGTGGCTGCTCCATTGAGTTGGACGACAGTGGAGCCGGGGAAATTCACTCGAGGCATGCAACGGGTGATTTCTGAGGTCGTATTGCCCCAGGCGATGCCAAGGGTGACGCCCGGCTTGAGCATATCGATGAGGCGTTCGGCGGCGACAAGAGAAACATTGTGGAGGCGGTTGACTTCGGTGTGGACGTCATGAACCGGGACAACGGAGGTCTGTACGCCGAAAATCTCGGAGATCTGCCCTGAAAGTGTGCCCTTGTTTCCGGGAGCCGCGCTGACGGAGATTCGAACGAGGCCGGTCTCGCGCGCGTAGGACAGGAGACGGGAGACTGAGGAGCGGGAGACTCCGAGGTGTCGGGCGATCGTTTCCATGGTTTGCCCTTGGAGGTAGTACATGGAAGCGGCTTCATGGGCTTGCTCGTCACGAATCGTCACGTGCCCTAGTGTGCCATGCACAGGCGTGCAATGGCCAGGCTCTGCATGTGCAGGGCGTGGATATGTAGAGCTGGGAGCGGACACGTATGACCGAAAGATTGATAAATCGTGTGCACAATTGGCCATATGGTCCGAATCGATGTGCATCGCCTGTCATACTTATTGTCGTCCTTGTGAGAACGTTGTCGTTCATCGAGATCGCAGTCTGAAGGTGCCGCTTGGAAAAAGAGCGGTTTTTCCACAATGAATCCCAAAGGTTCAAAGGAAATTCTCGGATCCGGGTGAGCCGAAAGCTGCGAAGGTGAAGCTCAACGCTCTCACTCTCGGAATAGTCGAACGGCTCACCGTTCGAAGATCCAATGCGATGAAGCGTTGGAGAAAGATAGGGAAAATGCTCGCAACACTTCTTCCCATGGCGCCGCAAGAGGTGACGATGACTCAGATCTTCATGTCGGAGTTCATGGGGACGGCAGTCCTCCTCCTCCTCGGTGGCGGTGTCGTCGCCACCAACCTCCTTCCAAAGTCGAAGGGGCGTAACGGAGGCTGGCTCCTCATCAACTGGGGGTGGGGTCTCGCTGTTCTCGCCGGTGTGTACGTCGCTTACGGCACGGGCGGCCACCTGAACCCGGCCGTGACGATCGCGAAGGTCGTCGGCCACATGTTCAACCCTGAGGTCACCCTCAATGGTCCGGCGCTCGCTGAAGGCGGTATCCCCGTCACCGTCGCCAATGTCGTCGTCTACATCGTCGCCGAGTTCCTCGGAGCCTTCGTTGGCGCGATCCTGTGCTGGCTGACCTTCAAGCAGCACTTCGATGAGGACCTCGACCCGGCCCTCAAGCTCGGCGTCTTCTCGACCGCCCCGGAGATCCGCTCCTACGGTTGGAACACCCTCACGGAGGCCATCGGCACCGCCGTCCTCATCCTGTGGATCTGGGTTTCGGGTTACACCCAGACCGCTATCGGACCGCTCGCTGTCGCGCTCATCATCGTCGTGATCGGTAACTCCCTCGGCGGCCCGACCGGATACGCCATCAACCCGGCTCGTGACCTCGGCCCGCGTGTCGCGCACGCCATTCTCCCGATCAAGGGCAAGGGCGGCTCCGACTGGGGCTACTCCTGGGTTCCCGTTGTCGGCCCGACCATCGGCGCGATCGTCGGTACCGTCATCGCCTTCGTTACCGGCCTGGCCTGATCCGAGCATCCAGAGATGGCGGGGTCCCGGGCGGACGCCTCCGGGACCCCGCCTCCATCTCCATCCTTATGAGAGCTCGCCGTCGAGCTCCATCTTTAGCTCCGTATAACACACACGAGGAGCAGGGGCCTTCGTGCCCCGTATTCCACTAGGAATCGTCTTCACCACAAAGAAGTGACAGAAGGGAATTCGTCCATGTCTGAAGAGAAATTCGTTCTCGCGATCGACCAGGGCACGACCTCAAGCCGTGCGATCATCTTCAACCACTCCGGCGAGATTGTCGCCGTCGGCCAGAAGGAATTCACTCAGATCTTCCCGAACCCGGGTTGGGTCGAGCATGACCCGGTCGAGATCTGGGAGTCGGTCCGCGCCGTCGTCGCCTCTGCCCTCCAGAAGGCTGAGATCAACGCCTCGCATCTCGTGGCAGTCGGCATCACCAACCAGCGCGAAACCACCATCGTCTGGGACAAGAACACTGGCGAACCCGTCTACAACGCCCTCGTCTGGCAGGACGTGCGCACCGGCGACATCGCCCGCGAAATCGCTGCCGGCGACCCGCTCGGCACCGAGCGCTACCGTCAGATCACCGGCGAGAACATCTCGACCTACCCCTCGGCCACGAAGGTCAAGTGGATCCTCGACAATGTCGAGGGCGCCCGCGAGCGCGCCGAGGCCGGAGACCTCCTCTTCGGTACCCCGGACACCTGGGTCCTGTGGAACCTCACCGGTGGCGTGAACGGCGGCGTCCATGCCACCGACGTCACCAACGCCTCTCGTACGCTCCTCATGGACGTTCGCGAGCTCAAGTGGCGCGAGGACATCTGCAAGGACTTCGGCATCCCGATGTCGATGCTCCCGGAGATCAAGCCCTCCGCCGCGATCTACGGTAAAGGCCGCTCGAACGGTCTCCTCGCAGGCGTCCCGATCTCGGGCATCCTCGGCGACCAGCAGGCCGCGACCTTCGGCCAGGCCTGCTTCGAACCGGGTGCGACGAAGAACACCTACGGCACCGGCTGCTTCACCCTCATGAACACCGGCACCGAGCCCGTCTTCTCCAAGAACGGCCTGCTCACCACCGTCCTCTACCAGCTCGGCGATGAGGCTCCGGTCTACGCCCTCGAAGGCTCTGTCGCCGTCGCAGGCTCCCTGGTCCAGTGGCTACGCGACAACCTCGGCATGATCGTCAAGTCCTCGGACATTGGCGCCCTCGCCGAGTCGGTCAAAGACAATGGCGGCGTCTACTTCGTCCCCGCTTTCTCCGGCCTCTTCGCACCCTACTGGCGCGATGATGCCCGCGGCGCGATCGTGGGCCTCACACGCTACGTGAACAAGGGCCACATCGCGCGCGCGGTCGAAGAGTCAACGGCATTCCAGTCCGCTGAACTCATCGAGGCGATGAACGCCGATGCGGGAGTGCCTCTCAAGGAGCTCAAGGTCGACGGCGGCATGACGCACGACGAGCTGCTCATGCAGTTCCAGGCGGACATCTCCGGCTGCGACGTGGTTCGCCCCGTTGTTGCTGAGACCACCGCCCTCGGTGTCGCCTACGCGGCCGGTATTGCCGTCGGATTCTGGAGTAGCACCGAGGATGTCGTTGCGAACTGGCAGGAAGGCAAGCGCTGGAGCCCGTCTATGGACAAGGCTGAGCGCGACCGCACCTACCGCCTCTGGAAGAAGGCCGTCACCCGTACTTTCGACTGGGTTGACGAGGACGTGAAGTGAGCGTCTGAGTCCGCTCACACGGGGCACTCTCTGACTTTTGTTCAGGGAGTGCCCCTTTTTCGCGCTCGGGCCGTAGTGTTGAGGTATGGGAATGTATTCATCTAATGGCAAAACCTATTTGATCGTTGATGGTGAGAACATCGATGCGACCCTCGGTCTGTCGGTGCTCGAGCGTCGGCCCAGCCCTGAAGAGCGCCCCCGATGGGATCGTGTCCTCGAAGGTGCACGTCGTGCTTTCGACGAGGAAGCTAAAGGACTGTTCTTCCTCAATGGTTCTTCCGGCGCCCTCCCAATGGGCTTCGTTCAGGCACTGACCGCAATGGACTACACAGTGATCCCCCTGTCTGGACCGGAGGATGTGAAGGTCGTGGACGTCGGCCTCCAACGCACGATGGAGGCGATCGGGGAACTTGAATCCGGTGATGTCATCTTGGCCAGCCATGATGCCGACTTCGTTCCCCAGGTTGAGCATCTTCTCGACCTGGGACGCAATGTCGCGGTCATGTGCTTCCGCGAGTTCCTCGCCTCGGGTTTGCATGAGCTGGAGGAAAAGGGCCTCAAGGTCATTGACCTCGAGTACGACGTACACGCCTTCCAAGTGACCTTGCCGAGGCTGCGCATCATTGATGTCGACGACTTCAACCCCTTCGACTTTTTGTGATCCTCGCCGGGCGTCGCTCAAGCTGGCGCTCTTCGTGTCAGTGTTGTTGCGGCGCCCGTGCTGCATGCTGTGTTCGTGCGGCAGTCGCCACAGGGGGAGGGTTCGGATCAATCGGCCTTGGTTCGCCCCTTCGTTTACTCTCCCGCCTGCGAGTATGCGTGCCGAGACTCCAGTGACAGGGAGCTGGATCCCAAAGCCTTCCCTCCCCAGCCGACCTGCGACCATGCGAGCCGAGAGTTCAGTGACAGGCTGAAGGAGTACCCACCGCGAAGCACAGCCCGGCCTCGCCCACTAGAATGGGCGGAGGTCTGAACATGACCCCATAGTCTTCTTGAGGAGTTGCAGTGCCCACTGGAAAGGTGAAGTTCTTCGATGCCGAGCGCGGTTTTGGCTTCATCGGAGGCGATGACGGCGTCGAGGTGTTCCTCCACGCCTCGGCGCTGCCCGAGGGGGCTGCGGCGCCCAAACCGGGGACTCGAGTCGAATACGGGGTCGCCGATGGGCGCAAGGGCCCGCAGGCCCTGACCGTGAAAATCTTGTCGCCGACTCGTTCTGTTTCAGCGGCCCGCAGGCGCAAGCCCCAAGCGATGGTCCCCGTCGTCGAGGACCTCATTAAACTCCTCGACGCTTCCTCCACCGCCTTGCGCAACGGAAAGTACCCCGAGAACTCACGGGCCATCGCGAAGGTTCTTCGCGCAGTGGCGGATGATTTCGATGCCTAAGGAAGCCACCCGGGCCGTGCGGACACGAGCCCCGAAGATCGATCAGGTTCTCGCCAAGGCTGTTGACGTGGCGAGACAATCCGCCGAAGCCCTCGCATACCCGCGCCCTATTGGTGAACACTTGGGCTTCACAATGGATGCTGAGCGCCTCGGCACCCACTGGTTCGCTTCGAGTGACCCGGGCTATGTTGGCTGGGCGTGGGCTGTGACCCTCGCCAGGGTTGCGCGCTCGCGGACGGCGACCGTGTGTGAAGTCGATATGATCCCCCGCGAGGGTGCGCTTCTCGCTCCCGAATGGGTCCCCTGGGAGGAGCGGCTTCGCCCCGGTGATCTCTCACGCGAGGACGCCTTGCCCTACCAGGCGGAAGACGCCCGCCTTGAGCAGAGCTTCGAGGACGTTGGCGACGATCCAGATATTGCGCAGTTCGCTGAAATTGGTTTGGGACGTAAACGCGTCCTCTCTGACGAGGGACGTCAAGCGGCTGTGACACGCTGGTACAAGTCCGACCAGGGGCCCAAACCGGGGCGCCCCCCGAAGAACACGTGCTCAACCTGCGGTTTCCTCGTGAAAATGTCGGGTTCGATGCGCACGATGTTCGGAGTGTGTGCGAACGAGTGGGCCCCCGACGACGGGCGAGTCGTCAGCCTCGACCACACCTGCGGCGCGCATTCAGAAACGGATGTGCCCAAGCAGGCAAGCGTGTGGACTGTGCGCCCCTCACGTGTCGACGATTCCGCTGTCGTGAGCGAACCGATGCCCAAAGCGGGACCAGCACCACAGGAGTAAAGCTCCGAGGCCCGTGGACCTTTCGTGGAGATCGGATAGAGAAGGGGTGCGAGCGGCGGAGAGGCGAATGAAGCGCACTTCTCTCAGTGGACAAGGGCGAACTGAAGACGAGCCTATGCTGTGAAGTGTGTCGCGGCGCACGAATTTTGCGCAGATTCGGCTCAAAAAGGCACGATTAGCGCGTGAGCACACAAAAGAAGACCGTCGCATCCCCATCTGCGACGGCGTCCTCGTCGACCATCGACCGTTTCTTCCATATCACTGAACGAGGCTCGAGCATCGCCCAGGAAGTCCGTGGCGGTTTCGTCACCTTCTTCGCGATGGCCTACATCCTCGTCGTGAACCCGATCATCCTCTCGACGACCCTCCCAGCTGAAGCGGGCTTCGCCTTCGCCGACATCGCTGCGGGAACCGCCCTCGTCGCAGGCATCGTCACGATCCTCATGGGCCTTGTTGCGAACTTCCCTTTGGCACTCGCTGCGGGAATGGGCCTCAACGCCGTCGTCGCATTCACCCTCGTCGGAGGCAATGGACTGAGCTACCAGGAGGCCATGGGCCTCATCGTGTGGGAAGGCATCCTCATCACGATTCTCGTCCTCACCGGCTTCCGTGAGGCCGTTTTCAAAGCCGTTCCGCGCCAGCTCAAGACCGCGATCTCCGTCGGAATCGGCCTGTTCATCGCATTCGTCGGACTCATTAACGCGGGCATCATCCGCCCCGGCGGCACCCCCGTCCAGCTCGGCATCAACGGCTCTCTCGCCGGACTGCCCGCCCTAGTCTTCGTCTTCGGACTGCTTCTCACGGTTGTTCTCTACATCCGTAAGGTCAAGGGCGCCATCCTCATTGGCCTCCTGTCCTCAACCGTTCTCGCGATGATCTTCCAAGCGATCTTCCATGTGTCGGCCATGAAGGACGAGACCGGTGAGATCGTGAACCCGACCGGTTGGGGGCAGACCATCCCCGAGCTTTCCGGTTCGATCGTCTCCCTGCCGAGCTTCGGCTCGCTCTTCCAGGTCGATATGTTCGGCGCCTTCTCCAAGCTCGGCCCCGTCGCTGTCGTTCTTCTCATCTTCTCCCTCATGCTCGCCGACTTCTTCGACACGATGGGCACCATGGTCGCCATCGGCGGTGAAGCGAAGCTCCTCGATGAGAACGGCAACCCGCCGCGCTCGCGTGAAATCCTCCTCGTCGACTCTCTCGCGGCAATCGCAGGCGGCGTCGGCGGCGTGTCCTCGAACACCTCCTACATCGAGTCTTCTGCGGGCGTCGGAGAAGGCGCGCGCACCGGTCTCGCCTCGGTCGTGACAGGGCTGCTCTTCCTCGCTTCGACCTTCCTCTCGCCCCTCGTCGCTCTCGTTCCGACCGAGGCCGCATCCACGGCTCTCGTCTTCGTCGGCTTCCTCATGATGATGCAGGTCGCGGACATCGACTGGTCGAAGGCTGAGATCGCGATCCCCGCCTTCCTGACGATCGCATTCATGCCTTTCGCATACTCGATCACGGTCGGCATCGGCGTCGGCTTCGTCACTTACACGCTCATTCGCATTGCGAAGGGTCAAGCGAAGAGGGTTCACCTGCTCATGTGGCTCGTGTCGATCCTGTTCATCGTCTACTTCCTCCTCGGTCCGATCGAAGCTTTGATCGGCTGAATGATCGCCTACTGAAGCGGAAAACGCGGGCCCGCGGGAGTGACCTCCTGCGGGCCCGCGCCTCGTAAAAACGTGACCTGGAAAAGGAAGAGCGACTGGACTCATACGGGATGGCCCCGCTCAGGGTTTGTCGACGAGCTTGGCGGACTTGTCGACGACTACGCCGAGTGCTCGAGGAGCCAATTGAGGCACGCCACCAGAGCCTCAACATCCGAGACCGGCGTCGTCGGCCAGGTCCCAATGCGCAGCTGCTTGTCTCCGACCCCTCGGTAGGGATCCACATCAACGATCCCCTGTGCGCGCAGCGCCGCCGAGAGAGCCTTCGTATCAACGGACTCGTCGAATTCGAGGGTCACGACGACATGGGAGCGGTGAGAGGGCTCGGACACGAAAGGCCTGACCAGGGCAGAAGAATCCGCCCAACGGTAGAGCACCTCAGAAGCCGCGCGAGAACGCGCCTCCATGCCATCGAGGCCACCTTCATCCAACATCCACGCGATCTGCCGATCCAACATGATGAGCGTCGCGATCGCGGGAGTATTCAGAGTCTGATCCTTGACAGAGTTCTTCACTGCAAGGGAAAGATCCAGGAAGGACGGCATCCAACGATCTGAAGCACAGTGGAGTTCTTCTGCCCTCTCCATTGCCCGAGGAGAGACAAAGGCGAGCCACAGGCCCCCATCGGAGCCGAAAGCTTTTTGCGGCGAGAGGTAGTAGGCATCCGTCGCCGAAACATCGACCTGAGCTGCTCCCGCAACAGAGGTTGCGTCCACCACAGTCAGCGCATCATCACAGCCGATCCTCTCAACCGGGCTGAGAACACCCGTCGAAGTCTCATGATGCGGGTAGGCGAAAACATCCGGCGAAGCCCCGTCCTCGTTCGTCTCGGTGCCGGTGAGACGAGCCAGGGCCCCGGCCTTTGCACTCACACGGATTGCAGCATCGAGATGTGGTGCCCGATCAACTTCAGCTGCAAACTTGGAGCCGAACTCGCCGAAAACTCCGAAGGCTGCGCGTTCACGCACGAGCGAAGTGACGGCGACATCCCAGAACGCTGAGGCGCCGCCATTACCGAGGACGACCTCGTAGCCCTCGGGTAGGGCGAAAAGAGAACGCAAGCCCTGCCTGATCGAGGCGACAAGGGACTTGACCGGGGCCTTGCGGTGAGAGGTTCCCATGAGCAGGGGAGCGTGCAGAGCTTCGATCTGCTCGGGGCGGATTCGGGAGGGGCCGGAACCGAAACGGCCGTCCTTGGGGAGCAGATCGGCGGGAATGGGTGCGATATTCACCATGTGCTCAGCCTAGTCGCCTTGCCGTTCACGGCGTTTTCAGTACCGGGACTTGAGTGAAATAGGCGCAGGGCACGAAAATGCGACGAATGGAAAATCGCATATTTTCCCACTTGGGGGGAGGACTGTGACACAAGACCATATCCTTGAGGCACACAGGAGAGGCGAGAACGGAAGGGGAGGGTCGGAGTGGGCGACCTCATTGACACCACCGAGATGTACCTCAAGACCATTTTCGAGATGGAAGAGGATGGAGTCACGCCCTTGCGCGCGCGGATCGTCGAACGACTTGAGCATTCTGGCCCGACTGTTTCTCAGACGGTGAATCGTATGGAGCGCGACGGCCTTGTGCACGTGCTGGGAGATCGGCGCCTCGAACTCACTCCCGAAGGGCGCCGCCAAGCTACTGAGGTCGTGCGTAAACACCGCCTCGCCGAACGTCTTCTCATCGACGTCATTGGACTGGAATGGCAGTGCGCCCACGAGGAGGCCTGTCGTTGGGAGCATGTCATGTCCGACACAGTTGAGGAACGTCTTGTCTCGCTCCTCGAGGATCCGAAGACCGATCCTTATGGCAACCCGATCCCCGGCTCTGGTGAGTCCCTCCCCGGCGAGTCACTTGAGCTCGCGGTGAAAACGCGCGAAGGTGAGGCCTTGCGCCTCCTTCGAATCGGGGAACCGATCCAGGCGGACAAGGGGATCATTGCGAACTTCGCCGCTTGTGAGGTGAAACCGGGTACACAGATTGAAGCTGCAGCTGAAGGGAACTTCGTCCGTCTCCGTTCTCTTGAAGAAGGCGCCGATATGCAGGGCTTTAAGATCCCGATGGCACTCGCTTCGCACCTGTTCGTCACGCTCTGAGTGTTCGGCATGCTCTAAGCGTTCGTCACACTCCACGTGTTCTTCGCCATAGTGTCGCTGCTGTTTCGCGTCCTGCGTGCGGACGAAGCTACTTCTTCCTCGCTGTTCTCGGCTGAGATTCTGCTGTATGCACGCTGTGAATCCACTCTGGGTGTAGCTCACATTCTCGTTATGAATACGTGACATTTGGGGGTGGAGCGGTTTACAGTGGACCTCGGCTGATAAAGCCAACCGTCTCTCAGACACCGAAGTCGGACCCTGAGAGAACGGCATCACAGGTCCGACACGGGGGAACCACTTATGGCCGAAAGGCCTTGGGGTGAAGCCTGAATCTTCAGGCCGGGCTCTCCTGCCCGAATCCGACAGCTGACCTCGCAGGTAAGAAGGAGATGCATACCAGGTGACTACAGTTAGGCCAGCGCCTCGACACAGGCGCGCCCGCCGTCCGCTTCAGCCTCTCACCGATATTGCGGACACTCTCACCGCGATGAGCCCCGTTCGTCCGGCGGCTATCGCCTCAGTGACCGGTCTTGCGCTCACCGCTGTTGTCGGTGGCGCGGCACATGCGGCCCCCGGTTCAGCCCAGTCGGGCGAGGATACGGCAGCGCCGACCACTACGACCGCCCCAACCACCACGGCGACCACCGTCTCGGTCCCTGATATCGCTTGGACCGCCGAAGAGATCACGGCCACCGCTGAAGCTCCTGCGAGTGCAGCCGCTCCTCAAGCGCAGCAGGACGCCGCTGCGGATCGTTCTGAAGCCCGCCCTGAACTTTCGGTCGACTCGGGCGCAGCCGCCCGTTATAACGCCGCAGGAGCCGATGTTGTTGCCGCAGCCCTTGCTCTTACCGGCATTCCCTACGTCTGGGGCGGCGAAAGCCCTGCAGGTGTTGATTGCTCAGGTCTGACGAAGCTCGCTTACGCGGCTGCTGGAATCACTCTTCCGCACTCCTCCTCCGGTCAGGCCGCGATGGGAGTTCGTGTTTCCGCAGCCGAAGCCCAGCCGGGCGACCTCATTGCTTACCCGGGCCATGTGGCGATCTACATTGGCGGCGGCCAGATGGTTGAGGCCGTCGACTTTGGCACCCTCTCTCGGGTCTCCGCGGTCCGTGGCGGAGGAACCTTCATCCGCATCTGAATCTCAGGCGTGAACGGGAGGCTGGATCACATGATCCGGCCTCCCGTGTTTTCACAGGTCTTCACGTATTTCCACCCTGGTTCAGTTCCCTAAAGCGGGCTCATGGGGCACAATGGTCGTGACATACATCACGAGGAGGCCATGATGGGTTCCACCGAAGTCACTCTCGTCGGCGTCGACGGCTCAAAGGAGAGCCTCGCAGCCGTCAAATGGGCAGCGGATAGGGCGATCCGATTCGGCGGTCGGGTTCATGTTCTGTGCACCTACGCTCTCGCCTCGTACTCTGCGGCGGCACTCGACGGCGGCTACGCAGTTCTCGACGACGAAGCGCTCAAGCGAGGTGCACAGCAGGTCGTTGAAGAAGCTGTCGAGATAGCGAAATCCAGAGGAGAAGTGCGAGTCTCCTCCTCGATCGAACCGGGTGACCCTGCGGGCGTCCTCGTTGAGATGAGCCGTGAAGTTGACCTCGTCGTCGTCGGCTCACGAGGTGGGGGCTCTTTCGCTGATCGCCTCCTGGGCACCGTGTCCTCGGCGTTGCCCGCACACGCACAGTGTCCGGTTGTCGTCGTCCCGCGCCACACCGCGGGCAAGAAGTTCATGCCGGTTGAGCGCATCGTCGTCGGCGTCGATGGTTCTGAAGTTCCCTCTTCGGCTCTGCGTAAGGCCGTCGACGAGGCCGAGGGCTGGGGAGCGCGGCTCACAGCGGTTTCCGCAGTCCCAATCGGGAGCGGTACCTCGATGATGGCGTGGACCCCGAATGTCGATCACTCGGCTCTGCTCGACAATGTACGCAAGGGGATGGGAGAGGCCATCGACCAGGCTCTTCACGGGCGCACGATGGAAGTCGCGCGCCACGCTCTCGACGGTGCCCCGGCTTCGCTCCTCATTGAGTTCTCGACGGCCGTTGACCTTGTTGTCGTCGGTACGAGGTCGCGGGGTGGACTCGCAGGCGTCCTGCTCGGCTCCACATCGCAAACGGTTTTGTCGCACTCGACCTGCCCCGTCATGATCGTCCCCTCCGATCACCTCGGTAAGGCCGAATCCGCGGCCGCACCCGACTGGGGACGGCGCTAGTAGCGCGTAGCCCAGCAGGGCGCGAAGAGCTTGGGCTCTTCGCGCCCTGCGCTTTGAGATGCCGGGAAAAGCGTGACTGTGGAGAAAATGCGGGGGAGCACACGCCTCAGCTCTCGGCACTGGTAATCAGCACGAAAAGAACGCGGATGTACCGGTCTTGGGAAAGGGCGACAGTGGGCTTCGCCCTCGATCCTTGGGACTGATAGAGTAAGCGGGCTCGGCAACGCCGGGCGGGCCCTCGTAGCTCAGGGGATAGAGCACCGCTCTCCTAAAGCGGGTGTCGGACGTTCGAATCGTCTCGGGGGCACATCCGCGGTCCCGCAGGATCTCGCCGTTTCTGGCGGCCTGCGGGACCGCGCTTTGCGCAGTCCGTGAGCCGCGAACCAGTGAAAAACCAGTGGGCGGAGAGTGGGAATCACGATTCACCGCTCCTTCCACGGGTTAAAGGACACCTCGTGTTGGTCTGACTGGGACTTTTCGTTGTGCTGGTGCGGGAAGGTCTGGGTTTTAGTTGGTGGCGGCCAACTATGAGGGTGGACAGAATGTGTTGGTCTGATCGGGGTTTTTCGGCTCTGTGGTGCGGGAAAGTCCGGGTTTTAGTTGGGTGTGTTTGCCTCTCGGGGTGAATACTGCTTCGTGCCCTGTGTGTGGTGGTCGGATGACGCGTCATGGGAAGACGTCAGCTGGACGGCAGCGGTGGAGGTGTACGGCCTGCAATGTCACCGGTCTGAATGAGATTGACGCGTCGGCCAAGCACCTGGGCGAGTTCCTTTCCTGGTTGCTCAGCGGGGCCCGTCAGGCGGATATGCCTGGGGGTGGGCGGTCGTTTCGGCGGCGGTGCCAGCACCTGTGGGAGGTCTGGCCTTTCGCTCCCGTGGTCGATGAGGTGCACGAGGTCGTGTTCGTTGACGGGATTCATCTGGGCCGCAAGGCGGTCGTGGTGATCGCTCAGACGCGTGAGCATGTGGTGGGCTGGTATGTGGCCAGGACGGAGAACTCGCGCGCCTGGGAGGCCCTCATGAGCAGGATCGCCCCTCCGGAGCTGGTGGTGACCGATGGGGGGAGTGGGTTCGAGAAGGCGCGTAAGAAGATCTGGCCGGATTCGCGGGTGCAGCGGTGCACGTTTCACGCGTTTTCGAAGGTGAAGGAAGCGACAACGACCCGTCCGAAGCTGCCTGCGTCCAAAGAGCTGTACGCCCTGGGCAAGCAGCTCATTCGCGTCACGGATCTTCCGCAGGCCGAGGCGTGGGTGGAGGACTACAGGGGGTGGTGTGAGCGGTGGGAGGCGTTCCTCGCCGAGAAGACACCCAGAGACGATGGCGGGTGGGAGTACACGCATGAGCGGCTCGTGCGCGCCCGTAACAGCCTGAACCGGCTACTGGCGAGGGGTGTGTTGTTCACGTTCTGCGACCCCACCTGGGGGCAGGCGATGCCGGCGATGAACAACCAGATCGAAGGAGCCACGAACGCGCCCCTGCGCCAAATGCTGCGCGACCACCGGGGTATGCGGCTCACGCGCAGGATCAAGGCGATCTTCTGGTGGTGCTACATGCACACGGAGCACCCCTTGTCGGCCGCTCAGATCCTGAAAGTCATGCCCACCGACACCCAGATCGAACAGGCCTGGCAACAGGCCTCACGCGACCACCCCGCCGCCGGCATCATCCCCCAATGGGGAGACGCCATCGCCTGGCATGAACTCCACCACCACAGCCCCTACCGCACCGACTGGGACTAGACCCGACCAACACATTTTGTCCTATAACCCCCTTCCACTGTCAATGCTAGGCAGGCAATCGACCGCCGTCCACAAGTGAGCGTCGATCAAATGGCCGTACAGATCTACCGTCATCTGAGCACTTCGGTGGCCGAGGATCCGCTGAGTCGCCTTGATGTCGGCACCTGATGCGATGAGCAAGCTCGCCGCCGTATGGCGCAGATCGTGAAGCCGAAGCCCTGGCACCCCGATTGCCTCCGTCGTCTCCTTCCAATGACACGCACGCCGGAAGTTATTGCCCCTCCATATGCTTCCTCGTCTGGTGGGAAACAGTGGGGCGTCTGGTGGTGCCGCGCGGCACCGCCCCTCCACGTACTCCACGAGCGCAGAAGGAACTGGAACGGTCCGACTGTGCCGGTTCTTCGGAGGCCCTTCGATGAGCCGACTCGTCACGCGCGATTCGGTGATCGGGCGGTGCACCCTCAACGCCCAACCGTGCTTCGTCAGGATGGCGTCTCTCACCTGGAGTCCGGCCATCTCCGAGAAGCGAAGGCCCATGAGCCCCAGTGCAAGGACCACCACGCGGCAATGTGCCGGAACCGAGCTCGCAAGTGCACCGAGCTGCCCAACGGTCAGCCAGTGAGGCTCGACGACCGTCGCTCCTTTCGGAGGCGTTACCTTCCGTGCCACATTCACGTCGATCCGTTCGTCCATGACCGCATAGTCAAGAAGCAAACGAAGGACCGAAAGAGTGCGCCGGAGCGTGTTCACTGAGAGCCCCCGAGTCGTCATCCGCTCCAGGACGTCTGTGACATCGGCGGCGGTGAGCGAGGCGACCGGCCGCTTCCCCAGGACCGGGAGGATGTCCCGATCGAGAAGGAAGCGCGTGGTCTCCTGACTACGAGGCGCCAAGTGATCCCGAGATCGCTGCCAGGCCTCAGCCACTGAAGCGACCGTGGCCTCACCGCGCCGAGGATCGATCCAGGTACCCTTGCGAATCCGAGCGGTCTGTTCCGCCTCCCAGGCTTTCGCCTCCGCCCGGCGCTCAAAGGTCTTCTGTGCGGCGATCCGGCCATGAGAGTAGACCCGAACCTCCCAGCGAACAGCACCCGATGGCCGAACGCGTCTAGTGAGCGCCATCTCTCTCACTCCCTTCTGTGATCCACCATCGTGGAATCAAGACGACTGACCCGACCTGCCGTGACGGCACATCTCCGCGTCTCGCAAGCCTGTAGAGGGTCGAGGGAGGCATTCCGAGAAGCCGGGCGGCCACCGGCACCCTCACGAACAGAGGTCGCGCTTCAGCAAGCATGGGAGACCACCTCCTTCGTAGAAGAGCGAGATCGTCGCTTTCTGGACCGTTCTCGCTTCGCCTCACCGGCGGCTTCAACGAGTTCCTTCTCAATGGAGGTCAACCAGCCCATCCCGGCGAACTCGAAGGCCGACACCGTCAGGAAGTCATCCGAATCCTCGATGAGCACGTCCCCATAGGTCGTCCGGCGGTATCGTGCTCGGGCTTCTCGCAATGCCCGCATCGTCGTTGAGAAGTCTGGTGACTTCGACACAACATGTCCGCGGAATGCGAGTTCCTGAGCGCAGCGCCTCAGATGGGCGTACTCATCACGGTGACTTCCAAGCTCGGCGCGAGAAGCCAGCTCTCGAGTACAGTCCCTCAGCCGACAGAAGTGGCCATTCTGCCGCCCCCCGGGAGAATCCCCGACGCTCTTCGTCGAGTACTTCGCCAAGTAAGCGGCGAGCTGCTCAGGCGAGCGCTGATGTGCCGCATCGCCGATGGCTTGCACATCGACTTGCCTTCCGAATCGAATCCGCCGAGGCTCGTCTACCTCGTCGATCGGTATCGTCATGACCTCCACACCGGCAGCACTCATTCGTGCGGCTTCGGCGAGCAAGTCCGAGGTGACCCTGTCAGACCATGCCCCAACGCCCTGTGCAATAGCGTCGGCCCGCACAACCACATGAAGATGCACCGCGCCCCTTCGCTGAAACTCGACGACCTTCAGGAAGCGCAGCTTCAGCACAGGAGTGAGGGACCGCTGCGTCACTCCCAAGAGCGAAGCGAGCGCACGCACCATAGCCGTCGGGAACCGATGCCACAGGTCTCGGGCCGACCAGTTCCACAGCACATGCCCCGCATAGTCGTAACACTCCGGGCACAGAGGCATACCCACGATCTCCGAATCGGGATCATGGCAGGCTGTGCATCGTCTCGGCACGCCGTGAGGGCATACCCCGGAAGCGGCCTTGAGGTGACACTGTTCTCCGGGCCGACATGCCCGATGAACCGCACCGAAGCTGGGAGCAGTGAGGGTCAGAAACACCATGGGATGCTCCCGGACCTCACTAGGAACACCTTTGCGCCCCCCGACAAGCCCCGCATACGCCAGTTGCCAGGCGTCACCCGCATAGGTGAACGCACACGACGGGCACCTGTCCTCTCGACGATCCCCACATCGCACGTACATCACACGATCAGGTTCTCGGCAGGTGTCATACTGGGACACAGCTTCGCCGGAAGCCCGATCCGTCCGGATCGAGTAGCCGCGAAGCCTTACGGGATGCGAACAGTATCCGGTCTGCGCCGCCTGCTGGGTCCATCTTTGAACGTGGGGACCGAGCAGGCGGTGCAGCGCGAATGGGCTGACGCCACTCATCGGGACCACTCCTCGCAGCCCCGAGCGGCCTCCTTCACCTCGCAGGGGAACACCAGCAGGGAACCTCCCAGCGAGTACACCCGCAGTCCCGTCAACGGGACCGAGTCCCTATGCGGCCGGATCTCTCGCAACTGCGGAAGACACGCCCTCCGCAAGTCTGCATGGCCTGCCCAATCGGACACGCACGCCCCATTGGACTCAACGGCAAGCCGCCGACTCGTCCAGGCGTCGAAGATGTCGGCGCTACACCCCGAGGATGCAGTCACCACCTCCGATCCGCTGACGATCCGACCTCCATCCGTCGGCAGACCCGTTGCAGGATCAAAGCCGAGATTGCATCCTGCATCGGACACGGCCTCCGCCAGGCCACGCGCGCCAGCGGCAAAGACGCTCCGATCGTGAGCAGTGAGCGCGTAGTCCGCGCCGACGATACCGGCCCCGACGAGAACCAGAGCCGCGGCGGACGCCACAAAGCGATTGGTCTTCTTCATGAGATTGTCTCCTTCGTATGGTCAAGGTCGGTGCCAGCGATTTGCGTCGGCACGGCCTGTTCGGTCAGAAACTCGATGTGCTGATCAGAGATCCAGAAGGCGCGGCCCAAGACGGGGCCGTCAGCCTTGTCGGCCACCAGATACGCCATGCCGGGACGATCGTTGGGGATCAGGTCCGGACGCGCGCCGGCGGCCTGAGCGCCGGCCCCAAGAACCATCGGGATCTGTGAGCCCTCGGCAAGACGCAGAGCAACTCGCTCGAAAAACAGCTGACGGAGGCCGAGAACCTCTTTCGATGGGTCTTGAACGCAGGCGACCACGGTGAAGCCGAGTGCGCGCCCTTGTGTCAGGAGCTCGCCCAATGCGGCTTCGATGCGCTTCCTCTCCTTGCTGTCCCGGTTGTAGGCAGTCAGGGCCGCAAGCTCATCGATGAGGATCACGACGTGGGGACTCTCCCGAGTCGGCTCGTGAAGTCGGCTTCTCCCTGCCATGACACGAGCCCGAAGGCGCATCGCGGCCGCCGCCTTGTCCAGAAGATCCGCAGCCCCGCTAGGCGAGGTCGCAAACTCAGCGAACAAGGGGCGTCCCGAAGCCAGCTCCAGACCGCCTTTAGCGTCGATCGTCCAGACCTGCACCGAGCCGTCACGCAGCCGCTCGGCAAGGGCCCAAAGAATCGACCAGAGGAAAGAGCCCTTCCCCGATCCCGACTGCCCGGCGATGAGCACCTGACTGCCGCGCAGACGCAGAAGGAACGGTGAGCCATCGACGGTGACACCGATCGGCACGCAAGCGAGGTCGGCCAGGCCCCCCAATGGTCCGGGGGCAACAGGTGTGACCAAACGCGGTACGTAGTCGATCACGATGCCCGGACACGGCCCGCTGCGACGCATCACCCTGACCGACACCGCACCTAGGGCGCTCTCCAGGCGATCGGCAAGCGCAGAGACATCCTCCGGGACCATCCCTGCTGGAAGGATCAGACGCCCCTCCCAGTGGCTCAGATCGGCGCTTACCGTCTCCACCTCAAGCAGAGGAACCACGTCAGCGCGCACGACACCAGCCGCCCACGCAGCACGAGTCCACCCGGAAGTCATCTGGCGGACAGCTCGCCGGAATCGACGCCGTTCAAGGAATCTCTTCCAAAGCGGAGAACGCAGCAGCGCCATGCACAGTGCCACGGCGAGCATGTCCCACCAAGGCCACCCAGCATCGAGCAGCTTCAGGACCATCCAGAGGATGCCAGTTCCTAATAGGAGGATCGGCGGGCCAAGGGCAAAGACTCCCAGCACTAGCGCGACAACGCGAGCAAGGGACACGAACGTACCTCTCACGACGCATCACGACCCGATTGAGGCGCACCATCAGGCACCGGGTGAACGCCCGTTGCCGTGAATGAGTACTGCATCCGAGAACGCCCGTCGCGATCAGAGATCCACGGAGTCGCCATCAGACCCTCGAAGGTGACGCGAGTAAGGGGGAATCCGCCACGCGCCGGAACAACCGGCGGCGTCTTGGAAGCGATCTTGATCGTGGTCACCGAGTTCCGCTCGGTCGTCTCCGGATCGAGGATGAAGGCGGTCAGCCGCCACAGCGGCACCCCCTCATCCGTCTTGCGCTGTACATCAGGCGCATTGCGGTCCTGTTGGAACTCGGTCAATGCCGGAACCTGACCCGGCTTCGCCCAAATCTCTGTGCCCAGAACGCTCGCATCGACGGGCAGATTCTTGAGGTTGATGTTCACCATGATTGGTTCTCCTTTTCTGATGGACCGCCAAGTCGGTGGTCCTCTTGCCTTCACTAGGAAGACGGCCTGTCTAGAAATGGTGCTCTGACGTTGGTTCCCGAAGGCCGGTGACCTTCAGATCTGCAACCTCCTATTCGTTCTCAGTGCGACTGGCCCCAAAAGGGCCTTACATACGGAAGAGAGCCCTCCGAACCACATGAACGTGACATGCATGTGATGCACGTCATATCTGCGGGCTCCATGCCCAATACCTCCCTTCCGTGGCCGAAGCCGAAGCCCCCTCTCGTATTCGGTTGTGCTCGTGCCGTAGATCCCTTACACACCTAAGAACGCCTCTTATGGGGGAATGCGTGACAAGCGACTTTGAAGATGCGAGCCAGGGTGCGTCTCTGGACCCTCGTGCCCACTCCTCGTCTCGCCTCATCCCGAGGCCATGCGTGAAGAATTTCCTTACTGGATCAAGGCGGGCGCTTCGCGCCCGCGGGCAGCCCCTCAGCCTGCGCGCCGTCCTCGCTCCGCTGCGGGCGGTGCTCGCCTGAGCCGCCGCCCGAGAATCGCGCCCAACGTGTTCCATAGCGACCTACTGATCCCCACGGAGCCAGCCAGGACTCACCGCAATCGGAATGAACGCGATCTCCCGCCCGATGAGCACGAGACCGTCACAGGTTCGCCGTCCACCGTTGGATCCCACGGCGAGCACACAGACGGTGCCGAAGTAGGGCAGAGCCTCATCAAGCGTTGCCGCCAGATCGATGCGCCCCTGGACGCGGATTGGCTCCACGATGGTGGGCTCCCAAGGGCTGTCATCGACAAAGACCGGCAGGACGCTCAACCCTCCAGGAGCGAAGACCTCTTGCAGTGAGGAAACGACTTCGTCGACCGTCGGGTGTCTAGGTTCGTTCATCGTGCTCGTCCTTCCAGAAAACCAGTGAAAAACCAGTGGAAGGAGTGGAGCCGCGGTAGCGATGCCACTAGAGCGACTGCTGCGAGACCTGATTCCTCGGTTCGCATCCGCTCCGCCGCTCTCCTAAAGCGGGTGTCGGACGTTCGAATCGTCTCGGGGGCACCGAAACCTCAAAATGCCCGGTGAAGAATCCGGGATGCCGGACACAAAAGGGACGGCGCCAGCTGAATACGGCTGGCGCCGTCTCGTCATCTGCGCACCCTTGGCAGATACGCCCAAACCCTTACAGCAGAGCGTGAACACCTCAGCTTCACTTGAAGTAGGGCAGCGATCCGCAGATCACGCTTGCGCCTCCCGGAAGGTTCACGCTTCCCCCGGTAGCGTGGGAGCGTGGCTAATGGTTTCTTCTCTCGTCATCCGAAGAACACATCTTCGGAGTTCGCGGACCCAACCCCTGTTGAGGCTGTCGCATCGGCTCCGCACGCGAAGCTTGATGACGCTCTTGGGGACTGGAAGAACCAACTCGCGCGCCTGACACGCATCGACGGTGAAGATGCTCCGCGTCTGACCATGAACCAACCGCATCCGGGTGGTCTCGCCCAGCTCTACACGGATCATCCGACGCGCCTGTCACTCCTCATCCGTGAGCCGACATCCCACCAGCGGGCAGTCGAACGGGCTCGGACCATCATCGCGCGTTCACATGAACTCACCGCGCGTCACGGCGTCGGCATCATCCACATGGCGATCGGTCACGCCCGCTGGTTCGAAGCAGGACGCGCCCAATCCTCAGCCGCCCTATTGCGCACGGCGCGCCTCAGCGAGAACGGCGCGGATATCACGATCACCCTCCTGCCCGGCTACGCCCTCGATCCGCTCCTGGCTTCCGCCCTCGCCAGACGCGGAGTGCACATCGAAGCCGAGGACCTCGTTGCGAGGGCCAGCACCCAGCATGGATTCTCTTCCTCCAGAGCCCTGTCTGAACTGCGCGTGAGCGCATCCGTCCTCGAGCGCTTTGAACTCAGAGATGAGCTCGTGCTCGGGATTTTCGAACACCCTGCCTCAGAACTTCAACGCGAATACGAACATTCTGAGCATCTGCTCGCCTCCCCGATCGTGCGGGCGCTCGCAGGAGAAGAAGAGGCGCGTACTCAAACCCTCAAGCCCCTCAAAGCTTCAGATCCGAAAGATCGCGATCCGTGGCGCGAGCGCGGCGCCGGGGATCTCACCCCCCGTCAGCTCGACGTCGTTGAAGCGGTCGCCGAAGGCCGTTCCTTCGTCGTCGACGTCCCCCACGGTGCAGACGATACAGCCCTCGTTGGCGCGATCCTCGCAGATGCAGCCGCCTCTGGCCGTCAGACCATTCACATCGGCGGCTCCCCCTCACGGACAACTCGCGCCGAAGACCGCCTGCGTGAACTCGGCCTAGCGGAGGTGGCGACGCGCATTGACGGGACGACCGCCTCCGGTGAGGAACTACGTGCGCTCTTGCGTTCAGCACTGAGTGATACCACCTCCGTCACGGATCCTCGTGAAGTCGACGAAATGCGCACTCGTCTTCGCGACGTCCGTGAGGGCCTGTCCTCGTACACAAGCTCCCTGCACCGTCCCTTCGGCGTTTTCGGGGTCAGCGCCTACAACGCCCTGCAAGTCCTCACCGACTTGACTGCCGCGCATCCAGCTCCCAAGACGCGTGTACGTTTGCGCGAAGAGATTCTCCTGGCGATCGCCGCTGACCAGGGGGCATACGCGCGCGAGCTCCTCCATAAGGCTGCTGCACTCGGGATCTTCTCCCGTTCCGCCGCGCACACCGCGTGGAAAGGGGTCGTCATTGGTTCTGAGGAGCAGGTCCCTGATGTCCTTGAACGTATCCACCGCCTCGCGAAGGATACTCTGCCCAAGCTCCACCAGCAGATGAGAGCAGTCGCCGCTGAAGCCGATATTGCTGAAGCGACAACACTGAGTGAATGGCGAGACCAACTCGCCATGTTCGAGGGCGTGCGCGACGTGCTCGATGTTTTCCTCCCCCAAGTCTTCGAACGCTCTGCCGCAGACATGGTGATCGCGACCGCGCCGAAACAGTGGCGCACCGCCCACGGCATCTCCATGAAACGCTCCGAGCGCGTTCGCCTGGTCAAACGTGCTCAAGATTTCGTGCGTCCCGGAACGCACATTGAGGACTTGCATTCCGCACTCATCACAGTCCAAGAACACCGCGATGCGTGGCGCGCCTACGCTGCTGACGAGGGCTGGCCGATTCTCCCGCAGCGCCTCGACGAGACCCGCGAACTCACCGAATCTGTCCTCGCTGATCTGAAGGCTCTCGCACCGGCGTTTTCCACCGTGCATCGAGACTTCACCAGCATGTCGATCGAGGATCTTACGAACAGGCTCGAAGCCCTCGATGCGGACCCCAAGGGCGCACGGGAACTGCCTAAGAGAGTCGAGGTCCTCAAACACCTCTCGGAGGCGGGCCTTTCCGCCCTCGTCAATGATCTGCGGGAACGCCACGTCAAAACGAAACTCATCGATTCAGAACTGGACCTCGCGTGGTGGGCGTCGATCCTTGGCCTCATGCTGGCGAGTGAGCCGGAACTCGGCGGTTATGATCCGGCCCACCTCGAAGAGGCTCTCGCCGCTGGGCGTTCCTTGGATGCTCTCCAAGTCCAATCATTGGCTCCACAGGCCCTCGACCAGTTGCGCCGACTGCGCCTGCAAGCAACGGCGACCCGGCCAGACCAGAAGACAACTATCACGCAATTGTGCAGCCGCTTCGATTCTGCACTTGAGGTGTTGACCTCGGTGCCGCTCGTGCGTCTGCTCGTGCCAGTGGTCTTCACAGTGCCGACACTCGTCCCGAAGATCGTCCGCCCGGGCCACCACGTCGACCTGCTCATCCTCGACGATATCGATGGTTTGCCGCTCGCCGAGCTTGTGCCGATCATTGCGCGCGCCCGACAGGTCGTCGTGCTCGCCGACCTGTCGGCGGGCAGCGAGGAGGGGGCTTCCGCGATTTTGACGACGGTCCTGCCGAAGACTCGGATGGATGTGACCCCGACTCGCCTCAACGATCAGGTCGCCCTGCTCTTGGCGCGCCACGGCGTTGACCACACGGGCGTCCCGGTTCCTTGGACGGCCGCTTCTGCTCCGGTCACCGCCGTGTGGTGCGAGGGCACGGGAATGCCCGCCCCCGGCTCTCACGCGATCGAGTCGACCTCGGCGGAAGTCAATGCGGTCGTGGAACTCGTCGTCGCCCATGCGGTTGAGCAGCCTGAGCGTTCCTTGGCGGTCATCGCTCTGAATGCGCGCCACGCGGAGCGGATCCGTCACGCAATCATGAGGACGAGGGCGAGTGAACCTGGCTTGGGTGACTTCTTCGACGCGACCTCGGCTCAGCCTTTCCTTGTTGTGGACCCAGCAGAAGCGCGTGGACTCGCCCGCGACTGCATCATCGTGGCCGTTGGCTTTGCGAAGACCCCGCACGGAAGAGTCGTTCACGATTTCGGTGAGTTCTCCACTCCCGAGGGCGTCAAGGTCATGTCGGACGTGTTGCGCTCGGTGCGCGGTGATCTCATCCTCGTATCCTCGATCAGAGCCTCAGAGATTGATCGGAGTCGTCTGAAGGCCGAGGGTGCTCATATGCTCGTCGAGCTCCTTGAGATCGCCGAGGGACAGTCAGGTGTGGGCAGCGGCGCCTGGCCTGTTCTCGAAGTAGAGCCGGATCGTCTCCTCGTCGATCTGGCGGATCGCCTGTACGGCATGGGCTTGGAGGTCGTTCCGAACATCGGCATTCCCGGTGGGATGCGCATTCCCCTCGCGATCGGCCACCCAGAGGTTCCTGGCCGTCTGCTCGTCGCGATTCTCACCGATGACGACGCTTACGTTGCAGAGCCCTCCTTGCGAGTTCGGGACCGGATGTGGCCGGCGATGCTCGAGGCTCAGGGGTGGAAAGTCCACACCGCCTTGTCTATGGCGGTTTTCATTGATCCCGCGAAGGAGGCGGACACGATTGTCGAGCTCGTCCTTGACGCGGTTGATGAGATCAACGGTCCCTTCGTTCCCCTGACTCAGGTCCCTGACAGCATCGACTTCGAGTCCGACTCCGAGTATTTCCTCGAAGGGGCGAATGGGGACGAATTCGCGGGGAAGTCTTCTGCTGCGCTCGTCGTAGGCGACCCAGGGCTCGAAGATGGCGCTTGGGGCGAAGCCGCAGAGTATTCAGCTGCCTGGAATGCTGAGGAGGGGACTGGGGAGACGGCTCTTGATGAGCTGGTTGCAGCTACGAGTGACGCTCGAGAGCGTGCCGATGTGTTCAACACCGGCATGCTCGAAGTGATCACTCAGCAGGCTCCGCCCTCCAACCGGGGGCCGCGTCCTGCGATTGCTTCCGGCCTGCCGCTCGCCGCCTATTCGGATGATCAGCTCGACGAGATGGCGCAATGGGTGCGTTCGGACGGAATTGAACGAACTCGCGAGGAAACCGTTGAGGAGCTTCGTGAGGCCCTGGGGATTACACGCAGGGGTTTCCAATCCGACGCGGTTCTCGGCAATGTCGTGCGAAGGACTGAAGCTGCGGCCACTGTCGCCAAGGAGACGGGGGACGAGGCCGGGGCCGCGGAGGGCGCTGTGCAGGCGGAGGAATGATGAGCGAGGAGCTCCACAGCGGAGACGAAGCCGGCCAGAGTGAGGCTGATGCTTGCAAGAACCGTGTTTCTGACGAAAGCCGGGGTGCAGGTGCAAGGCGGGGGAGGCGCCGCCGTGTCGCCACCTTCGTATCAGATGTTGACCAGCACCTGATTGACAAGGGACTCGCCCCCTCGTGGGAGGACCGGGTGACGGACGCAGATATTCGTCCTGGTTCAATGCGCGATTCACCCGATCGTGGGGACGGGGCGAATGATCGGCGTCTCATGGAGAATGTGCCCCCGCATGCGCAAGCCCGCGCCTGAATGCCTCAAAGACTCTCCGCATGACTCGGACGCCGGGAACGTGACTCGGATGCTCCCAATGTGAGTCGAACGTTCCTACTGTGATTCGGATGCTGGGAGCCTGTGAATCCGGCATGCGCGTGTGTTGTACCGGGGAGCACCACGAGGAGCATTCTCTCGTCCCCGCCGGCGCGCGTGGGTTCCCTGCGTAGGCGATACGGGGTTTCGTGGTTCCGCCTCGTCCCCGCCGGTGCGCGTGGGTTCCGATCACCTGCAGCGCATCAAGGAACTCGAAGAGCCGCGTCCCCGTCCGTGGGCATGGGCTCCTGACCTGGCCGCCGACCTTCACCTTGGCGGGCGCTGATTCCCGTCCGTGCGCGTGGGCTCCTCCAATCACGCACTCACGCTATTCACCGTCCAGCGTGCTTCGGTCCCGTGCATACGAGAAGACCTTTCAATCTCTTCCCTCTTCGATGCGAAGGGGCCCGCACCTGAGAGTGCGAGGCCCCTTATGGCTTTCTCCTTGAGTCGCGCCGCCCGGGGCGCTACTCCATTGAGAAGAATCAGTTCTTCTCGGCGAGCAGGTCACGGATTTCGCCGAGGAGCTTGACGTCCTCTGAGGGCTCCTCGGCCTTTTCGGCCTCTTCCTTGGCCCTGCGCTTCTTGAGCGCGTTCATCGGCACGACGATTGCGAAATAGAGGGCGAAGGCCACGAGAAGGAAGTTCACAATCGCGGTGATAATGGTTCCCGGCTGAATCGGATCCGAGCCGTTGATTGAGAACTGGAGGACCGAATCGAAGTTCGGCTGGCCGACAACGGCGCCGATGATGCCCATGATGACATCGGTCACCGACTTGACGATTGGGGTGAAGCTCGCACCGATGATGACAGCGACGGCAAGATCGAGCACATTGCCCTTCGAAATGAATTCCTTGAAACCCTGAATCATTGTGTTCTCCTCAGCGGGATGCCCCGCTATCCCTTGTGAGATGAACTCAATGCGAGGCTGAGTGCCCCAGCTCCGGAATATCCGAGCAGCGATTCGACTTGCGTTGACTTGATGATCAGGTCAAGGCGGACACTCGTCGACGAATCCCAAGCTGGGGCGTCTTTGACCGAAATCGAGGATATGCGAGCATTCGTCGCGACTCTTCGAGAAGCACAGCCGGATTGATCACACTCCCCTGAAAGAGCCCACAGATCCGCCACGTCACCGGCTTCTACAGGGGGCAGGCGTGACTGATCGAACATGAGGGTGACGAGGGATTCATCCGGCGCTAATTCCCGGCCTAAAGCGGAGCCCGCAAGCACAGATTCGCTCAGGATCGTTCCCGCTTTCACCGGTTCGGACGGCCATGTGTCCGGCAGGGGTGTTCCCGGAGCGAGAGCGTCTGCGGGAAACAGTTCGTCGGGTACCTCGAGCTTTCGCACGGCCTCGGGGCCGAAGGCATCCCCTTTCGAAAGGTTGCGTGAAAGGACGAGGACCGGATGATGGCCTCGAGCGGGCAGGAATCCCACGATCAGAGCACCCAGGGCCATGACTAAGGCGAGGATGAGCAGGACAGTGGGCGCGAGACGGCGAAAAGAAGAAGGCATGGCCCCATTGAAGAATGCTCATGCCCAATCGACGAGCGTGCATCGGTGCAGCTGTGAATAGTGAAGGGGCAATGGGGGCTTGTGGATGACAAGAGGTAAGTCTGCGAAAACGAGGCGTGAAGAAGGGGCCTGACGCGAAAGAAAACCGGCCCCGACAAGCGCGAAAACAAACTCTCAAGCAAAGGACAAATCGCTTGTAAGAATCCTGAACCCACTGGGAGTCACAACTGCGTCAACGCAGACATCATGAGACAGACGAGGCAGAGGCTGAGCGCTCCACTCATCATCGAAGATCACAGCGACAATCGGGGCTCCGGGACGCGCATGCTTGAGCGCACGGTCGTACCACCCTCCGCCTTGACCGATCCGAGTCCCGTCCTCGTCGACCGCGAGCGCGGGAAGGAGAATAATATCTGCTTGTCGCAGAACCTCAGGGCTCATCGGTGCACCCAGGATCTCGAGCGGACGTGGCAGAGCCTCCACGGAAGGCGCGTCCCACATCACCCACGCCGGATCGGGCAAGCGACACCCGTCCTCTCCGACGAGGGCTGGCACAAGACAATGGGAAACGGCGCTGAAGAGCAGACGAATATCGGGCTCTGTAGGAGTGGGCAGGAACAAAGCGGGAAGAAGATCGGCATAGGTCAGGCAAAGGGAGCGGAGGAGCCCCCTCCAGGCTTCCATCAGAGCAGGGCCCTCCGGGTGAATCTCGCAGGGCAACGACTCAGCAGGGGAGAAGGGCCCCTTACCAGCCCCGGTTTCAAGGCCGCGAGCTGCCAATTCGTGTTCTCGACGCTCATGTCGCTTCGAACGGGCCTGTTGACGGATCGCCTGTTTACGCTCGTCGCACACGCAGATTCTCCTTCCTCCTCGCTAGTGTGGTCATCATGACAGAGCAGAAGCCCCCCGTCGCCCACGCGGTGATCCCAGCAGCGGGACGCGGCACGCGGTTCCTCCCGGTTACGAAAGCAGTCCCGAAGGAGATGCTGCCGATCGTTGACCGGCCCGCCATCGACTACATCATGCGTGAGCTGCACGATGCTGGCCTCGAAGATGTTCTCTTCATCACGCGCGCCGGAAAACAGTCAATCGAAGACTACTTCGATGCCGATCCTGCTCTGGAGTCCGAGCTTGAGAAATCCGGGAAGGACGCTTTTCTCGCCCTCGTCAAGGACTATCAAGAGCTGCCTGGCGTTCACTCGGTCCGCCAAGGACATCCGCTGGGGCTCGGCCACGCGATCCTTCAGGCGAAGGCCCATGTGGGAGACGCGCCCTTCGTCGTCATGCTGCCCGACGACCTCATGGAGCCCGGCGCTCAGCTCCTGCGCCGCATGATCGAAGTGCGCGCAGCCCTCGGCGGCAGCGTCATCGCCCTCACGAAAGTCACTCGTGAGCAGGCGACCGCCTACGCCTCCGTCGCCTGCACCCCCATCGACATTCCCGAGGGAGTGCAGCTCGCTCAGGGCGCGCTCGTGCGCATCGACGAGGTCGTCGAGAAGCCGAAGCTGGAGGATGTGAAGTCCGAATACGCCGTCATTGGCCGCTACGTTTTGGACGCCGCCGTGTTTGACGCGCTCGAAACCATCGAACCGGGAGCGAATAACGAGTACCAACTCACCGACGGCTACGCGAAGATGATTGATCTGCCCGCTGAAGAGGGTGGTGGCGTGTACGGCGTCGTCATTGACGAGCGTCGCTTCGACACGGGTGACAAGCTCGGATACCTCAAGGCGACTATTGCCTTCGCCCTCGAGAACCCGGAATTGGGCGCGGAGCTGCGCGCCTTCCTTGAGAACGAATTGGATGGAGCTCGATGAGGACCGTCGCCGATTTCTACCAGGACTGTCTCGCAGCAGTCGGCCAGCAGCCCCCTCTGGAGGTTCAACTCGCCGACGCTGTCTCCTGCGTCCTCGCAGAAGACGTTGAAGCGCCCTTCGACCTGCCAGTCGCCGACCTCGCCGCCTGCGACGGCTACGCGGTTCGATCCGAGGACCTCGTGGGAGCTCGCCCCAAGGAGGAGGTCGAGCTGCCCGTCACGGAGGAGATCCGCGCCGGAGACGTCAACCCTGCCGCTCTCGTCCCGGGTTCTGCGATCCGCATTGCATCGGGGGCGCCGATGCCCGCAGGCTCGGACTCGGTCATCGCCTTGGACTTCACGGATCGTGGCCTCGCGAAGGTGCGTGTGCGCACCCAGCCTGCCATTGGTGAGAACATTCGTCGTCGCGCTGAGGACGTTGAACGCGGTGAGGTCGTCTTGCGCAAGGGCACGCGGGTCGGCGCACGCCAAGTCGCACTCCTCGCGGGAGTCGGCCGCTCGCGCGTTCTCGTCCACCCGCGCCCACGGATCGTCATCCTCTCAATTGGCGACGAGATCGTTGAACCGGGCTCGAAAGCCCGCCCGGGCACCGTTTTCGATGCGAACGGGCATGCCCTGTCGACCGCAGTTGCCGATGCCGGTGCGCAAACTTTCCGGGTTGCCGCCGTCCCGGATGAACCCCATCTTCTCCGCGAGACCATTGAAGACCAGCTCGTGCGAGCAGATTTGGTCCTCACGACCGGGGGTATCTCCTACGGCTCAGGGGACACGGTCCGTGAGGTCCTTTCCGTCCTTGGCACCGTTCGTTTCGATAACGTCGCCGCCTGGCCCGGGCATATCCTCGGTGTCGGCACCGTCGGTGGGGACGAGGACGGTAAGAATGGTATCCCGATCTTTTGTCTGCCTGGCGATCCGGTGTCCGCGCAGGTGTGTTTCGAGGTGTTCGTCCGTCCGGCCCTGCGTCACATGCAGGGGTGGACGCAGCTCACTCGTCCTTCAGTGAAGGCCGCGGTCGACCGCGCCTGGTATTCACCCAGAGGACGGCGCGAGTTCGTTCGGGTGCGTCTCGTCGGTGACCCGAGGAATGGCTATCAGGCGAAGGTTATGGGGGCACCCGCGTCGCTTCTCCTCTCCGCGCTCGCCGAGTCGAACGCGCTCGCGGTCGTGCCTGAGGCGACGACGAATGTGCGTGTCGGCGACATGCTGCAATGCCTCGTGCTCGAATGAGGGGGCCGCGTGTTTTTACGCAGTGTGTTTGTGGGCATTGTGTGAGGCGCAGGAGCCAAGCCGCCGGATGCTGTGCTCTAAAGAGTGCGAGCCTGAATTGTCGGCATCGACGAAGCGGCCTCGTCCCTTTCCTTCCTGGTGTCATATGGGCGCGGGCTCGTTCATGGCATCGTGCCCGCTTCGGATCAGCTTTCCTTCCTGGCGTCACGTGGGCGCGGGCCTGTGAAAGTGTTGTAGTCGGAGGTGGAGATGAAGCTTGACTTCTTCTTGCGTCCCTTCGCTCGAGTCTGGGGGCGCCCTCTTGATGCGCTCCGCCTCGAAGTCTTTGACCCGCTGGGGCAAGGACTCTTGCACGCCCCGAGGCCGTTGCCTCCTGAAGCTTCAGAACACGTCGACTTTCGCTTGGGAGTAGTCGACTCGCGCCCGGGAGTAGAAGGGGCGCCCTCGTCCCGAGAAACGCGGAGGATCGACTCTGTCCTTATCCGCCCGGCCTGGGGAAGGGACCACTTCCGCATCGATGCGCTCAGACAGGACAATGCGCAATGGCTGCGCCGTTGGGAAGCGAGCATGCCGCCCGAAAGCGATGAGCCCATCCCGGACCTGGGGGAGTACGCGCGAAGAATCGACCGAGAACAAAAGCGCGGGCGAGCCCTCATTCTGGCGTGCGAGGTTGATGGTGTCCTTGCCGGTCAGTTCTCCGTGTCGAACGTGGTCTGGGGAGCGATGTCTCAGGGGATGCTCGGATATTGGCTTGCGCGTGACTTTGTCGGTCGTGGACTGGGAGCTCTTGGAAGCGCGATGGTCATTGATCTGGTCATCGGGGAACTTGGGCTTCATCGCGTTGAAGTCGATGTGTGTCCCGAGAACGAACGATCCCTTGGAGTGTGTCGGCGCCTTGGCTTGAGGGAAGAGGGGCTGCGTCCTCGTTTCATGCATATCAACGGCGCGTGGGCGGATCACCTCTGCTTTTCAATCGACCGCGAATCGCTTCCCGAGGGCGGGCTCGTGCGCTCGCGGATTCTTGCCGAGGACGACTGATCCTGGTGGAGGCGTGACGAGGACGACTGATCCTGGTGAAGGCGTGACGAGGATGACGGATCCTGGTGCAGCGTGACGAGGACGACTGATCCTGGTGAAGGCGTGACGAGGATGACGGATCCTGGTGCAGCGTGACGAGGACGACTAACCCTGGTGGCAAAATGAAGTGGAAGAGACACGAGGTGGAAGAAGGGCCGTTGCTTTCTTTCCGTCTTCCTTGCTTCCCGTTCGTTCGGGCTCGGTTTTCATTCGCTTCAATCTCTGCCGCTTGTCGGAGAATTGCCCGCGCTCCTCTTCGTTGTTGCCTTTTCGAACATTCTCGGGGCTGAGCCGTACATGCTGCGAGCTGTCCCACGAGAGAGCCAAAATGTGGCTTGTGTTGCTGGTGTGACAATTGTGAATGTGGCGCGAATGGGGACAGCCAACACGCGAGCGTGCCACCGCCTCCTGGGGACAGAAAACGCATAGCGTGGCCCTGTGGAGTTAGGTGGAGTCATCATCGTTGCAGCGGTATTCGCGCTGCTCGGTTTGATTCCTCTGCTCGTTGCCCGTCGTACCGCGATCACTCAGAACCGTGAGAACGACCGATTCTCCGAGCATCTCAGACTCCTGACGAACGACCCTCGGGAAGTCGAAGCGTGCGGGAAATCCACCGGACCTCTTCTCGCACGAAAACGGACTCTCCCCGAAACGAATGGAGGCGTCATGGCTCAGCCTTCCGCGAAGAACTCCGCGACTCGCGTTGATCGTCGTGGCAGTGCGGCGGTGAAAGAAATCGCCAGGCTGCGTGCTCGTCGGGCCGCGCGACTCGCAGCCGAGGCCGCTGCCGGTCAGCGTCGCCTCCTCGTATCTGCGATTGTTGCGCTCCTCACCCTCATCGTCGCTGGGGCGGTCGTTGCGGCTTCAATCTCCTGGGCGTGGACATTGATTCCAGCATCGATGCTCACAGCCTCCCTTGTCGCTTCGCGAATCGCTGCGATCCATTCAGAGAAGATTGGCGCTGCTGAGCTTGAACTCCTCAACGAGCTGCGGTCCCAGGCCCCGCAGCGGCGCGTGAAGAAGTCCTCCGCTCAGGGAAGTGAAAACGAGGATGAGGATGTAGCGGAGACTGAACCGCCGAGCGATTCTGCCGCACTCGCACTCCTTCGCGCAGCTGTTGAGGCCCGCGCGAACGAAGTCATTGAGCGGCCAACAGAGACAATCGCTGTGGTCGCAACCTCTCGAGAAACCCGTGCCGATGAGGTCGTCGAAGCTTCGGCTGAAGTGAGCAAGGATGAGGCTGGAGAGCGCGAAGCCGAGGCGAAAGAGCAGGGAAGCGACCCTGATCCGATTCCCGCGACGGCTTCGGTGGAACGGTGCATGTGGTCGGTGAAATCCATCCCAGCTCCCTCATATGCGATGCGCGGCCGAGTCGTGGGGCGCGCAGTTCACGCCGACACGGATCTTCGGGGCATCCCGAAGGTTGACGCTCGCGTCCCAGCTCGTCCTTTGCAGGCGAGCGTCTCCGGGGCGAACGCGCTTTCGACGGAGGATGTCGTCGCGGATCAAGCGGTCGCGCTCGACTTGGACTCCGTCCTCGACTCGCGCAGGGCGCAATGAGTCGGGGGACTGCGCGAGCTGACAGGCTGCTGTGAGTCGCTGAAGCTTTGCCATGAAGGACGGTGGGCCGCTCAGAAGCGGCCTCGTTCTTTTGAGGGAACTCTCGTTCGGTATTGAGTGGCGCCCGTTCGACACTGAGCGTCGATTGGGTCGCTAAGCTGCGCGAGCAGGGGTTTTCGTGAGAGCCAGCGGACGGCTGCGAATCAACGGACGTTCCGAGTCGAGGGGCTGCATGAGGGCCGACGGGAGACTACGAATGATCGGATGTTCTGAGCCGAGAGATGCTGTGAACTCCTGATTCTTCACCGCAAGGGGCGGGGGCGCGCACAAGCGTCCCTGCCCCTTTGGTGGGCTGCTCTCGTTCGGCATTGAACGTGGTTGAGCCGCTGCAAACTGCCCCGTTCCTTCGTGGGGTCTCCATTTGTGTTTGCAGCATGCCTGCGCCCTCGCGGTTCTTACTGAATGAGTACCCGAAGAGCCCCACTGTGCTCGGAGCGTATCGGCGTGATCCGTGTAGGTCGTGTGACTCTCGCGAGCGGCCCCTTGACTCAATGCCCGCCACCCCTCGAGATGAATGCTCGCCGCTCTTATCCCAATTCCGCTTCGCGAGCGTGACTCAGTTCGCGGTTTTTCGATTTCACCGAAGCCGTGAGGGTGGTGTTATGCTGGACGAGTACTTGGGGCTATGGCGCAGTTGGTAGCGCGTCTCGTTCGCAATGAGAAGGTCAGGGGTTCGAATCCCCTTAGCTCCACCATCAGGCTCTTACACGAACCTGTGTCGAAGAGATTGTCTTGGGTTGCTCCCTCGGCGTATGCCGAGGGAGTTTTCGTTTGGCGAATCGTAGCCATGTTGGCAGAAGCTAAGAGCTCGGGACTGGCAAGCTGGTCGAATGGTGCTGCAGGGTGTGGTGTGGCGGATCGGTGGGGTTCGGAGGTTTCGTCGTCTGCTGGGTGGATATCAATGTGGTCAAAGAAGACCATGTTGAGGAGTTTCTTGAGGTTATCGGGGGCGTGGGTGTAGAGGTGGTGGCAATCTTCGAGGAGGTCGAGAGCCTGAGATAGGTGTTCTTTCACTTTGTCCTGATCGGCAGTCAGGGAGCGTAGATCTTTGTCGATGACGGCCAGTTGCCTGGCGATTCTTGCCTGCTCCGCCTTGAGAAGATCGAGGGGGATGGCGTCGGCGTAGTGGGCGTGCAGGAGTTTGGTTTGTTCGGCTTGCAGCTTGGTCTGCTGGTCGTGTAGGTCCTTGGCGTGGTCGTGCTGGTGGGCGTAGATGCGGTGGAGCTCTTCGGTCAGGTATCTCTCGATGGTTCGTCTGTCTTGTGCGCTGATGTGGATGCGCTCGTAGATTTCAGTGACGCGGGCGTCAACCTCATCGATGAGTACAGCTTTGAATGAGCATGCATCGCGATGACGCTGACGGTGTGAACACACGAAATAGGGGTAGATCTGTCCGGAGCGGGATTTGCATTTGTGGATGATGAGGCGCCCACCGCACTGGCCGCAGCGGACAGTGGTTTTCAGGTGGTGGTTGTGAACGCGTTGACGTTCGCCGTAGCGGTGCTGGTTGAGCACGGTTTGCACTTGGTGCCAGGTGGCATCGTCGACGAGGGCTTGATGCTTGCCGGGGTATTCAACGCCTTGGTAGGTGACGACACCCCGGTAGTAGGGATTGCGCAGCAGGTCCAGCAGTTTGTTGTGGTCGAGAGGGTGTGAGGGTCTGCTGGGGGTAGCGAGTGTGGTCAGGCCGCGCGCTGTGAGGTGATCGGTGAGGGTGGATAGTGTCCACTGGCCAGTTGCATATTCGGTAAAGGCCAATGCCATGAGAGGGCCGCGTTCGGGGTCGACTTCTACCCAGCGGTCTTCTCTGCCTTGTTCGTCGTGGCCTTGCTTGTTGAGATAGCCCAGCGGTGCGCGAGAGATCGTTCCGCCGCTCTTGGCTTTTTGGGTGAGTCCTTTGACAACTTCATTAGCGAGGTTGCGGCTGTAGAACTCGGCGATGGAGCTCATGATGCCGTGTAGAAGGATGCCGCCGGGTGTCTGGTCGATATTCTCGGTGGTGGAGATGAGACGTACTCCGGCTTGGTCAAGCACTCGATTGATGTCAACGTCATCGGCGCGATTACGAGCCAGACGGTCGAGCTTGTGAACGATGCAGTAGTCGATGTCGCCTGTTTCTTGGATATAGGTGAGCATCTTTTGGAGTTGAGGACGGTTGGCGCTGCGGGCGGATTCACCGCGGTCGACGAACTCTTTGACAATGAGCGCTCCTAGAGTGGCTGCCTTCCTTTTGTTGGCTTCACGTTGTGCGGGGATTGAGAATCCTTCGGCTGCTCCCGCTCGTGCTGCTTGCTCGCGGGTGGATACGCGAATGTAGGAAATTGCCCGCTTAGGGATCAGGGCTTGGCTCATGGCGTCGAACGGGTCGAGGTTGGTAGGGCTCATGAGTGCGTTCCTTTGCTGGTGGCTGCCTCTCCGCGGCGGAGGTGGACGATGGTAGCTCCGTGGGCAGTGAGAGTCTTTTCGAGGTTGCTGGTTTGGCCCTCGGTGAGGTGTTGTGGTGGCCAGTTGGTAGTGAAGATGTTGGAGATACCCGGCCCCATAGCTGCCTGCAGCTGTAGGAGGCCGTCTGTTTCATTGCAGGGGTCGTGAAAGCATGCGAGCAGGCTGATGCTGGCCATTCGGCAGTAGTCCCGTATGAGGCGGATGTCCTGCTCGTGGTGTTCGCCGTAGGTGTATGCGAGGGCTTCTGGTTGGTGTGGGGTCATGGTCATCTCCTTTCCAGGTGTTATGTGTCGTTTTTGCTGGTCAGCAGCAATTTGGTGACTATGTCCTGTTTCTATTGACGCTCATTTGGCTTGAATAGTCCAGTGGTTTTCCACAGCAACATGCTGGTCGTAGGTGAGGACAGCGCCGAGATGGTCGATGTGGCAGGTGGTGAACATACCGTCGGGCAGTTCGGGGCGCCTGGCGATCAGGTCGTGGATTTGGTGGGCCCTGCTGATGGTGGCGGTGACCCACACGATGGCAGGGTGGACGCCGCGCGTAACTTGTTCGCTGCCGTCTTCGTAGTGGCGCAGGTAGGCGTGGGCTTTGGTGAGGAGGCGTTTGGGATGTTCTGTTCCTTGGTCGATCTCCAGCCACCAGTGATCCTCGTACCCGTCGAGCGTGGTGGTCAGGGCGAGGTCGGGTTTGACCCATTCGATCTGACCATGTGCCCCGAGGTGGCGTCGCCAGCTGAGGGGTTCAGTCTCGATGTAGATTAGGTGCATCGCAGATGTACGGGCTGCTTCTTCGGCTTGGACTCTTGCTTCGGTGATGGCCAGGGTGTGGGCCATGAATGTGGGGGATGGCTCCATCTGACGATGGCGGCGATTGGTGGTGTTACCCGCTCGGATTGCGAGGATGCGGTATCCGGCTTCGGTCAGATACCAGATGAGTCCGGTTGAGCCAGCCTTTTGTCCACCGATGCGCCGCTCGAGGTGCGCGGTCAAGCGCTGGTCAGCAAGGTGGCGCATGAGGCGGGAGGTTTGCCGCAACGCCGAAGCAGCGGTGGCATGGCGGTCTTGGTGATGTCGGGCGAGTTGGCTGGTGGTAGCGAAGCGGTGTTCGGCCAGGAATGACAGAGTGTGCCATGCGCGCTGGTCGAGTTGATCGGTCAGGTGTTGGAGATGGCGACGCGAGAGCCTGGACGGCGGGGGGATGTCTGCATGAATAGGCAGACAGTCACCTCCCTTGTTGTGGTGTTGGTGGCCGTGTGGCGCGGATTGGTTGATGGTGTTCATTACTGCGGCTCGTCTCCCGGTTCGTCATGATTGGTATTGGCTGTAGTGGCTGGTTTTCGACCGAACTGCCCGGCGGGTCGGGCCGTGTGTTTTGGGTGGCCGTGTCCAGTGATGGCAGCGAGCTGGGCTTCGGTGGTGGCGGCTGGTGTGCCGTAGGTTTGGGCGGATAGTGCCCGTGGTTCGATGGCGTTGCGCACTGGTGGTGGCGGAGGTTTGGTCGCTCCGGATATCCAGCCGGTTTCCCTGCCCGTTATCCAAGTAGTGGAGTAGATGGCGAAACGCGGCAGGCGGATGAAGTCGAGAGCTTCCAGGTTTGGAGCGCTGGCAGCCATGTCTCGTGCGTCGGAGGCGGATAGCCCGAAGCAAATCTTGTTGCGGGCGTTGGCGTCGATAGCGGCGCGCATGGTGGGGGTGAGCTGAGCACGGTACTGGTGGGCCATGTGCCAGGCGACACCAAGAGAACGGGACTGCGCCAAGGCGTCGGCCAGATCGCCAGGTATGCCATGGATGAAGTCGTGGACCTCGTCGACATAGATGCTGGTCAGGTGGCGGCGCTGGGGCGGCAGTTTCGCACGACCCAGGATGAGTGGCCAGAGCTGGCCGATAAGAAGCGAGCCGAGCAGCCGGGCCGATTCTGTACCGATAATGCCTTTGTTGAGCGAAACTAGAAGGATCTTCTTCTTTGTGAAGACGTCGGCAAGATTGAACTTGGTTTCGGTTTGCCCGAGGATGGCGCGCATTTGGGGGCGGATCACGAATTGTTGGAGCTTGTTGAGGACGGGCGCAATTTCCGTGGATTGCTGTTCGGGACTTTTGGTTTCATATTTTGCCCAGAACGCGGAGACTCCGAGTGGATCGTGGACAGCGCGAGTGATGCTGTGCCTGAACGCGGGGTCGGTCAGTAGGCTGGGGATTGCTACGAGAGTGGCAGCTTTTCCGCCTGCCCTGGCAAGAGTGAGTAGCGTGGCGGTGAGGATCTCCTCGGTGCGTACGCCCCACGAGTCCGCAAACAAGGCCTTAAAGCTGGCTAGGAGGGTGTCGACCGTCAGTTCGGGCGAACTGGAGTTACAGCTGAGCGGGTTCAAGCCGATGGGTGTGGGATCGGTGGGGTCAAGGACAACCACATCATCGAGGCGATGGACGGGGATGCGTTCAAGGATGTCGGTTACGAGGTCGTTCTTCGGATCGATGACCACTACGGCTCGACCTGCGTGGATGTCGCCCAGTATGAGGTGCAACATGGCGGTGGACTTGCCAGATCCCGTCGGCCCAAGTAGCACGGTGTGCAGTAGCGAGTCACTGTTTCCGATTCCGATAGGGATGCTTTCACCGGGCGCAGTGGTAGTGGCGAAGGAACGTCCTTTGATGAGGTGTCTAGAAGTGGCGAGCCAGGAGGGTGGTGGCAGAATGCGCGGAGACATAGGCGGTAGACCGGGTAGTTCACCTTCCCCAATGGGCCAGGCGCACATGCAGGCGATTTCGCTGGCATTCAAGTGAAGGGGGTAGCGCCACGGGCGGCGTGCCTCGCACAGACCTTGGGGTTTTTCGCGAGTCAGGCGCAGGCGCACACCGACGGATTCAGCGACCCGTAGTCCGCCAAACAGACGTTCAATGAGGCTGTTGGCTTTGGCGTAGGTGCTTGCGGTTGCTCCCAAGCGAATGGCGACCAGTGCGCCGTGCCGGCGGCGGCGCTCGGCCACTCGGGCAGTTTCGGTGTGGCTCGCTTGTTGGACGCCAACGTTGAGCAGACTCCACCACGATTGGCGGTCTCTAGTGGGTTGGTCGGTTACGGCGGGCGCCAGTCGCCTGCCGATCATGATGTGGATAACGAGGCGTTCGTTGCCATCCAAGCCCGACATTGCCGCCAGGACGGCTCTGGTCAGAGCCTCAACGCGGCTGGTGTCGAGCGCCATGGATGGTTGAGACACGGACAAACGGGCTGCTACCTGCACCGGGGTTCGCACCGCGGTTGGGGTAGTCAGTTGTACGCCGGGCACGAGGTCCGCTACCAGGCGCGCCACTGTCTCGATACGGGCAGGGTCCGCGCCGATCCGGTACTGGATGCGTGAGTGGGTGGCCCGAGTTTCGAAGATAACTGTTCCCAGTGATGGGTCAGCTACCAGGCGGTGGACCATATCCCAGGCGATGTCCCATCTCAGGGGGCGTGGCCAGTGGATGATCCGCCAGCTCCATGAGGACTGCGTACTCATGACGTTATCTCCTTGTCCGTGCTGTCCGCGGTGTCTGCGTGGCTGGTTGCCGCAGTGGTGCCGGGGTGGTCGAGCCGCCACAGGATGTAGGCAGCCAATGCTTTGGCAAGGTCCTCATGGGGTGTGGGGGTACGCCAGGTGGGCACTGCCCGAATCCGCGAGGAGCGTGAAGTGCCCAGATCGACTTCCCTCCTGCGGCCCTGCCTAGCCATGCGCACCTCCTCGGTTTCGAGCTACCAGTCGTTCTTGTGATGCCACCACGCCAGCAGCATCCACACGAGAGCGGTGACGACGCCGATCGCGGCGGCGAGAATTGCCAGGGGCTGCCACATCTGGATCAAGAGCTTCAAGGTCGCGTGCACGCATACGACGATCAAAAGGACGACGAGTGTGACGCGCAGTAGGTTCGAAAGTGGGCCGGAGCTCCCATTGGTCATAATCATCTCCATACGTGCGGGTCATGATGCGCCTCCACTTCCACTCGGACGCGAAGAAACAGGCCGGGAATGGTCGGAAGGAACTGGGTAACCGGGGATAGTGATGTCGGAATCGACTTCCATCCCCCACACCGACCAGTCGGCCCGCGATTCGGGGCGGCGACGGGCGAACAGCTCCAGGTATGGGCCGGAACTGATCCGCTCGATGATGGCGAACTGCTCGGCAGGTTTTCGAGAATGCTCCTGCACTGGGGCTTGCAACCATGTTGGCTGGGAGCGGAAGTTCACCGGTGCTTTGCCGCGCGTACAGAACAGCAATTGTTCAGTGGCATTACGCAACTGATACTGACTGGATAGACCAAGGCGGAACTTCACCCAGGTCAACGGGCTACGTACAGTGAAACCCCAGGATTCGGCCACTTCATACCCCTCCCGCAGGAGCCCATTGGTAGTCCACAACCACAGATGAGCATTCTGAGCAGCCAGATCGCTGACTGGCAGGGCTTTGATCTGCTCGATATCCATCGTCTGGTAGTGGCGTTCCCCGCTCTGGGCGGGCCACGGCGGATCCGCCAGGATAGTCGTGAATGTGGTAGGGGTGGATTTGGGCATAGTTAACCTCACTTTCATGAATTAGGTGATATACAGAGCCATAGCCGAGAGCCGCACGAGTGACACTGCTGGCCAGGGATCCTGCCTGTATTACGAACCATGTGGCTCGGGAATACAAGACCCTTCAAACCCTCAATGACCAGCGACAAGACTAAGGTGACAAGGTGAAAAGTCAGATGTAGCAAGCGCGGTAGGCGGGGTGAGGCATGGTGACAGAGGCGCAGAAAGCCGCTGTTGTAGAAAGTGCAACAAGGCTCATAATTGAGTACTGCAGGTTCAATTAAGTGGCCTGATCATCGGAGTAACGGCGTGCCACTTCTCGCATCTGTCGAGTTGCCTGGAAAGCCATCATTTCCTGATAGAAGCGCAATTGGCTTGCACGGCGGTGGACGTCCGCCTTCTCTTGCCTCATCCTGTCCTGAAGTGATTCGGAGGGTAATGCAGTGTCGCCGGTATCTAGGTTTAGATAAAGAGTTGAGTCGCTGTTAGTCCCTCGCCACCAACGCCAAACCAAGTAGCCGAGTCTGATTATCGACAGCAATGCGACGACCAAGATAGTTAACGTATCCATCAGGATGCTTCTTCACAAATGAGGAGATCAGAAGGATGCGATCGCTCGGGCAGCGCCGAAGCCATACGCTTTAACGATAGCTTCGTAGTACGGTGCGCCCGCTGGAGCAGCCTCGTAGCATTGCTCAGCCAAGCTCACCAGGGCCGCAGTATTGCTCAAGGCCGACGACGTCAACACCGCCCTCGCCTGATCCACGGTGTGAGCCACTTCAGCGCGACCCAACACCACATCCACCTCCCGCCGGCTCTGACGAGCCACCGCACGCGACGACGGCCCACCGAAAGGCATCACTCCCGTCGAGTAGGTCTCCGGAACTTGAGTCACGATCTGATTCGACATGATGACATCTCCATTCTCAGTTGAGAGGCCGAACGCTTCGGACCTCGTGACACCAAGTGAAATCTGGACGAGTCTGTCCTGTCGTGACAGCTTTGTGACAACCTGGTCGTGTGTGGGTGTGGTGGGACAATGAAGGGTATGGAGACCATCCCTTTCGCTGCGAGTGAGCCCTCCGTGCCCACGGTTGACCCGGCAGTTGTAGGGCGAATCCACGCTGAACTGGTAGCTCTCCGCAAGAACCATGGCCAGCTAAGCATCACCAAACTGGCCGAGAGCCCCTTGCTGGTCGACATCTGTGGAGAGGGCGACCTGATCGAAGCCTTTATGGTCTTCCGCCGCGAGCTTGAACGCTTCACTCATGGCGACAAATATGAAGCAGCAGCTGCTCTGTCGATAACCAGCCCGGCAGAAACAGTCCTCGACCGCCTGACTATGTCAGCCGAACGCTTCGACTACCAAGACCAGCGCACGATACGCCGCTGGTCTGACAAAGGCCTGCAGCGAATAGCTGAGAGCCTAGTTGCCATCGCGAACCTGCGCGGTCGCCTCGGCAAGGAGTTGTTAACTCTCAATCTCGAAGGCGATCTGGAGACAGGAGTTCAGCTGGTCATCGACCAAATGGACTTCACTGACCTTCCGACCGCAGCGCCAGACATCACTATCTGGGCCTGGCAAGACGAGGACAACGCAAGCGAACTCCACATTGACCTCAACCAGCAGGCAAGTCGCAGCGCTGAAAATCCCACCTACCGCAACCAGCGTTACCGAATCGCCCTCCCCAACGAGCACCTTAAGCGTACGGGCCCAGGTCGCCTCATCACAGTGGCTGTTCAAGGGCGATCAGCACCCAGTCGTACTGTCATCTGGACCCAAGAGGCAGTCCTGCCACCTGAACTGCGAGTGGAGACGACTGTACACAGGACGATGGTGATGATGGAGATCAGCACTGCTGGGTCGTTGTAGAGAGATGAAGTAATGGCGAACATGCAACTATTGTGACCAATCTCACACAAACTGCACCATTGTAATTACTTTAGGTCTTTAGTCTTGTCAAAAAACTGTGTCATACTCTCTGTTCAAAGAGGCTTCAGCACTGCCTGCAGCTTCTTAACAACTGCAAGAGAGTGTGATGGGTGGTCCCAAAGACTTCGTCAGCCTGTCATACTACGAATCGATCACGAGAAAAGAGGGGGCAGTGAGCGGTTCTGATGGTATTTACTTTAGCTTTGCGCTTTGTTAAAGTAAATATTACGTGAGTAGTGAACATTGTATTCCATCAGAATTTAAGGACGAAAACTCTCGCAAAGATGAGATACTTTGTTTAAGGTGTCAGCGAGAGATGGGGGCTCGATCGCTTGAGGAAGTTTTTATGACAATAGTTAACTTTGTTGATAAGAATGCGGATTTATCGAGCCGAATTCGACGTCCGGCACGATCTTGGCGGCCTGGTGACCCGATCCAATTGAAGGACGATGTTGACGAGAGCGACCTATTAGCTTCTGTTAAAGACAGATCTTTGCGGTTACGATTGTTGCGCCGAAAAATGACAGCGCCGGAGGTGACGACAATCACTAGAGTAAGCCCTTTTGACTCGGCTATTGAAAGGTTGAAAATTGTCGAGAAAGAATCTGGAGCAGAAGGGTGCTCGACCTGATCTATTCGCCAAGATTCAAGACTTGGAAGAGTCTCCCGAGATCTGGCAGCCTCGGACGATTAGTACCATCGATCTCAGTGAGGGTCTTGATACCTACATTGAACATTTGACGATTGATGTAGATCAAGACTATGTTTCACCGGTGGATGACTATTACTATCTGCCTGTAGGATGGCGTAAACGTGAGTCTTTTCTTGAGCTAGATTGTCAGACAAACTCAGGCGATTCGATGCAGCTTATGCCACTTGCCTTTCGTCGGGACTATATGGAATGGAAGTTCTGGGCCGTCTGTCATAAGTTGGGTCTAGTAGCCCAGTTGCCGAAAGTGTGTGATTGCTTAAGAGAGCACCTTTCGAAAATTATAGCAGATCCGACAGAAGTACGGTCGGGTGGACAGGCATCGTCGTTGCATGTCCAGTGCAATCGGAAATGGCAAGAGATTGAACGAGATTTAATTTCTAGAGAGCTCCTTGCAAAGATTAGGATGAATGAGCCACTGATCTTCCGTGTGCGTGCGTGTCGGCATAGTGGTTGCGAGTCGGACATTTCGATATTAAAGATATCGGAAAGGAAGACGCTGTTCGCTCCAAAAGATCCAGGATTTCGGCGATACGGCTCAAATATGTGGGGAATGATCTCATCGTTCTCGGCGAATACTAACAAAGTTGTTGCGCCACGCGATGTGCGCCTTGTTCGGGGACATTGTTACGAAATGGTGGTGGGTTCAGATTCAAATGAATTGGAAGCGCAAGCCGTTGAACCATTTGCGGACGGAAATTGGCTACATCTCCGGAGGGAAATTTCGTCTCCAACGCTAGTATGGCTCATCGAATTTAGGCCTAGACGAGGTTTTCTGTATAAGCCTGGTCGTACGACCGTTCTCTTGAGTTTGCTTGCGACGGTCAGCTGGCTGTTGCTATTTAAACAGTCCTACTGGGAGCATTGTGAGGGAATCTTCGTTTCGTCATGCGATATCGCGACTTTTGCGAATAGCAAGGAAATTGTTAAGACGGTTATGTCCAGCATTCCTTTTGGCCTGCTATTTGCCTATTATCTGACGCGATTACCTTTATTTCAACAGTCGCAAGATCGATCTTTTCTATACGATGTCTGGACAAGGCCGCACTTTAGGCTTTTAGCCTGGGTTATTGGGCTCGCTATCTTGTTTCCTTTCCTAAATTCTTTTGACTTTCTGTCGGGCGGCAAGGCGTTTTACGGCAAATTTGTTTCGGTTGCAGATCTGATCCAGGTTCTTATTATCGCCTTCCAGACTTTTGTATTGGTCATATTTCAACGAATGTGTTATAAGATTCGCCCTAACGTGGCCTCGTAAAGTGTTGCTGCTTGAGTCGTCTCTTGGGTCGAAGGTGGGTTGCATAAATATCGGCATATGGATTTATTAAAAGAGATAGACAGGTCTTAATTTGAGCTCACCCCATCAGTTCCTCCACCTTCACGCCCATTCGTTCGGCGATGCGTTCCAGGCTGCGTAGGGTGAGGTTGCGTTCTCCTCGTTCCAGTCCGCCCATGTAGGTACGGTGCACACCGATGTGCTCAGCGAAGGCTTCTTGAGACAGTCCTTTCTCCAGTCGGTAGGCACGGATGTTCCTACCCACCTTCTTCTGGAGATTCCCTTCTGCCACAAAGTCATAGCGTCATCGCTTGCTACTTGAAGGTCTACAGACTGATGAGTAGCATCGTTGGTATCTCAACGGAAGGAGGGTGTCATGGGCGGCGGAGAGTGATGATGCTTTGCTGATTCAGGCTGCCTCGTGACCGCGCTGGTCGCGAGGCAGTTCTGTTTCTAGCGTCCAGGTGATCGCAAAACCGGACTTTGGCATGAGCCAACCTGGTGCGTTCACAGCGATCTCTCTACCAGGAGTGCCCTCAGGCGGGCGAATCACTTGTGGCGACCGAGAGGTGGCGATGGTGTCGCTAACACGGATGTCTGCGATGCTGGTGTTGGTGTAGTCCAGATACAGCGACATGTTGCGAGCGGGTTGCGGTAGCTCGAAGAAGAGGCGATGTCCCCAGGTGGGCGTGACTGTGCGGAACACCTGCCGGATTCGAACCGGCTTGCCACTGGTGGCATCTCCGTCGAGCTGAACCGTATAAGTCTGTCCTGTCTTGCGTGTGGTGCGACGGATGGATTGTGGGCGACCGTCAACGGTGAGCTCTAGGAGTTCGTAGGACTCCCTGTCACCGGCGTTGACTCCTGGTCGCTTTTGTATGAGCCATGGCGAAGTGGTCGGTAGCTCAAGTAATAGTTCGCGGTATTCGTCGCGATCGGACACGCACGCGAAGCGGCGAACTGTGCCGGATGGAATAGTGGTGTATTCCCATTCAACAGTAACGTCGAATAGAGGAGTACCAAAGGTACTCCTCTCTAGTGCACTAGAGAGTCGGATTCGAACATCGACATCGTGCCACCGCTCAACAGCCCGAATTGCCTGGTCGCGAATGTCTGTGTAGATCTCGCGAGCGAACTGTTCATCGCCCAAGCGTAGAGACATGACATTGGAGGCGATGTTGTCGAGCAGGTCTGGGTTGGCGACGCGCTTGAGGTCTTCAGGGTGGATGGCAAAACCTTCGATGACGGCATCGCGCATACTTGGAGCCTGCTCTTTGATTATCTCGCGGAACTGCTCGACGGTTGCCTCTTCTTGATCCTTGCGGAATGAGTATTCGAAGAGTGTACTGAGTAGCCCTGCGCCAAAGAGTGTTCCGCCCAGCTCACCAACTGGCAGAATATGCAGCCACTCCCAGCTGCCGAGATTAAACTCTGCGATCCATCCGTTGAGCATCATTAGAAGAATTCCTGCCAAAGTGAGCGATACTGCAACTAATGCCGCCTTAAGTTTGCGCAGCTTAAATTCTAGAGACTTTCTTGGTTTATGCTTATGTTTCATACACTTCGATTATATCGAAATATTATGAAATTGTATAGATTGGTTGTCTAATCTATCGCCAGTGAAGTGATAGGATGTCAGAAATCTTATGTATCGGTTAGTAAGAGTCCGTAAATATTGACGTCTTTATGGATGCTGTTATGGAAGTAGCGGTTTCTAAGTTTGCCTTCGCAAGTAAATCCTAGTCGAGCGAATAATGTCTCTGAAGCGGTGTTGCCTTCAAGGATCCAGGCTTCAAGCCGATGTAGATCCAAGTCTTCTTGTGCCCACTGGATGACATGTTTTACAGCGGAACTTCCATAGCCTTTGTTTCGATCTGAAGGATTCCAGATGCAGATACCCACTTCGCCATGTCGGTTTCGCCAGTCGATGGTATGAATTGAGCACTCGCCAATCAAGTGGTCGTTGTTGATGATTACGAAGTCATACTCTGAGGCCAATTGTGGACCTGCTGTAGCAGCAATCTTGCGATGTAGTTGAGCGCTACTACGTGGTCGCCAATATGGTGGGCCGTACTGAGCTAGCTCTTGCCAGTCTCGGCAGGCATCGAGGATATCTGGTACGTGCGCTTCAGCTAGGGCAACAATGCTCAAAGACACGCTAACGCCACCACCTTACTTAGGGTTGATGCAATACCACTTTCTGGCGTATTCAACCCGATGCTACTCATCAGTCTGTAGACCTTCAAGTAGCAAGCGATGACGCTATGACTTTGTGGCAGAAGGGAATCTCCAGAAGAAGGTGGGTAGGAACATCCGTGCCTACCGACTGGAGAAAGGACTGTCTCAAGAAGCCTTCGCTGAGCACATCGGTGTGCACCGTACCTACATGGGCGGACTGGAACGAGGAGAACGCAACCTCACCCTACGCAGCCTGGAACGCATCGCCGAACGAATGGGCGTGAAGGTGGAGGAACTGATGGGATGAGTCAGTACTTCCAGCGCTCGAGGAACCAATCCGTACTGTCTGGAATGATGCTGGCCAACTCATCGGAAACCTGGAGGTCGTGAAGCGCTGCGATCTGCCCCGCTTGCGATCCAACCGACACCCAACTTGCCTGGGGGAGGTGAAAGACAGGTGCGGGTGCCCTTGCAGTGGCAGAGATGTACATCAAGACATCCCCGGTCGGGGTCGTAGGGGCACGTCTTGAGCAAGAAGACACGTACGAATCGTTGTTGCGTGCACGTTGAAGTGACCGGCTATGGTGGCTAGTGAGTCTCCTGCGCGATAGCGACGAGCCGCTTCAAGGCCCTGCTCGGGACTTAGACCACGCTGCCGAGGCCTTACGCCCGCCGCGCGTGACAGGCGGTGGACAGTGACCCTGGTTACCCGGTGCGCCTTGGCGATGTTGTTGACGGGCACACCCTCGTTACAGAGTTGCGCGATGTCCGCCTTCTCTTCAGCGGTAAGCTGTCGGTAGTTCTGTTGGCGAGCTATGGCTGGCGTGGCCTCAGGTGGGACAGAGTCTCCCTGTTCCCGTCCCGGCCAGCCCTCGCGCTTGGCAGTCCGCAGGAGGTCTATGAGTGGCTCGACTTCTTTCGTGTCAAGCTCACCGAGGGCCACCACCAGGGTCTTACACGAAACTGGGTCGAAGTGAATAGGGTTCTGGGCTCCCTCGGTGTTCGCCGGGGGAGTTTTTGCGTGTGTGGAGGCAGGCACGGTGGTTGTGGTGGCGTGGATGAGTGCGGGGTTGGTGAGGTGGTTGAAGGGCGGTGCGGGGTGCGGGATGGCTGTGCGGTGGGGTTGTGGGGCGTCGTCGTCCTGGGGGTTGACGGTGATGTGGTCGAAGAAGATGGTGTTGAGGAGTTTCTTGAGGGGCGCAGGGGCGCGGGTGTAAAGGCGGTGGCAGTCCTGGAGGAGGTCGAGGGCTTGGGTGAGGTGGTGCTTGACGGCGTGGTGGCTGGAGGTGAGAAAGTGGAGTTCTTCGGTGATGGCGGCGAGTTCGCGGGTGATGCGGGTCTGTTCGGCTTTGAGCAGGTCGAGGGGGATGGCCCCGGCGTAGTGGGCTTGAAGGAGTTTGGTTTGCTGGGCTTTGAGTGTGCCCTGCTGGCGGGTGATGTCCTTGGTATGCTGGTGGGCGGCGGTGTGGAGGCGGTCGAGTTCGTAGTGGAGGTGTTCTTCGATGGTTCGCCTCTCCTCGGGGGTAATGGTGATGCGGCGGTAGATGTCAGTGACGCGGGCTTCGACTTCGTCGATGAGGACGGCTTTGAACTGGCATTGGTCGCGGTGGCGCTGGCGGTGGGAGCAGACGAAGTAGGGATAGACCTGTCCGGAGCGGGATTTGGCCATGTGGACGATGAGGCGTCCACCGCATTGCCCGCAGCGGATGGTGGTTTTGAGGTGGTGGTTGTGGAGGCGTTGGCGCTCCCCGTTGCGGTGCTGGCTGAGGACGGCCTGGACCCGCTGCCAGGTGGCTTCGTCTACGAGGGCTGAATCGCTCCGGGTTTGATAGAGGCAGTGATGATTGGAAAGGATCACTGCCTCTATCAAACCCGGAGCGATTCACGGTCTCGGGCCGGGTGGTGGATGTGTTGGTGGGGCCGGCGGGGGCCGGGAAGACGACCGCGATGAATGCGCTGCGCCGGGCATGGGAAGGAGAGCATGGTGCCGGTTCGGTAGTAGGACTGGCCCCATCCGCGGTGGCGGCGCAGGTGCTGGCCGACGATCTGGGGATCGCCACGGAGAACACGGCGAAGTGGTGGACTGCCCACCAACACACCGGCGCCACGTTCCAGGCCGGTCAGCTGGCCATCATCGACGAAGCCTCCCTCGCCGGCACCCTCTCCTTGGACCGGATCACGCAGGCAGCTGAGGAGGCAGGGGCGAAGGTACTGCTGGTCGGTGACTATGCCCAGCTCCAGTCCGTCGATGCTGGCGGTGCGTTCAGTTTGTTGATCCACGACCGTGACGATGCTCCCGAGCTGGTCGATGTTCACCGCTTCACTCACGCTTGGGAGAAGACCGCGTCCCTGGAGCTGCGGCACGGCCGCACCCCGGCCATCGACACCTACCTCGACCACGACCGCATCCACGATGGTGACGCCGACGCCATGGCCGATGCCGCCTACACCGCCTGGCGCCGTGACCGGCAGGCGGGGTTGGTGTCGGTGCTGATCGCCGAAACCCGCGAGAACGTCACCGCCCTCAACGTTCGCGCCCGCGCCGACCTCATCCTCGACGGCACGCTGAAGCCCGGCCCCGAAATCACCCTGTCCAACGGATCGGCAGCGGGCGTGGGTGACACGATCATCACCCGCCGTAACGACCGGCGGCTGCGCAACCGGCACGGCTGGGTCCGCAACGGCCAAACCTGGACCATCACCGCCGTGCGCGATGACGGGTCGGTCACGATCCGCCGACCCGGTGCCCGGTTTGGCAACAGCATCGTCCTGCCCTCCGACTACGTGGCCGAGCACGTCGCCCTCGGCTACGCCGTCACCGCCCACCGTGCCCAAGGCCTCACTACCGACACCGCGCATGTGCTGGTTGAACCCACCACGACGCGGGAGAACTTGTGTGTGGCGATGACGCGTGGGCGGGAGTCGAACCGTGCCTACGTCATCCTCGACCGACCCGACGACCACGCCACCGCGCATCCGGGCGACAACCCCGACGCCACCGCCCGCACAGTCCTCTACGGCGTCCTGCAACACAGCGGTGCTGAGCTGTCGGCGCACGAGACCATCACCGCCGAGCAGGACCGGTGGGGCTCGATCGCCCAACTCGCCGCCGAATACGAAACCATCGCCGCCGCAGCCCAACACGACCGCTGGACCACCCTGGTCCGCAGCTCCGGACTCACCGCCGAGCAAGCGCAAGCAGTCATCGACTCCGACGCCTTCGGCGCCCTGACCGCGGAACTGCGCCGGGCCAAAGCCAACCACCACAACGTCGACACCCTCCTGCCACGCCTCATCCAGGCGCGCGGGGTCGCCGACGCCGACGACATCGCCTCCGTCATCCACCACCGCCTCGCTCACGCCACCGCACGACCCGCCGGCTCGGGCCGCACCCGCCAGGCACCGCGTCTCATCGCCGGGCTGATTCCCGAAGCCACCGGCCCCATGACCCCCGACATACAGCAAGCCCTGACCGAGCGCCGCCACCTCATCGAAACCCGAGCAGAAGCCGTCCTCGACACCGCCCTCCACACCGACGAGCCATGGACCACAGCACTCGGCCCGACCCCAGCCGATGGGCGGGAGCGGCAGCACTGGCGACGCCGCGCCCTGGTTGTGGCCGCCTACCGTGACCGGTACCAGATCACCGACCCGGACCCGCTCGGCGCCCAGCCAGAGAGCACAGCGCAGAAGATCGACCGCGCCCGGGCACTGGTCGCTGCGGAACGAGCACAGGCGCTCGTGCCTCCGCGCAGCTCCAGCACCGCTCCAAGATCCGTGGCTGTCGAGAGGAAGCCCGTAGGTCCGACCATGTGATCGGCTTCTCCGGCCGGGCGGCATGTCACGTGACCTGTTCTGGCCACGGAGTCGAGCCGCACCCCGAGAACGCAGAGTCGGGCTCACTGGCGGTACCCGAGGCGACACGAACGCGGAGCGAATTGACCCCGGGAGGTCCGAAGCTCCTGCTTTTACGAGCGATCACATGGCCACGACACACGCGAGATTGACAGATTTGTGAGTGCAGCTGAAGTGTAGGGTAGTCTGGAGCCATCACCGAGAGGAGTCCCATGATCGGGCAGCACGAACGCCAGGACTGGCGCGGCGAGTTCACACGAGAGGAACTATCTGCAATCCGCCGGGAAGTTCCGCATGCGATCCAGAGGAGCCAGGAGCGTTCCGCCCGAGCCCACACGGAGTACGACGACCCTGATGGCGACCAAGACGTCTACGGCGCCGGCATGTCCCGTGGTGTGCAGAAGGAACTCTGTACTCTTCTCGCGAACTTCCCCTCCTATCGCGAGGTGCAGGTACCCAGGAGTCGCCGCACGCTGACTTTCCTCGGCGATGCACTGATCTTCCCACTTCGGGTGGGTAAGCAGATGCCTCGAAACCACCGCCGCATCAGACTCAACTATCTCTCGGAGTCGCGTCGCGAACTCTTGGCGCAGGCCAGCAACACCAAGTACGTCGATGCCGGACTGTTCGAGCTTGACGAGGCTCTCGGTGTCGAGCAGCCCGCCCGACTCGGCGATGCGCTCGCCGCCCTCAGTGAAGGTGACACGCGCGCAACACTGTTCGTGCCCTACTACAGCAGCTCGCCCCAGGGCGTCGGCACGATCTACTTCGCTCCGGCACAGCTGAACGGCCGCTACCTGAGGTTCACCGACCCCGAACGCCTCACTTATCAGGTGCCTGCTGCGGGTGAGACGCCCGCAGCCGTGCTCGCGCCTGTTGGCAGCTTCGCGGAAGGTGATCGCCCCCGCACTACCGTGAAGCTTCGCCCTCGCCCGGTCGAGAAGGAAGGCAGTTAACGATGGGCGACCCCCGTAGTCAGTCCGCAGACGCGGCTGATGTTGCACGACTTTTCGACCCAGCCCGACTCACCCAAGCTCGACGCATCAACAAGATGTCCAAGGCAGAGCTCCACCGCAAAGTCGGCGTCTCCGCCGCCGCTATTGGACAATACGAACGCGGGGAGGTCCGCCCTCGCGCCGAAACTGTAGCCGCGCTGGCCGACGCTCTTCGCGTTCCGCCGGGATTCTTCGCCCTTGGGCGCCCTCGCGCCCAGGTCGACATCGCCGAGGCTTCCTTCCGGCGTCTCCGCTCCACCAGCGTCGCTCAACAACAGCAGGCCACTGCTTACGTCGAGCAAGCCTGGGAACTGGCGTGCTATCTCGAAGAGAGCGTCGAGTTTCCGGAAGTCGACCTTCCGGAGTGGGCCAGCGTTGACTCAGCCGATGTTCCGGACCCCGTGACTGCGGCACAAGCTGTTCGGCGACACTGGTCCTTGGGGAGCGAACCCATCCGGCACCTTGTGTACCAGATCGAACAGCACGGAATCCTGACGGTCTTCTTCTCCATGAAGCAGGACGACAGCTTGGACGAGAAGAGCCGTATTGACGCGTTCTCGACCACGGCACTCCCTCGCCCGATGATCGTGCTCACACCTGACAAGGCGAACGACGTGATGCGGCACCGCTTTTCCGCAGCGCACGAACTGGGGCACATCGTGCTACATCACGGCCGACATGGGACCGACAGCCAGTTGGAACGTCAAGCGGATATGTTCGCCGCAGAGTTCCTAACCCCGCGCGACGTGATCGCCAACGAGCTACCGAGGCGGGTCAACTTCAACCGCTACGAACAAATCAGTCAGCGGTGGGGTGTCTCGGTGGCATCGCTGCTCTATCGATCCCGTGAACTTGATCTACTCTCCGAGTCCACGGTTCGCCGCGGCTACATCACGCTGAACAGCCTTCCGCGACGGCCCATGCCTATTGGCGATTTCCCCGGAGAGCGTCCGGAGTTGCTGAAGTCAGCGATCGACCTTCTTGATGGCTCTGGGACCAGCCTCGCCAAGATCGCAGCTGACCTCCAGATGACCCCCCGTCACGTACGACGCCTGGCAGGCATTGACGATCCGCAGCCGAAATTGACTCTCTTGCCGAATCGACTGAATGACCCGAACTCGGCACTCCCACATGAGTTCATGTAGAAGAAGGGAAAGAGCATCATGGGAAAGCCCAACAAACGCGTGGTGCAACAACGCGACGACGGCGACTGGGAGGTCCGGAAGCCAGGCGCTTCGCGGGCCAGTGCGGTCACGCCAACGCAGGCCGCCGGCATCGGTAGGGCGCGCACCATCCTTGGCAATGACGGGGGTGGCGAGCTACAGGTACGTTCTAGGAAGGGAACCATCCGTGCGCAGGACACTATCGCCCCTGGTAGCGACCCGCGGTCTTCAAAGGGATGATTGCCGTGCCTGTCCGCGGAGTCCGATAGGTGATCTGGCTCCGCAGGCAGCTCCGTCACCGCCGACAGGAGCATCATGAAATCGAGACGGCTCACGTTCTACCTCCTGCGAGAGGGCATCGCCGACTTCGACGACGCCCTCGACCCGGACAAGCCAAGTCTGACCGTCGAGATCGACCCATCCACCGGTATCGACGGCCGCTTCTTCTACGTTAAGCCCCAGCCATCCGTGCCGACATGGGTTGGGTTCGTGCAACCTCTACTGACGGACCAACTCAGTGGCATCCGCTCAGTCTCCACATCGGCCCTGCTGCTCCTCCGGACGAGCGGCCGCATCTTCGCGCTCACCTTCGGATACGGGCGATCATTGGTCGACCTCTCGAAGATCGAGTACCAATTCGGTCTACGCGTAGCGCTCAACCGCATCGATCCTCGCCAGATCCGCAGCCTCGACACCAAGACGTTCGAGGATCTTGTCGTGTCAACCAACACTCAAGTGAGCAAGAGTGCTGAGCTGCCGACCTTTGGTGTCGACATCTCCCGAGACATTCTGCGCGCGGTAACCGGCGAACCCCGCGACCAAACATTCTCCAAGAGAATCGCTGGAGCGGACTCACTGGTCATGGGTGTCAAGACCCCATCGTTGGAACTTCCTGCCATCTGCGACGACCTTTTGGCTGCGTTCGCCGCGGATGACTACAAGACGGACTTCGGCTGGATCGACCAGCTCTCACTCGTGCGGGATGACGCTACTGTCGACGCACTAAACGACCTTCTTGTATCGCAACTGCGGACTGGGTCAACTGGGTCGACACACCTCGCCATGCCAGAGACGATCGACTGGGAGGACATTGACGGATTCACGATCGCCGGAACTCGCAGCCATGTCTACGAAGACTTGGACCTCGATGATTACCTGAGCCGACTTGGCGAAGACCGCACCACAATCACGCTGAAGCACCTAAAGACTAGGTCTGTCTCTGTCCGGTTCGGACGCTCAGGGAACTTCGACAAGCGATGGAACCTCTATCAGTGTATCGTGACTGAACAGCGGCTCGATGGTCGCCTTCATGTCCTCATCGAAGGGCGTTGGTTCGCTGTCAGCTCCACGCTCGTCGAGGAAGTGGACGCGTTTGCTGCTGGCCTACCAGACACGCACGTGACCTTTCCGTCGGCGCGTTCTGGTGAAATCGAAGCCGACTACAACACTCGCCTGGCGGAGTCCTCCCCACAGCACCTGCTGAAATTGGATGCGCGCATCAAACGGCCTGGCGGTGCTAGCAGCGGCATAGAGTTCTGTGACGTCCTCTCCGACCAGGGTGACCTGATCCACGTCAAGCGTAAGTCCCGCTCCGCAACATTGAGCCACCTCTTCGCGCAAGGAAGCGTCTCCGCCTCCACCTTCATCAACGACGGGGCGTTCCGAACCCAAGTCCGCCAACTGATTGAGGATGAGGTCGCGGCGGAGTCGCGCGAGACATGGCTCCGGCTCGTGCCGAGAGCCGACGAGACGGTAGATAGATCACGGTACCGCGTCACGTACGCAGTAATCGCGAACTCGACTCGCGAGGGACGCGACTGGCTCCCGTTCTTCAGCAAGCTGAACCTGATGCAGCAAGGCCGTCAACTAGTCACCATGGGATTCAGTGTCGCTGTGGCCCGTGTACCGATCGCTGACTCCAAGTAGGGCGTCACCCTGAGGCACCCACCACCCAACTCGTTGCCTCCTTTATCGAACACGGGCCTGTGGGCTACGCAGAGTCACGTCGGCGGTGAGCAAGTGGTTCCGAATCGTGCCAGCTGAGTACCCCAAGCCCCCACCAATGCGTTTGAGTGACTCGCCGGCACGGTAGAGCCGGGCCATCTCTCGAACTTCTGCGGAAGAAGGAGACGCTCCGCGGATACGGACGCCTCGCCCCCGAAGCAGTGACGCCAGCCGGTGACGGCTCATACCGACATCGTTCGCGATCGCGCGGAGCGCCTCGCCATCGTGATACCGCCATTCCAGAGTGTCGAGTGTCTCGCTACCGATGCTGCGGTGTGCACTTGCCGGTGCTGACTCACGTTGGGTAGGCCGCCCTGCGCGACTGCGGATCGTTCGGTGCAGTGACCTCATGTAACCCAGCGGCGGGGCAAGTTTCGACAAGCCTCCCGCCAGGTCCACAAGAAGAGAAGCGGCCCCGCGTCTGGTGAAAACCCGCGCGGGGCCGTTTCGTGCACACCCCTTGCTGAGCTCCTGGGATTGTGCTCGGGAGATGTCAAGCTCGGGTTATTGGCCAAAATGTGTGTATTTTTGGGCGTGTCGTGTGGGGTTAGTGGTTTTGTCCGGCCCATCCGTGACGGATGTGGTTGCCGTCTTTGGGTGAGAAGTGGGTGTCTAAGAGGGCGGGGACGAGGTCGGTCTTGGGTGTGGTGGCGGGTCGTGTTTTTCGTAGCGGTGCGTAGTGTTCGGGGGTGACGAGGCTCCAGGGGTCAGTGGGGCTTTGGGTGTGGAGGTAGAGGAAGCAGTTTGCTTTGCTGGCGTGTTCGATGGGCATGCCGCGGTGATGGTCCAAGAGGCGTTTGATCTGTGCGTTGATCCCGCCTTCCAGCGGTGAGGTAGTGCGTGGCTGGATTGCTCCTTTGTTGAGTGCGAGTCAGGGGGACAGTTGCTCGTCCTTGACGAGTGTGCGCGGGAGCGAGCGGGCTGCTCGTAGCTCTTTGTGGGTCCACCACCACTTCTTCTGACCTGGTGTTTTCTCGTATGTGCGTTTCTTCAAGGAACTGGCTTAGTCGGCATCCCACGTCTCGAATGTCCCCTAGCCATGCAGCGGCTTCATCAAGCGTTTTCACGTCCATAAGTGCCTTGGTGAGGGATGAGCAATTGCTTGCCTGCTTCAGTGCGTGGTTTGAGGGGCGTGTGGCGTCGTATCCGCCGGAAGATCTGGAAGAAGCAGCGTTGAATGGGGTTTCGGGCCAGCTGTCTTTGATCGCTGCGCGGACACCGGGCGTTCTTTTGATCACGACCAGTTGCGGTGCAGATAGGGGCTCGAGAAGGGGCGAGGTAGGCAGCTTCGCTTTCGTTCTCGCACCACTGCTATGACAGCACGTGACTCGTGTTGTAAGCGATCAGTAGGTACCACGAGGACAGGTAGGTGCCATCAAGCATGATGACTTCGTGGACCTCGCCTGTGGTGGCGGAGTGAGGCACACTTACCCGCCAGTACCACGCGATCTTGCGGAGAAAAGTGCGGGCACTGGGTGCGAACGCTTGCTGCGGGTCGCAAGAGGTGATCCACGTAAGAAACGCAGTGAACTCGGCACGCCTGGTGACATCGTTGCGGGACTTGGTTGCCAAGGCTCCACACTGTGGACATCTCCACCGTGTGCGACCTGCACTGGTCTTACCGTTCTTGACCATACGACTTGTACATACACCACACACAAGGTGATTCGTTGGACGTGACGCTGAATATGCTCCTAGAGCGTATTCGGGCCACTAAAATTACAGGTCAAGGCCTAAAATAAAGGGTTCCGTACACACACTTCGGCCTATATCCCGTTACTGCCTTCAGGTCTGTAGGGGGAGGCTTAGAGGGTTGGGCTGCCGGGTATGGCTGTGATGCTCCCGCGCATAGTGGAGGATCTCTTCGTCCGGACTGTTCGGAACGAACCTCTCTCGTTTTCGGAGAGGACCATCCGGCGGGACCTTGTCCTTATTGACAGGGACAGAGGCTGCTACCGGTAAGCTTGGGGAAGCGATAGCCAGTTTTGTAGGCGTGCTACTGAGAGGAGGTCTCCTGATGGCAACCAACGATCAGGTCAAAGCACTCGTGAAGAGCCATGCCGAAGGTGATGACCCACAGTTCTACGCCGTTGCGATGCAGGTCGCTGCTAAGGCTGCCCGTTCTGGGCAGTCGAGATTCGCTCAAGAGCTTCGTGATCTCGTCAACGACCTCCGTGAGCAATCAGTGCAGCGTTCGCGTATCGCCGCGGTCGTTCCGTTCCCTCAGCCCAAGGGTGAACTGGGGGCACTGCTGAATGTCTCGTACCCTGACGCCAGGCTGAGCGACCTCGTCCTGACAGACAAACTCCAAGAACGACTGACGCATGTGTTGCTAGAGCAGCGGCAACGTGACGCGCTTGCCCGACATGGCCTGACCCCCGCTCGGCGCCTCCTGCTCACAGGGCCGCCTGGCACCGGAAAGACCTCCACCGCGCGTGTGATCGCCGGGGAACTCGGACTTCCGCTGTTCTCGATCAGGTTGGACACGGTGTTGACGAAATTCATGGGTGAGACAGCCGCGAAACTCCGTCTTGTGTTCGACGCACTGGCACAGACGCGAGGAGTCTACCTCTTCGATGAAGTTGACGCACTCGGCGGCGACCGTGCCGCACAGAATGATGTTGGTGAGATTCGTCGAGTACTGAACTCGTTCCTTCAGTTCCTCGAAGAGGACACATCAGATAGCGTCATCATTGCAGCAACGAACCACCCCAGCTTGTTGGACAACGCACTGTTCCGCCGATTCGATACGGTGATGGACTTCGCGCTACCCGAAGATGCCGCAGTGAAGTCGGTCATCAAGAATCGACTGGCGTCTTTCCAGATCTACAACTTGAGTTGGACACGCATCATCCCGGCGGCCCGTGGTCTGAGTCATGCCGAAATAGCTACTGCCGCTGAGAATGCTGCCAAGCGAACGATCCTTAGCGGTCGCACTCGGGTAAGAACCGATGATGTCATTATTGCTCTAGAAGAACGTCCTCGTCCCCACCAGTGGGCGGATAGAATAGACTAAGCGAAATGTTCGAACGAGATCGCCCGCACATCTTTGTGACGACACCGCCCGCGTCTGAGTCGTTTACGCCAATTTCGACGCCGGTAACAAGTCGGGGCGGTGGCTTTAGGGGCAGTCGCAAGAAACATGGGGAACGCCTAAAAGCTGAGTTCGAGGCTGCCTGGGAATCCCCAGCAGATGAGCCGGAAACTACAGGGACATATATCACCTTCGCTTCGTTTCCCGGCCTCAACTTGATGTTCGACAGTTTAGAGTTGCGTCGCCCCGGCGCTCAGCCAGAGCTTGTTGCGGTTCAGACTGAGATGACGCCCGCTGGTGAGGTGGTAGTAAACGCGACGGTCTTTATCCCGGATGGGCAGAAGGAGTTCTTCCTCAAGAAACTTGAGAAGTACGTCAAGACTGCTGAAGTAGCGGAAAGGAAGCCGGAGCACGCGGCACTCATCGAAGGAATCGCATCTATTCGCCGCGCAACGATCCGAGAGTTATGGACGGACCCTGCCGACGAGTACCCAACCGACCCCAATCAGTCTCGATGGTGGGAACTATGGCTCAGAGCTGTTGACGGTAGAGAGTACGAGCGGCTGACAGGGTACGCCCGGCAGCACAGCCTCCCGGTGAGTGCTCACTACCTCGGATTCGGTGACCGAACGGTCGTACTCATACGAGCCACCATCGAGCAACTCGCCATGACCTTCCGGAGTCTCGATGACATCGCCGAATTGCGTCGCCCTCACGAAGTAGCATCTTTCCTTCCAAGTCTATCCGCATTCGAACAGAGTGAGTGGGTCAGTGAACTGCAGTCCCGAGTTGAGCACGCCGGAGCTCACGCGCCTGTGGTGTGCATTCTTGATCGGGGCGTTCAGGCCGGTCATCCGCTATTGGAGGATTCGCTTTCGGACGATGACCGGCACGCGGTTGAACCGAGCTGGAACAAAAATGTGGTGATCCATGAGCATGGCACCGAGATGGCAGGCCTCGCGCTCTACCGAGATTTGCAGGCTGCCATTAGCACGCAGCACAGCGTTCGTCTGAAGCACCGGCTCGAATCCGTCAAGTTGCTTCCTGACACAGGTAGTAATGATCCTGATGTGTACGGGGCGGTGACCGCACGCGCGGTGGATCAGCCAGAGATTTCCGCGCCGGATCGCGCTCGGGTGTTCATGTTGGCCATCACCGCGCCAGCAGCGGTACCGAATCCGGGGTACGCCGTCACTAACCATCCAATGAAGGAGCGAGGGCGCCCGACCGCATGGTCGGCCACGATCGATGCTCTGGCTTACGGTCGTGCTATCGACGATATCGCTCCCAGGTTCACCTATCTGAACCGAGATCAAGAACCGACCCCTCGACTGTTCGTGGTGTCAGCTGGAAACATCCGTGATGTGCGGCCCGAAGACAATCACCTCGACCGCAGCGACGCCGAGGGCGTCGAAGACCCCGCGCAAGCGTGGAATGCGCTCGTCGTTGGAGCTTACGCCGAACACGACGCAATGGACCATGCCCCAGATGTCTTCGCAGGGTACGTGCCAATCGCCGTCCGTGGTGAGCTCTCGCCGACCAGCCGGACTTCGGTGTCCTTTGACCAGAAACGATGGCCATTCAAACCCGATGTCGTCGCACCTGGAGGAAACCTCGCTCGTACCCCAGACTGCACCGATGTGGATACTCCGGAGAACCTCGCGATCCTCACCACTCGCCTGCAATATCCAGGTAAAGGCTCCTTCACGACCACCCGAGACACCTCCGCGGCAACGGCCCACGTTGCGGCTGTCGCGGCCGACATTCGTGCGGCTTACCCTCACTTGAGACCGGAAACAATCCGTGCCTTGATCGTTCACTCCGCAGAGTGGACCGACGTGATGAAGGCACACATCGACGCCGCCACCACGAAGGGGGCTGCGGTCAATCTGCTGCGCCGCTATGGCATGGGAGTGCCCAGTCTGGAACGTGCCACGCGTAGCGCCAGCAACGCATTGACGCTGGTGGATCAAGCTGTGATCCACCCTTACGAGCGTAAAGGTAACTCCAGCAGCGGCAAATCCCGCGAAATGAACTTGCACCGCCTGCCGTGGCCTACGGAGACGTTGTCTGAACTCGGAGAGACCGAGGTTCAACTGCGCGTCACGCTTTCTTACTTCGTGGAGCCGAACCCATCAAGTCGCGGGTGGACCGGGCGATACGTCTATCCCTCTCACGGTCTGCGTTTTGCTATGAAGCGGCCCGAAGACAACCTTGACGCGTTCCGCCAACGTGTCAACAAGCAGGCCCGTGAGGAAGGGGAGAAACCGATGAGTCTTAATACCGAGAATGGCTGGTTGTTCGGAAGTGACCAGCAGAAGTCGTCTGGCTCACTCCACACCGATATCTGGAAGGGGGCAGCCGCTGATCTAGCCGCCAAGGGGGTTGTTGCTGTATACCCAGTCGCGGGGTGGTGGAAGAACCGACCAAAGATGGATCAGAGCGACAAGGGCGTGAATTATTCACTCGTTGTCAGCATTGAGGCTCCTGAGATCGAAGTTGACTTATGGACACCGGTGTACCAGCAGGTAGCCACAGTAATCGAGGTCTAGTCAATGTGCGTTGGCACAGTGGGGCCCTGTTAACCTAGAGATCACGTCGGGCTTCACAGTCCAAGGGTGGACTACGACCTTGATGTAGCGAGTGTGCGCTCGTCCCCAGGATTGAGTGATTTTGTTTCCGAATTCCGGCTGAACCGGACTACGTCATCCACATAGGAAATGACTTCTGCAAACTGGCAGCACGAGATAGAACACCCTCCAGCAAACCTGAGGTTTGACACTCTGAAGAGGTCCACAAGAAGGAAAGCGGCCCCGCGTCTGGTGAAACCTGCGCGGGGCCGCTTCGCGTACACATCCCCCGCTGAGCTCCTGGGATTGTGCTCGGGAGATGTCAAGCTCGGGTAGTGCTCGCGCCTGCGTTCGTTGAGCGCTTGCGCTTGCGCTCGCTGAACGCTTGCGACGATCCCGCTTAGCGCTTCCACTATGTACACGGCTGAGCGGCGTGCATACTGGGGCTATGACCGCCGAACTGATTCGACGCCGCCTCCTCGCCCTCGCCGATGAGGGCAACGCAAGATTCGCCGCATCCCTGATCCCCGGACTGGAACCGACTCGGATCCTCGGATGTCGCAACCCCGCGCTGCGCGCCCTCGCGAAAGAACTTCGCAAGACCGAGCCCGAAGCCGTCGAAGCTTTTCTTGCCGAGCTTCCACACGAGCTCCATGACGAGGACATGCTTCACGCCTTCCTCCTCGGACTGGAGACAAAACCGGATCTCGCCTTTGCGAAAACACGGCGCTTCCTCCCGCACGTTAAGAACTGGGCGGTGTGTGACGCTCTATCTCCGAAAGGATTCACCAAAGACCTCGGAAGGCTCGAAGCCGAAGCCAAACGCTGGCTCGCATCCGAACACACTTATACGCGCCGCTTCGGAATCTGCATGCACATGACGCATTTCCTCGGGGAGGCGTTTCGTCCCGAGTTCCTCGCGCTCATCGGCTCACTCGACTCTGAGGAGTACTACGTCCACATGGCGCAGGGCTGGTATTTTGCGACCGCTCTGGCCAAACAACCTGAGGCGACTCTGCCCTGGCTGGTGGAGGATCGCCTGCCCACTCTCGTTCGCCGTAAGGCCATCCAAAAGTCGATTGAGTCCTTCCGTGTGCCTGATGAGACGAAGACAGTGCTGCGTCGGGTGCGCGAGAGCCTTCCGCGCCGCGGGGCAGGGAGCTGAACCTGGCGGTGAGTGTGAAGCCGCTCGTCGAGTTCTCCGCCGTGGGAGAGGGGGCCGGAGCTTTGCGGGGAGCGTGAGGCCAGTCCTGAGCTCGGCGCAATAGGGGAGGGGCCTGAACTCGCGGTGAGCGTGAGGTCACTCCGGGGAGGAGCGGGAAGCAAGTGAAGCTGAGCGGCAAAGGGCTTTGAGCCGCTGAGGCATCGGCTTTGTGTATTGAGTGACCCCGAGTGTGTTTTCGGCGTAGTTGGGTGAGGGCGAGGGGTGTCGAGATCGTGTTTGGGGTTGTGGGGGTTGGGGTTTTGGAGTGTGTGGGGACCCTGATTGTGATTTCGGTGTAGTTGGGTGAGGGTGTGGGGTGTCGAGTTCGTGTGTGGGGTTGTGGGGGTTGGGGTTTTGGAGTGTGTGGGGACCCTGATTGTGTTTTCGGCGTAGTTGGGTGAGGGCGTAGAGCACCGAGATCGTGTGTGGGGTTGTGGGGGTTGGGGTTTTGGAGTGTGTGGGGACCCTGATTGTGATTTCGGTGTAGTTGGGTGAGGGTGTGGGGTGTCGAGTTCGTGTGTGGGGTTGTGGGGCGCGGGCTGGCATTATCGAAGACCCCCGTGAGCCCCCTCTGTTCGCAACTTGAAGCCTCGCCCGATAGTCTTAACCTGCCCCAATAGCTCAGTCGGTCAGAGCAGCGGACTCATAATCCGTCGGTCGTCGGTTCAAGCCCGACTTGGGGCACGAATCCGCGCGACTTGGGGCACTGATCCGCTCAGTACAACTAGGCTTCCCTACCGCTCACTATGTTTCTCGAGGGTGCGGCTTCCCTGAGGCAAGGCTCTGCCATCCTGTGACAATCACGAGGCGACGCCGCAAGATGCCGCTTCCCAGAGGCAATGCCAGCTCCCACGGGCAATCGCCTCGCAATCTCCCATGGCCTACTGCCTCGCCATCTCCGGAGGCTATCGCTTCAGTTCCAGGCTTGGAGTTCGTCTTGCCGCAGCGGGCGCTCGCCATCTCCAGGGGCTATCGCTTCAGATTCACGGGCTATCGCTTCACTCTCGACGGCGTCACCCCCAAAACCGCCAAGAGGCGAATGAAATCCGGGCAGCATACCGTCGCCTCCGCGTGAATCCGCACACAAAGGCCCAGGCGTGTTGAACCACCGAGCCAATGAGCCTAGCATGGCTATTTGCGCCTTATTGTGCCCGAGGTGAACCGTACCCACCCGCTGGAAAGGCGCTGAGCGGGTCCGGACGGTGTCAGATAATGGGCGAAGGCGTGCGCGCGCACAGGAAAAGCAGGGAAGGATCCCCTTTGGCTGCCAGTAGCACTGCCAACCAGCCCAGGAACCGCATCTCATTCGCGAAGCTCCGCGAACCCCTCCAGGCCCCGAACCTCCTCGGCCTGCAGGTTGAGAGCTTCGATTGGCTGCTGGGTAATGACGCGTGGAAAGCGCGCGTCGAAGCCGCGAAAGCGGAAGGCCGCACCGACGTCCCCGACGTTTCCGGTCTTGAAGAGATCTTCGAAGAGATCTCGCCGATTGAGGACCTGGCTCAGACCATGTCCCTTTCGTTCCGCGATCACCGCCTCGAACGACCGAACTACTCGGTCGAAGAAGCGAAGACCAAGGATTACACCTACTCGGCCCCGATGTACGTGACCGCCGAGTTCATGAACTACGAGACCGGTGAGATTAAGGGCCAGACCGTGTTCATGGGCGACTTCCCGCTCATGACCCCGCGCGGCACTTTCATCATCAATGGCACGGAGCGTGTTGTCGTCTCGCAGCTCGTGCGTTCCCCCGGTGTCTATTTCGAGCGCGTTTCAGACCGCTCCTCCGACCGGGACATCTTCGGCGCGAAGATCATCCCCTCGCGCGGCGCCTGGCTTGAATTCGAGATCGACAAGCGTGATGCCGTGGGCGTGCGCATCGACCGCAAGCGCAAGCAGCCCGTCACCCACTTCCTCAAGGCGATCGGCCTGACGGAGGCGGAGATCCGCGAGAAGTTCGCCGACTACCCGGTTCTGCTCGAAACCCTCGAGAAGGACACGGTCCACACGCAGGAGGAAGCTCTCCTCGACGTGTACCGCAAGCTCCGCCCCGGCGAGCCCGCGAACGTCGATTCCGCGCAGACCCTGCTCAACAACTTCTACTTCGACGACAAGCGCTACGACCTCGCGAAGGTCGGTCGTTACAAGATCAATAAGAAGCTCGCGGTTGACGCGGATCCGAAGGCCTCGACCCTGTCAATCGAGGATGTTGTCGCCACCGTGAAGTATCTGCTCGCCCTCCACAAGGGTGAGAAGACCTTCGCCGGTTTCCGCAATGGAGAGCCCATTGAGGTTCGCGTCGAGTCTGACGACATCGACCACTTCGGTAACCGTCGCATCCGCGCGGTGGGCGAACTCATCCAGGCGCAGGTTCGTAACGGCCTGGCCCGTATGGAGCGCACCGTCCGTGAGCGCATGACGACCCAGGAGCGCGATTCGATCACGCCTCAGACGCTGATCAACATCCGTCCCGTCGTCGCCGCGATCAAGGAGTTCTTCGGAACCTCCCAGCTGTCGCAGTTCATGGATCAGAACAACCCTCTCGCGGGCCTGACCCACAAGCGCCGCCTTTCGGCTCTCGGCCCCGGTGGCCTCTCGCGCGACCGCGCCGGCATGGAAGTCCGTGACGTTCACCCCTCGCACTACGGCCGTATGTGCCCGATCGAATCCCCTGAAGGCCCGAACATTGGTCTGATCGGTTCGCTCGCGACTTTCGCGCGCATCAATCCTTTCGGTTTCATTGAGACCCCTTACCGTGTCGTGCGCAATGGTAAGGTCACCGACGAGGTCGAGTACCTGACCGCCGATGACGAGAACGGCCACTTCATCGCTCAGGCCTCTTCGGCTCTCAACGAGGACGGAACCTTCACCGAAGAGCACGTCCTGTGCCGTGTCGCCGGTGAGGACCCGACCCTCATCGCCCGCGATCGCGTGGACTACATGGACGTCTCCGCACGTCAGATGGTGTCTGTCGCAGCCGCGTTCATCCCCTTCCTCGAGCACGATGACGCGAACCGCGCGCTCATGGGTGCGAACATGCAGCGCCAGGCCGTGCCGCTCCTGACGACGGAAGCTCCGCTGGTCGGTACCGGCATGGAGCGTCGCGCCGCGAAGGACTCGGGCGAAATGGTCATCGCCACGAACCCCGGTGTCGTTACCGAGGTGTCCGCCGACCTGATCATCGTCTCAAAGGACGAGGGCGGCACCGACACCTACCGTCTGGAGAAGTTCGAACGCTCGAACCCGGGCAACTGCACGAACCAGCGCGTCATCGTTGATGAGGGAGACCGCGTCGAGGCCGGGATGGTCCTCGCCGACGGCCCCGCAACCGATAACGGCGAGGTCGCCCTCGGTAAGAACCTCCTCGTGGCGTACATGTCCTGGGAGGGCCTCAACTACGAGGATGCGATCATCTTGTCGCGTCGCGTCGTCGAAGAGGATGTCCTCACTTCGATCCACATCGAAGAGCACGAGGTCGACGCCCGAGAGACGAAGCTCGGCGAAGAAGAGATCACCCGCGACATCCCGAACGTGTCCGAGGAGACCCTCGCCGACCTCGACGAGCGCGGCATCATCCGTATCGGCGCCGAAGTCACCGCGGGCGACATCCTCGTCGGCAAGGTCACCCCTAAGGGCGAGACCGAACTGACCTCCGAGGAACGCCTCCTGCGTGCCATCTTCGGTGAGAAGGCCCGCGAGGTCCGCGACACCTCCCTGCGCGTCCCGCACGGCCAGGAAGGCATCGTCATCGGTGTGCGCGAGTTCAACGATGAAGAGGACGACCTCAACCCCGGTGTCCGCCAGACCGTCCGCGTCTACGTCGCGCAGCGTCGCAAGATCACGATCGGCGACAAGATGGCGGGCCGCCACGGCAACAAGGGTGTCGTGTCGAAGATCCTGCCGGTCGAGGACATGCCCTTCCTTGAGGACGGCACCCCGGTTGACATTATCCTCAACCCCCTGGGTGTTCCGGGCCGTATGAACGTCGGCCAGGTGCTCGAGTACCATCTCGGCTGGCTCGCCCACCAGGGCTGGGATGCTTCGAAGGCTGTTGAGGCCGGCGAGTCCTGGACCCGTGACCTGCCCGCTGAGGGCATCACCACGCAGCCGCAGACCCTGGTTGCGACCCCCGTGTTCGACGGCCTGGAAGCCGATGAGCTCGCTGGCCTGCTGCGCAACGTCAACCCGAACCGTGACGGCGAGCGTCTGACGAATGAGCAGGGCAAGGCTCGTCTCTTCGATGGTCGCTCCGGTGAGCCCTTCCCGTATCCGATCGCGGTCGGCTACACCTACATGCTCAAGCTCCACCACCTCGTCGACGATAAGATCCACGCTCGTTCGACGGGCCCTTACTCGATGATTACGCAGCAGCCGCTGGGCGGTAAAGCCCAGTTCGGCGGCCAGCGATTCGGCGAGATGGAGGTGTGGGCGCTCGAAGCCTATGGTGCCGCCTACGCCCTCCAGGAGCTCCTCACCATCAAGTCGGACGATACGACCGGCCGTGTGAAGGTGTACGAAGCGATCGTCAAGGGCGAGGACATTCCCGAGCCCGGCATCCCCGAGTCCTTCCGAGTGCTCATCCAGGAGATGCGCTCGCTGTGCCTGAACGTCGAGGCCCTCGACGCGGCCGGCAACGCCATCGACCTGCGTGACCAGGAAGAGGACTTCAACGCGCGCGAAGATCTGGGCATCACTCTTGAGGCTCGTCCGAACGCCGCTTCGACCATCGACGCGATCTGATAGGAAGTATGACTTTGCTGGATGCCAAGACCTTCGACAGTCTGAAGATCACCCTGGCCACGAGCGAGGACATCGCGACGTGGTCCTACGGTGAGGTGAAGAAGCCGGAGACCATCAACTACCGCACGCTCAAGCCCGAGCGCGACGGCCTGTTCGGTGAGCAGATCTTCGGTCCCACGCGCGATTGGGAGTGCGCGTGCGGAAAATACAAGCGTGTCCGTTACAAGGGCATCGTGTGTGAAAAGTGCGGAGTTGAGGTCACCCGCTCCAAGGTGCGCCGCGAACGCATGGGGCACATCGACCTGGCCGCGCCCGTTACGCACATCTGGTATTTCAAGGGCGTGCCCTCGCGCCTCGGCTACGTCCTCGACCTCGCTCCGAAGGACCTGGAAAAGGTCATCTACTTCGCCGCGTACATGGTCACGGAGATTGACGAGAAGGGCCGCGATGAGGATCTTGCTGATCTTCGTCAAGAGCTCGAAGTCCAAAAGAAGCAGATGGAGAACCAACGCGACTCCGCGATCAACGATTATGCGGAGAAAGCGGAGGCCGACCTGGCTGCCCTCGAAGCCGATGGTGCTTCCGCGGCTGAGCGTGAGAAGCTGCGCAAGAATGTCGACAAGGAGATGGCTCGCATCCGCAAGCGCTTCGACGGCGACATTGAGGGCCTCGAGGTCGTGTGGGAGAACTTCAAGAACCTGAAAGTCGGTGCCCTCATCGGCGACGAGCGTCTCTACCGTGCGATGCTCGCCCGCTACGGCACCTACTTCAAGGGCGACATGGGCGCTGCTGCGATCCAGAAGCGCCTGGAGACCTTCGACCTGCAGGCTGAGCTTGACAAGCTGCGCCAGACGATCGCTTCGGATTCGGGCCCGAGGAAGGCCCGCGCCATTAAGCGCTTGAAGGTCATCAACGCCTTCATTGTCACGGGTAATTCTCCGGCCTCGATGGTGCTGACGAAGATCCCCGTGATCCCGCCGGATCTGCGTCCCATGGTTCAGCTGGACGGTGGGCGCTTCGCGACCTCGGATCTCAACGACTTGTACCGTCGCGTGATCAACAGGAACACCCGCCTCAAGCGCCTGCTTGAGCTGGGTGCGCCCGAGATCATTGTGAACAACGAGAAGCGTATGCTCCAGGAGTCGGTGGACGCCCTCTTCGACAATGGTCGACGAGGCCGCCCGGTCGCGGGCCCCGGTAACCGTCCCCTCAAGTCCATTTCGGACATGCTCAAGGGCAAGCAGGGACGTTTCCGTCAAAACCTCCTCGGTAAGCGCGTCGACTATTCGGGCCGCTCCGTTATCGTCGTCGGCCCTCAGCTCAAGCTCCACCAGTGCGGCCTGCCCAAGCAGATGGCGCTCGAGCTGTTCAAGCCCTTCGTTATGAAGCGCCTCGTCGAGAAGAACTATGCGCAGAACGTGAAGGCCGCGAAGCGCAAGGTCGAGCGTCAGCGCCCCGAGGTGTGGGACGTCCTCGATGATGTCATCCGTGAGCACCCGGTTCTTCTTAACCGTGCGCCCACGCTTCACCGTCTCGGCATCCAGGCCTTCGAGCCGCAGCTCATTGAGGGCAAGGCGATTCAGCTCCACCCGCTCGCCTGCGGCGCGTTCAACGCCGACTTCGATGGCGACCAGATGGCTGTTCACCTGCCGCTGGGCGCTGAGGCGCAGGCTGAGGCTCGCATCCTCATGCTTTCGACGAACAACATTCTCAAGCCCTCCGATGGTCGCCCCGTGGCGATGCCGTCGCAGGACATGATCATTGGCCTCTTCCACCTCACATCGGATCCTGATCCGGCGGTCGAGGTCGAAAAGGATGCCGAGGGCAAGGAAATCCTGCCCGCGTTCTCTTCCGCCGCCGAAGCCCAGATGGCTTTCGACAATGGCAACCTGGATCTGAACGCGAAGGCTCTGATCCGTTTCGAGGGAATCGTGCCTCCGCTCGACTGGCAGGCCCCCGAGGGGTGGGAGCCGGGCGACGATGTTCTCCTGGAGACGACCCTGGGCCGCGCGATCTTCAACGAGCAGCTCCCCGTCGACTACCCCTACGTCAACGGCGTGGTCGGCAAGAAGCACCTCGGCCAGATCGTCAACAACTTGACCCAGCGTTACCCGAACGTCCTCGTCGCCGAGTGCCTTGATGCCCTCAAGTCCTCCGGTTTCCACTGGTCGACCTGGTCGGGCATCACGATCGCCTTCTCCGACATTCAGGCTTCGCCGCGCAAGGAGTCGATCCTCGCTGATTACGAGGCTCGTGCGGCTGCGATCCAGGATCAGTACGAGACGGGCATCATCACCGAGGACAACCGCTACGAAGAACTCGTGAAGCTGTGGCTCGAGTGCACGGAGAAGGTCGCTGAGGATATGCGCACCAACTTCGACGAGCGCAACACCGTGTACCGCATGGTGAACTCGGGTGCTCGTGGCAACTGGTCGCAGGTCCAGCAGATCGCCGGTATGCGCGGCCTCGTGTCCGACCCGAAGCAGAAGCTCATTGAGCGTCCGATCAAGGCGAACTACCGCGAGGGCCTGACCGTTCTCGAGTACTTCATCGCGACTCACGGCGCCCGTAAGGGCCTGGCGGATACGGCTTTGCGTACCGCCGAGTCCGGCTACCTGACGCGTCGACTCGTTGACGTCTCGCAGGATGTCATTGTTCGCGAGGCCGATTGCGCTACTCGCCAGGGCGTGAAGATCACGATCGCGCGCAAGAACGAGGCCGGTGAGTGGGAGGCGCTCGAGACCGTTGACACGACCGCTTACGCGCGGAACCTCGCTCGCGACGCCGTGAACGAGGCGGGCGAGGTCATCATGACCGCGGGTTCGGACCTGGGTGATGATGAGCTGGCGATGCTGGTGAAGGCCGGCGTTGAGCAGGTCGTGTGCCGTTCGGTCCTGACTTGTGAGTCTGCGGTCGGCACCTGCGCCGCCTGCTACGGACGCTCCCTTGCGACCGGTAAGCAGGTCGATATTGGCGAGGCCGTCGGCATCATTGCCGCCCAGTCGATCGGCGAGCCCGGCACTCAGCTCACGATGCGTACCTTCCACACGGGTGGTGCAGCTTCGGCTTCCGATATCACGCAGGGTCTTCCCCGCGTCCAGGAGCTCTTCGAGGCGCGCACCCCGAAGGCCGAGGCGAAGATGGCCGAGGCTGCGGGGCGTGTGCACATTGACGACGAGGACGCCTCCGTGCGCAGGATCGTCGTGACTCGTGATGACGCCAAGGAAGACGATGTGATTGAAGTGTCGCGCCGTCAAAAGCTCTTGGTTGTCGAGGACGAGCACGTCGAAGCGGGGCAGCAGCTCACCGAGGGTCAGCTCGACCCGAAGGAAGTTGTGCGCATCATGGGCCGCACCGTGGCCCAGAAACAGCTCGTTGACGAGGTCCAGAAGGTCTACCGAGACCAGGGTGTGGGTATTCACTCCAAGCACATCGAGGTGATCGTGCGGCAGATGCTTCGCCGCGTGACGATCCTCGAACCGGGGGATACGACCTTCATGCCTGGTGAGCTTGTCGACCGCATGGCGTATCTTGCTCAGAACCGTAAGGTTGCCGCCGAAGGTGGTCAGCCGGCCTCGGGTCGTCAGATGCTCATGGGCATCACGAAGGCGTCGCTTGCGACGGATTCGTGGCTTTCGGCTGCGTCCTTCCAGGAGACGACGAAGGTCTTGACTGAGGCTGCGATGAATGGCAAGTCTGATGCTTTGGTGGGTCTGAAGGAGAACGTCATCCTCGGTAAGCTCATCCCGGCTGGTACCGGCTTGTCGCGCTACAACCGTGTGAGTGTTGAGCCGACTGCGGAGGCTCTGGCCAATTCCAATTACTCGGAGATGGATTTCCAGGATGGCACCGTTTCGGATGATTTCCTCAACGCTCTTGGTTCGATCGACTTCGGTATGACTTTCCAGGAGTGATTGACTCTGAGGGGGCTCGTGGTTCGGGGGAGTTTGGCGCTTTATTTGGGCGATTCGCTTCTTAAAGCGATTCCCTTCCGTGGGGCTTTTCGCTCCCGTGGGGCGTTTTGCTCCTGTGGGGCGTTCTACTCCTGTGGGGTCTGTTGCTCCCCAGAGCTGTTGAAACGGCTACGAGCCTGTTGAACGTGGGTGGGCCCGGTGATTCTTCAATCACCGGGCCCACCCCTTGCGTTCTCTTTGACAGGGGGCATTCTTTTTTGGGAGGGAGCTCTTCTCTCGAGTGGGGCACTTTCTCAACTGGGGGGACTTCTCTGAGCGGGCTGCTATTCCGAGGGGGTGCTCTTCTTCAATGGGGGACTCTTCTAAGCACAATGCTCTTCTTGAGGAGGGGGCTTTTCCGAGCGGGGTGTTCTTCTTGAGGAGGGGCCTTTTCGAGCGGGGTGTTCTTCTTGAGCGGGGGACCTTTTCGAGCGGGGTGTTCTTCTTGAGCGGGGGACCTTTCCGAGTAGGCACTTCTCTTGAGAAGGGCGCTCGCTGAAGCAGGCAGTTGTGTTGGATGCGTATCTTTGCCGAGGCGCCCTGCAGTGTGGATAAGTTCTTTAATGGGGCACTCACTGGAGCAGACAGTCTTGTTGGGCAGTCGTTTAGGGGACGCTCATCGTACGAGCCGTGGTTTTGAGCATGCCTGAAACAGCATGGCTGAAACAATGAATCTGCTCTTCTTGATCCTTAGCGTCGAATGCCCGCTCGTGTGAGATCGTGGTGGTGTGCTCGTGCGAGGCCGCGCTCATCCAAAGCCCTATTCGATTGAGACTGTGTTCGTCCGAGATTGTGTTCATCCAAGACCGTGTTGGTCGGAGGCTGTGGTCGCGCGAAAGGGTGGTCGTGTGCTCGTTGAAGTTGTGGTCCGCGATTCCATTGCCCCGTATTCCCCAGCCACGCAGTATTTTCTGTAGCCGAACGCAGTGGCGCATCGCGTCGTCGTGCGAACACGAGAATGAAGGGGAAAGCCCCCGGAAGCTCTCCAAGCAAGCAACAGTGGCTACTCCTCACTTCGGATTCACCTCCCCTCATGCTGATACGCGGAGCGGTGATGCGAATCATGCCCTCTGTTGTAGCTCCGACGGTGCCTTTAACTCGCCCACCCGATGGTGGTTCTAGCCCCTCGTTATGTGTTCGGCACCCTCGGCACGAGGTCGGGGCGAGCGAGATTGTGTGTGGGGTTGTGTGAGGCCCGTGTGCGGGGGATAGGTGGTGCGTGTGGCGACCCTGCTTATGTTTTCGGCACCCTTGGGAGAAGCCGGAGTATTCGAAACTATGTGCAGGGTTGTATCGGGGGTGCGCGTGGTGCTTGTGGCGACCCTGCTTATGTTTTCGCCGCCTTCTTCACGAGGTTGGGGTGCTCGAGAGTATGTGCAGGGTTGTATGAGGCCTGTGTGCGGGGCTGGTGTTTACCCTCGTTATGTTTTCGGTGGCCTTGGGAGGAGGTTGGGGTGCTCGAGAGTATGTGCAGGGTTGTATGAGGCCTGTGTGCGGGGCCGATGTTTACCCTCGTTATGTGTTCGGCACCCCAGGCACGATGCCGGGGCATTCGAGATTGCGCGTGGGGTTGTGTGACGTCCGTCTGCGGGGGATGGGTGTCGCGTGTGGTCCCCCTCGTTATGTTTTCGGCACCCTTGGGAGAGGCCGGAGTGTTCGAAACTATGTGCAGGGTTGTATCGGGGGTGCGCGTGGCGCGTGTGGCGACCCTGCTTATGTTTTCGCCGCCTTCTTCACGATGCCGGGGCATTCGAGATTGCGCGTGGGGTTGTGTGACGCCCGTCTGCGGGGGATGGGTGTCGCGTGTAGTGACCCTCCTTATGTTTTCGGCACCCTTGGGACGAGGTCGGAGTGTTCGAGATTATGTGCAGGGTTATGTGAGGCCTGCGTGCGAGCTGTGGATGTCGCGTGTGGTGTCCCCTCGTTATGTTTTCGGCACCCTTGGGACGAAGACGGGGCGAGTGAGATTGCGCGTGGGGTTAAGTGAGGCCTGTGTGCGGGGTGCGCGTGGCGCGTGTGGCGACCCTTGTGATGTTTTCGGTGCCTTCGGGGCGAGGTCGGAACGAACGAGATTGTGTGCGGGGTTGTGCGCGGGCCGTGTGTGGGGGATAGGTGGTGCGTGTGGTGCCCCTCGTTATGTTTTCGGCGCCTTTGGGGCGAGGTCGGGGCGAGCGAGATTATGTGTGGGGTTGTGTGAGGCCTGTGTGCGGGGTGTGGGTGGCGCGTGTGGCGACCCTGCTTATGTTTTCGCCGCCTTCTTCACGAGGTTGGGGTGCTCGAGAGTATGTGCAGGGTTGTATGAGGCCTGTGTGCGGGGCCGATGTTTACCCTCGTTATGTGTTCGGCACCCCGGGCACGATGCCGGGGCATTCGAGATTGCGCGTGGGGTTGTGTGACGCCCGTCTGCGGGGTGTGGGTGGCGCGTGTAGTGACCCTCCTTATGTTTTCGGCACCCCAGGCACGATGCCGGGGCATTCGAGATTGCGCGTGGGGTTGTGTGAGGCCTGCGTGCGAGGTGTAGGCGCGCGTGTGGGGACCCTCGTTGTGCTTCTGCATGACTTGAGAGCTTGTCACAGTGCTTATGCCAGTGGGCTGGTGAGTCAGAGGGTTGGGGAGAGACGGCCCCGTACCTCAACTTTCAGGCGCCAAATTGCCACTTCCCTGCGCACCCCTGGTCAGCTGTGCCTTTGGAGTAGTGTTTGGGTCCTCTTTGCCTACTATTTACCTACTCCGCCCCTATGAAACGCCACCTCGAACAGGGTACTTCGCGGAGTACTTCAGCTTTCCTCTGAAGTGGCAGGCTGCTTCTTCTATCTGTTGAATGATTGATTCTGGTTTAAACAAGTCTGCCCAGCTGAAACGGATGACGTACCATCCACGAACTTCGAGTTGCTTCTGCCTTTGAATCTGCTCTCGGAGGACATTGAGCTGTTCTTCGGAATCTTTGCCGTACTTCAAACGTCCATCGAACTCGAGGGCGATCTTCAAGTGCGGTATTGCAAGATCAATGAAGTAGTGGACAAACGAGTCCTCGACCTCGAATTGGGGGACGATTCCTGCAAGGCCACGCGATTGCAGAATCCACAGAAGGCGGGCCTCCCCGATTGATTCACAGCCCGCGCTTGCATGGCGGATGATCCATTCTGCTCGGCGAAGGTTGCGAGTGCCCGAAGGTAGCGTGAATAGCTTCCTCAGGAGGTGACGACGAATTGAAGCCTCCTGCTGCTCCCATCCGCTCAGACGCCGAGTGGAAGAGGGCGTGAGCATCCTTAACGCTTGGCAGGTGAAGACGAAGGCTTCTTCGCCCGGGTCGATGAGCGTCCACTGAATGACGAGGCCGATCACTTCTTCAGCTGAGGGCGACAGTGCTTGTGGTGAGGCTCGGTCAGGTGACAGAGCAGAGGATGAGGGGCTCGGCGTGAGAACTCTGGACGAGAACTCCGTATCCTGCGCAGACAAGGTGGCTTCGTGCAGATGCACGTGGCAGCGCGCCTCCCCGAGGATGGGGACGCCGTCAAGGGTGACTGCGGGGAGCGCTGAATCCGTTGTGCTTTTGCATTCGACTTGAGGAATATGGATATGGATACTCGGGTTGGTGTCAAAGATGTCATATCCGCAAAGCAAGGCGGCGCTTCTTGCGACTGGTTGGGCATGCTGCCTTCGATGCAGCACAGCGAGTGTCCGGGCGATTGAAATGGCTCGCCGTTGCTCCCACGGTGTTTTCAGGTCGTGGAGGAAAGTCGAAGGGAGATGGACTCCCCGATGAATCTTCACGGTGTCGCGCTCACCGAGTGGCATGCGCCGTTTTCTGGTCGTGATAATGAGCGCCTTGTGAACCTGGTTGACGAATTCCGTGTTCATTCCACATCCTCGCTTGGTAGTCCCCCTCTTGGTGTGGGAACACGCATGTCCGTGCCCTGGTCGAAGCGGTTGCCCGGAGTCCCCCTCTTGGTGTGGGAACACGATCGACCGGAGTTAAAGGAGGCAAAATCACCTCCTCCCTTGGTAATCGAGTCTCCTTGTGCAGGGCCCGTCAGTGAAGATGCGGCTCTTCGCTGTGGATAAGTCTGTTGAAAAGTGGGCGCTTTCGCTTGAGTTTTACTCATTTGAGGCTGTATTGCACATCGTTCCTTGTCGTTTCACCCTGCGGCCGTAGTCGTTGCTTCGCAGTCGCCGCGCCTGAGAGGCATGCGGTCGACAAGACTAGGAGTTGACTCCACAGTGAGCATTCGACGTGCGTGAGAATACTTGGACCCTTGAACTCGCAGATGAGGGGCTCTTTCCGAGTGGCATTGCTTCGAAGGGGTGCGGAAGGATCACGGTACGTCGCCGCTTCAGTCGAAAGTATGGCTTCGCCTGACATAACGCCTGAGACGGTATTTCGTCATCACACTGGATTCCGTCGATAACGTGGCTTCGCCCGGCGTGACACCTGAGGGCATTGTTGGTGCGGCGGTCCTCAATGCCGACTCAGGCCGAGCTTGAATCGGCTCGTAACTGGGAGGCCTCTGCCACCTTCCGCCTGCCATCGTTGAACTCGCGTATTCCTTGTTTGCGTTTTCGTCGGGTTGAGGACGAGGTCGGAGTGTTCGAGATTGTGTGCGGGGTTGTGTGAGGTCCGTGTGTGGGGGATAGGTGGCGCGTGTGGTGGCCCTCCTTATGTATTCGCCACCCTCGGCACGAGGTCGGGGCGAGCGAGATTATGTGCAGGGTTATGTGAGGCCTGCGTGCGGGGGATAGGTGGCGCCTGTGGCGACCCTCGTTATGTTTTCGGCACGTTCGGCGCGAGGTCGGAATGTTCGAGATTATGTGCAGGGTTATGTGAGGCCTCCGTGCCGGGGATAGGTGACGCTTGTGGTGACCCTCCTTAGGTACTCGCCACCCTCGGCACGAGGTCGGGGCGAGCGAGATTGCGTGCGGGGTTATGTGAGGTCCGTGTGTGGGGGATAGGTGGCGCGTGTGGTGACCCTCCTTATGTTTTCGGCGCCCTTGGGACGAGGTCGGGGCGTCCGAGATTATGTGCAGGGTTATGTGAGGCCTGTGTGCGGGGTGTGTGGTGCTCGTGGTGCCCCTCGTTATGTTTTCGGTGCCTTCGGGGCGAGGCCGGGGCGAGCGAGATTGTGTGCAGGGTTGTGTGAGGCCTGCGTGCGGGGTGTGGGTGGTGCTTGTGGCGACCCTCCTTATGTATTTGCCACCCTGGGCACAAGGCCGGGGCGAGCGAGATTGTGTGCAGGGTTGTGTGAGGCCTGTGTGCGGGGGATAGGTGGCGCCTGTGGTGGCCCTCCTTATGTATTCGCCACCCTCGGCATGAGGTCGGGGCGAGCGAGATTATGTGCAGGGTTGTGTGAGGCCTGTGTGCGGGGCCGGTGTTCACCCTCCTTATGCGTTCGGCACCCTCGGCATGAGGCCGGGGCGAGCGAGATTGTGTGTGGGGTTGTGGGAGGCCTGTGTGCGGGGTGTGGGTGGTGCTCGTGGTGCCCCTTGTGATGTTTTCTGTGCCCTCGGCATGAGGCAGGAGTGTTCGAGATTATGTGCAGGGTTATGTGAGGAGCGTGTGTGGGGGATAGGTGGCGCGTGTGGTGCCCCTCGTTATGTTTTCGGTGCCTTTGGGGCGAGGTCGGGGCGAGCGAGATTATGTGCAGGGTTGTGTGAGGCCTGTGTGCGGGGGATAGGTGGCGCCTGTGGCGACCCTCCTTATGTTTTCGGCACCCTCGGCACGAGGTCGGAGTGTTCGAGATTGCGTGCAGGGTTGTGTGAGGCCTCCGTGCCGGGGATGGGTGGCGCGTGTGGTGCCCCTCCTTATGTTTTCGGCACCCTCGGCACAAGGCCGGAGTGTCCGAGATTATGTGCAGGGTTATGTGAGGAGCGTGTGTGGGGGATAGGTGGCGCGTGTGGTGCCCCTCGTTATGTTTTCGGCGCCTTTGGGGCGAGGCCGGGGCGAGCGAGATTATGTGCAGGGTTGTGTGAGGCCTGTGTGCGGGGTTATGTGAGGCCTGCGTGCGGGGTGTGGGTGGTGCTTGTGGCGACCCTCCTTATGTACTCGCCACCCTCGGCATAATGTCGGAGTGCCCGAGATTGTATTTCGGGCTCGAAAAGCCTCAGTTCACCCGGTTGCCCAACTTCACGCCGAGATGGGGAAGAGACGACTGAGGTGGGGCAAAGGAACTCGGCGGCCCCCTTCACGCCGCCGGAAAAAGGAGCAAACGGTGGCGAAGGTATGGCAGCTTTTCCGGCCCAGCCGCACACTTAGAGGAAAGAAGAGCGCGCCTCATGCGCCGCACCTCACTGTCGGCCCCTTTGACCCTGAGTTGATCCGCCCCGTAGACTGGCTGGCGGTTCCCGTGTATTCGCGGGTCTCCTTCGCCGGTTCTTCCGGCACGTCGGACTTGTTCCGACAGCGGGCTCCCTCCGTCGGAGCTCCGGGCGCTATTCTCTGGCCCCGCCACTACCGGGCGAACACCTCGAAAGGGTGAATCTCCCGAAGCGCACCCCTCGGGTGTGCATAGTGGGGACATCATGGCGCACCGGCCCCTGACGGATCGCCCTGCGTCCGAAAGGGGATTCGTGAAGTCGCGGAAGACTCACCATAAGGGCCCTGCGCTTGAGGCAAAGGGCCGCCGACGGAAAGAAACTGGAGAACCAGTGCCTACCATTCAGCAGCTCGTCCGCAAGGGACGCAGCTCTAAGCGCAGCAAGGTGAAGACCCCTGCGCTCAAGGGCTCGCCCCAGCGTCGCGGCGTGTGCACCCGTGTGTACACCACCACCCCGAAGAAGCCGAACTCGGCTCTCCGTAAGGTCGCGCGTGTTCGTCTCTCCTCCGGCATTGAGGTTACGGCCTACATCCCCGGTGAGGGCCACAACCTGCAGGAGCACTCGATCGTGCTCGTTCGTGGCGGTCGTGTGAAGGACCTCCCGGGTGTCCGCTACCGCATCGTGCGCGGCTCCCTCGACACGCAGGGCGTCCGCAACCGCAAGCAGGCTCGTTCCCGCTACGGCGCTAAGAAGGAGAAGAAGTAATGCCTCGTAAGGGCCCCGCTCCCAAGCGTCCGCTCGTTGACGATCCGGTTTACGGTTCGAAGGTCGTCACCCAGCTCGTCAACCGTGTCCTCCTCGACGGCAAGAAGACCGTCGCCGAGCGAATCGTCTACGGCGCTCTGGAGACCGTGCGCGAGCGCACCGAGCAGGAACCGGTTTCGGTTCTCAAGCGTGCTCTTGACAATATTCGTCCGGCTCTTGAGGTTCGTTCCCGCCGTGTTGGCGGCGCGACCTACCAGGTTCCGGTCGAGGTCCGCCCGGCGCGCGCAACCACGCTCGCTCTGCGCTGGCTCGTTGACTTCTCCCGTCAGCGTCGTGAAAAGACGATGACCGAGCGTCTCGCCAACGAGATCCTCGATGCGTCGAACGGTCTTGGCGCCGCTGTCAAGCGTCGCGAGGACATGCACAAGATGGCCGAGTCGAACCGCGCGTTCGCTCACTACCGCTGGTGATTCACTCCCATTGACGAGGACGAGCCCCTCGCCCTCGTCGATGGAATCTGAACCCGCTCACTCCATAATCAATCCGAGCGAAGGAACCCACTCGTGGCACTTGAGGTGCTTACGGATCTCAACAAGGTCCGCAACATCGGCATCATGGCTCACATCGATGCCGGCAAGACGACCGTGACGGAACGAATCCTGTTCTACACGGGCATCAACTACAAGCTCGGCGAGACGCATGATGGCGCCTCGACGACCGACTGGATGGAACAGGAGAAGGAACGCGGCATTACGATCACCTCGGCCGCTGTCACCTCCTTCTGGAACGGCAACCAGATTAACGTCATCGACACCCCCGGCCACGTGGACTTCACGGTCGAGGTCGAGCGCTCGCTTCGCGTTCTCGACGGTGCCGTCGCAGTCTTCGACGGCAAGGAGGGCGTTGAGCCCCAGTCTGAGACCGTGTGGCGTCAGGCTGACAAGTACGAGGTCCCCCGTATTTGCTTCATCAACAAGATGGACAAGATGGGCGCGGACTTCTACTTCTCGGTTTCGACGATCAAGGATCGTCTGCACGCGACTCCGATCGTGATGCAGATCCCGATCGGCGCTGAGAATGATTTCGAGGGCCAGGTCGACCTCGTCACCATGGAGTCCTTGCGCTACCCGGCGAAGGACGAGAAGGGTGATCCCACTTTCGGCTCCGTCATCGTGCGCGGCCCGATCCCGGAGGAACTCCAGGAGCGTGCGGAAGAGTACCGCGAAGCCATGATGGAAGCGGCTGCCGAGGGCTCTGATGAGCTCACGGAAGCCTACCTGGAGAATGGCGAATTGACGGTCGAGCAGATCAAGGAGGGCATCCGCCTCCTGACGATCTCCGGGCGCGCCTTCCCGGTCTACTGCGGCACCGCTCTTCGTAACATGGGTGTCCAGCCCGTCCTCGATGCGGTTGTTGACTTCCTGCCCTCTCCCCTCGACATTGAGTCCGTTAAGGGCTTCAAGCCGAATTCGGATGACGAGGAGCGCACGGAGTCTCGTCTTCCCGATGAGAAGGAGCCTTTCGCTGCTCTTGCCTTCAAGGTTGCGGCGCACCCCTTCTACGGCAAGCTCACCTTCGTGCGCGTCTACTCGGGCAAGGTTGAGTCCGGCTCGCAGGTCCTCAACTCGACGAAGGGCAAGAAGGAGCGCATCGGTAAGATCTTCCAGATGCACTCCAACAAGGAGAACCCGGTCGATGAGGCTCATGCAGGCCACATCTACGCGGTGATCGGCCTGAAGGACACAACGACGGGTGACACGCTGTGCGCGATGGACAAGCCGATCGTCCTTGAGTCGATGACCTTCCCGAAGCCTGTTATCCAGGTTGCCGTCGAACCGAAGTCGAAGGCCGACCAGGAGAAGATGGGCGTCGCCATCCAGAAGCTGGCCGAAGAGGATCCGACCTTCACGGTTGAACTTGATCCGGAGACCGGCCAGACCATCATTGGTGGTATGGGCGAGCTTCACCTCGACATCATCGTCGACCGTATGCGTCGCGAGTTCAAGGTCGAGGCGAATGTTGGCGCTCCGATGGTCGCCTACCGTGAGACCATCCGCAAGACGGTCGAGAAGTACGAGTACACGCACAAGAAACAGACCGGTGGTTCGGGTCAGTTCGCGCGCGTCATCATCGCTCTCGAACCCCTCCCGGCTGATTCGGAAGAGGAATACGAGTTCGAGGACAAGGTCACTGGTGGCCGCGTTCCTCGCGAGTACATCCCCTCGGTCAGCGCGGGCATCCAGGACGCCATGCAGTCCGGTATTCTCGCCGGATACCCCATGGTCGACATCAAGGCGACCCTCCTCGATGGCGCCTACCACGAGGTCGACTCCTCTGAAATGGCCTTCAAGGTCGCGGGCTCTATGGCCCTCAAGGAGGCTGCGAAGAAGGCCAACCCGGTTCTTCTTGAGCCGATCATGGCTGTCGAGGTCCGTACTCCCGAGGAGTACATGGGCGATGTCATTGGCGACCTGAATTCTCGTCGTGGACAGATTTCGTCGATGGACGAGCAGCACGGCGTTCGCGTCGTGAAGGCCCAGGTGCCGCTCTCCGAGATGTTCGGCTACGTCGGTGATCTTCGTTCGAAGACTCAGGGCCGCGCCGTCTACTCGATGGAGTTCGACTCCTACGCGGAGGTTCCGCGCGCTGTTGCCGAGGAGATCATCGGCAAGTCGCGAGGCAACTGATCACTCCCACAACGATTCGCTGGGCCCCCGGGCGTTTGACGGGGGACCAGCGAGCCGTCTCACACCATTAAAAACCCTGTAGGTTTCAAGTCTGGCGGGTGTTAGAGTGACACCAGCCAAAGGCTAGAACAACTACCCGAGTCCAGGAGGACACAAGTGGCGAAGGCCAAGTTCGAGCGCAGCAAGCCGCACGTCAACATCGGCACCATTGGTCACGTTGACCACGGCAAGACCACGCTCACCGCAGCGATCACGAAGGTCCTGCATGACAAGTACCCGGATCTCAACGAGTTCCGCCCCTTCGATCAGGTCGACAACGCTCCTGAGGAGCGCGAGCGCGGCATCACGATCAACGTCTCCCACGTCGAGTACCAGACCGAGAAGCGTCACTACGCTCACGTTGACGCCCCTGGCCACGCCGACTACGTGAAGAACATGATCACCGGTGCGGCTCAGATGGACGGCGCGATCCTCGTCGTCGCCGCCACCGACGGCCCGATGGCTCAGACCCGTGAGCACGTCCTTCTCGCCCGCCAGGTGGGTGTTCCGACCATCCTCGTCGCGCTGAACAAGTCCGACATGGTCGATGACGAAGAGATGCTCGAGCTCGTCGAGGAAGAGTGCCGGGATCTTCTCGAGTCCCAGGACTTCGATCGCGATGCTCCGATCATCAAGGTTTCCGCCCTGAAGGCCCTTGAGGGCGATGAGGAGTGGGTCGAGAAGATCGTCGAGCTCATGGATGCCGTGGATGAGTTCATCCCGACCCCCGAGCGCGACATGGACAAGCCCTTCCTCATGCCGATCGAGGACGTCTTCACCATCACCGGTCGTGGCACTGTCGTCACCGGTCGTGTCGAGCGCGGCAAGCTCCCGATCAACTCCGAGGTCGAGATCCTCGGCATCCGCGATCCGCAGAAGACCACCGTCACCGGCATCGAGATGTTCCACAAGTCGATGGACGAGGCCTGGGCCGGCGAGAACTGTGGTCTGCTCCTGCGTGGCACCAAGCGCGATGAGGTTGAGCGCGGCCAGGTCGTCGCCGTCCCCGGTTCGATCACCCCGCACACTAACTTCACGGGCCAGGTCTACATCCTCAAGAAGGAAGAGGGCGGGCGCCACAACCCCTTCTTCTCGAACTACCGTCCGCAGTTCTACTTCCGCACCACGGACGTGACCGGCGTCATCACCCTCCCCGAGGGAACCGACATGGTCATGCCTGGTGACACCACCGAGATCACCGTTGAGCTCATCCAGCCGATCGCCATGGAGCCGGGCCTCGGCTTCGCGATCCGCGAGGGTGGCCGCACGGTTGGTTCCGGTCGTGTGACCGCGATCGAGAAGTGATCTTCTCCGGCCGAGTAATGCGCTGAGCGTTGCTCGGACCGGTGGATCGCCTGAGGGCCTGCTGGGGGCCGTCATCTCCGACAAGGAGCTGGCGGCCCCCAGTTTTTGTGTCCGTGCATCGTAGAGGCGTGCTCGTCTTTTCGGGTCGAAAGCGGGCCGCGCTAAGGGCGCCCTGCCTTTTGAGGCTGTGCTGGAAGGGGTGTTCCTGTCTGTGTCTTTGTTTGCCGAGGCCATGGCCGCTAGCCCGGATCCGGGGTGCGGGTTGCGAAAGAATAACGATTAGAGGACGCCTTGCGTCATATGTGGATTCTCGGTACCGTGCAAGGCGCAGTGCTTTCGCTGCGCCACGAGGCCACCTCATCTCGTGGTAGCGACGAAGAACCCGAGGAGACTTGAATGAGCCAATCGAGATTGTTGACGCGAACAACGCGGCGAGGCCCGAGATACCTGTGGAAACGACGTGTGATCGCCTCCCTCTCCATGCTCACTCTTGGAGTTTCGGGAATTGCGGGCGCTGCGTGGGCGGATCCTGCAGGCCCTCAAAGTGATGTGGAACCAGTGGTGGGAAGCTCTCCATTCGACAGTGGAGATGTGCCGAGCGCGGATAGCTCGTCAGCCTCGACTACCGAGCTTGATGCTGAGGGGGAGGATGCAGAGCCTGGGGATGACACCACTGCGACACCGGAAGCATCCTCTGAGTCCTCTGCCGACTCAGGTGCGGGCGATGCCTCAGCCCCAGATGAGTCCGCTGGGGATGCGAGTGGCGAGGAGTCCGCGATCGATCCGGGTGCGCCTCGCATGGCTCCCGCGGCGCTTCGCGGCACGATCCCTCTGCAGGTTCAGGCTCAGGCAGCGAATCATCATGGGATAAATGGCACTACGGGGGGAGATATTCGCTACGGCTCTGCGGCTGCAGGAACTGTGAGCGGCAAGATCCCCAATCCCGGGGGCGGAGCGGGCTCGACCGCTTTCGTGGGCCCAGGGAAAATGGTCTACTCCGCCCATGGCCGTGGACAAAAATGTGGAAATCCGAGCTGTACCTACTATGAGGGACAAGAGCCAGGAGAGCTGAACTTGAAGGTCAAGTCAGCTGTCGGCTTCGCTCCGCGTGAAGTTGGTAGCGTTGATGTCGGGAAAGAGTTCGCCCTCGGCTACTTCGTGCACGTGAACAACCCGATTGTGGGCTCGGGCGGAAGCGGGGGGCAGCATTATGCAGCCACGCTCAACATCAAACTCACACTCAGTGGTGTGGAGAAAACCCTGAGTTTCCCCTGGACGATCCACGAGACCCCGAACAATGGGCCTCATCCTAATGACATCCTGAACTTCACCTCGACGGTCGCGCCGGTCTCATTCGAATCAGGCAACCTCAACTACACGCTCACCATTCACGGTTTCACGCAGAACACCGGCGCCTCGTGCCCTGCGGAACTCACCGGAGGAACCCCGCTTTCCGAGCAGTTCATTACCGTGGAAGGCCAGAAGACCTACGGATGCCTCTGGGCTTCCATTGAACAGGTCCGCAAGGTGACGATCGAGAAGAAGATTGAAAAGGCGCCAGACATGGTCGGCGAGATGCCGACCACCGAGTTCGGCTTCACGACCACCGGTGAACTGATCAACCTATGGGGGGCGGGCGGGAAATTCAGCCTCAAGCCCAAAGAGGCGGCTCCCGCCACGGAAGTGAATGAGAATGGTTACAACACGGGCAAAGAACTCAAGATCACCGAGGATACGCTTGGCGCTAACTGGTCTTTGAAATCCCTCAGCTGTAAGGACGCGGATGGACAAGGTGCTCCTATTGGCTCCATTTCAGGAGGCACTCTGACCCTCGCGAAGGGGCTGTCGGAGGAGGATTCCGCGAAGGTCCCGATCCGATGCACCTATACGAACCTCTACACTCCACCGGCGACAATCACGCTCCTCAAAGAGGTGAGTTCAGGAACAGCAGCTGCCTCGAACTGGACGCTCAGTGCAACGCACGGCACTGAGAGCGTGAACGGAGACTCCGGTGCTTCCGCCAAGGTCACGCCGAACCAGGAGTATACGCTCAGCGAAAAACCCAAAGCAGATTTCAACGAAGCTGGCCAGTACGAGCTTGAGGCGTGGTCCTGCTCCGCAGATCAAGGGCAACTCACTTTCGACGCCAATGCGAAGACAGTGACGCCCAAACCCGGCCAGAAGGTAACCTGCACGGCGAAGAACAGGCTGAAGTCGGCGACCCTGACCCTGGTGAAGAAGATCAACGTTCCTGCGGACGCGCCCAACTGGGCGAAGAAAGCAACGGAGAAAGACTGGAACCTGAAGGCCAATGGACCAACGAGCATCGAGGGAACTTCCGGAGACCCTGGCGTCACGAACCAGAAGATTCAGCCCGGCAACTACGCGCTGAGCGAGACAGCGAACCCGGCAGGCATCACCGGCGGGCTCCCCGCCACGGCCTATGCCGAATCCTGGGAGTGCCTCGACGCTGCGGGTGCGAGGGTCGACAAGAACTCCACAGGCGCTTTCCCCTTCGCTGCAGGTGGGACTTACACCTGCACTGCCACGAACACCCTTCAAACAGGTGGAGCGAAGTGGAAGAAGACCGGTGAAGGACAACCTCTCACGGGCTCCGAATGGACTCTCACTCTGAACGGAGTACCCGGCGCAACAGTGGGGGCGAGCTCCGCTACCTCCGAGTTCGAAGTCCAGGATCTCCCGGTCGGCACCTACACGCTGCACGAGTCGAAGGTCCCCGCAGGCTACCTCGCACACGGTGATCTTGAGATCACGATCACCAAAGGGGCGACGAATGAGGAACACTACAGTACCCCGATCGACAACAAGAAGCGTCCTGTTCCAAGATTGCCTCTCACCGGCGGACTTGGTGAGGATTGGTTTGTGATCCTCGCAGGCGGCGCCGGAGGCATCGCGACTCTCCTCGCGGTTGCCGCTCGGCGACGCAAAAGGAGCGCTTCCTGATTCCAAAGCGCTGATGGTGTCGATCTGAGGACACCAAAGGAGTGCCGGGCTCTCTTCGGGGAGCCCGGCACTCCTCACCTTCTCACTCTTCACTGTCGAAGCTCAGGGAGAAAAAGCAACCTGGTGCCTCCCGGACACTTAACTATGAGTGCTGGGGACGCCACCTGAAGATGCCTGACCGGGGGATATCGAAGGGACCTGCGACCATGCGTGCTGGGCTGGACACCTGGATGTGCTTGAGCGGCTGATTTCGAATGGACCCGCGACCACGCGTGCTCGGTGGGCGGAGGTGTTCCGCCTGAACGTACCTCCGATTCTGCTCTTGACCACGCGCGCTGGGGTGGGCGGCGGTGTTCCGCCTGAACGTACCTGCGATTCTGCTTTTGACCACGCGCGCTGGGGTGAACATCTGGAGGTGCCTGATTGGCGGATTTCGGGGGATTCTCGACCATGCGCGCTGTGGTGGATACAAGGATCTGCGCCTGAGCGGCGGATTTCGAAAGGGCCCGCGACCACGCGCGCTGGGGCGGGCAAAGGTTTTAGGAAGTGTCTCCTCTCGTGTCACCCTGATGGGGCGCAGCCTCCCGGCCTGCGACTACGGCTACCACCTCGGGCACTCGGCGCGCCTTGCCAGTACTTTCGCGACGCGGCCGCAGAGCGATACTCTCTCCGCAGCTCTCATCGCAAGCTCGCGCTGCTTCCCACGTGCAAAGGCAGTAGGGGAGGACAAGCATCGGAGGTAGCCCCGAGCGAAGCACAGGGAGGAGGACGAGGAATAACAAGGATGGCCGAACACAGGGGAAGGAACAGGCGAAGGCACTTCCGTCTCCTCGAAGCTTGCTGTGCGTGTTGCAGCCGGTGGAGACTGTGACTCGTTAGTGTGATCGAAAGCCTGTACACGGTAGCCTCGTACAGCGCAGCTCAGTCACATGCAGGCTTCGGGGGACTCGACGAAAGCCGTCGAGAACTCCACGCAACACACGAGTGAAGTGGGGGAGAAGAGAGTGCGAAAGGCTCAGATGAGGCCACGTCCTCGGATGGTGTGGCGATTCCATGTCCTCCCTATGCTTGCGGCGCTACTCGCCCTCGTTGGTATTGCGATCGCGAGCTACCCGCCGATGGCGCAGTGGTTCAGTCAGTACAAGCAATCGAAGGTCGTGAACTCGTATTCAACGGCAGTTGCCACCGGCCTGGACCCGAGCTCTGAGGAACAGTTCACCGAAGCGAGAGAGTACAACGAAGCCCTATCGGTGGGGGCTCTACTCGAAGCGAATGCGAATGTCCCACGGGGAGTGGGGAATGAGGATCAGGGGGGCTTCGATTACGACTCGCTCCTCAACGTCGGCGACACTGGGCTCATGGGGCGCATCAAGATCCCCGCAATCAATGCAGACCTTCCCATCTACCACGGGACGAGTGATGAAACCCTTCTCAAAGGCATTGGGCATCTGAAAGGCACATCCTTGCCGGTCGGCGGCATCGGTACACGTGCGGTCCTGACCGGGCACCGAGGTTTGGCAGACGCTGAATTGTTCACCAAGCTCAACAAGGTCGTCGTGGGAGACGAAATCACCCTTGAAATCCTCGATCAAGCCCTGAGCTATCGAGTCACTGAAATCAAAGTCGTTGAACCCGAAGACACCGAGGAATTGCAGGCGGTGCCGGGCCGCGACCTTGTCACTTTGGTGACCTGCACACCCCTGGGTATTAACACCCAACGCATCCTTGTGACTGGAGAACGAGTCCTCCCGACGCCACCTGAGACGATTGAGGACCTCGGTGCGCAGGCGAAGAATCCGGGATTCCCATGGTGGGCGATTATTCAGGCAGCGGGGTTCCTTCTTGCCGCTGCGTATATCTGGCGCTCCGGACGTCAACCCGAAGAAGGGCCTCCAGCGGCCTGAACAGGGGGAGTGGCTCTGCTTGCACAAGCCGTGATGCAGTGTTGGGCTGTGGTGGTGAAGCGTAATCATACTGTGACCCGAAGGGTTGTGATCCGGCTAATGTGAGCTTTAGTCTGTACTCATCGGTTGCTGCTTGCTCATTGAGTGTTCGAGGCTCTTGGTGATGCTGGCGACCGTTTCGATCCTGTTTTGGCCGCTGAGCGGCCAATGCTTGAGGCACATGGTGGCGGGTGATCCGCCGAGTTCACGAAGGGAGTTCATCTCCATGAGCACGACTACGAGGGAACGCCGCATTGTTGCGGTTCTTGCTTCGCTCGTCCTGAGTCTTTTCACCCTCTTTGGTCTGTCGAGCGCTGCGATGGCGACGACAGGCAATCCGATGGGGGATATTACGAACACGCCGGGCACGATCAACGTGTACAAGCACGCCAACCCGGGTGGAACCCTCGAGTACGGCAACGGCAACGAGGTGTCGGCCGGGGGTGAAGCCCTTGGTGGAGTTCCCTTCACCCTGTACAAGGTGGAGGGCGTTGATCTAGTCAATGGCAACGCAGGCTGGGATGTCGTTGGGAAAATCACGGACCCTGCCAAGCCCGTCGAGCCTGCGCTTGATAACCAGAACTCGCCAACAAAGGTGACGATTGACGGTAAAAAATACACTCTGAAAAAGATTGACGAAAAAACGACTGCTGACGGGACGGGACTCGCTCAGTTCACCGACGTGTACCCGGGGCTCTACATTGTCGTTGAATCCAAAGCGTCTCTTCCCCCAGGTTCTGTGATCGTTGCCAAGGCGGCGCCCTTCTTCATTACCCTGCCGATCAAGGACGCTAAGGGCGCCTGGTCCTACACGGCGAATGTTTACCCGAAGAACACAGTGTCGCCTAAGCCCGAAAAGTCTGCGGAAGTGAAGAACGCTGCTGATGGTGTGATCACCTGGACCGTGAAGCAGACTCTGCCGACCTTCGATGACACCAACAAACTCACAAAGTTCAGGTTCGAGGACGATCTTTCCGGGGCCGGTGATACGAAAGGCACTCTTGCCTCGGTGAAGGTCACGGTGAACGGGAAGGACAAGACGGGTGACTTCAACAAAGAGCTTGCTGGCCTTGATGGCAAGCATCTTGTCATTACGGCAAAGAACTCGGGCGATCTTCCCTCAGGCGGAGAGATTGTCGCAACCTACACCACCAAGGCTTCCGGGAACGGTCAATTCCGCAACGGTGTCCTAAGCTTCATCAATGATGTTGAGGTTGGTCACGCCCTTGCATTCGCAGACCTCGGCAAGATCACAGTGGAAAAATTGGATGCGACGGATAAGACACTCTACCTCAGTGGTGCTGAGTTCAAAGTCTGCGTCGACGAAGATGGAGTGGAAGAGACCAAGGATTGTCCCGCTGTCGGAACGATCACCACGGAAAAATCCCTGGGGACGGGATCTCTCGACAAGCTGAAGATCCAGAAATACGTCCTCTTCGAGACCGCGGCCCCCGCTGGCTACACTTTCAACCCGGACACGCCTTACAAGGCAGATCTCACCACAGCTACCTACAACACCGTCACGTTAACGATCGAGAACACGAAGACGAACGTGCCGACCCTCCCGCTCACGGGTGCGGACGGCCAGCTCCTCATGACCATTGGAGGTGTTGCGCTCGTCCTCCTTGCCGGTGGAGTCTTCCTCGTCGCCCGCAAGAAGCGCTCTGAGAAGTGAACCCTCGAATGCGGCGCCTCGCTCACGTGAGGGCATGAACTCCTGAGCGGGCTGCATTCGACCACACCCTGTGGCGGGGAATCCCAAGAAGGATTCCCCGCCACAGCCATGCCCACGCCGCAACAGCCCCAACCCCCTGAAAAACACGACCAAGACCAGCCACAACGAACTCCTTCACAAAGACCCCGTTGCAAGCACCACTAGAACCTAGAAGCTGAACGTGCCACTGTCGTGCCCAAACTTGCACCCCTTGGGTGACAACCATGCTGTAGCTCCGCACTATCTGCCGTCTGGGGCGAAAGCGTGCCATAGTTTCAAGCTACCTGGAGTGTGGGCGAGACCATCCTGCTTCCAGGCCGTCCCCTGATTCCACCGGGCTAAGACCGGGCCATAGCAGCAAACCCGCTTTAGGCCCCGAACCTGCTGCTGGCGGTCCAAGCCCTCTCGACACGCAAACCTGCCCCTGATGTCTGTATCGGCACAACCTCGCAGTAGCCCACAAGGTGGAACACAACCAATCAGGCTCCAGACGACATCCAAAGCTGCGCCTGCCGAAACACGAATGCGCCCGAGCCGAAAGAGAACTGTGCTCCTGACGGCCCCGCCCTCGTCGCTTTGGCGACACGCCCGAGCGCGTATACACTGACACCTCGGAGTTGCCCCCTCATCCTCGGCGGGAATGCCCACCGGGCATCGTCCTCGTCAATCGGTCAAGGGACCAGCAACAACTATCCGATCAATGTCAGGGGATTCACACGACATCCCGCAGCTTCGAGCTTGCCGGGAAGAATATGAATCTGAAAGACTAATACGGTTGCCCCGCACATGTGGGGCGGTTCCGCGGGAACTCCGCGGACCGGGCATTCCGCCCGTGATCTTTGGACAAGACAACGGTCCACTCCCCACCCTGGGGAGAACCGCGCGCACGATGAACGCTCCAAAAGCGACACGCCCGAGTGCGGGGACCGGTGACGAATCTGTACGAGAAGAGGTAAGACGGCATGGCGGGACAGAAGATCCGCATCCGGCTCAAGTCGTATGACCACGAGGTCATCGACAGCTCCGCGCGCAAAATCGTGGACACCGTGCAGCGAGCAGGCGCCACCGTGGTGGGCCCCGTCCCGCTGCCGACCGAAAAGAACGTGTTCGTCGTCATTCGGTCGCCCCACAAGTACAAGGACAGCCGCGAGCACTTCGAAATGCGCACCCACAAGCGGCTCATCGACATCATCGACCCGACCCCGAAGGCCGTCGACTCGCTCATGCGTCTCGATCTGCCCGCGGACGTCAACATCGAGATCAAGCTCTGAGGACATCTGCAATGACTACTGACAACAAGCAGCACGCAGCTGCGCCGGTTCAGGCGCTGCTCGGCCGCAAGCTCGGCATGACCCAGGTCTGGGATGCCGACGGCCGTCTCGTGCCCCTCACTGTCGTGCAGGTCGGCACCAACGTCGTGACCCAGGTCCGCACCGAAGAGGTCGACGGGTACAGCGCCGTCCAGCTCGGATTCGGTGAAATCCCCGCTCGCAAGGTCACCAAGCCCATGGCCGGTCACTTCGCGAAGGCAGGCGTTGAACCGCGCCGTCACCTCGCCGAAGTCCGCACCTCCGCCGCCGACAACTATGAGCTCGGCCAGGAACTCCAAGCCACCGTGTTCGAAGCCGGTCAGGCTGTCGACGTCTCTGGCAACACCAAGGGCAAGGGCTTCGCGGGCGTCATGAAGCGCCACGGCTTCGCCGGCGTTTCCGCCAGCCACGGCGCGCACCGCAATCACCGCAAGCCCGGTTCGATCGGCGCCTGCGCAACCCCCGGACGCATCTTCAAGGGCCTGCGCATGGCCGGCCGCATGGGGAACGTCCGCCGTACCGTCCAGAACCTGAAGATTCAGGCCGTGGACGCCGAGAAGGGCCTGCTGCTCATCAGCGGCGCCATCCCGGGTCCCAAGAACGGCGTGGTCCTGGTTCGCTCCTCCGTGAAGGGTGCGTGAAATGTCTGAGGTCCAGACTCTCGACGTTCTCGATCTCCAGGGTAAGAAGGCCGCATCGGTCGAACTCCCTGCAGAGATCTTCGACGTCCCCACCAATATCCCGCTTATGCACCAGGTCGTCGTCGCACAGCTGGCCGCCGCCCGCCAGGGCACGCACGCCACGAAGACGCGCGGCATGGTTTCTGGCGGCGGCAAGAAGCCGTTCCGTCAGAAGGGCACCGGTAACGCCCGTCAGGGTTCGATCCGCGCCCCGCACTTCACCGGCGGCGGCATCGTCCACGGCCCGCAGCCGCGCGACTACGACCAGCGCACCCCCAAGAAGATGAAGCAGGGCGCCCTGCGCTCCGCTCTGTCCGACCGCGCGCGCAATGGCCGTATCCACGTCGTCACGGCTCTCATCGAAGGTGAGACCCCGAAGACGAAGATCGCTCTCGCAGCGCTGCGCGCCATCGTCGAGGACCGTCAGGCCCTCGTCGTCCTCGAGCGCAATGATGAGATCACCGCTCTCAGCCTGCGCAACGTCCCCGAGGTTCACGTTCTCTGGGTCGACCAGCTCAACACCTACGACGTCCTCGACGCCGATGACATTGTGTTCACGCAGGCCGCCCTCGAGTCCTTCCTCGGCACCAAGGAGGAGACCAAGTGAGCACCCTCGAAGCGGGCAAGAACCCCCGCGACATCATCCTGAAGCCGGTCGTCACCGAAAAGTCCTCCATCCTCATGGATGAAGGCAAGTACACCTTCGAGGTCGACCCGCGCGCCAACAAGACCGAGATCAAGATCGCCATCGAAGCGATCTTCGGAGTCAAGGTCGGCCAGGTTGCCACTCAGAACCGCAAGGGCAAGACCTACCGGACCCGCACGGGTCAGGGCAAGCGCAAGGACGTGAAGCGTGCGATCGTCACCCTGCGCGAGGGAGCCATCGACATCTTCGGCGATCAGGCCTGAGCCCGGAGAGGTAGAGGACAAGAATGGGAATCCGCAAGTACAAGCCCACGACCCCCGGTCGTCGCGGCGCGTCGGTCTCCGATTTCGTTGAGATCACCCGCTCCGAGCCCGAGAAGTCGCTACTCCGCCCGCTCCACAAGACAGGCGGTCGCAACTCGAACGGTCGTGTGACCGCCCGCCACCGCGGCGGCGGACACAAGCGCCAGTACCGAGTCATCGACTTCCGTCGTCACGACAAGGACGGCGTCCCCGCCGTCGTCGCGCACATCGAATACGACCCGAACCGTACCGCCCGCATCGCCCTTCTGCACTACGCGGACGGCGAGAAGCGCTACATCCTCGCTCCCGCGAAGCTCTCCCAAGGCGATCGCATCGAGGCCGGCGTCGGCGCGGACATCAAGCCGGGCAACAACCTGCCGCTGCGCAACATCCCCCTGGGTACCGTCGTGCACGCGGTCGAACTCAAGCCCGGTGGCGGCGCGAAGATCGCCCGCTCCGCAGGCTCCTCCGTCCAGCTCGTCGCCAAAGAAGGGCGCTTCGCGCAGCTGCGCATGCCCTCCGGCGAAATCCGCAACGTCGAAATCACCTGCCGTGCGACGGTGGGCGAGGTCGGCAACGCCGAGCAGTCGAACATCAACTGGGGCAAGGCCGGTCGCATGCGCTGGAAGGGCAAGCGCCCCCACGTCCGCGGCGTCGTCATGAACCCGGTCGACCACCCGCACGGCGGCGGCGAGGGCCGCACCTCCGGTGGCCGTCACCCGGTCAGCCCGTGGGGCAAGCCCGAGGGCCGTACCCGCCGTCCGAACAAGGACAGCGATCGCCTGATCGTTCGCCGTCGCAAGACCGGCAAGAACCGCTGAGTAGGAGTCGATTAGAATGCCGCGCAGTTTGAAGAAGGGTCCCTTCGTCGACGATCACCTCCTCAAGAAGGTTGACGCCGCGAACGAATCCGGTTCGAAGAACGTCATCAAGACCTGGTCGCGCCGCTCGGTCATCACCCCGGACTTCCTGGGCCTGACCTTTGCAGTGCACGACGGTCGCAAGCACGTCCCCGTCTTCGTCACCGAATCGATGGTGGGCCACAAGCTCGGTGAGTTCGCTCCCACGCGTACTTTCCGCAGCCACGACAAGGACGATCGAAAGGGACGCCGGCGCTGAGCCGGCCCTGGGAAGAAGAGGCAGATTCAATGGAAGCCAAGGCGCAGGCGCGTTATGTCCGCGTCACGCCCCAGAAGGCCCGCCGTGTCGTGAACGAGGTTCGTGGCAAGGCCGCCCTGGAGGCCGCCGACATCCTGCGGTTCGCACCGCAGGCCGTCGCCGTCGATGTCCGCAAGGTGCTCCTGAGCGCCGTCGCCAACGCGAAGGTCAAGGCCGAACAGGTCGGCGAAACCTTCAACGAGGCCGAACTCGAGATCCTCGAAGCGTACGTCGATGAAGGACCGACCATGAAGCGGTTCCGTCCGCGCGCTCAGGGGCGCGCAGGCCGCATCCTGAAGCGCACAAGCCACATCACCATCGTGGTCGGCACCAAGGAAGACAAGAAGAAGGGAGACCGCTGACATGGGCCAGAAGGTCAACCCCACCGGGTTCCGCCTGGGTATCACCACGGATCACCGCTCCCGCTGGTTCTCCGACTCGACGACCAAGGGTCAGCGCTACGCCGACTACGTCGCCGAGGACGTTGCGATCCGTAAGAACCTCACCGAAAACCTCGAGCGCGCAGGCATCTCGAAGGTCGACATTGAGCGCACGCGCGATCGCGTCCGTGTCGACCTGCACACCGCGCGTCCGGGCATCGTCATCGGCCGCCGCGGCGCCGAGGCGGATCGACTTCGCCAGGATCTGGAGAAGCTCACCGGCAAGCAGGTTCAGCTCAACATCCTCGAGGTGAAGAACCCCGATATGGATGCACAGCTCGTCGCGCAGGGCATCGCCGAACAGCTCGCTGCTCGCGTTTCTTTCCGTCGCGCCATGCGTAAGGGCATTCAGTCCGCGCAGCGCGCCGGAGCGAAGGGCATCCGTGTGCAGGTTTCGGGCCGTCTCGGCGGCGCTGAGATGTCGCGTTCCGAGTTCTACCGGGAGGGTCGCGTTCCGCTGCACACCCTCCGCGCGAACATCGACTTCGGATTCCACGAGGCGCGCACGACCTTCGGTCGCATTGGCGTCAAGGTGTGGATCTACAAGGGCGATATCACCGAGCGCGAGTTCGCTCGTCAGCAGGCCGAGCAGGCCAATCGCGGTGGACGCCGCGGCGATCGTCGCGGCCCGCGCCGCGGTGGCCGCCAAAACCAGGAGACCGCTCAGCAGCAGGCACCCGCAGCGGCGCCCGCAGCTACTGAAAACGGATCGGAGGCCTGAGTCGAATGCTCATTCCCCGTCGTACTAAGTGGCGCCGACAGCACCGTGCGCACCGCACCGGTAATGCTTCCGGCGGCACCGAGCTGGCCTTCGGCGATTACGGCATCCAGGCGCTGACTGGCGCGTACGTGACGAACCGCCAGATCGAGGCGGCCCGTATCGCGATGACGCGTCACATCAAGCGCGGTGGCAAGGTGTGGATCAACATCTTCCCGGACCGTCCGCTGACGAAGAAGCCCGCTGAAACCCGTATGGGTTCCGGTAAGGGCGCCGTGGAATGGTGGGTCGCCCCCGTCAAGCCCGGTCGAATCCTGTTCGAGCTGGGCGGTGTCGATGAGAACCTCGCCCGCGAGGCCATGCGCCGTGCCCAGCACAAGCTTCCGATGAAGACCCGTTTCGTGGTCCGAGAGGGTGGTGACATCTGATGGCGGAAAAGGCTCTGACCACCTCCGACCTTGATGCCATGGACGACGCCCAGCTGTCCAAGGAACTCGAGAAGGCCAAGGCCGAGCTCTTCAACCTGCGTTTCGCGCAGGCCGTGGGCTCTCTCGAGGATCACGGCCGCATGAAGACCGTGCGCCGCGACATCGCCCGTATCTACACGATCGCGCGTGAGCGGGAGCTCGGCTACCGCACCGCGCCGAGCACCGAGGAGTGAGTGGCATGGCAGAGAGCACCACTCGTAACGACCGCAAGGTCCGTCGTGGCTACGTCGTCAGCGACAAGATGGATAAGACCGTCGTCGTCCAGATTGAGGATCGTGTCAAGCACGCCCTCTACGGCAAGGTCATGCGCAAGAACAAGAAGGTCAAGGTCCACGACGAGCACAATGAGTGCGGCGTCGGCGATCTTGTCCTCATCATGGAGACTCGTCCGCTGTCGGCCACCAAGCGCTGGCGCGTCGTCGAGATCATCGAGAAGGCCAAGTGATCTGACTCAGCTCGCATGAGCTGAGCGAATCGAAGCCTCGGGCCCGGTTCCCCCAGTGGGAGCCGGGCCCGTTTCGTATTCGCTGGGGAAAGGGCGAGATGGTGGGGCGTGCCCTTGAGAAGAAAGCGATGATGCGGCGCGCCCTCGGAAAGACCTCGACCCACTTTGCGATTTCGGCGTTGGTTCGGGGGCGGGGTTGCGTCGAGATTGTGTTTCGGGTCTTTACGAGGGTGTCGGAGTCGGTGGAGGGAGTGGGTTTTCTCCCCTGGTTGTGATCTCGGCATCGGTTCGAGGGTGGGAGACAGCGCGAGATTGTGTTTCGGGTCGTTACGTGGGTGTTGGAGTTGGTGGAGGGGGTGGGTTTGTTCCCCTGCTTGTGATCTTGGCGTTGGTTTAGGGGTGGGGTCTGCGTCGAGATTGTGTTTCGGGTCTTTGCGAGGGTGTCGGAGTTGGTGGAGGGGAGGGGTTTTCGTCCCTGCTTGTGATTTCGGCGTTAGTGCGGGGGCGACCTCCTTCCTGAGATTGTGTCTGGGGTGTAGGAACGGGTGTTGGGGAGCGCGTTTTCTTCCCCTCTTGTGATCTCGGTGCTGTTTCGAGAGCGGGGCTTACGTCGAGATTGTGTTTCGGGTCTTTACGAGGGTGTTGGAGTCGGTGGAGGGGAGGGGTGTGTTTCCCTGCTTGTGATCTCGGTGCTGCTTCGAGAGCGGGGCTTACGTCGAGATTGTGTTTCGGGTCGTTACGTGGGTGTTGGAGTTGGTGGAGGGAAGGGGTTTGTTCCCCTGCTTGTGATTTCGGTGCTGTTTCGAGGGTGGGATCCGGCGTGAGATTGTGTTTCGGGTCTTTACGAGGGTGTCGGAGTCGGTGGAGGGGAGGGGTTTGTTCCCCTGCTTGTGATTTCGGCGCTGCTTCGAGGGCGGGGCTTGCGTCGAGATTGTGTTTCGGGTCTTTACGTGGGTGTTGGAGTCGGTGGAGGGGGTGTGTTTGCTCGCCTGCTTGTAATCTCGGTGCTGTTTCGAGGGCGGGGCTTACGTCGAGATTGTGTTTCGGGTCTTTACGAGGGTGTTGAAGTCGGTGTAGGGGGTGGCTTTGTTCCCCTGCTTGTGATCTCGGTGCTGCTTCGAGAGCGGGGCTTACGTCGAGATTGTGTTTCGGGTCTTTACGAGGGTGTTGGAGTCGGTGTAGGGGGTGTGTTTTCGCCCCAGCTTGCGATGTTGGCGTCGGTTCGAGGGCGGGGCTTGCACCGAGATCGTGTTCGGGGCTCAAAGTGCTCAGAAATGGAAAGCAGCGCGGCGCTTCACAACCCCGAACTCACCAATCCGCTTACACAAGCACCTTGACAAGCTCCCCTAACCCTCCAATCCACCCACACAAGACCCTCCAATCCACCCACACAAGAAACCTGAGAACTGTCCTAGGCTCATGCCGACGCGGGACGGCTCCAAGCCACCCACACAAGGACCCCGACAGGCTCACACAGCACTCCGACCTCGTGCTCGGGCCCAAAAACGCCCATTTTGCCCCGAATTCGTGTGTCAAATCATCCGAATCCGCATTTCCGTGCGGCTGAGTGAGGAGGTATTGTTGGAGGGTTGCATGACGCGGGTGCACTGTACCCGCGTCGATAGTGCGAGCGAGCAACATCATGACACCTGTCTGTGGTGCGTTCGCGCTGTTGTCGGAATCCGATGCGCAACAGTTCAATGCACGTTCGGCAAGGCTCGCGGGAAGTAATGCTCCCAAGAGAACCGGCTCGACGACAGGAGTCAATAGAAAATGATCCAGCAGGAGTCGCGACTGAAGGTCGCCGACAACACGGGGGCCAAGGAGATCCTGACCATCCGTGTGCTCGGTGGTTCTTCTCGCCGCTACGCGGGAATCGGCGACACCATCGTCGCCACTGTCAAGGACGCCATTCCCGGCGGTTCCGTCAAGAAGGGCGACGTCGTCAAGGCAGTCGTCGTCCGCGCCCGCAAGGAGACCCGTCGCGCAGACGGCTCCTACATCCGTTTCGACGAGAACGCGGCCGTCATCATCAACGCGAACGGTGAACCCCGTGGCACGCGCATCTTCGGCCCCGTGGGCCGCGAACTGCGCGACAAGAAGTTCATGCGAATCGTCTCGCTCGCCCCGGAGGTGATCTGATGGCAGCCAAGATCCGTAAGGGCGATCTCGTCGAGGTCGTGCGTGGCCGCTCGTCCGACGAGAAGAAGCTCGCCGAGCGTAATGCGCGTCGCGCCGCCGAGGGCCTCGAGCCCCTCAAGCCCGGCGATAAAGGCAAGCAGGGACGCGTCATCAAGGTATTCCCGGCTGAGGGCACCGTCCTCGTCGAGGGCGTCAACCTCAAGACCCGTCACGTTCGTCAGGGCCAGAACCAGGCCGGCGGCATCGAGACCGTTGAGGCCCCGATCTCGCTCGCCAAGGTCGCCCTCGTCGACCCCGACACCAAGCAGCGCGTGCGCGTCGGCTTCCGTGAGGATGTCGTCGAGCGCGATGGCCGCACCCGCAAGGTCCGCGTCCGCGTGACGCGCGGTGGCGTGGCCCGCGGCATCGAGCAGGGCAAGGAGATCTGAGCATGGCCCCGCGTCTCAAGGAAAAGTACCTCTCCGAAATCCGTGATGCTCTTCGTGCAGAGTTCAAGCACGAGAACATCATGCAGGTCGGTGGCCTCACCAAGATCGTCGTCAACATGGGCGTCGGCGAGGCCGCTCGCGATTCGAAGGCCCTCGAGGGCGCGATCCGCGACCTCACCGTGATCACCGGCCAGAAGCCCGTGACCACCAAGGCGAAGAAGTCCATCGCGCAGTTCAAGCTCCGCGAAGGCCAGCCCATTGGTGCGCACGTCACGCTTCGCGGCGACCGCATGTGGGAGTTCCTCGATCGTCTCCTCTCGACCGCTCTGCCCCGAATCCGTGACTTCCGCGGCCTCTCGGCCAAGCAGTTCGACGGCCACGGCAACTACACCTTCGGTCTCACGGAACAGTCCATGTTCCACGAGATCGATCAGGACTCCATCGACCGCGTTCGCGGCATGGACATCACGGTCGTGACTTCGGCCAACACGGACGAAGAGGGCCGCGCCCTTCTGCGTCACCTCGGCTTCCCCTTCAAGGAGGACTGATCTCATGGCGAAGACGTCCCTGAAGATCAAGGCCGCCCGCGCCCCGAAGTTCGGCGTTCGCGGCTACACCCGGTGCAACCGCTGCGGCCGTCCCCGCTCCGTGTACCGCAAGTTCGGCCTGTGCCGCGTGTGCCTGCGCGAGCTCGCCCTGCGTGGCGAACTCCCCGGCGTCACCAAGAGCAGCTGGTAAGAATCTGACGTCGCAGGTCCCGGACTCCGGAGAAACCGCGACGAGGAAGGGGTCAATCCCCAATGACAATGACCGATCCCATCGCAGACATGCTGACGCGTCTGCGCAATGCGAACCGCGCGCACCACGACACGGTCTCCATGCCGTACTCGAAGCTCAAGAACGCGATCGCGAACATGCTGGTCGAGGAGGGCTACCTCGCCTCGACCTCCGTCGAGGATGCCCGCGTGGGCAAGACCCTCACCCTGACCCTCAAGTACGGTTCGCACCGCGAATCGGCAATCAAGGGTCTGCAGCGCGTTTCTAAGCCCGGTCTGCGCGTGTATGCCAAGTCCACCAACCTGCCCAAGGTCCGCGGCGGCCTCGGCGTGGCGATCCTGTCCACGTCCTCTGGCCTGCTGACCGACCGCCAGGCAGCCGACAAGGGTGTGGGTGGGGAAGTCCTCGCCTACATCTGGTGAACAGGAGGCTGAACAATGTCGCGTATCGGTAAAACCCCCATCACCGTTCCGGCGGGCGTGGACGTCACCATTGACGGTCCTCTCGTCACAGTGAAGGGCAAGAAGGGCGAGCTGTCCCACACCATCCCCGCGCCGATTACGGTCGCACTCGAAGAGGGCCAAATCCTCGTGTCCCGCCCGGATGACGAACGCGCCTCGCGTTCCCTCCACGGCCTGACCCGAACCCTCATTGCGAACATGATCGTCGGCGTGACCGAGGGCTACAAGAAGTCCCTCGAGATCACGGGCACCGGTTACCGCGTGGTCGCCAAGGGTAAGAACCTCGAGTTCGCCCTCGGCTTCTCGCACCCCGTCATCATTGAGCCCGCTGAGGGCATCGAGTTCACCGTCGAATCACAGACCAAGTTCACGGTCCACGGCATCGACAAGCAGCTCGTCGGTGAAACGGCGGCTCGCATCCGCAAGCTGAAGAAGCCGGAGCCCTACAAGGGCAAGGGCATCCACTACGTGGGTGAAACGATCCGTCGCAAGGTCGGAAAGGCTGGTAAGTGATGGCGTACACAGTCAAGGGCAAGGGCAAGTTCGTCGCTCGCAAGCGTCGTCATCTTCGCCTGCGCAAGAAGGTCAACGGCACGCCTGCGCGTCCCCGCCTGGTCGTGACCCGTTCGAACCGCCACATCGTTGCCCAGGTGATCGACGACACCATCGGTCACACCCTGGTCTCCGCTTCGGACATCGAAGCCGCCCTCGTCAAGGAGGTAGGCACGAAGACCGAAAAGGCCCGCAAGGTCGGCGCCCTGGTTGCGGAGCGTGCGAAGGCTGCCGGCATCACCGCCGTCGTCTTCGACCGTGGTGGCAACAAGTACTTCGGCCGCGTCGCGGCCGTCGCCGAAGCCGCCCGTGAGGGCGGCCTCGAGCTGTGACCGGATCGAAGGAAAGAGAGATCAACTGATGGCTGCACCGCAGCGAAGCAGGAACGGTCAGGAAGGCTCTGAGCGTTCGGGCGACGGCGAGCGTCGCGACCGCCGCAACGGACGCGGCAACGACCGCGACAACCGTCGTGGCAATGACAAGAACGAATACATCGAGCGCGTTGTCACCATCAACCGCGTGTCCAAGGTCGTGAAGGGTGGACGCCGTTTCTCCTTCACCGCCCTGGTCGTCGTGGGCGATGGTGAAGGCACGGTCGGCGTCGGCTACGGAAAGGCCAAGGAAGTTCCCCAGGCCATTTCCAAGGGCGTCGAGGAAGCGAAGAAGAACTTCATTCGCGTCCCGATGGTCCGCCGCACCATCACCCACCTGGTCGAAGGTCGCGCCGCCGCAGGCGTCGTCCTCCTTCGTCCGGCCGCCCCGGGAACCGGCGTTATTGCCGGCGGTCCGGTGCGCGCGGTCCTTGAGGCCGCGGGCGTGCACGACGTGCTCACCAAGTCCCTCGGATCGGCGAATGCGATCAACATCGTCCACGCCACGGTCGATGCGCTCAAGCAGCTCGAGCAGCCCGAGGCCGTTGCGGCCCGTCGCGGCCTCTCGCTCGAGCGCGTCGCCCCGGCGTCAATGCTCCGCGCCCGCGCGGAGGGCGAAGCTGAAAAGCGCGCCGCCGCCGAGCAGGCCGAGGCTGAGAAGGCCTCCGCGGGGGTGAGTGAGTGATGGCGAAAATCAAGATCACGCAGACCAAGTCGACGATCGGCGCCAAGCAGAACATGAAGGACACCCTGCGCACCCTCGGGCTGCGCAAGATCGGCCAGAGCGTCGTCCGTGAGTCCACCGACACCGTCCTCGGTGCGGTGCGCACGGTGCGTCACCTGGTCACCGTTGAGGAGGTCGACTGACCATGGCGGACTCGAAGACCGCACAAGGCGAGAAGGTGCAGATCGTGAAGCTGCACCACCTCCGCCCGGCCCCCGGCGCCAAGACCGCTAAGACCCGTGTCGGTCGAGGCGAGGGCTCCAAGGGTAAGACCGCTGGACGTGGTACGAAGGGCACGAAGGCCCGCTACCAGGTTTCGGCCGGTTTCGAAGGCGGCCAGATGCCGATTCACATGCGCCTGCCCAAGCTCCGCGGGTTCAAGAACCCGTTCCGAGTGGAATACCAGGTCGTCAATGTGGCCAAGCTCGCGGAACTTTTCCCCGAGGGCGGCAAGGTGACGGTCGAGGACCTCATCGCCAAGCACGCGGTGCGTGACAACGCGCCGGTCAAGGTGCTCGGCTCCGGTGAACTCACCGTCAAGCTCGAGGTCGAGGTCGACGCCTGGTCGGCCTCAGCCGCCGAGAAGATTCAGGCGGCCGGCGGAACTATTTCCGCTCGCTGACAATGGATCGGGGGTGGTTCGGACATCGATCCGGACCACCCCCTTTCGTCATCTCCCCTCTGTTCCAAGCGGGGACCTTGTCCTCGCACATAAGAAACCATGCATGTGATGACCGAAAATTCCGGTAGTCTGGCACGGTTGCAAAGGCCGAATTGTCGGCCCATCAATCACCAGTAGGAGGAAAGCTGTGCTCAGTGCATTCGCACAGGCGTTCCGCACTCCCGATCTTCGCCGCAAGCTGCTGTTCACGCTGTTCATTATGGCGATGTTCCGCCTCGGCTCGTACATCCCGACACCCGGCGTTGACTCCAAGGCGATTCAAAGCTGCCTCTCGCAGGAGTCGGAAGCGAATCTGCTCGACCTCGTGAACCTGTTCTCCGGTGGGGCGCTCCTGCAGCTTTCAGTCTTCGCTCTGGGCATCATGCCCTACATCACAGCGTCGATCATCGTTCAGCTCCTGCGAGTGGTGATCCCCCGATTCGACGACCTTCACCACGAAGGACAGACCGGTCAGGCCAAGCTCACCCAATACACTCGCTACCTCACAATCTTCCTCGGCATCCTCCAAGCAACAACGACCCTGACACTCGCGCGCACGGGCCGCATGTTCTCTGGCTGCTCCGAGAAGGTAATCGCCGAAGACTCCTGGTGGATGTTCCTCATCATGGTGATCGTCATGATGGCCGGTACAGCCGTCGTCATGTGGCTCGGCGAACTCATCACCGAACGCGGCATTGGCAACGGCATGTCGCTCCTGATCTTCACCTCGATCATCGCGCGCCTGCCCTCGCAGATGCTCGCGATCGGACAATCCGGCAAGTGGGGCTCCGTCCTCGTGATCCTTCTACTCCTGCTGGCCGTGACCCTCGCGGTGGTGTACGTCGAGCAGGCTCAGCGTCGCATCCCGGTCCAGTACGCGAAGCGCATGATCGGTCGACGTCAATACGGCGGAACCACCACCTACATTCCGCTCAAGATCAACATGTCGGGCGTTATCCCCGTCATCTTTGCCTCTTCGATCCTTGCCCTTCCTGCGATGGTCGCCCAGTTCGGTGAGCCGACTGACGCCTGGGTCCAATGGATTTCTACGCACCTGCACCAGGGCGACTGGGTCTACCTCAGCGTCTATTCCCTTTTCATCCTCTTCTTCGCGTTCTTCTACACGTCGATCACTTTCAACCCTGAGGAAGTTGCCGACAATATGAAGCGCTACGGAGGGTTCATCCCCGGCTACCGTGCCGGACGTCCGACCGCGGAGTTCCTCTCCTACGTCATCAACAGGATCACGACCGCAGGCTCGCTCTACCTCGTGGTGATTGCCCTGCTGCCCTCGCTCCTGATCATCCCCCTGAAGCTGAGCGCCTCTCAGATGCCTTTCGGTGGAACGACCCTCCTCATTATCGTGGGAGTCGGCCTCCAAACGGTGAAGGAGATCAACACGCAGCTCCAACAGCACCACTACGAAGGATTCCTCCGATGAGCGCAGTCATTCTTCTCGGCCCCCCCGGAGCTGGTAAAGGAACTCAGGCCGTCCGCATTGGCGAGCGCCTTTCAATCCCCGTGATCTCTACCGGCGAGATTTTCCGTTCCAACATGGCTGAGGGCACGGAGATCGGCAAACAGGCCAAGTCGTACATGGATCGGGGAGAGTTCGTCCCCGATTCGGTGACGAACGCGATGGTGAAGGCACGCCTTTCGGCTCCTGACGCGACCCAGGGTTTCCTCCTTGACGGCTACCCGCGCAATGTTGAACAGGCTCGGGTCCTCGCTGACTTCTGTGAGGAACTGGGCACGCACATCGGGGTGGTTCTCGAAATCCAAGTTGACGAGGACGAGGTTGTCGCCCGCATGCTCAAGCGCGCCGAAGAGCAGCACCGGGCTGACGACAGCGAACCGGTGATGCGTCACCGCCTCGAGGTCTACCGTGAACAGACCGAGCCCGTCGCCTCCTTCTACGCTGATCTCGATCTGCTTGAGACGGTTGATGGTTCTGGTTCCATCGACGAAGTGAGCGAAAGGATCTTCACGGTCCTTGACGCGCGCTTGGGCCGCTGAAATGGGGCGCATCGAGCTTAAGAGCCTCGAACAGGTCAAGTGGATGCGTGAGGCCGGACTTGTCGTCGCCGATATTCACCGCAGCCTTCGCGAGGCGGCGCGCCCCGGGATCACGACTCGCGAGCTCGATGCGGTCTCTGCGCAGGCCATCAGGCGAGCAGGCGCGACATCGAACTTCTTGAACTACGCGGGATACCCGGCGACCGTGTGCATTTCCATCAACGACGTCGTTGTTCACGGTATCCCTGGGGATCGCACACTCGAAGAAGGCGATCTCGTGAGCTTCGACTGTGGCGCGTGGGTGTCGCGCAACGGGCGCGAGTGGCACGGGGATGCCGCCTTTTCCATGATCGTCGGCGATGAGTGGATCCCCGATGAGGAGTTCGCCCAAGGCAAGCGTGCTATGGGGGCTGCGCCTGGTGGTCTGAGCGATGAACGTATTCGGCGTCGCAGAGAACTCGATGCTGTGACCCGCGAATCCCTTTGGGCCGCACTTGCAAACCTTGAGGGTGCGAGGCGCGTCTCAGCGGTCGGCGCAGCCGTTGAGGACGTGGTTGCGCTCAACGCTGATGAGCTCGGCTGGGAGGCCGGCATCATTGAGGAGTACACGGGGCACGGCATTGGCACTGCGATGCATCAAGAGCCGGAGATCCTCAACTACAACGCACGTGGAATCTCAGCGAAACTCAAGCCTGGCATGGTGCTCGCCGTCGAGCCGATGCTCACTGCGGGTGGAATTGAGACGTTCACCGAGGATGATGAGTGGACTGTTCGTACCTGTGATGGTTCTGATGCCGCTCATTGGGAGCACACCGTCGCGATCCTCTCGGAGGGGATTTCGGTTCTCACCGCCCCAGATTTCGGCAAGGCGGGTCTCGCACCTTTTGGAGTTGTGCCGGTAGAACTGTGAGGTGACACCCTAGCGTGGGGTGGTAAGAGCGGAAGCGGTGGCCGACGAGACAGATGAGGCGTCCTTCGGGCTTCGCGAGTTTCAGGGGGGACACCCGAGGGCGGGGGATCGCCCGCAGGACATCACCACGAACCGACACGCTACCCGGTACAGCCGCAGGCGCGGGGGATCTCCAGCGGCGGTTTCAATAGCGGCGGCGGTTACGGTACAGGCGCAGGCGGGCTATCGCCGAGGGCGAGAAGCACGCCCGCGGGCGGGGTGTAGTCGAAGGCGAGGGGGAATAGCCGAGGGAGTCGGTGGCTTCACCGCCCGTCAACGCACTTTCGGCTCTCTCGCGTTCGGCCTCTCTTTTCTTCTGTCCTCGCGCTCTTTTGATCCCCGCTCTTTCGCGTTCTGGCATTTTGGGTCCGGCTGTTTCGCCTTTGGGATCGTCTGTTCGCGCTTTCTCGCGTTCAGGTTCCTTTTGGTCCCCGCTCTGTCGCCTTTCGCGTTCTTTTTCTCCCGCTCTTTCACGTTCGCGGGTTCTCAGGGCGCCCGGTCCTCAGGTCTCCCGAGCTCTGGTCTCGCGGCTCTTCTCGTGCGAGGTGAATCGGCCTCGTCAATGGACCGAGGGGCGCTGCCCGTCAGCGAAACAGGTGTCGAGCGTCGCGTGAGGCAGGCGTCGAGCGCCGAGTGAAAAGCCGTCCATTCCCGAGTGAAGCAGGCACGCATCCCGAGTGAGGCAGTCGACAGTGCCTCCAACTACCAGAATCAAGCGCTTTTGTCGTATTGTAGATCCTCGGGCGTGTCGCATGTTGGCCCTTGCCGTACATGCTGCACATGTCCCGCGGCCCTAGGGCTGTGATTCATCCGATGAACGTAGAGGACAGACGGAGGATATGGCGAAGAAAGACGGCGTCATCGAAATGGAAGGCACAGTCGTTGAGGCTCTGCCTAATGCGATGTTCCGCGTGGAGCTGGCAAACGGTCACGTTGTGCTCGGCCACATCGCGGGGAAGATGCGACAGCACTACATCCGAATCCTTCCTGAGGATCGGGTCGTCGTCGAGCTGAGCCCCTACGACCTCTCACGAGGCCGTATCGTCTACCGATACAAGTAAGAACCGACACTGACCGCCCTCGGGCGGTGGAGGAACCACCATGAAGGTCAAGCCGAGTGTCAAGAAGATCTGTGACAAGTGCAAGGTGATTCGTCGCCACGGCAACGTCATGGTCATCTGCGACAACCCCAGGCACAAGCAGCGCCAGGGCTGAGCCCAGCGCATCGCTGACCCCGGGCGAATTGCCCGACAGCATCGTTTCATCCGCCGAAAGGCGACCCCCGGTTCGGAGGCCGGGGCCGAATGGCTCATTCGGAAGAAGCGATGACGACCTCCGAGGAACAACTGGAGCACCAACAACATGGCACGTATTGCCGGTGTCGACCTCCCCCGCGAAAAGCGACTGGAGATCGCGCTTACCTACATCTACGGCGTGGGCCGCACCCGCGCCGCCGAGACCCTCGCAGCCACGGGCATCAGCCCCGACCTGCGCGTGAAGGACGCCACCGAAGAGGATCTCGTCAAGCTTCGCGAATACATCGACAACAACTTCAAGGTCGAGGGCGACCTGCGCCGCGAGGTTCAGGCCGATATTCGCCGCAAGATTGAAATCGGTTCCTACCAAGGACTTCGTCACCGTCGTGGCCTGCCGGTCCACGGACAGCGCACCAAGACCAATGCTCGCACCCGTAAGGGCCCGAAGCGCACCGTCGCAGGCAAGAAGAAGGCCAAGTAAGGCCTGAGGGCTCGTCGCACCTGCGCACGAGACCCCACACACGACTGAAGAAGGAACAGTAAAGCAACATGGCAGCTGCAAAGACCTCGCGCTCCGGTGCTTCTCGTAAGCCGCGCCGGAAGATCTCCAAGAACGTCACCCACGGGCACGCGTACATCAAGTCGACGTTCAACAACACCATCGTCTCCCTCACCGACACGACCGGTGCCGTCATCGCCTGGGCCTCCTCCGGCCAGGTCGGCTTCAAGGGCTCGCGCAAGTCCACCCCCTTCGCCGCCCAGCTCGCGGCCGAGGCTGCGGCCCGTCGCGCCCAAGAGCACGGCATGAAGAAGGTCGACGTCTTCGTCAAGGGTCCCGGCTCCGGCCGTGAGACCGCGATCCGCTCCCTGCAGGCCGCAGGCCTCGAAGTCGGTTCGATCCAGGACGTCACCCCCCAGGCCCACAATGGCGCTCGTCCTCCGAAGCGTCGCCGCGTCTGATCTGTCGCGCCGGGACGGAGCCTCGTCCTCGTCGATGAGGAACCATCCCCACGTCTGAGCGAGCCTCAGGCCGCTCACACTCCCTTGCCCGCTCCTGCGGGAACCACACTCCGGCGTCATATGGTGGGCGCCGGGAAGAAAGGACCAAGACGTGCTCATTGCAGAGCGACCAATCCTCACCGAGGACAAGGTCAGCGAATTCCGCTCGCGCTTCACGCTCGAACCCCTCGAGCCCGGTTTCGGCTACACGCTCGGTAACTCCCTGCGTCGCACCCTCCTCTCGTCGATTCCCGGCGCCGCGGTCACGTCCATCCGTATTGATGGCGTCGCCCACGAGTTCCGCACGATCGAGGGCGTGAAGGAGGATGTCGCCGAGATCATCCTCAACATCAAGCAGATCGTCCTCTCCTCCGAGAACGACGAGCCGGTCGTGATGTACCTGCGCAAGGCCGGCCCGGGTGCCGTCACCGCGGGCGACATCACCCCGCCGGCAGGGGTTGAGATCCACAATCCGGAACTCACCCTCGCGACCCTGAACGAGAAGGGCAAGCTCGAAATCGAGCTGACCGTCGAGCGCGGTCGCGGCTACGTGTCCGCCGCTCAGAACAAGGACCCGCAGGCTGAGATCTCGCGGATTCCGATCGATTCGATCTACTCGCCCGTCGTCAAGGTGACCTACAAGGTCGAGGCGACTCGTGTCGAGCAGCGCACCGACTTCGACCGCCTCGTCATCGACGTCGAAACGAAGCCCGCGATCACTCCGCGTGACGCCCTCGCATCCGCAGGCAAGACTCTCGTCGAGCTCTTCGGCCTCATGCGCGAGCTCAACGAGGAAGCCGAAGGCATCGAGGTCGGACCGTCGACCACCGACGCGACCCTCGCCGCCGACCTGGCCCTGCCGATCGAGAGCCTCAACCTGCAGTCGCGTTCGTACAATGCGCTGCGTCGTCGCGGAATCCTCACCGTCGGTGAGCTCGTCGCCCACTCCGAGGCCGACCTGCTCGACATCCGCAACTTCGGCACGAAGTCGATTGAGGAGATCAAGGAAGCGCTCGCCGGGCTCGGTATGACCCTGAAGGATTCGGTCATGCCTAACTTCGGTGACTCCGACTCCGGATCGATCCAGTTCAGCGACGAACAGTCCATCTGACCCACAGCATGCGTCCGATGGACGCGAATAATTCGTAGGAGACGAAATGCCCACTCCCAAGAAGGGCGCCCGCCTGGGCGGCAGCCCGGCGCACCAGAAGCTGATTCTCGCGAACCTCGCGACCCAGCTCATCGAACACCGCGCTCTGACCACCACTGAGGCGAAGGCCAAGGTCCTTCAGCCCTACTTCGAGAAGCTCGTGACGAAGGCCAAGCGCGGCGACCTGCACGCCCGCCGAACCGTCGCCAAGAAGATCACCTCGAAGGAAGCCGTGTACATGCTCTTCGACGAGATCGTTCCGGAACTCGACCCGGAGCGCAATGGCGGCTACACCCGTCTGATCCGCGTTGGTAACCGCAAGGGTGACAACGCTCCTCTCGTGCGCATCGAGATCGTCCTCGAGAAGGTCGAGAAGAAGGCTGTCGTGAAGGCTGCCGAGGCGACTGTCGCCAAGGCCGCTGAGAAGGCTGAAGAGCCCGCTAAGGACGAGGCCGCCAAGGTTGAGTCGACCGAGGCTGAGGCGCCTGAAGCTGAGTGACACTTGAGACGCATGCGCGTCACGAGTGCGGGGGCCGGTGATCCTTTGGATCACCGGCCCCCGTTTTTTTCCTCGATACTTCGCTTTGCCTCTGCCCGCGCTTTTCTCTGTGTTTTTGCGCGCTTTCCTCCGCTTTTGCCTGTGCCTGCCGCGCCTTGCTGGTGTGCCCCGCACCTTGTTGCCTTGCCCCGTGCGTCCCTGCTTCGCCTTCCGCGTCCCTCAGGCCTGTGCCTGAACCATTCTTCGCATCTTCCCGTGCGTCCTGCGCCTTCTTGCTTCTCCCGCTACGTCCTTTTGCATCTGCCTGCACTTTCCTCACCTTGCTGTCTTGCCTCGCGCATTCCTCCGCCTCCTCCAGGCGAGAAGCATCCGCTTGCTGCGAATAACAGGCCCCAATGAGCCGAAGCACCGTGTGCGGATAAAGTGAGAGTCATGTCCGAAGAGATGACCCTCGCGATCGACTGCGGTGGCGGAGGGATCAAGGCCTCCGTCCTCGACTCGCACGGCACCATGATCGCCCCGCCGCTGCGCACACCGACGCCCTATCCGCTCCCACCTGCGCTCCTCGTCCAGACCGCGGTTGATCTCGCGGCACGGCTGCCCCATGCAGACCGGGTCACAATGGGAATGCCCGGCATGATCCGCCACGGGGTTGTCGTCGCGACCCCCCACTACATCACGCGATCGGGTCCGCGATCGAAGATCCTTCCCGAACTCGTCGAGGAATGGCGATTCTTCGATATGGGCCGCGCCCTCGGCCGCGCCCTCGACCTGCCGACAAAAGTCCTCAACGACGCCGAAGTCGCCGGAGCCGGAGTCGTGACCGGCACCGGCCTCGAAATGATCATCACCCTGGGCACTGGCCTGGGCAACGCCGTATTCGACGGGGGCGTACTCGCGCCCCACATCGAAGTCTCCCAAGGCTTCGTGCGCTGGGGGCTGACCTACGACGACTACATCGGCGAGCATGAACGTCTGCGTCTGGGAGATACCCACTGGTCTCGACGCGTCCGCCGGATAGTCGACGGACTGCGGCCCATGTACATGTGGGACAGACTCTACCTCGGCGGCGGCAACTCGAAACGCATCACGGCAGGGCACCGGGCCAAACTCGGCGAGGATGTCATCATCGTTCCCAACGACGCGGGAATCATCGGGGGAGTACGAGCATGGGAACTGTGAACCTCCCTGAGAAAGCCGAAACAATCCGGGTGCGCGTCGACCTTGCCTACGATGGCACGGACTTTCATGGCTGGGCGGCCCAACCCGGACTTCGCACAGTGCAAGGAGAAATCGAAACTGCCCTCGCCCTCGTCGCCCGAATGCCCCTCGTGCTCACCGTCGCGGGACGCACCGATGCTGGGGTGCATGCACGCCGCCAGGTCGCGCACGTCGACATTCCGCTCGACGCCTGGCAGGCCTTCGCCCCTCGTGGCGCAGACCGAGAAGATGATGCGGCGATCGGCACAGCTCTGACGCGCAGACTCAACGCCCTGATTGCCCAAGCCCACGGCGAATGGGGGAGAAGACACGGGCTGCTCATCCCCCGTGGAAGCTCCGACATCGTCATCTCGAGAATCAGCAGGGTGAGTGCCGACTTCGACGCTCGCTTCAGCGCCCTCGGGCGGAGCTATTGCTACCGGATCTGCGAGGGCGCGCCCGATCCGCTGCGCAGGCGTGACGTGCTGAGCGTTTCCGGGCCCCTGAACCTTGAGGCGATGAACCGGGGGGCCGCTGCTCTGCTCGGCGAGCACGATTTCCTCTCCTACTGCCGCCCCCGCGAAGGGGCCACGACGATCCGCACTCTCAGGCGCCTCGAGTTCACGCGCCTCGGGGGGATCATCGAATGCCGAGTCGAGGCGGATGCTTTTTGTCATTCCATGGTTCGCTCTCTCGTCGGCGCTCACCTTCCGATCGGCCAGGGAAAAAAACCCGAGTCCTGGTCCGCGCAACTTCTTGAGAAGTGCAGCCGCGAAGGGGCGGCCCCGATCGCTCCGGCGCATGGCCTCACCCTCGAGGATGTGCACTACCCGGAAGAAGAACAGTGGGCGTCGAGGGCGAAGACGGCCAGGCGACGCAGGGACTGCTGCCAGGAGGACTGAAGAAGCGCACAAGCCTGGCGTGCACAACGGGGCTGATCGACGTGGAGCTGAGTGATCCGACACAGTGCGCCGACGGCTTTGACCGGCCCGATGCACGCGGATAAACTGACTAACGCTGTGCGTCAGCGGCTCCTTCGGTGCATTCCCACTCGCCGTCGAGCGGCCTTTGACGCCTCGCGCGAACCGTTTCATCGAGAGCCAGGCCCAGAAACCTGAGGCACACGCTCCATGACCGACAAGAATTGAAGGTTACGCCCGTGCGCACCTATTCACCCAAGCCCGGGGACGCGGACAAGAAGTGGTACGTCATTGACGCCACCGACGTCGTCCTCGGCCGTCTGGCGGCCAAGGTCGCCGACATTCTCCGTGGGAAGCACAAGCCGACGTTCGCCCCTCACATGGACATGGGCGACAATGTCATCATCATCAATGCGGACAAGGTCGTTCTGACCGGTAAGAAGCTCGAGCAGAAGATGGCGTACCGCCACTCCGGGCGTCCCGGTGGCCTCACCGCCGTCTCCTACCGTGACCTCATGGCGAACTCGCCTGAGCGCGCCGTTGAGAAGGCCGTCCGTGGCATGCTTCCCCACACCAGCCTCGGCCGCGCGCAGTTCAAGAAGCTGCACGTTTACGCCGGTGCTGAGCACCCTCACGCCGGCCAGTCGCCGGTTCCCTACGAGATCACCCAGGTGGCCCAGTGAGCGCCCCGCGCTCCTGAGCACCCCATTAAGAACTGAGGAGAACCGTGGCTGAGACCACTGAACTCGTCGAGCTGGACGAAGAGAACGTCCCCAGCTCGTACACGACCGAGACTGAGTCCGCGCCCGTCGGCGCCGGCCAGTCCATCACCGCGCCCGGCGCGGGCCTGGGCCGCCGCAAGGAGGCCGTTGCTCGCGTTCGCCTGGTTCCTGGAACCGGCGAGTGGAAGATCAACGGACGCACTCTCGAAGACTACTTCCCGAACAAGCTCCACCAGCAGCTCGTGAAGTCCCCCTTCGTGCTTCTCGACATTGACGGACGCTTCGACGTCATTGCCCGTATCAACGGTGGAGGCGTCTCCGGCCAGGCCGGCGCCCTGCGTCTGGGCATTTCGCGCGCCCTCAACGAGATCGACCGCGAAGCGAACCGCCCGGCGCTCAAGAAGGCAGGCTTCCTGACTCGTGACGCCCGTGCGATTGAGCGCAAGAAGGCCGGCCTCAAGAAGGCCCGCAAGGCCCCGCAGTACTCGAAGCGCTGATCTGTTCTTCACGCTGTGGCCCCGCCCTCGTTTCGACGAGGACGGGGCCTTCGGCTTTGAGGCGACGCGCTGAGCCGCACGAAGACCCAAGAACCCTATGAGTACACTGACGGAGGTACACGCTTTCCTTCCAGTAGCCCAAGGAGCCTCATCGTGACACGGATGTTTGGAACTGACGGAGTACGCGGACTGGCGAATGAACTCCTCACCCCCGAGCTCGCAGTCCAACTCGGTCAGGCCGCCGCACGAGTCCTCACGAAGGACATCCCCGCCTCGCAGCTCTCACGCACAGGTCGTCCTCGTGCCGTTGTCGGACGCGACACCCGCGCCTCGGGCGAATTCCTCGACCACGCGATCAGTGCGGGCCTCGCGTCCTCGGGCGTCGATGTCACTCGCGTGGGTGTCCTCCCGACCCCCGCGATTGCGCATCTCACCGCCACTCAAAACATTGACCTCGGCGTCGTCATCTCCGCATCCCACAATCCTTTCCAGGACAACGGCATCAAGTTCTTCGGCCGCGGGGGCTACAAGCTCGACGATGCACTCGAAGATCAGATCGAGGCTCTCCTTGGCAAAGTCGAACAGCTCCCCACGGGCGCTGCAGTGGGTCGCGTCATCAAAGGCGAGACTGTCGCAGATCAGAACTACATCAACCACCTCGTTGATTCGGTTGGGACCGACCTTTCGGGACTACGGATCGTCGTTGACGCCTCCAATGGAGCGGCGAGCCACGTCGGACCGGCCGCGCTGCGAGCCGCGGGCGCTGAGGTCATTGTCATCAACGCTTCACCCGACGGTCTCAACATCAACGCGTACTGCGGCTCGACCCATCCTGAGCAGCTCCAAAAGTATGTTGTCGCCGTTCATGCGGATATGGGCGTCGCTTATGACGGCGATGCGGATCGTTGTCTCGCGGTTGACGCTGAAGGAAAACTCGTTGACGGCGACCAGATCATGGGGCTCCTCGCAGTGGGGATGAAAGCCGATGGCACTCTTGGCTCCGACACCCTGGTCGTCACGGTCATGTCGAACCTGGGGCTGCTCTTGGCGATGAAGGAGCACGGCATCCGTATCGTCCAGACCGGCGTCGGTGACCGTTATGTCCTCGAGCGCATGCTTCAGGGCGGCTACACTCTCGGCGGTGAACAGTCGGGCCACGTCATTGACACGATCCACGCAACCACGGGAGATGGGGTCCTCACTTCGCTCCGCATCGCGGCGCGGATGAAGCGCACAGGCAAGTCCTTGGCGGAGCTCGCCTCCATTGTTCAGCGCCTTCCCCAGACTCTTGTGAATGTTAAGGGCGTTGACAAGGCCTGCGCAGGTACGAACGCTGCTGTGCAAAAAGCAGTGGAGGAGGCTGAGGCTGAACTCGGTAAGAGCGGAAGGGTCCTCCTGCGTCCCTCCGGCACTGAGCCCCTCGTTCGAGTCATGGTTGAGGCCGCGACCCAAGAGCAGGCCGATGAGGTTGCTGGGCGTCTCGCCGAGGTCGTGAAGGACAATCTCGCCCTCTAAGAGACAGGCTGGTGCTTTTGGGAACAGGTGGGCGCTCTGAGGGCAGCAAGGACGGGGCTCGCCCGCTCAGAAGGCAGTGTGTGAGCGTCCTGCTGTTGAAGTGGAGGGTTTGGCGCGCATCTTGGCTGGGGCTTGGTGCCTGAGTGGTGGGTTTGGCGCGCATGCCGTCCATGCCCGGTGTCTCAGTGGAGGGTTTGGCGACAGGTGGAGGGGCTATGACCCCTCCAGATGTCGTTATCCCCTCCATTTGTGAAAAGGGATGCGGCCTGGAGGACCTTGGAGGCGCGCTCGACCTCGTTATCCCCTCCACTTGTGAAGGGGGGCGCAGTACAGGCGCAGAGTTTAAGCCTTGCGCTCAATCCCTGCGCAGCAGAAGCGACTCGACGCGGTGCGAGGAGTCTTTCCTGAAGACCATCGTCGCCCGCTCGCGCGTCGCAGAAATGTTCTCACGAAGATTCGGCAGGTTGATTGCCGCCCAGATCATCCGGGCCGTCGCCTCGGCCTCTTCATTAGACAGATTCGCGTAGGTCTTGAAGAAAGAATCCGCCTTCGAGAACGCGGTCTTGCGCAGTTCGAGGAAACGATCCACATACCACTGCTCGATATTCTCCTCGGAAGCATCAACATAGATGGAGAAGTCGAAATAGTCCGAGACGGCCACGCTCACATAGCCCGGCACGACGCGGGGCGGCTGGAGGACGTTCAAGCCTTCAACGATGAGAATGTCGGGCTGTTGAATGCGCAGCTTCTCGCCCTCGACAATGTCGTACACGACGTGACTGTAAACGGGCACCTCAAGTTCGGGAGCCCCCGATTTCACTGCTGCGAGGAAGTCGATGAGGGCAGCTCGATCGTAAGACTCGGGGAATCCCTTGCGCGCGAGAATCCCCTTCTTGTCGAGGATCTTATTCGGGTAGAGGAAACCATCCGTGGTGACGAGGTCGACCCTGGGGGTGTGTGCCCAGCGTTGCAAGAGGAGCTGGAGAAGGCGAGCGACCGTGGACTTGCCAACCGCGACAGAGCCCGCAATACCGATGACAAAGGGCGTGTGAATCTCACCGGTCTCGCCCAGGAAAGCGCGTCGCTCCTTAGCTGTGCGGCGGCGCCCATCAACGTACAACTGGAGAAGAGCTGTGAGCGGACGGTAGATCGCATCGACTTCGCTCATATCGATCGGGTCGCCGAGGGAGGCGATGCGCGTAATGTCTTCTTGCGTGAGGGGAAGGGGTGTCCTTTCGACGAGACGATCCCATTCTTCGCGCTCGAAGCGGACGAAGGGGCTGAACTCGTGGGTGTCGGTGCAAGTCACGTAGGCATTGTCCCGCACCGACACCCGTCGCGCGTCATCTCCGGCGATTTACTCGCACGAATCCGATGGCGAGTGCACCGAGCGCAGCGAAGGCGAGTGCAAGAGTGCCGACAGAATCACTCGTGGCGCCCGTCCGAGCGATAGTGCCCGTCTTCGTGGGGGTCGGGGCCTGAGGCGGAGTCGTCACCGTCTCGTCAGGCGTTGGCGTGGGCTCTCCCGACTGTGGACCCGAGGGGACGCCGGATTGCGAGCCATCACCGGGCGTGGGTAAGGGCTCTCCGTCGAGGAGTTCGAGGACGCCGGGCTTGTCCTCGGGAATCTCAGGCTCAGGCTCGGGCTCGGGCGGGATAGTGACCGAAATAGGAGCCGAGCCTCGGCTCATTGCGCCGAGGGCATCTGTCACCGTGACGCTCGCCGTGCCAGTGAAGGGTGCGGCGAAGGCATGCTCGACCAGACCGCTCGTCGTCGTTTCGTCAATGACGCCGTCCGAGTCAAAGTCCCATTCATAGCTTGTCAAAACACTCCCGATTGCGTAGGAGCCACGGGCGTCGAACTCGAGCGTTTCTCCAACCTCCCCGATGATCGGACCCTGAAGCCACCCGAAGGGCTTACTCAGTGCCGTCGTCATGGCTTCTGTGATGAGCGTGGGGATATCGGAGCTCGAATCGAGGAGGAAAGTCGAACCGCCGGTTTCGTCAACAAGGTCCTGGACGTTGCTGAAGGAGGACGTGAGAGAGCCCGTGTCGATGGCGTAAACCTCGACGGGATCCACTTCGAGCGCGTGAACAGCTACCGAGTGAGCGTCATGGCCGGTGTGCGGCTCGGGTTCTTTTGCCGGCGCATCACCGAGGACGATCGCGATCTTTCGCACACCAGAGCGCCAGCTGAGATTGAGGGCCGAGGTGACGCCGGAGTACACGGTTTCCGGCCAGTCACCTCCACCGGTCACCTCAAGATTGCCGAGCGCAGAGCGCAGAGCATCCGCGTCCGTCGTGAAGTCGAGGTTGACCTGGGACGGATAATCACCGGGGTCACCCCCCGAATCGCTAAAGTCCTTGTATGTGACGAGTGCAACGCGGTAGCTGTCCGTGACGGACGCGAGTTTGGTCAAGATACCCGAGACATTCGAACGGACGGCATCAATGTCGTCCGTCATTGAGCCCGTTGCGTCCACAACGAAGACGACGTCAATGTCGCCGGAGCCCGGATTGATTGGCTCTGCGGAGAAGGAGACGCCGATGTTTTCCTGGATCTCGCGTGCCATCATCTGATGCCCTGTGATGTTCGGGTGGTAGAAGTGATTGCGATCGATCGTCCAACTTGATGTCGTCGAACCGCCCGATTCGATGCCCTCCGTTTCGAAGAACTCGTTGATCCAGCGCGCGGGGTTGCGGTGCAGGGCTGAAGGATCGGGTTCATGACCGGCGAAGGCGCTTGGTACGGAGTCGATGTAGGAGACCTTCATTGCGTGAGAGGCGTTCCACGAGTCGACGAGTTCCTTCTGCTTGTGTGTGGCGAGGTTGCCGAGTTCGCGGACGCGGCTGCCGATCTCGGTGCTCTCCCACCTCACGCACGTCGGGGTACCGAAGACGAGCCACCACTCCTCGCAGCTCGCGAGCGCATACTGCCGGGTCGTGGCGAGGAGCGGATAGGCGAGGAGGATCATGTGGCCGTCGTCGCCGATCTTCTCATTGACCTTGTCGAAGATCCTCCGAGTATTGCCGATCGCCGCATCGAGCCCCGCTTCGGCATTGTCGAGAGCCTCAACGCAAGCTCCCCGGCTGCGAATGCCTGCGGCGAAGCAGTCCGACACGATCCTCGAGAACTCGAGGTCGTTGCCCCCAATGGTGAGCATGACGAGATCCGTCTCTTTCGAGATCTGAGGGATCTGCTCATTGAGGACGTTCGCGGTCACCGAACCGGAGGCGGCGAGATTCGTCAGAGTCGTGTGGATGCCGTGTTCGTTGAGCCACGATGTGTACACGCGCGCCCAATTGCGGGTTGAGCGGTAACTCGTCTTCTCGGTTCCCGGCTCGTAGGCGCCCGCGCCGTTCCCGGCCGAGTAAGAGTCGCCGATCACGACCGCGTTGAGACGGAGATTGACCTCGTCTCCGAGGGCGGGAGGGGTGGCGAGCATGCCGATTGCGAGCCCGAGGATTCCAGATGCAGCGATGAGTGAACGTAATCTCATGGGGTCTCCTTCGTGTGATCGGTGTCTTGGTGCGTTCAGGAATGGAAGATTCGGACACTCACGCAGGGTTCGGTGATGCCGCCGGGAGCGTCGAGCGGGTGTTCGTCGATGACGAGGGTCGTTTTCTGTTCGGCGGAGCCTCCTTGGCGTTTGAGGACTGTGATCTGTGAATCGCTCGCTGCCTGGTCGATTTGGAATCCGAGGGCTTGAGCGGCGCGGACGAGGTCGTCGTGGACCTGTGGTGCTGAGCTGCCTTCGATGGAATAGCAGGCGCTGACGACTTCTGGTTTCGATTTGGCGAGGGGGCCGGCGGCCTCGGGGATTTCGAAGCTGAGGCGGGCGTGGTCTGCGACGAGCTCGCCGACGATCGGATCTTCAGCGAGGGCTTTTAGACGCGTTGACTGCCCCCACCAGCCGGACTGCGCACCGTATCTGTACCCGCCGAAAACGGTGAGTATGAGGACAACGATGAGAGCTCCCGCGATGATAAGGGGACGATGAGAATCTGCGTTGAATAGTTGTCGAGTGACCATTGTGATTGAAGCTATCCCCCGCGGACTTGGGCTTCAAGAGGGGCGCCATCATGTGGGACGCCCAAGGCAGGGGCCTCGTCGGATGTGGCGAGACTGGTGTCGGATGTGGCGAGACTGGCATCCGCGAGCGCTCTTGTAGGTAGGCGTTTGCGGGCCGTGCATGTTGGAATAGTGTCCATGTGTGGAATCGTTGGACATATCGCTTCTCAGGCTTCGCAGCGTTCGCGCGAGGTCGTCATGGGAGGCCTTGCGCGCCTCGAATACCGTGGATACGACTCGGCGGGCATCGCCCTTGAGACCTCCGGAAGTGTCGAGGTCGTCCGAGCGGTCGGGAAACTCTCGAACCTTGCCGACGCCCTGGAAGCTGCTGATCCTGCGCCCGCGATCGCGGCGATTGGGCACACTCGTTGGGCCACTCACGGGCGGCCGACCGTACAGAACGCGCACCCCCATTCGACGCCGGATCACCGCTTCTCCCTGGTGCACAACGGCATCATTGAAAACGCCGACTCCCTGCGCGCGAAACTGGCATCCCAGGGGGCTCACTTCTCCTCCGATACGGACACCGAGGTTGTCGTCCACCTCCTTCAACGCGCCTTCGACTCTGAAGACCTTGAGCCTTGGGAAGGGCCAGCCGAAGGGCTCGAGGGCGAAGAGCTCCAGGCCGCGCGCAGGCTCGTGGTGGCGATGCGCCGAGTGACCGAGGACCTGGAGGGGACTTTCACTCTTCTCGCACTGTGTGCTGATGCCCCGGGCGCGATCGTCGCAGCCCGTCGCTCCTCGCCCCTCGTCGTGGGACTAGGCCAGGACGAGAACTTCCTCGGCTCCGATGTCCTCGCCTTCGTCGAGCACACTTCGCGTGCACTCGAGATCGATCAGGACCAGCAGGTTCTTGTGACCGCGAAGGGGGTGACGATCATCGGTCACGACGCTTCGGTCATGCCGCACAAGGAGTTCGAAATCGATTTCGCTTCTGATCGTGCGACGAAGGGCGGCTGGGCGACCTTCATGGAGAAGGAGATCCACGAACAGCCCCGAGGTGTCGCCGACACCCTCGCTGATCGTCTCGATTCTCATGGGCACCTCGCCCTCGATGAAGTTCGCATCCCCGAGCATGTTCTGCGTGGAGTCGACAAAATCGTCATGATCGGCTGCGGCACCGCCTCCTACGCGGGACAGGTTGCGCGCTACGCGATTGAACACTGGTGCCGCATCCCCGTTGAGGTCGAGCTTTCCTCCGAGTTCCGCTACCGCGACCCCGTTGTCACGGAGAAGACCTTGGTCGTTGCGATCTCCCAATCGGGTGAAACCATGGACACGATTCAGGCGATCCGCCATGCGCGCGAACAGGGCGCGAAAGTCGTCGCAATCGTCAACACCCCAGGCTCGACGATCTCGCGCGAGTCCGACGCGGTTCTTCTCACCCACGCCGGCCCCGAGATCGCGGTCGCCTCGACGAAAGCCTTCACTTCACAGGTGACGGCCTGCTACATCCTCGGCCTTTACCTTGCGCAGGTTCGCGGAAACAAGTACGCCGAGGAGATCGCCGACTACATGGACAAGCTCTTCGAAGCACCGGCGAAGATCCAAGAGGTCCTCGATCGGGGTGAGGCGGTGCGCGAGTTCGCGCGCGCGATGGCGGATACGACTTCGGTCATCTATCTCGGCCGTCATGTCGGTTTCCCGGTCGCCCTCGAAGGCGCTTTGAAACTCAAAGAGATCTGCTACATTCACGCGGAGGGTTTCGCTGCGGGCGAGCTCAAGCACGGTCCCATCGCCCTCGTCGATGAGGGCCAGCCGGTCATTATCATTGTGCCGACTCCGCGCCGCCCCGAACTGCATAACAAGGTCCTCGCGAATATTCAGGAGGTCCGCGCTCGCGGTGCGAGGACGATCGTCATCGCCGAAGAAGGGGATACGTCGGTGGACGCCTTCGCCGAGGTTGTCTTCCGTGTGCCGCCGATCCCGACCTTGTACGCGCCGCTGCTCGCGGTCGTGCCACTGCAGATCTTCGCTTGCGAGCTCGCGATTGCGAAGGGGCTGGATGTTGACCAGCCTCGCAATCTCGCAAAGTCCGTGACGGTCGAGTAGGCGCCCTCCGACGTCGGTGGCCTCCCCACTCCGATGCGGGGAGGCCGCTTCGCGCTTGGAGGACGAGGACGGTCAAGGTCGAGGCAGCGCGCTCGTCCGAGGGGGACGGAGGCCCCCGATGGGGGAGGGGCGCGGGGCGCGCGGCGGGGAGGGGCGGCGCGAGGTACTACCCTTACGCCGTGGCCGACTTCCTCCTCGCACTCAGCCCCTCGTTGATCCTCGGGACGATGAGCGTCCTCCTCGTCGTCCTCGGGGGTGATGACCGGCAACGGATCCTGGGCCTCATGACGGGAGGATTCCTCACCTCGCTCATCGCAACCCCCTTCCTCGGGGTGACCTGGACTCCTCAGTCCTTCGCGATCGCCTACGCCTCCGGTCTCCTGCTCGGCTGGGGCCTGTTCGACCAGACCGTGTGTCTGCGTGTCCTCGGGGTCTCGCGGACGATGCCGACGTCGACCGGCCTTCAGCTCGTGTCGATGTCCCTGGGCGGAGTGCTCCTCTTCGGCGAGTGGCGTCAGGGGGCGTCCTCGCTCTTCGGCGCGGGCGCGATCGTCGCCCTCGCGCTCGGAGTCTGGCTGGCCTCACGGCATGAGAAGTCGGAGTCGGCCGACGGACTCGATTGGCCGCGCGGCATTCGTCTCCTGGCCACCTCGACGATCGGATTGGTCGCCTACCTGCTGCTCGTCCAGTGGTTCGGGATCGACGGGCGCACGGCGCTCCTGCCGCAGGCGCTCGGCTACATGACGGTTGCGCTCATCCTCACCGCGCCGCGCTTCACGCCCTGGGACGGTCCTGCGGACACCCGACGGTCCGCGCGCACGCTGCGCCAGGTGATCCCGGGCATGATGTGGGGATGCGCCGTTCTCATCCTGCAGGTCAGCGCCGACCGCGTCGGAGTTGCAACGGGTTTCACGCTGTCCCAGCTCGGCATCCTCATCTCCACTCCGGCCGGAATCCTCCTGCTCGGGGAGTCCCGTACCCGCAAGGAGATGCGATGGACGATTCTGGGAGTGGCGCTCGTCATCTGCGGTGCGGTGCTCGCGGGCTTCGCGAAGAGCCTCGACCCCGCCTAAGATCGCGCGGCTCGGCTGCGGTGAGGGGATGGCAGGGTGAGGGGATGCCTTCGCCGGGAGGGGCGGAGAGGAAGAAACCCCGGGAAGGTGGGATGATCGCAGTATGATTCCCGCATTCATCCGCGCTGAAGTTCGCGAGGCTGAGGCCCGCCGGGTGCGGGCCGCGCACGCCGAGGGCGATCCGGATCGTCTCATGCGCTCGGCCTCCCGCGCGGTGGCCGACGAGGTGAGGGACTTGCTCGCCGGGAATCCCCCGGCATCCCCGGACGGGGAGGCGGGCCCGAGGGTCTGCGCACTTGTCGGCGGAGGGGACAACGGAGGCGACGCGCTGTATGCGGCCTCTTTCCTCGCCGAACAGGGGGTGCCGTGCGCGGCCGTCTGCTTGAGCCCTCGCGTCCACGAGCGGGCTCGCGCGGCCGCCGAGGAGCAGGGGGTCGTGTGCCTGCCCGCTCATCTCCCGGCGGGGGACGAGCCGCTGGGCTCCTCCCGTGAACTCGCGGAGGCTCTGGACGCCCCGATCTGGATCGACGGGATCTGCGGGACGGGCCTCGTGGGCGGCCTTCGCGAGCCCCTCGCCTCGCGACTGTGCGAGTTGGAGGGCATCCGTTCCGAGCGGGGCGCGCGCGTCGTGGCGATCGATGTGCCCTCAGGTCAGCTGGGCGACGACGGCGAGGTTGAGGGGCCGCTTCTGAAAGCCGAACGCACCGTCACGATGGGGGCGATGAAGTCGGTTCTCGCACTGCCGCCCGCTTCTCGGGCGGCCGGTCGGGTACGCGTGCACGGGCTCGGACTCGACATGGGGCGCAGCCGGGTCATCCTCATGGAGGAGGCCGACGTTCCGGGGCTCATCCGCGTGCCCGGCCCCGACGATCACAAGTACACGCGGGGAGTCGTCGGACTCGTCGCGGGCTCGCAGACCTACCCGGGTGCGGGTGTCCTGGCGGTTCTCGGCGCGCAGGGCGCAGGACCGGGCATGGTCCGCCTGGACGCGCCGACCCGGGTTGCGGACCTGGCGCTCGCGGCCGCCCCGGGGGTCGTTACGAGGGGCGGACGGATCCAGGCGGGCCTCGTCGGGCCGGGAATGGATGAGGACACCCGGCAGGCGGCCCGAGAACTCGCCGGATTCGCCGCCTCCTCGGGGTTGCCGCTCATCATCGATGCGGGTGGCTTGGAGCTGGTGCCGGACCTGCGCGACGAGGGGATCGGCGAGTTTACGGTTCTCACTCCGCATGCCGGTGAGGCAGCCGCCCTGCTCGGAGCGCTCGGCCGGGCGGCGCCGCGATGGCGGGTGGAAGAGCATCCCGCCGAAGCGGCCCGCGCCCTCGCGCAGGCCAGCGGCGCCCGCGTTCTCCTCAAAGGGGCCACGACCCTGCTCGCCACCCCGGATTCCCGGGTGCTCGTCGCGCCCCGGGGGTCGGCTTGGACCGGGGTCGCAGGAGCCGGAGACGTCCTCGCCGGATTCCTCGCGGGCCTTGCAGCGGGGTGGAAGGCCGATCGGGAACGGGGGCTGCCGGGCCGGGACTTCGACGCGCTCATCGCGGCAGGAGCCATGATCCATGCGCTCGCCGGGGCGGATGCCGCTCGCGCCCACGGCCCCCTCGGCGGCCCGATCGGCGCTCTCGACATCGCACGCGCACTGCCCTCGGTGCTCGCTCGCCTCCTGGCCGAATCCGCGGGGAGAGCGGACCCGGTGAGATACTGAGACTCGTGATGCTCCAAACCTCGCAGGACCCGCTCTTCCCGGGCCGGGTGATCGTCGACCTCGGCGCGATTGCCGAGAACCTGGAAGTATTGCGCTCCTTCGCCCCCGGGGTCGCGCAGATGGCGGTCGTCAAGGCCGACGCCTACGGGCACGGCCTTCTGCCCGTCGCAATGGCCGCCCTACAGGCGGGCGCCACCTGGCTGGGCGTCGCTCAGCTCGCCGAGGCGCGCGCACTGCGCGAGGGCCTGGACGCCGCTGGCATCGACCGGAGCGCCGCCCCGATCCTCGCGTGGGTCGCGCCGAGTGGCGCCGACTGGGCGGGCGCCCTCGAAGCGGGCATCGACCTGTCGGTCTCATGGACCTGGGTCCTCGCCGAGATCTGCGCGGCAGCCCGCGTCACCGGGATCCGCGCCCGGATCCACGTGAAGATCGACACTGGGATGTCGCGCGCCGGTTCCACGCGGGCGGACCTCCCCGCCCTCGTCGCCGCAGTCCGTATGGCCGAAGAGGACGGATTGATCGAGGTCGTCGGAGCGTGGAGCCACTTGTCGCGCGGGGACGACCTGAGCGAGGATGGGCGCGCATCCACCGCCGCGCAGGTGGAGGTCTTCGAGCAGGGGCTCAGGAGCTTCGCAGATGCGGGGATCAAACCGCGGATCCGCCATCTGTCGGCGACCTCCGGCATCCTCTGGCATCCGGAGGCCCACTACGACATGGTGCGCGCGGGCATCGGTATGTACGGCTTGAGCCCGGATCCGCTCACCGCGCGCGGCGCGGCGCTCGGCCTGCGTCCCGCGATGACCCTCCGGGCGCCGCTCACCTCGGTCAAGGTCGTCGAGGACGGTGCCCCCGCCTCCTACGGGGGCACCTGGCGCGCCCCGGGCAGGCGCTGGCTCGGCCTGGTCCCCCTGGGCTACGCCGATGGGATCCTGCGCGCAGGATCGAATGGGGCGCCGGTCCTCGTCGAAGGGCGAAAGGCGATCACGACCCGGGTCGTCGGTCGGATCTGCATGGATCAGTTCATCGTCGATCTCGGTGCCGCCGAGGGCGAGCCGGGGGCGCCGAGCGCACGATCGGGGCGGGCCCCCGCGCGGGTCGGCGATACCGCGACCCTCTTCGGCGACCCCGACCGGGGGGCGCCGAGCGCAGACGAGTGGGCGCAAGCCGCCGGAACGATCAACTATGAAATCGTGACGCGCCTAGGGGAGAGGGTTCCCCGCGTTCATCTGTCCGCTGCCGAGTGACCGGAAGCGGGAGACGAGCCGCTCGCGTGCAGGGCGGCTCAGTTCGGGGCGTCGATGGCATATCCTTTCCCGGCTTCAACCTGCGCAGGGCGGGGATGTGCGCCCCTGCGATGCGTGACGTCCGTGGATCCGAGCGTCGGTCAGTCTTCTCTCATCCGGGTGGGGGCGGCTCCGTCATGTGAGCGGGCTGTGCTTCTTGTCTCGCATTTTGTGAAATGTTATGATTGAAACTGATCGAACGAGGGAGATTGTATGAACGACATTCTTCCGTTCACGGATACCAAAGAAAAAGGGGCGGCAGACTTCTACTTCTGCATCAACGCGACTTTCGCCCACATCCAGCGGACCTTCGCCGAGGAGGGCCTGCATCGTTACTGGGAGGATCTCGGGCGAGACTGGATGAGCCCGGTGTGGATGCGGTGGCGCGAGGGTGGTCTCGATGCCGTGGCCGAGTACATGCGTCGTTCTTTCGAGGTTGAACCGGGCGCGGATGTCATCGTCGAGCGGCACCCGGAATCGGTCGAAGTCGAGGTCCGCACCTGCCCCGCCCTCGCTCATCTGCGCGCCTCCGGTCGCGCTCCCATCGAGACCTACTGCCATCACTGCTACGTGGTCATGAACGCCGCGGCTCGTTGTGCGGGGCTCGCAGTCCGACTCGAAGGGGGGAACGGTTCGTGCCGCCAGTGGTTCGGCGTCGCGGCCGGTGCCGCCGACCAGGATCTCATGGAGATCAGGCCCTGTGTGATGGAGGCGGATGATGCTGGGAACCTATGATTTCTGCGGTCACTACGCCTGGACCTTCGCCTGGCTGAAGGAGCGACTCGGGGACGAGGGCTTGGAGGAATACTGGTTGGAAGCCGTGTCAAAGGACTCGCAGCGGCACGCTCGCGAGGCCTTCGCGGACGGTTTCGACGGGATGGAGCGCTACTGGGGGCGAACTCTGGCCTCCGAAGGGGCGGGATGGACCTCGGGGCGTCATGTCGTCGACGGCGAGGAGGTCATGCGGATCGACATGTACGCATGTCCTTCCAAGGGATTCCTTCTGCGCAACGGACTGGGGTTCGGCATCGACTATTGTTCGCACTGCGCGGCGTGGATCGAACCCGCCCTTGAGGAGGCTGGGTTCTCCGCGGATCATGAGCACGACCATCTCGGACACTGCTGGTGGGAGATACGCGCTCTCGAGAGCGAACGGGAAGCCTCCCTCCCCGCAGACCTGTCGGGTGACGAGGATGTGCGACTCGGGGATGCCTGGTCCGAGGGGACGGTGCATCGTGTCGAACGCGTGCGGTCGACAGGGCGACGGAAGGGGTGAATGCCATGGGTAAGCAGGGTCTCGTGGGTGCCGAACGCAGGAAAACGATCCTGAGAATGGTTCAGGAGAGCGGCAGTGCCTCCGTTGCGCAGCTGTGTGCGACGCTGGGTGTTTCCGCGGCGACGATTCACCGCGACCTGGCCGCGCTTGCGAAGGAGGGGGTCGTGGAGCGGGTGCACGGAGGGATTCTCGCCCCTGCGGGCGGAGCGGATGATCCGCACGTCCTCGGTGAGAAGGCGCACCGTCGCGGCGAAAAGGCGGAGATCGCTCGAACCGCGTTGAGTTTCGTCTCCCCCGAGGTTCACAGCGTCTTTCTCGAAGCGAGCACGACTGTTGCGCAGCTCGGCCTCCTTCTGCGCGAACGCCGCGGCCTCGTCTTCCTCACGAACAGTCCGGAGATCGCACTCGAGCTCGTCGCCGAAGGGCTCGAGGTGACCCTCGTCGGAGGGCAGCTGCGTGCGCGCACCCTCGCGACCGTCGGTCCCGATGCGAATCGTCAGATCGGCTTGTCTCGTGTCGATGTCGCGTTCATCGGCGTGAGTGCCATCGACGTCGACGGCTTGTCCTCGATGAATGCGATCGAGGCGGAGACGAAGACTGCGATCATCGCGGCCTCTCGTGCAGTGATCGCGCTCGGTGACCACTCGAAACTGGGGAAGCGGGGATTGGCGCACGTCGCCCGGGCGGACGCGATCAATGCTCTGGTGACGGACGCGCGTGCCGACGATGCCGCGGTTGAGGCTTTGAGGTCGTGTGGGCTGGAGGTCATCATCGCCGAAGGGTGATACTCCACATCCCCTCTCCTCTTCGAGACGGACGCATTCGCGCCGCATGCGGGATTCCGCAGTGAGTCGTGTGGGTGCGGTGCCGCCGTACGCCATGATCTCCTGCGATCAGTGGCGCCCGGCCTGTGAAAACTCTGCGTGCGGTCATGCGCATCGTGCCGCGAGAAGTGCGCTTCATTCTGCTTTGGAATCCCTGTGATCCGCCCGAATCGCGCTGGGATCGCGCCCTTCATGTGGAAGATTCTGCAATTGTATGGAATGTATTTGAGAGGTATTGCAATGTGATGATTGATATGCTTCAATTGGTTTCGCGCTCCAAGGAAGGAGAGAGACATGCGTACCACACGGACTGGTAGCGTGATCGCCCTGGTCATGAGTGCAGCGATGGTGCTGACGGCATGCGGGGGATCGGACAGGGCGTCATCCGGCGCGTCGAATGGAGGCGCCGCCACAGGGGCAGAGAACAAAGTGGTTCTCATCAGCCGACAGGACCCGGGCACCCTGGACTACACGACGAGCCTCCAGACGGCTCTGCTCAACTGGGTCCCCGGCAACGTCGTCGAGCCCCTCCTCACGATGGACGACAAGGGGGAGATCGGCTCCGGACTCGCCGACGTCGAGGTGAACGACGCGTACACCGAGTACACCTTCACCCTCAGGGGCAACAAATTCTCCGACGGAAGCCCCATCACGGCGAAGGACGTCGTCTTCTCCCTCACCAAGATGAAGGAGAGTCCCATTGCCAACTGGGCCGGCGCCTTCGCCAAGGTCACCTCGATCGAAGCGGTCGGTGAGGAGCAGGTCAAGGTCGTCCTCGAACAGCCGAGTCAGGCATTCATCCGCGGCATGACATCGGTTCCCGGCCTCATCCAGCCTGAGGCGGCTTTCGGGCAGATCGCCACCGCCCCCATCGGATCGGGGCCCTACGTCATCGCTGAATACGTGCAGAACTCTCGGATCGTCCTCAAGACGAACCCCAACTACTCGGGGAAGAAACCGGCAATAGAGGAGGCGGAGATCCGCATCATCAGCGACGGTGCCGCAGCCCTCAATGCTCTTAAGTCCGGCGAGGCCGACGGTATGCCGCTCATTCAGAACGACATGTGGGAGCAGCTGAAGAACCAGAAGCTCGACGAGACAATGACTCTCCTCCAGAACCCGGCCATGGGCGAGAAGCAGTACCTCGTCCTCAACGCCGACGGAGCAAACACCAAGAATCCCGAGGTACGTCGAGCCTTCGCCCAGGCGATCGACCGTGAAGCACTCGTCGCTGCAGTGAACGCAGATTGGGCCATGGTCCCGACCTGCGATTACGGCCTCGAAACCGACCCGTGGGTGGAGAAAGCGAGTCCCGATACCTGCCCCGCGCCGGAGGACCCCGCAACAGCGGCCACACTCGCCGATAAACTCGGACTCGGGAGCGCTCCGAGCCGCTTCGTCTCCCTCAGCGACGTTCCCGATCTCTCCCTCCCCGCGGACGTCCTCATCGAACAGTTCAAGGCTGCGGGGATCACGGTTGATCGCGAGGCGATCGACCTCGCACGCTACAGCCAAACGATCTTCCAAGGCCGCCCGCCCCAGTTCGAGGTGACGAACATGAGCGACCCGGCAGGGATCACCCAGTTCGCCTGCCCGGACCCCCAGTCCGCGGGGTGGACGACGTACTGCTCCTCTGAACTCAACGATCTCATCGTCCGAGCGGATGCGGCGCGCGACGCCGCCGAGTACGACGAGCTCCTTTCACAGGCGAACGAGATCCTCAAAAAGGACATGGTCATCGTCCCGCTCACCTACACCTACGGCATCGGACTTGCCAAACCGAACCTGAAGAACGCCGGCGCGCCGTCGGTCGTCTTCCAGGAGATCCCGGTCTACGAGATGTCGTGGTGATCCCATGGTCTCCTTCGCTCTGAGGCGTGTCGGTTACTTCCTCATCGCCGGCTTCGCCGCTTCGGTCCTGATCTTCATCCTGATCCGAGCCGCTGGTGGCAACGTGGCGGCGATCATCCTCGGCCAACACGCCTCGGCGGAGGCGATCACGAAACTCCAGGAGGAGCTCGGCCTCCTCCGTCCGCTCCACGAGCAGTACTTCACGTGGATGGGCGATCTGCTCACGGGCGACCTCGGGCATTCGTTCCGCACAGGGCAGCCCGTCACCGAACTCGTCGCGGGCGCCCTTCCGGTGAGCATTCCGCTGGCGTTGATGGGGCTCCTCCTCTCCCTCGTCATCGCCATCCCCCTCGGTACCTACGCCGCGGTTAAGCAGGACTCGTTCATCGGCACAATCATCGCCTTCTTCAGCCAGGTCGGCATTGCGATTCCCGTGTTCTGGGCCGGAGTGCTCCTCGCCCTCGTCTTCGGGGTGAAAATGCACCTCCTCCCGACGGGAGGATGGACACCGTGGAGTCAGGACCCGGTGGAGGCATTCAAATCCCTCATCCTCCCGGCTATCGCGATCTCACTGACGCTGAGTGCGAGCCTCACCCGTTACGTGCGCACCGCAGTCCTCGACATCATGAACGAGGAATACATCCGCACCGCGCGGGCGACCGGCATGACCCGCACTGAAGCGCTGATGAAGGTAGGGCTGCGCAACGCGATCCTCCCCGTCATCACAGTCGTCGGCATCCAGATCATCGACCTCATCTCCGGGACGGTCATCGTCGAGACGGTCTTCTCGCTCCCGGGACTCGCACGCATGCTCCTCGCCGCAGTCGCGGCACGAGAAGTCATCGTCGTCCAGAGCACGGTCGTCCTCATCATCCTCTTTGTCCTCATCGTGAATCTCATCATCGACCTGCTCTACGGGCTTCTAGACCCCCGCATCCGCCTGGGAGGCAAACAGTGAGCGTCCAATCCTCGCGCGCGGCCGACGCACGGAGCCGGAGCCGAACGAAGGAGCGCAGAAAGCGACCGGGCAACCGGTGGCTCTCCAACGGATCCGTCGTCGTCGGCGGCGCAATCGTCGCCCTCTACCTCATCGTGCTCATCGTCTCCCTCGTGTGGACTCCGAGCGATCCGAACGCCATCGATCCCGTGAACCGCCTCGCGCCGACCGGGACGCCCGGTCACCTTCTCGGCACGGACTCTCTCGGCCGCGACGTCGTCAGCGCCCTCCTCGCAGGTGCGAAGAACTCCGCGGCGGTCGCTGCCGGTGCCTGCGGCCTCAGCGTCGTGGCGGGCACAGCTCTCGGTCTGACGGCGGCCTCCCTCGGGAGGACGACCGACGAACTCATCATGCGAGCGATGGACGTGTGCGTGTCGATCCCCGGCGTCGTCATCGCACTCGTACTCGCGGCGACGATCGGTTCTGGCATCGCTTCGACGATCTTCGCCCTCCTCTTCTTCTTCACGCCGGCCTTCACTCGAATGGTGCGGGCGAACGCGCTGAGGATCCTCGCCGAGGACTTCCCGAAGGTCGCTGAACTCTACGGACGTTCGAAACCGTTCATCGCCGTCCGTCACGTTCTGCCGAACATCTTCTCGATCCTCCTCGTGCAGGCGAGCCAGTACTACGCCGTCGCGATCCTCACTGAGGCGGGACTGTCCTACCTGGGGGTTGGGGTGAACCGTCCCGAAATCTCCTGGGGAATGATGCTCAAGGAAGCCCAGCAAACCGTCGGGATCGATTCCCCGCTCGCGATGTGGCCGGGAGTGGCGATCATGGTGACCGTTCTCGGCCTCAACATCCTCGGCGACGGCGTCCGCGACGTGCTCGACCCCAAACTACGGAGGGCCGACCGATGACGACCTCGACGATTCTCAGCGTCCGCGACCTGCGCGTCGCGAGCGGTGACCGCGCGGCAGTCAGGGGCGTCGACTTCGAGATCCGACGCGGTGAACGCGTCGGTCTCGTCGGTGAGTCAGGATCGGGGAAGTCGATGACGGCCCTGTCCATCATGGGACTCCTCCCACCGTCATGGACGGCGACGGGCAGCGTCATCCACGACGGGGCGGACCTTTTGACGATGAACGAGAAAGAACTGGCCGACAGGCGCGGCCGCACGATTTCGATGGTCTTCCAGGACCCGATGCTCGCACTCAACCCAGTGCGCAGGGTGGGTGCACAGGTGGCCGATGTTCTGCGTCGGCACGAGCATCTTCCACGGGCCGAGGCCGAGCGGCGAGTCGTCCGGCTCTTCGAGGAAATGGGGCTTCCCCGTGCCGAACACCTCAAGGACGCCTACCCCCACCAGCTTTCGGGCGGGCAGCGACAGCGTGTGATGATCGCGACCGCCGTCGCATGCTCCCCCGACCTCATCATCGCCGACGAACCGACGACCGCCCTCGACGTCACGGTGCAGAAACGCGTGCTCCGCCTGCTCAACCGCACCGTCGAGGAGCGGGGGAGCGCCCTGTTCCTCATCACGCACTCGCTCCCAGTCGTTGCCGCGACCTGTCGGAAGGTCGGCGTCATGTACGGCGGGACGCTCGTCGAGTTCGGTGATGTCCAGGCCGTCCTCGGCGCGCCCCGGCACCCCTACACCCGTGCGCTCCTGAGGTCACAGCCCGTCCTCGACCCGGAGAACTTCCACCCGTCGTCCCGCCTGCCCTTCATCCGCGGCTCGGTCCCGAGTCTCAAGGACATGCCTAAAGGCTGTCCCTTTTCGAATCGCTGCGACGAAGCGCACGAGACATGCAACAGGCGTCCTCCGACTCTCACGGTCGACGGCGTGCGCGTGGCGTGTTGGAAAGCTGGCAGCGACGGGGCCGTCCGGAACGGAGATGAGGTGAGGTCGTGAACAAACAAGGCATCCCCGTACTCGCGGCCGAACAGGCGACGCAGAGGTATCCGCTTCCACGGACGAATCCCTTCCGTCGTGCCGAGGTTCTGACGGCGGTCGAAGCGACGGACTTTTGCGTTCACGCGGGTGAGTCCGTGGGGATCGTCGGGGAATCGGGTTCGGGCAAGACGACGCTGTGCCGAATGCTCGTCGGCCAGGAGAAACCGGCCGGAGGGCGGATCCTCCACCGCGGGCGCGACGTCTGGGCGAGAGGTTTCGACACGCTGTCCTACCGCCGCTCCGTTCAAATGGTCTTCCAGAATCCGAAGTCCTCCTTCGACCCTCGAATGACGGTGGGTGAGGCGCTGAGGGAGCCCATGAGGTCCCTCAAAATCGAAGGCGACGCCGAGTCGCGCATCCTTACCGTCCTCGATCAGGTCGGCCTCGACTCGCGCGTGGTGGAGCGCTTCCCGCACGAGTTCTCCGGAGGGCAACTCCAGCGCCTCGCGATCGCGCGCGCACTCATCCCCGGCCCGGAGGTGCTTGTCGCGGACGAGCCCGTTTCGGCGCTGGACGTGTCGATCCAGGCGCAGGTCCTCAACCTCCTCAAGGACCTTGTACGCGACCTCGGTCTCGCGCTCGTCATGATCGCGCACGACTTGTCGGTGGTCGGCTGCACGACCGAGCGGGTCTACGTGATGTCGAACGCCCGCGTCGTCGAGAAGGGGGAGCCCTCGCGCCTCTTCTTCTCACCGTCGGCACCGGAGACGAAGGAATTGGTGGGCGCAGTCCTCAACGTGGGGGACGGGCTCGCCGGAAAGGGACTCGACTGATGTGCAGGTCATGGAAAGCGGGGGTCGCGGTCGCGGATATCACGCCGCCGCTCGGCGTTGAACTCGGCGGCTATCCCTACTTCGAGCGGGGGAACACAGGTGCGCACGACCCGCTCGTCGCTTCGGTCCTCTGCCTCGAGGAAGCGGGGAGGCGCCTCATCCTCATCGCGACGGACCTCTTCTGGATCACACGAGGACAGGCCGACAGCATCCGCAAGGGAGTCGCCGAGGAGACGGGCATCGACCCATCCGCCGTCATCATCACCTGCTCCCACACGCACAGCGCCCCGTGGATGAGCGTCGTCTTCGAAGCCTCCGATGATCAGCCGGACTTCCAGACGATCATCGACGAGGAGTGGATCGCCTCGGTCCGCCGCGCGTGCATCGGTGCCGTATCCGAGGCGGTGGCCTCGGCCTTCGACGCGCGAATAGAAGTCGGTATCGGCAGATGCGGTGCGGATGAGGGAGTGGGCGGGAACAGGCGCCACCCTGAGGAGGGCCCCGTCGACGACGAGCTCCCGGCCCTCGTCGTCAAGGACCTGTCAGGTCGCGTGCGTGCCGTGTGGACGAAGTACTCGTTGCACCCGACGATCCTCCACGGTGAGAGCACGCTCGTCAGCGCCGACTTCCCGGGCGGCACGCGCGCAAGCCTTCACGAGGCCTTCGACGGCGCCGTCCTCTTGTACTCGATGGGAGCAGCAGGGGATCAGTCGCCAAGGTACTTCGCGCGGACGAAGGACTTCGCGGAGGCCGAACGGATCGGCGCGGAACTCGGGCGCGCCCTCTTCGGCGCCGTCGAATCCGCTTCACCCCTGGGGGAGGGGAGGCTGGCGTTCACGAGCAGGACGGTCGAGCTGCTACCGAGGACGTATTCGCCGATCCGGCGCATCGAGTCCGAGCTCGTCGGACTGAAAGCTGAAGAATCGGATCTCGTCGCGGCCGGGGCCCCCTACCTCGATCGTCAGAACGCGAACCTCGCGGTGCTCGGCAAGGAGTGCGAACTGGGCAACGCGCGGCGGGGTGAGGAGTATGCGAGAGCCCGTTTCGCCAGGTGTGCGCCCTTCGAGGTCACGGTCGTCGCACTCGACCGCAGGACGGCGCTGGTCTTTATGCCCGGCGAGCTCTTCTGCGACTTCGGGCTCTCCGTCCGCGCGGCCTCACCCTTCACCCGGACGTGGGTGTCGACCCTGTCCAACGGCGATCTGCCGGGCTACTGCGTTACCCCCGCTGCCCGCGAGGAGGGCGGGTACGAGCCGGGCAATTCCCTCCTGGAAGTGAATGCCGGAGCGCGTCTCGCGGCGGCGGCACTCGAACTCCTCGCGGATCTCTTCGATGACGAAAGGCATGGTGGCACCGATGACGTTCAATGAACGATTCGCCCCCGCGGACTTCATCCCTTTCCGGGACCGGGACGCGATCGACCGCGTGAACGCGCTGACCGGGGAGGAGTTCCTCCACCACGACAATCCCGGGGTTCGCATCCGCGTCGTGTCCGATGCGGGACTCAACACGATGATGGTCTCCGACATGGTCGGCGAGATCGTGCGCGCAAAGGTCGAGGGGAGGCGCTGTGTCCTTGTCCTGCCGAACCCCAATCCGGCATACCGAGAGGTGGCGCGCATCCTCAACGCCGTGCGGATGGATCTCAGCCACGTCACGACCTTCAACATGGATGAATGGGCCGACGAGGACGGGAACGTCGCCGGTCTGGAGTACCGCCAGAGCTTCATCGCGTCGACCAAACGCTTCTTCTGGGACGAGCTCGATCCGGAGCTCCGCATGCCCGCCGAGCAGTTCATCCATCCGACGACTGAGAACATCAGCCGGTACTCGGAGATGATCGAGGAAGCCGGCGGGGCGGACGTCGTTTACACCGGTCCCGGATGGACCGGCCATCTCGCCTTCGTCGAACCCGGGGCCGAATTCTCCGCAGACCTCGACGAATTCCTCACCCAGGGGGCAAGGATCGTCACCCTTCATCCACTGACGATCGCCCAGAACTCCCTCCACGGATCCTTCGGAGCCTCCGGTGACGTGGCCTCAGTCCCGCCGAAAGCGGCGACTATCGGTCCACTCGACGTGGTGCGGGCCAAGCGTCGCGTCGAAATGCACGGGATCACGACGCGCGGGACATTCTCGAGCTGGCAGCGCACGGCGTCGCGACTGGCGATCCACGGTCCTGTGACTCCGCTCGTCCCGACTTCGATCATGCAGCTCCTCGGAGCGGACTTCTATGTGACGGAGAAGATCGCGGCTCCCGTGGTCTGCGATTTCGAGAGTCAGTACTGAGCCATGAGAACGTGCATCGCAGGAGCTGTGCTCGTCACTCCGAACGGCCTGCTCGAAGGACATCACGTCCTCGTCGTCGACGGGCGGATCGCGCTCATCACGCCGAGGGAGGAGATCGCCGAGGAACCCGGAACGGAGGTCGTCGACGCGACGGGCCTCGTCCTCGGCCCGGGCTTCATCGACATCCACTGTCACGGGGGCGGCGGACGCTGGTTCCATGAGGATCCGCTCCCCGCAGCGCGTTTCCACCTCGAGCATGGGACGACGTCCCTTCTCGCGACGACGATCCTCCATGCGGACGCGCGTGAGCAAGTGGAAGCGCTCGCCGTCGCGGCCGACGCCGCGCTCGATCCTGCGGCCGTGAACGTTGTGGGAGTCAACATGGAGGGCCCTTTCCTCCATCCCGAACTCGGCGCGTATCGGGAGTGGTCGCGCCCGGCGAGACCGCAGGAGTACATGGAGTACGTACGTGCGAGCAGGGGAAGCCTTCGGTGGATGACGATCGCTCCCGAGGTGGAGGGAGTGACGCGAATGGTCGACGACCTTCAGGCGGCGACCCGGGGTGCGCTCACGTTCTCCGTGGGGCACTCGAAGGCGACCCGCGATCAGATCCGAGCGCTCATGCCGCGCGGTTTGCGCGCGGCGACGCATCTCATGAACGCCACGGGTGCTGCAGTCGAGCCTGCTCGCTTCGGCGGGACCCGGGAAGTTGGTGTCGACGAGGCGGTGCTTCTCGAGGACTCCATCAGCGCCGAGGTGATCGCGGACTCCGAGGGGGCGCATGTCCGACCGGACCTGCTCCGCTTGATCTTCAAGGTGAAAGGGCCGGAGAGGACGCTTCTCGTCACGGACTGCACGGCGGAGTGTGGCGGTGCGGGCCATGAAGGTCCCGCTGACCTCAATTTCACGGCTTCGGGGGGTCTTGCGGGGAGTTCGCTGACGATGGACCGTGCAGTGGCGAATTTCGTTCGCCACACGGGCGCGGAACTCGCTCAAGCGTGGGATCTGGGTTCGAGGGTTCCCGCTCGCCTCATGGGATTCGCCGATCGGGGCGAGGTGGCCCCCGGGCTGAGGGCGGATCTCGTCCTCGCCCGTTGGGACGGACTGTCCCTCAAGATCGAGGACGTGTGGATCGACGGTGTGTCCGAAGGAGGACGTCATGACTGAGGAACGAGATGGAGCGGCGATCCTGGCCGCCGAGGAAGCACTGCGGATCGAGGCGGGAGCACTCGCGGTGCTCCGTGAACGGGCGGATCTCGAGCAGATCGTCAGGGTCGCCCGTGTTCTCCTCGAGGCGCCGCGGATCATCACGGTCGGTTCGGGCTCGTCCGGTCTGGCGGCGGCAAAGTTCGCGCACTCGCTGTGCTGTGCGGATAATCCGGCGAAGTTCATGCCTCCGTCGGAAGCGGTCCACGGCGGACTGGGAGCCGTCCACGCCGGTGATGCCGTTGTCATGGTGACCCGGGGCGGGGGGACGGAGGAACTCGTGCCGATCATGCACGTCGTCAATGCCCGAGGGGCGACGCTCATCGGGCTGACCGAGAACCTCGACTCGGAGCTGGCGGCGTGCTCAGACATACTCCTCCCGCTCTACATCACGAGGGAGTCCGATCCGCTCGGCACCATGGCGACGACATCGAACACAGTGGTTGGGGTGCTCTTCGACGCTGTCCTCGCGGCGATGATCGCGATATCGGGCTTCACCTCGGCGGAATTCGGCCTCATTCATCCCGGTGGAGCAGTGGGAACGCGTCTCGCGAAGGAGGTGGGACGATGAAGGACGCCATCCCCGCCGATCGGCCCCTGTTCGAGATCGGTCCGAAGGCGTACCTCTACGGGGCGGACGTCGTCGCCCTCGCCCGTGCGGCGGATCGGGCGTCGGAGGAACACGACGTGACCGTGGTGTTCACTTCGCCGATCCTGGAGGCGCGCGCGGTCGTCGATAGTGTCGAGCACATCCTCGTCTGCGTCCCTCACCTCGATCCCATTCGTCCCGGTCGAGGAATCACGGACATCCTTCCGGAGGCCCTCGTCGAGGCGGGGGTGCGCATGGTGATGCTCAACCACGCGGAGCATCCGATCACGTTCACCGTGCTTGAAAAAACGATGCAGCGTGCCGCGGAAGTCGGGCTCGCGACCGCCGTGTGCGCGAGTTCTCTCGCCGAGGTCCGTGCGGTGGCCTCCCTCGGTCCCGACCTTCTCGTCGCAGAACCGACGGAACTCATCGGGACTGGCAAGCCGTCGGGGTTCGACTACGTCGAGGCGTCGAATCGTGCGGTGCGCGAGATCAATCCGGGTGTGCGCGTCCTTCAGGGGGCGGGGATCTCGACACCTGCGGACGTCGAGGCCGTCATCCGCAACGGGGCGGACGCGACGGGATCGTCGAGTGCGATCGCGACAGCGCCGGATCCGTCGGCCATGGCGGAAGCAATGATTCGCGCGGCGCGTCGTGGGTGGGACGCGCGTCCGCGTTCATGACGGCCCACCATCACCACGGAAAGGGAAGAAACGATGAAGGTGCACCGGGAAACGATCGATCTCCAGTCCACGAGGAACCATCCGACGTTCCATGACGTGACGAAGGAGGTGAAGGCGGCGCTCAAGCGTTCAGGAGTGAAAGACGGAATCGCGGTCGTCTACAGCCATCACACGACGTGTTCAGTCCTGACGCAGGAGTGTTCGCACGACAAGACCTACTACGGCCTCGAGTATCTTCAGCAGGATCTCGTCAACACGATGGAGCGCATCGTTCCGCAGTGCCTCGTCGAGGGACAGTACATGCATCCCGGGCCCGCGCACATCCGTTTCGCCATGGATGAGGCGAAGGAAGAAGGCGAGTGGACAAGCCTGAACACGGACGCGCACCTGCGCAGCGTCTTTTTCGGGCGTTCCGAGACGATCGTCGTGGTGGACGGCGAGCTTGATCTCGGTGAGTTCGGCTACATCTACTTCGTCGACTGGGACCAGATCCGTGATCGTCCCAGGCAGTGCCAGGTCCAGATCATCGGAGAGTGATAACGGTGCTCCCCGTGTGGCTCGGTCTTGACGTCGGGACGACCGGCGTGAGGTGCCTTGCCGTGGACGAGGAACTCCGAGTCGTCGCAAGTTCCTACGCAGAGGCCCCTCCCGTCCATGCCCCGGACGGGAGGGTAGAACAGGATCCGTGGGAATGGGTGGAGGCTTCGTGTCACGTGATCGGAGACGTGGTCGACGAGGCCGGACCATCGAGCGTCCAAGCGCTGGGCATTTCCTCGCAGGGGATCTCCCTCATTCCGGTGGATCGGAGGGGAGTGCCGATTCGTCACGCGATCAGTTGGCTCGACGAGCGCGGTGCGCATGTAATGGACGATCTCGCCGCACGCGTCGATCCGGCAGATGTCGTGGCGCGCACCGGAAAGCCCTGGTCCGGCGTCTACACTCTGCCGAAGATCATGTGGATGAGGCGCTTCGAGCCGGAGAACTACGAACGGGTGGGTGCTTTCCTGCAGCCGATGGATTGGCTCCACCTGTGTTTCGTCGGCGAAGCGGTGACCGACCGCACGCTCGCATCGGCCTCGATGGCGGCTTCGCTCGAGGACGGTCTGTGGGACCGTGACCTGCTGGACGCTCTCGAGATCGACAGCGATCTGTTCCCGAAGATCCGTCAATCCGGAACGGAGGCGGGAGTCCTTCGCCGGGAAATAGGCGAACGTCTCGGGGTCGGAACGATCCCGGTGCGTGTCGGCGGGCAGGACCAGAAGCTCGCAGCAATGGCGGCGGGGATAGGGCCCGATGTAGCGACGCTGTGCCTCGGCACATCGGGCGCGCTTGAGGTCCGGGCGGACGCTCCGCTCCCATGGGGCGGCCCATTGTTCAGTTTCCTTGAACCGGGTCAATGGGTTCGAGAGGCTGCGATTCCGACGGCCGGGGCCGCTCACCGCTGGTTCGTCAGGACCGTGCTCGCCGGTGAGAGCTACGACCTCAGTGACGAGCTCGCAGCCGTGGAGCCCGCGGCCGACGCTCCGTTGTTCTTCCCCCGGTTGTCGGATCCGTCGGAGCACGGGTGGCCGCATGCCCCCGGGGGCGTGATGTGGGGACTCGGCCTGGGGACGAATCGGGCCGACCTTGCGCGGTGCGTATACGAAGGGGTTGCTTTCGAGGTCGGCGACCGCTGGCGCCGGATGGGAGCGGAGGCCGAGACCTTACGCGTGTTCGGCGGGGGCGCCCGCTCGGAACCGTGGTGCCGTGTCATCGCATCAGTCCTCGGCAGGCCGGTCGAGCGCTTGCATGTCGCGGAAGCCTCCGCACTCGGAGCCGCAGTGTCGGCAGGCGCTCCGCGTATGCCGCTCACATCGAGAGAGGTGCTCCCCGACGAGTCCGTCATGGCGTGGGAGGAGGAGCGTTTCGAGCACTGGCGTCTCATCGCCGCGCGCCTCGACGGCGGGTGAGGATTCTCGATGTCCGCAGATCCCGGGAGTGCGACAATGGTCCATGCCGCTGCCGGCGGCTCTCCCGTCGGCCCCGCGTTGTGCGACCGGACATGACCTGACGGAGGAGACCCGATGAATGCCCCGCTTTCGGCGACCACCCGCTCACCCGAGCAGACGCGAGCAGTGGGCAGAGCCCTCGGGGAGGTCCTGCAGGCCGGGGACCTCATCATGCTGCGCGGCGGCCTGGGAGCGGGAAAAACCACCTTCACGCAGGGCATCGGAGAAGGGATGGGGGTGCGAGGCCGGGTCGCCTCCCCGACCTTCATTGTTGCCCGAGTCCATCACAGCCTGTCGGGAGGCCCCGATCTCATCCACGCGGATGCCTACCGGATCCGCGACCTTGAAGACCTTGAAACCCTCGACCTGGATTCCAGCCTCGCCGATTCGGTGATCGTCGTCGAATGGGGCGAGGGGAAGACCGAAGCGATGTCTGAAGAGCGCCTCGAAATTGACGTTGAACGCGCCACCGGCGGCGAGGCGGCCTACGACAGTGACACCATCAACCTTGAAACCATGGACGACGGCGAGCGCCGGGTCGAACTGCGCCCGCGCGGGACCCGCTGGGACGGGGTGCTCGATCGGGTTCTCGCGCGCGCCCGCGAGATCATCGCCGAGGGCGAGGCGCAGGCCTTCGATGAAGGCGAGAAGACGGATGACGCAGGGGCCGAATCGGTTGCCCCCGCCTCCGACGAGTAGGATCGACGCCGTGCTTTCACTGTGCCTCGACACTTCAGCCGCAACCACCGTCGCACTCGTCAACGACACACTGGTCCTGTCTCGCGCCGCCAATAAGTCCACGCGACACCACGCCGAGTCCATCGCCGTCCTCGTGACCCAGGTGCTCACCGAGGCGGGGCTTGCGCCGCAGGGGGCAGCCGCCGGACTTGATCGCGTCTGCGTGGGAACCGGCCCCGCCCCCTTCACCGGTCTTCGCGCAGGCCTTGTGTCTGCTCGCGTGTATGCCCGCGCAGCCGCAATCCCCGTGTACGGAGTGTCGAGCCTCGACGCGATTGCCCGCGCCGCCCTTGATCTTCTCCCCCGCGAGACCCGGGTCCTCGCGATCTCTGATGCGCGCCGCAAAGAGCTCTACTGGGGTCTTTACACTGCTGAGGGTGCCGATGATGTGCACCTCGAGGGGCGTCTCGAGGTCGGAAGCGCCGCCGCTCTGTTGTCCTCCCTCCGACAAAGGGATCTACTCATCGTGAGCGCAGGCCCCATTCCCGCCCACTCAGCTGAAGCGCTCGCGGTCGCGGAATTCGGCCCCCAGGTCGAACTCGACCCCGCGATCTTCTCGCGCATCGTCTCCGCCAGGCTCGCCCGCGGAGAGGCAGACTCCCTGTCGACCGCGCCCCTGTACTTGCGCCGCCCGGAGATTCACGGTCAGCCGATGGAACGCTTATGAGTCCGAGACGGGTCCACATCATCCGTGCCGGAAAATCCGATGCGCAACTCCTCCTTGAGCTTGAGCAGCTCCTCTTCCCTGAGGACCCGTGGACGGAGGGGATGATTCGTGAGGAACTCGCTTCACCTTACTCGGACTATCTCCTCGCCCTAGCCCCTGACGAGGAGACAAGAGCTGAAGATGATGATCCTTCGCAGGTCAGGGGCCTCGCACGGGCCGGGGGCCTCGTCTTCGGATACGGCGGAATCAAAACGCTCGGCGATAGTGCGGACATCATGACCATCGGGATCCTGCCCCAGGCCCGTCGCACTGGGCTCGGCAGAATGCTCGTCAAAGCCCTCCTCGAAGAGGGACAGGGGCGGGGAGCTGGGACGGTCTTCTTAGAAGTGCGAGAATCGAATCAGGGGGCGCGCGCCCTCTACACGAGTGAGGGTTTTAGGGAAGTCGGGAGAATCCGGCGCTACTTCCACAATCCCCTCGAGGATGCGATCACGATGCTCAAGGAACTCGAAAGCAACTGAGTTCTGAGAAGAAAAGACGTTTGAACGAATATCGCGACGATCGGCGTATTAAAAAAGGTCTGGAAGAGATCTTTGAAGTGGCAATACAGACTGCCTCGCAGCGAGGATAATCCCGTGTGAACTCGCTGGGGAATCGGCGTGATTGTGCGGGAAACTCGCAACCCCGAGTAAAAGTTCGCTTCCAGTGGGCCGAGGGTCGCAGAATCGGCACGATTTCAGGGCTTATCCTATTCTTCATGGCCACAACAAACGTCGCAACGAAGAAGCGCCGCGCGTGGACCACCAGCGTCTTCATTAAGCAGCTGATGGCCGTCTCGGGCTTCGTATTCGTCTTCTTCCTGCTTTTCCACTCCTACGGCAACCTCAAGATGTTCCTCGGTCAGGAGGCGTATGACCACTACGCCCACTGGCTCAAAGAAGAGGCATTCGTGCCGATCTTCCCGCACGGCGGATTCATTTGGGTCTTCCGCGCCGCGATGCTCCTCATGCTCCTCATCCATCTCTTCGCCGCCGCCTACACGTGGCGGCGTTCGAAGAAGGCGCGCTCGAGCCGCTACGTCGTGAAGAAGTCAGTCACGGACTCCTATGCTGCGCGCACCATGCGCCTGTCCGGCGTCCTGATCTTCCTCATTTTCGTCTTCCACATCTTGCACTTCACCGTGGGTGCAGTGAAGACGGGCTTCGGCGCCGACGCGACCCCCTACGAGCGCATGGTGGCGTCCTTCCAATCGCCGCTGGTTGTCCTCTTGTACCTGCTCTTCGTGGCACTCGTCTGCCTGCACGTGTCGCACGGTTTCTGGTCGATGTTCCAGAGCCTCGGCTGGGTCCGACCCGCCACGCGCAAGGCCATGCTCATCCTCTCCGGCCTCGTCGGCGCCATCATCCTTGTGATGTTCATGGCGCCGCCGCTTGCCATCGCCGCCGGATTCATCTCCTGAGGAAGGTCGAATACTCATGTCTGACACCCTCATCAAGGGCTTTTATCACGAGGGCGAGAAGATCGCCGACACGAAGGCGCCCCTCGATGTTCCGATTGCACAGTGCTGGGAGCAGCGCAAGTTCTCCGCGGCCCTCGTGAACCCGGCCAACCGCCGCAAGCTCCGCGTCATCATCGTCGGCACCGGCCTTGCCGGTGGTGCTGCCGCAGCCTCGCTGGGCGAAATGGGCTACAACGTCGACGTGTTCTTCTACCAGGACTCGGCCCGCCGAGCCCACTCGATCGCCGCCCAGGGCGGCATCAACGCCGCGAAGAACTACCGTAACGACAACGACTCCGTTTACCGTCTCTTCTACGACACGGTCAAGGGCGGCGACTACCGTGCCCGCGAAACGAACGTCTACCGTCTCGCCGAGGTCAGCGCCAACATCATTGACCAGTGCGTCGCTCAGGGCGTCCCCTTCGCCCGCGAATACGGCGGCCTTCTTGATAACCGTTCCTTCGGCGGCGTCCAGGTGTCTCGCACCTTCTACGCTCGCGGCCAGACAGGACAGCAGCTCCTGATCGGCGCCTACCAGGCCCTCGAGCGTCAGGTCGCAGCTGGAACCGTCACCGAGCACGCGCGCCACGAAATGGTCGAGCTCATCGTCTCCGATGGTCGTGCACGAGGCATTGTCGCCCGCGACATGTCCACCGGAAAGCTTGAGACCCACGTCGCCGACGCGGTCGTCCTCGCCACGGGTGGTTACGGAAACGTCTTCTTCCTGTCCACCAACGCCATGGGGTGTAACGCGACCGCGATCTGGCGTGCGCACCGCAAGGGCGCCTACTTCGGCAACCCCTGCTTCACGCAGATCCACCCGACCTGCATCCCCCAGCACGGCGACCAGCAGTCGAAGCTCACCCTCATGTCGGAGTCGCTTCGTAACGACGGCCGCATCTGGGTGCCCAAGAAGGCGGAAGACTGCGAAAAGGATCCGCGCGAGATTCCCGAAGAGGATCGCGATTACTACCTCGAGCGTATCTACCCCTCCTTCGGCAACCTGGTCCCGCGTGACATCGCCTCTCGCCAGGCGAAGAACATGTGCGACGAGGGACGAGGCGTTGGCCCGAAGATCGACGGTGTTGCTCGCGGCGTCTACCTCGACTTCGCCGATGCGATCCAGCGCATGGGCAAGGATGCCGTTTCTGCGAAGTACGGCAACCTTTTCGACATGTACGAGCGCATCACCGGTGACAACCCCTACGAAGTGCCGATGCGCATCTACCCGGCGGTCCACTACACGATGGGCGGCCTGTGGGTCGATTACGACCTCGAGTCGAACCTGCCGGGCCTGTACGTCGCCGGCGAGGCGAACTTCTCCGACCACGGTGCTAACCGCCTGGGCGCTTCGGCGCTCATGCAGGGCCTGTCGGACGGCTACTTCGTTTTGCCGAACACGATCAACGACTACCTGTCGAAGTGTTTCAACCTGCCGAAGCTCGACGAGAACTCTCAGGATGTCGTCGAGGCTCTTCAGGACGCCCAGTCGCGTATCGACACTCTCATGTCTGTGAACGGATCGCGTTCCGTCGACTCCTTCCACAAGGAGCTCGGGCACATCATGTGGGAGTACTGCGGTATGGAACGCACCGAGGCCGGCCTCAAGAAGGCAATCGGACTCATCCGCGAACTGCGCAAGGACTACTGGCTCAACGTCCGTGTTCCCGGCAAGTCGATCGGCGAACTTAACCAGTCCCTCGAGAAGGCCGGCCGCGTCGCCGACTTCATGGAACTGGGTGAACTCATGTGTATCGACGCTCTGCACCGTGAGGAGTCCTGCGGCGGCCACTTCCGGGCCGAGTCGCAGACCCCCGAGGGTGAAGCGATGCGCCACGACGACCAGTACCTGTACGTCGCCGCGTGGGAGTGGACCGGCGAGGGAGAAGCGCCGATCCTCCACAAGGAAGACCTCATCTACAACAACATCGAGTTGAAGCAGCGGAGCTACAAGTGAACCTCACACTGAAGATCTGGCGCCAGAACGGTCCCGACGACCGTGGCGCGATGCACGAGTACCAGGTGAAGGGAATCTCCGAGGGCTCGTCCTTCTTGGAGATGCTCGACATCCTCAACGAGGACCTTTTCGCCCGCGGCGAAGAACCGATCGCCTTTGATTCGGATTGCCGTGAGGGAATCTGCGGTCAGTGCGGCATCGTCATCAATGGCGTTGCTCACGGCCCGGAGGTCACGACCACCTGCCAGCTCCATATGAGGACGTTCCACGATGGTGACGTCATCACGATCGAGCCCTGGCGTGCGGACGCCTTCCCGCTGATCAAGGACCTCGTCGTCAACCGCAGCGCCCTTGACCGCATCATCCAGGCTGGTGGTTACATTTCAGTGAACACCGGTGCGGCCCCGGACGCTCACGCCACTCCGGTTCCGAAGCAGGACGCGGATCGTGCATTCGAGGCTGCAGCCTGCATCGGCTGCGGCGCTTGCGTGGCGGCCTGCCCGAACGCTTCGGCGATGCTTTTCACCTCGGCGAAGGTCACGCACCTCCAGCTCCTTCCCCAGGGCAAGCCGGAGAACTACAAGCGAGTTGTCAACATGCTCAACCAGATGGACGAGGAGGGTTTCGGCACCTGCTCGAACATTGGTGAGTGCGCGGCGGTTTGCCCCAAGCAGATCCCTCTCGATGTTATTGCGACGCTCAACCGTCAGCTCGGCAAGGCTGCCCTGAAGGGCATCTGAGCCGCATATGGCCATCGCGGCGCCCCGGTCGATTCTCTTTCGGCCGGGGCGCCGTCGTATGCGGCTCTTGGGGAAGAGCTGCATACGGCCTCGCCCCTGCGTCCCGGCCTTGAGTTGGAGAAGAGAGGCCGTGGGGAAGAAGTGAGAATGTGACGAAGACGGGAAGCCTTTGCGAAGAAGAGAGGTCGCAGCGAAGAGGGGAGGAGCTCAACGAAGAGGCAAGGAGCTTGGGGGACACTCGCTGCACCATAGAATATGGTGAGCAAAATCGGGGCGGAGGCGAAGAACATGGCCGAATACACAATCAGCAAGGCGGACACCAGCGAAGCGAAGCCCACAGGAGAACAGCGTCCCGCACGCCGCTTTTGGGTCGCATTGACCATCTTCGCCATGTCTGTGTTCACCCTCCTTTCCGTTCTGGCCCTCATCGGCCTCATATTCGGACCCGCTGACATCAAGGCCCTCGCCGATCACGCCTTGCCCTGGTCCCTCCTCGCCCTCGCCCTCGCAGGAGTCGCAATGGCGATCGCAAAGCGACGCCCCAGAGCTCAAGCGGACGAGGCCTGAAGCGGCCCACGGTTTTACACTGGTCGACGTGAGTGAAGCCCTCGTTCTTGGAATTGAATCGACCTGCGATGAGACCGGTGTCGGGATCGTGCGCGGCTGCGAGCTCCTCGTTGACCGAACCGCCACCTCGATGGACCAGTACGCCCGCTACGGCGGCATCATCCCGGAGATCGCTTCTCGCGCCCACCTTGAATCCTTCCTGCCGACCCTCGACTCGGCTCTCGAGGAAGCAGGCGTCACTCTTAAGGAGATTGACGCGATCGGCGTGGCGGCGGGCCCGGGCCTCGTCGGCTCGTTGACGGTTGGGATTTGTGCGGCGAAGGCCCTGGCCTCTGCTCTCGGCAAGCCCCTGTACGGAGTGAACCACATCATCGGCCACCTCGCCGTTGACAAACTCGCCGACGGGCCCCTGCCACAACGATTCGTCGGCCTGGTCGTTTCTGGCGGGCATTCGAATATCCTCCTCGTCGAGGACATCGCCACCGATGTGAAAGAACTGGGCGGAACCCTCGACGATGCCGCAGGTGAGGCTTTCGATAAGGTCGGTCGCCTCCTCGAGCTGCCTTATCCGGGGGGCCCGCACGTTGACCGACTCTCCCAGCTCGGCAATGTTGATGCGATCCGTTTCCCACGCGGTCTTGCCTCCGGAAAGGACAAGGAGCGCCACAAGTACGATTTCTCGTTCTCCGGCTTGAAGACCGCAGTCGCCCGTTACATCGAAGGCGCCCAGGCCAGGGGTGAAGAGTTTTCCCCCGAGGACGTGTGCGCGGGCTTTTCAGAAGCAGTCAATGATTCCCTCACGTCGAAGGCGGTACGCGCCGCCCTTGATACGGGGTGTTCGTCGATTGTTGTCGGTGGAGGGTTTTCTGCGAATTCGCGTCTGCGTTCTTTGCTGAGCGCACGCGCTGAAGCTGCGGGTATTGAAGTGAGGATGCCTCCACTGCGTTTTTGCACGGATAACGGTGCTCAGATTGCGGCTTTGACCTCTGAGCTTGTCAGAGCAGGAGTGGCGCCCTCCGATTGGGATTTCTCCCCGGATTCGAGCATGGCTCTCACCCACCCTTCCGTGCTGCCGCGCTGAATCCACTGGAGCGCCCTGGTGTGAAGCGGCGGAGCGTCCCTGGGGCCCGCGAGTGCGGGTCCAGGTCTCGGATTTCGTGCGAGCCCGAGCAAAGTTCCCGGGGCGTGGGGACGTGGCTTGCACTCAAACGCCAACTCGACGACCTCCTCCCGAAGTCTCCGGGGCGTGGGGACGTGGCTGTGATGCTCGGGTGTTCGGCAAGCCCGAAGCGGGCTTACTGGACCATGGGCGTGCAAGGGGCCCTGTAGGCCGATCAAGGGGTTCGTGTAGGCCGAGCTTGATGAGCAGAAAGCTCCTTGAGCACATGGGCGCGCACAGCTCAGGCTTCCCCTGCTCTCAAGGCCCCTTTGATCGCATGGGCGTGTGGCCAGTCGGCTCAGGAGCGCCGACGACGGGCAATGATTGCACGGTGACGCCCCGCGACCCGCGTGGCGAAGACGACGGCCTCCCCATCGCCCTTGAGCTTCAAGGACTTGCGCAAAGCGGCCGGATCAATATCCGCGCCTCGCTTCTTCACTTCGACTCGGCCAACCCCCAGGGAACGCAGCGCCGAAGAAATCATCTTCGGCTTGAGGGCGACGACGTCCTCGACTTCGAAGCAGCTGAGGAAGGGCGAAAGGAGGGGAGTGTCGGCGCTCAGGTAGGCGATTGACTCGGAGACGAGAGTGGAGGAGGTTTCCTCAGCGAGGCGGTGAATGAGACCCGAACGGATCACCGCGTCATCAGGTTCGGCGATGAACGCGCCGAGCGGGCCGAGGGGAGCGGGCACCCTCAAAGCGTTCGCGGGGCCCTTTTCGGCGAGGACGAACACCTCATTCCCTTTGATGACGACGGCACTGCGGCCCGCTCCTTCGAGGGCGAGAGGGCCGGTCCAGATCGCCGCTTCGACGAGGGAGGCGTCAACGCTCGTCCATTCGACGCGCGCATCAGCGGGCAGGGCCTCATGAGCGATGCCGGGAGCGACCTTGACGCCGACACGGGGGATCGCCTCGCGCCACGACAGGACGAGGGAAAGCGGAGGAGACCAGGACTCGGGGTCCATGATCCTGGCGGAACCGCCTTGTGCTCCTGTGCGCCTGGCGGGGTCGGCGAAAAGAGCATCGATGCCGCTGTGGGCGAGACTGGGAATATCAAGGTCGAGGACGTTGGCGCGTCTAACCTGCGCTGTGGGGTGGGCAGCGAGGTTGAGACGGGCAGCGCTCGCCGCGTCCTCGTCCAGATCTACTGCGAGCACGGCAAGGTCTTCTTTCGCGAAGGCGAGGGAGTCAGAGCCGATGCCGCATCCAAGATCCGCGATGGATGTCGCTCCGGCGTCACGGTAGCGGCGGGCCCTGCGCTCGGACACGATCTTGCGGGTTGCCTGTTCGAGTCCGTCGCGCGTAAAGAAGAGGGAGCCTGCGTCTTCGCCGAATTTTGTGCGGGCTCGTCGACGCAGATCGAGCTGGGTGAGGACGGCGTTTGCGAGTCTTGTTTCAATGCCGCGCTTGCGCAGGGCCTCACCTGCTGCGAGCGGGTCGCTGGGTGAAAAAGCCTCGGCCTCAAGATCAGCGAGGAGACGGGAGCCCTCGGGAGTCAGGAGCGGGTCGAGCGAAGAAGGCACGGGAGGATTCTCGCATGCGAGGACTCCGTGATGCGCTAAGGCGAGAGTGAGCGCGGCGCAGGGGAGAAGAGGACTGTGGGACGTGGACAGTTCAGAGCGTGCGAGGACGAGCGGCAGGACTGAGTGCTGCAAAGAGTTCAAAGGGAGCTGTGTCGAACGCAAAGAGTAGAGGACGGAGAATTCGAACGTACAGATGGCCGATGGGGCAATCGGCGAGAAGACCTGTACGGAAAAGGCTTTTGAGCGCGGGTGCCCCACAGACTCGCAGTCGTGATGCCCGGGGAATGGCGGGTCCATCTTCACGGGGGCATCTTCAATGGAGAGGCTGATCTGCCGGGGCGCATCATGCGCCTCTTTGGGGGGTTGGCGCTGCGTCTTCGACAATCAGGACTGGCACTCAGGTTGCTCGAGTGCCAGAGCGGGCCTATGCTCGTCCCTGAAGCGCGGCCCAGGCCGCGATCGGGTTCCTCACCCGACCCCCGCGACGGCGGGCGAGGGACGAGCAGTTCTTTGAACGAAAGGGAACGACAGTGTCTGTCTCCATCAAGCCCCTCGAAGACCGCGTTGTGATCCGCCAGGTCGAGGCCGAGCGCACCACCGCCTCCGGTCTCGTCATCCCGGACACCGCGAAGGAGAAGCCGCAGGAAGGCGAAGTCGTGGCAGTGGGCCCCGGCCGCATTGACGACAACGGCAACCGCGTCCCGCTCGACGTCAAGGTCGGCGACGTTGTGATCTACTCGCGCTACGGCGGCACCGAGGTCAAGTACGGTGCCGAGGAGTTCCAGATCCTCTCCGCGCGTGACGTCCTCGCGATTGTGGAGCGCTGAGCGGACTCGCTCGAATAGCTTGTCGGGGCCGACATCCTCATGGGTGTCGGCCCCGATCTTTGTTGGCCGAGGGGTGTGAATGCGGGCTGGGGATCCTATGTGGCCTCAACACCGTGAAGCGACCGTGCGCGCTCGCGCGTCACCACCCCGCTAAGGGGGATACCACAACCCAGAGCGGGCCTATCACAAGCAATAGCGGCGACTATCACAAGCCACAGCCGGGCCTACTCGGATTCTTCTTCGCTCCCGCTCAGCGAGCGCGGCCTCATATACCAGGTGGCGCCGAGCACGGCGGCGAGAGCCACGATCAGTGCCCAGCCCGGCACAAGGGTGGCGAAGGAGAGCACAGACTCCTCCCAGGAGGCGAGCCTCGCGGGGGAAACAAGTCCACTCAGCGGATTCGAGGTGCCCGAAACAAGCAAAAGGACGCCGAAGATCACGAGGAGCAGGCCGGAAAGAAGATTCGTCCACGTCGTTTCCCGTCCGAAGAGAAGCAATGGACGAGGACGCATCCAGGGCCGTTCAAAAAGGCGTGCAGAACGCCAGATCAGGGCGAGCAGGCCCAGGGGGAGCGCCATGCCGCTCGCATAACAGGCCATGAGGAGCGCCCCCTGGAGGGGAGAGCCTCCGAGCCCCGCGGCGACGAGAACGCCACCGAGGATCGGACCTGCGCAACCGATCCCGGCAAAACCGTAACCTGCACCCAGGAGGAAGATCGAAAGCGGATGCGTCCGATCACGACTCTTCGCTCCTGGTCGGGAGCGCCCGCGGAAACGAGGAAGTGAGAATCCGAGTGCCTCAATCGTGCCAAGGATGATGAGCAAGAGGGCGCTGAGCGCTGTGATGAGGGGGAGACTCTCGCGCAGTGCGTGGCTCGCCGCTCCGACGAGCGCACCGAGGGGAATCAAAGCTGCGAGCAGGCCCAACCAGAACAGCAGGGTGCGCCACGCCAGCGCCCGCTTCGACTGGAAGGCGTAGGCGAAGAAGGCGGGGAGCACCATGATCGAACATGGGGCGAAGAGGGTGAGGACCCCTCCCAGGAGGGCGGCAAGGGGAGGCAGAGTGCTCACTGGGCTGCGGCCGCCTGCGCTTCGACGGTCGCCCTGACGGATTCGGGGCCGCGGTATCCGGGGACGAAAGAGTCCCCGATGATCATGAAGGGGGTTCCAGTGATGCCAACGGCGTAGGCATCCTGCTTCGCGGCCTCAACGGCGGCGACGGTCTCAGGAGCGTTCATTGCACGACTGAAAGCCTCAAGATCGCCGACTCCGGCTTGCTTCGCGAACTCAATGAGGGACTCTTGCGTGTATTCCGGGTGCTCGCCCTCCCCGGCGGCCGCGTACACGGCGTCGTGGAACTCCCAGAAGCGGTTTTGTTCACCGGCGGCCCGGCCCGCTTGAGCTGCGAGCGGCGAGGACGCAGTGATCTGCGCAAGATCACGCCATTCGATTCTTAAAGTTCCGTCCTCAATGAGATCGTCGAGGGCGGGGGCGACGTCCTTGGCGAAAAGGGTGCAATAAGGGCAGGCGAAGTCGGAGTAGACGACCATAACGACCTTCGCGTCAACCTTCCCTTTAGCTTGGGCATCGTGGGGGTCTCGTTTCACCTGGCTGTGGAGGATTTCAAGGACGTCTGGGCGTGTCTCTGTCGGAGCCGGAGCGTTCGGGTCCTGGGCGGTCTTGCCCTTTTGAGCGTCGGGGCTTTCCTCGCTGGGAGAAGTGGGGGAGTCGGCGCTCTGGGCAGCTCGAGCTTGAGCGAGTTCGCTGGTGAGACGGTGACGATCCGCGAGGAACACGCCGAGGGTGATGACCAGCGCCGCAATGATGAGGAGAAGGACAGCGACGAGGGGCGAACGGGCCGTGGAGGGGCGGGGGGAAGACAACACGGAAGAAACTCCTGCGAGACGAATAGGTGACACAAGTGTTGCAGAAACGCTTCGGGGGCGCCGTTTCGCGGCGCCCCCGAAGTCGGAGTCGATGCTGGGAGCTCAGGAGACTCGACGGGTCTTGGAGCGGATTTCTTCGCGCCGTTCTTCTTCGGTCATGCCACCCCAGATCCCGTAGGGCTCCTGTGCTGCGAGAGCGTATTCGCGACACTGGTCGATCACCGGGCAGTTTGCACAAATCGCCTTCGCATTCGCGGCGCGTCGACGGCGCGTGGAACCGCGCTCGCCCTCAGGGTGGAAGAAGAGTTCTGTGTCGAGGTTGCGACAGGCTCCGTCGTACTGCCAATCCCACGCATCAACCATTGGTCCGGGGAGTCGGGAGACGTCGGTCATTGAAAGGCACCTCGCTTTCGAGGTCGGAACGGGGAGGGTCCCCGGCGACCTTGCCCAGAGTAGTTGCTTGTGCGTAAGTAGTTCAAGATTCACGTCTAAACTCTCAGTGTTTTCCCAGGAATCAGGTCATTTCTGGGATCTTCCTGCAAAAAGAGGGGGCTTCGAGTGAATAGCCTGTGAACAAGTAATGCTATTCATTCTCTTCGTTGTTCCGGTGGCGAACTCGGCGCTGCCGGGTAAGAATGCAGCTACAGGGCCAAGTGAGTCAGTGGCGCTGAGGCGCCCTGGTCGATCACAGTGCATCAAGCAGAAAAAGCCGCTGCATTTGAAGAGAGGAAGGAAAGGGGACGCATGCCTCGAGCTCATCTCGGCACTGAGCGCAGCGTCGGCGCCCCACTGACAGTGACCGCGGTCTCGGTGAAGCTGGGTATCCCCCCTTCGACTCTGAGGACCTGGGAACGCCGATACGGCCTGGGCCCCTCGGATCGGCGGACGGGGGAGCATCGACGATATGTGGACAGCGATATCGCCAGGCTTGCCCGCATGGTCGAACTCGTGCGCCGCGGAGTCACCCCGGCAAACGCCGCAGCCATCGCCCGCAATTGGAGTGAGAGCGATGAAGCCCCCGATTCTCTGCCACCGCATTGCGTGCACGATCTCGTCACGACAACACGAAACGCAACTCCCAAAGCCCTGCGTGAATGCCTCGCCGCCGCGATCTCGACCGAGGGTCTCGTCCACACCTGGTCCAGGCTCGTCAGCCCCGCCCTCGACCGTTTAAGGGGGGACGCTCGAGGGGAACTGCCCGGCAGCGCCCCCTCGATTCAACTGAACGCGGCCTTCCTCGAAGTCCTCGGCTCCATCGCCAAGCAGCGGCCGCGCCGGAAGAATCCTCTCGCCTCCATCGCGATCCTCACAGACACCATGCATGAACTGGCGGCTCACGTCGTCGGAGTCGCACTCATGTGGTACGGGATCGACGCCCGCGTCGTCACAACGGGGCGGATCGGCATGGAGATCGGCCCGGATCGTTTCCGCGCGCACATCGAGAACCGTCCGATCGAACTCGCCATCGTGATGGGCACTGATGCTGACTGTGAAGTGCTCATCCGAGTCATCGCGCAGGATAGCGAAGTGGATGTTCTCCTCGTTGGCGCCGACGCCCCACCCGTAGTGGACGCTCGAGTGATGCGCGTGCGCACCCCCGCCGCCTGCGTCGAAGAGGTCCTCGCCATGCTCGCCCCAGGGGTGGACCTGACAGAGATCGGCGGCTGAAAGGGGCCTGTCCGCGCAATGAGGTGTGCCCATCCCCATCCTCAACGTGACCGCCGCCGACTCCGAACCCTCGTGCTATGAGGCGTGCCCAACATTGAAGCTATTCGTCTCTTTGCCGAGAGCGGGCCCCTCCCCGCGTTACGAGCTATCCCCGCGCTCGATCGTGCACTGTACCCAGAGCCCCCACCCAAAGCTGTGCTACGCCACATCTCTGCCCGCTCAGTGCATTCCTCGCCTCGCTGAGCGCGCCTTGTCGTGCCGTGAGCATGTCACGCGATGCTACGGTTGAAACTCCCAAGCCCCATTCGCAATGATGCAACCGGGAGTCGTAGTGCACACCCCCTGGAATGAAGAGTCCCTCCTGAAATCTTTCGACGAGGACTTCACAGAGCTCATCAGATTCGCCTCTGCATCCGCCGTCGACTCCGGCTTCGCCGCCCTCGATGCTCACGGCCTCGTTGCTCCCGACTCTCCGGTCGAGCTGTGGATCAGCGCGCGCATGACGTACGTCTTCGCTCTCGCGCAATTGCGCGGACTCGAGGGCGCCGAAGCCCTAGTTCGTCACGGGCTTCGATCCTTGAGGGGGCCTTTCCATGATGACGAGTTCGGCGGCTGGTTTTCCGCCCTCGACTCCCATGACGAGGACGCGGCTCCCGCGCCGGGCGCACGCAAGGAGGGCTACGCCCACGCCTTCGTGATCCTCGCGGCCGCTGCCGCCCAGCTCGCAGGCCACGAGGAGGCGCGAGACCTGCTGGACGAGGCCCTCGAAAATCAGGATCGCCACTGGTGGGAGCCCTCCTTCGGGCGTGTGCGCAACTCCTGGAAGCGGGACTGGAGCGAATGCGAGGACTACCGCAGCCTCAACACGAGCATGCACACCGTCGAGGCCTATCTCGCAGCATTCGACGCGAGCGGGCAGAGGCGCTGGCTCGACCGCGCCCGCGAGATGACGCGCTTCGTTGCAGACCTCGGAGCCCGCTTCGCTTGGCGTCTTCCCGAACACTTCGACGCTTCCTGGCGCGTCCAAGCCCAGATGTTCATCGAAAACTCGGCAGATCCCTTCCGCCCCTATGGGGCGACGCCCGGCCACGGCTTCGAGTGGGTGCGCCTCATCCTCCATGCGCGTGCCGCCCTCATCGCCATTGGCGACACCCCGGGCGCCTGGATGCTCGAGGTCGCGCGCGCCCTCGTGGAACGAGCAGACGAGGACGGGTGGGATGCAGGAAGAGTCGGGGGGATCGTCTACACGACAGACTTCGACGGGCGCCCGGTGGTGTCCACGCGCATGCACTGGGCCGGTGCCGAGGCCGTGAACGCCGCGCTGATCCTCGGCCGAGTCCTCGAAGAAGAAGGGGACGAGGCCGGGGTTGAGGCCTGCACTGAGCGCTTCTCGCGCTACGTATCCTGGATGGACCAGTATGCGCACGAGGGCCCGGGCCGATGGATCCACGAGATCAACGAGAGGGGAGAGCCCGGCTGTTCCGTGTGGCCAGGAAAGCCTGATGCCTACCACATTGCGCAGATGCTCACTTTGCCCAGGATCGGAGTGCATCCGGGCTTCGCGGCGGCACTGAAACAAGCAGCGTCAGCGTGGAAAGAGACGGGGGAGTGCTGAAAGAGAAAACGGCGGCCCCAGGTGAGGAGAACACCGGGGAGGCGTGACTCGCAGCCGGGCGCGTGAGACCTGCCACTCGAAGGGCGGGGAAGGGGCAGGCGGTTAGCCCGCGCTCGCGGCGCACGCCTAAACTCTCCACATGGGTGACATTTCTACGACCGACGCTTTCGGTCTTACCGGGCTGACCTACGACGACGTCCTCCTGCTCCCCGAGCTCACAGACGTCGTCCCCTCCACAGTGGACACCACGTCCCGACTCACCAAGAAGATCTCATTGCGCGTGCCCCTCCTCTCGGCCGCCATGGATACCGTCACCGAAGCGCGCATGGCCATCGCGATGGCCCGTCAAGGTGGAATCGGCATCCTCCACCGCAACCTCTCCATCGAAGAGCAGGCCCAACAGGTGCGCCTCGTGAAGCGCTCCGAATCGGGCATGGTGGAAGATCCCGTCACCGTCGGACCTGAGGCCACGATCGAGCAGCTCGACGAGCTATGCGGACACTACCGCGTGTCCGGCCTGCCCGTCGTCTCCGAAGACGGCCACCTGCTCGGCATCATTACGAACCGCGACCTGCGCTTCGTCCCCCAAAGTGACTGGGCGAGGCTGAAAGTCCGCGACTGCATGACTCCCCGCGAACGCCTCGTCATCGGTCACGTTGGAATCTCTCGTGAAGACGCCAAGACCCTCCTTGCCGAACACCGCGTCGAAAAACTCCCGATCGTGGACGAGGACGACCGTCTCACCGGTCTCATCACCGTCAAGGACTTCGTCAAGACTGAGCAGTATCCGAACGCCACGAAGGATGCTCGCGGTCGCCTCATCGTTGGCGCCGCAGTCGGGTACTGGGGTGACACCTGGGAGCGCGCCACCGCCCTCGCCGAAGCCGGAGTCGACGTCCTCGTCGTCGACACTGCGAACGGTGGAGCCAAGCTCGCTCTCGACATGATCCGCCGCATCAAAAACGACCCAGCATTCGACGGCATTGAGATCATCGGCGGTAACGTCGCCACGACCGAGGGCGCTCAGGCCCTGATCGACGCCGGAGTGGACGCGGTCAAGGTCGGAGTCGGACCGGGCTCCATCTGCACGACCCGCGTCGTCGCAGGCGTGGGCGTCCCGCAGATCACCGCGATCGCTCTCGCTGCGAAGGCATGTGGACCAGCGGGTGTTCCCCTCATCGCCGATGGTGGACTCCAGTACTCCGGTGACATCGGCAAGGCCCTTGTCGCCGGCGCTGACACCGTCATGCTTGGCTCGCTCCTTGCGGGCTGCGAGGAGTCCCCCGGTGAGGTCGTCTTCACCAATGGCAAGCAGTTCAAGCGCTACCGCGGCATGGGCTCTCTCGGCGCGATGAGTTCGCGTGGGCGCAAGTCCTATTCGAAGGACCGCTACTTCCAGGCCGATGTCACTTCCGATGACAAGATTGTTCCCGAGGGAATTGAAGGGCAGGTGCCTTTCACCGGTTCCCTCGCCTCTGTTATCTACCAGCTCGTCGGCGGCCTGCATCAGACGATGTTCTACCTGGGTGCTTCCTCGATTGAGGAGATCAAGAAGAACGGTCGCTTCGTGCGGATCACTTCTGCGGGTCTGCGCGAGTCTCACCCCCACGATGTGCAGATGACCTCTGAGGCGCCGAACTACCACTCGACCTCGGGCCGCTGAAAGGCCAGCTGAACCTGAACTGAGAAGAGACGCCGTGCGCCCCACGCCCCCCGGTGTGACGAGCCCAAGCTCTGTCACGCCGGGGGCCTCCATGGGTTCGCATGCCCCTTGGCTGGTCTCCTGCGTGGCGGATGAGTGACTCGGTGAATCTTCCCCTCATCTGATCGCCTACTCTGAACGGGTTGGAATAGTTTTCTAGATCGCGGGAGGCTCGCGCACCCATGCTTATCCTCATCGACCACGCCAATGTTGATGCCATCAAGGAAACCCTGAAGTACTTGCCGATCGATGGCGTCACAACGAACCCCTCGATCCTCTACCGCGAAGGCAAAGAGCCCCTCGAGGTTCTTCACAACATTCGCGCTGTTCTTCCCACCACCTCTCAGCTGCACGTTCAGATCGTGTCTGAAACCGCGGAAGCCATGGTCGATGAGGCGAGGGCGCTGCGTTCTGAACTGGGCGGCAACCTCTTCGTGAAACTGCCCGTGACCCGTGAGGGCTTCCGCGCGATCCCGCTGATCGTCGCCGAGGGCATGCAGGTCACCGCCACCGGCATCCACTCGTCCATGCAGGGCTTCATGGCCGCGAAGGCCGGTGCCCGCTATGTCGCGCCCTATGTCAACCGCATGGACAACTATGGGATTGACGGCGTACGCGTCGCCACGGAAATCCACAAGACCTTGAGGTCCTATGGCCTCGAAGCTGATGTCCTGGCCGCCTCTTTCAAGAACTCCGAGCAGGTGCTTGAACTCGTCCGTCAGGGAGTCGGCGCGATCACCGCCGCCCCCGATGTCCTCGAAGCCTTGATTAAGAACCCGGCGACGGATGCGGCGATCGCCGAGCAGAACCGCCACTTCGATATCCTCGTCGGCAATAAGAGAAGCTGGAAAGACTTGATCGACGAGAAGTGAGGGCTCAGTGCGCGAGCATCGGCCAAGCCGGGTCGATGCTCGCCTCCCGCCCCTTCGAACGCAAGAAGTTCTCAAAGTCAATGGCCCACTCCCGGTGGGCCTGCACCTGGTAGGCGTGCAACTGTCCAGCACTCATCGCCTTCACAGAATCGAATCGCCTCGCCATTCCCGCCAGAACATCCAGAGTCATCTGCACATCAACTTCGGCGGTGTGGGCGTCGGCAGACGCGTCGACCCCGTAGACCGGAGCCATATCCGTCAAGGTTTTCTTTCCCTTGCGGTAGCGGTCGAGTGCGCGATCCAGGACCAGAGGATCGATGAGGAGCATCGGAGTGGCGTCGAGGCGCTGTGCGAAGGTCCCCATGTTGTGGCGGGCGAGTTCCGCATCGAGGAGGGTGATGTCGTAGGAGGCGTTGAAAGCGACGACGGGAAAGCCTCGACGCCAATGCTCGACCAGGGTGGCCGCGACCTCGTCGAGGACTTCCTCAATCGGGCGGCCCTGCGATTTCGCCATGTCGTTCGTGATGCCGTGAACGGCGCTCGCCTGCGCGGGGATCTCCACCCCAGGATCAGCGAGCCAGGTGCGCACCTGGTCTTCGCGTCCCGCCCTCGCCCCGTCGAGGCGAAGGACGAGGGCGGCAGTGACCAGCCGGTCCGTGGCCGGGTCCACGCCCGTCGTTTCAGTGTCAAAGCCCAGCCAGGGCACTTCGCTCCAAGTCGTCGTCGAGTTCATGCCCCTAGTGTGCGTCATCCCTTATGCATGTGCAGACCGCCCAGGTGAAGAGGACTTCTTGTCTTACCCGCCCCTCCACCCCTGTGCATGTGCAGACCTCCTTGCCTCGGATACGTGAAGAGGCGAGCCGATACACTGGGAAAATGAGCAACGAAGTCGAAATTGGCCGCGGAAAACGCGCCAGGCGCGCCTACAGTCTCGACGACATCGCCCTGCTGCCCGCGCGGCGCACACGCGACCCTGAGGATGTGAATGTCGGATGGCAGATTGACGCCTACCACGTCGACATCCCCGTCATGGCTGCTCCCATGGATTCCGTGATGAGTCCTCAAACGGCAATCGACTTCGGCCGCCTGGGCGGGATCGGTGTCCTTGACCTCAACGGATTGTGGACCCGCTACAAGGATCCCGAGCCGATCCTTGAAGAGATCTCACACTTGAGTGAGGAGGAGTCGATCGCTCGCCTCCAGCAGATCTATTCCGAGCCGATCCAGCCGCGCCTCATCACCGAGCGCCTCGCCCAGATCCGTGATGCCGGGGTCGTGGTCGCAGGCAAGCTCTCGCCGCAACTCACCCAGAAGTACTGGCGTTACGTCGTTGATGCGGGCGTCGACCTTTTCGTCATCCGAGGCTCCACAGTGTCCGCGGAGCATGTGTCGAGCCGCCATGAGCCGCTCAACCTCAAGCGTTTCATCTACGAACTCGATGTTCCCGTCATTGTGGGAGGGGTGTGCACGGATACTGCGGCCCTGCACCTCATGAGGACCGGCGCGGCGGGCGTCCTCGTCGGTTTTGGCGGGGGAGCGGCCCATTCGACCCGTCAGTCCCTGGGAGTCCATGCGCCGATGGCGACGGCGATCGCGGATGTTGCGGCAGCCCGGCGCGACTACATGGACGAGTCCGGTGGCCGCTACGTTCACGTTATCGCGGACGGTGGAATCGGGCGTTCCGGGGATCTCGCACGTGCGATCGCCTGCGGAGCGGATGCAGTGATGCTCGGCGCTGCCCTCGCACGCGCGAAGGAAGCGCCCGGACAAGGATGGCATTGGGGCTCTGAAGCGACTCACCCGGATATGCCGCGAGGGCAGAGGGTCCACGTCGGCACCTCGGGAACCTTGGAGCAGATTCTCTACGGTCCTTCGACGAGGGCGGACGGCTCACTCAACTTTGTCGGCGCACTCAAGCGCACGATGGCTTCAACCGGATACGCCGAGGTGAAGGACCTGCAAAAGGTTGAAGTGGTTGTCAGTCCCTACCGGCCCAGTGAAGCCCGCTGAATCGGTGGCGGTGCCGGGAGACAAAGAATTCTCGGTTGGGGGCTAGATCTTGCCCCCACATGTTGTTACGATTGTAAAATCCGCTCTTTACATTATGTGAAGGGTGGGGTCTTGCATGTCAAAGACGACACCACATCACACTGAAGTGGCGACCCCAAACTGGAGACCCATCGTATGACCATCAGCATGAAGAGACTCCTTTCCGGAGCCGCCGCCCTCGCGCTCGTCACCATTCCGATGAGCGCCCAGGCAGCGGAAAGAGCAGCCGAAGACACACCCCCCTCTCACTCCTCTCCCGAGGCCCCCTCCATAGCCGAGCCCCCACTCGCCCCCGAGGAAAGCCCCCAATCGAAGCAGGCCGAGCCTTCCAATGGCCCTGCAGATTCCACAGCCAATAGCCAAGGAGATGAGGCACTCCACAGTTCTCGGGGCTCAGAGCAGACGGGCTCCGGGAACAACACCGCTGAGCCCGCCGAGACCACACAATCGCGACCAGCCCAGGACCGGGCCCTCACCCCGATCCCTGAAATCCAAAAAACAGGGGACGCCGATGATTCGGCTCTTACAGGGACCACCGTCACCACCCTCGGCGTCGTCACCGGAGCCTATCCCAAGAGCGAGGACGGACTCGCCTCGACCCTTGACGGCTTCACAATCCAGACCCCCGGAAGCGGCGGAACCTGGGATCCGGCGCGTAACTCATCAGACGGCCTCTTCGTCTGGGTGGGCAAGAAGAACCTCGACATCCCGGCAATCGGCTCCTGCGTCCAGGTGAGAGGCACCGTCACCGAATTCCCCGCAACCGGGAAGACAACGCCCGCATCCACACCGAGCCTCACCCAGCTCGCCGTCACGGCGATCACCCCCGCCACGGGTTGTGCTCCCATCTCCCCAACCCCCCTGGACTCCCTGCCGAATGCGGAACAATTCGAAGCCCTCGAATCCATGCTCGTCGCCCCATCGGGAAGCTGGACGATCACCGACAACTACCAGGTGAACCAGTACGGCACCCTCGCCCTCACCCCCGGGAGCGAGCCGCTACGAGCGGCGACCGACGTCGTCGCCCCCGGAGGCACGGCAATCGACTACGAAGCGAAGAACGCCGCTGCCGTGATCTCCCTCGATGACGGGACGAACACGAATCTCACGCAGGACGTGGCAACATCGGTCCCCTACGCCTATTTCGCCAACGGCGCCCCGGCCAGGGTCGGCTACCAGGTGAACTTCACGCATCCTGTCCTCGTCGACGTGCGCCACTCGAACTTCGTCTTCCAGCCGAGCCGCATGGTCGCCGGACACCCCGATCGCTCCCCCGTCGCCATCAGCGGCCAGCGCCCCGCAGTCCCCACAGTCAACGGCGACGTGAAAGTCGCGACCTTCAACGTCCTCAACTACTTCTCCGACCTCGGCGAGAACGAGCCCGGCTGCAAGGGATACCCCGATAGGGAAGGCAACTTCGTCACCACGAAGAAATGCACTGTCAGAGGAGCCTGGTCCTCCCAGGCCTTCAGCCAACAGCAAGCGAAGATCGTCACCGCGATCACCATGATCGACGCCGATGTCGTCGCCCTCGAAGAGATCGAGAACCCGGTGGGCGTTGGAATCGGCCCGGACCGCGACACCGCCCTCAAAACCCTTGTGGACGCTCTCAACGCGGCAGCGGGAAGCCCCATCTGGGCATTCGTCCCAAGCCCCGGGACCGTGCCCGCCAAAGAAGACGTCATCCGCACTGCCTTCATCTACAAGCCGAAGACAGTCACCCCCGTCGGCCAATCCCAGATCCTCGACGACCCGGCTTTCACCGGGCTCGCACGTCAACCCCTCGCCCAAGAGTTCACCCCCGTCGTCACCGACCAGCAGATCGGAAAGAACTTCGTCGTCATCGCGAACCACTTCAAGTCCAAGGGCTCGATCCCGAAGGGCATGGAAGAGGGCAACACCGACATCGGCGACGGTCAAGGCAACTCGAACGCGATCCGCGTCGCACAAGCGAGGGCCCTCGCCCTCTTCGCCGCGAAATTCGAGGACAAACCGACCCTCCTCGTCGGAGACTTCAACTCATACTCCAAAGAAGATCCGCTCACAGTCCTGAAAGACGCGGGCTGGATCCACAAGTCGGAAGGCACCTCACCCTCCTACGTTTATCAGGGACGATCGGGCTCCCTCGATCACGTGTTCGCGAACACGGCCGCCGACCCCCTGGTCGTCGACGTCGCCTCCTGGGCGGTGAATGCAGAAGAGTCCATCGCCTTCGAATACTCGAGGTCGAATGCCAACCTCTTCCTCAAGACCGAGATGGACAACCCCTACCGCTCCTCGGACCACAATCCTGAGATCGTGGGCCTCAAACTCGTCAGCGAAAAACCCGGGGACGGGGGCTCCGACCCTGGAACCCACACGCCGAACACTCCCGCAGATCCCGGAGCTGAACAGCCCCCCTCGGCATCGGGGAAAGGGGCATCGCCCGCAGGAGAGTCCTCCTCGAAAGGGCCGGGCTCTCTCGCCTCAACCGGAACCCACGAGGGGCTCCTTGCAGCAGCGGGAATCAGCCTCCTCCTCGCAGCGGCCCTCGCGATTCGGCGTGCACGCCTTTCCTGATAGCTCTATTCGCCATACAAGGCCGCATCCAACGGCACCCATGAAGAAGAATCGGAGAATCAATGAGTAAGACACTACGGCGGACGATACTCGGCACCGGAGCCGTCTTCGCCCTCCTCCTCGCCCCCACAGCGGCACATGCCGAAACAGAGAGCCATGACTCCGGCGAGAAGCCCGCAACTACAGTCGTCACTCTCGATCTGTACAACCTCACAGACGTTCACGGGCACATCGAACAGGTGAAGAAGAAAGGAGTGGTGCGCGAAGCGGGCTTGCCTGCGATGAACTGCTACCTCAAGCAGGCTCGGACCACGAACCCGAACTCCTCCTTCACTCTCCTCGGCGACAATATCGGAGCCTCGCCCTACACCTCGGGCTCCCTGAAAGACAATCCGACGATTGCCGCGCTCAACACCATGTCCCCTCTGGCGTCAACCATTGGCAACCACGAACTCGACATGGGCCAGGCCGTTTTCAAACAGCGCGTCGACGGTTCGAACCCGGGCGAATTCGTGCAAGTGGGCTTCCCCTATCTTGGCGCGAACATCGAAGGCATGGGCACCTGGATGAAAGGCGGGGTCGAAACCCCCTACCTTGGTGATTACGAGGTCTGGACCTCGCCCTCGGGAGTGAAAGTCGCCTTCATTGGCGCGATCGCTGAGGACGTTCCCTATAAGCTCAGCCCCGGCACCACCGCAGGACTGAGCTTCACCGACCCCCTCGCCAAGATCGACGCGCTCGCCAAATCCATCAAGGATAAGGACGAAGCGCAGATCGTCATCGCCATGCTCGACGACGATGTGAAGAACAACTATCCGAAGGTCAGCGAATACGTTGACGGCATCATGGGGGGCGACACCCACGTGCCCTACGAGTTCGACAAGATCGACTCGGCTGAGAAACTCGATTCGAAGAACCCCCTCCTCGCGGGCGTCGCATCGGGTTCCTACACCGATAACCTCGGTCTGATCCGCATTGCCTACGACACTGCGACGAAGAAGGTCCTCTCAGCCGACACCCAGCTGATCCCTGCGGCGAAGGTCGCTGAATGCGGCGTGGACCCTGAGACCCAGGCAGTCGTCAACCAAGCGGTCGCCGACTCTCAGGAAGCAGGAAAAGCGGTTGTTGGAACGGGATACACTCAGCCCTTCCGCCGTGGCGTCTTCACGGCCCCCGGCGGCAAGACCGACCCGGGGTCGAATCGCGGAATCGAATCGAGCCTTGGAGACTTCGTCGCCGACGCCATGAGGGAGACAATCCTCGTTGAGGGCAACACTCCGGTCGATATTGGCATCATCAACGCCGGTGGCCTTCGCGACGACCTCATCCCGAACGAGGACGGGACCATCACCTACGCGCAGTCCTACTCGGTCATGCCCTTCTCGAATGAGCTCGGCTACGTGTCCATCACCGGGGCGGATTTCAAGAGGGCCCTCGAACAGCAGTGGAAGACCGATCTCAACTCGCAGAACTCGCGCCCGCTGCTCAAACTTGGCATCTCGTCGAATGTGCGCTACACCTATGATCCGGCGAAGCCCTACGGTCAGCGCATCACCTCGGTCATGGTGAACGATGAGCCCCTCGACCCGGCGAAGGTCTACACGATTGGATCGGTGACTTTCCTCCTGGCAGGCGGAGACTCCTTCGATGCTCTGACCGCGGGAGGCCCGGCCAAGACGAATGGGAATCTCGATAGGGATAAGTTCAATGAGTTCCTTGCTGCTCATTCGGGTGCGACTCCGCGAGTGGCGAAGTCGTCGATTGGCTTGAGCCTGCCCACTGAGCCGCTTGCAGATGGTACGAGCCTGTCGATTCCGGTGCGGGGTCTTTCCTTCTCCGAAGGTCCCTCGATCACTCAGAACGTGACCTTGAGCTTTGATGCGTCGAAGGGGAGCTCGCCGGTCGATAACAGTCTTCTTGACGAACACGCCTCCGATGAGGCGGCCGTCATCACCACCGATGGTGCGGGGCGGGCGAATGTCGAGGTGAAGGTCTTCGCTGGGCAGCGCTGCGAAGGACACGTAGAAGGCGATGTTGTGAATGTTCCCGTTTCCGTGTCTACGGACTTCGCTGAGGTTGTTACCGCGAGCCAGGGGCTGAGTGTTCCGGTCATCTGCCCGGCGCACCAGGTTGTGCCCGAACCTGAAGGTCAGCAGCCGACGCCCGGCGAGAACAATACCGGCAAGCCCGGCAAACAGGCGGGCAAGGGTTCGGGCAATAATCTCGCCAAGACCGGTTCCTCTGCGGATGTCCTTGGCCTGGGTGCGCTCGTCCTCGCCCTCGTCGGCGCTGGGATGCTTTCCCGCAAACGGGCCTGATGGGGGACAGGACTCTTTGAGGACCAATGCCTTCTTGTGAGTTTTCGGGAAGGCTAGGGGACGAGGGCGGGGCCGGGCACTGAGCTCGGGCCTTGCCCTCGTCTCTCAACTCAGGGTCACGATTTGCTAACGAGCCTGGAACTCACGATCCAGCGTCGTTACACTTGCAAAATCCAATACTGCGAAATGTTAAAGAATTGTGCTGGGTGACACCGTCGTTGCCAGCGCAGCTCAAACACTTCACAGGAACAGCAGTGCTGCGCCGAAGCTTCTCATCGGCGCAGCACGGGTGAAAAGCCGCCAGGAGACGCTCAATGCCTGTATGGGAAATCATCGGATGGACCGGATCGGCCCTCGTCGTCATCTCTCTCGTCATTCCCTCGATCCGCAAATTCAGAACCTTGAATCTGGTGGGCTCGCTCATTGCGACCGTCTACAACATCACCTTCGGGATCTGGCCCTACGCGGCGATGAACGCAGTGATCGCGATTATTGACATCTACTGGCTGATCCGTCTTCACAAGGGAGCGAAGCAGGAGTACCGGATCCTTCCCGTCGATCCTCAATGTGAAATCGTCGCCGACTTCGTGAAACGACACGAGACCAGTATGAGTGAGAACTTCCCGCGTTTTTCCAAGGAGCAACTCCCGGGTGCGAGCGTGTATCTGACCATGTGCGGCAATGAACTCGTCGGACTCTTCGCCCATGAAGCCAGCGGCGAAGGTGCACGCGTCCTCGTTGATTTCGTGACAGAGCGCCATCGTGATCTCAAGCCGGGCACAGTGCTCTACGCCGATTCGGCAGTGCGCCGCAGCGCGGCCCCAGCCCTGATTGTCGACGAGGGCGTCGCCGCAGATCCCGGATACTTCCGCAAAATGGGCTTTGAAGCGCAAGGAGGTGCACTCGTCAGAGCAGTACATGAATGAATGGGGGCTTGACAGCCCCCGCCTCGACTCAGAGAATTTATCTATGCGTCAATTCGGAGTTTTACAAACGTTCTACTGAGACCTCCGGATCGCTCGGCATGAGTCACCGGGAGACGCAGTTCAACGATGAACAACCACACTGGAGGAATCCAATGAAGAACCTCTCGAAGTACCTCGCCGTCGCCGGCGTTGCTGCTATCGCACTGAGCGGCTGCGCCGGAGGCGCCGCCGACAAGTCCGGAGCTGAAGGGGCCACCAAGGGCGCCGACTTCAAAGCATGCGCCGTCTCCGATGCCGGCGGCTGGGATGACAAGTCCTTCAACGAGTCCGCCTACGAGGGACTCGAAGCAGCAAAGAACAACCTCGGCGTGAAGATCAACACCGCCGAATCCTCATCAGACGCCGACTTCGTTCCAAACGTGGAAGCCATGGTCGACGACGGCTGTGACCTCGTCATCGGCGTCGGCTTCAAGATCGAAAAGGCCCTCCACCAGTCTGCCGAGGCGAACACCGACATCAAGTACGCCCTCGTCGACTCGAGCTTCTCCGACGCCGACTTCAACACCGTCGTCGTTGAGAATGGTCGACCTCTCCTCTTCAACACCGCCGACGCCGCCTTCCTCGCGGGCTACGTCGCGGCAGGCATGACGAAGACCGGTAAGGTCGCCACCTTCGGCGGCATCCAGATCCCCTCCGTCTCGGTCTTCATGGATGGTTTCGCCGACGGTGTCGCCGCCTACAACAAGGCCAAAGGCACCGACGTCCAGCTCCTCGGCTGGGACAAGGCCACCCAGAACGGCTCCTTCACCCAGTCCTTCGACGATCAGGCCCTCGGCAAACAGCAGGCCCAACAGTTCATCGACCAGGGCGCCGACATCATCATGCCGGTCGCCGGCCCCGTCGGCCTGGGCGCCGCAGCCGCAGCCAAGGAGAATGGCTCCACCCTCATCATCGGTGTCGACTCCGACTGGTACGACGCCAACCCCGATTACTCCTCGATCATCCTCACCTCGGTGATGAAGCAGATCGGCGCTTCTGTTGAGCAGACCATCAAGGATTCGGTCGAGGGCAAGTTCTCCTCCGAGCCCTACATCGGCTCCCTCGCCAACGGCGGCGTCTCCCTCGCTCCCTTCCACGACTTCGATGCTCAGGTCCCCCAAGAGCTCAAGGACGAGGTCGAGAAGCTCAGCGAGCAGATCAAGAGCGGCGAGCTCAAGATCGAATCGCAAAACAGCCCGAAGTGATCGAGCGTGAGGGCGCGGCGGCGGAACACCCACCGTCGCGCCCTCTACGTCTGTGCACCACTCAACTCGTCGAAGAATGAAGGACGGCAACCAGTGAAACTGGAACTCCGGGGGATCACGAAACGCTTCGGCCCCCTCGTCGCAAACGACCACATCGACCTCAATATCGAAGAAGGGCGCATCCACGCGCTCCTGGGTGAGAACGGCGCGGGCAAATCCACCCTGATGAACGTTCTTTACGGCCTGCACCAGCCCGACGAGGGAGAGATCCTCATCGACGGTAAGCCCGTTGTCTTCAAAGGCCCAGGAGACGCGGTAGCCGCAGGCATCGGCATGGTGCACCAGCACTTCATGCTGATCCCCGTGTTCACAGTCGCCGAATCCATCGCCCTCGGTGATGAGCCCACAGGCAAAGCCGGACTCATTGACATCGCCAAAGCCAGGCAGATCGTGCGCGAGGTCTCGGCGCGCTTCGGATTCGACCTCGACCCTGACGCGAAGATCGAAGACCTGCCGGTCGGCGCCCAACAGCGCGTCGAAATCGTCAAAGCCCTCTCGCGCGAAGCGAAGGTCCTCATCCTCGATGAGCCGACCGCGGTCCTCACACCCCAAGAAACCGATGAACTCATGACGATCATGCGCCAACTCGCAGACTCTGGCACCTCAATCGTGTTCATCACCCACAAGCTACGCGAAGTACGTGCAGTCTCCGATGACATCACCGTCATCAGACGCGGCGCCGTTGTCGGCACAGCCTCCCCTCAAGATTCCGAGAACGAACTCGCCAACAAAATGGTTGGCCGCGCCATCATGCTCAAAGTCGAAAAGGAGGAGGCGAAACCTGCAGGAGGCGGCCTCGTCTTCGATTCCGTCTCCATGCTCGCCCCCTTGGGCAACGCGATTCTCGACCACGTGTCCTTCAGCATCGAACGAGGTGAAATTTTCGCCATCGCGGGCGTTCAGGGCAATGGGCAGACCGAACTTGCCGAAGCGATCCTCGGTCTAGTCAACCCCGACTCCGGTTCGATTGCCCTCGAAGGGATCGACATCACCCACGCCAACCCGCGCAAATCCTTGGAATCGGGAATCGGTTTCGTTCCCGAGGACCGCTCGAAGGACGGCATCATCGCCTCCTTCTCCATCGCCGAAAACCTCGTGCTTGACCAGTACAACAGGGCGCCCTTCTCCGCCGGTCCCATGCTCAAACTCGGAGTCATCGCGAAGAACGCCGAGGACCTGCGCGAGGAATACGACATCCGCCTGACACGCATCGAGGACCCGATCTCTTCTCTTTCGGGCGGCAACCAGCAAAAGGTCGTCGTCGCCCGCGAAATGTCGAAGGAGCTCAAGCTCCTCGTCGTGAACCAGCCGACCCGCGGCGTCGATGTCGGCTCCATCGAGTTCATCCACAAGCAGATCGTTGCGATGCGGGACAAGGGCGTGCCGGTTCTGCTCATCTCCTCCGAACTCGACGAGGTCGTCGCCCTCGCTGATCGGATCGCGGTCATGTACCGCGGGCGCATCATGGGCATTGTGCCCGCGACGACCCCGCGCGAAGTCCTCGGCCTCATGATGGCCGGAGTTCCGCTTGAGGAAGCATTTGCTTCCGGCTCCAACGCTGAAAAGGAGGAGCGATGACGAAGAAGTCACCGTCCACGGCGGGTATCGTTCTCCGCCACGCCCTCGGATCGAAGTGGTTCGTTTCGATCCTCGCTGTCGTCGTCGCATTCGCGCTCGGCGCGATCCTCATTGTCATGGCAGGAGCCTCCGTTTCTGAGGCCTACTACGCCATGTTCCGCGGCGCGATCTTCGACCCGGAGGCTTCGAGCCTCCAACGTCAGATCAAGCCGATCACGAACTCCTTCTTCTACGCGATCCCGCTGATCATCGGCGGCCTCGGCCTAGGCTTCGGCTTCAGGGCGGGACTGTTCAACATCGGCGGACAGGGCCAGGTCATCTTCGGGGCTCTCGCGGCCGTGTGGGTCGGCTTCAGCCTCCACCTGCCCCCGGTCCTACACACGATCCTCGCACTGCTCGCCGCAATCATCGCGGGCGCCCTCTACGCGGGCATCGCAGGCTTCCTCAAGGCGCGCACCGGCGCGAATGAAGTGATCGTCACGATCATGCTCAACTCGATCGCGGGCCTCGCCCTGGGCTATGTCCTCGCTCAAAAGGCGTGGCAGGTCCCCGGCTCCAACCAGCCGCAAACCCCCGTCGTCGCCGACACTGCGGCTTTCACGCCCCTGCTGCCCAACCCCTTCAAATTGCATGCGGGCCTCATCGTCGCGATCATCGCCGTCGTCGTGTTCTGGTGGATCCTCGACCGCTCCACTTTGGGCTTCGAGGTCAAAGCAGTCGGCGCGAACCCGGATGCAGCCCGTACCGCGGGCATCTCCGTCGGACGCATCACGACGATCACCATGATGATTTCCGGTGCTTTCCTCGGCCTGGCGGGCGCGAATGAAGCACTGGGCACCATCGGATACGTATCGCGCGATGTCGCCGGATCCATTGGCTTCGACGCGATCACCGTCGCCCTCCTTGGACGCAACAAGCCAGTGGGCACCTTCTTCGCCGGCCTGCTTTTCGGAGCCTTCAAAGCGGGCGGATACGTCATGCAGCCCAAGGGCGTCCCGATCGACATGATCCTCATCCTCCAGTCGGTCATCGTTTTGCTCATCGCGGCTCCCGCGCTCGTGCGCTGGCTCTTCCACCTGCCCAAGGGTTCGGAGAAGCCCTTGCGGGCACAGCTCGCCGCCCTCGCCCAGACTCCCGCCTCGGCCACTGCACAGTCCCAAGCTTCGGAGCAAGCCAGCGCCGCCAAGACCTTCGCAGCTGGAACGGGTGATGAAGCCGTGAACCCGACGGCCTCACACAAGGAAGGAGACGCACAGTGAGCTTTGAAAAGACTCTCGCTGAACAGACCGAAGTGCAGCTCAAGCGCTCATGGAAGATGCCGATCGCCTACGTGTTGGGGGCAGTCCTGCTCGCCCTCTTCGCTTCGACGGCCTCCGGAGACGTTCATCTCCGCCTCAACGACAGGTCCCAGTCCTACACGCTTGAGGACATCACCACACCGGGCGCCCCGATCCTGTGGGTCCTCTTCGTCCTCGTCGCCCTTATTGCCGCGTGGTCGCTCTTTTGCACGACGACGAGGCGCACTCCCGCCCGTTGGCTTTCCTCCCTGCTCATGGCCCTCGCCGGAATCGGAACCGTTTTCGGCTTCCTCGTGTACGCGGGCAGCGGTTCCAACGGCGTCGTCACCTTGACCTCTCTTCTCGTGTCGACGATCGCGATCTCCACTCCGCTGATCTTCGGTTCCCTCTCGGGCGTCGTCTCCGAGCATGTGGGCGTCGTCAACATCGCAATCGAAGGCGACCTCCTCGTCGGCGCATTCGCCGGCGTCATGGCGGCCTCCTTCTTCCAAACTCCCTATGCGGGCATCATTGCGGCACCTCTCGCCGGCGCTCTCCTCGGCTCCCTCCTCGCTCTCTTCTCGGTGAAGTACGGAGTCGATCAGATCATCGTCGGCGTGGTCCTCAACGTCCTCGCCCTGGGGTTGACGACCTTCTTCTACGGGACCCTCATGAAGGTCTCCCCGCAGACCCTCAACACGAACCAGTTCTCACTCACACCGATCAAGATCCCCCTCCTTGCGGAGATCCCGGTGATCGGGCCGATGCTGTTCAACCAAACGCTCCTCGTGTACCTCATGTATCTCGCGGTCGCCTTCCTCGCGGTGTTCCTCTACCGCTCCCGCTGGGGTCTGCGCCTGCGCGCCTGCGGTGAGCACCCGAAGGCCGCCGACACGGTCGGCATCAACGTGAACCGCACGAGAGGCAGAAACGCGATCCTCGCCTCGAGCTTCGCGGGTCTGGGCGGTGCTTTCTTCACAATCGGTTCGGGCCTGGCATTCACCGACAACATCTCCGCAGGCAATGGGTACATCGCCCTCGCGGCGATGATCCTGGGTAAATGGCATCCGCTCGGAGCGACCTCCGCAGCCCTCATGTTCGGTTTTGCGCAGGCGGTCGCCAGGATGCTCCCGAACGTGTCACCTGCGATTCCCTCCGATCTCGTGTCGATGATCCCCTACCTCGTGACGATCGTCGCCGTCGCCGGATTCGTTGGAAAGTCGAAGGCACCCGCTGCTGAGAACATCCCCTACGTGAAGTGATGTCCACGATGACGAACACGCTTGATGAGCAGACCTGGAAGACCCTCACCGCCGCAGCTGTCGAAGCCATGTGCTCCGCCTACTGCCCGTACTCGCACTTCCCTGTCGGCGCTGCGGGCCTGACGACTGACGGAAGGATGGTCTCGGGGTGCAATGTGGAAAACGCCGGATACGGCGTGACCCTGTGCGCTGAATGCGGAATGATCTCCGACCTGGTGCGCCACGGGGGTGGGCGCCTGAAGGCCGTAGCCATTGTCAATGGCAATGGCCAGGCCTGCGCCCCTTGTGGGCGTTGCCGCCAGCTCATCTTCGAGCACGGAGGCAACGAGTGCCTGATCCTCATGCCCACTGGGCCGATGGCGATGAGTGAGGTCCTGCCCGGCGCCTTCGGGCCGAGCAACCTCAGTGAGGTCACCAGCGGGCAAGCTCTGGCGAAGTGAAGCGATCCGGGCGCCCCGAAGTTGGGGCGCCCGGTGGGAAGGAAACACAATGGAACTCTTCGACGTCGTTGACGTCATCCGCGTCAAGAGGGATGGGCATGCCCTCACGAAGCCCCAGATCGACTGGGTCATTGATGCCTATACGCGAGGTGCGGTCAAAGATGAGCAGATGGCCGCCCTGGCGATGGCCATCTTCTTGCGCGGCATGAACCGTGAGGAGATCTCGCAGTGGACCAGCGCGATGATCGCATCCGGTGAGCGCATGGATTTCGCTTCCTTGGCGCGCCCAACAGCTGATAAACACTCCACCGGAGGGGTCGGCGACAAGATCACCCTGCCACTCGCCCCCCTCGTCGCCGTTTTCGATGTGGCCGTCCCACAGCTGTCGGGTCGCGGTCTCGGTCATACCGGAGGAACCCTCGACAAACTCGAGTCGATCCCCGGGTGGCGAGCAAGCATGTCGAATGAGGAGATCTACTCCCAGCTCGGCGAAGGCTGCGGTGCGGTTATCTGCGCGGCGGGTGCGGGTTTGGCGCCTGCAGATAAGAAACTCTATGCGCTGCGCGACATCACTTCGACGGTCGACTGCATTCCGCTGATTGCCTCTTCGATCATGTCGAAGAAGATCGCTGAGGGGACGGGTTCTCTCGTCCTCGATGTGAAAGTCGGTTCTGGCGCGTTCATGAAGGACATTGATCAGGCGCGCGAATTGGCGCGCACGATGGTGGACCTTGGGGCGGATGCCGACGTGAAGACCTTCGCTTACCTCACCGACATGTCAACGCCCCTGGGGCTCACTGTCGGCAATGCCCTGGAAGTGCGCGAGTCCGTCGAGGTCCTCGCAGGAGGTGGTCCCGCTGATGTGGTGGAACTGACCTGCACCCTCGCCCGCAAGATGCTTGAAATGTCTGGGAAGACGGATGTCGATGTGGAGGCGGCACTTAAAGATGGTCGCGCAATGGATGTGTGGCGCGAGATGATCGAGGCCCAGGGGGGCGAGGTCGATGCCGAACTCCCGATCGGCGCGGAATCGCATGTCGTGTTCGCGCAAGAAGACGGTGTCCTTCACACATTGGATGCGCTGAGCGTCGGCGTTGCCTCATGGCGTTTAGGCGCTGGGCGTGCGGTGAAGGAGGACCCGGTTCAGGCGGGTGCCGGTATTGAAATCCACACGAAGCCGGGTGATCCGGTGAAGAAGGGACAGCCGCTCTTGACGCTGCACACGGATGACGAGTGGAGAATCCCTCGCGCTCTCGAATCCCTCGAAGGTGGCATTGTGATCGGCGACTCGGCCCCAGACGCGGCTTGTGTCGTGCTCGATGAGATCGGGTGATAATTGCAGGTCATGTGAGAGAAGACTCTTCAGCGCTCACTGTGGCGGGCGCCTGAATCATTGGGGGTCCGCCACCTTGATCGGGTCGCGCAGTGTCCTGTGAAGGGGAATCGCGGCTTCGAGCGAAGGACCTGTGTTCCCAAGGGGGCGGGGTGTTCGCGCTGGGGAGTCTCGTGGAGTCGGCAAGACCTTAAGGAGTCGTACAGACAATGGCTCGTGCAATGAAAGGAGGGCAGATGGACAAGAAGGATGAGCAGGCGATCGACGCGGTGAGGCTCTACTACGAGCATGGTTTCAGCCAGGCCGAGGTCGCATCGAAGATGGGGATTTCACGCCCAACCGTTGCCAAGCTCCTTCAGCGCGGCAAGGAGGCGGGCTTCGTCACCATTGAGATTCACGACCCGCGTGAGAAGTCCTCGCTGCTCGCCACTCGTTTGGAGGAGCGTTTCGCTTTGAAGCATGTGCGCGTGGTCCACCCGGTCGCTTCGAATGAGCGAGAGCTCCTTGAAGAATTGGGGCGCGCGGGCGCGGAGCTTGTCGAGTCCCTTGTGCGCGACGGCATGAGCGTCGGAGTGTCCTGGGGGCGCACGATGAATGCGATCGCTTCGCATCTTCGCCCGACGGTGCACAGGGACGTGGAAATCGTCCAACTCAAAGGCGGGACCTCCCATTCCGATCAGGCGACGAATGATTTTGAGATCATGAGGGCCTTTTGCACTGCCTTCAATGCGAGTGCCAGGTATTTGCCGCTTCCTGTGATCTTCGATGATGTCCGGACTTTGAGGATCGTGGAATCCGACCGGCATATTGCGCAGATCCTTGAGGCGGGGCGACGCACGGATCTCGTGGTCTTCACGGTTGGTGCGCTCGCTCGCGAGGCCCTCGTCTTCAACCTCGGGCATCTTCATGAAGAAGAGATCACACGTCTTCTTGAGCGCTCCGTGGGGGATGCCTGCTCTCGTTTCTTCACCGCGAGCGGCGAGGTCGCCGTCCCTGAGATTGACGCGAGGACGGCGGGGATTTCTTTGGTGGACCTGGCTTCCCGGCCAATCCGGGTCCTTGTCGCCGGGGGCCCGAAGAAGGCTGTGGCTCTCAAAACCGCGATGCGGATGGGCTTGGCGACTCACGTGGTCGTTGATCAGGATCTTGCGCTCGCTCTCCTTCTCGAGGACGAGGCCGGGGACTGAAGCGGGGCGGGAAGCGTCGAGGCCGAAGTTCGGACGGGCAACGAATTGAAGCTGAGGGTCGAGGCGGGGGAGGAGCAGATCTCTCTCGCCGTCTCGCTCCGCCCACGAACGGAACAAATGTCAATTTGTTGATTGACGAAATGATATTTGCTGTTTTACCCTGAAACGAGTCTGGGACGATGAGGTCCCGACCGCCCACACTGGAGGACACATGTCTAAGATGAAAGCCACGCCGCACATCAACCCTCAGGGTCCGATCGCGAAAACGATCCTCCTGCCCGGAGACCCGCTTCGCGCGAAGTTCATCGCCGAGACCTACCTGGAGGACGCCCAACAGTTCAACTCCGTGAGGAACATGCTCGGCTTCACCGGCTACTACCAAGGCACTCAGGTGTCTGTCATGGGCTCGGGCATGGGCATCCCCTCGATCTCCCTCTACGCCTGGGAACTCATCCACGTCTACGGCTGTGAAAAGCTCATCCGCATCGGAACCTGCGGCTCCCTCCAGCCCGAGGTCAATGTCTTCGATGTCGTCATCGCCCAGGCGGCCTGCTCGAACTCGAACTTCATCAACCAGTACAACCTTCCCGGAACCTACGCTCCCATCGGCTCCTTCCGTCTGATCGAGGCCGTGCGCGAGCGCGCGAAGGCGAATGGTGTGACCAGCCACGTCGGCAACATTCTCTCCTCCGACACCTTCTACAACGCCGACCCGAGCTTCAACGATCGTTGGGCGAAGATGGGCATCATCGCCGTTGAGATGGAGACTGCCGGTCTGTATGCGACCGCAGCCGACGCCGGAGTCGAAGCCCTCGGCATCTTCACCGTTTCGGACTCCCTCGTCACCGGAGAGGTCACCACGGCGGAGCAGCGTCAGACGGCGTTCACAGACATGATGGAGCTCGCCCTCCCGCTCGCCCAGATCTGATCGCCCGCACACTCGCATTCGAACTCTCAGGAGTATCACAGTATGAAGAAATCCGAAGTCGCCCAGATGATCGACCACACTCTCCTCAAACCCGAGGCGAGCGGGGCCGATGTCGCAAGGATCGTCAAGGAGGGCGCCGAACTGGGCACCTATTCCGTGTGCGTATCGCCCTCGATGCTTCCCCTTGAAGTTCCCGAGGGGCTCCACGTCGCCTGCGTTGTCGGTTTCCCCTCCGGCGCGGTGAAGCCGGAGATCAAGGCAGCCGAAGCCGCCCGCGCGGTCGAGGATGGCACAGATGAGGTCGATATGGTCATCAACCTCGCCCTCGTGAAGGAGGGGCGAGCCAAGGAACTTGAAGCTGAAATCAAGGCCGTCCGAGACGCCGTGCCCGCACCGAAGATCCTCAAGGTCATCATCGAGTCCGCTGCCCTCAGCGACGAGGAGATCATCATGGCCTGCAAAGCCAGTGAAGCTGCGGGCGCCGACTTCGTGAAGACCTCCACAGGCTTCCACCCCGCCGGAGGCGCCTCCGTGCACGCTGTGCGACTCATGCGCGAAACGGTTGGCGACCGACTCGGCGTGAAGGCCTCGGGCGGTATTCGTGACGGCAAGACGGCCCTTGAAATGATCGAGGCCGGAGCCTCCCGCCTGGGAGTCTCCGCTTCCCTCGCGATCCTCGCAGACATCGAGGAGTGAGAGTGATGAACGACGAGCTTTTTGAATCAGCCCGTCAATGGGCGAACCACGATCCCGATACCGCGACCTCCACTCGCCTCCTCGCCTCCCTTGAGGCGGCGGAAAAGGGAGACGAGGCCGCCCTCGCCGAAGTGACGGCCGCAATGTCGGGTCCCCTCGAATTCGGCACCGCCGGTCTTCGCGGCGAAATCGGCCCAGGCGAGTCCCGCATGAATCTCGCCGTCGTCATCCGCGCCACTGCAGGGCTCGCCGCCTACCTGAAGACTCAGACGGATCGCGCTCCCCGCGTCGTCGTGGGCTGTGATGCCCGCTACGGCTCCGTGGATTTCGCCCGCGCGGCCGCCAGGGTCCTCTCCGCGGCGGGCTGCCACGCCCTCGCACTGCCGGTGAAGAATCCGACGCCGCTGACGTCCTTCGCCGTTCGCGCCCTCGACGCGGACGCCGGGATCATGGTGACCGCCTCTCACAATCCCGCTAAGGACAATGGGTACAAGGTCTACCTCGGTGGAACGGTCGTCTCCGACGCCGGCCAGGGTGCCCAGATCGTGCCCCCGCATGATGCCCGAATCGCTGAGGCGATCGCCGCATGCCCGCCCGCCGACGAGGTCCCACAGGACACGCTCAACATTGAAGACGTCGATCCTCGTGACGATTACGTCGCCGCAGCGACCGCCCTCGCCCGTGGCAGCGCCGAGGAGAAGGCCGCTTTGAAGATCACCCTCACTGCCATGCACGGCGTGGGCGGTGCCCTGACGAAGCGGGTCCTCACCGAAGCGGGCTTCACTCAGGTGGATCTCGTCGCCCAACAGGCCGAGCCCGACCCGGACTTCCCGACGGTCTCCTTCCCGAACCCTGAAGAGCCCGGCGCCCTCGACCTCGCAATGGAGGAAGCCCAGCGCAACGCTTCGGACCTCATCATCGCTGTCGACCCGGACGCGGACCGTTGCGCCCTCGCGATCCCAGATCCCAACGCGGAGAAGGGATGGCGTCAGCTCTCCGGTGACGAGATCGGCTCGCTCCTCGGCGAATACATCGCCCAGAGCGCGCCCGCCGGTTCTGTCTTCGCGAATTCGATCGTCTCTTCGCGTCTGCTGGAGCGCATCGCGAGCGAGCACGGCCTCGGCTATCAGCACACTTTGACCGGTTTCAAGTGGATTGCGCGCACCCCGGGGATCCGCTTCGGCTATGAGGAGGCCATTGGTTTTTGCCCCGACCCGGATCAGGCTCGCGATAAGGACGGGATTTCGACCTCGGTCGTCGCTTCCTCCCTCTTCGCCGGCCTCAAGGCCAAGGGCTCGAGCGGACAAGAGGAGCTGGATCGTATGGCGCGCGCCTACGGCTGCTACCTCACCATGCCGCTGACCTTCCGCGTCGATAACCTCGGGCTCATCACCGAGGGAATGGATCGCCTGCGTTCCAATCCTCCGAAGGAACTCGCAGGTTCTCCCGTCACTGAGGTCACCGACCTATCGAAGGGCTGGGATGGGCTTCCGGGGACGAATGCGATCACGGTCCTCACCGAGGCGAACGATCGCGTGATCGCTCGCCCCTCGGGCACGGAGCCGAAGCTCAAGTGCTATCTGGAGGTCATTCTCCCAGTCGAGGACGGGGCAAAGGTCCCCTGGGAGGCGGCGCGCGAGCGCCTGACCCTCATCAAGGCTGAGTTCGCGAAGGCGATCGGCATCTGACCCGGCGTCGATGGGCATCGCCCCGGCACGTGCTCACGCCGAGGTGATACGGCGCCACGAAGGAAGCGGCCCGGACTCGAGTCCGGGCCGCTTTCGTGTGTTTTGGTGGCTTTCCTGTGTTTGAGCTGTTGTCGTGTGTTTTGGTGGTTTTCCTGTGTTTGGGTGGTTGTTGTGTGTTTGTGCGGCTCTCACCTTTCCGGACTGCTTTCGTGTGTTTGGGCCCGCTACGCACGCTGAAGCATCGTCATTCTCCACGTCATGATCTGAGATGGAGCCCGTCCACGCTCCCGCCCCAATCACGAATCTCCTTTCAGCCGCTTGACACACCACAAAAGATCCGCCGCTGTTTGATTGCAGAAAAAGAGACATGACGGGGCAAATGCCAGCAAGGTGGCGAAAAAGCCAGCAAAGCGGGGGAAAGCCGAGGCTGCGGGGGAAGCCAAGGCTGCGGGGGAAGGCAGCTGAAAGAGGAGATGGGGGACAAATCGGGGCTTTCCCCGACCGTAGTATCTTCCCCCTCTGAATACTCTTAACGCATGTCTTCAGCAGCGTCTTTCACCGGAGCCAATTCCCCGCGATACCCCGCGCCAGATGTTGCGCGCGGTTTCATGCTCCTCCTCATCGCCGTGGCAAACGTCCCCGTGTGGTTGATGTTCTTCCCAGTCCAAGCCGAGCCGGGCGTTGCCGACCGATGGTGGATTTTGATGCGGGGGCTTCTCGTGGACCACAGGGCGTATCCGCTCTTTTCCATCCTCTTCGGTTTTGGCCTCATGACGATGGTGATCCGCCGAACACGGGCCCACGTCGGAGCAAGAAGTACCGAACTTGCCTTGCAGATGCCAGACATGCCCCTCCCAGTGCGCGAGCAATGGCTTGCTGGTTTCACAGTTGAAGCTCAAGCGGATGCGCGCAGGCTCGTGCGCAGGCGCGGATTTTGGATGCTCCTTTTCGGCCTCGTCCACTCACTCCTCTTCTTCGGGGACATCATCGGGACCTACGCGCTTGTCGCCATCATTTTCGCCGGTCTCATTGTGAAGAAGCGATTCAAGGTCATGGCGATCATTGGCGGCGTGCAGATCATCTTCATGCTTGTGTTCATGGTCGCAGGTCAGATGATGTTTGAACTCTTCCCAGGTTTACAGGGGGACCCGGGAGTGGGCGGCCTCAACATCATGCTCCACTGGTACTATCCCCTTGCATCCTTCGGACAGTGGGTGGGCTCCACGATCATGACTGCCCTCATCTCTATCGTCGTGCCCTGCACTTTCCTCGGGGCTTGGGTTGCGACGACAGATGTGATGAAGACGCCGGAGCGCTACCGCGGCCTTCTCATCGGACTCGGCATCGGCGGGCTCACCCTCGCGAGTCTGCTCGGAGCTCCCGAGTCCCTCCACGAGGCTGGAATGCTCAGCTGGTGGATGCCCGGTGCGGGGGCGCTTCACGAGTTCTCCGGGCTCTTTGGGGCGATCGGTTGGCTCGCTCTCCTCACCCTTTTCGCTGGCCCTGCCCGCGAGTCCCTCTCTGGCGCGCATCGCTTCCTCTCCGCGATCGGCAAGAGGTCGATGACTGCCTACATTGGTCAATCGATTCTCTTCGCCCTCATTTTCGCGGTGATGGGCCTGTCAGGAGTTCGCAGCGTCACGCCTCTTCAAGGCCTGGGGATTGCGATCGGAGTGTGGGTCGTCCTCGCCCTCTTCTGTCAGCTTCTCGAAGCGCGCGGATACAAGCGCGGGCCGCTGGAGGTCCTCTTGCGCAGGGCTGTCGCGAAGTCCGCTCGTCCCCATCCACTCCCTCAGATCCCCACTTCGACTCCCACGCAAGAGTTTGTGGCGACCGAGGCCGAGGCGGGGGATTCAGCTGAGGGGAGCGAGGCCAGCGCTGCTGTCGGTGCCGTTGCTGAGGAGGCTGCACCTGCCGAGACCACAGGCTGAAGGTGAGGAGCTTCGGCCGAGGGTTGCGAAGTGTCGGTGCCGTGGTCGAAGGCGCTGACTCTGTGGGGAACGGTGCTGCGCTTACTCAGTCGGAGGTTGAGGTGCGCTTCAGTCGTGGGCTGCGAGCCTGGTGCCGGGGGCGGTGTTTCGGGGAGCTGCGTCTGTGGGGAACGGTGCTGAGCTTGTACAGATGGAGGTTGAGGTGCGCTTCAGTCGTGGGCTGCGAGCCTGGTGCCGGGGGCGGTGTTTCGGGGAGCTGCGTCTGTGGGGAACGGTGCTGAGCTTGTACAGATGGAGGTTGAGGCGAGTTTCAGCCGAGGGATGCGAGCCTGGTGCCGAGGCCGAGGCCGAGGCCGAGGTCGTGGCCGTGGTCGAGAGGCGTGAAGCCTGAAGGAATTGGAGCCGTGCTCGCTACCCGGGGCGGTGCCGACATGCCTTTTCGAGGCTCTGCCCTGAAAGAGGCGTGTGCTTGTGGGGAGACTGCTCGTTTCAAAGAAGGGGCGCTGACGAGCCGGGTGTGGTGGGTTGAGGGGGAGAGACGGCCCCCGCTCCTCCTTTCGGGCTAGGAGCCAGGATGTGTGCCTCTCGGCTGTGTTGGGGGGATTGAGAGCAGAGAGAACCTCGGCGCCGCGCCCAGGGCTGACGAAGGTCTGTACAGGCTTGGAGAATTCAGGATTGTCCCCTGAATATGATTTCGACGTCACTCGCTACCTTGCGTCCCTGCCGAGAGTGTGATTTGGGTGCTTAAACGGGGTGGCGGGTGTTCTTGCGTGCCCCTGAATATGATTTTGGCATCACTCTTTACCTTGCGTCCCTGCCGAAAGCATGGTTTGGGTGCTTAAACGGGGTTGGTGGGTGTTCTTGTGTGCCCCTGAATATGGTTTCGGCATCGCTTGGCGGTCGTCGTTCTTGTCGAAAGCATGGTTTGGGTGTTCCAACGGGTTGGCGGGCGTTCATCTACGCCCCTGATTATGGTTTCGGCGTCACTCGCTGCGCTGCGTCCCTGCCGAAAGGACAATCAGGGGAAAGACGCTGCTGTGGGAGACGCTGCCGGGGCAGATGCTACTAGTGTGCTCGACACGGTCAAAGAACGGGCTACGGATAGTCGAGCACAAGCGCATCATGCGCTGTCGTTCAGGGGTATTTCGAGGCCTATTGCTTCGAGTACACGGGGAGTGAGCAGAAGAAAGCCGTCTTCAATGGATGTCCGCCCCTCAGGGGGAGTCTGCCCGGGGATAGCCCGAGAGACTATCTGGGGTATGTAAAGGTCCGCCCCTCAGGGGGTATCCGCCCTCTCAGAGGAGTCTGCTCCCGCTGCCCGGAGCGACGAGCATGGGGAGCCTCAACGGGTGGAATCCTTCGCGGCGCTGTCAGCGGCGGCGCGAGCTACGAGCGTCAAAGCGATCGCCATAATGACCCCCGTGAGAGCGAGAACCCTCGCGAAAGACGGACCTTCTGAACCCATGAAGAAGGCCGCGAGAAGCAGACCAATGAAATGGAAATCCATCACCAGACTGCCCGCGAGCAAAAGGAGCCAGGCGGCCTCGTGCCCCTTCTGACAGGCCGCTTCGGAAGAATCAAGAGCGAAGGAACGCAAACGAAGAGGATCGGACAGACCGACCGCTCCCGCCCGCGCCCGCACAGCGAGGCGCATCAAAATCCCAGAGGCAATGGCGAAGAAGACGAGCGTGAGAATGACGAGAGGAAAGCTCATCGCTCTTCCTTCGCGGCGCCTGCGCCTAAGACATCATCGGAGTTCTCGCCCGGGCCGACGAGCGCACCACTGGAACAGGTAGGGGAGTCGGCACCCGGGCCAACACCTACTCCACTGGAACAGGTAGGGGAGTCGGCACCGGAGGGGTCGGAGTCAATACAGGACTCGTCCCCAGAGACAATGCCCGATCCGGGCACATCCCTCACAGCGCTCTCCAACTCCCTGATCCACGCTTCGCCACTCGCGTCCGAAGGCATCCGCCAGTCGCCTCGCGGCGATAAAGAACCGCCCGCCATGACCTTCGGGCCGTTCGGCAAAGCGGAGCGCTTGAACTGCTGAGAGAAGAATCGGCGTAGGAAAAGGCGCTCCCACTTCACAATTTCCTCAAGAGAGTAGGAGACGCGCTCAGCCTCGGGGAACCCGGCGGGCCACTCGCCCACACTCGCATCTGCCCACGCCTTTTCGGCGAGGAACGCGATCTTCGAGGGGCGAGCACCCCGGCGCAGCAGGTGGAAGAGCGTGAAATCTTGCAGATTGTAGGGACCGATCGTGTCCTGTGTGGATTGGATCTTCTCACCGGGTTTCGTGGGGATGAGTTCAGGGGAGATTTCTGTCGCGAGGATCGACAAGAGTACTTCGCCCGTCGCATCGGAGAACTGTCCGGAGGTGGCGACCCAGCGGATCAGGTGCTGGATCATCGTCTTGGGGACCCCCGTGTTCACCGCATAGTGGCTCATCTGGTCGCCGACACCGTAGGTGCACCAGCCCAATGCGAGCTCGGAAAGGTCGCCGGTGCCCAAGACGATTCCGCCCCTGTGGTTCGCGATGCGGAACAGGTAGTCGGTGCGCAGCCCCGCCTGCACGTTCTCGAAGGTCACATCGTAGATGTTGGCGCCCTCGGCGTAAGGATGGCCCATGTCTGTGAGGAGCTGGCGGGCCGCGGGCGTGATGTCGATCGTCTCGCAGGGGATGCCAAGGGATTCACACAGGGCGAGGGCGTTCGACTTCGTCCCCTCCGAGGTCGCGAAGCCCGGCAGAGTGTAGGCGAGGATGTCTGTGCGGGGCCGCGACGCCAGGTCCATGGCGCGGGCCGCGACGATGAGTGCGTGCGTCGAGTCGAGGCCGCCTGACACTCCGATAACGATCTTCGGCTTGCCGATGGCGCGCAGGCGTTGAACGAGTCCCGAGACTTGGATCGAGTAGGACTCGTAGCAGTCTTGGGCGAGGCGAGCCGGGTCGTCGGGAACGAAGGGGAAACGGTCGACGGGGCGTTCAAGCCCCAGGTCGGTGCGCGCAGGATTGAGCCTCGTCCTCACTCGCGCGAACTCGCAAGCGGGGGAGTGATCGCCGAGGTAGTGGGCGTTGTCCGTGAAGGAGTTTTGACGCCTCCTCTCGTTGAGGATGCGCTCAAGGTCAACGTCGGCGATTGTGAGGGTCCGTCCGCCCGGGATGAAGCGCTCGCCTTCGGCGAGGAGCTCCCCGCACTCGTAGATCATTGTCTGACCGTCCCAGGCGAGGTCGGAGGTGGACTCGCCCTCGCCCGCCGCGCAGTACAGGTAGGCGGCGTTGAGGCGCGCGGAGGCGGAACGGACGAAGAGGCGACGATCTTCAGCGCGCCCCACCGTGATCGGAGAGGCCGAGGGGTTGCAGATGACGCTCGCCCCGGCGAGGGCCGCAAGGGAGCCGGGGGAGACCGGAACCCACATGTCTTCGCAGATTTCCGCGGCAATGACGAGGCCGAGAACGTCCTCCACTTCGATGAGGGTGGAGGCGAAGGGGGCGTATTCGGGGGAGGAATCCTCTCGAGGCTCTTTCGAGGCCGACCATTTCGACACGTCGAGGAAGGAAGGTGTCTGCGCGCCGGGGGTGACGAAGTGGCGTTTTTCGTAGAACTCCCGATAGTTCGGGAGGTGACGTTTAGGAATGAGGGCGAGGATGCGTCCGCGATGGATGACGACCGCGCAGTTGTACAGGGCAGCGTTCACCCTCACTGGCGCTCCGACAACGATGATTGGGAGGAGATCGAGGGAGGCGAGGGCGAGTTCGTGGATGGCGGTCTCGACCTCGTCGAGAAGAACATCTTGGCCGAACAGGTCGTCGATCGCGTAGCCGGAGAGGGACAGTTCCGGGAAGAGGAGGAGAGCGACGCCGCGCTCGGAGGCTTCTTTCGCGATTGACGTGATCTCTTCGGCGTTGCGCAGCGGCTGGGCGGGGTGGACCGGGGCGGTCGCGACGGCGAGACGAGCAAAACCCTGGTCGTAGAGGGAATGGAAGTTCACGGGGCCTCCTAGGGATCTGGATCATTGTCCCCCAAAACCGGGAGCTTCGTCATCGAGGCGAGGGTGAGGGGGTCGGCTTTGGAAAGCCGTGGGAATCGGTGTCCGGTGCAATCGGAGGCGCCTCGACTCAGGGCGATTGAAGTGCAGGCTCAGGGGAATCACTGGGACTTCCTGGGACGCGAGAGTGGAGGGTCGAGGATGGCGGCATTGGGTGAGATGCCTTCTGCGAGTCGATACAGTGCTGCGGGCCTCCCGACGCCCTCGGCGGACATTTTCCCTGTCGTTTCGAGGAAGCCTACGGTCTTGGTGGCTTTGCGGTGGAAATTGCGCGGGTCGAGGCGGCACCCCCACACGGCCTCGTAGACGGAGCGCAGTTCGGCGATCGTAAACTCTGGTGGGCAGAAGGCGGCCGCGAGGGGCGAGTACTCGATCTTTGCGCGCGCGCGTTCAATGCCGTCGGCGAGGATCTGGTCGTGGTCGAAAGCGAGTCGCGTGGTGGCGTTCGGGCCTGCGAGGTCCTCGACCTTGTGCCACTGAACGGCTGCTGCGTCGCCGCCGGCCTGGGGAGTGGCGAATGTGGGGGCGAAAAGAAGGTAGGCGACGGAAAGGACGGGTCCGCGCGGGTCGCGATTCAAAGGTCCGTAGCTTCGCAGTTGTTCGAGGTGTCCTGGTGGGGTGATGCCGGTTTCTTCGCACAGTTCTCGGCGTGCGGCGTCGGCGAGGTTCTCGTGGGCGAGGAGGAAACCGCCGGGCAGGGCGAGTAGGCCTTTGTCGGGTGCGAGGGCTCTTTCGACGAGGAGGACGTGCAGTGAGCCTTCGGTGACGGTGAGAACGACGAGGTCGACGGCGACCGGCATTGTCGCGGCTGTGGGGGGCAGGGGGTGTGGCGGTCTCATACGCCGATCCTATATCTCGTCATCTTGACGCGAAAGCGGGAGAGGAGTTATAGTCAATATGACGATAACCGATGGTAAGGAGAATCTCTCATGGGAACGCTCAACACATACCCCTTCTTCTCGCGCTACCAGGGCGCAGCAAGTGACTTCATCATCTGCATGCGCGCAGGCACCCTTATCCGTTCAGGCGCGGGCCAAGCCTTCTGGTTCCGCTCTGCAGGGACGGCCCTCGCCCAAGTGCCCCTCATCGAAAGGGAGCAGACCGTCCTCGTCAAAGCCGTCTCCTCCGACCAGCAGGACGTCAACGTCCAGGTGAGCCTCACGCACAGGATCGCCGATCCTCTGGCGGCGGCACAGCGCTTCGACTTCGACCTCTTCCCGCGCTCCAGTTCGACTGAAGCACTCGGTGCCTGGCAGATCGGTGAACTCGTCGCCAGAATCGCCCGCTCCGTTACCATTGCCCGGATCGCGACAATGACCCTTGAAGAAGCCCTCGACTCCGGGATGAACGCCGTCGCCGAGGCACTCAACGCAGCAACGACGGGGGAGGAGCGTCTGGCCTCCACCGGTGTGGAGATCTGCGATGTCTGTGTTTTGTCTGTGCGCCCCGACGAAGCTGTCGAATCGGCACTGCGCACCCCTTTGCTCGAACAACTCCAATCCGAGGCGGACCGGGCACTGTATGAGCGCCGCGCCCTCGCCGTCGAACAAGAACAACAGATCTCGAAGACCGAGCTCGCATCCAAGCTTGAACTCGAACGACGCCGCGCCGACCTGGTTGCGCAGGAAGGCCAGAACGCCCGCCGCCAGGCCGAGGAGAAAGCCGCTGCCGACCTCGTCGAAGCCAACGCCAGCGCCGAACGCAGGAACATCCTCTCCACCGCTCAGGCAGAGGAAATCGCACAAGTCGGCGCCGCAAAGAATGAGGTCGAAAAGGCGCGTCTCGACGCGCTCGCGGCACTTGGCGCAGATGTCCTCAAAGCGCTCGCCCTGCGCGACCTTGCTGGGAATCTGCCCGCCGTCGGTCAGATCAATATCACCCCTGACATGCTCCAGGGAGTACTCGCCGACCTGGTCAAAGGTGGAAAGTGACATGCGAAAACGGGCTGTGATCGTCCATCGGCGCACGGAACTCGAGGAGCTGCTCGATCGACACTCCACCAGGGGACAGGTCGAGTTCTTCCTCACATCGAGGAACCGGAGCCTCGCCGAGGTCCAGGAGGTGCACGACCGCCACCAGGAGACGCTGAGGGTAATGCGCTTGGCGATTCCTTCAACATGGGCGAGGACGGAGGTCGACCGTGATTCGTTGTCACGCTTCCTCTTTGCCCCCGAGGATGTGATCGTCGTGGTCGGACAGGACGGATTGGTCGCCAATGTTGCAAAGTACATTGACGCTCAGCCCGTCATCGGGGTCAACGCGGCACCCGGACGTAACCCGGGAGTACTGGTGCGATGCGCCGCCGAGCAGGGTATGGCGGCATTGCGGGCCTTCGACGAAGAACGCCACGTGGCGCTCGAACAGCTGACAATGGTGCGCGCCGAGGTCGATGACACCCGTTCGCTCACCGCGCTGAACGAAATTTTCATCGGGCATGCCTCGCATCAAAGCGCCCGCTACCGGATCAACGGGGGAAGCTCCTTTGAAGATCAATCATCGTCCGGGATCGTCGTGTCGACGGGTACGGGTGCAACAGGATGGGGAGCCTCCCTCGTCAGGGGACGTTCCATGGGGCCGCTTCCCACTCCTGTGGAGCGCAGCCTCGCGTGGTTCGTCCGCGAAGCCTGGCCTTCGCCCACGACCGGCGTCACCATGACCGAGGGAATCCTCAAGGGGGTAGGAACCCTCGAGGTCACCGTCGCCTCGGACCGGCTCGTCGTCTTCGGCGACGGCATCGAATCGGACCGCTGCGAAGTGTCATGGGGACAGCAGATCCGGGTTGGAATCGCCGAGCGGACTCTTGCACTGGTAACCCCTTGAAAACGTCCACCTCCGCGGGAGCGTCATCTCGCGAGTATGCGCGGATCTGGGAAGGCTCCCCGTGCATGCGCTGACAGAGAGCGCTATTACTCAGCAGCGTGCAATGCTCGGGCTTTCGTGTAGCCCTTTCGGATTCCAGGGTTTCCGTCCGATTCCTGTCGTATGACGCCCGTTTATGCAGGCAAACCTGGAATAGGCGCTTGCCTTGGTCGGGAAAGCTGGAATAGGTGGTCGTACGAATTGAGTTCCACGTTCCAGAAGTCGATCTCATACGAGTGCGTTTCCACGTGAACCTGAGCCCCGCACTCGCGCCCTCGACAGGGGAGCTGATGACCGAAGCCCTAAGGAGGAGCAGGCCATGCCATGGCGGCTGGGAGGGAAAGGGAAGAGGAGCTCTGCGCCCACACGCCGTGAAGATCGTGGGAAGCCCACGCCGTGAAGCCCCTGGGAAACCCACGCCATGAACACCCTGGGAAACCCACGCCATGAACACCCTGGGAAACCTCATGCCGTGAACGTCCAGGGGAAAACCAGGGCAAACACTCCGAAAGAGGCGGAGGCCGCCCCATCTCTATCGAAGCGTGGAAAAACGTCATTACCAAAGTAAACAGAACGTCCTTATCGACGCGCACAGAAAGGGGGCGGCTCGGCTGAAGCCGAACCGCCCCAGCATCCGATCAATGACCGGCCAGATGCTCTGAGATGAGGCTGGGCGCTCTCGGCCCTGGCCAGATGCTCTGAGACGAGGCCGGGAGTTCCCTCAAGAAGTCGGTGCGAGATGTCCCCGATACGGCTGGACGTTCCCCGGGGATGCCGGTGCTGTGTGTCCCCGGACAGTCCCAGGTGATCCCAGCCTCGGCCAGGTGTTCCCCCAAGGGTGCCGGTGCCGGACCCCCAGCTCTGGTCAGGTATTCCCAGGCGAAGCCGGGAACTCCTAGACACGCCCACGTCTTCCCAGAGAAGCCCGGTGTTCTCAGATGATCGAGAGCGTTTGGCGCGCGATCGCAAGTTCCTCATTCGTCGGGAAGACAAGGAGGAGAACCTTCGAGTCGGGGGCCGAAATCACGAGGGGTTCGCTGCTGCGGAGCTCATTCTTCTCCACGTCGATCTTCACCCCGAAAGGAGCGAGAGCTTCGGCGAGCTCTCGACGCACACCGGAATCATTCTCGCCGATTCCAGCGGTGAAGCTCATGACATCAAGGCCACCGAGTTCAGCAGCGTAGGAGCCGACATACTTCAGGAGCCGATTGACGTAGATATCCATAGCGACGCGGGCCTTGTGCTGGAGCTCAGGCTCGGAGCCGTCGCGGATGAATGCCCACACAGAACGCATGTCGGACTCGCCGGTCAGGCCCTTCATGCCGGATTCCTTGTTGAAGATGTGGTCGATCTCGTCGATGCTCAAATTACCCTGGCGTGCCAGGTGGAAAACAACGGCCGGGTCGATGTCGCCAGTGCGGGTGCCCATCATCAGGCCTTCAAGCGGAGTGAGGCCCATCGAGGTGTCGATCGGCTTGCCATTGAGGACTGCGGACACGGAGGCGCCATTACCCAGGTGCATGACGATCTGCTTGAGGTCGTCGCGGCCAAGGCGTTTCGCGACCTCTTGAGAGACGAACTGGTGCGAGGTTCCGTGGGCGCCGTAGCGTCGGACCGCGTACTTTTCAGCGACCTCGGCGTTGAGAGCGTAGGTGGCGGTCTTGTCGGGAAGCTGCTGGAAGAAGGCGGTGTCGAAGACGGCGACATGGGGGACATCAGGCATGAGTTCGCGCGCAACGTCGATGCCCTTGAGGTGGGCGGGGTTGTGCAGGGGAGCCATCGGGCAGAGCTGTTCGATGAGGTCGCGGACTTCGTCGGTCACGAGGGCGGGGCCGTCGAAGTACTTGCCGCCCTGAACGATGCGGTGGCCGACGGCGACGATGCCCGCTTCGTCGAGGGCGGGGCCCTTCGTGTCGAAGAGGCGGAGGACTTCACGCATGCCGATCTCGTGGTCGGGGATGGGAAGTTCTTCGGTGGTGACCTCGTCGCCGTGGGCGTGCTTGATGTTGCCGAGGGAGTCGCCGATGCGTTCGACGAGGCCCTTGGCGATGGCCTCTCCGGTTTCGGGGTCGACGAGCTGATATTTGATGGAAGAGGAACCGGAGTTGATGACGAGGACTGTCTGTGTCACGGGTTTGCCTTTCGGGCGTGAATCTGCGTTTCGAGGAGATCAGGGATGAAGTGCAGGGATGAGATGAGAGCTTGGGACCCAGGTCCAAGCTTGAGTCGCGGGCCGGGATTCAGGTCGCAGGCCCAGGTGTGGGGCGATCCTGCGAGGGCAGGACACCCCGCACACGAGCCTCACACACTCAGCCCTGGGCTTGAACTGCGGTCAGAGCGACCGTGTTGACGATGTCTTCGACGAGGGCTCCGCGCGACAGGTCGTTCACCGGCTTGTTGAGGCCCTGGAGGACCGGTCCGACCGCGACCGCGCCCGAGGAACGCTGCACTGCCTTGTATCCGATGTTGCCGGCCTCAAGGGAGGGGAAGACGAAAACATTCGCGCGACCGGCGACGGGTGAGCCGGGGAGTTTCTTCGCGGCGACCGCCATATCGACGGCAGCATCGAACTGGATCGGCCCTTCGAGGGCGAGCTCGGGGGCCTTCTCGCGGGCGAGGCGGGTCGCTTCGACGACGGCGTCAACGGCGGGGCCAGAACCGGAGGTGCCCGTCGAGTAGGAGAGCATTGCGACTCGCGGTTCGACGCCGAACTGGGCTGCGGTGCGCGCGGAGGTCACCGCGATGTCGGCGAGCTGCTCGGGAGTCGGGTTCGGGTTGACAGCGCAATCGCCGAAGGCCCAGACCTGGTCCTTCATGAGCATGAGGAAGATCGAGGAGACGATCGAGACACCGGGAGCGGTCTTGATGATCTGGAAGGAGGGGACGATCGTGTGGGCGGTCGTGTGTGCCGCACCGGAGACCATGCCATCAGCGTCGCCCATATGGACCATGAGGGTGGCGAAGTAGGAGACGTCCTTGATCTTCTCGCGTGCCTGCTCGATGGTGACGCCCTTCTTGGCGCGAAGGCGCGCGAATTCGGCTGCGTACTTCTCAGCGTATGCCGGGTCGTCAACGGAGACGACTAAGGCCGCTGACAGGTCGATGCCGAGTTCTGCGGCCCTTGCGGACACGGCGTCGGCTTCGCCGACAAGGGTGATGTCCGCGATCCCGCGGGCGAGCACTTCAGCGGCGGCGAGCAGGACCCGATCGTCCTCGGGCTCGGGCATGACGATGCGTTTGCGCTGGGCGCGGGCGCGGTCGATGAGGTCCGCCTGGAAAGCGAGGGGGGTGAGAGCGCTCGGGGCCGGGGTGGCGAGCAGAGCGTCAAGCGCTTGGGCGTCGAGGGGGAGGGGCAGGACCGGCACTTCGGCCTCAACGGTGGGGGCGACGCCAGCGGGCAGGGCCACGGCAACGAGCTTCGCTTGGGTGGCCTCGGCCCGTTGGGCGAACACGCGGATTTCCTCTGCGAGCAGCTCAGCGCCCACGCCCTCAGCATCGAGGACGAGGACGACGCCCGCCTGGGCTGAGGCGGCGAGTTCAAGATTCCACGAGACCGCATCGAAGGTCCTCGCGTCGAGAGCGTCGATGCCGTCAACGAGGACGAAGTCGGCCTTCAGGGCACGTAGAGCTTCGAGGACGTTCGGTAGGGCGGCCTGGGGGGAGGTCGCGGCGGAAGAAGCATCGACACCGACGAGGGCGTTCGTGCGCTCGAAAGAGCCGCGTTCTTCGAGGAGAACGGCGAGTTCGTCTGCCGCGTCGTGTGCGACGTTCGCCGATTCTGGGCCTACAACGATGTAGCGGGAAGTCACTGATGCTCCTTCTTCACGTGAAAATGTGCACGACAGTATGCGTCGTGTGAATATGGTAGCGCCGCCTGAGCGTCGAGGAGGGGCTCGGGCTTGGAATCTTCGTGGCTCCCGTTACTCTTGGACCTATGAGCGAGACCCCTGCATCTTCGACCGGAGGCTCTTGGTGGAGCTGGGCGACTCTTGCGATGGTCATTGTTGGGGTCTGTGGGGCTGTGCTCTTGGCGGCGCTGAATCATCCGCATCGGGCGGTCCTCCTCCTCGTGGCCACTCTTGAAGGCTTGGCAGTGGCGCGCCTGGTGATTCCGGGGCGCCCGTGGTTCTCTTCGCGTTCGAAGTGGATGGATGTCACGTTTTTTGGCGGAGTCGGTCTGCTGATCTGGTATTTCGCGCCCTATACCGCGACTGTGGGCATTGTTTCCTCAACGGCTCTGCCGCTGTGAGTACCTTTCCTCGCGCGTAGAGGTGAATGCCTCAATCGCGAGGTTCACCGCTTCGGCGCTGCCACCTTTCCTTGTGCTGAGAGGTGAATGCTCACTCGGCTCGAAATCGTCACCGAACACGCCCGTCTTTCCTGTGCGTAGAAGTGAGGGGGCGACGCCTTGTAAAAACTATCGGCGAGACGAACCGTTTCCCCGCACATGGTGGCGCGTGCGAAGTGAGCTCACCACACGTCCTGCACGACACGCCGTCCCTCGCTCAAGAGCCCGCCATCCGCCCCCGCCTATTCCAGGTTTCCCTGCACAAACTGGCGTCATACGACAGGAAGCGGGCGGCAACTCTGGAATTGAACGCTCACCCTGGAATTGAAGGGGAAACTCGAAGCAGGAGTGCAGCACGGACAAGTCCTTGCTGACCTCGTCCCTTGTGGTTGCAGTGCTCTTCTTGGAGGCTGCAGCCTGCGAGTCGAAGAAGCGCTTTGCTGTGGAAAGGGCTCGCGACGAGCACACCGATCAGTTAATCTCGATGTCGAGATATTTTGATCCGGGAGGCGTCTCCCGAACAGCGGAGGATCCATGTCGAAAATCAAAGTCCAAGGCCCCGTCGTCGACCTCGACGGCGATGAGATGACCCGAATCATCTGGCAGTTCATCAAGGACCGACTGATCTTCCCCTACCTTGACCTCGACCTGAGGTACTACGACCTGTCGATCCAGAACCGCGACGCCACCGACGACCAGGTGACCATCGACGCTGCCAACGCCATCAAAGAGCACGGCGTCGGCATCAAATGCGCGACCATCACCCCCGATGAGGCGCGAGTCGAAGAATTCGGCCTCAAGAAAATGTGGAAGTCCCCTAATGGCACGATCCGCAACATCCTCGGTGGCGTCGTCTTCCGCGAGCCGATCATCATCGACAATGTCCCGCGCCTCGTGCCCGGATGGACCAAGCCGATCGTTGTGGGCCGCCACGCCTTCGGCGACCAGTACCGCGCCACTGACTTCAAAGTTCCCGGCGCGGGCACCGTCACCCTCACCTTCACTCCCGATGACGGTTCGCAGCCCATCGAGCACGAGGTCATCCGCATGCCCGAGGGCGGGGGCGTCACCATGGGCATGTACAACTTCAACGAGTCCATCGCCGACTTCGCCAGGGCATCATTCGAATACGGCCTGAAGAGGAACTACCCGGTCTACCTCTCGACGAAGAACACGATCCTCAAAGCCTACGACGGCGCATTCAAGGACATTTTTGCCGAGGTCTTCGAACGCGAATACAAGGAGCGTTTCGACGCCGCGGGATTGAGCTACGAACACCGCCTCATCGACGATATGGTCGCCTCCTCCCTCAAGTGGTCCGGCGGCTATGTGTGGGCCTGCAAGAACTACGATGGGGACGTTCAATCCGACACCGTCGCTCAAGGTTTTGGCTCGCTCGGACTCATGACTTCCGTCCTCGTGACCCCTGATGGGCGCACGATGGAGGCTGAGGCCGCTCACGGCACCGTCACCCGCCACTACCGCCAACACCAGAAGGGTGAGAAGACCTCGACGAACCCGATCGCCTCGATCTTTGCGTGGACGAGGGGCCTTGCTCACCGGGGCATGCTCGATTCAACACCCGAGCTCATCGACTTCGCGAAGACTCTCGAAGAGGTCGTCATCTCCACGGTCGAGGGCGGGCGCATGACGAAGGACCTTGCGATGCTCATTTCGGATCAGACTCCGTGGCTGACAACAGAAGAGTTCCTCAACACTCTCGATGAGAATCTCACAGCCCGTCTCTCCAGGTGAAGGAGGATTCGCTGAATCTGCGTTGACACGAGTCGGTTGCGCTTCTCGCATTTTGGGACCTGCTTAGACGGATTTCAGGTCACAGGTAAAGAACGGGCATTCTGTAGGTATCCCCTCAATTTCAAGGAGAGACCATGCGGAAGTTCATGGAGAAGAGCGGCATCCTCGTATGGGTGCTCACGGCGATCATCCTCGCCCTTGTTCTCGGTTCAATCAAGATCGGTGACGCCCACCTCGTACCCCAGGGTGTTGGGCGGATCTTCGCGACCTTCTCGACGTTATTCAGCCAGTTCTTGTCATTCGCGATCCCGCTGATCATCATTGGCCTCGTCACCCCGGCGATCGCCGACCTCGGTCGCGGCGCAGGCAAGTGGCTCGGCGTGACCGCAGCGATCGCTTACGGCTCGACACTGTTCTCCGGCTTCCTGACCTATCTCGCGTGCGCCGTGACCTTCCCGAAGATCCTGCAGGGTGGCTTGGCCGATGTCGCCGAGCCTGGATCTGCTCTCGAAACCTACTTCACCGTGGAAATGCCCGCCGCAGTGCCGGTCATGACCGCCCTGCTCCTCTCCTTCGTTGTCGGCATCGGCCTGGCGATGGTGCCCAGAGGCGTTCTGCGCAAGGGATTCATCGAGTTCCGCGCGATCATCACGAAGCTCATTGAACACATCATCATCCCCCTGCTGCCGCTGCACATTTTCGGTATCTTCCTCAACCTCACCTACACCGGTGAGGCCTGGACTGTTATGCGCACCCTCGTTCGAGTGGTCATCGTCGTCCTGATCCTCGAAGTCGTCATCCTCCTCAGCCAGTACCTCATCGCAGGTGTGATCGGTAAGAAGAACCCCATCAAGTCGCTCCTAACGATGATGCCCGCCTACCTGACGGCGCTCGGCACTTCTTCTTCGGCGGCGACGATTCCCGTGACCCTGCGTCAGACGAAGAAGAATGGCGTCTCCAACCCCGTCGCCTCCTTCACCGTCCCGCTGTGTGCCACCATTCACCTGGCGGGTTCGACCTCGAAGATCTTCGCCTTCGCTTTCGCGATCGCTTTCACCCAGGGGATCGACGTGACCCCCGTCCAGTGGGTCGGCTTCGTGTTCATGCTCGGCATCACAATGGTTGCCGCCCCCGGCGTTCCCGGTGGCGCGATCATGGCGGCGACGGGCCTGCTGTCCTCGATGCTCGGCTTCAATGACGCGCAGGTCGCCCTCATGATCGCCACCTACATTGCCCTTGACTCTTTTGGTACCGCCACGAATGTCACCGGCGACGGTGCGATCGCGATCGTTGTCGATCGTTTCGCCGACGGCAGGATTGGTGCCGAGGGCGACCCGGAGAACGCGCGTGAGCTGTCTTTCGATGGCATGAAGTACCTCGACAAGGTGTCCGTCGAGGGGCTTGTCTCCGCTGAAGAACTCAAAGCTTCCGCCGCTCAGGCCGGTGAGAACGCCGTGTCGAACTGAGGCTGTCGTCACAAGCCTTGCTCATATGAGGTGACGTCTGAGGAAGGTTTCTTTCGTCTAAGTCGAAGGAGCTCCTTACAGACTGAAACCGTGAAGTGCGTGTCCCCGCGACCGAGTGGTCGCGGGGACACCTGCATCTTGGAAACATTTGCCTTCCCAAGTGTGCCGACAGATGCCTGCTTGAGCGCGCAGGCGTGTGCTGTCCCGAGTGCGGGCACGCTCCCAGACCCCCTGTACTGCGCAGAATTGACAGAAAAGTCCTCGGTCGAAGCGCTGAAAGGTTCGCTGTGAAGCCGACACCGGAGCCGTTTAGTCGCACTCTTTACCCAGCCGCTCTCAGCCGCCCTTCGCGGGGACACTCTAAGATGAGGCAGCAGAAAAGCTCACTGCGGGGACGAGAGGTACTCAGAGAGACTCACTGCGAAGCAGTTCAGAGTCCGCGGGCTGCCAGGGTGCGCAGCGGTCCTTCCACAGCCCACAATTCACCCGGAGTCCCATTCTGGACGACACGGCCACCATCAATAACGACAATCCGGTCGACCTCGTCCATGACATCAAGACGGTGGGTGATCTCAATGACCGTCGCATCCGCGAAACACTCACGAAGCGCGCCACGCACACTCGCCGCGAGCTCGGCATCCAAATGGGAGGTGAACTCGTCAAGCACCAGCGTGGAAGGGCGGGCAAGGATCGCTCGAGCCAAGGCCAGACGTTGACGCTGACCACCCGACACCGCTGAACCTCGTTCCCCGAGCATCGTCTGATACCCCTGCGGCATGTGCTTGATATCGGCGTCAATACCGGCGATACGGCACGCTTCACGGACCTCCTCCTCGGAGGCGCAGGGCGCAGCGAGACGAACATTGTCCAAGACGCTCGCACGGAACAGATGAGCCTTTTGAGTGACGAGCGCAAGCTCCCGACTCAGCGAATCGCGCGTGAGCGTTGAAACATCGAATCCGTCAATCGTGATCCGACCCGACTGGGGATCATCGAAACGCAAAAGCAACTGCGCGAGCGTCGACTTACCAGAGCCAGAAGCGCCCACCAGACACGTCCATTCGCCCGCGCGGGCGCAAATCGTGATGTCACGCACTGCCGCTTGAGCGGCCTTCGGATAGGAGTAGACGACGTTTTCCCAACGGATCTCATGCGAGGGTGCGGCAGGGAGTTCAAGTGCCCCATCTGGCACCTCGACCGGGGAATGAACCGTGCGGTAGACCCGCTCGGCGGCAGCGAAGGAATTGCCTAAGGCGGCCGCGAGTTCTTCGACCCCTCTCGCGGTTTCCGTCAAACGCAGGACAGCAGCTGCGATTGCAGCGAGCATGGGTGCCGATAGTGAGCCCGCTTGCACGAGCGGCAGACCGAGAGCGAGAAGGACAATAGGTGCGCCAAGAGTAAGTGCCTGGGTGAAAGCGCGTCTGAGCGCTGAACCCATGATCGCAGGTTTGGAGGCTTCGCCGATGGAACGGTCGATTGAGGCCATGTCCTCGAGTCGGCTCGCCATTCGCCCATAGCCGACGACCTCGGACATCCCCTGGATCGAATCGGTGACGTGCTGAACGAGGCGGGCGCGCTCGGAGGCGACGGCCCGCGACGAACGCAAAGACGCCTTCCACCCGAGCGTGGGAGCCAGCGCGATGGAAGCGAAAAGGAAACAGAAAGCGACGAATGCGAGCAGCCAAGAGCCCTTGACGCCAATCACGACCACAATCGTCACTGGAACGACGACAGCTGAGACGAGGGGAGCGAAAGTGTGGGCGAAGAAGACTTCGATCCGATCCACATCCTTGGTCGCCCTCGACAAGAGATCACCCGAACGTGAAACCGCCATCACGCGAGGGGAGCGGGGAATGAGGGCCCTATAGATCTCGGCGCGCAATAGCTCCAAAGATTTGAAAGCGACGAGGTGGCCGAGGAACTGTTCGCCGTAGCGCAGCAAGGCTTTGAGCGCGGCGAGTCCTGCCATGAAGGCGAGGGTCTTCCAGGGCATCGCCGGAGCTGTGCCCGCGGCAAGATCGATCCCAAGAGCGACGACTGTGAAAGCGCCCAGGGCGAAAAGACCCACCCCGGCGAGGAGATCCGCAATCCGGCAGAGTGAGGATGCGAGAAGCGGGGAGAGTACGGGGCGGGTGACGCGGAAAATCCAAGAAAGGAGGATCCTTCGTGGCACCTGCGTCGAAGAAAGCGTGGAATCAGAAGAAGGCATCAGGCTCTGACCTCCTGGGCTTGTTCGGTGAGGAAGCCATCGCGGACCTCGACGACACGGTCGGCGGCGACGAGGGCGCCCGCGCGGTGTGAGACCGTCACGACGGCGCGGCCCGCAGCTGCCGCAGGAATCGCGGCGAGGATCTGCGCCTCACTGGCGAGATCGACCTGGCTGGTCGGTTCATCCAGTAAGAGCACAGGCCTATTGGCGAGGATCGCTCGGGCCAGGGAAAGACGCTGGGCCTGACCACCGGAAAGACCGAGCCCCTGCTCACCGAGCTGAGTGTCGAGGCCCTGGGGCATGTTGCGGACCTCATCGGCCAGGGAAACAGCTTCGAGGGCCTTCCACATCTCAGCCTCACTCGCCTCGGGCGCGCCCAGCCGCAGGTTATCTGCGATCGAGCCGGTGAACAGCCATGTGGATTGGGCGACGAGGGCGCTGTGGGAGCGGAACTGCTCTTGATGCTCGCCGTCAAGAGGAGTCCCTGCGATGCTGAGTGTTCCCACAGAGGGGAAGAGATCACCGGACAGGAGAGCCATGAGAGTGGATTTTCCAGACCCCGAAGGTCCAACGACCGCGAGGTGCTCGCCCGGGGCGACTGAGAAGTCAACCCCGCTTAGCACTGTTCCGCGCTCCTCATCCCAGGTGGCGCTCACATTCTTCACGAGGATTCCCGCACTCGGAGCCTCGCTGGGCTCTGCGCAAGAGGAAGGGCGTGGGGTCGCTTCCTTGGGGGTCTTTCGCGAGAGCAGCTCACGGATTGCACGCTGGTTCGCAAGCCCCCCCATGCCCACATAGAAGAAGGCACCCACATGATCGAGAGGTTCGAGCAGAACATAGGACACGAGGACGATCGCCAGGGCATCGCCACTCGTGATGTGTCCACCTTCGAGGCGCCATGCTGCCAGGGCGAAGGCGACTGTGATGAAGAACAGGGAGAAGAGCACGTCCGTGATGAGGATGACGAGCTGATTCCCGGCGAGAAGACCCATGACGGCTTTCCGGTTCTCTTCGCCTCGTTGACGCAAAGTGGTGTGGGTTCGCCTCGCCGCTCTCGCCAAGGTGAGGGTCGGAAGACCTTGGATCGCGTCGAGGTACTCAGCGGCTAAGCGCATTCGAGCGCGCCGAGAATCCGAGGAGGGGGCCCGCAGCTTCTTGTGTGCCAGGCCGATCATCATGGGGATCGCGATGACCGCGAGGAGGAGGACCACGGCAGAAAGAGGATCGACAAAGAGTGCGAGTACTGCGAGGGCCAGAGCCGGCGAGAGGCCCGCTGCGAGCGTGGGGGCGAGGAAGGTCTGGCGGTAAACGGCGACTCGTTCAGCCCCGTCCGTGAGGAGGGAGACTGTTGAGCCGGTGCGCTGGCGTGCGGCTCGCCCGGGCCCGAGAGCGAAAAGGTGGGAGAGGGCCCTGGCGCGCAGGAGAGGTTCTTCTCGGCATGCCCCTTTTCGGGCGACGAGGTCGGCCACGCCGAGGAAGAGCGCACACAAGGCGGCACTGATGGCTGCGGTGATGAGTAAAGAGCCCGCGTTCCCGTGAAGGAGAGGATCTGAACCGGCTGGGCCTGTGGGCAGAATCGAGCCGAGGGAGCGCGCCGCACAGATCAAAGCCCAAGCCTGCGCCACACCCGCTAAAGCAGTAAGGGTGAAGGAGACGATGTTCGAACGACGTCCCGAGGAGGTGACCAGGGAAGGGGGACGCGGTGTCGTCCTGCCGGATGAAGCGGGGCTCATGAGACTCCTATTCGACGTTTCCAGCCTCGAAGCGCAATCCTGCTCGGCAGCGCTCAACTAAGGCCATACTTACTTTAGGCGGCTTGGGGATCAGACACCATGTCGTCTCCCGAGCTGGGCGGGTGAATGTGTGGAGCAATGAGTCACGTTTTTGAAGCTGAGCTACAAAGTTGTGCGCCTGAGCTACGAGGGTGTATAGGGTGTATGAGGAGAGGAGGGAGAAAAGATAATCCTTGGCGCGAGTTTTCTGCGATGAGTTCAAGTTGTAATATGTCGGGCTTTCTCCATTGTGTGATCAGGAAGATATAATCCCGGTAATCTATTCATGGGATCGAGTTTTTCGAGGATGACCTCGACGGACGCGTCTCTCTTGTGAGGCGGGCTCGGCACGATCCTCAAGATCATAGGAAGCCTGGAAGATGGAGAAGGACTCAATGACGACCAACGACCCCCTCTCAGGAGAATCGAAGGGGGAGGAGGGCATGCCCTCGTTTTCCCCGGCCCTTGGAGCTGACCCGGCTCAACAGCCGATTGAAGGCGGCTATTCGTCCCCTCAGAATTCCCAGACTCCCAGCGCTCCTCAAACGCCGAATCCTTGGGGCCAGCCGACACCCTCCCCTTATTCTCAACAGCCAACTGCTGAGCAGCCCTACGCATTTCCGCAGCAGGCCCCAGCAGGCGGCCCACAAGGCGGAGCCACTCAGCCAGGTGCGCCTTACCCCCGGCAGGGAACCCCGTACCCCCAGCAGGCAAACCCGTATCAGCAGCAAGGAACGCCATACCCTCAGCAGGGCGCTCCCTACCCTCAGCAGTCAACGGCGTACCCCCAGCAGGGTGCTCCCGGTGGTCCGCAGGCTGGAGCCCCCGTCGGGCCTGGAGCGCAAATGCCGGGTGCCGCTCCCACCAATGGTGCGATGTCCTACATGACGCCTCCGACACCTAAGAAGAGCTCTGGCGGCAAGACTCTCATCATTGTTCTCGTTGCGATCCTGGTCGGACTCGTACTCATCGGCGTCATCGCAACGATGAGCATCAAGGCCCTGTCAGCTTCCTCCCCGACGTCTCCTTCAACGAATCAGGGCTCACATTCGCAAGAGAGGCCCAATACGACGGATACGAACCGAGACACCTCGGCCTCGGAGGATACGCCCCCTGTCTCCATCGGCAAGGAAGGCGAGATCACGGACTGGAAGGTCAATGTCGCCACCTATACCCGGGAGGCGAGTGCGGCGATGATGAAGGACAACTCCTTCAACGACCCTGCTCCTGCGGGCATGGACCACACGCTCATCGACTTGACGCTCACCTACACGGGAAGCAATCAGGAAGGTGAGGATTTCCTTTTCGAGCTCGACTTCTACCTCGTTGATGAGAGCGGAAAGAAGTACTCATGGGCTGATGCTGATGGCGTTGCCCCGGATGACCTTTTCGCGAGTTTCGACACCTCCTTGAAGCCGGGGAAGTCAGTCACCGGCCAGCTGCTCTTCGATGTTCCTGAGAACAGCAGCTACACCTTCCGGATGGAGAGTTCGGACACCGGGCAAAAGGTTGAGATTCCACTGAACTGATCCGTTCCTCCCCCGCGGCGCCCTCCTCAGAGGCGCAACGGGGGAGGACTTTCGTTGAGAGCATGTCCTCGGGTCTGAAAAAGAAGGCTCTTCCAATGAGTGGGACTCGTCATAGACTGGACCAGGACGGCCTTCGGCCCAACCCATTGAGAATGGAGCGACACGTCATGAATATCTCCTCGCAGCTCAACGCATCCGACGACTTCCGCATTGGCGTCCTCACTTCCGGCGGAGACGCTCAGGGCATGAACGCCGCCGTACGCGCAGTGATCCGCACCGCCCTCGCGGTCGGCGCCCGCCCCTATGCGGTGCTCGAAGGGTGGGCCGGCGCAGTCCACGGCGGCGACTCCATCAAACCGATGGGCTGGTCTGATGTGTCGAACATTCTTTCGGCAGGGGGTACCGTCATCGGTACGGCCCGCTGCCCCGAGTTCCGCGAGTACGAAGGGCGCCACGCCGCCGCTCGCCACCTCCTCGAGCACGGCATTGATCGCCTCGTCGTCATCGGCGGCGACGGCTCCCTCTCCGGCACCAACGAGTTCCGCACGGAATGGCCCCAGCACGTGCGTGAGCTCGTCGACGAGGGCGTCATCAGCGAAGAAGAGGCAGCAGCACACCCCGCGCTCATTGTCGTCGGCCTCGTCGGCTCCATCGACAACGACATGGTCGGTACCGATATGACAATCGGCGCGGATACCGCCCTTCACCGCATCGTCGACGCCCTCGACCAATTGACGAGTACCGCCGCATCCCACCAGCGCACATTCGTCGTTGAAGTGATGGGGCGCCACTGCGGATACCTGCCGCTCATGGCGGCCGTGGCGGGCGGAGCCGACTACGTCTTCACCCCCGAGAATCCCGCGGGACCCGGCTGGGAGGACGACCTCGCCGAACATCTGCGCCTCGGACGCGAGGCGGGGCGCCGCGAGTCGATCGTCCTCGTCGCTGAGGGTGCTACCGACCGCGACGGCAACCTTCTCACGACTCAGCACATCGCCGACGCCATCACTGAGAAGACCGGTGAGGATGCGCGTGTCACGATCCTCGGCCATGTGCAGCGCGGCGGCTCGCCCTCGGCCTACGACCGTTGGATGTCCACCCTGCTGGGCTATGCCGCCGTGCAAGAGATCCTCACGACAACCCCCGAAGCCGTGCCCTGTATCCTGGGCGTCCGCCACAATCGCATCACCCGCATTCCCCTGATGAAGGCCGTGCAAGAGACCAGAGCAGTCAAAGACTTCATCAAGGCCGGAGACTTCGAGGGCGCACAAAGGGCGCGCGGCGTGTCCTTCACGGCCATGGTGGGCGTCAACGACATCCTCTCAACGCCCCCTCAGCTCACTCCCGAAGCGACGGGCGTCTCCCGCCGTATTGGTATCCTCCACGCCGGGGGCCTCGCTCCGGGCATGAACACGGCGGCTCGCGCGGCTGTACGCCTCGGCATTGCCCGCGGTTGGACGATGCTCGGGATTCGAGGTTCCTGGAGGGGCCTGGCAGACAATGACGTGAGGGAACTGACCTGGGGCGACGTTGAGGGCTGGGCCTTCCAAGGGGGCGCTGAACTCGGCACCCGTCGGGAAGTCCCCGAGATCGAGCAGTATTACTCCCTGGGGCGAGCAATTGAACGCAATGAACTCGACGCCCTGATCGTCATTGGCGGCCTCAACGCCTACCTCGCGGTGCACGCGATGATGAATGAGCGCGACCGTTACCCGGCCTTCCAGATCCCCGTGGTCCTCATCCCCGCGTCTATCGACAACAATTTGCCGGGCTCAGAACTGTCAATCGGCGCTGACACTGCGCTCAACAACGCGACCTGGGCGCTCGACCGCATCAAGGAATCCGCTGCCGCGACCAAACGCTGCTTCATCGCGGAGATCATGGGACGACGCTGCGGCTATCTCACGCTCATGAGTTCTTTGTCCTCGGGCGCTGAGTACATCTACCTGAATGAGGACGCGGCGAACCTGCAGAAGATCGCCGAAGATTCGCGTCGCATGGTCGACTCTTTCAAGGATGGGCGCAGGCTCTTCCTCATCCTCGTCAACGAAGCCGTCTCGAAGTTCTACGACCGAGAGTTCCTCGCCTCCGTGTACGAGGCCGAATCCGAGGGCTACTACGATGTCCGCCACTCCGCCCTCGGGCACCTGCAACAGGGAGGAGCGCCCAGCCCCTTCGACCGGCTTCTCGCGACCAGGCTCACGAACCGCGCTTTGGAGCACCTTCAGAACCAGTTCACCCGGGGTGAGGCCGAGGGCGTGTACATCGGCCAGATCGGCAACCACATTGAAGCGCGCCTCGTGAAGAACATGTTCGACGACCTTGACATCGTCAACCGTCGTCCCTTCGACCAGTGGTGGTGCGAACTCACCCGCATCCAGCGGATCGTATCGATGCAGGACCCGGGGATGCCCGCCCTGACGATCTCGATCGCTGATTCTGAGGAGTGATACCGCCTCAAGGTTCGAATCGAATTCGCAATTCCCATCAACTCAAGGCCCAACTCAAGACCCCGCTCGCCCTATCAACGAAGTAGGAGAACCCATGACCATCCCCACGCTCGATCCGATGATGACCGCCGCTTGGGAGGCCCTCGACGCTCGCGCTGACGCTTTCGACCCCGACCTTCGCGCCTGGTTCGAGGCCGACCCGGATCGCGCGTCGAAGTGGACGAAAACAGCTGCAGATCTGCGCGTTGACCTGTCGAAGAACCTCATTGACGAGGGCGTGCTCGCCGACCTGCTCGCCCTCGCGCAGCAATGCGGCGTCGGGGAACTGCGTGACCGCATGTTCGCCGGAGAACACATCAACACCACTGAGGATCGTGCGGTCCTGCACACTGCGCTGCGCCGCCCCGATACCGACGAACTCATCGTTGACGGCCAAGACGCGATCGCAGATGTCCACGAGGTCCTCGCGAAGGTTTATGACTTCGCCGACCGCGTGCGCTCAGGAGAGTGGGTGGGAATCACCGGCAAAGCGGTCAAGACAATCGTGAATGTCGGTATCGGCGGCTCCGACCTCGGCCCCGTCATGGCCTATGAGGCGCTCAAGCCTTTCGTCCGCGAGGGGCTCGAATGCCGTTTCATTTCGAACATCGACCCGACTGATGCGGGCGAGACGACGAAAGATCTCGACCCGGAGACGACCCTCGTGATCGTCGCTTCGAAGACGTTCACGACCCTGGAGACGATCACGAACGCGAAGGTCGTGCGCGACTGGTTCCTCTCCAGTTTGCGTGAGAAGGGCCTCGCCCAGGATGAGGCGGGGGAGAAGGAAGCGATCGCGAGGCATTTCGTCGCCGTGTCAACTGCCCTCGACAAAGTCGCCGAATTCGGTATCGACCCGAATAACGCCTTCGGCTTTTGGAGTTGGGTCGGTGGCCGCTACTCAGTGGATTCAGCGGTCGGTACTTCCCTCGCGATCGCGATCGGCCCGGACGGCTTTGAGGAGTTCCTCGCGGGCTTCAACGCGATAGATGAGCATTTCTTGAATGCCGCCCCTGAGCAGAACGTCCCGCTCCTCATGGGCCTGCTCAACGTCTGGTACTCGAACTTCCTCGGCGCGGATACGCACGCGGTCCTCCCTTACTCCCAGTATCTGCATCGTTTCCCGGCCTACCTCCAGCAGCTCACCATGGAGTCGAATGGCAAGTCGGTGCGCCGCGATGGCACTCCCGTCACCTATGAGACTGGCGAGGTCTTCTGGGGTGAGCCCGGCACGAATGGGCAGCACGCCTTCTATCAGCTCATCCACCAGGGCACGCGCATGGTCCCGGCGGACTTCATTGCTTTCGCGAACCCTGCCTGGCCGCTCAAGGACGGCGAGGCGGATATGCACGAGCTGTTCTTGTCGAACTTCTTCGCGCAGACGAAGGCCCTCGCCTTCGGTAAGACCTCGGAGGAGGTGCGCGCTGAGGGCACTCCTGAGGCGATCATTCCGGCGCGAGTCTTCACAGGTAACCGCCCGACGACCTCGATCATGGCTGCATCTTTGACGCCGCGCGTCCTCGGTGAGCTGATCGCCCTGTATGAGCACATCACTTTCGTTCAGGGTGCTGTCTGGGGCATCGACTCCTTCGACCAGTGGGGCGTCGAACTGGGTAAGGTTCTCGCTAAGCAGATCCTCCCGGCGATTACCGGTGATACGGATGCTCTCGCTGCCCAGGATTCTTCGACTCGCGGGCTCATCGAGTTCTATCGCGCAAATCGGGCGTGAACCCTGCTATGCCGCGATGCAGGTGCGTCATGCACGGGCTGCATCGCGGCATGGCAGTGCTGTGTTCCCCGGGTGTTCGGGAGTTCGTATCGAGGACGATCCGCCCTTGTACCAGTGCTGCGGATTCATGGTCGCTGTGTATGGCGATCCGTCCAATCCCGATGATGGGCGCAAAGGTGTGGTGTACGTGACGAATGCCAACATCGAGGTAGGTGGTCCGTTTCTCCCTGAGTGAGGAAGACAGTGATTTGAGAGCCTGTCGTTCTTCCTGCGTTTCGGTTTCTGGTTTGCGTACCTGGCATTGAGACCGGCTTCGCCACCACCTCACACAGGCATTCGTCTTGGCTGCTCTGAGTTCCTCAAGTAGGCCCTCGTCCTGACTCAGGCTTTCTTCTTGGCCAGGCTGTTCTCGCCTCCCCACCTCTCTTTACGCATCTGGACGTGGATGCGGGGCGGAAGTCCCTTCGTGTGACGAAGACACTGAGTTCAGCCCCCCGATTCATGGTCTAGATCACGTGCACAAGGTGTGGACACCTGGGACTGCTTTCCCGTGCTCTCACGGTTCAGAAGCAATACGCTTAGACCATCAGCGCGAACTCGTTCGCCCCTGTCGACGTCGACATCCGGCGTCCTTTTCGACAACACTAAGGAGTGCCGCATCATGGCAGAACCTCGTATCGTCACCGTCACCGGCGCCGCCGGTAACATCGGCTACGCCCTGCTGTTCCGCATCGCCTCAGGCCAGCTCTTCGGCCCCGATGTCCCCGTTAAGCTCCACCTCCTCGAAATCCCCCAGGCCGTGAAAGCCGCTGAGGGCACAGCCATGGAGCTCGATGACTGTGCGTTCCCGACCCTTGCCGGCGTCGAGATTTTCGACGATGCCACCAAGGCCTTCGAAGGCACCAACGTCGCCTACCTCGTCGGTGCAATGCCGCGTCGCCAGGGAATGGAGCGCGCTGACCTCCTCGAGGCGAACGCCGGTATCTTCGGCCCCCAGGGCAAGGCCATCAACGACGGCGCCGCAGATGACGTTCGCGTCCTCGTCGTCGGCAACCCGGCCAACACGAACGCCACCATCGCTCAGAACGCAGCCCCGGACGTCCCGGCCTCCCGCTTCACCGCGATGATGCGCCTCGACCACAACCGCGCTGTCGCGCAACTCGCCCACAAGACTGGTGCTGCTGTCGCCGACATCGAGGACGTCGTCGTGTGGGGCAACCACTCCGCCGACCAGTACCCGGACGTCTCCTTCGCGACCGTTGCAGGTAAGCCTGCCACCGAGCTCGTCGATGAGGCTTGGCTCGCCGAAACCTACCGTCCGGTCGTCGCCAAGCGCGGCGCCGCCATCATCGAGGCTCGTGGGGCCTCCTCGGCTGCCTCCGCTGCGAATGCCGCAATCGATCACATGTACTCGTGGATCCACGGCACCCCCGAGGGCGAGTGGGTCACCGCCGGCGTCATGTCCGACGGCACCCACTACGACGTTCCCGCGGGCCTGTGCTTCGGTTTCCCCGTCACCTCCGATGGTGGCGAATGGCAGATTGTTGACGGTCTGGAGATCTGCGCGGCGACCCGCGCGGGCATCGAGCACAACATCAAGGCCCTCCAGGAGGAGTACGACGCCGTTAAGGCGCTCGGCTTCATCAAGTGAGTGAGGCGAGTCCTTGACTCGCGTCGCGTCCTTAAACGGAAGGTGGCCGCAGACCACAAGGTCTGCGGCCACCGCGCGTATCACGTGCGTCTTCTTCGCAGCGTCGGCTCGGCCCAGTCGGGAGGGCTTTGCGGTGGCGGCCCAGCTCGCTTGGACAGCCCAGCGACCCAGCTCTCAGCCGACGGGGTGCAGCATTCTGACAGCGCCCGCAGAGCTTCCACGTAACGCCCCAGCCAGGGAGCTCTTGCAGGCTATCCCCAGCCCTGCGGCTCAGCCCTAAAGAAGAGGACCCACGAGCTCGCACGCCCAGCCTTTGAGCGACATAAGCTCTTCCAATCCCACCGAGTACCCTCGCCCTCGGCAAACAGGTTCCGGTGAGGTGAAGAAGCACAGAACAAGCCGGTGACGAGGCGATTCACCAGCCCTCGGACTTCCTCGAAGCTCCGCCCATCCCTCACCCTGGGCGATTCTTCGACGCACCCTCAAGTTGGCTAACCTTGCTCCATGACTGAAACTGCTGCGCCTTCGAAGCTCGTCCTCACACTCTCATGCCCCGATCAGCCGGGCATCGTTCACGCGGTCTCCGGCGTTATCGGCTCGGTCGAGGGCAATATCATTCAGTCCCAACAGTTCGGCGACCCGGATTCGGGTCTGTTCTTCATGCGCGTCGAAATCGATTCGCCCGTCGGGCGAGCACCCGTCGAAGAAGCAATGGCGGACATCGCGAAGCGTTTCGAGGCGACCTGGAACATTGACGACCTCGGGCGGCCCCTGAGGACCATCATCATGGTGTCACGCGAAGGCCACTGCCTCACTGACCTGCTCTACCGCCAGCGCTCCCAAGGGCTCCCCATTGAGGTCGTCGCAGTCGTCGGCAACCACCCCGACCTTGCGCCCGTCGCCCAGTTCTACGGAGTTCCCTTCCTCAACATTCCTGTCACGAAGGACACGAAGGCTCGGGCGGAAGCTGAACTCCTCGACCTCGTCCGTTCTGAGAACGTTGAACTCATCGTCCTCGCTCGCTACATGCAGATCCTCTCTGAGAAGGTCTGCGAGGAAATGGCCGGGCGGATCATCAACATCCACCACTCCTTCCTTCCCTCCTTCAAGGGCGCCCGCCCCTACGCCCAAGCCCACGACCGCGGCGTCAAACTCATTGGCGCGACCGCCCACTACGTCACCCCCGACCTCGACGAGGGGCCGATCATCGAACAGGATGTCACCCGCGTCACCCACGCGGACTCGACCCCGGACATGGTCTCCCTCGGTCAAGATGTTGAGCGCCGCGTCCTCGCGCAGGCGGTGCGCTGGCACGCCGAGCGTCGTGTCCTCCTCGACGGGGCGAGGACGGTCGTCTTCGCCCGCTGAACTGAGGAGCTCCTGGCTAAGGCCCAGGTTCCTTCCCCCGTCACAAGCGTCACGTCCAGGCACAAGCGGGGCTAAGCAAGGAATGACGGCTGAGCGGAAGAAGCAGGGCGTCACGTCCAGGTGCAAACGGGACCGAGTTCTGGCGCACATGAGACGAGGTAATAACCTCGACCGACTGAACAGCCCCGCAGCCCGCAACTCCTAACGTAAGCGAAACAGGCCGAGCCCAAGGCCCCGCCGCTTGGATCACTCTGCTTGAAGGGAGCGCTCCGCGATACAGTGGTGGGGTCGTGACTGGCGAACAGGTGGGGAACCACCGGGGAGCGATGAACAGGTACTGGGGCCGCCCGCCTGGGCCCGAATGCCGAGCGAGAAATCGGACGTTCCACAACAAGGAGAACCCTATGGATTCCCTCAATGACATGACTCTGGCCGAGCTCGATCCGCAGATCCGGGCCGTCCTCGACGCTGAACTCGAACGTCAGCGCACGACCCTCGAGATGATCGCCTCGGAGAACTTCGTTCCCCGCGCGGTTCTCGAAGCCCAAGGATCCGTGCTGACGAACAAATACGCCGAGGGCTACCCGGGCCGACGCTACTACGGCGGCTGCGAAGCAGTCGATGTCGCAGAATCCCTCGCGATCGAGCGCGCGAAGCAGGTCTTCACAGGCGCTGACTTCGTCAATGTCCAACCTCACGCGGGCGCCCAGGCGAACGCAGCGGCCCTCATGGCGATGGCGAATGTGGGGGACACGATCCTCGGCTTGTCCCTCGCCCACGGCGGACACCTCACGCACGGCATGAAGATCAACTTCTCCGGCAAGAACTATCACGCCGCAGCCTACGAGGTCTCCCCTGAGACGATGCGCATCGAACCCGAGAAGGTCCGCGAGGCCGCTTTGCGTGAGCGTCCGAAGGTCATCATCGCGGGCTGGTCCGCATATCCGCGTCACCTCGACTTCCAGGCCTTCCGCGAGATCGCAGACGAAGTGGGCGCTGTCCTGTGGGTCGATATGGCGCATTTTGCGGGCCTCGTCGCAGCCGGGCTCCACCCCACTCCGATTCCCCACGCCGATGTCGTCACGACGACCGTGCATAAGACCCTCGGCGGCCCCCGTTCGGGAATGATCCTGTCCTCTCGTGGCGAGCAATGGGGCAAGAAGATCAACTCCGCTGTCTTCCCCGGCCAGCAGGGCGGCCCCCTCATGCACGCGATCGCCGCGAAAGCGATCGCCATGAAGGTCGCGCAGACCGAAGAGTTCAAGGATCGTCAACGCCGCACCCTTGAGGGCGCGCAGATCCTCGCCGAACGCCTGAAGGCCGATGACGCGAAGGGCGCGGGAATCACCCTCGTCACCGGGGGCACGGATGTTCACCTCGTCCTCGTGGATCTTGTGAACTCGAAGCTGGACGGCCAGCAGGCCGAAGACCTCCTCCACGAGGTCGGGATCACCGTCAACCGCAATGCCGTCCCCTTCGATCCTCGCCCCCCGAAAGTCACCTCCGGTCTGCGCATCGGCACCCCCGCTCTTGCGACCCGCGGCTTCGACGCGAAAGACTTCGCCGAGGTCGCCGACATTATCGGCACGACTCTCGTGCAGGGCGCGTCCGGAGCTTCCGTCGACGTCGATGGCCTGCGCGCACGCGTGAAGGCCCTGACCGACGCGCATCCGCTCTACGCGGGGCTGGGCGAATGAGGGCGCCGTGGAACGGGCCCGCCCAGGTCCTCGACGGGAAAGCAACGGCCGACGCCATCAAAGCTGAACTCGCTGAAAGGGTTGCGGCGCTTCGCGAGCGCGGCGTCGTTCCCGGGCTCGGCACAATCCTCGTGGGCGAAGACCCCGGCTCGGTCACCTATGTGGCAGGCAAACACCGCGACTGCGCGGAAGTCGGTATTGAGTCGATCCGCGTGGACCTGCCCGCAAGCGCCACCCAGGAACAGATCGAGGCCGCCGTGGACCGTTTGAACGCCGACCCGGCGTGCACGGGCTACATCGTCCAACTCCCCTTACCCAAGGGGATCGACCAGAACGCGGTTCTTGAACGGATCGACCCGGAAAAGGACGCCGACGGCCTGCACCCGACGAACCTCGGGCGTCTGGTTCTGCGCGGTTCGGGGCCGATCGATTCACCGCTTCCCTGCACGCCAAGGGCCGTTATCGAACTCATGACCCGTCACGGGATCGACCTCAAAGGCAAGCACGTGTGCGTCGTCGGTCGTGGGGTCACGGTCGGCCGCTCCATCGGGCTGCTCCTGATCCGCCGCGAGGTGAACGCGACCGTCACCGTGTGCCACACGGGAACGAAGGACCTGGCCGCCCAGGTCCGACAAGCCGATGTCGTCGTCGCAGCCGCAGGCAGCGCGGGCCTCATCACGAAGGACATGGTGAAGCCGGGAGCGGTCGTCCTCGACGTCGGCGTATCGAGGATCGTCGGCGAGGACGGGAAGTCCCGTCTCGCCGGTGACGTTGCCGATGGGGTCGATGAGAGTGCTTCCTGGCTCTCCCCGAACCCCGGGGGAGTGGGCCCGATGACCCGGGCCCTGCTCGTGACCAATGTCGTGGAGGCCGCCGAACGCGGCGCGAAGTGAAGGCAGCGGGAAGGGGCCGACCGGTCCCTTCCCGCCTTGCGCTCAGAAGGGAAAACAGTCATGCAACCACAGGTCACCTCCGAGGTCGGCCCGCTCCGTTCGGTCCTCGTGCACCGTCCAGGCCGGGAGATGAACAGACTCACCCCATCCAACATGGGTGAGCTCCTCTTCGACGACCTCATCTGGCTCGAACGCGCCCAAGCCGAGCATGATGCGATGACCTCGCTGATGCGCAAACGCGGCATCGAGGTCCTCTATTTCACGGACCTGCTCACCGAGGCCCTCGAGGTTGAAGATGGGCGCGAGGAGGCCCTCGAACTCGTCTTCACTGAGCGCACGGTCGGGCCCGCCGCACTCGACGCCCTCCGTGGATTCGCGGCGGCCCTCGCACCCGCAGAACTTGCGGGAATGCTCATTGAAGGACTCACGAAGCGTGAACTCCTTGAGAGGATCGCAGAGCCGCGCTCCGCGTGGGTCTCGGGCCTTGGTCTTGACGATTTCATTCTCGCACCTCTGCCGAACCACCTCTTCACCCGAGACACCTCCTCCTGGATCGCAGGCGGTGTTGCAGTCTCCTCCATGCGCAAGCCCGCACGTCGGCGCGAGACCATCAACCAGGAGATCGTCTACCGCCTCCACCCCCGCTTCGCTGGGAAAGACATTCCCTTCTGGAAGCACGGAACTCTTGACGGTTCGGCCACGATCGAGGGCGGCGACATCATCAACGCGGGCAACGGGGCCCTCATCATCGGCGCCTCCGAACGCACCACCGCTCAGGGCATTGAGCGTCTCGCGCAGCGCCTCTTCAACGGGGGTGCCGCACGTGAGGTCATCGTCTTGCAGATCGCGAAGAAGCGCGCCCAAATGCACCTCGACACGATCTTCACAATGCTCGACGAGGGAGTCTTCACCGCGTATGCGGGCCTTGGTCGCGTCCGCACCCAGTCGATCCGCCCAGGCGCTCGCGGAGGCCTTGACATCACCGTCCATGAGGCTGAGGAGATGGAGTCCGTCATCGCCTCCGCCCTCGGCCTCGATGAGATCCGCATCCTCACAGTTCCCGCTGACTCTTTGACTGCTGAGCGGGAACAGTGGAATGACGGTTCGAACCTGCTCGCCCTCGAACCGGGGGTCGTTATCGCCTACGAGCGCAACACTGCGTCGAACGACTACTTCGCCTCCCAAGGCTTCGAAGTTCTCACCATTCCCGGCAATGAGCTCGGCCGTGGCCGAGGCGGCGCCCACTGCATGACCTGCCCGATTATCCGCGATACCGTATCCGCACCCCGACTTTGAGGAGACACGAACACATGACACACCCCCTCCACGGACGCCACCTGCTGCGCGAGATCGACTTCACTCCCGCCGAGTGGATGTCCCTCATCGACCTCGCGGCCGAGTTGAAAGCGGAGAAGAAGGAAGGGCGAGAGGTCCCTCGCCTCAAGGGACGCAATATCGCCCTCGTCTTTGAGAAGACTTCGACGAGGACCCGCTGCTCCTTCGAGATTGCGGCCGCCGACCAGGGTGCGCACACGACATTCCTGGACCCGACGGCCTCACAGATCGGACACAAGGAGTCCGTCGCCGACACCGCGAGGGTCCTCGGCCGCCTCTTCGACGGCATCGAGTACCGCGGTGATGAGCAGGCGAAGGTCGATACTCTCGCTGAGCTTTCCGGTGTGCCCGTGTGGAACGGCCTGACCGATGACTGGCATCCCACGCAGATGCTCTGCGATGCGCTGACGATGCGCGAGCATGCGGGCAAACCCCTCTCGGAGGTGTCCTACGCCTACGTCGGTGACGCGCGCTTCAACACGGGTCGCTCCCTGCTCGTCAACGGTGCCCTGATCGGCGCGGATGTCCGCATCGTCGCTCCGAAGCAGCTGTGGCCCGACGAAGAGTGCATCGCGAGCGCGAAGAAGATCGCCGCCGAGACGGGCGCGCGCATCACCCTCACGGAGTCCGTTGACGAGGGCGTCGCCGGAGTGGATTTCGTCCACACCGACATCTGGGTGTCCATGGGCGAACCCAAGGAAGTCTGGGATGAGCGCATTGCCCTGCTTTCCGCCTACCAGGTGAACGCGGAACTCATGGCGAAGGCCGCGCCGAATGCGAAGTTCATGCACTGCCTGCCCGCTTTCCACGACCGCAATACGACGATCGGCGAGGAGATCTTCCAGGCGACCGGTCTTGGTGAACTGGAAGTGACGAACGAAGTTTTCGAGGGCCCGGCGTCCATCGTCTTCGATCAGGCGGAGAACCGCATGCACACGATTAAGGCGGTCATGGTCGCAACCCTTGGCGACTGACACGGCAAGAACACGTGTGGCACGGGACGAACACATTCACGGCGTGCACAGGTGGTGAAGGAGAATCATGGCTGAGGCGCAAGCCCCGCATCTGAACAGTGAGCAGAGGGCCCGAGTCCTGGGTGAAGCACTCGGGTGGATGCGCGAGTTCCGCGGCGACATTGTCGTCATCAAGTACGGCGGTCACGCGATGACCGATCCTGATGCGCAGGAGGCATTCGCCTCCGATGTGCAGTTCCTCCAGCACGTCGGAATGTTCCCCGTGGTCGTGCACGGGGGCGGCCCCCAGGTCAGCGCGATGCTCGACAAGCTCGGCATTGAAACACCCTTCCGCGAGGGGGTGCGTGTCACGACCCCTGAGGCGATGGAGATCGTCCGCATGGTTCTCACAGGTCAGGTGCAGCGCCGCCTCGTGTCGCGCCTCAATCAGCGCGACAGTCTCGCGGTCGGCATCTCCGGCGAGGACGGGGCCCTGTTCAATGCGAAACGCAGGACCGGCGTTGACGAGAAGGGAGAGGAGATCGACTTCGGCCTTGTCGGCGAGATCACGAGCGTCGACCCGAGTGCCGTCCTCGAACTCCTCGACGCGGGGCGCATTCCCGTGATCTCGTCAATCGCGATCGATCAGGACAATGCGCGTCAGGTCCTTAACATCAACGCGGACGCTGCGGCCTCGGCCCTGGCGGTCGCCCTGGGCGCCTCCAAGCTCCTCATGCTCACCGATGTTGAGGGCGTGTACTCGAATTATCCGGATCCGGATTCTTTGCTGCACCATACGACGCCTTCGCAATTGCGGGCCCTGGGGGATGCGATCTCTTCGGGCATGATCCCCAAGGTTCAGGCCTGCCTTCAGGCGATCGAGGGCGGTGTCGACGCGGTTCACGTGGTGGACGGGCGTCAGATGCATTCGGTCCTCATTGAGGTGATGACTGACGAGGGCACCGGCACGATGGTTGTTCCCGACTCTGTGGAGAAGGACGCATGAAGATCTCGACTTGCAATGTGAACGGCGTGCGCGCCGCAGCCCGTAAGGGCCTTGCCGATTGGCTGGCCACCGAGGCGCCCGATGTGCTCCTCCTTCAGGAGGTGCGCGCCGAACCGGAGATCACGGAGGGAATCCTCGGGCCCCAGTGGGAGCTTTTGAGCGAACCCAGCCGTATCAAGGGCCGAGCGGGAGTGGCGATCGCCGTGCGCCGGGGAGCTCTGTCCATCGTTGATGTTCGCCACGGCCTTGACGATCAGGAGAGCGAAGCGGACTCGGGCCGCTGGATCGAAGCGACTTTGAGCGCCGGTGGTGAGTCTTGTCGCCTCGTGTCCGCCTACTTCCACTCGGGGGAGAAGGGGACAGTGAGGCAGGACGCGAAAATGGCGCATATGCCGCGCATCGCGACTCGCATGGGGGAGCTTTTGAGTGAGGGCGGCAAGACCCTCGTGTGTGGTGATTTCAATATCGTCCGCTCCAAGTCGGATATTAAGAACTGGACGCCGAACCACAATAAGCGGGCCGGGGTCCTCGACGAGGAGATCGCCTTCCTTGAGGAATGGCTCGACGCGGGATGGCATGATGTCGTCCGCGAGCTTGCGGGTGAGGTGCAGGGCCCTTACTCGTGGTGGTCGCAGCGCGGCAAGGCTTTCGACAATGACACGGGCTGGCGCATCGACTACCATTTCGCGACTCCTGCGATGGCGTCCGCGGCGAGAGACTTCGTCATCGGCCGTGCGCCCTCATACGATTCGCGTTTTTCAGATCATGCTCCTGTCACGGTGAGCTATTCCTTCTGAGATCCTTCACAGCTTCGCCCCGTCCTCGATGAACGAGTGCGGGGCGAGGCTTGTGCGCGGGGCGGAGCATACGCGGGGAGGAGCATAGGGGATCTCGGCACTGCTTGTGGGAGCGGAGAATCCTCAAGGGGTGGGCGGCAAAGAGCCTGGTGCACGCTCGGTGGTTCGACGCTCGCTGCCTCGTCCAGGCCGCGTTCCGGCCCTAAAGTCGGGTGTTGTTGGCGCCCTGGGCAAGCTTGTGAGCTGGCGGCGAATCCGGGCGTGGACGGGGCTTTAGATGGAGGAAGCTTCGAAGTCGAAGAGAGCCATCGTCGAGTACATGCCGTTCTCGTCGACGCGGTCGAGGCGAAAGCCAGGCACTAGCCAGGAGGCCTCGAAGTTCGCGCCGAGGTCGAGGGCAAGGTCGAGTGCGGGGTCATCCACGTCCTGCGCGAGAGTGACATGCGGGTGGTAGGGGAAACGCTGCTCGATGTCGAGAGGCCCGGTGCGGACTTCGTCGGCGAGGTTCGCGCATTCGGCGGCGCCTTCACTCAGGGACAAGAAAGCGACCTGGGAAAGAGGACGGAAAGAATCAGAGCCTTTGAGGGTGACGCGGAAGGGGCTGTGATGCTTTGCGACTTCGCGCAGGTGACGGATCACCTCTGGACGCTCCCCGGTGGGGAAGGGCGTCGGCGGCAGGATCGTGATGTGCGCGGGCACGCGAGAGCCCTGGAGATCACCGAGGCTCAGGCGCAATTCGGTGAGTTGGGTGACCCAGGGCTCCGGGATTGCAATGAGGACGCCGAGCCAGTCTTGGCCGGGGGAGCGGTGGGGGAGGAACATCAATCACCTGAGGTAGACAATGAGGTCAAAGCGCGTGCCCTATCCTAGGCGCGCTCGTCGACTGGATTCCAAACCGCCACCCTATGAGCATTCCCAAAACCACGGCAAGAAGGATCGAGACAGGGGGAGCGTCCTTCGCGAGAGTGTCCCGCCTGCCGGTCTGTTGTGCGCGAAAAACCTTTCACGGTGTGAACTAAAAGCGTGCGGGCCCTGAGAGGCGCTAGAACACGGGCCCTGACAGACACCGGCAACAGAGAGGAGACATCATGGGAGTCAAGCGTTCCATCGGATATGGACTCGCCGGTTCGAGCATCCTCGGCGTGGGAGTCGCCGCGAAGCGCCTCTTCGCACTCGACCGTCAGCGCGGCGCCTACCGTCGAGCCTGGGAGAGCCATTCCCTCGCGACCCTCAAATGGCTGAGCGACCTCGACGGGCAAGGGGGCACTACTGGCGCCCTGGAAGACAGAGACGAAGAGAACGCGGGAGCGAAGGACGAAGAGAACGCACATGCCCAGCGACCTTTCGTGTACGTCGCCCTTGGGGATTCCTCCGTCCAAGGGATCGGCGCTTCGAGCGTGGAAGAAAGCTACCCGGCGCGTCTTGCCTCCGCCATAGAAACGGCGAAGGGCCAAAAAGTCGCCCTCATCAACATCTCCCTATCGGGGGCCACCAGCGAATCAGTGGAAATGGGGCAGATCCCGCTCATGCGAGGCCTCGGGCTCCTCGATCCCGGAAGCGAACCTGACCTCGTGACCCTGACGATCGGCGGTAATGACGTCATGGTCCCCCAGATCACGCCCAGCGCCTACAGCCTTGCCATCGCCCGGATCCTCGATGCCCTCAAAGGACGGGTCCTCGTCTCCACGATCCCCTCATTCGCGCCGATGAGCCAAGACGCGCGAGCCCAGGACATGTCCGAGCTGCTCGCCGAAGAAGCCCGAGCCCACGGTGCGGGCCTCGTAGACATCAGGGCGCTCTCGCAATCGTGGAGCCTGGCGAGCTACGCCTTCCACTACCACGCGGCCGACATGTTCCACCCGAACACGCAGGCCTACGCCGCATGGGCACAAGAGTTCTACAACGTCTTGGCGAAGGACGCGGGACTGCGCCCCCTCGATGTGGCAAGCGCCCCTCAATGGGGCATCGGCTCGCACAGGGTGGCAGAATCGGAAGCATGACCCCCACCTCTCCATGGCTCGTCGTCGGCCTCGGCAACCCCGGCGCCGAATACGCCTCGACCCGCCACAACGTCGGCCACCTCAGTGTTGACGTCCTCCAACGCCGATGCGGCGAAACGTGGAGCGGACACCGAACGGGAACCCATATCGTCCAGGCGCGCCTCGGGATCCTGCCAGGGGGAGCGCCCGGCCCGAAGGTCATCCTCGCGAAATCCGATTCGTACATGAACACTTCGGGAGGGCCGATCGGCCGGCTCATGAGGTTCTTCGACGTGCCCGCCGAACGCCTCCTCGTCATCCACGACGACCTCGACCTCCCCCCTCACGAGCTGCGACTCAAATTCGGCGGCGGCGAGGGCGGACACAATGGGCTCAAATCCATCTCCCAGGCCCTCGGCACGAAGAACTACCACCGCCTGCGCATCGGCATCGGCAGGCCACCGGGCCGCATGGAGGTCGTCGACTTCGTTCTTTCAACGATCCCCTCGAAAGAACGGCCCGAATGGGAGGTCACCTTCGAAGAGACGGCCGACCTCGTTGAATCCATCGTCACCTGCGGCTTTGCGCACACCCAGCAGGAACTCCACTCGAAGAATGCGAGCACTCGCGCGTGAAACTCACTGGCCTTGCCCCACTCATCGGAACCGACGAGGCCCTCGACCGTGCGACGGGCTCTCTCGCGTCAAAAAGGAACGCCACCCTGGTCGCCCCCCTCGGTGTCCGCCCGCCCGCACTCGCCGCCCTCGCACAGGCAAGTAGTGATCTTCCCCTTGTTGTCCTCACAGCGACGGGGCGCGAGGCCGAACGCCTGACGGCGGCCCTGCGTTCCTGGAGCGACGCAGTCGAGATGCTGCCCGCGTGGGAAACTCTCCCGCACGAGCGACTCTCACCGCAGGTCGACACCATGGCCCGACGCATCGCGGTCCTGCGCCGACTCGCTCACCCCGTCGAAGGCGATCCGCATGCGGGGCCGCTGAGCATCCTCGTCATCCCGATCCGAGCCTTCCTCCAGCCCGTCATCCGCGGACTCGCCGAACGTGAACCCGTACGTGTCCACGTCGGTGACCGAGTCGATTTGCCCGACCTGGCCCGTCGACTCGGCGAACTGGGCTACCAGCGCGTCGACATGGTCGAGGGCCGTGGGCAACTCTCGATCCGAGGCGGGATCCTTGATGTTTTCCCACCCCAAGAGGCCCACCCCGTCAGGGTTGAACTCTGGGATGACGAGGTCGATGAGATTCGCGCTTTCTCCGTCCAAGACCAACGCACCCTGGGCGCCCTCGATGATGGCCTGTGGGCGACAGCATGCCGGGAACTGCTCTTAACGAGGGCGGTGCGCGCCCGCGCCCGTGAACTCGCCGCTGAACTGCCCGGTGCCGCTGAGATGCTCGCCCTCGCTTCCGAGGGCATCCCCGCTCCCGGGATTGAGTCCCTCGCACCAGTTTTGAGCTCTGGGATGGAGCGCCTGCTCGATCTTCTCCCCGCAGGCTCACCGATCATCTGCTCTGACCCCGAGCGCGTGCGCGCTCGGGCTGCGGACCTTCTCGCCACCACCGAAGAGTTCCTCGCCGCAGCCTGGTCCGTGGCCGCCGAAGGCGCCCAGACCCCTCTCGAAGCCTCACAGGCATCCTTCCTCAACTTTGAAGAACTCTGGGCATCCGATTCGCGCCCCTGGTGGGAACTCAGCGCACTGCCGCCCGCTGAACTCGCTGAAGCGCTGGGCGAAAGCGAAGAGGACGAGTCCGGTGCCCAAAAGGACACGAGAGCACTGGTCGTCTCCTCCTCACTCATGGCCATGGGAGCGCGTGAGGTGCGCCCCTACCGGGGGGACTTCGCCGCCGCCTGCACAGACCTCGGCGGGCTTGCGAAAAATGGGTGGACCATCGTCGTCACGACCGAGGGCCCAGGACCGGCGCGCCGTATCCGCACGATCCTCTCCGAAGCCGAAGTGCCGGCGACCCTCGTCGATGACATCCTCGATGCCCCCCAGCCCGGCACGGTCGTTGTCACCACCGCGCAAGCCGGATCCGGTTTCGTCGCCCCCGAACTCAAACTCGCGATCCTGAGCGAATCTGACCTCACGGGCCGAGTCGGGGCCTCCACTCGCGACATGCGTCGAATGCCTTCGCGCCGCAAGAAGGGCGTCGACCCCCTCTCGCTCACACCGGGCGACTACATTGTTCACGATCAGCACGGTATCGGGCGTTTCATTGAACTCGTATCGCGCACGACCGGACGCGGTGAAGCTGCGGTGAGGCGCGACTACCTCGTCCTCGAATACGCTCCCTCGAAGCGGGGCCAGCCCGGCGACCGTCTCTACGTGCCCAGCGACTGCCTCGATCAGATCTCGAAATACACCGGCTCCGACCAGCCGAGCCTGACGAAAATGGGCGGCGCCGACTGGGCGAAGACCAAAGCAAAAGCGAAGAAGGCCGTCAACGAGATCGCGAAGGAACTCATCCGCCTCTACGCCGCGCGCCAAGCGACGAAGGGCCACGCCTTCGCGCCCGACACCCCCTGGCAGCGTGAACTCGAAGACGCCTTCCCCTATGTGGAAACCCCCGATCAGCTCGTCACGATCGACGAGGTGAAGGCCGATATGGAAAAGCCGATCCCGATGGATCGTCTCCTCACCGGCGATGTCGGCTACGGCAAGACCGAAATCGCCGTGCGCGCAGCCTTCAAAGCGATCCAGGACGGCAAACAGGCGGCGGTCCTCGTGCCGACAACCCTGCTCGTCCAGCAGCACATCGAGACCTTCACCGAACGCTATGCGGGCTTCCCCGTGACCATTGCGGCGCTCTCACGCTTCTCAACACCGAAAGAGGCCGAGGAAGTCAAAGCAGGGCTCGCCTCAGGCAAAATCGACCTCGTGATCGGCACACATTCGCTGCTCACCGGCGCAATCTCGTTTAAAGCTCTCGGCCTCGTCATCATTGATGAGGAGCAGCGCTTCGGCGTCGAACACAAGGAAACCCTCAAAGCGATCCGCACGGATGTTGATGTGCTGTCCATGTCGGCAACCCCGATCCCGAGGACTTTAGAAATGGCGGTCTCCGGGATCCGTGAAATGTCGATCCTCCAAACTCCCCCGGAAGAGCGCCAACCGGTCCTCACTTTCGTTGGCGCCTACACGGACGCCCAGGTGAGTGCGGCGATCCGCAGGGAGCTCTTACGCGATGGTCAGGTCTTTTTCGTCCACAATCGCGTCGACTCGATCGCCTCGGTCGCCGCCCATATTCAAGAGCTCGTGCCCGAGGCGAGAGTGCGCGTCGCACACGGCAAGCTCTCCGAGCATCAGCTTGAAGAGGTGATCGTCGACTTTTGGAACCACGAGTTCGACGTGCTCGTGTGCACGACCATCGTTGAAACGGGCCTCGACATTTCGAACGCGAATACTTTGATCGTGGACCGCGCCGACGTGTTCGGCCTGTCCCAGTTGCACCAGTTACGAGGACGAGTCGGGCGCGGGCGCGAACGCGCTTACGCCTACTTCTTCTACCCGGCGGATAAGACCCTCACAGAGACCGCGCATGAGCGCCTCAAAACGATCGCTGCGAACACTGACCTGGGGGCGGGCCTGGCGGTCGCACAAAAAGACCTTGAGATCCGAGGAGCGGGGAACCTGCTGGGGGGAGCCCAGTCCGGTCACGTCGAAGGAGTTGGCTTCGACTTGTATGTCCGCATGGTTGCCGACGCGGTCGCCGCCTACCGGGGGCAGGCCCGAGAGGAGAAGAGCGATCTTCGCCTCGACATCGCCGTCGACGCCCACATTCCTGAGGAGTATGTGCCCGGAGAGCGCCTGCGTCTTGAGGTCTACGCGAAGATCGCGGCGATCACCTCGCCCGAGCAGGAGGCGGATGTTCGCGAGGAACTCATCGACCGTTATGGTCCTCTGCCTCGCGAGGTTGAGCTCCTTTTCCTCATTTCGCGTCTGCGCCGCCTTGTGCGCTCGACTGGGATTGAGGAGATTGTCACGCAGGGCAAGTACGTGCGTGTCGGGCCCGTGGAGTTGCGTGACTCTCAGGTTTTGCGTCTCAAACGCCTCCATCCGGGTTCGGTTATCAAAGCTGCGGTTCGTCAAGTGCTCGTGCCTCTTCCTTTGACGCAGAGGATCGGGGGGACTCCCCTCGTTGATGAGGCGCTCCTTCAGTGGGTCGAGACCCTGGTGACGAAGGTTTTGACGCCCTTCTCATCCTGAGCCGTGACTTTTGAGTCCTCCTTTGTTTCTGTGTTTTCTTGGAGGCGCCCTTGTCTTCTCTTCGCAGTTCTGCTTGTGATGGGGGGCGTCATTCTTCGAAGTGGCGAAAATGCGTGAAAAGCATCGAGGACTCAGCGAACACAGAGCCTGAGGAGGGCAAAAGGCGCGAGCCGAAATCGAATACGCAACGTGCGCGGAGTGAGGAAAAGTGTGTGAGGCGACTCGGGGCTTAGACTGGAGCGCGTCCCTATCGGGCAGCCGTGAGGAAGGACTGAGGTGTTCACTGTGAAGAAAGCGGCCGTTATCGCCGCATCATTCGTCGTCGCTCTTGGGCTCGGAGCCTGCTCCGCTCACCCGGGAAGTGCTTTCGTCCTGAACGGCGTCTCCTACTCGGAGTCAGATCTTGCTGCGGCCTCCGCCCAATACAACGCCATGACTGGAGGTACTCTCACTTCCTCCTCCTTGGTGCCGACCCTTGTGAACGTGGAAACGATCGACGCTGCCGCTCAGATGATCGGTATTACGGTCAGTGACCAGGACGTCGATCTCTACTTCGCTTCCCTGGTGGAACAGGGCAGGATTCAGGCGCCCGAAGAGGGTGAACTCACCCCGGTCATGCGCGAGATCATTCGCTCTACGCTGGTCCAACAGCTGCTTGGTCAGCTCAATGAGCCGCAGCGCGAAGCGATGACAGAAGCGTACGCGCAGCTCAAGGAGACGATGGAGCTTGAGGTGAATCCTCGCTACGCCTCCATGGATGCCGAAGGGCAGACCCTCACTCCGCTCTTCGGTGATGTTGTCCAGGCCACCACGTCAACACACAAGCTCCTCAACGGCGGAGGAGCCCCGCGACCGCAGAACTGAGTTCTGCATTCGCAGCTGCATACGCCGACAGCGCGCTGTATCTGCCGGAAACACTTCGTGCCTCGCACGTGGGACGTGTGATTCTTCCCTCCTCGCGGAAAGTGTGACCTAGGGACCATTGTCGCGCCCGGGCCCCGTCCTCGTCGTCAATGAGGCGAAGCCTCGATACTGATTTGAAAAAGCAGTAGGCCAAGGCGGGTGTGACGTACTACCGTTAGCACTGGACATCGTCCACGAAATTGATCGATTGGAGAATGACGTGGCAAGGATTGAGGCAATTGGAGCTCGCGAGATCCTCGACTCGCGCGGTAACCCCACCGTTGAGGTTGAGGTCATGCTCGAAGATGGCACCCTTTCGCGTGCTTCTGTGCCCTCCGGCGCTTCCACCGGCGCCTTCGAGGCCGTCGAACGCCGTGATGGTGACAAGGGCCGTTACCTCGGCAAGGGCGTTCAGGACGCCGTCGATGCCGTGACCGATGTGATCGCCCCCGAACTCATTGACGAGGACGCCTCCGACCAGCGTCACATCGACGAAGCGATGCTCGACCTGGATGGCACCGACAACAAGGGGCGTCTCGGCGCGAACGCCATCTTGGGCGTGTCGCTGGCCGTTGCACGCGCCGCAGCTGACTCTGCGGGCCTCCCGCTCTACCACTACCTCGGCGGCCCGAACGCTCACGTTCTGCCCGTCCCGATGATGAACATCCTCAACGGCGGTTCCCACGCGGACACCAACGTTGACATTCAGGAGTTCATGATCGCCCCCATCGGCGCCCCCACCTTCCGTGAGGCCCTCCGCTGGGGCGCTGAGGTCTACCACACCCTCAAGTCCGTCATCAAGGGCCGTGGCCTGTCCACCGGTCTTGGCGACGAGGGCGGCTTCGCCCCCAACCTCGACTCCAACGCCGCCGCTCTTGACCTCATCATTGAGGCCATCGAGAAGGCTGGCTTCAAGCCTGGCCGCGATATCGGCCTGGCGCTCGACGTCGCTTCGAGCGAGTTCTTCAAGGACGGCCTCTACCAGTTCGAGGGCGAAGGCCGCTCGACCGACTACATGGTCTCCTACTATGAGAAGCTCATCTCCGACTACCCGCTCGTCTCCATCGAAGATCCGCTCTCCGAGGACGAATGGGATGCCTGGAAGGCTCTCACCGCTGAGATCGGCAACCGCGTCCAGCTCGTCGGCGACGACCTCTTCGTCACCAACCCGGCGCGCCTGCGCAAGGGCATCGAGCTTGGTGCCGCGAACGCGCTCCTCGTCAAGGTCAACCAGATCGGCTCTCTGACCGAGACTCTCGACGCTGTCGAGGAAGCACACCGCAACGGCTACCGTTCGATGACCTCGCACCGCTCCGGCGAGACCGAGGACACCACGATCGCCGACCTCGCGGTTGCGACCAACTCCGGCCAGATCAAGACCGGCGCCCCGGCCCGTTCCGAGCGCGTCGCCAAGTACAACCAGCTCCTGCGCATCGAGGAAGAGCTCGGCGATTCCGCCGTGTACGCGGGCGCTTCCTCCTTCCCTCGCGCCTCTTTCTGAGACGCGAGGGCGTGAGCTTGAGTCCTGTCTGATCTTCTGATCGACGCGTGCCCCGGACCGTGTGGTCCGGGGCACGCGTGTTTCATCGGGGTCATCGGTAAGTCGAAGAGACGCAGGAGCGCGCTTAAGGCACCATTGGACGCATGGCTTCTTCCCCGCGTGAGGGGCGCCCCCATGCGCCCAGACGACCGAACCGTACCAGCGGTGCCGGGCGTTCTCACGCGGGCGCCCAGGAGAAGGACTCATCTGCGAGCGGATCTGCCGGGCGCAGGCGTCCTGCCACAGATTCAGGGCAGGCCTCGAAGACCACGGGTGTGTCGTCGACGGGGAAACACGGCCTTTTACAGGCCTTTCGCGGGAAGAAACCGGCAGGACGCGGCCGGGCTGCGGACGGACACGAGACTCGGATGAAAGAACGCGACGCCTCGAAGAACGCGAGTGCATCTTCGACGGGGAAACGCGTCACCCCGCAGCCTTCTCGTGAGATGAAACGGGACACGAGTACCCCGATCACGCCGGAGAAATCTGATCCGAAGGAACGGCTCGAACGCGCCCGCGCCCTGCGCGAACGACGAAACGCTCCCTCCTCGAGGGAAAGGCCGGTCAACGGCCCCCGTCCCGTTCGACAAAGCGGGAAGGGACGCTCGCAGAAGAAGGAAAAGGCTCCGCGTCGTCAGCACTTCCTCTCCAGGGGCGAGTCTTTCGAACTCGGCGGTCAGAGGTTTTCTGTCCGGTGGCTCTCCTTCATCCTCCTCCTCGGGGTTGTCATGGTGCTCCTCGTGCCGAAGCTGTACGTGTGGATGAAGCAGGAGGAGGAACTGCGCGCCATCACCATCCAGGTACAGCTCGCACAACAGCGCAACGCTGAGATGCAGGAGAAGCTCGAACTGTGGAACGACCCTGAGTTCATTGCCTCTCAGGCGCGCGAAAGACTCGGATACGTGAAACCGGGGGAGACCCAGTACACGGTCGTGGATCCGGGTGAGGGATACCAGGACTTGGCGCAGGTCGCGGCCGCCGCAGTGGAAGGGCCTGCGCGCCCGTGGCTCCAGGTTGTCGCCATCCTCCTGGAGGAGGCCGACCATGCGAAGATAGACGAGGACGGGCACTCGGATCCCGCCGCTCAATCCGGGGCAGCGGACTCGTCCGAAACGGACTCGAATGCCGAGAACACCGAGGAGGACGCGCAGTGACGACCAACCCCACAGACCCGAGCATCGCGACCCCTGCCGATCTTGAAGTGCTTCGTGAGCAGCTCGACCGAGTCCCCAGAGGAGTTGTTGGCATTGCCGCACGCTGCGTGTGCGGTCGGCCCCTCGTCGTGAAGACCGCCCCCCGTCTTGAGGACGGAACGCCTTTCCCGACGACCTTCTACTTGACGTGTCCTCCGATCGTGAAGGGGTGCTCGGTTCTGGAGGCCGAGCACATCATGGAGAGCTTCAATGAGCTCCTCACGAATGATGAGGATATTGCGGCCGCCTACCTTCGGGCACACCGCGACTATATTGCTCGGCGCGATGAGCTCGGTGAGGTCGAGGAGATCGCGGGTGTTTCCGCAGGGGGCATGCCGACTCGCGTGAAGTGCTTGCACGCCCTCGTCGGGCACGCCCTCGCAGCAGGCGCCGGGGTGAACCCGATCGGCGACCTCGCCCTGGAGATGCTGGCTGAGCGCGGACTGTGGAGCAGGGAACGTTGCTCTTGCTGAGCGGAGTTCTTGCTGAACGCGGACTGTCGAAAAGGGAGCGCTGTTCTTGGCGCGCAATGGTCTTGCGGCGCTAGCAGCCTGGTCTCGCAACGACACTCGGCTCATGGTTTTCTCTGAGGGGTGCATCTGGCGTGCAGGTTCTCAATACGTTCCGCCTCAGCACTGGTCCTACGAGCCCCTGCTTCTACTGAGCGCGAGCTCAGCGCCTTGCTGTCTCAGGGCAGCATTTCACAGCGCAGACTTACAGCCTTGAATGCTGTTCTACCTGCGTGTTTGGCATGAACACGCCGCTTGAATCGCACGCCATTCAGGGGGCGACACCGTCCTCGACAATTCCCACAAGGTCTGATCGGGCAGCACCCATAGGGCAAGATCTGGCATCTGTGGGAGAATCTTCCAGTGACTCGAGTAGCTGCCATTGACTGCGGAACCAACTCCGTCCGACTCCTCGTCGCCGACGCAGAGCGCAAAGAGGATGGTTCCATCTCCCTCAAAGACCTCACCCGCCAGATGCGCATCGTCCGCCTAGGACAAGGCGTTGATAAAACCGGCAGGCTCGACCCGGCGGCCATTGACCGCACGATCGACGCGATCGTCGAATACGAGCGCATGATCTCCAGACTCGGTGCGACAGCGACGCGTTTCGTCGCAACCTCGGCCTCGCGAGACGCAGAAAACCGCGATGACTTCGTTGCCGCAGTCCGCGAAGTGTTGAACATTGAACCAGAGGTTGTTGAGGGAACCGAAGAAGCCTCCCTGTCCTTTACCGGCGCAGTCTCTGGCCTCGGAGCCGACGCCACCGCCCCGATGCTCGTCGTCGACATCGGCGGAGGATCCACGGAACTCGTCCTCGGGGACAGTGAGGTGCGCCAGGCGATCTCCATTGACATGGGTGCCGTGCGGGTGACGGAAAAGTTCTTCGCGCACTGCTCGCCCGAGGCAGGCATTCCCCTTGAGGATCAGGAGCGTGCGATCGCCTGGATCGACGAACAACTCGACGCAGCAGAGAAGGTCGTCGACATTGACCGGGTGCGTACCCTCATCGGCGTTGCCGGCACGATCACGACCCTGACCGCTCAGGGCCTGGGATTGACCGCCTACCAGCCAGAACTCATCCACGGCGCGCGCCTGAGCCTCGAAGAGACAGAGGCTGCGATCCGCTTCATGGTCGATCAGCCCATCGCAGTGAAGGCCGCGCTGGGCTTCATGCCCGAGGGACGCCAAGACGTGATCGCGGGCGGCGCGCTCATTTGGAGCAGAATCGTCACACGAGTCCTTGAAAAAGCGGCTACGCGCGGCACCGTCATCTCGACAATCATCACCTCCGAGCATGACATCCTCGACGGCATCGCCATGTCGCTCGCCTGACAGCGCCTCTTCACTGCTCCTTCGCTTCCGCCCTCGTCAATCGACGAGGGCGGAGTGCTTATGCGGGTGGGGGAAGAGAAGAAAAGCTCTTGCCCGCGTGAATGGAAGTTGAAGAGACAGGGCGGGAGGCGAGCAGCGAGGTGGCTCGTGGAGAAGAGAAGGGACTCGGGGAGGTGAGTTCAGCCTGTGATGGATGGCAGCGTGCGATGGGCTGAATCGGGACAAAGGGGTTACCGGCAGGAAAGTGTGGCATCGCTCGGGCGTGTCGTGGGGGTTATGTGCGTCCGGCCCAGCCTTTTCGGGTGTGGAAGCCGGTGTCGGGGCTGTAGGCGTTGTCGTAGTGTGTGGGCCCGTCTGGCCGGGGTTGTTGTTTGTGTGTTGTGGGGATGATCGTGTGGGGTTGCCTGGCGTGTTTGTCCCATTCGGCGAGCACTGTGGCGGCGTTGATGGGGTGTTGGTGGTGGGCGAGGAACCAGTGAATTGCGGTGATTTGGCGAGTCGTGTTCCAGCCTGCATGGGCGCGCAGTAGGGCGCGGATTTGAGCGTTGAGGGATTCGATGGGGTTGGTGGTGGATGCGAGGTTTGGTCGGCCAGGGTCGGTGAGGAATGTGAAGAGCTGTTTGTTCTTGAGGAGGCGTTCGAGCCGGTAGTACACGCGCCTGTCGCGTTCGTGGGTGTACCACCATTTCTTGCCTGTGGCTGCTGCCTTTTCGGGGTCTTGGGACGCGTAGGTGCGTTCTTTGAGGTAGTGGGCGTATTCGGTGTGGAAGGCGGCGAGCAGGCTCGCCCAGTGTGCGGCTTCATCCATGGTGGTGACGCGCAAGAGGGAATGGGACAGGCCTTTGAGGGCTTTCCCGGCGGGCGTGTGGGGGTTGTGGGTCAGGTCCACGGTGTTGTTGCGGTGGACATGCACGAGGCAGCGTTGGACCGGTTGGTCTGGTCCCCACAGGGTGCGGATCGCTGCCAGGGCGCCGCCTGCCCCGTCGGTAGTGATGATGCCCGGTGGGGGAAGTGGGCTGAGGAGCTGGGTGTAGGCCGTAGCGTTTTCTCGTCCGGCGGTAACCCAGTTCAACGGTGTGCGCCCGTCGGTGGCGATGAGGATGACCCAGGAGTGGGAAAGGAAGATCCCGTCAATGAACACCTGGTCATGAATGACGCCGTCCATGACTGGGAGGGGTGGTGGGACTTGCCAACACCACGAGGTGCGCTGGCGGAAGGATCGGCCGGTGAGTGTGCCGTCGCGTTCGGCTTGGCTGGTCTTGCCGGTCGCGTAGTTGATGAATGCTTCCAGGTCGTGGCGGCGAGTTACGTCAGGGCGCTTGAGAACTGTCGAGAATGAGCAGTTCCGGCAACGCCACCGGGGCGTACGAGAAGACGTTTTCCCGTTCGCGTTCATCGGCGCTCGGCAGATCGGGCACTTGGGGCGCTTGTCAACACTCACCCGCTCATATAGGCCCCACCCCTATGGGGAACGCGACTTTACGCGGTCAGATCAACGAAAAGTCCGGGTCGATGCCACACTTCCTTGCCGGTATCCCGGACAAAGCGTGTTGTGGGGTGAATCGGGATAAAGAACCTTCAGCAGGAGAGGTAAAGCGAACGCCGAGCGTGCTCCTGTCCAGGTGAGCGAGGCCGGGAAGGAAGCCTCATTCGAAAGAACGAGAGGAGGGGGCGTGCACGGCGAGGGGAAGAACTGTGAGGAGCCGAAGTGAAACAGGGGCGCGAAAGGACAGACACAGTACCCCCAGTCGGACTCGAACCGACAACACGCCGATTTTAAGTCGGCTGCCTCTGCCAATTGGGCTATGGGGGCGGGCGCGCAAAAGACACCAGACACCATGGTAACGGGCTCCGATAGGATTGGCGGACCTCAACCGACGGAAGGACCCCGCCCCATGAGCCCCGCGAAGACCCACGGGACCCCACGGCCGCATCACCGCCCCATGAGAACCCCCCTCGTTCGCATGCGAGACGCGGTCCTCGAGTTCCTGGGAGACGAGACGAAAGCCGGGCTGCTCGTCATCATCATCGCCCTTCTCGCGTTGATCATCTCGAACTCGCCCCTCTCCGATGCCTATTCGCAGCTCTCACACGCTCACTTCGGGCCCTCCGCTCTTGGCCTCAACCTGAGCGTGCACGAGTGGGCCGCCGACGGTCTGCTCACGATCTTCTTCTTCGTCGTCGGTCTTGAACTGAAAACCGAGTTCGTCACCGGAGCGCTGCGCGACATGAAAGAAGCAGCACTGCCGATGCTCGCCGCCGCATTCGGAATGCTCGGCCCCGCCCTCGTCTATGCGGCATTCCAAGCGGTCACGGGCTCAGGGGCGTGGAGCGGATGGGCCGTCCCCACAGCGACCGATATCGCCTTCGCCGTTGCGATCCTCTCGATCTTCGGTAAGGGCATGCCACCGGCCGCGCGCACCTTCCTCCTCACTCTCGCCGTCGTTGATGACCTGCTCGCGATCCTCGTCATCGCTTTCTTCTTCTCCTCGGGACTCAACTTCATTGCCCTCTTTGCGTCTTTTGCCTTCATTGGGCTTTTCGGACTCCTCACCTCGGAAGGCATGCGCCGCCCCTGGATCCTCATCCCGATCGGAGTCATCGCCTGGGCGTGCATGCTCAACTCCGGCGTGCACGCCACAATCGCGGGAGTCCTCCTCGGCCTGATCGTCCCGGCGACGCGCACGAGAAAAGGGCAGATGACCCACGAGTTCGCTCATACGGTGGGACCCTGGTCGGCGGGCCTGGCCCTGCCGGTCTTCGCTTTCTTCGCCGCAGGAGTCTCAGTCCTGGGAGCCGAAGGCGGCCTGTTCGGGGCGCTCGGCGATCCTGTCACCCTCGGCATTGCACTCGCCCTGCCCCTGGGGAAGTTCCTCGGAATCTGGGGGTCGGTGTGGGCTTTGACGAAGTGGACGAAGCTGCGTCTCGCTCACGGTGTCGACTTGCCCGATGTTGCGGCGATGGCTTTGCTTGCGGGGATCGGTTTCACGGTCGCAATGCTCATCGGCGGCCTGGCCTTTACTGACGAGCTCCTGATCGCGCACGCCCGTCTCGGCGTCATTATCGGGACTTTCGCCTCTGCGATCCTGGGTGCGATTGCTTTGAAGATGCGCATTTCCGTTCATGTTCGAGGTGACGCTGCGAAGCGGAAGAAGCGCTGAGCGTCGGCCGCAGTGCGTGTATTAGCGAGCCTGCTTGGCCTGGTGGCGCCTGCGTGGCTTTGCGTGCTGCGACTGCTCTGCTCGGCAGCTCTGTTTGGCTTGGCGTTGAGCGCCCCGTTCTACCGTGCTTGACGCGCCTGCCGGGCTTTGCGTGCTGCGACTGCTCTGCTTGCCTCGGTGTGCCTGCTCTGCTCGACTGCTCTGCTTGGCTCGGCGTCGAGTGCTCGTTCTTACATGCTTGGCGCGCCGATTGGGACGCCTGATCTACTCGGCTGGCCTGGCTGCTTTGCGTTGCTTGGCGCGCCGATTGGGACGCCTCCTCTGTTTGGCGTGAATGCTCTGTCGTGCTTGGCGCGCCGATTCGGGCCGCGCGTGTGCTTGGCAAGGTGGCTCGCGCGTCTCGGCCACTGGTATCGACCTCGTATCTGGCATTCCGCCACCCATCCAGAGTCTCACCCCGCGCCTCGGGAAACCCATTGAACCGAGCAAAGAGTCGAGCCCATGTGGAAAAGCAAACGACCTACCCACAGGGAGGCGATGTGTTCCTTCTCAATTCCTCTTCGCTCAGAGCGTGGAACTTCACCGCGAAGATGAACATCTGGCGTGGGAGAATCAAAGAGGCTACAACTTCAACTCAGGAGGGCGCATGTCTAACCCTGTTTTCGACAAGCTCGAAACTCAGTGGGCACAGCAGTCCCGCACTCCCGCGGGCTATCCGAGCATGCCGGGCTACCAGCCTGGCGCGTATCCGAACGCTGGGGGCGCTCAGTGGACGCCCGGCACTGCCCAGGGAACGCAGCAGACGGCGGGCACAATCCCCTATGGCGCGCCCTACGGCGAGCCCAACGCGCAGGCTCCCCAGTACCCGGGCGGGCCCCTCGAAGAGGCCTACCGTGCTCCGGCGGCCGACGCGGTTGACCGTGGCGTCATGACTTACGACGACGTCATCATGAAGATGGCGATCTCCATGGGAGTGCTTTTCGCCAGCGCCTTCGTTTCGTGGAGCGTCTCGGCGGTTGATGCCTCTCTTGGCGCGATGCTGAGCCTCGTCGGATTCATCGGCGGCTTCATCCTGGCGATGATGAACACCTTCTCGAAGAAGATCCGCCCTGCTCTGGTCCTTACCTATGCAGGCTTCGAGGGCCTCGCCCTCGGCGCGGTCAGCCAGGTCTTCGAACTCATCTACCCGGGCATTGTCGTTCAAGCCCTCATCGCGACCGCCGCTGTTTTCGGTGTCACACTCGCCCTCTTCGCGTCCGGCAAGGTCCGGAACTCTTCGAAGCTCATGCGTTTCACGCTGATCGCACTTGTGAGCATCCTCGTCTACCGTCTCCTCTCGATGGTGCTCACCCTCACCGGTGTGCTCTCCTCGGGTGGTTTCGACTCCATCACCATCATGGGCATCCCGCTTGGTATTGCCGTCGGTCTGATCGCGGTCTTCGTCGGCGCAAGCTGCCTCATCCAGGACTTCGATCAGGCGAAGATCGGCGTGGAGCGCGGCGTTCCGGCGAAATACGCGTGGGCCTGCGCCTTCGGCATCCTCGTGACCGTCGTGTGGATGTACCTCGAGATCCTCAGGCTCATCGCCCGCTTCCGCAACAACTGAGCAGGACCTTTCTCTCGCCTCATTCGTTTCAAGCCAAGGACCACCCATGGAGAACATCACCGTTACCGGCGACTTCGGTCGCAAGCCCTCCCTCACCTTCGAGAACACCCCTTCCGAAGAGCTCCTCGTCGAGGTCCTCAACGAGGGCGACGGTCAGGTCGTCGAAGCGGGCGACACAATCCACTGCCATTACCTCGGACAGATCTTCAACGGAGGAGTCTTCGACAACTCTTACGATCGCGGCCAAGCCTTGTCCTTCCAGATCGGGGTCGGCATGGTGATCCGAGGCTGGGATGATGGTCTTGTCGGCCAGCGCGTCGGTTCGCGAGTCCTCCTCTCGATCCCGCCGGAGTACGGTTACGGCGCTCGCGGAGTGCCGCAGGCGGGTATTGGCGGAACAGACACTCTCGTGTTCGTCACCGACATCCTCGGTGTTGCCTGAGAAGCACAGCGCTCATGACGAGGGCGATCCCTGCGGGGGTCGCCCTCGTTCTTTGTCATGTGTCTGCTGGATACTCGTCGTTTGTTGGTGGTTCGGCTGTTGGTGGTGTGGTGGGCGCTCGTCGTTTGTTAGGCCCTGGGTTCTCCTCGCTTGCTTGCTGGGCATCGGCCTTGCTGGGAGCACACCGGGTTTGCTGCTAGGGCACCGAGCTTGCCGGTAGGGCACCGACGCTCGTCTTCCGCTCAGCCTTCACGGCATGCTCGGCTCTCGGCGGTGCGCTGGAGCGGCTATACACGGTGATCCTTTGGCGAGTCCGAGGGGCATCAGGAATAGGCACTGCTAGAGGAGTGTCTTCAGAAAATGCGGGCACGGCTAGCGAGCCATACGGTGCGGCTAGCTGGCCATGCTTGGTCGATGTGGGTCTTCAGGCTCGTCTCACACGATCGGACAGGGCACCCCGGTTCGCGCATGGCACTCGTAACCATTCGGATTCTTGAAGAGATATTTCTGGTGGTAGTCCTCCGCATACCAGAATGGGCCCGCATCCTGAACCGAGGCGATCTCGGTGGCAATCGCACAAAAGCCACGGGAAGCGAGTTCCTCCTGGTAGGCATCGCGAGCCCGCAGCGCGGTGTCGAGCTGTTCGGGCGTTGTCGTCCAGATTGCGCTTCGGTATTGAGTGCCGATGTCATTGCCTTGGCGGTTCACCTGGGTCGGATCATGAATCTCGAAGAAACGGGAAATGATCTCGGCAGCGCAGGTTGTTTCCACGGAATACACCACTCGAAGGGTCTCAGCATGTCCCGTCGTGTTCGTGCACACGAGTTCGTAGGAGGGATTCTCGAGCTCGCCGCCCATATAGCCAGTCGCTGTCGCGACAACACCAGGAGCGCTCCAGAAGGACTTGTCGACGCCCCAGAAGCATCCGGCGGCTAGGTAGATGACTTCTTCTCCCTCGCCAGGTTCCTTATCGATTGGCGCGTTGAGTGCGGCCGGGGTGGAGAGGAAGGAAAAAGAGCCATTCGTTCGAAGCTTCGCGGTCATGCGCTCATCGAAGCACCTGAGCCCGTCCTCGTCGACTCGAAAAGCTGGGGATCGCCGAGGGCGTAGAGGCTGCTTCGGCGAAAAAGGGGGGTGCCCCTATGTGGTGTGTCAAGCGACGGTTGGTAGTTGGTGGGTGGGTTGGGGGTTGTAGAGGGTGGCGTTTCGGATCATGGCGTGTAGGGTGAGGATGCGGCGGTGGGCTAGGGCGATGACGGCCTGGTTGTGGCGCTTGCCCTGGGCGATCTTGCGGTCGTAGTACGCCCGGGAGACGGGGTCTGAGCGTAGTGAGGCGAAGGCTGAAAGGAACATGGCCCGTTTGAGCCTCTTGTTGCCCGCGTGGGAGGTGTACTCGCCGCGGATCGAGGAGCCGGAGCGTCGGGTGACGGGTGTGAGCCCGGCGTAGGAGGCCAGGTGCGCTCCGGTGTCGAAGGACCGTCCGAGGGTCTCGGCGATGAAAACGGCGGCGGTCCTGACCCCGATGCCGGGCATGGAGGTCAGGACCTGGTAAAGAGGGTGGGCCTCCACCAGGGCCTCGACCTTGGCAGCGACGTCACGGCGTTGGGCGTGCAGGGCGATGAGTTGGCGGGCCAGGTGGGGCAGGACGATTCCGGCGGCGTCGGTGCCGATGACCACGACGTTCTGGGCCTCCAGCGCGCTGATGATCTCGCCGGCCCAGGCCTCGTGGCGGCGGGCGCCGTGGGCCTTGAGCTTAGCGGCCACTCGTACCCGCCCGGCCTTTCGCAGGGCGGTGGGGACGGGCCACGAGGCGATGACCTCAAGGACGGCGTCGTGCTCCAGCCGTGGACCCAGGACCTTCTCCAGGGCGGGGTGGATCTGGGTGTACAGGCCCCGGATCCGGTTCGAGGTCTGGTTGACCTGGCGGGCCAGGTCCAGGTCGAAGCCCGTGAGCATGGACAGGGCGGCTGCGTCCTGGTCCGAGCCGTTGATGGCCCGCAGCGTGTGCGGCATGGTGCGGCCGGCCTGGGCGATGACCGCGGCGTCACGGGCATCGGTCTTAGCGTTGCCCGGGGTCAGGTCCGCGATGCGCCGCATCGACAGGCCAGGCAGGTAGCCCACGGGGATGCCCATGTCCTGGGCCACGGCAACAGCCAGCGCTCCGATGGTGGCGGGCTGGTCCACGACCACCAGCACCCGCCCGTGCCGGGCCAGCCGCTCGTAGAGGTCTCGCAGTCTGGTCTCGTCGTTGGGCAAGGCCTTGTCGAACAGGCGATTACCGTCCCGGTCCAGGGCGGTGGCCCAGTGGTCGGACTTACCCACGTCGATGCCGATGAACACGTCAATGCTGGAGGTCTGCACGTGCCGCTCCCTCGTCTCGTAGGAGATCGGGCCAGCCTTGAGCCGCCGATCCCGCACCCACGTTACGAAAGACCTCGAGCGGGTCGTTCCCCTGATCAGCGGTGAGCAGCAGCCCCGCGGCGGCCGGTGACAACACCCCCCGGACCATTCAAAGACAGGGGCAAAACATCATGCCGACCACCGCTGGCCCAGCCACCGGCACTCATTCACCGGCAACCACCAACAAGGTAACGGGAAAAGGGGAAAACTCTCTTGCGCCTACCGAAGGGGGCCGAGGGGCGGGAAACGGCGAATCGCTCCGGTCCTCTTCTACCAGCACGTCCCTACCGAAGGGGAGGCGAGGCCGGGCAGACGGGGGATAGGAAAGACTCGAGGCCGGACAAACAGGGTATGGAAAAGGCGCGAGGTCCGGGGGAACGGGGGAGAAGAAAGGCCCGAGGCCGGGGTAACGGCAGATACCTGGGGTCAGAGCACCACCATCGCCGACGCACGCCGTATGAGCGTCGGAAACGGCGGACACGAGGGGAAAGCCGTGAGGCGTATTCGCAAGGGAAAACAGGGCGGAGCTGAGAATCTCAGAAAGAGAGGAAGGCGGCAGACTGCGCAAGAATTCTTCCGGTAGAGATGCTCGCCTGGGCCAGGGCGCAAGATGCACACGGGCTCGGGTAGCCTGGTTTTCAGTTTGAAAGGGGAAGGAAAACCGCATGAGTGACGATAGTTCTCGCGCGTTGAGGAGCATCTCCGAGTTCTTTGAGAGGTTCGCGGGACCGCGCCTGAGCCGCGCCAGCGACTTTGACCCAGAGCCGATGGAGTTTCGCAGAGGCGACCCGTTGGACGGGCGCCGCGATGCGGCCGATGCGGTCCCTTGGGCGATGAAGGTCGCGGCGTCCCTGTCTTGGCGGGCGATCGTCATCGCGGTCGCGGCAGCTGGGATCGTGTGGGGGGCCATGCACCTCTCGATCATCATCATGCCGGTCGCGATCGCTCTGCTCCTCGCGGTCCTTCTTGAACCTCTCGTCGGATGGTTCACCCGTCGGCTGAATTTCCCCCGGACCCTGTCGGCGGTCCTGGGCCTCCTCGTCATGCTCGCGGTCGTCGTTGCCTCCCTCTCGCAGGCCGGTTCTGAGATTTTCCGTCAGCTCCCGCGCCTGTTCACCAAGGCGAACGACGGTATTTCCGAGCTTATGCGCTGGCTCGGAGAAGGGCCTCTCAAGCTTGATACGACGATGATTAACCAGGGCATTGAGAAGGTCCAAGGTGAGTTGGCGAACTGGGCGCAGGCGAACTCCTCCTTCCTCGCCTCCTCCGCGCTATCGGTCACCTCCTCGCTCTTCTCGGTCCTCTCCAGCGTCCTCATCATGCTCTTCTGCCTGTTCTTCTTCTTGAAAGAAGGACGGACAATCTGGTTGTGGGTCGTTCGCCTCTTCCCAGCCCCGGCACGCCAGCCGCTGCACGAGTCCGCGATCCGCGGTTGGGTGACTCTCGGCTCCTACGTTCGAACTCAGATCCAAGTGGCGGCGATCGACGCGATCGGCATCGGCCTGGGAGCGTTCTTCCTTGGGCTGCCGATGGTCCTTCCGATTGTTGTCGTCGTGTTCTTCGCGTCCTTCGTGCCGATCGTCGGAGCCCTCGTGTCTGGTGCGATCGCGGTCCTCGTGGCGCTTGTAGACCAGGGGCTCACGGCGGGCGTCATCATGCTGGTCGTGATCTTCGTAGTCCAACAGGTCGAGTCGAACCTCTTGCAGCCTCTCCTCATGTCCCACGCGGTTTCTCTGCATCCCGTTGCGGTCCTGCTCGTCGTCGCGGCTTCTGGCTCGGTGGCAGGTATTCCTGGGGCGATTTTCGGTGTCCCAATTGCCGCCTTCCTCAACGCGACCTTCTTGTATCTGCATGGGTATGACTCGATGCCCGCTCTCGCGAATGACCCGAAGCGGCCTGGAGGACCACCGGGAATGCTCGAGGACATGGTCGCAGCCTCTTACGCCTCGAAGACGAAAGTCGATCCCCGCGAAGGTGCTAGTGCCGTCGACTCCAAGGACGAGGACGAGAACGCGCAAGACTGCTCAGAAGATGCACCCAGCGTTGAGCCGGAATCCGGAGCCAAGGATGAGGCTCACGAAGAGTGAAAGACGTTGAGAGGGCAGTGAAAGACCCTCTGGGCGATGACAGACCCTCAGTGGCATGAAAGGCCCTCTGGGGGTGAGAAGGATTTCAGCGGGCGCTACGAGGCGCACAGCGGGCTCGCTCACCCCTTTGCGGGACAAGCGGGATGGAACCGATGTGAGAGCGACTGAGTCCAAGAGAGCATGGTGAATCCAAGAGGAACCTGGGTGAACCCGAGGGGAACGCGGGTGAAGCCGAAAGGAACACGGGTGAGCCCAAGGGGAACGCGGGTGAAGCCGAAAGGAACACGGGTGAGCCCAAGGGGAACGCGGGTGAAGCCGAAAGGAACCTGGGTGAGCCCAAGGGGAACGCAGGGGAACCCGAGGTGAAGGCGGGGGCGAAGACAAATTGGGCTGCGCCACGACATACAGGGCTACGGCACGACATACAGGGCTGCGGCACTTCCAGCTGCCATGGTCCCAGAGATTCTTCTACCTGCCTCAAGACGGGGAAGGACGGACATCCCCACCAAAGTGGGCGTATCGGAGTGTTCTTGTTGGTGATAGAGCGGCGGTGGGAACAGTTCCGTGGTCCTGATCGTGCGCCGATGGGAATAACTTCGTGGTGCCAGTAGTCTGCCGATGGGAACAGTGTCGTGGCGCCGGAGCCTACAGACAGGAACAACGCCTGAGTGGGGGATGGATTCTCGACAATGGGCAGGAGGCCGGGATCAAGGTGGATCCCGGCCTCCTGCCTCAGTCCAATGAAGACGAATGCCCCGCGCGAGCTGAGCTTGGCCTGGAGTCGTCGAATAGCAGAGACTGCTGAGTAACGGACCGTGATCGTTCGACTGTGAACAGTTCCGATGATCCAAGAGAAAACTCCGCTCAGCCGAGACCATGCGCGCCCTCAGCCGAGGCGATGTCCGCTCTCAGTCGAGAGGCGACGCGCGCAATGAAGCGCGCCTGCCCCCGCAATGAAGCGGGGGCTTGTTCAACTCGGCCGAGACTGTGCCCTTCTTCATGAAGACCGTGCCCGCTCAATGAAACGCGGGGTCTGTCCAGATCAGCCGAGGATGTGCCCGTTCAGCGGAGCATGCTCTTACTCAAGTGAGGCTGCGTCCTTTCACCCGAGTGAAGCACACTCTTGCTCAGCCGACGAAGGGTTTCGCTTCGATGATCTCGACCTCGATCACGCGACCATTCGGCGCCTCGTAGGAGAGCTTGTCTCCCGGGCGGTGACCAATGACAGCCGCGCCCAGCGGGGCCTGCGTGGAGAAAACCTGCACACCGAGGTCACCACCGGCGTCACGGGAGCCCAGCAGGAAGGTCTGCTCGCGTCCCGCAACAGTCGCGGTCACGACCATTCCGGGCTCGACGACGCCGTCATCCGCAGGGGTTTCGCCGACCTCGGCATGCTCGAGCATCTCCTGCAGGGTTTGAATGCGGGTTTCATTCATGGACTGCTCGTTGCGGGCGGCATGGTAGCCGCCGTTCTCACGAAGGTCTCCTTCTTGACGAGCTGCGTCAATGAGCTTCGCGATCTCAGGACGCTTGACCTCAATGCGCTCTCTCAGTTCCTCCTTCAGAAGGTCGTACTGAGCCTGGGTCAGCCACTGGGTATCTGCCATGAGTACCTCCAAGATAAAAAGGGACCGGCACCGCAGGGGCGCCGGCGTTTCGCTGGTGACAGTGTAGCAAGCAGGCGTGAAGCGGGCATGCGTCCCGTCCTCGTCCTGAATAACATACGCGCGCCCTCGTCCATAATGAGCCGGGCGAAACGAAGAACGGAAAGATCAGGCGAGGACTGCGAGATAAACGGCGACGCACTGGCACGCCCACGCGGCGACCGTGAAAGCGTGGAAGATCTCGTGGAAACCGAACCATTTGGGGGAGGGATTGGGCCTCTTCATACCGTAGACGAGCGCTCCGAGCGTATACAGGAGTCCGCCGACGACGATCAAGATGATGACCGCGGCACCGCCTGCCGTCCAAAGCTGAGGCAGATACGCCACAGCGGTCCAGCCGAGGACCACATAAATGAGGGTGGAGAGCCACCGGGGAGCGCTGGGCCAGAAGAGATTGACAAGAATGCCCGCAGCCGCGCCGGTCCAGACCGTTGAAAGGAGCACGATCTGGTCGTGGCTGTTGAGGAGGGCGACCGTGAGGGGCGTATAAGTTCCAGCGATGAGCAGGAAGATGTTCGAGTGATCGAGCCTCCTCCAGACGACCTCCCAGCTCGGCTTCCAGTAGAAACGGTGATACAGGGCGGAGATTCCGAAGAGAAGGAGAGACGCGGCGAGATAAACCGCAGAAGCCCACTTTTCCGGTGTTGTCGGCGCGAGAACGACGAGGACGATCGATGCTGCCAGGGAAAGCGGTGCCGCAACAAGGTGGAGCCAACCACGAAGGTGGGGCTTGATCGCGACGAGCTGGTTGGGGAACCAGGACATCGGCTTGAGTGAAGCGACTCTCATTGGCCCTCCTGATCGAACAAAACGTAACTTACGTTCCCGTAGGTTACTACACCGTAAGTTTGTGGCGCGAGGTCTTATCTGAGAGCAAAACACTCGCAAGACAGTGTCACTGCTCACCTCTGAAGGTAGTCGAGCGAGGAGGAACGCCCTCGACTCAACACTGGTTTGCCTGATCAGGAGGGCAAAATAACGCTAGGCTTTCCAGGCATAGCAGAAGATCGCCTGACTATTGCAGCCCCACAAGGGAAGCCGAATTAAAGGAGGCGCCCAATGTCCGTGTGGAGTCTCGCCTACGACCTCTACGAGAAGCGCCTGCGCGGAGAACTTGCGAAGGGTTCCATCCCCCGCCACATCGGAGTCATCCTCGACGGGAACCGGCGTTGGGCAAAATCAATCGGAGTTCAAGCCTCACAGGGCCACCGTGCCGGCGCCGATAAAATCTCAGAGTTCCTCGGTTGGGCGGATGAAGTCGGAGTCGAGATCGTCACCCTCTGGATGCTCTCGACCGATAACCTTTCGCGTTCTTCCGAAGAACTGGATGAACTCCTCGGGATCATTGCCGACGCCGTTGACCACCTCGCCGCGCAGAAATGGTGCCTCGCCGTCGTCGGCGACCTCGACCTCCTGCCTGAGGCAATCGCTGAACGCATCCGATCGGCCGTCGCTTCAACTTCCAGCCGAAACACAATGAGGGTGAATATCGCCGTCGGTTATGGAGGACGGCACGAGATCACCGAAGCGGTCCGTCAGATTATTTCCGACGCCGCCGCGAAAGGGATCAGCCTCGAAGAACTTGCGAACACCCTCACCGACGCAGACATTACCGATCACCTGTACACGAAGGACCAACCTGACCCTGACCTCGTCATCCGAACCTCAGGAGAGCAGCGTCTCTCGGGCTTCATGATCTGGCAGTCCGTGCACTCGGAGTTCTACTTCTGCGAGGCCTACTGGCCTGATTTCCGTCGCGTTGATTTTCTGCGTGCAATGCGTTCCTACGGTCAGCGCGAACGCCGCCTCGGACGCTGAGGATTCCCTGCCGAGCCCAGAGGGTGTCTTAATCGAGAGAGCGTCCTTATCGAGAGTGCGTCTTAATCGAGCGGGTGTCCTTGCTGCGATCCTTGTCCTTCATAGTGGAAGCATGGCGGAAGCTCTTCTTCGGCTTGTGCTGGGAGCCCTTTGGCTTGTGTTGGGTTCCCCTCGGCTTGTCATAGGAGCTCTTTCTCGCCTCTTGTTGTTCCCTTGTGGGGGGCGGGTTCGCTGTTGGTTCCTGAGCGGAGGGGCATTCGGGTTCGCCGTTGGTTCCTGAGCGGAGGGTTTGGCGGTGTGTGGAGGGGTTATAGCCCCTCCACTTGTCGTTATCGCCTCCACTCAGGCAAGGGCAGACCGTCAACCCTTCCACAATGGCAGGGGCAGACCGTCAACCCCTCCACAAAGGCACGGGCACTGCAGGCTCCCGGCTCAGCCACGGGGGCACTGATCAGTCGAACTTGCGGCCCAAGCGAACTTGCAGCTCACTCGAGCTCGCGGCCGACTTGAGGTTGCAGCCTAACCGAACTCGCAGCCCAACTGACCTTGCGGCTCAGTCAAGCTCATCGGCCCACGGCGGGTTCGCGCCCGCTCGCGAAACCGTCACATCCGACACCTTAGAAGCATGATCGAGAATCGTCTTCACCGCGTCCAGGCCGATGTTTTCGAGCGCACTGCGCCCCTCGGTACCTGCGAGCCCCAGGCCCCACATTGCGTCGAGGATCCCACCCATGAAGGAATCTCCAGCGCCGACTGTGTCGACGACCTTTACCTCGCCGGGCGTCGCCTCGTAGCGGATTCCCGAAGCAGAAACTGCCAGGCCGCCCTTCTTGCCACGGGTCACGATGATGAGACGCGGGCCCATGCTGAGCCACTTCTCAATCACACTTTCAAGTTCGGCGCCGCCGGTCAGCCACGCGATGTCTTCATCCGACACCTTGATGACATCGGAAACACTGACGAAGCGTTCGACGAGCTTTAGGGCGTTGTCTGGATCGCCCATGACTGTCGGGCGCGCGTTCGGGTCGAAAGTGATGAGGGCATGAGGGCGTGCGTCCTTCACAGCCTCGAATACAGCGTTCGCCCCGGGCTCAACGGCAGCGGAAATCGATCCCGCATGAACGATCAAAGCCATTTCAGACACCGGGATCGGCGGTGTCGGGTTCCAATCGAAATCGAAGGTGTAAGTCGCCGCGCCCTTCTCGTCAATCATGGCCGTTGCGGTCGTCGTGCGCTGGGCGCCGTGTGACTCAGGAGTGATGACGACCCGTGAAGCGGTGAAGTGCTCTTCGATGAGGCGACCACGTTCGTCGTCGGCAAACCATGTTGACAGGACAGCGGGACGTCCGAGTCGGCCAAGAGTCATCGCGACATTGGCGGGGGAGCCACCCGGGATCTCACGGGCATCCTCGGGATGGGAGATAGGAGTGACGATGTCGATGAGAGCCTCGCCGATGGCGAGGATATGGGGCTCAGTCGCGAGGTCCATGGGAGTCCTTCCTCGGGCGACGCGCCGATGCGTCGCGATGGACTTCAGTCTAGTTGGCCCGAATCGGAAGCGGGGGTGTCTGCGCGAGAAAGGGGCACGTCCGCGTGAGAAGTCGGAGCCTCTGCACGAGAAAGACGTGCCGAAGCTGCGTCAAGGATCGCGCGGCACCTGTCGGCGAGGGCCTCGCCCCGTTCCCACAAGGCGAGGGTGTCCTCGAGTGGGGCTTGTCCCGATTCGAGGGAGCGGACGATCCCGATGAGCTCGTCGCGGGCCTGTTCATAGCCCAGGGTCTGGACCTCGGGGAGTTCGTTCTCGGGCATGTCAGTTCTCCTGGATGCTTGGGGCGATAGGCGACGAGGACGAGGATGTCGTCGCCACTTCGGTCGCGGCGGGTTGCTTTGTGGTTTCAGACTTTCCGGCTGTATCGGGCTGCTTTGTGGTTGCAGTTTTTTCGGTCGTATGGGGCTGCTTTGTGTTTTCAGGCTGTTCTTTCATTTCGTAACCTTGGGCCACAGTGGAGTGGTTTTCAGACAATTCGACGCTTTCAGCCTGCGCAGCGAGAACAGTCTGCTCGGCAGAGGTGGGTGGCTCAGTGGCCTCAGCCTGTTCGGCCTGCTGGACTACCTTGGCCCTGCTCGCGCCGCTGTCCCTGGCTTGCACTTTCCGGCGCACAGTTCTCTCCTGCTCGGCGGAGTTGAGTGGTTCGTCGGCCTCGGCCTCCTTGGCGGTCTCGACCGTGTCGGCTTCACCGGCCTTGGCGTGCTCACTTGGAGCCGCAGATCTCTCGCGTTTGCAGACCTTGGCGGCGGCTTCGGCCTCTTTCATCTTCTGAAGCTGAGCAGCGGTGAAAATCCTGGGAAGGACAGGCGCCTCATCCGGGGATGAATCGAATACGAAGGCTCCCCCAGTGGGAGCCCCGTCAACAGACGCTCCGTCAACAAACGCGCTGCCAACAGACGCCCCACCAATAGGCTCCCAACCAGCAGAAGCCCCGCTAGCACGAGGCCTTCCAGCAGACGTCCCAGCAACGGGTTCTGAGGCAGAGGACCCCCAACCAGCAGACCCCAAACCAGTAGATCCCCATCCCGTAGACGCTCCAGCAGCGGGACCTCCGCCGACAACGCCGTCGTTCCCCGAAGCCACTGAGCCCTGTCCACTGACAGGACGGGAACCGATGACCTGGGCGAGCAGTCGGCCCCTGGCGACGATCCCCTCGACAAGGGAACCCTTCGGAACCTGAGAAGCGTCACGGACGAGAGTGCCGTCAGGGAGTTTGAGCATGGCATAGCCGCGATCCAAAGTGCCCTGGGGTGACAGGGCTGCAAGGGACGCGCGAGCCTGAGTGAGCGTCTGCGTCTCGGCCGCGAGGCGGCGCTCAATCGCGTGACGCATATGCGTAGTCGAATGCTCCAACTGGACACGATGCGAATCCAAAACGGCGCCGGGGCCTGCCAGCACGGGCCGAGACAACAGCATCTGCAGGGCGTGCTCTTCGCGCGAAAGACGCGTCCCAATCGCTGCGCGCATCCGAGTGAGCGCCTGCATGACCCCCTCGGATTCTTGACGGATATCCGGCACGATTCGCCTGGCCGCGTCCGTCGGAGTTGAAGCACGATAGTCGGCGACCAAATCGAGGAGGGGAGCATCGCCCTCGTGCCCGATCGCGGAAACAATGGGGGTGGAGGCGCGGGCAGCTGCGCGGACCAGCGCCTCCTCAGAAAAGGGAAGGAGATCCTCGACAGAGCCGCCGCCGCGCGCGATGACGATGACCTCGACATCTTCGATCGCGTCGAGTTCGCTAAGAGCCCTCGTCACTTCAGCGAGGCAACGCTCCCCTTGGACGGCGACTTCGCGGATCTGGAAGCGCGCGGATGGCCAGCGGGCTTGAGCGTTGACGAGGACATCGTCCTTCGCTTTCGCATTGCGCCCGCAGATCAGGCCGATCGTGCGAGGCAGGAAGGGGAGGGGCTTCTTCCGCTCCCCCGCGAAGAGTCCTTCTTCGGCGAGGCGACGGCGCACCATCTCGATTCGGGCGAGCAGATCGCCCAAACCCTCGACGACGACTTCCTCCGCGCGCAGGTTCAAAGTGCCGCGACGCTCCCAGAACACGGGCTTGACGCGGGTCACGACTCGCGCACCCTCGACGAATGCCGGTCCTGAGGCGTCGATCAACGAGGGCCAGGCCGTGACCGTCATCGACGTATCCGACTCGATGTCGCGCAGTACGAAGAACGCCATTTTCGTGCCGGGGCGCGGCTTGTACTCGACGACTTGCCCCTCGACCCACAGGGTTGACATGCGGTCGACGTAGATCTTGATGTTCTCCGTCAGGCGGCGCAGCGGCCACGGATTATCGCGCGTCGTATCGGCCGCTTTCGCGGCGGGTGGGCGTGGAGGGGTGTTCGGCACCCGTCAAGGATGCCACAGTCCGCCCTCTGCTCCTCATCGAGGTGAGGCCAGGCTGGTGACTCAGGAAGGACAGGCGTCAGCTGGGGATCATGCGCGGCGGGATCGGCGAGGTGCACCTTGTCGCCTCGTGCGAATGGGGGAGGATGGACGGGCCAGTGGCCAGAGATCAGCGCAGATCTTGTCCTGCGCGAATCGGGAAAGGTGTCTTCAGTCTGGAAGAGCTGCTGAACTGAGGCGTTACCCCTCGCGAATCGGGAGAGGATTTGCGGCTGAATCCGCGTGTCGCGCGTCGTTGACATGCACACAGCGGGGATAAGACGCCGCATTCACCGTGCCCTGCCTCACTGACCTGCGAAGTGCCAATGAGGGGTGCCAAGCGTCCAATCAGGCTTTCAACGTCGCCCTCGTCACCTCAAGGCTCCCGGCTTCGTCGTCCGCGCTCGCGCGCCGCTAATCTGTGAGCATGACTGACGAGACTCCGGACCTGCGAGCTTCCGCCGCCGACACACTCTCCTCCCTGCCTGATGTCAGCGGCGAGGGCGGGCGCATCCTCCTGGCCGCGCCCCGCGGCTACTGCGCCGGTGTTGATCGTGCCGTGGACGTCGTGGAGAAGGCCCTCGACCTATACGGGGCACCCGTGTACGTCCGCAAAGAGATCGTCCACAACAAGTTCGTCGTCGAGTCCCTCACGAAACGCGGTGCGATCTTCGTTCAGGAGACCGACGAAGTGCCCGAGGGTGCGCGAATCGTCTTCTCCGCTCACGGCGTCTCCCCGCAGGTGCACGAGGCCGCAAAGGCCCGCAACCTGGCGACCATCGATGCGACGTGCCCACTCGTGACGAAGGTCCACCGCGAAGCCGTGCGTTTCGCGAAGGACGACTACGACATCATCCTCGTCGGCCACCAAGGCCACGAAGAGGTCGAGGGCACATACGGTGAAGCCCCCTCCCACATCCAGGTCGTCGGCACTCCTGACGAAGTCGATTCGATCGAGGTCCGCGATCCCGAGCGCGTCGTGTGGATCTCCCAGACCACGCTGTCCGTGGACGAAACCCGTGAAACCGTGAACCGTCTGCGTCAACGCTTCCCGAAGCTCAGCGACCCGCCCTCAGACGATATCTGTTACGCGACCCAGAACCGCCAGGTCGCGGTGAAGACAATCGCACCGAAGGTCGATGTCATGGTCGTCGTCGGCTCGGCGAACTCCTCGAACTCTGTGCGCCTCGTGGAAGTTGCGCTCGAGGCCGGGGCTGGTGGCGCTCACCGCGTCGACAAGGCCGAAGAGCTTAAGCCCGAATGGTTCGAGGGCGCGAAGACCGTGGGCTTGACCTCGGGAGCGTCCGTTCCGGAGATCCTCGTGCGCGAGGTCGTCGAATGGCTGCAGGCCCGTGGTTTTCCGACGGTGGAGGTCGTTCGTACGGAGAACGAGACGATCACTTTTGCCCTTCCGCGCAATCTGCGCGCCGAGCTCGCGGAGAAGGGGCTTGCGGATGCGCGCCCCCACGCGCCCCGCAAAACCGGGCCGAATCACACGAGGTGAAGGGGACGAGGGCAGGTTCTGTGATCTTTCGAGGGCGGGACCTTCTGAAGGGGAGGGCTTGACGCTTTTCGAGGGCGGGGTTGGGCATCCTCTGAGGGTAAAGCTTGTTGCCTTTCGAGCGTGAGATATGAGCTTCTTCTGAGGGGCCGTTCCCACCGTTCGGATATCGGAGTTTGACGGGCCGAGGACCAGGCAAGGGCCTGACTGAGTGACTGCGGAGGGGCTTGCGAGCCTCGCCCATTGGTCTTTCCTCGTTTTCCCTTTCCGAGTCCAGGGTTTGTTGGTATTTGTCGCTCGTGCGGCAGGGAGCTTTCCTCGCTTTCCTCCTTCGATTCCAGGTTTGCCGTCCTATTCCTGCCGTATGGCGCTTGTTTTTGCCGGGAAACCTGGAATAGGTACCCGGATCGGCCGGGAAACCTGGAATCGGTGCCTACCTTGGTCGGGAAACATGGAATTGACGAAGGCAGATGGTATGAGGCTGCTGGGGGGATGAGTGGTGTGGTGAGTGTGGCGTGCGGCTTCGCGAGGGTGATGAGTGCTCAACGCATTTCCAGTTCCAGGGCTTCTCGGCATCCGTTCCTCGTGCGCCAGGGAGGTTTCCCTGGCTTTCGGCGCGTGTTCGACGACATGTATCCCCGTGTCTCAGGGAGGTTTGTCGGGCTCTCCCCTCCGGTTCCAGGTTTACCGTCCTGTTCCTGTCGTATGACGCCTGTTTCTGTCGGGAAACCTGGAATAGGCCCTTGCGATCGTCGGGAAACCTGGAATAGGCCATTGCGATCGTCGGAAAACCTGGACTAGGCGCGAGTGCGTGAACGCGCGACGCGGGAAGTGATCAGCTGTCGGTTCCACAGCGCCTCTCCTTGGACAGGGGACACGATTGGCGCAGAGGTGCATCTGGCGACTCGGCCAACAAGCTTGGCTCGTAGAGCAGCAAGATCCATGAGTTCCTCCCATGCGACGCGGATGACCGTCCACCCTGCATCTTCCAATTCGCGCTGGCGTGACAGGAGCGCGCGGTGAGCACGCTGAAAAGACTCGCGGTCCTCGCCCATTTTGATGAGGCCATCGAATTCGAAAGCGATTTTCAACGAGGGGATCGCGAAATCGAGGAAGTACGAGTGTCCCCGAATGACGACCTCATGCTGTGTGTGGATCTCATAGGGCATAACCGTCGCGAGTGTGAAGAGAAGCGCCTGTTCTCCGATGGTCTCGCATCCGGCGTCGGACAGGGTAAGCACCGCTTCTGCCTGTCGTTTCCCGGGGATGGAGCCGAGACCTCGAAGGCCGTCCAACAACCCTGCCTTCACGATCTCTTCGCGTCGGCGCGATGCAGGCTGGCGAAAGCGGTCGAATCGACTCAATGCCTTGATGATCCCCGAAACTGCGATGACTGCGTCCAAGGGGCGAGCTTTGAGTGCCATCTGCAGTGCGGTCTCTTCGAGTGAATCCACGAGCAGGCCGCCGATTCGCTGTGGCTGGGCTTCTGTGTACTTGCCGTGTGTTGATCGAAGTCGGACCGCTGGGATCTGATGCGTGCTCATGATGACGCCGGGGAGTAAAGAAGGGGTGAATGATCCTGCAACGCGGATCGATACGCAGGGGTTGTGAGCCCAGCAGGGCAGTCCGTGGATCAGCATCGCGGACTCGCGGGTGAAGACGACTTCGCGCCGCATTGTTCGGGCGACTGCGAGGATCCTGGCTTCGGCCGCGGTGGAGAAGGCCTCCCATCGGGGGAGTGCTTCACTTTGCTTCGGAGCGGCGATAGCGACTCCGCGCTTGACTCGGATGAGTTCACGTGAAGCGATAGCGCCTTTGTGATTCCCTCGGAGCATGACGAGGTCTGAGTGCGTCATCTTCATGGGGCGACTATCGCCTATTCCTTCTTCACCGGAACGAGGACGGAGCCCGGGGTGTGGATGGCCTTCGGTGCGGAGCCGGACTGTTGATTTCTGCCCGCAGCTGCGGTTCGTGTCGGCTGTTCACATCCTCTGCTTGTATCCGCGATTCCAGGTTTGCCGTCCTATTCCTGTCGTATGACGCCTGTTTCTGCCGGGAAACCTGGAATAGGCCCTTGCGTTGGTCGGGGAAACGTGGAGTAGGCGTCGCCGCGCCTCGTGGAGAACGGATCAGGCGCCCCCGCGTCTCCGCGAGAACGAAGCACACCCCACGAGCCTCGCTTCGCCGTCTGTAGAATGGCGCTCGTGTCTCTCACCATTGGAATCGCCGGACTGCCCAACGTTGGCAAGTCGACCCTGTTCAACGCGCTGACCCGCGCGACCGTCCTCGCCGCGAACTACCCCTTCGCAACGATCGAACCGAATGTTGGCGTCGTGCCCCTGCCGGACCCGCGCCTGAAGGTCCTCGCCGAAATGTTCCACTCGGAGAAAGTCATTCCCGCGACCGTGTCTTTCGTGGATATCGCGGGCATCGTGCGAGGCGCGTCTGAGGGTGAGGGACTGGGGAATCAGTTCCTCGCAAACATCCGCGAGGCCGACGCGATCTGCCAAGTGACGAGGGCGTTCTCCGACCCTGATGTTGTGCACGTCGATGGCAAGGTCGACCCGGCCTCGGATATTGAAACCATTCAGACCGAGCTGATCCTCGCGGACATGCAGACCTTGGAAAAGCAGATCCCCAGGCTCGAGAAGGAAGTCCGAGGCAAGAAGACCGAGCCGATCGTCCTCGAAACCGCGAAAGAGGCCCTGGCTCTACTGGAGAAAGGCGAGCTGCTGTCGGGACCTGCTGGCGCCGCCCTCGATCAGGACGCGCTCAAGTCCTTCCAGCTCATGACGACGAAGCCCTTCATTTTCGTCTTCAACATGGATCAGGCCGGGATGGAAGATGAGGCTCTCCAGCAGTCACTGCGCGACCTCGTCGCCCCGGCTGAAGCGATCTTCCTTGATGCCCAGTTCGAGTCCGAACTCGTCGAACTCGACGAAGAGGATGCCCGCGAGATGCTTGAGGATTCCGGGCAGACGGAGGCGGGCCTCGACAAGCTCGCCCGCGTCGGTTTTGCGACGCTCGGCCTGCAGACCTATCTGACGGCGGGCCCGAAGGAGGCTCGCGCGTGGACAATCCACCGTGGCGACACCGCTCCCCAGGCGGCCGGTGTCATCCACACGGACTTCCAACGTGGTTTCATCAAGGCTGAGATCGTGTCCTACGACGACCTGGTTGAACTCGGGGGCATGCAGGAGGCGCGCGCCGCAGGCAAGGTCCGCATGGAGGGCAAGGACTACGTGATGGCCGACGGTGACATTGTGGAGTTCAAGTTCAACGTGTGAGTTTCTTCTGATAGTTAGCTCCGGCCTTGACGAAGAGGGGTTGGCTTGGCAGGGTGCGTCGAACGTACTGGTGCTCGGTGTGATTGGCACGGTGCTGGCGGTGGCCGGTGGTGAACTTCTTACGGTGACGTGTCGTTGTGGCGAGGTCTGATGGCGGTGCACCACTGCGGCTGTTGACTGGTTGATGAGGCGAGGAGTGAGCGGTCCCATCCCGGTGTTCCGGGATAAGGCCGCTCATGCGTACCACCCGCATCCAAGACAAGCCTGCCTGTACCGTTTGACTCGCATCGCAAGTGGGGGATCATCGTGACGCTGGAGGCACAAATCGCCTAACCCCCGCTGTAGGCAAACAATGCACCAGATCCCAAAATCGGGTAAAGGGTCCACTATCCCTCGAAGCTGCGCACGGCCCGGGCCAGGTGTGCCTGAGGGTGTTCGCCGACCCCTGCGCCGCAGGTAGAAGGCTGTTCGATCGTGAGTTGTGGTAGAATTTACAACTTATGCGTAGTAGGATCTGGTACGTGTATGTGTCGTCCCTTGCGGCGTGTCCCAGTTCCAGCGGATGATGGAGAAAGGTGAAAGTATGCAGACGTCTATCAGGAGCCTGTTATCTAGGGCGGTGAGTTCGAGAGTGGCCGGTGTTGCCGTGGCGCTCCTGGCGGCCCTGGGTATCGTGGTCCAAGGGCTTGCTGCGCCGGCCGCGGCCGAGGTTAACCCCCAGATCGAGGTCACCAACCTCACCCTCACCAAGGTGAACTCTGCCAACGAGCAGCAGGATGGCCAGCTGTACGTGAAAGGCCTGGCCCTGCTGACGTTTGACTGGGACGCCTCGAAGACAACGCCGAAGGAGGGCGACTCCTTCACAATCACCCTGCCCGAGGAGATGAAGTTCCACTCGACTCTCGTGGTGCCCATGGACTACGACGGGCAGCATGTGGGGCAGTGTACCTTTACTGAAAAGATCGTCACCTGTACCTTCGATGCTGCGATCACCCCGCTGGTCCAGGCGGGAAACAAGGACATTCATGGGGTCGGCAGTTTCCAACTTGATGTCGTTTCGTACACCACCCAGGAGGAGCTGCTCTTCACCGTCAACCATGACAAGACCGTCAAGGTTGACCTCCCCGGGGCCGGCGGAATCCCAAAGCCATCCGGCGGCACTTACCGCCCAGACATGCGTCTCTACAAGAGCTACAACGGCATCATGAAGGAGGGTGATACGCAGGCGTTGTGGTACTTCAACTTCGGTGGGCCGAGGCTTATGAAGGCGCTTGGCGTGACCTTCGACGGCCAGACCTCGCATACCATCACTTTTAATGACACGCTCGGTGCGGGCATGACCTGTCCGCTGCAGCAGATCTACCTTCACGCCATTGACTCTGAGGAGAATCCCTCACAGTCACTCCTTCTAGACTCAGGAACGAAGGAGGGCCCGACGACGGGCGACCAGGGGACTTTCGAGGTCACCGGCGAGTGTGGGGAGATGGCAGCTGACGGGACGACACCGATCACTTTGGTGGCGAAAGGCCCATTCAGAGCGAAGACCAACTATTCGCTCTCTTACAGGACCCTCTTCGTCGGCGGTACCGCGCTTCCGGGCACTGACTACACCAACACGGTGACGGTTGCCGGAACCCAGATCACCGAGAGCAAGACCACGCAGTTTGTCAAGGCGGGGTCGGTGCAGGTGGCGATGAGGCAAGGTGAGGGCACCTTCAGCGTGACCAAACGAATTGCCGCGGACTACGCCCAGCAAGCGGATGCAGGTATGACCTTCACGGTCGCCTTCGACTACGAGCTTCCCGCAGGCACTACCGCGGACAGTTACCCGAAGTGGACGCCGCCTGTGAATGAAGACAATAGCAGTACCCTCAATGCTGACAAGCGCACCGGTACGGCCACGATGGTTGTCAAGCGGGGCGAGGAAATCAGTTTCGCTACGCCGTTCCCGGTGGGCACGACGATTAGCAACCTGCGTGAGGACACCTCGACGGCTAATCCTGCCCTGCCTGCCGGATACACCTGGAAAGACCCCAAGTTCACCATCGGCACGGTTGCAGGCACGAGCCTGACGATTGAGGACCAGAAGACCACGAAGGTCAATCTGTTGAATACGGTGGGAGCTGCGGACAACGGCTTCCAGGTGGTCAAGAAGGCCAGTGGTGCCGAGGGCGCCGCGGCGAAGAAGTTTAGCTTCAGCTACACCTGCACCCTGCCGGACAACACCAAGAAGAACGGACAGATCGCGGATGTCCCGGGTGACGAGACCCCCGTGGCGAGCCCTGAGAAGTTCCCTGTCGGCACCACCTGCGAGGTGACTGAGGACACTGCAGGTGTCGGCATTGACGGTTACACCCTTGACCCGGCTGGCCACGATGCCCAGTCCGTGACGATCGGCATGGGTAGCGAGCCGACGGTCACCGCCACCTTCACCAACACCTATACGCGCGACATGGGTCGTTTCTCGGTGACGAAGACGGTCGCGGGTGACGCGGGCGACAAGGCGCCGGATACTTACACCTTCGACTACACGTGCAAGGCCGATGGTAAGGACCCCATTACGGGCACCATCATCGTCGGCAAGGACGAGTCGAAGAAGTCCGACGAGATTCCCGTGGGCTACTCGTGCACGGTCAAGGAGCGCGTCGACCAGGGCCAGGATGGCACCGCCTACCTTGAGGGCTACACCCTGGACGTTGTCGCCAGCCCCGATGTCACCATCGCCAAGGGTGCGGTCCCGAATATCGACGTGACCAACACCTACACGCTCAACAAGGGAACCTTCTCGGTGAAGAAGGTCGTCCAGGGCGCCACCTTCACCGGTGCGGACAACACCTTCACCGTTCAGTACACCTGCACGCACAACTCGGTCGCTCTCACCGACGAGCAGAAGGCTGGCAGCCTGACGCTGACGGGCAACGGGACGGCTGTCACGAGCCCCTCCCTTCCCTTCGGCACCTCCTGCACAATCAAGGAGGCCGACGGCAGTGCGCAGCGTGCGGGCTACGCCGTGGCGACCGCCTACACCGCCGGTCAGGTGACCGTGGGAACCGCGACTCCTAGCCCCGAGGTCACGGTGACCAACACCTACACGCCGCTTGAGGGTGGATTCGACATCTCCAAGACCGTGGACGGTGACGGAGCCGCACTGGCCAAGGATAAGGAGTTCACCTTCGACTACACCTGCACGCCGCTCACCGGTGCTGCCCAGGTGAAGGGAACCGTCGTCATCAAGGGCGGAGAAATCGGTGCTGTTACGGACGTGCCAGTCGGCTCGTGCTCGGTGTCCGAACGTGACGCCACGATCGATGGAGCAAGCCTCAGCACGGTCCTCACCGTTGACGGCTCTACCAATGGCGTGAACAACGGTACCGCGGTCTTCGACGTGCGGGACGGCACCACCGTCAAGGTTGCTGCGACCAATACCTACGTGCTTGATCGTGGTTCCTTCTCGGTCGCGAAGACGGTTGTTGGCGGCGCGGACTCCTTCACCCGCGACACCTTCGTGTTCGACTACGTCTGCACGGATGGCACCGAGGGACGCCTTGACGTTCTGGGTGACGGGACCGCCGTGGAAGGGCCGCGAGTGCCGACGGGCACGGAGTGCGCGCTGACTGAGCGCGCTCAGACGGCGAACCGTGAGGGGTACACGGTTGTGAGCGAGCTCTCCGATAGTGGCAAGGTCACCATCACTGACAAGGACACGGTCGTGGCCGTGACCGCGACGAACACGTACACGCCGGTGCCGACACCTACGCCTCCGGGCAAGACACTGGCCAAGACGGGTGCGTCGAACGTGCTGATGCTCGGTGTGATCGGCTCGGTGCTGGCGTTGGCCGGTGGTGTGCTTGTCGCAGTGAAGCGTCGACGTGACCAGGTCTGATGACGCCCGGCCAAGGCGACTGCTGACTGGTCGCTGAGGCAAGGAGTGAGCGCCCTCATCCCGGGACACCGGGATGAGGGCGCTCGCCCATGTGCAAGGGCCCCAGATACGACGAGCAGAGCAAAGCCTCCAGATGTGTCCGGGCGTGTCGGTCCAAGGGCTTGGTGTGGTGCTGCGCAGATGACACGGGGCGCGGCGCCCAGGGCTTGACCATCCGCTTTCCTTGGCCTGCTGGACAACGTCTCGCTGTGGGCTGCGATAGGGCTCGGGATCGCGGTCGTTTATCTTCCCGTCTTATAGATTGCGTTTGCGACATCACCGTTGTGCCTGTCGCAGCGGATTACCTGCGCGGGTGTGGCCTTCCTTGTCTTGTGGGCGCAGAGGTTCGCGAAAGTCATGAGACGCCTGCACTCTCGCTTCTGCACACACGAGGCAGTGCGGTGATTTTCACCTAGGTTTGACCTGTGCAAACACCCCGCTTCCGTGCGCGTGAGGCACAGCGATCTGAGTTCGGGTGCTGGAGTGCCCCCGCTCCCGCACAAGCGAGCCCGCCTGAGCCACGTCCGGGCACTGAAATGTCCCGTTCTCATGTTGCGAGCACGCCCGAATGCCTGCAATGATCCCGAAGCACGTGGTCTTCAAGTCCCGCTCCCGCAGAGCAACCTCACCCGATCCTCGTCCGGCCGTTGAGACGCCTTCTTCGATCATTCGGGGAGCGGATCAAGCTTGATTCAATGGACTTTTCGCTTATGGAGGCACGATGATCACGATCGCCATCAACGGTTACGGCAATCTCGGACGAGGCGTGGAAAAGGCCATTTCGAAGAATGACGACCTCGAACTCGCCGTCGTCTTCACCCGCCGCGATCCGAGCACCGTCAAAACCCTCGGCGCGCCGGTCGCGCATGTGGACACGATGGCCGAGTGGGCCGACACCGTTGATGTCTGCATCAACTGCGGCGGGTCGGCGACCGACCTCGAAGAACAGGGACCGGCTGCGGCGAGGCTTTTCAATACCGTTGACTCCTTCGATACCCATTCGAAGATCCCCACCTATTTCGCCGCCGTTGACGAGGCCGCGAAAGCGGCGGGGCATGTCAGCCTGATCTCGACCGGCTGGGATCCGGGGCTCTTCTCAATGCTTCGAGTCCTTGGCGACGCGGTCTTGCCGGATGGAGCCTCCACGACTTTCTGGGGCCCGGGCGTCTCCCAGGGGCACTCCGATGCGATCCGGCGCATCGAAGGAGTCGTTGACGCGCGCCAATACACGCTCCCCGTTGAGTCGACCGTTCATGCCGTGAAGAACGGTGAGGAGGTCGAACTCACGACCCGTTCGATGCACACCCGCGCGTGCTACGTCGCCGCCGAGGAGGGTGCGGACCTTGAGCGCATTAAGCGGGAGATCGTTGAGATGCCGAACTACTTCGCCGACTATGACACCACCGTCACCTTCATCTCCGCTGAGGAGCTGGCCGCTGAACACTCCGGTCTGCCGCACGGGGGGACCGTGATTCGCCGTGGCACCACCTCTGAGGGCGTCCACGAGTCCATCGGATTCGAACTCGCCCTCGAGTCGAATCCGGAGTTCACCGGTTCGGTTCTCACTGCGATGGCACGCGCGGTCGCACGCAAGGCTGCCCGGGGAGAGTCCGGTGCGCGCACAGTATTTGACGTCTCTCTTTCCGAGCTGTCCGCGAAGACCCCGGAGGAGCTCCGCGCCCACTGGCTCTGAGCCTCCCAGTCATAGACGGGAGCCCGAGGCGGCTCGTTGAGCTGCTTCTGAGTTCCTCACCCACGCCCGAATCCTGAGTTCGCGGTACTCCCTCAGACAGGCACCGGGTCCGCGGGGGCGATCCTCACCCACGCCCGGATCCCCGGCAGCGCGCCCCCAGATGTGGCCGGTTCCCCAGGCCGCGTGCTCCCAGACAGATCCGAATCCCGAGGCCGGTGCGTCCCTCAGGCACCCCCGAATCCCGAGGTCGCGCGCCCCTTGCCCCACGCTTGAATCCTGAGTCTCCCTCGTTTACTCGCGGCCGAGGTCGGCAGTCGCGAGGTCGACGGCGGGTTCTTTCGTGACGAGCTTGTGCCCTGCCCACAGGGCGAGGAAGAAGGGGATTCCGATGAAGGGGAGGAGAAGCTCGCCAAGCGGCGCCCCATCCCTGAGCGGACCGTAGGACTGGCCGACAACGATGAGGACGCAAGCCACGAGCGCAACGATCGCACCAGCGGGGAAGAAACGGGCACGGTAGGGGAGGGAATCGAGCGAGATATTCTGAATCGCGAGCGCCTTGCGAAACCTGTAATGCGACCAGGAAATGCCCATCCAGGTGATGAAGCCCGCCAGCGCGGAAACCGTGAGGAGGAACTCATAAGCCTTGCCGTCGCCGACGAGCGAGGTGATGAAGCCCGCAAGACCCACGAGGGTCGTCGCGAGGAGCGCATTGACCGGGACTTGGTGCTTGGAGAGCTTTTTGAGGAAACGCGGAGCGTGGCCCTTTTCAGCGAGTGCGAAGAGCATGCGCGTCGAGGCGTACAGGCCGGAGGTGCCCGCCGAGAGGATGGAAGTCAAAATGACGGCGTTCATCAGCGAGGCGGCAGCGAGAATTCCGGCCTTGTCGAAGACGAGAGTAAAGGGGCTGACCGAAATGTTCGTCTCCGAGGAGTTAAGAAGGCTCGGATCCGTGTAGGGGATGAGGAAACCGATCACGGCGATCGCGCCGATGTAGAACAGGAGGATTCTCCAGAAGATCGTGCGAATCGCGCGCGGGATCGTGCGCCCGGGATCTTCGGCTTCTCCAGCGGCGACGCCGATGAGTTCGGTGCCCTGGAAGGAGTATCCGGCGACGAGGATGACGAGGAAAACACCCTCGGCACCGCCGACGAAGGGCGCCTCACCTGCGGTCCAGTTCTGAGCTCCCGGAGCTTCTCCGATGATCCCGAGGATCATTGCGAGGCCGAGGATCAAGAAGACGATGACTGCGAGGACCTTGATCGTTGCGAACCAGAATTCGGATTCGCCGTAGGCCTTTGTTGAGAGGGCGTTGATGCCGAAGAGGATGAGGAGGAAGAGCCCGGACCACAGGATCGAGGGGACGTGCGGGAACCAGTACTTCATGACGAGAGCTGCTGCGACCAGCTCCGCTGCGACGGTGATCGCCCAGTTGAACCAGTAGTTCCATCCCATCGCAAAACCGAAGGAAGGGGACATAAAGCGGCGTCCGTATTCGCCGAAGGACCCGGAGACGGGTAGGAAGGCTGCCATTTCGCCGAGGGACTGCATGATGAGCCACACCATGAATCCGATGAGGCCGTAGGCGAGAAGGGCTCCGCCTGGGCCTGCGCTAGAGATTGTGGCGCCGGAGGCGACGAAAAGACCGGTACCGATCGCGCCTCCGATGGAGATCATCGTGAGGTGGCGTGACTTCAGGGAGCGGTTCAAAGAGCGGTTGTCACCCGTGGGTGCGGGAGGCGTGGGGGAGGACATAAGGGTGCGTCCTGTCGTTGTGTGAAGTGTGAGCTGATGGGGAAATGCCCTTCGAGCACAGCCCCGAGCACATTCCATAGGGGTGGAAAGAGACGAGGGGCGTTGGGCTGAGGAAGGACGGGACAATGGGGGGGCGAAGGGGAGATGTCAGAAGGACAGAAGGGCGGAGAGCGATACGGGCCGGTGGGACGGGGGAGAGCAGGGCCGATACAAGCTGGAGGAGTGTACAAGCCGCAGAGAGGCGATTCAGGCGGAAGAGTGGAGGCAGGGACCCTTTGGATCTGCAAGCTTAAGGGAGGGGCTCTATTCAACTCCACGCACACAGCAGAGGAGGTTCAGAGCGCATCAGAGGGGGTTCAGACCTGCGAGCGTTTGTTCACAACTGCTCGCTCCTGCGAGTTCGAAGGCACTGTTCTTCAGACCTGAGTCTTCGAAAGGTTCCCGCCCTCAGCAAGCCTTCCCGTTTTCAGCAAGCCTTTGCGCCTTCAACAGGCCTTCCCGTTTTCCGCAGGATCGTCCTCGGCCCGAAGACGAGGAACAGAGGCAAGCTCAGGGTTCACGCCGACCTTGTCGGAGTAGAACTCACGGATCACGTCCATATCAGCTTGGGGATCGCCGCTCAGACGAATCGAACGCCCCCATCCGAAGGTCATGGTTTTGCGGTCAACGAAACCGAGTGCCACAGGCAAGTCCGCGCCCTGAGCGATCCTGTAGAAACCAGACTTCCAGTACTCGCGCGGCGACCTCGTCCCCTTCGGAGTGAGAACGATCGTGAAGCTCTCAGAAGTGTTAGCGGCATCCACCACCTGCCCGACGATGCCGTGCGCAGCCGTCCGATCGACGCCGATCGCGCCGATCCACTTGACGAAAGCGCCGAAGATCGGTTTCTTCACGATCGAGTCCTTCACGAGGAAATGGAAGGGTCGCTCGATCGACCAGAACGAGAGCGCCATAAAGACGCCGTCCCAGTTCGATGTGTGCGGGGCTCCGATCACCATCGTCTTATCAGCGAGGGGTTCGCCTGCGAAGTTCCATCGGGAAATACGCAGGTAGGTGCGCGCGATGAATCTACGGATCTTCATGGGGGACCTCAGACAGTCTTGAAGCGGATCAGCGCCCGCATGTCATGGGGTGCGTCGCCTTCGTGTGGGCGGCGCTCTTGGACGAGAATCGACTCTACGCAGGCGAAGCCTTTCGCGCATCATCGTCCAGGTCTCGCGTGTCCGATGTCGCACGCCCGACTCGGGGGAGGGGCGAGAGCACGGACTAAACTCGGGGATGCTCATGTGCGCCGAAAGGGTGCACACGAGCCTTGAACGCGCCCAATCAGAGGAGAATCCATGCCAGTTCGCCAGGACCTGCGCAATGTCGCGATCGTCGCCCACGTCGACCACGGCAAGACGACTCTGGTTGACGCGATGCTATGGCAGTCGGGCGCATTCTCCGAACGCGACACCGTGGAGAAGACCGGCGAGCGCGTCATGGACTCCGGTGATCTCGAACGCGAGAAGGGCATTACGATCCTCGCGAAGAACACCGCCGTCCACTACTCGGGCCCTGCGGCGAAAGCCCTCGGCCTGGAAGGCGGGGTGACGATCAACGTGATCGACACACCCGGACACGCCGATTTCGGCGGCGAGGTCGAGCGCGGCCTGTCCATGGTCGACGGCGTCATCCTCATGGTTGACGCCTCTGAGGGGCCCTTGCCGCAGACCCGTTTCGTGCTCCGCAAAGCCCTCCAGGCCCAGCTGCCCGTCGTCGTGGTCGTCAACAAGGTCGACCGCCCAGACTCACGCATCGAAGAGGTTGTCTCCGAAACGACTGATCTGCTCCTTTCGCTTGGCGAGGACCTCATGAACGACGGCGTTGAGACCGACGTCGATTCCCTCCTGGACGTGCCCGTCATCTACGCCTCCGCGAAGGCCGGTGTTTGCTCGCTGGAGAACCCGGGCAATGGCATTCTTCCGACTGAGAACCTCGAGCCCTTGTTCGAGACGATCCTCAACAGGATTCCCGGCCCCTCCTACGAGGAGGACGCGCCCCTGCAGGCGCATGTCACGAACCTTGATGCTTCACCCTTCCTCGGTCGCCTCGCGCTTTTGCGCATTCACAACGGAACTTTGACGAAGGGCGCGAGCCTGGGCCTCGCCCGCCACGACGGCACCATCGCGAACGTGCGCGTCACCGAACTGCTGCGCACTGAGGGCCTCGAACGGATCTCCACCGAATCGGCCGGCCCCGGTGAGATCGTCGCTGTCGCAGGCATTGAGGACATTACTATCGGCGAGTCCCTCGTCGACCTCGAAGATCCGCGTCCGCTGCCGCTCATCACCATTGATGACCCGGCGATTTCGATGACCATCGGTATCAACACCTCGCCCCTGGCGGGTCGTGTCAGAGGCGCGAAGGTCACCGCTCGTCAGGTGAAGGACCGTCTCGACCGTGAACTCGTCGGCAATGTGTCCCTCAGGGTTTTTCCGACCGAGCGCCCCGATGCCTGGGAGGTCCAGGGGCGAGGCGAACTCGCCCTCGCGATCCTCGTCGAGCAGATGCGCCGCGAGGGTTTCGAGCTGACCGTCGGCAAACCGCAGGTCGTCACCAAGGAGATCGAGGGCGTGCGCTGCGAACCGATGGAGCGCATGACGATCGATATTCCCGAGGAGCACCTCGGTGCCGTCACTCAGCTCATGGCGGCGCGCAAGGGGCGCATGGAAACCATGTCGAACCACGGTTCTGGCTGGATCCGCCTCGAGTTCGTCGTCCCCGCCCGCGGCCTCATCGGCTTCCGCACCCGCTTCCTCACGGAGACGCGCGGAACCGGCATTGCCTCTTCCATTGCCGAGGGCTATGCCCCCTGGCAAGGAGCGATCGAGCAGCGCCTCACGGGTTCACTCGTCGCAGACCGTGCGGGTCAGGCGACACCCTATGCGATGACGAACCTGCAAGAGCGCGGTTCCTTCATCGTTGAGCCCTCCTCGGAGGTTTACGAGGGCCAGGTCGTTGGCGAGAATCCTCGCGGCGAGGACATGGATGTGAACATTTGCCGTGAGAAGAAGCAGACGAACACCCGTTCAGCGACCGCTGACGTGTATGAGTCGCTCACTCCCTCGCGCAAGCTCACCCTTGAAGAGTCCCTCGAATTCGCGGCGAATGATGAATGCGTTGAGGTGACCCCCGATGCGGTTCGTGTCCGCAAGGTTGTGCTGGATGCCCAGGAGCGTTTCAAGATCGCAGCCCGGGAGCGGCGCGCCCAGAAGTAAGGGGCGTTTCATGAATGCAGCTCGGGAGCGGCGCGCCCAGAAGCGGAGGCTTCTCGCCCCATAAGTGGAGGGGTTGGCGACTTTTGGAGGGGATATAACCCCTCCACTTGTCGTTATCTCCTCCATTTGTTTTGTTGGCGGGGTAGGGCCTCCCTTGCTTGGCGGGGAGTGCTCAACGAGGGGCAATGCCCAATGCGGCGCCTGCAGTATCGCCCAGCCTTCAGCTCATGGACGCCTCCCTCAGCTCATGAACGCCTCCCTCAGCTTATGAACGAGGGCGGGGGCGGCACCTTCTTCCCCGTCACCATCGTCGCCGCCTCTACCCTGACCGGGCCGCGCCGAGTCTCGACCACGACATGATCGAAGCTGGTTTCCAGGAGAGTGCCGAGGGCATCATGCAGCCCATCGGAGAGGCGATATCGGACGACGACGCGTTCACCGGGGCTCCACTTGAGCCAAGGCAGGGGAGGTGGAGTCTGATTTGCGTTGTACGCGCCTTCGGGAATTGACGCTTTCGGAGTGGGCGCCGACTTCGAGGAGAAGGCCGCATCCTCCCGGATCGCAGGGCGATCAGCGCTGTGGGTATGCTCCTCATGTTTCATGAGGGCGATAATAAAGCCAGAGTATTCACCCGACCCCGTCAAGGAGGAGTCATGACCTATGTCATCGCGCAGCCCTGCGTCGATGTGAAGGATCGCGCGTGCGTCGATGAGTGCCCCGTCGATTGCATTTACGAAGGGGCCCGCACGCTCTACATTCATCCCGAGGAATGTGTCGACTGTGGTGCCTGTGAGCCGGTGTGCCCGACCGAGGCGATCTTCTACGAGGATGATCTTCCTGAGCAGTGGTCGGATTACTATCGTGCGAATGTCGACTTCTTTAAGGATCTCGGCTCCCCGGGAGGTGCCCAGAGGACCGGAGCTCAGGACTTCGACGATGAGATGATCGCTGCCCTTCCCCCGCAGAACGCGCAATAAGACGAAGTCATTTGTCATGACTGCTCTTCCCCGTCCGCTCGCCCTTCCCGAGTTCCCCTGGAACCTCCTCACCCCCGCGAAGGAATTGGCGAACTCGCACCCCGATGGGATCTGCGATCTTTCCGTCGGAACCCCGGTCGACCCGACACCGCAGTTCATTCGTGATGCGCTTGTCGAAGCCTCTGACGCACACGGGTACCCCAGTGTCATCGGCACCCGGCAGCTGAGGGAGGCGATCCTCGCCTGGGGTGCGCGTAGGCGCATGACGGATGTCGGAGTAGAGGGCGTCATCCCGACGATCGGCTCGAAGGAAGCGGTTGCCTGGTTCCCGACTCTCCTGGGTGTTCGCCCAGGCGACACCGTTCTCGTTCCCGAGGTCGCTTACCCAACCTATGACATTGGCGCGCGCCTGGCCGGCGCGACTCCGGTACCGGTCGATCCGACTCGGCCCGACACTTGGCCCGATGCCGCCCTCGTCTTCCTCAACTCCCCAGGCAATCCTGACGGCCACGTCCTGTCCATCCCTCAACTCCGGGCCGCTCTCGCCTGGGCGCGAGAACACGAGGCCGTCATCATCTCCGACGAGTGTTACGCCGCGCTCCCATGGACGACGCCGTGGATCCACGAGGGCGTGCCCTCGATCCTCGATGAGGCAGTGTGCGAGGGCGACCCGAGTGGGGTCATCGTCTTGTACTCCTTGTCGAAGCAGTCGAATCTCGCCGGATACCGTGCGGCTGTGGCCTACGGCGATCCGGTGCTCATCGTGCAAGTCGTTGAGCTGCGTAAACACTCGGGGCTCATGGTGCCCACCCCGGTTCAGCATGCAATGACTCTCGCACTTGCCGATGATGAGCACGTCGAAGCTCAGCGGAGGGTGTATGAGGCGAGGCGGGACATGCTCCTTGAAGCGGTGGAGTCCCTCGGCCTCGTCAACGATCCCAACTCTGCTGCGGGCCTGTACCTGTGGGTCGCTAAGCCGGGCAATTCGGACTCGTGGGCACTGGTGAACGCTTGTGCTGAACTGGGTATCCTCGTGGCTCCGGGTGATTTCTACGGCGAGGCCGCCAAAGGACGCGTCCGCATTGCCCTGACGGCGAGTGATGAGAGGATCCGAGCTGCTTGCGAGCGCTTGCGGGCCGCGGGTCCACTCCTTGGATGAATCCAGATTTCTCTCGCAATCGAGATATCGCGAGTATAGGGTGATGAACAGCTGGACTTTCGTCCCGAGGCGGAGCTGAAGCTTTGGACCTCGCCAGTGGGGCCTCACCCCGCCACGTGAAGGGAGAAAACATGACGGAAGAACAGGTTCCCGCCGTTCGCCCAGATGGCATCCTCACTCTCGGGGAATCCAAGATCGTGCTGCCTCGAGTTACCGCCTCCGTAGGAAACGATGGTCTTGGTGTTTCCCGACTCCTCGCTGAGGGCAAGACCGTCACTCTCGACCCGGGATACACGAACACGGCCTCGTGCGAATCAGCGATCACCTTCATTGACGGCGACAAGGGGATCCTGCGCTACCGGGGCTACCCGATTGAACAGCTCGCAAAGAACTCGAGCTTCCTGGAAGTCGCCTACCTCCTGATCTACGGGGAGCTTCCCGACGCCGCGACCCTGGAATCCTTCATTCGCAGCATCCAACGCCACCGCCTCCTGCACGAGGATTTCAAAGCATTCTTCACGGCCTTCCCGCACCGCGGACACCCGATGGCGATCCTCCAGGCGGGTATCGCGGGCCTGGCCACCTATTACGAGGACACCCTCGATCCTCGCGACTCGAAACAACTCGACACCGCCCTCGTCCTCCTTCTTGCGAAGGTGCCGACGATGATCAGCTACATTGCGAAGCGGGCGGCAGGTCTGCCTCTCCTGTACCCGGATTCGGCGCGCGGCTACACCGAAGACTTCATCCGCATGACCTTCGGCATGCCCTATCAGGCCTACGACATTGATCCGGCACTGGTGCGCGCCCTCGACATGCTGCTCATCTTGCATGCCGATCATGAGCAGAACTGCTCGACCTCGACTGTGCGCCTCGTGGGCAGTTCGCAGGCGAATCTGTATGCCTCGGTCGCGGCCGGCGTTGGTGCTCTCGCAGGTCCCCTCCACGGTGGAGCAAACGAAGCCGTTTTGCGGATGCTCCACCAGATTCGTGATACAGGGGAGCCGGTTCAGAGTTTCGTCGACAAGGTGAAGTCGAAGGCCGAGGGCGTGCGCCTCATGGGTTTTGGCCACCGCGTCTACAAGAACTACGATCCGCGAGCTGCCCTCGTGAAGGAGACCGCCCACGAGGTCCTGTCTCGCCTGGGCAAGCGCGATGAACTCCTTGATATTGCGATGGAACTTGAGGATATCGCTTTGAATGATGACTACTTCAAGGCTCGCAAGCTCTATCCGAACGTGGACTTCTACACGGGCCTGATCTATTCGGCGATGGGATTCCCGACGAAGATGTTCACCCCGCTCTTTGCACTCGGTCGCCTGCCTGGCTGGATCTCCCAGTACGTTGAGATGACGACAGACCCGGCCACGAAGATCGGGCGGCCCCGCCAGGTGTATGTCGGTGAGGTCGAACGCGACTACGTGCCTTTGCGTATGCGCACCCCGCGCCTCAGTGTTTGAGGGCCTCAGTGTTTGAGGCGTGCATTCGCGCAGCTCCCGCGCCTCAATGCCTGAGGCGCGTAGAGGTGTGACTGTCCACAAGTCGAACGTTGTGCCTTGGATCCTTGAGGAAAGCCCAGGTCAGAGTTTGAATCGTCCGACTTGTGCACGCTTGATGTCCGACTTGTGCCCCTCAGCCGGGGCTTGACACAAGCAGGCGCAGGGGACAGGCAGCTCTCAGGGGCAAGCAGGCGCAGGGTAGAGACAGCTCTAGGGGACAGGCAGCTCTACGCCAGGCAGTGCTGTGGCACTTCAGATGTGGGGGCTCGCATCCTCGGGAATCTCGATGCTCTTGCCGCCACGGGACAAAGCCTCAATCCGGCCCGACTGCGAATTACGGCGGAACAAGACATTCGACGCGCCAGCGAGCGTGCGCGCCGGAACGCACGGTGGTTCGGCGAAAAGACCATGTGCACCGGGTACGACACCACCGGCCTTCATCACCGCGACTTTCGCTCCTGCAGTGAGGAAGAGTCCGGCTTCAACAACACAGTCATCGCCCAAAGGAATCCCCAGACCTGAATTCGCGCCGAGAAGACAGCGCTTACCGAGGCGGACCCGGTTGCGACCGTCGCCGGAAAGGGTACCCATCGTCGAGGCGCCGCCGCCGACATCTGAGCCATCGTCAATGACGACGCCCTGAGAGATACGCCCCTCAACAGTGCAGCGTCCAAGAGTGCCCGCGTTGTAGTTGACGAAAGCGGCGTGCATGACGCTCGTTCCTTCCGCAAGGTATGCGCCTAAACGAACTTTCGCGCCATCTGCGATGCGCACTCCTTCGGGGACGACGTAGTGGACCATTGCGGGGAACTTGTCGACGGAGAGCACCACGACGGGGTGGCCGAGTGCGGCGCGCAGACGAAGGCGGGTCTCTTCGAAGCCCTCGGCGGCGCAGGGGCCTTGAGCGGTCCACACGACATTGGGAAGACGCGACACGATGCCGTCAAGGTTGATCGTATTGGGCTTGACCAGACGGTGGGAGAGAAGGTGAAGACGCAGGTAAGTGTCGGCTGTGGACTGGGGCCGGTCGCCGAGGTCGGCCTTACAGGTGACGACGGTCGTGCGGACCTGTCGGGCGTCGTCTTGACCCTGCATTGCTGTGAGCGTTTCAAGTAGATCAGCATCCTCGCCGGGTGCCATCGTTCCAAGGTGGGGGCGCGGATACCAGACGTCCAGGGTCTCGCCGTCCATCGTGACGGTCGCCAGGCCGATTCCCCATGCAAGAGTCATATCCATGTGAAGAATCCTAATTCGGAGCCCGGGGGAGGGGGAGCCCGTTTCGTGCATCCGTGCCCGGGGATGCTCTTCACCTGCAGTCTGGTAGGGCGTATTCTCCCCCGCACAATGTCGCGCAGCCCGGCAATGCTCGGCACTTGCCCGCGTGAGAGCTCTACTTACCGACGGTATGCACTTGTTCGTGTCGAGGGCGAGCTCTCCGTTTCTTCTGCGTCTGAGAGCGTCGAAGAAGAGCCGACGCTGTCCTCTATCCCTCTACTCTCGCGAAGGGGTCCTCCGGCGAAAATCCCACAGATCCGGCCAGAACACGCCAAGCTCCGAAGCGAGTTCACGCAACAGAGGCAAAGAAATGCCAACGACGGAGTGATGATCGCCCTCGACCCCCGTGATGAAGGGGCCACCGAGGCCATCAATCGTGAAAGAACCGGCGACGCGCAGCGGTTCACCCGAGGCGATGTAGGCCTCGATCTCCTCGTCGCTGATCTGCCCGAAGTGAACGACTGTCGAGGCTGAACGCGAGAGAGCAGACTCAAGGACGTAAGAGCCATCCTCTTGGCGTCTCAGGAGACTGACCGCGTGTCCGGTCCACAGAGTCGCCGCGTTTCCCCGCATTTCCCGGATCCTCTCGCGCGCGATTTCGGGCAGATGAGGTTTACCGACCATGCGCCCGTTGATCTCGAGCATCGAATCGCAGCCGACCAGAAGGAGAGAATCTGCCCCTTCCTCGTCGAGCAAGGCGTCAGAGGTGAGCGTCGAGGCGACGGCGTCTCGTTTTGCACAGGCGAGGGCGACAACTTGATCATCAGCGCTGGGGGAGGGCGAGTGGGCCTTCACGGATTCGAGCACGGCATCTTCATCGACCTCAGAGACCCTGACGATGGGAGTGATTCCTGCAGCGAGGAGGGTGGAGAGTCGAGCCGGGGACTTGGAGGCGAGGAGGAGTCGCATGAGGCTATTGTCCCTGAAAGCCCCGGCCCTGTGCCAAGAGGGACTCTTCGTGACCGAGAGCTCTTTATCTTGCACGAGGTGAAGGCAGGATGTTCGAGCCGATGCTCGAAACAAGGGAGGCCGTGAGTGCTTCGCAGGGGAGGGGCCGTGAGGGCTTCGGAAGGAGGAGTCCGCGAGCACTTCGCGAGGAAAAGCCTGGGCATGCTGCGCAGGGGAGAGGCCGTGAGTGCTTCGCAGGGAAGAACCTGAGAGTACTTGACAAGGGGGAAAGCTGAAAACAAAGAAGGGAAGCTCAACGTGATGTAGGCTACTAAGCTGGTATTCGCTGCGGTTCCGCTCACGTTGTTTTCGGATCTCATTGGAAGGAGGGGCATCGAACATATGGGAGTCTCGTCGGCTCAAGATGACATTGAGAACTACGAACTTGAACATCAGACCGTCACGAGTTATGTTCCGCGCCTCCTTGGAGGGCCGCTGACGACCAGTGCTCGAATGCTCGCCGAAAGCACAGGGACCACGATCGAACGCGTCAACGACTATTGGGTCTCAATGGGTTTTCAACGCCCCGAACCCGATGAACGTGTCTTCACCGAGCGTGATATCGAGGTGTTCACCACCTGGAACGGGCTCGTCGACTCCGGCGCGATCGACCTCGCGACAAGTCGTTCACTCCTGAGGGCGAATTCGCATCTCGCGGACCGTTTGAGCCTGTGGCAGTTCGAAGCCCTCGTTGAAGACGCGATTCGCAGGCTCGGCCTTGACGACACGACTGCCCGCATGTACGTCATCGACCACATGCGCGACAGTGTCCACGCCTTCGAGGGAATGCTCTTGCACTCGTGGCGCCGTCAAATGGAAGCCCTTCTCGTTCGCCTCGATAAGGAGGTCGCTCAGCGCGGGCACGAGGACTCCCGTACGCGCTTTCCGCTGAACCGTTCCCTCGGTTTCGTTGACATGGTGTCCTACACCTCATCGTCGACGATTCTGGGAGGCGCGCTCGTGGACCTCATCGAGAGATTCGAAGAAGAATCGCGCCTTGCGGTCACGGAGGCGGGCGGCAGAATCGTCAAAACAATCGGAGATGCCGTCTTGTATATTGCCGACGATCTTGCGACAGGGATGAAGGTCGCGACCTCTTTGATCGAGCGTCTCAGCGCAGACGACACGATCCTGCCCGTTCGAGCGTCCTTCGTGCGAGGGGACGTGTTCTCGCGTTCAGGGGATGTCTTCGGCCCGACGGTCAACCTTGCTTCTCGACTGGTGGACATTGCTCCGGTGGGGAAAATCCTCACCGATCCAGCCACAGCAGCCGCGATCGCTGCAGGCAAAGCAGGAAACGGATACGTGCTCGAGGATTTCCCCTCCGCTGAATTGCGGGGCTTTGGACAGGTCACGCCCTATGTCCTCTCCTCTCGCGATTGAAGACGAGCTTTTTCTCTCCCCGGGTTGGACTTGAGAAGCGCCTTCCTTTTGTCTTCCTCTTCTCTGTGATACCCCTGATGAAGTGAGCGTGAGGAGCTCCTCGCAATGGTCAAGGAACATGAAAGAAATAATCTTGAAAGGGTATGATCTTCGTGTGACTACTGTTCTCCTCGTCGAAGACGATCCCGCGATCTCCGAACCCCTGGCCCGCGCTCTCGGTCGTGAGGGCTACGAGGTTCGCGCCCACGGCACCGGCCGAGGCGCCCTCGCCGAGGTTGAAGGGGCTGACCTCGTTGTCCTCGACCTCGGTCTTCCTGATATCGATGGCCTTGAAGTCGCGCGCGAGATCCGCGCCTGCGGCAAAACAGTGCCGATCCTGATCCTCACTGCCCGCACTGACGAGGTCGATATGGTGGTCGGCTTGGACGCGGGCGCCGACGACTACGTGACAAAGCCCTTCCGACTTGCTGAACTCCTCGCCCGAGTTCGCGCGCTGCTTCGTCGGACGAGCACAGAAGTCAACGATTCTGAACTCAGCGCCCAGGATGTGCGCATGGATGTTGCCGCCCACCGCGCTTTCTCCGGCGACAGAGAACTTCAACTCACCGCAAAGGAATTCGAGTTGCTTCGTGTTCTTCTGCGCGCAGCCGGGAGCGTCGTTGAACGCGAGACCCTCATGCGTGAAGTCTGGGGCTCCGATCCGACAGGCTCAACGAAGACTCTCGATATGCATGTGTCCTGGCTGCGACGCAAACTCGGAGACGACGCGACAAGCCCCCACTACATCACGACTGTTCGAGGAATGGGCTTCCGCTTCGAGTTGCGCTGAACATTCGCATCAGGGGCCAGCCTCTCGCCATCTCCCACACCTACCCGCGTCGCCTCTCTAGACGCGGGTAGCCTGTAGATAGAGCCGTGAGCCCTCGGACAAGTGGGGCCAGGCCCGAAAATCGCAGCCCTCGAAGGCAGGCTCACGCCTGAGACAGAGCAGGTTCTTCTGACATCGGATCACGAGGAAAGAGGAGATATGCGAAAACGCGCCGTACGGATGATCCTCACGGCCGTCACCGTCGTCGCCCTCCTCATGGGTGTCCCCGGTGCGATCGCGACCTCCTCGATCGTCTGGGTATCCGACGTGTCCCGCCTCGAATCGAGAGCGCAGACGATTGCGAGAATGATCGACCGGCGGATCGAGAACGGTGACGCGGTCACTCCTTCCCTGATTGAGGCGCTCGTCTCTCCTGCGACGATCAGACAAAGCGGCGTACACGCCTCAGTGTCGACCGCTCAAGGCGACCTCATCACAGTGCGAACACAGGTTACAGCTCCCACGCATGTTGTTTACGCCTCGACGAATCAGGGCACGAACGTGCGTCTCGAGGCCTCCGCATTGCCGACAATCGAACGTATCGGCTTCGTCCTCGTCCTGTATCTCGCTGGAATGGGTGCCTGCATGATTGTCGGCTTCATCCTCGCCCTGAGATTCTCCCGACGACTGTCTGCACCTTTGATCTACCTCGCGGCACAAGCCGAGCAGATCGGTTCGGGCCAGGTAAGAGCGCGGGTCAAACCCTCAGGGATCGAAGAGATCGACCTCGTTCAGGAGGAATTGGCGCGGACAGGAGAACGAATGGCGGGAAGGCTCGCCGCTGAGCGCCGATTCGCTTCCGATGCCTCGCATCAACTCCGAACCCCACTCACCGCCCTGTCAATGCGATTGGAGGAGATTGAATTAATCTCCTCCGAGCCGGAGGTTCAAGAAGAAGCGAAGAGCTGTCTTGAACAGGTTGAGCGTCTCACTGCGGTCGTTGCCGAACTGCTCGACTCCAATGCGAGGAATGTCGGCCAGACCGAAGCGATCCATATTCTCGAAGCTTTCAACACACAGCGTGAAGAATGGGAGGCAGCCTTCGCGCAAGCAGGACGCGAGCTTGTCTTCACAGACGAGGCGGAACTGCCGATCCTCGCCGATGGGGGGAAAGTCTCCCAGGTGCTGGCAACCCTTATTGAGAACTCCTTGCATTACGGCGCTGGCACCACTCGGGTGCTTGCCCGAAAGACAGCGAATCAGCGGGGGGTCGTTATTGATGTTTCCGACGAGGGCGAGGGTATTGCTGAAGACTTGGCACCCAACGTTTTTGAAAAGGGTGTGTCCGGGCATGGCTCGACCGGAATCGGCTTAGCTTTGGCAAAGGATCTGGCTGGGGCAATGGGTGGGAGATTGGAATTGACGCGCAACCGGCCCCCTGTCTTCTCACTCTCCCTCGCTGCGATCCCCGCATCCCTCGACCCCGATCGGGTCATGCCCCGAGGACCCGTCGTCTCGATGGGACGCAGATCGCGTCGATTCTGAAGCCTCCTCGAGGCGAGGCGGGCCTAGCAGCGACTAGATTGAACTGCATGGAGCCCACTCGGAGCACACGCCCGGTCGTCGCCGTCATCGGAGGCGGGCAGCTCGCCCGCATGATGCAGGAGAGCGCGATCGCGCTCGGCATTGAGTTGCGTCCTCTCGTTGAAGCCCCCGACACTTCGACTGCTTTGGTCGTCGCCTCCTCAACAGTCGGCCTGCCCAAGAACGATGAGCTTGTTCGCACGCTCATCGAAGGAGCTGACGTTCTCACTTTCGAACATGAGCACATCCCCCAGACCCTCCTCGCACAACTCGAGGGCTCGCTCGCCATCGAACCGCCCGCCCACGCCCTCCTGTACGCCCAAGATAAGCTCGCGATGCGCGAACGCCTCACCCAGATGGGGGCTCCCTGTCCACGCTGGGCGAGGATCGACACCCTTGAACACTTGCAGGCTTTCGGGGATGAGTGTGGCTGGCCCCTCGTCGTGAAGACACCGACCGGGGGCTATGACGGGCGCGGAGTGCGAGTCATCCACGAGGCTGAGGAAGCGGCCGAATGGTTCGGAAGGGGAGAACTGCTCGCCGAAGAGCTCGTGCCCTTCGTATCCGAGGTCGCCGCACTGTGCGCCCGAAGGCCCTCCGGACAGATCAAGTCCTGGCCTGTCGCGACGAGCGAGCAGGTCGATGGAGTCTGCTCCGTCGTCACCGCTCCTGCTTTCGGCGTGCGTCCCGAAACTCTCGAAGCGGCTCGTGAACTCGGTGAGAGGATCGCTGAAGAACTCGGGGTGACAGGCGTGCTCGCGGTTGAGATGTTCGTTGTCGGCGAGGGCGCCGACGAGCACGTCCTCGTCAACGAGCTTGCAATGCGTCCGCACAATACCGGCCACTGGACTATCGATGGCGCGGTGACGAGCCAATTCGAGCAGCACCTTCGAGCTGTCTTGGACCTGCCTCTGGGGTCGACCGAGCTCCGTGTTCCCGGCTCGAGCTGCGTCATGGTGAATCTTTTGGGTTCGAGTTTCCCCTGTCCGGCTCGCGCCCTCGGACAAGCTTTGGAAGGTCATCCCGAAGCGAAGGTCCATATCTACTCCAAAGCCGTTCGTCCGGGCCGCAAACTCGGCCATGTGACGGTAGTGGACGCCGATCCGGCGCGTGCCCGGGCTGAGGCTGAAGCAGTTGTCACAGCCCTTCGCGGCCAGGTCTGAGAGCTGTGTGTGAGCAAGGCTCCAACCGTGCGGCGAATCCTTGTTGAGCTTGAGCCCTTCGACTCCCCCTTCCCCATTCACGAGGCTTCTAGAAAGGAGCATCCGATGAACGATTCGACCCCTGAGCTCGATATTCCTTTGAGCGCAACCGGCCCCCACCCCCTCGTCGGCGTCGTCATGGGCTCCGACTCGGATTGGCCGACCATGGAACCCGCCGTTGCCGCTCTCGCGGAGTTCGGCATCGCTTGCGAAGTCGGCGTCGTTTCGGCTCACCGAATGCCCGAGGACATGCTTGCCTATGGCCGTTCGGCCTCAGCTCGGGGTTTGCGGGTCATCATCGCTGGAGCGGGGGGCGCCGCACACCTGCCCGGTATGCTCGCTGCTCTCACTGAGCTTGCGGTCGTGGGCGTCCCCGTTCCACTCAAGCACCTTGATGGAGTGGATTCTCTCCACTCCATCGTGCAAATGCCCGCGGGAGTGCCCGTCGCGACTGTTTCTATTGCTGGTGCGCGTAACGCCGGTTTGCTCGCCGCTCGGATTCTCTCCGCTGGTGAGGGGCCCGAGGCCGAGGCCTTGCGCGCCAAGATGCGGGACTTCCAAAAAGGGCTGCGCGATCTCGCCTGGGACAAGGGGGCCGCGCTGGCTCAGAAAGTTCGCCCAAGCTCGCAGGGATGAGAAGAACACCGGGAAACGCCTACTCACTTGGGCTTTGGCTGTGAATGAGGACCCCGTGGAGCGTGCGGTGTCCAAGAGGCGGGAGTGAAGAAGATCCGGCGTGGGGTGCTGAGTTCGCGCGGCCCATGGGTGGTGAAGACCTGAGGGGCCGGGGGTATGACTTAGGGAACCGTGCCCCTCAAGACTCCAGAGAACCCCTGCATGGCTGATTTTGGCTCTGGCTGTTCGGCCGTTTCCTCGCACGCTCCGATGAGGTGTTTAACGACCGAAGGCGTTGAAATCTTCAGTGGTTAAAGTCCCATTGCGGAGCTTTTCAAAGAACTCGGGTGCGGTCTCATCTTCCAGGAGCACTGCCGACGATCCCACATCCGTGAGGAAATCGAGAGACTCGACTGGCGGGATCCCGCTCAAGCCCTGCGTGCCCGCATCCTTGAAAGCAAGGACAAGGCGTGCAATATCGAGGAGAGAGGTGTCCTCGTCAACTGTGAAGGAACCAGAACCTGCACGTTCAACTCGCAAAGTGCGTGCAGGATAAAGAAAAGTCGTCGGAGCGAGAGCCTTTTCAATCGTCTTTGAGACGACTTGGCGTTGACGCTTAGCACGACCGATATCCCCCTCGGGATCCTGGTAGCGCATACGTGAGAAGGCGAGCGCCGTCTTCCCATCAACATCGTGGCAGCCCGCGGTCCATTCGAGAGTAGAAGGATCGTTTCTCACATCGCCGTCATAGCAGACATTGATGCCGTCAACAGCGTCCACCGTATTCGAGACTCCGCCCATGCCGATCTGCACGTAATGATCGACGGTGAGTCCGCTGAGAGATTCAACGGTCTTCACGAGCAATTCAGGGCCGCCATAGGAGAAGGACGCATTGATCTTGTCCCAGCCGTAGCCAGGGATCTCAACATAGGTGTCTCGTGGGATGGAAACAGCTGACTTTTGACCGTTGGGCGCAATATTGACCAGCATGATCGAGTCTGAGCGTTCCGAGCCTTCGAAGTCGTCTTGTACGGCGCCATCATCACGAGAGTCCGAGCCTGCGAGGAGGTATGTGGTCCCCGGCGTGTCCGCAGCTGCGGAAAGAGCGGAGGTGCGGCCTAAGTTCTGGTTCGCATCCCATGCCAAGAAGCCCACCCAGCCGCTCAGGATGAGCACGAGAAAAAGGAACACCTTGAAAAGCCTGCCGCGAAGACGCCGGGCTCGCTTGAGTCGTGGCCGAGGCGCCGAATGTGGCGCTTGAGAGGGGCCGCGACGCGGCGTGAGTGCCGTGGGCCGAGGCTGTTGGTGGTCATTCGGAAAGGCTTCCCCCTGAGCGAGGGCTTGGGGAAAAGCCCCTTGACGCAGACTCTTGCGTTTGGGGGCGAAAGCAGGTGGAAGATCACGCTGAGGCTGATCGGCAGTCGTGGGCAGGAGAGGACGATCAGCTTGGGGCTCGGGGGATGCGGAGTCGACGCGCCACGCGCGCGCCTGGGCATCATCTGCGGCGATGCCATAGACCTGTGGGCGTGAACGAAAGACCGGCATCTGTCCGTCCTGATTCGACTGCTCTTGGGTTCTGCGAGCCCCTTTTGCGCTCGGGCGCTTCGGGCGCGGGGAACCCTCGGCACCGGCTTGGGCGGTGGGAAAGGCCTGAGAGGCCGCTGAGGGGGGCTGAGAGCCTGCAGACCTGGCCTGAGGGGCCATGGGAGCCTGAGGGGCCATGGGACGAGAAGGCCGGGCGGAAGCGGAAGAAGACTGGGAAGGTGCCGTGGGCTGTGAAGAGCCTGAGCGCCGCAGAGAAGACGCCGAAGGGCGCGGCCCACGAGACTCGCGTTCAACCCACGCCTGTTCGCCAGGCGTTAAAGGTCGAGAGGAAGCTGAGGATTCACCCCGTTCAGGTGCGTTATGGGCAGCCTGCGACAAGGGGCGGGAACGCCGCTCCTTGGGGCTGAACGAGGGCGGATGTTCGCTCATTGACTCGGTGGGCAGGTCTTCGGGGGAGCGGGTGCGGGCTCAGGACTCGAAGCTTCAGCGGCTGAAGAATCTGCCGGAGGCTGGGAAGGGTCGGTCTGTGAATCACCCGAGGAATCCCCTGTTTGAGAGGGATCGGATTCTGGCTCAGACTCGCCGGGGAAGGGAACGACCTGCTGGGTGCCGGTCCCATCGGTGTAGGTCATACCTGCAGGAAGGGGCGCGTCGGACTTCAAAACCTCCCATAGGAGAGAAGCATCCGGTTCGACTGCGACTACCCGGTTCGGATCATGCGGCGCGTTCGCCCACGGCAGGGTGACGAAACGGATATTGGCTTTGTCCAAGTTGAGGAGAGAAAGGAGAAGCCCCGCATCAGAATTGATATCCGCAAGATTCGGGGAAACCGTCAAAGAAGCGATCGTCGCCTGCAGGAAGGACAGGAGAGCGGGAAGATCAGTGACGAAGTTCTTCGACAGGACTTCACGCAGCATCGCGGAGACGAGCTCCTGCTGGCGGCCGATCCTCGAAATATCGGAACCATCGCCGATCTCTTTGCGGGCGCGGGCGAAGGCGAGCGCCGTCATGGAGTCGAAACGCTGACAACCGGCGTGCACATCAAGGCCCGCGAGCTCGTCGTACATATCCTCGGGAACGTCGAACCAGACACCCCCGAGTGCGTCGATCATTCCCTTGAATCCCGTGAAGTCCACGATCACGAAAGCATCAATGTGGACGCCGGTGAGCTCCTCAACGGTGGCCTTCGTGCAGGCGATACCACCCGCGAGATCATTCGTGACCGCCCCGGTGGAGAAAGCAGAATTGAACATTCCCGTGTATTCGTAGGTCTGCGCGCCGCTGGACAGAGTGCACGAGGGAATGTCAGTGATGAGGTCGCGGGGAATCGACACAACGGTGACGGACTGACGATCAGCGGAGATATGCGCGATCATCGTCGTATCCGACTGGATCGTGGAAAGTTCTTCAGCGTCGCCGTAGCCCGAATCATCCTGGTTGTATCGCGAGTCCACGCCCGAAACGAGCAGATTGATCGGCTGTCCTTCGAACTGGTCGATTGGAGTGATCTTCTCCGCGGACTGCTCAGAATCCGCAGACAAATGCGAAATGTCGAGCACGGACTTCTTCACCTGGTTCGCGAGGGCGTTGTAGACGAAAACGCTTGTTGTCACTACGAAGAGTGAGCTTGCGAGGAAAACAGCGAGGAGGGCGCGAAGCACACCGAAACGGTACGGCGAGGTTGCCGCATGCTGAATCGGGAGCCGACGGCTCAGAGTTTCGTGTTTGCTCATCAATCCTTGATCGTAGCGTTATATTCGCCGCTTCACCCCATGCACTCCCGGTGCTCTTCGTCATTGTGCGACCCCTCTACGCCTGTGTGAGGCGCAGAATCCGGCTCGTTCTCATCCGCGTTCGCGAGGGCGACGGCGCGAGCGAGGGCCGTGATCCGACGCTCCTGAGCGGCCTCCTTTCGATAAGAACTCACGAGCTGAGCGAAGAAAGCGACGACGAGTGCGTAGACGAGAAGGTTCACTCCTCTTTCCACTCCGAGGCGGTGGGCGACGTGGTTGAGAGTTCCGGGGAACAGGATCGCGAAAACCGCGAACAAGAGGAGAACCAGGATCGAGAGGCGACGCACAGCCAAATGCGACTGGGAACGGACCGGCCTCATGATGACAAGCGCAATGAGGACGAAGCCCACAAGGAGAAGGAGCCTGATCAACCAGTACGAGGGCACGCTCACTCCATCACCAGATCGACGAGAATATTCACAGAATTGAGCAGGGACTGGCCCTTCGCCCTCGAATACTCGGAGTACTCGATGCTCACAGGGTATTCCGCCCAGGCCAGGCCGGTCACGGCGAGCTTCTCAACGATTTCGCTCGCATGCGCCATACGGTTGTGCACGAGGGAAAAAGAGGATAAGGCGTCGCGCCGGATCACTCGCAGACCGTTATGCGCATCCGTCACAGCAAGGCCCGTCTTGCGTCGGGCAGCGCCAGCGGCGCTCTTCAACACCAGTCGACGCATGGGGGACAACCCCTGGGGGCTCTCGGAGAGAAAACGAGAACCGAAAACGAAACCCAGGTCGTTCTTGCGTGCGAGGGCGCACATCCCTTCGGCATCTTCGGCCCGGTGTTGACCATCAGCGTCGAAAGTGACGGCGAAACGGGCTTCAGTCTTCTTCAACACCCAGGTGAATCCCGTTTGCAAAGCCGCTCCCTGTCCGAGGTTCACAGGGTGGGGGATCACCAGGGCTCCTGCCCGTCTGGCGGCGCACACAGTGTCATCGCTTGAGGCGTCGTCGACGCACACGATATTCGGAAAGAACTTTCGCACGGAGGCAATAACGCGAGCGATCATCGGCCCCTCGTTATATGCCGGGATCACCACCCACACGTCCGTGTTCCTCTCCATATGGGGAATTGTCCCACTTGGGCGGCTCTCGCGGGAAGCCGGGTGCGTGAAGGGCGACTACAGTATTCGAAAAGAAGAGGAGGGCAGCGATGATCGAAGCGAGCGCCGATATCGACGAGGGCGTGAGAGTACCGGACTCAACGAAGATCTGGCATCTCGCCCAGGTCCGATCCGGCGCCCGCATTGGCGAAGACTGCATCATCGGCCGGGGCGCATACATCGGAGCAGGAGTCGAAATGGGGGACGCCTGCAAAGTCCAGAACTATGCGCTCCTCTACGAGCCCGCCCGCCTCGGCAAGGGAGTGTTCATCGGCCCGGCCGCAGTGCTGACGAATGATCGCCACCCGCGTGCGATTAACGAGGACGGAAGCCCGAAAACTGCCGAGGACTGGGAGCCGGTCGGCGTTTCAATCGGCGATGGCGCCTCGATCGGCGCCCGTTCGGTGTGCGTCGCCCCCGTGAGCATAGGCCGTTGGGCACTCGTCGCAGCGGGCTCGGTCGTGACGAAAGACGTTCCAAACTACGCGCTCGTCGCGGGCGTGCCCGCTAAGAGGATCGGCTGGGTCGGGGAAGCGGGCCTCCCCCTCATCCCCACGGCAGACCCCTCGCTCTTCGAATGCCCGACAACGGGGACGCGCTACAGGCTCACAGCGCCCGACGCCTTGGAGAAGGACACCCGATGACCCTCGAGAGGATCCCCGCCGCCCAACCCCTCATCGGCGAGGAGGAGATCGAAGCGGTCGGCGCGGTCATGCGCTCCGGCATGCTCGCCCAAGGACCGCAGGTCGCCGCCTTCGAAGAGGAATTCACCGCCGTCCTCGTCCCCGGGACTTCAGCCGTCGCCGTGAACTCGGGAACCTCCGCCCTGCACCTGGGGCTGCTCGCCGCCGGAATCGGCCCCGGCGATGAGGTCATTGTCCCTTCCTTCACCTTCGCCGCGACCGCGAACTCGGTCGCCCTGAGCGGCGCGACCCCCGTCTTCGCCGACATCGACGAAGACTCCTTCTGCCTCGACCCGGCCTGCGTCGAAGCGGCCATCACTCAGCGAACGACGGCGATCATGCCGGTCCACCTCTACGGACACCCGGCCGCGATGGAGGACATCGGACGGATCGCGAAGAGGCACGGCCTCATGGTCTTCGAGGACGCCGCCCAGGCTCATGGAGCCTCCCTCAATGGGAAGCACGTCGGCTCCTTCGGCACCTTCGGCGCATTCAGCCTCTACCCGACGAAGAACATGACCTCGGGGGAAGGCGGAATGGTGACGACCACGGATAGGGAACTGGCACGACGGGTGAGGCTCTTGCGCAACCAGGGGATGGAACACCGCTACGCGAACGAACTCATCGGCTTCAACAACCGGATGACGGACATTCACGCGGCGATCGGCCGAGTCCAACTGAAGAAGATCGAGGCCTGGACCCAGGCTCGCCGAAAGAACGCCGCATTCTTCGACGAGAACCTTCACGGCGTCATCACCCCGCCGCTCGCCCGCGGCGCCCGCCACGTCTACCACCAGTACACGATCCGCATCCCCGACCTTGACCGCGAGCGCTTCATGCGCGCCCTGCGCGAGGAATGGGGCATCGACTCGGGAGTGTATTACCCGATCCCGAACCACCACCTGCCCTCCCTCGAAGGCTTCGCCCCCGGCCTCGATCTTCCCGTGACGCACAAGGCGGCGCGTGAAGTCGTGTCCTTGCCCGTGCACCCCGCCTTGTCGAAAGCCGATCTCGAACGGATTGTTCACGCCGTGAACACGCTCGCGAAAGCAGGGTCACAATGACGATCCGCCTGGGAATCCTCGGCCTGGGCTCGATGGGCCGTCATCACGTCCGCAACGCCCGCGCCACCGAGGGCGTCGAACTCGTTGCGCTCGCGGACTTGGCGGGCGATCGGTTCGGTGTCGCCCCTCCTCTTGAGGTCCTCCCCGGTGTTGAGGATCTGATCGCAGCCGGGATCGACGCGGCGATCGTGGCAGTGCCAACGGCTTTCCATGAGGAAGCGGCTCTCCTCCTCGCTGAAGCGGGAGTGCATACTCTCGTCGAAAAACCCCTGTCCGTGTCCGTCGAATCGGGGCGCAGGATCGCCGAGGCTTTTGAGAGAGCCGACCTTGTCGGCGCCGTCGGATATGTGGAGCGCTGCAATCCGGCTCTGGTGGAAATGCGCCGCAGGATCGCGCAGGGCCAGCTCGGCGAGGTCTATCAGATCGTCACACGCCGCCAATCCCCCTTCCCGGCGCGCATCAGTGATGTCGGCGTCGTCAAGGACTTGGCGACCCATGACGTGGACTTGGCCTCCTGGGTTGTGGGCGCCCCCTACGAGATGATGTTCGCACAGGTCGGCTACCGTTCGGGGCGAGTGCATGAGGACCTGCTCCTCGCCTCGGGGCGTTTTGCGAACGGAGTCCTCGTCAACCATCAGGTGAACTGGCTGACCCCCTACAAGGACCGCACGACGATCGTCATTGGCGAGCACGGCGCCCTCGTCGCCGATACGGCAATGGGGGACCTGAGCTTTTACGAGAACGGGTCTTCCCCACTTCAATGGGAGCAGATCGCGGCCTTTCGGGGCGTCTCCGAAGGGACCGTCACCCGCTACGCGCTCGACAAGCGCGAACCCCTCGCAGTCGAGCACGAGCATTTCAGGGATGCGATCCTCGGGCGGGGCGGTGAGCACGTGTCGATGGCCGAAGGCGTGCGAACCCTTGAAGTCCTCGAGGGCATCCTCGAATCCGCGAGGACGGGGCAAGTAATCCGCTTCAGCGAGTGAGACCGGGCGCCCCCGGTGGGGGCGGGAGGATCTGAGCGTCGTTTCCCCAGCGGTTGTCGAGGAAGAGCGTTGACCACAGGCCCGTCGATGAGGCGCCGCACAGGTGGCTCCTGAACTGCTGGCTCTTCGACAGCGGAGCGCTAAAGGCTTCGAAGGCCATCGGATGATCGAGCATGGTGCGGATCGAACGAGATCTCGACAAGAGGCGCTCCGTCCTCGTTGCGCGCATCGTGGCGAGGAGCGCGCCTTTGAGCCTTGGCGGAAGCGAGTGGTCGTTCGAGGACACGTGCAGGGGCGGGGTGGGCGCTTTCGCGTATCCTTGCACCGCTGCAGCGACGAATCGCGCATACCAGGCGCGGTCCTTCGTGAAGTTCAGCCCGCCTTTGAGCCAGGTCTGCCACATGTCGAGGTCGAGCATTGGCGCCGCCCAGCTCCGCTCGTAGAACTCGTAGGCGCGCATCGAGTGGTTGATGTACTTCGCCTGGCGTTCTCGAAGATTGAACCACTCGACCCAGCTCAGAGCAGAAGCGGGCGAGCCGTCGAATCGGACCTGCTGAGCGGCCCTCAAGATCTCGCGGGAGATGAGGGGTTCTTCGTTGATGCTCCGATCTCTTCCTTGGGCACCGGCGTGGCGTGAGGCGATGAGGCGCGCGAGTTCGCCCGCCGGTGGAGCAGAGAGCACGAAGTCCTCGTCGTGCCCATTGCCGACGATCGTGTGACCGGGAAGGAGGATCGCGTCCTCGTCGATCCAGCCGCTGCGGCACAGTTCGTGCAGGGCGTAGGAGTCTTGAACGTGGGGGAGGGACACTCCGCACCAATTGGCTCGGCGGAAGGCCTCTGCCTCGGGGCCCGACCAGAAGGCGCTGATCTTCTCGGGCGTGTAGTCGACGCTGACCCAGGGCAGGGCGAAGGCCTGGGCGACGCCGTGAGAAATCCCGACTTCTGGTGCTGCGGGCTTGCCGTAGGTGAAGGTCCGGATATTGGAGGCTCCCAAACGGGTGAGCCAGGCGAGGAGGAGACGCGAGTCGAGGCCCCCCGAGAGCGGTACGGCGAGAGTCCTCGAGCCTGCTGCATCGAGCAGACGTGTAAAGCTTTGGTCGAGGGCTTTTTCGAAAAGGGCGTGGAACTCCGCCTCCTCATCAATGAGGACTGAGGGGCGCCGGTAGTCGGCGAAGGACGAGGTCGAGGTGCTTCCATCGGGATTTAAAAGGACGAGGGAGCCCGCCTCCACGGAGGAGACGCCCTCGAGCAGGGTTCGTCTACCGAGGGTATAGCCGAAGGAGGCGAAGATCTTGGCCTGGCGTTCGTCGCGCCGCAGTCCAGGCAGGTGGGCGAGCAGGGAGTTCACATCGTCGGTGATGATCCAGCGTTGACCGTCGAAGGCGTAGAGGAGGCCGAGGGAGCGCATTCGGTCTGTTGCGAGGAGAATCGATTCTCCCAGGGAAGAGATGAGGCTCCAGTGGCCGTATGCCTCGGCAAGGGCTTGGCTGAGGGCTTGCACGGAGGGGGTGGTCGGGGCCCTGGAGGGGGAGGCATTCGAGTCCTTGTGCGCGGGGTTGGTGCTCGAAAGGGGAACGGCGTTCGAGGTGGGAGCGACGCTCGAGACCGGAACGGCTCTTGAAGCGCGAACATCTCGGCGAGCAAGAGAAAGCGGAGAGTCCAGGGCGCGCAGCAGGGCTTTCGCATAAGCGGGAAGCGGGGCCCACACGCGCGTCGAATGATCGGAGGAGTCGAGCCAAGTGGATGAGGAGAGGAGGAGACGAGGGACGGCCACGTGTTCTCCTTTCTTCGCTCAGCCGCTGCCCGAGCGAGAACGTGGACTTTCAAGGGATTCTAACGCTGAGATCGAATGCGCAAACCCATGCGAGCAAGAGGACGATTCCCCAGAGTTTTCGCTCGTGCACATCTCTCGACGTAGATCCACGCATGCGAAAGGGGCGATGCGATCGATGCAGCTGCCGTACAGCCTGCATGCCGCAGACCCACGTGTGCGAAGGCTCAATGCTCGAAGGATCTGATTGAATAGGCCCATGCGGGACCCCCAAGCCGAAGACGCACCCTGGACCGGGGTCGAGTTCGGGGCAGCGAAGGGAAAACCGCAAGCCACACGGCCCAGCTCGAAGATCTCCTCCCTCCTTTCACGAAGCCCAGTGCTTCGCGCAATCCTTACACTGATGTCGGGAACCTTGAGCGCCCAAGTCATCGCCTTCGTGCTCCAGATCTTCATTGCACGCATCTACTCAGATGTCGACAAGGGTCTCCTCGGCGTCTACGGGTCGATCACCGCCCTCGTCATCACAATCGCCGCAGCTCGCTACGACCTTGCGGTCATGCTGCCCAAGGATGAGGCGAGCGCGAGGAGCCTGCACAGGCTCGCCTCCCGATCAATCCTCCTCACGTCGATCATCACCTCCCTCGTCCTCATCGTCATCGCCCGGCCCCTCAAAGACGCCTATCACCACTCAGGAGAACTCGCCCTCTGGTTCTCGGCTGCGGGGATCACGGTGGCCCTCGTCGCGCAAGCCTCGAACCTGCGCTACTGGCTCACCCGAAAAGGCCGATTTAGTGATATCGCAGTGAACAGCGTCATCAACTCCCTCGCCATCGCCGCCTCCCAGCTCTTCTTCGGCCTCGTCTTCCACGGAGGATTCAGCGCGCTCATCCTGGGAACGATGCTCGGACAACTCGTGTCCCTTCTCTTCCTCGTCTCCAAAACGAAAGACGCACGCCAAGGCACATCCGAAGACCCTCCGCTCCGCCAGGTCGCGAGGCGCTACCATCGCATGCCCCTGCTCAACGGGCCGAACGCCCTCGTCGATTCACTGCGCAACGCGGGAATCAACCTCGCGATCGGAGCGGTCGCGATCGCGGCCCTCGGCCAATTCCAACTCGCCTGGAACATCATACAAGTGCCCGTGGGCTTGATCGCGGGGGCCGTCGGACAAGTGTTCCTCAAGAAGCTTGCCGATACTGCGCCGGGACGGATGCGCCCTCTCGTGGCCGACACCTACCGCAGGGCCGCTCTCGCCGCCCTCATCCCCTTCGTGCTCCTCTACATTCTGGCGCCATGGCTCTTCCCCTTCGTGTTCGGGGCGCAATGGGATCAGGCCGGGGACTTCGCGAGGGCCCTGACGCCCTGGCTTTTCATGACGGTCCTCACCTCCCCGGTCTCCAACCTCTTCGTCGTCACCGAGAAACAGCGCCGCATGCTCGTCTTCGGGGTCCTCTACTGCATAGTGCCCCTCGCATGGCTCAGCCTCTCACCCCTCGACCTGCTCGCCACGACCACGATCCTGGGACTGCTCATGGCCGCAATGCTCGCAGGACTCGTCATCATGAGCCTGATCACCGCCTCCCAATACGATGCGGAGGCGCGTCAATGAGGATCCTCTTCGTCGCCTCCTGGTATCCGCGCCCCGGCGCGAAACACTCGGGCACCTTCTTCGAAGAACAAGCCCTCATGCTCGCGCGCGCGGGACACGAAGTCGAGGTTCTCGCCCTCGAAACCTCACCCCTGGGCAGGCGCTGGCAGCGTGACAGCCCGCGCGTGAGCGTTGAGCACGGAATCCGGGTCGTCCGTTTGCACCTGCCCTCCATGCCACGAGCGCTTGGCGCCCTCGAAAAGCAGATTCATCGCAGTCTGATTAGGAGGGCGGCCGCTCTTTTCGAGGAAAGCGGGAAAGCGCAGATCGTTCACGCGCACACGGTCTTCCCTGGTGGTGTTGCGGGAGAGATCTTGGCCGCACGCTGGGGGGTGCCCCTCGTCATCACCGAGCACCGCCCCTCAACCCTCGAGTCCCGAGCCTTCAGATCACGCTCAGGAGCCATCGGGCAGGCCCTCGAGCAAGCCTGCCTGCTCACCACAGTCTCACAGGGCTTCGCCCAGGCTCTCTTCGCCCACTATCCGGGTACGCGCTGGCTCCCCATCGAATTGCCCGTTCCCGATGCCTTCTTCAACGCCGAACGTTCCGTGGGCAAAGAAGCAGGTCCGCTGCGCTTCACCCACGTCTCGCACATCGACGACAACAAGCGCGTCATCGAAACCTGCAGGGCATTCCTCGATGCTTTCAAGGATTCAGGCACGGCCCTCCTCAAGATCGCAGGAGGAAGCCCCGAAGCGATCGAGAGGGTGCGTGCGGCCCTCCCCAATCCCTGCTCCTCGATCGAGTTCCTCGGACGTCTCGAACGCGCAGATGTCGTGTCCCTGCTCGCCGATTCGGATGTTTTTGTGCTGGTGAGCGCCCTCGAAGCGGGCGGGACCGTGTTCTCCGAAGCGCAGGCCGCAGGAGCTCGCCTGATCGCCTCTGCCACCTGGGCGGGATGCTTCGCCCTTGAAGAGGGCAATGGGGAGCTCGTCGGCGTCGACGATGCGCCCGCCCTCGTTGAGGCGATGAGGAGGATCTGCGATCCTTCGCAGTACGCGAATGCGGAGCAGATCCGCGAGCGCGCCCGCGAACGCTATTCGGAGCAGAGCTTCGTATCGCGATGGAGCGAATTGTATGGCGCCCTAGTGGAGTCTCAGGGGCTCGAGGACTCGAAGGAGGAGAGCAGCTCGTGAATCCCATGATGATCTTCCACTCGCCGATGGGGGTGCGCTCAGGCGGATCATCAGGATCTGCGATCCGCCCCTTCATGATGCGCACAGCTTTCGCACAGCTCGGCTATGAGGTGATCGAGGTGAGCGGAACGTGGCGCGAACGCGCCCAAAGCGTGCCCCTCGCGAAGCAGGCGGTAGAAGAGGGCAGAGTCGAGTTTTGCTATTCGGAGCTTGCAACGAGCCCGATCGCCATGACGGAGAAGATCAGCGAGCGCGTCGACCCTGCCCTCGATTTTGATCTTTTCGCATTCTGTCGCGCTCGCGGGGTCCCCGTCGGTGCTTTTTACCGTGATGTGTACTGGCGATTCCCCAGCTTCCTCACTCTTCGGCAATTCCCGTATCGCCTCCTCATGAGACACCACTACAAGCGTGACCTGCGAAGACTCGAAGACAGCCTTGACCTCATGTTCTTGCCCTCCCTTCGGATGGGCGAGTATATTCCGCGGATTTCGCCTGAGAAGTTTCGTGAACTCCCACCCGGCGCCCCCCTTGCAGCGAAGGGGACAGGCACGGGCGTTGAATTGTTCTACGTCGGGGCTCTCGGCGACTTCTACGATCTGCGTGAATGCGTCGCCGCAGTCGCGAAGACACCGGGCGCGTCAATGACCCTGTGCGTGCCTGAAGAGCAGTGGGCCCTTCTCGCCGAGGCCTACCGCCCTTACCTGTCTCATCGTGTTCGCGTCGTTCACGGCCGGGGGGCCGAGCTCGAGCCCCACTTTGAGCGGGCCACCATTGGCGTTCTCGCGATGAAACCGATCGAATACCGCTCCTTCGCCGCGCCCGTGAAGTTCTTTGAGTACATCGGGCGCGCCCTGCCCGTCCTCGCCTCGGCGGGCACTCACGTCGCAGATCTCGTCGCCCGTGAGGGGATCGGCTGGACTCCTGAGTATTCGCGCGACTCCATTGCGAAGACTCTTCGAGAGCTTGTCGCCACTCCCTCACTCGTCGAGGAGGCGGCTTCGCGGGTGGAGGCCCTGCGCGGGGAGCACACCTGGCAGGCCCGTGTCCGTCAGGCGGCGGCGATGCTTGCCGAGGTCGATCAGCGAGGCCGAGCTTAAGCGCTCTTCTACGGGCGTTTGAGCCGTGCTCTACGGGGGGGAGACCCAACGAGCTGTGGTCTACTGAGCCTTGGCCTGCTTGCTCTAGTGGGGGAGGAGTTTGAGGCGGGGTCTACTGAGCCCGCGCCCTCGTGTTTCTCTTAACCTGAGCCCTTGTGACTCTCCCGGGCCACCTTGTCCGCTTTCCCCTGGTCGCGTCGTTCTGATCCTCCAAGCCCGAGTTGTCTCACTTTGAGCCGATGAGTTCGCAGTAATGCGCGCCGAGCTCAGCGGTAGCGCGTTTCAGGCTGCGCTCTGCTTCAACCCAGGAGCGGGCTTCTCGCCCTCTGGAGGCCCGCTCTGATTCACTCATCGACAGCAGGGAGTTAATCGAGGACACGAGGGAGTCGACCTCGTATTCGCGGGCCTTGAGATCGGCGCAGGCGGGGGAGACCATTTCTAGAGCGCCGCCTGTTTCGTTGACGATGACGGGGGTGGCGCAGGCTTGAGCCTCCAAGGAAACGAGGCCGGCCGCTTCGGCCCTCCCATTCCTCGTCCGAGTCGGCAAGACGAGGGCTGCGGCTCGGCGCATCCGTTCACGCACTCCGCGACGGTCCAGGGGGCCGAGCACCGTGATCGAAGGATCGTGGGCCGAAGCCCGGCGAAGCTCCTCACGCAAGGGCCCATCGCCCACGAGGACGAGACGGTGGGGGCGTGACACGCGCGCGTGCGCGCGGAGAAGATCGGGAAGCCCTTTCAACTCTGAGAAGGCTCCGACGAAAAGGATCTCCGGGATCTGCCCGTCCTCGAGCTCCTCTCGCCCGGGCTGGGGGTCTTCGAGCTGTCCGGCGTGTTCTGGGGAGGTGGGCACGCAGGTCGTATCTGTGTGCGGCCTCCACCACTGGGTGTCAACGCCCTGATAGTGAACATGGAGTCTGTCTGCGGGAAAACCCGAACGGAGGGCGACATCAGCGAGGTGGCGTGAAACGGCGAGGAGACGATCGGAGTGCCGCGCGGCCTCCTGATTCATGGCAATCCACGCTCTTCCTGCGCGTTCTGCAAGGCCGGAAGGGGCAGATAGCAGGGAAGGCGCGTAGGCATCCGCGCCATGCAGGGTCGTCACCATTGGGACTGTGAGACGCTTCGAGGCCCGGTGGGCTGGGATCGACCAGGTCGCCTGCTGCTGGTGGATGAGCTGCGGCTCTTGGGCGAGGAGGAGGCGCTCCATCCGAGGTACAGCCCACCACTTCAGGGCCTCCTTCATTCGGAAGGGGAGGCGACCCGGAACGGCTTCGATGATCGGGAAGGGGAGTGGGGGATCTGAGAGCTTCGCCGCTAAGCACAGGAGCGACCAATCGATCTGCGGCATCGCGAGGGCATGCTGAACTGTGAAATAGCTCGGCGGGATCTGCACGGTCCCCTTCACAAGCTGCACCCTCATGAGCTCGGGCCTTGCTTCCCGGTGCCGCGAGCCTCCCCGCGAGTTTTCCCGTTGCCCCTGCTGGCCGCGCCTTGCCCACTGGGGGCATTGCGGCCGCCAGGCGTGTTCACCGTGTGATTCTCGTCCTGCGTAGAATCTGCGCTCCGTTCACAATTGGCACCCCGTCCAGAATCTGCGCCCTGCCCAGAATCTGCGCTCCGCCCAGAATCCGCATCCTGCCCGCACACACCTCCAGGGGCGCTGTGAAGTCCCCTTCCAAAATGGCGGATCAGGCTCGAAGCGACGCCCCTCGCCGCATTCCCATCACCGTAGGGCGCGGCCTTTGTGTCAGCGGGTCGGGGGCGCTGAGCCGCAGCGATGAGCTCCGCGCCCGGCTCAACGAGCACATTCCAACCAAGCTCCACAGTCTCAACCCACTCGGTTTCCGAGCGGACGGTCGTCGCAGGGACGCGCAGCAAAAACGCCTCCTTTTGCAATCCACCCGAGTCCGTGATGATCCCCCGGGCTCGCATCGCACTCGCCACGAGCTGCGGGTAAGGCAGTGGATCATGTGAGATAAGAGAACCTCGATCGATCCTGAAACCAAAGCTTTCACATTTCGCGCGCAAACGCGGATGAGCGAGAAGAACGACCGGATGATCAATGGCCCCCAAGGAATCGAGCAGTCGCTCGAGGCGCTCGGGATCATCCGTGTTATCCGCTCGGTGAATCGTCGCGAGAGAATACTCGCCCGCCTTCAGACTCAAAGACTCCATCAGCTCGAAGACCGGTCTTGAGGACACCTCATCGCGCACGCGCATCAGCACATCCGTCATGACATCGCCGACGACCTCAGTTCGATCCTCCAAGCCCTCGCGCTCGAGGTTCTTGGCCGCAAGACTCGTCGGCGCAAGAAGAAGGTCCGCCGCATGATCCGTGAGGACGCGGTTGATCTCCTCGGGCATCCGACGATTGAAAGAACGCAGTCCCGCTTCCAGATGCGCAAGAGGAATATGGAGCTTCACCGCGCACAACGCCGCCGCGAGAGTTGAATTCGTATCCCCATAAACGAGGACGCAGTCCGCTTCCAATCCGCCCAGGACATCATCGAGGGCGGCGAGCATCCGGCCGGTCTGGACACCGTGCGATCCGGAGCCGACTCCAAGATGCACATCGGGCGGGGAGATCCCCAAATCGGAGAAGAACACATCGGAGAGCAAAGGATCGTAGTGCTGGCCGGTGTGGACGATCCGATGATCGATTCGAGCCTCCCGGAAAGCACGGTCGATCGGCGCGAGCTTGACGAACTGGGGCCTGGCCCCGACGACGGACACTATGCGCATGACCAGCCCCGTGTGCCCAGTTTATTCTCCGATTTCGCTTCGAGCGCCCGGTCGTAGGCGGCTTCGAGCCCCTTCACCTGATCCTCCCACGCCGGAATCGAAGGAGGAGAGGCTTTGAAGGCCTCCACATCCTTGTGGCTGATCCTCGCGATGGCGTCGGCGAGCTCGGCCTCGACGTCCTCGAGCACCCAGGTCGAAGCCCTCTCTCCTAAGAGTCTTCGAGCCTCCACAAGATCAGAACACAGGGGCGGGACCTGGGCGGCAAGAGACTCCATGAGCTTGTTCGGACTCGACAGAGCCATCGACAAGCACAGGTCCTCAATGAGGCACAGGCTCACATCGGCTCCGCGCACATAGGACACGACCTCCTCGGGGGCGACGGGCGCCATCCAGTGAATATTCGAGTGGGCTTGGGTGGCGGCCTCGACCTCGGTGCGGAGTACCCCATCTCCGAGGAACACGATCTCAGCGTTCTTGGCTTTCGTGAAGACTTCGAGGAGAAGCGGAATGGAACGCCCGGGCGCCAGGTAGCCGACGTGGATGTAGAGGAGGCGATCCTCGGGGACGTGCAGGCGCTCCCTCAGATCAACGGTGCCGCCCGCGTCGAGGGGAGAATTCGTCACCGTGATCGGCGAGATTCCCGGGTAGGTCTGCCGATACCAGGCTCCGATCGGCTCATTCACGACCGACACGAGGTCAGCCTTGTAGATCCAGTGTTTTTCGATCAGCCTTTGGATCTTCTGGCGCAGGCCCTTCGAGGCGATCGTTTCTGTTTCAAGCTCGTGGGCGTTGTAAGCGAAGACTGCGCCGGTTCTGCGGGCGAGGGCGTGCACCATGGGCAGGAGGAAGAGGTTCTGAGCGGCGACGGCCTTCACATTTTTGCGCCGGTAATACCAGTAGACGCGCATCTGCCAGAAGAGGAGAAGACGGAGTGCGCCGAAGCGCTCGCGGATTGAGGCCCCCCGGATTCGCTTGAGTTCAATCCCGGGGGCGAGGCTTTCGCGGGCGGGCAGCTGCGTTGAGTCAACTCCGAGGATCTCGGTGCGTTCGAATCGCTCCTGAGTGTGCAGGCTGCGCGCGATCTTTGTGATCCGGCCGGGCTGGGCCAGAGGGGAGGGGTAGATGAGGAGGTTCAGTGCAGGTCCCTTCGCACTCATCCTCTTCTCCTTCACTCAGGCATCGGCGCTGCCGGGAGTTCGGTTCTCCTTCACGTAGGCATTGGGGCTGCCACGAGTCCGGCCCTCAGCGGCGAGTGACAGCCGTCGTCCTTCGGCCAGCTCTGATGCTATCAATCTCAGGGCCTTCGGGCCTGGGACAGCCCCGGACCTTCGACGCTTAGAGGTACATATCAATCCCGGGGCGGCGGGCCTGGGAGACTAGGCTGGTCATCGGCCTTGGAGTTGAGCCCTTCTCAGCCCCGGCACGATCACGGAGGAGGAGAAGTCATGCCCGCTCAGCGCGAGAGCCGAGAGCATGAGAGCCGAGCGCGCCTCCGCCCCTGCGTTGAAACGCGCAGCCATGTCCTTATTGCGACCCGGATCCACATGCCCGAGGCGGCCGCTGCTTCCTTTCGCATCCAGGCAGTTGAACGCGCCCTCGTCGCACGACACGTCCCGGTCGAGGCCCTGACCTCCGCGCCTGCGAAAGACGAGAAGGTGAAGGAAGAAAGGGGGGTTCGGGTCTCCCGCTGGCCGGTCCTTCGAGACAAGAGCGGATACCTGCGCGGATACTTGCCCTACCTTTCCTTCGACATTCCCCTTTTCTTCCGTCTCCTGTTCCACAGGCGCCCGCGGGTCGTCCTCGTTGAACCGCCGCCCACGACCGGGCTCGTCGCCAGGGCCGCCCTGTCTTTCAGGTCGATCCCCTACATCTGGTACGCACCCGACATCTGGTCGGATGCGGCGGAAGCGACCGGCGCCCCCCGCATTGTCAAAAAGGTCGTGCGCTGGATGGAGTCCTTCACCCTGTCCGGGGCGCGCAGCGTCATCGCGATCAACGAGGAAATCGCCGAACGTGTCAGGGCTCTCGGCGCAAAGGACGTGCGCCTCGTGCCCAATGGCATCGACACCGCCACCTTCACTCAAAAGGGCCCCACCCCCACTGCAGATGAGCGCGCAAGGGCCGGGGTGGGGGGCACGTATTTCCTTTACGCCGGGACGGCCTCGGAATGGCAGGGCGCAGAAGTTTTCCTCGAAGCCCTGCGCAGCGTGCGGCGCACCCATCCTCAAGCGCAGATCGTCTTCCTCGGTCAGGGCTCGGCCTGGCCGATGCTCAAAGAAATGGCGAGCAGGATCCACAAGGGCCCCGATGGGCGCACGCCAGTCGTCTTCATCCCCACCCTTCCTCCAGCCCAGGCCGCATCCTGGCACAGGGGGGCTCTCGCGTCCCTCGTGTCCATCAAAACGGGGATCGGCTATGACTTCGCCTACCCGACGAAAGTCCTCGCCGCACTGTCTTGCGGATGCCCGGTCCTTTACGCGGGCGCAGGACCTGCGCGAGACGACATTACGGCGAATGATTGCGGAAGCGCCCTCGCATACGATCCGAAGGAAATCGCGCAGGCGATGCTCCTCGCCCTCGAGGATACGAGGAGCAGCAGGTGGAACGAAGAGGAGAAAAACCGATTGCACCGCTGGGTCGAGGAGAAACGATCCATTCGCGTCACAGGGGAGAAGGCCGCCATGATCCTGCTCGAATCCTTTGCGGACTAGACTTCCCGCGTAGCCAACCTGAGGAGTTCGCCTTGCGCATCGCCGTTGTCGCACTTGGAAAGATCGGTCTTCCTCTCGCCGTCCAGTTCGCGAGCAAAGGGCACGAGGTCATCGGCGTCGATGTGTCGAAGCGTAGAGTCGAGCTGGTGAACGAGGCGAAGGAGCCCTTCCCCGGTGAGGCCCGCCTCCAAGAACTCCTCAGCGAAGCAGTCACCTCAGGAAGGCTTCGCGCCACAACCGACTACGGAGAGGCGATCCCCGACGCGGAGGCTGTGATCCTCGTGGTGCCGCTCGTCGTCGACGAGGATTCCACACCGGACTTCAGGTGGATGGATGCGGCGACGAGCTCGCTCGCCGAGCACCTCAGTGCGAACACGATCGTTTCCTATGAGACGACCCTGCCCGTGGGCACGACCCGTGAACGCTGGAAGCCGATGATCGAGGAGATCTCGGGTTTGAAGGAGGGAAGGGATTTCCACCTCGTGTTCTCACCGGAGAGAGTCCTCAGCGGTCGTGTTTTCGCCGACTTGCGTCGCTACCCGAAGCTCGTCGGAGGGCTGAATGAATCCGGGACCGCGGCGGGCATCGCCTTGTACGAACAGCTCCTCGACTTCGATGAGCGCGCCGACCTTCCCCGAGGAAACGGCGTGTGGGACATGGGCAGCGCCGAAGCGGCGGAACTGGCGAAGCTCGCTGAAACGACCTACCGCGATGTCAATATCGCTTTGGTGAACCAGTTCGCGATCTTCGCGGATCGGGCGGGCATTGATATTTACACGGTGATCGAGGCCTGCAATTCGCAGCCCTACAGTCATTTGCACCGCCCAGGGATCGCCGTTGGTGGACACTGCATTCCCGTCTACCCGCGCTTGTACCTTTCGAGCGATCCGGATGCGGATGTTGTGTCCACGGCGCGAGCCGCGAATGCTGCGATGCCTGAGTATGTCGTTTCCAAGCTCGCAGAACTTCTCGGAGATCTGCGGGGCTTGAGAATCGCAGTCCTCGGGGCCGCCTATCGCGGGGGAGTGAAGGAGACGGCATTCTCCGGGGTTTTTGCGACGGTGGATGCCCTCCGACACAGGGGTGCCCTCGTCCTCGTCAATGATCCGCTGTACACGGATGAGGAGCTCAAGAACTTCGGCTGGGTGCCCTATCACTTCGGCGACGAGGTCGATGCTGCGATCATTCAGGCCGATCACGAGGAGTATGCGGGTCTTGAGCCCGCCGATCTGCCGGGTGTGAGGATCCTCTTCGATGGGCGTGCGATCAGCGATCCCGTGGCATGGAAGGGCGTCCCGCGTCTCCTCGTCGGCAAGGGGTGTTGAAGCGTCGCAAGCGGAGGATCTGCTAACGGGGAAGGGGCCCGCTGGGTGTGGTGCTTCTATGAGGGTCGGCCTAGCGTCCGTCATATGCGAGCTGAGCGCTTCTCCTAGCCTTGAGGGGCTCGAGGTGAGGGATGACACGCAAGCAGCATGTTCACCGTAATTCTGAATGATGTATGTTTGAACGCGTAAGATCGTGAATCAAACATGAACGGCAGATGATGAGCGCTTCCCTCACTCAGACCCAATTCGACGTGCTGCGCGCCCTAATGAACGCAGATGCGCCCCTGACACAGCGTGAACTCAAAGACATCACCGGTTCCTCCCTCGGTCGGGTCAATACGGCCGTCCGCGAATGCGAGGCCCTCGGCTACATCGCCGATCGCACCATCACCCAGGCCGGGCTCGACGCCCTCGCCCCCTACAAGGTCGACAACGCCGTCATTCTCGCCGCAGGCATGTCCTCCCGTTTCGCCCCCATCTCCTATGAACGTCCCAAAGGCACGCTCAGAGTACGCGGCGAAATCCTCATCGAACGTCAGATCCGCCAGCTCCAGGAAGTCGGCATCACCGACATCACCGTCGTCGTCGGCTACAAGAAGGAATACTTCTTCAATCTCGTTGAAAAGTTCGGCGTCACAATCGTCGTGAATCCCGAATACATGACCCGCAACAACAACGGTTCACTCTGGCTCGTCCTCGACCGGCTCGCGAACACCTACATCTGCTCCTCAGACGACTACTTCACCACCAACCCCTTCGAATCCCACGTCTACAAGGCCTACTACTCGGCCGAATACGTCGAAGGACCGACCAATGAATGGTGCATCACCACCGGGGGCGGCGGGAGAATCACAGGAGCGAAGGTCGGCGGAGCCGACGCCTGGACCATGCTTGGACACGTCTACTTCGACCGAACCTTCTCCTCCCGCTTCCGCGAGATCCTCCGGGCCGTCTACCAGCTGCCTGAGACGAGCGGGAAACTCTGGGAGTCGATCTACCTCGACCACGTCAAAGAACTCGACATGGTGATCCGCAAGTACCCGGCAGGAGTGATCTACGAGTTCGACTCCGTCGACGAACTGCGCTCCTTCGACCCGAAATTCATGGAGAACGTCGACTCCGAAGTCTTCGACACCATCTCGAAGGTCCTGAACTGCCCGAAGGATGACATCACCGACTTCTACCCCCTCAAGCAGGGAATCACCAACCTGTCGTGCCACTTCCGCGTCGGTGAAGAGGAATACGTGTACCGCCATCCGGGGGTCGGCACGAGCAAGATCGTTGATCGCCTCGCCGAAACCGAAGCCCTCGAACTCGCACGCGAGATTGGCGTTGATAAGACCTTCCTCGCTTCCGACCCCAAGGAGGGCTGGAAGATCTCCCGTTTCATCCCACAGTGCCGCAACCTTGACGTCACCAAGGACGAAGAACTCGAAACCGCGATGCGGATGAACCGAGAACTGCACGAATCGGGTCGCGTCCTCGCCCGCAGCTTCGACTTCGTAGAAGAGGGGCTGCGCTACGAGTCTCTCCTCAAAGAATTCGGACCGATCGAAGTGCCCGGCTACGAAGAACTGCGCAACAAAGTCCTGCGCCTCAAAGCCTTCGCAGACGCCGACGGCTTCGAACTGGGCCCTTCCCACAACGATTTCTTCCCCCTGAATTTCCTCGTCAGCGCCGAGGGGCGAATCGACCTCATCGACTGGGAATACGCGGGAATGTCAGACATCGCCGCCGACTTCGGGACGATGGTCGTCTGCACCGATGAAATGGACGAAGAACGCGCCGACACGGCACTCAAGTTCTACTTCGGCCGCACCCCCACCGAACTAGAGAAACGCCACTTCTGGTCCTACGTCGTCTTCGCCGGCTGGTGCTGGTACGTCTGGGCCCTCCTCAAGGAGGCCGAGGGCGACAACATCGGGGAAGTCCTCTATGTCTACTACCGTCACGCAGCCGACTACGTGTCTAACCTGCTCGCCCAATACGAGGGCGCGGCCAAGAAAGAAGGAGTGAACGCATGAGATGGGGAGTCTTCTCCGGAGCCCTCTGGGGCCTCGACACGGTTGTTCTCGGACTGGCGCTCTCCCTGCTGCCCTTCCTCGACGCCCCCGAAGCGTCACTCGCCTCCGCGCTCTTGCATGACGCGATCTGCGCGATCATCCTCTTCGCCTACATGGCCCTAAGAGGACGGCTGAAGAACACCCTCGCAGCGATCAAGACCCGCTCCGGCAAAGCGATCGCCTTGGGAGCCCTGCTCGGTGGCCCCTTCGGCATGACCGGCTACCTCATCGCGATCAACAACATCGGCCCGGGTTTCACAGCGATCATCTCAACCTTCTACCCGGCGGTCGGTACCTTCCTCGCCTACATCTTCCTCAAAGAGCGGATGCGCCCGCGCCAGATCCTCGCCCTCCTCGTCGCCCTCGGGGCGATCATCCTCATTGGATACTCCTCAACCGGGGTGACGAGCGAAGGCAATCCGATCATCGGGATCATCGCGGCCCTCGCCTGCGTCTTCGGTTGGGGCTCCGAAGCAGTCATCCTCGCCTGGGGCATGAAGGATGACGAGGTCGATGAGGACTCGGCCCTGCAGATCAGAGAAACCACCTCCGCCCTCGTCTACCTTGCCGTCGTCGGCCCGATCGCAGGAGTCATCGGCTTCACCTTCACAGCCACTCCGACCCCGGCTACGGGGATCATCGCCCTCGCCGCGCTCGCGGGCACCTGCTCCTACCTCTTCTACTACAAGGCGATCAACACGGTCGGCGCTTCGCGGGGCATGGCGCTCAACATCTCCTACTCCGCCTGGGCGGTCATCTTCGCCTTCCTCATCATGGGCACGGCGCCGACTCTGCTTCAGGTGATCTGCTGCCTCGTCATCCTCGTCGGCACGGTCCTCGCGGCCACGCCCAACTGGAAAGAGCTGCGCAGCGGCTGGTGAGAGACGAAAGCCTCGCTCAAGAGCTCTTGGTGCGCCGTGGTTCTGCTCTGCAGTTTTACGATGACGGCTCTGACATCTCGAAGGCATCCTCCTCGTTTCCATCACCACCAGCGCTAGTCCTTGGAACCTGGCCCCAGCTGCCTTCCCCTCACCCTCCTTTTGCCTCCGCCTCCCCAGCGAGAAGACAAAAGGAGGGTGCAGTACCCGGGCATGCCCTTGCCGTGTTCGCACATAGCGGCGATAGGATGAACGGGATCATCCGTTCGTATCATCAAGGAGCTGTATGCCGGACAAAAGCCGCAACATGCTCATCGTCATCCCCGCGTGGAACGAAGAGAAGGTCCTCGGCCCCGTCCTCGAAGAAGTGAAGACGGCCGTCCAGGACTTTGCCGATATTCTCGTCGTCTCCGATGGCTCGACCGATGCGACGGCATCGATCGCCAAAGCCGCAGGGGTTGCGGTGCTCGACCTTCCCCTCAACCTCGGTGTTGGGGGAGCGATGCGCGCCGGATACGTGTACGCAGTGCGCAAGGGCTACGACTATGCGGTTCAGCTCGATGCCGACGGTCAGCATGATCCGCATGAGATTCCCGGGATGCTCGACGCTTTGAAGGAAACGGGCGCAGACCTAATGATCGGCGCCCGCTTCGCAGGAAAAGGAGAATACGAGGCTCACGGGCTTCGCATGCTCGCCATGAAATTCCTCTCCGCGGTTTTGTCACGAATCTGCGCAACCCGTTTGACGGACACGACATCGGGTTTCAAACTCTCAAACCGTGCGGCTCTGAGCTACTTTTCGAAGAACTACCCCGCCGAATACCTTGGAGACACAATCGAGGCACTGGTGATGGCGGCCCGCGATGGGCTCGTGGTACGCCAAACCGCTGTGGAGATGCGCCCGAGAGCCGGGGGAACGCCCTCCCACGGTGGATTCGCTTCCGCGAAGTTCCTCATGAGGGCTTTTCTTGCCCTCGGAATCGCCATCACCCGACCCAAGTCTGGGACGAAACTCGAACGTGAGGTGCAAGCCTGATGCAGTCGACGTATCTGCTTGGAGTCCTTTTCGCCATTGTCATCCTCATCGCGGTGTTCTTCCGTTTGAGGAACTCGGGGATGAAGGAGCGCTACGCGACCTGGTGGATCGTCATCGCGCTCGCCTCCGTTATCGGTTCCTTCTTCCCGCAGCTCCTCCACGCTCTCGCGCACGCCCTCGGCATCCAGGTGCCCCTCAACCTCGCCTTTTTCGCGGCGGGCATTGTGATCCTCCTGCTGACTCTGCGTCTGTCCGTCGACCTCTCACAGGCCTCCGAGGAGAGACGCACTCTGGTCGAGGAGATCGCGATCCTGAACTCCGATATGGGCGTTCTTCGCGGCAAGATCGCGGCGCTTGAAGCGTCGAAGGGCTCCGATTCGAGGGACTGAGTCGCCGGGTTCTGGGCCTGAGCGCCTCCGATTCCAAGGAGTGAGGAGCGCCTCCGATTCGAAGGAGTGAGAGCCGCCCCGGACGGACTGTGGAATCAGGCCTCAGGAGCCGCTCGTACTCCGAACGGAATCAGCCTCAAGGTGAAGCTTCAGGATCTGAAGGCATGCGAGGCCAGCATCTTCACGGCCTTCGTATCCTTCGTTCGGATTGCCTTGGGCAGAAGCGCGACCGCGTGGGCGCGTGATGTCGAATGGAGCTTTGCGGCTCGGACAGCCGCACTCCAGCCATTGCGCTTGGCGATCTTCGCCGCCAACTCGAAATAGCGCTTCTCCCCATCGAATCTGCGACCATCGAAGAGAGCGGTCGCAGATGCGGACTCATTATGCCTGCGATAGGAGAAGCACACGTATGGGTCGAGGAGCAGCGCCTCACCCGCGGCGATCATATCGATGATGAGCGCAAGATCCTGGATGATCGGGAAGCCCTCACGGAAAGGAGTAGACACAAGGGCCTCGCGCTTGAACACGAGGGAAGGCCAGTACAACCAATCGGCCCGAAGAAGAGAGGCCGCCAGATACTCGCCTGAGAGGAGTCGCGGCACCCGAGTGCGCGGCATGGTCAAGCGCTTAATCCGGTCGACGAAAGGATCAACGGTGCTTCCCGTGGAGTCGATGATGCGTACACCGGGCTGAATGATCGCGGCCGCCGGGAAGGCATCGTGCATTGAAAGGACGCGGGAGATGAAATCTGGGTGGGGGATATCATCGCATCCGAGGAGCATGACAAGATCTGCCGTGGCGAGGGAGACGCACTTCTCGTAGTTTGCGGTGATCCCAAGATTGCTCTCATTGCGCAGGTATGAGATGCGCTCGTCGGCGAGGTTTCGGAAATACTCGGCGACACTCGGATCAGGGTAGCAATCGTCGACGACGGTTAAACGCCAATCGGTGCAATCCTGTGAGAGCACGGCTTGCACCGTCTCGAAAAGGTAGGCGGGCTCGCCCCAGAAGGGGAGCATGATGTCGATCGAATGCATGGTGTTCTCCTGGATTGGCGGTCATCAGTCATCTTAGGGGAGACAAAGATCTGCGAGTTGACTGATTCGGGGCTTCGCCGTCCTTCACAGCATGTCGGTGGATTCTGCTCTCCGCCGTCCTTCAGGGTCAGTGAGCGGGCTTACGGATATCACCCCAAGGGTTGCGGCCACGAACCCAGCGCATCGCTGCACGCTCAATGCCGAACCAGGAGGCTGTGGCAAGTGCGCAAGTGATGAGCAGGGTAATGAAGAGGAAGGGCCAGAAACCGAGGAGGTGAACCTTGAGGGCGATGAGGAACTGAATGATCGGGAAGTGGAAGATGTAGACCCCGTAGGAGATGTCATGGACCTTCGTGAAGCCCGGAGAGGGGAGGACCGAGCCGAAATAGAGGACGAGGTATGCCATTGTCGGGGAGGCGAGCTGTTTACCGAAGGCTGGGAAGTACCAGATGAGCAGCAGTGAGATCACTGCCGCGATCAATGCGTACAAGTGACGGATCGGCAGACGATCGCGTAGCTGATACACCATGGCGCCGCCCATGAAATACGGCGTCATGAAGATCAAGAGCTCCAGGTCGTAGTTGTTTCCGATGTAGGGCCTGAGCTGTGCGATTCCCATATGAGCGAGGGTGAAGAGAACGAAGAGGCCAGTGGTGGGCCAGACTCGCTCGCGGATGAACTTCCACGACATGAAGACACCAATGATGATGTAGCACCAGAACTCGTAGGACAGCGACCAGAGGGAACCGTTCCAGGCGCTCAGAGGATGCGTGGAAAGGGTAGTGCCGATGTGGTAGTAGCTGACCTTAAGGAGAAGGTTAGAGTACACATAGTCCAGGGGAGTCGGGGAAGTGCCGAAGTAACCGTCGATCGTGCCCGACTCGATGTACATCGTCAGGGGCGCCAAGAAGAAGGCCACGAAGATGAGGACGAAGACGAATGCGGGGAAAATCCTCACGACGCGGTTGATGAGATAAGGGCCGGCGTCCGAACGGATTCGGGCCCCAGTGATGAGATAACCGGAGATCCCGAAGAATCCGACGACCGCCCAGGAACCGAGATGTTGCCCGAAGATGACGACGCCGTCTCCGGATACTGTGAGCAGCTGCGCATGGGAAAAAACCACGAGAAGCGCGAAGACGAGCCGGAGCATATTGAGGGAGTTATTTCGAGTGGAAAGATCTCTTGGAGTGAAGAGTGTCAACACGTCTAACCGATCTGTGGGCATAGTCGTCAGGGGAGCGAAATGTGGGAATCAGTCGTCGAGGGTCAGAATCTCGACGTCGTGGCGAAGGCCGCAGTAGGACAGGCGGTTCTTCGTAGTCTCGTAGTTCTTGCTTGAGGTGACAAGTGTTGCGTCTTTGTCCCAATCGCGCAGGAGAGGGCAGAGGAGATTGTAGTAGTGCTCGTCCCAGGCGCGGTAGGAGTGGGAGCGTACATCGTGATTGGTCGGGGCGGAGAATTGGATGAGGAAACGGTTCCGATCTCCGTTGAACTCCATGACTTCCGCTTGGCGCCAGAACGCGATCGCCTCGCCCTTATGGGCATCGAAGACCTCGACGAGCTCGTCGTAAGTGCGTTTCTCCTGAGCCGAGGGAACGATGATATCGCGAGCCAACATCGGCACGAGAGTTTTGCGTATGCCCAAGTAGGAGGAGGGCAATACGACGCCGACTATGAGAACGAGAACGGAAAGAGTCCCGAAACAGACGCGCAAAAGTACGCGTTTCCGCTTTGAGAACTGCGTGCCTTTAGGGGTTGCGAGAGCCGTGAATGTTTGAGCGATGAGTTCTGTGCCGATGATCATCGCCATGGTGATGGTGATGATCCACAGCATCTTCAAAGGGTAGTAGCCCCACGGAGAGTCTCCGATCTCACGGAGGGAAGCGAGGTAGAAGACCGAGAGCCAACCTCCCAGAGTCATTGCACCGATTCCGAGGACGGGCGCGGAATGACGCTGTGGGACGAGTGCTCCGTACAGGAGCTCGAGAAGCATGAGACCAATCGCAGCAAGAAGGAGGTGATCCTGGAAGTCTCCTGCGAGCCCGCCGGGACCGGCGGTGAGGTAGTCGCCGTCGGCGCGAAGAGAGGGAAGGGAAACTCCCAGGAAGAAAACGACGACGAACCCCCATGAGAAGAGAAGGAAGACAAGTTGGAGAGCCGTCGACCTTTGAGCTTCGCTATCAGAGAGACGCAGGAGGAGAGCGAGGAGCAGGAGGAAGCCAGGAATGAGGGACGCGGGGGACCATGTGGCGAGTGTGATGACGATGATGAGGGCGAGCCAGGCCATTGACTCGATCGTGTGCATCGTCCGGAACACGATCCATGTGAGGATGAGGACCAGGTAGATCACGGGAATGTTCATGTACCCCTGGTACATGACCGCACCGAAGATGTGGCGGGTGAAGGGGACCCAGCCTGCGAAAAGAGCGGCGGCGATGCGCCAGGGGAGGGGAACGCCTTTGAGGAGGTTGAAGGCGAACCATGCGCCGAAGACGCTCGCGACGACACACACCACGGTCGTTGCCGCAATATTGCCGTAGAGCATGGTGAGCAGATCGGGGTAATCCGTTCCTGGACCGTAGAAGAGCGAATTGATGATTGCGGTCACGAAAACGGGCTTCGCCTCGTCTCCTTGTCCTAGGCCGCCGCGCATATGGATGGTCATCGCCTCGATCGAATTCATCACCATGTCATTGCGGGTGAATTGGATCGGGACTCCGCCCTGGTAGAAACCAATGAGTCTAAGAATGCCGGCAACTCCAATAATGGAAGGAGTGAGGATCACAGGCAAAGCGCCCAAGGAGCGCAGACTCAGGTTCTTGCGATGACGCCAGAGGACGAGGACTACAAGGAAAGCGAGCAGGAGGATCGCGCCCCAGAAGACGAGGGCGATCCCTGTATGGATTCTCCCCCCGATCATGGCGATCGCCATGATTCCGAGGAAGAAGAGGATGGCGGCCTTTGCGGAGTCGCGGAGTACAGGAGAATCCATGCGTTTCAGCCTACCGGACCCTTTTCTCATCGTCTCCATCACTCGTATCGCCTTAGTCACGTCGATTCTTGAAAGCAAAAAGCCTGCACATTCCCCATCAGTGCCGATAGCGGGGAGGACGCGGGGACCGTTATCGTGGAGTGTGTCCCTTGTGCCTCCACGACCTGGGAAGTGCCATATGAGTGTCACGCGCGCCGCGGTCTGTCTCTTCTACGATCAAGCCGCTCGTGTCGACGAATATATGGAGCTCGTGCTGCTCAGCCTCCGCCCCTTCGTCTCCCGCTTCCTCTTCGTCGCCAACGGAGCGCTCCACACGGAAGACGAAGCGCGTCTTCGTCTGATCGTCGACGAGGTCATTGTTCGTGAGAACGAAGGCTTCGATGTCGGGGGATACCGAGCGGGCCTGGAGGCGATCGGATGGGAAGAACTGGGCGCCTTCGATGAGCTCCTCCTCTTCAACAACACTTTCTTCGCGCCGATCAATCCTTGGCACAGCGTCTTCGAAGCGGCGGCCGCTCATTCCGAGGCGTCTTTCTGGGGCTTGACTGAGGCGCCGGAAGTCCGCCCACATCCTTTCGCCGCCAAGCGTGTGATGCCCCGACACATTCAGTCGCATTTCATCGCCGTTCGCTCCCCGTTGCTTAAGGACCCGGAGTTTCGCTCCTACTGGGAAGGAATGCCTCCGATCCGCTCCTACCTCGATTCGATCGAACACCACGAGTCGCGCTTCACCGAGTACTTCGAATCCTTGGGTCATTCCTCCTACGCCGTTTATCCCGCATCCGCTTATGCGAGCGAGAATCCCTCGATCCTCGAAGCGGGTGAACTGCTCGATGCGGGCTGTCCGATCCTCAAACGTCGGATCTTCTTCCACGATCCGAGCTATTTGGATGATCATGGTGTCAAGGGCATAGAACTCATCTCGAAAGCTGTGGAGCGGGGATATCCCGAGGACCTCCTCCTTGCCGGAGTCGCCCGCGTCGCCCCGCCCCGTGTTCTTCTCGTGAATGCAGGTCTCGTCGAGGCCGTCGATGCTTCCACCGCCCCCTGGCCGGATGAGCGCCTCGTTCTTCACGCCATTGTCGATTCTTCAGCGTCCCTGTCCCGTTTGAGGGGGCTCCTTTCGGCCCTTCCCCCTGAAACCAGGGCGGTCATCTCGTGTCGCGAGGAGTTCGTCGAGCAGGTGCGCGAGCAGAGCTCAGCGTTCCCTCAGTGCCTTGAGATCCAAGTCGAACCCTGCTTCACCGCAGTCTTTGAGGGGGAAAGTCGGCAGGAGCGAGGACGTGGACGATTCTCGACAATGCTCCGACTCCTTGCGCAAGAACCCGAGGATGCGCGCAGCCTGTATATCAACTGCGGGGACCTGGGTGATGAGGATCGGGATTCGATCCTGAATGATGCGGATCTGCTCAGGTCTGCGCTTGATCTGTTCCGTACACGTCCAAGGCTTGGCCTGCTCGTAGAGGTGCGTTCCGCGACCGAGGACGAGGCCCCACTGCACCCCCTGAAGCCTGAACGCTTTGAAGCGGTGAGGAATGCCGCGCTCTCATTGGGAATCACCGCGCCCCTCGACTCTCGCCTCCCATTGCTTGAGCCGTCCGCGCCTTTCGCCATTCGTGCCTCGTTCATCACCGCGTGTGCGCACGATCCCCTCAGGGACGAGGACGCGGCTGTGAATGCTCTTACAGTCGAGGAAGAAGAGCTCCTCATCGCATCGGCGGTTGCTTCTGGCGGATTCCACATGCTCCAAGTCGTCGGACCAGGTCAGGGGGGAAGGGAATTCGCGCTTGAGCAGTGGCGTCATGACGCGGCTCGTTGCCGCCCTGATGGGCATAGGGGCGGATTCGCTCAGCGAGCCGCTTTTCTCAGGTCCTTCATCAAGTCCGCTGCTCCGGGTCTCGCCCGCGTGATCGTGCCCGCATACAGGAGGCTGAAAGGAGTCTTCGGCCGGTGAAGCGAGGCGAACAGGGGTGCGGGCCGCAGCGGGATAGGGCTTGGCGCACCGGAGAAGCCTGAGGTGAAAGCGGGCGTGCTGATACAATCCCGAACCATGGTCAAGTCTGTTCTTGTCACTGGTGCGGGTGGCTACATCGGTCGACATGTCGTGAAGAGCCTCCTCGACAGGGGCCTCGAAGTGAAGGCTCTCGACATTCGTTTCGAGGGCGTTGACGAGCGCGCTGAGCGCGTCAGCATTGATCTGTTCTCTGGCGACGCCGATATTTACGAGCAGATGGGCCGCCCCGATGCCGTTCTCCACATGGCCTGGCGCGACGGTTTCAAGCACAACTCTCCGGCTCATCTCGACGATCTTGCCAAGCACTACCATCTCATTGAGAACCTGTACGCCGGTGGCCTCAAACAGCTCGCCGTCATGGGGACGATGCATGAGGTCGGGTATTGGGAAGGCCCTATTGACGAGAACTCGCCCTGCGCCCCCGCATCCCTCTACGGCATCGCGAAGAACGCACTGCGCGAGACCGCGATGCTGTCGGCACAATCTCATGGGGCGACCCTCCAATGGATTCGCGCCTACTACATCGTCGGCGACGACAAATTCGGAAACTCGATCTTCTCCAAGCTTCTTTCCGCAGCGGAAGAGGGGAAGACGAGCTTCCCGTTCACAAGCGGTAAGAACCTCTACGACTTCATCTCCGTTGACGATCTCTCCGATCAGATTGCCGCGATCCTCGACCAGGACGAGGTCGTCGGCATCATTAACGCCTGTACCGGCCAGCCGATGTCTCTCGCCGAGCGCGTCGAAGGCTACATCAAGGACAACGCCCTCGGTATCTCCCTCGAATACGGAGCCTTCCCTGATCGACCCTACGATTCTCCGGGAGTGTGGGGCGACGCGACGAAGATCCGCCAGATCCTCAAAGCCGATCATCGCCTCCTCGGCCGTGAATGAGACGAGTGAGCGGTCCTCACACACCTCGATGGGAGCCCAATGATCCTCGGTGAAAAGCCTTCTCGACTCGGAATCTTCTTCTTCTTCGATGCCGAGGGGCAGGTGGACACCTATGTCGAACGCCTGCTCGAAGGCATGAAGCCCAATCTTGACGAGCTCGTCGTCGTCGTCAACGGCGCCCTGAACGACAAGGGGCGCCATCGGTTTGAGAGCTTCGCAGATCAGCTCATCGTCCGGGAGAACACCGGCCTTGACGTCTGGGCCTACAAGACCGCCCTCGATGCCTATGGGTGGGAGCGCCTCGTCGAATTCGACGAGCTCGTCCTTTTCAACGCAACGATCATGGGTCCGGTGCATCCCTTCGAAGAAATGTTCGGCGAAATGGCGGGCCGTGACCTCGATTTCTGGGGTATCACAGGTTTCCATGCCGTGGACGAGGATAGTGACTTGTCGGCCGAAAAGGTTCGAATCCCAGCCCATATCCAATCGCATTTCCATGTCTACAGGCGTTCCCTTGTCGAATCGGAGCCCTTCCAGAGCTACTGGGACGAGATGCCCGAGATTCGTGACTACCAGGATTCCGTCTCGAAACACGAGAAGACCTTCACAGCACGCTTCGAGAAGCTCGGTTTCACCTCCGGCCTGTACATTGACACCTCCGATCTTGAAGAGATCACCGCGCATCCGATCGTTTTTCAAGCGAAGAAGCTGCTCGCCGAACGCCGATGCCCGATCTTCAAACGCCGCTCCTTCTTCCACGATTACGAAGACGTTCTCTTCCAGGCCGTTGGTAACGCTGCCCTCGACTTGTACGAGTACCTGCGCGATGAGACCGACTACGACACGGACCTCATCTGGGAGAATCTCCTGCGCACTGTTGAACTCACCGACCTGGTGAAGAATCTTCAACTCACGTACGTGCTCCCAACCGGGGCCGTGATCACTGAGCCGAAGCCGAGCAAGGTCGCACTCATCATGCACGTGCACTACATGGAGCTCCTCCCGCAGATGCTCCATTACGCCGCGTCGATGCCCCCCGATTCCGATCTCATCATCACGGTCGGCTCAGATGAGAAGGTCGCCTTCGTTGAAAACGCCTGCAAGGATCTGACGCAAAAGCTGATCGTCCGTAAGATCGTCAACCGCGGCAGAGACGTCTCAGCACTCCTCGTCGGCTGCGCCGACCTCGTCATGGATTACGACCTCGTCTGCTTCATTCATGACAAGAAGGTCGCCCAAGTTCAGCCGGGAACCGTTGGGGAGGGTTTCGCACTCAAGTGCTTCGAGAATGTCGCGCCGAGCGCCCAATTCGTCTCCAATGTTCTTGCGCTTTTTGAGAAAGAACCTCGACTCGGCCTTCTGTCCCCGACTCCTCCGAATCACGCAGACTACTTCCCGATCTCCTCATATGCATGGGGGCCGAACCTCGACAACACGAAGACGCTCCTCGCTGAGCTCGGGGTGAAGGTGAAGATCCACGAGGAGAAGGGGTTGATCGCCCCGCTGGGCTCAACCTTCTGGTTCCGTCCGGCAGCCATGCGCGCCCTCTTCGAGAAGGGCTGGGCCTACGAAGACTTCCCGGCTGAACCTCTCGGGGGAGACGGTACGATCAGTCACGCCATCGAGCGCTCCTACGCCTATGTTGCTCAGAACGCAGGCTATTTCTCCGCGTGGCTCTTCTCCGACAGGTTCGCGCGCATCGAACTAACGAATCTCGCCTTCTACACGCGTGAACTCACCCGTGTCCTCGCCTTGCACACCAACTTGGCGAAGGAACGCGACATGATCAAGTGGGGAATCCTCAATTCTTCCGCTTGGCGGGTCCTCCGGGCAGGAGTGCGCCGCAAACTACCGAAATCATTGCTTCCCGCAGCTACGGCCGCTTACCACGTGATGCGCGCGGCGAAGAACAGCACTCGGGGAGGAGAGGAACAATGAGCCGCACTCCTTCTGAGAAAGGCGCCGTGAAAGCACGGCGCGAAAGGGTCTTCTCGATCGACCTCGTGCGAGCGACGGCGACGATCCTCATTGTCATCACCCACTTCAACAACCCCTTCTTCTCCCAGGGGGGCTACCTCCTCGCGAACCGTCCCTTCGGCGTGTACATCGGCGACCTCGGCGTCTCACTCTTCCTCATCATCTCTGGAACCGTCCTCGCGCTGAATTACCGGCAGCCGATTGATGTGAAGAGCTTTTACTGGAAGCGCTTCAAAGGCATTTACCCGATGTTCTGGACCGCGTGGGTCTTGGGAACCCTCTACTTCTTCATCGATTCGAAGGGACACCCGCTCAATGCGGCGCCCGTGAAATCGCTCATCTGGACGCTCTTGGGCATTGACGGGCTCGTCGCGAATTTCCATCTGACGACGGCGTACCTCCTGGGAGAATGGTTCCTCGGATTCATCATCATCTTCTACTTGGTGTTCCCGCTCTTGAGCTGGGCGATTGAGCGGTTCCCGAAGACGACGGCGCTGATTATCGCTGCGCTGTACCTTGGTTCGATCTTCGGGCTCGGTGCCGCAACTGATGTACCGATGTCCGTGATTCTGACGACGCGTCTTCCCGAGCTCGCCTTCGGCATGTACCTCGTCCGTTTTTCCGCGAGCATCCGACCCCACATGGCGATTCCCACGGCACTCGTCCTCCTGGCTTTCGAAGCACTTGACCGTTTCGGAGCTTCTGGGGCAGCTGCGCTCGTGAACCATGCGGCCTTCAAAGATCTGTCCACCACCATCGTCGGACTCGCCGCTTATGTTTTCCTCATTGCGATCGCGGATTTCGTGTCAATACGTCCGCTCCGGGCGCTCGTTGCACTCATCGCGAAGTACTCCTACCCGATCTTTTTGGTGCACCACGTCATCATCTACAAGCTCTTCACCATGTCGAGCATCGACTGGATGAGTTTCAACCGCGTCCAGGTTGTCACTTTCTTCTTCGCGATTTGTGCTCTCGTATTCGCTCTCGCCGTGGCCCTTGACGCGGTGACCAAGCGGATCATCGTATTCACGAGCGCGGCCTTTGAAGGTGAGTGGTGGCGTCCTGCCATCTTCTCTCTGCCCAAGGTGGACTCCCCGTCTCAGGCTCAAGATGCTCGACCATCTGCGGACGCGAGGAGCCACGCCAATGAACGTTGACTCTGTCATGAGTGCGGGAGTGAGCGCCCCTGTGCAAGAGCATCACTCCTTCACCGCACCCGCATGGATTCGCAGCGGATTTGATGAACAGGAGGGAAAGGTCGAATGAGTGGAATCACCGATCAGCGCAAGGGCGAGTGGCAGCGGATCATTGATCTGACCCTCCGTTTCACGCAACGCTCAGTATCCTCCGAATTCAAGGGCACGGCCCTGGGTCGACTCTGGTCCCTCATCAACCCTCTGGCAACCGTCATCGTCTTCACCATCATCTTCGGACTGGTGTTCAGGGGCTCAGTCGAACCGGGGACGAACTCCGGGATCGACTCTTTCGCGCTCTGGATCGGCATCGGTGTGTTGTGCTGGACCTTCCTCTCGAGCGGAATCATCAAAGGAATGAACTCGCTCGTCGACAATGCCGGACTCCTCACAAAAGTCTATTTCCCGCGTCAGATCCTCGTGTATTCAGCGGTTCTCGCGCTCGTTGTCGACTTCATGTTCGAGTTGCTCGTCCTCGTCGCCATCGCCTTGATCGTCGGGGGCCCCGGGGTACTCACAATGGTTCCCCTTCTCCTCGTCATCACGCTCCTCACTGCCCTTTTCTCGACAGGCCTCGGCCTGATCCTTGCTGTCGCGACCGTCTACTTCCGCGACATCTCCCACCTGTGGCAGATCTTCAATCAAGTCTGGATGTACGCCTCCGGGGTCGTCTTCTCCCTCAGCGTGCTCGGAGACGTCGAGAAGAGGTTGTACGAGATGGGCTGGTCCTTGGGCGGGCGGCCACTGCCGATCACGACCCTCTTCCGTTTGAATCCTGCGGAGACCTTCCTGGAGGCGTTTCGCGCCTGCCTGTACGACTTCGCGCCCCCTTCCCTTCCCGTGCTCCTCGCGTGCATCGCCTGGGGCATTGGGATGTTCCTCTTCGGCAACCTTTTCTTCTCGCGGTACTCCGCCCGCATTGTTGAGGAGCTCTGAAACACATGACACCCCACGCCATCACTGCAAGCGGTGTTTCAAAGAAGTTTCGTCTCTACACGAATCGGAACCAGTCCCTCAAGAGGGCCTTCCTCCAGCGTTCACGCGGCAGTTACGAGGACTTTTGGGCTTTGCGAGATGTTTCTCTCGAGATCTCCGAGGGGACGACCTTCGGACTGCTCGGCCATAACGGTTCCGGAAAGTCGACACTGCTCAAATGCATCGCGAAGATCCTCACTCCCGATGAAGGAAGCATCTCCTCGAGCGGACGTATGGCTGCGATGTTGGAAGTCGGCTCCGGCTTCCACCCTGAGCTTTCTGGACGCGAGAACATCTATCTCAACGGCGCAATCTTGGGAATGAATCGCAAGGAGATTGAAAAGAAATTCATTGATATCGTCGACTTCTCCGGAGTCGGCGACTTCATCGATCAGCCGGTGAAGAACTACTCCTCAGGCATGTACGTGCGCCTCGGCTTTTCCGTGTCGATCCACGTCGAGCCGGAAATCCTCCTCGTCGATGAAATCCTCGCAGTTGGCGATATGGCCTTTCAACGCCGCTGCATGTCGAAGTTCGCGGACTTTCGAGAAGAGGGACGCACAGTCGTCGTCGTCTCCCACGGCCTCGAGCAGATGCGCACTTTCTGCGATGAAGTCGCCTGGCTCGACCACGGTCGCCTCCAGGATGTCGGCCCAGCCGCCGAGGTCATCGACAAGTACTCCGTCGTCGCGAATGAAGTCGAAGAGGTCGAGGGCGGCGGACGTCACTTCGGGACAGGGGAGGCGAGGATCGACAAGATCGAGCTTCTTGATGCTTCAGGGCGTTCAGTCGAACGACTGGAGGTGGGGCAGGAGGCAACGATTCGGATGCACTACACCTGTCAACAGCCCATCAAGGGCGCTGTCTTCGGAGCTTCTATCGACACGCTCGAGGGGACGGTCGTGTGGGGCCTGCACGGCTTGGATGCCGATTTCGTCCCCGAGACCCTCCATCCCGGTAACGGGCATGTCGACCTGAAGATTCCCCAGATGATGCTGAGGCCGAATGAGTACCTCATCTCCGCTGCGATTCAGCCTTCGCACCTGACGGGTGTGGTCGATGCCTTCCAAAAAGGAAAGCGCTTCGAGATGATGCCCGGCCCGCGAATGGAATCAGGAGGGCTTGTTGCTCTCGGTGCCCGTTTCACGGCGATGGAGCCCCCAACGACGATGATCGATTACCACACCCAGCGTTGAAGGAACGAGAAAGCACGATAAACTCGTCAGAAGGTGGAAGAAGATGAGCCACTTTTACAGCCGACTCGACGGTTTTTTCCAAAACTCAAGGAAGAGCTGGGCGGGACTTGCAGTTTTCTATAGCGTGATCGCTTCGGCTTTGACCCTCCCCTTCATGAAACTGCACCGTGCTTTATCTGTCTATGACGAGTTCCAATACATCGATGCGGTTGACAAGGCGCGTCGATGGGATGTGGTTCTTTCCGGCGACAAGACGGATCAGTACGCCAGAATCCTGGCGGCCTGCAGGGGAGCGGGCCTTGTTCCCGAATACACGATCTATCAGGGCCCCTGCGCTTCTTCGGTCGCAGATACTGACACTTTCATCCAGGGGTATACCTCGGCGGACATTCATTCGCCCCTCTACTTCTTCGTGACCGCTTGGCTTTCCTGGCCACTCCAAAGACTCGCGGGGCTCGAACTCCTCACTGCTGCGCGCCTCACTGGAATCATCTGGCTCGCCCTGGGAATGCTGGTCCTCGCGTGGGCTCTTCACCGTCTGGGTGCGCATAGCGCAGTCGTCATCGCCTTGCCCATTGCGGTGGCATCGATGCCGGTATTCAGAGTGACGAATTCCTATGTGACACCTGATGCCCTGAATCTTCTCGCAGGTTCTTTGATCCTGACGAGCGCTTTCCTCTATGCGCGCGGCGAATCGAGTCCATGGATCTTCATTGCGGCGTCATCGCTTTTCTCGATCGTGAAACTGCAAAACGTTTTCGCGGTCGTCGCAGCCCTCCTTTTCCTTTTCTGGAGGGCAGGAGCATCGTGGAGATCTCGACGAGCGGGTGAACGGATGCACCCAGGAATGCCGGATCTTGCTCTCATGACGATCATTCCCTTCCTTGCAGCACTGTCATGGCTCGTGATCCGAAGGTTGACGGGGGTCATCGTTGACCGACCAGCTCTTGACGGGCCTGCGAACTACACCATCAAGAGCCTGTTCACCACGATTGATGACGCTGTGAAGATCATCTTCCAAGGCAATGGGGGGTGGGGGATCTCCACACCCGAATCGTTTTTCGTCTCCTTACTCACGTGGGGCCTTTTCGCAGCGCTCATCGCAACCGCCTTCTTCGATGTCGAAGCCAGCATGGACGAGCGGGTTTTCGCCCGAGCCGGCCTCGTGAGTCTTCTGGCGATCGGTCCGATGTCGATCGCGGTATTCGCACTCGTGTTCCATGCGCATATCGATGTGCTCTCCCGATACGTCATGGTCCTCGTCCCTCTTCTGTGCCTACCGGCTGCGAAGCGCTTCACGAGGCACGGCTCGCCCGCGCTCGTCTGCGTATTCGCATTCGCAGCCTTCGCGTATGCGGTGCTCTTGCGGACAGTGAACTGAGTCGGAGGCTTTTTCGACAGCGCTCCGCCTGCGCTTGCACCCCTGCCGACCTTGCACCGAGAATCCGTTTCAGTGAGTGAGGCCGGTTTTCGCTTCCCTAAAACCTTCGTCAGCACGGGGAAGCTGAGGAGGTCAGCGAGTCCTTTCCTCAGCCTCGACCGCGCTTGCGGCTTCTTTATCTGCCGGTTCAAGAACATCACGCTCGAGAGCGGTCTCGTCCTCGAACACCCTGGCTGTGTGATGCGAAGGCGCTCCGCCCCGAGTGAAAAGGAAGAAGATCAGGGCCCCGGCTGCACCGAGAACGAAGGGGACGGTCCACAAGGGAAGGGGAGGCTGCCACGGCGAGATATAGAGCTTCCAGGTGCCTGCAACGCCCGTGAGCTGACGGTGGAGGTTGAAAACGATCGAATCCGCTTGGACCAACCAGAAGACGAAGGCCCAGGCGCTAATGGCTCGGGCGCTCGGCGCCTCAGGGAAGGAATCGTAATCAGCGAGGACGTATGAGGCCATCACGGGAATGAGCATGATCATCGGCAGGATGTAGCGTCCCTGCCACATGACTCCGAGGCTGCTCGCTTGGGAGGCGTGCAAGACGATGGGGACGATGAGGCAGAAGAGGATGCCTGAAGAGAACACGACAAGGCGTTCACGGCGCTTGGCGAGCATCCAGATGAGCAACAGGGCTCCGATGAATGCACTTGTGAAGAGCAGGAATGCCCACAGGGGCATGGGTGCATGCAGCCATCCGAAAGAACCAACGGCATGAACGATGTAGTCATCCGTGTGCCGCAGGGTGTACATCGCGAGGAAACGAGGTGTGACAAGGGTTGCGGGCGCTTCCTCGCTCGTGAGATTCCCGGTTGTGAGGATCCAGATCGAGGCGGCGAGGGTCGTGAGGAAGGTGACGAGGATTGGGAGCCAAGAGCGTCGATCTTTGATGACCGTCCATGTCTGCTTCCAGGGTTGGAGGGCGATGATTCCGAGGAGGCCGAGGGTCATAAAGAAGGGGGTGAGGCCGCGCGAGTTCGCAAACACGCTCGCGATGAAGGCAAGGAGCCACATCCGAGGCCCCAGTTCGCTCGAAGGTGTTCTGCGAATAACGAGGAGCAGCTGACACCACAGGGCAAAGGCCGAAGAGAGTTCGAGTGCCTGCGGGTTAACGGAACCGGCCAGGAAGAAGACCATCGGCGTCAGGCCCGCAGCGGCGAGCGTGAAAGAAACCCCCGGGAGCTTCGCTTGACTGAGGGAACGGAATCCAAGCGCAAGGAAGAAGGAGGCGAGCGCGCCCGAGAGGATCCTCATGAGGTAAATGCCTACGCGGCTGTGCGAGAACAAAGCCGGCCAGGACACGAGGGCGTAGTACAAAGGGTTGTAACGCGCCGCGGGGGTGGGAGTCTCGACCCAGCCGTCGGGGCTCTCCTGGGTATCGACGAGGGGCGTCTCGCACTCGGAGATCGGCACATCTCGATCGAAAGCATTGCACAGGTAGTAGGAGACGTCCCTGTAGACTTCCGGGATCTCCACGACACGATCAACAAGGATCTCCTCGTTGAAGATCTGGCCGTAAGCGGTGGCTGCGGCTTTCTTGATATGGGACTGCTCATCGGGGGAGGCCGTGAGCGGGTTGTACAGGGACCATGCGGTCGTGAGGATGAAGAAAGCGCTGAATGCGACCCAGAAGACTCCGCGAGGCGAAAGCTCGATTCGTGATCTCTTGGTGTTCCGAGTGAGAAGTCCACTTGAGGGGCGAACACTATCGACAGTCACGTGGGTTCCTCCAGATTCATGTCAGGACCGTGGAAAGGATAGGCGGATCAGGCGCGATCTTTCTCCTGGGCGGAGTCTATCAACCTTGGATCTCACTGATTGAAGGGCAGTTCTCGTCCCTGCGCAGTTCCATGAAGAGGGCGAGGAAGAAATATCCGCTCAGGAGGCTCATTGCTCCCGCGTAGCCGATCGATGCTCCGAGGAGCTGGAAGGGAGGAACGAGGAAGATGAGAAAAACAGTGATCGCGAGTGCGGCGACGGCGTAGCCCACGAAGACGTGGGATTGACGACGCATTGTTGTGAGCGCGTAGTAGAGGATGACACTCGCAGAGTTCATTGCACCGCCGAAGACGAGGACCATGAGCTCAAGAAGGTAGCCGCTAATGTCCTTGCCGGACAGGATATTGAGGATCGCGACGCCTAGGAAGAATGTGACCCCACCGACAAGGAGGAACGAGAGGAGAGTAGCCGAGAGCCCCCGGTAAACGATCCTGAGGAAGCCTCGAACATTATGAGAGACCCACAGGGTCGCCATTCTCGTCAGCAGTGGTCGGAACACAATCGTTGAGAGAAGATTGATCGCGAATGCCGGCATGAACAAAAGAGCGAAGTACCCCTGGTGCTCCTTATCGAGGAAGAAACTGATCGCGAAGCGCGGTGCATTTGCCAGGTAGATGGAGATGAAGGAGGCCAGTGCTAGTGGCAGGCACAAGAGCAGAACGAGGCGAATCCGCTCACGCTGCCACATCGGACGCAGAGAGAACAAGGCCCGCGAGGGGGGAATGAAGACGAGCACCATTGTCGCGAACGAGACCAGGAAAGTGACCGCTGTCGTCGCGAGGAGATCCCCGGTCACCCAGATCCCAATGGAGAACACCGCGGTCGTGACGAAGGAACGGATGAACCCAGCTCTTCCCGCGATATCGAGCCGTCCTTGACGTTGGAGCTCTGAGTAATACACGTCTTCGATCGCATCGAAGACACGAAGGAGCGCAACGAAGGCGATGAGAGCAGAGTCTTTGAGATCCGAGCCGAAAACCCATGAGGCGAGGAGGATACCGAGCACCATGAGAAGGACCGTGAGGATGCGGACCGCCAAGTAGGTGCCGAATGAGAAGCGTCTTTGAACGTCCGTCACCTGGTAGGTGCGGACCTCGTACATGCCCAGAGTCTGGAATTGTTGGCCGATCGCAAGAGCAATCGAGAAGACCCCCGCCGCAGCGACTCCGGCGGCCCTCGTGACGATGATCAACATGATCACAGTGGCGCCAGCCACCATGAAGGACCATGCGGTGTTCCAGAAGTAGTCTCGTCCCAGCGAGGGTGTCCGTTGTTCGGAACTCGTCATCGTAGGACCTCAGAGCAGGCCTTTGAGAGGACCGAAGTCGACTTCGACGGGCTTGTGATTGCGGCGTTGTTCCACAGGAGGGAGCTCCATGTACTCACCGTAGGTTCGGCGCATCATGGCATCATAAGCGGGAGCGATTTGCACGGTGATCCCGTCGAAAGGCACATCCATCGTTGGTTGAATCTCATCGAGATTCACGGCCCAATTCTCAGGATCGCGCATCGAGAAGTCGGTATAGCGTCCGGTGTTCTCGCCCTCGTATCTGCGTGCCGCTGCGTCGAAGAGCTTTTGAAGACGACGAGGAGTGACACGCAGGAGTTTCATCCCGTAGTAGGCGATGCTCGTTGCCGTGTGGATCGCCAGGCGTTTCACACCATGCGTATCAATGAGCATCGGTGTCGGGGTGCCGGTCAGGTAGAGGAGGCGCCCCCACAGCCACGTCGCTCGCGATTGCTTCTTGAAGTCAGAGGGGTCGGTCGGCACCGTGTCGAGGGGGAGGACATCGAGGCAGATCGGCATGCGGTAGTTAGCATTCTTGGCGAATTCGGGAATGAGGAGCGTCCCCGTGAAGCCGAGCTTGGTGAACATATACGGGTATTCGGGAAGAGTGCGAGTGTTGTCGAAGCGATACTTCGGTCCCATGAGCGCGGGAGCTTCGGCGAGGAAACGCTCATAATCACGACGAGTCATCAAAACGTCAATGTCATCATCCCAGGGAATGAAACCTTTGTGGCGGATGGCGCCGATCATCGTCCCTCCGTATACGGAGTAGGGGATGTTGAGTTCGCGGCACGCCTTGTCCATGTCCTCGAGCATCTTCACCAGAGCCTTTTGGATGCGAGCGAGGAGTTTGGGATCATCGATCATGTCCGATGCCATCGGAATGAGTCCTTCCTCGGCGGTAAGAAGGGCTGATTCGCCAAGCCGCCGGATTACCCATGATTGTTGCACAGGGGCGCCCACTTGGGTGAAAAGGAGACGGTCCGGTCATCACGAGGAGGACCGGACCGAAAAGTGGAGCGAATCTCCTTAGACGTCGTCGCGGGCAAGTAAGTCGAGCAGGTATTGGCCGTAACCGGACTTGACGAGAGGTTCAGCCCGCTGACGCAGGCCCTCATCGTCGATGAAGCCCATTCTCCAGGCGACTTCTTCGGGGGCTCCGATCTTCATGCCCTGACGAGCCTCGACGGTGCGGACGAAAGCAGTCGCATCCGCGAGGGAGTCGAAGGTGCCGGTATCGAGCCATGCGGTGCCGCGCGGCAGGACTTCGACTTGAAGCTTCCCCGCCTCCAAGTAGGTGCGGTTGACATCGGTGATCTCGTATTCGCCTCTGGCCGAGGGCTTGAGGTTCTTCGCGATGTCAACAACATTGTTGTCGTAGAAGTACAGGCCTGGGACCGCGTAGTGTGATTTCGGCTTGGCGGGTTTTTCCTCAATGGACAGGGCCGTGAAGTTCTCATCGAATTCGACGACACCGTATGCGCTCGGGTCTGACACATGGTAGGCGAAAACGGCTCCACCATCGGGGTCGACGTGACGGCGCAGCTGGGAGCCCATACCGGGGCCGTAGAAGATATTGTCGCCCAGAACCAGTGCGGCCGAGTCAGTGCCGATGTGATCCGCGCCGAGGACGAAGGCCTGGGCGAGGCCGTTGGGGACTTCCTGGACGGTGTACGTGATGTTCACGCCGAGTTGTGAGCCATCACCGAGGAGGCGGTGGAAGCTCGGGGCATCATGCGGTGTCGTAATGACTAGGACATCTTGGATGCGTGCGAGCATGAGGGTGGACAGGGGGTAGTAGATCATCGGCTTGTCGTACACGGGCACGAGCTGTTTGGACGTCCCCAAGGTGATCGGATTCAGGCGCGTACCCGAACCTCCGGCGAGGATGATGCCCTTCATTGGTGACTCCTTACACGTCGACTGATTATGGAGGTCGTGGAGCCATTATGCCCAGGGGCAGGTGGGGGGCGGGGCGAGTGGGTTCGGCGAGTCCAGCGCCTTGCGTTGCGTCTTCGTCGCCTGAGGGGAAGTCCACTACTATCCTTGGAAGGGTTCGATCGCTTCAAGGGTGGTCGATGTCGTCTAGGAGCGTTCATGTCTGATGCCGTCACCGGGAAGCCTCTCGGAATTGAGGAGACCCCGATCCCTGGCTTCTTGAGGATCGATCTGACCGTCCACGGCGACAATCGCGGCTGGTTCAAGGAGAACTGGCAGCGTGAAAAAATGCTCGCTCTGGGCCTGCCCGACTTCCAGCCCGTGCAGAACAATGTTTCTTTCAACGACGAGGTCGGGGTGACTCGCGGTATCCATGCAGAGCCCTGGGATAAATTCGTTTCAGTCGCAACGGGGCGGGTCTTCGGCGCTTGGGTCGACTTGCGAGAAGGGCCTTCCTTCGGTGCCGTCTACACGACGATCATCGACCCCTCCGTCGCCGTCTACGTCCCACGAGGGGTCGGCAACTCCTACCAGACGCTGGAGCCGAACACCGCCTACACCTACTTGGTGAACGACCACTGGTCGCCTGATGCCACCTACACCTTCCTCAACCTCGCCGATGAGACCGCAGCCGTCGACTGGCCGATTCCCCTCGCTGAGGCGATTCTGTCCGATAAGGACAAGGCCCACCCCCGCATGGCGCAAGTCACTCCCTTCCCAGCTCCCGCCCCCACGGGCAAACGCGTCCTCGTCACAGGAGCCAATGGACAGCTCGGACGTGAACTTATGCGTCAATTGCCCGAGGCCGGGTACCAGACGACCGGCGTCGACTTGCCCGAGGTTGACATTTCCGATGTGAAGGCCATGGACGCCTTCGACTGGAGTCGCTTCGACATCATCATCAACGCGGCGGCCTGGACGAATGTTGACGGCGCAGAGTCACCCGAGGGTCGTCCAATGGCGTGGCGCGCCAATGCGACGGGGCCTGCGAATCTCGCCAAAGCCGCCTCCACGCACGGCTTGGCTCTCGTACATATCTCAACCGAATACGTTTTTGACGGCTCGTGCTCCCCTCATCTCGAAGATGAGGCGCCCTCGCCGCTGGGCGTCTACGCCCAGGCGAAAGCAGGAGGCGACGCCGCAGTTACAGCGGCGCCCAAGCATTATCTTGTCAGGACTTCTTGGGTTGTCGGCGACGGGAAGAACTTCCCGCGCCAGATGCTTGAACTCGCTTCTCAAGGCATCGCACCTCAGGTGGTGTCCGATCAGACGGGGCGCCTGACCTTCACCAGCGATCTCGCCGCCGGGATCCTTCACCTTCTCGAAACGAAAGCGGAGTACGGCACCTATAACCTTTCCGGAGAGGGGCCCGTCGTTTCCTGGGCGGATATTGCCAAACGCGTGTACGAGCTCGCGGGCAGAGACCCGGACGAGGTCACTCCAGTCTCGACCGAAGAGTACTTCTCAGGTCGGGAAGGGGTTGCTCCCAGGCCGCTCGCTTCCGCCCTCGATCTCGGCAAGATCAAAGCCACCGGTTTCACCCCCGCGGACTCCATGAAACGCCTCGATGACTACGTTCGTTCTTTGCTGGAGAGCAAGGGAGACTGAGTCTTCCCCTTGCTCAACAGGCGTGGGTGAGGTCTGTTGAACAGCAAGGGCATGCGCTTGAAGGAGACGCCGGGGGACACGCCCTGCGATGAGAGTTCTTCTGCCCTCGGATCAGGGTTCTTCATCTCGGAGTGCTGCTGCGTCTTGCGAAAGGACCTTGGGCTTTTCAGTGAGGGGGCTGAATCGTGTTCGCCGATCAGAAGTAGGCGTCCATCATTGACACGAGGTCGTAGCCGTAGTTCTTCGCAGTCGCCCAGCCGACGCCGTTCGGATTCTCCTGGATCCCGAGGTATTCGATGTAGGGCGCTGAGCCCTTACGGACGTACGTGAAACGAGGGTCGACCAGTGGATAAGCGAGCGTCGCACTGCTGGCCCAAGGGTCGGCGTAGGCGCGCAGATGCTGGACTTGCGCGCGCACTCCGATCCTGACCGAGGGGAAGGAGGCTCCGGCGGCGCCTCCACCGACGGCACCGAGCCCTGCGAAGTTGAATTGGGAGGCTGTGACGTCTCCGCCGAATTGAAGCCAGCCGGTCTCTTTCATGACTTGGCAGAATACGAGCTCAGGGCTGATCCCTTCGGCTGCCGCCTCCTCGTAGAGGATCGTCGCGAAAGCGGTGATGTCCCCGGCTCCGCCGCTGCTCAGGGCCCACGTAGGATACGGACGGCCCGTGTTGAGATAGACCTGAGTCATTGAGGCGATGAGGGATGATTGAGATGCGCTCGGCTGAGCGATGATCGGGTGCTGATCGATGTAGGAGATCCACCTGCCGGAGGAATCGAAACGACTGAGGCGCCCATTGGTGATCGCCGTTCCCGTTGCCATTGCCCCGCTCGAGGGATCGAGCCAGTACCAGGCGTCGCCGTCACGCAGCCACCCGGTCGTCATCGCTCCACTGGAGGGGTCGAGCCAGTACCAGGAGCCGCCGAGGGCGAGCCAGCCGATGGCCATATTCGCGCTCGAAGGATTGAGATAGAACCAATTCCCTTGGTCCAATACCCATCCGAGGATGCGCCTGCCCGATGAAGCGAAGTACTGCCACTTACCGGACACGAGTGTCCAGCCGGTCGCCATTTTCCCGGAAGAATCGAAGGTGTAGGTCCCATCGTGAAGAGTGCGAACGCTGGTTGCGAGTGAGCCGCCTTGCTGAGGATCGGCGTAATACCAGTTCCCCTCCGAGGCGATCCAGCCGATACTCATCGCACCATTGGACTCGAGGAAGTAGCGAGCACCCCCAGTTGAGATGAACCCGGTCTGCATGATCCCTTCGAGGGGATCGAGGAAGTACCAGTATCCGGCCGAGCGGATCCACCCGCTCTCTTTCGCTCCAGAGGAGGCGAAGTGATACCAGCCGTTCAGGTATCGCCATCCGCTCGCCATGATGCCCGCTGCGTCGAAGTAGTAGTCGACTCCCGAGATCCGCGCCCATGAGTTCTTCAGATAATCGCCGGAAGTGAGGCGCCATTTCCAGTGCGAAGCGCTCTTGACCCAGGTCCCCGAACCCGAATAGTCCAGGATCGATGAGGAGACGACGGTCTTGATGCTGCTCGGCTCCGGCAGGCTCGAGGGAGTCGCCGTCTGCGCTGAAGGCGCGCCAAACGCTTCTTGGGGTCCGAGGGGAACAAGGACGAGTGAGAGCGCGATGCCCAGTGAGCACAGTACGGATGATGAATGCACGCGAAGTCCTATGACGGGAGTGGTCAAAGTGAAGAATCTCTTCAAACTAGCATGAACTGAAGGTGTGGTCATGCGCAAGGGGTATGTCAATCTGTGGCTCTCCGTCGCTTTCGAAGCACTGTGCTCCTCGCCCCTCGGCTTCTTAGCGCGCTACTCTGCCCCCAGCACACGAAAGCTCTCACCCCAGTACGCCGAAAGGAAACGGGGGAGAAGACACGACCCCTGGAGGCGAGCACCTTGAACGAACAGACACGGCCCCTGCGAGTCTCCGTTGCCCTGTGCACCTACAACGGCGAGCGCTTCATTCGCGAACAGATCCAGTCGATCCTCGATCAAAGCCGCCGGGTCGATGAGATCGTCCTTGGAGACGACGATTCTGCTGATGGGACTGTCAGAATCGTCGAAGCCATGCTCGAGGGCAGTGGCATTGATCTTCTCATTCGTCACCATCGCCCCGGCCTGGGGGTGCGCGCCAACTTCTCCGATGCCATTGCGGCGACGAGTGGAGACGTGATCGTCTTATGCGATCAGGATGATATCTGGGTGCCCACGAAGGTTGAACGCCTCCTCGATGCTCTTGAGGGTGTGGAACTCGTGCATTCCGATGCCCAACTCGTTGACTCGAAAGGGGAGTCTCTCGGAGCTCTGCTCTTGGATGAACTGCGTGCGAGCCGGTGGGAGCGCGAGAACCTTCAGAAGGGCGACGCCCTCGCAGTCCTCCTCAGGAGGAACCTCGTCACGGGTGCGACCACAGCGGTCAATGGCGAATTCGCGAGGGCGGCAATGCCTGTGCCCGAAGGATGGATCCACGATGAGTGGCTGGCTCTTCTCGCCGCCCTCGATCATTCCTTGCGCCTGCTCCCCGAGGCTTTGACCCTCTACCGCCAACACGAGAACAACCAGATCGGAGCGAAAAAGGAATCACTCCTTGCCAGGACGGCCCGCATGCTCAAGCCCGATCCCACAGATGATCGTCGGCGTCTCCTGCGAGCGACTTCGGCATCCAGTTACGCTTTCAGGGCTGCTCGAGGCAGCGAGGAGGACCGTGCGCGTCTTCGTGAAGCAGCGGCGCATCAGCGCGCCCGCTCACTCATGCCGAGTGGGAGGATCTCAAGGATCCCGACGATCCTCACTGAGGCTTTCAGCGGCAGATACTCGCGCTGTTCTCGGGGCATCCTCACCCTCGGCCGCGACATCCTCCAAGTGAAGGAGTCCAAGGGCAAAGGCAGAGGTATTTCCCAGAAGAACTCGGAGATTCCCTGTGATCTGCCTGAGAAAAGCGCAGATTAGAGGCAAATGCCAGGAATGGCGTGCGCAGTACGGCATAATTGCCGGGTCAGTCCACTATTCGTAAGGGGTTCGTTGTGAGGATCGTCGTCACCGGTGGGGCCGGTTTCATTGGAGCGAATTTCGTTCATACCCTCCTCGAGGATCACGCCGACGTCGATGTCGTCGTCCTCGACAAGTTCACTTATGCCGGTAATCGCGGCTCGCTCAGCGACATCACCGAGGAGCAGGCGAAGCGCCTGAAGATCGTCGAGGGGGATATTGCGGATGCCGAGCTCGTCGATTCCGTTGTCGCGGGCTCGGACGCCGTTGTTCACTTCGCCGCCGAGTCGCACAATGACAACTCCCTCAACGACCCCTCGCCCTTCATCATGACGAACCTCGTCGGCACCTTCACCCTCCTTGAGGCCGTGCGCCGCCACAAGGTGCGCTTCCACCACATCTCCACCGATGAGGTCTACGGCGATCTCGAACTCGACGATCCGGCGAAGTTCACTCCCTCGACCCCCTACAACCCCTCCTCGCCCTACTCCTCTTCGAAGGCGGGTTCTGATCTGCTGGTGCGCGCCTGGGTGCGTTCCTTCGGCGTTGAGGCGACGATCTCGAACTGCTCGAACAACTACGGCCCCTACCAGCACATTGAGAAGTTCATCCCCCGCATGATCACGAACCGTCTGCGCGGCGTCCGCCCGCGCCTGTACGGAGACGGCCTGAATGTTCGCGATTGGATCCACGTGCGCGACCACAACACGGCGGTGTGGGAGATCCTCATGAGGGGACGGATCGGTGAAACCTATCTGATCGGCGCCGATGGGGAGACCAACAACCGTGATGTCGTGATGATCCTCAACGAGCTCATGGGCTGCGCCCCCGATGATTTCGATCATGTCGCAGATCGTCCCGGTCATGATCTGCGTTACGCGATCGATAACACGAAGCTGTGTGAGGAACTCGGCTGGTCGCCGCGCTTCACCGACTTCCGTTCGGGCCTGGCCGACACCATCGAGTGGTACACGCGCAACGAGGCGTGGTGGGCTCCTCTCAAGGAAGCCGTTGAAGCCAAGTACGCGGCGGAGGGGCACTGATCGGTGGGGGCAGAGCCCATGTCTGCGCATCACTCGCGTCCTCGTGTTCTCGTCCTCATGGCCACCTACAACGGTGGTCAGTGGATCGCAGAACAGATCGACTCCATCTTGTCTCAAAGCGGGGTCGAGGTGAGGATCCTCGCCAGCGATGACGGCTCGACGGACGACACTCTCACAATCCTTGAAGATCGAGGGGTCAGCGTTCTCGAGGCTCGTACGGGCAAGAGAGGATCGGCGCAGAACTTCTGCCACATCATTGCCGCTGCTTCCGCTCAAGAAGACGAGTACGTCGCCCTCGCTGATCAAGATGACATCTGGTACCCGGGGCGTCTCGCCCGACAGGTGAAGATCTTGCGCGAGGGCCCCTTCGACGCCGTCTCCTCGTCAATCGACGCCTTGTATCCGGATGGGACGAAGAAGATCTTGCGCAAGGATTTCCCTGAGCGCAGGCTCGACTTCGTTTGCCAGTCCCCGGGCCCAGGCTCGACCTACGTGTTCACTCCACAGGCCTTCGCGCAATTGCAAAAGGATTTGCGTTCCGGGGTGGTCGACACCGATGCCGTGGGTTTCCATGATTGGCTGCTCTATACCCTTGCTCGTGCGCACATGATGAAGTGGCACATTGATTCGACGCCGACCCTGGCTTACCGTCAACATGAGGCCAATGACATGGGGGCGAATTCCGGGCTCGGGGCGGCACGAACCCGCGCAGCGATGCTGGGAGCCGGCTGGTACCGCGAGCAATTCGCATTGATGGCGAGGACGGCGCGCGCCGTCACCACTGAGCCCGGCATGAGCGCTGAAATGGATCAGACACTGAGCCTCCTTCAGGGCAAGGGGATCGTCAACCGGGTACGGTTGGCGTGGCACTGTCGACACCTGCGCCGCAGAAAGCGTGATCGGATCGTGCTGGCATTGATGGAACTCCTCGGATTGTGGTGAGAAGAATGAAGATACTCGTTGCCGGTGGAAGCGGTTTCGTCGGGTCGCGACTCATCCCCGAACTCCAAAGCCGAGGACACGAGGTGCGTTGCTACGACCTGGTGATCAACCCCGACTTCGCAGAAATCACCACCCAGGGCGACGTCCGCGATCTCGCGGCTTTCACCGCCGTCGGTTGCGATTGTGATGTGATCGTCAATCTCGCAGCTCAGCACCGAGATGATGTGCGTCCACTTTCCCTTTACGACAGCGTCAACGTCGGGGGCGCGAAGAATACCGTTGAGGTGGCGCGAGCCTGCGGGATCTCCCGAATCGTCTTCACATCCACGGTTGCCGTCTACGGCCTCGATGCGGGCGAGTCGGTTGAGACCGACCCGGTGAACCCCTTCAACGAGTATGGGCGCTCAAAGCTCACCGCAGAGGAGGTGTTCCGCGCCTGGCAGAAGGAAACAGGCGCAGACCTGACGATCGTGCGCCCCTGTGTGATCTTCGGGGAGAAGAATCGGGGGAATGTCTACACCCTCATGCGCCAGATCCACAGTGGCAAGTTCCTCAGCGTCGGCGACGGGACGAACCGTAAATCCATAGCCTATGTCGGCAATGTGGCGGCCTTCCTCGCGGATCAGGTTGAGAACTCCCATGGCTATCAGCTCTTCAACTACGCGGATAAGCCGGACCTGACGACGAACGAACTCGTGACGACGATTCGTTCGGCCCTCGACAGGCACCGCTTCCAAGGTCTGCGGCTCCCCCTGTGGTTGGGGCTTGTCGGCGGTTACACCTTTGACGCGCTCGCAGTGCTCATCCGACGCCCCCTGCCGATCTCCTCAGTTCGCATCCGCAAGTTCGCCGCCTCGACGATCGTGGCGACCAAGGCACTGGAAGAGAGCGGCTTTGAGCGCCCCTTCGCGATCGATGAGGCTCTGCGCCGCACCGTGCGAGCTGAATTCGGGACGCACTGAGGCCTGGAGCACCTGAGAGGCCTTGTGGTGAGGCGCCCTTCTTCGTGCATCAACTCGCTTCGACGGTGCTTTCTTGTCAGGTGAGGCTGCCCCTCGCTCGTAGGCTCGGGAACTCAGCCTTCGTTTCACCGCCCCCTCACGTGCTCAGATCCACAGGAGCTGTCCCTCTTTCGCACTGACCTTCTCAGCCTCCGTCTTGGTGTAGTGATCGGGATCGATGAGCACGACTCCGCTTGCGCGCCTCCAGGCTCCGATCAGATGCACCAGAGTCTCCTCGGCCTTCGCGTAGAGCCCAATCCGCACACCCTTCATGCCCTCACTCTCATCCACAACTTCGAAGACCTCCTCGAGGGGCAATAGTGCGCCCGTCGGGGCGCCGATGAGCAGATCGGGCTGGGCCATCACTTCAGCGAGAGCATCGAGGATCCCAGTGGGTAGAGGATCGCCCCTCCACGAAAACGCCAAGTATTCGCGCGGCTGAGCCAGAACAGTCGCCCCCGACTCGCAAGCCGCGAGGGCGTCCTCGTCAATGGTGGAAACGAGGACGAGATCGCCCGGGGCCGCCTCCTCGAGTGATCCAAGGCGCGTCCATCCCAGTGCAAGCAGAGGGACGGTCCACACGATCTCTTGCCAGAGCTCGTGACGGATGAAGAAACGCCCGCTGTGTGCCTCGCCCTCGCCGAAAAGATCCGCGCCGAGCTCTTCGCTCAACAGGTTCGAGATCTTTGAGAACCATCGGGCCAGGACCGGACCGTTGAACTCGACCCGTTCTTTCGAGTACACGGTCAAGACGGGGCCGGCCTGAGAGGCGAGGGTGCTCAAGAGTGCGCGAAGAGAGGTCATGGGTGCACACTAGTCGTTTCGCTCACGCTTGAGCCGTATCTACCAGCGCGAATGAGGCCCTTCAGCATGGAAACGAGCCATGTGCAAGGGGTGTGTGGAATTTTCTCATTTACTCCAACCGGCTTGACTAATGCGTATGACACGCGTGTAATTCTCATATCGACACAAAACTTTGAGGAGACGGCACGGTGTGGAACATCTTCGGTGACGGACCGATCGCGTGGTCCGACGCATCTGATGCCGACTTCTTTGCGCGCGCCGACGGCCCGCTTGCCTGGCAGCAGCATGCCCTATGCGCACAGACCGACCCGGAGGCATTCTTTCCCGAAAAGGGAGGCTCGACTCGTGAGGCGAAGGCCGTGTGCCACTCCTGCGAAGTCCGTGAGGAATGCCTGGAATACGCTCTCGCCAATGATGAGCGCTTCGGCATCTGGGGTGGCCTGTCTGAACGCGAACGCCGACGCCTCCGCCGCTCGGCGGGCTGAGGGTTCTCGTGAGTTCTGGCGTCGTCGCCCTCGTTGTTGCCCGCGATCGGCAGGCGCATCTTGACTCCGTCCTCTTAGCTGCGGCAAGTCAAACACTGCAACCCAATCACATCCTCCTCCTCGACTGCTCAGAAGAGGCCACCCTGAAAACTCCGGGAAACCTGGATGTGCGCAGCGTCCCCACACCGGGGGCTGCCAACCTCGGGGCTGCGATCCAGCAGCTTCGCGATAGCTCTCCCGAGCTCGCTGCGGCACGCTGGTGGTGGATCCTCCACGACGATTCCATTCCCGAACCCTCATGCCTGCGCGCCCTGTGGGAAGTCGCGGACCGTGGACGCACCATCGGCTTCGTCGGCGCTAAACAGATGAGCATGGACGGCACACAGCTCCTGGAACTCGGCATTCACGCCACGAGGAGCGCCCGTCGTCTGGAACGCATCAGCCCGGGAGAAATCGACCAGGGCCAGTACGACTCCACAAGTGATGTCCTCGCAGCAGGCACCGCAGGCGCCCTCATCCGCCCCGAGGCCTGGGACGCCGTCGGCGGCATCGACCCGGTGCTCGGGCCCTTCGGTGATGGCCTCGACTTCGGGCGCCGCCTCCACCTCGCGGGATACCGGGTTGTCGTCGCCCCGAAAGCACGAATCCGTCACGCCCGCCTCGCACTTTTCCCCCAAGGGCACGAGAAAGAGGCACTCCGAAGCGGGGGAGAGGAGGACAATTCTGATCTTCCCCTCCTCAACGCAGCGAAATCTCACCCCGCCCACGATCCACAAGACGCGAGTTTTGCAGCCAGGCGTTTCGCCCAGATTTACAACTGGGCGAAAGCAACGCCCGCGCCCCTGCTCCCCCTCCTCATGCTTTGGCTCGCGATCTGGTCGCCGATCCGCGCCTTTGGGCGTTTAAGCAGCGGAGCCTCCCACCTGGCCGGAGCAGAGCTTTGTGCATGGGCGCAGGCTCTGGGGAAGACGCCCGCGCTTTTCAAAGCGCGCCGCATCCAGGCGCGCGCCTCGAAAGTTCCCACGAAAGCTCTGAGGGGCTTGGAATCGAGTGGACGAGAACTTCGGGAACGGCGCCGAGACCTCGCGAAAGCGCTTGCGCCCGAGGATGAGAATGTCGATCCTCTCCTCATCGAGTCGGCGCGCGCCCATCGGGTGAAATCCCGGCGCATACTCCTCCTCGTCCTCCTCTTCACGGCCCTGCTCGCCCTGGGCCGCTGGTGGGGAATGAACGGGACTCTTGCAGGTGGAGCATGGCGCGCACTGCCCGCCAGCGGCCAAGGCCTGTGGGAGAGCACCTGGTCGAACTGGGTGCCCGGAGGGGACGGGCGCATCGGAGTTGCCGACCCCCTGCTCATTGTGCTCGCACTCTTCGCCTATCCTCTGAGCCTCCTTGGCATCACGCCGACGAGCTTCGCTCGCTACCTGCTCTTCCTCCTTGCGCCACTTGCAGCGGCGAGCGCGTGGCGTTTTTCTTCTCGTCTCACCTCTTCGCCTGCTCTTCGCGGCGCTGGGGCGCTCGCATGGTCGGTCCTTCCCGCCCTGACTCTCTCACAGAGCCAGGGGCGCTTGGCTCCGGCCCTTTTCCACGTGCTGGTGCCCCTTGCTGCCTCCGCGTGGCTGAGCCTCGCAGCCCCTCGCACACCCCTGCGCCTCGAAGGGGCCCGGGGAACGATCGACGCTCCTGAGAACCTGCGTTCCGGTGCTCTTGCCCGCTTCACTGTCGTCGGTGCTGCCATGGTGGCATGCGTCCCCTGGGCGATCCTTCCCCTGATGATTGCCCTGATCATCCTGTGGCGGCGCGGCAGCGCCAGATGGGGAGCACTCGCGGCCTTCATGCCCGCAGCTCTCCTCATCGCTCCGACGATCTTCTCTGCTTTCCGCTTTTTCGCATGGCGGGCTCTCCTCAGCCCCTCAGGACCTGATGCGCCGAGCCTGGAGCCTGTGGCGTGGCAAGCGCTCCTGGGCCTGCCGACTCAGATCTCGCGCGTGGAGGTCCTTGCTCTCTCGCTCATCCCAGGAGCCCTTCTTCTCCTCGCGGCCCTGTTCGCTATCCTCCTTTCCCCGCATGAACGAGGCCGGGGGCTGCCCCTTGTCATCTGCTGCACGGCGCTCGCCCTCTCAGGAGGCGCAGCCCTGTCGCGCTGTGACGTGGGAGTGGAAGGGACGCAGGTGTTGACCGCATGGTCGGCACCTGCAGTGTCGATCGGCTCACTCGGACTGATCGGACTTGCCCTCAAAGCCGCCCCGAGTTCGCCCGCCTGGAACTCGAAGGCCATGCGGCCCTTCTCCTTTCTCGCAGCCCTCGCATCGCTGCTTTTCCTCGTGTCTGGGACCGCTCCGATCCTTGAGCGCATCCTCGAACATGACGCACAAGCCTCCGCTTCGACCTCGCAGCGCCTGGCCTCCCCGACACTCAGCGCCTCCACGGACCTCGTCTCCGTGGTCAGCGCCCAAGCCCAAGCCTCGACCAGAGGTGGGCGCGTCCTCGTCCTCGACTCTGATGCTGAAGTGAGCACCTTGAGCCTTCGACTCTGGCGAGGCCAAGGCCCCTCCTTCCTTGACTCGACGCCGATCACCCGCGCCCAGGATCTGCGAGCACAACTTCACGGCGATGCAATGGATCCGGCGAGCAGCGAATTGGCTGAACTCGCCCTTACCCTCGTCGTCTACCCCGATGAGGCCACGGTCCGTTCCCTCGCCGATCATGGTGTCGACACGATCTTGATCCGCCCGGAATCTGCAGGACTGAAGGCAATGAGTGATGCCCTCGATCGAGCGCCCGGACTGGAAAAAGTCGGCGACACCGATGCTGGTTCCCTGTGGAGGCTTCACCTCGACTCCATGCACACGGCTCGCGCAAGAATCATCGACGGGCACACATGGACGAACCTCGACTCAGGCGCTCTTCGCGTCTCCGGTGACCTACCGGAAGGATCGAAAGGACAGATTGTTCTCGCTGAACGCTTCGACCCCGGATGGAAAGCAACTCTTAACGCTCAGCCTCTTGAGGCCTTTGCTCGCGGATGGAGCCAGGCCTTCACCCTCGAGCAGGCTTCGGGAGACCTCCTCATCACTCACGAGAGCATCTGGGCTCTGCCTTGGAAGATCCTCACCCTTGGCGCCCTCGCCCTTGCCGCGCTCTTAGCGATCCCCTGGAGGAGACGAGCATGAGATCCTCCCTGCCCGCTCTGCTTGCCCTCGCCCTCGCGCTCGGACTCCTCGGTGTAGTGGGTGCGCCGGGGCTCTTTCCGCCTCCCGAAGAACTGCGCAGCTTCGACGCTCCTGTCATGAGCGTGAAACCGAGTTCCGCGGTGCTCGCATGCCCTCCGGGGATCCTCGATCCTTTTGAACCCGAGGAAGCTGCCAACCCTGGTGCCATCTGGTCCACGACAGGGCTGGGTGCAGGGGACGAGCCTTTGAGTCAACTCGTCGTGAGAGCACCTGAAGGTGCGCACCTTGAACTTCCCTCCGGATTCATCCTCGCCGCCCAGAGCGGCGGTGAACTCCTCGGCTTGTCGGCGACCGGCTGTTCTGCCCCGCTCACGGACCAGTGGATTGTCTTGGGGGCGACGCAACTCGGCTCAGACGCCGTCCTCGTTTTGTCCAACCCCTCGCCGCTCCCTTCCAAGGTGACGATCAGCGCGATGGGGGCCGCAGGTCCGCTCGCCGCCCAAGCGCAGCCCCTGACTGTTCCGGCGCATTCTTCGCTCCCTGTGCTCCCACTCGGCTGGTTCGCCGATGAGGACAATCTTGTTCTTCGCATCCAGGCTGAAGGCGCCGGAGTCGCCGCATTCGCTCAACTTTCCGCCCTCGACGGGGAAGTCCCACAAGGAACGACCTGGACTTCGGCGAGTACTCCCACGAACTCTGCCATGATCCTCGGCGTCGGCGGAGAAGAGTCAGCGACTCTGCGCATCGCAGTGCCCGGCGAGGAGCCCGCCACCGTGCGCGCCACGATTCTGGGGGCCGAAGAAGGAAAACCCCTCACTGAAGAGGAGATTACCGTTGACGCGGGAACGGTCCTCGCCATCCCCCTTAATGGGGCATCCGCTCAGGAGGCTGCGCTCGAACTCGAATCCGAGCAGGCGATGATCGTGGCAGTCGAGAGAACATGGAAGGGGGGAGCATTCCCCACTTCGACAATCCCCTGGCGCCTCCTGTCGACATCCCTGCCCTCAAAGCCCTTCACCTCCGCGAAGATCCCTGGGGCCGAAACACTTGGCAGGCTTGTGGCCTCCCAAATGAGCATGTCCACGAGGCGCCAGACTTCCGTGCACACCGAAAGTGGAATGGAGTCTTGGACGGCGAAACTCATAATCGCCCTGTCCCAAAGCGCGGGTGCAGGTAGCGCGAGTATCGAGCTCGCAGGACAGCGAGTCGAACTCCTCGAAGGCAGATCAACGATCCTTGATCTTCCCTCAGCAGACGCTTCGATCAGCGCGAATACGCCGATTCGAGCGGCCCTGCTCATTGAGGCGGTGACGCCCAATGGGACGGTGCATGCGAGCTGGCCGGTGGGGACCGCTGGCCTGATCGCAAGGGAAGCCCAGGTCAGCGTCGAACCCTGATCGGCCTATCGGGAAAACATAGGGCCGTGGTGGCCCTTCAGGAGGCCTGCACGGGCTGTAGTGCCTCTTCCGGAAGCCTGAGGGAGTGGCCTTTCAAGAAGCCTGGGAGAGTGGGGGATTCTCCGGATCCCCTTCTCGCTCCCTTCCCGAGGGCAAAGGCTGGTACATTCCAGAGGGCAAAGTCCGCCCCCTTCCGGAGGGCAAAGGTTCGCCCATTCCAGAAGATGCGCTCGGGGTTTTAGTGCAGCTCCTCCTCGAGCTCATCAGGCGGGATCGCCAGGACCCGCGAGATGCGCTCCACAAGAACCTTACGGAGCGTACGGGGAACATCGTCGTGTGAGCGTAGAACGATTGGCAAGCGATACACGACGATCCTGTCTTTCAAGCCGCGGCGTCGATCCGCGTGGAAGACTCGTCCCAGCACCTCCGAATGGTCTTCCCAAGACGCAGGATCTGAAGGCGGCACATCCTCAGTGGCGAACTCGATGGTGTACACGGCAGGCCACTTCTTCGCCAGATCAACGATCAGCGAGGTTGCGAGCGCATCGAAGCCTTCTCTGCGGGTTTTCCACGCGGGCGTTCCGGGGAAGAACAGGGGGCCGCGAGGACCACGGCCATGAGGATCGCGTCGAGGATGGCGGGAGAGGGAAGGCACCTGCCAAGCCTAGGTCATTCAGACCCGCCACTGAGGAGGACGCGTCCGTTGGGGACTGAAGATCGATCCCTACCTGAGGAGGCCTGGAACTGAGCGTGCCGACAGCTGGGCCTCAGCCCAACGCCAGCTCGATCGAACGCGCCCGCCCTCGCCCGGAGCACGAACCCCTGAGGCTTGCACCAGGGGAGAGAATCTCTCCCGAGCAGAAAGTGCCGTACCCTAGTGAGGTGATTTTGGCAAGACACTGCTCCAAGCCCGGGTGCCAACGCCCCGCAGTCGCGACCTTGACCTACGACTACCAGGACTCCACAGTCGTTTTGGGACCGCTCGCGACCTTTGCCGAACCGAACGCCTACGATTTGTGCGATCACCATGCAGAGCACCTCACCGCGCCAAAAGGCTGGCAAGTCGTGCGCCTCGTGACGAACTTCGAGCCGGCCCCTCCCTCGGGCGATGACCTGCTCGCCCTCGTCGATGCGGTCAGGCGCGCTGCGGAAACGCAACGCCATGCTGCCCCCGAACCCCCTACGCAGTCTTCGGCCGCGATCCGACCCGCCGCAAGGGAAGCAGAACGAGGGCCCTTCGCTCCGAAGAAGGAACCGGATACTTCCAGCCCCCTTGACCCGAACTCGTCCTACGCCAAACGCCGCGCACGCTTCACGGTGATCAGCGACGACTGAGGCTGTTGTTTCCCTCGACAAGGAGAAGGGGCAAGAGGGCACAGGACACCTCCACACAGGTAAATCTCGGGGGTCTGGGCGCCGGATCACGGACGGTGTCTCGGGAGACCTCCACGCAGGCGAAGCTCAGGGCCTCGGGTAGGCCAATGCCAGGGCCTCGGGCAGGCGAATGTCAGGGCCTCTGGCACAAGATCCGCTGGCCTCAAAGTGAAGGACAAGGTGAAGGACAGGGCCTCGGAGCGAAGCTCCCGCTCAGCAAAGACGGAGGCCAAGACCCGAGACTGACACATCACCTCGGAAAGAGCAGAGCCAAGAACGAGCGCCTCTTTGAGAAGAACAGGCGTCTAAGGAACCCGCTCTATACCCCATCCCTGTGTCATGCATCCCCGCGCTGCGATGCGTCCTCTCCCATTCATCGGGCTTCGAGACACATCCTGCAGGGCACGGACGAGCTAACAAGAGGCCCGGTCTCCACCACAGGGCGCGGAAGCTTAGACAGGAGGCTCGGCCTATGTAAGGCGCGGAAAGTCAGGCAGAACGCTCGGCCTCGGAACTCAGCCGAGGCGAGCCTTGTACGCCTGCTCGAGGACAACCCCGAAATTCTCACGTCGCATGCGCTCATCGGTGTACATGAGGGTCAAGAAGGAAACAAGGAGGGGCATAGTCAGAGCCGATATGAGCGCCGAAAGAACAGCGGAGAAGGCGAGAGAAAGATCCGGGGCGCCGAAGAAGAAGAGCCTGAAAAGGGAAGACAAGATACTCGTCAACGCCCCGATTGCGACAGAAACGAGGAGATAACGTCCAAGAGTCCTCCAGAAGACCCCTCTGGTGAGCTCCCATGAACGTTTGAGAGCCGGAAGAGGCCCGAGACCCTCGAGGGTACAAGCCGGGTAGGCATAGAGGAAACGGATCTGGACGAACACGAGACTCAGGAAAGCGACAAGCGTGCACAGCAAGGTGACGAGGACTATCACTCCGATCCGCCCCGGAGTGACCTCAACGTCATTGATGACATCCCCGATGATCCCGATCATGGGAAGCATTCCGATTCCGGACGCGAGCAGAATAATCGCGAAGCTCATGAGGGTGAACAGGACTGCAGTGCCGATCATTGGGATGAGCCTGGGCCAGAAACGACTGAAGGCTTCACGGACATCCACTTTTCTGCGGATAACAGCATCTGAAGAGATGATGTAGAGAGGCCCCATCACCAGGAAACTCACGATTCCCATCAGGGCCACACTGATGAAAAGACCAGAGAACAGGGGAAGGAAGAAACCGCTGAGAATACGGGGAACATCATCAGTGGAGGCATAGCTGAGCTGCCTTGTAAAGGAATCCAAAGAAGAGAAACTCCAATAGGTCATGAACCCTTCGAATACGCCAAGAATGAGCATCGGGACGAGGGGAATGAGAAAGAGGGGAGCCGCAGCGAAACGAAGAATCTCGATGGCACCGCTGAAAAGCTCGCCGAGCCCAAGAGGACGGAAAGGGATCACAGGGCGAAGCGCATCCTTCGCAAGAGGCGGAACCCCCCAGTTCCCTTGCTGCGTCCATGCGGATTCGGGTGCTCCTGCGGGAGTCCAGGTCTGCGCCGAAGGGGTATCCGCACCCTGCCAGCCGCCCCCGTTTCCCGGAGTAACAGGGGGCTGAGGCGCAGAGGAGTAGGAGGGGAATCCCCCGGGTGGCGGAGTAGTCATCGAATGGGCCTTTCGTCATCGGACTTGCGTATTGTCCCAAGAAATCAGCGAAGTATCCAGGGTGAAGACCCTGATGACAAGCCCTGGTTGTCTCTAGTGCAGCGGGTCGGGCCCCATCCGTGATCGAATCGTGACACGATTTAGTGCATGAATTCACGCATTCTCGTGGTGGACGACGATCTTGCACTGGCCGAGATGATCGGAATCGTGCTCGGATCTGAGGGCTTTGATGTCGCGACCTGTTCAGATGGCGTGCAAGCTCTTGACGTCTTCCATCAAGAGAACCCGGACCTGATCCTCTTGGACGTCATGCTCCCGGGCATGGATGGGATTGAGATCTGCACCAGGATCCGTAAGGAATCCGATGTGCCGATCGTGATGCTCACTGCTCGAACGGATACTGCTGATGTGGTTGCTGGCCTCGAAGCCGGAGCCGATGACTACGTTCCGAAGCCTTTCAAACACAAGGAACTTGTCGCCCGTGTCCGAGCAAGACTGCGAGGACGAGAAGAGGCCGTCGACGAACGCCTCGTCCTCGGCGACCTTGTCATCGACGTGTCCGGGCATACGATCCACCGAGGCGGCGAAGAGATCCTCCTGACTCCCCTCGAATTCGACTTACTCGTCGCCCTGGGGCGCGCCCCCTGGAGAGTCTTTTCCCGCGAGGAACTTCTCGAGAAAGTCTGGGGTTACCGCCACGCCGCCGATACGCGCCTTGTGAACGTTCACGTGCAAAGACTGCGGTCGAAGATTGAACGAGATCCAGATAAGCCCGAAGTCGTCATCACCGTGAGGGGAGTCGGGTATCGTGCGGGAACCGGAGCCTGAACCATCTGCTGGCCGTCACGGCCCCCACGAATCGGAGGACTCCTCTGCGAAAACATCGTCCTCGGGAGGTGCATCCCCCCAAACCCCGGGCGCCGCTGAGCCTCAGCCTGTAGAAGGAACTTGCGAAACCCCGAAGGTTTCGACCAAGGGAAGGCGGGGGAGGAGTAAATGGGCAGATGAGCTGTTGCGCGCATTCACCCTGGGGATCGCGCGAATCAAAGGCACACGCCTGTATCGGCGCGTCCAAGCCTCCGCTCCAGCCAGAGCCGTTCGCTCCTCCCTCTCCTTGCGTTCCGCCCTCGCGATCACTGTCGCTGCGCTCGCGGTCATCACGGTCTTCGCACTTCTCGTCTCCGCTCAGCTTCGCACTTCCACTTTTGAGTCGCGGCGCACTCAGATCCTCGACGATGCGGCGTTGCGCTTCTCTTCTGCTCAGGCGGTCTTCGATCAGTCGACCGCGCAGACTCCGGACCAGGTTCAAGAGACCGCCCGACAAGTCGTTTCAACAATCAACTCCTCCGCCGCGGGAGCCGGAGCGGTCTCAGTCGTCCTCTTGCGTTCCCCGGATGCTCATTCGAGTTTCCGCATCAATCAGATCACCGATGGGTCCACGGACCTGCTCATCAGCGAGAGAATGCGCACTGCTGTGCGCCAAGATGGCCGACCCCAGTGGCAATCCGTTGCGATCCCCATGGTGGATGAGGAAGACGCTCCCGGCATTCTCGTCGGGCAAGTCGTCCAATTGCCGAGGGCGGGTAAGCACGAGCTGTACATCATCTATTCCCTCGCCTCTGATCAGCGTCAGGTCAAAATGGTGATTCGCGTCCTCTTCGCGGTGGCGCTGCCGATTCTCATTGGCCTACCGATTGGAGCGTTTTGGCTCCTCTTCTCGATCCTGCGGCCCGTACGTCGAACAGCTGAGGCTGCCAAGCACCTGGCTGCTGGTGATCTTGAGGCTCGCGTGCAAGTTCGCGGAGAAGATGAGATGGCGGATCTTTCAATCGCCTTCAATGAGATGGCCTCGTCTTTGCAGAAGAAGATCCAAGAGTATGACGAATTGTCGCGCCTGCAGCAGCGCTTCGTTTCGGACGTGTCCCATGAGCTGCGCACGCCCTTGACGACGATCCGCATGGCGGATTCGGTGATTTGGGATCATCGCGAGGCCCTGCCCCCAATGGCCAAGCGTTCGGCTGAGCTCTTGCATGAGCAGACTGAACGCATGGATTCGCTGTTCACCGACCTCTTGGAGATCTCCCGCCACGACGCCCGCTCCGCCGACCTCGCAGCTGAGGTCATTGATCTGCGTCAGGTTGTTGCGAAGGTTGTCGCCATGAACGCGGAGCTTGCTGAGCGCCTCGGAGTCGAGGTCCGTTTGGGAGGCAGTGAAGAGCGCTGCGCTGTGGCGATTGATGACCGCAGGATCGAGCGGGTCTTACGCAATCTGCTCGTCAACGCCCTCGAGTTCGCCGAGGGCGGGCCCGTGGACCTGACGATCGGACAATCCGATACGGATGTCGCCGTTCGAGTGAGGGACTATGGGGTCGGAATGAGTCCTGAAACCGCAGCCCACGTTTTCGACCGCTTCTACCGAGCTGACGCTTCGCGTAAACGCACGAGCGGGGGAACCGGGCTCGGCCTGTCGATCGCGGCCGAGGACGTTGCTCTCCACGGGGGGATACTTGAGGCCTTCGGAGAGCTTGGGCACGGTGCTTCCTTCCTCATGACCCTGCCGAAGAAGGCTGGCGATCAGGTACGTTCCGAACCTTTGAAACTGTGGGAGGACTGATGAAAGGGCGCCCTCTGATCCTTGTTTCGCTGCTCGTGCTCGCCCTCTTCGCTGCGGCTTGCACCTCTTTGCCGAAGGCCTCTGAACCTGCGCCTTTCGATGTTTCTGCGCATACGACGAACCCGGTGGAACTGTCCGCGGATGGTCCCGCGAGGAACTCCGATCCAATGACCCTAGTCTCGGATTTCCTTCTTGCTTGCGCTGCAGGGGCGAATGATGATTTCGCCACGGCTCGTCTTTTCCTCAGCTCCGATTCATCGCAGCGCTGGCATCCCGAGCAGCAAGTCCTCATCTACGACACGGCAAGTCGGCCTACTCTCACGCTCTCCTCACCCGCAGGGGAGAACACGGCCGAGGTGAGCATCTCCGCTGTGCCCGTGGCATCCCTTGATGCCTCGGGCGTCTTGTCACGAGCAGAATCTTCACAGATCTCCCAGGCACTGTCCCTGGTGAAGGAATCGGGGCAGTGGCGTATTTCCGCTCCGCAGGATTCTTTCATCGTCTCCAAAGCGTCCTTCCTTGCTTCTTATGAGCGGGTGAATCTGTACTTCCCGGCCCACTCCGGCGATGCCCTTATTGCAGATCCTCGTTGGTTGCCCTCCCGCCGTCTCGCCTCCCACCTGATCGAAGGCCTCGTCGAAGGTCCCTCCAATGCTGTGGCGGATGCGGTGAGCAATGCGATCCCCGCAGGCACTACCGTGCCCTCCGCGCCAGTGGAGGTTACGGATCGCATCGCGAAAGTCCATGTGGAAGGCCCTGTTCCTCCAGAGGGGACGGCCCGAGATCTCCTCGTCTGGCAGATCACCTCGACCTTGGAACAAAGCCCCTCGATCACCCAGGTCGAGATTCTTGTCTCCGATGTTGAGTTGAAGGATGCGGCCCCATTGAAGGATCCCTCGTACCTGCTTGATACACGTTTGGGAATGCTGTCTGGGGCGATCGGGACCTTGAATGCGACGAAGCTCATGTCACTTCCCCTGTCGACTCCTCCTGCGGAGGGGGCTCGTCACCCCTCGATGTCGCCCGTTGACCGGGGGCTTTTCGCCTGGCGTGAAGGAGAAGAGCTGGTCGTCGAGAGGATCGAAGAGGACGCGACTCAGGTCAGGGTTTCAGTGGGGGGCGGAGGGGCTCCTTCGATTGATCGTTTCGGGTGGACATGGTCTGCCAAAGGGGGTGGGCTTGCGGCCGTCTCTTCTCAAGGTGAGGTCCTTGAAATCTCCGGCTTTGATCCGAGTCCTCTCTTTTCTCGCGTTGCCGTGTCTCCTGATGGTGCTCGAGCTCTGCTCATCGGAGCGGATCATTCGGATAAGTCTTTGATGATCGCGACGATTGTGAGAGATAGACAAGGCAAGCCCACTTCGCTGAGCTCGCTCAGTGTCATCGAGGGAATTGTTTCGATGGTCGAGGACGCCTCCTGGGCGGGCACAGATGCTTTCGTGGTGCTGCGCCGCAAACAGAACGAGGACGGGACGGGGAGTGTTGAACTCGCCGAAGTACAACTCGGAGGGTTTTTGACTGCATCTTCTGCGCCTGAGGGGGCTGAGGAGATCAGCGCGGGCTCGGGCCCGGGCAATGTGTGTACGAGGACTCATACGGGCACACTTCATTGCCGTTCAGGGGCGCTATGGCAGGACATGCCTTCGGGCCTCGTCGATATTCGCTACCCGGGCTGAAGAATCCACAGGAGCGGAGGTTCCTCTTTTCTGCACAGCTTCACGAAGGGGAAGGGTAAAGATGAGGGCGCTTCCCTTGACACTAGGCGCATGTGGATTGGAAGAAGTGGCGATTTTGTGCGAGAAGCTGCGAATCTGTTCCTTCCGACTCGCTGCGCAGGGTGTGGAGCTTGGGATGAGGTGGTGTGTGCGGAATGCGCGAAGCAGGTTGAGGCCCCTTGCCACTGGGGAAGTCTTGAAATGCCGGAGCTCTTCGCCATCTCGGATATCCCCTTGCTTGACGGGGGAGCATATGAGGGGCGGAGGCGAGGTCTCATTGTGTCGGCGAAGCATTCCCCCTCATTCGACCCTGAAGAGCTGCTACGACAATCGGGAATGACTCTTGGTCGGGAACTGGGGCGCATGCTCAAAATCGAGGTGTCCTCAGCCTTGGCGCAAAGCGTGGGCTCTGCTCAGGGGGAGGCTCTTGCCCAAGACGCGGGCTCTGCCCAGGACGCGAGTTCTGCCCAGGACGCAGGATTTGCCCAAGGACTGGGCTCTGCCCAGGGGGAGGCTTTTGCCCAACACACAGGTTCTGTCCGAGACGCGAGTTCTGCCCGAGATACGAGGTGTTCCCACAGGAAGGGCTGCACACAAGAGGAACGAGACGCGCGATTGGGTCGACACGCTTTCACAGATAACGCGGAGCGAAAAGAGGGGCTCGCCCTGGCGAAGGGTGCGGAGATCTGGATCATCCCCGCTCCTGCCAGCTGGAAACGCCGTCTGTTCGGACGCCAAGTCACTCCCGCCCTCGCTTGTGGGCTCGCTCAGGGATTGAGCCGGGAAACAGGAGTTCAAGCCAGAGTCGTCGAGGCCGTGGGATTGAGAATCGGAACTCCCTCCCAGTTCGGAGTCGGGGGTGCACAGCGGCGCAAAGCGAAGATCGGGTCCATGCGTGCGCGCCTCCCCTTGCCTGAGCCCGGGAGGATCGTCCTCGTTGATGATGTACTGACGACTGGGGCCACGATGCGAGAGCTCGCAAGGGTGTGCGCAGGGGCTTTGGCCTGCGCAGTCTTCGCGAGAGTGAATCCCCCATCCCTATGACTTAGGTCATAATCTGGGTTATGCTCGTGCCATAGCCAACACGGAGGGGGATCTTTCCTGAAAGAGCCTCCGACGTGCACGGATGGAGGTGATAGCTCAGATCACGGCCCGAGGCAATGACGCGTTCGGGCATCCGATTTGCGGGCAATGGAGCCCGCCTGCTTCCTCTGGAGGAAAATATGGACATCACCGTCGTCGCGCGCAATGCGGAAATCCACCCGAACTTCCGCGCCTACGTCGAGGAAAAAGTCTCAAAGGTCACGCAGTTCTACCCCCGCGCGCAGCGGGTCGACGTTGAACTCACCCACGAGCGCAACCCCCGGCAGGCTGACACCGCTGAGCGCATCGAACTGACCGTCTACGGCAAAGGCCCGATCATCCGCGCTGAAGCGGAATCGGCGGATCGCTACGCAGCGGTCGATATCGCCGCAGGCAAACTCTTCGAGCGCCTCCGCCGCATGCGCGATCGCGCGAAAGACCACAGACGTCGCTACCCGCGCGAACTTGACGAAGTCGAGGTGATTGAAGAAGTCGCACCTGTCGAAGAAGTGCCCGTCCCCGAGGCTCCCGCCCATCTGCGCTCCGCCGAAGATCTCAAGGTCGGTGAAGCCCGCGAAGAGCAGCTCGGTGATTCGCCGATCATTGTGCGCCAGAAGGTTCACGAGGCTGCGCCGATGACCGTTGATGAGGCTCTCGACCAGATGGAAATGGTCGGACACCCCTTCTTCCTCTTCGTCGACAAGGACACGAAGCAGCCGTGCGTCGTCTACCACCGCCACGGCTGGACCTACGGCGTCCTTCGTTTGAACACCACGGTCGAATAGGACGGTGTGTCGCTCCACCACATCAATGAGACGCGGGCCCCGGCGAGTTTGTACGCCGGGGCCCGCGTGCGACGTGTTGCACCGGTGGATACCAGTGAGTTTGTGCGCCGGGGCCCGCGTGGGCGTGTTGTGCTGGTGGGTATTAGCGAGTTTGTGTGAAGCGCTTCGTCTGCGCTGGTCCACAAGTCGAGCGGTGTGTCGCGGAGCCTTGAGGAAACCCCAGGTCGTCATTTGAATCCTCCAACCTGTGCACGCTCGGTGTTCGACTTGGGGTCTGACCCGGAGATGTCGGGCAGAGCGTGTGGCATTTTCGAGCGTTTCGGTGAGGTTTGAGAGGGGAAACGGCGTATTCGGTAGCATCGTCGGTGACTGGTTTTGCGCGGGCAAGGGCCGAATAACCCCAAATATGATCTCGGCGCGTCCCGGCACCTTCACGCCTTGCCGAAACCATAATCGGGGTTGTTGGAGAGCACTCGGTCCTCACTCGTACGACCCCAAGTATGATCTTGGTGCCATCTGGCACCCCCAAGCCTCGCCGAAACCATAATCGGGGTTCCCAGGCAGCAGCGGGTCCCCACACGCACGACCCCAAACATGACCTCGGTGGGTCTGAGTGTCCCTCGGTCCTGCCGAGAGTGTGATTGGGGTTGTTGGAGAGCACTCGGTCCTCACGCGTGCGACCCCAAATATGATCTCGGTCCCACCCGGCACCCCCACGCCTCACCGAAACCACAATCGGGGGAGCAGAACAGGGATGTCGGCGAGTTTGTGTGGAGTGCTTCGCCTGCGCTGGTCCACAAGTCGAACGGTGCGTCTCCGATCCTTGAAGAAGTCCCAGGTCGAAGTTTGAATCTTCCGGTGTGTGCAGGCCTGGCGTCCGACTTGTGGCCTTAGCCGGTCGGCTGAAGGAGGGAGAAATACGCGTCTTCGTGATTCTTCCCTGAGATTTCGGCGCCGAGTCGAGACAAAGCCTGGGAACTCCGTAAACTGGAGCAGCGCATAGGCGCACGCGGGGCACACCGCCCCGGAAACGAACCACAGGAGTCCCCGTGTCCTTGATCGACAAGATCCTCCGAGCCGGCGAAGGCCGCACCCTCAAAAAGCTCGACCAACTCGCCAGCCAGGTCGACGCCCTCCAGGAGGACTTCGAGAAACTCAGCGACGCCGAACTCCAGGCGAAGACCGCCGAGTTCAAAGAACGCCTCGAAAACGGAGAAACCCTCGACGACATCCTCGTCGAAGCTTTTGCGACCGTACGTGAAGCGGCCTGGCGCATCCTGCACATGCGCCCTTTCCATGTTCAAGTCATGGGCGGCATCGCCCTCCACAAGGGCAATATTGCCGAAATGAAGACCGGCGAGGGCAAGACCCTCGTTGCGACTATGCCCGCCTATCTTCGGGCACTGACCGGCAAGGGCGTCCACGTCGTCACCGTGAACGACTACCTCGCCAAATACCAGTCCGACATCATGGCGCGCGTCTACTCCTTCCTCGGCCTGAGCGTCGGCTGCGTCCTCGTCGGACAGACACCCGCTGAGCGGCGCAAACAGTACGACGCGGACATCACCTACGGCACGAATAACGAATTCGGCTTCGACTATTTGCGCGACAACATGGCCCAGCGCGTCGAAGACATGGTCCAGCGCGGCCACAACTACGTCATTGTCGACGAGGTCGACTCGATCCTCATTGATGAGGCCCGCACCCCGCTCATCATCTCCGGCCCTGCCTCGGGAGACGTGAACCGCTGGTACGTCGAGTTCGCGCGTATCGTGAAGGACCTCATCCGCGACGTCGACTACGAGGTCGACGAGAAGAAGAAAACCATCGGAGTCCTCGAACCGGGAATTGACAAAGTCGAGGACGAGCTCGGCGTGGAGAACCTCTACGAGGCTGCGAACACCCCCCTCATTGGTTTCCTCAACAACGCCATCAGGGCGAAGGAACTCTTCCACTTGGACAAGGACTACATTGTCGACGGCGGTGAAGTCCTCATCGTTGATGAGCACACCGGGCGAGTCCTGCCGGGGCGTCGCTACAACGACGGCATGCACCAGGCGATCGAAGCCAAAGAGGATGTCGAGATCAAAGCGGAGAATCAGACTCTCGCCACGATCACCTTGCAGAACTACTTCCGCCTCTACCCCGAGGGCTCGCGGGCGGGAATGACGGGCACCGCTGAGACTGAGGCCGCCGAGTTCTCCTCGACATACAAGATCGGCGTCATCCCGATCCCTACGAACCGTCCGATGATCCGCATCGACCAGCCCGACTTCGTTTTCCCGACAGAAGCCGGGAAACTCAAGGCCATCATCGAAGACATCGCTGAGCGTCACGCGAAGGGGCAACCGGTCCTCGTGGGCACAGCCTCGGTCGAGAAGTCTGAGCTCCTCTCGCGCCTCCTCAAGGACAAGCACATCCCGCACCAGGTCCTCAACGCGAAGCAGCATGCTCGCGAAGCTGCGGTTGTCGCAATGGCCGGTCGTAAAGGTGCCGTCACCGTCGCGACGAACATGGCGGGTCGAGGTACTGACATCATGCTCGGCGGCAACTCCGAGTTCATCGCGCAGGCGAACCTCGCCTCCCAGGGAATTGACCCGAAGGAGAACCCTGAGGAGTACCGGGCCCAATGGCCTCTCGCCCTTGCCGAGGCAGACGCGGCCGTGGAAGCCGAGCGTGAAGAGGTACGCGAACTGGGCGGCCTGTATGTCCTGGGTTCTGAACGTCACGAATCGCGCCGTATCGACAATCAGCTGCGAGGCCGTTCCGGCCGTCAAGGAGACCCCGGCGAATCCAGGTTCTACCTGTCGATGGAAGACGACCTTATGCGCCTGTTCAATTCGGGTATGGCCCAGCGGATCATGGCGTCCGGTGCCTACCCGGAGGATCTTCCCCTGGAGAATCGCATTGTGTCGCGCTCGATTCAGTCCGCGCAGCACCAGGTCGAAGCCCGCAACTTCGAGATCCGTAAGAACGTCCTTAAATACGACGATGTCATGACCGGGCAGCGTGAACTCATTTACGAGGAGCGCCGCCGCGTTCTTGAGGGTGAAGACCTTGAGCCGCAGATGAAGTCCTTCATGGAGTCCCTCATTGTCGGCATCGTCAACGAGAAGACAGCGGGTCTTGCCCCCCGAGAGTGGGATCTTGACGTTTTGTGGGATACGCTGCGCGGCTACTATCCGCCTTCGGTCTCCTATGAGGAGGTCGAGATGGAACACGGCGGGCGCGCCTCCTTGGTCCGTGAGGATCTTGTGTCTGAACTCGTCGGTGACATTCAAGCGGTTTACGAGGACGCTGAGGATGCTCTGAATGAGAATCCGCTTGCTCGCGAGCAGCTCGGTGATGAGCCGATGCGCGCTCTTGAGCGGCGAGTCGTCATCGCGACTGTGGACCGCCTGTGGCGCGAGCACCTCTACGAGATGGATTACCTCAAGGAAGGTATTGGCCTTCGTGCGATGGGTCAGCGCGACCCGCTCGTCGAATATAAGGACGAGGGCGCCCAGATGTTCCAGGCGATGATGGAGCGGATCCGCGAAGAATCGGTCCAGCAGGTTTTCGGCTTCGCCCACCAGTTTGAACGCGCTTTTGAGCAGGCTCGTGAACAGGGGCTCTTCACAGATGGGATCGGAGCAGCGGGATTGAGAGTGAAGTCCTCGCCTGAGGAGGATTCCTCTTCGGCCGATGCCCTTGATGCGATTGCCGCAGCTGAGGCGGCCGCCGAGGCGAAGGCTGCGAAGGAGAAGACTCAGGCTGCGAAGCGGGCGCGAACGGCTCGTGCCGCATCCGTGATGGGAGATTTTGGTCAGAAGAAGGCTCAGAATCTGCGCTACTCCTCGAGTGAGGCACAAGCCGGGACGCCTTCGTCTTCGGGAGGCAATCGCGAGCAACGTCGAAAGGCTGCGAGGAAGGCGCGCAAGCGCCGCTGATTCGCGGCTGATGCTCCCTGTCAGGACGGGGAGTGGCTTTCTTCGAGTTAGGCGATTTCGAGGGCGGTGGCGATCCATCGCCCTCGAAACGCTTCAAGGCGCAAAGCGACCGCGTAGGAGCGCTTTGCTCCTTTCACAACGACGGCAGATTCGACGGCCCCATTGACTTCTTGGAACCTCCACGTCGTTGGTTGGCAGGTCCTTTTACCCACGCCAATGACTTCCTCGTCGAAGCGCAGGTGTTTAAGAGCGGAGAAAAGCGAGGGGATGAGCCAACGCTCGAGTTGGCGCTTGTCTCGAAGCCCGAGAACTGATTCGATGATCGCCCGCGCGAGGCCCGCTGACCAGGCGCCTGCTTCCGGAGCATCGACTTCGAGTCCCGCGTCTGTGCGACGGGACCTGAGCCATTCGCGAGTATCTGATTGTTGCGATGGAGGGACATCGAATCTGAGGTCCCAGCGGAACATCCTGCGAGACGGGGTGTGTAAAGGTGTGGTGGCTGAGATCGGAAGAGAACTCATTTCGACTCCTGAGGAAGGACGAGGACGGTGCCCGGGTGAATGAGCGAGGGATCAGAGCCGACCACAGAGGCATTCGCCGCGTACAGGGCGCGCCAGGCGGCGTCGATTTGTGAATCTGAAGCCCCGGAAGGCAGGAGAGTCTCAGCGATACTCCACAGGCAATCCCCAGGTTCGACGGTGAGTGTGGCGCGAGGCTGAAGCGAGTCGAGTTCGGAACCCTGGTGCGAAAGAGGCCCCTCTCCTGAAGGGGCGCTTCCCGTGGAGGCCTTGAGATCTGATGAGAGAGGAGCACTCTGCAGCTTTGTCGAGCGAGGATCGGGATCAGTAGTGGAGGAGGGCACAGATCTGCGAGTTGAGTGTGTGAGATCTTGCGGGTGAGTCTGATCTGTCCTGGGGAACTGCTCAGGGGAGTGATCGGGGGTTTGAAGATCCTGAGTGGGAGCCTGCGCCTGCTCGGCGTTGTTTTGAGGGCTGGGAGTAAGACGGCCCAGATCCGAGGGAGAAGCCTCAGCCGGATCGGTCGAATGCCACAGCCATGACACTGATTCTGAGTTGCTGGCGGTGCTATCGGTTTCAAGAGGAAGTGGGGTCGCGATTGCAGCCCCACTCATGCCGAAGCCGAGGGTGGCGAGCCCGAGGGCTGACCTGCGCGCGCCTGCGATGACCAGGCGTCGGGCGGCACCAGAACCGATCAACATGACAGCTCTGCCGAAGAAGAGCCTGAGCACTGAGGGGAGGAAAGTGAGTCGTGTCGCCAAGGCCAGCCAAGCTGCGAGGGCCGCGCGGAAAAGGATGAGCGCCACGAATGCGGTGACGGCGGCCGTGAGAAGGAACTCGGGGTGAGCTGGGGATGCCATTGGAAGAAGGCGGGTGAAGCTCGCCGCGAGGAAGAGGGAAGTCGGCGTTGAAACGAAGGCGTGTGCCAGCGTGAGTCGCAGGTCCCGTGACTCACGATCTGTGCAAGTATCCACGATTCACCTCGTTTGTATATGGTTCGTGCCAGTTCATATAAATTCAGTGTGCATCGCCTTTGCTGCTTCGTCAAGGGGGTGTTCAGTTGTCGGCGAGGGATGCACATCTTTGCTCAAAGGAATGGAGAACGCGCTCCAAGAATGCGACTCTGGAAGCTGTGGACCTCGAACTCTTCCTGCACTCCCTCGAAGCTGAATTTGAAGCGCGCCGCCGCGAAGAACACGATGAACTCGTCGGTGAACTCGCCGACGCCGAACGAGTGTCCGTGCGCCTGGCGGACCGGATCGTGCAAGCGAGCGGCAAGAACATCACCCTCATCCTTCGAGGGGGCCAACAACTCAGCGGCACAATCCTCGACGCGACGCGCAACTGGCTCGTGATCCGCGAGAACTCAGGAGCATCCCTCGTGCCTCTCGGAGCGATCGAGGCAGCCTGGCCCCTCAAAGCGGGGTGTGACCTCGGAGGCGTTCGTGCAGGCCTGGGGATCTCCAGCGCCTTGCGCGGGCTTGCAACTCAAGGCTCTCCTGTCGTCATTGACCACGACGCGGGGCGCCATACGGGCATCATCCGTGAAGTCTTCGCAGATCACTTCGACCTGGACATCTCGCCCTCGACACATGAGCTTGATTGCCGGGACCGTAGGTCGAGTCAACGCATCGCCCTCGTCACCTCGGGGATCCGCCGTGTTCGTTCCTTTGATGTACTAAGGCAAGACAGGGGGTAAACGGGCTACGAGCAGGGCGTTGAGCGAACTGAAGCGAGTGGCGGGGGAAGGAAGGTCTTCGAGCAGGACCGCTCCTGCGGGGCTCACTGGGGAAGAGTCGGCGCTGGGGGCTGTTTGAGCAGAGCAAAGCCCACGGGGAGTGGGGCGTGATCACAGGAAGTGTTCTGCGATCGCCAGAGCGTGTCGCGCTTGAGGGAGTGCTTCGCCTTGGCTCGAGGATGTCGCGATCGCAGGGAGTGCCCTGCCTTGAGCGGGAAGGGGGTGCCCTGCCTTGAACGGGAGTCTTGCGTGTCGACAGGGGTGTCGCGGTCGGTGGGAATGCTTCGCCTAGGCAGGAGGGTGTTGCGATCGCGGGGAGTGCCCGGCTTTGCGGGGGAAGGGGCGTGCCCTGCCTTGAAGAGGAATGTGGCGAGTTGAGAGGGGCTAGCGTTTACAGGGAGTGCTCTGCGATGCGCTCGCGGGTGGCGGCGTATTGCTCTTCAATGTAGTGCTCAAGCACGGCCTCCTCGACGCGCCAGGCGCGCTTGCCGCCGACCTGGATCGCGGGAAGCTCTCCAGAGGTGACAAGGGAACGCGCTGCAGACATCGTCAGGTTCAAGGTCTCAGCCACATCGGCGAGCGTCAAGAATCTCGGGGACATGTCCCGAGTATCTCATTTCTTCTCGATTCCTACGAGATCGTCCCTTTTTCTTGTGGATAGTGCGCCCGTCGCTCTTCCCCGGATTCCCGCTTGACGATCATCGCCTGTGGAAAGAGCGCCAAACCCCCGTGAATCGGGGAAGATGGCCGCGTGCGCAATCGACGACGAACCCTCACAGTGACTGGCCCCGTTCCGCTCTGGCGCGACCCGCGCCTCCTCGGTGGCCTCGCCCTTATCGCCGTGTCGATCCTCGCCTGCGTGTGGCTGGTCGCCCAAGCCCGAGCCGGAGTCAGCGTCTATCGCACGACCCGCCCCATCGCCATCGGTGAAAGCCTCGATGCGACGAACACCGCCCTCGCAGATGTCAGGATCGACGCCGAGGCATACCTCGAAGAAGGGGAACTCGTCCCCGGCACGCTTGCCAAGCGATCCATGGGCGAGGGGGAACTCGTCGCGAGAGCATCGACGACGAACGAGGCCGAACAGAGCCTGCGGCGTTTCGTCGTCACAGTCGCCGACGGCTTGCCCAGCTCCACCAAACCCGGGGATACCGTGGAACTTTGGGCTCTTCCCTCAGCCCATCCGAGCAGAGGCACAGAAGAACAATCGCACCTCCTCGCCTCCGCGACTCTCGTGAAAATCATTGATGATGAAGAATCACTGGTGCGCAGCGGACTAAGAATCGAAGTTCTTGTCGATGCAGGAGTTGTGTCCACGGTCCTCGACGCGACCAGCGGCCAAGAATCGCTTGCAGCAGTCCCCGTGGGGGCGTCGTGAGTGCCAGACAGGGTGTCGTCGTCCTCGTCAACCCTGAAGAAGAAGGCGAGATCGTTCGTGCAATCGACCAGACGAGCGGGCTGAAAGTCGTCAGGCGCTGCGCGGACCTCGCTGAAGCGCGCGCGGCGATCCGTGCGAAGGTCGCTGCCCTCGTGGTTCTTGACATGTCCGATCCTGACCTGGACGCCATTACCATTGACGAGCTTCATCGTTTCGGTGCAGGAGTCATCCTCGTCGCAGATCCCGAGGACACTGCGCCAGCCCGAAGCCTTGGGGCTGATGGCTTGTGCGCGCGGGGGCTTCCGTCAATGGTGGTGGACTCTCTACTCGCCCTCCTGCGCAGCGAAGACGCCGAAGAAGGAGTGTCTGCGCTTCCTCTTCCTCCGCCTCCCCCGGATTCAGAATCACAAGGCGACGAACTCCACCTTCTGGAACAGGCTCTCCTCAATCACGAAGCAGGGCGATTCTCGCAAGCTCAGGACAGGGGTGGGAAGAAGGGGCATGTGATCGCTGTGTGGGGCACCTCAGGCGCGCCCGGGCGTTCAACGATCGCGCTCGGACTCGCCCACGCGCTCGCGAAAAAAGGGGAGGTCCTCATCATTGATGCCGACACGAAGGACCCTTCGATCGCGCACATGTCAGGAGTTCCCGTTGACGCCTCCGGATTGGCGGCATTGGCGCGCCGAGTCGTTCGAGGGGGACTCGACGCGCGCGCTGTGCGTGAAAGCGTGGTCAAATGCGCGCCCGGCCTGTTCCTCCTCACGGGGCTTGCCAGTCCCCATCGTTGGCGCGAAGCGGGCCCCGCTGCCATTGTTGAAATCATTGAAACCGCTCGATGCGAGTTCGAGTGGATCCTTGTTGATGTTCCGGCGATCAGTCCTGACACGATGTGTGAGGAAGTGAGCCATCAGGGAAGTCAAGACGATAGTGCGGCGGCGGTCCTTGCAAACGCCGATGAGATCGTGTGTGTCGCGCGAGCGGATGTCATCGGGGTGAACCGTTTGTCTTTCGCCGTTGAGTGGCTTGCGGATCAGCTTCCCGAACAACACGCCAGGATCGTGGTGAATCGGGTGGCTCCCTGCGCCCTCGGGTCTCGCCCCCATAATGCCTTGGATGCGGCCCTGTCGGGGATCGTCCCGGGGGCTCGCGTTCATATTGTTCCAGAAGACGAGGCCGTGGCCACGGGGCTCCTCGAGGGGCGAAGCGTTGTGGTGAATACCCCGAAATCTCCTGCGGCGAAAGCCATTGAAGCCCTCGCCGAGCAGATCGCACCCTCAAAGCCATCTTCGAAGCCGAAGCCCCCGCAGGATTCTCTTGTGGGCTCATATCCTTCCGGGCGCAGGATTGAGGCACGAGGGCGTGGGGGGAGTGCTGAGGAGGCGAGTATTCCTGGGCGTAGAGGGACTCAGGGAATCATGCCTGAAGCTGAGGGGAGTGGGTGGAGCACTCCTGGAGAAAGAGACGCGCAAAGCGATGCAGTGCCAAGAGAAGCTGAGTCGATGAATCGTCCCTCTCGTCCCTGGAGGGGATTTCTTTCACGGCGCAAAGGTCCGAATGTGGAACACTAGGCGTATGCGCGTCTATCTTCCTCTTCTCGGCTCTGAACTTCTCGGTGATTCCTTGTCTTCGCGCAGGGGCTTCACGGTCATCGCGCCGAACGCAGCGGACTCGGAGACGATCGAGGTCCTGGAAGACGATGCCCAGACCGAGGCTGCCCTCGTGTCCTTGATGGAGCTGCGAGAGCGTGAGGGCGAGCCGATGGTGCGTCTGATCGCAGCCGCAGATGTCGCCGATACTGCTCTCGAGGGCGAAGGCGAGGGCGAGGGGGTCGTTGAGACTGCCGAAATCGCTGTTTCTTGGAGCGAGGTCGTCGCAATCCTCGCGGATTCTGGCGAGGCGGCCCCCGCTGTGCTCAAGGTCGTCGAGGCGAGCGAGCAGGATGAGGCTGATGAGGCTGTGGCGGCCTTGTGGGAGCATGCACTCGAATGGTTCGACGTCAGCGAAAGGGAGAGCCTCGCAAGGGCGCTCGGCCTGTGAGGCAGGCGCTACGGCGCATGACTTCGAGGAATACCCCCGAGGCAGGGCCCGTGAGGAGAACACTCGAGGCGGGCGAGGGGAAGGCCCTGCGCACTTGCTCGCCGAGAGACTAGCTTCGCCCGAGGAATCCCGAATAGTCGCTTGCCGAACTGCCTTTGGACTGAGCTGGCTCCTGGGTGACTCAGAGCGGCTCTCGACCGCCTCGCCCCTTGAGTGATTCAGTCCTAGTCGCCTCTGGCGCTCAGTGATTCACCCCTGGTTGCCGCGGGCGCTCAGGGACTCATCTGCCCAGATACTCATCGGCTCAGCCGGTAACCGACAAGCGCGAACCTCCGCGCCCACTGGGCGTCACGGTGATCCTGTCGGGGATCTGCCGGGCCATCTCATCCACGTGACTGATCACGCCGACGACTCGCCCCGAATCCCTCAACTCGTGGAGCTCGGCCATCACGAGTTCCAGAGTCGCAGAATCGAGAGAACCGAAACCTTCGTCAATGAACATCGTGCGCAGCTCAATGCCCCCGGCCTCGGCCGTCACCACATCCGCCAGGCCGAGTGCGAGGGACAAAGAGGTGTAGAAGCTCTCGCCCCCGGACAGGGTCCGCGGCGAACGCGTCTCTTCGGTGTCGTGGTCGACGATCGCCAGGCCGAGGCCTGAACGTCGAGAACGCGTCCCATCATCGGGAGTTGAGACGAGTTCGTAGCGCCCCGAGGAGATGGACAAGAGCCGAGGATTTGCCGCCGCCAAAACCTCATCGAGGCGAGAGACGAGAACCCACGCGGACAGCGGAGTCTGGAGGAGATTCTCTTTCGAAGAGGCGTCTGCGATCCCGGCGAGTCGCTTGAGGGGGCCGAAGCTGTCACGGACTTCATGAAGCTGGGAGAGGGAATGCGAGAAATCCACCTCGGCGCTCTGGATCTGCTTCAGGGCCTGTTCCAAGGAGCCAAGTCGACGCTGCGCCTCGTCTTGGCGTTTCTTCGCCTCATTCAGAGCCTCACGCAAAGGCTCTTCATCTGCCGGCACAAGACCTTCCGCGCGGGAAAGGCGCGAAGAGGCGAGCAGCTGAGTCACAGCCCCGAGCGTGGAATCGTAAGCGGAAACCTCAGCTTCGAGAGCCGTGATCTGTTTTTCGCTCGCATGGAGTGAACGGATCTCATCGTGCGCTTCAGGAGTGTCTTCGAAACCCCCTTCGTCCAAAGCCGATAGAGCCCTCTCATGTGCTGAAGCTGCGAGCTGCGAACAGTGGAGGAACTCGCTCAGTCCTGAGGAAGCTTCCTTCAAGAGGGTGAGAGCGCGAGTGAGTGCGTCATCCAGGTCGCCCAGTGATTCGGCCTTCCCCGCGGCCTCAGCGCATCTGCGCTCATCCGCTTCGAGGGATTCTCGCATGGAGGTGATCTCCACTCGTCTCTCCACGAGCTCGACTCTGGCCGCTAAGCGTTGCTCCTTCACAGCGGCCTCTTTTTCACGTGCTTTCTTCAGATCCGCTTCCAGCTCCGCCTTGAGTTTCTTGACCGCGAAGAGCCTTTCGACCGCCTTCTGGGCCTCCTCGAGTTCCAAAGAGATCGAGGCCGCGTCGCCTCCGGCCCGCCCATTCGCTTCTTTCACAGCCTCCACCAGGGCCAGGTGCGCGCTTGAAGCCGCTGTGAAACGCTCATCCGCTTGAGTCTTCGCCCGGTCGAGGAGGGTGATTGCGTCTCGTGACAGGTCCTCACCTTCAAGGGCGGGCATGGGGGAGGGGTGCTCGAGGGAACCGCACACCGGGCAGGCCTGGCCCTCCTCAAGGTCCTGGGCGAGGGCGCTCGCCGTCTGATTGAGCCACTGCTCATGGGCGATCATCGCTGTGATCTGCGCGTCACGGGCTGCGGCTTTCGCTTCGCCGAGCGCCTGGGAAGCAGCTTTCATCTCCTCAATGAGGCGGAGCGCATCCTGGGCGGCGCTCATCCGGGCTTTCACCCGCTCCAAGGCTCCCTCGACCCCTTCGAGTCCGTTAATCTCAGAGGCCATCGCCTCCAATGCTTCTTCCCCCATCGCAATTCGCTGTGGTGACTCTGCGAGTTGCTCGTCGAGGTGCGCAATTGTCGCTTCGAGTGCTGCGCGCTTGTCAACACGGGCCTCAAGGGCGTGTCGACGATCCTGGAGTCCGGCTTCGAGGGCGAGGAGCTCACGAATCCGTGCACGCTCCTCGGTTCTCAACTCCTTGTGGTTTTCGATCTGGGGAAGGAAAGAGCGAGCGAGTTCTTCGCTCAAAGAGGCCTCATCGAAGGTGAGGATCTGGGCGGCGCTGCAGGCTGTCAAAGAGTGGAGAGCCTGCGTGTGAGCAGCCTTTCGGGCGGCGAGTGCCTGATCTCGCTGCTCAAGGCTCGGCAGGATCGCTGCGACACGGCGGGCCTGCTCGATCTTCTGGCGAGTGGCGGCGATAGCGGGGCTCTGGGCTTCAAGAGCCGTCTTCTCTTCGAGGAGACGAGTCCTCTCCTCTACGAGGGCCCGATCCTCCTTCGCCTGGGCGAGGGCTTGAGCGGCCTTTTCTGCAGCTTCAATGAGGGGCGGTTGGGAGGCCCGGGCCTGGTCGAGAAGCTTTTCGGCAGTGGAGACGATGTGTTCGGCGCGTTCTCGGGCCCACCCCTCATCGGCCAGAGGATCCATGGGGGCAAGGGAAGCGTGATCTTCAGGCTCCGGTGAAGGAGCCTCGGGGGACAGTGAAGGAGCCTCAGGGGACATGGAAGGAGCCTCAAGGGATGCTGAAGGTGTCCCAAGAGGTGCGGGGACCTCAATGTCTTTCAATTCCAGGCGCTCAAGCGCCCCGAAAGCGCGCAGGCACTCTTCTTCGGCGGTGAGAAGCCGGGCCTTGCCGGAGTTTGCCTCACTGACGAGGCGCTTTTGGAAGTCGAGATAGACACCCGTTTCGAAGATATCGCGCAGAATGGACTCGCGATCCTCAGACTTCGCGGTGAGGAATTCGGCGAACTTGCCTTGAGGGAGGACAACAGTCTGCAAGAACTGCTCCTTCGTCAGACCGACGATCCGCTTGATCTCCGAAGAGATCTGGCGGGCACCGCGTTCAATTCCCTCAATGGTGCGGTATCCCTCCGGACAGGAGGGGTCTTCGATGACGCGTACGAGGCTCGCCTGAGAGTTCCGAGCAGATTTATTCCCCTTCGGCACATACTTCGGAGTCCGGGTCACACGATAGATCCCGGCAGGGGTTTCAAAGATGAGGTCGACCTCGCTATGGACCCGGGGTGAGGCGTAGTCGGAGCGTAGACGCTGTGTCGACGCATCCGATTGACGGGCGACATCACCGTAGAGAGCGAAGACGATCGCGTCGATGAGCATCGACTTGCCCGCGCCCGTCGGCCCGGCTAAGAGGAAGAGCCCCGCATCGTCGAAGACCGTGAAGTCGATGACCTCAGTGTCGGCGAAGGGGCCGATCGCGGTGAAAGCGAGTCTGTGGAGCCTCATTGGAGCCCCTCCTTCCTCATATCCGTCCACACGTCCGAGACGATCTGGGCTTCCCTCGCATCGAGTTCCCTGCCGCCAACGGCCGCAAAGAAGTCGAGAGTCACCTCCTGCGGGGCCCTGGAGCGCACGCCCGGCGCCCCAGAGGGGATCGAGGATCGGATCGCGGACTCGTGAAGGATGACGAGGGCGTGGGGGTAGACCTCGCGGATGCGGGAAACCATCTGCTGCGGTCGAGCATCGTCAGTGACGCTGATCGAACAATAGGCGTTGACGAGCGCAGGATCCGGATCGGCCAGCAGGTCTTCCATCGTTCCCCTGAGGAGGGCGAGGGGCCTGTGAACCGGAATTGGTACGAGCTCAATCTCGCACGAGTCCCCGTGCACATCGAGGAGGACAACGGACTTATCGACGCCCGCCTCGGAGAAGGAATAGGCGATGGGGGACCCTGAATATCGCAGGGGCATCCGGGCCCCCGAAATGCTCTGGGGACGGTGCAAGTGCCCGAGCGCTGCGTAAACAACACCCAAGTCAATCTGCTCTTCCCCGCCGAGAGTGTCGAGCACAGCGGCTGGCACACAGCCCACTCCGCCGACCTCGATTACCCGCTCCGAATCTGATGGGGCGCCCCCGGTCAAGAACTCGTGAAGCATGATGATCGCCGGACGCTGATCGCCCGCTTCCCGTCGAAGCTCAAGATCGGCGCGGACTCGCCGAAGAGCGGCCGCGACGACGGCCTCATGGGAGCGGGGCAGGGGAGCGGGAAGACCAGAGTCGAGTGGAGCAAGATCGGAGAGCTCTTGGCGGACAAGATCCGGCTCCAAATAAGGGATCGGGTAGATCAGACAGCCCCCTGGGCCCCCGTGCTCGACGGCGGTGCCGATCGTGTCGACCCCGGTCGTCACGACGAGGCGCTGATCCAACATGGGGGAAAAAAGCCCCAGGCGCGTCGCACTGTCATGGTTGCCTGAAGTGATGATGACGCGGGCCTTCGCACTGAGCTCTTCGAGCATCTTCGAGGTTCTCGCGAGGGCGTTCAGGGGTGGCACCGCACGGTCGAAGAGGTCTCCACTGATGAGGACGAGCTCGATCGAGCGCGCCTCGACGAGCTGAAGAAGCCAGGAGAAGAAGGCATCGACAGAGTCGGAAAGGTCTTGCCCGTGGAGAGTACGTCCGATATGCCAATCGGAGGTGTGAAGGATCCTCATGCTCCAAGTATCTCGAAGCCCACGTGCATCTGCGGACCAGGGAGTCGAATCCTGCTTCTCCGAGCCTGAACGGGGTACCACTACGAAGAGGACACGGCGGTACCCCAGATGAGGCCAGCCATTCGATCCAAGCTCAGGGTTTGCTCCGAAGACTGCGCAGTAGCACCTTTCACCCACCCCTGCGCCACTGAAAACCCGTGATACACAGCCTTCCAAGGCGTTTTCGACATGCAAGAAGGTGGAAGCGAAGCCCCTTCAGGCAGAGCTTTTCAACGTATGACAGGTGAAACCGAAGGTCCCCTCAGGCAGAGTCTTTGAACGCAACTATCGACATACAAGCAGCTGGAAGTGAAGCCCCTCAGGCGGGGCTTGTTCGCCTACTCCTCGTCTGAGGCGGCGAATCCTGGCCAATCGAGAATGCGGAGAAGACGCTCATGAAGGAGACCATTCGTTGCAAGAGCGTTCCCACCCCAGGGCCCCTCTTCTGCGCGAAGCGAGGTGAAACGTCCACCGGCCTCGGTGACGATCGGGACGAGAGCCGCCATATCGTAGAGCTCAAGCTCGGGCTCGCAGGCGGCATCGACCGCGCCCTCGGCGACGAGCATGTAACTCCAAAAGTCGCCGTACGCGCGAGTGCGCCAGAACTGAGACTGCATCCTCAAGAACTCCCCGCCGCGCTCGGCGTGGAGCCACGAGTCCAAAGAAGAGTAGGACAGTGAAGCGTCGGACAGCTCCGCCACGGAGGAGACACTGAGCTTGCGGCCCTTGAACAGCGAGGTTCCAGCGAAAGAACCCTGCCCCTTCGCGGCCCACCAGCGGCGCTTCAATGCGGGAGCGGAGACGACGCCCATCACGACCTCCCCGTCTTCGACGAGGCCGATCAGGGTCGCCCACACGGGCACTCCGCGCACGAAGTTCTTCGTGCCGTCGATCGGGTCGATGATCCACTGCCGACTCGCGTGGCCACTCGTTCCACGCTCTTCGCCGACGACACTGTCACGAGAGCGCGTATGCGCCAGCTGGGAGCGGATCATATCTTCGACGGCGCGATCAGCATCCGTGACGGGGGTGAGATCGGGTTTGGAATCGACAACGAGATCCTGGGCGCCGAAGCGGGCGAGGGTAATGGCGTCCGCCTGGTCGGCGAGGACATGAGCGAGTCTGAGATCGTCGTTGTAGCGCGCGTCAGTGGTCATGCTCCAAAGGTATCGCCCCAGCGTGGCATGTGGTGCCTTCTGCGCTCAGGTGGACGCCCCGGTCCCGGGAAGCGAAATCCGTCAGAACAAGCAGTAACCTTCGCGAGGACGGACGCCCCCGGCCTCGGGAGGTGAAAGACCTCGGGAAATGCAACATCCCGGCCTTGGGAGGTGAAAGCCCTCGGGAAACGCAACACCCTGTCCCCGAGAGACGACAAGCCCCGAGAAGCGAAAAGCCCCGAGAAGTGAACGACCCAAACCTTAGGACGCAAAAACACCCCGCCCCCGAGAAACGACAAGCCCCGAGAAGTGAACGGCCCAAACCTTAGGACGGGAAAACCCTGCCCCAAGGGTTCAGCGCGCCGCCTTCGAGACCGCCTCCGCAGTCGCGACCGAAGCGAGCAGACGACGCGCGGACTCGGCCATGCTCTTCCTCTTCGCCGAGACTTCCTCCTCGACCGGCTCAAAAGGCGAATGCCCCTTCGCCCAGGCGTCGATCGCGCACGAGGGCTCCTCACGAGAATGGGAACACAAGGGCAGGCAGTACCCGGTGGCCTCACCGACCTCGGGGAAAACAGAGAGAATATCCTCCACCGACACATGCCCCACGCCGAAGGAACGCACCCCCGGCGTGTCGACGATCCACCCACCGCCCGCAAGCTCAAAAGCCTCAGAAGAAGTGGAAGTGTGGCGACCTCGCCCGGTGACCTCGTTGACATGGCCGACCGCGCGATTCGCACTGGGAACCAGCGCATTAATGAGCGTTGACTTCCCGACCCCCGAATGACCGACCAGGACCGAGAAACGCCCCTCCAACTCGCGGCGCAACTCGTCCACAGAATCCAGGTTATCGGCGCTCGTCACGATCGTCGTCACATCGAAGGGACGGTAGGCCTCGAGCAGCTCATCAGGCCGGGCGAGATCTGTTTTCGTCAAGCACAGGATCGGCCTCATCCTCGCCTCATAGGCCGCAACGAGGCAACGGTCGATCATCCCCGTGCGCGGCGGCGGATCCGCCAGTGCTACAACAATGCACATGAGCTCCGCGTTCGCGACAATCGCTTTTTCTCCCTTGAGATCGGGCGCATCTTCAAGGGAACGGCGAAGGACCGTCGAACGCTCTTCAACGGCGACGATCCTCGCGAGAGTGTCGACCCGACCCGAAAGATCCCCGGTCACGCGCACACGATCACCCATGATGACCGAGCCGCGTTTGAGTTCCTTCGCGCGAACCGCCTGGACCTCGATCCCCTGGTCTTTGAGGCGTACCCGATAGCGGCCCCGGTCAATCGCGATCACCTGCCCGATCGGTGCTTTCGAACGGTCGGGGCGCACTTTCGTCCTCGGACGCGAGGACTTGCCGGCGCGCACGCGGACGCGGGGATCATCGGTACCGGTGTCGCGTCTCATGAGCGTTCTCCTGAAGTGCCCAGCAGCTCCTCCCACATTCGGGCGAAACCGGGAATCGTTTTCGAGGTTGAAGCGATATCGTCAAGGCTCGTGCCGGGAGCTTTCAAACCGATGATCGCCGCGAAGGTCGCCATCCGATGATCGCCGTAGGCTCTGCGCAGCCCCGGAATCAGGGGAGCGGGAATGATCTCCAGGCCATCTGCGAGTTCCTCAACCCCGCAGCCGGCCCCGCGAAGCTCGTGCGCGAGCGCGGCGAGACGATCAGTCTCATGGCCCCGAAGATGCGCGATCCCACGGATCGACGAGGGTGAACTCGCACAGGCCGCGAGGGCGGCGAGGGTCGGTGCGAGCTCCCCAATCTGCGACATATCAATGTCGATTCCCCGGATACGCCCTCCGTCGGGTCCGGTGACGACCAGATCCGAGCCTTCGCGTTCGACGAGCCCTCCCATGTCGGTAAGGAGCTGCCTCCACGCGTCGCCCGCCTGCTTCGTGCGTTCTGGCCAATCCTGGACCCTCACCCTCCCCCCGCAGATCATCGCTGCCGCGAGGAAAGGACCGGCATTGGACAGGTCCGGCTCGACTGAGAGTTCTTGAGGACGAGGGGCACCCGGAAGAACGCGCCATGAAAGGGGCTCGCCCCCGTCCTCGTTGATCTGTTCAACTACACAACCGCAGCGGCGCAGGGCCTCGCAGGTCATCTCAACGTGGGGAAGAGAAACGACGCGGCCCGGCGCTTCAACAATGAGGGGAACGCCGAGCAGGGGGGCGAGCAAGAGCATCGCTGAGAGGAATTGTGAAGAGGCGGAAGCATCGACGCGGAGCACACCATCGGCGGGCGCGCGCAGCGGACCAGTCACAGTGAAGGGGAGGAAGCCGGGCTCGCCCTCGAATTCGATATGTGCGCCCAGGTGGGAGAGGGTATCGAGGAGTGGAGCGAGGGGGCGTCGACGAGCAGCGGGGTCGCCATCGAAACGGACCGGCGTGTGGAAGAGCGCTGCGAGTGGCGGCAGGAAACGCATGACCGTGCCCGCAAGCCCGCACTCGATAGCCACGCGAGCTTCACCAAGACAGGCGTGCAGATCCAGAGGGTGAACGAGGATCGACCCCTCCTCTTCGCTCTCGAAGTGTGCTCCCAGAGTCTCCAATGCGCTGACGAGCAGACGGGTGTCGCGCGAGTCCAAGACCCCGCGAAGACGCGAGGGGCCAGAAGCGACCGCAGCGAGGTAGAGGAAGCGGGCGCTTTGCGACTTCGAACCGGGAAGCCTCACACACGCGTTCAGGGGCCCCGAAGCGGAAGGCGCCAACCAGGGGGAGACGGGGGAAGACTCTGAGCGCGGTGATGCTTCTGGGGCCCCAATGGACGAGGACGAAACCGTGGGATCGACAGGGGAATTGGGGGTCTTAGATGTCGAGGAACTCACAGGCGAGGGGCCTCGCTCAGGAGTGAGTGTGTGACTGGGTGAGGCTCTGGCGTCCGGCGGCGCGCGCCTCGAGGAGCGCACGGCGGTGTTGACGAGAATATGAGCGCCTCCACGCCGCAGATGGCCGACCCACGCGATCCATTGAGGCGATCGCCAAAGCGCCGACGAGTGCCAAACGCTTATTCAGCTCTTTCATCGTCTCGAAGCGCTCCTCCTTCGACTCCGCGTCCCACACGGGTGCATTCACGAAGGCCATTGGCGCTGCGAGTCCGGCGAGAATGGCCGCTGAGGTGCGTGGAGCCTTTCCGAGGGCGAAGGCCGTACCCGCACCGATCATCACCACGCCCAGAACGCGAGTCGTCACACGCAGATCCTCATCATCAATGGTGAGACCCGGAGTGAGTTTCTCAACGAGGGGCACGACGGCGTGCGCCCGGTCCACGTGCTCCGAGGGGGAGCGCAGTGCTGAGAACCCATCAACGAGGAAGGGTGCGGCGAGCAGAGGGCGGGCTACGAGACGCAGGAGGTTCATGTCTTCCATTGTCGGCCAGAGCCGGGTGTTTCGTCGACCACATCTGACAGATCCTCGGAATAGGGTCAGGCGTTTGGCCGTTGACTTTTCCATGAGCGCATCCCCCCTCCCCTGCGAGCGAGAGCGTGGGTTTATGCACTCCCCAGACGCGGATGCGGTGAAGGGACGCAGGGGAGTGGGACGCTCTTCGGGTGCGGATATAGCGCCCAGAAGCGCCAGAGCCAAGTGGAAAGGACTCGCTCTCGGCGTGCAGGCGAGCGCGCGGATCACAGGTCCGACTACCCTGGGAGCCGATGACTTCCCTGCCGACGACCACAGCGAGCGCGGACACGAGCGCGCAGCACTCGGAGCACAGTGCGCCAGAAGCGGACTCCTCGTCCGCCGAACTCGATGCCCGATTTGCCGCCGAAGCACTGCCCCTCGCCTCCAGGCTTTTCGGTGCGGCTCTCGGAATGACCCGGAACCGGGCCGACGCAGAAGACCTTGTTCAAGAGACCTATCTCAAAGCCTATTCGAGGTTTCACCAGTACGAGCCGGGCACGAATATCACCGCTTGGCTCTACAGGATTCTTACGAACACTTACATCTCCCACTACCGCAAGGCGAAGCGTTCACCCGCCAGGGCCTCAACGGAAGGAGTGGAGGATTGGCAGCTCGCCGAAGCGGCCTCCCACGACCCGATCGGCTTGAAGTCTGCCGAGGTCGAGGCTCTTGCGCAAATGCCCTCCGAAGCGGTGAAGGAAGCACTCGATGCCCTCTCCGAGGAACAGCGCATGGTCGTCGTCCTCGCCGATGTGGATTCGCTGAGCTACAAGGAGATCGCGGCGACTCTGGGAATCCCGATCGGCACCGTTATGTCCCGTCTGCACCGAGGGCGGGCCGCCTTGCGCCGCTCTTTAGCGCATGTGGCGGCCGAGTATGGGATCGGAGGGCACAATGAGTGAACGCATGATCGACAGCATGGACGAGGACGGGCGTGCCTTGCACCAGGTGCCTGATGCTCCTGAACGCAGTTGTGAAGAAGTCGAAGCGGTGCTTTTCGCCCTCATCGACTGTGAGGAATGCGAACAGCTGCGGGTCTCGATTGACTCTGGTGAACTCGAGGGGCCGGATGCGGCTGAACGTCTCGTGCTCCTCGCCCCCGCGACCGGATGCGAGCACTGTGCTGATGCTCTTGCCGCTGAACGTCACCTGCGCGTCTACCTGCGTTCCTGTTTCGAATCGGATGCGCCTGACGGTCTTGAAACGAGGATCGCCACGGCATTGCACCTCTCGATTAATTCCTTCACACGCTGAACACGCCGCCTAAGTCACAGCCCTGATGGGGCGCGGACGTGAGGCCCGTCTCCGTGGTGCTCGTGGTGTTGGCCTCGAGGCGTGATCTGTGCGAAACTAGCCCAGTTCACTGAGAGCAATGAGGAGATCCACATGTCGAAGAGGGGCCGCAAGCGTCGCGATCGTCGCAAGGGTGGCGCGAACCACGGCAAGCGTCCGAACGCCTGAGCCGAGAAGAATCGCGTAAGACCCGGTGACTGTTGTCGCCGGGTTTTCGCATATCCGGAAAAAGCCTCCGCAAGCGCCGGATTTTCCCCCCGCCGAAGCGAGTTTGCGCGGGGGAGCAGGGGTGTCACACGAGCCGACTTGTGGCGTATCGCCGCCTTTTCACCGCTCCGGGGAAGCGTCCGCAAGAGCCGGGCAAGTCGCGCTTGAAGAGGCGAGCATGGGTGAAGAAGATCAGTGTCCTTGAGCGAGGACCGAATCGAGGTCGGCAACCCCGGTGCGCAGCGCGTACAAGACGAGCTGGACGCGGTCTCGAGCCCCCGTTTTCACAAGCAGATGCGAGACATGCGTCTTGATCGTCGGCATGGACACCCACAATCGGTCGCACATCTCCTGGTTCGTCAGCCCCTGCGCGATAAGGGCGAGGACCTCCACTTCCCTTTCGGTTAACTCAGCTGAGACGGGCTCGCTCGGGGCACGCTCCCTTGAAGTCCGGCTCGGGGCCGTGGTTTCGCGCATCGCGCGGATCAGACGGCGCGTCGGTCCGGGGGAGATCACCGAGTCTCCGGAGGCGAGCGTGCGGATCGCGTCAATGAGGCTCTGCGGAGGGGTGTTCTTCAAAAGGAAACCCGAAGCTCCCGCCTCAATGGCGCCAAGGACATAGCCCTCGGTGTCGAAGGTCGTGAGGATGACGATCCTGCCGGACAGCCCCCGGGAGACGAAGCGCCGCGTCGCCTCCAGACCATCGCAGAGGGGCATTTGCACGTCGAGGAGGAGAACATCGACGGAGGAGCGGGCCGCCAAGTCGAGAGCCTCTTTCCCATTCCCGGCCCGCCAGGAAACCTCCATGTCCTCTTGCGCGTCCAGGAGCATCGCAAGTCCCGCTAAGAACAAGGGCTCATCGTCGGCCATCCCAATGCGGATCATTTCTTCTCCTTTCCGCTGCCCGGGCCTTCGGCGGGCAAGTGGGCACGCACGAGCCAACGCCCATCACTTCTCGGAGCGGCGTGGAAGGTACCGCCAAGGGCTTCGGCGCGCTCACGCATCGTCGTCAATCCCGTCCCGACCCGGGGCCCGTCCCCGGCCTTGGAGACGTCCTGAGGAGCGTGAGAGCCGTCCTGAGGAGCGTGAGAGCCGTCTTGAGGGGCGCAGACTTTCTGCGCAGAGCACACCGACACATCGACACCCTCGGCCCGCACCTTCATATCGACGAGGACGGGGCCAGCGCCATGACGCATAGCATTGGATAAGGCCTCGTGCACGATCCCCGAGCACGCCGCATCCACTGAGGCCGGGACAGAAGAATCCGCCTCAAGGGTCAAACGGATGTCGAGTTGGGCAGCACGAACCCGCTCGACAAGGCCGATGAGCCCTTCAAGTCCTGTGCGCGTCTCAGGTGCTAAGGGGGCTCTCCCTGAAGAACACTCGCCTGCGAGAAGAGGGACGCCAGGACCCTCAATCCCAACCGAAGAGTCCACCTGTTCGGACTCCTCCTCCCTTAAGACATCAACGAGACGTCTGAGGTCATCAATGCCGACCCGGCTCAACTCCCCGATCGTGGCGAGGGCCTCCTCGGCCCGAGTCGGGTCGGCGGCGAGCATCGCCCGGGCCCCTTCGGCCTGCATTCCAATGACCGCCAGGGAATGCCCGAGGAGATCGTGGACGTCACGAGCGATCCTTTGACGCTCCTCAACGACGGCCAGACGCCTGCGATCCTCCGCATGGGCCGCGAGCTCTTCGGCTCGGGCGATCGCCTGCTCCACCCGGTCGCGTCTCCTGCGCCCGTTGAGCCCCCACAAGTAGGCCACCCCGATGAGGGACCAGGCGGCGATGAGGACGAAGAACAGGCGCGTGAACAGCGCAATCTCCTCATTGAACAGGGGGGAGACCCTTAACGCCGTCGCAGCCGATCCGAGGGCCAGGACTGCGAGCAGCCCCCACGACCAGGGGCGGGCGATTCTCGACCCGATCGTCTCAGCCGCCACGAGGCAGAGCACGATGGAGAGCACAGAGAGGGAGTTGAAAACGAGCAGATGGAGGGCGAGCATCCCCTCAATGAGGATCACAGAAAGTAAGGAGTGGCGCGTTCGCACCGCTAATGCCGCGCAGCACACCAGGGTGAAGACCCCGAAGAGAGGAAGCTCAGCCTCGGGGCCGAGGGCTTCGCCGACACTGGAGAGCGGGGGCGTGAATGCATGCAGATTCGTGGCAGTGACGAGGCCGAGGAGGCCTGCGCTCACAAGATCGGCGCCGCGAAAGGAGGGGAGTCGGGGCTGTGGCACGCCCCCACGTTAGTCGTTGGCCCGTCCTCGTCTCATCATCCCCTGGTATGAGGAAGCCTGGCTGTTCGCTCGCCCCCCAGGCTCCCCATTATCCCCAGGACTGAGGAATCCTGAGGAATAGCAGGACAAGATCAGAGTGCCATTCGATGACAGTGCTGGGCAATGGGGCGTGGAAGTCACGCATGAACGAACACTGCGCAGGATCGGCGCTCCCCTTCCCGCCTTCGTCGCCTCTCCCGCTTGTGGCTGTGCAGGAGCGATCCTGAGGTCTTGCACTGTGAGTACTGCGGTTCGAGGATCGTTCCCGTCGTTTTCGGCACAGCGGTGTCCGCCCTCGTGCGCTGGGGCAGTCTCTTGCTTCTTGGAGGAGCCCACACACAATGAGGAGAGGAGAACGAGGGTCAGTCCTGAGGCTCAGCCCCCGTCCACTCGTACCAGCCCGAATGCAAGATGAGCCAGGCGATGAGAGCATAGCCGGACTGTCCCGGCAAGGTCAGTCCCGAGGCGCTTTGAGCGCGCGATGCCGCCATGTCTTCGAACCACTGATCGTGGGTGGCCAGAGGAGTGGCGAGATCGACATAGGGCAGGCCCCGGCGTTGGCAGACCTCTGCGCAAGAGCGCGAAAGCTCTTTGACACTGTGATGATCAACTCCGGCCAGGGGAGCGGGGCCGATGACGAAGCAGGGGATCCCCAGGGCCGTCGCTCGATCGGTGATATTTGCAAGGTTGAGGCGTGAACGCGCCGAACTCAGGCCCGCGAGGATATCGTTTGCACCGATGTGGACGAGCAGGCCCCGGGGTCCGCCGGAGGACAGGCGCGACATGACTTCACCCTCCCAACGGGCGCACAGATCCTTCGTCGTCTCCCCCGGGGAGGCGAGCGTCATCAGTGTTGGCGGCTCACTGAACTTCGAGCGCGCGAGGACGCGCCCCACCCATCCGAGCCCTCGCGGGTCCCCGGTGCCGGCAACGAGCTCGTCGCCGATGACGCACAGGCGCATACCGCCCCCTTCGGGTCTAGCGGTCGAATGCGCGCGCGATCAGATCGGCGTTCTGCGCCTTGTGAAGGGACGCGCGTCCGGCCGCAGTCGTCGCCGATTCCGGTCTCGAAACGAGGCGGACGGGCTTCGACCACTCCATGAACATATTGAGAGCGAGGAACGGCCACGCGCCCTGATTCCGGGGCTCATCCTGGACCCAGGAGACCTGAGCGGACGGGTAGGCGTCGAGAACCTCGCGGATCTCGGCTTCCGGGAGCGGGTAGAGCTGCTCGAGCCTCACAATCGCGGTTGAACGATCGGAGCGCGCCTCGCGTTCTCTTAGAAGGTCATAGTAGACGCGACCAGAGCATAAGAGGACGCGAGTCACCGCCGAAGGATCGATTGAAAGATCCATTTCGTCAATGACGGGGCGGAAAGAACCGGAGGTGAATTCTTCAATGCTGGAGGTCGCGGCGCTCAAACGCAGCAGCTGTTTCGGAGTGAAAGCAATGAGCGGGCGCCTGGGCCGCTGGTAGGCCTGACGGCGCAGCATATGGAAGTGGTTCGCCGGAGTGGAGGGTTGAACGATCCACATATTGTCCTGGGCGGCGAGCTGGAGGTAGCGCTCAATGCGGGCTGAGGAGTGGTCGGGCCCCTGCCCTTCGTAGCCGTGGGGCAGGAGCATGACGAGCGAAGAACGCTGTCCCCACTTCTGTTCAGCAGAGCAGATGAACTCGTCGATGACGGTCTGCGCACCATTCGCGAAATCCCCGAATTGTGCTTCCCAAATGGTCAGGGCGTCGGGGCGCTCCACTGAGTAGCCGTAGTCGAAGGCGAGGACCGCGTATTCGGAGAGGGGAGAGTCATAGACGTCAAAGCGCGCCTGGTCGGCGGTGAGGAACTGGAGGGGAGTGAACTCTCTTCCGTCGAGGAAGTCGTGTAGGACCGCGTGACGCTGGACGAAGGTCGCGCGGCGGACATCTTCGCCGGACAGGCGGATCGGCGTGCCCTCCATGAGGAGGGTCCCGAATGCGAGGAGCTCCGCGAATCCCCAGTCGATGGGGCGGGTTCCATAGGCCATGTCGCGGCGCCGTTCGCACAATTGCGCGAGTTTCGGGTGGGGCGTGAAACCGCTGGGGAAGGCGGTGTGCGCATCTCCGATCCTGCGGATGAGGTCCTCTGAGGCGCAGGACTGCCATCCGATCATCATTCCTCGTCCGGGCAGCTGGGATTCGTGCGCGACCCAGTTGGGGACCGCCTCTTCGCCCGCTGGTGAGCCAAAACCCGCCGGGGCTGTGCCCGGGGCTTTGTCAGCTGAAGCTTCGGCGCCCTCGGCTGTGGTCGAGAGCCGCTTTTCGCGGGTCTCTTCGAGGATGCGGGAGAGTTCTTCTTCGTACTCGGCGATGGAGGCCTGGGCTTCTGCTTCGGTGAGTTGACCGCGACCAACAAGATTACGCGTGTAGACGGCGCGCGTGGAGGGGATGCGGTTAATGAGCTCGTACATGACGGGCTGAGTCATTGAGGGGTCGTCGCCCTCGTTGTGTCCTCGCCGCCGGTAACAGACCATGTCGATGAGGACATCCTTGTGGAACGCGGTGCGGTACTCCCAGGCGAGGGCGGCCGCGCGGACGACCGCTTCGGGGTCGTCGCCGTTGACGTGCAGGATCGGGATCTGCAGGCCTTTGGCGAGGTCGGTCGGGTAACGGGTGGAGCGCCCCGAGGTCGGGCCGGTCGTGAAACCGATCTGGTTGTTGACGATCACGTGGATCGTGCCCCCGGTCTTGTAGCCGCTCAACTGACTGAGGTTGAGGGTCTCTTGGACGACGCCCTGGCCGATGAAGGCGGCATCGCCGTGAACGAGGACGGGGATGATCGGCAGTTCGGGGTCGCCGAGCTCCTCTTGCTTGGCCCGTACGATCCCTTCGAGGACCCCGTCGGCCGCTTCGAGGTGAGAGGGGTTGGCCCCCATGTACACCTTCGTCGCGACACCATCGTCCAGGGAGTACACGCCCCAGGTGCCCAGGTGGTACTTCACATCCCCTGAGCCCTGCCCGGTTGAGGGATCCTGGTGGCCTTCGAATTCGGAGAAGATCTGCCCGTAGGACTTGCCCGCGATATTCGCGAGGACGTTGAGACGGCCCCTGTGGGCCATACCGATAGCGACTTCGTGAAGGCCGTTGCGGGCTGAGCGGGCGAGAATCTCGTCGAGCAGGGGGATGAGGGACTCCCCGCCTTCGAGGCTGAAACGCTTTTGGCCGACGAACTTCGTTTGGAGGAACTCTTCGAAGGCTTCAGCGCGGATGAGGGTTTGCAGGATGTGTCGTTGCTCAGCCGCTGAGGGCGCCTCGTAGGGGCCTTCGATGCGTTCTTGGACCCAGGCACGCTGCTCGGGGTCTTGGATGTGCATGTATTCGATGCCGAGGGACCGCGAATAGGTGTCGTGCAGGCGGGTGAGGATGTCGCGCAGGAGCATCTGGTCGACTCCCCCGAAACCCCCGGTGGGGAAGGGCCGGTCGAGGTCCCAGACGGACAGGCCGTAGCGCGTCATATCGAGGTCGGGGTGGTGGCGCACCCGGTAGGCGAGGGGATCGGTGTCGGCTGCGAGGTGGCCGCGCGAGCGGAAAGCGTGGATGAGTTCAACGATGCGGGCTGGCTTGCCCTTTTCCCGTTCGGGGTCGTACTCCACGTCCGCTTCCCAGGCGTAGGGGCTGACGGGGACGTGCAAGGAAGTGAAGACCCTCTCGTAGAAGCCTTCAACGCCTGAGAGCTTCTTGTCGATGAGGCCGAGGAAACGCCCCGAGGCCGCGCCTTGGATGATCCTGTGGTCGTAGGTGGATGACAGGTACATCGTCTTACCGATCGCCATGGAGGCGAGCCTCCTGGCGGAAACCCCCCGGTATTGGGCGGGGTAGTCGGTGGCACCAACACCGATGATCGCGCCTTGGCCGTTCATGAGGCGAGGCACGGAAGTGGTCGTGCCCAAGGTTCCCGGGTTCGTCAGGGTGATGGTCGCGCCTGCGAAGTCGGCGGTTGTCAGTTCGCCCGTGCGGGCGCGTTGGACGATGTCTTGGTAGGCGGCGACGAACTCCATGAAGGTCAGGGTGTCGGCGTCGTGGATGACGGGCACCATCAGGGAACGTTCGCCGTTCTTCATGGCGACGTCGATGGCGAGGCCGAGGCCGACGTGCGCGTGGCGGTGGATGGTGGGTTTTGTGCCTGTCATCTCATAGCGGACGTTGAGTTCGGGCATTTCGCATAGTGCTTCGACGAGGGCGTATCCGATGAGGTGGGTGAAGGACACTTTCCCGCCGGTTGTGCGCGCAAGGTGGGCGTTGAGCAGGGCTCGGTTCTCGATGAGGAGTTTTGCGGGGATCTGGCGTTGAGAGGTTGCGGTGGGGATGGATAAGGAGTCGTCCATGTTGCGCGCGGTTGCTCTGGCAACGCCTTTGAGGAGCGCGCTTTCGTCCTCGTTGAGAGTGTTCGAACTGCGCATCGATGCGGAGTGGGTGCGCAGCTGGCGGGTGTAGGGGCTGCTCGCTTCAGCGATCATCGAGGGCGGGGCCGGGGGGAGGTCGGATCGGGTGACGGATTCCTCGTTCGTTCCCGTTTGCGCTGTGTCCTGGGCGAATGCTTCCTCAGCGAGGATGAGGGCGTTGGTGGGGGCTTGCGCTGTTTCCTGCTCGCGCTGGAGTGGGGACAGCGGGGGTTTGGCGGCGCGGAGCTGCGGGGGTGCGGATTGGGTGGAGAAGTAGCGACGCCATGATTCGTCGAGGGATGCGGGGTCGGCGAGATAGGCCTCTCGCATACGCTGGATGTACCAGTTTTCCGCTCCTGGCTGCTCCTGCTCGCTGGTGGCCACGCGGATCTCCTTTTGCTCGTCATCGAAGCCTTGACGCCAGCATAGGTGCGATCTAGGCCTAAAGGCCCGGATTTGCTGAGATTTGACGAGGCTTCGGCGTTGCTTTAAAAGAAGAACGAGATGAATTTGCAATTGCGTGGGGAGGAATTGAGAAGCATTTGAAGGAAGTTCTTAGTGCTGCACTCGATCCAGAAAGGAAGAACAGGCTCTCGAATAGACGGGGCGCACCCCGCGCCCTTCGACGAGCGGCGGGTGAGATGCGCACGCTCCCGGACAGGCGGAGCTGTTCTCCTCCCCGGTAGACTGACGAGCGATGGACGTAGACAGTACGGGTGATACATCGCATCACCCAACCCGGATTCTCCCCTCCCGTTCTCTGCCTTCAAGGAGCCCCAGTGCTCTTTGACCTCCTCATGCTCCTACTCGGCGTCGTCCTCACAGCGGGGACTTTCATCTTCGTGTCTGCCGAGTTCTCCCTCGTCGCCCTCGACCAGGCAATCGTTGAGAAGCGCGCCGCACAAGGAGACCCGCGGGCGAAAGCCGTCCTCACGGCGACGCGCACCTTATCGACTCAACTGTCCGGAGCCCAGATCGGCATCACCTTGACGACGATCCTCCTGGGCTACACGACACAATCCACTCTCGCGGATCTCCTCTCGAAGGGGCTTGTGAGCACGGGCCTCGCCTACGCCCTCGCGAGCGGCGCGGCCGCAATCATCGCGGCTATTGTCATCAACGCTTTTTCGATGCTTTTCGGCGAGCTCGTCCCGAAAAACCTTGCGCTCGCCCATCCGCTCAAAACCGCCAGGCTCGTCGTCGCCTTCCAGACACTGTTCACCAGCGCAGTCAAACCCCTGATCCTCGTCCTCAACGGGACGGCGAACGGGGTCTTGCGCCTCATGGGTATCGAGCCCCAAGAGGAGATCTCCTCTGCCCGCTCAGCCTCCGAACTCGAAGCGATGCTGCGCTACAGCGCGCAGGAAGGAACGATCGACACCTCCACGGCCTCGCTCCTCATGAATGCGATCCGCATTTCGGATCTGACCGCGGTCGACGTCATGACGGACCGGGGGCGCATGCGCATCCTCGAATCCACCGCCACCGCAGCCGATGTCGTGGCCCTCTCCCACGAAAGCGGCCACTCCCGTTTCCCCGTGATCGGCGATGACCTGGACGACATCATCGGCCTCGTCTCCCTCAGACGCGCGATCGCGGTGCCTTTCGAGCGCCGCGCGGAAGTTCCCGTCGTGTCCTCATCGCTTTTGGCGGAAGCCCCCTCTGTACCTGAGACCGTGCCGATCGGGCCGCTCATGGTTCAGTTGCGCGACGAAGGCCTCCAGATGGCGGTCGTCGTCGACGAATATGGAGGGGTCTCTGGAGTGGTCACCCTCGAGGACGTTATCGAGGAAATCGTCGGTGAGGTGTCCGACGAGCACGATGGGCGCCGAAGGGGGATCCGCACCCGCTCCGACGGGCAAATTCTCGTTCCCGGCCTCCTGCGTCCTGATGAGCTCGCCGAACGCACCAGGATCACTCTTCCCGAGGACGGGGCCTACGACACTCTCGCAGGTCTTGTCATGGCTGAACTTGGACGCGTCGCCCAAGTCGGTGATGTCGTGGTCGTTGAGGGATACACCTTGGAAGTCGTGCAGATGCAAGGACGGCGTATCACTCAGATCGCGATCGCCCCGCCCGAAGCCGCAGAAGAGGAGGAGGTGGAGCTATGAATATCGCCTGGGGACTGATCGTCACCTTTACCCTCCTCTTGCTCAATGCCTTCTTTGTCGCGGGGGAGTTCGCGACGACTTCGACTCGACGTTCCCAGATCGAGGCCCTGAAAGCCGAGGGGGCGCGCGGTTCCGCTCATGCGATGTACGCCCTTGAGCATGTTTCCCTCATGCTCGCGATTTGTCAGCTCGGAGTGACAATCGCGTCAACGACTCTTGGCCTCGTGGCAGAACCTGCGATCGTCAAGCTCGTGGAAGAGCCTTTGGCAGCTTTAGGTGCCTCTGCCTCTTCGGCCCACCTCGTCGCTTTTCTTCTCGCCCTCGCCCTCGTCTTGTTCCTGCACGTCGTTTTCGCTGAGATGGTCCCGAAGAATGTGTCGATTGCGAATCCTGCGCGGATGCTCCTGCTGCTTGCGCCGGTGCTTGTCGCCATCGGCCACCTTCTTCGGCCGATCATCCGCGCCATGGACGAGTTCGCGAACCGTTTCGTGCAGCTGTTCGGCGTGGAACCTAAATCTGAGATCACGGCGACTTTTACGACGGAGGAGGTCGCCTCCATCGTTGAAGTGTCTGCCGCCCAGGGAGCTCTCTCGGATGATTTGGGGTTGTTGAGCGGCGCTCTTGAGTTCTCAGAGGAGTCCGCACAAAGCGCAATGGTTCCCCTCGATGAGCTCATCACTTTGGAGAGCACGACGACGCCCGCACAGGTGGAACGCGAAGTCGCGGTCACGGGATTTTCGCGCTTCCCCATCACCAATGAGGAGGGCGCGATCACAGGCTACCTGCATCTCAAGGACGTGCTCTATGCGAAGGCCGAGGAGCGCGATGTGCCGGTCACCCCGTGGAGGATCCGCAAGATGGGGTCCGTCAATGCCGAGGACGAGGTCGAGGACGCTTTGCGTTATATGCAAAAAACGGGGACTCACTGCGCCCTCGTCGTCGATGATGCCCGGCGGGTGTTGGGAGTGCTCTTCCTTGAAGATGTTCTCGAAGAACTCGTCGGCGAAGTGAGGGACGGGCTCCAGCGCGATGATCTTGCCTGGGAGCGGAGTGAGGAGCGCTAGGCACTCGGAGGGGACGTGGATCGGCATTCAGCCTCGTCTTTTCGTGTGGAACCCGGATCTTCGTGTGGAACCCGGGGTTCTGTGCGGGAAGGGGGAGGATTCGCAGTGAGAGCCCGCTTTTCGCGGGGGTGAAGGTGAGTCTGAGAGATCCGTTTTCGCGGGGGTGAAGGTGAGTCTGTGAGATCCGTCCCCCGAAGCACTTGAAGCTCTGGCTAAGAAGGGCGCAGAAGCGGTAGTTTTGAGGAGTTGTCAACCGCTTTTGGCCGATACGTCGATGTGGAGGAAACCGGCTTGTCAGATCTGCCTTCTGAATGCCCGTACCCGTCTCGTCGCCAGATTCATGCGAGGACCGCTCAAGACGCCCCCATTCCTTCCTCGCATACGCCAAGATCCCTCAGGCGCGGTGCTGTGAGAATCAGTGTTCTCGCGGCTTTGAGTGCGATGACAGTCGCACTTCCCCTGTCGGGAACTCTCGGTGCTGAATGCTCTGTCGAGTTTCCTACCAGAAGCCTCGGCTATCACGCTCAGGCCACATCATGGGCCACACAGATCTCACCTCAGACCGCGACTCCTCTTTCTGGATCTCAGACCGCGGCCTCGCGTACCCGTGTCCGCACGCCTCTCACTCTTACGACCTGCCTGCCTTCGGATGTCTCCGGCAGCGGTGAGCGCAGCCTCGACGTGAATCCGATGACGATCTACTGGCCCCTCATGGAGGGAACCTACGAGGTCACTTCTCCCTTCGGGACGCGCGTGAACCCCGTGTCCGGTCAGGTCCTCGTTCACGAGGGGGTTGATATGGCCGCTCCAATGGACACTCCGCTCTACTCCATCTATGCCGGTGAGGTCGTTGAAGTCGCAGAGAACTCCCATTCGGGGGCGTATGTGAAGATCAAGCACACCGGAGTTGATGGCACGGTCTTCTACTCCGCATACCTTCACCAGTACATGAACAAGATTCGCGTCACGACCGGGGAAAAGGTTGAAGCCGGTCAGGAGATCGGAGCGGTCGGCTCGAATGGCTGGTCGACAGGACCACATCTGCATTTCGAGATTCGCGATTCCACTGACAAGCCGGTGGATCCACAAGAATGGATGGCGAACGCCGGAGCGCTTTACATTGGACAGAGGAACTGCTGATGATTCCCATGTCGTCTCGTCTCGGACCGATCATCCTTGCCCATCGGGGTGGGGACGAGGTCGCGTCGGAGAACTCCTATGAGGCTTTCGACAATGCCAGGACACTGGGGGTGCGTCATATTGAAACGGATGTGCACCTGAGCGCCGATGGGCGTGTCGTCATCAGCCATGACCCGACGGTGGATCGGTGCTTTAACGGGGTCGGCCGGATCGCAGACTTGACGTGGCGCGAGCTGTCGAAGCTCGAGGACTCTCATGGCGCGCACATGATCCTCCTAGAAGAGGCTCTTGACGCCTTCCCGGACATGTATTTCAACATTGATGCGAAAGTCGATGGCGTTGAAGGTCCCCTTGTGGAGATCATTGCCGATGCGAACGCTTTCGATCGTGTTGTCTTGGCGTCTTTCTCCGAGTCTCGACTCCGCTGGATCCGGGCCCGGGCGGCGGGACGGGTCTCAACTTCGATCGGCATGAGTGCGGTGACGCGCCTCGTAGCCGCAGCGAAGACCGCGAGCAAGCCGCGCCTGTGGCGGATCCCGGGCCCGCATCAAGGTGTTTTTGCTGCTCAAGTCCCGATTTCTTACGGGCCTCTGAGGGTCGTGGATCGTCGTTTCGTTGCTGCCGCGCATACTGCCGGTCTCGCGGTGCACGTGTGGACCGTTGACGAACCTGAGGAGATTCTGTCCCTCATTGAGCTCGGTGTTGACGGGATCGTGACGAACCGTCCGCGCTTCGTCAGGGATTTCCTGGCTGAGCGCGGAATGTGGGAGGCGCCACCGGCTCCGGGTGCGCGCGGCCAACTCGCGAGAGACTGAAGGCGAACACGGGGGAGCGCACCCGAGAAAGAGAATTGCTCCCGCGAGGGTGGTGTCGGCGAGGGCGGCAGCAGCACACTCGAGCGCACAAAAACGCTCCTCTCCGATCGGGAAGTATCCTGAGTGAAGGTTGATCCTCGGCTGCGGGGGCGGGGCTGATCCCTGGCGGATAGTTGTTTGCGTTTCGCAGGGGAGGTCCTTGGCTGCGGGGAGGGCCTCCGGCGTCGTCATCGAGCACACGATCCAGGGGGGGAACGTCCTCGGCTCTGGGGATGGCATGGTCTCTTTCTTGGTCAGCTCGTCCAGGCGGTCGGAACGTCCTCGACTGTGGGGATGGCATGGCTATTCACAGATTCGTGGTCGTATTCTTCCGCCCTGCTCCTTGCCACGGGCTACCGGGCAGACTGTCTGGCCTTGTGGGTGAGCGGTACGGGATGTGTGTTTTATTTGGCGTGTCGCTGGGGTTTGGGGGAGGGAGTATCCTGCTCATCCTGCCTGGGCGCGGGAGCATCCTGCCTGGTGGGGTGGGGCGTCCTGTCTGGTGGGGGTGCGCAGGTTTTGCGAACAATCTCGCAGACCCCCTCAACACGATCTCGACCCCTTCAATCTCCGCGCGACCCCGTCGAGATCATGATGGGGGTGGTTGAGTGGGTCTTGGTGTTGGTGTGGTGGCCCCTGAAGGTGGTTTTGGTGTTGTCTCTCGCCTGGTGCTTGCGTCGAGATCATGATGGGGGTGGTTGAGTGGGTCTTGGTGTTGGTGTGGTGGCCCCCCGAACGTAATTTTGGCGTTGTTTCCCGCCTGGTGGATGCATTGAGATCGTCGTTGGGGTGGTTGAGCATCCTCCAGGAGTCGGAGATGCCGATCATTTTCAGTGAGGATCTGGTCGTAACACCATCAAAGACAGGAGCGGAAGGAATGTGGGTATGGAGGAAAGGGACGAGGCATGGGGGTGGGGATGCGCGAACAAGAGGAAGAGTGCTGAGGTGTACTTCTGCCCTGTTTGTGTGTGAGTGAGCTGGGCCTGTTTGTGTGTGAGTGAGCTGGGATTGAGCCCGCTCCTGGCGGAAGGAGCTACGTTTTCTCATTGTGTCCCGCATCCTCCTGAGGACACCTGCCTTCAGGATGTGGAGGTCTCGCCCTCGGCAAGGATCTTCCTGGCGCGAAGGATACGAAGCACGGCGAAGATGATGAGGAGAGCGACGATCACGAAACCGAGCAGATGGGCGAGCAATGACTCAGCGAGGAAAAGGAGAACCATTGCCGTCAGCGTCGGCACAAGGTACTCGAAGGCTTTGACGACGTAGGCGCCAAAACTCGGCATCGCCACACCATCGGCGTCCGCCACGGACTTCACCATGAAGTTCGGGCCGTTGCCGATGTAGGTGATCGCCCCGCACAAGACCGCGCCGAGTGAAATGGGCACGAGGTAGTACTCGGGCACTCCTGCGATGAGGACTCCATCTCCGCCCAGTGCCTTCGCCATTTCGAAGAAGGTCATGTAGGTCGGTGCGTTGTCCAGGACTGAGGAGAGTGAGCCAGAGAAGAGGAAGAAGGTCATCCGGTTGAGCGGAAGGGAAGGAGCGACCTGTTCGAGGTAGCGCAATGCAGGCGCCATCGTTGAGAAGATCCCGATGAAGAGAGTTGCGACCTCAGCTATCGGTGCCCAGGTGAAGGCGTTCTCCTCGAAACGGACAGTTTTGTCGCCGAAGAAGTAGGAAGCGGCTGCTGCCGTGAGCATGACGAGCTCTCGCCAGGGGACAAGCTGTGCGCCGTGAGCTTCGCCGGTTGCGAGGAGTTCACCATCCCACGAGGGGATGAAGGCGACGGAGACGATGACGATTGCGAAGAAGAGAAGATTGAAGGTTCCACGCAGCTTCAGAGGCGTCACCTCAGTGGTGTCGCGCTCAATCGCGGCTTTCGACTCGGTCGCGTAGCGGATCGAATCGATGGAGTAGTAGATGCCGAGGAGCAGTACGAGGACGAAGAGCCATTCTTTCCACAGGCCGAGGGTCCAGGTGAAGGGGACTCCGTGCAAGAAACCGAGGAAGAGTGGCGGATCGCCCAGGGGGGTGAGTAGTCCTCCGCAGTTCGCGACGATGAAGATCGTGAAGAGGACGGTGTGAACGCGGTGCTCGCGCTCTTTGTTCGTCGCGAGGAGCGGGCGGATGAGGAGCATTGCCGCTCCTGTTGTTCCGATGAAGGAGGCGAGTAGACCACCGATGGCTAGAAAGATCGTGTTGTTCCTCGGGGTTGCTTGGATATCACCTTCGAGGTGGATGCCACCTGAGATGACGAAGAGTGAGAGGAGGAGGGCAATGAATTGAACATACTCGACACCGGTTGCGACGAGCGCTCCGTTGCCAGCTTTCATCCACATGTAGACGGAGGTCGGGATTCCCAGTACGAGGGCGACGAGGAGCTGACTGGAGCGTTTCTCCCACCAGTGAGCGGTCGCGGGAAGGATCGGCAGTACGGCAATGCTTGCGAGCATCGCGACGAAGGGGAGGAGCGACCACCACGGGAAAGTCATTGCTGTCCTGTTCTTTCGGGGGAATGCTTCGTGACGCAATCTTAGGAGAATAGCCTGTGAACTTTCAGTGGAAAGTTGCTTCCACCCCTCGAATCCTCCATCTCGAAGAACACATTCACGACTGAAAGAGTATTTCGAGTTCAAACCTTGGAGAGACTTGGGTTCGAGCGGGGGAACGACTTGGGTTCGCGGTTGAAAGAGTATCCGAGTCGCCGCGTTGAAGTGTGAAGCATAGAAGCCGACGGTGTCGAATCCGGGATCTGTTGCGCTCAGCCACATTGAGCGGTGGTAAGTAGCGAGGGGCAATGGTGAGCTGAGGATTCACAATGACCAGCCACGTTGAGCGGTGGTGAGTAGCGAGGGGCAATGGTGAGCTGGGGATTTGTGGTGCCCCGAACAGGATTCGAACCTGCGACCTTTCGCTCCGGAGGCGAACGCTCTATCCACTGAGCTATCGGGGCTAACGAGTCGATAGTCTATCAGCCACTCGCACCACTGCTTGACCACGTCCTCTAAGCTGTTGCGCTTCTGTCCGTGAGCAAGCGCAGGCTGCCCTTCTGCGCTCCACTTTCACTGTGAGCCCCCGCCCCTCGTGTCTGCCTTCAGGGTTTTCTTCTCGCGTGCGCATGCTCGCTTCGGGAGGCGCCTCGCTCCCCCTTATATTCGGCGAAGAGATTCCTACGGGAATGACAAGAGAATGCGCGGCCGGGTGCATACGATCCCCTGCGCAAGAGCTGCACCGGGCCGTTTTTCTACGTGCGCGTGGCCGCAAGTCGATTCAATACGGAGCCGGAGAATTCAAGGTGCGTGTTTCTTCGTGTGCACGGCCGTGAATCCAATTTCGTTCGCATGTGGTGACATACTTGTGACGTTGATCGTCATTCATACCCGAGGAAGGGCCCCATGCGAGTTCATATTGGAACCGATCACGCCGGCTTCGAGCTGAAAGAACAGCTCGTCAAACATCTTGAAGAGAAGGGATACGAGGTCGAAGACCACGGCGCTCACGAATACGACACTCTTGACGACTATCCTCCCTTCTGCCTGGAGGCCGCTGAGGCCGTCGTCGCCGAGCCGGGGTCGCTCGGTGTTGTCATCGGCGGTTCAGGCAATGGCGAACAGATGGCAGCAAACCGCGTGAAGGGGGTTCGCGCCGCCCTCGTGTGGAACGACTCGACCGCTCGCCTGGCACGCGAGCACAACAATGCGAACGTCGTTTCAATTGGCGCACGCCAGCACAGCGTCGAAGAGTGCTTCGCCCTGGTGGACGCCTTCTTGGAGACGCCTTTCTCTCAGGATGAGCGTCACCAGCGTCGCATCAGCCTCATGGACGAGTACGAAGAGACTCACCGCAAGTGAGTTTTCGCCGCATGTGAGTGCATGTGAGTGCTCGCCGCGTTCGGCCCCGGCGAGGTCCTCGACACTGAACCCCTCAATCCTGAGTGCGAGAATCGGAGGAAAAGAGGACGGGGTGCGTGGCGAGCACGCACACGTACATTGAGAAGGCAACCCCGAAGAGCAAGAACCAAAAGCCCACGCGGATCAACCACGGCAGGGATACAGCGGCGAGGGCAAGGGGGCCGATCGCCACGGCAATGGCAAGAATGGAGCGCGGCAGCTTCCCGATTGACACGAGGAGAGCTGCGCGTAGGAGCATCGGGAGCTCTATGACGCTGATCCTTCCCTTTTCACGCAGGCGCTGCGCCATCATCGGCCACACCCACACGTGCAAGAGAAGAAGAAGGACCGCAACGAAGACGAGAACCGCTTGAGCGACGAAGCGTAGAATCGGATCAGCGAGAGAAGAAAAGACCATCCACTCCCATCCCAAGAGCAGGGCAAAAGCGATTTCCCCGAGGAAGAGCAGTGATGCGGCGACTCCTGCGCCACCCAGGGCGGACCTGAGCGCAGGCAGAATCGCGGTTGATTCAGAGTCGATGAGACGCGCGCAGACGAGCGCCATCACGAGCAGGCCCGGACCCGCAGTGAATACGGGGACCGCCAATCCGACGAAAATAAGGTTCGCAAGAATCAGGGTGGCGATCCACGACAAGGTCTGATGGATCGAGGAATCAGGGCCGAGACGGGAACTCACAAGGGCTCCTTCAGCGAATGGTACGGACGGGGCCGGTTGAGCCGCCCCGGTGGAGTGTACCTGGGACGAAAACATGACGGCTCGGGCCGGAGGCGATCTGGTCGAAAAGAAGATCGCAGGTGAGGCGGGCGATCTGCTGAGCAGGCTGGGCGAGGGTCGTGAGCTGCGGGTCCATGAAATCACCGAGGGGCAGACCATCGAATCCGACGAGTGAGATGTTCTCGGGGACCTTCAGCCCCGCTTCGCGGATCGCTCGCATCGCACCGATCGCGAGAACATCCGCGATAGCGAAGATCGCGGTGACCTCGGGTCGTTCAGCGAGGAGTTTTTTCGCGAGCTCATAGCCGTATTGGAGGGTATAGGGGTTGCCTTGATCGAGAACCTCGAATCGGATGAGGTCTTCGTCAACGGGGATTCCCGCGTGCGCGAGGGCATGACGGTATCCGGTGACGCGCTGAGCACCTACGGACACATCAGTGCTGGGGACGCCCAGAACTGCGATTCTGGTGTGGCCGAGTTCAATGAGATGACGGACAGCTTTTTCCGCTTCGAAGGCGTCATCGACTGAGACCGAAGAGTAGAGGGCATCGGGAACCTTGTTGAGGCGCGAAACCGTCGACATGACGAAGGGCGCGTGAAGACGTTCGAATGCGTAGGCTTCATGGGAGAAGGAACCGCCGAGGAAGATCACCCCTGCGATGAGTTCTTCGTCAACGAACTTGATGGCCTCTTCGACCTCATCGGCCCAGTGGGGCACTTTCACGAGGGTGAGGAGATAGTTGCGCTCGCGGACCCGGGTCTCCATCGTGTCGAGCATTTGCTGGAAGAAGAGGTTGTCAATGCCCTTCACGACGAGGGCGACAGCGGGGTTGTGGGAGAGCTTGAGAAGTCTGGCGTGGCGGTTGGGTCGATAGCCCATCTTTTCGGCAACGGCGAGGACTTTTGCGCGCGTCGTTTCGGAGACTTCAGGCTTGTCGTTCAGTGCTCTGGAAACGGTGACGACACCGACCCCTGCGGCCTTGGCGATGTCTTTGATGGTGGGGCGAGCATGACCTTCGCGAGTTCCCATGGCGAAACCTCTTTCAATTCCGATCATGCGGCGGCAGAAAGCATGCGGTGACTGAAAAGCGGTGCGCAGGAGCCCCTTTTGGGGCCCCTGCGCACCGCTGGAGGATCAGCCCTTGACGGCGCCGGCGACGACGCCCTCAATGATGTACTTCTGGCTGAAGAGATAGAAGATCACGATCGGGATGATTGCGAGGACGAGCATGGCCATGAGCGCGCCCATGTCGTTGGAACCGTGAGAACCAACGAGCTGCTGGACGACGACCGGGATCGTCTTGTATGGCGTTGACAGGCCGATCACGAGGTAGGGCAGGAGGTAGTCGTTCCACACCCACATCGTGTTGAGGATCGCGACGGTGATCATGACGGGTTTGAGCATTGGCATGACGATGCGGAAGTAGTTCTGCAGCGGGCCGCAGCCGTCAATCATGGAGGCCTCTTCGATCTCAATGGGGATCGACTTGACGAAGCCGGAGAAAATAAAGACCGACAGGCCCGAACCGAAGCCGAGGTAGAGCAGGATCATGCCGAGCGGGTTGTCGAGGTTGAGGATGTCGGCGAGCTTCACGGTCGGGAACATGACCATCTGGAAGGGCACGACCATTGAGAAGACGAAGAGCAGGTAGAGGGCGTTCGTCCACTTGGTCTTGACGCGGGTGATGTAGTAGGCCGTCATCGCGCAGAAGAAGACGATGACGATGACCGAACCGACCGTGATGAAGAAAGACCAGCCCGCCGCGACGAAGAAGTTCGTCGTCTTCAGACCACTGAAGTAGTTGTCAAGGCCGGACCAGTATTCGCCCAGGGGAAGGGCGAAAGGAGCATCGGAGATGAAGAAACGGCCCTTGAAGGAGTTGTTGAGGATGAAGAGGAGCGGGCCGATGAACACTAGGGTGAGGGCGAACAGGATGATGTAGAGAATGGCTTTGCCAAGCGGATTGTGCTTCGGCTGGTTGTACTGCTGGGGAATGCGGGCATCGGTGCTCATGCCTCGACCTCCTTGCCTCGGGTCGCGCGAAGCTGGATGAATGCGATGAGGGAGACGAGCAGGAAGAAGATCACTGCCTTGGCCTGACCGACGCCCTCAAAGCCAGTGCGCGCGAAGAAGGTGTTCACGATGTTGAGTGCGGCCATCTCGGTCATATTGAGAGGTTGGCCGTTGGTGAGCGCGAGGTTCTGGTCGAAGAGCTTGAAGGAATTCGACAGGGTGAGGAACAAGCAGATCGTAATCGAAGGCATCACCATCGGGATGGTGACGTTCCTCAGGATCAGCCACTTGCCCGCGCCATCGATTTCTGCGGCCTCGATGAGATCCTTCGGAACGGCCTGCAGGCCCGCGATGTAGATGATCATCATGTAGCCGACCATCTGCCAATTCAGCAGGACGATGATGCCGATGAAACCGTATTTTGCGTCTGTGACGAGGGTGGTCTGCCAGTGGAGGAGGACCGCGTTGATGATCGTCTGCCAGGTGTAGCCCAAGACGATGCCGCCGATGAGGTTCGGCATGAAGAACACGGTGCGGAAGAAGTTCGTGCCCTTGAGTTTGCGGGTCAGGACGTAGGCGATCGCGAAAGCGAAGATGTTGACGGTGATCACCGAAACGATCGTGATCGCTGCGGTGAAGAGGAGTGCGTGGACGAAGCCCTGTCTTTCACTGAACGCGTCGATGTAGTTCTGAATACCGATGAAAGAGGCGTTCGTGACGGTCGTGAACTTGCACAAGGAGAGGTACAGGCCGATCGCGAAGGGGGCGAGGAAAGCGAGGGTGAAGGAGATGAGGGTGGGGCCGAGGAAGATCGGCCCGAATCGTTTGAGGCTCTTCAACATGCTGGAGGCTCCTGTAGGCGAGTGGATGGGCGAAGCGGGGTGCACGGGTGGGCGTCACGTGCACCCCGCTGTGAGGATGGAAGGGGGGGTACCGATCAGGCGCCCTTCTCGGCCTTCCACTCGGTGGTGAAGATCTCGACGACCTTATTCCATTCCATCTGGCCAGCGGCGTACTGGGAGAGGGCGGCGCCGAAGTCTTCCTTGAAGGTCTGGCTCGGGAAGGTGGTGAAGACCCACGGAATCGACTTCTTCTCCGAGTCGGACATGTAGCGGACGATCTCCTGGGCGAGCGGGTCGCTCGGCTGCTCGGCATCCGTGAAGGTGTTGAACGGCGGGATGAAGCCGAGGTCCTCGACCATCAACTTCTTGCCCTTCTCGGAAGAGACCAGCCAGTTCACGAAGTCGATGGAAGCCTTCTGATCGGCCTCGGAGGCCTGGGAGTTGATGGAGAAGTAGTTTTCAGTGCCGATGTTGAGGCCCTGCTTCTCCTCGCCCTTGTGGCCGGTGTAGATCGGGAGCATCTTGACGTCTTCGGCGGCGACGGTGTTGCCGGCGACCTCGGAGATCTGACCGAAAGCCCAGTTGCCGTTCTGGACCATCGCGGCCTTGCCGAGGGCGAACTCGGCCATGGAGTCTGTGACGGCCTTGGAGGAGGCGAGCTTCGGGTCGATCGTCGAATCGGTGAGGTACAGATCGAAGATGTTCTTGAACTGCTCGTTGTAGGTGAACTTCAGTTCATCGGAATCCTCGACCTTTGCATCCTGGTACTCGAAGTAGACCGGGAGGTCGGCGAGGTGGGTCTGCCAACGCCAGTCCTCGCCCGGCTTGAGAGAAGTGGAGGCGAAAACGCCTTCGATGCCGAGTTCGCCCTTCTTCGCCTGCATATCATCGGCGACGGCCTTGAGGGTGTCGAAGTTGGTGATTTCGTCCATGGACTTCACCTTCGCGCCGCCGAGGGCGAAGTACTTGTCCATGATCTTCTGGTTGTAGATGATGCCGTAGCCTTCGACGACGTAGGGGACGCCGTAGACCTTCCCGTCCTTGGTGACGGCGAGGGAGGGATCGAGAAGATTCTTGTAGAAGTCGGTCTCTGAAAGGTCTGCCGTGTAGTCGATCCAGTTCTTCAGGCCGACCGGGCCGTTGATCTGGAAGAGGGTCGGGGCATCCGACTTAGCGACCTCGGACTTGAGGGTCTGCTCGTAGGTGCCGGAGGCTGCGGTGACGACCTTGACCTCGACACCGGTCTCTTCGGTGTAGGCCTTTGCGACGTCCTGCCAGATCTGGTCCTGCTCGGGCTTGAAGGAGAGGTAGTAGACGGAGCCCTTGTCATCGGCTGCCTTGTCGGCGCCGGACGAGCAGGCGGTCAGCGAGGTCAGCGCCGCAGCTGCTGCTACGGTTGTCGCTGCGATCTTGATGAACTTCGACATCGCGGGATGTCCTCCTTTGGACAGTTGCGTGCTCTCGCACCAGTGCTTGAGCGGTGATGAGAATTTTTGCGGAATTCGGTCAACGGCTCAGAAGTGTCGGTAACGTTTCCGGTACTGAGGACTATAAGAGTTTGATCGGGGTTTGAGCAAGGCCACAGAGGCTGTGAAGATTACGATTTGGTGACGAAGAAAATGGTGCGATTTCGCGCTGAGTTGAGTGGGTGGGAGAGTTTTTTTCTCACACTCGATCCCCTCGCCGGTAACGTTTCCATCGTGACCTGTGAGAAGAGTCCGCGTAAGCTCGAACTTCCTCGAAAGAGCCAGGTGGCCCGATAGCCGGGCAACGCCATAGGCTTAGGGGCGTGACTCCTGAAGAACTTGCCCTCGCGATCCGCGGCGCACTCCTCGACAGTATCGGCTCCGGCGTCCTCGCCCTCGACCCTGAAGCGGTTCCTGAAACCGTCAAAGTTGAGCGCCCCCGCAACCGCGACCACGGCGACTGGGCGACCAATGTCGCAATGCAGCTCGCCAAGCGCGCAGGCCTCGCCCCCCGTGCCTTCGCTGAAATCCTCGCCGAAGCTCTGCGCCTGGTCGAGGGCATCGACTCCATTGAGATCGCCGGCCCCGGTTTCATTAACATTCGTCTGGGTGCAGCCTCCGCGGGCGAACTCGCCCGAACGATCGTGCAAGCGGCAGACTCGTACGGATCGAACTCTTCCCTGGCCGGAACCTCTATCAACCTCGAGTACGTTTCAGCCAACCCGACCGGCCCCGTGCATCTGGGCGGTGCCCGCTGGGCCGCAGTCGGTGATTCCCTCGCCCGCCTCATGACGGCCTCGGGTGCGAAGGTCACGCGCGAGTACTACTTTAACGATCACGGCTCTCAGATTGACCGTTTCGCCAAGTCGCTGTATGCGCGCGCCATGGGACGCGAAGCCCCCGAGGATGGATACGGCGGCCAATACATCGCCGACATCGCTGAAAAGGTCCGCCACGATGCGCTCCAAGCGGGAGAGGCTGACCCCATCACCCTGCCCGAGGACGAGGCCGTCGAAGCCTTCAGAGCCCGAGGCGTTGAACTCATGTTCGGCGAGATCAAAGAGCGCTTGCGCGATTTCCGCTCCGAGTTCGACGTGTTCTTCCACGAGGACTCCCTGCACGAGTCCGGTGCGGTCGCCCGCGCGATCGATACCCTGCGCGAGCGCGGCGAAGTCTTCGACGAGGACGGCGCCGTGTGGTTGCGCACCACTTCCTACGGGGACGATAAGGACCGCGTCCTCATTAAATCGGACGGGCAGGCCGCCTACTTCGCTGGGGACGTCGCCTACTACCTCGATAAGAGGAACCGCGGGGCTGATTCAGCGATCTACCTGCTCGGCGCGGACCATCACGGATACATCGGCCGCATGATGGCGATGTGCCAGGCATTCGGTGATACGCCGGGTGTGAACATGCAGATCCTCATCGGCCAGATGGTCAATCTCCTCAAGAACGGTGCACCTGTGCGCATGTCCAAGAGGGCTGGCACGATCGTCACCCTCGACGACCTCGTTGACGTGGTCGGTGTTGACGCCGCGAGATACGCCCTCGTCCGCGTGTCGATGGACTCGAATCTTGACATTGACCTGGACCTTCTCGCGTCGCATACGAACGAGAACCCCGTCTACTACGTCCAATACGCGCACGCCAGGACCCGAAACGTCGCCCGCAACGCCGCCGAGCACGGCGTGAACCGCGACGCCGGATTCGATCCCGCAGCCCTCGACACCCCGGCCGATGCTGAACTCCTCGGAGTTCTTGCGGGCTTCCCGGCCCAAGTCGCCCAGGCCGCCGAACTCAGAGAACCACATCGCCTCGCCCGCTACCTCGAGCAGCTCGCCTCCGCCTACCACGCCTGGTACGGCCAGTGCCGTGTGACCCCCCGAGGAGACGACCCCGTCGAGCCCGGACACGTGGCTCGCCTGTGGCTCAACGACGCCGTGACTCAGGTTCTTCATACGGGCCTTGGGCTTCTTGGGGTCAGCGCCCCTGAGAGGATGTGACGATGAGCGAGGCCCTTGATTCCATGGACTTTCGCCCGCTCGGAGAACTCCTGTGCCCAGAACCTGAAGAACGCCCGGACCTGTGGCCCTGGAGTGCACGCAGACGAGAGGATGGAGTCCTCGAAATCGGGGGCGTCGCGCTGAGCGAAGTCGCACAAGAATTCGCCACCCCCCTCTTCGTCCTCGACCGGGCAGACCTTCGCGGACGCGCGAACATTTGGGCGACCGCGATGGCCGAAGAGTTCTGGGACGGCTACGGAATGAACGGCGGCGATGCTTTCTACGCGGGCAAGGCATTCCTGTGCTCGGATGTCGTGCGTACCGTGAGCGAGGTCGGAATGGGGATCGACACGGCCTCACTGGGTGAACTCACCATGGCTGTGCGTTCGGGAGTGGAGCCTTCAAGGATTGGCCTGCACGGGAACAATAAGCTCGACTCCGAGATTGAGCTCGCCCTTCGCGCCGGAGGCGGCAAGGGGATCGAGAGAATTTTCGTCGACTCCCTGCCCGAGGTCGCCCAAATCGAAGCAATCGCCGCGCGCCTCAACACGAGCGCCCGCGTGATGATTCGCGTGAAAACGGGAGTTCACGCAGGAGGAAACGAGTACATTTCGACCGGGCACGAGGATCAAAAGTTCGGTGTTGGTGCCTTCGATGGTCAACTCGAGGAGGTCGTCGCCGCGATCGAGGCTGCGCCCCACCTCGAATTCCGTGGACTTCACAGCCATATCGGCTCACAGATTCAGGGGACCGCCGCATTCGAAGAGGCCGCTTCAATCATCTGCTCTCTTGGGAAGAAGATTTCCGAGATGATCGGACGCCCTGTTGAGGAGATCGACCTGGGTGGAGGTGTTGGTGTGGCTTATACGGGCGATGATGAGCCTCCAACTCCTCCCGTGGAGGTCGTCCGTCAGATCGCGCGAAGCGTTCGAGAGGCGTGCACCAGGCTCGACATGAAGATTCCTCGGGTATCGGTCGAACCGGGGCGGTCAATCGCAGGCCCTTCCACGGTGACGCTCTACAGGGTGGGCGCCGTCAAGGACGCGAATCTCGCCGAGGGATTTACGCGCCGCTATGTTGCGGTCGATGGGGGAATGGCGGATAACATTCGCCCGGCCCTGTATGGGGCCCGCTATACGGCGACCCTCGCGAACCGGGTCTCCGATGCTGAGCTGGTGCGGTCACGGGTCGTCGGTAAGCACTGCGAGAGCGGGGACATCGTCGTATGGGATGTCGATCTGCCCTCGGATGTTCGCGCGGGTGACCTGCTTGCGGTGCCCGTGACGGGCGCCTACGGGTATTCGATGGCTTCGAACTACAACATGCTGACGAAGCCCGGCGTGATCGCCGTTGAAGACGGGGCCGCCGAATGGATCATGCGACCCCAGACGGTCGAGGACCTTCTCGCCCTCGACCCCGGGCTCGACTGAACGCGGTGGAGGTGGGGCGTGCTCGCCGCTTCACCCGCGCTTCATCACCGCGAGCCCAGTGCTCGGTACCCAAGAACCCCCGGAAATTGGGGAACTTGGCTTCATCCCCGCGAGCTTCGACGCGCGGGGATTCATTGGGCGAGCCCGGCGTCTCCGCGTTACAGGATTGCCGTGAGCTCAGCGCTTGGGGATTCATTCCACACCTTCGCCGAGGGAGCGCATGCACAAGGTCGGGCGCGAGCACCACGCGGAGCATTCCCACGAGAGAGGGCGTTGACGACTCGTGGCGCGAATACGATGTCGAGGCCCTGAGAGACCACTTCCTCTCCGACGAACAGCAGCGGGACGAAACCCGGGAACGAGGAGCCTCACATTTGCTCAGCGGGCGCAATCCTGAGAAGAACACTCCTCGCGAGTCTGCGCGCCCTGGCGAATTCTTCTGCGTCGAGCACGAGCATGACGTAGGTGTCGCTCCCGATGTCCATCGCCGCAAGGACATGCTCCGACCAGGAGGAGTTGATCGCAGCACACCACTGCATGATGCAAGCGTCCTCGGACAAAGCGCTCTCGTCGATCCTCGGTAAGGAGTCCGGGAGCAGACCCTTGACAGAGACGAGGAAGTCATCGCGTTCGGTCCTGAGACCGAGTTCCACGGCCTTTCCGCATCCGATCAGCTCCTCGCTGAGCTCCAGCCATGCCTCCTCGAAGTCCCCGCTGTTCTTCGGCAGTGCTGTGGAGAGGAATCGCTGTCCAGATTGAGGATCCCCCAAGAGGAGGTCCACCAATTCGGCGAACCTCTGCGCAGTCCTCTCCTCCTCACCACTTGGGACCTCGACCCATCGCGAGCGGTCGGGGAGAACAGACTTCGTCACAAAAGCCCTCAAGAGCCGGGTTGTTTCCTCGTAGCTCACGTTCGCGATGCGATACGTCGTATCGGCAATCCTCAGGTGGAGATTCGTCACCCCCTCAGCGTCCGCAACTCGTGCCGTTATCGAGGTGCAGCCGTGAATCGGTCGGGGTGGGCGGATCTGCGTGTAGGTGAAATAGCCGTCGCGCATGGCTTTCACAGAGTTATCGATTCCCACGATGTGAAAACCGTCCCGGTCGAAGCTCGGGTTCTTCATGTGCCAGTCGACATAGGTGTTGAAGAAGACCCTCTGAATGAAGGCGTGGAAACTCATGAGTAGTGATCCTTGATATCCCGGTTTCGAAAATTCTCAACAAGTGGCACCCGTCCAGGTCGGGACCGATGAAGAGCTTACGCGGTGGCATTCCTACCCCCGCCTATTCCCTCCTTCAGTTTCCCAAGCGCGAAGACCCCGCGGCATCGAGCGCGGCATATACCTCTCTCGGTGCTTTCAGGAGATGCGTCCCACCGTCGTCGAGAGCGTCTGGAGACAACATGCCCTCAGAAGAAGGCCGCCGGGGCTGATCCCTTCAGGCTGGGCTGATGCCTCCAATTGAACGAAGCATCCCCGCCACGCATTCCCGGAAAGACCGACAGATGAGACGCGTCACCCGTTCCCTTCGACGAGCTCCACGCCGAAGAGGGGGCGCCTCGGAGGGACCCCGCGAGCTTCGCCTTCCCCCAGACCCTGGGGGACAGGAAGGCCCGGGGAGAGTCCCTGGGGAACAGGAAGGCCTGAGAAGAGTACCTGGAGGACATGAGGCCCGCGGAAAGTCCTTGGAGGACTGAAGCTCCGTTCAGCGCCGCGGCTTCGCCCTCGAGGTTGGCTTCTCACTGAAGGGGTTCTCCGGCCAGGGGTGCTTCGGATAACGCCCCCGCAACTGGGCGCGCACATCCCGGTAGGGCCCGGCCCAAAAGCTCTTCAAATCCGAGGTGACGGCCGCGGGCCTTCCCGCCGGATCCGTCAGATGGAGGACGAGGGGGAGCCGCCCACCAGCGAAGACGGGAGAGTCGACCCAGCCGAAAGCCTCCTGGACGCGCAATGACAGGACAGGCCGTGCGCTCGACCAGTCGATGCGGCGCCTCGCGCCCGTCGGGATCTCGATGGACCTCGGAGCCCATTCGTCGATCATTCCGGCCTGGGGCCAGGGAACGAGGGCGCGCAGGGCTTCCTCCAAGCGCATCGAGGACAGAGGTGCACCTCCCGCCAGGCGGGGGAGTTCCAGGGCGAGCCACTCGCGCGCATCGGAGATGAGACGGGCGTCGGAGACATCCGGCCAGGGCTCTGAGCAAGCCTCATGGAGGGCTAAGAGGCGCTCTCGCAGTGAGGAGGCTCCCTCAGACCAATCCAGCGCGGCGAGTCCGCGTGAGGTGAGGAGCTCATCGAGGGCGCGGGCCGCGTCCTCGACACTCGGCTGCGTCCCCACCCCCTCGTTCAAGAGGATCGCCCCCAAGCGTGTAAAGCGCACCGCCCGTAGACGCCCTCCCTCGAAGGAACAGCGGGACTCCTCAGCAAGGAAACCGCCGCCAGCTGTGCGGGCGACCTCCTCCCGGATGGGGACTGCGAGGCGGATGAGCCCGTCTGCGCGCCCCGCCTCGCGCGAGATCTCTGCGATGGCGAGCCAGGGGGATCCTTCCAACGGGGAGTGGGAGGGCAAGGAGGTTCCCTGCCCGTCGATCGTCTGATACGAGGTTCCGCCGGGCCTCTTACGGGCGATCCACCAAGGGCGGGCGCTCGCGATGACGAGGCCGAGAGCCTCCTCCTCCGAGGGAGCGCCGAGCGTATCATCGCTTCCTTCGCGCCCGGATGCCGCGCCCGTAGACGGGGGTGGACACAACCCTTCGAGCCTGCGGGCCTGAGTCTTCACCCGCTCAACGAATGCCCGATCACCCGTCCCCGGCAGGCTCTGGACGAAGGCAGCGGCGTCCGCGTCCCGGACCCGCGGATTCTCGCCGAGAAAGGCGATGAGCCGCGCGCAGCGAGCCTTCCCGATCCTCGGAGCGAGGGAGAGTAGGGCCGCACCGAGCGCAGGATCGAGGGGGAGAGCGGCGGTGGAGCGCCCCAGGGGAGTCACCACCCCCGCGGAGTCGACGAGTCCGAGGATCCTCAGGGTTGTCACAGCCGAGTCCAGGGCGGCGCGGGGCGCGGCGTCGAGGAGTCGCAGTCCGTCGAGGCCACGGGAGTCCCACACGAGCGCTTGCAAGGCGGCGTCCGTGAGGTCCGCAGTCGCGATCTCGGGGAGCGGCTGGGCGGTGCGCCTGGCGAAATCGACCTCGCTCATGCATCGGATGGCGAGGCCGGGCCCGAGGCGGGCCGCGCGTCCCGAGCGCTGCTCCAACTGGGCCTTCGAAGCGGAAACGGTGACGAGGCCGCTCGCGCGCCTGGCGGCATCCAGCCTCGCCTCCCGGGACAGTCCCGCGTCGACAACGATTCTCACACCCGGGACGGTGAGGGAAGATTCGGCGACTGCGGTCGACACGATGATGCGGCGGGGCCGGTCTTGTTCGGCTCCGCTCATGACCCGGTCCTGGGCCGTGGAGGGCAAGGAGGCGTGGAGGGGGAGGACCTCCACCTGTTCGCCGCCGATGAGGTGAAGGCCGAATCCGCCGAGGAATGAGGCGAGCTCGTCGATCTGCCGGGCCCCGGGGACGAAGACGAGGACATCGTCCGCCGCACTGTGAAGCGCCTCTTCGACGGTGCGGGCAACGTGGGCGAGGAAGTCTCGGTTGACGCTGATGCGCCCGTTCCCGTTCGCGTTCAGCGCGCCGCTGCGCGCTGGCGCGTAGTGCAACTCAAGGGGGTGGAGAGCGCCGGGAACGGAGAGGGTCTCGACCTCGTCAATGGCGGTGGACAGGAGGCGCGCCGTGCGTTCGGCCTCCAGGGTCGCCGAGGTGAGGCTGAGGTGGAGGTCCTCACGCATGACAGCGCGCACGTCGAGCAGGAAGGCGAGCGCGAGGTCGGTGTCGATGGCGCGCTCGTGGAACTCGTCGAGCATGACCGCTGATACGCCCTCGAGTGAGGGATCGGCTTGGAGCCGACGAAGGAGGACCCCGGGCGTCATCACCTCGATGCGGGTCTCGGGCCCGACTATTCGCTCGCCACGCACCGTGTAACCGATCTCTTCTCCGAGGCGTGTGCCCAGGAGGGAGGCAAGCCTGCGGGCGGCGGCGCGCACCGCGATGCGGCGCGGCTGGGTGACGAGCACCCGAGCGGGAGTCGCCGAGGCGAGCAGGAGGGGCAAGAGGGTGGTCTTGCCGGAGCCCGGGGGAGCGCTGAGGACGAGGGCCTGGCCCGGGCGGACGGCGTCGCTAAGGCGGGGGAGTGCGTCGACGACCGGGAGCGGGGGAGGGGTGGCGAGGACGTCGTCGAAGCGGTTCACCTCTTCAGTATGACCGGTGCCGAGGGCGGGGGCGTAACCCGGAGCGGGCAGTACCCCGGGGCGAGGAGTACCCCGGAGCGGGTACTCACCCGGGGTGGACAGTACCCCGGGGCGGGGGCGTAACCCGAGGCGGGCAGTCACCCGGAGCGGGGCGGGGCGCTTTTCGTGGCACAAGTCGGACGGTGCATGCGGGTACCGGTGAGTCGTGAATTGGTTTCCGCTGGTCAGCGAGCTTCACGCGAGGGGCGCATCAATCCTGGGGCTGCAAGCGATGGGGGTGATCGTCCGACTTGTGCCGGAGGGGGCTGAAGAAACAAGGATGTGCGGGCGTTGACCGGTGCATCGAGCCTCACTACAATTCATCGCATGATGAATTCATCGTGTGATGAACACATGGCAGGTTCTCGGACACGCACCGCAGTGGACATTCACGAACTCGAGATCATTCGCTCGAAGACCCGCATCCTCAACTCCATTACCGCAACAATCCACGCAGGCGAGATCCTCGGACTGCTCGGCCCATCGGGCTGCGGGAAGACCACCCTCATGCGCGCCATCATCGGTGCCCAGCGCATCCACTCTGGAAGCATCACCGTCTTCGGACGCCGAGCGGGGGACCGCTCCCTGCGCTCAAGAATCGGTTACGTCTCCCAAGACGCCGCCGTGTACCCCGATCTCAGTGTCTTAGACAACGTCACCTACTTCGCCACCCTCATGGGGGTTGGGCGCGCTGAAGCGCAAGCCGTCATCGAACTCGTCGGATTGGCCAAGCGCTCCCGCCAACTCGTCTCCAGCCTGTCGGGAGGACAGCGCTCACGCGCTTCGATCGCCTGCGCCCTCGTCGCAGATCCCGAACTCCTCGTCCTCGACGAACCGACCGTCGGCCTCGACCCTCTGACCCGGGAAGCCCTGTGGGACGCTTTTGATGATCTCGCACGCCAAGGGCACACCCTCATCATCTCCAGTCACGTCATGGACGAGGCGATGAGATGCGACAGGCTGATCCTCATGCGCGAAGGGCGCATCCTCGACATCTTGACCCCCGATGAGCTCCTCAAGAAAACGGAGAAGAGCAGCCCGGACGCGGCCTTCCTCGCCCTCGTTCGCGCCGACGCGGAGAATAAAGGAGACAGCGCATGAACACCCGCACCTGGTGGGCGACGAGTCGAAGAGTCCTCGCGCAACTGCTCGCCGATAAGCGCACCATCGGCCTCATGATGGCGGCTCCGCCCCTCCTTTTGACCCTGCTCTACTACATGTACAGCGAAATGCCGCTCATTCCCGGTTCACAAAGTCTTTTCTCAGGGATTGCACTCACGATGTTCGCCGTCCTTCCCATGTTCTTCATGTTCCTCATCACCTCGATCACCATGCAGCGTGAAAGGGCGAGCGGAACACTCGAACGCCTGTGGACGACGAATCTTCACCGCGCGGACCTCCTCTTCGGATATTCGAGTGCCTTCGTCGTCGTGGCAGTGATCCAAGCGGCGATCCTATGCACAGTCGGCTACTGCTTCCTCGGAGTGCAAACGCAGGGCAATCCCGGATGGGTTGTCCTCAACGCTGCGGCATGCGCCGTCGTCGGCGTATCTCTCGGACTCATGACCAGCGCATTTGCCCGCTCGGAGTTCCAGGCCGTTCAATTCATGCCCATCGTCGTGTTGCCACAGGTGTTCCTGTGCGGGCTCCTCGTGCCCCTGGAACACCTGCCGAGAATCCTTGAACGGATCGCCCTGCTCCTCCCCCTCACCTACGGGGTCAAAGCCATCGAGGCGGTGAAAACCCAGACGGAAGTCTCTTCCGACTACTGGGGGCCTCTCGCGATCGTCCTCGCCTGGGGAATCGGCTCACTCATCCTCGCCGCCCTCACCATGCCAAGGACAAGCGCATGAAAAGAAGCAAAGGCGAGGCCACGCGCGAAAGAATCCTCAACACCGCCCAGGCCGTTTTCGCTCAACTTGGCTACACCCAGGCCTCAGTTCGCCAGATCGCAGCTGCAGCAGGAGTCGACCAGTCCCTCGTCCACCATTACTTCGGGACGAAGAAAGCCCTCTACCTCGAGGCGACCCGCATCCCCTTCGACCCCGAAGATGTGGCGGCCGAGGCGATGGGCCGAGCGGACGAAGAACTGGGGGAGGCCATCATCGAGACGATCATCCGCCTCATGAACTCTCCGGCGGGCATCGCCCATCGCGCGCTCATCCGCTCGATGCTCGCTCCGAAGCGCGAACTCGGCGCGCTGAGGGACTACCTTGTCGAGTTCGTTCTCACAACCGTTGCCAAGCGCATCGGGGGTGATGAGAAGCAGGCCCGCCTGCGCGCCGGGATCATCGGCTCACAAGTCGGCGGTCTCATCATGGCCCGCTACATTGTGGGGATCGAGGTGATCGCAGCCCTGAGCGATGATGAAGTCATCGCGATCTACGGGCCGATCCTTCAGCGCCTCATCGAGATGCCGCTCGAGGCCGGGACTGCACAGTAGAGGAATGCACCGTAGAGGTTGATCTCTTCTCAGGGGGCAGATCTCTTACCCAGGTGCTGATCTCCTCGCGACCTTCTAAGAGGAATCCACCAGGTCCTCGTCCCAGTCCGCAATCCTTGCGACAGCGTGAAGAACGCACCATCTGCGAGGGCGCAATGCGCCTCATGGCCGCAATCCTTGCGACAGTGGGGAGAACCCGTGAGTAGCTCAACCCCCGAACCCTCCCTCCACTCCTTGCGATAGGAAGAACTAGAAACGGGGAAAGAAGATGAAGAAGAAGGTGAAGAAGCAGGGAGAAGGTGGGGAGGCTGCTCAGCGAAGAGATGAAGCTGAGGGAGCCCCGAAGGCCCTCGCTGCGTAGACTGAGGGGAGTACTCGAGACTTCGGAGGGCCAGTGACTGATCAAGACGCGCCGCGCGACATCGCGACGACACGCCACATCACGATCCCGGCCGACCTCGATCCGCTTCTTCTGCTGGGAACCGCCGACCAGGTCCTGCGCTCCCTCGAACGAGGCTTCCCAAGAGTCTCCTTTCACGTCATCGGACGAGACATCGCGATCAGCGGCCTTGCATCCGAAGCAGGGGTCGCTGCTGAACTCGTCGAAGAACTCATCGCCCTGGCCCGCACAGGCCATCCCCTGGAAGCCCCGGCCGTTGACCGGGCGATCTCCCTTCTCGGACAGATGGGACTGAGGGCCTCCCCGAAAGAAGAGATCCTGTCCGTTCGGGGCCATTCGATCTGCCCGAAATCTGAAGGACAACGCGCCTACGTCGAAGCAATTGATCGATCAACTATTGTCTTCGGGATCGGCCCGGCCGGAACGGGGAAGACCTACTTGGCAATGGCTCAGGCGGTCCAGCGTCTCCTCTCTGGTGAAGTCAAACGCATCGTCTTGACCCGTCCAGCGGTCGAGGCGGGCGAAAACCTCGGCTTCCTGCCCGGATCCTTGACCGATAAGATCGACCCCTACCTGCGGCCCCTCTACGACGCCCTGCAGGACATGCTTGACCCTGAAGTCCTCCCCAAACTCATGGCCGCGGGAACGATCGAGGTCGCCCCACTTGCTTACATGCGCGGACGCACCCTCAACGACTCCTTCATCATTCTCGACGAAGCGCAGAACACCACAGCGAATCAGATGAAGATGTTCCTCACCCGAATGGGCTTCAACTCGCAGATCGTCGTCACAGGCGACGCCTCCCAGGTCGACCTCCCGGGCTCGGGACGCTCAGGCCTAGCCGCCATTGAGAAGATCCTCCACGGGATCGAGGGCATCGAGTTCTGCCGACTCACCAGCGCAGATGTCGTCCGCCATGAGCTCGTGGGGGAAATCATCGACGCCTACGGCCGCTGGGAGGACCGCATGGAGGAGAAACGGGCCCTGACGTCCCGCTCCCGAACACTTCGCCGCACGGATCGCCACCAAGGGGGACAAGGATGACCGAGGTCATCAACGAAACCGACTACGAGATCGACGGAGCCGAATTCGCGGCCCTCGCCGACCACGTCCTCACGAACATGCACGTCGCCACAGACGCCGAACTGAACATCCTCTTCATCGACCCGAAACCGATGGAAGACCTCCACATCCGTTGGCTCGACCTTCCCGGCCCGACCGATGTCATGAGCTTCCCCATGGACGAGCTGCGCCCCGGGACCGCCGATCGCCCCACTCCAACGGGCACACTCGGGGACATCTGCATCTGCCCGCAGGTCGCCGAGCAGCAGGCCAAGGACGCGGGGCACACGACCGTGGAGGAGATGCTCATGCTCGCCACCCACGGGATGCTCCACCTCCTCGGCTACGACCACGCCGAAGAAGATGAGAAGAAGGAGATGTTCGCCCTGCAGCGCACCCTCCTCCTCACCTTCCTCGCGACCCGATGACCAGCCCCTGGGGGGAGGGGATCCCCGCGGGCGCCCTCCTCGCTATCGGCGTCGCCGCAGCAGCCATCGCCTCTACCCTCCAGGCGCTCGATGTTGCCTTCCAGCGACTCTCCTTCGCGACCGTCGAGGACCTCGTCGAAGATGAGGCCCATCATGCGCTCCTCCTTTCTGCCCTCATTGAGCAAAGGACGAGGACGACCCTCGTCGTGCGAGGCTTTCGCACCTTCTGGCAGGTCGTTTTCTCAGTGTCCCTCACTCTTGCGCTCGCAGGACTCGGCTTGCCCTGGTGGGCGACGGGACTCCTTGCTCTCTCGTTCATCACCTTCTTGCATTTCGTGTTCATCTCCCTCTTGCCGAGCCGGTGGGGGGCTCGCAAGCCGGAGAGGATCGCACTTCGCGGAGCGCCCCTTACGACACGTCTCGTGAACGCGACCCACGTCCTCGACCCCCTTGTGCGTATGCTTCGCGGCAAGCTGCCTCAGGCGACTCAAACCGAAGCTGAAGCGCGCGCCGCAATGGCGAATGACCTTCGTGAAATGGTCGATCAGGTCGGCGAGACTGAGGGCTTCGAGGCGGAGGACAGGCAAATGCTGCGTTCCGTCCTCGACCTCGGGCACACCCTGGTGCGCGAGGTCATGGTTCCGCGAACCGAAATGGTGACCGCTCGCGCGAGCCTTTCGGCCCGCAAGGCCCTGCGTCTTTTCGTACGCTCGGGTTTTTCTCGAATTCCTGTCGAAGGCGATGATGTTGACGACATTCGCGGCATCCTCTATTTCAAGGATGTTGTTCAGCGTCTTGAGACTTATGGTGCGGATCTTGATCAGAACGCCGAACAGATGATGCGCCCCGTCGAGTTCACCGTCGAGATGAAGCCCGCGGATGATCTGCTGCGTCTCATGCAGGCTGAGCACTTCCACATGGCGATCGTCATTGACGAGTACGGTGGCGTCGCCGGCCTCGTCACCTTGGAGGACCTCATTGAGGAGGTCGTCGGTGAACTCACCGATGAGCATGATCGTGTGATCCTCGAACCCGAGGATCTTGGAGATGGGTTGTGGCGGGTGCCGACGCGTTTTCCGATCTCTGAGCTCGGTGAACTCCTGGGGATGGAGCTCGAGGACGAGGACGTCGACTCGGTTGGTGGCCTGCTCGCCAAAGCCATTGGACGAGTCCCCCTTCCCGGTGCGATCGGCACCATCGGGGGTGTGAAGCTCAAGGCGGAGGAGGCGAGGGGGCGGCGCCGCCAGGTCGGTACGATTCTCGCTGAGCGCAGTGAAGGCGATAATGAAGACCCTGGAACCGGCAGTGAGGACTGAAGACATGCGATTCCCCAGTGACGACGAGCTCATGGCGGGACCGAACGCCTTCGAAGGCATCGAGTTCGACGAAGAGACGCTTTCACGCCTTGAAGCCGGTGAAGATGTGGAGGCAGTGGCCTCCGTTTCGAGCGAAGAGAAGACCGCTAGCACACTCGAGGAGCAGCCCGCCGACGGGAGCACTGACGAGGGCTTTTCCGACAGCGATGACGAGGCCGCCGACGAGGGTGCTTTCGAGGACGATGACGAGGCCGCCGCCGACGAAGCGGCCGACTGGGATGAAGACTGGGAGGAGACAGACCCGGATGAGGTTTTCGCCCGTCTTGAAGATCTGAAAGGCCTGCGCGAGGACGCCAATGCGGGAGCGGGCCTCATGATGCCCGAATATCCTAAGGACTTCCGCGCGGGATTCGTGTCGATCGTCGGGCGCCCGAATGTCGGCAAATCAACCCTGACGAACGCCCTGGTCGGCCAGAAGATCGCGATCACCTCGGGTCGACCGGAAACAACGCGCCACAACATTCGCGGCATCGTCCACAAGGAGAACTCGCAAATCGTCCTCGTCGACACCCCCGGATATCACCGGCCCCGGACCCTGCTCGGCAAGCGCCTCAACGACATGGTGCGCGAGGCCCTCGCCGAAGTGGATTGCGTGGTCTTTTGCCTTCCCGCGGATCAGCGCATCGGACCGGGCGACCAGTTCATCGCCCGTGAACTGCGAGATGTGCGCCGACCGATCATCGCCGTCGCAACGAAGGCGGATCTTGTCAGCCGGGATCGTTTGATGAAGCACCTGCTCTCCATTGACGCCATGGGGGACTTCGCGGCGATCGTGCCGGTGTCCGCGCACACGGGCGAGGGCGTGGACATCCTCTCCGATGTGCTGAGCCAGAACGTTCCCCTCTCCCCGCCCCTCTACCCGGCCGGAGATGTCACCGACGAATCCCGAGACACTTTGATCGCCGAGTTCATTCGCGAGGCCGCTCTTGAGGGGGTGCGTGATGAGCTTCCGCATTCCCTTGCCGTGCAGGTCGAAGAGATCATCGACCGTCCGCAACGCGAGGGGGATACTCGTCGGCCTCTTGTCGATGTGCACGTCAATGTGTATGTGGAGCGCGACTCTCAAAAAGCCATCATCATCGGCAAACGCGGTTCGCGTCTCAAAGAGATCGGCTCGCGTTCGCGTCCGCTCATCGAGGAGCTCTTGGATAAGAGGGTCTACTTGGATCTTCACGTGCGCACAGCGAAGGACTGGCAGTCCGACCCGAAGATGCTCGGACGCCTCGGGTTCTAAGGCGCGGTGCGGCCCTCCCATCTCTTTCGGGGAAGTGGCTGACCGCCTGCCCTAAGCGCCGGTATCCCAGGGTTCTTCCCTTTCTCCTGGGGAAGTGACCTTGCGTTGTCCGAAACTGGGGATGTCGGGCTGAGCGGAAGCCTTCGCGGCCATTCAGTCATCGCAGGTCATTGCAACTGCCGCCCGCGCGCAAGGTTGCGCAGCCTCCAAGGGGCGGCGTCCACGCGCAAGGCAGCGCACACACCCGGGGCAGCGCGTTGGACATGTCGCCGAGCGCGTCGCTGTGCTGGTAGCGCCCACCTGCGCAGGGGCAGCGCACATAGAGTGATCCCAAGATCCACACGCAAAACAGTGTCCACATTGCGCGCGGCGGCTGCATGTGATGTAGATCGCCCCCTACAGTGGGACCATGCGACGAATGGAAACTCTCCTTCTTCTTCGCCGCGACGAGGCCTGAAGGGGTCGGAAACTCGTCGCGGCTGATGTCGTGTCCGGCCCCGAGGCCTCAGGCGAATCCACGACGAAGGAGACATCACTGTGAAAACCACTGGCAGCGTTCCCACCCCCGGCTTAAGCGGAATGCCGTTCGCGAAATACCGCCCGTTCCTCGATACGAACCCGATCTCAGTGCCCGATCGGCGCTGGCCCGATCAGCGCCTGACAAAAGCTCCGCGCTGGATGTCAACGGACCTTCGAGACGGCAACCAGGCACTCATCGAGCCGATGGACTCGATGCGCAAACGGAAAATGTTCGACCTGCTCGTCAATCTCGGATATAAGGAGATCGAGATCGGCTTTCCCGCCGCATCTCAAACCGACTTCGACTTCGTGCGTTCTCTCATCGAGGCCGAGGCCGTACCGGAGGACGTGACGATCTCCGTGCTCACGCAGTCGCGTCCTGAGATCATTGAACGGACCCTCGAAGCCCTTGTCGGTTTCCCGCGCGCTACCGTCCACCTGTACAACGCGACCTCACCGCTGTTTAGAGAACTCGTGTTCCGCAACGATAAGGCACAGACCGTCGACCTTGCGGTCTCCGGTGCCCGCGAGGTCATCGCACAGGCGGAAAAACGCCTCGGCGATGAGACGATCTTCGGGTTCGAATACTCCCCGGAGATCTTCATCGACACTGAACCCGAGTTCGCCCTTGAAATCTGCGAGGCCGTCATGGATGTCTGGCAGCCGGAAGCGGATCGCGAAATTATCCTCAACCTTCCTGCGACCGTTGAACGCGCCACTCCGAATGTGTACGCCGACCAGATCGAATACATGTCGCGCAATCTCTCACGCCGCGAACACATCGCACTCTCCGTGCACCCGCACAACGATCGGGGCACTGGCATCGCCGCCGCCGAACTCGCACTCCTCGCCGGAGCGGATCGGGTTGAGGGCTGCCTGCTCGGACAGGGCGAGCGCACAGGCAATGTTGATCTGGTGACTCTTGGCCTCAACCTGTTCAGCCAGGGCATTGACCCGGGGATCGACTTTTCGCGCGTCGACGAGATCCGTGAAACCGTCGAGTTCTGCACTTCGATGCCGACCTCGCCCAGAGCGCCCTACGTTGGCGACCTCGTTTACACCTCCTTCTCTGGTTCTCACCAGGACGCCATTAAGAAGGGCTTTGCGGAACGTAAGAAGCGTGTGGAAGCGGCTGGTGGGGACGAGAACGCGGTCGTCTGGGAGCTCCCGTACCTGCCGATCGACCCCCATGATGTGGGCCGCTCCTACGAGGCCGTTGTCCGTGTGAACTCCCAATCCGGCAAGGGCGGCGTCGCATACCTCATGTCGGCGACTCATAATCTGGAACTGCCCCGCCGCCTCCAGGTCGAGTTCTCCCGCATCGTTCAGCGTCATACGGATGAGTTCGGCGGGGAGATCGACGGCGATGCTCTGTGGAGCATCTTCGCCGACGAATACCTGCCGTATTCTTCCGCGAAGGGGCTCACTCGCTGGGGCCGCTTCGAATTGGGTCCTTCGCGCGTGCTGACTTCGAGTGACAATCATGTTGAACTCAACGCGGTCCTCAACGATGGGGGAGCCGCGATTGAGATTTTCGCGACCGGCTCGGGCCCGATTGACGCCTTCGTTTCGGCGTTGCACGATCTCGGCCTCGATGTGAGGGTTCTCGACTATTCAGAACACGCGATGAGTCAGGGCCGTGACGCGAAGGCTGCGGCCTATGTCGAAGCTGTTGTCGATGGGCAGATCGTGTGGGGTGTCGGTATTGACTCGTCGATCACTCAGGCGTCGTACAAGGCTGTGATTTCGGCGGTGAATCGCGCCCTGCGCTGAGCGGGGAAGAATGCTCAGCGCTGAGCGGGGAAGAGCGCCCAGCGTTGAGTAGCGAAGCGAAGCGCGCTCGAGTCCTCCGGGATCACCTTCACGCATAGCCGTGCGCTGAGCGTGAATCACCCATTGCGTTGAGTAGTGAAGCGCCACGCTGAACTGTGAGCCCTGGCCGCCCTCGGTGAGTGAATCGACGAGGGCGACCAGGGCTTGCGTGAAGGAGCCCCTCTTGTGGCGCGCCCCGAGGCGCGCCCGCCCCTCGTCAATGGGACAATACCGGGGTGATGAGAAGCTATCGGGACGAGGCGATAGTCCTGCGCACCCACAAACTGGGTGAAGCGGACCGCATCATCACCCTGCTCACCTCCGAGCATGGGCTCGTGCGCGCAGTCGCGAAGGGAGTGCGCCGAACCTCCTCGAAGTTCGGTTCCCGAGTTGAGCCCTTCGGCGTCGTCGACGTCCAAATCGCGAAGGGCCGCAGCCTCGACATCATTACTCAGGTTGAGGTCATTAGCGTCCACGCAGACGCGCTCGCCTCCAACTTCGAGTTGTATACGCGCGCCTCCGTCATGGTTGAAACCGCTGAGAAACTCACCCAGGACTCGGATGAGGGGGCGCGCTCCCAGTACTTGCTCCTCGTCGGTGCCCTCTTCGCCCTCTCACATGTGCGCCACGACCCCTCCCTGATCCTCACTTCATACATTCTGCGGGCCCTCGCGATCGCAGGTTGGGCGCCCTCCTGCTTCGATTGTGCGATCTGCGGCGCCCAAGGCCCCCACTCCTCCTTCTCTATTCACGAGGGCGGGGCCGTGTGCGGACAATGCCGACCCGCGGGAGCGGCGGCTCCCGCTCCTGAGACCATGACCCTCATTGGCGAGCTCCTCTCAGGGGATTGGGCGCGTGCCGACACTGCCGAGGGCTTCGCCAGGAACGAGGCGCACGCCCTCGTCTCCTCCTATGCTCAATGGCACGTGGAACGCAGGATCCACTCTCTGCGAGTCCTGGAAAGGAGCCGATGATGCCTTGTACTCGACCGACCCCGATGGATCGCGCCGGAGGGGACCCGAATGGCAGGCTCACCGGCCCGGGGGAGTGGCATAGACAAGCCCCAATCTTCGCCCGCAATGAGGTGCCCGCGCATGTCGCCCTCGTGATGGACGGGAATGGGCGTTGGGCGAACTCCAGGGGCCTTGCCCGGACCGAGGGGCACCGGGCCGGAGAATACGCGCTCATGGACACGATCGCCGGCGCGATTGACGCGGGCGTGCGCTACCTGAGCGTGTACACCTTCTCCACGGAGAACTGGAAGCGCAGTCCCGCTGAGGTTCGCTTCATCATGTCCTATGCCTCCGATGTCTTGGCCCGCAGGACTGGACAGCTTGACGAGTGGGGGGTTCACGTCCGTTGGGCGGGTCGGCGTCCTCGTTTGTGGAAGTCCGTGATTGATGCTCTTGAGAAGGCGGAGGCTCACACTCATGCCAACACGACCCTTGACCTTGTGATGTGCGTGAACTATGGGGGGCGCGCAGAGATCGTTGACGCCGTCAGGAAGATTGGGCACGAGGTCGCCGCCGGACGTTTAAGGCCCGAGGGGATCACCGAGAAGTCTTTCGGGCATCGCCTCTACTTGCCTGATGTTCCCGATGTGGACCTGATGATTCGCACTTCTGGTGAAAAGCGGATCTCCAACTATTTGCTCTGGCAGCTCGCCTACTCGGAGATGATGTTCGTCGATACGCCGTGGCCGTCTTTTGACAGAGAAGCCTTGTGGGATTGTCTTTTGGAGTATGCGGGGCGCGATCGGCGTTTCGGTGGCGCGGTCGATGCCCTGGGCTCTTGAGGGGTTTGTAGTTTCTTGACCGGTGCCATGCCCGCAAGCTCATCCGCTGGTGGATCGGCCATCTTGCTGCTCCCTGGAAGAGGACATTGCCCTCGTGTCGAGTCTTCGCGAGCACAGTTATTGACCTGAAGCGCGATGCAGATGATTGAATCCCTAGGTTGAGTTTTCGCGAGCACGCTCGTTGAAGGTCGAGAACGCTGACGATTGAGCAGAGCAGGGGCGGACAGATAGAGTGTGAGAATGACAGATCTCATCATCAATGGGGCGGCGCTTTCGAGAGCTCGGAACGAACTGAGTGTGAGCGCAGAGGACTTGTGCGCACTTCAGGTTCCAGATCTTGGTGAGATGGTTCTGGCAGCGGCACCCGGATCAGGTATGGAAGTGAATTATGCGAGGGTGCGCGATGCCCTCATGGAACTCACGAGGGAAGCTGCGGCTCGACTTGTCGAAACCGCTGATGCGATCGCCGCATTCGAATCCGATATGGAAACCACTGACGCTCAAATTGAGGGACACGGGCGCGGCCTTCTTCAAAGTATCGGAGGGGAGCGATGACAACGTGGAGTGATCTTCTCACCTGGGATCCTGAGCCCCTCCGCCAGGCCTCAGCAGAATTGACGATGACGGCTCGAAGAATCTACACGGTCGCGGACGACATTGGGAATGCCCGACCATCCGGAGACGAGTGGAGTGGGAAGAGTGCAGATGCCGCAAGGCGCAAGCTGTCAGATCTGTCGAATGCTCTCGGCGAACTTGCCTCGCAGATCGACAAGACAGCACAGGATCTTGACACGGATGCAGCGCAGGTTGATCGCACGAGGAACAACGTTCGCAGTGCCCTCGACTATGCGGCCTCGCGTGGTCTAACGATCACAGCTGAAGGTTCGGTCGTCGCGCCACCGACTGCTGATGATGCGGCGAGTGTCCATAGTGACCTTGATGAGTGCGCGCGCCTGGTCCAACGGGCGATTGATGCCGCCGCAGAATTCTTCCGATCGTCGACCTGCCTTCAATTCTCTCAGGCAGTGCGGAGCTTCCTCTTCGAACTAGGAAAAGCTCTCGTGCAGGACCACGTTGCTCAGAGGATTGCTGAGGGCATTGCTTCCGCGATCGCCGCAGTGACACCATCTTGGGCAGGGGCTGGAGCGCTCGTTGGCGGTGGCGTCGCAACGGTTTCCATTCCTGACCCTGCCTTGGTCAAAGCCGCGGGAGGCTTTCTCAAATTCGGCGCGGTTGGTATTGGCGCGGCCATAGACTTCACTGGGCAAATGCAGGCGGTGAGAGCCGGGCAGCAGGATGTCGGTGACGCTGTCATTAAGACGGCGGCTCATACTGGAATCGGCATTGGTTCGGCCGTTGCAGCCGGTGCGATTATGGGGTCGGTCTTTCCCGGTGTCGGAACGGTTGTCGGCGCGCTCGGCGGTGCTGTCGTAGGTTCGGTCCTGTCAATTGCTGGGTCGGGGCTCTTTGATGCTGCTTACGATGCTCTCGGGGGCTGGAAGGGCATTGGGAACGCAATTCTCGGGCGGTGGAGGTGAATTATTTTGTGATGTCCGAAAGCACTCCGAAGAGCGGGGGGGTTGTCCTGCGCCGCAGAGATCTTTTCCCAATCGGGCAGTATTACGGCAGAGCCGTGTTTGTTGGGGTAGAAGATGGCGTGCCGTACTTACTTTCAGCTGAGCGAAGCTTTTCGGGACCCCACGCGGCTTCAATCGGCGCATGGGCTGGTGCTTTTGTCCTTTCTCCCGTGCTCTCCCTTGTTGCTTCAGCCCTTCTCGGCGGAGAACCCACGCTAGGAACGCTTCTCCTCGTAGTTGGCCTCGCTGCCCTCCCAGTTGCCGCTGTCATCGAGTTCGGTGCGGTTCGTCAAAGCCTCGAGCTTGAGCGCTCGGAAATCGAAACTCGAGCTCTGCTCGACCTCCTAGTGCGTTCTCGTCCACAGGGCCAGATTCTCGCATTGCTCGCCCCCGCTCATTTTGTTCTCTTCATCGTCCTTGCCGTGTTCGCCGCTTCGACGGCTCGGGTAGATCACCTCATCGGTGCTGCCTTCGCTCTCGGTCTTGCACCAATGTCTGTTTACGCGGCGCGTGCCGCGCATCATCGTCATCAATGGGGCCGTCGGTGGAGCCAGACCCTCCGATCCACATAATTCACCCCACTGAAAGGAATAGATATGTCGGTTTCAACGCTTCGCCCGCTCTTGCCGCTCGGTTCTGTCGTTGTTCTCCACAACGGTGATGTCAAACTGATGATTATCGGGCGCGTCCCCCTCTATCGGGATGAGAGTATTTTTGGCTACTTCGATTACATGGCGATGAGATACCCGGTCGGTTTGACTGAAGACTCGGTCGCATACTTTAACGCCGAGGACATCGCGGAGGTGCTTTTCGAAGGTTTCGCTGATGAGGAAGATGAGGCTATCCAAACGGCCTACACCTCGGCCCTTGCCTCAGGCGGAATTCCTTACCAACGACTGAACACCGCCGATATTCGCTCCTAGTCTTTCAAGAACGTCGAGCTGTGTCCTTACTCGATGACGAGTTCCAATCGGAGTGTTGGTCCTTTGTGTAATCACTGGTGGAGTGCGAGGCTCAAGCCTCAGTTACTCTGCCGCGCGGTGCGGAGCAGACAAGGTGATTCCCGGCGTTGGGACTGACACGCCGACTGCACCCACCCTCCCACGATTGGATGCACTCTACCTTGGTTGGATGCGCCTTCAGTCGATTGCGGGCCTGGGAGCCGGGGCGAGTGCACCGCGCTTGCGGCGGCGTAGGAGGATTCTCGTGACGAGGGCGAGGACGAGGACGAGGATAGTGACTCGGCCCGCGGTTGAACCTGCGATGGCGGCGATTGCCGCTGTCCAGATTGCCAGAAGCCCCAGCCCGTAGAGCAGGGCCCAGAGGACGCAGCCGGGGAGCATGGCGAGAGTGTATGTTCGCCATTTCATCGCGACGATGCCTGCACCGGCGTTCACTGCGGTTTGAACACCGACGGTGAGGAAGCTCAAAGGGATGAGGATCATTCCCCAACGGCCCAAAAGCGTGGCACCTTTACGTGGGATCGGACCTTCGAACCAGCGACCGATCGCCCCCACGATGCCTTGGCGATGCGAGGCGGAAAGAGCACCCCTGGCAGTCAGGCGTCCCAACCAGTAGGTTCCTTGTGCGCGGAAGAATACGGCGAAGAACAAGAAGATGAACAGGTTTGGCCCAGAAGCGGCCCATTCGGGAATCATTCAGCAGACCTCGTACATTTCGAACACAGACCGAAAAGCTCCATCGAGTGGGAGACATCGGTGTAACCATGGGCGGCCGCGACTTCACTGACCCAGGATTCGATCTCGTGCTGCGCGATCTCCGCTGCGGCACCGCAATTGCGGCACACGAGATGATGATGGTGTTCGGTCGACTTGCAGTGGCGGAACAGGGACTCGCCCTCGGCGGAGCGAAGGACATCGACTGTGCCCTCATCGGCGAGGGACTGCAGATTGCGGTACACGGTCGCAAGGCCGACGCGCTGGCCTTGCGACTGGATGTCTTCGAAGATCTGCTGCGCGGAACGGAAGTCGTTCACCCGGGATAGCTCGGCGAATACCGCTTGAAGCTGCTTCGTCATTCTCTGCATAAGGTAACCCTTCTCTTCCTCTCCACAGGGAGCATACCCGGCACGGCTCATACCCGCTCTGCGGGTTCGTTGTGGTGAGCGAGCTCAGGGTGCTCCGCGGAGGCTCTGACCTGGCGCATACGGGTGGCCCGCTGCTTCGCATCGATAATGGTGCGCACCGCGAATCCGAGCGCGTAGATGCCGATGGCGAGAACAACGATCGAGGCCCCGGGTGAAAGGTCCACGAAGTAGGTGAAAGATAGGCCCGTGATGCAGATGAGTGCGCCGTACACCATGGAACGCGCCATTGTCGCCATGAAAGAACGGGCGCTGAGCTGCGCAATGGCGACGGGGATCACCATGAGGGCGGAGACGAGGAGGGAGCCGACGACGCGCATGGCGATAGCGACGGTTAGCGCCGAAAGAATGGCGATCACCATCGACAATCCCCTCACGGGCAGGCCTGTGGAGCGGGCGAAATCCTCGTCGTTCGTCACAGAGAAGAGAGCCGGGGCGATACCAACGCCGACCAGCAAGATGAGAACGGAAAGCGTCGAGATAATGAGGATGTCGTCCCAGGTGACGGTTGCGATCGAGCCGAAAAGATAGCTGTTGAGCTGTGCGGAGGTACCGCCCGCCAGACCGATGAGGAGCACTCCGCCTGCGATTCCCCCGTAGAACAGCATCGCGAGGGCAACATCGGCGGAGGTGTGGCCCGACTGGCGGATCAACTCGATGGTGATCGCGCCCAGCACGGAGACGATCATCGCGCCGGGAAGGGCCCAAGAATCCTGGGGAGTCGCATTCGCGAAAGTGCCCGCGAGCCAGCCCAGTGCTACGCCTGTGAGGGAGACATGACCGATCCCGTCGCCGAGCATCGCGAGGCGCCGGTGAACCAGGTAGGTGCCCATGACGGGGCCGGAGAGGCCGACCAGGAGCGCGGCGATGAGGGAGCGCTGCATGAGGGAGGAGGAGAGAAGAGAAATGAGTCCTTCGATGATGGTGCTCATTGCGCCCCCTTCAAGATGTCGTCGACGAGGGCGGGGCCAGTGGGGGCCGTCGGGTGAGCGTGGTGGTGTCCGCCTTCGTCTGCGTGCTGCTCATGATCGTCGAGGACGTGGGGGGCGCCGTCGTAGCTGATGTGTCCCGATCCGATGTGGAGCTCTCGGTCTAGGAGGGGGCCGAGTTCTCCGAGTTCGTGGAGGACGACGAGGATCGTGGTTGTGGCGTTTTTCGATTCTGAGACAATCTGGGCGAGTCTTTCCCTGGAGGCCTGGTCGATTCCGGCCATCGGCTCGTCCATGATGAGAAGCTCTGGATCTCGTACGAGAGCCCGGGCGATGAGGACTCGCTGAGCTTGGCCTCCTGAGAGGATCGCAAGTGGGTCCTTCGCTCGGTGCGCGAGGCCGACCCTTTTGAGTGCGGCCATCGCTTTGTCCTTGTCTGCCGGGGAGTTCCACCATTTGCGGCGGCCGAGCAGTCCGGACATGACGACTTCGAGGGAGCTGGCCGAAATGGGGCCTCCGAGGCTGATGCGCTGGGGTACGTAGCCGATGCGCTTCCACGGGATGGCTCGCGAATCCTGGTTGTCCACGCCGAAGAGGCGGACCGAGCCTCGAGTGATGGGGGCGGTTGCGAGCAGAGCGTGCAGGAGGGTGGATTTGCCCGAACCATTCGCTCCGGTGAGGGCGACCGTCTGGCCGCTGGGGATGCTCAATGAGATGCCGTGCAGGACCAGGTGGGTGTCCCAGGCGACGTGGAGATCGTGAATATCGACGACGTTGGCGGGTGCCCCCAAGGCTGGGGCACCCGCCGGTGCTGTGAGTGAAATGGTTGTCACTTGCAGTGCAGGGCCGTGCGAAGTGCAGTGATGTTATTGCGCATGGCTGCCGCGTAATCCTCGTTCGGATTCACTTGGCTCTCAATCGGGTCGAGGACGGCGGTTTCGATTCCGAGGTCTTGTGCGAGGGTTTCGGCGACCTTCGGGTCGATGAGGGCCTCGGTGAAGATGGTGGAGACGCCCTGGGCTTTCACGAGTTCGGAGATCTCTTGCAAGCGAGCGGGGGAGGGGGAGGAATCAGGGTCGAGGCCGGAGATTCCCACTTGGGTCAGGCCTGTGCGGTCGGCGAGGTAGCCGAAGGCGGCGTGAGCGGTGACGAAGGTTGTGTGTTCGCAGGTCGCGGTGCCGGAGACGAGTTCGGTTCCGAGGTCTTTCATCGAGTGCGAGACATTCGCGGCGTTCGAGGTGTAGGTCTGTGCGTTCTTCGGGTCGGCGTCGGCGAGGGCCTGTCCGATCAGGGTGGCGGCCTGGCTCATGCGCTCCGGGTCGAGCCAGAAGTGCGGGTCGGTCGACATGTCGTGGTCGTGATCGTGATCGTGATCGGCCTTGTGATCGTGGTCGTGGTCGGCCTCGTGATCGTGATCGTGATCTGCATCGTGGTCGTGATCATCGACGTGGTTCCCCGAGTCGGAGACCTTGACGAGTTGAACAGCCGGCGCAACATCAATGACGGTCTTAGGGGCGTTGTGCTCGACGGCCTCGTCGACGGCACTCTGGAAGCCCTTGAGGTAGACGACGGCATCGGCTTTGCCGAGCTGGTCGACGCTGGCGGGGGAGAGTTCGAGGTCGTGCGGCTCGGCACCGTCTGGGGTGAGTGAGGTGACGGAGGTGAGCTCGCCGCCGATCTGTTCAGTCAGGTACTTGAGCGGGTAGAAGGAGGCCATCACTTTGAGTTGGCCGCCGGTCTGCGCCGTTGAATCGGAGGGGGTGGAAGCTGTGGGCTGAGAGCATGCGGTGAGGGAGGCTGCGGCGAGGGCGGCCGTGGCGAGCGCCAGGGAGCGTCTGATATTCGTGCCACCAGTTTCTTATTAATGGGAATCGTTGTCAAAAGGCAAGGGGTGTTGCATTGCTCTCGCTTTGCGCTGTTTCTTCAAGCAATTGCCTGCTCAATCGTGGAGTAGGGTTCGAAGACGCGTGAGACCGAGGCAGAGGACGAGGCTCCCCGAATCTTCCTCGCTCATCTTCGAGCTGCTGCCCTCGGACCTGGTGCACCGTGCCGTTCTTGAGCGGAGTCACTGTCATCACTGCACTGCGCTCTTGTCGTCAATAAGGATTGGGCCCGAAGAGGCTGAGGAGGAGAACTCAAGGCCAAATGCTACGGAAAGTAGCGAAAATTCGGGCTGATGTCAGCCAGAGTTGCTTGTTTCGCAAGCACTGTTTGACGAACATTGCCGACGATGACTCATCCGACCATGACGAATCTGACCACGACGAAGGAGAAGAACAATGAGCCTCGAAGCGCGAATCAAGAACCTGAGGAAGCAGTCCGGCATGTCGCAGGAGAGCATGGGCGAAAGGATCGGCGTCTCCAGACAGGCCATTACGAAATGGGAGAACGGCACGGGCGTGCCCGACGTGTCCAACCTGATCGCCATCGCCGAGCTGTTCCAGGTGTCCCTCGATGAGCTGCTCTCCGGGGAGAAACGCGAGAGGAAGCAGAGCGACTACCTTTTCGAGAGCAGAACCGAGTACGACCTCGATGGTGTGAAGGACTTCGATATCAACCTGGGCGGAGCCCATACAGTGACGATGAGCTCCTACGAGGGGGAGAAGGTCCAGGTGTCGCTCCTGTCGAACGTCCTGCGGGGCATTCAAGAGGACTACAAGGTCAAAATCGACGACAACAAGAGGGGCATCGATATTGACCTCGTGCGTCTCAAAGGTGCGAGCGAGGCTCAGGCGAAGGAGGGGCTCACGATCCAGATCCTCATCCCGCAGAAATATGCCGGGAACATTGAGCTAGCCGTGAACGCGGGAAAAGTCCAGGTCAATGGAATCGACAGCGACAAGGTTGAGCTGGGAGGCAAAATCTCCGAAATCGTTGTGCAGGACAACAGGGGAGTGTTCGAGATTGATTCGAATCTGGACATGATCGTGCGAGTCATGTCGCACGAGGGAGGCATCGAGATTAACCAGGTCTCCGCCACCTCGCGCATTCTCCTTCCCTCCGGCTACGGGTTCAGGGCCGTGCGCAAAGGCATCGCGACGTCGATCTCCTATGAATGTGACGGCAAGCCCGCCGATAACTTCTCGAAGGATGATGCCGAGAACTACATCGAGTTCAACGGGATCACAAGTGAACTGGTCATCGACATGCCGAGCCTCGCATCAGCCGCGCTCCAGTAGTGATGGCACCCAGCGAGTCCATGTGCCTTTGCGCTTGCATGCACATGGACTCGCTGGCTTCTCACCATGCGTGGGGATGCCGAGCACCCCGCTGCCTTCCCTTCTCTTGGGCATTCCTTTCCCCCAGTGAAGGTGTCGCCGCGATGCGCTCGTAGGCCCGGCGGAGCCGCGGGTGTTCCTTTCCCGAGTGGATGTGTCTGCTGTTGTGAGAGTGGAGGCGATTGCTCTGGGAGGTGAGCCCAAGCGGGTAGCGGCGCGAGAGCTGGGGCTTGACGTCGTCGAAGTCCCTGAGAACGAGTACGCGATCGTCAGGCTTGAGGGCCCGGTCCCCGAGTGCATCCACCGAGGATGGAGGTACGTGATGGAATCGTTCCTTCCCGAGCATGGGTATCGCCACTCGGGCGCTCCGGACTTTGAGGCCTACGGCCCCGGGGACATGTGTGCGACCGACTACGAGATGGAGCTGTGGGTACCCATCGAGAAAATGTAGGGGGTGGCAGCACCCCTGAATAGTGCGGGGCCACTGGCTCCTGTGGAGCGAATTCGAGCGTCGGTTTTCAGAACTCTCTCCTTCGTTCACCACAGTCCGGGCGCAACAGATTCCACGAACGAGGGCGCACCACCCTCGCCAGAGGGAAACTCCACCACAATCAGCGTCAGCTTATGTCTTTCAAGGCTCCTTGCGGCGTGTGGGCGCTTAGAACATTTTCAGGGGCTAATGGGGCTGTGAGTGCGCTGTCAACGCGGCATCCGGCTACCTGAAGAGGTCCCTCAACAATGGGCTCACAGCACCCCTCTTCGCCTTGGGTCGCATCAATCCGCGACATCTCGATGCCTGTTCCTTGGCCGTCGTCTCATCCTTCGAGCAGGAGCAGAGGGTGTCTGCTCCTGCTCACTGAGGAGGGGGCGAGAGTGTTGTGGGAGTCGAGTGCTCGCGTGGACGCAAACGAAGGGCTCCGTGAATGAGAAGAGGGTGAGCTTGGGCGGAGGGCTCAGGTGTGTGAGGGGTGAGTGCACGCCGCCGGGCAGTCTCGCAGGTGTCAGCGCGGGGCGTGGGTGCGGTCGATCGCAACCTGCGTGTAGGGCGGGGCGAGGGCGCATAGAGTCTCATCGGCATATGGCTGCAGTGGTTCACAGGGCCATAGAGGCGAGACGACAGATTCGAGGGGCATTCTATTCGGACTATATTCAGTCAATTCAGACATGTTGGCGCCGTCTTCCTGCTAGTATGGCACTGTTGGAAGGATGGTGTCGTGGTGAGAGTTTTAGATTTCGTCAGCGCGAGGGGTGCCATTCGGAGGCTTGAGGGTCTCTCATCTGCCAATTCAAAGGCCCTGGAGGTCGTCGTCGGCATGCTCGACGCGGAAGGTCGTGTCTTGGTTTCTGAGCTGTTTGAGAAGCTCTACCCCTATGAAGATAAGACTGCGAACCTGAATCGGAATCTCAACCGGCTCATGATGGCTGTGAACAAGGTTGCCGAAGAGCAGGGGGTGGCCTTCAGTATGTGCATCACTCCTAGCAAGCGCGGAGGAGCTAGCTCTCGATGGGTGTGGTTCGAGGGGCCTGAGTTGGAGAGTCCCCAATTTGATGCGGACGTCCTGAGGGCGATTCCTGAGGACCAGCTCGCAGAGCAGCGGGCTGTTGAGAGCGGGGTGCCGACGGTCGTGCTGTTGACATTCAATCCGAATGAAACTCGGGCCGTATGGAAGGAGTTCAGGGGTAGTGAGAAAGAACCGGACCGTCGCGTGGTCCGTGGTGAACGGAGCTACTACCACCTCGCGGACATCAGCGGAATGCGAATCATTCACGCGATCTCGGGACAAACGACAGGGGAAGCGCAGTACGCAGCCGTAGAAGCGGTACAGAATTGGAACCCGACTGAGGTCTACGCTGTGGGGATTGCCTTTGGTGTTGAGCCTGGGAGGCAACAAATCGGTGATGTTCTCGTGAGCGAAGCGATCCTCAACTATATGCATGTCCGGGTCGAGCCCAACGGCCATGATACGCAACGAGGATTTCCCAGGCCCGCATCAGACGTTCTTCTGTCAAGGGTGCGGGAGCTGGAGCATGCTCGCAGGGGACAGGAGGGGTGGCCGAGAATTCATCAAGGCCTCGTGCTGAGTGGCGATGCCCTGGTAGACAATAAGGAATATCGGGATGAGCTCAGGGCGAGACATGCGAGTATTGTTGGCGGAGAAATGGAGGGCTCCGGCATCGAGCGGGCATGTCGGGAAAAAACTCGCTGGTTGCTGGTTAAAGGGATCTGCGACTGGGCGGAAGAGAAGAATAATCCACATAAGGAACGAGACCAGAAAATTGCAGCCGGGCAAGCTGCAAAGGTTGTTCATGCCATCATTGAAAGAGGGACAACCGATTTACCGGCGCGCCGCCCTGTGAATTTAAGTCCGAGTGTCGCCACAATGGGAGATTTTGATCCCGTCTTCGCAGGCGGTGGTTTCATTGACGATCCTCGAGCGATGCCTGTGAGTTTGGACAAGCGGGAATCGACTCCCATTGATGAATCCGGACGGCCAATTCTGGAAGCCCTGCTCGAATGGGTGTCAGACCCGAAGGGGGAACAGTTCTTCGCTCTACTTGGCGAGTATGGCATGGGAAAAACGGTGACCTCCCAACGTCTTGCCAAAGAGCTGGAGAAACGACGAGAAAATGATCCGACCCTTCCCATCCCCCTCTACTTCGACCTTAAGAAGATCATCAGAGCAGACGACGCTTCCTCGCTGAGAGCGACCGTGGAGGTCTGTATGCGCGATGGCTGGCTCCCCAAGGAGTCGAAGCACTACACTTGGGATCGATTTGTCGCATGGTTGAGCGACTCGCCTTGTCTGGTGATTTTCGATGGGCTCGATGAATTGCTGGTCAAGTTCAATGAAAGGACGGGACTGGCTTTCACGCAGCAGCTCCTCGGCGTAATCGCCGTTGTGCCTTCAGAACTGAGATCGCAAACCAAAGTCATGCTCACCTGTCGGACGCAGTACTTCCCTACTCTCAGGGCTCAGAAGAATCACTTTCTTCTGCGGGACAGGACCGACCTTACTGCGCAGAGTTATCGGGCAATGACTTTGTTGCCGCTGACTGAAAAACAGGTGCGAAAGTATTTAGAAGCCGCAGTTCCATCCATCCCGGTTGATGTGGTGATGGAAACCATCAGAAATGTCCACAATCTGAGTGAGCTCTCGGAGCGGCCGTACACGCTCAAACTCATTTCAAAACAGATTCCAGAACTCGAGGATAGGCGTGCTTCTGGAGAGGCAGTATCGGGAGCCACCCTCTACGAACTGATGACAGAGGAATGGCTTGATCGTGATGACCTGAAGCACTACATTTCGCGCGAACATAAGCCGCTCTTGGTGATGGCTCTAGCCGCACACTTGTGGCGCTCTGGGACGAGTCTGCTGCCGGTCTCAGAGCTGCACGACTGGTTCCATGAATGGGTGGCCAGCGAAGCTCGGTTCCAGAGACGCTATTCAAACGCCGACGTTGAACGTCTCGAGGAGGATCTCAGAACCGCCACTTTCCTCAGTCGTGAAGACGCGCCAATTGCCGGCTTCAGATTCGCCCACACCTCCCTGTTTGAGTATTTCCTCGCCCGGCACCTCGCCGAGAGTGCACAGCGGAATGTGTGTGAAGGCTGGAAGATTCCCGTGCCCAGCCGTGAGACGCTCACCTTCCTCGGTGAACTGCTCCAAACAGAGTATTCCGATGCTCTTCAACAGCTCGCGCGTTGGCGGACCAGCTATCGGCCACAGGTGAGTGAGCTTCTCCTTGCCTACGCCCTTCACGCTCATCGACAGGGACTTCCAATGCCCCTTCTGCGGGGGATCAAACTTGATGGCGCTCAGCTCGATGAGATCGTGGTTCAGGGAAGCGCCAGCAGGCAACTTGATTTGACAGGTTCGAGCTTCGTGGGCTGTTCCCTAAGGCGAGCCGTCTTTCAGGAGGTGAATCTGAACCGTGCTGACTTCACGGATGCTCGTTTGACCCAGGCGACCTTCACCAACACCCGCAGTAAAGGCGCGTTGTGGCCGTCGGGCCATCCAGGGGCCACGTGGGCCTCTATGGGGGAGAAAATGACGAGTGTGCATCAACACGGGGAGATTATCCTCTCAACGCTCGGCTCTGGAGAGCTGGCTTTGTCGGCTGATGGTTCGCGTGTGGTCACCGGGGGATGGGATGGGTCTGTTCGTGTGTGGGATGTGGATTCTGGCGAGACTGTGAGTGTGCTGGAGGGCCATACGTCCTCCGTCGAATCGGTCGCGTGGTCGGTTGATGGTTCGCGTGTGGTCACCGGGGGGTTGGGTGGGTCTGTTCGTGTGTGGGATGTGGATTCTGGTGAGACTGTGAGTGTGCTGGAGGGCCATACCTTCGGCGTCGAAAAGGTTGCTGTGTCGGCTGATGGTTCGCGTGTGGTCACCGGGGAGGAGGATGGGTCTGTTCGTGTGTGGGATGTGGATTCTGGTGAGACTGTGAGTGTGCTGGAGGGCCATACCTCCTTCGTCGTCTCGGTTGCTGTGTCGGCTGATGGCTCGCGTCTGGCAGCCGGGGGGTGGGATGGGTCTGTTCGTGTGTGGGATGTGGATTCTGGCGAGACTGTGAGTGTGCTGGAGGGCCATACCTTCGGCGTCGAAAAGGTTGCTGTGTCGGCTGATGGTTCGCGTGTGGTCACCGGGGAGGAGGATGGGTCTGTTCGTGTGTGGGATGTGGATTCTAGCGAGACTGTGAGTGTGCTGGAGGGCCATACCTCCTTCGTCGTCTCGGTTGCTGTGTCGGCTGATGGTTCGCGTGTGGTCACCGGGGGGTTGGGTGGGCCTGTTCGTGTGTGGGATGTGGATTCTGGCGAGACTGTGAGTGTGTTGGAGGGCCATGCCTTTCCCGTCGTCTTGCTTGCTGTGTCGGCTGATGGTTCGCGTGTGGTCACCGGGGAGGAGGATGGGTCTGTTCGTGTGTGGGATGTGGATTCTGGCGAGACTGTGAGTGTGTTGGAGGGCCATGCCTTTGGCGTCGAAAAGGTTGCTGTGTCGGCTGATGGTTCGCGTGTGGTCACCGGGGAGGAGGATGGGTCTGTTCGTGTGTGGGATGTGGATTCTGGCGAGACTGTGAGTGTGCTGGAGGGCCATACCTTCGGCGTCGAAAAGGTTGCTGTGTCGGCTGATGGTTCGCGTGTGGTCACCCGGGGGTTGGGTGGGTCTGTTCGTGTGTGGGATGTGGATTCTGGCGAGACTGTGAGTGTGTTGGAGGGCCGTACCTCCCCCTTCTTCTCGCCTGCTGTGTCGGCTGATGGCTCGCGTCTGGTCACCAAGAGGTGGGGTGGGCCTGTTCGTGTGTGGGATGTGGATTCTGGCGAGACTGTGAGTGTGCTGGAGGGCCATACCTCCCCCGTCGTCTCGGCTGCTGTGTCGGCTGATGGCTCGCGTCTGGTCACCGGGGAGGAGGATGGGCCTGTTCGTGTGTGGGATGTGGATTCTGGCGAGACTGTGAGTGTGCTGGAGGGCCATACCTGTCCCGTCGTCTCGCTTGCTGTGTCGGCTGATGGCTCGCGTCTGGTCACCGGGGGGGAGGATGGCTCTGTCCGTGTGTGGGACGCAAAGAAAGGGGAGCTGCTGAGGACGGCCGTTCACACGCGGAGCGAGCCAGGGCATCCGGCTGGCTTTGCCTCATGGCGTCCAGGCCTTCCCATGATCGACGTGGTCGAGGGGGGTGCATGGCGTAAGCTGTGGATTCGCGATAAGAATAGTCGTGTGAGTCGCCCCGTCATTCCCGGTGTGTCCCACGAGCCTCCTGCGAACTGAGTGCCCCCAAAGCTTCCGGTGCAATTATCATCCACGCACTCCCAGCCTCGCCCAATTACGGGGCCGGGATGCAGGGCTCTTCCTAATCTTCGATAGGATCAGGAGGTCAATGCCGCGCCAGCCAGGTGCGGCCATCACGTGCAAGGAGCATCAAGTGGCACAGGGCCCCTCTCGCCTCGAGTCCGTCATTAGCCTCGCGAAGCGCCGTGGCTTCGTCTTCCCCTGCGGAGAGATCTACGGAGGCACCCGCTCAGCATGGGACTACGGCCCGCTGGGCGTCGAGCTGAAAGAGAACATCAAGAAGCAGTGGTGGCAGTACATGGTCCGCGGACGCGAAGACGTCGTCGGCTTGGACTCCTCAGTCATCCTCCCGCGTGAAACCTGGGTCGCCTCCGGCCACGTCAAAGCCTTCACCGACCCCCTCGTCGAATCCCTGCACACCCACAAGCGCTACCGCGCCGACCAACTCATCGAAGAGTACGCGGAGCGCAAGGGACTGGATCCCGACACCGTCACCCTCGACATGGTGCCCGACCCGGTGACCGGCCAGCCCGGCGCCTGGACCGAGCCTCGCTCCTTCTCCGGCCTGCTCAAAACCTATCTCGGCCCCGTTGACGACGAAGCGGGCCTGCACTACCTGCGCCCCGAGACCGCGCAGGGCATCTTCGTGAACTACGCGAACGTTGCTGCCGCCTCACGCAAGAAGCCGCCTTTCGGCATCGGCCAGATCGGCAAGTCCTTCCGCAACGAGATCACACCCGGGAACTTCATCTTCCGCACCCGCGAATTCGAGCAGATGGAACTCGAATTCTTCTGCGCACCCGGCACGGATGAGGAATGGCACCAGTACTGGATCGACTACCGCCGCGACTGGTACGTCGGACTCGGCATCGATCCTGACAACCTGCGTTTCTACGAGCACCCACAAGAAAAGCTCTCGCACTATTCGAAGCGCACCGTCGACATCGAATACCGCTTCGGTTTCCAGGGCAGCGAGTGGGGCGAGCTTGAAGGCATCGCCAACCGTACCGACTTCGACCTCTCCACTCACTCCGAGCACTCCGGATCGAAGCTCGACTACTTCGATCAGCAAAGCGGCGAACGCTGGACCCCCTACGTCATCGAACCTTCCGCGGGCTTGACGCGTTCCCTTATGGCTTTCCTCATCGAGGCCTACCACGAGGACGAGGCCCCCAACACGAAGGGCGGGGTCGACAAGCGCGTCGTCCTCAAACTCGATCCGCGCCTCTCACCCGTCAAGGTCGCCGTCTTCCCGCTCTCGCGCAAGGAACAGCTCACGGGGCCCGCGAAGGAGCTCGCCGCGCAGCTCCGTCAGATCTGGAGCGTCGAATACGACGATGCCGGAGCCGTCGGCCGCCGCTACCGCCGCCAGGACGAAATCGGCACCCCGTACTGCGTGACCTACGACTTCGATTCCGTCGAGGACCAGGCGGTGACAGTGCGCGACCGCGACACCATGGCTCAAGAGCGCATCCCGCTCGCTGAAGTCAAGAGCTGGCTCATCGACAAGCTCGGCGCCTGCTAAGTGGCCTTGGAATCACCCGCGCACGGTCCGGTTTCCCCCCTGGAGATCGGGCCGCTGCGCATATGGTCTCCCGTCGTCCTCGCACCGATGGCGGGAGTGACCGATGCGCCCTTCCGCAGACTCTGCCGAGAACTCGGCGAAAAGGGGCTTCCACCCCGCCTCGCCCCGGGCGACCCGGCCTGTAAGCGTGAAGCGACCCCCGGCGTTGACGCCCTCGCGGGCCTGTACGTTATGGAGATGGTGACCTCGCGCGCCCTCGTCGAAGGGAACCGCCGTACCCTTGACATGGTCCGTCCAGATCCTTCGGAGAGAGTCCGCTCGATCCAGCTCTACGGCGTGGACCCGGCGACGATGGCGAAGGCGACCGAGATCCTCATCGACTGTGAGCTCGTCGATCACCTCGACCTCAACTTCGGGTGTCCAGTTCCCAAAGTGACCCGCAAGGGCGGGGGAGCTGCCCTGCCGTGGAAGAAGGACCTCTTCGACGATCTCCTTCACGCGGTCGTCGCTGCCGCCGAAAGGGCGGGGAGCAGGACCGGCAAAGAGGTTCCCGTGACCGTGAAAATGCGCATCGGCATTGATGACGAGCACATCACCTACCTTGATGCCGCGCGCACGGCCGTTAATCGCGGAGTCGCGGCGGTTGCGCTCCATGCGCGCACCCAGACGCAGCACTACTCGGGGACCGCCCGGTGGGAGGCCATCGCCCGCCTCAAAGACACGATCCCCGTCCCGGTGCTCGGCAATGGTGATGTCTTCTCCGGCGCTGATGCGCAGCAGATGATGCAAGAAACGGGGTGCGACGCGGTCGTCGTGGGCCGAGGATGCCAAGGACGCCCATGGCTCTTCACAGACATCGTCTCAACCCTCAACGCTGGCCCCGTCTTCCACGATCCAGGGCTCGGTGAGATCGCCTCCATCATTGAAAAGCACGCCCGCTGGGTCGTCGAAGACCAGGGAGACGAGGGGCGGGCGATGCGTGAAATGCGCAAGCACCTCGGCTGGTACCTGCGCGGATTCTCCGTTGGCGGGACGACTCGGCATGCCCTCGCAATGGTGTCGACCCTCGAGGAGCTTCACGAACTCCTCCACGGCCTCGACCTCGACCAGGAGTTCCCGAAGGCCGCGCTGGGGCCGCGAGGGCGCGCAGGAGGGGAAAAGACGCCGCACCTTCCCGAAGGATGGCTCGACTCTCCTTTCCTCACCGACGCAGAGCGGGCGAATCTCCACCTTGCTGAAGATGGCGCGAACGGAGGATGAGAGACGTGGATCCCCATAATCCTCAGTACAGTGCGTTCCCACCTGGGGGAGGCGAGCACGACCTCTTTCCAGTCGGGGCAGGGGTGAATAGCGTCCTCCCGACCGAGGTAGGCGAGGGCGCTGCCGCTCGGGCTGAATCTGAGCGCGGCACCTTCCCGCCCGGAGCAGGCAAGAACAGTGCATTCCCAGCCGGGGCAGCGGTGAATAGCGTCCTCCCGACCGGGGCAGCGGTGAATAGCGCCGTGCATTCGGATTCCGAGCAGATCGAGGTGAGGATCGGACGCGGCTCCTCGCCTCGTCCCGCTGTCGTGCTCGGTGGGCCGACCCGCATTATCACGCCCCTCATGGGAACGACTCCCGCACTCCTCAGCGCCGAAATCGAAGCTGTGTCCGCTCAAGCGGTCGACCTCGTCGAATGGAGAGTCGACCCGCTGCTCGCCGCACTCGAGCCCGCTTCCGACAGGCGTGCTGCTATCGAAGAGGCCTGGGAAGAGGCGGTGTCACAGGCTCCCCTCCCCGTCCTCGCGACGATCCGCACAACAGCCGAGGGCGGTGCGGCAGAACTGAGCGCAAGCGAGTACGCCGAACTCGTGGCGCTGCTCGCAGGCCTCGCGGACGCGGTCGATGTGGAAATCGCCAGGGCCGGGGCTCACTCCCTCATCATTCGTGCCCACGAGGCCGGAGCCGCAGTTATCGCCTCCTTCCACGATTTCAACGAGACTCCGCCCGATGACACCCTTGCTGCCCTCTACGCGCAGATGGCCGAAGCGGGCGCCGATATCCTCAAAGTCGCGTGCCGCGTCACCACCCCCGAGGATGCCCTGCGCGTCCTCGCCGCCCAGATCGGCGCTCACCGCGAGCACCGCCGTCCCATCATCGGCATCGGCATGGGAGAAGCGGGGGCGATCACGCGGATCGCAGGTGCCCCTCTCTTCTCAGCAGCCACTTTCGCTTTTGTCGCCGCCTCCTCGGCCCCCGGCCAGTTCACCGTCGAAGAGACGAGGAGGGGCCTCGACCTCGTGGAGAAGGGGAGGACAGTCGAGAAGAGGAAGAGCGACGAGGAAGAAGAGACAGTCGACAAAGCGAGGGGCCGCTGAAAAGGAAGCCAGCCGAAGAGGAAAACCCAGTCGAAAAGCGGAGGACACACGGCTGAAAGAGCCAAAAGGCTGAGAAAGCCACGCGGACCACGGGCCCACCGCACAACCGAGGATCAGCCGCACAACCGAAGACAAGAGGTAATGACGATTCATGAGCAGGGGCCAAGCGCCCTCGAACAGATCGACTCGCGTCCGCTGAGCCGACAGCACAAGAGCCTCATCGGCCTCGTCATCGTTTTGAACATCTCCGAGTTCTTCGACATGTTCCTCATCGGCTTCGTCGTCTCTTTGCTGACCAAACCCTGGAACCTCTCCGGCATCCAAACAGGCATCATCCTCGCCTGCTCGGGGCTCGGAACCCTTATCGACGCCATCGGAGCGCTCATCGTCGCCTTCTCCGCAAGGACGGGGAGTCCGGCTCGTGGATGGTCTTCTTCAACGGCATCCTCATCGCAATGACATTCGGCGATGGCGCCTTCGGGATCCTCAACGCTTTCGGTGGCGAACAATTCCCCAAGGAGGCGCGCGGCACCGGCCTCGGCTTGGGCTACGGCATCGGCGCGAGCGCGAAGATCCTTGGTCCGCTCATTATGAGGGCCACGATCGGCGGCAGCGCCGTCCAACAGGAGGTCACGCTGCAGGCGGTGTTCCCGGCCTTCATCCTCTTCGCAGCTCTGCTCTTCGTCGGTGGAATCCTCTACCTCTTTGCGAAAGAGACGAAAGGGGCTTCGCTCGAAGAGATCTGAGCGCCTGTGCTCGAGGCAGAGCGAGCGGCGCGTGCTCGAGACGAGGATTTTGGAGCAGTCGAGCATGAGATCACTCGGACAGAGCCGTCACATCAGAGCTCTCGAGTCGACACAATAGGGGCATGAGACTCAGACATACGACGATCCGAGTCCGAATCCTCGCAGCGATCATGCTCGTCGCCCTCGCAACGCTGACGGTCACACAGACCCTCGTCGCCGTGCTCCAGTACCGCCACGTCTATTCTGCGATGACCCAGGATCTTGGGCACGTCGAAGACGAGGTGCGACTCCTGTCCAACACGGGGATCGACCCGCTGACGGGCAAAGGCTTCACGAGCGCGGAGCGGGTGGTGCAGACCTACCTCGAACGCACGGTTCTGTCCACCGGTGAATCGTATATCGCGTACCAGGGGACGCAACTGCGGTGGATTGCCCCCGCCGATGTGGAGCTTCGACCCGAGAACGATAACGCCCTCATGGCCGCCATCCACGCGAGGGTCGGAGGCGAGTCCAGTGTCATCACGACGGTGTCGACCGGCATGGGCGATTACCGGGTCCTCGTCGCACCCGTGCGTAGCGGAAGCGATACCGCCACGCTCATTCGCGTCATCGACATCCGCAGTCGCACCCGCAGCCTGAGCTCCATCTTGGGGACCTCCATCGTCGTCGGCTCGGGCACGCTCTGCCTCGTCGCGGCAGTCGCATACTTTGCCGTGCGCCGCCTCCTGCGCCCCATTGACGAACTCACACGAGCCGCTGAGTCCATTGGCGAAAACGATCTCACATCGAGGGTGGATGTGCGCGGAGGGGACGATCTTGCACTCCTCGCGCGCTCCTTCAACCGCATGCTTGACCGGGTCGAAACCTCTCACAAGAACCAGCTGCGCCTCCTCGATGATGTTGGTCATGAGTTGCGCACACCAGTGACGATCCTGCGAGGACACCTCGAAGTGCTCGATCCGAGTGACCCCGAAGATATTGCGGCCACGAGGAGGCTCCTCCTCGACGAGACCCAGCGGATGGGACTGCTCATCGAGGACATTTTGCTGCTCGCGCAGATGCGCCAGAGCGACTTCCTCCGGCCCGCTCCCGTCGCGGTCGCCGAGCTCAGCGACCGCGTCTTCGAAAAGGTCCGCTTCCTCGGGACACGAACCTGGCAGCTCAGCGAAGTCGCAGATATCGACGCCGTCCTCGATGCGGACAGGATCACTCAGGCGTGGCTCCAACTCGTGGACAACGCCGTCAAATACTCCGCCGAAGGGTCGCACATCGCCCTCGGATCACGCATTGAAGGCGATGAGCTCGTCCTGTGGGTGCAAGATGAGGGAATCGGCGTCGCTGCCGAGGATCTGGAACGGGTGAGGCAGCGATTCTCACGTACCCAGGAGGCAGAGCGAATGGCCCCTGGCTCCGGTCTGGGACTGAGTATCGTGAACTCAATCGCCGAAGTCCACTCGGGGAGACTCGGGATATCTTCACGACGCGGACACGGGTCCGTGTTCTCCCTGCGCCTGCCGCTTCGCACCACGACCGAGGAGAGTGAGACATGAGCACGATTCTGATCGTCGAGGACGAGGAACGAATCGCCTCCTTCATCGCAAAGGGGCTGAGAGCGGCGGGATTCACTCCGACGATCACAGCCTCGGGCCGCGAGGCGATCCAATTCGGGCTGATGGGCGACTTCGACCTCATCATCCTCGACCTCGGGCTTCCCGATATCGACGGCTTCGATGTGCTTGAAGAGCTGCGCGGACAGGGGGTTGCGACACCGATCATCATGCTGACGGCGCGCTCATCGGTCGTGGACCGCGTCGCCGGTTTGGAAAACGGTGCGGACGACTACATGGCCAAGCCCTTCTCTTATGAGGAACTCCTGGCGAGGATCCGCCTGCGCTTGAGGGATTCTGCCTCAGCCTCTCAGTCGAGCACCGCTGCGACCACACTGTCCTACGGCAATCTCACCCTCGACTATCGGACGAGGCAGATCACGGTCGATGGGCGCGTCGTCGACTTATCGGCCCGGGAGTTCACACTCGCCGAGATGTTCTTGCGCAACCCCCGCCAGGTGCTCAGCCGCGAGCAGCTCCTCTCCGCGGTGTGGGGAATGGACTTCGACCCCGGGTCCAATGTCGTGGATGTGTACATGTCCTATTTGCGTTCGAAACTTGGCAAAGAGCGTTTCGAAACGGTGAGGGGAATGGGCTACAGGCTGCTTTAGTCGTCGTCTCGGTCGTCATCCACGTCGTCGATGTCATCGTCATAGTCGTCGTCATCGAGGTCGATGGGCGGGGCCGGGACGATCGGGGTTGGTGCCGGGGTGGAAGTCGTCGGGGGAGGGGGCGGAGCCGGGGTTTCAACAGGCGCAACATTTCCGTTGGTGGGAGGTGAGGGCGGTTGTTCGCCTTCCCCACTGGGGTGTTGTGCGATGGGAGCGCCAGATTGCGATGCCCCCGATTGTGCTGATTGGGCGCCTCCGGATTCGGACATGACGATTCCGGGGGAGACGACTTCCTCGGAGACAACAGTGAGCGCGGATGCGAGCCACCAGGCGACGACGATGGCCACGAGGGTAAGAGCGACGAGGGCCGCGGCGAGTCGACGTTCTGACAGTCCCATGTGCTCGGTCCTTTCCTTTGTTGCTCCCTTCCAGTGAACCCGATGAGCCGTACGATGACCACTTCTAGCGATGAGAATCCTCTAAGGAATCCCGCGAGCTTTGATTGCGTTGTGCGCACCCCTCCCGCAGCGCCCTCGAACTCCTGTCTGTACGCGCTACAGCCTCCCTGCTGCGTTCTTGCAGCCCTCCCCACAGCGCTTTGCGAGCTGTGCGCAGGTCGGAGGCACTCCACAGCTCCCAAACCCTTGAAGACGAAAATGGAAAGCGGCGGCTAGACTGTGGCCGTGAGCGCTCGACTGCAAGGTAATCCCTCGGATGCCGGCCTCGTCCCCGTCTATTCGCAGGCCGATCAGTCCAGGCGCGTCGCAGAGTCCGCGAAGTCCGCGATGCGCACGGCCTTCGAGCGTGATCGCGCACGCATCCTGCACTCTTCAGGCTTGCGCAGACTCGGGGAGAAAACGCAGGTCCTCGGCCCGGCAAGCGATGACTTCGTGCGCACCCGCCTCACGCACTCTCTCGAAGTCGCCCAGGTGGGCCGCGAACTCGGCAAGGAACTCGGCGCCAACCCGGATGTCGTGGACGCGGCCTGCCTCAGCCACGACCTCGGCCACCCGCCCTTCGGTCACAACGGGGAGCGCGTCCTCGACGATCTCGCCGCCGACTGCGGAGGATTCGAAGGCAACGCCCAAACCCTGCGTCTCGTGTCCCGTCTCGAACCGAAAGTCATTGACGAGGACGGGGAGCCCGCAGGCCTCAACCTCACGCGCGCCACCCTCGACGCGATCTGCAAGTACCCCTGGGCGAGGGGGGAGGGTCCCGACCCGGACAAGTCTTCGCGCAAATACTCGGTGTACGAGGACGACCGTGAGGTCTTCGAATGGATGCGCGAAGGAGCTCCTTTCGGGCGGCGCTGCCTTGAGGCCCAGATCATGGATCTGTCCGATGACATCGCTTACAGCGTGCACGATGTTGAAGACGCCGTGGCGACGGGAAAATGCGATGTGCACAGCCTGCGCGATGATGAGGTCCTTGAGAGGGTCATCGCCTCGACTCTCGACTGGTACGGCCCCGGCGTCGCTCGCGCCGACCTTGAATCAGCGATCGAGCGACTCGTGCACTTGGGCGAGTGGATGGGCTCTTTCGACGGCTCCTACGCCGATCTCGCTCGTCTCAAAGACCTCACAAGTGAACTCATCGGACGCTTCTGCTCCGCCGCCGTGTCAGCGACGCGTGTGGAGTTCGGTCCAGGCCCTCTTGGCCGTTACCGTGCGGATCTTGTCGTTCCGCCCTCGACTCGAGCGGAGATTCAAGTCCTCAAGGGGCTGGCGGTTCATTTCGTGATGAGTCCACGCGAGACTGAGCCTGTCTACTATCAGCAGCGAACTCTTCTCGCTGATCTTGTCGACGCATTGGTGGAGGCCGGGCCGAACGCCCTTGAGCCCGTGTTCGCAGCTCAGTGGCGTCAATCCTCGAATGAGGAGGGGCGTGTGCGGGCGGTTATTGATCAGGTCGCTTCCCTGACGGATTCTTCTGCCTCGAAGTGGCATGCGCGCCTGTGCGGGATGCTGTCGAGCCAACTGTGAAGAGCCTCGACACAGTTCACGGGCACAGAGCGTGCCAGAATGTGCTGTCGTGTCCGGCACGCGAGGCGATGATTCATGAGTGCAGTATCGTGCCTGGCCGTTTTCTCATGTCCTGCCGCTCCTCTTGCTCATGGGGCCTGGCTGGGCGTTCACGTGGCCTGGCTGGGGGTTCACGGGGCCTGGGGCGTTCATGGGGTTTGGCTGGGGGTTCATGGGGCCTGGCTGGGCGTCGTGATCTCGGAGGGCATCACCCGTCCCGACGTCTCCGCCTGGACATCGCTGAGGCTCATCGCCTGTTGAGCGGGCGAGCCTACCCGGCGCCCCTCCTGCTGGGCATCGCTAGACTGTGCGCATGGCCGGTCTGATTCGTAAAGAGGACATCGCCCTCGTGCGCGAAGCCGCTCGGATCGATGAGATCGTCGGCGAGCACGTCGCCCTGCGCCCCGCAGGAGTGGGGTCCCTCAAAGGACTATGCCCCTTCCACGATGAGCGCACTCCCAGCTTCCACGTCCGCCCTCACCTGGGGATGTGGCACTGCTTCGGTTGCGGCGAGGGCGGGGACGTCATCTCATTCGTCCAGAAGATCGACCACTTGTCCTTCACAGAGGCCGTGGAGTTCCTCGCCCAGCGTGCGGGCATCACGCTCCACTACGAAGAGGGCGGCACACAAGTTCGCAGCGAAGAACCCGGGAAACGTCAGCGTCTCCTCGAAGCCCATCGGGTCGCTGAAGAGTTCTACCAGCGTCAGCTCGCCTCGGCCGAGGGCGCCGCGGGCAGACAATTCCTCGCGAAACGCGGATTCAACCAGGCGATGTGCACTCACTTCGGCGTCGGATATTCGCCCGACTCCTGGGATGCTCTCACCCGCCACCTGCGTTCGAAGGGCTTCACGGATAAAGAACTCGAGATCGCAGGCCTTGCCTCGCGCGGGAATCGAGGTCTGTACGACCGTTTCCGAGGGCGCCTCATGTGGCCGATCCGAGACATCACAGGGGCGACCGTCGGTTTTGGCGCCCGCCGCCTCAATGAGGACCCGCAATCACCGAAGTATCTCAACACCCCCGAGACGCCGATCTACAAGAAATCACAACTCCTTTACGGGCTTGACCTCGCGAAGAAGGCAATCGCGAAAGAACATCGCATCGTGATTGTCGAAGGGTACACGGATGTCATGGCCGCCCACGTCGCCGGCGAGCCTTGCGCTGTTGCGACCTGCGGCACGGCTTTCGGCTCTGAGCACGTGAAGATCGTGCGCCGCCTCTTGGGCGATGCCGCAGATCCTGCTGCGGGAGTGCTCCTATCGAATGGGCGAGCCCGGGGCTCGGAAGTGATCTTCACCTTCGACGGTGATGCGGCGGGGCAAAAGGCCGCATTGCGGGCCTTCCACGAGGATCAGAACTTTGCTTCTCAAACTTTTGTCGCTGTCGACCGCGAGGGCATGGACCCCTGCGAGGTGCGAATGGCGCGCGGCGACAAGGGGGTTATTGAGCTTGTCCGATCCCGCACTCCGCTTTTCGAGTTCGTGATTCGTTCCGTGATCCGTCAAGTCGATTTGCGCACTGCTGAGGGCAGGGTCCGTGCCCTGTCCGCCTCCGCGCCGATCGTTGCGAGTATTCGTGATCGTGCTTTGCGCATGGAGTACACGCGTTCCCTCGCCGGTTGGCTCGGCATGGACATGCGCAGTGTGGCGGATGCGGTTCGCCATGCTGTTCGTCCGGCGCCTGAGCCCCGCTATGGCGAGGCATCCGATATGGCCGGAGCCGGGCTCCCTTCTCCGGTGCCGCGCAGGCGTGGTCCCGAGGACCCGATCACCCGCCTTGAACGCCAGACGCTCGAGGTTGTTTTGCAGCACCCGGTCTTCGTCATCGGTTCTGGTTTCGAAGACCTTGAAGGGGATTCGTTCTTCGTTCCCACGCACCGGGCGGTGCATGATGCGATTCGCGCGTGCGGTGGCCTTGATGCCTTCGCGAAGCTTTTGCATTCCGCGGAGGAGTATTTCGGCGTCGGCGAGCGTGCGACGGAGGCTGCGAGCCGTCGCTTCGTCGACCAGGTACGCGATGCTGCTGGCGAGCTCGTCGGCGCCGCCGTCACTGAGCTCGTGGTCGCGCCCCTCCCGCAGGACCGTGAGGAGGAAATGCGTTCCTATTGCAGGGGAGTGGTCGCTGCGCTCGTCCGAACGGATCTCACTCGAAAATTGGGGGAGGCGCGCGGGCGTCTTCAACGCATGGACGAGGACGACCCCGAGTACGCTGAGGCGTTCCGTGAGCTCATGCGCTTGGAGAATCGGCGCCAGACTTTCACTGAGAGGAACTGAAGCGCTTTCCGAGTAGGGGAGAGGGGCGCGAAACGAAGGGCTTTGAGGGGCTTCGGGTCTGAGCGTGGGCGATTCTTCGACAGGGGCGAGTTGGAGGGGCGGGAGTCGAAGACTACTGCGCTTTCCGGTGTGCGCGAGGAGGAACATGAACCGCACCGCTATCACAGGTGACCTTCAGCTGCGCTTTCCGGTGCGCGAGGAGGAGCACGAGTGCGAGCAGGAGCACGGGCGCTTCTTCACACACCATCGTGTTGTCCTTCGCTAACGAGAAGCGGGCCTCGCATCTGAAAAGAACTTCTTTCAAACACCACGCCGAACGCCAGGCGCCCAGTGGACTTGGCATCCGCCCTCGTCGAAGCGATCCACTAATCTGAAGCGTGTCCACTCGCGGTCCCACCGAGCGAACGAGCGAAGAAGGAGAACCCCCCATGGCAGAAGTTGAGAGTTTCACGCTCGATCACACGGCCGTCCTCGCGCCCTATGTGCGCCTCATCTGCGTTGAAACAGGGCCGAAGGGGGATGAGATTTCAAACTTCGACCTGCGCCTCGTTCAACCCAATGAGAACGCCATCCCGACCGGGGGCCTGCACACCATCGAGCATCTCCTCGCCTCCTTGCTGCGCGACCGCATGGAAGGCGTCATCGACTGCTCACCCTTCGGCTGCCGCACTGGATTCCACCTCATCACCTGGGGAACCCCCGGTGTAGAGACTGTGACCCGAGCGCTCGTCTCCTCACTCGAAGCGATCGCGACGAGCGTGAATTGGCAAGACGTTCCGGGAACGGATATCACCTCCTGCGGAAACTACCGGGACCACTCGCTGTTCACTGCGCGCGAATGGTGCAAGAAGATCCTCGAAGAGGGTTTTTCCACAAACCCCTTCGTCAGGACGCCCCTGCCCGAGCTTGCCGACTAAGACCTCCTGGCCGACTCAGGCCTCGCCTCCTTCGTCTTCCTCTTGCCCCGGGCTGGCTTCCTTGCCCATATTTCTGCCGTGAGTTCGCTTCCCTGCCGATTCCTCCTGCCATGGGCGGGCTTCCTTGCCGGACGCGGGGGACGAGTCTCTTGCTCGGTTCGGCTCGGCTCAGTCCAAGCCGACACCTTCGCGCAGCTGCTGTTCAAAATGAGCGGCTTCACGCTCACAGGCCTCATCAAGCGGCCCGAAGGCAGCGAGCACGGAGAAGAGCTGATCGTCCTCGCGACGTCGAATCCACACGGTGATCGTCGTGCCATTAGAGACCTGTGTGGACTTGTGGACGACGATCGAATGATTCACACGCTCGGAGAGGATCCGCATGAACACCCGCGGATCCTGTGAAACCGTTTCCACGCGGATGGGTGTGCGCGCTGGATCCATCCACTCGACTGAAAGAACACGGTCCTCGGCACTCCACTTCGCGGTCGCGATTTCGTACCACATTCCCGAATCGAGGACCGACTCCTTGTTGGCGAGGATGATTGCGTGCCTCCCCGCGATGATCCACTCGCCCGACTCAAGCTGCTCCGCAGGGGCGCGCCGATCGCCCTCGGGAAGAAGAACTGAGACTTCGGTGGGAATCAGATTCGGCATAGGAAGATTCTACGGGTGCACTCGACATATGCGAGCGCGCGCGAGCTCAAGCTCAGGCGCTCGCGCCGATCAGGGCGGGGCTGGTCCCGTACTCGTTGAGGAAGGACCACGAACTCAGGTCCTCAAGGGCCTCATGCAAGCCGATCAGTCGTATCGTCTGGTCATCGGAGGAGAGCAGATGCAGATCCGCTAGGAGAAGCCCATTCGCAAGCGAAGCCGCGTCGAGCGAATCGAGAGTACAGCGGGTGGTCCTGTGATCATTCGCACCGGCTGAAAGGTAGTGATCGACACGGGAGAAGAGTTCATGAGAGCGCAACTCGGCATCATCAATGGAGAACTCCACAAGCTGCGCCTTCGGAAGGGACTGGGCCGTGCAATCCCAGGAGGCCACGGTCTCAGCCAACTCAGTCGATTCTGCCAGGCTCTGCGCCGCAGAAAGATCAGCATCAGGAAGAATGGACGAGGCATTCAGAGCTTGAGGATCCAAGCCCCAGCCGCTGAGAAGATCCATTGTCTGACTTGAGATGAAAGAGTGCAGACGAGCATTGAACTCCGCCACCGCGGCATCCTCAGAATCAAGACTCACATTGAAGGCGCCCGCCAAGTCGAGTGCAGAACGGTAGCGCCCCAGAGCGACTGAGGCGAGGGCGCGGGAGTTATCCGACTCCATAAGAGTCGGATCCGCAGCCACAGCCAAATCCCTGCGGGCCGTTGAGGCGAGCCAGGAGACGAGTTCTTCGACCGTCACAGGCGCATCCGCGATAGGGGGAACCTCTTCGGCCCCCTCAGGAGTGTGATCACCCCAGGGGGACCACACTCCGCCAAGAGCGTCCAAACGAGCTTGGGAGTTCGCTGCGACAAGGGAAAGAACCTGGGCGCATTCGGGGCACGAGCTCGCGTCCTCGGCCAAGGAGGAAGCACGGGCCCAAGCGGCGGCCTCCGTGCGGGCCGCAGTCTCACGGAGGGTATCCACTTCGGTGAGTTCAGGAAGGGACGCGCCCCTCGAATCGAAACGCACGCCCGAAGCGCAAGACGACAACAGGAGAGCAAGAGTACCCGCCGTGGCGCCGAGAACTGCGAGCCTGCGTCCTTTCCTGGACGAAGACGCTGTCCTTGAAGAATGCGCATGTTCACTCGCAAGCGCGTGTTCAAAGGACGCTGAAAAGCCCTTCGGAGAGCCGAAGGAGTCGGGGCGTCGCGAGAAGAATCCGAAGATCGTCACCTGGGCATCATCGCATGTTGACCCCCGGGTAGAATAGGAACCCCTTGCCGTGTCGGACACACAGGAGGATTTGTGGCCCAACCCCAACACTTCGAGGCACTCGAGAAGGAGCTCCGCCCCCTCGTTGAAGGATTCGGACTCGAACTCGACGCCGTCTTGAGCGTCAAAGAATCGGGAATGAAAATCGTGCGAGTCATCGTTGAGAGCCCCGAAACAGGCCAGGGGCTCGATTCCGAGTTGCTCGCGCAGGTGTCGCGCGCAGTTTCGCCCCTCGTTGATCAGGCCGACCCGATTGACAGCGAGTACTACCTGGAAGTGTCAACCCCCGGCGCAGAACGCGAACTCCTTGAGCCTCGTCACTGGGTCAAGCAGATCGGGCGCCTCGCGAGCGTGAAGCTGCGCGACGGCTCTCGCCTATGCGGTCGTGTGACATCCGCCGATGACAAGGGTGCAGTGCTCGACGTGGACGCTCAGACCGTTAGGATCGAGTACGCACAGATGAAGAAGGCGCGGGCTCGCGTCGAATTCGGTTCGGAGGAATGAGACGCATGGAAATCGACATGACCGCATTGCGCATGGTCGAGCAGGAGAAGGGAGTCTCCCTCGGCCGCCTCGTGGAAGCGATCGAAGAGGCCCTCCTCAAGGCGTACCACAACATTCCCGGCGCAGTTTCCAAAGCCCGCATCGAGATCGACCAGAAGACCGGTCGCGTCACCGTCATGGCGATGGACGAGGACGAGGACGGCAACGAGATCGGCGAATTCGACGACACTCCGAAGAACTTCGGGCGCATCGCCCAGTCGACCGCCCGCTCTGTCATCATGCAGCGCCTGCGTGACGCTGACGATCAGAAGGTCCTCGGTGGTTTCGCGAACCAGAAGGGCCAAGTTGTCACTGGTATCGTCGACCAGTCCCGCGATGGGCGCATCACGATCATCAAGGTCGGCGACGACTTCGAAGCGGTTCTGCCTGATTCCGAGAAAGCTCCCGGTGAGGCCTACCGTCACGGCGACCGCATCCGGGCTTTCGTCGTCAATGTCGAGCGCACGGAAAAGGGTGCCCGCATCACGCTTTCACGCACGCACCCCGGCCTCGTCGCTGGACTTTTCGAACGTGAAGTTCCCGAGATTCAGCAAGGCCTCGTGAAGATCAAGGCGATCGCGCGCGAAGCGGGTCATCGTACGAAGATCGCCGTCGCCGCGACGCGCGAAGGTGTGAACGCCAAGGGCGCATGCATCGGTCCGATGGGGTCGCGAGTGCGCGCCGTCATGACGGAGCTCAACGGCGAGAAGATCGATATCGTCGACTGGTCGGCGGATCCTGGCCGTTTCGTCGCCAACGCCCTCTCGCCGGCCCGAGTCTCGCGCGTCGTCGTCCACTCGATTGACAATCGCACGGCAACCGCGATCGTTCCCGACTTCCAGCTCTCCCTCGCGATCGGTAAGGAAGGGCAGAACGCCCGCCTGGCAGCCAGACTCACCGACTTCCACATCGACATCCACTCCGACACGGAAACCGGCGACGAGGGCGTGGCCTCGCACTCCTCGATGCCTGATGACGTGACCAGTCGCTCATACTCCGATCCTCAGGATTGAGAAGGGCTCGACTAAGCTGGAGGGGTGTCGCAGTCTGCGCTGAACGAGAGTGAAGCCCTCCCGGGCGCTGCACCCGTTCGTACCTGCGTTGGCTGTGGGAAACGTTCACCGCGTTCGGAACTGCTCCGATTCGCGGTGTACCACGGGGTCGTATCATTCGACCCCGAAGCTCAGCGACCCGGTCGGGGCGCGTGGATCCACCCGGATCTTCGCTGCATCGACAAGGCCCGTAAACGTCGGGCCCTCACGCGCGCGCTCCGCCTCGAGGAGGTTGTCTCCGAAGAGTTGTGGACTCAGTGCGAGCAGGTCGTGTCATCCAAGGCGTCGCCGACGCCTGAACTCGAGTAATGGAAGCGGGTTGGAAGCTGATGGGCACCCGATGAGTACCCAGCGATGAGCTGCCAGCAATACAAGTAACGCGTCTCCGTCCGGAGGCGCTTCCGGACAGGAGAACAGTGGCAAAGTTGCGTGTCCACGAGCTTGCGAAAGAGCTCGGAATCACCAGCAAGGAACTTTTGACGTACCTCAAGGATCACGGAGAGTTCGTCAAGGCATCATCTTCGGCCCTCGAGCCGCCAGTCGTGCGTTCCGTTCGCGAGCACTACAGCTCGAAGGGAACAGGGGAGGAACAAAACCCCGCAGCGAAGACCTCGGCTTCGAAGAAGCCGAGCGCCCCGAAAGCCTCAGCGGCCAAACCCGGGGATAAGAGCACTCAGTCTTCTGCCAAGGCGAAGACCCCTGCGAGCGCGCCCGTGCCCGCCGATCCTCGTGCCGCCGCTTCAACGGGACCGGCCTTTTCTTCCACTCCCAAGCCAGGTGCGACTCCCGCAGCGCCCAAGCCCGGTGCGGCTTCCGCAGCGCCCAAGCCGGGTGCAGCTCCGAAGCCCGGTGCTGCGCCTAAGCCTGCTGCAGCCCCGAAGCCTGGCGCTGCCCCCAAGCCTGCTGCGAGCCCCAAAGCTCCCGCTCCCAAGGCGAAGACCACTGGCCGTGACGGCGCTCCTGCAGCTCCGCGTCCTGGAGCTCCGCGTCCGGCGGGCCCCCGCCCTGGCCCGCGTCCCGCTGGCCCGCGCCCGGGCAATAACCCCTACGCATCCAGTCAGGGAATGCCCCGCCCCGGTGGCACCGGTGGTCCGCGCCCTGGTCCGCGTCAAGGCGGCCCCCGTCCCGGTCAGGGCGGCAGTGAGCGTCCCGCACGCGGCGGTGCTCCCCGTCCAGGAGGCAGCGGCGGTCCTCGTCCCGGTGGCGCACCCCGCCCGGGCGGACGCTCAGGCGGTAACCGCCCGAACCCGGGAATGATGCCCGGCCAGGCGAACTTCGCCCGTAACGCTGCGACTGGCACGAACGATCGTCCCACGCGCGGCGGCGCTGGAGGCCGTGGCCGCGGTACTCGCCCCGGAGCCGGAGGAGGCGCCGGTGCACCCGCAGGCGGCGGTTTCGGCCCCGCACGTGGAGGCGGTCGCGGAGGACGCGGCGCCACGCCGGGTGCTTTCGGTCGTGGTGGCGGTCGCAATCAGCGTGGCCGCAAGTCCAAGCGCGCGAAACGTCAAGAGTTCGAGCAGCAGAACGCTCCCGTCATTGGTGGCGTTTCAATTCCCCGCGGCAACGGGCAGGTCGTTCGTATCCGCCAGGGGGCGTCCCTCGCCGACTTCGCGGAGAAGATCGACGTCAATCCCGCAGCATTGGTGACCGTCCTCTTCCACCTCGGTGAAATGGCGACCGCGACCCAGTCGCTCGACCAGGACACTTTCGAGGCTCTCGGCGCTGAACTCGGCTACGACGTCAAGGTCGTCTCCCCTGAGGATGAGGACCGTGAACTTCTCGAGTCCTTCGACATTGACCTCGAGGCGGAAGAACTCGACGATGCCGAGCACATGCAGCCGCGTCCGCCGGTCGTCACGGTCATGGGCCACGTTGACCACGGCAAGACCAAGCTCCTCGACGCGATTCGTCATACGGATGTCGTCGACACCGAGCACGGCGGCATCACCCAGCACATCGGCGCCTACCAGGTGAACGTCGAGCATGAAGGCAAGACTCGTCCGATCACCTTCATCGACACCCCCGGTCACGAGGCCTTCACCGCGATGCGCGCCCGTGGCGCGCAGGTCACCGACATTGCGATCCTCGTGGTCGCTGCCGATGACGGCGTGATGCCCCAGACCGTTGAGGCGATCAACCACGCTCAGGCCGCGAACGTGCCGATCGTGGTCGCGGTCAACAAGGTCGATAAGGAAGGCGCCTCCCCGGATAAGATCCGTGGTCAGCTGACCGAATATGGACTCGTTGCTGAGGATTACGGCGGCGATGTCATGTTTGTCGACATTTCGGCGAAGGAACGCACCGGTATCCGTGAACTCCTTGAAGCGGTCCTCTTGACTGCGGATGCGGCGCTCACCCTTGAAGCGAACCCGGATACTGCGGCCCGTGGTGTCGCAATCGAAGCGAACCTCGACAAGGGACGTGGCGCGGTTGCAACCATGCTCGTTGAGCGCGGCACCTTGCGCATCGGGGACGCCATTGTCGTCGGTTCTGCTCACGGCCGCGTCCGAGCGATGTTCGATGACACCGGAGCAGATGTCGCCGAAGCTGGGCCCTCACGCCCGGTCGCCGTCCTCGGCCTCGCGTCGATTCCCCGTGCAGGTGATTCTTTCCTCGTCGCCACCGACGAGCGCACCGCACGCCAGATCGCCGATAAGCGCGAAGCCGCAGAGCGGCAGGCCATGCTCGCCAAGCGCCGCAAGCGCGTCTCCCTCGAGGACTTCGACAAGGTCCTCAAGGAAGGCGAGGTCGACACCCTCAACCTCATCATCAAGGGCGACGTTTCCGGTGCTGTCGAAGCGCTCGAGGATTCGCTGCTCGGCATTGATGTGGGCGAGGAAGTCCAGCTCCGCATCATCCACCGTGGCGTCGGCGCGATCACGCAGAACGACGTCAACCTCGCCACAGTCGATAACGCGGTCATCATCGGCTTCAACGTTCGCCCGGCTGAACGAGTCGTGGAACTCGCGGACGCCGAGGGTGTTGAGATCAAGTACTACAACGTCATCTACTCGGCGATCGAGGATATTGAGGCCGCCCTCAAGGGCATGCTCAAGCCGATCTACGAGGAGGTATCTCTCGGCACCGCGGAGATCCGTCAGGTCTTCCGTTCCGGCAAGTTCGGCAATATCGCGGGCTCGATCGTCCGCTCCGGCACGATCAAGCGCGGCACGAAGGCGCGCCTGGTCCGCGATGGTGTCGTCGTCGCCGACAACCTCGAGATCCAGTCTCTGCGTCGTGAAAAGGATGACGTCACCGAGGTCCGCGAAGGCTACGAGTGCGGTATCACGCTCGGCTTCAAGGACATCACCGAGGGTGACCTCATTGAGACCTGGGCGATGCGTGAGAAGCCTCGCGACTGATTCTAGGGAAGGTCCTGTTCTTTCCAGGATGATCCTGCTCGCGCGCTACGCGTGCGCGTAGGAGCGCAGGAGGGGTCCGGGTTGACGCTACAACGTCAACCCGGGCCCTTTTCTTATCCCTGGTCCACAAGTCGGACCTTCTCCTAGGCCTTTTCTTATCCCTGGTCCACAAGTCGGACCATATCCTTGGAAACTCAATGCTGCTGAAACGGTTTGCGCTGATCAGAGGGGAATTAATCGATGTCTGGTTCGGCTTGTGTGCTTCTACCTTGGCCCTTTGTCCGACTTGTGCTCCCGCCTTCAAACGCATTGTCCGACTTGTGCCCAGCTAGGCCATGCAGTCCCGTACTCAGCCGGGCCCTAACGCACCTTGGCGCTCGGCGTGCCCCAAACACCACCTCCGGCGTGAAACTACCCCGAGCTACCCCCGTCATGGCTTATGCTCAGAGCCCGGCGCTGAGCAGGGCCCTAATACGCCTTGACGCTCGGCATGCCCCAAACATCACTCCCGGCATCAAGTTGCCCTAAACACCCCCTCTGGCGTCGAGCTGCTCCCAAACGAGTCCCGTCATTCGCGCATCCCCAAAGCCAGACGCCGAGCCTCGATGATGCGCACAAGTTCGGCGGCTAAACCTTCAGGATCCTGAAGATCCGCCCAATCGAAGCGAATCACAGTCCAACCCGAGGCGACGAGGAGTCGCTCTCGTCGTCGCTCCGCCTCGATCGTTCTGTGGATCTGCTGCACGGATGCCCCATACTTGCCTCGGCCATCGAATTCGATCGCGAGGCGCAGCTCGGGCAGCGCCATATCGACGAAAAAGTGTTGTCCCGCCTCGCACACATGCATCTGGGTGTGAACTCCGCGAACACCGGCCCTCAGCAGATTCCATAAGAGCCAGGCCTCAGCGGGGGATTCACAGGCCGGGTCGGCCCAAGCGAGGATTCTCGAAGCCTGCTCCCATCCTCGGCCTCTGGGGAGCTCATGCAATGCTGCGAGAGATTGACGGCGAACACGGTCACTTGCCATTGGCGCGGGCCTTTCGCCCTCGAAGATATCGAGGATCGTGCGATAAGCCTGACTGACGAGTATGAACGCGATCCGTGGAGGGCTCAGAAGCGCGGTGCTGATTGCTGCAGCATCCAGGTCCTGTGCGAGGATGCCATGCACCCTCACCGAGTGAGTCCTTACATGGGTCGAACCAACGAAGGTGACTGGGACCCGAGGAGCGATGATGATTCCGTCGAGAACAACTGCCGGAAGAACGAGGGCTCCTCGTGAAGTGCCCCGGCCGCCGGTAAAGGAGATCCTCGCAGCGTTTTCGGCGGGGAGAGGCTCGGGTAGGTCAAGCCCGTGGAGAAGCAAAGCGGAACGCCCGACAGCGGTGCTCGCCCGGCGAAGATGACTGACTGCGAACACCCGGGCGATCTCCACCGCTCGTCGTTGCGCCCAGGGGGTTTCGAGGCCGCGCAGGAACTCCGACTCGAGGTGGACACCGCGCGCGATCTTGATGGTGTCGGCGTTCAGGCGGCAGTGCTTGTGGCGGCGCCCGGTGAAGTGCACTCGTTTTTCGACCTGGGTGATGCTCGGCGTTGCGGACATGCGTGCAGCTTCTCTCCCTGTGGGAATCTGAGCGAGTCCGTCAAAGGGGGCCTGTGGACCGGGAATAGGGCGAGATTGAGCTGGGGAGAGTGGGGGTGTTGCAGGCTCGACGGGGGTTCTCGGCTACGGGCTGGGGTGCTGCAGGCTCAACGGGGTCCTTTTGGATACAGCTGGGGCTGCAGGCTCGACAGGGGTTCTTGGATACAGCTGGATCTGCTTGTTGTGGGCGTTCGGCCACAAGTCTGCTCCGGGCTCTACGCGGCTTCTCGATTGCCAATGCGCCCTTGGCTGCGAACGGGCGTTTGGCTACAAGTCGGACGCTCGCCTTGGAAACCTGACGAGGGCGAGCGGGTTTGCGCTGATCAGAAGGAAAATCATGAAGGGGGACTCCGGGTTATGCGTCCCCAGCCCGACTTGCGGTCCGACATGTGCCTCTGCGAGTCCAACTTGTGCCCCTGCGGGTCCGACTTGTGGCCCGCGAGAAGCCCGCGCACCGTTTCTCCAAACCAGCCCCACTTCTCCTGTCAATCCCAGCTCCCACCTGGGCATGGTTGAGCTGTTACCGCCGAGGATCGTGCCCTCGACGATTTCCCAGCTCCCACGTAGACATGGCGCCCTAGCGCTTGGCGGCGCCGTCAGCGCCAACATCAATCCCAGCTCCCACGTGAGCATGGTTGAGTTCGGAGCCGCCGCAGCCATGATCGGCCTGTCAATCCCAGCTCTCACGTGGGGGCGGTGCTCTCGATTGTGCAGAACCCCGTACCATGGGAGACCGGAATACGGGTCGTTTCTCAACTTCGTCTGGCTCAACAAGCCGTGCGAGGCTACGCCACGAATCCGCATGCCGCTACGCTGGCGTGCGGAGTCCTGAAAGGGCAAGCACCTAGTCTGCGCGCCCGCGAGCTTGCGCACAGCTTCGAGTGGACTCCGCGTTGCGCGAGTTCGAGTGGACGCCGCACCTCGGACAGGCTCGGCCAGAGCAGACGCATGGCCAGACGACCCACGACTTTCAGGAGGACTCATGGCAGACGAAGCCCGCCAACGCAAGGTGCAGGATCGTATCCAGCAGACGGTCGCGCGTCTGCTTGGACGAAGGATCAAGGATCCGCGACTGGGCTTCGTGACGATCACGGATGTGCGCGTGACCGGCGACCTACAGCACGCCTCGATCTTCTACACGGTTCTCGGTGACGATGAGGACCGTAAAGCGACGGCTCGTGCTTTCGAGTCGGCGAAAGGCATCATCCGCTCTGAGGTCGGCAAAGCCCTCGGGATCCGCCTGACTCCGACGATCGAGTTCATTCTTGATGCATTGCCCGACTCGGTCGCCGCGATCGAGGGCGCGCTCGCGGCCGCGAAGGCCAAGGACGAACAGATCGCCCGCCACGCTCAGGGAGCCGCCTATGCCGGCGATGAGGATCCTTACCGGCATGATGATGCGGACGAGGACGCGCTCTGAGGATGGCGAAGCGTCCAGATCATTCGCTTCCAGGGATCCTCATCGTCGATAAGCCTTCGGGCATGACGAGCCATGATGTCGTGTCTCGCGTGCGGCGCCTGGCTCATACCCGCAAAGTCGGGCACGGCGGCACTTTGGATCCGATGGCGACGGGCGTTCTGGTCGTGGGCGTGGGCAAGGCGACTCGCCTGTTGACTTTCATTACGGGGCATTCGAAGACTTATGAGGCGACGATCCGTTTCGGCCTGACAACTTCCACTGATGATGCTGAGGGCGCCCTTGTTCAGGCCCTCGGCTGTGCCTCTTTGTCCCTCGATGAGCTTGAACATGCGATGGAGGGTCTTCGCGGGGAGATTGACCAGGTGCCCTCTTCGGTGTCGGCGAAGAAGATTGACGGCAAACGCGCCTACGAACTGGTGCGCGAGGGCGTTGAGGTTGAGCTCAAGGCGAATCGAGTGACGGTTTCGCGTTTTGAGCGCTGTTCGGATCTGCGCCGGGCGACCCTCGACACGCCCTCGGGCCGACTCGAGGTTCTTGACGTGGATGTGGTCGTCGATTGTTCCTCCGGCACCTACATTCGCGCCCTTGCGAGAGATCTCGGTTCGGCGCTTGGTGTCGGGGCGCATCTGACGCGTTTGCGACGCACCCGCGTCGGCGCCTTCACTCTTGAGGACTGCCGCACTTTGGATTCGCTCGAGGACGAGGCCGCGAACTCGCTAGTTCCGTGTCATCCAGAGATGCCGCTGCCTGCGCCGACATCTGCAGGGGCTTTGAAATCCGCTTCTCACGCAGAAGCGCCTTTACCTGCTCCGGGCTTGATTCCGCTGGATGAAGCGGTCACGGCGATGTTTCCGATCATTTCCTTGAACGAGGCCGAAGCTGCGCGTTTTCTTCACGGCAACCCCCCGAAGCGCGGTCCCAAGGAGCTTGAAGCCCTGATGTGGGCCGCCCCCGTTCATAGAGCCCCTGTGCCGCCTACCCCCGGAGTAGCCGCTTCGCCTGCCCCAGAAGCTACTCTTCCTTCTTCCCCTGAAAGCGCTGTTTCACCTACTCCTGAAGCGCCCGCTGCGCTTACCCGAGGGGCGCCCGTTTCGTCTGTCTCAGGAGCCCTCGCTGCGTCTGCCCCAGGCGTCGCTGTGACGCCTTCTCCTGAAGCCCTCGCTGTGCCGACCCCCGAAGTGCCCGCTACGTCTGCCTCAGGGGTGTCTGCTTCACCTGCCCTTGAAGCCCCCAACCCGTCTAGCCCTCGAACATCAGCGAAAGATGCGCTCGCTTCCACAATGCCCGATCATGGAGCAGGCCTCAACGCCCGCACTCGAGGAGAAACCGCCCCCGTCCTCGTCGATGGGGACACCACCATCTTCGCTGCGGCTGATCCGAAGGGGAGAATCCTCGGACTGATCGATGCGTCGAAGCCGCGCCTGAAGACGATCTGCGTATTTTTCGGAGGGGAAGGATGAAGATCTGGTCAACGCTGTCCGATGTGCCCGGAGGCGAGAGGTCTGTCGTCACGATCGGCAACTTCGACGGAATGCACAATGGGCACAGGCGCGTCGTCTCTTCGTGCGTGGAGCGCGCCCGCAAACGCGGCACTGACGCGGTTGCGATCACTTTCGATCCGCACCCCATCCAAGTGCATGCGCCGGAAGCAGGCTTGCAGCTCATCTTCCCGCTTCGCGATCGTCTTGACGCGATGGCAGCATCGGGGCTTGATGCGACTCTCGTCGTCCACTATGACGCGAGTGTGTACATGCTCGAACCAGAGGAGTTCGTCGTCGAGTTTCTCGTGGAGCGTCTCGGTGCGGTCGAGGTCGTTGTCGGAGAGGATTTCCACTTTGGGCGCGCGAACCTCGGGACGATTGACACGCTTCGCGAACTGGGGCGTCGATATGGCTTCGATGTCACAATGGTCACTGATATTCAAGCGCCCGAGGGCAGGCGCTGGTCGTCTTCGTGGGTGAGGGAGCTTCTTGCCGAGGGCGATGTCGCCGGTGCCGCACGAGTCCTCGGACACCTCCATCGCATCCGCGGTACTGTCGAGCACGGTTTCAAACGAGGACGCGAACTCGGATTCCCGACGGCGAACCTGCAGGAGGGGATCGAGGGGGTTGTGCCCGCTGACGGGGTGTACGCCGGATGGGTCGTGCGCCAGGTGCCGGGGACGGAGTCGGCAGAGTTCTTGCCGTCTGCGATCTCGGTGGGGACGAACCCGCAGTTCGATGGTGTCAAGCGGACGGTCGAGGCTCATGTTCTGGGCCGCTCGGACCTCAACTTGTATGGCGAGCGGATTGCTGTTGTCTTCGTGTCGAGGATCCGGCCGATGCTGGCTTTCGACTCGCTTGAAGATCTGCTCGCCCAGATGGATGATGACTTGCGTCAATCGGCGTATGTCCTCGGGGTGGGGGTCGCCTCGAGGATTGATCCTGAAGACGTCACCGCCTGCTGAGTACTGCCTTGGGTGCAGGGCCAGAGCGCTCCGAGGCCAGCAGCTCCGAGGCCAGAGCGTCCCAAGAGTCGGGCAAGGCCAGCGGGGCGCAAGACTTGCGTGGGCGCGCGTCGGCACAGCTTGCCCCGGGGTTGCGCAGCGCGCCGCAGGGGCCGCGCGGTGCTCCCTCGGGGCGGGCGCGGCGTCAGGGCGGTGCGTCACCTGAGACCGAGCGCTTCGCTTTCGGTTTCGCGGGACATTCTTGGGTTGCGCGGCCGCTCGGCCACAAGTCGGACATTCAGAGCCAGATTTAGCCGAGCCGAATGGGAAAAGCTCAGAACGGCGCGGGCTCTAATGGGGCATGGTGCGAGCGTCGTCCGACTTGTGCCCCTTGCCTTTCCCACACCCCAGCTTCTCCCAGCGTCCGCTCTTCCCACGCCCCGAGTCGTCCCCACACCTCTTCCCCCTCCCTTCCGACGTGCCCGATCGCACACCCTTTTGCCCGCGGATCAGCCCATTCCTGTGAAAGTACGTATCTTCGCCCGTGCTAGCCTTGAAAGGCCGTCAGATCGGCCGCGGACTGTCAGCGGTAGGGAATAGCCCTCCCGCCCCGCGCAACGAGTCATAAGGAGAAGCCTGTGCCCCTGAGCAAGGACGTCAAGGATCAGATCATCGCCGAATACGCCACCCACGAGGGCGACACCGGCTCCCCCGAGGTTCAGATCGCGCTCCTCACAAAGCGCATCAAGGACCTGACCGAGCACTTCAAGTACCACACGCACGACCACCACTCGCGCCGCGGCCTGCTGCTGCTCGTCGGTCGTCGTCGCCGCCTCCTCGGCTACCTGGCCTCGATCGACATTGAGCGTTACCGCTCCCTCGTCGAGCGTCTGGGCCTGCGCCGCTGAGCCGTCCCGGTCCGATCCTCTTCTTGAGGACCGGGCCGGTTTTGCTTGCGCGTCCGAACGGGGCGCGCAAGCAATCGACCACGAGGGGCGCGCCCGCAGGTCTCATTCGACTCCTGAGGGCCGCTCCCCATCATCGAGGACGCTGCCGCAAAATCGGAAGAGAACGGGAAGACCACACGGGTCTCCCTGATGCGCACCACTCTCCTGGACGCGCATCACTCTCCCGGATGAGCGCCAGCCCTTCACCCTGAGGCCACTCGAAAGGCCTCGCCGAGGCCTTGAGCCTCTTGCCCGTTCCACTGCGCACCGACCGACGGTTTTCGACAGTGGTTCACGGACCTCCGCGACATTGGGTCGTTCGGATTGATGCCGTGGACTTCGATCGAAGGCCGAAGCCGGGCGCGACTCTCATATCCCCGAAACAAGGAGAAACGCCACCATGATGGAAGGCTCCGACATCATCGCCGCTGAGGCGATCATCGACAACGGCAGCTTCGGCAAGCGCACAGTGCGCTTCGAGACCGGCCGCCTCGCGAAGCAGGCCGCTGGGTCCGCCCTCGCCTACCTGGACGACGAGACCACGGTCCTTTCCGCGACCACTGTCGGCAAGTCCCCGAAAGACCAGTTCGACTTCTTCCCGCTCACCGTTGATGTTGAAGAACGCGCGTACGCTGCGGGCCGCATCCCCGGTTCTTTCTTCCGCCGCGAAGGCCGCGCAGGCACTGAGGCGATCCTCGCCGCGCGCCTGATCGACCGTCCGCTGCGCCCGGGCTTCGTCAAGGGCCTGCGCAACGAGGTTCAGGTCGTCGAGACTGTTTTGACTGTCCACCCGGACGACGCCTACGACGTCCTCGCGATCAATGCCGCGTCGATGTCCACCCAGATCGCGGGCCTGCCTTTCACGGGCCCGATCGGCGGCACTCGGCTCGCCCTCATTGACGGCCAGTGGGTCGCTTTCCCGCGTTGGTCTGAGCTTGAGCGCTCCGTGTTCAACATTGTTGTCGCGGGCCGCATCGTCAAGGCCGAGGACGGCTCCGAGGATGTCGCGATCATGATGGTCGAGGCTGGTGGCGGCAAGAACCAGTGGAACCTCATCCAGGCCGGCGCCCCCGCTCCGACCGAGGATGTCGTCGCTGATGGTCTTGAGGCCGCGAAGCCCTTCATCAAGGTGCTGTGCGAGGCTCAGATCGAGGTCGCGAAGCACGCTTCGAAGGAGACCGCTGAGTTCCCCCTGTTCATCGACTACACGGATGAGCAGTACAAGGCTGTTGAGGAGTTCGTGGGCGACAAGCTCGCGAAGGCGCTCCTCACGGAGGGCAAGCTCGCCCGCGATGAGGCCGTTGACGCGGTGAAGGCTGAGATGCTCGAGGGGCTCGCTGAGAAGTACCCGGAGCAGGAGAAGGACCTCAAGGCCGCTTTCCGCTCTCTTGAGAAGTACACGATCCGTCAGCGCACCCTCCGCGAGGAGATCCGCATGGACGGGCGCACTCCGCGTCAGATCCGTTCCCTTTCCGCCGAGGTCGAGGTCCTCCCGCGCGTCCATGGTTCGGCTCTCTTCCAGCGTGGAGAGACGCAGATCCTTGGTGTGACGACCCTTGCGATGCTCCGCATGGAGCAGCAGCTCGACAACTTGTCCCCGGTGACGGCGAAGCGCTACATGCACCAGTACAACTTCGCGCCCTTCTCGACGGGCGAGACTGGCCGCGTCGGCGCTCCGAAGCGTCGCGAGATCGGCCACGGCGACCTCGCCGAGCGTGCCCTCATCCCGGTGATTCCGCCGCGCGACGAGTTCCCCTACGCGATCCGCCAGGTCTCCGAGACGATGGGCTCGAACGGTTCGTCCTCGATGGGGTCCGTGTGTGCTTCGACTCTGTCGCTCCTGCAGGCCGGTGTCCCGCTGCGCGCCCCTGTTGCGGGTATCGCCATGGGTCTGATGACCGGCGAGGTCGATGGCGTGCAGAAGTCCGTGACCCTGACTGACATCCTTGGTGCCGAGGACGGTTTCGGTGATATGGACTTCAAGGTCGCGGGCACGAAGGACTTCATCACGGCTCTTCAGTTGGATACGAAGCTTGACGGCATCGACTCGCAGGTTCTTCGCGGCGCTCTTGCTCAGGCCCGCGACGCCCGTCTTGCGATCCTCGATCTGATCAACCGGGCGATTGACGGCCCCGATGAGATGAGCCCGAATGCGCCGCGCATCATCACGGTTCAGGTCCCGGTCGATAAGATCGGCGAGGTCATCGGCCCGAAGGGCAAGATGATCAATCAGATCCAGGAGGATACTGGCGCCGATGTGACGATCGAGGACGATGGCACGGTGTACATCGCCTCTGCTTCTGGCCAGTCCGCTGAGGCAGCTCGTCAGATGATCAATCAGATCGCGAACCCGCAGATGCCCGAGGTCGGCGAGCGCTTTGTCGGCACGGTCGTCAAGACCACGTCTTTCGGTGCTTTCGTGTCGCTGACCCCCGGTAAGGATGGGCTCCTGCACATTTCACAGGTGCGTCGTCTTGTCGGTGGCAAGCGCATTGAGTCGGTTGAGGATGTCCTCCAGGTCGGCCAGCAGGTCGAGGTGGAGATCGCTGAGATCGGTGATCGTGGCAAGCTCAGCTTGCACGCCGTCCTTGACGAGGATGCCGCAGCTGCCGAGGCTGCGGGCTCTGAGTCGATGGAGCGCACGGAGCGTCGTGAGCGCCGTGATCGTTCTGAGCGTCGTGAGCGCCGCCCCCGTACTCGCACGCGTCGTAAGCGCGAGGACGAGGAGGAGTCCGCTTCTGAGGAGTGATCCTCGTGTAGGCGGTGCCACTCGCTGATTGAGATGGGGCCGGGGAGCAGTCCACTCCCCGGCCCCACTGTGTCACTACATGTCCGGGGCCGGACCGTTGTGGCGTATTCGCCCTGCTCATGACGTAGCTGGCGTTGCGCGTTCGGCTGATGCGGGGAGAGACTACGGGGAAGATATCGACATTCCTCGATAGTCGCGGATGTCCTCATCGGTGTTGAATGGATGAATGGAGCTGTCCAGCGACACCAGTGGAGGTCAACTGTGATTCGTCGAGTGCTTGGAATGATGGCGGCGATGTCCAGGATGATGGGTATGGTCAATCCTGCAGTCTCCCAGGATGCTGATGACACGTCGAGCGTTTGAGCGTTCGTGTGTCTCCTGTGGAGTTGTTTTGTCGTTTCTTCCCGAATTATCCCGCGTGTCGAGGCGCGTCGCGATAGTGAGGCTATTCCAGCGTTTGCTTTCTGCTGTCAGAAGGACTCAATGCTGGGGGAAGCATTTCACTTATCCGGCGGTCGCGCTGGTTTTTCTCTCATTCGACTGCTACTCTCTGCTCACTTCGGGGAGGATGCCATGGCGTTCCCTTCTAGTAGCAACGATCATTGCCGGAGGCATGGCAGCAGCAGCGTGGTTCTCCACTCTCGGGAGTGTGACAGTCATAGCCGTGAGCTGCCTCGCCATCATCTCACCCGCTAGTCTCCTCGACGCGCTGATGACGACGTTTCTTGTCGTCCTCGCTACAGCTGAGTTGATTTCACAGAATCGGTGGGTTCTCGTAGTGATTTCCGGCGTCGCCGTGTCTGGTGCTTATTATCTTGAGCCTGTTGACCGTTCTGGTGCGTTGCTTGTTTGGTTGTTGCTGCTTCAAATGGTTATCGCTGTTTCGATTGGTCTACTCATGCTGACGAGCAGTAAGCAAATTGAACTGCTCAAACAGCAGGTGGAGTACCTCGCCCATAGGACGAATACAGAGCTCGCCGTGACGCTTCACGACACGGTGATCACGGATCTGACCAAGGCCCTGGTCATGGTCCGCTCCCTCCAAGTGCCCAATCGGGATCAGCCTTTGTACGCACTTGCCGACATTGAACAATCAATAGCGCGTGCCATCACTCAATTGCGTCGTACAGTAACAATGCTGCAACCCCGCAACGACCCGATGAACGAGTCGGTGTCTCATGCGCTTGATGATGCCGCCCAGATGCTTCGTATGGGACGTCGACGACTGCACAGCGCCCTTCCCGACGAACACGAGCTGTCAATGCTTCTGGGTGCCACGCGACTGCGATTCCTCGTTGTTTTCCTCAAGGAAGCACTGATGAACTGCGTGAAGTATGCGCCTGTTAACTCGATTGTCAACGTGTCGGCGGATGTGTCGGAGCGCGGCGTGGAAGTCACCGTCGTATCGGATCTGTCGAAGGAAGAACTGGATCTTCAACTCGAATTGTCGTCCGGACTGGGCATCATGAGTCTACAGAGCCGAGCACAGACGCTTGGCGGTGATGTGTACTTCGGTACAGTGCCCGGACGATGGATAATATCCCTCGTCATGCCGATCGATGCTGTCCGAATCGGGGGAGTGGAATGACCGCCCCCATGTCGACGGCCGAACGTATCCGCCCCATTCGAGTGATTCTGGCGGACGATGATCCCAATCTGCGCGACGCCCTCGCCTCCCTTCTGGGCATGGATCCTCGCATCAGCATTGTCGGGACCGCTGCTGATGGGCGCGAGGTCCTCGCGCTTGTGGAACACCGCCCTGCCGACATCGTCCTGATGGATGTCGAGATGCCCGTGCTTGACGGAGTGGAGACTACTCGGATCATGTCCGAGCTCCACTCATCGGTGAGAGTCGTGATGTTCACGGCCTTCGAGGTCCAGCATCGCCTCAGTGAGGCCTTCGCCGCAGGAGCCTGTTCGTTTCTTACGAAGGATCTACCTGTGGTTGAGATCGTGGATTCTCTCCTCCATATTTATTCGGGGCACCGCGTACTCGCGCCCAGGGCGATGGATTTTGCGCTCGACACGTTGCGATCACTTGGAGAACAACAGGAGCGCACCGAAGGCTGGGCTCGCACCGTTGATTCGCTCTCCATCGGCCAACGGGCCGTATATGAATGGCTCATCCAGGGCGCGACGAATCGGGAGATTGCAGAGCTGACCAATTACTCTGAGGGTACCGTGCGCACCTACGTCACCCAACTCCTCGATTGCTTCGGCTGCTCATCCAGAACTGAACTTGCCGTTCGCGCCGCTCGGATCGGGTCGACTCCGGGTTGTTGACTTTCCTCGATCGAGGGGCGACGGCCCCGGAAATAGGGTTGCGCCATCGATCCTTTGCGTGGGGACTCAAACCGGCTCTTCGTATTTGAGCGTGGGGTAGGTGTGTGGGCCGCCGCCGTTGAGGAGTATTCTGAGGCGGTTGTTGTCGGGGTTACAGACCCCGGCCACCATGAGCACAACACCACGGATGCAACTCGATGATGGCACACTCGATGACGGTGGGCTGCTCGTTGAGTTGCTGCCACAGCGCTAGGTGGGGGCGTGTGATGTCTCGGTGGAACAACATGGGTGTGTGGGCTCTCATCGGTGAGGCGTGCTACTGGCTCGCAGCCGCGGGGCTGGGCGTTAACTTGGCGTATTCGATGATTCGGGGGATTCAGGATTCTGAATTCATGTGGTGGATGGCGATATTCCTGATGCTGTTAGGTGCCGGATTCAAGGAATATGATCAACGTATTCGTCGGCGGAACGAGTCAGGGCCCTGACTCGCGCAAAGACCTGGCATCGATATTGGTCAATAGCCATCGTTCAATGCCGCGGCTACATCTGATGTGCACAGTCTGCTGGCAATCCAAGGATGCCTCCTGGCAGTGATCAATACCGGCGGTTAGGCGGGTTGAAGATACGCTTCGAGGGCGGCGCGGATGACATCGGAGACTGTGAGGTCTTTGGCGTCAGCATATGCATCCAAGCGATTGTTCAGATCCTCAGGCAGCCGTACCTGGCGCCGCGGCGACCGCCCATGACCCGTAGCGCGCGCTCTCCCGAGATTAGGTCGGCCCCCAGTGGTCACGCCATGAGTCACCATGAACGACGCAAGATCGCCCGCGTTGGCGAGCGTCCTCGACCCGAGTGCGGGTCCGAGTTGCTTGAGTTCGCCCCTTTCCGCTGTGTCTGCGAGGGCGCTGTAGCGGGCTTCTTCTTCCTCAGTCAGTGTGTGAGTCACGATTCGTTCTCCCATTCTGTGTGCCCGGCTTCGTAGACCAGATGCTTCCACGCGTCGGTGACCTCCATTGCGTGAAAGATCTTGATATCTGCGCTCCCCCTGATCGAAGCAATCACCTCGATGAACCGCCGTGCTTGAGGGTGCGGCAATCCGACGAAGACCATGGTCTTTTCTCCCGGCTCTCCTTCAATCGAAGCAGCGTTAACGTGATGGAAAACAGCGTGCAGGGCTTCTTGTTGAGATACCCCGTGGCGTCCGGCACTCTTAGTGAATCTAATGGCCACACGAGAATGGTACTACCAATCTATGGTGTTAGCAACCCACAGCGCGTCTGATTGTTGAGGTTGAGCAGTCAAGGATCCGCCCGATGCGAGCGAGGCTCATGCCCTGGCGGCGCAGATCTTGAGCGAGTACGACCAACTACGCATCGCGATCGTCACCTGGATCGAACGCACCTACCACAGGCACCACAGACACGACCACCTCGGCCGCTGGGTCTGTCTGATGAACGGTGTGTGGGGGTTCTTGATCTGAAAGGGTGAAGTGTTGTGGGGGTCTGTTGTAGGTTTTGGTGACACTTGATGTGAGCGCATTTGTGTGTGTTTTGGAAGGATTGTCATTATTCCTCAGGCGTATCCCAAAGAGTTCCGTGAGGATGTTGTGCGTGTGGCTCGAAGTGGTGGTGCCCCGATTCGACAAGTTGCCAAGGATTTCGGTATTACCGAGTCGTGTCTGCGACGTTGGATCGCCAAAGCTGAGAGACCACGCGACGTTGACGCTTCAGCGGCGTCGGAGTCAGCTGAGCTTCGCGCGTTGAGGCGCCGTAATCAGGTTCTCGAGCAAGAATAATGAGATCCTGCGAAGGGCAGCGGCGTTCTTTGCTCGGCAGATCAGACCACAATGAAGATTCCCGCTCGTTTGCGAGCTGGCCGCAGACGGGATCCCCGTCGCCAGGACGTGTCGGGTCCTGGGCTTGCATCGCCAGCACTACTACCGGTGGCTCAAACGCCCCATCACGGATGCGGAAGTCACCCAGGCGTACCGGGCGAATGCTCTGTTCGATGCTCACCGCGATGATCCCGAGTTCGGCTACCGGCTGTTGGCTGACGAAGCACGCGCCCGAGGTGAGATGATGTCGGACCGGACGGCTTGGAAGATCACCTCGAGCAACAAGTGGTGGAGCGTGTTCGGTAAGAATGAGGAGGCGGGGTGCCAAGCCGGGTCCTGCCGTTCATGATGACTGATGCGCTCGAGTGGATGCTCATGGGCAGATCCATCACGAATTCGCTGCTTGTGGGCCCAATGAGCTGTGGTTGACGGACATCACCGAGCACCAAACCGGCGAGGGGAAGCTGTACATGTGTTGCGTCAAAGACGTTTTCTCCAACCGGATCGTCGGTTATTCGATCGCATCTCGGATGAAGTCACGTCTGACTGTTGACGCGTTGAACAACGCCGTCGCCATGCGCGGTGACGTCTCGGGCTGCATTGTCCATTCGGATCGTGGAAGCCAATTTCCGATCGAATAAATACCAGAAGGCTCTCGCCCATCATCATCTCGTCGGATCGATGGGCAGGGTCGCGTCCTGTTCGGACAACGCCGCCGTGGAGTCCCCTTCTTCAGCCTCGTCCAAAAGAACGTCTTGAACCGGCGTGTCTGGACGACTCGGGAGCAGCTGCGGATCGCCTTGGTCACCTGGATCGAAGGACCCTACCACCGGCGCCGCACACAAACCCACCTCGACCGCTTGACACCCATCGAATACGAAACCATCATGATCCCCGCAGCTATCACCACCGCCTAACCCACCCTGTCACCAAACCCTACAACAGACCCTGTCAAGCCCCGGGTTTTGTAGAGGGTGTTTCATCTGGTTGCGGCGGCTGCCTTTTGGGGGGTGTGGGGTCTGGTCTGTTCCGGCGGGGGTGGGGTGTGAGCGTTCTCGTGTTCTTCTGGGGTGTGCATGTTGATCGCGGAAGTGAGGGCGGATGGTGTTGTACCAGTGGACCCATTGGGCCGTCGCGATCTCCAGGTCGTCGATGGAGTTCCAGGGGCCCTTGTTTCGGACCAGCTCGGCTTTATACAACGAGTTGAGTGCCTCGGCGAGCGCGTTGTCGTAGGAGTCGCCCTTGGAGCCGACCGAGGAGACGGCGTCGCAGTCGGCAAGGGCTTGCCCGTAACGGATCGCGGTGTACTGGACGCCCCGATCCGAATGGTGAATGAGGCCTGTTAGGTCGGCGCCGTCGCGGCGTCGACGCCAGATCGCCATTTTCAACGCGTCGAGGGCGAGGTCGGTGTACAAGCTGGTGGAGGTCTGCCACCCCAGGATCCGACGCGAGTAGACGTCGGTGACGAACGCGACGTACACCCACCCGGCGTGCGTCTTCACGTAGGTGATGTCCGCCACCCACAAGATGTTCGGCGCGAGCGCAGCGAAATGCCGATTCACCCGGTCCATCGGACACTGATCCTTGGGTGTGGACCGGGTAGTGTTCGGGCTCTTTGCCCTCCGGATGCCGCTGATACTCATGGCTCTCATGAGGCGCTCCACCGTGCAGCGGGCGACATGACCTGCCCCATGGTGTGCGGCAGCCTCGGACCGGTTGAGCATGACGTGCATCTTCCGAGCGCCGAAGGCCTCATAGTTCTCCTCATAAATCCGGCGGATCTCCCCCCTTCAACACGTCATCACGCTGCGATCGGGCCGATGGGGGACGCTGCTTGCGCGCCCAATACGCCGACGGGGCGACCTGGACACCGGCTGACACCAGCTGCTCACAGATCAGCTCGACCCCGTACTCTGCCCGGTTCTCATCGATGAACCCATCGATGTCTCTTATCGGCGGCCTGGCTCCGCCTGGGCGAAATACGCGCTCGCTTTCCTCAAGATCTCGTTGGCGCGCCGCAGCTCCCGGTTCTCCTTCTCCAACTCCCGGATCCGCTGGGCATCCGCACTCGTCGTCCCCGCCCGAAGACCACCATCAATCTCCGAACGCTTCACCCAGGAACGCAACGCCTCAGGATGGACACCCAACTCACCAGCAATCCGAGCGATCGCACCCTTGGACCGCTCAGGATCCCCACGGGCCTCCAACACCAACCGAGTCGCACGCTCACGCAACTCATCAAGATACTTCCTCGAACTCGTCATGACAGTGATCCTTTCCAATCATCACTGCCTCTATCAAACCCGGAGCGATTCATCGTTCTTCGCGACCCTGAAAGTGGAGTTCTACTACCAGAAACCACACTGCGGCGGAATTGCCACGAAGCACGAAGTCGGCGAATGGATCAGCTTCTACAACCAGACCCGATTCCATTCCACCCTCGGATACATCACACCAGCCCAAGCCTGGACCGACCGGATGGCTGCCAGCCACACCCTGGCGGCCTGACACGCAAGAAGGAAAACCAGAACCACTGCCCAAAAACCTGACAGCACATCATGGGTTTTTCCTTCTGATGACTGATTCGGCGAGTCGTTGCAACTGTGCTTGAGATGCAGGTGCATTGTGAAATCATCTCATCATCCCAAGTCAGAGGAGGTACGTAGTGCTCGGTTATCGAAGCGCGTTCACCGTCGATCTCGACGCTTCTGTCGGCATCGCCGAAGACAATGCTGTAGATGCCCTTCTTGGTGAGGGGTTCACATGGCTCCGCAAGGATAAGAGGCTCCGAGGTATTGACGATCTCGAGCCTCTCCGTGAGCAGACGTTCTCCAACGGTGCCCGCGCGATCTATACTCGCGGCGCCAGAGCGGACATCGAGTACGGGAAGCTCATCTACTTCGATCCTCCTCAGGACGCCGGTCAGTGGGTGACGAGTCTCCTCATTGGATTCGATCACGGAACGAAGAACTCGCGCCCAATGATCGCTCTCGACATCGATGTTCCCCCGGATCCGCGTGCCGACGGTCGGCCCATGTGGTCGAATCGCCCCAGGCTCATCCAGCGTCTCCTCCAGTCCTATGCCTGTGTTGACTCGCGGATGCGTCTCGTTGATGAGCCGACTTGGCTCAAAGGAGGTGATGGGGTCAACGATTTCATCTCCGATTTGCAAGATGAACGCCGTAGGGGCCTCATCATCGCATGCGCTGAGGACAAGACTGTCGATCAGCGTGAGTGGGACAGAATCCTCAGAACGATCACCGCGGAGACTGCAGGGCAAGCTTCAGTTGTCATTCTCGACAGCGCTTCCACGGAGATGTACAACTCTCTAGTTTCGCCGGGCCACAGACTAGCGCCTTATTCGCTGCGAACGTTTCGGCTCTCGGTCGACATCGATGATCCAGCAGACGGACTCCGACATCGGACTCTTGCCGCCCGCACTATGCTTGAGAAAGACGGGGCTCAACTTCGGCGAATGTATGGGCGCATCTGCCGTGAGCATGGAAACGCCGTTCCGCTGAGCAAGTTCCTGCGTCGTCTCGATGTCACTACCGGGTGGGAGCTCGATGTAGCGAACCGATCGGCATCGGCAGTCGTCGATGTGCCCGCAGTGCGCATGCCGGAGAATGTTCCCTCAATCGAGATTCACTCGGTGCCTACAGTCTCGGGTGAGGCGCAGTCCGTAGTCGTCGAATCGCTGTCTTCAGATGTCAGCCACAACGAAGCGGATGCTCGAGTTGAGCATCTCAATGAGCGAATCGTAGAACTTGAAAGCGCTCTTGCGCGAAGAGGTTCGCTTGAGACCGAGCTACGCGAGGCGTTGGACAAAGCGAACACTGCGATTCGGAGCCTCGAGACGGAGCGAGACGAGGTTCGGATCGCCGCCCGGGAGGAAGCTGCGGAGGCTGAGATCAAGTTCGGAGCGCAAATCGATGATCTCAAGCTCGAGATGATGGTGATGGATGAAGAGAGCCGCAGCCGTGAGAAGTCGCTACGCGCCTATCAGTACCAACTCGAACAAGCGCGCAAACTTCTTGGTGACGCCGGAATCGATGCCTCTGGAACATGGAGCGAACCAGAGGATAAGTACATCCAAGAGCTGAAGGAATGGGAGGAGATCATCGATTTCGGAGACGAGAAGTTCCCGAACCTCATTCTCGCCTGCGACTGGGAAGCGACCCGCTCGATCGCCGCGCAGGATTCGGGTGGCTTGTGGTTTCAGACGACGTGGGACATTCTCGCAATGCTGGACGAGTACTGCGACTTCCGGAAAACTCCAGAAGGAAAGGACTTCAACGGCGGGATTCGTCAGTACCTTGATGGCGGTGCCCCGGCCGGCGCTCGCCTCGTCAAGGGCGACCGTTTCAGAGCAAACGAATCCGACACTGTGAAGAACTCGAAGAAGATGGGAGTGGAAAGACGTTTCAGTGTTCCGAAGGAGGTCGATCCATCTGGGGCATGTACGATGTTTGCCCACTTCGTTATCCAGACTCGAGGATCCATCAGTCCTCGCCTCTACTTCGCAGACCGAACGAATGATCTCGGGAAGGTCGTCGTCGGTTATATTGGTAAGCATCTGACGAACACGAAGACCACCTGATGAATGGGTGAGCCATGACGATGATCAACTGCCCAGAATGTCTGACGTTACTCTCCTCCAGCGTTCAAACATATCCCTACTGTTGATTTGAGGAAGGGGAGCGAAGAGCTCTCGTGAATACTTCTTCACATAAAACTACTCTTGTCGATTGGAATCGACCTCGATTACTGAACTCTTCGACGGCCTTTTCCCCTTCAGTGAACATCAGAGAGAGGTGTTCGACGAATCCTTTGACTTAACCGAGTTGCCCGAACAAGTCTTGCCAGCCCTGATGACCCTTCTTCACGACGCGGCACCGCGAGTAAGGCTTTTTCTCAAACTTGATAAAGTAACGCAGCAGGCTTTCTCTTCAGGTGCTGCGAAGTTTAGAATCGACCGTGCGACTGGTGGTGTCATGGTGACATTCTACCCTGAAGGTTATCAAAACATCTGGAAACAGGTTCATTAGGCCAGCCTTGACCACGTCGAGCTCGAGGCCGCCGAATGAGTCCACTGGTACAACACCAAATGACTCCACCAAGCCCTCAACCACCGCACCCCACAAGAAACACAAGACGCATACAATACACAACCACGCCCCAACATCCGTTGGAGCATAGAAGCGGAACAAAACCCAGGATACTTCACTTCGCCTCCCGGCAACCTCGTACTCAACGTGTGTCACCCGTCCGTGCCGCACCACCACGTGTCGTGGAAGCGGGGTATGCCGTGCGTCTTTAGTCGGATGCTACCCGGCGATGAACGCCAAGACAGGCATCATCCCAACAATCGTCAACATTCCTCGATAGAGGAGGACACGTCGCAAATCATAGAATGACGGCGTCGGCCAACAATCACTCAAGCAGCTTTGTCTCAAAGGAGACAACAATGACGACGTTGAAGAGGACTGCGATCGGTGCGCTGACTTCGTGTGCGCTCGTACCCAGCGGCGCTGGAGTCGCATATGGCTCCACTGATGCTGTCACGATGCAAGACCGTGACGACGTGTCTGCCACGGTCGAGAGTACGAGATTTGAAAGAGAATCCGAACAGACGAGAGCGATTCCTGTTGCGGTTGTTGTTGCCGTTCTGATGGGCGGTTACACTGTGGCTTACAACGATGGTGTTGCCCGTGCTGCCACAGGCCAAGTGACATGGAGCATGTGGAGCGGCGACTGGGGATGGAGCCTGATGGGAGCTGCTTATGGACTCGGTCCCGTGGGAATCGCTGGATACCATGGGTGGAGTCACGGGTTCCAGAAAGAATGCCCCAATCACTCGTACTGTTACTACGGGTGAGAGAAGGAGACAAGCGCAATGGCTCAATGGAAGAACATGAGCGCGTGGGGGAAAGTCGGTCTCGTCTGCGACTGGCTGTCGATCGCGGTCCTAGTGATGAGCTTCGGATACGCGATGATCATGAAGGACCAGATTCCTCAGAACACCTGGATGGTGGCATTCCTACTGTTCGCGGTGGGGCGGGGTCTGGGGGACTACGACCGCAATCGGCGTCGGATCATGGACGAGCGAGCCGCAGCCCCCCAGAACGGTTAGTAGCCATCTTCCACTGCCGCACAGTCGGGGAGAGCGTCGTCGCGCTAGCCCCGACTATGCGCTGTTCTGTGCTCGTGTCGCCCCTGGAGGGAGCATCACCGTCGGACGGTTAGAATCATCGCCATGACTCCGCCGATCGAATTGCCCCTTGATGTAACCCGGGCGCACCTGCTTGACGACTCCGAGGGCGATATCTCGCGAAGCGTCACCTCCTCGGGAACTCGAATCATCACCCAGCAGATCCCTACAACGCGCTCAGTCGCACTCGGCCTGTGGGTGCCGGTCGGTTCTCGCGATGAGTCGGCGCAGCACCAGGGCTCCACACATTTCCTGGAGCACCTCCTCTTCAAGGGGACGAAGAAACGCAGCGCCTTCGATATTGCGGTCGCCTTCGACGGGGTCGGCGGCGAATCGAATGCGGGTTACCGGCAGGAAAGTGTGGCATCGCTCGGGCGTGTCGTGGGGGTTATGTGCGTCCGGCCCAGCCTTTTCGGGTGTGGAAGCCGGTGTCGGGGCTGTAGGCGTTGTCGTAGTGTGTGGGCCCGTCTGGCCGGGGTTGTTGTTTGTGTGTTGTGGGGATGATCGTGTGGGGTTGCCTGGCGTGTTTGTCCCATTCGGCGAGCACTGTGGCGGCGTTGATGGGGTGTTGGTGGTGGGCGAGGAACCAGTGAATTGCGGTGATTTGGCGAGTCGTGTTCCAGCCTGCATGGGCGCGCAGTAGGGCGCGGATTTGAGCGTTGAGGGATTCGATGGGGTTGGTGGTGGATGCGAGGTTTGGTCGGCCAGGGTCGGTGAGGAATGTGAAGAGCTGTTTGTTCTTGAGGAGGCGTTCGAGCCGGTAGTACACGCGCCTGTCGCGTTCGTGGGTGTACCACCATTTCTTGCCTGTGGCTGCTGCCTTTTCGGGGTCTTGGGACGCGTAGGTGCGTTCTTTGAGGTAGTGGGCGTATTCGGTGTGGAAGGCGGCGAGCAGGCTCGCCCAGTGTGCGGCTTCATCCATGGTGGTGACGCGCAAGAGGGAATGGGACAGGCCTTTGAGGGCTTTCCCGGCGGGCGTGTGGGGGTTGTGGGTCAGGTCCACGGTGTTGTTGCGGTGGACATGCACGAGGCAGCGTTGGACCGGTTGGTCTGGTCCCCACAGGGTGCGGATCGCTGCCAGGGCGCCGCCTGCCCCGTCGGTAGTGATGATGCCCGGTGGGGGAAGTGGGCTGAGGAGCTGGGTGTAGGCCGTAGCGTTTTCTCGTCCGGCGGTAACCCAGTTCAACGGTGTGCGCCCGTCGGTGGCGATGAGGATGACCCAGGAGTGGGAAAGGAAGATCCCGTCAATGAACACCTGGTCATGAATGACGCCGTCCATGACTGGGAGGGGTGGTGGGACTTGCCAACACCACGAGGTGCGCTGGCGGAAGGATCGGCCGGTGAGTGTGCCGTCGCGTTCGGCTTGGCTGGTCTTGCCGGTCGCGTAGTTGATGAATGCTTCCAGGTCGTGGCGGCGAGTTACGTCAGGGCGCTTGAGAACTGTCGAGAATGAGCAGTTCCGGCAACGCCACCGGGGCGTACGAGAAGACGTTTTCCCGTTCGCGTTCATCGGCGCTCGGCAGATCGGGCACTTGGGGCGCTTGTCAACACTCACCCGCTCATATAGGCCCCACCCCTATGGGGAACGCGACTTTACGCGGTCAGATCAACGAAAAGTCCGGGTCGATGCCACACTTCCTTGCCGGTATCCCAACGATTGGCATCGGATGCGCTGCTCCTGCGTACCTACTGGTATGATGCCATGCCTGGAAATCAATTGTCTGCGGATCAGGCTGAATTGGCGCTGTTACCTTCTGTCAAGCTTCGGCTCGGCGTTCTCAACGGCGCCGGACAACAAAAGGGAGTTGACTCCCTGATTGTCACGGATCTTATCGATTTGGCGCGCCATCGAGCAGTCGTCGATGCGGTCGTGCTCTCCGGGGATGAAGATATTCGCCTGGGAGTGCAGTTAGCACAGAACTATGGTATTCGCGTCCATTTGCTCGGCGCCGGGGACGTGTCAAAGAATATGAGCCGATTGCTGCGCCAGGAAGCGGATACTGTAGGAATACTGCCGAGTGAGTGGTTCACCGAGGTTCTCGAAGTTCCGGGCTTAGTAACAGGGGCGATAACAGCGCCGACGGTCGAAAGCGTGGTTGATTGCCAATCGACGCAGGTCGGCATCGGGAGGCGATCAACACGACGAGTCGAATTGGATCCCATTGAGGGAGAGACGATTAATGATTCGACTAGCAGAGTGGTCCACCAACTCGTCAACGGAATGGACGAAAGAGATAAGGAGCAGATCCGAGCGCAGATCGAGATCGAGGGGAAAATTCCTAGAGAATTCGACGGTCGTTTGATTGCCTCGGTATCGAAGCTCCAGGGGAGTCGACGGTTGACTACCGATGAGCTGAATGCCATTCGGCAGGAGTTCATTCGTGCTGTCGACTGAATACGTTTTAGCATCCGTGCACGTATGAGTCTGCCTTCCCGTATGTGCTCTTAACTGCGAACGCCGCAAACGCCGTCACCACCGATGACGTGCACGCCCTCGCCGCCCAGCTCGTCTCCCGGCCGCGCGCCCGCGCCTCGTGTGAGAGAAATCCGAAGAGATACCCCTCTCGGCGTTCGGCCTTTTCAGCGCCGACGAGGACTCGAGCGATACCCTGGTCTCATGACTATTCGCGTTGCCGTCACCGGAGCTAAGGGCCGTATGGGCTCAACCGTCGTCGAAGCCGTTCGAGCGGCGGAAGGTATGGAGCTCGTCGCAGCCCTCGACGCCGAGGATGAGATCTCCCCCGAGTCCCTTAACGCTGCGGAGGTCGCTGTTGACTTCTCCATTCCGAGCGTGACGGAGTCGAATGTTCATGCCCTGCTCGATGCGGGCGTTGACGTCGTTGTTGGAACGACCGGCTGGACCGAGGAGTCTTATGAGCGAGTTCGCGTGCATGCCGAGGAATTGGGCAGAGCTGTTCTCATTGCGCCGAATTTCGCTATGGGTGCGGTCCTTGCGATGAAGTTCGCAGCTCTCGCCGCCCCGTATTTCGAGTCCGCTGAGGTGATCGAGATGCATCACCCGAATAAGGTGGATGCGCCTTCTGGGACGGCGATCGCAACAGCTCGGGGGATTGGAGCCGCACGCAAGGGCACGGGCCTCGATTCCATGCCTGATGCGACGCAATCGGATCCTGAAGGAACTCGCGGCGGCCTCATTGACGGCGTCCCGGTTCATGCGGTGCGTTTGCGCGGTTTGACCGCCTCGGAGGAGATTCTCCTGGGCAACCCGGGTGAGCAGCTCGTTATCCGCACGGATTCTTTTGATCGGGTCTCTTTCATGCCGGGCGTGATTCTCGCGATCCGCTCGATTCGGGGCCGCGTCGGTCTGACGATCGGCCTCGACAAGATCCTCGACATCTGAGGGTTTCATGACAATCGAGTTCAGGAAAGAGAACTTGCCTGAGTTCAGCGGCGAAAGCCTCTCCGACCCGAGCGGCAACAGTCTCTCCGGCTCCAGCCGCAACAGCCTCCCCGGCACCAGCCGCAACGCTTGCTCGGATCACAGCAGCACCAGCCTCTCCGACGCACCTTTCATATCCGAGAGGGACGACGCAGACACAGCCCCTCGCTTCTCGGTCCGCCCGGCTTGCGCTAAGGATGCGGAGGCGATCGGACGGATTCAGGCGCAGGCCTTGGAGGAAGTACTCGGAGTCGCATCACCTGTTGATGCCTCCGCCTTGGCAGATCAATGGGAGCAGAGCCTTTCAGCTCCTGCGCCCGAGGGATACCAGGTCCTCGTTGCCCTCCACGCGAGCACGCTCGTGGGCTTCGCCCTCGTCGCCCCCGCGGATCCTTTGAGTCTTGACGGGGGAGAGGAGATCCCCGCTGGAGCGCTCATTGCCGAACTGCTCATTGAGCGCGATTTCACTCGCTCAGGGCACGCTTCGCGTCTGCTCGCCGCGATCGCGGAGCTGTCGAAGGCTGAGAACCTGCGCGCTTGGGCGCGTCCTGAAGACGAGGCGAGGACGAAGTTCCTTCATAGTGCCGGTTTTGCGCCAGCCGGGATTCGCCGCACTTTGGAAAAGCCCGATGGGAGTCTTCTCATGGAACACCTGTGGTGGGCGGCAGTGGGCGAGTAGTCCTGCACCTGGGAAGCGGGTCCGAAAACCGAACAATCCACACGCGGGCGCAGCGCCATCCGTATTCTGTATGTCATGAGCCACATTCCAAGCCGACTCTTCGGCAGCCTCGCAACCGCCATGGTCACGCCCTTCACCGAGGACGGGGCTCTCGATGTTGATTCTGCGGTGCGTTTGGCGGCCAAGCTCGTCGATGATGGCTGCGACACGATCCTTCTGTCCGGTACGACCGGTGAATCCCCGACGACTCATCAGCCTGAGAAGAATGAATTGACTGCTGCGGTGAAGGAAGCGGTCGGGGACCGCGCCTTCATCTTGTGTGGTGCGGGATCGAATGACACCGCGCACGCGGTTCGGATCGCCGAGGGCGCCCAGGCTCACGGCGCCGATGGGCTGCTCGTCGTCTCCCCCTATTACAACCGCCCCTCGCAGGTGGGGCTTGTCGCGCATGTTCACGCCATCGCTGAGGCGAGCGACTTGCCCATCATGCTTTACGACATTCCTGGACGCACCGGCTTAGCCTTCTCCGATGAGACCCTCGACGTTCTTGCTCAGCACCCGAGAATCAAAGCGGTGAAGGACGCGACCGGTAATGTCGAGCAGGGCGTAGAACGGATGCACCGCACCGGCTTGGAGTACTACTCCGGGGATGACGGCTTGAATTTCGCGTGGATGACGGGAGGGGCTTCTGGCTTCATCTCCGTTGTTGGGCACGTGGCTGCGAAGAAGTACCGGGAGATGATTGATCTTCTCGACAGGGACAAGGTGTGGGAGGCACGCGAGCTCTCCTATTCACTGCGTCCTCTCGTCGCGGCGATCATGGGAGGTGGACAGGGCGCTGTCATGGCGAAGCACGCCCTTCACCTCCAGGGGGTTATCGATACTCCGAAGCTGCGTCTGCCGCTTGTGGAGGCCGGGGCTGAGGAGATCGAGGGCCTGCGGCTTGCTTTGAAGACCGCAGGGCTCCTGTGAGGTTCACAGTCCTCCTCTGATTGTTCTCCCCTTCGCCGCCTGCAGAGCTCAGGGCTGGCGTACCCGGCGCGACTCCTCTGGAAGTGCTCGCCTTTGGGAGGGGCGAGGCTCAAAAAGGGGCTGCCTGTGCTGTTGTCGAGTCGGCTGCACCCAGGGTGCATGTCTGGGGCGCACCCCTGCGCCTAGCCGTCGCTACCGTACAAGCTGCAGCTGCGGGCGCATGTGGGCTGCTGCGCTCAGGAGGGGCCTCCAGTCGATGCGAGAGCTGCACCCGTGGGCGCGTGTCGGGGAGTCGCGTTCATGCTCCTGCCAGGCCAGGTCATGGGCTGCACCCGTGGGCGCGTTCCTGGAGGCTTTGAGGTCGCAGAGACAGATCGGTCACGCGGGATACTGGTCAAGTCCAGTGGCGTGTCAGGAGTGGTATTTCGGTGCTGCCTTCGGCGCTCAGGGGTGTTCGGCGGGTTCGTGTTCGCAAGTGATCTGCTGGTGGCTGCCGCAGGCACTTGAGTCTTCTTTAACGGTGCAGAAGAAATATCTTTGCCGAATCGCCTGATATTGAATCACCCCGTTGACTAAAACGGGAGTTTCCTTTTCGTTATGCCTTCAGTGTGTCAGACAGTTTCCAACTTGTCAGACATTTTGTATTTGTCGAATACCGCTTCTTTTGTGTTGATAGTTTTGGCATTTCGAAAATGTGATCGTTGGTCAATTTATATACCATTGAGTTGTCAGACAATTTGTCGACGGGTGGGGGTTTGACCTGTAAATTTGTTGCTTTGCGCACCTTTGGATAAATGGACTCAAATCGTCCAGAATGAGTGTGCTGTGGGCGCGATCGGCCTCATTGCTGCTCGAAGTCAATTTTGGACGAGAGATGTCCAAAATGTTCGGAGAAAGTTGAGGGACCAAGGTCGGAACGGAGTTGGTGCCCCTCAGATAACATTGAGAACACAGCGCCCCGTGTGTGTGACTTAAGGTCCTGCTTCATGGTTAACGTTGACCAGAGTGGTGGCCGAGAATCGTCGTGAGCAGAGGGTTCCTCGGAATTCTCGAAGAAGAGCAAGACGGTCGCGGGGCATTCGACAAAAGTTGATCCCCTACCCTTCAATGATGAAAGGCGGCCCCAGTGCTAAGTATGCTCACCCAGGAGCGTTGTGCGAAAGACCTCACAAGTTTTCATCGTGTCTTTCTTCTTGTCCTGGTTTCCATCGGAAGCTCCATCGTCTATACGCCTGCGTATCTGCAGTACGTCTTTGACGAACCCCTCCAAAAGGCTTTGATCGCTGCGGGCGCGGCGAGCCAAGACAATGTCGTCACGACCATGGGCACACTCCTCGCCGCATACTCGTGGACAGCGCTCGTGTGCTACCTGCCCTCGGGGATCGTCGCCGACCGTGTCCGCGTGCGCACCCTCGCGTGGGTGGGATTCGGTTCGACCGCATTGCTCGCCTACTGGTACGCCTTCTTCCCGTCCTACACCGTCCTCATCGGGCTCTTCGTCGGCATGGGCATCACGACCATCCTCATCTGGTGGGGTATCCGCTTCAAGCTCGTGCGCCTCATCTCTGAAGAAGAGGCATACTCGCGCAATATCGGCATCTCCTATGGTCTCTACGGCCTGGCTGGCCTCATCCTCGGTTTCGTCAATGCTGCGATCGTCTCCTTCCTCGCCGATCAGGGCGATATCGTCCCCATGCGGACCCTCCTCCTGGTCCTCGGCTCCATCATCATGACCCTCGCGGTCCTCTCCTTCTTCTTCATCCCCAAGTTCGAGGGTGAGATCGGCTCGAGTGACGAGGGCTTCAGCTTCAAGCAGCTCGGACAGGTTCTTTCAAACCCTGTCGTCTGGCTCGCAGCTCTGACACTCTTCTTCGTCTATTTCTTCTACACCGGCGTCAACCAGACCACCGGCTACATGAAGGACGTCATGATGATCGCGCCGGGCACAGTCCTCATCGTCGGAACGGTCCGTACCTACGGCGTCTCTCTGATCTCTGGCCCCGTTTTCGGCACCATCGCCGCCAAGCTCGGCTCCCCCTCGCGGGTCATCGGATTCGGTTCGGTGGTCGTGATGATCGGACTGGCGGTCTTCGCCTTCCTTCCCGCACAGGCCTCCCTCGCCTACGTGGCGGTCGCCATGGCGATCCTCCTCGCCTTCATCGCCAACGGCGTTTTCGGTATCTGCTCCAGTCAGCTCACTGAAGGCAAAGTCCCGGTCCGCGTCTTCGGTACGGCCACCGGCCTGCTCTCCGTCGTCGGATTCATGCCTGACACTTTCTCCTACATCTGGTTCGGCTCCATCCGCGACGCCCACCAGGACAATCCCACTGTTGCCTACAACCAGATCTTCCTCATCCTCGCTGGTGCCGCACTCATCGCTGCTGTCTGCGCCTTCACTCTCATCGTCGTTGCGCGCAAACGCAACGTTGAAGAGGACGCGGACGCCCGAGAGGACGCGTGAGCACGGTCATGGGTCACAAATACGATGTGCCTCGCCTATGGAGTGAGCAAATGGGCGAGGTCGTCGCCAAGCAGAACGAACTTGCCGAAGGTGCCTACGTCACAGGTCAGAGCCTCGAGGAGATGCGGCAGGCGTATCGCGCCGAGCGCGCCTTCTGGAACGAGGGCGGCCCCTCAGTGGCCGTGTGCGTCGACCAAGAGGTTCCCACCCGTTACGGTGCGGTGCGAGTGCGCCACTACCGTCCGGGTGAGCAGGGGCCCTTACCACTCATCGTGTTCGTCCACGGAGGCGGATGGGTCATCGGCGATGTCGACACTCACGATCGGATCACCCGCACCCTGTGCCACCTCACAGGAGCGGCGGTCGTCAGTATCGACTACACCCTCGCACCCGATGCCCGCTTCCCCCAGCAGATTCACGAGTGCCGCGATGTCGTCGCGCATATTCGTGAGCAAGCTGAAGAATGGGGCATCGCCCCTGAGGACATCTCCTTCGCAGGCGACTCCGCAGGGGCCAATATGGCAGCGGCGACGATGCTCATGATGCGCGACGAGGGCGTGCTCACCCAGACGCGCACGATGCTCCTTTTCTACGGCGTCTACGGGCTCAAGGACTCCATGTCCATGCGCCTGCTGGGAGGGGCATGGGATGGACTGACGGAAGCGGACTACGCCTACTACTTGGATCAGTATTTCGCTGAACCCGAGAACGCCGACGACCCCTACTTCAACGTTCTCGGCTCCGATTTCAGTACGGGAATCCCGCCCTGCTACATCGTTGCCGCCGGCCTCGACCCCTTGCGCGATGATTCGCGCACTCTGGTTGAAATCCTCGGTCTGTGCAGCGTGCCCCACCTCTACAACGAAGTCGAGGGCGTCATCCACGGTTTCCTGCATCACTCCAAGATGCTCGACCAGACCATGGATGTCCTCAAGGAGGCCGCTCGCTTCTACGCCGAACACCCGATCCGCCGCTGAGCACACACGCTCACACACAGAAAGTGACTCACAATGGATTTTTCCCTCTCCGAAGACCAGCAACTCATGGTGGATGCCTTTACCGAGCTCATGCGTTCGCGTAACTGGGACACCTACTTCCACGAGTGCGATGAGAAGCACGAGTACCCCCTCGAATGGGCCGAAGCGATTTGCGAACTCGGTTTCGACCGCATCCTCCTGCCCGAGGAGTACGACGGACTGGGCGCCGACTGGGTGACCCTGACCGCCGCCTACGAGGCCCTCGGACGCGAAGGCGGCCCGACCTACGTCCTCTATCAGCTGCCCTGCTGGGACACGGTTCTGCGTGAAGGCACCGAAGAGCAAAAGGAGAAGATCCTCTCCTTCGTCGGCACCGGCAAGCAGATGCTCAACTACGCGATGACCGAGCCTTCGGCCGGATCCTCGTGGGATGACATGCGCACCACCTATACCCGCAAGGACGGCAAGGTCTACCTCAACGGTCACAAGACCTTCATCACCTCTTCCCTGTACGCGCCCTACCTCGTGGTCATGGCCCGCGACTCGGAGAACATGGACACCTACACCGAGTGGTTCGTCGACATGAGCCTGCCGGGCATCACGAAGGAACCCCTCGCGAAGCTCGGTCTGCGCATGGACTCGTGCTGCGATGTCTACTTCGACAACGTCGAACTCGAGGAGAAGGATCTTTTCGGTAAGGAAGGCAACGGCTTCCGCCGCGGCGTGGCCGACTTCGACCTCGAGCGCTTCCTCGTCGCCCTGACCAACTACGGCACCGCCTACTGCGCCTTCGAAGACGCCGCGAAGTACGCCAACCAGCGCATTCAGGGCGGCCAGGCCATCGCCCGCCACCAGCTCATCCAGCTCAAGTTCGCTGAGATGAAGGTGCGCCTGACGAACATGCGCAACATGCTCTACGAGATCGCTTGGAAGCACGACAACGGCCAGCTCTTGCGCGGTGACTGCTCGATGGCCAAGTACTACTGCTCCGAGGCCTCCTTCGAGGTCGTTGACCGCGCCCTCCAGGTCCTCGCCGGCGTCGGTATCACCGGCGACCACCGCATCCAGCGCTTCTACCGCGACCTGCGCGTGGACCGCATCTCGGGCGGCACCGACGAAATGATGATCCTCACCACCGGCCGCTCCGCCCTCTACCCCTACCGCTGAGCCATTAGAGAAAGGAGCGAAAGCAATGGCACTGCCTACAGAAAAGCCATCATTCGGCGTCCTCGATGGCGTCAAGGTCGTCTACTCCGCCGTTGAGATCGCAGCCCCCACGGCCGCGGCCATCATGGCCGAATGGGGAGCAGATGTCACGTGGATCGAGAACGTGTGGACCGGCGACTCCATGCGCGACACCGCTTGGGTGAAGGAAATGGAGCGCCGCAATATGCGCTCGATCTCCATGAACCCCTTCACTGAAGACGGCAAAGAAGCCCTGCGTGCCATCGTCAAGGACGCCGATATCTTCATCGAATCCGGCAAGGGCCCCATGTACGCTCGCAAGGGCATCACCGACGAGTTCCTCTGGGAGATCAATCCCAAGCTCGTCATCGTCCACGTGTCCGGCTTTGGACAGTGGGGCGATGAAGAGCAGATCAACTCGGCGGCCTACGACCTGACGGTCGCTGCATACGCGGGCATCGTCGCCCAGAACGGCAGCGTCGACCAGCCGATGAACATCTCCCCGTACCTGGGCGATTACATCAACTCTTTGATGATCATCTCCTCGGCCTTGGCGGCGCTGCACCGCGTGGGCGTCACCGGCGAGGGCGAGAGCATCGACATGGCGATGTACGAGACCCTCCTGCGGGTGGGCACCTACTACATGATGGACTACATGAACGCGGACATCCTCTACCCGCGTCCTGGCGCCCGTCACCAGAACCTGTGCGGCATCGGCATCTACGAGTGCAAAGACGGCTTCATCGGGCTGTGCCTGTACGGGGTGTCGCAGAACAAGTACCTGCTCGAGACCATCGGGCTCGGTCACCTATGGGGAACGGAGGAATACCCCGAGGGCACCTCGGCGCTGTGGCTCAATGGCCCCAAGGCCGACCTCATCCAGGAGACCCTGGAGGAGTACCTCAAGACCCAGTCCAAGTTCGATGTGCAGCGCGACTTCGTCGCTCACCGCATCGCCGCTCAGGTCGTCAACGAGTTCCCGGACATCCTGGCAGCCGATCACGTCAAGGCCCGCGAATGCTTCATCGATTCGGAGAAGGCGGACGGCACTCCCGTCAAGGTTCTCAACACCTTCCCGAAGTTCCGTCGCAACCCAGGGGCCTTCTGGCGTCCGATGCCGGCACTGGGCGAGGACACTCGCGACGTCCTCAAGCGCGCGGGGTACTCCGATGAGGACATTGACCGCCTGGTCGAATCGGGCACCGTCAAGGTCAAAGACGAGGACTGATTGGCTGTGACCCGCTCGAAGATCGCGCCGGAGAACACCACGGTTGCCCAACTGTGGGAACGGCAGGTGAAGGACAGAGGAGAACACGAGTTCCTCGTTTTCGAGGACGCCTATTCTCATGAAATCCGTCGCTTCACCTACCGCGAGTTCGATGCGCTTGTGAACAAGTGCGCCAATGCCCTTACCGCTAGGGGGATTGGTGAGAAGAGCCAGGTGGCGCTCTACCTCGATAATTGCATCGAGTTCGTGGAGTGCGCATTGGCACTCGCGAAGATGGGGGCGGTGTCGGTTCCCGTTGATGCCACTTCGGCGCCCTTCGAGCTGGGTCGCATCCTCGGTCTGTGCCAGGCTCAGACTCTCATCACCTGCACGAAGAACCTTGGTGAAGTGCGTTCCAACGTGCCCGACACCGTCAAGGACATCATCGTCGTGATCGAGGGAGGCAACGAGGACGAGGGTGCCTTCCCAGATCTTCCCCGATTGCACGAGCTCACTCGACATGAAGCCAACACCTTCACGTCGAATCCTCGAGTACAGCCCCAGGACGTGTGCGAGATCCTCTTCACCTCGGGCACGACCTCCGCGCCCAAGGGCGTGATGATCACGCACACGAACTTCGTCTTCTCAGGCGACTTCGTCAACTGGGAACTGGATATGAATCCCGAGGATCGCTACATGACCTCAATGGTGGCGACCCGGGTGAACTACCAGCTCTCGGCCCTGGCCCCAGTGCTGACGCTGGGGGCGACGCTCATCATGCTCTCCCACTATCGCGCGTCCTGCTTCTGGCGCCAGGCCCGTCTTCACCGCGCGACCCTCGTCCAGGGGATGGCGATGATCGTGGCGACCATGCTGCGTCAGCCCGTCGACCCGGAAGAGCGCGACCACCAGGTGCGAGAGATGCACTACTTCCTGCCCTTGAGCACCCGGGACAAGGAGACCTTCGAAGAGCGTTTCGGCGTGCCGCTGCTCAACAACTACGGTTCGACCGAATGCCTCATCGGAGCCATCACCGATTTTCCTCACGGGGAACGGCGCTGGCCCTCCATCGGCAAAGTGGGTCCCGGTTACAAGATCCGCATCGTTGACGATGAAGGCTCTGATCTGCCTGAAGGCGAGGTGGGGGAGCTGGTCCTCCACGGTGTCCCCGGGGTGAGTCTCATGGCGGGCTATTGGGACAATCCCGAGGCGACGGCGGAAGTCCTCGACGAGGACGGCTGGTACTACACCCGCGACTACGCCTACGTCGAAGACGGCTGGGTGTATTTCGTGGACCGACGCGTTGACCTCATCAAACGCTCGGGCGAGTCCGTGTCCTCGGCAGAAGTCGAGGGGGTCATCGAAGACCTCCCCGGAGTGCGTGAAGTTGCCGTGATCGGTGTCCCCGACGGCGTGCGAGGCCAAGCGGTCAAGGCCTTCATCGTTGCCGAGGCAAATGCCGCGCTTGATGCCGAAGCAGTCATCGACCACTGCGCGGGCCGCCTCGCAGCCTTCAAGGTGCCCAGTTTCGTGGAGTTCGTCGAGGAGCTCCCGCGGGGCAGCTACGGAAAAGTACAGAAGCACATCCTCGCAAACTCTTGAATCCGATCCCATGAAAGGACAGTGAACAATGGCGATCAATACTGAAATGGTCGGCAAGACCTTCGGACCCTTCGTCCGCGACTACACCTTCCGCGACCTGGAACTCTTCGCTCTCGGATGCGGCGCGGGCATCGACGGCAAGGACGGCCTCGAATACATCAACGAGCACGATGAGCGCGATCCTCACCTCAAGGTGCTCCCCATGTTCGGCGCGATGCTGATCGTCGACTCCGAAGTCACCCGCACCATCGACTACGGCTACAACTACGCGGGCTCGCTGCACTGGGGCTTCGACATCACCTTCCACAAGCCCATCACGAAGATGAGCGACCATCTGGAGACCATGGTGCGCCTCGAGGGGCTCTACGACCGCGGCGAGGGCCGTGGCCTGCTCGCCCAGCACATCGGTGACACCTACGACTCGGACGGCAACCTGCTCTTCACGAACGAATCCTGGGACTGCCTGATTTATGACGGCGGCTGGGGCGGCCCCAAGCCCCCCAAGGACATCGTCGAGATGCCCGACCGTCCTGCGGACGTGGAGATCACCGAAACGATCCCGGAGAACCAGGCGCTCATCTACCGTCTCTCGGGCGACTACCACCCTCAGCACATCGACTGGGATTACGCCGCCGAGAACGGGGAGCCGCGTCCGATCCTGCACGCGATCTCCTACGCGGGTGTCGTCATGCGTCACGCGATCAACGCTTTCGTCCCCGGAGAGCCCGAGCGCATCACCCGCTTCAAGACTCGCATCACCTCACCGGTCCACCCGGGCACGACCCTGAAGACCCGCCTGTGGAAGATCAAGGAAGGCGAGCTGCGTTTCGCACTGGTCGATGCCGATGCTGACGAGACCGGCGCAAAGCCGCACCTGAACTGGGGAATCATCGAGTACCGCTGATCGCGTCTGTGCGGGGGGGCGAAGACGCGATTCCCAGGCGCGGGAGAGGCGCTGAAGATACTCTCCCGCGCCGCCCCTCATAACACCATGTCCCGCGATGAGAATGGAGGGAGAACACCGTGGGCAACAACGAACCCGTCATCGACCTCGAGGACCTCGAGATGACTCCGCTGCTGAGGCGAGTCATCGTCTTCTCATCGGGCGGTCCATTCCTCGAAGGCTATGTTTTGTCCATCATCGGCGTGGCATTGGGAGCGATGGGCTCAGACCTTATCCTCGATGCTCACTGGAACGGCCTACTGGGCGTCTCCGCCCTCGTCGGTCTTTTCCTCGGAGCCTCTTTCGGCGGATGGCTCACGGATCTGATCGGTCGACGCAAGATGTTCGTCATCGACTTGGTGGTCATCGCCATCTTGTCGATCCTGTGCGCCCTGGTCCACACGCCACTGACCCTCGTGATCCTGCGTTTCTTCGTCGGCGTCGCAGTGGGCGCCGACTATCCGATCGCGACCTCCATGATCGCCGAGTTCTCGCCGCGCAAATACCGTGCAGCAGCGATGGGTATTATTGCGGCCGCCTGGTATCTGGGGGCAAACGTCGCAGCCCTCGTGGGTTTCGCCCTCATCAACACGAACCACGGTTGGCGCTACATGCTGGCCTCCTCCGCGGTTCCCTGCATTCTCATCCTCGTGGGCCGCTGGAATATCCCCGAGTCTCCCCGATGGCTCGTCTCCAAGGGCCGGAGCGAAGAAGCTCAGCGCATCGTCCATGAGACCCTAGGGGCCAATGTCCGTCTGCCTGAGGCTGAGGAAGCGGCGAAGACCTCAGTCTCGAAGGTTTTGCAGGGCGTCTACTTGCAGCGCATCATCTTCGTCGGCGTCATCTGGCTGTGCCAGGCGATCCCCATGTTCGCCCTCTACACCTACGGACCGCAGATCATTGCCGCCGTCGGCCTGGGGGAGGGGCGCAATGTCCTTCTCGGCGAACTCCTCATCGGCACCTTCTTCATGCTCGGTACCTTCCCCGCCATGTACCTGTGCGAAAAGATCGGCCGCCGCCCCCTTATTATCGCCTGCTTCGGCGGCATGACCGTGGCCCTGGCCATCATCGGTTTCTTCCCAGGCGCGGGCATCGGCCTGATCATGGGCTGCTTCATCTCCTACGCGCTCTTGTCAGGCGGCCCCGGCAACCTCGAATGGCTCTACCCCAATGAACTCTTCCCCACGGAGATCCGGGCGACCGCTATGGGTTTCGCCATGGCCTTCAGCAGAATCGGTACTGTCGTGTCGATCTACGTCCTGCCCGGGTTTATCGACAATCACGGCATCGGCAAGACAATGCTCGCCGGCGCTCTCATCTCCGCCCTGGGCTTCGGGGTGTCGGTCATTTGGGCTCCCGAGACGCGCGGATACACCTTGGCTGAAACCGGATCTGTGGACTTCAAAGGGCGCTGATAGTGTTCACAATTGAGCATCTCACTGTCGGCGCCTGGAAGGCCGTCTGCTACGCCCTCACCAACGAGGAAGGCACCCTCATCATTGATCCGGGCGCGGAGCCGCGAACGCTCATGCGCTGGCTTGAAGGCAAGAAGGTCATCGGTATTGTCTTGACCCACTGTCACAGCGACCACATTGGTGCGGTCAATGAACTTGTCGAAGCCTATGGTTGCCCAGTGGCCTGCGGCGTTGACGACGTGGACGGGGTTGCAGATGTTCACCGTTCCGGCTTCGACGAGGAAGGCATTGATTACACCGTTGACCATGTCGATCGCTCCCTCGCGGAAGGCGATGTCATCACATGGGGTGGTGACACCCTGCAGGTTCTGCACACCCCGGGGCACACGCCCGGAAGTATCTGCCTGCTCGGCACAGAACAACAGGTCTTGTTCAGTGGGGACACACTCTTTTCTGGGGCGATCGGCTCGACGGTTTTCGTCCTGGGCGACTACGCGGAGCTGATGCGCTCATGCGCCCGTCTTTCCCAGATGGATTCCTCACTGACGGTGTACCCGGGGCATGGGCCCGCGACGACTCTGAGGGCTGAAAAGCCGATGCTGAGCTACCTGGCCCAGAGCGCTTTGCGCGCCGCAGGTCACTCGTCCAACTGGCGTGAGGGTTCGTGGTGGTGAAGTTGATCGTCAACAAGATCGGCCACGTAAGCCGGAACCTTCTCCAAGAAACAGGCGATGACATCGTCGGGAAGACAGAAGGTGCGCATCAGAACGCTCCCTTCGATGGCATCGAGCAGACGCACCACCGAAGTGTTGCGGGGCAACTCACCATTGAGTTTGAAGTCCCACAAACGCTCATGAATGGCCGAAAGGGGAGTGACGAACAGATCCTTGTAGATCTGGCATATGACGGGGTCTTCGGCGTTCCCGGCTTCAACGAAGAGCCGACGAACGGCCGAACGATTCGGACCCAGATATTCCCGGAGGCGGAAGTCCGCTTCGTTGACGAGGATTTCCCAGGGGGAATCCCCACGGGGTCCCGGGCAAATCACCAGGGCGGTGAAGGCATGGTGGAGCAGCTCGTCGCGGTCGTTCCATCGCGAGTACAAGCTCGACTTGCCGACTCCGGCCTCGGCGGCGATCTTCGTCAGATTGAAGCCCGCCCATCCTGCCTCCCCATAAAGATCAAGGGCAGCGCGAAAGACGCGTTCCTCCATTTGAGGGTCACGAGGTCGGCCCGCTTTAGCGGGATTGAGAATCGCAAAACGCGTCAATGCGCGCACTCCTTCCGCGAGGGGGTCACAGGCAATTAGTCTAATCGACCCTCTTCGCATCCCCCAGGGCTTAAGGGCCCCACATAGACCACCAAAAGCACCCCCGTGCAGAAAGGGCAGATGATGAGCATCGTCGTCGCGTACAAGTACGCAGCAAACCCACAAGACACCACCGTCGACGCTTCCGGCGTTGTCGACTGGTCGCGCGCCAAGGCCGCGATCTCGGAATACGACCCGGTCGCCGTCCAGGTGGGATGCACCCTCGCCGATTCCCTCGGCACCGATGTCGTCGGTATCTCCGTTGGCGGCAAGGCCGTTTCTTCGTCCATGGCGAAGAAGGGCGCCCTTTCCAGGGGCATGGACCGCGCCCTGGTCGTCGCCGATGACGCCACCTCGACGTGGAACGCCACCACTGTTGCGAGTGCCCTGGCAGGCCTTGTCGGCAAGGTCGAGGGCGCGAGCCTCGTCCTGACTGGAGACTCCTCGGTCGACGAATCCGCGAAGATTGTTCCCACCCTTATTGCCGGTTTCCTCGGCTGGCCCTGCTTCCAGGAGGTCATCTCCGTCGAAGCTGCGGGTGATGGCTGGACCCTGACCCAGAGCACCGCTGGTGGTACCCGCACCGTCCGCGTCGATGGCCCCGTTGTCGCCGCCGTCGCCACCGATGCCGCCCCCGTGAAGGTCCCCGGCATGAAGGACATTCTCGCTGCTGGCAAGAAGCCCCTCGAGGAGGTTCCCGTGGCCGAGCTTTCGACCGTTGATACGGCTCTGGAGGTCACCGGTCGTGCCAAGCCGGTCGCCAAGGCCCGTCGCAATGAGATGTTCACCGGAGACGACGCCGCCGCCCAGCTCGTCGCCGCCCTGCGCAATGCCGGCGCACTCTGAGAAAGGACTGCAGAACAATGACGAACACTTGGATCCTCACCACCGACGAGCGCATCGCGAACCTCGTTGAGGCTGCCGCTGCGATCGGCGGGACCACCACCGTCATCGCCGTCGCTCCTTCGGCCCCTGCCGTCGGCGGCGTCGACACCATCATTCATGTCCCCACTGCTGAGAACGTTCCCGCCGAAGCTTACGCAGGCGTTGTCGTGGGGCTCCTCGCTGATGCGAAGGGCGATGTGATTCTCGCTGCGAACCGTCCCGCCGAGCGCTCCTTCGCGGGAGCTGCGGCAGCTGCCCTCGCCCTCCCCGTCGTCGTTGGCGCGACGAGCGTCAGCGCTGAAGGCGCCGAAGTTACCCGCTACGGCGGATTGACCAACGAGACCGTCGCCTTCAAGGGTGCCGTACTCATCCTCGAAGGCGGAGCCGCGCCGGAAGCCGGTGGCCCGGCTGCCCAGGCACATGAAGGCGCCCCCATGGGTGCCGCGGTCGTTGACGTTCAGCCCGCAGGCTCCGGTCCTGCGAACCTCGCTGCAGCGCGTCGCATCGTCTCCTGCGGACGTGGATTCAAGGCCGAAGAGGACCTCGGCCTCGCCCGGACTCTGGCCGAGGCCCTCGGCGCCGAGATCGCCTGCTCGCGTCCGCTGGCTGAAGGCACGGCCTGGCTGAGCAAGGACCGCTACGTCGGCGTCTCCGGTATGCACGTCGCACCAGACGTCTATGTCGCTCTCGGTATCTCCGGCCAGGTGCAGCACACCTCCGGCATGGCAGATTCGAAGGTCGTCGTCGCCGTCAACAACGACGCCAATGCCCCGATTTTCCGGATCTCCGACTACGGCATCGTGGGCGACATCTACGATGTCGTGCCCGCACTCACTGCGGCACTGTCCTGAAACGAGAAGAAGAACATGTCCGAGGAAGTTGACTTCGACGTCATCGTCATCGGCGGGGGCGTGGCGGGCGCAGTATGCGCCTACACCCTCGCCGAACAAGGACGGGAGGTCTTGCTCATCGAGCGCGCCGCGGAGCCGGGATCGAAGAACCTGTCCGGCGGTGTGTTCTACTGCCGCGTCATGGAGAAGGTCTTCCCCAACTTCGTTGACGTCGCGCCCGTGGAACGTAGAATCACCCGGAATTGCGTGAGCCTCATCAACGCCAGTTCCTTCGTCAATATCGACTACTGGGATCAGCGTCTGAGTGAACCAGTCAACGCAGTGACCGTGCTGCGCGCCAAACTCGACGCCTGGCTTCTCGAACAATGCGAAGAGGCCGGAGTGACCGTCATGCCCGGCGTGAAGGTCGACTCCCTCATCGTCGAAGGCGAGAAGATTGTCGGTGTGCGGGCCGGCGAGGACGAGTTGCGTTCCCACGTGGTCGTCGCCGCGGACGGGGTCAACTCCTTCATCGCCCAGCAGGCCGGAATCCGAGCCAAAGAACCGATGAAGCACCTCGCCGTTGGCGTGAAATCCGTCATCGGATTGCCTCGCAAGGTCCTTGAGGATCGCTTCAACGTCCGAGGTAAGGAAGGCGTGGCCTACGCGATGGTCGGGGATTGCACCCAGGGCGTCGCAGGCGGTGGGTTCCTCTACACCAACGAGGAGTCCATCTCCATCGGAGTGGTCATGCGTCTCGACGACCTCGAGAAGTCGGGCTTGTCCTCTTCAGACGTCCACGACCACATGCTGCGCCACCCGGCTATCGCCCCGCTCTTGGAGGACGGCACCCTCCTGGAGTACGGATGCCACCTCACCATTGAGGACGGTCCTGCGATGGCATCCCATGATCTGACCCGCCCCGGGCTCATCATCATCGGGGATGCCGCGGGCTTCACCCTCAACACGGGGCTCACCATCCGTGGCATGGACCTGGCGGCGGGCTCTGCGCTCGCGGCGGCTGAAACGATTCGCAAGGCCTTCCAGACGATGGACTTCAGCCAGGAGGCAATGGACGCCTACCGGGGTCTGCTCGATTCTGGTTTCGTCGGCAAGGATATGGCGACCTATGCGAAGACCCCGGCCTTCCTGGAGCGCCCCCGCATGTACAAGGACTACGGGAAGCTCGCCGCCGAGGTGTTCTACGGGATCTTCAACCACGATCTGAAGCCCAGGCGTCATATGCGCAAGGTCGGAATCGACGCTCTCAAGGCGTCGGGACTGAAACTCACTCAGATCATGGGGGATGTCCTGGCGGGCATCCGCGCCCTGTAACGACACTTCCTGAAAAGAGGACTGAGCAATGGCTGAATTCGTCATCGACAGCGTCCCTGCTCGACTGGCCGGGAACACCTACAACCTTGATGAGGAAGAATCCCACATCGAGGTCGATCAGGAGCTCGCCCGCAAGCTCGGCGCCGGCCCTCTGCTCGAGCGCATCTGCCCTGCGCACGTGTACTCGGTTGAAGCCGATGGCACGATCGGCGTGGAGTATGCGGCGTGCCTGGAGTGCGGAACCTGTCTCGCCATGGCTCCTAAGGGTGTGCTCAAGTGGCACTACCCGCGTGGCAGCTTCGGCATTATGTTCCGCGAAGGCTGAAGCGGAAGGCACAAGGTCAGACCATAAGTCTTACCTGGTCACGGCGGCGGGAGTGCTTGGCGCTCCCGCCGCCCGGCTTCTCGAAGGCGCTCGCGCCTGCGCCTGGTGAGTGCGGGGTCTTGGAATGAATCTCTGGTCCGGGGGTGGAGGCGTAAGAACAAGTAGAATCGCCCACATGAAGCCTCTGTACGAAAATCTTCGCGAGCCCGCCCCCCTCGAAGATGGGGCCCTGCGCGTCATCCCCCTGGGAGGTCTGGGCGAGGTCGGCCGTAACATGAACGTCCTCGAACACGAGGGCAAGCTCCTCATCGTCGACTGCGGTGTCCTCTTCCCCGAGGTCTACCAGCCCGGCGTCGACCTCATCCTCCCTGACTTCTCGTGGATCGCAGATCGGCTCGACGACGTCGTCGGCATGGTCATCACACACGGTCACGAAGACCACATCGGCGCGGTTCCCTACCTCGCGAAGCTGCGCGACGACATTCCAATCTACGGCAGCGACCTGACTCTCGCCTTCATTGAACCGAAACTGCGCGAGCATCGTCTTCCCGCCGGTGACATGCACATCGTCAAAAGCGGCGATCGCCTCCAGCTTGGCCCATTCGAGCTCGAGTTCGTGCAGGTCACGCACTCAATTCCGGATGCTCTTGCGATCTGCGTGCGCACAAGCGCGGGCACGGTCCTCATCACCGGCGACTTCAAGATCGACCACCAGCCTCTCGACGGGCGCAAGACCGATCTTGCGGCCCTGGGCCGCATCGGTTCCGAGGGCGTCGACTTGTTCATGATTGATTCGACGAATTCTGAGGTCCCCGGTTTCATCCCCTCTGAATCCGAGATCGGCCCAGTCCTCGACCGGATCGTTGAAGAAGCAGAAGGCCAGGTCGTTGTCGCGACCTTCGCCTCACATGTGCACCGCGTCCAGCAGGTGATGAACGCCGCCGCGAAAGCGGGACGTCATGTCGCCCTCGTCGGGCGTTCGATGGAACGCAATATGCGCATCGCCGCTGAAAAGGGCTACCTCACGGTGCCTGTGGGCCTGATCGTGGACGCCAATGAATTGGCGGCCCTTCCTCCTGAAAAGCGCCTCTACATGGCGACCGGCTCACAGGGCGAGCCGAGGGCGGCGCTCGCGCGGATGAGCGCTGGCTCCCACAAGTTCGTCAATCTCGAAGCGGGGGACACGGTTGTTGTGGCGGCCTCCCTGATTCCCGGCAACGAGACTGATGTGAACCGCGTGATCAACGAGCTCACACAGTTGGGCGCGAAGGTTTTCCACCGTGGCAATGCGAAGGTCCATGTTTCGGGCCACGCCTGCCAGGGCGAGCTCCTCACCTTCTACAACCTGGTCCAGCCGAAGAACGTCATGCCGATTCACGGCGAATTGCGCCACCTCGTGAAGAATGGTCAACTCGCGGTCTCCACCGGTGTCCCCGCAAGTCGGGTCGTCCTCGCCGATGGTGGGGTTACGGTCGACCTTAAAGACGGGCAGGCGCGGATTTCAGGCCAGGTCCCCTGCGAGCTCGTCTTCGTCGACGGTAAATCGATTGGTGAGATCTCCGAAGAAGAGCTCGAGATCCGCAGGATTCTCGGTTCTGAGGGCTTCATTTCTGTGTACGCCGTGGTCGAGCACGATTCGGGCATGGTCCTTTCCGGTCCGACGATCAAAGCGATCGGCATGGCGGAAGATGACGCAGTCTTCGACGAGGTCCTGCCCGATGTGGAGGATGCCCTCAAGGACGCTGCCGCTCCCGGCGGAAAGGACCCCTATGTCCTCCAACAGGCGATGAGGCGCGTCCTCGGACGCTGGGTCGCCCGCAGGCTGCGTCGTCGCCCGATGATTGTCCCCGTCGTCGTCGAGCAGTAACACGCCCGGGCACTCATAGCGCAAAGGACCTCATTCGATGGCTGGACGCTTCATTTCGACCCACTCGGTCGTCCTCGTGCTCCCGATGCACGTCTCGCACACTCCCGTCAGGGGAGGCTCGGTGCATGCTGATGCTGCAAGTTCGCGCCCGGGCGGCGGTTTCACGACACTGTCAGCAGCCGCCGCGCAGGGCGTGCCCGCAGCTTTGGCTTCTCCCCTGGGGACGGGCCCGAACTCCTTCGCGGTTCGCCAGCAGCTCGTCGAAGCGGGGGTGGAAATCCTCACTCAGGAGCTCGTGGGCGACATTGGTGTGGCGATCCAACTCATCGAGAGGAACGGCTCGATGACTTCCATTGTGACGGCTGGAGTGGAGTCCGAGCCTTCACGGACTGCTCTGGATCGGATGGTCCTCAGGCCCGGCGATCTTATCCACATTGCGGCCTCGGACTTGACGACTCCGCATTCGGCGATGGTGCTCGCCGGTTGGGGAGCGGCCCTTCCGGCGTCGGTGCGCCTCGTCGTTTCGGTTTCCCCCGCGGTCGAGCAGGTCCCCGTTGAATCGTGGCGTCAACTCCTCAAGCGTGCGGATATCGTCACGATGAATGTGCGCGAGGCCGCGGCGCTCAGCTCGATCCTCGCGACGCATGAGCCGGGAACGGGGATCCGCAATCTCATGAAACCTGAAGCGGCGCTGGTGCGCAGGACCGGGATCATGGGGTGTGAGCTTCAACGCGAGCAGGGCGCGGAACGCATTCAGGTGCCCGCATTTGAAACCCGTGTCGCGGACACCGCTGGAGTCGGCGACACCCATATCGCCACCATGTGCGCCGCACTCCTCAAAGGCAAGGACATTGAGGAGGCGTGCTCGTTGGCGAATGCTGCGGCGGCGATTGCGATCTCACACGAGTCGGCTCTGCCGGTGCCGACTCTTGAGCAGATCTTGCGCGTTGTGAAGGAGGGGAAGGCGACGGGACTCACGAGCCAGAAGGCCTGATTTCCGGCGCGCCACGGGCCGTCTGGCGCTGGACGCGGGTAGCGTCGAAGCATCATGGCATCACGTACCCCATCGACGGGCAAGACCGGGAGAAATCCCTCTGGTCGCCCCCAGTCTTCGAAGCGTCAAGCGGCCCCCCAAGCCCCCGAGCCGGGACTCCTCGCGAGGTTCTTCGCCTCGATCGGCAGGGGAGTTGCTTCACTGGTTCGCGCTTGGAGGGCAGCAGATCCTCAGATGAAACGCGATGCTCTCGCTTTCGTGTGCATCGCAGCCGCGCTCCTCGTTGCTTTGCGTGAATGGTTCAGGATCTCCGGGCAGGCCGGGGACTTCATTCATCATGCGGCAGCCGGGTCGGTGGGTCTGTTCTCCGTGGTCGTCCCGCTCGCATTGATCGCTTTTTCCATTGAGCTCTTCCGGGCGCGCAGTGGAGAGCAGGCTCTGCCGCATCATGTCGCAGGCGGGATCGGGCTCGTGATCTCCTTGTCTGGCCTCGTGCATGTCACGCAGGGCAATCCCTCTCTTGAGGATGTCGAGACGATCGAGTCCGCAGGGGGAATCGTGGGCTGGTTCGTGGCTCGTCCCCTGACGAATCTGCTCTCCCCCTGGGGGGCGGGCGCGATCCTCGTGCTGGTGGGCATCTATTCGCTGCTTCTTGCGACCCGTACCCGCGTCGCGGAGGTCCCCGCGCGCTTGAGGGAGCTGGCGCGGCGCTTTAAGCGCAGGAGCACGCCGGGTACAACCCCTGAGAATGAGGATCCGGCTCGAGTGGCGCGTCAACGCGCACGCGAGGACCTCGCCGCAGGGGACGATCCTTTCCTTGACGAATACGACGGCGATGAGTCCTTCCGCTCCCCGAATGTTTCCGAGGACTCGACGAGCGTACTGGGAAGCGCTTCGCCTGCACGGCTCCGGGACGCTGAGCCTGCGCCCCTTCACGGCGAGGCCTCATCGGCCGCAAACAGCGGCGAGGTTGAGTCGGCGCCCCAAGCCCAGACCGGTGTTTTAGCGCATGACATGCCGACTGAGAAGTTCTCGGTCGTTGCCGATCCGAATACCGAGGCCATTCCGGCCCCCACCTCTCCCGAAGCCGACGAGCCTGCCCCTGCGCCGATCACGCCAGCACCCGAGGGGGAGGTCTTCCAGCCCCAACTCAACGAGGCGATCTCTTACACCCTGCCTGAGGACTCTCTCCTCGTCTCCGGGCCCCCGCATAAGACCCGCTCGGTGGTGAACGACCAGGTCGTTCACGCTCTCGCCCAAGTCTTCGCCGACTTCAAGATCGACGCGCAGGTCACCGGTTTTTCCCGAGGCCCGACGGTCACCCGTTACGAGGTCGTCCTCGGATCGGGAGTGAAGGTCGACAAGCTCACGAACCTGTCGAAGAACATCGCCTATGCCGTGGCTTCCGCGGATGTGCGCATCCTCGCGCCGATTCCCGGCAAGTCCGCGATCGGCATTGAAATCCCGAACACTGATCGTGAGAATGTCGCCCTCGGTGATGTTCTGCGTTCGAGTGCGGCCCTGCGCAACCAGCATCCCCTGGTCGTCGGTGTCGGCAAGGACGTCGAGGGCGGTTATGTCGTGACGAACCTTGCGAAGACCCCGCACCTCCTGGTCGCGGGCCAGACCGGTTCGGGCAAGTCGAGCTTTGTGAACTCGATGATCACCTCGATCATGATGCGCGCGACCCCCCAGCAGGTCCGCATGATCCTCGTCGACCCCAAGCGCGTGGAGCTCACGATCTACGAGGGCATCCCACATCTGATTTCACCGATCATCACGGATCCGAAGAAGGCCGCCGAGGCCCTCGAATGGGTCGTGCGAGAAATGGACGCGCGCTACAACGACCTATCCGATTACGGGTTCAAACATATTGACGACTTCAATAAGGCGGTCCAATCGGGCCAGGTCCTGGCCAAGCCGGGTCTTGACCGGGTGCTGCGCCCCTACCCGTATCTTCTGGTGGTCGTTGACGAGCTTGCTGATTTGATGATGGTCGCGCCGCGTGACGTGGAGGCGTCGATCCAGCGGATCACGCAGCTCGCGCGCGCCGCGGGGATCCACCTTGTCCTCGCGACCCAAAGGCCCTCCGTTGATGTCGTCACCGGTTTGATCAAGGCGAATATTCCTTCCCGCTTGGCTTTCGCGACCTCCTCGTTGACGGATTCGCGCACGATCCTCGACCAGCCGGGCGCTGAGAAGCTCATCGGTCAGGGTGATGCTCTGTACCTGCCTGCGGGCGCTTCAAAGCCGATGCGCGTGCAGGGCGCGTGGGTGACTGAGTCGGAGATCCACAGGGTCGTCGCCCATGTGAAGCAGCAGATGCAGCCCCACTATCGCGATGATGTCGTGACGGAGACGAAGAGCGTCAAGGTTGCCGAGGATATTGGTGATGATCTTGATGATCTGCTCCAGGCGGCGGAGCTTGTGGTGTCCACTCAGCTCGGTTCAACTTCGATGTTGCAGCGCAAGCTCCGGGTCGGATTCGCCAGGGCTGGGCGTCTCATGGACCTGTTGGAGTCTAGGGAGATCGTTGGGCCTTCGGAGGGGTCGAAGGCCCGTCAGGTCCTCGTTCAGCCTGAGCAATTGCCCGAGGTGCTTGCGATGCTCAGGGGTGAATCCGATTCGATGGATGCCGGGGGACAGGCTCCGGCGACCTCACCGGCTTTGGCGGGGGATGCCTTTGGTTCGGACAATGCGGGGCGTGGGGCGGTCGACGCCTCGGCGGCTTCGGACATGGCAGGTGAGGCGGGCGCGCCCGCAAGCGGGGCCGCACAGATGGTCTCGTCTTTCGTCCCTGACGGCGCGTCTTCTCAGCCAGGGCCGTACACTCCTGGTGACGACGTGATGCAGGATCCCTACGCGGGGCACAACTTCGGTGGGAATCCGCCTCAATGGGTCGATGAGGAGCCCGAAGAGGATGAAGACGCTTGGCAGCTTACAGGCCGCTGAGTCACTGGGAAGGACGGGCAATGCACGACAATGTCTCGCTAGTCGATCGGGAGCACTCGGTTTCACCGTACAACCTGCCGAATGCGCTGACGGTGATTCGCCTCCTCCTCGTGCCCGTGTTCATTTGGCTGATGGTGTCTGAGCTGCCTGGGGCGCGCTGGTGGGCGGTTCTGGTCTTTATGATCGCAGCTTCCACGGATCAGCTCGATGGGCACATCGCTCGCTCGCGGAACCTCGTGACCGACTTCGGCAAGCTCGTCGACCCGATCGCGGATAAAGCGTTGACTCTTGGCGCTTTCGTCATGCTCACCGTCGTCGGCCTGCTGCCCTGGTGGGTGACGGCGCTGATCGCCTTCCGTGAACTGGGCATCACCTGGCTGCGTGCGATCCTGTTGAAGAGGGGGATCGTCGTCGCTGCGAATAAGGGTGGCAAGCTGAAGACGGTGTTGCAGATGCTCGCGATCTGGGTCTTGTTGATTCCGTGGACGACGATCGAGTTCGGGGGAGAGTGGAGCGGGCTTTTTGCGCAGGGCATGCTCGTTTTCGGTTGGACGGTCGCGGGCCTCGCCCTCGTCGTCACTTTGTGGTCGGGTTGGGTGTATGTGGCTGAGGGGATGCGCCTGAAGAAGGACGCCAAGACCCAGAGTTGAGTCTTGTTCGCTCAAGTTCCATGACGAGGGCGAGCAACGCCACAATTCGCAAGATCTGCAGAAACAAGCCGAAAAGTCGGTGTTGAGCTGCAGGAGGAGTGGCCGAGCCGGACTTGAAGGCCGGTATGGAGATGCGCGGCTGAGCCCTGCGCGATAGGCTCACCATATGAACGCTTCTGCCGCTCCCGCTCCGCTGTTGCGGACTGAACTCGGTGATGTCCTGCGCGACCTTCGCCGTCACCAGGGGCGCACTTTGCGTGAAATCTCTTCGGACGCCCAGGTTTCCCTGGGATACCTCTCCGAGGTTGAGCGCGGCCAGAAGGAAGCGTCCTCCGAACTCCTTGAGGCGATCTGCCTGGCGCTCGGCGTGCCGCTCTGGTTCGTCCTGCGTGAGGTTTCTGAACGTATGGCGGTCTCTTCCGGCATCGTCGTACCTGACACGGTGCCCGAAGATCTCGTGCCCGTCACCCTCATTTCCTGAACGTGAAGACTTCGGAGTTCTGGGACGCTGTCGATTCTGTTTTCGGCCCCACCCTCGGGCGCTCTTACGCTGCGGACCTGTATCTGCCCGCGATCTCCGGTACCTGCCTGGAGGCGCTTGAGGCGGGTCTCGCCCCACAAAGGGTGTGGGAGGCCCTGGTCGATGAAACCGGTGTGGGGGAGTCGTGCAAGTGGTTTCACCGCCTCGACGCGAAAGCGAAGCGCTCGCTGCGCTGAGCTCCTGGTGTGCTTGCGTACCGATTCCTGAGGGTCCGCTTCCGTGTCTCAACACGCGCGCATTTCGACGCGAGTCGAACACCTGTTCCATGTATGATCGTTCGCTGACGACACCTGAGGGTTCATCCATCCACAGCCAGGGTTCATCCACAAGCGTGATGGGGGATGGTCCGCAGATGCCTATGGTCGGGCATACCGTCGTTGCGTCGCCCCGGAGAGGGGATGACGCTCCCAGACCGGATCACCCGTGAGCCGGAGAGGCTCGAAGCGTTGAGAGGACATCCCATGGCAGCTGCATCGCGTAAGCGCACGAGCGAACGAAAAGCTGAAGACCGCAAGGGCGATAAGAGGAACAAGGCCCTCGAACTCGCGCTCTCCCAGATCGACAAGCAGTTCGGCAAGGGTTCCGTCATGCGCCTCGGCGATGACACGCGTCCCCCGGTTCAGGTGATCCCCACGGGCTCCCTCGCTCTCGACGTGGCCCTTGGTATTGGCGGGCTGCCGCGCGGCCGCGTCATCGAAATCTACGGCCCCGAATCCTCCGGTAAGACCACCGTCGCTCTTCACGCTGTGGCGAACGCCCAGAAAGCGGGCGGCAATGCCGCATTCATTGACGCCGAGCACGCCCTCGACCCTGTGTATGCGAAAGCCCTAGGCGTCGACATCGACAACCTCCTCGTCTCCCAGCCTGACACTGGCGAACAGGCCCTCGAAATCGCCGACATGCTGATCCGTTCCGGGGGTATCGACATCATCGTCATTGACTCGGTCGCTGCCCTCGTCCCGAAAGCAGAGATCGAAGGGGAAATGGGTGATTCCCACGTTGGCCTTCAGGCGCGCCTCATGAGCCAAGCACTCCGCAAGATCACCGGTGCCCTCTCGGCGACCGGCACGACCGCGATCTTCATCAACCAGCTCCGCGAAAAGATCGGCGTCTTCTTCGGCTCCCCGGAAACCACGACCGGCGGTAAAGCCCTCAAGTTCTACGCCTCGGTTCGCATTGACGTTCGCCGCATCGAAACCCTGAAAGAAGCGGGAGCCCCCGTCGCGAACCGCACGCGGGCGAAAGTCGTGAAGAACAAGATGGCGCCGCCCTTCAAACAGGCCGAGTTCGACATCGTCTACGGCAAGGGCATCTCGCGTGAAGGCTCAATCATTGATATGGGAGTCGAAGCGGGAATCATCCGAAAATCCGGCTCCTGGTTCACCTACGGCGACGATCAACTCGGCCAAGGCAAAGAGAACGTCCGCCAGTTCCTCGCAGACAATCCCGAACTCGCCAAAGAGATCGAAGACAAGATCCTCATCTCCCTCGGAATCGGGGAAGCACCCGAGGCCGAGCCGGAGCCTCTTCCTGAGGTGATCGACCCTTCAGAGGACGCCGGTTTCTGATCCGAAATGGTCCGCTACCTCGATCCTGAAGATCATCCCGAAGGGGCCCAGACGCGGCGAAAGTCGCGCCTCAGCCCAGCAGAGCGCCTCCAACGCCTCAAAGAACGCAATAGTGCCCTCGAAGGAGCAGCAGCGATCGAAGGGGCCCGCGAGCTTGCCCTGCGCCTCTTGGATACGCGCTCGCGTTCCACGGGGGAGCTGCGACAAGCGATCGAATCGAAGGGCTTTTCCGCTGAAACTGCCGAAGAGGTCATCACCAGGCTCAGGCGCGTCGGCCTCATCGACGATGCGGCCTTTGCCAGGGCACTCGTATCCGATCGTTTCACCGGCTCGGGCAAAGTGGGGCGCGCCCTCGTTGAGGAAATGCGCCGCAAAGGCCTGGACCCTAAGACCATCGAGGCCGCCATGGAAACACTGGAGCCTGATGACCTGCGTCAGCGCGCACTCGAACTCGCCAGAAAACGCCTGCGCACCATGTCGCAGGTTCCCAGAGACGCGGCCTTTCGCAGGCTCGCGGGGATGCTCGCTCGCAAAGGGTATTCGCCCTCGATCTGCACAGCGGTTGTGACTCAAGTACTCGAAGAACGCGAAGAAGAATAGGGGAGCAGGCGGGGGAGGGGAGTTCACTTCACCGCTGATCGTTCCCGATTGAGGATTTCATCACTCATCATCCCCGCTCGGAAATCTCAGCGCTGCTCGTCCCTTGGTTGAGAATTTTGTCGCAGACCCCTCCCTTTCGGGGGAATCCAGGAGAAAACACGCTCGCCCGCAACCCTCTTGCGAAAAAGAGAAGGAGCAGACACTCCACTGTGCAGCACTCTCAGCGCGCGTGCCGGGCTCAGCTGCGCTCGCGATCCGCAAGGGAAATCCCCGCTGCGACTCCTAACGTGCGTCCCTCGATCACCCGCGAAACACCCAGCTTTCACGCTTAGCCTGGATGCATGGACGACACTCACCTCATCGAACTCCTCGACACCCTCGCCGAGGCAGAACTCACCCTCGCGCTCGCAGAATCGCTCACCGGGGGTGCTCTATGCGCAAGGCTCGTCGACGTGCCCAAAGCCTCCCGAGTGCTGCGCGGAGGAGTGTGCACCTACGCCACGCCACTCAAAGCGACTCTGCTGGGGGTGGACTCCACACTGCTCGCCGAAAAAGGACCCGTTGACGCTGAGGTCGCCCGCCAAATGGCCCAAGGAGCCCGCAGGCTCATGGGTGCCAAGCTCGCCCTCTCCACCACAGGAGTCGCAGGCCCCGGGCCCGCTGAAGGACACGAGGCGGGAACCGTGCACATTGCTCTCGCCTGGTCGAAAGGAGTCGTACACCGAGAGCTCCACCTCACAGGCGACCGCGCTCACATTCGATCCGGCACAGTCAACGCAGCCCTCGAACTGCTCAAAGAAACCCTCGAATCGGGAGGAATCCTTGACAGCCATTAGACTGCACGCCGTGAATGCCGAGACCACCACCGCCCTGCCCAAGACCTACGCCATCCGCACCCTCGGGTGCCAGATGAACGTCCACGACTCGGAAAGAATGGCGGGATTACTCGAACAGGAGGGACTCCTCCCCGTCTCCCTCGTCCCTGCGGCAGCTGAACGCGCAACGGAAGCGGGGGATTTGGGTGCAGACGTCCTTGTCATTAACACCTGTTCCGTGCGTGAAAATGCGGCGACCAAACTTTTCGGCAACCTCGGCCAGCTTGCCGCCGTCAAACGCGAACGCCCCGGCATGCAGATCGCCGTCGGAGGCTGTCTCGCCCAGCAGATGCGCGAAGGCATTATCGAGAAGGCCCCCTGGGTGGATGCGGTCTTCGGGACCCACAACATCGACGTGCTTCCCGTGCTCCTCAAACGCGCAGCCCACAACCACGAGGCCGCCGTTGAAATCGAAGAATCCTTGAAGGTATTCCCCTCGACCCTGCCAACCCATCGGGAATCCGCATACGCCGCATGGGTGTCGATCTCGGTGGGCTGCAACAACACCTGCACCTTCTGCATCGTCCCGCATCTTCGAGGTAAAGAACGCGACAGGCGTCCCGGTGAGATCCTCGACGAGATCAACGCCGTCGTCTCCCAAGGTGCCATTGAAGTGACCCTACTGGGCCAGAACGTCAACTCCTACGGCGTCGGCTTCGGTGAGCGCGGAGCATTCGCGGCCCTCCTGCGTCAATGCGGCCAGATCGAGGGGCTTGAACGCGTGCGCTTCACCTCGCCCCACCCGGCCGCCTTCACGGACGATGTCATTGCCGCAATGGCGGAGACGCCGAATGTCATGCCGAGCCTTCACATGCCGCTCCAGTCCGGATCGGATGCCGTATTGCGTCAAATGCGACGCTCCTACCGGCGTGAACGCTTCATGGGGATCCTCGAACGGGTTCGCGCCTCCATTCCCGAGGCCGCGATCACGACCGACATTATTGTTGGTTTCCCTGGCGAGACTGAAGAGGACTTCCAGCAGACCCTCGAGGTTGTTGAGCAGGCGCGATTCTCCTCCGCCTTCACCTTCTTGTACTCTCCGCGCCCGGGCACCCCTGCAGCGGATCGCGAAGATCAGATTCCCGCCGAGGTCGCGCTCGACCGCTACAAGCGCCTCATTGCCCTCCAAGAGGGGATCTGCACTGAGGACAATGTGAAGCTCGTCGGCTCCAGCGTTGAGGTCCTGATCTGCGAGAGCGAAGGCCGTAAGGATGGGGCGACCCATCGTGTCACGGGCCGGGCCCGCGACAACCGCCTCGTGCACGTTGCCCTGCCTGAAAATGCGTCGAAGCAGGATCTTCCTCGGCCCGGCGATATGGTGACTGCACGGGTGACGTATGGTGCACCGCACCATCTCATCGCCGACTCCGCGCTCGAAGGCGGATTGTGGCAGCTGCGGCGCACTCGTGCAGGAGACGCGTGGGAGCAGCGTCAAGCTCAAGAGGAGGACCAGCGAGTCTCCTTGGGGATTCCGAGGATTCGAGTGGGCCGCTGAGGAGAGAGAAACACTCGAGTGCTAGTCGCATGTGAAGAAACAGTGGAGCGTTGGTCGCGTGTGAATTGGTGGGGTCTTCGGCGCCTGGCATCTATGGAGCACTGGGCTGCAACTGAGCTGTGAGACTCCGGGTGTCTGCGAAGCAGTGGACTGCGACCGAACTGTTAATCAGTAGTTCCTTGGTCAGTTGTGAAGCAGGGGGGCTGCTGCTGAAACATGAAGCATTGAAGGGTCGATTGCTTAGGGAGCTGTAGCCGCTGACCAGGGAAAATATTTGATCTCGGTCACGATCGAGGCCGCTTGGTGTGAACTCGCAACGTGAGTGTGAATCGACAGTCACAATAGGAGAGCGGTCGTCACAACGGCGTGGGGACCGTGTGCGGCCCCAGATAAGAATCGAAGGTCGAAAAGGGGAGAGCGTGGGTCCGGTCAACGACCAGACCCACGCTCTCTCTCCGTTGTCACTTGTGTACCGGGCTCGCGTGATTTTATGGGTTTCCCGGCGCGCAGGGTTCGTGCGTCCCGTGCTCACTTGGACACTGGGCTCACATGTGCGTCAGGTTTCCCTCGTGCAGGCTCACTGGCGCGTGTGAACTCACTTACCCGCTTCGGCCACAAGAGTCGGCAGAAGTTGAAGCGCCTGCGCCGTCACAGAAACGCCACGCCGCACCATGGCGTGGATCTGACGATCCGAAAGCCCCTCGGCGACGAAGAAACGCGTCGCGAGGATGAAGAAATGGGAAGACTCATCACTGAGTGGGAACACGGTTGGCTGGAGGTGATCAAGATTCCAGGTGTTCGCAATCTCGCCGAGCACCTCGAGCCCGGGACTCTCGTCCTCGAGGGGGAGTTTCGCTTCGAGCTGGAGCCAGGGCGAGTCGGCGGGTTCGAGGTGGAACTGCATGCGAATGCCATTGACCTCGGTGACGGCCACGAACTCATCGGAGGCATGTGGCAGGCCATCGCCCTCAATGACCTTCTCGATGCGCTTAATCGACACGGGCTCAACCTCGACGCCCCACTTTGCGGCGGCCGCATCAGCTTCCATTCCCGGGGCGGGGGCCGGTGCACTCGGCTCATCCTCGGTGGGAGTGGGCAAGGCGAAGCCGTTCTCGTCTTCACCGCCAAAAGTCCAGGACTTCCACTCAGGCATTCGGGGCCTCCTTCGCCCAGGGGTCGACGAATTGCTCGTCAAGGCGGTTCTGCACAGCGATACACGACAGGATGAACTGGGAGATCTCCCCCTTGACCTGCTCATCGGTCGCACCAACAACCCAGTTGAAGCAGTGGAAGAAACGCACAGAGAGCATTCCCTCCTCAGTGGTCACCAGGGTGGCTTTGGGAACGTAGGTCGTCGCGTTGAACATGCGCACCACCTCAGAGAGTGTGTCTCGGTGACAGGCGTGGAAACGACGGGGATATTCCGCAACTCCCTGCGCGGGCGAACCCTCGGGAAGAACAATGCGGATGGTGCGATTCGGAAGGATCGCGGCGATCTGCGTCTGGCCGGCGAGGAAGGGGAAGAGCCCGATCGTCTCCAGTGCTTTCGCGACGCGCTCGATCGTGATCGGATCGGTGCTGGTTGAACTCATGCCCCAACTCTATCGGGCTGGGGAATCTTCAGCGGGCTGGGGGCTCTCTATCGGGCTAGGGGCCCGTACCACTACTGCCCCTCCCATGCGTTCGGCGTCGTCGAGGATGAGTCCACTCCCAGCCGCGCCCCTGACATGCGGGTAGTGCTCCTTCCGTACAATGACGGGGTGGTGTCCTGTTCACCGCAGACCGGCTCAGCCGTGCCAGCTCCTTCCGTACAATGACGGGGTGTCGATGACTGCGGATTTCACAGCCCCTTGTGCCCCTACGCTCCAGCGGCCGGGCGACTTCGTCATCGCCGTTGTCGGACCGACAGCCTCAGGAAAATCGGACTTGGCTCTCGACCTCGCTTCGGCACTGCCCGAGTTTCTCGAATCAGGGGCGGGGGAGATCGTTTCAGCAGATGCTTTCCAGCTCTACCGCGGCATGGACATCGGCACGGCGAAGACCCCTCTCGAGGAGCGGCGCGGCATCCCTCACCATCAGATCGACGTCCTCAATGTGAAAGAGGAGGCCTCCGTCACCCGCTATCAGCAAGCAGCCCGCGCCGACCTCGCTGATATTCGAGGACGAGGGGGTCTTAGCGTGGTCGCAGGCGGATCGGGCCTGTATCAAAGAGCTCTCCTTGATGTGATCGACTTTCCCGGAACCGATCCGCGTGTTCGCGCCGCCCTGGAGGCCGAGGCCGAGGGTCCTTCGGGGTCTCGCGGGCTCCATGCGCGTTTGGAGAGCCTCGATCCTGTATCGGCCAGCCGGATCGACCCGCGCAATACTCGGCGCATCATTCGGGCCCTGGAAGTCATCGAGTTGACGGGCCGCCCCTATTCCTCGCACATGCCTGAAAGACTCTTCCAGCGCCCCTCGATCATGCTGGCAATCCGCCATGATCTTGAGGTCCTCGACGAAAGGATCCGCATTCGGACTGCGCGAATGTTCACAGATGGCCTCATCGAGGAGACTCGTGAACTGATGAAAGAGGGCCTCGAGGAGGGCAGGACCGCTCGACGCGCCACGGGCTACGCGGAGGCGATCGCCGTCGTCAAGGGTGAGATGAACGAGGACGAGGCCCAGAACTGCGTTGAACTTGCGACCCGGCAATTGGCCCGCAGGCAGATCAAGTGGCTGCGCCCTGATCCGAGGGTGTTCTGGCTCGAGGCCGATGATCCAGCGCCTTTGAAGGATCGGGCGATCGCCCTCGTTCGTGAGGCTGTAGACGCTGCGATGGAGCGAGGGGCTGTGGAGATTGCCGAGGGGGATGCGAGGCAGGAATGAGCCTGCGGGCAACTGCGATGGGGCGTGAGGTTGAAGCCCCTGTCGACGGGGATATGAGTTGGGAATGAGCCTACGGGCCGCATACGGGAATCCCCAGATCATGCGGTAATCCTGCGTGCCGCAGGGCAATCCTTCGGGCCATAGCCCAAGCCTGCAGGCCGTGCATGGTCTTTCACCGACCGGTCGCTGTGCGGCTGGTCCTTCTGCCCCCGGTCCTCAGTGATTCAGGCCCCGGTCCTGAGTAATCCAGGCTCAGGCCCCGGCCTTGAGGGAATCAGGCCCCTGGGCGCACCTCAATGATGCGGAAGCCCTTCTTCGAGGCGATCTTACCCGCCGCATAGCCCTGGCCATTGAGCCAGGCGATCAGAGAATCCGCGCCGAGATTGCGCTGCACAACGAAATAGGCGACACCGCCGGGCGTAAGACGATCACACCACCGGCGCAGCAGGGCGTGCAGAGCCTCCTTACCGATGCGAATCGGAGGATTCGACCAGATGACATCGAAGCGAGCATCCTCGGCCTCGACAGCGGCGAGAGCATCCTCTTCGAGCATCGCACGAACATTCGGGCAACCATTGAGGGAGGCATTACGGGCAGTGAGATCAACGGCGCGCGAGTTCACGTCAACAGCCCACACCTCCGCTTCAGGAGAATCCTTCGCCATGGTCAAGGCGATCGGCCCCCAGCCGCAGCCGATATCAAGGAAACGGCCCGACTCTGGCAACTCCGGCGCCTCCGAAAGGAGCTGACGGGTGCCCAGATCAAGGCGAGACGCAGAGAAGATCTTCGCAGAGACGCGCATAGAGAACTCGTGGCCTCGCGCCTCGATGGTGATGGTGCGCAGATCGGAGTCGGCGGCCGGCACCTGATCGGAGAAATACTGTTCGCTCACAGGCACAAGCCTAACGGTACGAAGAGGCTTCTCCTTGCCTTCGCAAGGGGCTCTCGTCCTCAAATCTGACGATACAACGAGGCACTGGCCCCACAAGGAAGCAACACAGCGGGCCGTACACCTCGAAAGGAGCCGAAAAGGCCGCGTCCTCAAAAGGAAGTGTTGTGCTCAAAGTGGGGCGAACACACTCGGCTTCGCCAATATAGGCGTGACACACTGGAAGCCCACCTTGTGAGAAAGGACCTTGATGGACAAGCCCCTCGAAGAGCGCGAGCTGAACGACTCCCTAGACGAAGAGCGCGCACAGAGCATCGTCGCCCGCATCCTCGCCAGGCGCGGCACCGCTCTCGAATCGACCGAGGGACAAGACCACTCCTGGGATGCCGGGATGCTCGAAAGGGAAGCGAGAGCGGGAACCCGACGCATCCAGAGCCAGAGGAACGACCGCGAAGATATTTCCGAGGTCGAATACCGTCAGATCCGACTCGAACGCGTCGTCCTCGTGGGCTTGAGGACAACCCAAAGCGAAGAAGAAGTCGACACATCACTGAGAGAACTCGCCGCGCTCGCGGAAACGGCCGGCTCCCAGGTCCTTGACGCTGTCGTCCAAAAGCGCGTGAAACCAGATCCTGCGACCTACCTGGGCTCAGGCAAAGCGAAGGAACTCGCCGACATTGTGCGCTCCGTCGAAGCCGACACCGTGATCGTCGACGAGGAACTTACACCCTCTCAGCGTCGAGGCCTCGAAGATGTCATCGACGCGAAAGTCGTGGACCGGACCGCGCTGATCCTCGACATTTTTGCCCAACACGCCAAGTCCAGGGAGGGCAAAGCCCAAGTAGAACTCGCTCAACTTGAATACCTGCTACCGCGCCTTCGCGGCTGGGGCGAGTCGATGTCGCGCCAGGCCGGTGGCCGTGTCGCTGCGGGCGCAGGCATTGGTTCGAGAGGACCGGGCGAGACGAAGATCGAACTTGATCGCCGCCGCATCCGCACGCGCATGGCGAAGCTGCGTGAAGAGATCCGCAAAATGGAACCCGCCCGGCGCACTCAACGCCTCTCCCGGCGCCGCGGCGCAGTCCCCTCCGTCGCGATCCTCGGCTACACGAACGCAGGAAAGTCGACCCTCCTCAATCAGCTCACGGACGCTGGAGTCCTCGTCGAAGACGCCCTTTTCGCGACCCTCGACCCGACGGTGCGCCGCACTGAAACCGTAGATGGGCGCGCCTACACGCTCACCGACACCGTTGGCTTCGTCCGCAACCTTCCAACCCAGCTCGTCGAGGCCTTCCGCTCCACGCTTGAGGAAGTCGGGGAGGCCGATCTGCTCGTGCACGTCGTTGACGCCGCACACCCCGATCCCGTCGGCCAAGTGGAGGCCGTGCGCCTCGTCCTCGCCGATATTGAGGGAGCTTCGAGCATTCCCGAAATCATCGTCTTGAACAAGGCCGACCTCGCCTCGCCAGAGCACCTCGCTCTCGTCCGCACCTACTTCCCCGAAGCGGTCGTCGTGTCGGCGAACACGGGCCTTGGCATTGATGTGCTGCGCCACCGGATTGAGGAAGCCCTGCCGCGTCCGAGCCTGCTCATCGACTGCGTCATCCCCTATTCGCGCGGCGACCTCGTGCACACGATCCACGAGGAGGGCGAGGTCGAGCGCGAGGAGTACGTTTCGGAGGGGACGCGCGTCATCGCCCGCGTCAACGAGCGCCTCGGAGCACACATCAAGGAGGCGGGGATCGTCCTGATCGGCGTTGGGGGAGACTCTTTCGCGGGCGCGGGAAGTCTTGAGCAGGCCCTGTCCATCGGCGCGGGAAGCCTTGAGGGGACTATGCCCGACAAGAGGGAAGGCTTTGAAGGCGCTGTGCCTAAGAGGATGGAAAGCCCCAAGGGGAGTCTGGATGACTGAGGGTCCAGATCCGCTCGACATCCTCTCCCTCGTTGTCGAATCGATAGGAGGGAGTGCACGCCCCGGGCAAGTGGAAATGGTCCGTCGGATCGCCTCCGCCATCGAAGACGAGGGACAACTCCTCGTCCAAGCGGGAACGGGTACCGGCAAATCAATCGGATACCTCGTCCCCCTGCTCGCCCATTGCGTCACAACCGAGCAAAAAGCACTCGTCACGACCGCGACCCTCGCGCTTCAACGTCAAATCCTGTCCAAAGACGCCCCCAGAGTCGTGGAGGCCATCGCCGAGAAGACGGGAATCCGCCCGAAGGTCGCCGTCCTTAAAGGCTGGTCGAACTACCTGTGCCTGCATCGCGCGCAAGGCGGCTACCCCACTGAGGGCACCCTCTTCGAGGGAATAGAAACGAACACCGGGAAAGTGTCCGACCTGGGCACACAGGTGCTGAGACTGCGCGAATGGGCGTCAACAACCGACACCGGCGACCGCGATGAACTCGTACCAGGAGTCTCAGACAAAGCCTGGCGCCAGGTTTCAGTCTCAAAAAGGGAATGTCTGGGCAGTTCGTGTCCGCTGATCGAGGAGTGCTTCCCGAAGGTGGCTCGCGAGAAGGCCGGAGAGGCTGACCTCATCGTCACGAACCATTCACTCTTCGGCATCCACTGCACCGGCGAGGCCGAAATCCTGCCCGACTTCGGGCCGGTCGTCGTCGACGAGGCCCACGAGCTTTCCGAGCGCGTCCGCACGCAAGCCAGCCAACTCCTCTCACAGGGGATCGTCACGAGAATCGCCCGCACGATCCGCTCTCAAGCGAAAGTTGATGCCGAGGACCTCGAAAACGCCGGAACAGAACTCGCAGCGGTGCTCGCACCCCTCGAAGACGGGCTCATGCTCGAGCGTCCCGAAGCTCTCGCGGAGACGATGCGCCTCATCGACGACGCCGCCCGACGCGCCGCATCAGCAATCCAAGATTCTGGCGCCGAACAGGCCGGGAAAGTGCTGGCGCGCGCCGCCCTCGACGAGATCACGGGCTTCGTGGATACCTGGTCCCAGGACCCGAAACTGACGATCCTTTCCCTATCCCGTTCGGATCAGGGCTCGGGAGAACTCTTGTCGATCAGCCCCCTCGAAGTCGCGCCCCCACTGGGCCTCAAGGGATTCAGCGACAGGCCCGCGATTCTCACCTCCGCGACCCTTTCTCTGGGGGGTTCCTTCGACGCGATCGCACGCGAATGCGGATTCATGATGACTGAGAGGCCTTTCGAAGGTATCGACGTCGGAACCCCTTTCGCCCCTGAGAAACAGGCGATCATGTACATCGCGAAGCACCTGCCAGAGCCTGGCCCAGGAGGCCTCAGCCCTGAAGCAGGCAAGGAACTCGTTGAGCTCGCGAAAGCATCGGGCGGGGGAATGCTCGGCCTCTTCTCCTCCTGGAAGGCCGCCGAGCGCGCCGCCCAGCTTCTTAGGGAGCACACGGATTTAACAATCTACATGCAAGGGGATGAGACCCTGAGCGCCCTCGTTGATCGATTCCGTGAGGAAGAGGACTCCTGCCTCATCGGTACGCGCTCCTTGTGGCAGGGCGTGGATGTCGTCGGTGGGTCTTGTCGGCTCGTTGTGATTGACCGCATCCCCTTCCCTCATCTCAATGATGCGGTTGCGAAGGCTCGTTCAATCGATGCGGAGCGCAAGGGTTTTTCGGGCTTTCACACGGTGTCCTTGACGCAGGCGGCACTGCTCATGGCGCAGGGCGCGGGGCGTTTGCTCAGATCCGCCCAGGATCGGGGAGTGGTGGCGATCCTGGATCGTCGTGTGCTGACGAAAAGCTACGGCTCCTTCATCCGCCAGTCGATGCCGAAGATGTGGCCGACGACGGATCCGCAGCTCGTGCGCGCTGCTCTCAAACGTCTCGCAACATCACATGAGGCCGCCTCGGGTGGACAAAGGCGTGGGGGAGAAGAAGCGTAGAAGGACGAGGGCGTGAGGTTCCCGCTTCTTCTCTGAGTCTCGTCGAAGGCGGACAAGGTGGACGAAGGGCCCAGCGTGCGTACAGCGGAACTCACAATTCAGGTCCCCGTCGGGTTGCATTCGAAACTAGGTGGTGCATTACGGGGTGTGACCTGACACTATTGGTCCTGGGCCTTATGGAAGGAGCTAAGAGTGGCAGCGAACGCTAAGAGCCTGTACCCGTCCAAATCATCCGGTCGCCCTTCGAAGATCGCGATCGTCGGAGCTGGTGCCGTCGGCACTGCAGTCGCCTACGCCTGTGCGATGAGGGGCGACGCCCGTTCGATCGTCCTTCAAGACATCAACAAGGCGAAGGTCGAGGCCGAGGCACTCGACATCGCGCATGGTATTCAGTTCACCCCCTGCGGATCGGTCGAGGGCTCTGACGACGTGGAGATCGTCCGCGGCGCGGACCTCGTGATCGTCACCGCCGGTGCGAAGCAGAAGCCCGGGCAGTCGCGCCTGGAGCTCGCCGGTTCCACCGTCAACCTCATGAAGACGATCGTGCCGAACCTGCAGAACGTCGCACCCGATGCGCGCTTCATGTTCATCACGAATCCGGTCGATGTCGTGACCTACGTGGCCCTGAAGATCACGGGACTGCCACGCAACCAAGTTTTCGGTTCGGGCACAGTTCTTGACACTTCGCGTCTGCGTTACCTTGTTTCGAGGGAGACCGGAGTCGCGACGCAGAACATCCACGCCTACATCGCCGGCGAGCATGGTGACTCCGAGGTTGCCCTCTGGTCCTCTGCCGAGATCGGCAACGTGCCGCTTGAGCATTGGGGCCCCACCCTCGATGGTGGTCTTTTCGATGCGGCACTGCGCAACAGGATTGCCGAGGAGGTTGTTCGCTCCGCCTACAAGATCATTGACGGCAAGGGCGCAACGAACTACGCGATCGGCCTGTCGGCCTCGAATATCGCCGGCGCCGTGCTGCGCGATGAGAACCGTGTCCTCACGGTTTCGACCCTCCTTGAGGATTGGGAAGGCATCTCGGATGTCTGCATGGCTGCGCCGACGATTGTTGGCCGCGAGGGTGCGGGCCGGGTGCTCAACCCGCCGCTCACCTTGAAGGAGCGTGATGGCCTGACGGCTTCGGCAACGCGTCTGCGTCAGGTCGCACGGGACCTGGGCTTCTGATTCTCGCTGTGTAGAGTCTCGAAGTTGAGGAGATCTCGTCTCCTCTCCGACAACGATTGAGGGGCGGCACCTTAAGGTGCCGCCCCTCTCGTGTCTCCTCGTCCTCCTTCAGCGAGTAATCGGCAGCACCATCCTTTAAGACAAGGATCGTAGGACTTGCTTCTTAGACGAGTGAGCGCGGCACCCTCCTCTCAGGTGGGTGAGCGCAAGACAGTCGATTCAAACGAGAGAGCGCAGCACCGTGACGACCTTGCCGAGGATCGTTGCCTCATCACCGGGGATTGGCGCGTAGTCCTCATTGCAGGGCAGAAGCCAGATGTGACCGTCCTTTTTCGATAGAACCTTGACTGTCGCCTCGCCCTCGATCATTGCGGCCACGATCTCTCCTGGGGTGGCGCTACTTTGTGAGCGGACGACGACGAAGTCTCCGTCGAGGATGCCCGCGTCGATCATTGATTCACCTGAGACTTCGAGCATAAAAAGAGAGCCGTGGCCGGTCAGGCGGGTGGGCAGGTCGAAGACGTCCTCAATGTGCTGTTCGGCGGTGATCGGGGAGCCAGCGGCAATCCGGCCAACGAGGGGAACGCTGGAGCGTTCCTCGTCGACGTGAGCTGCGGGCAGATCGATCGTCACGACTCTCGCGCTGAGAGGTGATTCTGGGTGATCCTCCGTGGAGTCAGAGTCGACGCCGAGTTGAACTCGAGCGCTCTGAGAGAGCTCAAGGGCGCGGGGAAGGCCCGGGACCCTTTGCAAGTAGCCGGAGCGCTCCAGGGCGTCAAGGTGATGCTTCACGGTCGAGGGAGAGGCAAGGCCGACGCGGGCGGCGATCTCGCGGACTGAGGGAGGGAATCCGTGGGCTCGGACCTCTTCGTGGACGACGAGGAGGATCTGGCGTTGCCGCGGGCTCAGCGGGCTGGTCTCAGTCATGACGATTCCTGTCGATCGATGGGAGGACGCAAATGCCTATGGCCTCTGTTCCACTGATAGGGCCAGGCTATCGGAGCCTGGGGCGTGAATGAAACACATGTTCGAGAAAGTCTCGACTTTGCTCACTCATGCTGATATCGTACAGGTGTTCGACGAACAAGTGTTCGATTCGATCGGAGGGTATACCAATGAGTACTCAGAACTCGGCACTTCGCCTTGAACGGCGGCACCTTGTCTCTGTTCCGCCCATTTCAGGTGCGGATGTCGTTGAGATCAGCACGGCTCCTTCTGTTCGCCGTCGTCGCGAAGCCCTGCTCGCAGAAGATCCTGCGATGCATCGTCGTCCATGCGCATCCCGACTTGAGGGAGAGCGAGATGGGGCGTTGGGGGCGCCTTTCTCTTTGGCCTCTGTTGTGCGCTTTGCGCTTGGGCTCATGGCTGCTCTTGCTCTTGGGGTGGCGGGTGTGGGAATTGGAATGCTCTTGTCGCCCGGGGTGTACTCAGGTCCGACAGCCGTGCATGGTGTCGTCGCAGGTGAGTCCATCTGGTCGATCGCGCAAGGCGTGAACACGGATCGCCCCCTTGAGGATGTTGTCACGGACATTAGAGCTCTCAATGATGTTGAAGGGGCTCTCATGGTTGGCCAGCAGATCAAGGTCCCGATTCGTTGAGCCTTCTTCAAATGTGGAAGATGTTTCGGGTGTTACCACTGAGGTGTGTGAAGCGTGTAGCGTGAAGGGGTGCATTGCCCTTTCTGTCATAACCCGGACTCGCGTGTTGTCGATACGCGTATTGCGGACGATGGTGCCTCAATCCGTCGTCGACGGGCGTGCACCGTCTGCAAGAAGCGTTTTACAACCCTTGAAACTTCGACCTTTCAGGTGGTGAAACGCTCCGGAGTCGTTGAGTCCTTCTCGAGGAACAAAGTCGTTTCGGGTGTGAAGAAAGCGTGCCAGGGCAGGCCGGTCACAGATGACCAGCTCGCCCTTCTCGCCCAGCAGGTCGAAGAGAAACTGCGATCGTCTGGCGTTTCGAATGTCTCCTCCGATGAAGTCGGCAAGGCGATCTTGCCCTTTCTGCGTGATCTTGATGAGATCGCCTACCTGAGGTTCGCCTCCGTCTACCATGCCTTCAACAGCCTCGACGATTTTGAAGAAGCGATTGATGCCCTGCGTTCGCGCACACAGGACATTGACTCTCAGGATTCACATGAGGTGAAGTCATCGGGGGAAGGCGTGAAGGGGGAGGTTGGCGCGAAGAAGACCTCCAGCAAGGGAACTGGTGGAAAGACGCCTCCTGAGAAGAATGACACGGCGAAGAAAACAACGCCGAGTACGGGGGCCTCGAAGAGGCGGCGCTCGAGAAAAGCCAAGCCACAGGCCGAGACCCTCCTCGACGCCTAAACGCTTTCGGCCCGTTTTCCGGGCGAGGCATTTTCTATCTTTTGTGAAAAGGAAGAATCGGGGTTAGTGGCAGGAACGAGGAGGAACGTCCTCAGGCCCCAGCCCTGTCGTTTGGAAAGCCCTGGGCGGGCATTCTTCTGCTGCTCAGCATTTCCACTCACTCGCGGTTCTTCAAGCTACGAAGCTTCGCGGCAGCGCTCGCAGCCGCAGAATCGGCTGCGCTTCTCACCTGATCAGCGGCGCTGCGCATCTGATCGGCCGCATTCCGGACCTGACCGGCAGCGGTGAGTACAGAATCAGCGGTGTCGAGAATCTGCTCGCGGACCTTCTTACGCATGACTTTGCCCAGCTGAGAGCGCGGCAGCTCTGTCATGACGACAATCTGGCGGGGGAGAGCGTAGTGAGCGATCGACTTCTCCGCCCACTGGCGCACATCCGTCAAAGTGATCGAGGCGCCTGCTTCAAGGACAATCGCGGCTACCACATTCTCGCCCGCGCTTCCTGCGGGAAGGCCAATGACTGCGATATCGCGAACGCCCGGCATATCTCGAACGGCGTCTTCAACCTGGCTCGGGTACACATTGAAACCGGAGGCATTGATCATCTCTTTGCGACGATCAGCCATATGGATGAAGCCGTCCTGGACGCGCACGAGATCACCGGTACGCAACCAACCATTCCACAAGGCTTCTGCAGTCTCTTCGGGGCGCTCCCAGTAGCCGCTAAAAACTTGCGGGCCTTTCACAATCAATTCGCCGATCTCGCCCTCGGGAACATCCACTCCAGGATCCTCGGGATCAACAATCCGAACCTGAGTCGAGGGGAAGGGAATGCCCAAAGCGCCGGGGCGGCGAGAATCGGACAGGGGAGAGCCAAGGATAATCGGGGAGGCCTCAGTCATGCCATAGCCCTCGACCATGAGGCCACCGGTCGCCTCTTCCCAACGCTTCGCCAATTCCCCAGACAGGGGCATCGCTCCCGAAAGGGAGAAAGTCATTGAGCTCAGATCAACATCCATTGTCTCCGCTGTCTTGAGTAGGCGCTCATACATCGGGGGGACACCAAGGAAGAAGGTGCAGGGCAGGCGCTTTTGGCTCGTGAGGATCATCGTTGTATCGAACTTGGGGAACAACGCGACGCTTGCACCGAGGCGAAGCCCCGCAAAGAGCCCAATCGTGAAACCGAAAGCGTGGAACAAGGGCAGAACGCAGTAGAAGACTTCTGCGCCTTCGTGGAGGACAGGAACCCAGGCGATCGACTGGGCAATATTGGCGAGGATGTTGCGGTGCGTCAGGGCTGCACCCTTCGGAATGCCGGTCGTGCCACCAGTATGAATGAGGAGGGCAAGGTCGTCGGGGCTGACGGGGCGCTCGTTCAACCAGCGGGGTGATTGCATGACCTCGCGATCCCAGGACCGTGTCCACGTGGGGGGCTTGGCGGACAAAGCCGTGCGCTTTTCCTTCGCCGCCTTCACGGGCAGGCGCAGGAGGAACTGGGTGGCCCCCGGCATGGCACGTGTGAGGTCAACGGAGAAGACGGTCGCCTCGTCTTTGAGGAAAGCAAGTTTGTCGATGGACTTCTCCCAGGCGATGACGACTCGAGCACCGTGGGCTTCGAACTCTTTTTCAATTTCGAGGACGGGAGACAGGGGGTTGTGCTCGACGACGATACCCCCGAGAGTCATTGTCGCGAGGATCGCAATGACATGTTGGGGACAGTTCGGCATCATGAGGGCAACGCGATCGCCTGGGGCGACGCCCGCGCGGGCGAGCACTGATGCGGCGCGCCGGACGCGGTCAACGAGTTGCGCGTAGGTGATCGAGCGGGAGAAGAAGTCGAGAGCGACGCGCTGCGGGTATCGGCGTGCCACTTCCTCCACCATTTGCGGCAGCGTAAGTTCGGGGATTGAAACCTCGAGGGCAACGCCGGGCGCGTAGCCGCGTCGAAGATCGTCGGTGAGGGACACAGTGCCTCCGTTGATCGACTTTACCTACGGAACCGTAGGTTACTCTATGAAAAGCTGTCCTGGGATGAGCACGAGGGAAAGATCTCACCCCCAAGCCACGACACCTTCACAGGCGAGTCGTGATCAGACGGATCGTATCCTTCATGGAACGGATCTTCTCAATCGCTTCAACAGGCAACTCGGAGTTGATATCCGTGAGCACGTAGCCTGTTTGCCCCGCAGTTCCAAGGATTTGAGCACCGATGTTCGCGCCAGTCTGGGCGAAAGTGTTGTTGACGGTTGCGAGGACGCCGGGGGTGTTGCGATGGATGAGGGCAATCCGGTAGCGCGATTCCTCGGAAGCACTGAGCTGGAGGTTCGGCAGGTTCACAGACATATCAGTCGAGCCCGTGTTCTCATAGTCGGCGATCTTGCTCGCAACAAAACGACCGATGTCGTATTGAGCCTCTTCCGTAGAACCTCCGATGTGCGGAGTGAGGATCACATTGTCGAGTTTTGCCAGAGGAGAGGTAAAGGGGTCGCCGTTCTTATTGGGCTCTTCGGGGAAAACATCGACTGCCGCGCCGGCGAGATGACCTAAGACGAGGGCATCGTGGAGAGCATCGATATCGACGATGAAGCCGCGCGACAGGTTGATGAAGAGAGCTCCGGGTTTCATCATCGCGAACTCGCGGGCTCCGAAGAGATTAGCGTTGACGAGTTGGCCGTCAACGTGGACTGAAACGATATCCGCTTCACGCAGCACGGATTCCATCGTCGGCATTTGTGTGGCATTGCCGAGGGCGAGGCGCTCGGCGACGTCATAGAAGATGACATTGAGGCCCATCGCTTCCGCGAGCACGGAAAGCTGAGTGCCAATATTGCCATAGCCGATGATGCCGAGGGTGCGGCCTCGGACCTCGTGCGCGCCGTCAGCGGACTTGTCCCAGATGCCGCGGTGAAGACGCGAGTTCTTCACAGTGACGCGTCGACACAAGTCGATGATCTCGCCGATGGCCAGTTCGACCACGGAACGGGTGTTGGAGTAAGGGGCGTTGAACACGCAGATACCCAACTCGGTCGCCGCTTCCAGGTCGATTTGATTCGTTCCAATGCAGAAGGCGCCAATTGCTTTGAGCTGCGGGTTCGCTTCGAGCACTTCACGGGTGACGCTCGTCTTCGAACGCAGGCCGAGGTAGTCGACTCCTTGAAGAGCATGGATCAGTTCGGCCTCGTCGAGGGCTCCGGGGTTGCGAACGACCTCGATACCGTTCTTCACGAAAACTTCGTCGGCAGTCTTATGGGGATTTTCAAGGAGGAGTGCTCGCGTCATGATCGAAATGGTGCCAGAAAACTGGTGAGCACGGGAAACGCGTTTACCTTCTGAACATTCGGCTCGCCCCGAACATCGGGTTCACCATTCCTTAGGCTCGCGCCTCACCGGGCTTACCATTCCTCCATTCCCGCTGGGAGTTCTCCTTCATGAAGGACAGTCACATCGTGGGTGGCTCGCGTCAGGGCGACGAAGAGATCCCCTGGGCCGTCCTCGAGAAGTTCTGCGGGCTCAACGAGGATCACCGAGTCGAATTCGAGGCCCTTCGAGGCCGGAGCGGACAAGAGCGAGACTCGCGAGTCCAAGCCCCGACTTCCCGTCACATCCGCTCCCCACATCGAAGCGCGCTGAGAACCGACGATCACCGCGACGCGGCCTGAGCCTTCACCGGACTCGGCATCGAGACGTTCGAGGGCGAGGTTCACCGCCTGCTTCACCGCGCTCACGAGTCGCTCGTGAGTGTGAACGCTCTTGCGGCCAATCACAGGCTCATGGCCTGCTAAGGATTCGCCCCCTCGCAGGGTCTCGTCTTGCTGCTGGACCTCAGCCTTCGCCTCAGCTTCGCCCCCCGGGTGGGCCTTGCTTCCCGAACAGGCTTCACCTTTCGCCTCGGTTGGGCCCCCCGCTTCGCTCTCAGCTTTGACTCTGACAACTCGGTAGCAATCCTCGACATCTCGCACGGCCTTCATGGGGTGGACGACGGGCTCACCGGCCCGAGCCATCACCGACTCAGCGATAGCGGTCAAAGTCGCCGGGGTCCGGTAGGAGACGGAGAGCACGTACTCGCCCGAATAAGCGCGGCGAGCCGGTCCCAGGGCCTCGACCCAGGTATGGGGGCGATTCTTCCCGCGACGCTGATCAAGGTCTCCCACGATCGTCATCGAGCGGGAGGGACAGCGTCGAAGCAGTGCGCGCCACGCCATCGGCGACAGGTCCTGTGCCTCGTCGACGACGATGTGACCGTAGGCCCACTGGCGGTCAGCGGCCGCCTTCTCCGTCAGGGGGCTCCACTCGACCTCGGCTCTCGCAGATGCGGCGAGCTGGGCGGCGGTCACAATGCCCCCACCCAATCCTTGCCGATCAATTGCCTCCTGAGCTCGCTTGATCTCCTCTTTTGCGGTGGAGTCGCGACGACTCCTCCTCGAGTTCGGCATCGGACCGAGAAGCTCTTCGAGTTCATCGAGCAGCGGCACATCTGCCGGCGTCCATTCACCCCCATGCCGCTCGACAAGTTCCAGATCCGCATCCTTCAAGGGATGCTTCGCCGAGGCATTGAGAGCGCGGAGAAGCTGTGGCCTCGCATACAGGCGCGTGAGAAGAGTCTGAGCACCCGTGGGCATCCACGCCAGGTTGATCGCACGACGAGCATCAATGGAATCTCGAATCTCCGCAGTCCAGCTCGCAATGTCCTCTTCTTCGACTCGCCCGAGCCCTTCCGCGGCTTCGCTTGCGAGACGCTTGGCGAGCGTCTTCATAAGCTCGCGGGCGAAAATCTCTCGCGCCTCGTTGTGCGTCTTATGGGAGTTGCGCGCACGTTTGAAGGCCGCGTTCACGTCCTCGGGAAGAAGATCAACACTGCGGTTCCACACTTCAAGGCGCACAGGCTCGTCAATGAGTCTGGGAAGGGAACGGACCGCCTGGCGCAAAAGTCTGGACCAGCCGGAGCGTCCCTTCGCCTGCGCGACGGCGAAAGCTTCGCTGCCCCTCGCGCTGATCCCGGGAAGCAGGTCGCCAAGAGTCGTGGAAACAACGCCCGTCTCACCTAAGGAAGGCAGGACCTTTTCGATGTATTGGAGGAAAACCCGAGAAGGCCCGAGCAGAAGCACCCCGGAGCGCTCAAGACGCTCGCGCTGCGAGTAGAGAAGATAGGCGATGCGGTGCAGCGCCACAGCAGTCTTGCCGGTCCCCGGCCCGCCTTGAACGACGACTAGGCCATCGTCGGCTGCGCGAATGATTTGATCCTGTTCAGATTGGATCGTCGCCACAATGTCGCCCATTCGCCCATCGCGCGCCTTTGTGAGCGCGGACATGAGGGCCCCTTCTCCTTGAAGATCCAGGGCGCTCGCGGAGTGTGAATCGAGGAGCTCATCTTCGATTGCGGTGACGTTCCGCTTTTTCGTTGTGATGTGGCGGCGCCTGACGACCCCTCGTGGTTCGACAGCGGTCGCCTGGTAGAAGGGCATCGCGGCGGGGGCGCGCCAATCGATGAGAAGAGGGATGCCTTCCTCGGTGAGGAGTGAGAGCCTGCCGATATGGTGGACGAGCCCTTCTTTCGTATCGAGTCGGCCGAAGACGAGGCGTTCTTCGACCCCTTCGAGGCGGGCTGCCATATCTCCCAGGTGAGAGGAGATCGCGTCCCTTTCAGTCCAGCCCTGTGCGTTGCCGACGCCGTGCGTGGCATGAGCCTTCGCTTGGCCTTCACGGTAGGAGCGGCGCAATGCGTCGAGACGCGCGTAGGCGGCGTCAACGAATTCCTGCTCTGGGAGGGGAGGCCTCGAGTGCGTTGAGGGCTGCTCGGCCATGCGCGTCCTTTGCGGTCGGTGAAGAGGGGTAAACCATTGTGCCTCATGTGCAGCCGGAGGCTTCGCCAAGTCCACGGAGAAGAACCGGCCAGGTGTTCTCTTGTGTTCGTGGTGGCCCTCGCCCTCGTTTCGTGGTGTCTGGGGCGTCGTGCTGATGGTGTTCTTTCTTCTTTTTCGTGGTGCCCCCTCGTCCTTGCTCATGGTGCCAAGGCCTTGGCCCCAGTCCTTCTGTGGCTCGGCCCCGGCTTCTGCCTGTCTTGCAGGGTGTGTGGGAGGGGACCTCGGTTTTCGTGTGGCTCGGCCCTCGCCCTCGTTCGCCCCGGCCCTCGCCCTCGTTCGTGATGTCTGTTCTTTCTCGCCTTTGCTCTCGTTCTCCTTCGCTCATGGCGCAACTCGTGGATCTAGGCGCGCATCGCTTTGTCCATCCAGGTAGCGTGGAAGGGGCATGAGAACTGACGACCTGAAAGGAGAGGCCCGTGCGCTCAACCGATGAAGACCTCTTCTGGCGGGGAGATGTCGAGGACACGAAGGCGCGGATCCTCGTCGCCCAGTTCAACGGTGCTTTCGATGCGGGTGGTGCCGCTCGTCTGGCAGTTGAAGAGATGCTGCGTTCGCTGCCCACGGAACGCGTCGCCACTTTCGATACGGATGCTTTCCTCGATTACAGGTCTCACCGGCCTTTCGCGACGGTGAGTGACTGGGTGCTCGAGTCCGTGGAGATGCCCGAACTCGTCCTCGACCGAGTCAAAGACGATCTCGGCAACCCTGTGCTGGTGCTTCACGGTGCTGAGCCGGATGCGAAATGGGAGTCCTTCTCGAGGATCGTCACCGAACTTGCGACCCGAGCGGGTGTAGAGATCGTCGTTTCTTTCAACGGAATGCCCTCGGGGGTTCCCCATACGAGGCCGACGCCCGTTCATGTCCAGGCTACGGAAAAGGCCCTTATTCCTGAACAGCCTCAGATGGCGGCGACCTTGCGTTTCCCAACGCCGATGACGACTTTCCTGCAGGAGCGGCTGGCGAATCAGGGGATTCCGGGGATCGTGTTCCTCGCCGCCATCCCCTTCTACGTCGCGGATGCCGCTTATCCTGCAGGCGCCTCCGCACTCTTGAGTGCTTTGTCGGATCTGGCGGACTTGTCTCTTCCCGTGGGTGAACTCGAACAGGACGCCGCCGAAGAACACACGGCGATCGAGCGAATTTTGGAATCGAACTCTGAGATGCAGCGCACGGTGGCCGCCCTCGAGGAGCACTTCGATGCCTTGAGCGGAGCTGGCAAAGACGGTGTTCCCCCGGGAGAGTGGGCTGAACGCACTCCTTTGAGGTCTGAGCGCAAGACTGAGAAGGACATTGGCGACGTCATTGAGGCGTATCTCGCGAACCTCGCGGAGCAGCCAGAAAAAGACGAGGCAGAAGAGGCGCAAGCGGAAGAAGAATCGGATCCGCTTCAGGCCGCGCTGCGCCGTGTTGAGCTGCGCAGGCTGAACCCGAATGCTCCCAGGAACGTCGGGCGCCCTCGCCATAGCGCTCAGCCTGAATCAGATGAGTCCGCTGCTTCGTCGAGTGCGGGGCCTTCAGCCCAGGGCGAGTCCGCAAGTGGCGAGCAGAACTCGGGCGAAGAATCCTCTCACTGATTCTTTTGAGGGGACTCGACGAACTCGGCACCGTCTTGAAGGGGCCCGTCATAAAAGTGCCCGTAGTGAAGGCTCGTATCTTGAAGGGCGCCGTCTGAAAGGACTGCAGCTCGGGCTTTCGACGCCACGCACACACCTTGAGCCACGCCCACGCCTTGAGCCACGCCTGCGCCTCGAGTCAAGCCCGGGCTTTCGAAGCCAAGTCTTCGCTTTGAGTCGAGCCTGCACCTTGAGCCACGCCCACGCCTTGAGATGAGGGTTCTGGATCGAGAAAGGGCTTGGCACCCGCACACCATTTCTCCAGTGCCCTCCCATGAGTGACTCGGGCAGGAAGTGGCAGTGTGCGCAGTCGCCGATCGAGCTCATCAATCGGATACGCGCAGTTACTCGCAACGACGAGAACATTACCGCGCCGACCCGAGCGACCGACCTTCGGATCCTGGATCGAGCACAGCTGCGAGAACTCTTCTCGAAGCGAGGCGATCTCGCGCCTGGCGTCTTCGCCGCCCCCGTGGGCGCAGTTGAGGAGGAACAACCCCTCAGATTTGAGAACTCGCCTCGCCTCACGGGCAAAGCCAGTGGTGCGCAGATGAGCGGGGACTTTCCCCTCGTCGAAGGTGTCGCGGACGATCACATCGAAAGAGGCGTCTTTCATGGAGCACATGACGGCGCGAGCGTCCCCAACCCGGATGGATAAGGCCGGAGAGCGAGGCAGATCGAACCAATCGCGTACAGCGCCCGCGAGGCCGGGGTCGATCTCGACGGCGCTGTGACGCGAGCCGGGCCGCAGGGTAGCCCAAGCAAGAGGGAGGGCACATGCAGCTCCTCCCAAGTGGAGTGCTCGAATCCTCTGCGGAGCAGGAAATACTGCGTCGAGGGCGCAGTTCGCGTGCTGCATGTACTCGAATTCAAGGATCGAGGGATCATCAGTGTGGATCGCTGAGGATTCGACGCCGTTGAGGAATACGGTGGCAATGGGCCCATCCCAGCGGATCTCGACCTCGCCCGAATCGACTGTGTGGAATTCACTTCCGCGCGCTGATGCCCGTGCCATGGGGGACACTGTAGCGAGACGAGGAGAGGAGGGGATATGTCGAATGCGCCGCGCGACGCCAGGGGGCGCCGCTTTTGGGGAGATGACGATTCAGCGACCCCGATCCTCCATATCGACATGGATTCCTTCTTCGCGCAGGTTGAGCTCGCCGAAGACCCTTCTTTGGCGGGCAAGGAGATCATTGTTGGGGGGACCTCCAATCGTGGGGTCGTTACCTCGGCCACTTATGAGGCGAGGGCGAAGGGCGTGCGTGCGGGCATGCCGATGGCTCGAGCACGACTTTTGTGTCCCGAGGCGAGGGTCGTGCCTTCACGCCGGGGCGCCTATTCGGAGTATTCGAAACGTGTCATGGCGATCCTCTCTTCGGTGACTCCCGAGTTGGAGCAGGTGTCGATTGATGAGGCCTTCCTCGACGTGTCGGGGGCGAGACGGCGCTTGGGTTCTCCGACGAGCATCGGGCGCATGCTGCGGGCTCGAATCCGCGAAGAAGTGGGGCTTCCTGCGAGTGTGGGCATCGCTTCTTCCAAATCTGTCGCGAAGATCGCGTCTTCGAATGCGAAACCCGATGGCCTCCTCCTCATCCCAGAGGATAGGACTGTGGAGTTTCTTCATGGATTACCCGTGGGTGCCCTATGGGGAGTTGGGGCCGTGTCCGCCAAACGCTTCGAAAAGGCGGGCATCGACACGATCGGAGATCTGGCAAAGCTGGAGATGTCTCGGCTGAGCCGCATTGTGGGAGTCGCCAATGCCCACCGGCTTCATGATCTGGCGTGGGGGATTGATCGACGCAGGGTTGCGCCCCACCGCGATGAGAAGTCCATTGGAACGGAGCAGACCTTCGATGAGGACTTGCGAACCCGCGAGGAAGTGGAAGCCTTCCTCCTCAAAGCCTCCCACGAGTGCGCCCAACGTTTGCGCGCTCACGAATGGGTTGCGTCGACGATTGTCCTGAAACTGCGTGATCCTGCTTTCAAAACTCTGACGCGTTCCACGACCCTTCACGCCCCGAGCGACGTCGGGCGCATTGTCTTCGAGGCTGTGAAGGGGCTTTTCGAACGTGAGGTGATGCCTGCGGGTGGAGTTCGCCTCGTGGGGGTCCGCTGCGAGGGATTGTGCTCAAGGGACGAGGGGATCGCTGTCACTTTGGACGAGGACGGCAAGCCCCTCGCCTCGGAGCGTGCGATGGATTCGGTGCTCTCGCGTTTTGGAAGGAATGCGATTGCGCCGGCGACTCTGATTCAGCGCCCTGGTGGAACTGAATCGCTTGAGGGTCACGCGACGGATTAGACTGGGGGTACGGATCTGAAAGGAGGCGTCGTGGCTCTCTCCGATTATGAGAAGCAAGTACTCGAACAGATGGAAGAAGAGTTCCGTCGTGCTGACCCGGCTTTCGCGTCTCAAATGGAGTCTCCCATTGAGGACCATGCCCCACTTCGCCTTTCCCCCCGTCGCATCGCAGCGGGAGCATTGCTCGCCGTTGTGGGCCTTATCGTTCTTGTTGCTGCGGTGTCTCTCGGTTATTCGCTTGTGTCGATCCTCTTGGGCGTCGCTGGGTTCATTTTGATGGTCGGCGGTGTGTGGTTCGCGATCTCTTCGCCGAAAGGCAGTGGGGTTCCTTCTCCGAAGAAGAAGGTGAAGCGCCAGCGGAGTTCTTGGGCGAGTTTCCTTGCGGATCAGGAGCGTCGTTGGCAAGAGCGGGGCCGTCACTGAGTTTTGCTCGGATCTGGAATCCGGGATTCTGAGAGTGCGCGTTGTATGTGCGCCCTTGTGCTTGTGTGGTCCACAAGTCGAACACTGTGTCGTGGATCGTTGAAGTAACCTCAGGTCGAAGTCTGGTCTTTGCGTGTTGTGCAGGGGTTGTGTCCGACTTGTAACCATGGTCGTGCCCCGCGGTGCGCATTGTTATGGGGGTGTGTCCGACTTGTTGGCGGGTGCTGTGCCCGGGCGCGTAAGCACTGTGCCCGGGCGCGTAAGCGCTGTGCCCAGGAGTGAGCGCTGAGCCTCTGGGCGCCCCCACTTTCCACCCCGGGGCGTTCCCTGATCGTCCCCACTTTCCACCCTGGGGAGTGAGTGCTGAGCCAGCGGGGGAGTGAAGGCTGTTTGCCACCATCCTCCCCATGCTGTTCCCTCGTCCCCACTTTCCACCCCGACCCGCTCCCTGTTCATCCCCACTGCCCGCCCCGGGCTGCTCCCTGATGATCGAGGTCTGGGTGCCGGTGAGTTCGGAGCTGTCTCCTCCCCACTTTCCACCCCGGCCGTGCTCCCTGTTCGTCCCCACTTTGCACCCCTGGGCGCTCCATATTCCTCCTTGAGGAGCCCCAGAGCAGGCAAAACACTGATTCGGGCGTCCGATAACCCCCTCTTCTCTCGCACTCCAGACAAGCTCGAGAAAATCTTCCCCACTTCTCACCACAGCAAGTTTTCCGCATGGTTCTGCGGATTGTTGCTCTGTTGTGTGGAGGATCTTCCGAAAAACGGTGCCCTGAAAGTCAGCTTGTGGGGTAAAGTGGGGAAAAGTGTTCCGCGGGGGAAGGCGGTGAAACATGTTCCTTGGCACATACGAGCCCAAGCTCGACGACAAAGGACGCATGTTCCTCCCCGCCAAGTTCCGCGAGGACATGGAGGGCGGCATCGTCCTCACCCGAGGTCAGGAGCACTGCGTCTACGCATTCCCTGCCTCACAGTTCGAGGAAATGACGAAGGACCTCATGAACGCGCCACTGTCGTCGAAACAGGCGCGCGACTGGATCCGAGTCATGCTCTCGGGCGCCTACAAGGAGGTTCCGGATAAGCAGGGGCGCATCAGCGTCCCAGCCGATCTTCGGACCTACGCCGGTCTCGACCGTGAACTCACCGTCATCGGTGCCGGTTCGCGTGCAGAGATCTGGAATGCCAAAGCCTGGCGCGAGTACCTCGCCGTCCAGGAAGAGGTGTTCTCGCAAACCGCTGAGGAGATCATCCCCGGCATGTTCTGACTCGTTGTGCTCGGTCTCCATCCGTGTTCCGACATCACTTCCCCGATGGCGGAGCCCGGTGGGGGACCCGGCTCCACGAGTCGCCCTCGACAGGAAGGAGCGGATGTGGGCACCCCCGACACTTCGGCGCGTCATACGCCCGTCCTTCTTGACGTATGCCTCGACATGCTCGCACTCGGTCTGCCCGATGAAGGGGGAGTCCTTGTTGATTGCACCCTCGGCATGGGCGGGCACTCCGAAGCGGCCCTCAAACGATTCCACGACACCCGCCTTATCGGCATCGACCGCGACCCCCAGGCCATCGCTCTCGCCTCCCAGCGCCTCGCCCCCTTCGCTGATCGCTTCACCGCCGTGCAGACCACCTACGACCACATTGACGAGGTCGTGGCCCAACACTCGCCAAGTGGAAAAGCGGACGCGATCCTCATGGATCTGGGGGTCTCCAGCTTCCAGCTCGACGAGGTCGAACGTGGCTTCTCTTACTCCGCGGACGCTCCATTGGACATGCGAATGGACCCGACGAGCGGGATCAGTGCAGCCCAACTCCTTGCGAGCGCACCCGAGAAGGAAATCGCTCGGATCTTGCGCGTCTACGGGGAGGAACGATTCGCATCCCGGATCGCCCGGCTCATCGTTGAACGCCGAGATACGGAGCCGCTGAGCCGCACCGGTCAACTCGCTGATATTGTTCGCGCAGCCATTCCAGCCCCCGCACGTCGAAGCGGTGGCAACCCTTCGAAGAGGACCTTCCAGGCCTTGCGGATCGCCGTTAATGACGAGCTGAGGATCCTCGAAGATGCGATTCCAGCGGCACTGCGCTCTCTGAACACTGGCGGCGTCCTCGTGGTCGAGTCCTACCAATCTTTGGAGGACCGGATCGTCAAGGAGATCTTCCGAGCGGGCTCCTCGATCGATCTGCCTCCTGGGCTCCCGGTGATTCCCGAGCACATGGCACCGAGCCTTGAGCTGCTCACCAGAGGAGCCCGCATGGCCGACGACGCTGAAATCACCCACAACCCTCGATCCGCTTCCGTACGACTGCGCGGCGTCCGACTCGTTCGCGAATGGAAGGAGCTCTCATGAGAGCAGCAGCCCAAACCGGGCCCGCCTCCCGTCCGGAGCGCCTGCACGCCTCCGTCCAACAGATCCGGGTTATTGAAGGGCAACGCAGCGGGCGCTCCGCCCTCGTCTTCTTCGCGGTCTTGCTCACCGTACTCATCGTTTCGGCAGCCACTTCGATCTTCCTGCACACTCGCATGGCGCAAACGGCCTACGAAATCCGTTCCCAGCAGATCATCCTCAACGAGCTCGATGCTGAAGCATGGTCAATGCAAGTGAGAATCGAGGAGGTTTCCTCGCCCTCCTCGCTCGAGACTCAGGCTCGCGCGCAGGGAATGGTTCCCGCGGGAAACACAGGCTTCATCACTTTGAATACGGGCGTCGTTGAAGGTGGAACGCCCGCCGCGCGCTAAGGCGAAACCATGAATCAATCTGCTCGACGAGCTCGCCACATTCTCCTGATGGTCGTGCTCTTGCTTTGCGTGTGCATCGTGCGCCTCGTCAACCTGCAAATCGTCCAAGCCCCGGAACTCGCGGCCGAGGGCGAAGCGGTGCGCACATCGAAGTCGGACATCGCGGCGAAGCGCGGTCAGATTACCGATGCGACCGGGATGGTTCTCGCTGACTCGATCCTCACCTATGACATCGCAGTGAACCAGGAGAACATCCGCAAGTACGTGCACTATGAGAAACAAGAGGTAGAGGGACAGACGAAGAATGTTGTCGTCGGTTACGGGCCCACTGAGGCCGCTCGCCAGCTTTCCGAGCTGCTGGGCATGAGCACAGCAGAACTGGGCGGCCTTTTCATGGGTTCCTCGAAGTACGAGTACGTCAAGAGGAATGTTGATGCGGTCACCTACCGTAAGATCCGCGCCCTGAACATTTATGGCATCGAATGGGAAGCCGTGTACGAGCGCACTTATCCGAACGGTGCGCTCGCAGCTCCCGTGATCGGAACCGTCGATGCCAATGGGAAGGGATCTTCCGGAATTGAAGCGCAATACACGGACTCACTCAAAGGGATTCCCGGTACGGAGGCCTTCGAAATCGCACCCAATGGAGCGGTGATTCCGGGTGGCAAGCAGACCGTGAAGAATCCTGTTGACGGCGCGTCAGTCGCTTTGACGATCCACGCCGATCTACAGCACCAGGTCCAAGAACTCCTCGACGAAAGGGTGAGTAGGCACCAGGCCGATTGGGGCTCGATCGTTGTTGAAGATGTTTCGACCGGGCAGATCTTGGTCCTTGCGGATTCGAACTCGACGGTGCCCGATAATGCGAATCTGCAGGCCGTTTCCGCCGTCCAGTACGCGGTCGAACCCGGTTCTGTCGGTAAGCTCGTCACCTTCGCCACAGCTCTCGAAGCAGGATCAATCACGCCGACCACCGTTTTCAACGTTCCTTATCAATTGGACCTGGCTGATGCGGGCGGTCCGATCACGGATTTTCATGAGCACTCCGGCGAGGTCTTGACCGCTACGGGAATCCTCGCTGAGTCTTCGAACACGGGGACTGTCCTCGTGGGCCAGACGGTGAGTGACGAGCAGCGTTACACGATGATGCGAGGCCTCGGATTCGGTGAACCCACCGGGATTGAACTTCCGGGCGAAACCGGGGGCAGTGTGCGCCCGGACACCGAATGGCTTGGACGCGACCGGTATGTGTCCATGTTCGGGCAGTCTTATTCGATCTCCCCCCTGCAAGAAGCATCCTTCCTCGCAACCATCGCAAATGGAGGGGTCCGCATCGCGCCTCGGATCGTCAAATCGGTGACGAACGCCGATGGGACTGTTGTCATCCCCGAGGCTCCGACCCCGACCCAGGCAATGAACGCCCAGACAGCGCAAACTCTCATGACGATGATGGAATCGGTCGTCGAAGACAAACTTGGTACGGCAGGGGCAGCCAAAGTTAACGGCTACCGTCTTGGAGTGAAGACCGGCACCGCGGATATCATCCTCGAAGACGGCGGTCATGGCGTCGTTTCAACGACGGCCGGCCTCCTTCCCGTCGATGCTCCGCGCCTGGCGATTTCTGTCGTCCTTTACAATCCGAAGGTCGGGTATATCTCCTCAGATTCCTCCGCGCCGCTTTTCGGAGATGTCGCCAAAGTGGCTGTGAGGAACCTCGGGATTCCCGCATCGTCAAGCTCGCCGGATCTGTATCCGACGACTCCGACGCAGTGACGTCCGCGCTCACGCGGGCCGAGGAAAGGAAGAAGATGGAACGCTCGGCGGGTTGGATCGCTCAGGCTGTCACTGGAACACTGCACGGTCCCGACCGGATGGTGACCGGCCCTGTCGTCACGGATTCGCGCGAAGCTCAGGAAGGCTCCTGTTATGTTGCGCGCCGTGGCGAGATGAGCGATGGACACGATTATGCTCAGGCAGCGGTTGAGCGTGGTGCTGTTGGAGTGATCGTTGAGCGCATCCTCGACCTCGACCCACGGATCGCCCAGATTCTTGTTCCCGAGTCGACGAAAGCTCTCGGCGATTTTGCGAGCGCCCACCTTCATGACCTTCGAGCGAATCAGAGCCTCGATGTGATCGCCGTGACCGGTTCGGCGGGTAAAACCACGACGAAGGACCTCCTCTTCCAGATCTTGTCCGCCGATGCTCCGACCATCGCCCCCAAACTCTCCTTCAATAACGAGGTCGGGCTGCCGCTCACGGTTTTGAGCGCTGATCACACGACCCGACACATGGTTTTGGAGATGGGCGCCTCCGGGCCGGGCCATATTGCCTACCTCACGGAGATTGTCGCTCCGGACGTGGCGGTCGAATTGATGGTCGGCCACGCCCACCTCGGCGGTTTTGGCTCGGTTGAGGGAATCGCGAAGGCGAAGGCTGAGCTCATCGTCGGCTCTGTGCCTGGCGCTCCGGTGATTCTCAACGCTGATGATGAGCGTGTGATGGCGATGGCTCCTCTTGCGAGCGGCCCGGTCTGGACCTTTTCAGCCTCAGGCAAGCCTGAAGCGCAGGTTCGTGCCCTCAATGTCACGAGGGATGCCTTCGATCGCGCGCGCTTCACACTCCTCACCCCCGAGGGCAGGGGTGAGGTTGCTCTTGGAGTCGCGGGCGTCCACCATGTGAATAACGCGCTTGCCGCTATTTCCGGCGCCCTCGTTCTTGGGATCGGATTCGACACAGTTCTCGCCGCGGTGAACGGCGCAACTGCTTTGTCCCCGCATCGTATGGATGTGGTGGACCTTGAAATCGAGGGCGTTCCTTTCACCCTGATTGACGACGCGTATAACGCGAACCTCGATTCGATGCGAGCGGGATTCGCAGCCCTTGCCGCTATCGGCCAGAATCGCCCTCGTTTCGCTGTGTTGTCCGAGATGCTCGAACTCGGCGAGGAATCCGCTGAGCTTCACCGGGCGGTCGGAGATATGGCGCGAGATGGGGGAGTTAAGACGCTTGTCGTCCTTGGAGGAGATTCGCACTTCTACCTCGAGGGGGCGGGTGAAAAGGTCGAGGGCGTGCTCGCTGGAAGTGTTGAGGAGGCCGCAGCCTTGCTCTGTGCGAAACTGGAACCTGGCTGTGTTGTCCTCGTGAAGGGGTCCTACGGTTCACAGTCGTGGAAGGTAGCGGATCTTCTCCGCGAGAAGGGAGTCCAGCGTTGATCGGACTTATTGCCGCATTCGTCATCGCTATCGCGGTCTCGATTCTGGGCACACCGCTTCTCATCGGATTTCTCACGCGCCACCAGTATGGGCAGTTCATCCGCCAGGATGGACCGACTCAACACCTCACGAAGCGAGGGACGCCGACGATGGGCGGCCTCGTCATCATGCTCGCAACTGTTCTTGCTTGGCTGATCGGTTCTTTCATCGCCGGGGTGGGTCCTTCCTGGTCGGGCTGGTCGCTGCTGGTGTTGTTCGTGGGTCTGGGGCTGATCGGCCTACTCGACGATGGCATCAAGATCTTTCGTCAGCGTTCCCTGGGACTTCACGCGGGAGCGAAGATCGTCGGCCAAATCCTGGTCGCCGCCGTTTTTGCCGGAATGTCTTTGCTCCGTCCGAATGTGCATGGCATCACTCCTGGTTCTCTGGCGATTTCCCTTGCTCGTCCCACAGCTGTGACTCTCGCCTTCGCAGGGTTGACGATCGGCGTCATCCTCTATTTCGTGTGGACGAATTTCATTGTCGCGGCCTGGTCGAACGCGGTGAATCTGACCGATGGTCTTGATGGGCTGGCGACGGGCGCGTCGATCTTCGTCTTTGGCGCCTACACGTTCATCACCTACTTTCAGCGCGTCCAGTCGTGCTACTCCGACCACGCGAATCTTGCGGAGGCGGCCTGTTATATGACGCGTGATCCCATGGATCTGGCGGTCTTCTCGGCCGCACTGATCGGTTCTTTGGCGGGGTTCTTGTGGTGGAATGCCTCGCCGGCACGTATTTTCATGGGTGACACAGGTTCTCTCGCTCTCGGCGGTGCGGTCGCGGGCTTGTCGATCCTGACGAACACTGAGTTCCTCGCGATCATCATCGGTGGTCTTTTCGTCGTCATCACCATGTCCGACGTCATCCAGATTCTCGTCTTCAAGAAGACCCGGAAGAGGGTTTTCCGTATGGCTCCGCTGCACCACCATTTCGAACTCAAAGGCTGGCAAGAGGTCACGATCGTTATCCGTTTCTGGCTGATCGCCGCGCTCTTCGCGATCACGGGCGCAGGTGTCTTCTACGCCGAATGGGTGTCGAAGCTATGAGCGGGCGCGTTGTCGTCATCGGCTGGGGCACCTCCGGTCGGGGTGCGGCTCGCGCTCTTCTCGCCCGGGGGCGTGAGGTGCTCGTTTTCGACCAGAATCCCCCGAAGCACAGTTTCGAGGGCCTCGAGTCCATTGAAGTCACCGTCGTCGAGGACGCGAGGGAGCTTGCTCAAGAGGCGATCCTTGCCGGACCGGAGGTCATCGTCGTCTCCCCGGGCATCCCAGCCCACGCCCCGATCTTTGCAGCCGCGAAAGCGGTGGGGATCCCCGTGTGGGGAGAAGTCGAGCTTGCGTGGCGCCTCCAAGAAGGGGGGCCTCATGCGGGGCGTCCCTGGCTTGTCGTGACAGGCACGAATGGGAAGACCACGACCCTTGGCATGCTCGGCTCGATCTTGCGGGCCAACGGTGAGAATGCCATGGAGGTCGGCAATGTCGGTACCCCCATCACGGAGGCAATCGACTCGGATGCGGAGGTCTTCGCCGTCGAAATGTCCTCTTTCCAGCTCCACACGACGCTGAGCGTGTCCCCTGAGGCTTCTGTGTGTTTGAACGTCGACGCCGATCACGTGGATTGGCATGGCTCTGTGGAGGCCTACGCCGCTGACAAAGCACGGGTGTATGAGCGCACGAGGATCGCTTGCGTGTATCCCGCTTCAGACCGGGTGGTCGAAGCGATGGTGGAGAACGCTGATGTTGTCGAGGGCGCACGGGCGATCGGCGTGACTCTTGGTACCCCGTACTTGTCTCAGGTGGGAATTGTTGAAGGAAGCATCGTTGATCGTGCCTTCCTTGAGGAGCGAAAGACCCACGCCATTCATTTGGCGGACCTTGCGGACTTGGAGGGCGCCTACGGGCCGCATCCGGGTGCTGCCGTCATCAACGATGCCCTTGCCGCCGCGGCCCTTGCCCGCGCTCACGGCGTTAGCCCTGAGGCCGTATCTGCTGGTCTTCGTGAGTATCGTCCCCTCGCTCACCGTCGCGCTATTGTCGCGCAGGCAGCGGAGTTGACGTGGATTGACGACTCGAAAGCGACGAATGCGCACGCTGCACGCGCCTGCCTCGCTGGGATTCCGGCAGGTCGCGCCGTGTGGATCGTCGGTGGAGACACGAAAGGGCAGGACCTGACTGGGCTGGTCGCCGAGGTTGCTCCTCTGCTTCGCGGTGCGATCGTCATCGGTGAGGAGCGTGAACCCCTCCTGCGGGCTTTTGCTCAAGGTGCGCCCGCAGTTCCTCTCGTGGAGGTTGACGGACACGAGGATTGGATGTTCTCCGTTGTCAACGAAGCGGTCGCATTATCCTTACCCGGGGACACGGTTGTTTTCGCCCCCGCCTGCGCTTCCTGGGATCAGTTCGAGAACTACGTTCAGCGCGGAGAGATTTTCGTTGAAGCTGTGAAGCGTTTGGCCGCACAATGGGGGAGTACCGATGGAAGCTCTGCGTGAAGGCTGGGCTCGCCTGAGATCGCCAATCTCGAATCCACGTTTCGTTTCCGAAGGGCGTAGCGCGGCGAGCTTGAATCCGGTGGTCACCTACTACCTTATCGTCATTCCCGCGCTGGTCTTGGCGATTATCGGGATGCTCATGGGGTTTTCTGCGCAGACCGTGAGTTCGATCTTTGGTGGTGAGAATCCCTACCTGGACTATATGAAGCCTCTCCTGGTCATTCTGGGGGGTTTGCTGATCGCCTACGGAGTGCACAAGATTCCGATCGTGTTCTTCAAGACCTTCTCCTACCCGGTTTTCGTGTTCGCACTGATCTTGCAGTCCCTCGTCTTGACCCCCTTGGGGAGGGAAGAAGGCGGAAACGTCAACTGGGTGTGGATCCCGGGCTTGCCGTTCTTGATCCAGCCCTCCGAGTTGCTCAAACTCGCTCTGCTCCTCGTTTTGGCGAAGTCTTTGACTCATCCGGGGGCTCGCCTTCACGATTGGCGCCAGATGCTCGTCAAAGCAGGGGGGTTGCTCGGCCTCGCCCTCGTCTTCGTCATGTTCGGTCATGACATGGGCACAGCCATGGTTGTCGCTGGCCTTGCACTTGGGGCCCTGTGGGTGGCGGGGCTGCCTTCACGCTGGTTCGGGGTTGTGATTTTAGCTGCCATGCCCGTCCTGGGCATTTTTGTCGGCAAGAACCCGACGCGAATCCAACGCATTCTTGAAGTCCTGCCGGGTAACACGGAGCGCAATATTTCAAAACCAGAGCAGATCGACCATTCCCTGTGGGCTTTCGGCTCAGGGGGCTTCACAGGCCTCGGACCTGGAGCTTCGCGCGAGAAGTGGGATTATCTCCAGGCCGCGCACACGGACTTCATTCTTGCGATCATCGGGGAGGAATTCGGTCTGCTCGGCTCGATCGCGGTCCTCGTGACAATCGCCTTACTCGTCTGGGGGTTGGTCAGAGTCTGCCAAGCGGCGAAGGACCCCTATGCCGTCATCGTCGCGGGTGGCGTCGCCACCTGGATCGGCTTTCAGACGATCATCAACGTTTTTTCGGTCACGAGAGTCGGACCGGTCGTTGGTGTTCCGCTTCCACTCGTGTCCCACGGGGGCTCGTCTTTCCTCTTCACCGTCATCGGTATTGCAGTAATCGCTTCTTTCGCGAGGGCGGATACTGGTATGACAATGTGGGGGCAGTCGCATGCCTTCAGCTGGATGCGTGATCCTCGCAAGGCACGCAGACGCAGACGCGCTGACCGCGGAAGTGTTGAGAAGGTGACAGAACAATGACTCGTAGGATCGTGTTGGCCGGTGGTGGGACCGCAGGTCATGTGAACCCCCTGCTCGCAACTGCTCTCACTCTGCGCGAACGCAACTTCACGGTCGATGTCTTAGGTACTCGTGAGGGCCTCGAATCTGATCTTGTACCTGCCGCCGGATTCGAGCTGTCCGTTATTGACAAAGCGCCTTTCCCGAGGCGGCCCAACCTTGAGGCCCTGCGTTTCCCCGGGAAGTGGCGCCGTGCAGTCGCCGCCTGTGAGGATGTGGTTCGTGGAGCCGAGTGCGTCGTCGGTTTCGGCGGCTACGTGTCGACCCCGGCATATCGTGCGGCGACAAGGCTCGGCGTCCCGATCGTCATTCACGAGCAGAATGCCCGTCCAGGGCTTGCAAATCGTGTAGGTGCGCGCAGCGCGGCTCTCGTCGCCTTGACTTTTGACAACACCCCTCTTGTCGCCCGCCAGGGGCGAACCGAAGTGACGGGCCTGCCGCTTCGCCCCGCCATTGCACAACTCGCCCACAAGCGCCTTGACCCGAGTCTCGCCCGCCAAGCACGTGTTGAGGCCGCAGCTCGCCTTGAAGTGAACCCGGACCTGCCGACATTGCTCATCACAGGAGGCTCCCTGGGGGCCCTGAGCTTGAACCGGGCTCTTTCTCAAGCCGCCGAGCGTCTACCCGAGGGCGTGCAGGTCATCCATCTGACCGGTCGGGGCAAGGACGGGCCGGTGCGTGAGGCGATCCGAGCAGCTGGAGTCGAGGAACGCTGGCTCGTCTGCGACTATCTGAAGACAATGGAAGACGCCCTCGCACTTGCTGATCTTGTGGTGTGTCGTTCGGGTGCGGGAACCGTTGCAGAAATGACTGCCTTGGGCTTGCCCTGCGTGTATGTGCCCTTACCGATCGGCAATGGGGAGCAGCGACTGAACGCCCATGGGCACGTCGAATCAGGAGGCGCGATCCTCGTGGAAGACTCTGAACTCAACGCGGAATACGCTGCGAGCCGCGTGTTCCCGCTTCTAGGATCTGAGCGCCTCAAAACAATGGCTGAGGCTTCACGCGGACAGGGGCGCGTCCACGCGGCTTCAGACTTCGTTGACCTCATCGAGTCCGTGATCGGAGAATCATGACGACCACAGTTCTCAGGCCCATCGAGGGCTCTTTCCATCTGATCGGTATTGGCGGCGCCGGGATGTCCGTCGTTGCTGAGCTCCTCAAAGAGCGTGGCGCGACCGTGTCCGGTTCGGATCGCTCCGACTCTGATGCCCTCACTCGTCTGAAGTCACGGGGGATCTCCTGCTTCGTCGGTCACGATGCGGCGAATGTTCCAGAAGACGCGACGATTGTCGTATCAACGGCGATCCGCGAGACAAATCCTGAGCTTGTGATCGGACGAAAACGTGGCCAGCGGATCATTCACCGTTCTCGGGCTCTCGCCCTGGCCGCTTCCGGGATGCGTTTCCTCGCCGTGGCGGGAGCGCATGGGAAAACGACGACTTCAGGGATGCTGGCGGTCGCACTGCGGGCGGCGGGACTCGACCCTTCGGTGGCGGTTGGGGGGATCGTCCCCCAGTTCGGCTCGGGCGCTCATCTGGGGACAAGTGATGTTTTTGTAGCAGAAGCCGACGAGTCCGATGCCTCCTTCCTCAACTATCGGCCAAATATTGAGATCGTGACGAATGTCGAGCCCGACCATTTGGATCGGTATGGCACTCCTGAGGCTTTCGAGGAGGTTTTCCTTGATTTTGCGAGGCAGCTTGATGTGGGGGGTGTGCTGATCGTCTGCGCTGAGGATCCGGGAGCGGCCCGTCTTGCGAGTGCTGCCCTTGAACTCGGTATCCGGGTCCTGACCTATGGTCGTCCTGAAACCAGCCTCATTCCAGCGGACATTGAGATTTCTGAACTGGAGCTTAGTGCCCGTTCGGGGAGTGCAATATTCGCGAGCTCGGCTGGAATCGTTCGTGTTGCTGTGAATGTTCCTGGCGTGCATAACATTTTGAATGCCGCGGCTGCGTGGGCGGCTGGAGTGCTACTCGGAATTGAACCGCAGGTGATGGCGAGCTCTCTTGAGGCTTTCACCGGGACTGCCCGGCGTTTCGAGGCGCGCGGCGAGGTGGATGGGCGGCGCGTGTTTGACGATTACGCGCACCATCCAACAGAGGTCGCAGCGTCAATTGCTGAGGCGAGAATTGTTGCTGGGGATGCTCCTGTGGTGGTGGTGTTCCAGCCGCACTTGTTCTCAAGGACCCGGATTTTCGCTGAGCGCTTCGCCCAGGCCCTCTCGGGTGCGGATCGTGTTGTTGTGACTGAGATTTATGCGGCTCGTGAGGATCCTGAACCCGGGGTCACGGCTGAACTGATTTCTTCGAAGATCGAGGGAGCACTCTACGTGCCTGATATGCATGAGGCGGCGCGTCTGGCTGCCCGAGAATGCGGCGAGAAAGGCATTGTTTTGACGATGGGAGCCGGTTCGATCACGGATTGCGCGGACGACGTCCTTGAGGAGTGGTCCATTATGGCGGGCCAGGAGTGAAGCCTCCCTCCCCCCGGCGTCCTCGTTCCTCTCAGGGGCGGGGTGATTCTCAACGACACAGCCCTTCTCCTCGGGCAAGGAGTCCATATCCGAAGGCCCAAGGGGATGCTTCTGCTTCGGCGCGCCCTCAAAGGGGCGAGTCTGGAGCACATCCCCGCCAAGAGCGTGACTTCGCAGCGAAGCCCCGGCCAGAGTGTGCTCCCGGAACGAAGCTCTTCCAAGAGGGTGATGTCGGAGCACAGCCCCGCCGATTGGGCGGCTCTGGAGCACTCCAGCGTCAAGACGGAGTCTCGGCGGCAATGAGGCCCTTGGGAAAACCCGTGGGCCCCCGTTCAAAGGTCTTGAAACGCCCGATCGGTCAGCGAGACGCCGCGGACGTCCTCGGCCCTCAAGAGGCAACGGATTTAGCTCCGAGGCGCGAGGAGAAGGAACGCGCGAAGCGCTCTTTTTACATTCGCACCGCGCTGTGGACGCTGGTGGGAAGCCTCCTCATTGCTGGATTGGTGTGGCTTGTCCTTTTCTCCCCCCTTCTTGCTTTCGATCCGCATCGGATCCGAGTTGAAGGCGTGCAAGAGGGACTGATCAGTGAAGATGACGTAGCGGTAACACTCGACGCTTATAAGGGAATCCCCTTGCCCAGGGTCCCCACTGCAAAGATCGCGGAGCTTATTGAAACAAATCCTGTTGTCGCCGACGCTCAGGTCAGACGCGCATGGCCTGCCGGGCTCGATATCACTCTGAGCTTGCGCACTGGCGCGATGGTCGAAGCAAATGAGAACGGCTTCACGCTTGTTGACGCTTCCGGTGTGGCTTTCCAACGGGTGTCTGAGCGTCCCGAGGGACTTCCCCTCGTGGCACTTCCTCAAGGGGAGGAACGAAAGAACGCTGCTGAAGATGTTGTGACGGTGTGGAGCGCTTTGGGTGATCTTGTCAAACAACGGACTTCCCAGATCACGGCCGATTCGAAGAGCGTGACTCTTTCCCTCGACTCGGGGGCGCTTGTCAAGTGGGGGACACCTGATGATTCCGCTTTGAAGTCTCGGGTTCTCGAGGTGCTCGTCTCTCAGCGTTCGGCGAGTGTTTATGACGTCTCCTCGCCAGCGCATCCGGTGACCTTCTAGCTGTGCTCGCTGCGCTTGAGAGCGTGAGCGTGATGGGATTGAGCTGCTTTTTCCTTCAATAGGGGCGCGTGTCCTCCTTGAAAGAGGCCCGTGAGCAGGGGGATTCTTAGCCGGAGTTCTTCGACAGTCCGAGTGTGGCGGAGAGAAGCCGGTGAGCAGGGGATTCGTGGTGTCCTCAGATTGGAGTTGTCCCCTGGCGCTCACACGCCCGCGTGTCGCCTTGAAGCGGCCCGGGCGCATCTCTACTTTTCTCCCGGACATGAGCATGGTGAAGATCAACCTTCAACTTGAGGGTGAAGGTATCGACTGGTAAGGGAGCACACTATGGCCGCACCGCAGAACCATCTTGCAGTGATTAAGGTCGTCGGCGTGGGCGGCGGCGGTGTCAACGCCGTCAACCGCATGATCGAGGTTGGCCTTAAAGGCGTTGAATTCATTGCCGTGAACACTGACGCCCAAGCACTGCTCATGTCTGATGCTGAAACGAAGCTCGACATCGGCCGTGAATTGACGCACGGACTTGGCGCGGGTGCCGACCCGAATGTCGGCCGCCAGGCCGCCGAGGACCACATCGAGGAAATCACCGACTCTCTTGCAGGTGCAGACATGGTGTTCGTGACTGCGGGCGAGGGCGGTGGCACCGGCACTGGTGCGGCTCCTGTCGTTGCGCGCGTCGCCCGTGAGGCCGGTGCGCTCACGGTCGGCGTTGTGACCCGTCCTTTCTCCTTCGAGGGCAATCGTCGCGCAGCACAGGCCGAAGCCGGCGTGGAAAAGCTGCGCGGAGAGGTCGATACACTCATCGTCATTCCGAACAATCGTCTCCTGGAGATCTCCGACACGAATATTTCCGTCCTCGATGCGTTCCGCGCCGCAGACCAGGTGCTCCTCTCCGGAGTTCAGGGAATCACTGAGCTCATCACAACGCCGGGCCTGATCAACGTGGACTTCAACGACGTCAAGTCCGTCATGAAGGATGCGGGTTCGGCACTCATGGGGATTGGCGCTGCGACCGGTGAAGACCGGGCGCTGCGCGCCGTTGAGACCGCGATCTCCTCGCCCCTCCTTGAAGCCTCCATTGATGGCGCCCACGGTGTCCTCATGTTCTTCCAGGGCGGATCCAACCTGGGGCTCCAAGAGATCTTCTTGTCCTCGCAGCTTGTACGAGAGGCCGCCCACCCGGAGGCGAACATTATCTTCGGCTCGGTCATCGACGATTCCCTCGGTGATGAGATCCGGGTGACGATCATCGCTGCGGGCTTTGACGAGATGGAAGCAGAAGCGAGCTCTTCCCCGGCCTGGCAGGCCTCTACGGCGAAAGCTCCGGCCGCGCAGGCAGCTCCGGATCCTTCTCCAGCTCCTGCTGCCGTGGCCCCGGCACCCCGCCCTGTTCCTGAAGCTGCAGCTCCCCGCCCCCTCGGGGAGGTATCCACGGTACGCCCGCAGCATCGAGCTGTCGTTGACGTCCCCACTCGTACTGGTGCGATCCCCTTGGCAAAACGCTCCCAACGCCCCGTTGAGCGCCATGAGGACCAGTCCCTCGAGGTTCCGCGGATCTTCGACGAGGAAGCTGATAGTGCTTCCGATCTTGACATTCCGGATTTTCTTCGCTGATCCGTGATCTCTCCAGCTCTGAGTGCCCCGGTCCGCCTCGTTGAAGCGGGTCGGGGCACCGCACCATTACGTTCGAATATCGCTCATCATGTCCACGACGATCCGATCCTCGTGGCTCAACGACGCCGTGCCCTGGTTGATGAACTTGGACGCCAGATCCTCTGGATGAATCAAACTCACTCAGCAAGAGTCGGGGTGCTCGCGAAGCACGGGGGAAGGACTTGCCTCGACATTGACTCCGAATCCTCCTTCTTCGATCCTCAGGAGCCGGGTACCCTCATTGAAGCCGATGGAGTCATCGTGGATGGGCGCGACTGGCCAGATGCGCCCGCCGCAGCTGTCATGACCGCTGATTGCATGCCCGTCCTCCTGTCGAGCGCCGATGGACGCATTGTCGCGGCTGTGCACGCCGGACGCAGGGGGCTCCTCGACTCGATCCTGACTCGGGCGTTTCGCCTCATGCGTGCCCTTGACCCCTCCGCTCCGATACAAGCGTTCATCGCCCCTTCGATTTGCGGGCGCTGCTACGAAGTGCCCATCGACATGCAGATCGAATGCGTGCGGTCCAGGCCCGAGCTCGAGTCGACGAGCTCATGGGGGACTCCCGCCCTTGATCTTCCCGGCGCGGCCAGGGCAGAACTGCTGAGTGTGGGCTGCCAGAGGGTCGCGATTGACCCACGCTGCACTTTTGAGGACGACACTCTTCATTCCTATCGCCGAGATCCTTCCTGCGGGCGAAACGCTGCCATCATCAGCCCCCGATAGGTGCTCGACTCGAATAGTGACACACTCACAGATGCTTTGAGCAGGGTGGGGCACCACTACTGGAAGACCAAGACCCCTGGGGGAGGTGGAGCTCGTCTGGTTCGCGAATCCCAGCCGATGCGACCTGGCCACGACCTTTCGGTGAGGTGGAGTTCGCACACTGTGGTTTCGAGCGTGAGGGCAGATGGAAAGCGTGCAAGGTCAGCCGAGCTCGCCAGGGAAAGGTCACAGCGCGGGGAGGTGATTGTCTAACAGAGGGAGACTCTTTCGAGGCAACGTCACGTGACACGGACGAGGGCGAATGTGGGCGTTCGTGAGAACGGAAGCAGACTTTGCCTCTCCCCTTGTGCGACTCGCCGCAGTGCTTGCGCTGAGGATGGATCTATGAGTCGTAACGTGTGGGAAGCCAACACGGGTGAGGAGAAGACAATGGGCGATTCTTTCGGTGCACGGGCACGCAGGTTCATGGGCTGGGTCCCGGCGGAAGATCTTGAGCTTGATGCTGAAGTCTTCGAACAGGCTGAAGAGCCCGAGGAAATTGCTCCCGTGACTGAGCTCGCACCTGTGGAGCGTTCTTTTGTCTCGCCGATTCACCGTGAGACCCGTGAAGAGGCGCCCGCGGCTGAGCCGACGCGCATTGTCACAGTTCATCCGGAGGCTTATGCCGATGCCCTCGTGATCGGCGAGCATTTCCGTGAAGGAACTCCGGTGATCATGAATCTCACCGACACCTCCGAGGATGAAGCGCGTCGCATCATTGATTTCGCGGGCGGCCTCGCTTTCGGACTTCACGGTACCCTCGAGAAGGTCACGAACCGCGTCTTCCTCCTGTCCCCTCAGGCTTTTGAGGTGATCGGTGAGGCGCAGAGATCACGGCGAACCACCCTGTTGAGCTAGGGCTGATCCGTGCTGAGTTTCCTTGGATGGCTGATCTACTCCATCGCAGGCCTCTACCTCCTAGTGCTTGTTGTCCGAATGGTCTTCGATTGGCTCCAACTCCTGGTCCCGTCCTTTTCCCCCAGGGGTGTCCTCGCTCTTTTTGCGAACCTGATATACGCCGCTTCCGATCCACCGATCCGCTGGTTGAGGGCTCGGATCCCGCCCTTACACTTGGGCGGGGGATTCGCTCTTGACGTCGGTTTCATCCTCCTCTTCATTGCTCTCATGATGCTTCAGCGATTCTCCCTGCTCCTCATGTCCTTTGGCTGATCTGCGCGGATCTAGAGGTGAGCGCCACGTTTTTCTTGTTGTCGATGGTGTACGTGTGGCGATTGCGTCGGTTATGATGACAGCGATGTATTAAAGAGCCGTCGGCCGAGACGACCCTGATACGCTTTGGGGAAATCTCCTAGGCGTCATCAAGTCCCATACTGAGAGGCGAGGAAATGGCCCTGCTGACAACCGAGGACGTCCTCAACAAGACTTTCGCGAACGTGAAGTTCCGCGAGGGATACGACCAGGTTGAGGTCGACGAGTTTCTCGATGAAGTCGTTTCGACGATCTTCGCCCTGAACGTCGAGAACCAGGATCTGAAGGACAAGCTCGAAGCTGCCGAGCGTCGTATCGCAGAGCTCTCGAGCGCCGCCGAGGCGATGCCCTATGTTGAGCCTGCTCCGGTTCCTGCAGAGCCCGAGGAGCCGGTGCCTGCCGTTGAAGAGCCGGTCGTCGCAGCGCCGCAGGTCTTCGAGCCGCTTGCCACCGAGCCTGAGTCGGCCCAGTCCGCCACTTCGATGCTCGCCCTTGCTCAGCGAGTGCACGACGAATATGTGCGTGACGGCAAGGAAGAGTCCGAGCGCATCATCGCTGAGGCTCGCCAGAAGGGTGACGAGATCATCGCCGATGCTCAGAACCAGCACGAAACGATCCTCGCTCAACTCGATCAGCAGCGTGGCCTCCTCGAGACCAAGCTCAATGAACTGCGCACCTTCGAGTCGGAGTACCGCACGAATCTGCGCACTCACCTCGAGGGCCTTCTCTCGCAGGTCAACGCCGGCGTCGAGGAGTGACGGCACCCCATTATCGATGACGGCGGTGGCGCGGGGCGCCACCGCCGTCTTCCATGTGTGAAAGGAAGTGTGAATGAGCGGAGCTCGAAGGTTGGGAGCTTCTTTGAGAGGCAGGATCGGCGTTTGTGCGATCCTCGCCATCTTCGTGATCCTCTCCGATCAGGTGACAAAAGCCTGGGCCCTAGATTCTTTGCACAACGGGCGCCAAATCCCCCTGCTCGGCGATTTCATCACTCTTCAGCTTGTTCACAACCCCGGCGCGGCCTTCTCTTTAGGGGCTTCGACCACCTGGTTCTTCACACTCCTCGCCTTCGTGATTCTTGCGTTGCTCGCCTATGGACTGTGGCGAATGAACTCGGCGTCTTCGGCAGGCGCAATCGGGCTTCTCATGGGAGGAGCGATCGGCAACCTTATCGATCGACTGAGCCAACCCCCCTCGTTCGGCCAAGGTCATGTCATTGACTTCATCAACTACACGGACTTTTTCGTCGGCAATATTGCGGATATTTGGATCGTCATCGGTGCGGCCTGGCTCGCCTGGGAACTCATGAGATCACTTCCTGAAGAGGAGCAGAACCCCGCATTAGCCGCGCCTTTATCCGGGCTCGAATCGGAGGCAGAGCCCCGTGATGATGCGGACGATGCAGATGATGCGCCCGCACCCCAGACTCAAGTTCCCACGGACGTGCTCGAAGCGGAAGTCACCGCCCATGAGTGAATCGCGCATGCTTCCGGTTCCCGATGCGCTTGTCGGTGAGCGTGTTGATGCGGCCTTGTCACGAATGCTCGGGATGTCTCGAGCGCAGTGCCAGGCCCTCATTGAAGCGGGGAACGTCCTCGTCAATGGGGGAGTGCCTTCAAAGTCCACGCGCCTGGCTGCAATGGACTTACTGGAAGTGACAATCCCCGCACCCCAAACGCCACCAGTGCCTGTCACGGGGATGGACATCCTGTACGACGACGAGGATATTGTCGTCGTCGATAAGCCCGTAGGAGTGGCCGCCCACACTGGTCCGGGCTGGAGCGGACCGACTGTCCTGGGCAATCTTGAAGCAGCGGGATACCGGATCACCGGTTATGGGCCTCCAGAGCGCCAGGGGATCGTCCACCGGCTCGATGTGGGTACCTCCGGCGCGATGATGGTCGCGAAGTCTGAACTCGCCTACTCGGTGATGAAACGCGCCTTCAAAGAGCGCACCGTGACGAAGATCTACCACGCCGTCGTCGCCGGTCATATGGACCCGCCTTCGGGCACGATTGAGGCTCCGATTGGGCGCCATCCTTCGAGAGAGTGGCGAATGGCGGTAATCGAGGGCGGCAAAGCTGCCATCACGCACTACGACACGCTCGAGTTGATGGCGGGAGCCTCCTTACTTGAGATCCATTTGGAGACGGGCCGTACACACCAGATCCGAGTGCACACCGCCGCCCTCGGTCATCCTTGTGTCGGGGATGTGTTTTACGGAGCGGACCCGAAGACCGCTGAACGTCTGGGCTTGGAACGCCAGTGGCTCCACGCCGTGAGTCTGTCTTTCGCCCACCCGCGTACCGGTGTGTTGACGAGCGTGCGCTCCCCGTACCCGCCTGATTTGGCCAGGGCCTTGGAGCTTTTGAGAAATCCTGCCTGAGTGAAGGGCTGGCACCCTTGGATGCGAGGACGGATAGAGTTCATGCCCGCCACTTGGGCCAGCGTCGGCCTGCTGCCCTTGAACGCGAGGACGGATAGGATCAGCACATGGCTTCCGACTCCTTCGTGCATCTTCACAATCACTCCGAGTACTCCATGCTCGACGGCGCAGCGAAGACGAAAGCGATGGCGCAAGAGGCTGCTCGCCTGGGCCAGCCGGCCCTGGGCCTGACGGATCACGGCTATCTTTTCGGAGCCTACGAGTTCTACCAGAACTGTTTGGACGCGGGCGTCAAACCGATCATCGGACTAGAAGCCTATGTGACGCCGGGGACTTCACGTTTTGACCGTCAAAAAGTCACCTGGGGTGAGCCTTGGCAAAAGTCGGATGACGTGTCGGCCTCTGGCTCCTACAATCACCTCACTCTCATCGCCTATTCGACAGAGGGGATGCATAATCTCTTCCGTCTGGGTTCTTACGCGTCGACGGACGGCCAGTTCGGTAAGTGGCCGCGCGCCGATAAGGAGCTGCTTCAGCGTTTTCACCAGGGCCTGATCGTCTTCACCGGCTGCCCTTCCGGTGCGGTGCAGACGAGATTGCGTCTCGGGCAATGGGACGAGGCCGTTCGTGAGGCCGCTGAACTTCGCGATATTTTCGGGCCTGAGAACTTCTACGTCGAACTCATGGACCATGGCATCGACATTGAGCGACGCACCCAAAAAGAACTCCTCGAGATCGCCAAACTCTTCGATGCACCACTCGTCGTCACCAACGACTCGCACTACGTGAAGAAGGAAGATCGCAAGATCCAGGACGCGCTCTTGTGCATCAACTCCGGCTCTCGCATCACAGACCCGGATCGTTTCAAGTTCGACGGGGACAGCTACTACATCCGTTCGAGCGAAAACATGCGCTCCGCCTGGAGGGAACTTCCCCAGGCCTGTGATTCGACCCTCGAGATCGCTGAACGCTGCGAGGTGAAGTTCACGACCAGCGCCGAGGGCGCGAACTACATGCCCGACTTCCCCGTGCCCGAAGGGGAGGATAAGACTTCCTGGTTCATTAAAGAGGTCGAGCGGGGCCTGAACTACCGTTTCCCGGAGGGAATCCCGGACGCAGTCCGAAAACAAGCGGAGTATGAGGAAGACGTCATTGTCTCCATGGGCTTTCCCGGCTACTTCCTCACCGTCGCGGATTACATCCAATGGGCGAAGAATCAGAATATCCGCGTCGGGCCGGGGCGAGGCTCGGGTGCGGGCTCCATGGTCGCCTACGCCATGCGGATCACCGAGCTCAACCCTCTTGAACACGGCCTGATTTTCGAGCGCTTCCTCAATCCTGAACGAATCTCAATGCCCGACTTCGATGTCGACTTCGATGAGCGCAGGCGTGATGAGGTCATCGCTTATGTCAAGCGCAAGTACGGAGAGGATCGCATCAGCCAGGTCGTCACCTACGGCACGATCAAAACGAAGCAGGCCCTGAAAGACTCTGCCCGCATCCTCGGCATGGACTTCAAGGTCGGTGAGCAACTGACGAAGGCCTTGCCACCGAGTGTGCAGGGCAAGGACATCCCCGTTCATGGGATCTTTGATAAAGACAATCCACGTTATGAGGAGGCCGCGGAGTTCAGGAAGTTCTACGAGGAACATCCTGAATTGCACGAGGTCGTTCAATATGCCCTCGGTTTGGAAGGCCTGACGCGCCAGTGGGGTGTGCACGCCTGTGCGGTCATCATGTCCAGCCACACTCTCACCGACATCATCCCGATCATGAAACGCCCGCAAGACGGTGCGATCATCACACAGTTCGACTACCCGACCTGTGAGACTCTCGGGCTGTTGAAAATGGACTTCCTTGGCCTGCGCAATCTCACGGTGCTTTCGGATGCCCTGGAGAACATCCAGATCAACGGCAAGGAAGACCCCGACCTCGAACATCTTTCTGTCGATGACAAGAAGACCTACGAGCTCTTGTCAGCGGGGGAGACCCTCGGCGTTTTCCAGCTCGATGGGGGTGGCATGCGTGACCTGCTCAAACTCATGAAGCCGGACAACTTCGAAGATATCTCTGCTGTGGGCGCCCTGTACCGGCCGGGCCCAATGGGCGCGAACTCGCATACGAACTATGCGCTGCGCAAGAACGGGCGCCAAGATATTGAGCCAATCCACCCCGAGCTCGCGGATGCGCTCGAACCGATTCTTGGTATGACCTACGGCCTGATCGTCTATCAGGAACAGGTCATGCAGATCGCGCAGAAACTTGCGGGCTACACCCTCGGCCAGGCGGATATCCTTCGTAAGGCGATGGGTAAGAAAAAGCCTGAGGTTCTCGCCAAACAGTTCGAGGGTTTCAAGGCTGGGATGCTCTCGAACGGCTACTCCGAGGAGTCGATTCAGGCTCTGTGGGATGTTGTCGTCCCTTTCTCCGCCTACGCTTTCAACAAAGCCCATTCGGCGGCCTACGGCCTCGTCTCCTACTGGACGGCGTTCTTGAAGGCGAACTATCCGACGGAGTACATGGCGGCTCTGCTGACGTCAACCAAGGACAATAAGGATAAGCGGGCCCTCTACCTTGCAGAGGCCAGGCACATGAGCATCAATGTCCTTCCGCCCGATGTCAACGCTTCGCAGGGGAACTTCGCCCCCGATGGTGAGGCGATCCGCTTCGGTTTGAACGCGATCCAGAACGTTGGTGCGAACGTTGTCGAGGCGATTGTCCAGACCCGGAAGGACAAGGGACAGTTCGCCTCTTTCCATGACTTCCTCGACAAGGTTCCGCAAGTCGTGTGCAATAAACGCACGATCCAATCCCTCATTCGCGCGGGGGCATTCGACTCGATGGGCCATACGCGCCGCGCACTTCTGGCCCGCTGCGATGAGGCGGTGGACGCGATCATTGACGTGAAGCGCAATGAGGCTTTCGGCCAATTCGATCTCTTCGGCGCTTTCGGGGACGAGGAGTCGGCTGCTGATTCTTCACTCGCAGTCGATATTCCGAATATCCCTGAGTTCGACCGCAAGGCGAAGCTCGCCCAGGAACGAGAAATGCTCGGCCTGTACGTGTCGGATCATCCGCTCCGAGGACTTGAAGGCGCGCTTGCACGCTACCAGGATTATGAGATCGCTCAGGTGGTGAGTTCTGAGGAATCGATGGCGGAGCGCGTCGTGAAGATCGCGGGCCTGGTCTCGGGCGTACAGACGAAGGTGACGAAGCAGGGCTCAATGTGGGCGATTGCCACGATTGAAGACCTTTCTGGTTCCGTTGAGGTGTTGTTCTTCCCCCGCACTTACGAGACGATTCAGACTCACCTCGTTCAGGATGTGATCGTTCAGGTGGAGGGGCGAGTCAATGTCCGTGATGAGGGGATGAGCATCTACGGCCAATCGATGACGCTGGTGGATGCGCGTGAGGATTGTGATACTCCGATTGAGGTGGAATTGCCCGTTGCTCGCTGCACGCCAAGCCTTTTGCGAGAGCTCAAGGATGTTCTTGAGTCCTTCCCGGGCGCATCACCGGTGCGTTTACGTATTCGCGAGACAGGTCGTACGACGCTCGTTGAGTTGGATCCGAAGCTGAGGGTCACTCAATCGAGTGCCTTCTTCTCGCAGATCAAAGCAGTGGTCGGTGTCGATGGAGTTCGGGTATCAGGATGAGGCGTTTCTCGGCCTTCGGAATTCAGGGAGCAGCCGGGGTCTGAATTCGCCGCTTGATCTGTCGGATGGCCGATGAAAGCCCAAACTCGCAGACGCTGAAGGGTTTCTTCTCCTCATCGAAGAAGAAACCCTTCCCCATTGACTTGGATCGTCTTTGCGGTGACTGTTTCATCTTTCGCTATATGACGAGGTGTAATAAAGCGGGCTCTCTTGTGGGGAATGTGAAGGGTGGTAAGAATCCCGTGAAGAGAGGTTTTTGGAAGCGGCCTTGTCCTCATTTCTCTTGTCCTTGGCGCGCTAGGAGCTGCGATCCTGATTGTCCTCGTCGCAAGCGCGGCTAAGACTGATTTTAGTAGGAGGCGTTGAGGCGCTGAAGCATTGAGGATGAGTAGCTGTGTCGGAATGTGTTCCTGGTTTCTAGCCGCAGCGTTTCAAGAATTGAAATAATTGTGAGAGTGTGTGATCCATCCCCCGATTGTGGGCTCCCGGTAAATGAAGAGGCCCCTGATAGCTCAAGCGTGCTGCTCCTGAGTTATGTAGGAGTTCACGCTGTTTACGCATGTCGGACAAAGAAGCGGCACACTATTCGGGATGGGGTGGGGGACTTGCTCTTGTGGAGTGTAAAGAGGGAGGAGAATGCTGCGTGACCTGGACGGGCAAGGTGAAGTCTTGCGAGTGCTTGTTTGGCTATGTGATAGTGGAAGCACTGTGTCTTCGGAAGAGCAGTGCGGTGTGTGCTGCGCTCTTTTCTGGGTGATGCTGGTGTTTTTCATCCGCGTTCCGCGGATTCGACAAGCGTGAGGATTAACTCGTGAATACACGAAATGATCGAATGAGCATGAGGCGCTTGGCTGCGCTTTTCGCGTTCATTCTCGCCTTTGCCCTGGTGATTCCGGGGCTGACGATGACAGCGAAGGCCGAAGCGAAGAACGTGGACGTTAAGATCACGAGCTTCGAAATCCAGAATGTGAAGGAAGAGAAGGTCGACCAGATCTTCTTCGGCGACATGTTCCGCCTAGTGATGGACTGGGATGCGAAGCATCTGGGGATGAGTATCCATGAGGGGGACTACTTCGACATCACTTTGCCTGAGGCAATGCGCTTCCCCTCTGAAGTCACGGAGAGGGACTTCGATGTGAAGGATAAGACTTCGGGTAAGGTCGTCGGCTCCGGTCATGTCACACCCGGTGCTGGGAGCATTGGCGGAACAGTGCGCATCACCTTCAACAAGGAGGTGGAGAACAAATACAACCTCCACGGAAGCATGTGGCTCGGCGCCAAGTTTGAAGAGACGAAGATCAACAAGGGTGTGGTGAACGACTTCTCCGTCACCGTCAACGGCAAGGCCACTACTGCGTCCGTTACCCCTCTCGATCATGGCGACATCACCAATGAGGATCTTCTGAAGTGGGGCAAGCCCGTGGAAGGCAAGCCTAAGATTGTGCGCTGGGGAGCGCGCATCAATGGCGCGAAGAAGAACTACAAGAACGTTGTGTTGAGCGATGAACTGGTCGGCGAAGGAGACGAGACCTTCGTCGAAGGTAGCTTCGAACTGTGGCGAGTCGAGTTCAATACCAATGGCACAATCAAGCAGCAGCTGGAAAAGATTGATCTGACTGGAAAGCTGGATCTTTCGCCGGACAAGAAGCGCTTCACCATTGACCTAGGCGATATTAATGGCGAGCAGTACAGCCTCCACTATCAGACGAGCTACAACAAAGCGGGTTCCAGCTTGAAGAACACGCTCAAGCTCGGATCTCAGGACCAGGAGACTAAGCAGCACATCTACACCTACCGTTCGGTTACTTCCGGTGGTGACGCCACTGGCGATCTCGCGTCGAGGATCAAGCTCATCAAGGTCGATGCCGATGATGACACGATCGTCTTGAAGGATGCTGTCTTCGAGGTGACGAAGCCGGGCGATCCCAACTTCGCTCCCCTGGAGTTGACCACGGGTGAGGACGGGACCGTGACCTCGGAGCCGCTCGAACAGGGAACCTACAAGGTCAAGGAGAAGAAGGCTCCCAAGGGGTATGAGCCCAGCGATGAAGAGTTCACGCTGGAGGTGACCCGTGATGGTGGTGCGGTTCAGACGATCACGAATAAGCGCTTGTTCTTCGAGGCGCCGGTGGTCAAGAAGTGGCAGGACTCGAACAACAAGGCCGGTAAGCGTCCTGATTCGGTGAAGGTTCAGCTCTTCGCCAATGGCAAGGAGCTTGGTCAGCCGGTTGTTCTCAATGAGGCCAATGGCTGGTCTCATAAGTGGCCGGGGCTGATCCTGCAGGAGAACGGTGCGGACATCGTCTACTCGGTCAAGGAAGTGGATGTTCCTGCGGGGTACGAATCAGTTGTGACCGGAGACGCTCAAAACGGCTTCATGGTGACGAATACTTTCGTTGAGAAGAACACGGATGGCGGCAAGAAGCTTGCCAAAACTGGTTTTTCCGGTGGTGGGCTGGCCCTCGCTTCTCTTGTCCTTGGCGGGGCGGGTGCAGCGATCCTTGTTGCGCGTCGCCGCAAGCACAGCCAAGACTGACACGACGCGATGCCTTGAGATGCTGAAACGTCGAGGCTGAGCAGTGGGGGCTGAGAACAGGAATGTTCTCAGCCCCCACCACTTCATTGGGAGTCAGCTTCCAGCGAGTTGCGGGGCTTCGTTCGTGCCACTTTGCTGGGGTGTCAGCCGCCCCAGCACTTTGCTGGGTTTCGTTCGTGCAAGTTTGCAGTGGTTTGAGAACCTCGCAATGGTCTGAGCACCTCGCAGCGGTTTGAGCACCTCGGTACTTCGGTGGGGCACCAGCCCCTACCGATTTGCTGGATGAAAGACCTCTGCCGGAGTAAGGGCCAATGCCCGATTGCTATTGACGCGATCGCGCAGCGGCGCAAAACTACACCCGAAACCTTGTCTTTTCGGGCACAACTCGGACGCACTGTTCCGAATCGTGAAGAACTCCCCAGATCAAAGTTCGAATGGTCCGACTCGAGCCCACCCAATGTCCGACTTGTGGCAACTTATGCCCGCTCGGGGTTGGAGGTGTGGCCTCTCCCGGGCTGCCCGAGCGATGAATCCTGCGACCACTACGCGAGGCAGGGCGAAGAGATGCCTCGCCTGATGCGACCCCTCAGTCGATGACGTGGATGCGAGCGCCCGCACGCCCAGTGGGGGAGTCAACTTCGATCATGTCATCGTGTGAAAGCTGTCGTCCACGGCGCGTCTCCACCACGCCATTGACGAGCACATCACCGCCTTGGATGAGTACGCGCGCCATCGCTCCGTCCTCGACAAGGCCCGCCAATTTGAGGAACTGTCCTAAACGGATGACACCGGATACCTCAATGACGGGGACAGTGGACATGAGTATTCTCCTCGCTGGTCGTGATGGCCCCCAGCATCTCACTGATGCGCCTCCAGCGCATTCGACGTCCCGAGCCGTGTGTTCGCTCCCGGAGCTGAGTGACGGGTTCGCCCCTGGAGCTGAGCCTCCTGTGCGCTGCTGGAGATGAGCCGAGTGCTCACCCCAGGAGTTGAGCGATGGCTTCGCCCCTGGAACTGAGCGGTCTGTTCGCCCCTGGATTTCAACCGAGTGCTCACCCTCGGAGTTGAGCGACGGGTTCGTCTTCGAGCTGAGTCGTGTGTTCGTTCACGGAGTTGAGCCGAGTGCTCACCGCCGAGCTGAGCCGAGTGCTCACCGCCGAGCTGAGCCGAGTGCTCACCGCCGAGCTGAGCCGAGTGCACACCGCCGGACCTGAGCCCCATGTGCGCACCTAGAGCTGAGCCTCCTGTTCGCCCCTGGATCTGAGCCGCCTGTTCACCCTGGAAACGAAAAAGCCTGGTGTCAGCGAGTCGCCTATCATGAGCACATGATCTCCACGATGAGACGAATCGACCTCACAGATGGCGCGCTGACAAGGACGAAACTGTCGGACGCGTTGCCGCGGGCAGCCCTCGACACCACAGCAGCGGCCCAGGCCGTCGCCCCCATCATCACTCGAGTCAAAGACGAAGGGGCCCCCGTCCTCTACGAACTCGCTGAACGCTTCGACCATGTTCGCCCCGAGCGTCTGCGAGTCCCCGCCGAAGCACTCACACGCGCCCTCGAGCAACTCGACCCGCAGGTGCGCGAAGCCCTGGAAACCTCGATCGAACACAACCGCATCGGTCACACCCAGCAACTCCCCGCACCCTCCCAGACTCAGATCATCCCCGGCGGCACCGTCGAACAAAGGTGGCTCCCCGTCGGGCGCGTCGGCCTGTATGTCCCCGGCGGACTCGCCGTCTACCCCTCCTCCGTCGTCATGAACGCCGTGTGCGCTCAAGTCGCCAAAGTAGGCTCAATCGCCCTCGCCTCGCCCCCTCAAGCTGAGTTCGGCGGCTTGCCGCACCCGACGATCCTCGCCGCATGCGCCCTCCTCGGTGTCGACGAAGTCTGGGCCATCGGCGGCGCCCAAGCGATCGCTGCCCTGAGCTACGGAATCACCGACGGAGAGGACATTCTTCAACCGGTTGACGTCGTCACCGGGCCGGGCAACATTTACGTCGCAGCCGCCAAAAGACTCGTCCAAGGCACCGTCGGCATTGATGCCGAAGCCGGAACGACAGAGATCGCGATCCTCGCCGACGAAACTGCAACCCCCGAATTCGTCGCAGCCGACCTCATCAGCCAGGCCGAGCACGATCCGGCCGCAGCCTCCGTGCTCGTCACCACCTCAGCCGCACTCGCCGAAGCCGTCGACGCGATCATCCCCACTCAAGCTCGCGCGACCACCCACACTGAACGAATCCTCACCGCCCTATCAGGGCCCCAATCCGGGATCGTCATCGTCGATACTCTCGACGAGGCACTCGAAGTGGTCAACGCCTACGCCGCCGAACACCTCGAGATCCACACCGCGAACGCTTCACAGGTGGCACAGCGGGTCACGAACGCCGGGGCGATCTTCGTCGGCCCCTACACGCCGGTCCCACTCGGCGATTACATTGCCGGTTCTAACCACGTCCTGCCCACCGGGGGGACCGCCCGCTTCGCTTCGGGCCTCAACGTCACCCAGTACCTGCGCAGCCAGCAAGTCGTTGAATACACCGCTGAGGCGCTCGCACAACTCACCCCCCAACTTGATGTACTCGCACGCGAGGAGAACCTGCCCGCCCACGGACAAGCCGCCCTCATCCGGGCGAGGGAGGGGACAAGCCAATGAGCCTCCTCCTCCCGGTGCGCGAAGACCTCGCAGGACTCGAGCCCTACGGCGCGCCACAATTGGATGTGCCCGTGCGCCTCAATGTCAACGAGAACCCCTACGCGCCCTCGCCCGAGGTCATCGCCGATATCACCCGCTCCGTCGCCAAAGCCGCGCCCACTCTCAACCGCTACCCGGACAGGGATTTCACCGAGCTGCGCTACGCCCTCGCCGACTACCTGGAAGTGGAATCAGGAGTCAGGCGCGCCCCGGAACTCATCTGGGCGGCCAACGGCTCAAACGAGATCATGACCCAGATCCTTCAGGCATTCGGGGGCCCTGGGCGCACTCTCGTCTCTTTTGCCCCCACCTACTCCATGTATCACGAGTATGCGCGTGATACGAACACCACCTGGGTGCAGGGAAGGCGCCTCGACGACTTCTCCCTCGACCTCGATGCCGTCGCCCGGGTGCTCGCCCGTGAGCGCCCCGCTGTGCTCGTCCTCGCCAGTCCGAATAATCCGACGGGCACGGCGCTGCCCCAAGAACAGCAGCGGGCGATTATGGAAATGACCCGCGAATCCGGGCCCATCATCAATGGATGCCCCAGCGCGACCCTCGTTGTTATCGACGAGGCCTACGGGGAGTTCCGCCGAGAAGGAGTGCCCTCCGCCCTCGAACTACTCGAGGACGCCCCCCACCTCGTCGTCACGCGCACCATGTCGAAAGCCTTCGGAATGGCTGGCCTACGTCTGGGCTACATGAGCGCCGCGCGCGAGATCATTGACGCCGTCATGCTGGTGCGCCTGCCCTACCACCTCTCCGCCCTCACACAGGCGGCCGCCCTCGCAGCTTTGCGTTACAAAGACTCCCTCATGGCGCAGGTCGGCGCATTGCGCAAGGAACGCGACGGCCTCGTCGACTGGTTGCGCACCCATGGTTTTCACGCCCTCGACTCAGATGCGAACTTCGTTCTTTTCGGCACCTTCGAGGACCGCACAGCGATCTTCGAAGCCCTGCTCGCCCGAGGTGTCCTCATCCGTGTCGTCGGCCCCGAAGGGTGGTTGCGCGTCAGCGTCGGCACCCCTGAAGAGACCCGCCTGTTCACCACTGCACTGGAGGAGATCACTCGATGAGCCTCGTTTTCGACACCCCCCGCCTCGCCGTCATTGACCGCGCCACCTCAGAGTCCACGATCCACGTGGAAATGAACCTCGACGGCACGGGCGCGACCGAGATTTCAACAGGCGTCCCCTTCTGGGACCACATGCTCACCGCCCTGGGTAAGCACTCACTCATCGACTTGAAGATCCAGGCCAGCGGTGACACCCACGTGGACGTGCACCACACGGTCGAAGACACGGCGATCTGCCTGGGACTCGGCCTGAAGGAAGCGCTCGGCGACAAGCGCGGCATCAAGCGCTTCGGCGATGCGACCGTGCCCCTTGATGAGGCTCTCGCCCGCGCAGTCGTCGACGTTGCAGGCCGACCTTATATCGTTCACGAGGGCGAGCCCGCAGGCCAGGAGTATCACCTCATTGGCGGCCACTTCACCGGCTCCATGACGAGGCACGCCCTCGAATCCCTTACCTTCAACTCCGGAATCTGCCTGCACATGAGCGTCCTTAGTGGGCGCGACCCGCATCATATTGTCGAAGCACAGTTCAAGGCGCTCGCACGGGCTCTTCGCAGTGCTGTTGAGCCTGATCCCCGTGTCGAGGGGATCCCCTCGACGAAGGGTGCCCTTTAAGAGCTGCGATACGATCGGCTCAACGCCTTTGTGGCTGCGCCGCAAGAATCTGGAGAAGGCATGTCCATGCGAGACGATGACATTGATGCCGAGTTCCGCGACCTCGTCGCAGGGCTCGCGGATTCCTCTCAGCCTGATGCTGTTCCCATGAAGGCTGCGGAACACACTGCGCAACACGGAGGCGCAGAGGATTTCGCCTCAGAGCTGAGCGGCCTGGAAGCGGCTTTGAAGGACCCGGATGACACTCCGGTTGATGAGCAGCTCCATCTTGACGGCGGCAAGCTCTCCGTCGGTCTTGTGCTCGCACCGATCCCCTCCCCAGAGGCACTCCACGCCCTCTTGGGGCTCACAGGGATTCGTGCGACGGTCGTGCGCCTCAAACCCTGGACTGGAGTATGGCTGCGCGTTGAGACGACTCCGACGGACGAGGACGAACTCGACGCCCTGTTGAATGAGAGCCGTCCGATGCCCGATGACGTGGACGCCGTCGCTCGCACAGTGTCGCGCCTATCGAAGTACGGCGCTGTCGCGATAATGTCTTGGCTGGTCGAAGGCGATGGGGTGGAACCAGGAGTGTCCGGGCGGATCAGTGCGCAACGCTATGTGGCCGGCCAGCCTGAAGAGCCGATCCCGGCGGGGGTCCTCCTCGGGTCGATGCCCCAAGCGACCGAGGATCTCCTCCTTGGGCGCACCACCCCCAGCGATTACAGTGATTCAGTCCTCGCCGAGGGCGGCCCGAAGCGTCGCCCCGGTCCTTTCGGCTTCTTCAAGAAAAGGTGATCCATGGCTGTGCGCCTCGTCGTCTTCGACTACGGTTCGGGAAATGTCCGTTCGGCGTGCCGCGCCCTCGAACATGTGGGGGCCGAAGTGGAACTCACCTCGGATCGTGACGCCTGCCTGAACGCGGATGGTCTTTTCGTTCCCGGGGTCGGCGCCTTCGCCGCCGTCATGGCTCAGCTTCGCGAGGCCAATGGGCCGAACATCATTGAACGTCGCCTCTCGGGAGGGCGCCCCGTGATGGGCGTCTGCGTGGGCCTGCAAGTCATGTTCGAATCCTCCGAAGAAAAAGGCGAGGCCGAGGGGCTTGCGCAATGGCCCGGAGTGGTTCGCCGTCTCAACGCCCCAGTCGTACCGCACATGGGCTGGTCGCCAGTGGAAGCGGGAGCAGGATCGATGCTCTTTTCCGGCGTTGAGGACCAGCGCTTCTACTTCGTGCATTCCTATGCCGCGATCAACGACCCCGCAGCCCCCTTCGACGATGGGTGTACCGTGCCGCCCCTCGTGTCCTGGGCGAAACATGGGGACTCGCGTTTCGTTGCTGCTGTTGAGAACGGTCCGCTGTGCGGCACACAGTTCCACCCGGAAAAGTCCGGCGAAGCGGGTCTCGCTTTGTTGAAGAACTGGCTCTCCTCTCTGTGAACGAAGCGCAGGGCTCCTCGTCCTCGTGCCGCATCATCCTCGCCCTTGACTATGACTTCGCTTCCTCGGCCCACTCGTAGGAATGAAAGGCTTGACATGTCCACACTCATCCTCTTGCCCGCAGTTGATGTCGTGAACGGGCAGGCCGTTCGCCTCACCCAGGGGCAGGCCGGTACGGAAACCGTGTACGGCACTCCGCTCGAAGCGGCCCGCTCTTTCGTTGAAGCGGGGGCGAAGTGGCTGCACTTGGTCGATCTGGATGCCGCTTTTGGTCGCGGCTCGAATGCGGAGCTCCTCCAGTCGATCACCGCGCAGCTGCCGATCAATGTGGAACTGACCGGCGGGATCAGGGATGACGAGTCTTTGAGGCGTGCATTGGAGTGCGGGGCACGACGGGTGAACCTCGGGACGGCTGCGATTGAGAACCCGGAGTGGACGGAGAAAGTGATTGGCGAGTTCGCAGATCGGATCGCCCTTGGCCTTGATGTGCGCGGCGAGACCCTGGCGGGGCGCGGTTGGACGACTCAGGGGCCGAATCTTTTCGAGACGATCGCGCGCTTCGACGCGGCGGGCTGTGCTCGCTATGTCGTGACCGATGTGTCGCGTGATGGCATGCTTTCGGGGCCGAATCTTGAGTTATTGGCGCGCCTGTGTGAGGCGACGGATGCTGCGATCGTCGCATCGGGGGGTGTGTCGAGTCTTCAGGACATTGAAGCGATCCGTGGTCTTGTCGATGCTGGTGTTGAAGGCGTTATCGTGGGTAAGGCTTTGTACTCGGGGCGTTTCACGCTCCCGGAGGCGCTCGACGTGGCCGCTGGGGCGTCTGCACGGTGACCACTGGTCCTGAACCTGTGGGCTTGAGTGGCGAGGGCGGGGCAGTGGAGGGCAAACGGCTCTTGTCTTCCCAGCCCGGGCCTGTATCGGGACCTATTCCCCCGAGTGAGGGGGGCGCAGCCTCAGAGAGGATTGTGAGGCCGGATGCCGAGCAACGCGAGAAGATCGCAGCGCGCCTCGGCTTGAAGAATCGGGATCGCAGTGATCGCGGTCAGGCTCTTCCCCTCACGCGGGCGGCGCTTGAACTTTTCGCCTCTGAAACGCTTGATGCGAATGAGAAAGAGACGAGCTCGGAGGGGGGCAGGGGCAAGGCGCCTAACGAGAGTCGAGTCGAGGCGGGGCTCAATGCGCTCGTCAAGGCCATCTCCTCGGAGCGCGTCATTGTGCCCGTCGAGTTCACACAGACCACGCAGGGGGACAAGGAGAAACACGGCGCGATTGAGTTCGTCCGTGTCCCTACTCCCGCGGGTGATGCCCTCGCCATCTACTCTTCAGTTCAGGCTCTTGCTCATGACCGTCCTTGGGCTCGCCCGATGGCTTATGACGCTTTCAAAGTGTGCCTCGCCGCCCTCGTGGAGACGGGCGGGAGGATCGTCGTGGATCCCGGATCAGCGCAGATTGTCGTTCCACGCCCAGCGGTGGCGGCCCTTGCCCAGCATGACGAGTGGTTGCCGGCGTGGAAGGATGCGGAGCTTGTTTCGCATTTGCGTGATCTGGCCGGGGTGGGAAGAAACGGGATCCTTGACCTTCGAATCAGCTACGAGGGGGAGGGCCTCTTCCGCGTTGATGTGTTGGCCGATGCGGCTTTTGAGCAGGGGATGCTCCGTTCGTCTCTTGATTCGGCGCTGCGCAGGATGGGGAGTTCTCAGCGCTTGATCGCCGCAGTGGATCGTGTGGAGCTGACACCGAGGCTCGTGAGGAAAGCCTGAAAGGGGCGGGCTGCTCTTCATCTGGCGTTTTGCCTTGGTGGGTGTGGGGTTTCAGCGGGTTCGTGCTTCACTCGGGCACAAGTCGGACCTTGCGCTGTGTGTTTGAGGAGCTGAGCGGACCCGAGCTGGGTAAATGCTTGCTTTCGTTCAGCGTCTGCTCCGCTTGTGTCCGACTTGTGCCCGGATTGTCTTGTACTCGGGCTGTGAGCCGATCCACTGGGCGTGAAAGCTCGTGGGTTGGCGACGAATCGCCTCCGCCTGTTAGGGTGGAAACAACCGTTCGGGCGACTGCCCGAGATGCAAGTGGAGTCTCTCCCACCTGGATACCCGCCCCGTCCTCGTGATGGGGTCAGCGATTCGGATCGCACACTTAAGGGAATCGGGTCTGACGGCGGTGCTTTCGCGCTGCTGTTGAGGATGAGCCTCCGTGCGCATGAAGTGCAACGGAGGCTTTTTCGTTGCCCTTCACGAAGAACCGTGGAAGGAGCCACTCATCAGCGAGACGCGCATTAACGAGCGGATCCGAGTTCCCGAGGTCCGCCTCGTGGGACCCGGAGGGGAACAGGTCGGTGTTGTCCGTGTCGAGGACGCGCTGCGCCTGGCCGAAGAGGCCGGACTCGACCTCGTCGAGGTCGCACCCGACGCCAAGCCGCCGGTCGCGAAGCTTATGGACTACGGCAAGTACAAGTACGAAGCCGCCCAGAAAGCGCGCGATGCCCGACGGAACCGGGCGAATACGCAGCTCAAGGAGATCCGCTTCCGCCTGAAGATCGACGACCACGACTTCGGCGTCAAGAAGGGACACGTTGAGCGTTTCCTCTCCGCCGGAGACAAGGTCAAAGTCATGATCATGTTCCGCGGCCGTGAGCAGTCCCGCCCCGAAGCGGGCGTCCGTCTGCTCCAACGCCTCGCGGACGAGGTCGGCGAACTCGCCACCGTCGAGTCCATGCCCCGCCAAGACGGGCGCAACATGACCATGGTCCTCGCTCCGACGAAACGAAAGTCGGACGCGCTCAACGAGCAACGCAAGCGGCGCGAGGCCGAGCGTGAAGAGCGTCGAGGCAAGCGCGCTGAGCGTGCGAGCAGGGACCAGGCGCGCAACGCCACCACGGAGACCAACTGACGACCTCGATTATTCGATGTCGTAACAGAGAAGGAATAGAGAATGCCGAAGAACAAAACGCACTCCGGTGCTAAGAAGCGCTTCCGCGTGACCGGCTCGGGCAAGATCATGCGCGAGCAGGCGGGCGCCCGCCACCTGCTGGAGCACAAGTCCAGCCGCAAGACCCGCCGCCTCGCTACGGATCAGGTCCTGGAGAACGCTGACGTCAAGCGCGTCAAGCGACTCCTCGGCAAGTGACCGGTACGAATAGGAGAACTGAAACATGGCACGTGTCAAGCGTTCTGTTAACGCCAAGAAGAAGCGTCGTACCGTCCTCGAGCAGGCCTCCGGCTACCGCGGCCAGCGCTCGCGCCTGTACCGCAAGGCCAAGGAGCAGGTCACTCACTCCTTCGTCTACTCCTACCGTGACCGCAAGGCCCGCAAGGGCGATTTCCGTCGCCTCTGGATCCAGCGCATCAACGCCGCCTCGCGCGCGCAGGGAATGACCTACAACCGCTTCATCCAGGGCCTCGGCCTTGCCGGTGTCGAGATTGACCGCCGTATGCTCGCCGAGCTCGCGGTGAACGACACCAACGCCTTCAACGCTCTCGTCAAGGTCGCGAAGGACGCCCTCCCCGAGGACGTCAACGCTCCCAAGGCCTGAGCTTGTCGCACTTTTCAGAGCGCCCGACCGTGCTCGCCAATCCTCGCGCCGATCGCGTGCGGAAAGTGGCAGCACTGGTTGGGCGCTCTGCGCGTTCACGCACGGGCCTCATCCTCGTTGAAGGCCCTCAGAGCCTCAGAGAACTTCTCGCGCACCGCAGCAGCGAGGTCGTGGACGTGTATGTTTCCGAGGACGCCGCTTCTTCGCATTCAGAGCTTCTTGAACTCGCACGGCAGCGGACTCGATGGGTGCACGTGTGCACCGAAGAGGTGATCCGTGAGATGAGTGGCGATGCTCAAGGGCTCGTCGCCGTCGCGAAGAAAGACGCGATTTCCTCTGTACTTCAAGAGGTGCCCACAGGCTCGGCTATTGCCCTCATCGCCCAGGGACGCGACCCAGGTAATGTCGGCACTATTATTCGAACCGCCGATGCCATGGGTGCCGCCGCAGTCATCACCGTTGCGGGCACAGTTGAGGTGGGCAACCCGAAGGTCCTGCGAGCATCAGCAGGCTCCGTCTTCCATCTGCCGATCATGACGAGTGAGGACTTCGAGTCCGCTGTGCGGATGGTCCACTCTTTCAAAGGGACAGTACTCGGAACCTCCGGCGGATTCGGGACCCTCGACCTTGACGAGCTTATCGAAGAAGCGCGCACTGGCTCAGGGCCCCTGGCCGCCACTCACGCCTGGGCTTTTGGCAACGAGGCCAAAGGCCTGTCCCCGGCTGAACTCAAAGCTTGCGACTCTCTCGTGTCGATCCCCATGACGGGAGCAGCTGAGTCTTTGAACGTCGCTTCGGCGGCAGCGATGTGCCTCTTCGCCTCCCAGAACGCGCGTCGATTTCGCTGAAAGAGCCTTCGACCTTCAGCGGTGAAGCTGGCCTTGAGCTGGCAGAAGAAGCCTGAGCTCACGCTCAAAGGTTCGTTAGTCTTAAGCCATGGCACGAATCACCGAGTACGACGAAGGCGAACTCATCGCCCAATTCGAGCAGATCTTCCCCAAAGGGGAACGCACGATCCTGGGGATCGGTGATGACTGCGCCCAGATCGCAACACCAGAAGGCTCCTTCATCGTCACGACCGACATCATTGTCGAGGACGAGCACTTCCGCCGCTCCTGGTCGGACCCCGAACAGATCGGTGCGCGAATCGCCGCGCAGAATCTTGCCGACATCGCGGGAATGGGAGGTCGGACTTCGGCCCTTGTGGTGACGGTCGCACTGACTCCAGACACTGAATTGGACTGGCTCCTCGACCTCGTCAGGGGCGTCGGGGAGAGGGCGCGCGAAGCCGGTGCGGGCGTTGTCGGAGGTGATCTGTCACGCGGAGAAACAATGGTCTTGTCGATTACGGCGATGGGCTGGTGTGAGTCCGAGCCTGTGAGGCGTGATGGGGCGAAACCCGGTGACATTCTCGCCTTCTCCGGCCGTCTTGGCCTATCAAACGCAGGGCTGGATCTGCTCCTAGGAGGGCACGTCGACCCGGCTCTTCGCACGAGGGCAGAACTTGGCAGCCTGTACGAGCCTTTGACGACCTACCGGGCACCCAAGCCGCCACTTGAAAGCGGACCTGTTGGAGCGAAAGCGGGGGCGCGAGCGATGATGGATCTGTCTGATGGCGTCGCGAAGGACGGCGGACGTATGGCTCGTGCCTCGAAGGTCGTCATCGAGCTCGACCGGAGGGCCCTTGAAGCTGAAGCGGCGAAGCTCCAGGAGTTCGCGGACATCTGCAAGGTCGATCCTCTCAAGTGGGTTCTTAGCGGGGGAGAGGACCACGGAATCCTCGCGGCCTTCCCCAAGGATGCATCCCTTCCGCAGGGCTTCACACCTATCGGCACGCTTCGAGCTCCCCAAGAGGGCGAGGCTCCCGCACAACTCCTCGACGGCGTCGAGGTGAAGGGCGGCTGGGATCATTTCAAGACAGACTGATGTCACACCTCTCGGTCGCTGAGGCGTTGAATCCAGGCTTAGAGGCGGCAAAGTCATAGGCGACGGGTTCACAGATGAAAGGGCCATAGGCGGCAGGACACCTGCGCTAGTGCAGAGCAGAAGACAAGAAGAAGAAAGCACTGTGCAAGGGGCAGGTGGCTCCGCTTAAGGTGGGAACTCCTGTGGGAACCTCAAACAAAAGGCGAAGCAGAAGAACAAAACAGGGGTCCGCAGGACGAATCCTGCGGACCCCTGATCAGTCGGATTGATCCCTACAAGGGGACCTGCGACAAGGAGCGGCGAATCAGATCGCGCGAGTCACCCTGTCGGACTTCAGGCACTTGGTGCACACATTCAGGCGCTTCGGCGTTCCCTCGACGATGGCGCGAACGCGCTGAATATTCGGATTCCAGCGGCGGTTGGTGCGAACGTGCGAGTGCGACACGCTCTTGCCGAAGCCGGGTCCCTTACCGCACACGTCACAAACGGCAGCCACGATGATCTCCTCGGTTAATGAACTTCTGTCAATCCCACGTGAAGTGGAATGTATTGAGCGGTGAGAACCACCGCAGGCAACTGTGACAGAATAACGGATCTGCGAAGTCAACTCCAAGTCTTGCCGGGCTGTTGGCCCTGTCATCTCGCCCACACGTCTCGACTGATCGCCCACACGCCTCACCTGAAGTCGGCCCACCACCAGAGCTTCAGCACTCCACTGAGCCCGGGCCTCAGACAATAATGGGGACACACCATCATCAGGAGGAACCGTGACGTTGTCCGCGCACACACTCACCCGCGCGCTCAGGCTCGCCGCCGACGAGGCGCACACACTCACTCGCTTCCTCGACGACCTCGACGGTTGGGACGGAGCCGACTGCGACACCGGGACAAACGCGCAGCTCACCTTGGCGCTCATGTGTGAAAGCGTTGCCATCCTCAACGAGGACGCCCCCTTCATTGAAGCCCTCGACTGTGCGATCAACGCCGGAGTGGAACACGGCCACGGGCATATCGGCGTGATCCTCACCCAGGTCCTCGCAGCCTGGTCAAAAGGACTTGCCGGCGCTCGAAAGATCACTCCAGTCCTCGCCCGCACAATGCTCAAGACACCGATCACTGATGAACTGTCCAGGTGCGTCCTATCCCCAGCGATCCAAAACTCTTTGAAACACGCGTCCTCGGCTTTGGACGAACTGGGCTCCACCCTCCCTGAAACCCCCTACCTCGTGTCCTGGTTCTCCCTCGCCGTCCAAAACGGCCTGATCCAGGAGACAGACATCGAATCAGGAGCCCTCGACCCGGGCGCAGCGGTCCTCGCCCTCTTCTTCACTTGCGTGGACTCAGCGCTCAGCGGCGACTCCTCGGTCCTCGAATCCTTCGCGCATATGCTCTCCGAACTCACCGAAGGCAAGGGACGCTCACCGCGCCAGCACGCGCCCTCACCAGGATGCGAATTCGCCGTCGACCTCGTCTGGCAGGGAACAGAATCGGATGCTCAGGCCCTCTTCGACTCAATCAGCCGCGTCGGAGCCCGCTTTTCGAGCGTCGGCACGATCGACCCCTTCGGGGTTGGCCTGTTGCGACTCCACGTCGACACTTCCGCTCCTTTGAGCGCCCGCCCCCGCACGGGGCGGATCATCCGCTTCGCGGTCGCCGATTCACGCCCCGACGAGGAAATCGGCGTTGACGAACTTGCCAACGAAGGAATCTCCCACCGAGGAGTCCGCCTCCTTGAACGCCGCCCCCTGCGGCGAGTGGAACGCGCACGGGTCATCGTGTGCACAAGAGCCCCCGGCATCATCGAAGACCTCGCGAGATGCGGAGCAATCGTGCTCCTCGACCCCCATCGTGAAGACGGGGCTGGGATCTTGTCGATCGCGAGAGCCTCCTCAACAGGGGTCACTCTCTTCATCCCCTGTGACGAGCCCTCCGCTGCCCTCGGTGAAATCATCGCCTCGCGCGTGAACAGAAACGAAGTGGAGCTCTCCGCACCTCCTTCCCCTGGTGGTGCGCTGAGGCGTTTCCTCCTCGCTTCAAGCCACGACGAACTCATGGCGTTCACGATTGTCCAAGCCACAGCAGGTCTCTTCGTCCCCCAGCCTGGAGGCCCGCAAGTTGCCCACACGATGGAACGTATTGTGATCGATGCGGAGAAAAAGGCACTCGACCATTCGGCGACTCGCCCGATTGACTCAGAGGACCCCGCCCTCATCGCGCAGGCCGTGACAGATCTTGAAACGGCAGCTGCATCGAATTGGCGCCTCCTGCTCTCACGCGCCCACGGGCCCGAACTCGTCGCCCTCGTGCGCCAGTTCATCTTCGGAACACGCTCCTGGCAGCGTGACTTCGAAGTCCTCATGGGAGGACAATCCGGACCCTCAATCCTCGAGAGGACGCAAATATGAACCCTCTCGACGCGCCGCTCTCTTTGCGACTGCCCGCCTCGATTGCCCGCAAGCTCACGAAAGCCGGAATCGACACCGTCGAGGACCTCTTGTTCACGCCTCCCCGGCGCTACTACCACTGGGGGGCACTCACTCCAATGAGCCTCCTACGCGCAGGCGAGGAGGCGACGATCCTCGCATGCGTTGAATCCACCAAGCTCGTGACAAACCGCTCCCGCCCAGGAGTTCGCCTCGAAGTGCGCCTCAGCGACGGGCATTCACGCATGAGCGCCACTTTCTTCGCGAAGAACGAACACATGCTCGCCCCCCACATGCGCCTCTTGACACCGGGGGAGTCATTCCTCTTCGCAGGAAAAGTCGCCTCCTACAGGGGTGCCCTCACTCTCACCCACCCCTCCTTTGAGGGCATGAGCGGCGACGAGGACGAAGTGCGTGAGCGCAGTGAACGCCCCATCCCGATCTACCCGCAGACGAAGGGTCTGACAAGCTGGGTAATGTCCCGAGCGATCGGGATGCTCCTTGACTCCCTGAGCGAAGAAGAGATCCCCGAGCTCGTTCCCGCCCGGATCCGGCAAAAAATGAAACTGCCGCCAAGACTCGAAGCCCTCACGATGCTGCACCGACCAGTTTCGGACGAGGAAGCAGCACTGGCCCGACGGGCGCTCGCCTGGGAGGAAGCTTTCGCCCTCGAATGCGTGCTCGCCGGACGAAGGATCGGCGCTCAGTCCCTTCTCGCCCCTGCTTGTGCGCCCAGCCGAGTTGTTGAGGATTTCCTTGGCGGCCTTCCCTTCACTTTGACGCAGGCGCAGGAGTCCGCCCTCAATGAGATCCTCGCTGACCTCGATCAGACGCGCCCCATGCAGCGCCTCCTCCAAGGCGATGTGGGCTCGGGCAAAACTGTGGTGGCGCTCGCGGCCCTGCTTGCCGCACTCGGTGCCGGACATCAGGGGGTCCTTGTCGCTCCGACGGAGGTCTTGGCGGCCCAACACCTCGAGTCAATGAGGGCGCTCGCCGCGGGAATCCTCGTGGAAGGCCGAGAGGTCGATATTCGTCTCCTCACAGCGTCCACGCCCGCCGCTTCTCGCCGTGAGCTTTCACGTCTCATGGCCGCAGGCGAGCCAATCATTGTCGTCGGAACGCATGCACTGTTGAGCGATCCTGGGCTTTTTGCCGACTTGGGGCTTGTCGTCATTGATGAACAGCACAGATTCGGGGTTGAGCAGCGCGATCGTCTGCGCACAGGGGAAGATGGGCGTGCCGCCCACCAGCTCGTCATGACGGCGACGCCGATCCCACGCACCATCGCCATGACTGTCTTCGGGGATCTTGCGCAGACCCGAATGGAGGGGATGCCGAAGGGACGCACCCTGGTCCAGACCTTCCTCGTGGATGCCGAGAACCCGGTGTGGATGCAACGGCTATGGCACAGGGCCGCAGAAGAAATCGCGCGTCAGGGGCGTGTCTACGTCGTGTGCCCCAGAATCGATGAGAGCGAAGAGCTTGCCGACGCCGACGCTGGTGAGTCGGATGGGGCAGGAGCTACCCGCCCACCCCTGGCCTCGGTCAGCGGTGTTGCACAATCCTTGCGGCGAGAAGCAGCTTTGAAGGGCATTGGGATCGGGGAGCTCAGCGGCCGCAATTCGAGCAAGGAAAAAGCGGAAACGATGCAGGACTTCGCGGCGGGCAGGATCGGGATCCTCGTCGCGACGACCGTCATCGAAGTGGGCGTCGACGTCCCAGAAGCGACCATGATGGTAATCCTCGATTCCCAACAATTCGGCATCTCTCAACTCCATCAGCTCCGAGGCCGAGTCGGGCGTTCTTCAACGCCGAGTATCTGCATGGCGGTTCACCGTCACGAGCTTGCAGAAGGGACAATGGAGCGCCTTAAGGCCTTCGCCGAGACGAACAATGGGTTCGAGTTGGCAGAAAAGGACTTGGAACTGCGACGCGAGGGCGATGTTCTCGGCGCCGAACAGTCGGGCAGCGGAACCCACCTGAGATTCCTCTCCGTCCGCAGAGATGCCCGCATTATTTCGGCGGCCAGGAAGGAGGCTCTCGCCCTCGTTGAAGCAGATCCCTCTCTTGCGCAGCACCCGCTTCTTGCAGCGGAACTGTCCAAACGTGGAGGCGATGACCTCGAGTGGATCTCACGCTCCTAAGCCGTAGAGTTAAATCATGACCAGAATCGTTGCCGGCAGCGCGAAGGGGCGCGTCTTGAAAGTTCCCACGAAGGGAACTCGACCGACCTCCGAGCGTGTACGCGAAGCGCTCTTCTCCCGTCTCGACCACATGGGGGTCCTTCAAGGCGCGAGGGTTCTCGACCTGTACGCGGGCTCGGGGGCTCTCGGTCTGGAGGCGGCCTCGCGTGGCGCTTCGAAAGTGGAACTGGTGGAGAAAGCCCCGGGCGCGGCGAAGGTGATCCTTGAGAACATTCGCACGACCAGGCTGCCTGCCCAATGCCGTACGGCCTCCGTCGCCTCCTTCCTTGCCGGGCACTGCGGTCAAGCGCTTGAAGGCGACAGTGACCTTGTCCTCATCGACCCGCCCTACGATGTGGCAGAAGAAGAACTCGCACAGGTCCTGAGGCTGCTCGGACCTTGGCTGACGAGGGATGCGCTCGTCGTCGTCGAACGTTCGACTCGCAGCCCCGAGCCGAAGTGGCCTGACTTTCTCGTCCTCGAAGATGAACGCCGATGGGGGGAGACCGCAGCATGGTTCGCAGGCCCACCCCTCGAATTCGAAGAGGCTCCCGCATTCGATCGAAAGGCAGGGGAGCCTGACACGGGTGGAGATGAAGCGGACGCATCTGAAGCAGAGCGAGCCAAGGAGGAGCACGCATGACTTGCGCCCTCATCGCAGGGTCCTTCGACCCCATCACCCTCGGGCATCTTGACCTCGTGATGCGCGCTTCGCGCTTCAGTGAGGACATTGTTGTGGCCGTCGGCATGAACTCGGCGAAGAACTACCGTTTCACCCATGACCAACGCCTCCACATGGTTCAAGCCGTCCTCGCCCATTTCCCGAAGGTTCGGGTCATGCGAATGGACACCACCTTGCTCGAATGCGCGCTCGAGGTCGGGGCTGATGTCGTGGTCAAAGGGGTGAGGACTGGCGCCGACCTGGACTGGGAACTTGTTCAGGCGACAGTGAACCGGGATTTCGGGGACATTGAGACTCTTCTGATGCCGACCCGTCCCGAACTTGCGATCGTCTCCTCCTCGCTCGTGCGTGAATTGCTCACCCAGGGAATGGACATTTCGCGGTATGTTCCCGCCGCGATCATCCCACTCATGACGGACAATGAAGCAAGTGAGAAGCGCCCGACTCTGAAATGAGGACGAGATGACGAATCCGGAGATGCCGAACTCCACTGAGGACACCTGGGATGACAGCACGGTGTACGGCCCCTCGACCGTGATCGCAGCTCTCGATCAGATCCAGGTACTGATCGACCAGGCCCGTCAGGTTCCACTGTCTGCCTCGATCATCCTCAACAAGGCGGAGATCTTGGATCTTCTTGACCAGGCGCGTGAAGCACTGCCCGACGACCTCCTCCAAGCCGATCTGCTCGTCGCCGACGCCGACCAGGTCATGGGGCGCGCAGATTCAACCGCCGAGTTCACACTCGCGGAGGCGAACGCCCGAGCTGAATCAACCCTTCAAAGGGCGGACGAGAAGGCTGAGCATATTGTCGCCAACGCGACGCAGCAGGCTGAACGCACGATCGCGCGCGCTGACGAGGAAGCGGAAACGACCCTGCAACAGGCCCGAGCTGAGGCTGAGGCGATCCTCGTCGACGCGAACGCACAAGCAGAGCGCCTCATCACGACCGAGAACATTACGCGCATGGCTGAGGATCGGGCCCGTGAAATCGTCACTGAGGCGCGTGAACAGGATCAGCGCTTGCGCGAGGGGGCTGACGACTATGTCGAGAAATCCCTCTCGGAGCTGTCCGGTCTTCTCGCGGAGCTTCAACGGCGCACCCAGGCCGGAAGGCGCACCCTCGCGGAGCGCCACGGCGTCAACTTCACGGAAATCGAGCTCGATAATGACTGATTCGCCCCTCGTCCTCTCACTCGCGCGCCTGCCCAGGCAGGCCGGAGCGATGCTTCATGAGGATCGTGAATGGTCGGCGCCCGCAGACCTTGGCACACCTTCAATGAGCGTGCCCGAAAACACGAGGATCCCCCTGTCAGTTGATCTGACATCCGTCTCTGATGGCGTCCTCGTGCGCGTGAAAACCGAGGTGGAGTTGAAAGGCGAGTGCGTCCGCTGTCTCGACCCGGTCAGCGTCCACCACGAGATCGACGCTTCTGATGTCTACTTCGAGACCGCTCCATCGCCGGGCGAGGAGGATCTTGAAGCCGATGATTTTCTCCTCATCGGCACCCACGACACGATCGATCTGGAGCCACTGCTGCGCGACGCGATTGTCACTCTTGTTGACGAGCGCCCCCTGTGCGGTGAGGACTGCCAAGGCTTGTGCGATGTGTGCGGTGAGAAGCGTGCTGATCTTCCCGCAGACCATTCACATGAGTCCATTGATCCTCGCCTGGCGGCTCTCGCTTCTCTGCTCGAATCGAACCAGAAGGAAGCTGACTGAGCCCCATGTCTCGCGCGAAGAACCTTCCCATCCCACCCAGGACCGATATTGATGCTCTTACTGTCGCGTGGGGCGCCCCCATAGATCCTGAGCTTGTCACTCTTGCGCTGACGCATCGTTCCTATGCGAACGAGGCCGGAGGAATTGCGAACAATGAGCGTCTCGAGTTCCTCGGCGATGCGGTCCTCTCGATCGTGATTGCGGATCGTTTGTTCCATGACCATCCGGATTCACCGGAATCCGATCTGTCACGGATGCGAGCTGCCACTGTTTCCCAAGAACCTCTCGCGATGGCGGCGCGGCGCATTGAATTGGGGGATTTCATCTACCTTGGCAAGGGGGAGGCCGGTTCCGGGGGGAGGAATAAGGACTCGATTCTTTCCGATACTTTTGAAGCGATGATTGGCGCGACCTATCTGACTGGTGGCTTTGAAATCGCAAGGCGCGTCATCTTGAAGAATCTGGATTTCCTTTTGGTGCAGGCCCTTTCTCGGGGTTCTCATCATGACTGGAAGACTCTTTTTGTTGAGCGCGCCTCACAACTTGGCCTCGGTGAAGTGTCGTATGAGATCGAGGGCGAAGGACCGGACCACGATCGAACCTTCACCGCCAGGGCCTTCGTCTCTTCGAAGCAAGAGCCGATTGCAAGGGGGAAGGCTTCTTCGAAGAAGCATGCGGAGACGGCGGCTGCCGAGGCGGCGATGAATGCACTCGCCGAGCTGTGAATCCACTGACTTCCTCGACTTGTGAAAGCTGAGCTGCTCGTTGAGTCTGTGAGCTCCGTGTTCTTGACTTGAGCGTCTCGCCTCAAGGTTTTCCTCAGCACCTTTTGTTCGTGGGCGTCTTTGACTCTTTTTCTCAGACTGTGAAGGGTACGAGGACAATCCTTGTGGATTCTTCCAGGGGCAAAGGACCAAGGACCCGCTAGAATAGTCGTGTGAGTGAGAATCAGATTGCCTCCCCGATTCGAGTAATGATCGTTGACGATCATGAGATCGTTCGCCGCGGTATCGCTGAAATCGTTGATCGCGCCGACACCCTTGAAGTCGTTGCGGAAGCCGGCACCGTTGAAGATGCCCTACGCCGCGCCGACCTCGTGCGCCCCGATGTCATCCTCGTCGACCTGCAGCTCCCCGATGGTACGGGCATCGACATCATGTCGGCATTGGGACAAAGCCACCCCGATATCTTGCCCATCGTTCTGACCTCTTTCGACGATGACGAGGCCCTCGCCGAGTCCCTGGAGAAGGGGGCGCGTGCTTATGTTCTCAAGACGGTGCGCGGAGCTGAGATCACCGACGTCATCAAAGCTGTCGCAGCAGGTCGAGTGCTTCTTGATGAGCGGACCTTGACCCGCCGACGCGCCGACCATGAGGATCCGATTGCGGATCTGACTCCTTCGGAGCGTAAGGTTCTCGACCTGATCGGCGATGGATTGTCGAATCGTGAGATCGGCGAGAAGCTCGGTGTCGCGGAAAAGACCGTGAAGAACCACATCACCTCGCTTTTGTCGAAGATGGGCTTGCAGCGCCGCACACAGGTAGCCGCCTGGGTTGCAGGTCAGCGCGCCGCCGCCTGGAGGAACTGAACTCGTCTCTTCGTGCGCAAGAAGTGCTCGCTTCCCCTTGCCAAGAGAACCGTCTTCTCATCTGGGCGACGGTGCTCCTTGAGCTTTGGAAAGCGAATTGGGCGCAGCGGTGCTTCACTGCCCGGGAAGTGCTTCACTGTCCTGGAAGTGCTCCACTGCCCGAGAAAGTTGTCTCTTCTTTCCTGCCTGACGCCGGGCCGTGTAGTGCGCAGGGGAACAGCTGGGGAATGAGGATCTGGGCGAAGTAGCCGGAGGACGCTTCACGCGCATAGGCCTGGATTCTCGCATGTCACGCGCATAGGCCTGGATCTTCACATGAGGGAGCATTAACAACGAGTGAAGGCTGGGCAGGAGAAGCCTGGATCCTCGCATGGGGGATGGGAGCCTCGGAGGTCCAGTTCCTTGAGCCTCGCGCTTGTGGATCCTCGAATGAGGGGCGGGGAACTCGCTTCAATCAAGAGGCCTGCCCTTTGTCAATCAAGAGGCGTTCTTCACGTGGAAGGCGAGACTCTCACCTCGACCTGCTCGGCGCAAGTCTGCGGGAGGGGCCTGCCCTGTGCATGGCGAAGAACGCCCTCGCTTCAGGTCAAGGGTGCTCAGCTCAGGGGCACTGTCCAAATCAAGGAGGCGCCGAGCCCACCAATACCGCTTCCAAGCTCGAAGCTTCCCCCCAGGCGGCGCGCGCGTTCTTGCATATTGGCCAGTCCCGAATTGCGTGTCCTATTCGGGTCGATGCCCCTGCCGTCGTCCGCGATCGACACTCTCACCTGCCCATCAGCGCCCTGGCCTCTGACATCAACGGTGACCGCGCCTGCGGTGGCATGTGCGTGTCGGGCGATATTCGATAATCCTTCACGCACGATTGCAACCACATCATCGCCGAGCTCGGGGTCGATGAGCTGATCAATTCGGTCGATCATGTCCTGTTCTGCGGCCTCGTCCTCGTTGACTGCCACGCCATCGAGGGTGATGAGCAGGGAGGGGGCGAAACCGAGGAAGGAACGAGTTAGTGAGGACTCTCGGCGGATTCTTTCAACGAGGGCGACGGACTGGTCGGGCTCGCGAAGATTGTGGACGATCGCGCGGATCTGGCGAACAGCCCCGTCAATTCCTGCGAGGGAATGGTCAAGCGCCGCGATGATCGACTCCTTATCGAGATCACCGTCTGTGACCTTCTGTTTGGCTGCCTCGAGGCGCATACCAGTTGCAAAAAGCTCCTGGATCGCAAAGTCGTGCAGGTCACGCCCGATCCTGTCGCGCTCGTCAAGCAAGGCCGCAACATCTTCCGCGTGACGCGCCGAAGCGAGCTCGAGGGCGAGGGCTGCCTGGGAGGCCAAGGACTCGGCAAGAGTTAACTCGGAGGAATCGAACTCGGGGGTACCGATTCGGCGCAGCAGAATGAGAACTCCCGCGGTGTTGCCGCGTGAACGCAAAGGCGCATAGAGAGCGGGACCGAATGCAGAGAGTTGAGGGACGCGCATCGTTTGTGCGCGAGCCATTGAATCGACGATCATGCCGGTGCCTTCGCGGAGCACAGACATTGCCCGCCCCTCCGAGGGGAACACAATACCGAGAAGCGAATCGGCGAGATACCCATCGATGATCTCGGCGGCCCAAGTGTCACCAACAGAAGGAAGAACGATGATCGCGGTGTCGGCCCGTGATACCTCGCGCACAGTGCGGGCGATGAGTTCGAGCGCCTCTTCTTCATCGGTACCTTCCAGCATTGTTGTCGTCAAAGACTGGGAGGCTGAGATCCAGCGTTCGGTGCGGCGGGCATCGGCATACAGATGAGCGTTCTCGACGGCATTCCCAGCCGCGGGCGCAAGGGCAGTCAAGATTTCCGCATCGGAGTCCTTGAAACCACCAGGCTTGCCGATCAAGTAGAGACGACCGTAGACCTGCTCATGAACGAGGACGGACACGCCGAGGAAACTCTCGATCTGCGGGTCGAGGGGTTCGTCAAGCTCAGCAGAGTCGGTGTTCTTAGTGTGCGTGTTCACCGGAATCTGGGCGATGAACTCTTCGAGTTCGGCGGGGTTGTTGATTCTGAGATACCCACTCGCTGGGATCTGGGCTTTGAGGGAGTTGGGGACTTTCGGGGCGTACTCGAAGTCTCGATGTTCGATGAGCATACTCGTTGAGCCCCAGCTGTCGAGGACACACAGAGCCCCATAAGGGGTGCCGGTTAATCGGCAGGCCTGGGCCACGAAGGTATTGAGAGCAGATTTCAGATCGAGGCTGCTCGTCAGATCGAGGGCTGCTTGGAGCAGTTCATGGTCGGAGCGTACGGACATCATTCCTCCTCTTGGGCAAGAGCCCAACGGTACTGTTCCGAATGGGAGAGAAGTTCTGAATGCGTGCCGCGATCGAGAACGCGAGCGCATCTGCCTGCCTCATCCGTGGACTCGCCGCGTCCAATGAGGAGGATTTCATCAGCCGCGTCAAGAGCGGAAAGGCGGTGGGTAATCACGAGGACGCCGCGCGAGCGATCCTTCAAAAGATCAGCAACGAGCGCATCGGCCGTTTCCCCGTCAAGGTGCTCTCCGGCCTCGTCGAGAAGAAGGAGGGGAGCGGGGGAGGCGAGAGCGCGGGCGATGAGCAGGCGCCGCCTTTCACCTCCGGAGACGGTCCTCCCACCCGATCCGATGAGCGTGTCGAGTCCATGGGGAAGGGCGTTCAACCAGTCTTCAAGGCCGACCCGCTTGAGCAGAGCCACCGCTTCATTAGGGCCAAGGGACCCGTTCGCGACGCGCAGATTCTCCAGGACCGTGGAAGCGAAGACATGCGCGTCCTCGGTGGTGACGGTAATGGCCTCGGCAAGTTGGAGACGATCAGCTCCCCAGACGGGGGTGCCATCGAGGCGAAGTGATCCGGAATGCGCGGGAAGGAGACCCGCGAGAGTCAGGGCGAGCGTTGTTTTCCCAATGCCTGAGGGGCCGATGATCGCAATTGAACGCCCCTTTTCAAGGACGAGATCGAGTCCTTCAATGAGCTTAGGGCCGCCGGGCCAGCCGATTGTGAGATCCGAGGCCTCCAGGCGTGGGCTGTCACTCGTGGGAACCGGATGGGTTGGGGTCTCTTCCTCCTCTCCGAGCAGAGCGTCGATGCGGAGCGCCGCGTTCGCGGAGCGTACGAGTTGAACGGCAGCTGGAGCCAGTTCGGCGGTGCCCTCGAAGGAGGAAAGAGGAGTGAGAACGAGGACCGCGAGCATGACGGCTGCGATGATCCCGCCAGTCGTGCCGGGGATCCCGATGAGGAGGGCCGCGATGACTGCGGCTCCCATTGCACTGCGGTCGATGCTGGCGGCGAGAGCGGAGATCCGGGTGGCGCGATGAGAGGCGGCGGTGAGTTCGTCCTCAGTCGAGCAGATCGCGCGGCGTAAAAGGGGCAGGCGACCTGAGACTTGGAGTTCGGAGGCTCCATCGAGGAGGCTCAGAGTTTCGGCGGAGAGTTCGGAGCGTGCGTGCAGAGTGTCGATCTGGACGATGCGCGCCGCCTTCATTGCGAGCAGGGGAGCGCCCACCCCGGAGATCAGCAGACAGAGCGCAATGATGAGTGCCGAGGCCGGGGAGATCAGGGCCAAGCCGATGACGGTGCCGAGGCCGACGAGCCCCGTGACTGTGATGGGCAGGATCGTCTTGACGACGAGATCGCCAACATCATCGACATCTGCACCGGTGCGCGCAAGAAGATCTCCTCGGCGAATCTGTGCGAGCGCATCAACGGGGCGCTTTGACAGTTCCGCGTACAGGTTCTGCCGCAATGAGTCCATGCCCCTCAGGGCGACGCGGTGACTGGCGAGCCTTTGTGTATAGCGCAAGACGGCGCGGGAGACACCGAAGAGTCGAACGGCCGTTGCCGCGACCGAGAGGTACAGGACCGGTGGCTGCTGGGAGGCGAAGGCGATGAGCCAGGCGGAGGTTGCTCCTAGGGCGATCGCAGCGCCGAGTGCTCCCGAACCCAAGAGAACGGAGAAGATGAAGGATTTCGTATCAACCTCGAGCAGGGGAAGGATCCTTGTGAGTGCGCGTCTTTCCTCAACGGTAATCCCCATTATGCGCGCTCCCTCCTTGCATCGGTGGAAGAAGTATGAGTGGTGAGGTCCGCGAGGACTCCGGGCATCTCAATATCGATGATCTCCTCAGGGAGGGTGTCTCCGAGCAGTTCGGGATACTTTTCAAGTTCTTCAGCGCTTGCGGCTTCGGCCTCGATGTTGATGACGTGATCGGCGATGGAGATTAATGACCGGCGGTGTGCGATGACGAGAAGAGTCTTACCTTGGGCGCGCAGCGCTTGAATGGCGTGGATGACTTCGTCTTCGCTGACGGCGTCGAGGTGCGCGGTCGGTTCGTCGAGGACGACGAGTGGGGCGTCTTCGAGGAGAGCGCGAGTCAATGCGAGGCGTTGACGTTGCCCGAGTGACAGGCCAACTCCACCGACCCCGATCATCGTGTCCCAGCCTGTGGTTTGGGACTCAACGACGGTGAGGAAACCGGTGGCGCGCGCCGCATCGATGAGCGAATCGTCCACGTCTAAGCGTGAAAGGTTGTCGAGGATTGTTCCGGGAACGAGGGTCGGCGCTTGGGGAACCCAGGTGATCGACTCCCACCAGCTCGCAAGGTCGACATCGTGAAGATCGAGTGCGGGGCCGTCTTCGGGGACGAGGACGATGGAGCCGCGCGTCGCTTTGAGCAGTCCGAGGATCGTCAAGACGCTCGTTGTTTTTCCCGAACCAGAGCGCCCGGCGAGGACTGTGAAGGAAGCAGGCTCAATACGTGCGTTGAGGCGGTAGGGCGCCCAGGTGCCGCGTGCTGCGACGGACACTCCTTTGAGTTCGATCGTGGTGTGACGAGGATCTGGAGCGGGAAGCGTGCCCTCTGCTTGGTTGGGGCGGGGAGCTTCGATGATATCGAAGGCGGCCTGGGCTGCGGTCACGCCGTTCGCGGAGGCATGGAACTGGGCCCCGACTTGGCGTAGGGGCTCGAAAACTTCGGGGGCGAGCATGATGACGGCGAGGCCGCTTGTCAGGTCGATTCCTCCGACGACGAGGCGCATCCCCACTTCAACGGCGACGAGTGCGACTGAGAGGGTGGCGAGGAATTCGAGGGCTGCGCCGGACAGGAAAGCGACGCGCAGAGTCGACATGGTGGTGCGAGTGTTCTCCCTCCCTAGAGCTTCGAGATGCTTCCTCGGCCCCTTTTCTCGGCCGAGGCCGCGAAGCGTCGGTAGTCCGGCCATGAGGTCGAGCAATTGTGCGCTGAGGCGCTCCATGGCGGCGAGCTTCGCTTTTGAGGAATCCTGGGTGAAACGCCCGATGAGGATCATGAAGATCGGAATCAGGGGGATCACGAGGAAGGCAATAAGGGCGGACCAGGGATCGAGGAGGGCCATGACGAGGAGGGCGAGTGGTGTGGCCGTCGATGTGAGGACGAGTTGAGGGAGGAACTTGACGAAGTAGGGACCGAGGTCATCAAGACCACGGGTGAGGAGGGTTGTGGTCTCTGAAGCGTGGATTGCGCGCCACCTGGGGCCCAGTGCTTGTGCTGCGTTGAGTACTTCTGCGCGCAGATCGCGGATCGTGTGATCGGCTCCGTGCTGGGCGGCGGTCTCACGGGCTGCGACGAGGAGGCCGCGTAGGAGTGTGAGCAGCGCAAGGAGTGTGATGAGCCAGAGGACATCGGCTAAAGCGGCGTGTCCTTCGATGACGGGAGAGACCGAGTGGGAGATGAGGAGAACCTGGGCGATGACGACGAGGGCCGTCAAAGTGCCGAAGAGGGCGGTGAGGAGGATCGGCCGCCTCGCACTGCGGGCGTATTTCAAAAGGCGGGGATCGAATGGGCGCACGACGCCCATTGTGCCAAAAACATGGGCCCTAAACGAGTTGAACCCGGCCTTTAGTCCTAGGCTTTGAGTGTGCGAGAAAATAGCTGGGAAAACGCTGGAAAGTAGGCGCCAACGCTGAAGAAAACAGGGGAAAGAGTCAAGAAAAAACGGAGGCGGCCCGCCGCTGATGCGACGGGCCGCCCACAAGACCAAGCAGATCAGCCGGCGAGGAAGCTCTCGCCAAGGCGGATCTTGTCGAAGAGGAGACCGGTGTTGTGGTCAACATCGGAGACCGAGACTCGCTTGCGGAAGGTCCAGTAGGACCATGCCGTGTAAGCGAGGACGACAGGGACCAAGCACAGCGCGACGATCGTCATGACCTGCAGAGTCGAAGCGGAGGACGAAGCCTGCTCAATCGTGAGCGAATACGCCGGGTCGATCGAGGACTTTTGAACCGCAGGGGCCATCGAGGCGAAGACCCAGGCGACTGCACCGGCGATCGCAAGCGTCGAAAGAGTGAACGACACACCCTCGCGGCGCATGGCCTTTTGCGAGAAGGCAGCCGAAGCAATGATCGCGAGGGCCGCCACAAGGAGCGGAATCCACGCCAGGATATTCGTCGTGTAGACGAACTGGCCCCACAGGAGGAAGGCTGCGGCAACGAGGGTCGCCATCACGGTCAGGGGTGCGGCAATCCCGTTGGCGCGTTCGCGGACATCGCCCTCGGTCTTCAGAGCGAGGAACTGGGCGCCGTGAGCGAGGCAGACCAGCAGGATCGCAACGCCTCCAAGAATCGTGAAGGGAGTCAGGAGGGAGAAGAAACCACCGGTGAGCTGGTGGGTCGCGGTCGCCAAAGAATCGGCAACGGCATTAGGGGCGATGATCTCGCCGGACTTGACGTCCATGACCTCGATCTTCATGCCCTGAACGAAGTTCGCGAAGGCGACACCCAGGAGGATCGGGACGAGCCAAGCGGTGAAAGTGTGGAGCATATCCCAGCGGGCGCGCCAAGCGACGGTCGCAATCTTTGAACGCCACTCGAGGGCGGAGATGCGGATGATTAGCGCGAAGAGGATGAGGAAGAGGGGCAGGTACATGCCGGAGAACATCGTGGCATACCACTCAGGGAAGGCCGCGAAAGTTGCGCCGCCGGCGGTGAGGAGCCACACCTCATTGCCGTCCCAGTGGGGGCCAATGGTGCGCACGGCTTGGGTGCGCTCTTCGTCATTTTTCGCGACGAAGGGGAGTAGGGCGCCGACGCCGAAGTCGAAGCCCTCGGTCACGAGGTAGGCCGTCCACAGGACAGCAATGAGAACGAACCAAAGGATCGAGAGTGTCATGTCAGTCTCCTAGTTCTCAGTAGCCGAAGGACAGAGCGCCGACGGTCTCGCCCTCTTGGGTCTTCTTCGATGAATGGATGCCCTCAAGGGCGTAGCGCTTCATGAGGACGAACCAGATGACGCCGAGAATCGCGTAGAGGAGGGTGAAGCCGATGAGGGTCGCCAGCATCTGAGCGGCGGGCACATTCGGCGAAATGGCGGAGTCGGTCATCAGCATGACGGAGCCGACCGGATCGCCGTTCTCAAGACCCTTGAGGTTCGGCATGACGATCCAGGGCTGACGTCCAATTTCTGTGAAGATCCAACCGAAGGAAGCGGCGATGAAGGGCAGTGGCATGTTGAGGAGTGCAAGACGGCCAAGCCACTTGTTATCCGAAACAGCGCCCTTGCGGGTTGCCCACAGGCCCCAAGCGCCAACGAGGAAAGCGACCATGCCCAGGGCGATCATGAGGCGGAAGCTCCAGAAGGAGGCCATCTGGGGGGGACGGAAGTCGTACTGAGCGGCGTCACCGTACTTCGCAGTGAAATCGGGGTTTGCGTTGAGAAGGTCGACCATGCGTTTCTGGATGTCAGCCACGCCCTGAACCTCGGCGTTGAAGTCGTTGTGCGACATGAAGGCCGCAACTCCGGGAACTTCGACGAACTTGGTGGGCTCGGGGGTGTCACCTTCGAGGGGGCAGGAGCCGAACTGTGCGACAGTGAAGGCAGCCCCCTTGGCGTCCATGCAGATGCCCTCAGCTGCGGCCATCTTCATCGGCTGGAGTTCAACGATTTCCTGGCCCTGGAAGTGGCCGGTGGTGGTAACGCCCAGGCCGCCAACGAGAACGACGACGAAGCCGAAGCGGGCGATCGGGCGCCACACATTGAGGGCTTGCTCACGGCCAAGCTCGGTATCGGAGCGGTGTGCGCGGATCATCCACCAGGTGGCGAGTCCAGCGATCACGGAACCGGCGATGAGCCAGGCGGAGGTGATGACGTGGGTGAATTCCCAGAAGAGGACCGGGTTGGCGACGATCTGGAAGAAGCCTGTGGCTTTATCGAGTTCGGCTCGACCGGTTTCAGCGTTGAAGGTTGCGCCGACAGGGTGCTGCATCCAGGAGTTCGCTCCGAGGATCCACAGGGCGGAGAGCATCGTGCCGATGGCAACGCACCAGATGGAGACGAGGTGGAGGGTCTTGGACAGGCGGCCCCAACCGAAGATCCACAGGCCGAGGAAGGTCGATTCGAGGAAGAAGGCGAGGAGGGCTTCAACGGCGAGCGGTGCGCCGAAGATGTCGCCGACGTATCGAGAGTATTCCGACCAGTTCATGCCGAACTGGAATTCCTGGACGATGCCTGTTGCGACACCGAGGGCGAAGGTGATGAGGAGAAGCTTGCCGAAGAAACGGGTGGCTTGGAGCCAGTGCTCCTTGCCGGTCTTGTGCCAGAACGTCTGCATGAGGGCGACCATCAGCGACATGCCGATGGTCAGCGGGACGAGGATGAAGTGGTAGACGGTGGTAATACCGAACTGCCATCGTCCGATCATTACAGAGTCGAGCGCTGCTTGCGCGAGGGTCATGAGTGCTCGCCTTCCTTGAAGAAAAGCTCGATGGATAGGGGGACGGCTTGACGCTGGTTTGGGACCATCGTCTTATGCTTGCGGCCACGATAGCCTAAAATCCTCTGTCTTCGGAGCCTTGAGAGACTTTAGACCCTGTTTTCTGACATACCCATGGCATTCGCCAGCAAAGCCTGGAATTCTCACTCTTCCAACCCGTGAAAATAAAAGACCTCGTGTATTTCAAGGGGTGTGTGCGACCGTGGGTTGTGTGCGCCCGCCCTCTTCTTCGAAGCTTGTCTTTGAGCTCAAGTCCTACCCGCATATCCGAGCTGCCCTTCGCACCCTAGTGGAGTTGTTCTCACACAAGACAAGTGAACTCTTTCGCGCTCAGAACAAGTGGAATCTTTGTCGCTCGGGGCGGGCCGTGAAGGGGTAGTGGGACGCCGGGATGGGACTGTGCGACAATGGATCTGATATCGGACGTCGTGAGCGCACCCTCGCGGCGTGTGCAGTGCCGACGGTGCCTCAGACTCCGGCATAGCGCTTCGTGCGACGCATGAACCGTCAGGCTTTCCGCCCCCTGCGGGCGAGTACGAGGGCGCAGCCCGGTGCGGGGTGCGTGCCAACAAATGGAGAACCGTTGACTACCGATTCGATGAATTCGACTCCGGAAACCCCCGCAGCGTCACTGCTGTTCCACGCACCCGTGTTCAAAGCCGCGGAGCCGCTGCCTCCGAGTATTCCCTCGCAAGACTTAGAAGAACATGAAGCTCCCAAGCGTCAGCGTCGTACCCGCAAGGCGAAGGACGAGACAGTGAAGGAGGAGGTGGAATCCGAGAGTTCGGACACGCCCAAACGCAAGCGCCGCACCCGCAAGGTGAAAGAAGAGGTAACCCCTGAAGAGGATGGCGCTCAATCCTCTGAGGATCTTGCCGCCCAAGAAGGCGCCGAGGATTCTTCACAGGAGAACGAAGAAGAAGGGACCTCGAGTCATCGTCGGCGTCGTCGCCGCACCCGTCCCTCCGCCTTAGAGGAGAGCGATCCGAACGACCAGGTGACAGCTCTGAAGGGTTCGACTCGCCTTGAGGCGAAGAAGCAGCGTCGCAAAGAAGGGCGGCGTGAGGGCCGTCGTCGTCACGGCATTACTGAGTCCGAATTCCTCGCTCGTCGCGAATCCGTGAAGCGTGAGATGGTGATCCGCGATCACGAGGGCCTCGACCAGATCGCGATCCTCGAGGATGGCCTCCTTGTCGAACACTACGTCGCTCGTCGCACCCAGAAGTCGATGGTCGGCAACATCTACCTGGGTCGCGTGCAAAACGTCTTGCCTTCGATGGAAGCGGCCTTCGTCGATATTGGTCGTGGTCGCAATGCTGTCCTGTACGCCGGTGAAGTGAATTGGGATGCTGTGGGCCTCGAAGGTAAACCACGACGCATCGAATCGGCCCTCAAATCCGGTGACGCCGTCCTCGTCCAAGTGACGAAGGATCCGATTGGGCACAAGGGTGCCCGCCTGACCAGCCAGATCACCTTGGCTGGGCGCTACCTCGTGCTCATCCCCAACGGTTCGATGATGGGAATCTCTCGCAAGCTTCCCGATCGTGAGCGCACCCGTTTGAAGAAGATCCTCAAACAGGTTGTTCCCACGGGTGCGGGCGTGATCGTTCGCACCGCCGCCGAGGGCGCCAGCGAAGAACAGATCCGCGATGATGTTGCACGTCTGACGAAGCAATGGGCTGATATTGAAGCAAAACAGACTCACACGAAGTCCGCGCCGGTTCTGCTTCGCGGCGAACCCGAGCTTGCGGTCCGTGTGGTTCGCGACATCTTCAATGAAGATTTCGCGAAGCTCCTCATCCAAGGTCGCGACACCTATTCCACAGTGAAAGACTACGTCGACGAACTCTCGCCCGAGCTTTCCGATCGGGTCGAGCAGTGGGTCGGCACCGATGATGTCTTCCACGCGCATCGTATCGACGAACAACTCGCGAAGGGCATGGACCGTAAAGTCTGGTTGCCTTCGGGCGGCACGCTCATCATTGATCGCACGGAGGCGATGACCGTTGTCGATGTCAACACCGGCAAGTTCATCGGCGCCGGGGGCACTCTCGAAGAGACGGTGACGAAGAATAACCTCGAAGCCGCAGAAGAGATCGTCCGCCAACTGCGTCTGCGTGACATCGGAGGGATCATCATTGTCGACTTCGTCGACATGGTCCTCGAGTCGAATCGTGACCTCGTGCTCCGCCGCCTCGTCGAGTGCCTGGGGCGCGATCGCACTCGCCATCAAGTCACGGAGATCACCTCTCTCGGTTTGGTCCAGATGACGCGCAAACGCGTCGGCGAAGGGCTCGTTGAAGCCTTCTCCACCAGCTGCGAAGCCTGTGAGGGACGCGGCTTCATCGTCCACGATCATCCGGTGGAGACCACGGGGGCGCAGGATCGTACGGGCAGCGCTCCGAAGAAGGATAAGCGCAAGAAGAACGCTCCAGAGTCGCGTCGTGTTGATGACGATGTCGATCATGAAAAGGCCAAGCAGGCTCTTTCGGCGATCGCGGCGGCGAGCCGCAAAGTGGAGGAGCCAGTCGAGAAGACTGAAAGCGCTCCGGATCACAATGACGGAGATTCTTCGCATCTTGAGGGCGCTCAAGTGAAGGCTGAAGCCTTTGAAGAGCCTCCCGCCCACAAGCGTCCCGCGAGGCGTCGTCGCTCGGGCGCAGCCCAGTCAGTGGACATCCCCGCGAGCGACGAAGAGTCGAAGCCCAAGAACGATTCAGGTGCTCTGGCGGAGTTGGCCTCGCATGTTGAGCCCCACGAGGTTGACGTGGCGAAGGCTGAGGTGAAGACCCAGGAAGTAGCCGTTGAGGAGGAGACGACTGGGCAAGAGCAGGTGGAGAACGACCATCCGGGGGAGCGTCAGCCACGCCCTCGTCGGCGCCGTCGTGCGCTCTCCCTTACTGAAGAGCCGATGATCCCCGCCCTCGAACCCACGCCGAATCGCCGCGAGGCTGAACCCATGCCAATGGAGTCTCAAGAAACGGGTGAGGCCGCGCAGGAGACTCGCCCTCCCGCTCAGAGGCGGAAGGCGACGAAACCGGGCGAGAAGTCTTTTGCGAGTGAGGTTTCCTCCCAGACTGTGCCGCAAGAGGAGAGTGTGAAACGGCGTCGCCGTCGCCAGGTCTCCTCAGAATCGGTAGAACCGGCAGCTCTCACCCCCGCCCTGAGCATTGAACTGCCGAAGCGTCAAGAGGGGCCTTCCACTCCGACAGCTCTCATGTCGACTGACTTGATTGCTCTTCCCGAGGCGAAGGACGCGCCAGAGATGAAGAAGGAAACCACGTCGAAGCGTCGTCGGCGCGTCGCCTCGACTGGCGTCATCAATGCCGGGTGAACTCCTCAGGGCATGAATTTCCGTTCTCGTGATCGGGAGCGGCGATTCGCGTGCGGACAATGGACAGCCCGGGTTCTGATCTCAGTGTGAAGAAAGGGGATCGCCAGCTTGTTGAATGTTCGCTTGGATGCATCGCTGATGTCTGGGCGCAGGCAAGAAGCCCAGCCAAAGAACGCGCCGATTGTGAGGTGAGCTTCTGATGCCAGTACACGGGGAAGGGGACTCAGTGTCACGCACAGTCCAGTTGCCCGAAGAGAGCTGAGTCCTGTGCGCGGGCAAAAGTTGGCGGGTGTCCAGTGCGCCAGGTATCACGCAGTTTCTAATGTCTGTGCGCGTCGAAGGGGCTCATGCGGAGCCCAGGGGCGACGCTTCTTTTGTGCGATCGAGGAGCCGAGTCGTGGGAGGAACTCAATCAGGCGCTTCTCGGATACCCAATGCATCCTCGAAAATGCTGGCGTTGAAAAGCTGGGTGCCTGGGGATCGATGCTGGACCGCCATGTGTTGCAGTGCGTCACATGAGGGGCGCTCCGACCCTCCTGGCGGGCGCATGCCGCACTGCGAGGAGGTTGAAGAGGAACAGAGAATAGCTCCGGGTGCAGCTCCGGCACTATTCGGCAGATGCAAGCCCACGATGCGGCGAGTCTTCGAAAGTTCGAGGTGTGGAATCGCACAGCAAAAATGGGGTTGAGAGAACCCCTGTAAGTTGCCCCTCGCGGCGGTATTCAGCTAAATTTGATCGTCGGCGCAACGAGCGCCAGCGGGATGACTGTTTCTAGGCACTGAGCTGAGAAGTGAGACAGTCCCCGTTCCGAATCGAGAAGAGATGAGCTCCAACGTGGTCTACGCGATCGTCAAGGCTGGCGGCCGGCAGGAAAAGGTGTCCGTCGGTGACGTCGTCGTCGTCGACAAGCTTGCCGAGGAAATCGGCTCCAGCATCGAGCTTCAGCCGCTGATGCTGGTTGATGGCGATGCCATCACCGTCGACGCTGCCAAGCTGGGCAAGGTCACCGTCAAGGCAGAGGTCGTGGATTCCGCTAAGGGTCCGAAGATCTCCATCATCAAGTACAAGAACAAGTCGGGCTACCGCAAGCGCCAGGGACACCGTCAGAAGATGTCGGTCGTCAAGATCACTGAGATCGCCTGACCGCAGACCGATTCGAGCAGAAAGAAGTTTCTGATGGCACATAAGAAGGGCCTTGGCTCCTCCCGTAACGGCCGTGACTCGAACGCTCAGCGCCTCGGCGTGAAGCGCTACGGCGGCCAGTTCGTCAACGCCGGTGAGATCATCGTTCGCCAGCGTGGTACCCACTTCCACCCGGGCGACGGCGTCGGCCGCGGCAAGGATGACACTCTCTTCGCGCTCCGTGCGGGTGCGGTCGAGTTCGGCGTGAAGCGCGACCGTAAGGTCGTCAACGTCGTTGAGTCGGTCTCTGCCTGAGATCAGCCTTGTGGAGGGGCGTCCGGCGCTTGCCGGGCGCCCTTTTCACATCCCCCTCTCCTGCTTGCCGTGACAGGCTGAGTACAGGTGGGCGAATCTTCTACGATTCACCGGGCTCCTCGAAGGACACGGGGCCCTTCAAACAACTTGAGGACATGACATGGCGGATTTCATTGACCGAGTGACCATCCATGCCGCAGGCGGCGACGGCGGCAACGGCGTCGCCTCCATTAAACGAGAAAAGTTCAAGCCCCTCGCCGGACCCGACGGCGGCGACGGCGGTAACGGCGGCTCCGTCATCCTCGAAGTCGACCCTCAAGTGACGACTCTGCTCAGCTATCACCGCTCACCTCATCAGCGCGCCCAATCGGGTACAGGCGGAATGGGGGACTTCCGCCAGGGCAAGAACGGTGAAGACATCATCCTTCCGGTTCCCGATGGGACGGTTGTGAAATCCAAGAAGGGCGAACTGCTCGCAGATCTGACCGGCGCAGGATCACGCTACGTCGTTGCCGAAGGCGGCAAGGGTGGTCTTGGTAATGCGGCGCTCGCATCGAAGGCTCGAAAGGCCCCGGGTTTTGCTCTCCTCGGTGAACCCGGGGAGGAACGCGATGTCGTCCTTGAACTCAAATCCGTTGCCGATGTTGCCCTCGTGGGTTTCCCTTCGGCGGGCAAATCCTCACTCATCGCGGCCATGTCAGCGGCGCGCCCGAAGATCGCGGACTACCCCTTCACGACCCTCATCCCGAACCTCGGAGTTGTTCAGGCGGGGGACACCCGCTACACGATGGCCGACGTACCCGGCCTCATCCCCGGAGCATCACAAGGCAAAGGACTCGGCCTCGACTTCCTGCGCCATATTGAGCGTTGCGGTGTCATCGTCCACGTCCTCGACACCGCAGCTTACGAATCGGAGCGTGAACCTCTCACCGACCTGCAAACAATCGAAGCGGAGCTCGGAGCCTATCAGAGCGACCTCGGCCAGATCGAAGGCTATGTGCCCCTGATGGAACGGCCCCGCGTCATCGTCCTCAACAAAGTCGATGTTCCCGACGGGCGCGACCTCGCCGAGATCACGCGCCCCGACCTTGAACAGTTCGGCTGGCCGATTCATGAGGTTTCAGCCGTTACGCATGAGGGCCTCAAGGAGCTTTCCTTCACTTTGGCTCGCCTCGTCCTCGAACACCGAGCTTCTCTGCCTGAATTGGAAACGGCGCGCCCCGTGATCCGCCCGAAGGCCGTCGATTCGCGGGAGGCGATTACGGTGCGCCTGACCCATAAGGACGGCGAGGAGGTTTACCAGGTTCGCGGTGACAAGCCCGAGCGTTGGGTTCGCCAAACCGACTTCACGAACGACGAGGCCGTCGGCTACCTCGCCGATCGATTGGCGGCAGCCGGGGTGGAGGATGCTTTAATGAAGGCCGGTGCTTTCGCTGGCGATACGGTCGTCATCGGTGATCTCGACTCCGGGATCGTCTTCGACTGGGAGCCGACTCTCACAACCGGGCCCGAGCTTCTTGGCCAACGCGGCACCGACCTGCGCATTGAGCAGAGCTCTCGTCCGACCCGCAAGCAGAAGCGCGAGGTCTACCACCAGGTTATGGATGCAAAGAGTGCGGCTCGTGAAGAGCTGTGGACGGAACGCCAACAGGGCATCTGGACCGATCCCGACGTTGAGAAGGGCTCGAAATGATCGGCTCACTGCGAGGACGCCTAAACGAGGCCGGGCGCATCGTCGTGAAGATCGGCTCGTCCTCTCTGACCCGCGAGGATGGGGGCCTCGACCTCAACCGGATCGACTCGGTTGCCCGCCTTGTCGCACGCTGGCGTACTCCCGACAAAGAAATCCTCATCGTCTCCTCCGGTGCGGTCGCTGCTGGGCTCGATCCCCTCGGGTTTTCCTCGCGCCCGCGGGATCTTGCTTCTGTGCAGGCTGCAGCCGCAATGGGGCAGGGACTCCTCGTCGCCCGTTGGCAGGCCGCCTTCCAGGCTCATCATCTCGATGTGGCACAGCTGCTTCTCACGACCGAGGATGTCATGCTGCGACAGCATTACACGAATGTTCGGGCGAGCCTTGATCGTCTCCTCGGTCTCGGCGTCGTCCCCATCATCAATGAGAATGATGCGGTCACCACTCGTGAGGTCCGTTTCGGAGACAATGACCGCCTTGCCTCATATATGGCGCAGATGGTCGCAGCCGACGCCCTCGTGCTTTTGACGGATATTGATGGGCTCTACACCGCACCGCCGAGCCACCCGGGCTCTGAGCTGATCCGCGAAGTGACCTCCACTGACCAGCTGCACTCGGTTCTCGTCACAGGGGCCGCCTCGAAGATCGGCTCGGGGGGCATGGTGACGAAGGTGCAGGCGGCGACAATGGCCGCGTCCTCCGGCATTGGCGTGGTCCTTGCCAGTGCTGATCATCTTGGTGAAGTTCTCAGCGGTGAGGACGTGGGTACGTGGTTCGAACCCTCCTCGGTTCGTCCTGCGTCGCGGCGCTTGTGGATCGCGCACGCTGCTCCGGCCCGAGGCGAAGTGATTGTCGATGAGGGGGCTTCGCGCGCCATCACCCGCGGGAAGAAGTCTTTGCTTGCCGCTGGGGTGACGTGCGTCATCGGGCATTTTGATTCTGGAGAAGTTGTCGACATTGCGGGACCGACCGGGCTGCTGGGGCGCGGCATCGTCTCCTATGATTCCGATACGATCGCGCAGATGGCGGGCCAGTCAGCTGCGGATCTGCGCTTGGCCGGATGGGCGCATCCGAAGCCCGTTGTGCATCGTGATGATTTGGCGCCGCTGCTCTAAAAGGGACGGGGGCTTGAGAATCCCTGGGCTTGAACTTCTCTGGTTCTGAGCTTCTCTGGTAGTGGGCTTCCCGGGGACTACAGCGTCCCCAGTCCTGGGATTCCCTGGGACTACAGTGTCCTAGGTTTCAAGCTTCTCTGAGCGTGGGCCTCCTGGAGTGTGGTTTCCTAGGCTGGTCACTGCCTTGAACGTGAGTTCGTTGGACCTACTCCTTGTGCTCAGCGAGTTCGTGGCCGCGCGTCCTCCAAGCGCGAGTGGAGGGGTTATCCAACAGCCGGGCAACACCGTTCGAACCTCGATGTCCTCCGAGCACGAGTGGAGGGGTTGACGAAGTCTGGAGGGGTTATATCCCCTCCTTTTGTCGTCATCCCCTCCTCTTGGCGCTTTCCCCTCCTTTTATTTGGCTGTGCGATGATGGGTCAATGGACCAGCTTCCCGATATTTCCGGCCTCACCGACGCTGCCCGAGCCGCTTCACGGGTACTCGCGAATGCGACGACCGGTTTGAAGAACCAGGCGCTCGAAGCGATTGCGACAGCGATCGTCGAACGCTCAGAGGAGATTCTTCGCGCGAACGAGTCTGACCTGGCGCGAGGCCGTGACAATCAGATGAGCGGAGGCCTCCTTGACAGGCTCGCCCTCACCCCCGAGCGCATCGAAGCGATCGCGAATTCAGTCCGTGAGGTCGAAGCCTTGCCGGACCCCGTCGGGGAAGTCATCCGCGGCACACGCAACGAATTGGGGCTGCGCATCACCCAACTTCGCGTGCCGATGGGAGTCATCGGCATGATCTACGAGGCCCGCCCGAACGTCACGATCGACGCCGCCGTGCTCGCCCTGAAAGCTGGCAATGCCGTGATCCTGCGCGGTGGAAGTGCAGCACAAGAATCGAATAAGGCAATCATTGGCGTCATGCGCGAGGCACTCGTCTCCCTCGGACTTCCCGCCGACCTCGTCCAAAGCGTCGACTCTTTTGGCCGCGCGGGAGCAACAGCCATGATGAAGGCGCGTGGCGGCATTGATGTCCTCATTCCCCGAGGAGGCGCAGGCCTCATCCGCGCGGTCGTCGAGAACTCCATCGTCCCCGTCATTGAGACGGGTACCGGGAATTGCCACGTGTACGTTGACTCGGGTGCTGATCTTGAAGCCGCTGAGAAGATCATCATGAACGCGAAAACCCAGCGCGTCGGAGTGTGCAACGCCGCCGAAACCCTCCTCGTCCACATTGACGAGGCCGAGGCCTTCTGCTCGAGCGCGCTGAGACAACTCGCCGCTGCGGGAGTGACTCTCCACCTGGATGAGCGCGCCATGAGTATCGCGAGCGCTTCGGACGCGATCCCGGCGAAATACCTCAAGCCGGTAGTCGAGGACGATTGGGCGAGGGAGTTTTTGTCAATGGACCTCGCAGTGAGGGTCGTTGACTCCATCGACGAAGCGCTCGAACACATCCGCAGGTATTCGAGCGGGCACACTGAGGCGATTTGCACGCGCTCCCTCGCCTCGGCGAATCGTTTCCGCACGGAACTGGATTCGGCCGCGATCGCGATCAATGCCTCCACTCGCTTCACGGATGGGGGGCAGGTGGGGCTCGGCGCTGAGATCGGGATTTCAACTCAGAAGCTTCATGCTCGCGGCCCAATGGGGCTCAGTGAGCTCACGACCTCGACGTGGATCATCGAAGGAGAAGGGACGATCCGCCCGTGAGTGCGCGCAAGGCTCCAGAGTCTCAATCCGAGGCTCTTCCCTTGGGCGTTCAAGGCTCCGAGGACGCGCCCTGCTCGCGAGCCTCATCCGCGTCTCTTGCCGAAGGCCAGGGAGCCCGCCACGAGTGCGCTGTCACGAGCTCGACTCTGAAAGAGTGCACCCGGGCTCGCCCTCGTCGCTCGATCGGCATCATGGGCGGCACTTTCGATCCGATCCACCATGGGCACCTTGTTGCGGCTTCAGAGGTGATGGAGTTCTTCCACTTGGACCAGGTGATCTTCGTGCCGACTGCGATGCAACCTTTCAAGGCCGGACGGAAAGTGACCTCTGCTGAGCACCGTTACCTCATGACGGTCATTGCTACGGCCTCGAACCCGAAGTTCACGGTCTCGCGCGTGGACATCGACCGGGGCGGGACGACCTACACGATCGACACCCTCAGTGATCTCAAAGCCGAATATCCCGAGGACACGGACTTCTACTTCATCACCGGCGCCGATGCTCTCGCGCAGATCGTGCAATGGAAGGACGCGGACAAGCTCTTCGACATGGCTCACTTCATCGGGGTCACGAGGCCAGGGCATGTGCTGGACGCATCGGGGCTGCCGCGCAATTCGGTTTCGCTGGTGGAGGTGCCTGCGATGGCGATCTCGTCTTCCGATTGCCGTTCGCGCGTCGAAGCGGGCAAGCCTGTGTGGTATCTGGTGCCCGACGGCGTCGTCCAATACATCAAGAAGTATGATCTCTACGTCAATGAAGACTGAAGCAGGACCTGAAGAAGGAGACGTTTTGCCCACGACTACCACGGATCTGATCGAGGTCGCCGTCACAGCGGCGCAGGAGAAGCTGGCGAGTGATCCGGTGCTGGTGGATGTGGCGGATCGTCTCGCGATCGCGGGGTCTTTCCTGATCCTCTCGGCTCCCTCTGAGCGCCAGGTCCGTGCGATTGCCGAGGAAATCCTCGACCGGGTCAAAGCCGAATGCGGTGTCGAAGCGGAGCGCATTGAGGGCCGTACGGGAAACCGCTGGATCCTCATCGATTATGGGGATCTGGTCGTCCATGTCCTCACCGATGAGGAGCGCGAGTACTACGCCTTAGAGAAGCTCTGGTCGGATGGGACCATCACGCATCTGAGGGAGCCTCGCGAGAATTCCTTGGTGCTCTCATGAATGGTGCGAAGCGCATCGTCCTCGTCCGTCATGGTCAGACGAACTTCAATCTTGAAAGGCGCTTCCAGGGGGTCGTTGATCATCCTCTGAACGACCACGGTCGCCTTCAGGCTCGCAACGCGGGCCGCATTCTCGCGCGCCGCATTGTCACGCCGAGCCTTCAGCTCGTGCGGATGAAGGGCCTGGACACCGGCGGGCAGGTGCGAATCCTGAGTTCGCCCCTATCGCGGGCTTTTGAGACGGCGTCGATCATCGCCGAGGAGTTTGAGGGCGTGGGTGCGGATTTCATGGGCCCCGTGGTGGATGAGCGTCTCATTGAACGCGCTTACGGGCTCTTCGAGGGCAAGACCGCGGCCGAGGCTGAAGCTGATCATCCTGCAGAGGTGGCGCAGTGGCGCGAAAGCGGCGAGTCCGAGGCTGCGGGGATTGAACGTTCTGATCTTGTGGGTTTTCGCGTGCGGGCTGCAGCCCTTGAGGCCGCCTCTTCGATGGACGAGGGCGGGACGCTGATCCTTGTTTCGCACGGCAGTGCGATCACTCGTGCTCTTGTCACTTTCATGGGCTTGGACCCTTTGGTTTTCGACGAGATGCGGGGCCTGGACAATTGTCACTGGTCTGAAGTGGTGCATGTCGGTGGAGGCGGTTCGGGAGCGTCGGGGCGCGGAGCGTGGCGCCTCGCAGCGCACAACATTGGCTATCGCGAAGATGTTCTCGGAGCCTGAAGCGAATGCGATGCCGCACCCGGGCCAGAGGGGCCTTCAGACCGAGTGGGTGAAGGCAGTGGGCGGGGACGGTGGGACGTGAGGCACGGGGAATTGTGGCTGGACTGCATCGCATAGAACGCGTGAGGAGGCTTCGGGCATACGGGACAGTGCGGGCAGCCCGTGAAGCAGGAGCGAGAGCGCGAGGCTACGCATGGAACGGGTGAGGACGGCGAAGGCGAGGCCTCCGCATACAACAGGCGAGGAAGTTGCGGGCCCTATGGGGTTGAGCGGCACAGCCTGTGAAGCTGGAGCGAGGGGTGCGCGGGGGAGCGTGGCGCGTGCTGAGAAGCCGCGCGGGGGCACTTCTCGTGCTGAGGCCGATGCGGATCCCTGTAAGAGCGATTCCTCCTGGAGTCTCCTTCTTCGTGTGGTGACCAGCACAGATTCTCAATTTTACGAATCGGTGCCCGGACCGCTATAGTTATCGAGTCGCCGAATGGAGACAACAAATCAATACGGGGCTATGGCGCAGTTGGTAGCGCGCTTCCATGGCATGGAAGAGGTCGGGGGTTCGAATCCCCCTAGCTCCACAAGATGAACCGCGAGCCTATTGGCTCGCGGTTTTGTGTTGTTGCGGTCCACAAGTCGGACCTTATGCCTCGAGTCTTAAGGAAAACGCCTGGTCAAAGTCTAAATCCTGCGACTTGGGGCCCAGTAGTGTCCGCCTTGTGGGCAGTTTGGGGTTACAGAGGCTGTTGCGCTGTGCGAAGCAAGGGGGGGTCCCGTACGGGGAGTGAACCTGGAATCGTCGTGCGAAGCTGGGGAACCCTCGCCGCGAAACCCGAAGAGGCGGCATCCGCACGGAATCGCCCTGCGAAGCAGGGAGAGTCAACCCCCTTGAGAACGGCAAGCCGACGGAGAGACGATTCTTAAAGTGACGGTTATTCAACTATTGAAGTGGCGGATAGTTCCTGCTCAACCTGACGGATACTTGCCTTTCAAACTGGCGGATCGTTGACTCTCAATATGACGGACTACCGGGAATGCATCGCCGATCACCAGCTGCGACATGCCCTCGCGCGGGCCGGTGCAGTCGTGATCGAAGGCCCGAAGGCCTTGGGGAAGACCGAAACAACGCTCCAGTGCGCCAGAAGCGTCGTCGAAGTCGATACCGACCCCAACGTCGCACAGCTCGAGGGGATAGCTCCGCAGCTGATCCTCGACGGCGAGACGCCCAGGCTGATGCGATGAATGGCATCTTCACCCCGCGCTCTGGAACTTCGTTTGTCGGCGCGTTGACAAGGAGAAGACGAAAGGACTCTTCATCCTCACAGGGGTCAGCGGCACCGAGCGCGGATATTGCTCGACATAGCGGAGCCGAGCGTTTCGCCCGCGCCCGCATGTCAACGATGACCTTCGCTGAAACTGGACACTCTTCGCGCACGCTCAGCCTCAGCGACATTGTCGCCGGGCACAAGTTCAGCGCGGGGAAAGCAACGCTTAGACTCCGCGAGATTCTTGAGCGCCTGGCATGTGGCGGGTGGCCGGGATTCCTCGATGAGATGACCCCGACCCTCCTCGAGGGGTTTCGCGATTACCTCAGCTCACTCGTTGAAGTGGAGCTGGCGACGGGAATAGGAACCGGCCGCGAACCAGTGCGGGTGCGTCGGCTCCTCGTCGCACTCGCGCGCGGGGTCTCGACCGAAATCTCCATCTCGACCCTTGCTTCCGATGAGGGACTGACAAGCGAGACAGTGTCCTCATACCTCGCCGCCCTCACCTGGGTCTTCGCGATTGAGGATCCGCCCGCCTAGTCGAATCATCTGCGTTCAAAGGCCGTGCTGCGCACAGAAGGGAAACGCCCTCTCGCCGATCCTTCACTCGCGGTCGCCGCGCTTCGAGCCGACCCTCAGAGTCTCTTGTGCGATCTTCGCTACGCGGGGCAGCTCTTCGAATCGCAGGCGGTCCACGATCCGCGCGTGTACTCTGGGCAGCTCGTCAGGCACGCGAGGGTCTCTGCCGGTGCCGAGGTCGACGCCGTCATCGAATATCCGGGCGGCCCCTTGCTTCTCATCGAAATCAAGCTCGGCTTCCATGAAGGCGTCATCGAGGCGGCCTTGGCAAGTCTTGCACGCTTCGCCGCGAAGATCGATTCTGCGCTGCATCCGGATGTCGTGCGGCTCATCATCACCGGCGGCGCTTAGGCCTTCACATACCCAGGACGGAGTCAATGTCGTGCCATTGACTGCTTCGACTAAGGAGGTCACCCCCGGATCATCTGCGGACAGGGGCGCAGCCTTATGCCCACAGCAACTGGTCCGCCCCCGGCACCGACCACCAGGAACCGCACCAACAAGGCCAACGGGCGACTCCTTGCGCAGGTACTTCCCGTTCCCCTTGGGGAATCGAATCCGATCAAGCACGAAGGCAGGCAGGTTATGCGCACAGGTGCTTCCCGCGTCCTTCGGGGAATCCGATCCGCCATGAGGGGGCATGAGCGCAGAGACGAAGAATCACGCGACCGTCATCTTCGTTGACGCGGGTGAGGCTGGTCTGTTGTGACAGCGCATCATTTTGCCCGCGCGGGGGTGATACGCCGAGGAAAATGGAAGATCATGGCCAGGCGCCGCCTCATACCGACTTCGTCGGCATGAGGCGGCGAGAATCCTCAGACGTCCCAGCTCGAATCAGCGCGAGTCTTCGCTGCGATGACCGGATCCGCTGAGAGGGGAGTGCGTGGCTTCGGGTAACGCTTGTCGACCTTCCACCAGGGCATCCAGCCGACCCAGCCGTCACGAGGAGGTGTGCAAGAGGAGGGCTCGAGGCCGAGTTCGCTCGGAGTCTGCTCAATGAAGTCCGTGAGGAAGTACTTGTCTGCATCATCCAAGTGCGTGCGTGCAATGGTGCGGAACTCGGAGAGCTCGCAGTACAAGACTCCCGTGATCGGGTTGCGACGGTACTTGAGGATTTTGTAGAGCCAGTAAACGAACAGGGCAACATTCGCGATGAGGGCCGCCCAGGCGCACACAATGTTCGCCATCGGGTTCATGGTCGCGAAGTTCGTCATGGACGAGGGTTTGACGAGCACCTCCGGGACGATGTTGTTCGCGGCGATCCAGAACATGAGGGTGAAGCAGCGGAACCAGATCCACTGTCCCTTCGCCCAGGTGAAGGCGGGGACCGTGCAGGCAAGAAGCAGAGCGAAAGTGCAGTACCAGGTGTAGTCGGCGAGCGAGTTGTACAAGAATGCGTGGTTCCACAGGTCGTAGCAGATCACCCAGGGCCACACCATGTCGATCCAGATCAGGCCCTTGACCTTCTGCTTCGGGTTCGAGGTGATCATGATCTTGCCGAGCCCCGTGATCGTGATGATATTGAGCAGGCCTGCGAGGGCGGAGAGGATATTCCAGTAGCCACCGATCGTGCGGAAGCCGGTGGCCGGGTCGATGCCGATATGACGATCAGTGAAGTTCTGGGCGGCGGCTTGATACCACTCGGGTGTGCCGACAGCGGCTGCGATGTCACGGGTTTCGGGCAGGCCTGGGATCATGGGGATAGACCTCGCCTCGTCGATCGCCTTGAGGCACTGCCAATCGGATGCGCACTGGTAGTAGGTGTCCGCTTGGAAGTAGATGGTGAGGTCTCGGATGTTCGCCTCCATGATGTTCACGGCGAGGCCGATCCACAGCGCCACGCCGAACCAGATCGCGTAGCGGTGGGCTTTGCCGGGGTGGCGTTTGCCGTAGAAGAGCAGGAAGCCCGTCATTGTGGCGGTTGCGACCATGATGGCGAATTTACCGAAGGGGAACCAGCCGACCATTGGGATGCCGTGCCCGATGACGTAGGGGGTGATCGCGATGCCGCCGATCGTCCAGAGGGCGAAAATCGTCCAGTTCCACCGACGATTGATCTCTGCAATGAGGATCTGCGCGGCGAACACTATGAGCCAGAAGATGTAGACCTTCGGGGTTCCGATTTCCCAAAGTCCAAGAAAAGTACTCACTGATGCTCCTGCGGCATTGAAGGAATGACTTAGGCCAATAGAGTACTCGCGTCTTTAGAGCAAAAGCGGGCCAATAGTCGTAGGTAAAGAGGAAAAATCTTCAGTAGGCTTGATGAGAGGCGTTGTGAGGGAGCGTAATGAGACGCTCTCCCGCTTTCTTACACAAAGGAGTGTACGGAATGACAGGTGCGCGATATTTCAAAGCCGCAGCTATTGCTGGCGCGCTTATCGCCGGGGGCATGTACGGATTCAGTCAGTTCTTCGGCCAAGCGACTGAAGCGGAGAAGAAGTGGCGCTATCCCGCCGATGATTTGATCGACGCGAACTACGACAATGGCTATTCCTCGACCTACGCGATCACGATTGACGCACCCGCCTACGCGGTGTGGAGACTCTTCAAGCAGATCGGCTGCGACAAGTCCGGCTCCTTCTCAACCGAGTTCATGGAGCGCGCCTTCGCTCGTCTGCCCTTCTACAACTCCTACGAGATCCAAGAGGAGTTCCAGCAGCCCGATTCCCTCATGCCCGGTGATATTGCGGCCTTCGACTTCCATGGCATGTCGATGGAGTGGGCTGATGTCGTGCCCGGCAAGTACCTCGTGCAGTGGGTGGATACGAAGAACCCGCCAGCGGCTCCCGGCTCCTACGCCTTCCGTTTCCCGGGTATGACTCACTTCGCTGCCGCGTGGTGCTTCTACGTTGTCCCCCTCAAGGGGGATCGAACGCGCCTCATTAACCACTGGCGCATCGGCTACGAGCCGGCAACCCCCTTCATGAAGGCTCTGAACTGGGTGAACATCGAGCTTGCGGGCGGATGTATGACGAACATCCAGAACCTCTACGTGAAGCGGGTGGTGGAGTTCAAGAAGAAGGAGCAACTCCACTCGAAGATCATGCGCGGCCTGCTCGGCGGACGCTTCTTCGCTTCAAGCACTCCTGCGGGTCGTTGGGATGGGACGCCCTTCTTCGAAGATACCCAGACCCAGTGGATGCGCTTCGGCCGTCAATCGCCTGCAGTGGCCGAGATCCGACCGCCGGTCACGGATAATCCCACTTGGCCGCCGACAGGCCCGGGAACTCCCTGGGAGGACGAGGTCGATGAGGCCTACTTCGATGGGTGGAGTGAACCGGCCTTCTCCTGGGAAGAGCAGATGCGTCAAAAACGTGAGCGCACCTATTTGCACGATTGGGGCAAGAACAACTGAGCTGTCCTAAAGGCTGTGGGCCCGCTTCTACGGGCCCACAGCCTTTGTGTATGTGGCCTTGTTCGAGGAAGCGCGCACATCGCCCCAAGGGCGAGGCGCATGTTGAGATCGGTGGCTTCTTGGGGTGTGCGCGGCATCTGAGGGGGCGAGCTTGAGGAGGTTTAGTGCCTCCTCAAGCTGCCGAGCGTCTTCAATCTCTTGGCTTCTTGAAGGTTTTGAGGCGCGAAAGCTCTATTGACAGTTGAGGCTCCGGCGTTTGCCAGAGCCTCAACGAGTGCCAAGGACTTGAATGCCGAGGTCTGTGACACTTGCCGGAGCCTCAGTGAGTGTCGGGGCTGTGGACCTTGTCGGGCCCCAGCGATTGGTGGGGCCGTGAAGGTTGCCGGAGCCTTAGCGCCAGTTGGAGCTTCAGCGGTAGCCGAGGGCAGTGGCGGTGCTTCCCATACGCGCGGCAATGAGGTCCTGGTCCTCTTCGCTCGCATGATTGCGGATCATTGCCGCGTATGCGGGCGTGTCCGCGTAGAGCTCTTGGGTGAAGGGATTACGACGTGTACGCGCGATTGTGCGGAAGTGGTAGATCGCGACCCCGATGTTCACGATGAGTGCGAGTGCGGAGACGAGGAACATTGCCGTCGGATTGTGGGCGGAACGGTGCGCGAAAGCAGAATCTTGCATGAAGTGCGGGAAGGTGAGGACAACTGCCGACCAGAATGTCAGGGTGTAGGCGCGGTACTGGATCCACGAACCCTTGCCCGAACCGAGGAACGCCGGAATCGTACAGGCCGCAAGCAGAGCCAGGGCTGAATACCACGCACGGTCGGCCAAGCAGTTGTAGCAGTACGCGAAGTTCCAGGCATCGTAAGCGATGATCCACCAGAGGGTGAGGTCGCCCCACACGATTGCTTTGGACTTTCCCTTGGCGACGAAGATCCCGACCCAGCCGGAGATCATGAGGACGTTCAAGATGCCCGCGATGCCGTTCATGATGTTCCACGGACCGCCCCAGGTCACCATTCCCTGCGTCGGGTCAATGCCGTGGATGTTGTAGCACTGGAAATCGCGGAGCACGGCCTCGACGATGTTGAGAGTGAGGATCGCCGGGGGGATCAGCAGATACCAACGGTTGTATCGAAGGCGCGGAACATACTGGAGGGCGACGAGGCAGAGGGAACCAGCGAGGGCCGAGTACTGTTTGACGATCGGGAACCATCCTGCTGAGGCGGTGCCCTGCGTGGAGTAGGGCCACCAGAAGATTGTTAGACCCACCGGGACAATGATGAAGAGCAGGAGAACCGCCCACTTGTTGCGTTGCGCGAACCAAGCGGTTATCGCGAGCGCCGCTGTTACGACGATCAGCATTGCGTAGTCCCACCATTCTCCGGTTTCGAAGAAGAAGAGCGTCGGATAATCCGGCGCGGTAATGTCTGGCATCTCGGCCTCCTTGACGAAAATGTTCCTCTCTATTGTCTACTATGCGCCGATTCGAGGCGACAAATCCACCTCTGGGCAACATGAGGAATTGAGGAGTGGTTCGAAGCGAGAGTGTTTTGAATTCTGAAGGAAAATGAGAATCCAATGAGAGCGGTGGAAAGCAAGAGGTCGTTAAAAGCTTGAATGAATCGCTGATGGACTCAGAGAGAACAATGAGGAATCGTCCCCCTAAGTGAGTGCTGAGAATTGTGAGGGATAAATCCCCTCTTTCTTGGATATTCTTCGCTCAAACAGTGGATAGGGGTGTCGAGTGCCGACGAGGACAACAGATTCAAGTATCTCACTCAAGGCGGGTAGCTCAAGGTGGATACAGTGGCCGAGCCTCGCCGTGGAGAAGGAGATCTCACGCATCTTCACTCAAGACGAGGACAAGTCCTCTCGCACCTCTTGTATCCCTTCTCCTGTCCTTCGCCTCATCCCCATCCACACGCCTTGGCCAAACTGCTCGGAAAGAATCTTCCCGAATCGCCCTGCACACCCCAGGGCTCATGGACAATGAGAGACAAAAGGAACGAACGCCCCGACGCTTGGGCACACCCCGAGAACCCACATCAACGAAGCTGAGGGAAAAGGAAGGAAGCGGAGCTGACACGCATGAGCGTCATCGAGGAACTCGCTGAGGCAGTAAGGAAAGGAGACGTCCTCGTCGTGTCGGGCGCGGGAATGTCAACCGACTCGGGCCTACCTGACTATCGGGGCATGGGCTCGACTCCGAAGGCTCCCATAGACTTCGACATGTTCGTCTCCGACCCCGTCTGGTATCGCTGGCTCTGGTACCGCAATGAGGCGACCTGGAGAATGCTTGATGCCCTCGAGCCCACTCTCGGGCACTTGGCTCTCGCCGCCCTCGAGCAGGAAGGACTCCTCCTTGGTGTTGCCACGCAGAACATTGACCGCCTTGATGCCCGCGCAGGCGTCGTGAGCCTGTGGGAGCTCCACGGACGATATGACACGGTTGTGTGCTTGCAGTGCGGGCGCGCGATGTTGCGCGAGGCGCTTTCAATGCGGCTCCGTGAGCTCAACCCGTGGATCGAGGAGGTCACGGATTTGAACAAAGTGGAGATCACTCCCGAAGCAGATCGGGAGGCTGCTGAAGCCTGTGAATTCCTTGCCGCGAGGTGCGAGCACTGCGCAGGCCCCCTGAAGCCGGGGATCGTCATGTTCGGCGAAAGCCTACCTCAAGAGGTTTTCACTCGAGCTCTTCGAGCTGCCAGAGCCGCGAGGCTCGTGATTGTCGCGGGAACATCGCTCGCGGTCTCGACCGGCATGTGGGTCGTCCAAGAAGCAATCCAATCCGGAGCGATGCTCGCGGTCATCAACCGGGGACCGACACAGGCAGATCGCTTCGCTGATCTCAGGATTGAAGACGGGACCTCGAAGATCTTGAAGGAGGTGGCATCCCGATGCCTCTGAACACCATGGTGCCCCGAGGCCGAAGCACGATCGAAATCGCAACTTCAGGTGAAATGAGGACAGCCCCTTGCATCAGGCAGTCCCGCGCGCGTATGGTGTGGGCAGTTCCGATGATCATCGGAACACAGGGTTGTTACTCTCAAGAGGCAAGGCCTGGGAAACGTTAAGGCGTTTTCCGGGCCCTTTTTGTTTCCGGGGAGACGTTTCATCCATCAGTGGCTTCGGCCATATCAACACAGATCAGGCCCCGACCGGGGCTCTATCGAAGGAGGAGGACACAGATGTCCACCGAACAGCAGATCGCTGAAGCGGTCCTGAGCGGGATCGGCGGTGCGGGCAACATTACGAGCTTCTCGCACTGCGCGACCCGACTCCGCTTCGAGCTCGTTGACGCCTCGAAGGTTGACGCCGATGCTCTGGATAGGACCGATGGCGTCCTTGGCGTCGTCCCCCAGGGTGGCGATCGCTACCAGGTCGTCATCGGCGGAGCAGTCGCCGGCGTCTACGCCGCAATGCAGTCTCTGCCCGGCATGTCGGCGGGCGCAGTGATGACGGATGCGGAAGTCAAGGCTCAGGCCCGTTCGAAAGCTCGCGGCAAATTCGCCTGGCTCGACGCTTTCTTCGAATACCTCTCTGACTCCTTCCGTCCGATTCTCGGCGTCCTCCTCGGAGCCTCGCTGATCATCGCCTTCGCCGCAATGCTTGATGCCCTCGGCATTGTCGATTTCCGTGCTGCCGACAAATCTGCTTCATGGGTTTTTGTTGATGCCCTGTGGCGGGCGGTCTTCTACTTCCTGCCGATCATGGTCGCCTACAACGCAGCGAAGAAGCTCGACGTCGACCCGTGGCTTGGTGGGACCATCATGGCCGCCCTCATGACCCCGGAGTTCATGTCGCTGTCCAATAAGGAACGATTCCCCGAGCTCACCTGTACAACGAATGAGCTTCTCAACACTGAGAGCTGCACGGCCCACATCTTCGGTCTGCCGCTCCAGCTCAATGACTACGGCGGCAACGTCTTCGTCCCGCTCATCATGGTCGCCGTCCTTGCCCTCGTGTACAAGGGTCTGAAGATGGCGATCCCCACGAACCTGCAGATGGTGTTCGTCCCCTTCATCGCCATGGGCATCATGATCCCGGCTACAGCTTTCCTCATCGGCCCCCTGGGCGTCTGGCTCGGCAACGGCCTTGGCATCGGAATGGCCTGGATGAACTCGCACGCGCCCTTCGTCTTCGCGCTCATCATCCCAATGGTGTACCCCTTCCTCGTGCCGCTCGGCCTGCACTGGCCGCTCAACGCCCTCATGCTCGTCAACATCCAAACCCTCGGCTACGACTTCATCCAGGGCCCGATGGGTGCATGGAACTTCGCCTGCTTCGGCGCCACTGCCGGCGTGCTCTTCCTCTCCATGCGCGATAAGGACGTCCAGATGCGCCAGACCGCAACTGGCGCACTCGCAGCAGGTCTCCTCGGTGGTATTTCCGAGCCCTCCCTGTACGGTATCCACCTGCGTTTCAAGAGGATCTACCCGCTCATGCTCATCGGTTGTTTCGCCGGTGGCCTGACGATTGCGATCCTCGGTCTCGCTTCAGGTGGCGTGACGACCTCCGCCTTCGCCTTCACCTCCTTGCTCACGATCCCCGTCTTCGACCCGATGTGGATCTACGCCATCGCGATCGCAGTCGCGTTCTTCACGGCCTTTACCCTGGTTGCCCTCTTCGATTACCGCACCGCTGAGCAGAAGGCTGAAGCCCTCGCTTCCGCAGGTGGCGCTTCTGCTGCTGCCACGGCTGCGGCCCCCATCGAAGAGGACGAAGCCCCGGTGGCAAACGCGGAGCCGACCACAGCGGTCTTCGCTCCCGTTGGAGGCCAAGTGCTCTCCCTCGCGGACTCTGGTGACAAGGTCTTCGCCTCTGGAGCACTCGGAGAAGGCGTCGCCATCGTCCCGAACTCCGGTCGCATCGTCTCCCCGGTGGCGGGCGTGCTGCGCACGGTCGCCAAAACCGGTCACGCCTTCGGCATCAAGACCGATGACGGCGTTGAGGTCCTCGTCCACGTCGGCATTGACACCGTTTCAATGGACGGCGAAGGCTTCGAGGTTCTCGTGGAGAAGAAGCAGCGAGTCGAGGTCGGCGACGCCCTCGTCAATGTGGATCTCGCGAAGGTTGCAAGCGCCGGATACGCGACGACTACGCTCATGACTGTGACGAACTCGAAGACGATGAGCGCCGTGACGCCCATCGTTGACACCGTCGTGAACGCGGGCGACCCCGTCATCGACATCGTCCGCTGAACCAATACCCCTGACCGCGCCCGGAGAGGAGAAGACCGCCGTGGAATTGCTCCGCGTGTTCAACAACAATGTTGTGCTCGCTCGCGAGACTGACGGCACCCAGGTCATCCTCACCGGGCGCGGCCTTGGTTTCCAAGCGAAACCTGGTACTGAGATCGACTCGGCGAAGGTCGTGAAGAAGTTCGTTCCGGCCGATGGGCGCGACCCCGACCATATGGGCCAGCTTCTTGCACAGATCCCGCCCGAGCATGTTCACATGATCGTCACCGCTATGCGTGAGGTCGGGATTGAGGAGACTTCCAGCCCGACCCTGGTCCTCGCCCTCGCAGACCACCTGGGTTTTGCTCTCGCCAGGGCCCGTATCGGTCAGTCGATTGAATACCCCTTGACGGGTGAGGTTGTGCACCTCTACCCGGATGAGTATGCGAGGGCGAGCGCGCTCCTCGACGCTCTTAATCGCACAGCAGATGCGGAACTGCCGAAGGCCGAGGCCACGGCCTTCACCCTCCATCTTGTGAATGCGGGTTTTGCGAGCGGGGACCTGTCGTGGACCTACACGATGACGGGAGTCATTCAGCAGATCCTTAAGGTTGCCGCTCAAGGCCTGGGCATTGGGCTCGATTCAGAATCGATCAGCGCCGGGCGTTTCATCACTCACCTGCGTTACCTATTCGTCCGCATCCGCAAGGACGACCAGCTGGTCGAACAGATGCCGAGTGTCGTCCGCTCGATCATCGAGTCCTATCCGAGGGAGAATGCCTGCGCCAAGACTATCGCCCAGCTCGTCGAACTGCGTCTGGGCACAGTCTTGACCGAGGACGAGATCGCTTACCTGACGCTTCACCTGGCCCGTTTGTCCACGCCTCCGATGAAGAAATAGGGGCGCCGCCCCTGGAAACGGGGCAGTCGGTACCGGGCTCGTCGGCCCCAAGGCGGGCGGCCCCTGGAAGCGAAACAGCTCCAGGGGCCGGAAGCCTCAGTGGCTCGTCGCCTCTTGCACATCCGCGGCCTGGGCTGCGCGCTGGCGGCGAGCCACATCCATGCGCTCACGGATGATGCGCACCAGGGCTGCGGAAGCCTCGGGGTGTGCGTCAAGCCATGCGGCGCCCTGCGCCTCGACATCCACGCCTTCGACGTAGCCGGCAAGAGCAGAGGGGAACATCAAAGTCACGATGTCTTCAGCCGTGTGGAAGGTGTTCTCCTCCCACACTCGCTCGAGGGAATCGAAGTAGTCGCCCACGAAGGGGACATACATGTCGGGCGTGGTGCGGGCCTGGGCCCAGAAACCGGAGACCATTGCCCAACGCGTGTCATTGGGGATGGACTGGTCGGTCATCACCGCATCGAAGACAGCACGCTTCACATCGGCCGAGGCGACTGCAGCGCGGGCTGCGGCAGCGTTCTGGTGACCGGTCATTGTCCCGTCTTCGGCCTCAAGGGCAGCGATCTCAGCCTCGCTTCCGACGCCGCCGCGCACCATGGAAATGAGGAGAGTCCAACGGCAATCCAGATCCAGGTCGAGGCCCTGGAGAGTCTCTTCTCCCGTGTACAGGGCCTTAATAGACGCGAACTGCTCGGGAGTCGTCGCCATGCGGGCGGCGGCGCGCACCAGCATGTTCTGAGCATCGGAGGCCGCAGCCGCAGCCCGGGCGAGGAACAGGAGGTGCGTGCCGACCTTTGCAAGAGCCTCGAGGCGGGTGGCGGGAGAGACGAAGGTACGGACTGCCTCTTCGATGTGCCGCAGGGTGAGGTCGAGCATCGACATGTTCTGCTCACCGGGGATCGCGGTGATCGCCAGGCGCAGGTAGTCGTGTGCGGCCATTTCGCCGTCGCGCGTCATGTCCCACGCGCAAGCCAGGACGATGTTGCGGGTCAAAGAATCAGCGATACGGTCAATGTTCTTCGTCGCGAAGGCAAGCGAGTCCTCATCCATGCGGACCTTCGCGTACGCGAGATCGCCATCGTTGAGGAGGATCATGTCTGAGCGCTTGCGGCCCACGGCCGAGGGAACCGGGGTGCGTTCTCCATCGACATCGAGTTCTTCGCGGAAGTCTTGGACCAGCGTGTCCCCGTCCAGTGAGTATCCGGCGACTCTCATGCGGTGCGGTCTCAGAGAAGCGCCTTGAGAGAAGGCTTCTTGGATGACCGCCAATTCTGCCATGGTTCCGTCCTCGTTCAGGCGGATTTGCGGGCGAAGAAGGGTGACGCCTGCTTCTTGGAGCCAGACCTTCGACCAGGCGTCCAGGTCACGGCCGGAGGCCTTCTCGAGTTCTAAGAGCAGATCCGCGAGAGTCGCATTCGCGTAGGAATGGGCTGTGAGGTAGGCGTGCAAGCCGGTGAAGAAAGCATCGCGGCCAACGTAGGAGACGAGTTGACGCAGGACGGAAGCACCCTTCGCGTAGGTGATGCCGTCGAAGTTCACCTCGATGTCGGCAAGATCGCGGATCGTGGCGGCGATCGGGTGGGTCGTGGGGAGCTGATCTTGTTTGAGTCCCCAATCCTTGCGCAGCATGAAGCCGGTCCACGCGTCGGTGAACTCTGTGCCCTCAGCGAGGGCGAGGTGGCTCATGAACTCGGCGAAGGACTCGTTGAGCCACAGATCGTTCCACCACTTCATTGTCACAAGGTCGCCGAACCACATATGGGCGAGCTCGTGGAGGATCGTGTTCGCGCGAGTCTCAAGTTGAGCCGATGTTGGGCGGGTACGGAACACGTAGGAGTCGCGGAAGGTGATGCACCCGGCGTTCTCCATGGCTCCAGCGTTGTACTCAGGAACGAAGATCTGATCGTACTTCGTGAAGGGGTAGGCGATGCCGTACTGCTGCTCGAAGAATGCGAAGCCCTTGCGGGTGGTGTCGATGATGCGCTGCGCATCAAGATGCTCGATGAGCGAGGCACGGCACCAGACGCCGAGGTCGATGGTGCGCCCATCGGAAGACACCAGGGAGTCACGTACGCCCTCATAAGGGCCTGCGACGATCGCCGTAATGTAGGTCGACATCTTCTCCGTTTCGGCGAAACGGTAGATCCAACGCTCCCCATCGACTTCAGCGGCCGGGGTCGGGGCGTTCGAGAAAACGGTCCAGCCCGCAGGTGCTGTCACCGTCAGGGTGAAAGTCGCTTTGAGGTCGGGCTGCTCGAAGGTCGTGTACACGCGCCGAGCATCCGGGACCTCGAACTGTGAGTAGCAGTAGTCCTTGCCATCGGCAGGATCAGTGAAGCGGTGCAGGCCCTCGCCGGTGTGCATGTACTGGCAGTCGGCCTCGACCTCGAGGACATTGTGCTCAGCCAGATCGTTGAGGGTGATGCGGTGGTCCTGATGCGCTTGGGCGCCCAGCTCGACACCGTTGAGGCGGATCGAGTGGACCTTGTTCGAGACGAGGTCGGCGAAAGTGCAGGCTCCCTCGTTCGCGTCGAACTCGATGCGGGTGCTCGATGCGAAATCAGTCGACCCTGTCGTCAGGTCGAGCGCAATGTCGTAGTGGAGGACTCGGATGACTTCCGCGCGAGCAGAAGCCTCTTCTCGGGTGAGATTCAGGCCCGGCATGGGACACCTTTCGCAAAAACACTTCTGGGATTGGCGTGGCGAGCACGCATCCCGGTCATTTTCCCAAAGATCAGGCCGAATCGCACGCGAGTCGTCTGAGAGCTCACCAGATGTGGACGCGCTCACCCTCTTCGAGGAACATCCCATCGCCCTCGCGCACATCGAATGCGGCGTGGAATTCGTCAATGTTCTTCAAGATCTGGTTGCAGCGGAATTCGGCGGGGGAGTGGGGGTCTACGGCGAGCATCTGGGCTGCGAATTCGGGGCGTGTGGCCGTGCGCCACCCCCTCGCCCAGGCGTAGAAGAAACGCTTGGGGCCGCTGAGACCATCAATGACGGGAGCGCTCTGGGGAGTGAGCCCTTTCGCCTTCAAAGCGTTCACCCAGGTGCGCCAGGCGATCGACAGGCCCGCGAGGTCGCCGATGTTCTCCCCGAGGGTCAGGGCGCCATTGACTGTCGGGGCGTTTTCTCCTTCCAGGTCTTTGGGAGTCAATACGGAGTATTGATCCACGAGGAGGGAGGTCAGTGCTTCGAAACTCGAACGGTCTTCTTCGTCCCACCAGTTCTCAAGATTGCCGTGCGCGTCGAAACGCGAACCTGAATCGTCGAAGCCGTGGCCGATCTCGTGGCCGATGACCGCGCCGATCGCCCCGAAATTCACCGCGTCATCGGCTTGTGGGTCGAAGAATGGGGGCTGAAGGATCGCGGCGGGGAACACGATCTCATTGAGAGTCGGGTTGTAGTAGGCGTTCACCGTCTGCGGGGTCATGAACCATTCATCACGGTCGACGGGCTCTGAGAGCTTCTTGAATTCGCGTCGAATTTCGAATGCGCGAGCCGCAACAACGTGCTCGAGGAGCGTGGCGCGAGGATCGAGGCGAAGATCCGACATATCGCGCCACTTGGGCGGATAGCCGATCTTCGGGCGGAAGGTCGAGAGCTTTTCCAAAGCCTTCGCCTTCGTGCCCTCGCCCATCCACGTGCACTCTCCAATCGCCTCGCCATAGGCTTCAAGAAGGCCCGCCACCAGGGCATCCATACGATCTTTCGAAGCGGGAGGGAAGTGCCTACTCACCCAGATGCGGCCGAGGGATTCTCCGGCGTGGGCTTCGATCAGGCTCAGCGCGCGCTTCCATCTGGGGCGCAACTCCTTCGTGCCTGACAGGATGCGGCCGAAGAAATCGAAGTTCTCCTCGACGAAGGCTGAGGGAAGCAATGAGGCGTTTGAATCGACGAGCGTCGTCAGCATGCTCAAACGCAGGTCTTCGATGGGGGTTTGCGACCAGACGTGGGCGCCTGCAGTGAGGAAGTCGGGCTGCGAGATGTTGACGAGAGTGCCTTCCTCGACGGGCAGGCCGATACCCTCGGCCCAGGCTTGCCAGTCGAAACCGGGGGCGTCTTCCTTCAGCTGCGCCCAGGTCACCTGGTTGTCTGAGAGAAGAGGGTCTCGGTTCGATACTGAATCGCGATGATGCGAGGCGAAAGCCGTTTCCAGGTCCATCAAGATCTGAGCCCCGTCGTGGGCATCGGGAGTGAGTTCGGCGAGGGCGAGGAGCTTTGCCAGGTGGGCGAGGTAGTCCTGGCGGATCTGCTCGTAGGAATCCTCGCGATAGTAGGCCTCATCGGGCAATCCGATGCCTGCTTGGTAGAAGTCGAGCATTCGCGCATTCGAATCATGCAGGTCGGTGCCGACGTGCACGCCGAAGAAGGTCCCGAGGCCGAAGGAAGAGAACTTCCCGGAAAGCGTGGCGAGTTCGCTGCGGTCCTTCGCGTCCTTGACGGCGTCGAATGCGGCTGTAAGAGGGGCGAGGCCATCGGCTTCGATCCGCTCCTCGTCCATGAACGCGGCCCACAGGGTCGTGATGAGTTCGGCGTCCTCGTCTTCGAGGAGATTGGCGGCGGCGTCTTCGGCGATCGCCTTGCCTCGTTCTTCGGAGAGGTCAAGAAGAAAGTGGAAGGTGCCATCAATGGGGCGTTCGGCTGGGATTTCGTGGGTCGCCAGCCAGGTGCCGTTCACATGCCGGTAGAAGTCGTCTTGTGGGCGGATCGACTCGTCGCGGGCCGAAGTGTCGAGGACGTGTGCTAGAAGCTGCTCAGTCATGCCCGCCACTTTAGGGGGCGCGGGGGTGTTGAGGCACAGCGGAGGAGTTGTGGCGTTGACGCGGGAGGTGGAGCCCCTGTTTTCGAGGGCGGAATATCGTGATTCCGGTGCTGTGAAAATGGGGAGAAAATGGTGCAATGATGCGAGTTTCGGTGTGTCGAGCCGCAAATTGAAAGGGTGTGAAATATCCCCGTGAACAGATGTGCAAAAGGTGTGAAACAGGCGTGCAGGAGGCGTTCTTCGGGGCATCATGGGGGCGACGACGGGGTCGTGTGTGCCCCGGCAGCTTCCACTGTGAAGGGAACGAATGGTGAAGACGATCAACATGGACGTTGTCGTCATCGGCGGCGGTTCCACCGGAGCAGGCGTCGTGCGCGACGTCGCAATGCGCGGGTTCAGGACCGTCCTCGTCGAGCGATACGACATTGCACAAGGGACATCAGGACGCTTCCACGGCCTCCTGCACTCGGGCGGGCGCTACATCGCCTCCGACCCCGAATCCGCGACCGAATGTGCCGAGGAGAATGAGATCCTCAAGAGGATCAACTCCAACGCGATCGAAGCGACCGGCGGGCTCTTCGTTGTCACATCCCAAGACGATGAGGAATACGCCGACAAGTTCCTCGAACGCGCAGCCGCCACGAAGGTCCCCGCTCAGGAGATCAGCCTGAAAGAGGCCTTTAAGCGCGAACCCCGACTCGATCCCGGTCTCAAACGGGCCTTCGAAGTCCTCGACGGGGCTGTGGACGGCTGGCAGATGAGCTGGGGAGCGATCCGCTCCGCACAGGCCTATGGCGCCGAGATCTACACCTATCACCGCGTCGAGAAGATCGAACGGGAAGGCGACCGCATTAGCGCCGTGATCGTTCACAATCTTCGCACCGGAGAGGACCTGCGCATCGAATGCTCATTCGTCCTCAACTGCGGTGGCCCCTGGGCCGGTCAGATCGCTGCCCTCGCCGAATGCCACGGCGTTGACGTTGTCCCCGGTGCGGGCATCATGATCGCAATGAACTACCGCCTCACTCAGACGGTCCTCAACCGGTGCATCTGGCCCGCCGACGGCGACATCCTCGTTCCCGACCACCCGGTCTGCATCATCGGCACCACCGACCTCAAGGCGGAAGACCCTGACAAGCTCTCGATCCCCGCCGATCAGGTCCAACAGATGCTCGAATCGGGCGAAGCGATGGTCCCCGGCTTCCGCAAAGCCCGCCCGCTGCACGCCTGGGCCGGTGCGCGTCCCCTCGTCAAGGACTCGCGCGTCGCGGCCTCGGACACCCGACACATGGCGCGCGGCATGAGCGTCATCGACCACCACTCCCGCGACGGCGTCTCCGGCATGCTCACCATTGCCGGCGGCAAACTCACGACCTACCGCCTCATGGCCGAGCGCATCGTCAACATCATGTGCGAGGAGATGGGCGAGAAGCGCGAATGCAGGACCGCATTCGAAGCAGTGCCCCCAGCCGTCGAACAGAAGCTCTACACAATCGGGCATCGCCTCGAAGAGATCGAGCACAAGAACGTGGCCCCCAGCCACGACCAGATCATCTGCGAATGCGAACTCATCACTCGCACGAAACTCGAAGAAGTCATGGACACCCTGCCCGGCGCTCAACTCGACGACGTTCGCCGTCAAGTGCGCCTCGGAATGGGCCCCTGCCAGGGCGGCTTCTGCTCGCAGCGCGCCACAGGCATCGCACACGAGCGCGGCGACATCGACTCGCTCAAAGCGAACGAGCTGTTCAGGAACTTCCTGAAGAACCGTTGGATCGGCCTGTGGCCCATCCTCTACGGCAAGCAGCTGCGCCAAACCGCCCTCGACAACTGGATTCACGAAGGAATGCTTGACGTCGAGCACCTGCCAGCAAGCGCAACACCCAGCCCCGAATTCGTGTCCTTCGGTCAAGACATCACGGCCGCCAGGGGAGCCCAGGCGACAACAGACAGTGAAAAGGAGGATCACCGATGAGAGACGCCGTCGTTATCGGCGCTGGCCTCGCCGGTCTTACCGCAGCTCTCCGTCTTGCACACGGCGGCGCGAAGGTCACCCTCGTCACGAAGGGAATCGGAGGCCTTCAACTTTCGCAGGGCACCGTCGACCTTCTCGGATACTCCGACTCGGGTCGCATCACCCAGCCCCTCGCCGAGGTAGAAACGCATATCGCTTCGCGCCCCGGACACCCCTACTCGCACTTCACGCCCGAGTTCATCGCCGAGTCTGCGAATTGGCTCAAGGAGGTCCTCGGCCCGAAGCTCCTCGTCGGCGATCCACGCCAGAATGTCATCATCCCGACTTCGCTCGGCGCCTTGCGTCCGACGAGCCTGTATCAGCCGTCCATGGCCGCGGGCATCCTTGCTGCGGGCAAGTCCTACGTGATCGTCGGATTGAAGCGACTCAAAGACTTCTACCCGAAGATCATCGCTGAGAACCTTTCACGTCAGGCCACTGCGGATGGGGCGCCCATCCAGGTGCGCTCCCTCATTGTCGATGTTGAGATCCGAAAGGACGAGGTCGACACCACCGGAACGAACCATGCGCGCGCCCTCGACAATGCCGCAATGCGTGAGCGCTTCGTCGCAGCGATCGCCCCGCACCTCAGAGAAGGGGAAGTCGTCGGTCTGCCTGCAGTCCTCGGCCTGAACGATCTGGACGCATGGAAGGACATCGAAAAGCGCCTCGGACACGAGGTCTTCGAGATCGCGATGCAGCCGCCCTCGATTCCGGGCATGCGCCTCAACCAGGAGCTGACCGCCCTCGTGAAGGCACAAGCCCGCTTCATCATCGGCTCACACGTCACCGGCGTCGAGACCAAAGACGGGGTCGTCACAGCCGTCAGCATCTCGACCGCCGGGCGTCCGACCCGCATCGAAACGAAGAACGTTGTCCTCGCGGGTGGCGGCTTCGAATCCGGAGCCCTCGACATGGACTCCTACGGGACCGTCACCGACTCGATTCTCGGACTGCCGATCCTCGGTGCCGAGGGCCAGCTCCTTCATGGAGACTTCTGGGGCTGCGAGCAGCCGGTCTTCCTCGCGGGCCTCGATGTCGACGATGCGATGCATCCTCTCGACGCCAACAAGAAGCCCGTCTACTCGAATGTCTACGCTGCCGGCGGAAACCTCGCCGGAGCCACCCGCTGGCGCGAGAAGTCCGGTGAAGGCATTGCCCTCGCCTCGGCACTTCGTGCGGCCGATCAGATCCTCGGGAGCCTGAAATGACCATCGAAGAAATGAGTGTCCTGTCGTTGAAGGAAGAGGACTTCGGCCTCCGCTCCACTTTGGACGCCTGCGTCAAGTGCACGATCTGTGAGACCCAGTGCCCCGTCATGCGCGTCACCGACCTCTTCGCTGGGCCGAAGTACTCCGGTCCGCAGGCCGAGCGCTACCGCAAGGACGGGCAGATCGTCGACTCCTCGATCGACTACTGCTCCTCGTGCGGCACCTGCACGCTCGTGTGCCCGCAGGGTGTGAAGGTCACGGAAATGATCCACCACGCCCGCACCGCAATGAAGAAGGAGAAGGGCATCCCGCCACGCGACCACCTCATTGGCCGCACCGGGTTCATCGGCACCGTGATGACACCCGTCGCTCCGATCGCGAACTGGGCGCTCGACGTCAAAGCGATCCGCATCGCGATGGAGAAGGTCATCGGCGTTCACCGCAATGCGCCGATGCCCCGCTCTGCGGGCCGCACCTTCGAAAGCTGGTTCAAGAAGCACACCCCCCTTCCCGGTTCGGGACGCAAGGGACAGGTCATCTTCTTCCACGGCTGCGCCGGCCAGTACTTCGAGGTCGAGACCTCCATCCACTCGGTCCAAGTCCTTGAACACCTCGGATATGAAGTTCTCGTCCCGCATCACGGCTGCTGCGGCCTCGCCCTGCAGTCGAACGGCCTATACGACGAGTCTCGAAAGTACGTGTCGAAGCTGACGCATGACCTGCGCAAGGCGAACCGCAATGCGCCGATCATTTCCGCGTCCGGCTCTTGCGCGGGCATGCTGCGCCACGAAGCCAACGAGATCCTCGAAATGGACACTCCTGAGCTGCGGGATGTCGGCTCGCGCATGTGGGACATCTGCGAGTTCCTCATGCACCTGCACGATAAGGGCGAACTCGACCTGAACTTCCAACCCATGGAGATTACGATCCCCTACCACGCGCCTTGCCAGCTCAAGTCCCAGGGGCTTGGTCTGCCGGCCGTGGAGCTCATGGAACTCATTCCCGGTGTCACGGTCAAGGAATCGAACCAGCCCTGCTGTGGCATCGCGGGCACCTACGGCATGAAGAAGGAGAAGTACGACATCGCCCAGGCCGTGGGTAAGCCGGTCTTCGACTTCATCAAGCAGGTCAATGTCGAACTCGCCGCCTGCGATACGGAGACTTGCCGTTGGCAGCTGCGCACCGCGACCGGCGCGAACGTCGTCCACCCGATCTGGCTCATCCATAAGGCCTACGGCCTGCACTGATCCTCGTAGGGGCACCATGCCCCAGACGAGGACGCTCACGGCGCCGACGGGATTCATCCCGTCGGCGTCGAAGCACATCCGCTCTGGCATGGGGATTCTCCTTGAGATGCCTGGGCTCTTCTCGGAACAGCCTGAACTTCGCGGGGGTTCTTGAAGGAGGCTGAGTCTTCTCTCCAGTCGTTTCGGATCTTCCTCAGGGCGCTGGGGTCTCCTTGTGATACCCGGGGTTTTCCCCGGGGGACCGGGGCTTCACTGTGGAGCGCCTGGAGTCTTCTCGGGGCGGCCGGCTCCTCCTCGCAGTGCCTCGGATCTGCCAATATGGCTCTGAGGGGCTTCCATTCCGGCGCAGAATTCGAGACGCTAGGGACAAGGACTGAAATCCGAGGAGGAATCATGACCGGAAAAACCCTTCGCCCTTCGACGAGCGGTGAGCGCGCCCGAAAAGGCCTGAGAGGTTTAGTCGTCATTCCGCTCATCATCGCGGCACTGGGCCTTTCAGGATGCGGTGCGTCGAACTTTTCGGGTTCAGCATCGGATTCTTCGTACCCGAAGGAGTCCGCCTACACCATGGATGACTTCGCAAGGGAAACCAAAGATCCTGGGGCTCAGCGGGTCGGGAGTGCCCCTGCCTTAGACTCGGCGGAGGCGGCCCGGGATGCCAGTGCCATCGAGTCCCAGGTGATTGTCACTGGGTCTTTGCGTCTGAGCGTTGACGATCCTCTCGCCGCATCTGCATCGGCTCAAGAGATCGTGAAGAATGCGGGAGGGCGAACCGATTACGCCTCGCAGAGTTCGACTCAGACCCTGAGCGCTCGGGCGACTTTTCGGATTCCTGCAGACGCCTACGAGGACACTCTCGCTCAGCTTCGAGAACTCGGCTCGGTGACGCGCGAAGAGATCCACACTGAAGAGGTGGGAGCACAGATCGCCGACCTCGACGCGCGAATGGCCGCCCTCAAAGAGTCCATTGATCGCCTGATGGAACTCATGAAGTCCGCAGCTTCGACCGCTGACCTTCTTGAAGCGGAACGTGAACTCACCTCGCGCCAGGCCGATCTTGATTCCCTCAGAGCGCAGCGGGCCTGGTACGAAGATGAAGTCCAGTATTCGACCCTTGAGGTTGAGTTCTCGTCTTCTTCGGTCGCTCCGACTCCGTCGATCGGCGCCTGGGAGCGTTCCTGGCAGATCTTTACCGGGGGGATGGAAGCGATTGGCTACGTCCTCATCATTCTGCTCCCGTGGATTGTGCTCTTCGCAATCCTCCTCGTTCTGCTCCGTTTGCTCCTGCGTCGCTTAAAGCCCGCCCAACCCAGATTCTTGCGCAAGAAGGACACGGGAGCTTCCTTTCCGCTTCCCGGTCAAGGGCCTGCGCCCTCGCCCAGGGAAATGAAGGACGGGGCCGCCAAGGCGCCTGGAGCTTCGGGGATTCAAACACCACAGGCCTGAACGGGCGACAATAGTGGAGGCCCTAGCCGTGCCGCCAATCGGAAGCTCCACCCCTGAGCAAAGAGGCCAGAAGGGTCGGTGAATATCGGCCCTGTCACCAAGCACAAGCGCCGCATCCAAACAGCTGGGTAGGACAGGGCACAGGGGCTAGCCTCTCAGCCCGGCGAGCCTAAGGGGGGCACTTCACACATGAGGAGTAGTCTCCCTTGAGATCATCGACGAGGAGGACATCATGAGTGAAAGCGTCAAACGCGCCCTCGTAACAGGAGCGTCAACCGGCATCGGCGAGGCAACTGTCCGTCGTCTGCGCGAACTTGGCTGGGATGTCGTCGCCGTCGCGCGCCGTGAAGAGCGCCTCGCCGCCCTGGCCGCCGAAACGGGATGCGAATATGTGGCCGCAGACCTGAGCGATGAAACGGCTGTCGGCGCCTTGGCTGCCAGAGTCCTCGAAGGTGGGCCCGTGGATGCCCTAGTGAATAATGCGGGCGGCGCCCTGGGGGTGGACACGATTGCGCACGCCGATCCGGATCGCTGGATCGCGATGTATCACCGCAATGTCATGACCGCCTTGCGCACCACCCGGGCTTTCCTTTCGGGAATGCGCGAGAGGGGCGGCGACCTCGTGTTCCTCACCTCGACTGCGGCACACGACACTTACCCGGGAGGTGGAGGCTACGTCGCTGCGAAGCACGCCGAACGCATCATTGCCAACACCTTGCGCCAAGAGCTCGTCGGAGAGCCTGTCCGCATCATAGAGATCGCGCCTGGGATGGTGAAGACCCCTGAGTTCTCGCTCAACCGCTTGGGCTCTGAAGAAGCCGCAGCGAAGGTGTACGAGGGCGTCGCCGAGCCTTTGCTCGCCGATGATGTTGCGGACGCGATCTGCTGGGCCCTCACACGCCCTGCACATGTGAATATTGATTCGATGATCCTGCGACCTGTCGCCCAGGCGACGAACACACTCCTCGCACGTCAGGGGTGAAGACGGCTGCTGGACGTCGAAGGGTGCCCCCGATAACACACTCCAGACGCGTCAGGGGTGAAGCAAATCTCGAACTTTGATGCTTGCCCCCTGTACACACGTAACGCGCGCAAAGGGTGACCTGAGTTCCACATGGTTTGACCTGCGCAAACGCGATACACTCCTCGCACCTCAGGGGCGAGCCCGCGAGGACCCCGAAGCGGGGGAGAGACTGGGCTCGTCTCGCCACCTACGCCTCGGTGCCTACGGCTCGGGCAGGAGATAGCCGTTAATCCGCGAAGGGGCGGCGACGCTGAGCCTTCAATTCAGAGCGGATGCGCTTGTCGCGTAGACGCTGGAGCTTCGAAGCCCGCGTCGGTTTACTTGCCCGCCGTTGGGGGAGTGGAGCGAGACTGGATCTGAGGAGCGCTGCGAGTCGCTGCCTCGCGGCCTTCCGATTCGCGAACTGAGAACGCTGCTCGGACGCGGTGATCGTCAGGACCCCATCGACGAGCCTCCCAGCCAAAGCCTTCACAGCGCGCTCACGTTGACGCTCGTTGAGTGCGCTCGTCGTTGTCACATCGAAGGAGAGCTGCACCCTGGAATCGGAAGTGTTGACACCTTGACCTCCAGGTCCTGAGGAGTGCGAGAAGCGTTCGACGAGCTCGCCCGCAGGCACAACAAGCCCCTTCGGGCAGCCTGGCCCGGCCTCGATTCGCAGATCCTCCATGGGTGCAGTGTGCTCCTGGCAGGCTCCGGGAAACAAGCCGGTCCCTTGTTTCCTTGTCAACGGCGGAGGAACAAACGCGGATGAAGGTACACCGAGTGTCGTGAGGAAGACCCGATGCGAAGCGTGAGGGGCGGGTTCCAGCAGTGACGCCAGAACCCGCCCCTCATACAGAGCCCCTTTCACCCTCGTGCATGAGGAGGACCCGAAGAGTCTTGCGACGAGGATCGACAGCCGCGGCTTTCACCCTCGTCATGAGGAGGACCCTTCGGCACAGGGATGCACTCGCCAAGGAACGCTCTTCTCCTCGTGGGTGAGAAGACAACTCGAGACTTCCCTCGTAAGAGGGAAGAAACCTTGGGTCGTCCTCATGGGTGAGAAAAAGCCGTGGGGATTCCCTCCGGGGCAAAAATCTTCGGGGCGCTCCCAGGACTCAGAGTTTGTCTGCGACCTGCTCCATGTCTTTATCCCCACGGCCCGAAAGATTCACCAGCAGAAGCGGCACATCCTCACCCGACTCCTGGGAAGCAGCGAGCTCTCGAGCCATCTTCAAGGCCTGCGCAATCGCATGCGAGGACTCCATCGCCGGGATGATCCCCTCGAAACGAGACAAGACCTTGAAAGCATCGAGAGCCTCATCGTCGGTGATCCCCACGTAGCGAACGCGTCCCGTCTCAGCGAGCATCGCATGCTCGGGACCGACCGAAGGATAGTCAAGGCCCGCAGAGATCGAATGAGAGGGGAGCAGATCGCCCTCGTCATCCATCATGACGAAGGAACGCATGCCGTGCAGGGAACCCACACGACCCGCGCAGATCGGTGCCCCGTGCTCTCCTGAATCCAGGCCCTTGCCTGCAGGCTCAACACCGATGAGCTCAACCCCCTCATCCTCAAGGTAGTGGGCGAAGGCGCCGATGGCGTTGGAACCTCCGCCGACCGCTGCAATCACCGCATCGGGCAGCCGCCCGAACTCGGAGAGGAACTGGGCGCGCGACTCCTCGGAAATCACGGATTGGAACTGACGGACAATCGAGGGGAAGGGATGGGGGCCGGTTGCAGAGCCGAGGAGGTAGAAGGTGTCCTCCAGGCGAGTGCTCCATTCTTCGAGAGCAACGTCGATCGCGTCCTTCAAACCGGCGTTGCCGCGAGTCACCGGGACGACACTCGCGCCCATGAGCTTCATTCGCGCGACATTCGGCTGTTGGCGTTCAACGTCGTGGGCGCCCATGTAGATCGTGCATTCCATGCCCATGAGGGCCGCGACCATCGCAGTGGCCGTCCCATGCTGGCCGGCCCCGGTTTCCGCGATGAGACGCTTTTTGCCCATGCGCTTGGCTAAAAGTGCTTGTCCGAGCACGTTATTGCCTTTGTGAGCGCCCCCGTGGGCGAGATCTTCGCGTTTGAGGACGATTCGAGCACCGCCCTCTACCGGCAGATTCATGCACTCGTAGATTGGGGTCTCGCGGCCCAGGTAGGTGCGGCGAAGACGGTCGAGTTCCGCATGGAACTCGGGGTCCGCCATCGCCTCGACGTATGCGGCTTCGAGTTCGTCGAGGGCAGGCAGGAGGAAGTTGGGGACTTCCTGTCCGCCGAAGCGGCCGAAATAGGCGGGAAGGATCGTGTCACGCGGGGCGGGGGCGGGAAGGCCATCGATGTGCCCGGTGGGGACACGGTTTGCGGTTGGGGCGGCTCCAGCGGGGGCGGAGGCTTCGCGTTCGGCGGTGGTGTGGGTTGCGGTCATGGGTTTACTCCTGAGGTACGAGGTCGAGTGCTCAGGCGGGCCCGGACAATGAAAAAGCCCGCCAGAAGGGCGAGCTCAATGGGTATGACTAACTGCGGCTCGCCCCTTAGGAGAGCCACCACCAGTTGCGGGTGCTGCAAGTCATCATGAGGGCGAGAGTAATGGAGGTGATGGCCTGCATATAGCTCTGTCCGAATAATGGATAGGGGTGTCGGACTGGGAACACTCCGCAGTCGAAAGGGGAAGGATCCTTCGTCGTTGTTCCTTGATTGGGGAATCTGTCTGTATCTGTAGGGGCACGCTGCGGGTGGGGGAGAGCAGCATGCCGGAGGGGCTCTTGCAGGAACCACAGGCGGGCTCGCCTGCAGTGCAGAGAAGTGCAGGATCCAGCGCTTTTCATCATGACGAGGGGCAGGGCTGCGAATCTGAGGGCAGGGCTGCGAATTTGAGAATGGTACTGCGAGAGAAAGTGCAGGTCATGGTGCTCCTTTGCGACACTGGGAGGATGACGATCTGGACTCCGCCCGAGCGCGCCGATGAGGGCGCCCCACTCATCCCAGCTCCAGGGCCAAAGGCTCTCACGGCACTACCCTCGACGGGAAGAATGCCGATCCTCCAAGGACTCGTCCTCTTCTTCGGGATGGTGGCAGCACAGATCGTCACAACAACGATCAGCGAAGCCCTCGCTATCTCTTTCACAGCGACGACCGTTTTCATCATCCGAGCCCTTGTCACCATTGCACTGGCCGTCGGCGTGTACCTCCTCGCCCTTCGAGTGATCGGCAGGCGCCCCGCCTCGGACTTCGAGCGTCTCAACTGGTGGAAAGAACTCCTCGCTGGACTCGTCCTCGGAGCCCTCCTCATGAGCGCAGTCGTCGCCTCCGCATGGCTCGCCGGAGCCTACCGAGTAGAAGGAATCAACCCGAACGCTCTTGTCGGGATGGCCGCAGCTGACTCCCTTGTCGCCAGTGTCACTGAAGAGATCATCTTCCGTGCAGGCCTCCTCCGCCTCATTGAGCACAGACTCGGTTCCTGGTGGGCTCTGGGACTCACCTCCGCACTCTTTGGCGCCGCCCATCTCATGAACCCCCAAGCCGAGTGGTGGGGAGGTCTTGCGATCGCCCTCGAAGCAGGAGTTCTCCTGGGAGCTAGCTACATCGTCACCCGCCGACTGTGGATGGTCATCGGCCTGCATGCTTCGTGGAACTTCGTCCAAGGTGGAATCTTCTCCTCCGATGTGTCGGGTAACGGCCTAGAGAACACTGGACTCCTATCCGCACGCATTGAAGGCCCCTGGTGGCTCACGGGCGGGGAGATGGGCTTCGAGGGGGCCATCAGCGCCGTGTTCTTCTGCGCAGGGCTTGGCGTCTTCCTGCTCCTTGTCGCGAAGCGGCGCGGACTTATCATTCCCGCGCGAGCGTTCCGCTTCGAAGCGATCGGCCCCTGCGGCCCCGTCAACATTGACGAGGACGGAGCTACTCCTCCCAGCTGTTCGCTCTGAACTCGTGTGAATGGCGCAATGACGATGAAAAGCAGATTCTTGCGCGTGGCCGCGACAACGAAAAGGGGGTATGAGCAGCAAAGGTGCGCTGAGGGCTCAGAGTGCTTGCTTTCTTGCTGGCGCCGAGCGTGTGCGGGTGCCGGTGCTGGAGCGCGGTGGGGGCTCAGAGTTCTTGCTGTCTTGCCGACGCTGAGCGTGTGACAGTGCTGGAGATTGGTGATGCTCTCATTTTCAGTCTGGGCCGTCCACGCTGAAGGCGAAGGCCTGACGGAACGAAGCGTTCGAGTTCGAGAAAGTGGCGCAGCACGTGAATACGCTGAGAATGAGAAGAACGGACAGAAGACGGAGAGAGCCCATGGAACTCACCCTTGCCAGGGATTATGGCGACGGAGTGGATCTCACCTTGAGCGGAAGGATCGAGGAACTGCTCCCCAGTGCCCTCGCACAGCCACGGGCCTCCATCAGCATCGAATCGGCGCCGAGTCTCAAAGTTCCCCTAGGCTTCCGCTACCTTTACTCCGCCCCCGTCACCTCTCGGGTGTCCCAAGCCAGTGAAAAGAGGACCGCGGAGGCGAGGACTCCCGAGGGGGACATGGGGGAGACAAGCGCCGTGGGGGAGAGAGTTCCCCTGGGGGAGGCGGAGGAGAAACCCAGGACCCTCGTCGTGCTCGGAATGAACCCGAACACAGCGGCGAACGCCCGGGAGGGAAAGCTGATCGATGATGCGACCACCCGGGATATTCGGGCTCTCGCGGCCAATCCGCTCACCACACCGGGAAAACACCCTTTCACGCGCGTCCTCTTTCTGACGATGGGCCCCTTCAGGGGAATCATCAACAAGGGAGGGCTCGCTATCGCCGATGCACTCGCGGATTTCGCCTTCTACGAGGCGCAGCACACAGTCAACATGCACTTGATCCCGGCGCTCCTCGAATCCTTGTCCCGTGACGAGGGAGGCCTCGACATCCTCGCTATGTGGGGCACTACCGGTGACAAGGCGAGTGGTCGCTTCGCCCTCCCCGGCGTCCGCGATCTAAGACACACGCTCTTGGCGCTCGCGGACCAAGAAAGCGTGCGCTGGTACAACTTCGGACTCACCAGTGCGGGAGCTCCCCGCAACTACGCCGGGCTTCGCTACCTCAAAGGAATGAGTGTTGTACAAAAGGCCCTCCGCACTTACACCCTCACCCCTCAGACTCTGCAAGCATTCCACTGCGAAAGCGCGTGGCTCTCCTTGAATGATCCGAGGGCCAGAATGGATCGGGCGACTCTCGAAGGCGCCCTCCGCCTACCCAAGGGCGTCGCGTCTAGGAGCTGAGAAGTGTGCATGCAGTCGCCAACTCATCACTTCATCTCGCATCAGGGGGTGTCTTCTTTGCCCCTCACCGAGGACCCCCACGCTTCCGGCACCGCCGAGGAGATACCCACCAGCCGCGCCATGAACGCCCCGACCTCGTCCTTGGGACTCCGGCTCTCGTCGTCGGAACCCCCGCCCTCGTCACCAAGACTCCGCACCTCAACGCCTGGGAGTACCCCGCCACTGAGGCCCAGCCCACGTGAGCGGATGCGCGTCCACGCGCTCCTCTCAGCTAGACTCGAGCCCGACGCTGAACCGGCCCCATGTCGCCCACGAGGAGGCACGGGGATATCACCGGGGAGTCTTCGGAAGAACAGGCGCGCTCGCGCGCCCCATTAGAACCGAACGGGTCAGCCCGTCACAGCTGAGAATCAAGCGGCCTCGCCATCGACAATCGAAGGAGAGGCAAGCGGGGTGGTACCGCGGGTGCCGGCGTCGCCGGTCCTCGTCCCTGTGCAACGAACAGACGAGGACACCATGACGAAGCACGGCTACTATCCGCGCCACCGCGACACCGAAGTGGACGCGAACCCGTCCTTCCCGCAGATGGAAGGCGAAACACTGGCCTTTTGGGCCACCAACGACACCTTCCAAAAGTCCATTGACAATCGTCCAGCGGGCGAAGGCGGACACAACGAATTCGTCTTCTACGACGGCCCGCCCTTCGCCAACGGCCTCCCGCACTACGGACACCTCCTCACCGGCTATGTGAAGGACACCGTCGGCCGCTACCAGACCATGCTCGGCCACCGTGTTGAACGCCGCTTCGGCTGGGACACCCACGGCCTGCCCGCCGAACTCGAAGCGCAGCGCATCCTCGGCATCGAAGACGTCACAGAAATCACCCGAGAAGGCGGACTCGGCATCGGTGCCTTCAACGAGGCCTGCCACAGCTCTGTCCTGCGCTACACCGACGAGTGGGAGGACTACGTCACCCGTCAGGCCCGCTGGGTCGACTTCAAGAACGACTACAAGACCCTCGACCCCGAATACATGGAGTCGGTCATCTGGGCGTTCAAGACCCTCTACGACAAGGAACTCGCCTACGAGGGCTACCGCGTCCTGCCCTACTGCTGGCACGATCGCACGCCGCTGAGCAACCACGAACTCAAAATGGACGACGACGTCTACCAGGATCGTCAGGACAACACCGTCACTGTCGGCATGCGTCTCACTGAGCCGATCCTCGAAGGCGCAGAAGACAGCGAACTGGTGCTCATTTGGACGACCACGCCCTGGACGCTCCCCTCGAACCTGGCTGTTGCCGTGGGCCCAACAATCGACTACGCGGTCGTGCGCGTCGCAGACGACCTCGAATCACCCCTCGCAGGCCAGCGCGTCATCCTCGCTGAAGCCCGCCTGGGTGCCTACGTGAAAGAACTTGGAGAAAACCCCGAGGTCGTTGCACGCCTGAAGGGTTCAGACCTGGCGGGTCGCAGCTACCACCCGATCTTCGACTACTACAACACCGCCGAACACCGATCCGAGGGCGCAGCCCCCGGTCCGAACGGCTGGAGCATCATCCCCGGCGACTACGTGTCCACGGAGGACGGCACCGGCCTTGTGCACATCGCCCCCGCCTTCGGTGAGGACGACATGTTCGTGTGCATGGAGGTCGGCATCAAGCCCGTCATCCCCGTCGACGAGGGCGGATGCTTCACCTCTGAAGTGACCGACTACGAGGGCATGCAAGTCTTCGAAGCGAACAAGCCGATCATCGTGGACCTTCGCGACGGCTCGGGCCCGATGGCTCGTATCCCTGAGGAGCGGCGCGCCGTCCTCGTCCAGCAGAAGTCCTACGTGCACTCTTACCCGCACTGCTGGCGCTGCCGCAAGCCCCTGATCTACAAGGCCGTGTCCTCCTGGTTCGTGAAGGTCACTGCGATCCGCGACCGCATGGTGGAACTCAACCAGGAGATCACCTGGGTGCCCGAGCACACGAAGGACGGGATCTTCGGCAACTGGCTCGCGGGCGCGCGCGACTGGTCGATTTCGCGCAACCGCTTCTGGGGAGCGCCGATCCCCGTGTGGCGTTCGGACGACCCGAACTATCCGCGTGAAGACGTCTACGGCTCATTCGCTGAACTCGAACGCGACTTCGGAGTGCAGGTCGACAACCTGCACCGCCCCTTCATTGACGAACTCGTTCGCCCCAACCCGGACGACCCGAGCGGCAATTCCATGATGCGCCGCATCCCCGACGTCCTCGACTGCTGGTTCGAATCCGGATCAATGCCCTATGCGCAGGTCCACTACCCCTTCGAGAACGCCGAATGGTTCGAGTCGCACTACCCGGGTGACTTCATCGTCGAATACATCGGTCAGACCCGCGGCTGGTTCTACACCCTGCACGTCCTGGCGACCGCCCTCTTCGATCGTCCGGCGTTCACGAACGTCGTCTCGCACGGCATCGTGCTGGGCGACGATGGGCGCAAGATGAGTAAGTCGCTGCGCAACTACCCGGACGTGAACGGAGTGTTCGACTCCTACGGCTCCGATGCGATGCGCTGGTTCCTCATGAGCTCACCCGTCGTTCGCGGCGGCAACCTCATGGTCACGGACGCGGGCATTCGCGACACCGTCCGCCAAGTGCTCTTGCCGATCTGGAACGCCTACTACTTCTTCACCCTGTACGCCGGAGCCGCGAACAAAGGCGAAGGCATTGAGGGGCGTCTGCTTGACCTCGGTGACCCACGTGTCGTTGATGGCCTCGTTGAAATGGACCGCTACCTGCTGGCCCACACGCGAGATCTCGCGTGCGGCGTGAAGGCGAGCCTCGACGAATACGACATCGCGAAGGGCTGCGAGCTGGTACGCGACTACCTCGACGTGCTGACGAACTGGTACGTGCGGACTCAACGCCAGCGCTTCTGGGACGAGGACCAGGCGGCTTTCGACACGCTGTACACGGCTTTGGTGCGACTCATGGAGGTTGCCGCGCCGCTGCTGCCCCTGCTGACCGAGGAGATCTGGAGGGGCCTGACCGGCGGCGAATCCGTGCACTTGGTCGACTACCCGATCCTGCCCGAGGCCGTGGCCAACGATGCCCTCGTCGCCGCAATGGACGAGGTGCGCGACGTCGTGTCTTCAGCCCATGCGTTGCGCAAGGCGAACCAGTTGCGCGTGCGCCAGCCCCTTCAGGGCCTGCGGGTCGTGTCCGAGCAGGCCGAGGCGCTCTCTTCTTTCGCGGGCCTTATTGCTTCCGAGGTTAATGTCAAGGATGTGCGCCTTTTGACCCCGGCCGAGTCCGGCCTGTCGGTTTCCACTGAGTTGTCCCTCAACCCGCGCGCCTTCTCGCCTGAGATCCGCAAGCTCACGTCGCAGCTTTTCAAGGCCCAGAAGGCGGGGGAGTGGCAGGTGTCCGAGGACGGGGCGTCTTGCGTGTTTTCCGGCGTTATGGTTGAGGGCGCACCTGTTTCTTTGAGCGGTGAGCAGTTCAGTGTGACGACCTCGGTGAACGCCGACGAGGGACAAGTCGCGGACGTTTTGGCGAATGGCACTTTCGTTGTGCTCGACACTGAGCTCACGCCCGAGCTCGAGGCCGAGGGGTATGCGCGTGATGTCATCCGTGCCATCCAAGATGAGCGCAAGAACGCGGGCCTGCATGTCGCCGACCGCATTGACCTTGCACTGGCTGTGCCTGCGGAGCGCGTCGGCGCGGTTGAGGCACATCGTGAGATGATCGCCCACGAAACCCTGGCCCTTTCGGTGTCGGTCGAGGCGGGCGAGAAACTGAGCGTGAGCGTCGCGAAGCGCTAAGGCTCAGATGGTGCGAATCCGGTAAAACGGGTGGAAGCACGCGAGTAATCGCATGCTTCCACCCGTCTTGCGTTAAGAACGTCTGCATTCTTTTGCCTACCGGCCACAAGTCGGACGTGCGTAATGGGGAAGTACAACTACGGACGATGACGAGCTCATGAACCGTGTGACGGCGTGAAGGCAAAGCCTTAGGGCGCGAGGCACGCAAGGGGGATGACGAACACATCGTCATCGCGCCTGTAGGCGGTCGCAGTCCCAGTGACGACTGCGAGGAACGAGGGGGCGCCCATGCGCTTCGAGTCCACGCGGTCCGACAATTTGCGCAGATTCGCAGCGGCAGCATCAAGATGCAATGAACCAAGCTTCACCTCAATGAGGGCCCACCGCCCATCGGCGAGAACGAGGACGATATCCGCTTCCAGACCGGTTTTGTCCCGATAATGGTAGGCCGTGCCATCGATCGCCTCGGCATAGGTTCTCAGGTCGCGCACGCACAAGGATTCAAAGTGCAAGCCGAAGGTCTCAAAATCGCCCAAGAGGTCTCGCGGCGAGGCCCTCATCACTGCGAGTCCGATCGACGGGTCTACGAAATGACGAGTCGGAGTAGTCCTGATGACCGTTCGGGACCGTAATGCCGGCGCCCACGCTTCCAAATCCTCAATGACGAAGGAGCGGGTGAGAGCATCAAGGTAATCGGTGACCGTTCCGGGGGACGCGGCGTCATCATGCGCCGCGAGGTCTGCGCTGATCGTTGATATCGATGCTTGAGTCGATACATGTCGAGCGTATGCGCGCATGAGTGCCCGCATGCGTGTCTCGTTGCGCCGAACACCGTCCATTCGCGACACATCTGACGAGATAAGCCCATCAACGTAAGCACGGGGGAGACGTAGCGCCTGGTCAGGGTTTTGAGCGGTGACGGCGGCGGGCCAGCCGCCCCGGCACATCACGCGAGCGATTCCGTCGACATCAAGTGGGGAGACGGCTCCGATATCAACGGCTCCGTCGAACAATGAAGCCAGTGACACCTGTCCGTTCGATTCCTTCGATTCAAAGAGGGACATCGTTCGCATACTGAAGCGCTCGATACGTCCGACGCCAGAGTGTGCTCCCTGGACAGTTGGTGTAGAAGAACCGGTGAGGATGAATTGACCGGGCAACCCGCGTTGGTCGACGGTGAAGCGAACAGCATCCCACAGCTGAGGCGCCATTTGCCATTCATCGATGAGCCGAGGTGTGGCCCCCTCGAGGAGAGACGAAGGCTTAGAGTCGGCGAGTGCGAGATACTGGCGTTGATGGTCTGGGTCTTGCATGTAGAGGAGTGAGGCTGCAGCGCGGGAGCCTGTTGCTGTCTTCCCGCACCATTTCGGACCTCGGATCTGCACGGCACCGCTGCTTGCGAGAGCCTTCGCGAGGATGCCATCGGCAATGCGCGGAAGATAAGTCCTAACCATGGGTCTAAGGTAGGGTAAATTCATTGTAATTGCAATGAAAAGCCCGTGTTCATTGGGTAAGTTGGCTGGTTTTTGTTGGGTAAGTTGGCTGATTTTTGTTGGTGAAGTTGGACGAATTGGGGTCGCAATTCCGCTTTGAAGGTGAGCGCTTGGTCCTTTGGTGGGCACAAGTCGGACGAACAGGGGGAGAGTGGGGCGAATCCCGACTTGCGAACTGGGCAAATGCGCTTGGCTGTGAGGGAGAAGGCCGTGAGGGTCCGACTTGTGCCCAGAAGACGCACAAGTCCCGGGCGGTGAGCCTTGGTGCAGCGTGCGGGGATAGAATCGGCTTTCGCGTCCCGGGAACCCGGGAAGGAGCCCGGGAGGAATGAATGGCAAACGAGCACCCCGCATTTTTCGGTGACGAGCAGCAGCAGAGCAAGAAGGGTGAGGACCTGCAGCAGAGCAATGAGATGAATGCTCACGAGCGCCGCGAGCAGCACCATCGCGACGAGTACCACGAGCACCAGCCCGGCACCATCCCCGCTGATCTCCTCCCGTACCTCGAGGAGGCCGACGCTCCCGACGAACTCGCCCTCACCGACATCACTGGCACAGACGCCACCGGCATGGGCGGGATGAATGCGGATCCAGAGGCTGAACGCGCCGCAGCCCTGCGCGCCCTCGTCGAATCCTCCCTGCTGCTCGGCCCCGACCCCTCCATTCTCGCCGGAATCGAGGGCGAGGTCGATGAGGAGTTCCTCGAAGACGCCGCGCAGGCGAAGGCCGAACAGGCCAAGCTCGAGCATGAGCGAGCCCTCGATGAGGCTGATGCACAGCTCGCGCTCGACACAAGAGTCGAGGAGATCTACCAGTCGATCGTCTCGCGCGCGCCCGAGCATAATGTCCAGCCCTCCACACAGCGGGTGAAAGCAGTCCTCGACATTCTCGGCGACCCTCAGAGCTCCTACCCGGCCATTCACATCACGGGGACCAATGGCAAGACCTCCACAGCCCGCATCATTGACGCGCTGCTCACGGCCTTCGGCATGAAGACCGGCAGGTTCACCTCCCCGCACCTGCTCGACGCCCGCGAACGCATCAGCCTCGAGGGCGCCCCTATCTCCAAGGAGGGCTTCATCGCCGCCTGGGAGGACGTCGCCCCCTATATCGACATGGTCGATGAACGTTCCACCACCGAAGGAGGGCCTCGCCTGTCCTTCTTCGAAGTCTTCACCGTCATGGCTTTCGCGGCCTTCGCCGACTATCCCATCGACGCGGCCGTCGTGGAAGTCGGAATGGGTGGCCTGTGGGATGCGACGAACACTCTTGATGCGGGGGTGAGTGTCATCATGCCGATCGACCGTGACCACACCACATGGTTGGGCTCCAAGATTGCCGATATTGCGCGCGAGAAGGCGGGCATCATCAAACCCGGACAGATCGTCGTCATCGCCGAACAGCCCGAAGAGGCCCTCGATATTCTCCTCGAACGCGCCCACGAGGTCGATGCCGTCGTGCGCCTGGAGGGACGGGACTTCGAGGTGCTGGGACGCCAGATGGGCGTCGGCGGCCAGCTTGTGAGCGTCCGCACTCCCGCTGCCGTATACGAGGACGTCTTCCTTCCGCTTTTCGGCGAGCACCAGGCCCACAACGCCGCTTGCGCCCTCGTCGGAGTCGAAGCGTTCATGGGAGGCCGTGAGCTTGATGGGCGAATCATGGAGAACGGCATGATGGCGGCAACTTCGCCCGGGCGCCTCCAGGTCGTCCGGCATTCGCCGACGATCATTGCTGACTCCGCCCACAATCCGGCCGGAGTCAGATCCTTGGCCCGCGCCCTCGAAGAGTCTTTCCCCTTTGCGCACACTGTCGGCGTGTATTCAGCAATGGCGGATAAGGAGATCGAAGCTGTGCTATCCGAGATGGAGCCGCACCTCGACTCGATCGTCGTGACGCAGATGCCAGGGGAGCGGGCGGCCGATCTCGAGACCCTCCAGCTCATCGCCGCCGAGGTTTTCGGCGAAGAGCGGGTTCAGGCGCGCGACTCGCTCGCTGATGCGGTGGATCTGGCGGCCCAGCTCGCCGAGGCGACGAGCGACCCTGCGGACAAGGCGGGTGTCGTCGTCTTCGGTTCGGTTGTTCTTGCAGGTCATATGCTGTCTTTGGCCGGAAAGAAGGCCTAAGGTCTGCACACTCGTCCAAATGGCTGGTTGAACGTGCATCGAGGTGGCAGCATTGGTCGTGGCGACCACTCACCGGATGCAAGGAGGCACCATGAAGAAGCTGGTCAACGACGTCCATAACGTCGTGAAGGAAACCCTGGAGGGCTTCGCCCTCGCCCACGCCGACCTAGTCGAGGTCCATCTTGATCCCGACTTCGTGACCCGTAAAACCCCGAAGGCCGAAGGGAAGGTCGGACTCGTGTCCGGCGGCGGCTCCGGCCACGAACCCCTCCACGCAGGCTTCGTCGGCGAAGGCATGCTCGACGCGGCCGTCCCCGGAGCGGTGTTCACCTCACCGACCCCCGATCCGATCCTCGAGGCGACGAAAGCCGCCGACCACGGCGCTGGCGTCTTGCACATCGTGAAGAACTACACCGGCGACGTCCTCAACTTCGAGACCGCCGCCGAAATGGCCGAAATGGAGGACATCGAGGTGCGCAGCATCGTCGTGAACGACGATGTGGCCGTTGAAGATTCGCTCTACACTGCGGGCCGCCGGGGCGTCGCAGGCACGATCTTCGTCGAAAAGCTCGCGGGAGCCGCCGCTGAACGCGGTGACGACTTGGACGCCGTGACCGCAGTCGCGCAGAAGACGAACTCTGAGATGCGCTCCATGGGCCTGGCTCTGGGCCCCTGCACCGTCCCCCACGCGGGCAAACCCTCCTTCGACCTCGCTGATGATGAGATTGAGCTCGGAATCGGCATCCACGGAGAGCCCGGATACCGCCGCGGGAAGATGGAAAGCGCCGACGCCCTCGTCGAAGAGCTTTACACGAAGGTTCGCGACGACCTCGAACTCAAAGCTGGGGAGCGCGTCATCACCCTCGTCAACGGCATGGGCGGCACTCCCTCCTCGGAGCTGTACATCTGCCACCGTCGCCTCGCTGAACTCCTCGAAGCGGATGGCGTGAGCATTGCTCGCTCCCTCGTCGGCAACTACGTCACCAGTTTGGAGATGCCCGGCGTGTCCATCACGCTGCTGCGCGTCGACGATGAACTGCTCGAGCTTTTCGACGCGCCGGTGTCCACTCCGGCATGGAAGTGAGGAACGCACAATGACTCTCGACGTCGCATGGGCGACCCGGTGGATGCTGCTCACCCGTGAAGCCGTTGCCGCCAACCGCGAGTACCTCATTGATCTGGACCGCCAGATCGGCGACGGCGACCACGGTGAGAACCTCGACCGCGGCTTCTCCCAGGTCGTCTCCGTCCTCGAGGAGAGGCCCTGCGGGAGCGTCCAAGACGTTTTGAAAGTCGTCGCGAAGACCCTCATGTCCACGGTTGGAGGAGCGGCGGGGCCCCTGTATGGCACTGCGTTCCTGCGCGCCGCGAAGGCCTGCGCCCTCGAACCCGTCAATGCCGAGGGCGTGGCAGCGCTGATCTTGGCAGCGCTCGAAGGGATTCAGGCCCGCGGCAAGGCCGAACGCGGGGAGAAGACCATGGTCGATGCCTGGGGCCCCGCATCCGATGCTGCCGCGAAGGCCGCATCCGAGGGGGCGGACGAGATCGCGGTCCTCGAGGCCGCAGCCGCTGCCGCCGCCGAGGGCGCAGCCGCGACCGAACCGATGAAAGCAACGAAGGGGCGCGCCTCCTACTTGGGTGAGCGCTCCATCGGGCACCTCGATCCGGGCGCGATGTCCTCGTCGATCATTTTGGCCAAGGCTCTCGAAGCTGCGAAGAAGGCATGATGACCAGGGTCGCTTTCGTCATTGCTTCGCATTCGGATCTTCTGGCCAGGGGAATCGTTGAACTCGCCGAACAAATGGCGCCGGACGTCGTCTTCAAGGCGGCGGGCGGCACCGAGGACGGGGGGATCGGCACTTCCTACGACAAGATCGAAGCGGCTGTGAACTCGGCGCTGGAGGCTGTGGGAACCGAAGCGGGCTCAGGCGTCGTCGTCCTGGCTGATCTTGGGTCCGCGCTGATGACAGTCGAGGCTGTGCTCGATTTCGCCGACGACCCGGAGCACATCGTCTTCGTTGATGCCCCCGTGGTGGAGGCGACGATCGCGGCTTCCGTTAAGGCACAACTCGGCGATTCCCTTGGCAATGTCGTGGCGGCCGCCCGAAACGTCTGCAAATTGGCGGCGGAGGAGGCCGAAGATTTCGATCTTCGCCCCGAACCGGCCACCCGGGATGATGAGCCGATGACGGCGAGTGCTCTCGTCGCTGACCCGGTGGGGCTGCACGCCCGCCCGGCGGCGCTCGTCGCTCGGGTCGCAGGCTCTTTCGACGCAGAGGTGACCTTGAACGGTGCGGATGCCGCATCGGTTCTTGAACTCATGGCGCTCGGCGTCACTCAGGGGCAAAGGGTCGAGCTTTCAGCCTCGGGCCCGGAAGCGGCTCAGGCCTTGGACGCCCTTGTGAAGGCGATCGAGAAGGTCGAGTGAAGCCGATGGCTGCCCGGGGTGATCCTCGGGCAGCCTCTGGGCTCGGCCTCTTGCTTGACTTGAGGCTCAATGCTGAAAGCGGGATTCTCAGACAGCCCGGAGCTGAGATGTTGTGCTGAACTTCGGCTGGGAGTTCGGCTTGCTGCGTCGGCCTCTCCTCCGGCTTAAGCCTCAATGCTCACAGCGTTCTCCTCGAGTGGCCCAGGCCGATGATCCTCAGCCGATTCACAGCGAGGAACAGCGCTGTGAGAGCATCCGGAATCCCCTACGCCCGACCGCGTTTATCTGCCAGAATGATTCGCGCTCGAAGCCGAGCATCTGATGATGCTCATTGAAACGACAACTGAAAGGTGGGCCGATGCCGACTCCTGAACTGCTCGACCCGAACAAGGAGCACACTCTCGTCCTCGTTAAGCCCGATGGTTTCGCCCGGGGCCTCACCGGCGAGGTCCTGCGCCGCATCGAGGCGAAGGGCTACGTGCTCAAGGGCTTGAAGATCAAGCGGGCCTCGAAAGAATTGCTTGAGGAGCACTACGCGGAGCACCGCGATCAGCACTTCTTCCCCGGCCTGCTCGAGTTCATGAGCTCGGGTCCCCTTGTGGCGGTTGTCGTCGAGGGTGACCGGGTGATCGAGGGCGTTCGCGTCCTCATGGGGACGACGAATCCGACGCTCGCGGCCCCTGGAACGATCCGCGGCGACTTGGGACGTGACTGGGGTTCGAAGTACGTGGAGAACGTGGTCCACGGATCGGATTCTCCGACTTCCGCGGAGCGTGAGATCGCTTTGTGGTTCCCTGAGCTCGTCTACCACGAGTGACGAGGACGCGGCCGGGAGGCGCCCCAGGCGCCTCCCGCTTGGCGCTTCTTCGCCGACGCGCCACACACTGAGACCGCAACTGCTTGCCTGCACGGGTCATGCTCGTCGCTTCTTCAAGGAATCGTAGAGGGACTGATGCTCTGGCAACACAACGCGGCGACGATAGAGCAAGACCTGGGCGGGGATTCGATCCGCCGATGCTGATCAAACGCTTCGATAATGCGACGTTCCGATGATGACCCAGCGCGGCGGCGCTGCAGCACCGTGCGGATCCTCCAATCCTCTGGTAACCATCAAGCGCAGACAATGCAGAGCGCAGCGCAGTCAACGCCGCGACGATCCTGAAAGGGCGTGGCCCTCGCACAAGCCACGCCTCAACGAATACAACAAGAACACAGGCGCCTGCCCGCACCTAAGGGAGGCGCCATTTCGCGTAATGTGGCCATGTGCACCTCAAATCCTTGTCCCTGCGCGGGTTCAAGTCCTTCGCGAGCGCAACGACACTCCGCCTCGAACCTGGGATCACCTGCGTCGTCGGACCCAACGGCTCGGGCAAGTCGAATGTCGTGGACGCCCTCGCATGGGTCATGGGTGAACAAGGTGCGAAAAGCCTGCGCGGCTCCAACATGTCAGACGTGATCTTCGCCGGTACGGCTGCACGCCCCGCCCTCGGCCGCGCACAAGTGGATCTGACGATCGACAACACCGACGGAGTACTGCCGATCGACTACACGGAAGTCACGATCACCAGGACCCTCTTTCGCGGCGGCGGCTCCGAATACGCGATCAACGGTGCTCCCGCTCGACTCCTCGACATTCAAGAACTCCTCTCCGACACGGGCATGGGTCGTCAAATGCACGTCATCGTCGGCCAGGGCAGGCTCGACTCGATCCTCCAAGCAAGCCCGGAAGAACGACGCGGATTTATTGAAGAAGCCGCCGGAGTCCTCAAACACCGGCGCCGAAAAGAACGCGCGCTCCGCAAACTCGCGGACATGGACCACAACCTCGTGCGCGTCCTCGACCTCACCCAGGAGATCCAACGCCAACTCGGCCCGCTGGCCCGACAAGCCCGAACCGCGCGCAAAGCCTCCCTCATCCAGGCCCGAGTCCGTGACGCGAAAGCCCGCCTCCTCGCCGACGAACTCGTCGCAGCACACGAGCGTCTTGCCGCCCAATCCGAATCCGAACAGCTCCTCAAAAGACGCCGGGCCTCCATTGAGGAACGCATCGAGCGCATCAGCGCGCAGATCACGCAGCTCGAAGAGCGTGAACGCTCCCTCGTTCCCGCCCTCGAACAGGCGAATAGGCAATGGCAGGAGATCACCGCACTGCATGAGCGTCTGCGCGGAACCCTTCGGACCGCCCAAGAGCGCGTCCGCAACCATTCCCAAGCCGAGCTCGCCCCCGAAGGTGAAGACCCCGAGGTCCTCGACCAGCTGGCCCAGAAAGCAGGAGAAGAGGACGCCGAACTCCTCGAAGCGGTGGAACGAGCGAAAACGCGACTCACGGCCGCCATCCGTGAAAAGGACGAGGCCGAGGACACCGATATGAGAGCCGCGGCGGAACTCGCACGCGTCAATCGGGTACACGCCGATCATCGGGAGATGAGAGCGAGACTCACCGGAGATGTGGCGAGTGCGAAAACCCGCGTGGAGGCCGCCAAATCCGAAGCTGAACGTTCCCACAAGGCCCTTGAAGAGGCACATGAGCGCCTCGAAAAAGCCCGTGAGGCCCTAGCTAGCGCACCTCGACTTGAGGAGGAGGCCGAGGGCGGAGCCGCTGACACGCACCTTGGAGCGACCCGGAAACGCGATGAGGCCCGCGCCGCAGTCGACGCGCTTGTAGCGAAAGAACGCGAGGCCAGAGCAGACAGAGCACACTGGGAGGCGCGACGCGACGCGCTCGCCCAATCCCTCGTCAGAGACGACGACACCTCCAGGCTCATCGAGGCCGAGGGCAGCTTCGGGGCTGTACAAGAGTTCATCGAAACAGAACGCGGCGCTGAGAACGCGATCGCCGCATTGCTCTCGCCTTTCGCAGACGCGGTCCTCGTCGAATCCGTGGAGGCGGCCGCCACTCATGTGCGCGATGCGGAAAGACTCGGCTCCGGGCAGTTGAGGATGCTCATCGCAGGGCAGGCCCCGGCACAGGAAACTGCGCAGAATAGCGAGCACAACCAGGGGCCTGCCCCGAAGGGCGCGAAGTGGGCGCGCGAGTGCGCGACAGCGAAAGGACCGATCGGCTTGGCGCTCGCGGCCCTCCTCGACCATGCGGTTATCGTCGAGGACCTTGAAGGTGCGCTCGCCGCTCTTGACGATGAACGAGTGCGAGCAGCGGTCACGTCGAGCGGTGCGATCCTGCGCAGAGAATCCGTGATCGGTTCGGGAGCTCCGGGCGATTCCCTGCTGGCCCTGCGCGCGCAACTTGAAGACGCCAAGGATCGGGCGCGCCACGCGGTTGAGGAGGAGGCGCGCATTGACGCTGAACTTCAGGCGGCGAACTCCACACTGGATGAAGCCATCCGTGGCGCGAACGAGGCACTCAAGGCACTTCGCGCCGAGGACTGGCACAAGGCGAAGATCGCACAGGAACAGGCTCGTTTGAAATCAGCCGTACAAGCGGCTGAAGCTGAAGCGGCCCGCACGCGGGCGACGGCGAAGAAGGCTGCTGAACACGTCGAATGGGCGGCCGAGAGGGTCAAAGACGCACAAACCCGTCTAGCTGAGCGCAGCGGTGAGGATCCCGGTGAGGATCTTGAAGCCGCGAAGGCTGCCGCTGAGAATGCTTCGGCGAAGGCTCGGGCGGCCCGAGAAACGGAGACGAATGCCCGCCTTGAGTTGCGCGCCATCGAAGAGAGATCACGCCAGGCCCAATCGAAGGCCCGTGCCCTTCGATCCCAGGCGGCCGCGGAGCGCGATGAGCGTCGACGTCGCATTGAACGCGAAGCTCGACGTGTGCGCGCACTCGAAGCAGCTGTGAATGTTGAAGCCGGGGCTCGGCTCGGCGTTGAGGCGGCGGCCCGCGCCCTCGAAGAGGCTGAGCAGGCCCGCCTGATCGATGAGGATGCTCGGCGTGAAACCTCGCAGGCATTGTCGGATGCGCGCCGCCAGGCGGAAGAGGCGCGCGTCGCCCTCGCAGATGTCACGGGAGCTTCCCAAAGGGACGAGATCGCGCGCGCCCAGCTTCAACTGCGGGTCGAGGACTGCGAACGACGCGCTTTTGAGGAGCTCTCCTTAGAGACTGATGCCCTTATCGCCGACTTCGGTCCTCATAATCTTGTCCCGAGATTCCCGGATGACCCGGATGCTGAAATCGAGGAGGGGGCCACGCCTTTCGTTCGCTCCGAGCAGGAGAAGCTTTTGGAGGCCGCGACGAAGGAGCTTGTGCGTCTCGGCAAGGTCAATCCTTTGGCTTTGGAGGAGCATGATGCCCTGGCGAAGCGCCACGAGTTCCTCGTGAGCCAGGTGAGGGATCTTCGCGAGTCGAAGGCGGATCTGCTGAGAATCATTGACGATGTGGATCGACTGGTGGAGGAGGCTTTCGCGTCCGCTTTTGAGGATACTCGCGCGCAATTCGCCCACGTGTTCGATGTGCTCTTCCCCGGCGGCAAGGGCGAGCTCATCCTCACTGATCCTGATGCGATGCTCGAGACGGGCGTTGAGATCGAGGCGCGCCCAGCCGGAAAGAAGGTCAAGCGCATGTCCCTCCTATCGGGTGGTGAGCGTTCCCTTGCGGCGATCGCTTTCCTCGTCGCGATCTTCAAGGCCCGTCCCTCACCCTTTTACGTCATGGACGAGGTCGAGGCCGCTCTTGATGATGTGAATCTTTCGCGGCTTTTGAAGATCTTCCAGGAGTTGCGTGAGGAGTCGCAGCTCATTGTCATTACGCATCAGAAGAGGACGATGGAGATCGCTGATGCCCTTTACGGCGTGACGATGCGCGATGGCGTGACGGGGGTCGTGTCTCAGCGGCTCGCTCATTAGCTTGACTGCGCGGCTCTACTGCGTGGGGGAAAGATGCGAGCGAATCTGGAATTGCCCCACTGAGCTGAGCGAATAACAACGCCTAGGTGCCCCTCATCCGCTTCGAGGGCACTTGCCCGACTGAGTTGCGGGCATGAAATCGGAGGTGAAAAGAGGGGGCCTGTGGACTCTCAGTTCCACAGGCCCCCTTTCAGATCATGGAAAAGTACTCGAGGCGCTTAGTCCTCAAGGAGAAGATGGCGTTCGTCGAGGATTTCACTCGCCTTTGACGCGATTGGCGCGAGATGCTTGGAGCCGTGGTGGGCACAGAAGAAGAGGCGGCCACCGGAAGTGAGAGTGACGCGGACGCGTGCACGAGCGCCACACTGATCACAGCGGTCGGCTGCGGTGAGGATCGCTTCCTCGGTGGACGCCGGGCGTTCAAGAGTCGTTGCTGTCATGTCTCCATTGGACACCACGAGGGCGCCCCGGCGCGCATTCACAAGCCAATGTTCACCGCGGGCGCAATTCGGAGGGTGCTTCGGGACGTGGCGGCTGCGGTGCAGGCGCGAGCACAGGAACCGATCGCGAGCGCAGGAGACTATCCAGGGTGCCACGTGTCCCGATGATGCCTCTCGCAGAGCAGAGAACAGGGACGAAGGCGTGATAAGGGGGGTGATCACAGCCTTCGAACACACCCCTGCGGGCCGTGGGATTCGCCTTCGGCCTCGGGAATCTCGGCACGCCTGGATGGAAATGCCCAGGCTCTTCCTTAGGATATGCGGGTGACTCCTCCAGCCTCTGACTACTCAGCGCGCCACCTTTCCGTCCTCGAGGGGCTCGAAGCGGTGCGTAAGCGCCCCGGCATGTACATCGGTTCCACGGACCACCGCGGCCTCATGCACTGCCTCTGGGAAATCATCGACAACGCGGTCGATGAAGCGCTGGAAGGACACTGCGACACGATCAACGTCCGCCTCCACCCCGATCACTCCGCATCAGTGGCCGACAACGGCCGCGGAATCCCCGTTGACGAAGTCCCGGGAGTGGGCTTATCCGGCGTGGAGGTCGTTTATACGAAGCTCCACGCGGGCGGCAAATTCGGCGGCGGCTCCTACGCTTCTTCTGGCGGCCTCCACGGTGTTGGAGCTTCCGTCGTCAATGCCCTCTCCGCCCGCCTCGACGTGCAAGTCGACCGCGGCTCGAAAACCTGGGAAATGTGCTTCCGACGCGGAGAGCCCGGTGAATTCGACGATTCCGAGCAGCGCACCCCGAACTCGCCCTTCACCCCCTTCACCGACTCCTCCCGCTTGAAGACCGTCGGCAAAGTGAAGAAGAACACCACCGGCACCAGAGTGCGCTTTTGGGCGGACTTCCAGATCTTCCCCGCCACTGAGGGCTTTTCCTGGAAGAGCCTTCTGGCACGCGCCCGCCAGACTGCTTTCCTCGTGCCCGGATTGACAATCAATTGCTGGGACGAACGCGCAGAAGAGGTCCTCCACGAGTCCTTCCGCTTCGACGGAGGAGTCGTCGACTTCGTCAACTGGCTCGCCGGAGACGGAGCCGTGACGGACACCTGGCACATTGAAGGATCTGGGACCTTCACAGAGACCGTGCAGGCCCTCGATCCCGCGACCGGTCACCTCGCCGCGACTGAAGTGGAGCGCCTGTGCGAGGTCGACTGCGCCCTGCGCTGGGGGATCGGCTACGACACGACCCTCCAGTCCTTCGTCAACATCATCGCAACCCCGAAGGGCGGCACCCACATTGCAGGCTTTGAACAGGCGATCTTGAAGGTCCTGCGCGCCCAGATTGACAAGAACTCTCGCAAACTCAAAGTGACGGCGAAGGACGGACGCCCGGAGAAAGAGGATGTTCAGGCGGGCTTGACGGCTGTTGTGACCGTGCGATTCCCTGAGCCCCAGTTCGAGGGGCAGACGAAGGAAGTTCTCGGTACTCCGCAGGTGCGTGCCGTCGTCAACCGGGTCGTTTCGGAGTGGCTGAAGAAGAAGTTCTCCTCCTCGAAACGCGATGACAAGCATCAGACCTCCCAACTGCTGGAGAAGGTCGTCGGGGAGATGAAGGCCCGGGTTTCGGCTCGCATCCACAAGGAGATTTCAAGAAGGAAGAACGCCCTCGAAACTTCCTCCTTACCCGCCAAACTCGCCGATTGTCGCATGGAGGACGTTTCGCAGACGGAACTTTTCATCGTCGAGGGCGACTCGGCGCTGGGCACTGCGAAGGCCGCGAGGAACAGCCAGTATCAGGCCCTCTTCCCGATTCGGGGCAAGATCCTCAATGTCCAGAAGGCTTCGACTGCGGACATGCTCGCGAACGCGGAGTGCGCGAACATCATTCAAGTCATCGGCGCAGGATCGGGCAGAACCTTCGATATTGAGCAGGCGCGCTACGGCAAAGTCATCCTTATGACGGACGCGGATGTGGACGGCGCGCACATCCGCACCCTGCTCCTCACTCTTTTCTTCCGCTACATGCGTCCCATGGTCGAGGCCGGGCGCATTTACGCGGCAGTGCCCCCTTTGCATCGCATTGACGTGTCCGCGCGCGGAAGAAAACCCCGAGAACTTGTCTACACCTACTCGGAGGCGGAACTCCATGCGAAGCTGGCGCAGCTGAAAAAACAGGGGAGGACCTGGAAGGAACCGATCCAGCGCTACAAGGGCCTGGGTGAAATGGACGCGGACCAGTTGGCGGAGACGACGATGGATCGCGCTCACCGCTCTTTGCGGCGGATCACCCTCGCCGATGAGGCGGCTTTGCGTGAGGCCGAGGAAGTGTTTGAACTTCTCATGGGATCTACCGTTGGTCCTCGTAAAGAGTTCATCGTTGAGGGCTCTTCTGGTCTTGATCGCGACCGAATCGACGCCTGAAATCGGGGTTTTCACCCGCTTGTACGCCCTCGGAATTAGTGGGGTAAGACTTTAGGCCCGGATCGAAAGTACACTAGACGCATGACTGGACTCGCTGAGCGACTAACGCCGCCGGCCTCAGTTCCGCACCCTGGCGTTCACCTTGGACTGCGGTGGCGTTCGATCATCGCGTCTGACGCCCCCTCGGTCTACGAGCTGATCCGGACGGTGGAAGCCGCTGATGACACTCATCATCGCGTCTCCGCCTCAGAGGTCGCCGACATGATTGAGGGCCGGTGCGGCACGGATTGGGTCGACGCCCTTGTCGGCATTGATGCTGAACACCGAATTTGCGCGGTCGCAACGGTGCGCGTGCTGCGTAGAATCACGGACTGTGCGAACGCTGTGGTTAACGCCTACGTTCACCCTCATTGGCGAGGACGAGGACTGGGGCGTGCCCTCTTGTACTGGCAGGATGGGCGGGCACGTCAGATGCTCGTTGAAACTTTTGGCGCGGACAGTGAAATCCCCTCGTCGATCCATAACTTCGTCGATGCGCATATGACGGATCGGCGTCGCCTCTATATCGCGGCGGGCTTCTATGCGAAGCGCACCTTTCAGATCATGTATCGCGAGCTCGAAGGCTCCGAGAAGGCATTGAAAGCCAAACACGGCTATTCAGTGGTCCCCTGGGATGAGGTTGCCACGGCGGATGTTCGTCATGTTCATATGGATGCTTTTCTCGAGCATTACCGTCCCTCCTTGCGGGGCATATGGTGGGACGAGGCGACCGAGGAACTCGATCCGCGTTGGTCCTTCGTCGCCCTCGATCCGCACGGAAGGCCTGCGGGTTACTGTCTGACGGGAAGGCCTGCGGAGCGTTGGATCGCAAACGGTCGCACGGAAGCCTATATCTACCTGTTGGGCGTGGATGCTGAGCATCGTGGACATAGCCTTTCGACGGCCCTCCTGGGGGCAACGGTGTCGGCGGCTGCGGCGAGCGGGGTGTCACGAATCGGACTTGATGTCGATACGGAGAACCCTTCGAATGCGCATGCGATCTACGAGCGTTTTGGTTTCGTTGATGGGCCCGCTGAAGTCTTCTACACGATCGACCAATAGGGACGGGAGTGCGCCATGACTGATTCAGACGCGCTCAGCGGTGAAACCCTTCCTGTAGACACCACTTGTCCTAGCGACACTGTTTCGCCCACGCCGGTGAGCTTGCCGGAGAGCCACCACGGCATCGTCTGGGAGGTTCTTGAGCCTGCGCACCTGCACAAGCTCGCGGCGCTCATCTCCCGAATGGAAGCTCAGGATAATCCTCCCTATCGGACGAGCACGGACGAGGTCGCTGAAATGCTCGCCGAAGATCGGACATGGAGGGGGCTTGCGGGTTTTGCGACGCGCGGAATCGCGAAGGGACGCATGGTTGCCTTCGGCCAGGTGGTGCTTCGCAAGCCGGGCATCGTCGAATGCCTGTGTCAAGGCGGGGTCGATCCTTCTTTCCGCAGGATTGGTCTGGGGGGTTCCCTCGTTGCTTGGCAGGAGGCTACTGCAAGGCAGATGCTCGCCAGGATCCCCGATCTTGGGCGCGCGCAGATCGCCATGCAGGTCGAGGTCGGGCAGGAGGATCTCGAAGAGCAGTTGAAACTGCGGGGATTTCATTGGGCCCGCACCTACTATGAGCTTCGTGCGGACCTTTCACGCATTCCGAACGCCCCTGATCTGGGGAGTTATCTGAGGATCGAGCCTTGGGGCCCGGAGTGGGAAGAGCCTGCTCGCATGGCTTCGAATCGGCTTTCCGAGTTGGAGTGGGGTAGGCCTCCGCTCACTCAGGAGCAGTGGTTGAGTGGGCGCAGTGCTTTCGTGCCCGAATGGTCTTTCGTTGCCGTCGACCGGCGGGGGGATCGTCCTCGTCTCCTCGGTTTCCTTCTCGCTTCAAAGTACGTTCAGGATTGGGCGGTGCTGGGGTGGCGTGAGGGCTACATCGATCAGATGGGGGTGCTCGAGGAAGCTCGTTCGAGTCATGCGGTCAATGCGCTCATTATCGCTTCTATGCGGGCCATGGCCGAGGGCGGGATGGATCGCATTGGCGCGGGCCTCGGTTCGGCTAATCATTCTGGGGCTTTAGCTGTCTACGACTACCTGGGGTTCGTCACGGTCGCTCAAACGCGTCTTTACGCCCTGGAAGTGTGAGTCTGCCCCGGCAGGAGGGGCTTCGCGCAGATCGCGGAGGCCATGATCGCCGGTTCTGAGCCCGCGGGAAGACGAAGAAGGCACGAGTTGGAGCTTTACGCGGCACGAGTCCGACCTTGACCCGGCACAAGTCGGACATTCACGCGGCACAAGTCGGACAGTCCCGATCTGATCAGGTGTTTCCTCGCTGAGCTGAGGCATAGTGTCCGACTTGTGGCCCGAAGAACCGCAACTTGTGCGGGGGAGCCTGCCGGAACGAGGGGACGGGGGCCTGAGCCTGCGAAGGAGTTCCGCTGCGCCCGGCGGCACCGCCTGAACATGTCCCGGCGCCCCGGTGCCCCAGGCATGCCCACGCCCCTCAGCCCAAACCCCGTGCCCTCAGCCCAAAGAATCGATCGACACGACGATCGGCGTGCCCGAAGCATCCCGACGTTCGTCCTCGGCGGGAAGATCAACAGGTGAGCCCTCGGCATTGGCCGCTCGAGCAGGACGCGGCCCTACCCACGCCAGATCGAGTCGATCCTCCCCACGCAAGAAGCGCTGCGCACGCACTCCCTGGCCACCTCGGCCCTTCGAGGGGTAAAGGGCGAAAGGAGTGACCTTCACGGTCGTCTGCCCACTGCCCGGCAAAGCCCCCTCTGCGGCGGCAACGGTGACGACAAGAGAATCCTCGGCAGAGTCGACTACCCAAAAACCGATCGCCTCCGCAGCGTCCAAGAGCTTCATCCCCGCCATGCCTGAAGCTGTGCGCCCCTGTGGGCGAACCTTGTTCGCCGGCGTGCGCAGAAGCTGGGCATCAGAGGAGATGAACACCAGATCGGAAGAATCCGTACTCGGCGCGAAGCCGACGAGGCGATCCCCATCCTCCAAGGCAATGACCTCCCACTCGTCGCGGGCGAGCGCATCGGGTTTCAAACGCTTGACCGTACCGTGGGCGGTTCCCATCGCGTACACGGTCTCCGAATCGGGATCTAGCAGGCCGATGGCTGGAGAATCAGAATGCACGAGCATCGAAGCCGGTGTCGCGGCAGCCAAGGACAGGCCCGTATCGAAACGGGGGATCGCAGGCAGATCGACGACATCGATGCGGTGCGCGACGCCGTCTTGTGTGACGACCGCAACCTGTGAACGCGATGTCGAAGACAGTTGCGCGAGCCACCCGTCTTGGTGGGCGCGCGGACCGGGTTCAAGGGGATCGGCGCCCTCGACTCGGGCAAGACCACCGGCGCAACTGAGGACGACGACGCAGGGGGTGTCGGGAATCTGCAGTTCCATTCCCTTGCCCGAGCGTGAGACCGAGGGCAGAGCCGCCGCCAAGGCTGCGCAACCCTGCTCGGGCAGAGCCTCAGCGCCCGGAGAAGACAAGAGCAGCGTGCGCCGAGGCGTGCCCAGACGCGCCGACACCGCACGCAACTCCTTGACGACGAGGGACTTGAGAAGACTTGGATCGGAGAGGATCTTCTCAAGCTCTGCGATGCGCCCGGCGAGTTCGTCGCGCTCTGCCTCAAGTTCGATCCGGGAGAACTTCGTGAGCCGACGCAGCCTCAACTCGAGAATGTGGTTCGCCTGGATCTCCGACAGGTCGAAAGCGGTCATGAGACGCGCTCTGGCCGTTTCGGCATCGTCTGAAGAGCGGATGATCGCGATGACATCATCAATGTCGAGAACAGCGATGAGAAGACCCTCGACCAGGTGCAGACGATCCTGGGCCTTGCCCAAACGGAAACGGCAGCGGCGGGTCGTCACATTGATGCGATGGTCGATGAAGACCTGCAGCATGTCCTTGAGTCCCAAGGTGCGCGGCTGACCCTCGACGAGGGCGACGGCGTTGATCGAGAAGGAGTCCTCCAAAGGCGTGCGAGCGTAGAGCTGCTGAAGGACAGCCTCGGGGTTGAAACCGTTCTTCACCTCGATGACGAGGCGAAGCCCATGAATCCGATCTGTGAGGTTTTGGACCGAGGAGATGCCTTTGAGACGCCCAGAGTTGACGTTCTCCTTGATCTTCTCGATGACCTTCTCCGGGCCGACCATGTAGGGCAATTCCGTGACGATGAGCCCCATTTTGCGGGCCGTCACGCGTTCGATCGACACTTTCGCCCGGGTTTTGAAGGCGCCGCGACCGGTCTCGTAAGCGTCTTTGATCCCCTCAAGGCCGACGATGACGCCGCCCTCGGGAAGATCAGGGCCGGGGACGAAGCGCATGAGGTCGGTGACGGAGGCTTCGGGGTGTTCGATGAGGTGGATTGAGGCGGCGATCGTCTCAGCGAGGTTGTGCGGGGCGACGTTCGTCGCCATCCCCACGGCGATGCCCGAAGCTCCATTGACGAGGAGTTGCGGGAAGGCTGCGGGCAGGACTTCGGGCTGCATGAACTGGTTGTCGTAGTTCGGGACGAAGTCGACGGTGTCCTCATCCAGTCCCGCAACGAGGTCGAGGGCGGCGGGCGCCATTCGTGCCTCCGTGTAGCGCGCGGCTGCGGGGCCGTCATCGAGGGAGCCGAAGTTGCCGTGGCCGTCGACGAGGGGTAGGCGCAGGTTGAAGGGCTGGGCGAGGCGAACGAGAGCTTCGTAGATTGCCGAGTCGCCGTGCGGGTGGAGTTTACCCATGACTTCGCCGACGACGCGCTGGGACTTCACATGGCCTTTGTCGGGACGCAGGCCCATTTGATCCATCTGGTAGAGGATGCGGCGTTGAACGGGCTTCAAACCATCTCGGGCGTCGGGAAGTGCACGCGCGTAGATCACGGAGACCGCGTATTCGAGGAAGGAGCCCCGCATCTCCTCGGATACGTCAATTTCTAAGATGTTCTCATCCTGTTCGGCTAGGAGTTCGCTCAGATCCTTCTTCGGCATGCTCGGCATTATCCACCGTGCAGGTGGGGCGTTTTCGACTCCCACGCCGCCCGCGGGCACAATAAGGGGGTGAATACGTGGGAACGGATCAATCAAGCGGGCTTTTACCCAAGGATCGTTGAAGCTGCGTTGCGGCGCGCCCTGGGCGGCGAGGCGCCTCTCGCTCAGGTTCTGCGTCTGGACGCGGACTTCGACCGGGGTTCAATGTTCCGCCATCTGACCTGTGCAGTCGTCAGTCCCTCGGCTTTCATCCAGATTCACGTCGACGAACTTGAGGACGGGGGAGCAGGTGTCGCCACCTCAATCCACCCCCTGTCGCGCCTTGGCTCCGTCGCGACTTTGGAGCTCCTCGCGGATCCTGAGACTGGGGGCGCGATCAAAGAACTCACGCTGACTGTTGATGTGCAGGGCGCTCGCCGTCTCGAGATTGAGCCCGCTCACTGCGAAGACCCGAATTGCCTTGCGGACCACGGCTATTCGGCGACCTCCTTCCCTGACGATCTGACGATGCGCATCTCGGCTGCGGCTGATGGGGCGGAGGCCCTCGAGGAGGCTGAGCGTTTCGTGGAAGTCCTCTCCTCGGTGTTGAGGAGGAGCAAATGAGCGCCTCAGATCTGAGTGTGCGTTTGAACGTTCCCGCGTGGGCGGATCTGCCCACGCACAAGGATCCACGGATCACGGATGTGTTCGCTGCGGGACTCGCTTGCATTGATGAGACCCTACCTGGTGCTTCACTTGGCGCACGCGACGCCCTCGGTCTCAAAAAGGGCGGTGAACAACTCCTCTTCATCCTCGTTGACGGCCTGGGTTTCCTGCCCCTGATGGAGAATCTCGGCCACGCGCCGACCTTGCGCTCCTTTCGCGAAGAGATCTTGTCGATCCACACGATTGCGCCTTCGACGACTGCGGCTGCGATCACGGCTTTCGGGACGGGACGCGAACCGGGGGCGACCCGTATGGTCGGCTATTCGGTGGCGCAGGGCGATCACGTGATGAACCTCCTCGCTTTCGAGGGCGGCCCGGATCCTGAGGCGTGGCAGGAGTGCCCGAGCTTTTTCGAGGGCCTGAAAGGCGTGGGTGTTGAATCGGTCGTCATCTCGCCTCATGCTTTCGCTTCTTCTGGTTTGACTCGGGCTGCCCTTCGCGGTGCCCGCCACCACGGGGCGATGAGTTGGCAGGAGCGTTGCGATGCGGCTCTTCGTGAGCTTCGCGCTGGGACGAGGGTCGTGTACCTCTACTGGTCCGACGTTGATCATGCCGGTCACGCGCATGGCGTGGATTCGTGGCAGTGGACCGAGGCTCTTGAACTTTTCGATGAGGGCTTGGGCGCGCTTTTTCGACGAATGCCCGCGGGCGTGTGTTCGATTCTTACGGCTGACCATGGGATGGTCGATATTGATCATTCCCAGATTCGTGATCTCGCTGAGGATGGAGCGCTCGCCGAGGGCGTGAGGCTCATCGCCGGTGAGACTCGGGCGGTTCATGTTCACGCTAAGCCTGGCTCAGCCGAGGCGGTGCGTAGGCGTTGGGCTGAGGTTTTGGGTGAATCCGCGTGGGTACTTTCCCCCGAAGAAGCCGGGGCTGTGATGGGCCAGGGCCCGGGTTTGGCGCAGATCGGTGATGCTGTTGTCTTCATGAGTGGGCGCGGTGGCGTTGTCGATTCGAGGACGCAGCCGCAAAGAATGCGTGAGATGCCAGGGGTTCACGGGTCCTTGACGAGCGCCGAGATGAGGATCCCGGTTCTGCAAGTGTCCTGAGATGTCTGGACGCGCCTCAGCGTCCTGGGCGCTTGCGTTTCGCTCGTTGCCTGTGCGTGCTCAGTTTGTTGCCTGTGCGTGCACAGTGGGGGCTTCTCACAAGAGGATCAGCGGTGCCTTCTCAAAAGATTCACTCAGAGCCCTTTCTTACCCACTCAGAACTCTTTCTTACTGGGGCTTCGCGCCGAAAACGATCTCGTCCCAGCTCGGAACGGAACGACGCCGCGACTTGGACTTCTTCTCCGTTGTCTTCGCGGGGAGCGACTCGAGACCTGGCAGGGAGGCCTCCTGCTCGCCTCCGGCTCCACTCCCATTCGCAGCCTCTTCGGCGCGTTTCGAGGGAATTGAAGCGGTGAGCCACGCGGAGGTCGTGTTCTTCGAAGGAGTCGAGGAACTCGAAGGCTGCGTCGAAGAAGCAGCAGCCTTTCGTGATGCCGGATCCGTTGAGGACTCGGTGTTCACAAGCGGAAGCGGAATCTCCCCACTGGGCGACTCCTGGGAGTCTGCAGATTCTTCCGAAGCCCGAGCCTTGTCCTCAGGTTCTTCTTTCGTCCGCGCCTGCGCAAGAGAGTAGATCCTGGCGGAAATGGAGGAGGGCTGCGGGGCTGGCTGTTCGAGTCCTAGTTCGGCGAGGGCCGCAGCCTCGTCCTCGTCGAGTTCATATTCGATGTCCTGACGCTTGCCGCGGGCCGCGTTGAGTTGATCGATGATCGCCTCGCGTTGGCGGACTTCTTCAAGGTCGGCGTGGTCGGTGCTTGAGCTTCCACTTGGGGGAAGCGGGGTGAAGATGGAGGCTGCGGGAGTGGTTGACACTGTTTCGGTGAGCCATTGGGCTTCTCGATCAACGGCCTCAAGGGTCCCCGAAGAGGGCAGGAGCCAATGAGCGCCATGCTCGGCGGCGCCCTGAATGAAGGACAGACAGATCTGCCAGGGCCCGTTCGCTTCACGCTGGGCAGACCATTGGAGACTGTTCGGATTCACTCCTCGGGCTGCCAAACGATCGAGGACGAGGTCTCCCATCTTCGGGCCATCAGCTTCTGGACCGATCGTGGAGGCGAGGGCTCGTTGGAGCGCATAGTCCTTCTCCGCCTGGACGGGTGCCTCGTACCGGATGATCGAAGGAATATCAAGGCCGTGACGGGCGGCGATCTCTTCTGGGGTCGCACCGGCTCTGAGGAGGGCTTGAATGTCGCGGGGACGCAGGGTCTGACGTGCCGGATCTGGGGCGGCTTCAATCCGTGGGCGGTCCCTGCGGATGGAGCCGCGAAGTTCATCGGTGATCTGCACGCTGTAACGCTCGCCCTCGGGGTCGGTGAACACCAGGGTTTCACCATCAGCGCCGATTCCGAGCAGTTCAAGCTCGATCATGGGTTCCTCCTCGCAGTACTCCGAGCGCATCGTCTCAAGAGCAGGTGGCGCGTGCGCGACGGCGCGCCGTGAGATTGAATAATGGCGCTCGTCTTCTCGGAGTGTTATCCTCCGACCGCCGAGACACCATCCGGAGTCATGCTCGCATGGCTCCCGCCCGTTGGAAGGGGACGATAATGGCCACCGACTACGACGCACCGCGTAAGAATGACGACGACGTCACGGAGGACTCGATCGAGGAACTGAAGTCTCGACGTAATGATGCCGGGTCAGCCGAGATCGAAGAAGACGAAACTGAGGCCGCTGAGAATTTCGAGCTGCCCGGTGCCGACCTTTCGAAGGAAGAGCTGACGGTCCACGTCGTCCCGAAGCAGGAGGATGAGTTCACCTGCTCGCATTGTTTCCTCGTTCACCACGCCTCTCAGCTCGCCTACGTTGACGCATCCGGACTCCCGGTGTGCACTGAATGCGAGGGCTGAGGCGCCAGTGATGTTCGGACGCAAGAAGAGGGCCGAACCCGCTGCCGCACCGCAAGAGGAAGAGCCGCAGCGACTTCCTCGTGTGAATGAGGACGCTGAGATCTGGAGCGTTCCCGGGCCTCGCAGCCCGGAGGAGGTCGATACCTCCGTCGGATACATCGACATGGGCTCGATCCTTCTTCCCGCGGTCAGGGGGATGCAGATGCGCACCCAGGTCGCCGATGACGGCACCTCGGTCCTGCGCGTCCTCCTCGTGCTCGGTGACTCCGGGCTTCAGATTTCAGCGGCTGCGGCCCCCCGCTCAGGTGGGGTGTGGGACGAGCTTCGTTCGCAGATCCTCGAAGGGCTGAGAGCGGATAAGGCTCAGGTGCGCGAGGTCGAGGGCCGCTACGGGACTGAGATCTACGCGGATATCCCCGTGAAGCTCCCCGATGGGCGCAAGGCGAGCAGCCGGATGCGCATCATCGGCCGCGAGGGCGACCGTTGGTTCTCGAGGATCGACATCCTCGGGCCCGCCGCTCAAAGTCCCGAGGCCGGGGCGCAGATCGAGAGAATCCTTGATCGGATTGTCATTGTCCGTGATTCCAAGCCGCGCGCCCGTCTTGACCTGCTCCCCATTCATGTGCCGAATGAGCAGGTGGAGGCCCCTCGTGTCTGAGGAGCGCAGCTTCCGTATCACGAGAGCTTTCTTCGCCCTGTTGGAGCGCTTGAATACCGACACACGACAGCGTGACGAAGCTCGCGATGAGGAGCAGACACGTAAGCGGCGCGGAACGATCGCAATCTGCGATGTCCGCGACCGCGAACGGGTCACCCTTTTCGGTTCGCTTCTGTCGATGACTTTCCCTTCACAGGTTGGCGAGAGGGTCCTTGTCGCCACCTTGTACGACGGGACCGCTTCGATCGAGTTGCGTTGGCCTGGGCGCCGCTCCATTCCTGGCCTTCATGTCGGAGAACATATCGAGGTCGAGGGCACAGCTGGAATGCAAGGGGACCATCTGGTGATCTTCAATCCCCTGTATCGGATCATCGTGGAGAATACGTGAACCACAAGGAGTTCCCCACATCTCGTCCACCCCAATGGGCCCGGCAGCTTGATGAGGAGTCTTTCTCCTGGCAAGAGGCCGTGGGAGGGTGGCGAGGCTTCATAGAGTCGATCCTTCCCGGCCTCGTTTTCGTCGTCTGCTTCGTGGTGACCCGGGACGTAATGCTCACGAGCATTCTTTCTGCGGGGACGGCCCTGATCGCATTGGCGGCGCGTCTCCTTCAACGTCAATCAATCTCCCAGGCGATTTCCGGGTTCTTCGGTGTCGGTATTGGTGCGCTGTGGGCGCTTGCGAGCGGAAAAGGGGAGAACTTCTACGCTTTCGGGCTCATCATTTCCGCCTTTTTCTTCCTCGGGGTCCTCCTTACGATCCTGGTCGGACGTCCTTTCGTTTCGATCGGTGTTGGCGCTTTTTGGGCGCTGCCGAAGGGGTGGTGGCGCTTCGAGCGGTTTAAGCCTTTGGCGAGGAGATGCGTGTGGCTGAGCTGGCTATGGGCCGGGGTTTTCGCGTTCCGTCTCGCGGTAGAGGTGCCCTTGTGGTGGATGGGCCAGGTCGCCCAACTTGGAGTTGCGAAACTGATCCTCGGTGTTCCTCTCTTCGCACTCGCCGCGTGGTTGAGCTGGTTGGGGCTTCGTCCTTTCGGGCAGCTCGTGAATCAGGGGAATGAAGCACAGGATGAAGCAGGGGAGTGAGGAGCCTTCGCGCCGGGCGGGGTGAAAGGCTCGTGTTTTCTTGAGGGCCTCGCGTTTTCTTGAGGGCACTGTCGACCTCTTGCAGGGCGAGAAGACTGCGATAACCGGGGGAGAGGAGCCTGCGATAACCGGGGGAGGAGCCTGCGATAACCGGGGGAGGAGCCTGCGATAACCCGGCGAGAAGGCTGCGATAACCGGGCGAGGAGCGTGCGACAGCAGAGCGAGAAGCCCTGCGACAAGCGGAGCGTCGCTCCGAAGAAAAAGACGGCGATCTCAGGCTTGCTCTTCGGCTTCCTCATTCACCTCAGGCTCGGGCACCTCGACCAGACGGGTCAAAGTGTCGAGCGCGTTCTTCTCCAGATCAGAGATCAGCAGCAAAAGCTCATCTTCCGCTTCGAAAATGTCGTCGTCGGAAGGCGTGATCGGGCGTCCCGAACGCAGAAGCGACGTGAGGACTGTACGTGGCGGGAGGTCGACTTCGACAATCCGACGGCCCACAAGCGGCGACTCTTCTGGGAGGACGATCGCATACATTGAGACTTCAGCGGAGTTGAAAGAGAAGAGACGCACCGGAATGCCGACGGAGACCGCCTCGTCCACGAGGGCAGTCATGATGCGCGGCGTCGACACGGACACGTCCACGCCCCATGAGGCGTCGAAGAGCCACTCGTTCTTCGGGTTGTTAAGGCGGGCGACGACGCGTGGGACTGCGAACTCGGTTTTCGCCAGGAGGGAGATCACGAGGTTCGCTTTGTCGTCACCGGTTGCGGCGACCATGACATCGGCTTGAGCGAGCCCAGCATCTGCGAGGGCATCGGGAGAACACGCATCGGCGAGGACCCAATCGGCGTCGGCGACGGAGGCGACGCGCAGCTTGTCCGGCTGATTATCGATGAGGGTGCATTCGTGGCCGTGATCGAGCAGTTCGAGGGCGACGGAGCGGCCGACGGAGCCGGCTCCTGCGATGACGATCTTCATGTCAGTCCTGGAAGTTCGGTTCGTTGGTGAGGATGTCGCGCAGGCGAGTCGAGTTGTTGCCCGCAACCGCGAAATAGAGCTGATCGTGTTCTTGGATTACAAGATCAGGTCTTGCTGGGATGATCGTTCCCAGACGGGAGACGAAGGCGATGCGCTCCCCAGTGAGTTCTTCGACAATGGGGAAGGCCATGCCGTACCAAGATTCTTCCGGGGTGGCGGTCACGAGGGACACTTCGCCGGTCGGATGAGTCCAGATGACTGAGGCATCGGGGGGCAGCATGCGCCGCATCACGGACTCGGCGGTGCGCTTCACCGTGGCAACCGTCGGGATGCCCAGACGCTCGTAGACGAAGGCGCGCTGCGGATCGTAGATCCTGGCGACGACGTGTTCGACGTGGAAGACCTCTTGGGCGATACGAGCCGCAATGACATTCGAGTTATCACCGCTCGACACCGCCGCAAAGGCGTAGGCATCCTTGATGCCCGCCTGTTTCAAAGCACCGCGGTCCATTCCAAAACCGGTGACCCTGCGGCCGGAGAAGTTCGCGGGCAGGCGCGAAAAGGCCTTGGGGTCCATGTCGATGACGGCGACGGAATGGCCGTCGGCGTCGAGGGCTGTGGCGATGAGTGAACCGACGCGTCCGCATCCCATAATCACGAAGTGCACGCGTTAACGCTACTCGTCTCTTCGCTTCGACTCCAGCATGCAGGCTCTCGCGTGATGCGCTGAGGGCCTTCGCTGTGGCTTTGGAGAGCTCTCACGCGATGTACTAAGGCTCTTCGCTGTGGCTTTGGGGCTTCCGCCAGATGTCACTGGGACCCCCTTCACTTGCTTGGAAAGTGCTCGCCTCATGCGCCCAAGCCCTTCCCCGATGCCTTTTTTGACGAGTTGCACGATGGAAAGAGGACCTCTTGGCCTCGTAATGCCCATGGGGCGGATTAGTCTTAGCGAGTGTTGTCCAACGTCTTCGCCAGAGCGAAGCGGATGCTCCTCGGCCGACCCCTGAGGTCGGATGCGATGGGGCATCAGCTCTTGCCCAAGAGGATCGCGCTGCCGATCTTCGCCTCCGATGCCCTCTCGTCCGTCGCCTACGCGCCTGACGAGATTCTCCTGACTCTCGCCCTCGCAGGATCTCTCGCTGTGATGCAGTCCCTGTGGGTCGGGGTTTTCGTGGCTCTCGTCCTCGCGGTGGTCGTCATGTCCTACCGTCAGACGGTCCGCGCCTACCCCTCGGGAGGCGGCGACTACGAGGTCGTGACGAAGAACCTGGGCCGGAACTGGGGCCTCTTCGTCGCATCCGCGCTCCTCGTGGACTACATCCTCACTGTCGCGGTCTCCATCTCCTCGGGCGCCGCCTACATCACGACCGCGCTTCCCGCCCTTCACGGGCACAAGCTCATCATCGCCGTCAGCCTGGTCGTTCTCCTCGCGCTCGTGAATCTTCGGGGAACGAAAGACGCTGGTGGCGCTTTCGCGATTCCGACCTACATCTACATCTGTTCAATCCTGCTGATGATCCTCGTCGGCCTCATCGAGTTTTTCACCGGGACCCTCGGGCAGGCGCCAACAGCGCAATACGAACTCACAGCAACGCCGGATCATGCCGAGGGACTTATCGGCTTGGGCGGGGTATTCCTCCTGATGCGGGCCTTCTCTTCGGGCTGCGCGGCCCTGACCGGTGTTGAAGCCATTTCGAATGGCGTTCCCATGTTCAAACGCCCGAAGTCGAAGAATGCCGCAACCACCCTTGCGATCCTTGGTGCGATTGCGGTGACGATGATGCTCTCGATCCTCCTGCTCGCTCGAGCGACCGGCGTGAAGATCGTTGAGAACCCGGCCCTCCAGCTCACCTTGAACGGGGCCGCAGTCGATGCGAAGACGTATATTCAACCGGTGATCGGCCAACTTGCCGCTGCGGTCTTCGGCAATGGGTCGATCCTCTTCCTCCTCATCACGGCAGTGACGGGCCTCATCCTCGTGCTCGCCGCGAATACCGCTTTCAATGGCTTTCCGACCCTCGCCTCCGTGCTTTCGAGAGATTCCTTCTTGCCCCGTCAGCTCTACAAACGCGGCGACCGCCTCTCCTACTCGAACGGCATCCTCGTCCTCGCCCTCGCGGCAATCATCCTCATCGTCGCTTTCGAGGCTGAAACGACCAGGCTCATCGAGCTGTACGTGGTCGGAGTGTTCATCTCCTTCACACTGTCCCAGTTCGGCATGATCCGTCATTGGAACCGGCAGCTGCGCACGCGCCAGAACGGTTCGGAACGAGGCCGGGTGCTGCGCTCTCGGGCTGTGAACGTCATCGGCTTCATGATGACGAGCCTGGTGCTGCTGATCGTCTTGATGACGAAGTTCACCCACGGCGCGTGGATCACTCTCATCATGATCGCTCTTACCTTCCTCGTACAGCTGGGAATCCGCCGCCACTACGACACAGTCCGCAAACAACTGCACGTTGAGGACTGGTCTGAGAAACGCGCCCTGCCGACCAGGGTTCGAGCCCTCGTCCTCGTGTCGAGTCTGTCGAAGGCTTCGATGAGGGCGATCGCGGCGGCGCGCTCTTCGCATCCTTCCGCCCTTGAACTCGTCTCGGTCGTCGCCGATGAAGAAGAAGAGCGGCGCATCCGCGAGGATTGGGAGCAATCCGCTGTTCCGCTCCCGCTGACGCTCCTGTCGAGCCCCTATCGTGATCTGACGCATGTCGTCCTCCAATACATTCGAGGACTGCGCCACCAAAGCCCAAGGGAAATGCTCGTCGTCTACATGCCGCGAGTCCTCGTGCACCACTGGTGGGAGAACGCCATGCACAATCAGATGCAGGAACGACTCCGGCATGCCCTGTTGACTGTGCCCGGCGTCATCCTCACCATCGTGCCGTGGAAACTTGGTGAAGATGACGAGGTCGAAGGCCGACAACTCGTTAACGATCCCTTTAAGACGGGGGAAAAGCCCACACGCACCCCCGATGAGAGTGCATAGCCTTCGAGGCCCACACCCTCCGGATACGAAGACACACGTCATGACTGGAAGAGAAGAGGATGATCGATGACGAGTAAGTCACGACGCCATCACCGCAGCCGCGCCGCAACAGGCATTGAAGAGCAGATTCTTGAGCTGCAGATCGGCTCTCCCGCGCACGGCGGGGCCTGCGTCGCCCGCGACGAGGACGGGCGCGTCGTGTTCGTTCGTCATGCCCTCCCGGGGGAACGCGTCCGAGCTCGTGTCACCTCCACCCAAAAGTCCTTCGCCTGGGCCGATGCCGTGGACATCCTTAAAGCCTCGCCAGATCGGGTCGAGTCCATGTGGCCGCAGGCGGGCCCGGGAGGTGTCGGCGGCGGAGAACTCGCCCATGTCGCTCCCCATGCTCAACGGGCCTGGAAGGAAAAGGTCATCCAAGACCAGCTACGAAGGATCGGCGGGCCGGATTGTGCGGCCGCCGTCGAAGAACTGGGCGGGGTTCAGGTTCAAGCGGCGCCCGGCGACGAGTGCGGAGATCTCACGCGGCGTCGAACGAGGATCGAACTCGTGATCGACCAGGAGGGGCTGGCCGGAATGCACCGTTTTCGAAGCCGCGAGGTGATCGCCCTCGATTCGATGCCTCTCGCGGTCACTCCGATCGAAGAGCTCGGGATTCTTGGCGCAGGATCGGCGTGGGCGGAGCTGTGGCGTCCGAAAGAGCGGATCCGCGTGGTCGCTCCGAACGGGCAGTCCCCGGTGGTACTCACCTCGAAGGGTGTTTTCAACTCTCTTGGTGAAAAGATCGAGGCCGAGCGTTTGCCGTGGAATGTCGAAGTCGCCGGGAAGAACATCGAATACCGGGTTCGCCCCACGGGCTTTTGGCAGACCCACATCAAGGGGGCGGAGGTTCTTGCCAATGCTGTCCTTTCCGCTGCGGCCCTGAATGAGGGGGATCGAGTCCTTGAACTCTATTCGGGCGCTGGCCTTTTCACTCGTCCCCTCGCTGAAGCGATCGGCCCGAAGGGGCGCCTCGTATCCCTCGAGGGCGATGAAGGGGCAGTGGCGGATGCTGGGGAGAATCTCGCTCCCTTTGGTTGGGTGGATGCCTTCGTCGGTGGAGTCGACAAAGAGGGGATTTCAGAGCTGAAAACACAGCTCGATCGGCGCCCCGATGTCATTGTGCTCGATCCTCCGCGAGCGGGAGCGGGACGCGAGGCGTGCCGAGCGATTGCGGATGCCGGGGCGTCGAGGATTGTTCTCGTGTCCTGCGATCCTGCCGCTGGGGCGAGGGATCTGCGTGAGCTCTTCGAGGCGGGCTATCGGCTCAGTGCCTTTTCAGCGTGGGATTTGTTCCCGCACACGCATCATGTTGAGACTCTCGCACTTTTAGAACGCCAGGTGTTCTGATCGGGGAGTGGGGGAGACGTTGATCTGTGCCAACAGTGCGTACTGGGACGTGGTGCTCAGGGCATGGAACAAGTTGCAACCACCTCTAGAACCCGGCGCGTTGTGATCGGGGAGTGGGGGAGGAGATTCCCCATGCGCTCTGAACCGCTTTTCCCACCTGCTCTGAAGCGGATTTCCTTGCTGACCCGGAAGAGGATTTCCTCGATGACAGCTTTGCCGAAAGGCTGAGTGCAAGACGAATCCTCGCGTCCTCGTCCTCGACGATGAACGAGAGGAAGTGTGCGAAAACTCGGGGTTCGTTGAGTTTTGTGAGAATCGGCTTGCACAGAAGCCACCCCTCCGTAATCTTGATGTCGAGATAAATTGTGTGGGAGCTGAGCCCCGCACCTACGAGCCTGGCACCCGCAGGGCATTGCCGCAGCGATAAGGAGACCCCAATGGCGAGTATCGATTCCTTCGCCGCACGCGCTGAACTGAGCGTCGGCGAACAGAACTACTCCTACTACCGTCTGGACGCGGTCGAGGGACTCAAGAAGCTCCCGTACTCGCTGAAAATCCTCGCCGAGAATCTCCTGCGCACCGAAGACGGCCAGAACATCACGACAGACCACATCACAGCCCTCGCGAACTGGGACCCCGAGGCCGAACCAGACACGGAAATCCAATTCACTCCGGCCCGCGTCATCATGCAGGACTTCACCGGCGTCCCCTGCATCGTCGACCTCGCCACCATGCGTGAGGCCGTCGCTGACCTCGGCGGAGACCCGACCCTCATCAACCCACTCGCTCCGGCTGAAATGGTCATCGACCACTCGGTACAGATCGACGTTGCAGGCACACCCTTCGCATTCGAAGCGAACGTCGAACGTGAATACGAGCGCAACCGCGAACGCTACCAATTCCTCCGCTGGGGGCAGGGAGCCTTCGACAACTTCAAAGTGGTTCCGCCCTCGACCGGGATCGTCCACCAGGTGAATATCGAGCACCTCGCCCGAACGGTTTTCACCCGAGTCGAAGACGACGGCACGATCACCGCCTACCCGGACACCTGCGTCGGCACGGACTCACATACGACGATGGTGAACGGCCTGGGCGTGCTCGGTTGGGGCGTCGGCGGAATCGAAGCAGAGGCCGCGATGCTCGGCCAGCCAGTCTCCATGCTCATCCCCCGCGTCGTCGGCTTCAAACTCACCGGGCAGATCCCTGCGGGCGCAACCGCCACGGATGTTGTCCTCACGATCACGCAGAAGCTGCGCGCCCACGGAGTCGTCGGCAAATTCGTCGAGTTCTACGGCTCCGGGGTCAGCGCCGTTCCGCTGGCGAACCGCGCGACCATTGGCAATATGTCGCCCGAGTTCGGTTCGACGGCCGCCATCTTCCCGATCGACGAGGTCACCCTCGATTACCTGCGACTCACGGGCCGCTCAGAAGAATCCATCGCCCTCGTCGAGGCCTACGCGAAGGCCCAAGGCCTGTGGCACGACCCCTCCCACGAGGTGCGCTATTCCGAATACCTCGAGCTCGACCTTGCGAGCGTCGTCCCCTCGATCGCAGGTCCTAAGCGTCCACAGGACCGCATCACCTTGTCGGAGTCGAAAGATTCCTTCCGCAAGACCATCGCCGACTACGCGCCCGAAGGTGAGCGCGAGGACGTGGCGCTGACCCTGGCGGATGGCACACAAACCCGCCTCAACCACGGTGACGTCGCGATCGCATCAATCACTTCGTGCACGAACACCTCGAACCCCTCGGTGATGATGGCCGCGGGCCTTCTCGCCCGCAAAGCCGTCGCCCGGGGCTTGAAGTCGAAACCCTGGGTGAAAACCTCCCTCGCTCCTGGTTCAAAGGTTGTGACCGACTACTTCGAGAAGGCGGGGCTGTGGGGCGCCCTCAACGCCCTCGGCTTCAACCTCGTCGGATACGGCTGCGCGACCTGCATCGGCAACTCTGGTCCTCTTTCCGCGCAAGTGTCTGCCGCGGTGAATGAGAACGACTTGGCGGTCGTGTCGGTCCTGTCGGGCAACCGCAATTTCGAGGGCCGCATCAACCCGGACGTGAAGATGAACTACCTCGCGTCCCCGCCGCTCGTCATCGCCTACGCACTTGCCGGCACGATGGACTTCGACTTTGACTCCGAGCCTTTGGGGACCGACCCTGCGACGGGGGAGCAGGTTTTCCTGAAGGACATCTGGCCGAGCCCGGAGGAAGTCCAGTCGAGCATCGATTCTTCGATCGACCGTGAGATGTTCGAGAAGGACTATGCGGATGTCTTCGCTGGAGACGAGCGCTGGCAGGGACTCCATACCCCGGAGGGGGATACCTTCTCCTGGGACAGCACCTCCACGTATGTCCGCAAGCCCCCATACTTTGAAGGAATGGGCCTCGAGCCCGAAGCCGTTGAAGATATTCACGGCGCCAGGGTCTTGCTGAAGCTCGGCGACTCGGTGACGACCGACCACATTTCGCCCGCAGGCGCTTTCAAGCCGGAGACTCCGGCGGGCCAGTACCTGCTTGCCAATGGGGTGGAGCGCAAGGATTTCAACTCCTATGGCTCGAGGCGTGGAAACCATGAGGTCATGATCCGTGGGACCTTCGCCAATATCCGCATCCGCAATGAGATGGTTCCGGGTGTCGAGGGTGGTTTCACGAAGGATTTCGCTCGCGAGGGCGCGCCGACGACCACCGTGTACGAGGCGGCGCAAGACTACCTCGCTGCGGGCACGCCGCTCGTTGTCCTTGGAGGTAAGGAATACGGTTCGGGCTCCTCGCGGGACTGGGCGGCGAAGGGCACTTCCCTGCTCGGAGTGAAGGCCGTTATCGCTGAATCCTTCGAACGCATCCACCGTTCGAATCTCATCGGTATGGGAGTGCTCCCCCTCGAATTTCCCGAAGGTCAGAGCCGAGACACTCTGGGGCTGACGGGTGAGGAGCTCTTCGATATCGAAGGCGTGAGCGTTTTGAATGAGGGTGTGACCCCGAAGACTTTGCGCGTCACTGCGACTCGCGAGGACTCCAGCTGCGTTGTGTTCGATGCGCGACTGCGGATCGACACTCCCGGGGAGGCCGACTACTACCGCAATGGGGGAATCCTTCAGTACGTCCTGAGAGATCTGGCCAAAAGGAGCTGAAAAAGAGTGCCCGGGGCACAAGTCGGACAGTGATGGTTTCGCCCCGGGCACAAGTCGGACACTGAGGGGGGAGACTGGCCCTGATGGAGGCGGTTTCCCCTGGTGAGCGGGCTTTGGCTGGTCTTCGGACGGGAGGTGAACTCCTCGTGGAGTGCCCTTGTGTCCGACTTGTGGCCACCTTGGGCCCCGTTGTGTCCGACTTGTGGCCGGGATCCGTTCTGGCCTCAGGCTCGGGATGCCGCGTAGGATGCAGCGCCCACGATGCCCGCGGTGTTGCGCAGCTGCGCAGGAACCATCGGCGTCTTCAAGTCGAGGAGAGGCATGAACTTGTCATGATTCTTCGACACGCCGCCGCCGACGACGAAAAGATCGGGGGAGAGGAGCATCTCGACGTGGGAGTAGTAGCGCTGAAGGCGCTTCGCCCACTTCTTCCAGCTGAGGTCCTGAAGGGTCTTCTGCCCGGAGGAGGCGCGCTTCTCAGCGTCGTAACCATCGATCTCAAGGTGCCCGAGTTCCGTATTCGGAATGAGGTGCCCGTCCATGATGAGCGCGGAACCGATGCCGGTGCCGAGTGTGGTGAGGATGACGAGGCCCTCAACCCCCTTCGCGGCACCATATGCGACCTCTGCGAAGCCTGCGGCGTCGGCGTCGTTGAGTGGAACGACCGGTCTGGAGAGGTGGCGCATCATGAGTTCGTTGACATCAATGCCGACCCAGGAGTCGTCGAGGTTCGCCATGAAGGGGATGACTCCGTGGATTACGGGTGCGGGAAAGGCGATGCCGACCGGGATCTCGGGGCCGACCTCGAGCTGGACGAGGATCTGATGGCACACGTCGGCGACAGCGTCGGGCGTCGCGGGTTTCGGTGTGTCGATCCGGATGCGTTCTCCGATGAATTCCCCGGTCTCGAGGTCGACCAGTGCCGACTTCACTCCCGAGCCGCCAATATCGATACCGCATGCCACCGTCGTCATCTTGTCCTCCAAGAGAAGAAATTGGGGTGTGATGAGAATAATAACCCGAGTCCGGTGAAGGGCGGGGCCGGGAGCATAATTTGCGCCCCTCGACGAATGATCTGTTCCCTCTACAGACGTCGAGCTCTCTACGGACATCGAGCAAACTCAAAAGAAGGGGAGACAGATCACGAGAGGAAGACAGGCCCTGAGAGGGCTACTCGTCTCGAAAAAACTGAAGGGATGCCGTCTTCACAGGTGAGGCACAGTCGCGTGGGCGATATTCGTTCCAGAATGGACCCTTTCAGTGCCGAAAAATCCTGGCCTTGCGCCCCGAGCCGACGAAGACTCGAGGACCTACGGGGATGTGGGGAAATCCCGGCGCCTCAGGCTTTTGGGGTGCTGGTCCACGCAGGGGATGAATGCATGCCCGGCGCCTCGGGCTTTTGGGGTGCTGGGCCTACGGGGATGTGGGGAAATCCCGGCGCCTCAGGCTTTTAGGGTGCTGGTCCACACAGGGGATGAATGCATGCCCGGTGCCTCCAGTGGTGTGTTCGGGGGTGCCGAGGCCGTGAGCTTGTGCTGGGAAAGGACAAAAGGACAACAGCTCAGGCTTCACGCATCCCCACCCTGAGCGGGCGGAGCATTACGGCAGGGTGAGGATCTCAGCCCCGTCCTCGGTGACGACGATCGTGTGCTCGAACTGGGCCGTGCGCGAACGATCGGCAGTGACGACAGTCCACTCGTCATCCCACTGTTCCCAGTCGATTCCACCGAGGGTAATCATCGGCTCAATCGTGAAGACCATGCCGGGCTTCATGACGGTCGAGTAGTTCGGAGCCGCATCGTAGTGGGGGATGATAAGCCCCGAGTGGAAGGCTTCGCCGACGCCGTGACCCGTGTAGTCGCGGACGACACCGTAGTCGAAGCGCCTCGCGTACTTTTCGATCACGCGGCCGATGACATTGATTTCTCGTCCGGGCGCAACGGCTTTAATGCCACGCATCATGGCGTTCTTCGTGCGTTCGATGAGCAGATGCGATTCCTCATCCACGGTGCCGACCTCGAACATCCGGCAGGTGTCGCCGTGCACGCCTTTGACATAGGCGGTGATGTCGACGTTGATGATGTCGCCTTCCTCAAGCGGACGATCATCGGGAATGCCGTGGCAGATCACCTCATTGATCGAGGTACACAGGGATTTGGGGTAGCCCATGTATCCCAGGCAAGAGGGGTAGGCGTCGTGTGCGATAAGGAAGTCGTGGCCGATCCGGTCGAGTTCATCGGTGGTCACCCCCGGTTTCACAGCTTCACCGACGAGTTCGAGGGCTTGCGCAGCGATCTTCCCGGCGTAGCGGATGCGCTCGATCGTCTCAGGGTCCTTGACATCGGATGCTGTGACACGTTCGGGACCGTCGTGGAACATGTATTCGGGGCGTTCGATGTGTGCGGGCACGGTGCGCAGCGGGGAGATACGGCCGGGCTTCAGATCGCCCAAGGGCGCACGAGAGGCAAGATCAAGTGAAAGAGTCATGGCGTCAAGCCTAGTCCCACCTCAGAACTCTCGTTCGAGCACCCCTGCCTCTCTTGCAGAACCGCAACAGCCCTGCCTCCATCCCACTTTCCCTAACAGCGGCCCCGGTCTCAGCCCCATCACGGGAGCATCCCGGTTCCATCCTGTACAAGAACAGCCCCCGACTTGACCCCCATCACGGGAACACCCCGACACGGTGCCGCAGCGTCTAGGCCCAGCCGCCAGCACCTCTTCTGCTCCAGCGATGCAGCACCGCACCTGAGCGCCAGAGCAGAACCTGCAGACCCGGAGCACATCGCGGAGCGGACGTGAATCCGAGGCGATCGGCGAACGGACTATCATGGCGGGGCGCGAAGCACGCGCATTCATGACCCCGACGGAGGAAGCAGGACATGGCCCAAGCCGCCCTTGACCTCAACCCGCTCGATTCGGAGGCAGTTGACGACCTCGTCGCCCGCGCCCTCGCCGATATCGAGGCCGCCGCAGACCTCGAGGCCCTCAAAGCCGTGAAGTCCGCACTCCTGGGCGACCAGGCGCCTCTGGTCCTCGCGAACCGGAAGATCGGTCAGCTGGCCCCCGCAGACAGGGGAACGGCGGGCAAGAACCTCGGCGGTGCTCGCGCTCGCCTCTCGCAGGCCTTGACTGAGCGCGGACAGATCCTCGAGGCCGAACACGAAGCCCGGGTCCTGGTGGAGGAATCCGTCGACGTCACCGCTTTCGGTGCCCGCTCCGTCATTGGTGCTCGCCACCCGATCGGCACGCTCATTGAGGAGATCGAGGACTTCTTCACCTCGATGGGCTGGGAGATCGCGGAAGGACCGGAGATTGAGCACGAGTGGTTCAACTTCGACTCCCTCAACTTCGACATCGACCACCCGGCGCGCCAGATGCAAGACACCCTCTACATCGACGGCACGACGATCGGCGGCGAGGCCCCCGAAGATGGATGCCTCGTCATGCGCACCCACACTTCACCCGTGCAGTCGCGTTCCCTGCTTGCCCGCGGCGTCCCCCTGTACGTCGCATGCCCGGGCAAGGTTTTCCGTTCGGACGCCCTCGACGCGACCCACACCCCGGTCTTCCACCAGGTCGAAGGCCTCGCGGTCGACAAGGGGCTGACCATGGCGCATCTCAAGGGTGTTCTTGACCATTTCGCGAAGGCGATGTTCGGCCCCGATGCGAAGGCCCGCCTTCGCCCCTCCTTCTTCCCCTTCACCGAGCCGAGCGCCGAACTCGACATGTGGTTCCCCCAAAAGAAGGGCGGGGCCGGATGGATCGAGGTCGGCGGCTGCGGCATGGTCAACCCGAATGTTCTGCGCGCCAACGGCATTGACCCGGACGAGTACACGGGCTTCGCTTTCGGCATGGGTATTGAACGCACGCTCATGCTCCGCCACGGCATCGCCGACATGCACGACATCGTCGAGGGCGATGTGCGTTTCTCCCAGCAGTTCGGTCTTCACGGAAAGGGCCACTGAAATGCCAATGGTTCCGCTCAGCTGGCTCGCCGACCACGTCGAGGTCCCCGAGGGCACCGATGCGACCGCGCTCGCCGCGGCTCTCGTCAAGGTGGGTCTTGAAGAGGAAACGATCCACCCCGCGAAGGTCCAAGGTCCTCTCGTCGTGGGCAAGGTGTTGTCCCTCGTGAAGGAGACCGCATCGAACGGCAAGACCGTCAACTACTGCCGGGTCGACGTGGGCGAGTTCAACGACGCCCCCGGCAGCGGAAAGGAACCCTCGGAGCTTGAGAGCCGGGGGATCATCTGCGGTGCCCACAACTTCGTCGAGGGCGACCTGGTTGTCGTCTCCTTGCCCGGCGCGGTGCTGCCCGGAGATTTTCAGATTGCGGCGCGCAAGACCTACGGACACATCTCGGACGGCATGATCTGCTCGGCACGCGAACTTGGTCTTGGCGAGGACCACGATGGCATCATCGTCTTGAAGAAGATGTTTGCGGACCGCGAGATCCCCGCACCCGGCACCGACATCATTGGGTTCTTGGGACTGGGCGAGGAGGTCCTTGAGATCAACGTGACCCCGGACCGCGGCTACTGCTTCTCAATGCGCGGTGTCGCCCGCGAGTTCTCCCACTCCACTGGAGCGGCCTTCACCGATCCTGGCCTGGTGGGCAATCTCGTCACGAGCGTTCCCGAGGCCAGCACGGATGGTTTCCCTGTTCTCGTCAAGGACGAGGCTCCGATTAAGGGTGCAATGGGCGCTGACCGTTTCGTCACGAGGATCGTGCGCGGAGTGAATCCTCAGGCGCCGACGCCGCGTTGGATGGTGGAGCGCCTCGAGGCCGCGGGGATGCGCTCTTTGTCCCTCGCCGTTGATGTCACGAACTATGTGATGCTCGACTTGGGCCAGCCGATGCACGCCTACGATCTGTCGGCCCTGGCCGCACCGATTGTGGTGCGCCGAGCGAAAGCGGGGGAGAAGCTCCAGACTCTTGACGAGGTCGAGCGCGAGCTCGACCCGGAGGATCTGCTCATCACCGATTCACCTGAGTCGGAGGGCTCGCGCATCATTGGTCTGGCCGGTGTGATGGGTGGCGCCTACTCCGAGGTCGAGGAGTCCACGACGGATATTCTCCTCGAGGCGGCGCACTTCGACCCCGTGTCGATTGCCCGTACTTCGCGCCGTCATCACCTGCCCTCCGAGGCGTCCAAGCGTTTCGAACGTGGAACCGACCCGCAACTTCCGGCTGTGGCCGCGCAACGCGCAGTGGACCTGCTCGTCGAATACGGGGGTGGCACGGTCGATCCTGCGGTCTTCGACTTCAATGAGCTCAGCGCCGCTGAGGCGATTGAGTTCCCCTTCGAGGACGCGGCGCGCCTTGTTGGTGTCGACTATTCGAAGGACCGGGTTCGCGAGATCCTCGAAGCGATCGGTTGCGAGGTCGTGGAGGGCGCCGAAGGGATCTTCCTCGTGACTCCGCCGAGTTGGCGCCCCGATCTGGTGGGTCGGGCTCACTTGGTCGAGGAGGTTGCCCGTCTTGACGGATACGACGAAATCCCTTCGATTCTCCCTGCCGCTCCGACGGGAACCGGTTTGACGGGCGCGCAGGAGGCTCGCCGTCAGGCCGTGCACTTCCTCGCAGCTCAGGGGCTTGTTGAGGTTCTCAGCTACCCCTTCGTCTCGGATTCCTTTGACCGTCAGCGACTGGCTGAATCCGATCCGAGGCGTCAGGCTTTGAGATTGCGCAATCCGCTCGCCGATGATGCTCCCTGGTTGCGCACTTCGATCCTTGACACGCTTCTTGATGCTGCGGGCCGTAATATTGCCCGAGGTGCGGACCGGGCGGCCTTGTTTGAACAGGGGCTCGTCGCCAGGCCCGAGGGGACCGTTCCAACTGGGCTGCTTTCCGCGTCCCAGCGCCCGAGCGATGAGGAGCTCGGAGCTTTGTACGCGGGGACTCCCAAGCAGCCTCAGCATATTGGCGTGGTCCTCGCTGGGCGTGCCTCGGCCTCCCCGCTTGCCGAGGAGACTCGTTCCTTCGCGTGGTCTGATGCCCTTGAGATCGTCTTGGGGCTCGCCTCGATCCTCGGGGTGCGCGTTGAGACGTGTCGCGCCTGGGATCTAGAGCCTTCCACGGTGAAGGGTGCTCCCATGCCGACGCCTGCGCAGGATCCATCCGAGGTCGCCCCCTGGCACCCGGGCCGTGTTGCCCGCGTTTTCGTGCGGAAGGGGCGTGAGCTTGTGGACATCGCTTTCGCCGGGGAGCTCCACCCTGCGGTGTGCAAGGCCTTCGGTCTTCCCGCTCGCTCGTGCGCCGCTGAGATCGATCTGTCCGCTCTTCTTGAGGCCTGCTCGGCTGAGCCGATCCAGGTCAAGCCCGTGTCGACTTTCCCGGTCGCGAAGGAGGACATCGCCCTCGTCGTCTCCTCCTCGATTCCCGTGTCGCGCGTCGAACAGGTGGTTCGCCAGGGTGCGGGCCCGCTCCTCGAAGACCTCAGCTTGTTTGACGTTTTCGAAGGCAAGCAGTTGGGGGAGGGGAAGCGTTCTCTCGCTTTCGCCCTGAAGCTTCGCGCCACCGATCACACGCTCACTGCGAAGGAATCGGCGAAGGTTCGTGAGGATGTTGTGAAGAAAGCGGAGAAGGTCCTCGGAGCGGCTCTTCGTTCCTGAATGCTTCGCCATCGGGAGGCAGATTCTTAAGGGAGGGCCCTCGCGCATCTTATGGATTCCGACTCACCGGGACCATCGGACAGCGCGAGGGGCCTCCTTGTCGTTCATACTGGGCGTATGCACATCCTTGTCACTGCAGCTTCGAAACATGGTTCGGCTCATGAGATCGCGGAAGCGATCGCGCACAGGCTCGAAGATGCGGGCCACAGCGTTGATGTCGTGGCTCCGGCGGCCGTGGAATCCGTGGATCCCTATGACGTGGTCGTATGCGGTTCGGCGGTGTACATCCTTCAGTGGATGGACGAGGCGAAGAGTTTCTTGGAGCGCTTCGCCGAGCAGCTGAAGACGAAGCGCGTCTGGGCTTTCTCAGTCGGGATGAATGGGGTGCCGAAGCATGCGCCGCAAGATCCGACTCGCATTGGTCCGGCTTTGACGCATGTTCTCGCGATTGACAAGCACACTTTTGCGGGCCGTTACAAGCCTTCGCTCTTGTCCCTGCGCGAGCGTTCGGTTGCGCGCCTCGCGGGTGTCGTGGAGGGTGATTTCCGCGACTGGAGCGAGGTCGAGGCGTGGGCGGATTCGATCGCAGCGGAGCTTTCAGACAAGGACTGAATGTTCTGAATAGCCGATGGCCTGCGTGTTTGGGGCGGTTGGTGGCGTGAAGGTCTGAGTGTTCGTCCCCCGGACACTAATGGATAAATATGCATGACGGTGTATATTCATGCATATGAGTTTGAAAGCTGCGATCGCCGGAGCATCTGGCTATGCCGGGGGTGAAGTTGCGCGCCTGTTGGCCGCCCATCTCGAAATTGAGGTCACCACGCTGACCGCGGCATCAAGCGCGGGCCGACTCTTCGGTGAACTCCACCCCCAGATTGGCTCTCTTGCCGAGCTTGAGATCCAAGAGACCTCTGTCGAAACACTCTCCGGCCACGACCTCGTGATTCTCGCACTGCCACACGGGCACTCCGCCGCGCTCGCCGAAGAACTCGATGCCAGCGGGGACGGCGCCCTCGTGTTGGACTGCGCAGCCGATCACCGCCTCATCAAGGCCGAAGACTGGGCGGAGTATTACGGGGGAGAGTTCAGCCCCGCATGGACCTACGGCATGCCTGAACTCATCCATGCACGAGAGCCCCTGGCTCGCGCCCAAAGAGAACTCCTCGCCGCGACTCGCAGGATCGCAGTTCCCGGATGCAATGTCACAGCGGTGACCCTGGCACTCCAACCCGCTGTGCATGCCGGACTCGTCGACGTGTCGCACATTGTCGCGACCCTCGCCGTTGGCTACTCCGGCGCAGGCAAGTCCATGAAACCCCACCTTCTCGCTTCGCAGGCGCTCGGGAATATGGCTCCCTACGCGGTCGGCGGAACGCACAGACACATCCCCGAGATCATTCAGAACCTCGTACTCGCAGGAGGGGACAAGGAATCGATGCGCCTGAGCTTCACTCCCGTCCTCGTCCCGACTTCTCGTGGAATTCTCGCGACCGTCGTCGCTCCCCTTGCCGAGGGCGTGAAGGAGGAGAGCGTGAAAGAGGCCTACACCATCTACGAGGACGAAGCCCTCATCACTGTCACCCCCGATGGTGTCTGGCCGACGAGCGGACCGGTGACGGGCACTGGTCTCGCCCGAGTCAAGGCCGTCATTGATGCCAAAGCGGGGACGCTCATTGCGATCGCCGCTATTGACAACCTCGGGAAGGGAACCGCGGCAGCGGCGGTTCAAAGCGCCAATATCGCCCTGGGGCTTGAGGAGTACCTGGGTGTTCCTATGATCGGAGTCGCACCGTGACCAGCACTGAATCGACCACGCCCACCGGAGCTCCGGCTCCGTGCGGTGTTACCGCGCCCCGCGGCTTCACCGCTTCCGGTGTGGCCGCCGGAATCAAACACACGGAGGGCGCCCTCGACCTAGCCCTCGTCGTCAACGAGGGCCCCGTGTTCGCATCGGCGGGAGTATTCACCTCGAATCGGGTCGTCGCCGCGCCCGTGACCCTGACCCGCAGCCACCTCGCCTCCGCAAGCCTCAAAGCGATCATCCTCAACTCTGGTGGGGCGAACGCGTGCACAGGCCAAGCAGGCTTCCACGATGCACAGGCGAGCGCTCGACACCTCGCACCCCTCCTGGGCTGCGAAGTGAAGGAAGTGGGAGTCTGCTCGACCGGCATGATCGGCCAACGCCTCCCGATGGACAAGATCCTTCATGGCACAGACGCGGCCGTGGCTGCCCTCGCCTCAACCCCCGAGGCGGGAGCCCAAGCGGCAGACGCGATCCGCACGACCGACACAGTCCCCAAAACCTATGAGTTCTCCTCTCAGGAGGGATGGCAGATCGGAGCGATGGCGAAGGGCGCGGGAATGCTCGCGCCCGCACTCGCGACGATGCTCTGCGTCATCACGAGCGACGCCATCCTCGACGATGACATGGCCGCCGCCGCTTTGAGCGAAGCGGTGCGCACGACCTTCAACCGCACCGATTCCGATGGTTGCATGTCGACGAATGACTCGGTGATCCTCCTCGCATCAGGGGCCTCAGGCGTCGCTCCTTCGGAAGAAGACTTCACTGAGGCTCTCCGCTCGACCTGCGCGAACCTCGCCCGTCAACTCCTCGCCGACGCTGAGGGCGCGAGTCACGATATTGAGATCACGGTTGCGCACGCCAGCGACGAAGCCGCCGGAGAAGCAGTCGCCCGCGCCGTATCACGATCCAACCTGTTCAAAACCGCTGTATTCGGCAACGATCCGAACTGGGGTCGCATTCTTTCCGAGGTTGGCACGGTCCCCGAATCTGTCGCCCCCTTCGATCCAGAGCAGATTGACGTGTCGATCAATGGGGTGATGGTCTGCCGCAACGGCGGAGTGGGAGAGGACCGCAGCCTCGTCGATATGACGCCAAGGGAGGTTCAGGTCCTCATCGACTTGAAAGCCGGAGAGGAGAACGTCGTCTTGTGGACGAACGATCTCACCCACGACTACGTCCACGAGAACAGCGCCTACTCCTCATGAACGAGAACCCAGGGAAAACACACCCCACGAAGGGCAGTGCAATGAAGGAAGACCCCGCGAAGGGCAGCACAATGAAGGACACCTGTGCCGGGTCCGAATGGACAAGCCGCTACGCCTCATCGCTGATGAACACGTTCGGCACCCCCGCCCTCGTCTTGACGAAAGGCGAAGGAGCATACCTCGAAGATGCTGAAGGCAAGCGCTACCTCGATCTGCTCGGCGGAATCGCAGTGAACGCGCTCGGGCACTGCCACCCGAAAGTCGTCGCGGCAATCGAAGAACAAGCCCGCAGCCTCGGCCATGTGTCGAACTTCTTCGCAACAGAGCCCCAGATCCGGCTCGCGGAGAAGATCCTCAACATCGTCGAACCCGGCGGAGCCCCCGAAGGCTCCCGGGTCTTCCTCGCGAACAGCGGAACTGAAGCGAACGAAGCAGCCCTGAAAATCGTCAAGGCCCACGGCCTCGCTGTTTCCCCTGAGAAGACCCGCGTCCTCGCCCTCGAACACGCCTTCCATGGGCGCACTCTCGGCGCCCTGTCCCTCACCTGGAAGGAACGCTACCGCACACCTTTTGCACCACTGATCCCCAATGTCGAGTTCATTGCGGCAAACGATCCCGAAGCTTTGGAAGCCGCAATCTCCGATGATGTCGCCGGGATCTTCGTCGAAGTGATTCAGGGCGAGGCCGGAGTCCACGAACTCGACGCCTCCTACCTCAGCCTTGTGCGCGAGCTTTCACGCGCTCATAACGCCCTCATGGTCGTTGACGAGGTGCAGACGGGAATCGGCCGGACGGGCGATTGGATGGGGCACCACGCCTCGGGCATCGTCCCGGATGTCGTGACTCTCGCGAAGGGCCTCGGCGCTGGAATGCCCATCGGCGCGTGCGTCGCGCTCGGTGAATGCGCGAATGTCCTGGGCCCAGGCATGCACGGCACGACTTTCGGGGGCAACCCGATCTGCGCGGCCGCGGCCCTGGCGCTCCTCGACACTCTTGAAGAGGAAGGAGTGCTCTCTTGCGTGAAGGAACTGTCTGGCACGTGGCGCGCCGAACTCGCCCTGATCGAGGGGGTTGCCGAGGTGCGGGGCCGGGGAATGCTCATCGGCTTGGACTTTATTCGCGATATTGCGGCTGAACTTGTCGAAGTCGGCAGGAGGGCCGGGTTCATCCTCAATGCGACGGGGCCCCATACTCTGCGTCTCGCACCTCCCCTCATTATGAACGCCGAGCAGGCCGCATCTTTCACGAAGGCCCTGCCCCGCCTCATCGTGGAAGCCACCGGATTGAAGGAGAAGAGCCGATGACGCCCACACCGATGCCGCAGACCCCGAACGCGAGGCGTGAAGCCATCCGCGACATCCTCGCCTCCGAACAGATCGGCTCTCAGAAGGAATTGCGCGAACGGCTGGCTGACAAGGGGATCGAGGTCACGCAGGCCACTTTGTCCCGAGACCTCGTTGACATGCGGGCCACGAAGGTCCGTACCGCTGAGGGCAGCCGCGTCTACTCGGTTCCCGACATTGATGGCGCATTGACGCACGAGGGCGAGGGCGGGCGCCTGCGCCTCCAGAAGTGGTGCCAGGCGCTCCTCGTCACCTCGATCCTCGTGGATCACCAGCTTGTCTTGCGCACGACCGTTGGGGGGGCGAATCTTCTGGGTTCTGCCATTGATGCGGTGCGCTTGGAGGAGATCGCGGGCACGATCGCCGGTGATGACACGATCCTCGTCATCTGCCGAAGTGCAGCGGATGCGCGGGCAACCCAGAAGTACCTCATGGAACTCGCTGAGCCCGGCCAGATGCCGGACCTCGACTGAACCGGGACTCCCGGACTGTCATAGAAATAGGAAAAGGAGCGCATATGACTGCGAAGAATGATCGCGTCGTTCTCGCCTACTCCGGTGGTCTCGACACTTCCGTCGCGATCGGCTGGATCGGGGAGCAGACCGGCCGCGAGGTCGTTGCCGTGGCTGTTGACGTGGGCCAGGGAGGAGAGGACCTCGAGGTCATCCGCCAGCGCGCCCTCGACTGCGGCGCTGTTGAGGCCTATGTCGCCGACGCCCGTGACGAGTTCGCGAGCGAATACTGTATGCCGGCCCTGAAGGCGAATGCCCTGTATGAGGGTAAGTATCCTCTTGTTTCCGCGCTTTCACGTCCGGTGATCGCCAAGCATCTCGTGCGGGCGGCACGAGAATTCGGGGCCCACACGGTTGCCCACGGATGCACCGGCAAAGGCAATGACCAGGTCCGCTTCGAGGTGTCGATCACCTCAATGGCCCCGGACATGGACTGCATTTCTCCGATCCGAGACCTCTCCCTCACCAGGGACGTGTCGATCGCCTACGCGGAAAAGCACAATCTTCCGATCGAGACGACGAAGCACAATCCCTTCTCAATCGACCAGAACGTGTGGGGGCGTGCCATCGAAACGGGTTTCCTCGAGGACTTATGGAATGCTCCGACGAAGGACGTCTACGTGTACACCGACGACCCGACGTACCCGCCGCTTCCCGATGAAGTGGTCATCACCTTCGACAAGGGTATCCCGGTGAAGATCGATGGGCGTCCCGTCACTCCGCTGGAGGCGATCCAGGAGATGAATCGGCGGGCGGGTGCGCAGGGAATTGGTCGCATCGACATGGTTGAGGATCGTCTCGTCGGCATTAAATCGCGTGAGATTTACGAGGCTCCGGGTGCCATTGCGCTCATCGAAGCTCACCAGGCCCTCGAGTCTGTGACTCTTGAGCGTATGCAGCGCCGCTACAAGCGGGGTGTGGAGCAGATCTGGGGAGAGCTCGTCTATGAGGCGCAGTGGTATTCGCCGCTGAAGAAGTCTCTCGACGCTTTCATTGAGGACACTCAAAAGTTCGTGTCGGGTGATATCCGCATGGTCTTGCACGGGGGGCGCGCGACCGTGAATGGTCGAAAGTCTGATGCCTCGCTCTACGACTTCAATCTCGCGACTTACGACAGCGGTGATTCCTTCGATCAGTCCTCTTCGAGGGGCTTCATCGACATCTACGGTCTGCAGTCGAAGCTCGCGGCGGCGCGCGATGTGCGCCTGGGGGAGAGCAGCGGCTACTGATTGATCGGTGTTGCGCCCGTTCTGAGGCTGGGTCTTCAGGGCGGGCGCACTCCTTTTCGAGGACGATGACGAGGACGAGGACAGAGGCGGGACACTCCTGACTCGAGCACCGGCCGGGCTTCACCGAGAAAGGACGGCTGTGTCGAGGCCGACCCGGGCTGTATTGAGGACGGGCGCACAGAGCCGAACCACAGCGCCTATCGCGAAGATGGAGCAGCGCTGCTGGAGGCGGAAGGGTCCAGCAGCTCGATTCGAGCCGTGCTTTCATCCGACCCCGGTGTGTTTCAGTCCGATATCGCTTCTCACCGGTCCTTTCATCCAGACCGATCACGTCGTCATACACGGCTAGTATGCTCTCGATGACATCTGCGAACGAGACCCTCCCCAGACCGGCGACTTCGGCCTCTTCCTTCCTCCGATCGAAGAGGTTTTTCGACCTCGTCGCCGTTGCGATCCTTTTCGTCGGCTTCGCGGGCCAAGGCATTCGCTACATTGTGGGCTTTTACAGTTCTGGGATCGTCCTCGTGATCCTCTTCATCGCCTTCATCTGGGCTTTCGCCCACCAGGGTGCATCCTTCGTCAAAAAACCCCAGCCGGTCGCGACCCTGCTCTATGCGCTCGTGTGCGTCCTCTCAATCGGATGGTCGCAATACCCCTTCCACACGGCAGTATCGGCAGTGGTCACCATCGGAGTGACACTGGTCGGCCTTATGCTCGCAGCAGCGCGGACAATGGATCAGATCATCGACTTGCTTATCCGCGCTTTTCAGTCGATCCTCGCCGTCTCCTTCCTCTTCGAACTCTTCGTTTCTCTCTTCTGGAAAGCCCCGCTCCCACCTTTGACGATCATTCGGAATCCGGATATTCCGCAGATCTTCTTCTGGTCGGAGAACCGCCTGTTCAGCGGCGGGCCGATCCAAGGATTCATGGGGAATCGCAACCCCCTGGCCTTCGTCGCGGTCCTCTTGATCATTTGCCTGATGGGGCGCCTCCTTCAAGGGCGAGTCACCCCTGGTCCCGCCCTCGCGTGGATCGGGCTCGCCGGGGCAACAATGGCGCTCACACGTTCAGGAACAGTCACAATGTGTCTCCTGGCGGTCGCAGGAGCGACTCTCGCTTTCGCTTTCGTCGGTTCGGTACCGGAACGAGCACGTCCCGGCCTCGTTCTGTCCTTGACGGGACTGGCGATGGTCATCATCATGATGACCCTGTTCGCCCACGAGTATGTTGCGAGCTTTCTCGGTCGTTCCTCCGATTTTTCAGGCAGAGGCGATATTTGGCGGGCCCTACTTCCAATGTGGCTCGAGCATCCGATGCTCGGCTGGGGGTGGACCATCGGTTACCCCATTGACCACCCCGTGTTTGAGGGGTTCCTTCTGCGAGCAGATGGCCTTCCAACAACCCAGGCTCATAACGCGTATTTCGAGGCTCTGTTCGAGACGGGCATCGTGGGTGCTTTCCTCGTTTTCCTCGCGGTTGCGACGGTGCTTCTCGGCACCTATGTGACGGGTGTGCGGCGCATCGACACAGATCGTTCGGCGATCATCCCGGCCCTGCTCGCCACAGCCCTGGGAGTGCAATCAACCGTCGAATCTCGCCTCCTCTTTGAGGGCAACTGGATCCTCTTCGTCGTTCTTGCCGCCTATGTCGCCCAGACCCGCCCATTCGTGGAGCACATTCGTAAGCATTACAGGCCGCGCGCGTACCCGGCAGGGACGGGGCAGCGCACTTGCTCCTCGTCCGCTCTCTAGACAGCAGCCCACGAGTACCCCTTGGGAGGGCATGATCGACCTATGACGTCATCCGATTCTTCGAACCAGCACCTGAGCCTGTGGGGCGGCCGCTTCGCAGGTGCTCCGGCCGACGCCCTCGCAACCCTTTCCGTTTCGACCCATTTCGACTGGCGTCTCGCCCACGTCGACATTGTGGGCTCTCACGCTCACGCGGACGCCCTGTATGCGGCGGGCCTGCTCAGCGACGAAGAAATCACCGCGATGCACGAGGCCTTGAACCGTCTTGACGAGGACGTCACCTCCGGCGCTTTCGTCCCCGCCCCCCAAGACGAGGACGTTCACACCGCTTTGGAACGAGGACTCATTGAGCGCGCCGGGCAGACACTGGGCGGCAAACTCCGTGCGGGACGCTCGCGCAATGACCAGATCGCGACCCTGATACGCATGTACCTGCGCGAAGAGGCCCGTCATATTGCCAAGCTCGTCCTCGATGTCGTCGAGGCGATCATCGGACAGGCGAAGGATGCGGGCGAGGCTGTGATGCCGGGGCGCACACATTTGCAGCACGCCCAGCCCGTCCTCGTTGCCCATCATCTTCTCGCCCACGCCTGGCCTCTTATCCGCGATGTTGAGCGCTTCATGGATTGGGATCGCAGGGCCGCTGTTTCGCCTTACGGCTCGGGTGCTCTCGCGGGCAACACTCTTGGTATGGATCCTGGCGCCGTTGCCCGGGCACTAGGTTTTTCCGACTCCGTGGAGAACTCCATTGACGGCACAGCTTCGCGCGATGTTGTCGCTGAAGCGGCTTTCGTGCTCGCAATGATCGGCGTCGACATTTCGCGCCTGTGCGAGGAGATCATCATTTGGAACACGAAGGAGTTCGACTATGTCACTCTTGACGATTCCTTCTCCACGGGCTCGTCGATCATGCCCCAGAAGAAGAACCCGGATGTCGCCGAGCTCGGAAGAGGTAAAGCCGGCCGTCTCATCGGCGACCTCATGTCGCTCCTGACGGTTTTGAAGGGGATCCCGCTCGCCTACGACAGGGATCTGCAAGAGGATAAGGAACCGGTTTTCGATCAGCTCGACACCCTGGATGTCCTCCTTCCCGCAGTCTGCGGAATGATCTCGACGATGAGCCTGCATCTTGAACGCATGGCCGAGCTCGCCCCCCAGGGTTTTTCGCTCGCCACTGATATCGCGGAGTGGCTGGTGCGCCGCGGCGTCCCCTTCCGCGACGCCCACGAGATCTCCGGATCTTGCGTGCGTATCGCCGAGGGGAGGGGAGTGGAACTCGCGGATCTGAGTGATGAGGAACTTGCGAGCGCATCCCCCTTCCTCACTCCCGAGGTCCGGGAGGTGTTGAGTGTCGCCGGTTCTGTGTCCGCGCGCCTGGGTAAGGGCGGAACCGCCCCCATTCGCGTCGCCGAGCAGCTTGAGGCCGTTGAGGGGGCTCTTGCGGCTTGCCGGGCGTGGGCGGCGGGCTCGACCCGTTAAGCTATTGGCGCTTCCTTGAGCCGGAAATGAGCTTCGAGCCGTGGAATTGACTTCCTTGAGCCGTAGAAGAAAGGGTGTTTTCCGTGACCGATATTCTCGATGAACTCCAGTGGAGAGGCCTCATCGCCCAGCACACCGATATTGATGCTCTTCGTGAGCATCTTGCTGCGGGTCCGGTCACCTTCTATTGCGGTTTCGATCCGACCGCGGCCTCCTTGCATCACGGTCACCTCGTGCAGATCCTGCTCATGCGTCACCTCCAGCTCGCCGGACACCGTCCACTCGCCCTCGTGGGTGGGGCGACGGGGCAGATCGGCGACCCGCGTCAATCGGGTGAGCGTCAGCTCCAGCCGAGCGAGGTCGTGCGCGGCTGGGCGGATCGTCTCAAGTCCCAGATTTCGCATTTCCTCGACTTCGAGGGGCCTGCTGCGGCCACGATGGTGAACAACCTCGACTGGACTGCTGAGCTGTCCGCGATTGATCTGCTGCGTGGGATTGGGAAATACTTCCGCGTCGGCACGATGCTGTCGAAGGATATTGTTGCTCGTCGCCTCGCCTCCGATGAGGGGATCTCCTACACGGAGTTCTCCTACCAGATCCTCCAGGCGAATGACTTCCTCGAGCTCTACCGTCGCTACGGTGCGACGATGGAGACGGGAGGGAACGATCAGTGGGGGAATATGATCGGCGGCGTCGACCTGATCCGCAAGGTGGAGGGCGCAACCACTCATGTGCTCACCACTCCGATCATCACGAAGTCCGATGGCACGAAGTTCGGCAAGTCCGAGGGCGGGGCCATTTGGCTCGACCCGCAGATGATGAGCCCTTACGCCTTCTACCAGTTCTGGTTGCAAGTCGAGGACGCGGATGTTGTGAGGTTCTTGAAGATTTTCACCTTCCTTGATCGCGCTCGCATTGAAGAGCTCGAGGTGGAGGTCGCTGAACGGCCCCACATCCGCAGCGCCCAGAAGGCTCTCGCTGCCGAGGTGACGCGCCTGGTTCATGGAGAAGAGGAACTCGATCGGGTTCTCGCTGCGACGAACGCCCTGTGGGGTGGTGGCGATTTGCACGCGATCGATGAGCAGACCCTGTCTTCGGCGACTTCGGATCTGCCACAAGCTTGCTTGAAGCTCGGTGAGGCGACGATCATTGACGCCTTGGTGGAAACGGGGTTGGAGAAGGGCAAGAGTGCGGCGCGCCGTACCCTCGCTTCTGGCGGCGCTTACCTCAACAACATCAAGGTCGAGGACGAGGACGCTCCGATTTGCGTGGAGGATCTTCTGGCGGGTTCTCGTGTGCTGGTCCGTAAGGGACGGCGCAACCTTGCCGTGGTGGAGCTCTCCTAAAACGGGGTGGAGCTCTTCTAAAACGTGGTGGAGCTCTTCTAAAAGGGGTGCCTGAAGGATCGTGCTGAAGCGAAGCCGAGTGTCGCAGTGTTGGAGCGAAGGACGACGACATGAAGATCACTTCGGTGGCGAAGGCCGACGCCGATCGGCCGCAGTGATTCCTGGAGAACCTGGATAGTGCGCTCACGACGGATTCTTGGCTTTCGGTCGCGTCTGTGATCCTTGGCGGGCCTCGATAGTGCTGAAGGAGCCCCGGACCATCTGGTCCGGGGCTCCTTGCTGGTCTGGGGTTGCTTGCTGGTGCCGGCCATCTTGCTGTGGTGATGCACAATGCCCCTGAGTTGCTCGCCTGAATGCGTCCCGCCTTGTGCGGTCTGCACCGCTGTGTTGTGGTGTGGAGCTCTTGTGAGTTGCCAGAGGCCTGTGGGTCATGTGATGTGTGTTGGGGGGTGTTGTGGCTTGTGGGGGTGGGTTTGGTTGTGAATCTGTGGAGTGGGTGGTGTGGGGTGTGGTGGGTGTTACGTTGTGTGGGTTTGACGTGGGTGGGTGGGGGTGTGTAGGTTTGTGTTTTGTTGCTGCGGCCCTGGTTGTGGGGTTGTGGTGGTTGCCTTGCCTGGTTGTGGTGCTCTGTTGTGGGGTGTTGTGGTTGGGTGTGGGGTGTTGTTTGTGAACTCGATAGTGTGTTTGTTTTTTATGCCTGTTTTTTGTTTTTGAGTTGTTTTTGGTTGGGATTGCCTGCTGTGCTGTTGTGGTGTGGTGGGTTTTTCTGGGCTTGGACGTTTTTGTTTTTGTTCGGAGAGTTTGATCCTGGCTCAGGACGAACGCTGGCGGCGTGCTTAACACATGCAAGTCGAACGATGATGCGGTGCGTGCACCGTTGATTAGTGGCGAACGGGTGAGTAACACGTGAGTAACCTGCCCTCTTCTTTGGGATAACGGTCTGAAAGGGCTGCTAATACTGAATATTCACATGTCTTCGCATGGGGGTGTGTGGAAAGAGATGCTTTTGGGTGTTTTTGGTGGGGGATGGGCTCGCGGCCTATCAGCTTGTTGGTGGGGTAGTGGCCTACCAAGGCTTTGACGGGTAACCGGCCTGAGAGGGTGACCGGTCACATTGGGACTGAGATACGGCCCAGACTCCTACGGGAGGCAGCAGTGGGGAATTTTGCACAATGGACGCAAGTCTGATGCAGCGACGCCGCGTGAGGGATGTAGGCCTTCGGGTTGTGAACCTCTTTCGCTCATGGTCAAGCCGCAGCTTTGGGTTGTGGTGAGGGTAGTGGGTAAAGAAGCGCCGGCTAACTACGTGCCAGCAGCCGCGGTAATACGTAGGGCGCGAGCGTTGTCCGGAATTATTGGGCGTAAAGGGCTTGTAGGCGGTTGGTCGCGTCTGCCGTGAAATCCTCTGGCTTAACTGGGGGCGTGCGGTGGGTACGGGCTGGCTTGAGTGCGGTAGGGGAGACTGGAATTCCTGGTGTAGCGGTGGAATGCGCAGATATCAGGAGGAACACCGGTGGCGAAGGCGGGTCTCTGGGCCGTTACTGACGCTGAGGAGCGAAAGCGTGGGGAGCGAACAGGATTAGATACCCTGGTAGTCCACGCTGTAAACGTTGGGCACTAGGTGTGGGGGCCACCCGTGGTTTCTGCGCCGTAGCTAACGCTTTAAGTGCCCCGCCTGGGGAGTACGGCCGCAAGGCTAAAACTCAAAGGAATTGACGGGGGCCCGCACAAGCGGCGGAGCATGCGGATTAATTCGATGCAACGCGAAGAACCTTACCAAGGCTTGACATGCGCCCTGACGCTGCAGAGATGTGGTGGCATTTGGTTGGGGGTGTACAGGTGGTGCATGGTTGTCGTCAGCTCGTGTCGTGAGATGTTGGGTTAAGTCCCGCAACGAGCGCAACCCTTGCCCTATGTTGCCAGCACGTTGTGGTGGGGACTCGTGGGGGACTGCCGGGGTTAACTCGGAGGAAGGTGGGGATGACGTCAAATCATCATGCCCCTTATGTCTTGGGCTTCACGCATGCTACAATGGCTGGTACAGAGGGTTGCGATGTCGTAAGGCGGAGCGAATCCCTTAAAGCTGGTCTCAGTTCGGATTGGGGTCTGCAACTCGACCCCATGAAGGTGGAGTCGCTAGTAATCGCAGATCAGCAACGCTGCGGTGAATACGTTCTCGGGCCTTGTACACACCGCCCGTCACGTCACGAAAGTTGGTAACACCCGAAGCTCATGGCCTAACCGGTTTGTCTGGGGGGAGTGGTCGAAGGTGGGATTGGCGATTGGGACGAAGTCGTAACAAGGTAGCCGTACCGGAAGGTGCGGCTGGATCACCTCCTTTCTAGGGAGCCTCGTTGTGGGGATGCTCGCTTCATGCTGTCATGTGTTGGTGGTGTGGGTGGGTGTTTCTTGTGCTTGCATGTGTGCTGCCCTGTTGTGGGGTGGTGGGTGTGGGTGCGTTTGGGGTTGGGCATTTGTGATGGACACACTGTCGGGTTCACGTTCAATACCTGTTGGGCGTGATGCCCCCTCTTCCTTTTTCTTTTTGTTGGGGTTGTGGTGGGGGTGTGTGGCTTGCTGTTGGCTCTGCGTGTTGTGTGGGGTTGGTGGTGTGGTGGGTTGTTTGTGATTTGTATAGTGGTTGTGAGCATCTTGTTTGTTTTGTGGTTTTGTTTAGTTTTGTTGGGCATTCGGTGGATGCCTTGGCATCAAGAGCTGATGAAGGACGTTGCGGCCTGCGATATGCCTCGGGGAGTTGGCGAGCGAGTGTTGATCCGAGGGTGTCCGAATGGGGGAACCTAACCAGGGTTGTGCTTGGTTACCATCATCTGAACGTGTATAGGGTGGTGGGGGGAACGCGGGGAAGTGAAACATCTTAGTACCCGTAGGAAAAGATATTCCGTGAGTAGTGGCGAGCGAAAGCGGAGGATGGCTAAACCGTGTGCGTGTGATACTCGGCGGGGGTTGCGTGTGCGGTGTTGTGGGGCTTGTCTGTTTCCTTCCTTCTGCCGGAGGGGGGCATGTGATCGTGTTGGGAGTTGAACATCTTGGGATGGGTGACCGGAGTGCGTGAGAGTCGTGTAGGCGTACCGGTGCGGTTGTGTGTTGGATGGGTGCCCGAGTAGTGCGGGACTCGTGAAATCTCGTGTGAATCTGCCAGGACCACCTGGTAAGCCTGAATACTCCTTGATGACCGATAGTGCATAGTACCGTGAGGGAATGGTGAAAAGTACCCCGGGAGGGGAGTGAAATAGTACCTGAAACCGTGTGCCTGTAAGCCGTCAGAGCCTTGTGGGGTGATGGCGTGCCTTTTGAAGAATGAGCCTGCGAGTCAGTGATACGTGGCGTGCTTAACCCGTGTGGGGTATGCGTAGCGAAAGCGAGTCTGAAATTAGGGCGTTGGTCGCGTGTTCTGGACCCGAAGCGGGGTGATCTACCCATGGTCAGGTTGAAGCAGAGGTAAGACTGTGTGGAGGACCGAACCCACCAGGGTTGAAAACCTGGGGGATGAACTGTGGGTAGGGGTGAAAGGCCAATCAAACTCCGTGATAGCTGGTTCTCCCCGAAATGCATTTAGGTGCAGCGTTGTGTGTTGCCTTGTGGAGGTAGAGCTACTGGATGGCCGATGGGCCCTGTGGGTTACTGACGTCAGCTAAACTCCGAATGCCATAAGGTGTGAGCATGGCAGTGAGACTGCGGGGGATAAGCTTCGTAGTCGAGAGGGAAACAGCCCAGATCATCAGCTAAGGCCCCTAAGTGTGCGCTAAGTGGGAAAGGATGTGAGATCGCGGTGACAACCAGGAGGTTGGCTTAGAAGCAGCCATCCTTGAAAGAGTGCGTAATAGCTCACTGGTCAAGTGGTTTCGCGCCGACAATGTAGCGGGGCTTAAGCGTACCGCCGAAGCTGTGGCACTCACACGTGTAACACCTGGGCAGCGTAGTTGTCGTGTGGTGGTGTGGGTGGGTAGGGGAGCGTCCTGCGTGCGGTGAAGCCTGCTGGTAATGGTGGGTGGAGCGTGTGGGAGTGAGAATGCAGGCATGAGTAACGAATGACGGGTGGGAATCCCGTCCGCCGATTGACTAAGGGTTCCAGGGCTAGGTTTATCCGCCCTGGGTTAGTCGGGTCCTAAGGCGAGGCCGACAGGCGTAGTCGATGGACAACCAGTTGATATTCTGGTACCGCGTAACAACCGCCAATACTGAAGCTTTTATGCTAACCATTTGCTTTCATGTCGTCACAGCTTTCGGGTTGTGGTGGTTGTGGGAGTTGTGGGGCCCTGATTGTTGTAGGTAAGCGTGTTAACAGGGGTGACACAGGAAGGTAGCTGCCGCGCACCGTTGGTTGTGTGTGTCTAAGGTTGTGGCCCGTTTCCTAGGTAAATCCGGGGAACATGAAGGGGTGAGGACTGATGGGGGTGCCCCGTGTGGGGTGTCTGGTGGTGATCCTCAACTGTCAAGAAAAGCCTCGACGCGAGGGTGTTACGCGCCCGTACCCTAAACCGACTCAGGTGGTCAGGTAGAGTATACCGAGGCGTTCGAGTGAATCATGGTTAAGGAACTCGGCAAAATTCCTCCGTAACTTCGGGATAAGGAGGACCCTTGGCGATGCGCCCACCGTTTTTGCGTGGGTGGTGTGGCTGGGGGTCGCAGAGAATAGGGAGAAGCGACTGTTTATCAAAAACACAGGTGCGTGCGAAGCCGTAAGGCGATGTATACGCACTGACGCCTGCCCGGTGCTGGAAGGTTAAGAGGAAGACTCAACCACACTCGTGTGGTGAAGGTTTGAATTTAAGCCCCAGTAAACGGCGGTGGTAACTATAACCATCCTAAGGTAGCGAAATTCCTTGTCGGGTAAGTTCCGACCTGCACGAATGGCGTAACGACTTCTCCGCTGTCTCAACCGTGAACTCGGTGAAATTGCATTACGAGTAAAGATGCTCGTTTCGCGCAGAAGGACGGAAAGACCCCGGGACCTTTACTATAGCTTGGTATTGGTGTTCGCTTGGGCTTGTGTAGGATAGGTGGGAGACTGTGAAGCGTGGGCGCCAGCCTGTGTGGAGTCGAAAGTTGAAATACCATTCTGGTTCAAGCGGTCATCTAACCTCGGCCCGTGATCCGGGTTGGGGACAGTGCCTGGTGGGTAGTTTAACTGGGGCGGTTGCCTCCTAAAGAGTAACGGAGGCGCTCAAAGGTTCCCTCAGCCTGGTTGGTCATCAGGTGGCGAGTGTAAGTGCACAAGGGAGCTTGACTGTGAGACCGACGGGTCGAGCAGGTGCGAAAGCAGGAACTAGTGATCCGGCCATGGCACGTGGGTGCGTGGTCGCTCAACGGATAAAAGGTACCCCGGGGATAACAGGCTGATCTTGCCCAAGAGTCCATATCGACGGCATGGTTTGGCACCTCGATGTCGGCTCGTCGCATCCTGGGGCTGGAGTTGGTCCCAAGGGTTGGGCTGTTCGCCCATTAAAGCGGTACGCGAGCTGGGTTCAGAACGTCGTGAGACAGTTCGGTCCCTATCCTCTGTGCGCGTAGGAAACTTGTGGAGGCCCGTCCCTAGTACGAGAGGACCGGGATGGACGAACCTCTGGTGTGCCAGTTGTACCGCCAGGTGCATGGCTGGTTAGCTACGTTCGGGAAGGATAACCGCTGAAAGCATCTAAGCGGGAAGCCTGCTCCAAGATGAGGTTTCCAACACCCCACCTTGTGGGGTGTGAAGGCCCCCAGCAGACTACTGGGTAGATAGGCCAGAGGTGGAAGCACAGTAATGTGCTCGTAAGCCGACTGGTACTAATCGGCCAACACTAAACACAACCCCCCCCCACACAAACAATGAGGGGGAACACGACACGCTTGTGCTCACAACCACTATACGAATCACATCCAACCCACAAACCCCCCAAAACACGCGCGCAAACCACGCGCCTGTGGGGGTGGGGAGTGGATACACCAAACTTGCGGTGGTCATAGTATTGGGGAAACGCCCGGCAACATTCCGAACCCGGAAGCTAAGCCCAACAACGCCGATGGTACTGCACCCGACAGGGTGTGGGAGAGTAGGAAACCGCCGCAACCACACCACAAAAAGGGGTGGGGGGTAGAGCCTTTGGAAAGAAGGGAACACACACCCGTGTTCCCATCCAACGCTCCACCCCCCACCCCTCTTTCACACACAACCCTGAACACACCACACATAGCCCCGAACCCACGCCAACACAACAGCCTAAGACAAACCCGGATTACTACTGCAAAGACGCACAACCCCACCCAACACACACAGTGAATCGCTCCGGGTTTGATAGAGGCAGTGATGATTGGAAAGGATCACTGTCATGACGAGTTCGAGGAAGTATCTTGATGAGTTGCGTGAGCGTGCGACTCGGTTGGTGTTGGAGGCCCGTGGGGATCCTGAGCGGTCCAAGGGTGCGATCGCTCGGATTGCTGGTGAGTTGGGTGTCCATCCTGAGGCGTTGCGTTCCTGGGTGAAGCGTTCGGAGATTGATGGTGGTCTTCGGGCGGGGACGACGAGTGCGGATGCCCAGCGGATCCGGGAGTTGGAGAAGGAGAACCGGGAGCTGCGGCGCGCCAACGAGATCTTGAGGAAAGCGAGCGCGTATTTCGCCCAGGCGGAGCCAGGCCGCCGATAAGAGACATCGATGGGTTCATCGATGAGAACCGGGCAGAGTACGGGGTCGAGCTGATCTGTGAGCAGCTGGTGTCAGCCGGTGTCCAGGTCGCCCCGTCGGCGTATTGGGCGCGCAAGCAGCGTCCCCCATCGGCCCGATCGCAGCGTGATGACGTGTTGAAGGGGGGAGATCCGCCGGATTTATGAGGAGAACTATGAGGCCTTCGGCGCTCGGAAGATGCACGTCATGCTCAACCGGTCCGAGGCTGCCGCACACCATGGGGCAGGTCATGTCGCCCGCTGCACGGTGGAGCGCCTCATGAGAGCCATGAGTATCAGCGGCATCCGGAGGGCAAAGAGCCCGAACACTACCCGGTCCACACCCAAGGATCAGTGTCCGATGGACCGGGTGAATCGGCATTTCGCTGCGCTCGCGCCGAACATCTTGTGGGTGGCGGACATCACCTACGTGAAGACGCACGCCGGGTGGGTGTACGTCGCGTTCGTCACCGACGTCTACTCGCGTCGGATCCTGGGGTGGCAGACCTCCACCAGCTTGTACACCGACCTCGCCCTCGACGCGTTGAAAATGGCGATCTGGCGTCGACGCCGCGACGGCGCCGACCTAACAGGCCTCATTCACCATTCGGATCGGGGCGTCCAGTACACCGCGATCCGTTACGGGCAAGCCCTTGCCGACTGCGACGCCGTCTCCTCGGTCGGCTCCAAGGGCGACTCCTACGACAACGCGCTCGCCGAGGCACTCAACTCGTTGTATAAAGCCGAGCTGGTCCGAAACAAGGGCCCCTGGAACTCCATCGACGACCTGGAGATCGCGACGGCCCAATGGGTCCACTGGTACAACACCATCCGCCCTCACTTCCGCGATCAACATGCACACCCCAGAAGAACACGAGAACGCTCACACCCCACCCCCGCCGGAACAGACCAGACCCCACACCCCCCAAAAGGCAGCCGCCGCAACCAGATGAAACACCCTCTACAAAACCCGGGGCTTGACACACGGAGCAAACAGGGAACAACACGCCCACTTTTTCGACGACAACGAGCGGTGCACCAGCCTTACAGGCGGCGGATAAGTCCAAGCACTCACACACCAACCCGAACCTACCTTTCAACACCCAAACCACAACATCCGACTCAAGCACCACCACCCCCAACCAGTGCCACCCCCGGAACGGCACCACACATTTAGGCCACTATCCCAGCTTTGCCACCCCGCTTGTACTTTCGGTGGGCCTGAAGGGTGGGTGGTGGTGCCGAGATCATGTTTCGGGTTGCTCGAGTGGGGGTAGGCGGGTGTTTGCTGACCCTGCTTGTAGTTTCGGCGAGGCTGAAGGGCGGGCGGTTGCGCCGAGATCATTGTTCGGGGTGTTCGAGTGGGGGTAGGTAGGTGTTTGCCTACCCTGCTTGTAGTCTCGACGGGGCTCAAGGGCGGGCGGTTGCGCCGAGATCATGTTTCGGGTTGCTCGAGGGGAGAAACGCAGGTGTTTGCCTACCCTGCTTGTAGTCTCGGCGAGGCTGAAGGGCGGGCGGTTGCGCCGAAATCACGTTTGGGCCGCGATTGCGCCGAGATCATGTTTCGGGTTGCTCGAGGGGGTAGGTAGGTGTTTGCCTACCCTGCTTGTAGTCTCGGCGAGGCTGAAGGGCGGGCGGTTGCGCCGAGATCATGTTTCGGGGTGTTCGAGTGGGGGTAGGCAGGTGTTGTCCTACCCCGCTTGTAGTCTCGACGAGGCTGAAGGGCGGGCGGTTGCGCCGAAATCACGTTCTGGGTTCCTCGAATGGGCGGTGGTGCAGGCAAAGCGTCTCATCCGAAGCACAAGCAGCTCTCAGCCCATTTCTCGCCATGATCAACACGGGCCACACCGAAGAGCCCGCCAAGACACACACACCGACCACGCACAACAGTGAAGAGACTAGGAGGACTGAGCTCTTCTGACTGTGGGCAGATGCTCATGAGGGCGCCTCCTGTTTGCTTCCCGTCTTCGTTAGGATTGGAAGCAGATCATGATTTTCAACGCGCGGTGCGAATCCGTGCGAATCAACAAGCGCAGATGGCGCGGAATAGAGGAAGACACTATGGCAGACGAGCAGCGACGAAGCGGACACGAAGGCCGTGGTGGATTCCAACGCCAACAGGAATGGCGTGACTCGCGAGGGCGAGACGACCGCCGAGAGGGAGGCTTTAACCGCGGGCGCGACTTCAACGAGCGTGGTCGTGGTGAACGCTCAGGCTTTGGCGGCCGCGATGACCGGCGCGCAGGAGGCTTTAACCGTGGCCGCGATGACCGCCGCAACGAACGTCGTGATGACCGCCGCGAAGGCGGTTTTGGGAATCGTCGTGATGGGGAGCGTCGTTTCGATCGGGATTCGAATCGTTCCTACGGTGAGCGTTCGGATCGTCGCGGCGACAGTCGGGACTTCAATGCTCGTGGTGATCGTCGGGAAGGCGGCTTTAACCGCGGGCGAGACGATCGACGAGACGACCGCCGAGAGGGAGGCTTTAACCGCGGGCGCGACTTCAACGAGCGTGGTCGTGGTGAACGCTCAGGCTTTGGCGGCCGCGATGACCGGCGCGCAGGAGGCTTTAACCGTGGCCGCGATGACCGCCGCAACGAACGTCGTGATGACCGCCGCGAAGGCGGTTTTGGGAATCGTCGTGATGGGGAGCGTCGTTTCGATCGGGATTCGAATCGTTCCTACGGTGAGCGTTCGGATCGTCGCGGAGACAGTCGGGACTTCAATGCGCGTGGTGATCGTCGAGAAGGAGGCTTTAACCGCGGGCGGGACGAGCGACGAGACGATCGCCGAGAGGGAGGCTTTAACCGCGGGCGCGACTTCAACGAGCGTGGTCGCGGTGAACGCTCAGGCTTTGGCGGCCGCGATGACCGGCGCGCAGGAGGCTTTAACCGTGGCCGCGATGAGCGCCGCAACGAACGTCGTGATGACCGCCGCGAAAGCGGATTCGGCCAACGCCGAGAGGGAAGCTTTGCAGGTGGCCGCGACGAAAGGCGCGGACCGCGCCGTGAAGACGCCGACTACCAGAACTTCTCCTCCACGGAGGAATATATCTCCCCGAATCCGGACGAGCCGACGATCCCCGCGGGCGTGTCCGCCGAGGAACTCGACGCCAACGCGCTTCGCGCACTCAACACCCTTTCCGGCCCGAACAAAGACATTGTCGCCCGTCACCTCGTGATGGCCGGACAGCTCATCGACCTCGACCCTGAAGAGGCCTACAAGCACGCCGCAGCAGCATCTTCGCGCGCCGGACGGGTCGACGTGGTCCGTGAGGCGGCGGCTCTCACCGCATACGCCTCCGGCCGTTACGAAGAAGCCCTGCGCGAGGTACGCGCCGTGCGACGCATGCGCGGTGACGATTCCCTGCGCGCAGTGGAAGCGGATTGCGAACGCGGCCTCGGACGTCCCGAGAAAGCCATCGAAATCATCGACGCCACCACGACAAAGGGCATGGAGCTCTCCGAACAGGTCGAACTCATCCTCGTCTCCTCCGGTGCTCGAGCTGATCTTGGTGAGAACGAGGTCGGGCTCCTCATCGTCGACGACGCACTCGCCGCTTTGCCCGCCGACACTGATCCTGAACTGCTCCGCAGACTCATGGAAGTGAAGATCGACCGTCTGCGTGAACTCGGACGCGAATCGGAAGCTGACGAGGTCGAAGCGAATCTTCCCGAAGAAATCGAAGACACTGAGATCGTCGATCTCTCCCTCTTCGCGGATTGCGATGTCGACAATAAGCGGACCGCCCTTCGAGGAACAGAGACTCCGCTTGTTGAACTCTTCGACGCGGTCCTCCTCGATCTTGATGGGACCTCGTGGAACGGTGATTCTCCGCTCGAACACGCCGCGCCATCGGTTGTGGAGGCTCGCGCTCAGGGCATGAAGACCGTGTTCCTCACGAACAACGCGATGCGCACCCCCGAACAGGTCGCCGACAAGCTCAACAGCATGGACTTCGAAGCCGACGCTTCAATGGTCATGACCTCCGCGATGGATGTCATCGCGATCATGAAGGAAACCATTGAAGACGGCTCGAAGGTCTTCGTCATCGGCGGAAGCGGCGTGCGCCAGGCACTCGAGAACGCCGGGTACGTCCTCGTGGATTCGGCAGATGACGAACCCGTCGCGGTCGTGCAGGGACTCGATAAGAGCATCGACTGGGCGATGCTCTCCGAAGGGGCCTTCGCGATTCAACGCGGAGCGGCCTACTTCGCCACGAACCTTGACGCGACCTTGCCGCAAGAACGCGGTTTCGCCCTCGGCAATGGTTCCCTGGTGAGAGCGATCTCCCATGCGACGCACACCCGCCCTATTGCGGCAGGCAAGCCCGAACCAGGCATCTACCTGCGCGGAGCCGCACTCGTTGACTCCGAGAAGCCGATCGCGGTGGGCGACCGCCTCGAAACCGACATCGCTGGCGCCGTTTCAGCGGGAATCCCCTCCTTGCACGTCCTCACCGGCGTTCACGGCGCCCGCGAGGTCATCCTCGCGCAGCGCGGCCAGCGTCCGAGCTTCCTCGCGCTCGACATGCGCGGCCTCCTCGAAGAGCACCCGCGCGCCAAGCACCACCGTGACAACACCTGGACCTGTGGTGAGTCGCAGGTCGTGAAAGCGACTCGATACGGCACGCTCCTGGTTGATGATGTCGAACTCGAAGCCGAGGAGTCGTACACGGTCACACTCGACACGTACCGTGCACTCGCCGCTGCCGCCTGGGACTACGCGGACGAGTCGGGTCGCGCCCCGCGGTGCGCCACGATCACGGTCGTTGAAAACGGTGATCCCTCTGGCGTCATCGAAGCCCCGGTAGTCCTCGACGAAGCCGATGAGAAGGCGCAGGGCGAAGAATTCGACGCTGCGGATGCTGCGCTCTCTTCCGATGCTGATGGCCTCGCTCCTGCACTCGACACCCCGGCCTTCCTCCCCGGCGAAGAAGAGCTCGAACGTCTTCTCGCTGAAACGGAAGAAGGGGTCGAATCCGATGACTCCGCTCAAGCGGCAGAAGTGCAAGAGCCTCAGGAAGAGCAGAGCAGTGAGGACGAGGTCGAGGCGGCCCTGGCTGTTGAGCCGGAGCCCGGTGAAGCTGAGGGAGAGGCCGAGTCTGAAAAGGCCGGTGCCAAAGGCGTGGAGGAGGTCGCAAACGAAGAGGCTGACAATGAGCGCGTGACGCCCGAAGTGGAAGCCGAGGTTGAAGAGGCTCCTGCTGAGGCTGAGCCTGAAGAGGCTCCCGGAGACGCTGAACCTGAAGAGGCTCTTGCTCAAGCCGAACTTCTCTTAGAAACTCAAGACGAACTCCTGAGCATTCCTGAGATCGAAAAGAACGAGGAGAGCGAAGAAAAGCCCGAGAAGAGTTCCGGAGACGAACTCGAATGAGCACTCCGCTTCCTGGGTCCCGACGGCCCCCCGCCGGGACCCGGAGTGTCGACGCTGAGGCCCTACTCGCCGACTTTGACGAAGCCCCGCTCGAGGTGAAGATCAACATGCTCTCCACCCTGGAGCGAAGTCTTCGAGAAAGCCTCGACGCACCGGAACAGTCATGAAGCTTCGACGCATCGACTCCGAACTCGTCCGCCGCAAGCTTGCGCGATCACGGACCCACGCCCAAGAGATGATCGCAGAGGGAAGAGTCAAACTTGACGGGGAAGTGGTGATGAAACCGGCTCGTCAGATGGACCCCGCCCAGGCGATTGTCATCGCTGAATCCGAACAGATCGAATACGTCTCACGCGGAGCCCATAAGCTCGCCGGTGCCCTCGACTCTCTCGGCGAAGCAGCGCCCATCGTCAAGGGACGTCGCTGCCTCGACGCTGGAGCCTCCACAGGCGGATTCACGGATGTCTTGCTGCGAAGAGGCGCCGCCTCGGTCGTCGCCGTTGACGTCGGCTACGGGCAACTCGCATGGCGTCTCCAATCCGACCCCCGAGTCGAAGTCCGCGACCGCACGAATGTGCGCACAATGAAAGCAGGCGACGTCGATCCGGCGCCGAGCCTCGTCGTGGGCGACATGTCCTTCATTTCACTCACCCTCGTCATCCCAGCCCTCGTTGCCGTTGCCGCCGAAAACGCGGACTTCCTGCTCATGGTGAAACCGCAGTTCGAAATCGGCAAAGAACGACTCGGCCACGGGGGCGTCGTTCGCAACCCCGAGCACCACGTCGAAACCGTGGAGAGCGTCGCACGCTGCGCCATGGACAACGGCCTGGGGATCCTCGCGATCGAGGCCTCCCCGCTTCCCGGCCCTTCCGGCAACGTCGAGTACTTCCTTCACATGCGCGCAGGCGATTCAGATGCGATAGCGTCTGAGGAGTTGCACTCGCGCATCGAAGACGCAGTCAGAAGGGGACCCGCCGACGGGGGAGAGGACACACGATGATCAACACCGTCATGCTCGTGCGCCACATCCACCGGCCCGACGCGATCACGGCGGCGTCCGTCATCCAGGCACGACTTGAAGACCTCGGTATCCGCGTCATTGCGGAGCAAGACACCCGGCACCCCGAGCAAAACACCCGGCATCTCGAGCAAGACAGCAAGCACCCCGATTTCGTCCTCGCAATGGGAGGCGATGGCACGATCCTCTCCGCAGCGGAAAGCGCGAGGAAATGGGACGTGCCCCTCCTCGGCGTCAACCTCGGACACATGGGCTTCCTCGCCGAAGACATCGGCCCAGACCTCGAAGAAGTGGCCCGGCGTATCGCCGCCGAACACTATCGGATCGAAAAACGCATGACCCTCGACGTCGTCGTGCACTTTCCCGACGGCACGAGCACACGGGACTGGGCGTGGAACGAAACAGCGATCATCCACGCCGACGTCGCCCACCCCGTCCACCTCGCACTCGCAGTGGACGGACAAGACGTATCAACCTACGGTGCGGACGGCATCATCCTTGCGACACCGACAGGGTCTACGGCCTACGCCTTCTCAGCAGGCGGGCCAGTCGTCTGGCCGGACACGGAAGCAATCGTCGTTACGCCCCTGGCCGCCCACGGGCTCTTCACCCGCCCCCTCGTCGTCGGCCCCTCAACGAGGCTTGACGTCGTTATCCTCGAGGAGAACTGGGAAGAACCGGAAATGTGGAGCGACGGCACCCGCTGCATGGTCCTCCCCGCAGGCTCAGTGGTGTCCACGACCGTCGGTGCGCGCCCGGTGAAACTCGTGCGCCTCGACGACACGACCTTCTCAACACGCCTCGTTGAACGCTTCAACCTGCCCGTTCGAGGATGGCGCAGCGCCCAAAGGATGCAGAAGCGATGATCTCCACGATCGAAATCCGAGGCCTGGGCGTGATTGATCGTGCCGTCCTTGAATTCGGTGAAGGCCTCACAGTCCTCACAGGTGAAACCGGCGCGGGCAAAACAATGGTCCTCACCTCCTTAGGACTCCTCCTCGGAGGACGCGCCGACCCCGCCCTCGTGCGAAGCGGCGAGAAACGCGCAGAAGTCGACGGCGTCTTCCTCGCCGATGAAGCCGCAAAGGAAGCCGCCCTCGAAGCGGGAGCGAGCATCGACGAGGGGGAACTCATCGTCTCACGCACCCTCGCCGCTCAAGGCCGATCTCGCGCACACCTGGGCGGACGACCCGTCCCAGCCTCTTTGCTCAGCGAAATCGTCTCGCCCCTCATCTCAATCCACGGCCAAGCTGAGCAGATGCGTTTGAAGTCCCCGGTCGCCCAGCGTGAACTCCTCGACGCCTACGGCGGTGAAAAGCATGCGGCACTCATGGACGAATACCACGCCGCCTGGCGCGAGGCCGTCGCACTCAAACGCCAACTCGACGACCTCCTTCTCCACCGCGAAGACCGCGCGAGTGAGATGGAAGAGCTAAGCGAGCTCCTCGGCAAAATCGATGCCCTCGACCTGCACCCGGGCGAGGATGAAGAACTCAGACTTGAAAGCAGACGCCTCATGGGCGTGGAGGACCTTCGCTCCTACGTGGGTGCCGCAACCGCGATGCTTTCAGGAACAGAAAACGCCGAGGGGGCCGCCTCGCTTCTTCGCCAAGCGGGGGAGCGGACCGCCCAGGGGGAGGGACTCGATCATTCACTCGAGGAATTCCACGCCCGATTCCAGTCGGCGATCATCGATGTGGAGACCCTCGCTGACGACCTGCGCGTCTACTTGCGAAACCTCGAGACTGACCCCGCTCGCCTTTCTGAGATCCACTCCAGACGAGCCCAGATCAAAAACCTCCTCGAAGGGCGCGCCTCAGACGTCACTGAACTTCTCGCGTGGGCGGATGAAGCACGCAAACGCTTCGACGAGCTCACAGGCAGCGCCTCCGACCCTGAAGAAGTGCGCCAAACTCTCCTTAAAGCTCAAGAACGCGTATTAGAGATCGGCGCAAGACTACGCAAATCCCGACTCGCCCTCGCCTCCGCACTGTCACGAAAAGTCGATGCTGAACTCGCCGGGCTCGCAATGAAAGACGCCCACCTGGAAATCGAGGTCGTCAAGGCGCGCCCCAACCCCCACGGACTCGACGAAGTCACGATCCTTTTGCGCCCACACCCGAGCACGAAAGCCCGGCCCCTCGGACAAGGAGCCTCCGGCGGTGAACTCTCACGAATCATGCTCGCCCTTGAAGTCGTCCTCGGAGAGAACTCGAGCGCACACACCTTCATCTTCGACGAAGTCGATTCGGGCATTGGCGGACGAACCGCAAGTGAAGTTGGCTCGCGCCTTGCCCGCCTCGCGAAAAACAAACAGGTCATCGTCGTCACTCACCTGCCGCAAGTCGCCGTCTTCGCCTCCACCCACCTCGTCGTGTCAAAGACACAGGGCTTGACGAGTGTCACGGCGGTCAGCGGAAGCGAAAGGGAAGCCGAACTGACACGAATGATGGGTGGAAATCCCCACTCCGAGGCGGCACGCCGCAACGCGATCGAGGTCCTCACCTCAGCCATGCCACAATCACAGGGATGATGGAAGAACGAAACTCTTCGGCGACACCGACCCCGATCACTGGGCTCGCACGAGTCGACGGCCGCATCCGCAACCTTGTAACGCGGATCGAACCCGGCGAGATCGCGATTATCGACCAGAGCGACCTTGATCGGGCCTCCGCGCGCGCCCTCGTGTCCAAAGCCCCTATCGCGGTCCTCAACGCCGCGCCCTCCTCTTCAGGACGCCACTTCGTCCTCGGACCGAGGATCCTTCTTGACGCGGGAATCCTCGTCATTGACGATCTGGGCCCCGACATCATGACCGTGCGTGAAGGAGAAACCCTCCAAGTGCGCGGACATGAGATCTTGCGCGCAGGAGACGTCATCGCAAACGGGCACCTCCTCGACGCTTCAGACCTTGAAAATGACGAACGCGAACAACGGCGCATGATCTCCACCCAGATCGGCTCCTTCGCGGCATCAATCGACGAATACCTCGAACGTGACGGCGCCCTTTTGAAAGGCGAGGGCGTGCCCACGTACCGCGAGGAGATTGAGGGGCATCCCGTGCTCCTCGTGCTCGACGACGAGCAGGCAAACGAGGATCTCAAGTCGTTGAAACGCTGGATCACAGACGCCGCCCCGATCGTCTTTGGCATTGACGGGGGAGCGAACCTGGCGAAGGAACGCCGCCTGAAGCCCACTTTCGTCGTCGGTGACATGGACCAGATGAAAGAAGGCGTCTTGCGTCACGCGAAGCACCGGATCTTGCGCCGCGGCCACGATGGCCTGACCGCAGGTCGTGAAAGACTTGACCGCATGGGGTTGGGCTGCGAGACGATTGAAATGTCGGGGACCTCAGAGGATGCGGCCCTGCTCGTCGCCACGCATTCGGGGGCCTCCTCCATTGTGATCGCGGGTGCAAGCCATGACCTCGACGATTTCGTCGACCGTGGGCGAAGCGCGATGGCCCCCTCTTTCTTCACGCGTCTTGGAGCAGGCGATGCCCTCGTCAGTGCGAAGGCGGTCGCCGCCACCCACCGTCCTCGCATCTCTTCCACATGGCTCGTCTTCCTCCTCATCGCGATGCTCGCAGGACTGGGAGCCGCCTTCTGGTCAACGCCCCTTGGCCAAGATCTTTTCCGCCTGCTCGTGGAGTGGGGAACGAACCACACCGCCCAAGAGCCCGCCGCTTTGACCGCGCTCATTCAAGGAGCATTCGCATGCTGAATTTCCGTTACCACCTCGTCTCATTGATCGCGGTTTTCGCGGCTCTCGCGATTGGCGTCGTGCTTGGCGCGGGCCCGCTCCAATCACGACTCGCGGACTCCTTGCGTTCCACGAAGGCCTCGACCAACGAGGTCGACGCGCAAGCGCTCACACAGGTCACGAGGATCGCGCACACTGACGCTCAGGGCCTGATCTCCCTTGCCGACGAGCGCCTCAAAGGCACTTTGACGGGCACGAAGGTCGCCCTCGTCTCCCTTCCCGGTGCGAACGCTGAGGATTCGACAATGGTGTCCGAGCGCCTCCAAGCAGCCGGAGCTGAGGTCGTCGGCTCAGCGGCCCTCACCTCGAACTGGGAATCCAGTGCGATGGCGAAATACCGTGAAACCTTGGCCACACCGCTGGCAGCTCATCTGCCATCACTGCCTTCAGATGCGAGTTCCGAAGCGGTCATCGGCTACGCCATTGTCGCAGCTCTGACCTCAACAGGACCTGAGACGGCCCTCGTTCAGGAGATCCTCACGGATGACTCCACACCGATCTTGAGCATTAACACCGATCCTGCAGGCTCTGCGACGGCGATCGTCGTTGTAGGCGCCAGAGACTCCTCCCAGTCGCAAGACGCCGATCAATCTGCCGGGTCCATCGCCTCTCCGAGGGCCTGGTCGGGTCTTGCCCGAGCGCTTCCTTCCGCGCCGAAGTCCGGCGTAATCATCGGCGACGCCCACGACTCTACGTCAATGGTCGCCTCCATCAGAGAAGCGGGCGACCCCGTGACGACCATCGATTCTCCCGGAACCGCGCTCGGAGCAGTCTCAGCCGCCGCAGCTTTGAAGGACGCTTCCGCCTCGGCGCGTGCTTTCGGATCCGAGCCGAGTGCCCAGTCACTCATGCCGACTCTTCCGTGAAGCTTCACCTGTTCAACCAAGGAGGACTCCGGTGAGCTTGCAGGAGATTACGCCCGAAGAAAAGGCACGCCTGTGCGACCAAAAAACGAGTCGTGAACTCGTCGAACAGCGGCGCATCTGGCAGGGACGAATCATCGCCCTCAAGGAAGACCTAGTGCGCGTGTCCGACGAAGGCGAGCCCGTGATCCGCCAGTACACGCAGCACCCGGGGGCCGTCGGAGTCCTCGCGGTGCGCGGACAAGCCGGTGAAGAGGAGGTGTTGCTCCTGCGCCAGTATCGTCACCCCGTGTCAGCGGAACTGTGGGAGATCCCAGCTGGGCTTCTCGACATTGAAGGAGAGGACTACCAGGTAGCGGCCGCGCGTGAGCTCGCCGAAGAGACGGATCTGGAGGCGGGGCGCTGGGACGTGCTCGCCGACCTGTTCACCTCCCCGGGTGGTTCGAGCGAGTCCTTGAGGATCTTCCTCGCCCGCGATCTGAGTGGGACTGAGCAGACCTTCACACGCGAGGACGAGGAAGCGACGATGGTGAGCGCCTGGGTGAGTCTCGACGAGGCGGTTTCCCACGTTCTGGCCGGGCGGATTCACAATCCCACTGCGCTTGTTGGAATCCTCTCCGCAGCTGCTGCGCGCGCAAGGAACTGGCAGGATCTTCGCCCCGCTGACGCTCCCTGGATGCGTTGAAAATCCTCGCTTTTTGCTTGGACGCAGCGGCTTACTGTGATCTTCGTTTATTTCGCTACACGAAAGTGCCCGAATAGTAATTAAGTGAAGCCTGTGGCGCGTAAAAGGACGTAGACTTGCCATATCTGAAGGTGGCGAGATGAACGGAGAGGCCGTGACGGAGCAACAAGACGTTTGCACGCGCGAACAAGTCCTCGACCTCATCGTTGAAAAGGGTCCCGTGACGGCGACCGTGATCGCGAAGATCCTCGGCCTGACAACTGCTGCAGTGCGTCGTCACATCACGATCCTCCTCAACTCCGGACAAATCGTTGAACACGAACCCGGAGTCATCGGCAAAAGAGGGCGCGGCCGCCCCGCACGCCACTACGTCGCCACCGAGAACGCTCACACGAGCCTGCCCGAAGGCTACTCGGAACTCGCACTCAAGGCGCTCGGCTATCTCGGGCAAGTCGGCGGCGGAGAAGCCGTCGAAGGATTCGCCGCAGCCCGCTCCCGCGAGATCGAAAGACGCTACGCGCCCATCGTCCGGGCGGCGGGAAGTGACCCTCGGGTCCGCGCCCTCGCCCTCGCTGATGCGCTCACTCAAGACGGCTACGCCGCAACAGTCCGTGATATTGGCGGCGGACAGATCGCCGTGCAACTGTGCCAGGGCCACTGCCCGATTCAGCAGGTCGCGGGCGATTTCCCGGCGCTGTGTGAAGCGGAGACCAAAGCCTTCGCTAGGCTACTCGACGTCCATGTTCAAAGACTCGCCACCTTGGCAGGAGGGGACCACGTGTGCACCACCCACATTCCTGTGGGAGCACCCGTGATTCACCCCGCAGCCCGTGCCGCGCTTCGCAAGTAGCGCGCACACCGTTTAATTGAGAGGTTGACATTAATATGACCCAGTCACCGCAGGTCGCAGACCTCGATGACCGTCACATGACCGATGACGAGATCATCGAGTCGATCGGCGCATACGAGTACGGCTGGCGCGATAACGACGACTATGCGAAGGATGCCGAATACGGCATTAACGCCGAGGTCGTCCGCTCCATCTCGGATCACAAGAACGAACCCGAGTGGATGCGCGAGCGCCGCCTCAAAGCCCTTGAAATCTTCGACCGCAAACCGATGCCCACTTGGGGTCCGGATCTGTCCGGGATCGACTTCGACGCATTCCGCTACTACGTGAACCCGACTGATCGTCTGGTGAAGAACTGGGAGGACCTCCCCGAGGAGATCCGCAACACCTACGACCGTCTCGGAATTCCGGAGGCTGAGAAAAACCGCCTCGTCGCAGGTGTCGCCGCGCAGTACGAATCCGAGGTCGTCTACCAGCAGATCCAAGAGGACCTCGAACGCCAAGGCGTCATCTTCCTCGACACCGACTCCGGTCTTCGCGAATACCCGGAGATCTTCAAGGAGTACTTCGGCAAAGCCGTCCCCTCCGGTGACAACAAGTTCTCCGCGCTCAACACTGCGGCATGGTCGGGAGGTTCCTTCGTCTACGTTCCGCCGGGCGTGCGCGTCGACATCCCCCTGCAGGCATATTTCCGTATCAACACTGCGGCTCTCGGCCAGTTCGAACGCACCCTCATCATCGCCGACGAAGGCTCCTATGTTCACTACGTCGAGGGGTGCACCGCCCCGATCTACGACGAGAACTCCCTGCACTCGGGCGTCATTGAGATTTTCGTGAAGAAAGGCGCACGCGTGCGCTACACGACGATCCAGAACTGGTCCACCAACGTTCTCAACCTCGTGACGCAGCGCGCCATCGTGGAAGAAGGCGGCACCATGGAATGGGTCGACGGCAATATGGGTGCTGCGATCACCATGAAGTACCCGGCGTGCTTCCTCATGGGCGATCACGCCCGCGGCGAGACCCTGTCCATCGGTTTCGCAGGCCCCGGTCAGCACCAGGACACCGGCGCGAAGATGGTCCACATGGCTCCGAAGACCTCTTCGTCCATCGTGTCGAAATCCGTGTCCCGAGGAGGCGGCCGCACCTCCTACCGTGGTCTCGTCCAAGTCAATGCGCGGGCACGCCACTCGAAGTCGAATGTGCTGTGCGATGCGCTCCTCGTCGACAAGATCTCAAGGACAGACACCTACCCCTATGTCGACGTGCGCACGGATGATGTCGAAATGGGTCACGAGGCGACTGTCTCAAAGGTATCCGCCGACCAGCTCTTCTACCTCATGAGCCGGGGCCTCGACGAGAACGAGGCGATGGCGATGATCGTCAGAGGCTTCGTCGAACCGATCGCAAAGGAACTCCCGATGGAGTATGCGCTCGAACTCAATCGCCTCATCGAACTGCAGATGGAAGGATCCGTCGGCTGATATGACCACCGCAACAGCAATGGCCAAGCCCCACTCGCACGGTCCGAACGAAGAGGGAGGCCACGCCTCGCGCGCGGATCGTCCCGTCTCCTTCGACCTCGAAGCGATTCCCGTTCCGCGCGGACGCGAAGAGGACTGGCGCTTTACCCCGATCCGGCGAATCGACCGCCTCTTCGACCCCGCCTCCTACGCCGAGGGCGACGCCCCCGTCACCGTTGAGGCTCCCGAAGGCGTGATCGTTGAAAAGGCGGGCCGCGACGATGAGCGCCTCGGCACGGTCCTCGCCCCCGGCGACCGCACAGCCGTCGTCGCATGGAACACCTTCACCGAATCCACCATCATCACGATTCCCAAGGAAAGCGTCCTGGCTGAGCCGATCCGCCTGAACGTCGATGCCATTGAGGGAACCCGACCCCAGCACATCCGCATCGAAGTCGGTGAGCTCGCCGAAGCGACGATCATCCTTTCGCACCGCGGCAGCCCCGAAGCAGCCCTCAATCAGACGATCGAACTCAACGCGGCCGACGCCTCGAAGCTCACCTTCGTTTCCATCCAAGAATGGGACGACACCTCCTTGCACGCTTCGAACCACCGCCTCGCCCTCGGCAAGGACACGAAGCTCACGCACATCGTCGTCACCTTCGGCGGCGACCTCGTCCGCATCTGCTCGGACACGGACTTTCGCGGGACCGGCGGGGAACTCACCATGCTCGGCCTGTACTTCGTGGACGGCGGACAACACCTCGAGCACCGAGTCTTCGTGGACCACTCACAGCCGAACTGCTACTCGCGGGTCACCTACAAGGGCGCCCTCCAAGGCGAGGACGCGCACTCCGTGTGGATCGGCGACTGCCTCATCCGTGAAACCGCGGACGGCACCGACACCTACGAACTCAACCGCAACCTCGTGCTCACCGAGGGCGCGAAGGCTGACTCCGTGCCGAACCTGGAGATCGAGAACGGTGAAATCGCTGGCGCCGGTCATGCTTCGGCGACCGGACGTTTCGACGATGAGCAGCTCTTCTACCTGATGAGCCGCGGTATTTCTGAAATGGATGCCCGCAGGCTCGTCGTGAGGGGCTTCTTCGCCGAACTCATCAACCAGATCGGCGTGCCCGAGGTCATCGACCACCTCATGGAATCGGTCGAAGCCGAACTCGCGAAGAACCGCAACTGAAGCGCGCAGAGCGCACAACCGAAACACTGGCGCATCTGCGCGAACAGGAGAAGAAATGTCGACTCTGACTATCAAGGACCTTCACGTCTCCGTCGAGACCCCGGAGGGGCCCAAGGAGATCCTCAAGGGCGTCAACCTGGTCATCAACTCGAATGAGATCCACGCGATCATGGGTCCGAACGGCTCAGGCAAGTCCACCCTCGCCTACGCTCTCGCCGGTCACCCCGACTATGAGATCACCCAGGGCGAAGCCTGGCTCGACGACCAGCTCATCACCGAAATGAGTGTGGATGAGAGGGCGAAGGCTGGGCTCTTCCTTGCCATGCAGTACCCGGTCGAGGTCGCGGGAGTGTCCGTATCCAACTTCCTTCGCACCGCGAAAACCGCGATCACCGGTGAGGCTCCGAAGCTGCGCACCTGGGTGAAGGACGTGAAGGAATCCATGGAGCTGTTGCGCATGGACCCCGACTTCGCCGAGCGCGATGTGAACGTGGGTTTTTCCGGCGGTGAGAAGAAGAGGCTCGAGATCCTCCAAGCTGAACTTCTCCAGCCCAGCTTCGCGGTTCTCGACGAAACCGATTCCGGCCTCGATGTTGATGCCCTGCGCATCGTGTCCGAGGGCGTGAACCGCGTCCACGACAAAACTGGGTGCGGCGTCATGCTCATTACCCACTACACGCGCATCCTGCGCTACATCAAGCCCAGTCACGTTCATGTGTTCGTCGCGGGCCGTGTCGTCGCTGAAGGCGGCCCCGAGCTCGCCGACCAGCTTGAAGAGAACGGCTACGACGAGTACCTCGGTCTGTGAACACTCCCGTGGGCGCGGCCTTCACCGCCGCAGAGCTTGACGCCATTCGAGCGGACTTCCCGATCCTGTCCCGCAAGGGACGGGGCGGGAAGCCAATCGCGTACCTTGATACCTCAGCGACCTCTCAGAAGCCCGAGTGCGTGATCTCCGCCGAAGCGGACTTCTACCGGCGCTCGAACGCTGCGGTTCACCGGGGTACGCACCTGCTCGGCGACGAGTCCACTGCGGCTTTCGAGGACGGGCGCGCCGCCCTCGCCTCTTTCATCGGGGGCCGCCCCGAGGAAATCGTGTGGACGAAGAACGCGACCGAGGCGATCAACCTCGTGGCTCTGTCAATCGGGCACGCCTCGCTGGGGCGTGGAGGAGAAGCAGCTGCTCCTTTGAGGATCGGGCCGGGAGACAGGATCGTCACGACTCGGGCGGAACACCACGCGAACCTCGTGCCCTGGCAGGAACTCTGCGCCCGCACGGGCGCTGAGCTCGCCTGGCTCGACCTTTTACCTGATGGGCGTATCGACCTCGAGACCCTCGACAGGATCAGCGCGAACACGAAGCTCGTCGCATTCACGCACGTCTCGAATGTGACAGGCGCGATTTCCCCGGTCGCTCCGATTGTCGAAAAAGCGCGCTGTGTCGGCGCCCTGGTCCTTCTCGACACCTGCCAGTCGAGCGCCCATATGCCCATTGATGTTGGAGCCCTCGGCGTCGACTTCGCGGTGATGAGCTCGCATAAGATGCTCGGCCCCACCGGGGTCGGCGCCCTATGGGGAAGGAGGGGGCTCCTTGAAGCGATGCCTCCTGTCTTGAGCGGGGGCTCCATGATCGAAAACGTCACAATGGAGGGCTCCACCTACATGCCGGCGCCTGAGAGGTTCGAAGCGGGCTCACAGCCGGTCGCCCAGATCGCAGGCTGGACCGCAGCCCTCGAATACCTCTCAAAGCTCGGCATGGATCGGATCCGCGCTCAGGAAGAACAACTCACCGCCCGCCTCCTCGAACAGATCCGCGATCTTGAGGGGGTGCGGGTCCTCGGGCCTAGCGGCGCTTTGGAGCGCATCGGTGTCATCGCCTTCGCAGTCGAGGGCGTGCATCCTCATGACGTGGGTCAGGTACTCGACGCTGATGATGTTGCGATTCGTGTCGGCCACCATTGCGCCATTCCCCTCCACAGCTTCTTCGGTGTGCGCTCGTCGGCTCGCGTTTCTGTTGCGCCGATGACCTCCCCGGAGGAGATCGACCGTTTCATCGCGTCCCTCGGGCGCGTCCGCTCCTTCTTCAAAGGACACTGATGCCGAGTCTCGAACAGCTTTACCAACAGGTCATCCTCGATCATGCGAGAGCCCGTCACGGGCTCGGCACGGTCGAGGGCGTTGACGCATCGAGCCACCAGGTCAACCCGACCTGTGGAGATGAAGTCACCCTGGGTGTGCAGCTCGCACCTGATGGTGCCATTGAGCGGATCGTGTGGGACGGAGACGGCTGCTCCATTTCGCAGGCCTCGCTGTCGATGCTCGCCGAACTCGTCGATGAACGACCGAGTATTGACGAGGTCGCGAAAGCTTATGGGGCGATGGAACAGATGATGCATTCACGCAATCGCGGCGTGCCCGAAGAAGTTCTTGACCTGCTCGGAGACGCGGCGGCTCTTGAATCGACGTCCCAGTTCGCGAACCGCGTGAAGTGCGCGCTTCTTGGCTGGTATGCGCTGCGCGATGCACTCGCGAAGCTTGGAACCGATATCGCAGGAGACAGAGCATGAACAACCCCATGGCCAAGTCCGAACCGGTGGAGCAGCGTTTCGCCGCTCCCGAGTCTGCTGAACCGGTGCTCCGCTCGATTGAGGGAACGGATGTCATCGAGAAGGGAAGCCTCAAAGCGGAGGACGTCCTCGAAGCACTCCGCGATGTCATCGACCCGGAGCTTGGCATCAATATTGTCGACTTGGGCCTCGTTTACGGGATCAATATTGCACAAAACGACTCGATCGTCCTCGAGATGACTCTGACTTCGGCGGCCTGCCCGCTGACCGATGTCATTGAACGTCAGGCGCAGGTGATCTTGTCGACCCTGAGCCCTGAGGTTGTGATCTCTTGGGTGTGGATGCCGCCGTGGGGTCCGGATCGGATCACCCAGGATGGGCGCGATCAGTTGCGTGCCATTGGTTTCAACGTCTGAGCTCCACGAGCTTGACTGTAGGCGCCCCGGTCTTGTGGCCGGGGCGCCGCGTTGTCGGCCCACAGTGGCGCGCTGTTGCTCCAAAGGTCTTGTGGCCGGGGGCGCTGCGTTGTTGCCCGAAAACGTTGCTCTGTCGCCCCAAATTGTCGTTCTATTGCTCCGAAATGTCGCGCTGTTGTGGAGCAGTCGGGCTGAGAAGAATCCTGGGGTGATACCGCATAACGCGGAGGTATTCGCGGGGCATGTGTCGTTCAGATGGATTGTGGAGAGTGTTTGGGCACCCTGATTATGTTTTCGGCCGTGTCGGGTGGTGGTGGGGTGGGTCGAGATTGTGTGTGGGGTTGTTGGAATCGGCGTTCGGGGGTGTTTGGGCACCCTGATTATGTTTTCGGCCGTGTCGGGTGGTGGTGGGGTGGGTCGAGATTGTGTGTGGGGTTGTTGGGATCGGCGTTCGGGTGTGTTTGGGCACCCTGATTATGTTTTCGGCCGTGTCGGGTGGTGGTGGGGTGGGTCGAGATTGTGTGTGGGGTTGTTGGGATCGGCGTTCGGGGGTGTTTGGGCACCCTGATTATGTTTTCGGCTGCGTCGGCTGGTAGCGGGGTGGGTCGAGATGGTGTGTGGCCTTGTGCGGATCGACCTTGGGAGGCATTCAGGTGCCCTCAGCCAGCAAGAATGCTCGCGCCCCGCCTCCGCCTAGACCCAAGTCCCCCATCTCCGCATGAGACCCAAGTACCCCGCCTTTGCCTTAGGCTCCACAACTTCAGCTTGAATGACAAGAGGGCCCCGGGCTGAGGAGCCCTAAAACGCCGGGCCCCTAAGACGCCGCGCCCCAATGACGTCAAAGACCTCGACCACAGCAATAAGTAAGTGCGCCTTAGCCGCAAAGGGCCCCCTAAGCCATCGGAGACTTCTTCCCATCCTGAGACGAAGGATTCTGGCGGGCAGCGAGCAATTGCTCGCGAACCTTCCTGCGCATCACCTTCCCCAAGGGATTCCTCGGAAGATCCACAAGAACGGAGACAACTCGCGGCAGAGCGTAGTGAGAGACCCTTCGCTCCGCCCACAGGCGCACCTGCTCCACAGTAATCGCAGGCGCATCATCTTCGAGGACGAGGGCCGCGGCGACCTCCTCCTTCTCGTCCCCGCTCGGCAATCCGACGACCGCCACATCCTTGACTCCGGGCAGTCCACGGATCGCGGCCTCCACCTGGCTGGGATACACGTTGAAACCACCGGAAAGAATGAGCTCCTTCTTCCGATCGGTCATCCGCAAGAACCCATCGTCAAGAACACCGACATCGCCCGTACGGAACCAGCCATCTTCGGTGAAGACGCGCGCCGTTTCCTCAGGAGCGTCAAGATACCCCTCGAAGACCTGCGGGCCGCGAACGAGGATCTCACCCGGCTCGCCCTCGGCAACATCGCGTGAAGGATCATCCAAATCAACGAGGCGCACCTCGGTTGAAGCGAAAGGCAAGCCAAGCACCCCATGACGACGCAAAGGCGATAATGGCGCCCCCATGAGCACCGGAGAGGTTTCGGTGAGCCCATATCCTTCGACGATCATTCCGCCGGTGGCCTCCTCCCAGCGCTTCGCAGATTCAACTGAAAGCGGCATTGCGCCGGCGACCGAGTAGCGGATGGAACGCAGAGAATCCCCACTTTCAGCGGCTCGACGTTCCAGGCGTTCAAACATTGGGGGCACACCGACGAAGAAGGTGACGGGGCGTCGCCTATGGGCTTCGAGGGCGAGATCCACGTCGAATTTCGGCAAGATGATCTGCGTCGCCGCTTTCCCAATGGCCGCGCAACAAAAGAAGGTCAGTCCGAAAGCGTGGAAGTAGGGCAATAGCGAGAAGAAGGTTTCCGCGCCCTCGTGAAGACGCCACACCCAAAAGAGACACTGGTTAACATTCGCCCCGATATTGCGGTGGGTGAGAGGCACAGACTTTGGAACACCATTCGTCCCTCCCGTATGCAAGATGACCGCACGATCTAATCCTTCAGCCCCCTCGACGTCCTCGTCGATTCTTCTGGCACTGGCGAGGGCGAGATCAAAAGACCGGGCATTGTGGGGACGCGGTGAGCGCATCTGTTCGCGAAGCCTACGTGCTTTCGCGAGGGGAGCATTGAGCGCCACGCGTTTCGACACGGGCATGTGGTAGGTGATATCCACAACGAAAAGAGTCTCAAGAGCAGAATCGTCCAGAGAAAAGTTCGAAGCGCACTTCTCCCACACGATCGCAATCTTCGCGCCATGGCGGCGGAGTTGGTCGGCGATCTCTTCGGCGGGTGCAAGAGGATTGTGCTGGGCGGCAACAGCACCGATCCTCATGCATGCGTAGAAGACGATGAGCGCTTGAGGACAGTTCGGCAGGGCAATGGCAACGACATCACCTTTGCGCACTCCCGCATCCCATAAGACACCCGCCGCGCGCAAGGAGAACTCGTAAAGATCTCGGTAGCTCATCGTCTTAGCGAAATAGTCGAGCGCTATCCGATCCGGGTAGAAGGAAGCCGCATCTTCGAGGAGGGAGAACAGGGAGGTCTCGGGGACGGGGATCTCATAGGGGCAGCCCGGATCGTAGAAACGCCTGGCCTCGGTCACGATCTGATTCACCATGAACCTCCCTGAAGAGTCTGGATGCTGGAGTGGGCTTTCACGCTGGCGATCCCTTCGAGGTGTAGCGTCCGAGCATGTCATCTCGGAAAGCCTCGTAGTCCCCATTGTCAATGGAATCGCGGATCGCGTCGACCAGGCGGACGGTGAACCACTCGTTGTGGATCGTCGCCAAAGTGGAAGCGAGCATCTCCTTCGCCTTGAACAGGTGGTGGACGTAGGCGGCCGAATAATGCGTGCAGGTGTAGCAGCCGCAGCCTTCAACGAGGGGCGAGAAATCGCGTTTGAATCGCGCATTCGTCACATTGAAACGGCCATCGGGAGAGTAGATCGCAGCGTTGCGGGCCACGCGAGAAGGATTCACACAGTCGAAAGTGTCAGCCCCGGCCTCGACCCCACTGAAGAAGTCCTCCGGTTCTGAAATGCCGAGGAGATGGCGGGGGCGATCCTCTCCGAGTTCCTCACTCACCCAGGTCAGGATCGTCCCGAGGTTCTCCTTCTCCAAAGCACCGCCCAAACCGAAACCGTCGAAACGCCACCCGCCTTCATCCATTTCCGCCATGGTCCGTGCGGCCTTTCGGCGAAGATCCTCGTACTGGGCCCCCTGGATGACACCCCATAGCTGCTGATAGGGCTTGTCAACTCGTTCTTCGGTGAGGCGTGCGTGGGCGCGCAGACAGCGCCTCGCCCAAGCGTGGGTACGCTCCAAGGATTCTTCCTGATAGGAGCGGGGGTGCAGGAGGGAAGTGAGCTCGTCGAAAGAGAACATGATGTCACTTCCGAGCTCGTGCTGAATCCGCATGGACACTTCCGCGGTGAAACGGTGTCTGGTGCCGTCAATGTGGGAGCGGAACACCACCCCGTCCTCGTCGACGACCGCTTCGGAGGCTTTCACGGCCTGCATATGGAGGCGCGGATCGTCTGTGTTCGCCGAACCGGAGAACTCCTGGGAGAGGACTTTCTTGAATCCTGCTCCCAGGGAGAGGACTTGGAAGCCCCCCGAGTCCGTGTAGGTGGGGCCCGGCCAGTTCATGAAAGAGCCAAGCCCCCCGGCCTCGTCTACGAGATCGGAACCGGGTTGTAAATACAGGTGGTAGGCGTTCGCGAGGACCGCCTGGGCGCCCAGGGCCGCGAGCATTTCCGGGACGAGCGCTTTCACATTGGCTTTCGTGCCGACCGGGATGAAAGCGGGGGTGTGGATCTCGCCGTGCGCAGTGTGCAGGACACCAGTGCGGCCAAGTCCGGGCCCGGCGTTCAAACGGGTGCCCAGGTCGAAGCCGCGGTCGCGAGTCGGAAGGTTCGAGCCTGAAGCGGGCAGGGGGCTTGGGGCAGTGGCGAGCCAGTGGGTGTTCATGCGGCGAGAACCTCCTCAGGTTTCAGACCTTCGTGTTTCCTCACGAGGGCGACCACGCGGTAGGTGATCGGAAGGAGGACGACCTCCACGCCGACCTTGTAGACGTAACCGGTGAGCACGTAGTTGAAAAAGTCGCGGCCGGGAATGATCCCCACGAAGGCGATTGTGCAGAAAAGGACCGTGTCGAAGGCTTCGCCGAGCAGAGTCGAACCGATGAGGCGCGCCCACAGACGCTCGGCACCCCAGCGCTGACGAATCTTCACGAGGACGAAGGAGTTCACGAGTTGCCCGACGAGATAGCCGACAACGGAGGCTGCAACGATACGGGGAACGAAACCGAGGACCGCTTCGAAGGCCGCTTGATTCTCGTATCCGGGGCCGATGGGTGCGACTTGCACGAGGAGGAAGGTCAGGGAGGCGAGAACCGACATGATGAATCCGAGGATGATAACTCGCTTTGCCCGAGCAAAACCGTAGACCTCGGAGAGCACATCGCCGAGGACGTAGGTGAGGGGGAAGAGGATCGCGCCCCCGTCGAAGACGAGGTGAATCGGCCCGGCATCCAGGGCCGTCACCTTCGTTGCGGCAATGTTCGAAATGAGGAGGAAAGCGACGAACATGACGGCGATGACGTCGAAAATGCGGGGTGCGCGCTCGGAGGTGGCGCCGGGGGAGTCGATCATGAAGAGCCTTGTCTGTCGTGAAGTCCCTCCCATTGTGCCTTCACCTGCGTGGAATCGAGGAACTGGAACAGGGTAGAACAGCCCACAGCCACTAGGATCGTCGGGTGATCAATGTTCAGAACTTCTCCTTGCGAATCGGAGCCCGTGAACTCGTGCGCAATGCGAGTTTCCGCATCGATAAGGGCATGCGCATCGGCCTCGTCGGTCGTAATGGGGCCGGGAAGACGACGACAATGCGCCTCCTGGCCGGTGAGGCGGATCATGGAGCGGCGGAGCATGAGGGGACGATCACCTCGAATGGTGCGCTCGGCTACCTCGCGCAGGACACGCATGTCGGGAACCAATCGATAACCGCCCGGGAGAGGATCATCTCCGTTCGCGGCATTGATCAGATCATCGCGCGCATCCGTAAGGCCGAGCACGAGATGGCTTCGACCGTGGGCGCTCGCCAGCAAAAGGCGATGGAACGCTATGTGCGTCTCGACCAGGAGTTCACCGCCCAGGGAGGGTGGGCGGCGAACGCCAAAGCTGCCCAGATCGCTCACTCTTTGGGGCTCGAGGATCGGGTCCTCGAGCAGACTCTGGACACTCTTTCCGGTGGGCAAAGGCGCCGTGTGGAACTTGCTCGCGTGCTCTTCTCCGGCGCGGATGTTCTGCTGTTGGACGAGCCGACGAACCACCTCGATCACGATTCGATCATCTGGCTGCGCGACTGGATCAAGACCTTCCCCGGCGGCGTCATGATGATCTCTCACGACGTCAAGCTGCTGGGGGAGACCGTCAACCAGGTCTTCTACCTCGATGCGACGCGCGCCGAAATTGACATCTACCACCTCGGATGGTCCGCCTACCTCAAGCAGCGCGAGGAGGACGAGAGGCGCCGTCGTAAGGAGCGGGCGAATGCCGTGAAGAAGGCGGAACAGCTGCGCGCCCAGGGGGAAAAGATGCGAGCGAAGGCGACGAAAGCTGTTGCCGCTCAGCAGATGCTGCGAAGGGCGGAAGAGCTTCTCGCCCAGGCCGGTGCCGAAGCGGTGCAGGAGAAAGTTGCGCGCCTGCGTTTCCCCGATCCATCGCCCTCGGGGCGGGTGCCGCTGACAGCCGAGGGCTTGTCGAAGTCCTATGGTTCCCTCGAGGTGTTCACAGGTGTGGATCTTGCGATCGACCGCGGAGCGAAGGTCGTGGTCCTCGGTTTGAACGGTGCGGGCAAAACGACCCTGCTGCGCCTCTTGTCCGGCATTGAAGAGCCGGATATGGGCGAGGTCATCCCCGGGCACGGCCTCAAGCTCGGCTATTACGCCCAGGAGCATGAGACCCTCGACGATGCGGCGAGTGTGCGCGACAATATGGCGCACGCCGCCCCTGAGCTGGACGAAACGCATTTGCGCAATATCCTCGGCCAGTTCCTCTTCTCAGGAGATGACGTCGATAAGCCGGTGTCGGTTTTGTCCGGTGGGGAGAAGACCCGGCTTGCGCTTGCGACCCTCGTCGTGTCGGGGGCGAACGTGCTCCTGCTCGACGAGCCGACGAACAACCTGGATCCGGCATCGCGCGAGGAGATCCTCAACGCCCTCGGCTCCTACGAGGGCGCGGTCGTCCTCGTCACCCACGATCCGGGTGCCGTCCTGGCCCTGCATCCCGATCGGGTGCTCCTCCTGCCCGACGCGGATGAGGACCTGTGGGACGATTCCTACCTTGATCTGGTCACGCTGACTTAAGGTGGCATGGCTGATGTAGTGCGGGCGTTTAGAGCCTTGTCAGATCACCGCGGCTTATTCACAATACTTGCGGCCCTCAATCGGTGTGAAGATGTCAATTCGCTGGTAGGAGCTCAAAAGAAGAAACCCTGGCGGGCGGCCTTACCCCGATCGATATCGCGCTGAATGTCCATGAGAGCCTGCCTCTCCTCAGGCTGGGCTTCATGCATTCTGGCATCAATGCGCCTGCGCAAGGAGAAATGCCACCAGATCCCCAGCCCGACGATGCCGATGAGGACAATGACCACCCACGCAATGATCTCCATTCCCGCATCCTACCCGACTTGACGATCTCATTGCGGGTTCCAGTGGTGAATGTGGATCATCTGTGGCGGCGAGCAGAGGATCTCGTGGTACTTCACCGTGGAGAACGTTTCCGATCAGACTTTCGAGGCGTTTCACTCTCTCTCGGTCCCAGACCCCGCCCTCGATCCCTACCCGGCCTCGGGTGTTGTCATTCCTGATGATCCGAAGGGCTTCCTCGTTGTTCCCGAAGGGATCTGAAGACAGCGAGAGCGGGGGCCGCAGGATGGAGGTTCGAAACTCCAAGCTCCTTGCCGACCGGCAGGTCCTTGAAGAGATGGGGAAATCCGTCTCACAGATCCCGGCGCTCTCCGAGAACTATTTCATCCAGCTGCGCTGTGAGGGCGGCAAGGAACTCATCGAAGTGAGTGCGCCGCTCCTCGACCCGGATCGTGTTCTCGAAGAGTAGTCCCGAGGGGCGATGGCGACAGGGTCACAAGACCTTCGAGAAGAACTCGCGCGTCCGTTCCTCCTGAGGATTGTCAATGACCTGGGCGGGAGAGCCCATTTCGACGATCTGCCCCTCGTCCATGAAGACGACGGTGTCGGCGACCTCGCGGGCGAAGCCGATCTCATGGGTGACGACGGCCATCGTCATACCCGAAGCCGCCAGATCCTTCATCACCTGCAACACCTCTCCGACGAGTTCGGGGTCGAGGGCGGAAGTCGGCTCGTCGAAGAGCATGATCTCCGGATCCATGGCGAGCGCCCTCGCGATCGCGACGCGTTGCTGCTGGCCGCCGGAGAGTTCTGAAGGGTAGTGGTCGGCGCGATCAGCCAGGCCCACCCGCTCGAGCAACTCGAGTGCACGCGCCTTCGCTGTCGCCTTCTCGACCTTCGCGACGCGGACGGGCGCTTCCATGACGTTCTCGAGGGCAGTCTTGTGCGGGAAAAGATTGAAACGCTGGAACACCATGCCGATGCGCGAGCGCTGGGAGGCAATGACCTTGTCCGGGAGCTCGTAGAGCTGGCCTTTAGCGCCCTCACGGTATCCGAGGAGCTCGCCCTCGACGCTCACCCTGCCGGCGTTGATCTCCTCAAGCTGGTTGAGGCAGCGCAGCAGGGTCGACTTGCCAGAACCCGAAGGGCCGAGGATGACGCAGACCTCCCCGGGGGCGATGTCCAAGTCAATGCCCCTGAGGACGTGGAGATTGCCGAAGAACTTGTGGACTCCACGAACGGAGACCATAGGGGTTTCATTGGTCACGGTGTCACATCCAGAAACTGAGTGTTGGTGGTCTTCTCGGCGTTCGTGTCCTCGCGGCGCTCGAAACCCTTGCCGAAGTGGCGCTCGATATGGGATTGGACCCACATGAGGATCGTGGTGATGAAGAGGTACCAGAGCGCCGCAGTGATGAGGAGCGGCACGGGTTTGAACAGGTTCTGCCCCTTCGTTGAGGCAACGAAGGTCAGTTCAAGCGTGTAGGGGATCGCGGAGACGAGAGAGGTCGTCTTGAGCATGGAGATCGTTTCGTTGCCGATGGGCGGGACGATAACGCGCATCGCCTGGGGCAGAATGATCCGCCGGAAGATCATTGAACGGGGCATACCGAGGGCAGTGGCGGCCTCCCACTGGCCCTTGTCAACGGAGAGGAGGCCCGCGCGGATGATCTCTGCGAGGTAGGCACCCTCGTTGAGGCCCAAGCCGATGAACGCCATCCAGAAGGAGGTGAAGTAGGTGGCGGTGTCGACGGTGACGAAGGGAGGAGCGAAGGGGATTCCCAGGGACATCTGCGGGTACAGGCTCGGCAGGAGCGACCAGAAGATGAGCTGCGTGTAGATCGGGGTGCCGCGGAAGAACCAGATGTACGCGGTCGCGACCCAGCGCAGGACCGGGTTCACGGATTGGCGCATGATCGCCATGGTGATCGCGAGGATCGTGCCCATAACCATGGCGATGACCGTGAGGAGCAGGGTGTACATGACCCCTGAGACGATGGTCTTGGAGAAGAGCCACTGCCATACGACTCCCCACTGGAAGTTCGGGTTCGTCACGAGCGCGTGAGCGAGGAGCAGTGCGAAGAGGGCGACGATGATGGCGCTCGCCCAGCGCCCGGGTCGTGGGACGGGTTTTGCGTCGATCAGTTCGACGCCGTCTTTGATGTGTGCCATGTGTTCCTCACTGGAAGTGGGCCGATACCGCAAGGGTATCGGCCCACGCCCTCAGTCGGTCAGAGCGCCGCCGGGTTGAGTTCGGCGGTCTTGAGAGCAGCGTCCTGCGAGCCGTAGGGTTCGAGAATCTTTTCGAGGTAGCCCTCGTCGATGAGGTACTGCATTGCAGCTTGGACGGCGAGCGCGAGTTCGGTGTCGTTCTTGGCGACTGCGATGCCCTGGGGTGCCGCTTCGAGGACTTCGCCGACCTGTTCGAGCTGGCCTTCGGCGAGGGAGATGGTGAAGCCGATGACGGTCGAGTCCGCGAGAGTGGCGTCGTACTGGCCGCCGATGACCTTCACGGACACGTCAGTCTGCAGATCAAGGGGCATGACCTGGATCTTCTCTTTGCCCGCGTCAACGCACTCCTGGGAGAGTTTCTCGGCGTATTCGTGCTGGAAGGTGCCGTTTTGGACGCCGATGGTAGTGCCGCAGGGGTCGGCCGGGTTGAAGCCCTTCGGGTTGCCCTTGGCGACTGCGTAGGCGGAGCCGACCTGGACGTAGGAGATGAGGTTGGCGGCTTCTTCACGCTCGGCGGTGATGGTGAAGGAGGAGGCGCCGATGTCGAACTTGGTGCCGAGGGCGGGCAGGATCGTGTCGAAGATTGCGGTCTCAGTGGTGCCGTTCTTCAGGCCCATCGCCTGGGCGAGGGCTTTGACGATGTCGACATCGTAGCCGACGGGGGTCTGGCCGTCTTCGGCGAGGTATTCACCGGGAGCGTAGTCCGTGGAGGCACCGTTGCGCAGCACGCCGCGGTCCTTGACCGCCTGGGGGACGAGGGCAGCGACTTCTTCTGAGACAGGGATGGTCGTGACGTCGAAGGGGGTGATCGCAGCGGTGGTGGCTGTAGAGGTGGAGTCGGCGCTGTTCGAGGTGGAGGGGCTCGGGTCTGAGCAGGCGCCGAGGAGGAGGGCCGCGGAAGCGGCGAGGGCGATGGCTGCAGGAAGAGTGCGCATGGGGTGCCTTCCGGTGATGGGGTCCGTCAACACAACTTAGTATGCACTGGAATGCATAATATGCATAATCTGTCTCGGATTCGCTCCCGTGGGGCTCCTTGCACTCACAGTGCTCTCTTTGCCCTCACAGTGCTGTAGTCCTGCGTGTACACGCGAACTCTCAGGCCTGCCCCTCGGCAATGCCAACACCTGTGCAGCCGATCATTCGCCCTTGCCCCACATAGACGAGCGCGCGTGAAAGAGATGTGGAAGAGCCCGGCTCGAGGGAAACGAACCGGGCTCTTGAAGAACAAGGAATCGAAGTGAGTTTCGAATCATCGGCCGCGCATGGCGCGACGATTGGGACGGACCTTCGTGGGATCCACGCCCTTGGGGATCGGCAGGCCGCGCGACCCGAGCGCCTTCAAACGAGCCGAAACCGCGGGAACCTCTTCCTTCGTCAGAACCTTCTTCAGCTTCCTCAGGCGCCCCTCGAGCTTCGCGAGCTCAATCTGCCCTTCATCGTGGCCGACCTGGATGACATGAACGGGAACGTTCTTAATGACGCGGGAGACCTTCTTACGTTCAGCGGAAAGAAGAGGCTGAACACGGTTCGAGGGGCCCTCGGAGATGAAGACGACGCCGGGCCTACCGATCAGACGCCAGATCACATCCTGCTCACGCGTCACATTGACCGGCTCTTCGGAAATGATCCAACCGGACTTGATCTGCGAGAGAACCGCGTAAACGGAGCCGACCGTTCCATCGATCTGCGCATACATAGCGCGACGAACCAAAAGGGAAAGAACCGTCATCGCGACGGTCGCACCCAGGGCGATGCCAAGAATCGTCCACAGAATCCAATTGCCATTCGTCAGCGCCGCAATGACGAGGGCGAGGCACAAGGTGAGGATCGCAGAGCCGACGAGCAGCCACGCGATCCACGGGTATGTCCGCTTCGTGATGCGGTAGGCATCTGCGAGGTTGTGATACCAGCGGCGCTTCTTCGGGGTGTTGTTCTCACTCATAGCGGGATGTTCCTAGCTGTCTGGGGCGCTGTTCGCCCGTGCCCGAGGGGCTTTATCCACAGGATACGCGGCCCCTTGCCTCGAAGCGGAATCGCGCTGAGAGTTGAAACATGAAGATTGAAGGGTACGAGCTCGGCGGAATCGTTCATATGAGTGCGCTTGGCCCACTGTGGGCGGCGACCTCGTCCTCGGGTGAAAGTGTGCTCATCAGCGTCTATTCCTCCGCTTTCGGTGAGAGTACGCTCGAACGCTGGCGCGCCTGGTCCACGATCACGAGTCCTTGCGTTGCGCGCCTCGTCGATGTCGTGCGTCACGAGGACGGGCGCTGGGCGTTGATCCAGGAGCGAGTCGACGGGCGTCCTCTGGATCTGCTTCTCGGATCGGATCAACTCCGGCCTCGGGGCGTTAGGGAGAAGATCATTGAGGATCTGCGTTGCGGTGTTCGAGCTCTTCATGCCGCAGGGATTGTTCACGGTGATCTCGCACCGGCGAACATTATTGTCAACGGGGAAAAGGCGGTCATCGTGGATCTCGCCGTTCCCGTCAATGAGGGGGAGGGAAGCGTCGGCTGGTCTGTGTCCTCACACAAGACTTGCGAGAGCGATTGGGAGGCTCTGGAAAGGATCGAAAAGGCTCTCGAGACTAGTGCTCCTTCTCAGGAGCGGAGCAGCACAGCGGCTGCGGCGAAGAAGGGGGCTGTTCATGAGCTCGAGGCCGACGGCCTTCACAGGCGCAAGGAGGGAGGCTTGGAGGATACTCGAGAGGGGATACGGAGCAAGAAGAGAGCGCCCCAAGCTGCGGTGCTGACCACGGATGAGGACGCTGGATCTCGATTGCGCGTCGCCGCCGCACGCGAAGAGACAATGCGGATCCCTGTGCGCCACCGAAGGAAGATCGCGCCTCTTGGTCTTCTTGTACTCGCCGCCGGAGTCGGGCTCGGCGTAGGGCTGGGAATGATCGTCTTGTCCTCTTCCTCTCCTTCCACGGCCCTGAGCGCTGAATCGGGGCTGGTGTGTCCGAGTCAAGAGGAAGCCGCTTCAGCGCTGCACCGGGCGCTCGAGCAGCGTGATCATGCCCTGGAGTCTCGTGATCCTTTGGGGCTTGAGGAGGTTATCGGGGGAGCTTTGCTCGAGCAGGACCGGGCTCGGATCGAGGCTGTGAAGAGTTCTGGAATGCGTTTTGAAGCGTTGAAAACGCGGATCGAAGTGTTGGCCGATCCATCCTGTGACGAGGGCGTCGTGGTGGTGCGCGTTCGTCTTGGCGAGCAGAGCGCTCGAGTCTGCGAAGCGGAGCAGTGCCAGGAGCTTTCGGGCGGTGAAGAGTTTCTTTTCGATCTTGTGGCCTCCTACCCCGAGTGGATCTGGACGCAGGCCCGTGCTGTAGAGGAATGAGGAAAAGCCCAAGGCGAAGCGGGGGAGCCTAAAGCGCGGGCGTAACTCCGGGAGTCTTGTGTGCGGGGTTCAGGGCAACGGTGTAAGTTCAGCACAAGCATGTGGCAGCTTCAGAGAAGGTCTTAGCCGTCGAGGATGAAGGTGGGGCTGCTTCTTGGACTGCTCCCCGTTAGTTGGACGGGTTAAAGGGTACCTGTCGTTCTAGGCTGCAAGGGGCCTGGTTTCGGAATTCTTCCGGGGTCAGGCCCTTGAGTCGTTCTTGGATGCGGTGGTGGTTGTACCAGGTCAGGTAGTCCTGGAGCCTGGTGAGGAAGTCTTGGACGCTGGTGAAGCGTTGCGGGTGGTAGAACTCGGCTTTGAGGTGGCTGAAGAAGTTCTCGGCCAGTGAGTTGTCGTAGCAGTTGCCTTTGCGGGACATGGACTGGATCGCTTTGGCTGCTTCGAGCTGGGTGCGCCAGGAGATGTGTTGGTAGTGCATGCCTTGGTCGGTGTGAACGATCAAGCCTGGTTCTGGGCGTTCACTAGCAATGGCCTTAGACAGGCAAGCAGCGGTCAGCTTGGTTGTGGGGTGCAAGGCATGGGTAGCGGCGATGACCTTGCCATCATACACATCAATCATTGGCGATAGGTAGACCTTGACCCCAGCGATGCGGAACTCGGTGACATCACTAACCCACTTCTGGTTAGGCCGCTCAGCGTGGAACTGGCGGTTTAGAACATTGGGCGCGATCTTGGAGACGCCACCCCGGTAGGAGCTGTAACGCCGCCGAGGCCTAGTGATACAGACAAGCCCCTTCTTGGGCCATGAGCTTGGCAACCAGTTTCTTAGAAACCTTTATGCCCAGCCGGGCCAGGGCCAGACGAACGCGCCGGTGACCATACCTTGCCTTGGCTGCGTGGAAGACTTGGCGGATGTGCTGGCGCAGCTGCGCATGCTTGCAAGGCACTCCCAGGCGGGCCTGGTGGTAGTAGAACGTGGAGCGAGCAAGACCAGCAATGGCTAGAAGAACCGTCAAGGGGTAGCGGGACTTGAGAGCAACAACAACCCGTACTCGGGTTAGGACTCGTTGTTCATCAAGTCCCTTAACGCTTTTAGGTAGGCGTTCTCAGCTTCCAGGTACTCCACCCGACGTTGAAGCATCTCCAGCTCACTGACCCCACCAGCGGCCAAGGATGAGGCCTTGGGTGGGCGTCCTTTGGGTTTAGGGCGTAGTCCGTCTTCACCATGGACCCGGTAGGCCCGTATCCACCTCTCCAAGACCTTGGGTGAGGACAGCCCCATGTCCTTGGCGATATGAGGCTTGGTCTGTCCAGCAAGGAAACGCTTGACCGCCTCTAGCTTGGTCTCAAAGGAGTAGAACGCTTGGGATGGCTTGCGCATAAGGGCAAGCCTGCCATGAAGACGCCACCGGTCCCACAAGTTCCTAGCCGTCTTGACCCCAACCCCAACCCCCCTAGCAGCGGCCGTGAAACCCCAACCATCCTCGAACAACTCAACCAACCGCTCACGCTGGACCTGGCTGGCCTTACTCGATGACAACACAGAAATACTCCCCGGAAGAAGGAACCCGATTACCAAGTCCAACTTCCGGGGAGCAGTCCACCTGAAGACACGGCCCCACCGAGAAGATCAGAAGGGGTCAGAGCGAAAGATCTGCTTCAAAATCCCCCTCTTCAAGGCGCTTCTTCACGTCCATGAGGTAGCGCGACGCATCCGCTCCGTCGACGAGACGGTGGTCGTAGGAGAGGGAAACGTAGACCATGGAACGAATCGCGATCGACTCGGAACCATCCGCGGTCTTCACCACCATCGGGCGCTTGACGATCGCACCGACGCCCATGATTGCCGTCTCAGGCATGTTGAGAACCGGGGTGTCGAAGAGCGCGCCGGCGGAACCGGTGTTCGTGATGGTGAAGGTCGAGCCGGAGAGTTCATCGGGACCGATCTTCGAATCGCGGGTGCGAGCGGCAAGATCGTTGATCGAGGCTGCGAGGCCGGGGATGTCCTTGGCTCCGGCATTCGCGATGACGGGAACAAGAAGGCCTCGCGGAGTGTCAACGGCGATGCCGATGTTCTCGTGATCGAAGTAGGTGACCTCTTTCTCGTCGATCCTCGCATTGATCTTCGGGTGGTACTGAAGGGCTTCGGTTGCGGCCTTGACGAAGAAGGGCAAGAAGGTGAGCTTCGTGTTGTGAGTCGCAAGGAAGGCGTCCTTTGAACGGGCGCGCAGCGCGGCGACCTTCGTCACATCGACTTCGATCACGGTCGTCAGCTGGGCGGCAGTCTGCAAGGACTCGACCATACGGCGGGCGATCGTCTGACGCAGTCGGCTCATCTTCTCGCTTGTGCCCCTCAAAGGCGAGGGTTCGCGGAGCTGGGCGGAGTGGGCCGGGGCCGAGGGCGCGGCGACAGGCTGAACAGACGAAGCCTTCGCAGCTTCGCGGGCCTTCACAGCAGCCTCGACGTCCTCGCGACGGATTCGTCCGCCGACGCCGGTGCCGGTGACGGTGGAAAGATCAATGCCTGCCTCGCGGGCGAGCTTGCGCACGATCGGAGTGAGGTAGCCGCTTGTGGTGGCGGCGCTAAGGCCCTGGGGTGCGGGAGCGGCAGGTGCTGGAACAGCAGGAGCCGGAGCGACAGGTGCCGACGCGGGCGCTGCGGGAGCTGCAGGTGCCGACGCGGGCGCTGCGGGAGCTGCAGATGCAGGTGCGACCGGAGCCGGAGCGGGAGCGGCAGGAGCCGGAGCTGCAGGTGCAGGTGCGACCGGAGCCGGAGCAGGGGCTGCCACAGCTGCGGGCGCCGCAGCCGAGGGGGCCGAAGCGGAGATGATCGCAACAACAGTGCCGACCTCGACAGTCTCATCTTCGTCGACACGAATCTCCGCGAGGAAACCGGAGACCGGGGAAGGAACCTCTGAATCGACCTTATCGGTCGACACCTCCAAGAGCGGTTCATCGGCCTCAACCGGGTCTCCAACGGCCTTCAGCCAGGTGGTGACGGTGCCCTCGGTGACGGACTCGCCAAGAGCAGGCATAAGGACCTCGGTGCCTTCGACACCGCCCGCAGGAGCGGCGGGCGCCGGAGTCGGAGTGGGAGCCGCGGGTGCAGCCGGAGCCGGTGCGGCGGGAGCCTCGGGAACAGCTGGAGCCGCCTCAGGAGCAGCCGGGGCAGGGGCTTCGGAGGCGTCGCCAATACGGGCGATCACAGTGCCGACCTCGACGGTCTCATCCTCGGGGACGACGATCTGAAGAAGAACGCCCGCAACCGGGGAAGGAACCTCGGAATCGACCTTGTCAGTGGACACCTCAACGATGGGCTCATCAACGTCAACAGTGTCGCCGACGGACTTCAGCCAGGTGGTGACGGTGCCTTCGGTCACCGATTCGCCCAATGCGGGCATGAGAACATCAGTTGCCATTGTCTCTCTCCTTGGAAGTCTGTGCTCAGTTGTGGGCGTGAAGGGGCTTGCCGGCAAGAGCCATAGCGGCCTCGCCAATCGATTCGTTCTGGCTGGGGTGGGCGTGGATGAGCGAAGCGACATCGGAGGGGTAGGCCTCCCAGTTCACCATGAGCTCACCTTCACCGATCTGCTCGCCGATACGCGAACCGATCCCGTGGAAGCCCACAATAGGACCGTTCTCAACAGAGACGAGCTTGATGAAGCCCGCAGTTCCGAGAATATTCGACTTCCCATTGCCCGCAAGGTTGTATTCGACCGTGCGAACCGCGTCGCCGTACTTTTCGCGAGCTGCCCGCTCAGTCAGTCCGACCGAAGCGATCTCGGGCTCGCAGAAAGTCACGCGGGGGATCCCGGACTCGTCAATCACGGCAGGGTTGAGGCCCGCGATGTCCTCGGCAACGAAAATGCCCTGGAGGAAGCCGCGGTGCGCGAGCTGCAAACCAGGAACAATATCGCCAACCGCGCGGATCGAGCCAACGCCGGTGCGCAGACGCTCATCGACGAGGACGAAACCGCGATCCATACGGATGCCCGCTTCCTCATAACCCAGCCCCTGGGTGACGGGGCCACGGCCGACTGCAACGAGGAGGATATCCGCGTCGAAGGTCTTACCAGTCTCAGTCGACACGTGAACGCCGTTCTCATCCTGAGTCGCTCCCGAGAAACGAGTGTTCGTGTGGAAGGCGATGCCGCGCTTGCGGTAAGCGCGCTCGAGCTGCTTGGAGACCGCCTCGTCCTCGTTGTTCGCAAGGTGAGGGAGCGCTTCGATGATCGTGACCTCGGCGCCGAAGGAACGCCACACAGAGGCGAACTCCAGGCCGATCACTCCGCCGCCGAGGATGACGGCCGAACGCGGCACCCAATCCATTTGGAGGGCCTGATCGGAAGAGATGACCCTCCCGCCGATCTCCAGACCCGGGAGCGAACGGGAGTAGGAACCGGTCGCGAGGACGATATTGCGGCCGGTGAGGACGCGTCCGTTGACCTCGACGCTGTTCTCTGAGACGAGACGGCCCCAACCGGACACGATCTCGACCTTGCGTGAGGAGAGGAGCCCCTGGAGGCCCTTGTACAGCTTCGTGATGACCGAGTCACGGTAGGCGCCAACCTTGGCCATGTCGATGCCTTGGAAGCTTGAGAGGATTCCGAATGCTTCGGATTCGCGCACCGTGTCGGCAGTTTCGGCGGCATGCAGGTAGGCCTTCGTCGGGATGCATCCGCGGTGCAAACAGGTGCCGCCCACTTTGTCGCCTTCAACGAGGGCGACTTTCATGCCGAGCTGTGCGGCTCGAAGGGCGGTCGCGTAACCGCCTGAACCTGCACCGAGGATCACGATGTCGTATTCCGCTTCAGTCACGAAAACCTCTCCTTGAATCAATCTGTGATCATCCGGGCATCATCGCCCGGGCTAGGCCCATTGTCCCACTCGTTCTGAATGCTGTCGCGGGAGTGAAGCGTGCATTCGAGGTGCAACCGCACACACCGTGCTGAGCGCCGTGATTCGTCGAAGGCAGGAAGGCGATTAGGATCGCGAGTATGTCCGATAAACCCGAAGTCTCCCGCCCGAGTTCTTCCGGCTCCGCTCCTGCGCCTGGAGGCGTAGTCGATGATCGCCCTCGCGCCCTCGGCCTCGGACGCCTCGTTATGGCCGCCTTCTGGGGGATCGGAATATGGACGAGCAGCGTCGCAGTCGTGGATCTTCTCGACCATCGCGAAGCCTCCTGGTGGCCGCACCTGTGTGCCCTCCTCGCCGGGATCATCTACCTCCTTGCCGCGATCGCGCTGACACACAATGGGCGGCGCATGAGGATCCTCGGCTGGGCGTGCATTGGCACAACGATCATGGTCCCGATCCTGGTGAGCATCTCAGGAATTGGCCGTGCATACCCGAATGGGCCCCGAACCCTCTGGGCAGCTTTCGGTTCGGACTTCTTCTACCTGCCACTGCTCGTCTCCGTGATCGGGGCGGCGTGGATGTGGTACTCCAACCCGCGCAGGATCGTTGAGATCGCCGAACAGGTTGAGCGTCCTACCCGTTCCCGCAAGGAGAATCGGGAGTCCGCCGAATGACCACCCCGCGCCACGCCGTCCTCCCCGTTCCCGCAAGGAGAATCGGGGAGAAGTAGGGGCCTGCATGCGGACAAGCTGTGGGCTCGGCTACTCGAGCAGACTCTTTCCGCGAGGCTCGCACTCCTCCTCCGCGAGGCTCACACTCCTCCGGGGAATCCGAGGGAGCCCCACGCGTGGTAAAGGGCGATCGACGCGGAGTTCGCGAGATTGAGGGAACGAACCCCCTCGGTCATATGAATACGGACATGCGCGTTCACCCGAGGATGGCTCAGCGCCTCTTCGGACAGTCCGACGGATTCACGGCCGAAAAGAAGCCCATCACCATCGGAATACTCCACATCGGTGAACATGTGCTTCGCATGCCCCGTGAAAGCCCAGACCTTCCCGGGCACTTTTGCGAGTGCCGAATCCAGATCCGGATGAACGACGACATGCGCGAGATCGTGATAGTCGAGGCCCGCCCGGCGCAGCTTCGCATCGTCCATATCAAAGCCGAGGGGCTCGACGAGGTGGAGCATCGCCCCAGTGCATGCGGACAAACGGATGGCGGCACCAGAGTTCCCGGGAATCTCGGGCTCGAAGAAGACGAGGTGAAGCATGGGCCTATCCTGCCCTGCCTCGTCGAGCGCAAGCGAATTCGAGTTCAGGCGAATGGGGTGGGCTCAGGGGATCTCGTGGGTGACGGTGATTCTGGCGCGGGCGATGGTGTGGCTCAGCATCTGCGCCGCGCAAGCCGCCGGTGTGGCCTCGTCATCGAGGCCCAGGGTGTCGAGGTCGAGGGCGTGGATGGCGAAGATGTAACGGTGCGGGCGATCTCCCTTCGGAGGGGCAGCGCCGAAATAGTCCGATCCTCCATGATCGACGCGGATATGGAATGCTGCGCCATCGAGTTCCAGATCGGATTTGCCTGCCCCCTGGGAAAGGGAGGTCTGCTCGGGGGCGAGGTCGAGGATCATCCAATGCCACCATCCCGAAGGTGTGGGCGCGTCTGGGTCGAAGCAGGTGAGGGCGAAGGAGCGCGTCTCGGGCGGGAAGCCCTCCCAGTGCAGTTGCGGGGAGATGGAGCCGCCGGCCTCGGTCGCTGAGTGGGGCATGGGAGCCCCATCGACGAGCTCGTGTGAAGTTACAGTGAATGAGGGGACGGGAGGAAGTGAATCGTAGGGGTCGGGGGCGATGGGGCGATTGAGCAGGTCCATGTCTCTCCTTTAGATCTCCCCTTAAGTTTCCTCCTTTTTCGAGTGTGCGGGGTGCTTCTTGAAAAGCGGGGCGGTGCGTCTAGAAGCGGGGTCGTGCGGATGGCACGCCTGGGGACCTTCCCCTGGTGAGCCCGGGCTTGTGTTGCGGGTGGGGTGTTCCTCCTGTGAGGGGGATGCGCGACTTTTCGAGTCTCGTGGTCTAGGCCTACAAGGGGTGTTCTTCCCTTCAGGGCATGAGAGTTCGGGGGATGTACGAATTCAGGACTGATATGAGTTCTTGAAGACGGGACGCAGATGTCTGAGGGAGTTCCTATACTGTCGAACACCTGTTCGAGTTAAGGGTGTGTTCGCTAGGGGGTGGGGATGGAATCCGCAGCGCAGCGTCTGCGCAGGGCCCGAGAAGCACTGCGCGTTGCAGAATATGGGAGCGGCCTCACCCGCTCGCCCTCCCTAGGGGAAAAGAGTGGCGCAATCCACCATGTCGAGGGCGGACGTGCAGCGCTCATCAATGCTCTCATTGACCTCCTTCCCGCCCGAGGCTGGGCGGGACTCCTCGGAGTTGCAGACTTCGGCTGGGAGGCCGCCGCCCGTGCAGGACTCGACTTGGAACGCGTCTTAACAATCCCGGACCCGAAAGAAGAGCCCGCCAGGATCGCAGCCCTCCTCATTGAATCTTTCGATGTCGTCTGCATCGGAGAAGGACTCCTGAATCTTCGCGAAAGACGAACCCTGGCAGCGAAAGCGCGCTCTTGTCAGTGCACGATCCTCGTGGACCAGGCGTGGACGGGGATTTCCCGCCCCTATGGGCTTTCGCCTTCACAGGCGGTGGCCTCATGAGGCGCCTGAGCCTGTGGATCCCCGATTGGCCCCTGGCCTCCCTCGTCCTTGATCTTCCGCCGGGGTCTGCGGGAGCCGTCGCCCGCAAGGAGAAGATCGAATGCGCCTCCATGCTCGCCAGAAAGGCGGGAGTCCGCGCGGGAATGAGAGTCATCACAGCCCAGTACCTGTGCCCCGAGCTCATCATCCTTCCCCGAGACGAGGACCGGGAGGGACGCACTTTCGAGACCGTCCTTGAAGCTTTCGACTCTGTCGTCGCCGGAGTCGTCTCCTTACGTCCAGGTGTGGCCTGGGCGCCGGCCAGAGGTGCTGCGCGCTGGCACGGAGGAGAAGAAAAGGCTGCTCGCGCACTCGTTGAGGCGATCAGTGATCTCACAGGACTGGAAGCTTTCGTCGGCATCGCCGAAGGGCCCCTCGCCTCCTTCGCCGCCGCGAAACTCCACAGGATCATCCCGCCTCAGGAGAACCTCGAATTCCTCGGAGCCCGCCCTCTCGGAGAGTGCTTGCCTTTCCTTCCCCCTCGATTGCAAGAAGAAGGGAAAGAGGGGATCCTTCTTCTCCACGACCTCGGGATTAGGACCTGCGGGGAACTCCTGAATCTTGGAAGGGGACAACTCCTCGCACGTTTCGGCGCGATAGCAGAGCCGCTGATCACCCTCGCCTCCGGCGGAGAAGTCGCTCTTCGCCCTCCCGAGCGGATCGTGCAAGACCGCAGCGTCGAAATTGAGATCGACGAAGCCGCCCACTCGATCGATCAGATCCTCCTTTCCGTTCGGCGTGCCGCCATTGAACTGGCAGAAGGACTCACAGACGCTGGACTGCAAGCCGACACCCTCGGAGTATCAATCGAAGCTGCGGGGGAAAGAGCTCGCTGTCGACGCTGGCAGGGAGTGGATCTTCTCGACCCCGATAGCATCATTGAACGTGTGAGATGGCAGCTCAAAGGCTGGGCCGAGCTGCTCGGAACACAAGAAGGCCCCAGTGGAGGGGCCACGGCCGTTATCCTCACGGCCCTTTCGCCCTATACGGGCGCCCCCTCCATTCCACTCTGGGGAAAAGATAATGAGCGTGCGCGGATCGAAAGGACCGCCGAACGGCTCCAATCCCTCCTCGGAATTGAAGGAGTGCGTGTCCCAAGACTCCAAGGAGGATGGGATCCACGCACCCGCGTGCAACTGCTCACCTGGGCGGATGTTGAGCAGTCCCTGACATCCCGTGAAGCACTCACGCCCCGCGAAGGCGAGTGGGAGGGGAGCGTCGACTCCGCCCCCGCGACTCTCCTTGATTCTCCTGTGCCGGTCGAGCTCCTCAGCATCGAGGGTGAAGCCATCAGCGTGAACTCCAGAGGGGTCATCTCTTCGCAACCTCGTTTCCTGCGCCTCAAAAGAGAAGGGAAGAAGATTGCCCAGAGCCTGAGAAGCATCTTCGCTACAGGAAGAACCCTCGACGTCAAAAAAAGAGCAGGCCCATGGATGATCCGCGGGAGATGGTGGGACCAGGACGAACTCCACGGCCCGCGCGTCTACCTGCGCCTCGGCGCTGAACACAGCCCGGATTTCCTCCTCGTGAATCGAGAGGGGCAATGGATGATTGAAGGGATATACGACTGAATGAAGAACACAGTGACGCGGGCACCTCCATGGCCCTCCTCTGCCTACGAGTGAAGGAATAAACTGAGAGGATGCTCATCTCAGAAGAGTCCGCGCTCCTCCTCCTTGACCTCGACGAAGACGCGTTGATGGCGCGCCTCGGCCCAGCGACCTGGGCTCAAGGCGCCGGAGCGTTGCGCGCAGGCAAAGTCTCTTCGATCGAAAACGACGAACCCGAGGTCTACGTCGGCAGGGTCAAAGACCGAGGCCTGTCCTATAAGACCTGGGTGAGCTTGCTCGGAGGGAACATCTCCCTGAGCTGCGCATGTCCTGAAGGAGTTGACTGCTTCCACTCCGCAGCACTCCTCCAAGCCCTGCGCTCTCAAGCGCAAGCGCAAACCCGTACGCAATCCCCCTGGCGAGCCCGCCTTGTCTCTCTCGTCGGTGAGCCCACAAGAAAGGGGGAGCCTCTCGCCCTCCTCGTCGACGCGAGCGACCCGAATCGCCCGATCCTCCTCGAACCGCTCAGGCGCGGCCGCTCAGTGCCATGGACCCGTAAACGTGCCTCCTGGCCCGACCTTGTCTCAACACAGTGGGAATCCGTCACCGAAGGCATCGACCCGGTCCACCTTGGCCTCATCCGCGAGGGATACCTCCTGTCACGATCCGATTCTTCTTGGCAGTCACGCCAAGAGGTCTCCCTAGCATCCCTGGGTGATAAAGGCTTCGACTGGCTGCGAAGACTCGAAAAAGACGGCGTGCTCCTCTTACACTCTCTCGATCCGATCGAGCCCCTCGTCCTCGACCCGTCGACCTGGGATCTTGGTCTCGACCTGAGAATGGAAGAGGAGGCCCTCAGCCTGGGAGTGATCGCCCGCAATGGTGAACTCAGCGTCGTACGCCCGCACATTGAAGCTGCGACCCGCCTCCTCGTTCTCGACGGAGGCCGACGCTTCGCCCGTCTCGCCCCTTCGGATCTTCTGCAGGAAATACCCGGCAGGGGAGTGAAAATCCCCGCCGAGGACATCGCCGAATTCCGAGCCGAGTTCCTCCCACGGCTGTCACGCAGGTACTCGATCGTCTCTTCCGATTCCAGCATTGATTTCGACTCCGCGCCCCGTGTGCGCCTCGTCGCAACGGTCCGCATGGAAACAGGCGAGAACATCGTCGTGCGCTGGTGGGCCGAATTCGACTACACCGGAACACCCTCGCGCCTGCCTCTGAGCAGGGCAATGGACGATCCGCAAGTCAAAAGGATCGCCGAACGCATTGACGCTCGAGGAACGGCGCTCGTCTCAGAAGGCTTGTGGGCGAAAGGGCCTTCGAGCTTGCGCCTGCCCGCCTGGAGAGCCGAGGAGCTGCGCGAAAAACTCGTCGCCAGGATCACAGACCCTGAACTCGAATGGGACCTCAGTGAGGAGGTCGCAGGCCTCGTCCTCGATGAGAGTCCTGCGAGAATCCACGCCGACATCGATCCTCTCGACTCGGACTGGTTCGGCCTGAGAATCTCACTCGAAGTCGAGGGTGTCGAAGTGCCTCTGGCCGAAGTCCTCGAAGCTCTCGGAGCGGGGGAGGAACATCTGTGTGTCGCAGGGCGATGGGTGAGTCTTGACGGGCCGAAGCTGCGAAGACTTGCTGCTCTCCTCGAAGAGGCTCGCCTCCTGGGCGATGACCCCCAAGCGCGCCTGAACCGACTCCACGTGGGCCTGTGGGAGCAGATCGAAGAGGACGCTGACGTGCTCGGCGCCCCGGGCGAATGGCGAAAGCGCCTGAGTGCCTTTGACGCTACGCCAGAAGAACTCCCGATCGTGCACCCGGCCTGCGTCACACTGCGCCCCTACCAGCTCGAGGGCATTGACTGGCTGACAACGCGGGCCGGAGCGGGCTTCGGCGGGATCCTCGCCGACGACATGGGCCTAGGCAAGACCCTGCAAGTGTTGACATTAATCGCCACGCTGAAAGGAAGTGGAAGAGTCCACGCGCCCATCCTCGTCGTCGCACCGACCTCGGTCCTGTCGACCTGGAAGAGCGAGGCCGCGCGCTTCTTCCCCGAACTGATCGTGGAAGTGGTGGCTGAGACTGCCAGACGCAGAGGAATGGATCTGCCTTCGATCATCACAGGAGCTGACCTGGTCATCACCTCCTACACGATCGCCCGCCTGGACGCCGAAGAGTGGGAGGCGCAAGAGTTCGGGGGTCTCGTCATTGATGAGGCGCAGGCGGCGAAGAATCCGAGAACCGCGATCCACAAGGTCCTACGAGAGATCACGACCCCCTGGGTTTTCGCGGTGACGGGCACCCCGGTTGAGAACTCGTTGACAGACCTGTGGGCGATTCTCACACTCACCACTCCCGGTCTTTTGCCCGGGTGGAAGACCTTCACTGAGAAGATCCGTCGACCAATCGAAACAGAAGGGGATGAGGCTGCTCTTGAACGTCTCCATCGCCTCATCGCCCCCTTCATGTTGCGACGTACAAAGGAAGGCGTCGCCGAGGATCTGCCTGACAAGATCGAGTCGGTGTTGCGCATTGACTTGGGTGCTGAGCACCGGCGGATCTACGAGCAGTACCTCATGCGTGAACGCGCGAAGATCCTTTCCCTCGTGGACGATGCGAAGTCCAGGATCGACTTGCTCGCATCCATCACGAGGCTGCGCCAACTCGCCCTCGACCCTGCGCTCGTCGTGGAGGATTACGCTTCGATCGGATCGACGAAGGTCGAGTATCTTGCCGATCAGCTCGATGAGATCATCCCACGAGGCCACCGTGCACTCGTGTTCAGCCAGTTCACCTCCTTCCTCGCAAGGATCCGCCTCTTCCTCGAACGTCGGGGGGTGCGAGTCGTTCAACTCGATGGGACGACTCGGGATCGAGATGGAGTGATCGAAGAGTTTCGTTCGGGCGAGGCTCCGGTTTTCCTCATTTCACTCAAGGCCGGTGGCACGGGTTTGACGCTCACAGAAGCCGACTATGTGTATGTCATGGACCCGTGGTGGAATCCCGCAGCAGAAGAACAGGCCGTTGACCGTGCTCACCGGATCGGCCAGAAGAAGAAGGTGAATGTCTATCGTCTGGTTGCTGCCGACACGATCGAGGACCGCGTCGTCGCCCTGCAGGAGAGGAAACGCAGGCTCGTGACTTCGGTCGTTGAAGAGGCGGGCCAGGCGAGCGGTTTCAAGCCTGCGGATATCGCCTCTTTGCTCGAGTAGGGGTGCTGGCTCTTCCTTTTTGACGAGGGCGGGGGCTCGTGTTCTTTTGAGGCCACTGCTCGCGGGGCGGCTTCATGAGATGCGCGTGCTTCTCGGCCGACGGGGTGCAGGGGTGGCGATGCCAGCGCTGCTTCGCTGAGAAGTGTGCTCCTCAGGGGAGAGTGCGAAGGGGAAGAGACTCGTAATAGAACAGGTGTTCGATAGACTGTGGGGGTGATCCACAATGCTCCTGCCGCTTACGCTGAACTTCATGCGCATTCCGCATTCACCCTGCTCGAGGGCGCCGACTCGCCCGCTGCGCTCGTTGAAGCTGCAGTGAAACTCGGCCTGGAGGGGCTGGGGATCCTCGACATTGACGGCATGCATTCCGCCATCCAGACGACAACTGCGGGCAGAAGACTCGGTATGCCCATCATTCACGGCGCAGAACTCAGCCTCGAGCCGACAGGTCTTCTCGAGGCCGAGCGCGATGCTGTAAATCCCGGATGGGGGCTCGCTCGGGGGGCCGAAGACCCGGGAATCCGCCTCCCCATCCTCGTTTCGAGCCCGCAAGGGTACACAACGCTCAGTTCGACGATGAGCGCCCACGCTCTTGCGCGCCCCGGTGTTCGAAAGGCTGCCCACCTCATTTCAGAACTTGCCGACGCGAAGAAGGACTGGCTTATCCTCTCGGGAACGCGACGGGGTCCACTTCGCCGTGCCCTCCACTCGGGCGGCATCGAGGGGGCGAGAAGAATGCGTGACTTCCTCATCGACGCTTTCGGTGAGGAACACCTCCTCATTGAATCCGCTCTGACGCCCACTGATGACCCCCAGCTGGGAGACGTGCTTGCCCTTCTCGCACAAGAACGCGGGCTCCGACTCCTCGCAACGGGAGCGGTTCGCTGCGCGACTCCTCGCTCCCAGGGGCTTGCGGATGTTCTTTCGGCAATACGGATCGGGGAGCCCCTCGGGCGCGTCGAGCCTCATCTGGGTGCATTCCCGCCCTTCCTGCGTTCGGCGCAAGAGATGCTCCGCATTCATCATCGCAATCCCCAAGCCGTGTCCCAAGCAGCTCATATTGGAGGCGAGATCGCCTTCGACCTGCGTCTTCTCGCCCCGCGTCTGCCGCGCACCCACATACCGGAGGGATACAGCAACGCCTCCTGGCTCGCAGAACTCACCAGGCGCGGGGCCCTTGAACGCTACGGGACACGCGAGAAGCACCCGCGCGCCTGGGAGACGATTGACCATGAACTCGAGGTTATTGAGACTCTCGGATTCCCCGGCTATTTCCTTATCGTGAAAGAGATCGTCGATTTTTGTCAGGAGCGCGGAATCTTGTGTCAGGGGCGCGGCTCGGCTGCGAATTCGGCGGTTTGCTACGCCCTGGGGATCACCGCAGTCGACGCCATTCGACATCGTCTTCTTTTTGAGCGTTTCTTGTCGACGGGGCGCTCCTCTCCGCCCGATATTGACGTTGATATCGAAGCTGGGCGCCGAGAGGAAGTCATCCAACACGTCTACGAGTTCTACGGACGCGAGCGGGCCGCCCAAGTTGCGAATGTCATCACCTATCGGCCCAGATCCGCCATGAGAGACGCCGCTCGCGCCCTCGGATACCCTGCGGGGCTCGCTGCTGCCTGGTCGAAGGGGATATCTCGTCACTCCTTTGCGTCCCTGGAGGAAAACAGGGCTAAGGGGAGTGGGCGGGGAAAGAAAGAGGACGAAGACGGGGCAGAAAGGAACACGGGGGAAGGGAGAGCGGGAAAGAAGGACGAGGACGGGCCTGGAAGGAAGGACGAGGGAGGAGAGGGGAAGAGTGCGAGGGATAGGAGGCCGGGGAGAAAGGACTGGGACGGAGTAGGAGGGAGCGCAAAAGAGGATAGGCCGGGAAGGAAGAGGCGCGAGACGCGGGGGAATAGGGCTGAAAAGGGTGAAGACAACTTGGGGGCGCCCCCGCTCGTCGTCTCAGTTGCCTCCGCGCTACACAAACTCCCCCGACACATGGGGATCCACTCAGGTGGCATGGTGCTGAGCGATCAGCCGGTTTCGGGGATCTGCCCGATCGTGTGGGCGGCGAAAGAGGGCAGGAGCGTTCTGCAATGGGACAAGGAGGATTGTGCGGACGCAGGACTTGTGAAATTCGACCTCCTCGGGCTGGGAATGCTCTCCGCCCTGAGAATCGCTTTCGAGCGACTGAGGGAACGTGGAGTTCTTGGCAGGAACGGATCGCCATTGGGGCTGCATAATCTGCCCGAAGAAGATCCAAGAGTGTACGAGCTCCTCTGTGCGGCAGACACCGTCGGCGTCTTCCAAGTGGAGTCGCGCGCACAGATGAACACCCTTCCCCGGCTCGCACCCCGCTGCTTCTACGACATCGTCGTAGAAGTCGCCCTCATCCGCCCCGGCCCCATTCAAGGCAGGGCCGTGAACCCCTATCTGCGTCGACGCAGGGGCCGAGAAGAAGTCTCCTACCTGCATCCCCTGATGCGCCCCGCCCTTGAGAAGACCCTGGGGGTCCCCCTGTTTCAAGAGCAACTCATGCAGATCGCGATTGACGTCGCAGGATTCACTCCCGCTCAGGCTGATCGTCTGAGAAGGGCAATGGGTGCGAAACGATCTCCTGAACTGATGGAGGAACTCCGCGGGCCCCTCATGGAGGGGATGAAGGCTCGCGGCGTGGAAGAACAAGCACGAGAGGGGATATTCACTCAACTCAAAGGATTCGCGGACTTCGGTTTCCCCGAATCCCACGCCTTCTCCTTCGCGCACATTGTGTACGCCTCCGCATGGTTGAAAGTCCATCATCCGGAGGAGTTCTATGCGGCGATCCTTGCCGCCCAGCCGATGGGTTTTTACAGTCCGGCCTCCCTCGTGCATGACGCCCGAAGGCATGAGCTCAGCGTCCTCGCTCCCGATGTCAACGCCTCTGAGCTTGAGGCAAGCGTCGAGTTCTCAGCAAATAGCGATCCGCGTGCGAGAACAGGCGTCGGCGGGGAGGAGGGTCATTGCGCGAAAGCAACTCCTTCGGCGCCAATGAGCCCGCAAAGAGGAAGAAGCGATCAAAGAGGAAGCTGCACTCACAGGGGAATCGGCACTCACAGAGGCACCGGCCGCGAAAAGGGAATAAGCCCGGAAAGGGGAATCAGCCTGGAAAGGGGAAGGGACATCGATACCGCGGGTTGGCTTCGGAGTGAAAAGACAGAAGCGCCGCCCCCGAGTACAGCCCCGATCCGTCTCGACACGACCCCTGGTGCGCATGTGCGTCTCGGTCTCAACGACATCTCCGGCCTGGGCGCCGATGCCGAAGCGATCCTTGAAGCGCGCAGGGAGGGGCCCTTCACCTCCGTGGAGGACCTTGTCATCCGCGCCCAACTCGACGAGCCCTCGATCGTCAGACTCGCGAAGGCAGGAGCCCTCTCAAGTCTTGGCATCTCACGGCGAGAAGGAGTGTGGGCAGCAGGGGCCCTGGGAGTCTCCTCCTGGATTCAACCCTGCCTGCCCGGCACTCAAGTGGGCGCAAAAGCTCCGCTTCTGCCGGAGATGAACGAGGAGGAGGCCCTCATCAGCGACTATCAGTCCATGGGTCTTTCACCTCAGCGTCATCCTTTCGAGTTGCTGCGCGACGAACTCGCTGAGCGCGGAGTCCTTGCGGCCCAGCAGGTGGGGGCTGAGCACTGTGGTGAGGTGATCTGCGTTGCGGGCATCGTGACTCACAGGCAGCGGCCCCACACCGCCCAGGGAATCATTTTCCTCAGCCTCGAGGATGAAACGGGGATTGTGAATATTTCCTGCTCGCCGGACATGTGGAATGCGCATAAGGGGATTGCGCTCGGATCGAAGGCTCTTGAGATACGAGGACGGGTCGAATACGGGGATGGTGCCGTGAGCATCACGGCCCACCGGATGAAGGCAATCGCCCTGCCCGTGCACACCTCTTCACGCGACTTCAGATGAACATCACCTATAGGAAAGAGGAGGCCAGGTGCATAACGAAGCAGCTGCAAGACAATGTGCAAGCAGCGAAGGGGTGGCCACAATCGGCACTGAATGGAACGGTGCGTTGCAACGCGCCTGAAGCAAAGGAAACAACGCGTGCAAGGAGGCGCACAAAACCCTCTGGAAGGACTATCTCAACGCCAAAGCGAGGTCCTCGCCAGTATAGAAACTCGCATCGTGACCCCGTAGTGCGGTAAAAAGGAGGCGCCCTCACACGGGCTCTGAAAGCCCGAGAAGCTCAGCAAGCTCTTGAGGAGAAGAAACACGGGCCGTGCACGAATCCAAATCACCCGGCTGCGCATAGCCCCAGCTCACACCAATGACATCAATCTGAGCTAAAGCGGCTCCCTCGACATCCCAAATGGAATCCCCGATGAGGACCGGGCGGGACACATCATGACCTTGAGCTTCGAGTCGACTCAGCGCATCGGCGATGACACTCGCCTTCGTGGAATCACGCCCCGGGGTCGCGCCGGCGACCACATCAAAAGAATCCTCGAGCCCCAAGTGCGTGATCTGCGCAAGAGCCATGGGCTGCTGCTTCGAGGTGGCCGTGGCAAGAGGAAAACCAGCCGCGTGGAGCAGGGGGATGAGCTCCGTGATTCCGGGGAAAGGAAGGGGCTCAAGGTAGAACTCAATGTATGTGCGTCGATAAGAGGTGACGAGCTCTTCAACAAGATCACCCTCGAATCCCAAATCAGTGAAAGACCACCACAAGGGCGGACCAACATACTTCATGAGCGCCGATTCTTCAGGAACCGGGAATCCCCTTGACGAGAGCACGATCCCGAAGACTTTCGTCACGACGGAGGCTGAATCAACGAGGGTCCCGTCAATATCAAAAAGAACGCTGCTCCAGCGTGAGTGTGAACTCATCGGGATCTCCTTAGATGTGCGTTGACGAGCATCTTCGGCAAGGAATGCGACGAGGGTGAGCCTCTTTGTCGCGGTTATGATGATCGTCATGATCCAGCAGGACGAAGCTTCACGATATACGACGCCCGATTCATCGGATAAGCACGACCCTTCGGATGCGGAAGGCACGAGGATGTGTGCCTGGAGGATCTTCTTCGAAGCATCCGCCCGTCTTCAAGGGATCCTTGAGAACCGCTTGAAGCGCCAATTCGGCTTGACCCTGTCCGACTATAATGTCCTGCTCGCCCTCTGGGAGTCTCCGCATCATGCGCTCCGCATGGGAGAACTGGCCCAAAGAGTGATCTTCTCCCCTTCGCGATTGACCTACATCACGACTCATCTTGAACGTGACGGGTGGATTGAGAAGACGAGCGTGAAGGAGGATCGACGCAGCTCCTGCGCGTGTCTGACCTCACAGGGTGAAGAGGTTGTGAAAAAGGCGAACGCACTTCACCAAGGGATGATCCGCGAATACCTCCTCGAGGGCTTCAATGAGGAGGAAATCTGCGACATCGTGCGAATCGTCCAGGGGTTTGGCGACAAACTCTCCAAGATCCGCGCCTGAGTTCACTCATTCACCGCGAAAGGTGAATTCGGCCAGATCCGGCGAAAAACCCTGCTGGGAGCCTCAATCATGGACCTCGATTTGGTATTCGAAGGTGAGATCGTGTTAGAGTCTTCCTCGTCCGAAGCGAGGGAAACTTCGCTGAGAACACGCAGTCACCTGCGCGGGTGGCGGAATAGGCAGACGCGCTAGCTTGAGGTGCTAGTCCCCGTATTAGGGGGTGGGGGTTCAAGTCCCCCTCCGCGCACGATGAGAGCCCGGGGCTTTAGCTCCGGGCTCTCCTGTTATGTTCACAGCCTCTTGAGCCAAGGAGGAACCCTCGTGCATATCGATGTATGGGCGGAGCTGAGCTGCCCCTGGTGTTATCTCGGCATTCGCCACCTTCGGCGCGCTCTCGCCGAGTTCCCCCACGCCACGCAGGTTGAGGTCTGCCTGCACGCCTTCCTCCTCGAAGCAGAACTCGACCACGCCCTCGACGTCCCCAGGAAAGTTCACCGCATTGAGGACCTCGGTGAGAGTCTCGACGAGGTCCTCGCCGAGGACGCCCGCTTGGAGAAACTCGGAAGAGCGGAGGGGATCGTCTTCGACTTCGACCATGCGATCGTCGCCCCGACCACAAGCGCGCATCGTGCAGTCGCGGCCGCCACGGACTTCGACCTCGTCAATGACACGAGCTGCGGAGCAGATACGAGCGCCTTGAAGCTCGCCGAGGCGATCGGACGCGCATATTTCGAAATGGCGCTCGACATCTCCGACCCGGATGTGCTCATCGGATGCGCCCAAGACATCGGCATGCCCGCCGAATACGTCGTCGAAGCCCTCGCCTCAAGCGAGTACGCGTCCAGAGTCTTCTCAGACTTCCAGATCGGCATCCAAATGGGGATCGGGTGCCTGCCGACCTACCTTTTCGACCGCCGCTTCGTCGTCGAGGATCATCAAACGGTGACGGCGCTGAGCAACATCTTGGCAACCGCCTACGAGAACTCGGGAAAGGATCTTTGAAGATGCCCCAGGAAGAGCCGCGCCTGATCGGAGAAACGCTTATCCTCACGCCGATCACGAGCAAGGATGCCAAGGAGCTGTGCGAGTGCCTCCAAGATCCTCGGATCAGCGAGACGACGAGCGTGCCCTTCCCCTACACCCTCGACATGGCCCGGGAGAACCTCGCCGAATCTGAAGAGAAATGGGCGAAGGGAAGCGCAGACTTCGCGATCAGGAGCGCAGCTGACTCGGCGCTGCTCGGACGCATCGAACTCATCCGTTCCCCGAGAACCCCCGAAGCCTGCGAAATCGCCTTCTTCATTCGCCAAGACCAGTGGGGCAAAGGATTCATGACCGAGGCCGTGGGCCTCGCGCTCGACTACGCCTTCGGACACATGCGCGTCGAACGTGTCGAATGGCGCGCCCAGGTCGGCAATTGGGGATCCTGGAAACCCGTGTGGCGCAATGGCTTCACCCGGGAGGGAGTGCGCCGTTGCCTCAAGGGCCCGGACCAGTGGACTGCGGCCCTGTTGAAGACGGATCCTCGAAAACCCGTGGCTCCCTGGGACGGGCCGGGAGCTGGCCGCGGCCCCGCCCTCGACCCCTCCCAGCCTCAAAAGCTCGTTGAACAATTCCATCGGACCTATTCGATGCCGGTGCGCCTGGGGACGGGGAATGCACCGACGATCGACTACGAGCGCATCCACATGAGGATGTCGCTCATCCAAGAAGAGTTCGCCGAGCTCATGGGCGCGGTCTACGGGGCAGCCGCTCGCTCCATCGTGGAAGTCGCGAGCGAGCAGGCGGTCGATTCAGATGATTGCACTCGTGATCTCATTGAAACGGCCGACGCCCTCGCCGACCTCGTTTATGTCATCTACGGGATGGCGATCGAATCGGGGATCGACCTCGACAAGGTCCTCGCAGAAGTACAGGCCTCGAACCTGTCGAAGCTCATGCCCGATGGTTCCGTCAAGCTTCGTGAAGACGGGAAAGTCTTGAAAGGCCCCGGTTTCTTCGCCCCGAATATTCGCCGCGCCCTCGGACTCGACGCCGAGAACTAAGCCTTGCGCTTCAAATTCGCTCATCGTCCCAGGCGAGGAAGCGAAGGCAATGACACAATACGTACAGCTCGACACATTGAAGGAGAACACCATGGCTCGTGTTGTCGTCATCGGCGGTGGATACGGCGGAATCACCGTCGCGAAGGGCCTCGACCCGATCGCCGAGGTCGTCCTCGTTGAACAGAAGGACCAGTTCGTGCACCACGCAGCCGCTTTGCGTGCCGCCGTGGACGAGGTCTGGGAACAGGCGATCTTCATGCCCTACACAAACCTGCTCACCAGGGGGCGTTTCGTTCACGGCACCGTCTCGCGCGTCGAAGGCACCACCGTGCATGTTTACGGGCACGACCCGATCGAGGCTGACTACCTCGTGTTCGCCACAGGCTCGACCTACCCCTTCCCCGCGAAGTACTCCTCGTCGAATTCGGCGGTCGCGAGGGCGCGCCTCGCCCAATTGCATGAGAACTTCAAAGGCGCACGCTCCGTGATGCTCGTCGGCGGTGGCACGGTCGGCATTGAATTCGCCGGGGAACTCGCCCACACCTTCCCCGGGATGGAGATCATCATCGTCGAGAAGGAAGACACGATCCTTTCTTCGCCCGGATACTCCGAGGAACTGCGCGAAGAGATCTCCGCTCAGCTCGCCGAACTCGGCATACGCGTGATCACCGGATCCGAACTCGCTTTCCTTCCGCCGCATAATGTCGGCGAGCTCGGACACTTCCAGGTCTCGACCCTTGGCGGTGAGCAGATCGAGGGTGATATCTGGTTCCAGTGCTATGGGGCGGCTGCGAACACGGGCTATTTGCACGGCACCGACTATGAGGAGTTCCTCCACCCCAATGGCACCCTCCGGGTTAAGAAGAGCCTGCAGGTCGTGGGCCATGAGCGCAGCTACGCCGTCGGCGACCTGACGGATGTGCGCGAGTCGAAGAGAGCGGATGCGGCGCGCCAGCAGGCTCGAGTCGTGATCGCCAATCTTTCCGCTCTGATCGCAGGGGAGCCCCCTGAGGCCGTGTATGAGCCGACGAAGGAGTGGGTGATTTTGCCGCTTGGCCCGAATATGGGCGCTTCGCAGCTTGTAGACGCCGAGGGCGTGTCGCGCATCGTCGGTGCGGATCAGACAATGGAGATCAAGGGGGCTGATCTCATGGTCTCCGTTATCCGCTCGCAACTCAATCTTCCCTGATCGAATCGTGTTCTCAAGGCTAAGATCGAAGCATGACTGAGGATCCCCGCGGCGCCCTTGAGCGCCTCATCACAGCGTTTCATGAGCATTTCGCTATCGCCCGGCAGGGGGATGACGCGGATGCTGAGGCCTTGGAATCGGCCGAGGAAACGCTGCGCGATGCTTTCTTCACTTACGATGATGAGCTTTTCACCGGTTTCGGCGTTGAACTGCCCTTCGATCTTCTCGACGACGATTACGACGAGGACGAAGACTACGAAGAGGATGAGGATTTCGAGGACGACGAGGATTCCGATGATGGTTTCGTCGACGTTGATGACTGATTTTTCGGCGTGAGACCTGGGGCCTTGGACGTTGAGTCCAAGGCCCCAGCTGCGCCTCTACGGGCCTTCACAGACCAGCGATCTCATCAAGCACCCTCCTGATCGGCTGGGGAAGAGGAGCACCCCCTTCAAGGATCTGCTCCAATTGGCGCGATGCTCTCGGTCCGATCAGAGCAGTCGTCACACCGGCGGCATCTTTCGCCCACGTCAAGGCCACATCCAGGGGCGTGCGATCCAAGCCTTCAGCGGCCCTCACCACGCCTTCGGTGATCGCGCGATTCTCCGCATCAAGGAAAGGATCGACGAGCGCGCGCATCCGCGCAGAAGCAGCCCGAGAATCCGGGGGAGTGGAATGGCGGTATTTTCCGGTGAGAACCCCACCTGCGAGAGGAGAAGCTGCGATCACCCCGATACCCGCATCAGTGACCCGATTGCGAAGCTCCAGGCTCTCGCTCGCCGTGAGAATCGAGAAAGGCACATGGATCGCGGCAAGGGGAATGCCTTTGAGGGAGTGAAGAAGAGTGAGCGCTTGAGCCGCATCCCACAGTCCAAAGCCCGCGAGCCCGATGTAGCGCGCCCTTCCGCTTCGATAAGCGGTCTCCACAGCCCCGAGAGTCTCCTCCACAGGGATGGAAGGATCATAGGAGGCGAGCCACAGATCAACATCGTCGACCTCGAGACGGGCAAGGGCATCATCGAAAGAACGGAGCATGTCCCCGCGCGCCCCCGAGGACGCCCAACTCCCATCGGGAAGACGCCGGGCCCCTCCACGCAATGCGAGGACGAAACGATGGCGTCCGAGCGGGCGAATCGCTTCGGCGCACACATCGAGCGCACGCCCATCACCATCCAGGGGACCGCATTCAATGAAGGATCCCCCTTCGTCGGCGAAACGGGCGAGCATATCAACGGCCTCAGCCGCCTCGGTGTCTCGCCCCCAGGTGAGGGTGCCGAGTCCCAAGTCGGAGACGCGAAGGCCACTTGATCCGCACTGGCGAAAGTCCATGTGGCCAGGGTAGCCGTGTTCGGTTCCACACCGCGATCGGGCATCGTGAAAGCGGTGAAGGCGCGCCTCGCCCGTAGGGTGAGAACATGACGTGGTTTGATGCGATTTTCCTCGGTCTGGTCCAAGGCCTCACCGAATTTCTCCCGATCTCCTCCTCCGCGCACCTGCGCATCCTCGGTGAACTCGTGGGCAAGGAGGATCCGGGCGCGGCCTTCACAGCAATCACCCAGATCGGCACAGAGACTGCGGTGGTCATCGTGTTCTGGAAGGACATCGTGCGGATCCTTTCGCACTGGTGGAAAGCTTTGCCGTTCATCCCAGCTGCGAAACGCCTGCCCTCTTCAGATCCGGATGCCCGCATGGGGTGGATGATCATCCTCGGTTCTTTGCCGATCGGCGTCCTTGGCCTCCTCCTGCAGGACTGGATCGACACGAGTTTTAGGAACCTGTGGATCACGGTCGTCATGTTGGCCCTTTTCGGCGTGCTCCTCGGCTTCGTGGATTCGAAGATGCGTCAGGTCCGCACACTCGATCGCATGTCGTGGCGCGATGCAATCCTCTACGGCCTCGCCCAGGCGATGGCCCTGATCCCAGGCGTGTCGCGTTCGGGTGGGACGATCACCATGGGACGCGCCCTCGGGTATACGCGCGAAGCCGCCGCACGCTACTCCTTCCTCCTCGCAATGCCCGCAGTCTTCGCTTCGGGTCTGTACAAGGTGTACAAGGTCTTCTCAGGCGGAGATGTGGTCGCCGTCCCGCAGACGGCGGTCGCGACACTCATCGCCTTTCTCGTCGCCTGGGCGGTCATCATCTGGTTCTTGAAGCTCGTGTCGACGAAGTCCTATAAGCCCTTCGTCTACTACCGGATTGGCCTTGCGATCGTGGTCGCCGCCCTCTTACTCACAGGTGTTCTCATGCCCGCCTCCACCGCAGGGCTCGCCTGATGTTGCCCGAAGCCCTCCTCCTCGACCAAGACGGCACCCTCATCGACTCCGAACCTCTGTGGGAACAGGCCGAGGCGGAGATGATGCGTTCCCTTGGGGGCGAGTTGACGCGTGACATGCGCGAGAAGATGATCGGCGGTCCGCTGCGCACCACGATCGACATCATGCTTGAGGCGACGGGCGCGAATCGTGATCCTCAGGAGTTGGAGATCCAGCTCGTGTCCGAGGTCGCTCGACTTGTCCAATCGGGGGGAGTGCCGTGGATGCCGGGCGTTCATAGCCTCTTCAATCGGATGAACGCCGCAGGAGTGCCCCTCGGCCTCGTTACCTCCTCGTGGCGTCAGATCGCTGATGGGGTTGCCCAGGCCGCGCCAGAGCCGGGTTTTGCCCGCATTGTGACGGGTGAGGATATCGCTCGGCCCAAACCAGAGCCGGACGCTTATGTGAAGGCTGCGCGTCTTTTCGGGGCGGATATCCGCAGATGCGTCGCCGTCGAGGATTCTTTGACGGGGATTCGATCGGCCCTCGCGTCGGGAGCAATCGTCGTCGTGATCCCCGGGGTTGTGGATGTCCCCGCTTCGTCGGCCTACTCGCGTGTGACGTGCTTTGATGATGTGAGCATTGAGCTGCTTGAGGCACTGATGGCGGGGGAGCGCTTCGACCTCCTGTGAGTGTGAGGCGCACAGAAGGCATGGCCCCCGCCCGCGCCGCACATGCGTCTTTTCGTTCTTGTGCATCGCTTGCGAGTGCAGGCCTCCGCCTGCGGCGCATATGTGCCTCTTCGACCTAGCACATCGTTTGCGAGTGCATGCCCTCGCCCGCGCTCCTCGCAAGAAACTTGGGCCCTCTCCATCAGCTGAGCCCCGCACACACCAATGAGCCCCGCACACCAACGGGTCCTGCCACGAGCCTATCGTCGTTAGACACCCGAGTGCGCAGCTCAGGACACTCTTCACGACACCCTGGTACGCAAGAGACGCTCGAATCCCCCCTCAGGGGGCTCGGGGGCCCGCCCCTCGAAAAGAGGACACAGGTGCTTGACGCCGCACCAATTGCACAGCGGATTGCGGCGAGGCATGAACTCCTCGCGCCTGGCATCCGCTTCAATGCGCCCCCACAACTCAGAAATCTGATCGCTAAAACGCGCAATATCACCAGGATCGGGGTCGAAAGTAAGGACCTGCCCCGACTTCAAGTAGAGGAGCTGAGCCCTGGCGGGCAAACGATCCGTCAACTGCAAGAGCAGAGCGTAGAAACGCATCTGGAAGAGCGCCTCGTCCTGGAAACGCGGCGAGGGCGCACGGCCCGTCTTGTAATCCACGACCCGCAGATCTCCCGCAGCGGAACGATCAATCCGATCAATGAACCCGCGAAGACGGATCCCATCCGCAGTGACAGCATCGACCAACTGCTCACGGGCCGCGGGCGCAAGCCACTGGGGATCCTCAATCGAAAAATACGCGGTGACGATTTTGCGGGCCGACTCGAACCACGGGCCCTCTTCCTCGGGGGTCTCAAAAACAGAGAGAACCTCAGGGGAGGACACCTTCTTCGCATCCCATTCCTTTTCCAGCAGTCCGATCGCGGCCTCGACGCTGCGCTCTTTGAAAGGAAGATCGTAGAGGCGCTCCAACACCGAATGCACGAGGGTCCCCAGCGCGGTCGCTTTGCTCGGCGGGTCGCTGATCTTGTCGACGACATGGAGACGGTACTGGTAGGGGCAGCGCTCGTACTCCTTCGCGCGCGAAGCTGAAAGAGCGGGGCCCTTCAGGCCCTGGGTTCGTGGCGTCGGAGAACTCATGACTCAACGCTAGCGCGCCCCATCTTCATCTGCGGATCTCACAAAGGGCGAAGCGGACTCGGAGGATAGACTGAACAGGATGAATGAGACCCCCACGCCCGACAAAGCCCCCGCCGCGCACATCCAGCAGACTCGACTCAGCCAGCAGACACGACTGGGCCAAGAGAATCGGCGCGGCCCCCTCACCCAGGGCGATCGCGTCCAAGTCAAAGACCCCAAGGGACGTTTCCACCAGATCATCCTCGTGCATGGCGGGAAGTTCCAATCAAATCGCGGAGGCTTCTTACACGACGAAGTCATCGGCCGCCCTGATGGTCAGGTCATCATCACCGAAGAAGGACGCGAATTCCAGATCATGCGTCCCCTCATGGTCGACTACGTCATGTCAATGCCCAGGGGCGCGGCCGTTGTCTACCCCAAAGACGCCGGTGTCATCACCCATATGGGTGATATTTTTCCCGGCGCGACCGTTGTCGAAGCTGGAGCCGGTTCGGGAGCCCTCTCGATGGCGCTCCTCAACGCCGTCGGCCCAAAAGGCCACCTCATCTCCGTCGAGCGCCGACAAGAATTCGCCGATATCGCCAGAGCGAATGTCGATCTGTGGTTCGGGGCCGCTCACCCGGCCTGGGATCTGAGAGTCGGGGACCTCGCCGCCGAACTCGCCACAATGGAAGAAGGCAGCGTCGACCGGGTCGTTCTCGACATGCTCGCCCCCTGGGAGAACATCACGGCGATCACCCGAGTCCTCGCACCCGGCGGCGTCCTCGTCTGCTACATCGCGACCGTCACGCAGCTCTCGCGCCTCATGGAGGAACTACGCGGCGCCCAATGCTTCACAGACCCGATCACCTGGGAGGACATGCGCCGCGAATGGCATGTCGACGGCCTCGCCGTGCGCCCCGAACACCGCATGGTTGCCCACACCGGCTTCCTCCTTTCAACTCGGCGCCTCGCTCCCGGGGTCTCGCCTCAAACCCGTTCGACTCGTCCCGCAAAGTCCTCAGAAGGACTCGGGGGCCAATGGGACGAGGAAGACTCCTGGTCCGATACGGCGGTGGGCCTGAGAACAGCTTCCGAGAAGAAACTGCGCAAAGTCCGAAGGGACGTGCAGGCGAAGGCCGAAGCCTGGGTCGAGGGGAAGAAGAAGACCGATGAATGAGGACCTCAAGGCTGAGCCCACGGAGGACATGCGCCGCCTCATCGTCTCCCTCGAGGAGAAGAACGATCGCCTCGCGAAAGCCCTCCATCAGGCGCGCGGTGAACTCGTCAAAGCACAGGCGCAACTCCTCGAAGTGAATCGTCCGCCGCTTACTCTTGGGATCTTCCTCAACGCCGACATCGCTTCCCGGCAGGTCGAAGCAGTCGTCAATGGGCGCCACATGCGCCTCGCCGTCTCCCCCTCATTGGACTTGCACAGCCTCGCCTACGGTCAGCGCATCCGCATCGACGACAACCTTGTCGCCGTCGCTCCCGATCGTTTCCAACGCACAGGCTCGATCGTCTCCGTCCTTGAACTCGTCGGAGACGATCGCGTCCTCGTTTCAGGGGAGGGCGGGCAAGAGCACATGCTGTTCCTCGCGGGCCCTGTGCGTCACGGCAACCTGCGCCCCGGCGATTCCCTCGTGGTGGACCTGCGTTCGGGAATCGCCTTGGAACGCATTATCCGCTCCGATGTCGAGCAACTCCTCACCCCGGAGATTCCGGACACGAACTACGAGGACATCGGGGGCTTGGACGAACAGATCGCCCAGGTCCGCGACTCGATCGAATTGCCCTTCACCCACCCCGAGATGTACCGCGCCTACGGTCTTCGACCCCCCAAGGGCATCCTCTTGTACGGTCCGCCGGGCTCGGGCAAGACTCTGATCGCGAAAGCCGTCGCGAATTCCCTATCGAAGGCGGGCAGCGGGAAACGCACCTACTTCCTGTCGATCAAAGGACCGGAGCTTCTCAACAAGTTCGTCGGAGAGACGGAGCGGCAGATCCGCGCGATTTTTTCGAGGGCGCGCTCCCTGGCCGCTGGGGATGTGCCCGTCGTCGTGTTCTTCGACGAAATGGAAGCGCTTTTCAGGACCCGCGGAACCGGTGTCTCCTCCGACGTGGAAACCATGATCGTCCCTCAGCTCCTCGCGGAAATGGACGGGGTTGAAGCCCTCGACAATGTCGTCATCATTGGAGCCTCGAACCGGGCTGACATGATCGACCCTGCGGTCTTGCGGCCTGGTCGTCTTGATGTGCGCATCCGCGTCGAACGGCCCGACCGGGTCGGAGCGCGAGACATTTTCACGAAATACCTCACCCCCAGGATTCCGATCCGTGAAACGGAAATCGCGGCCCACGGCTCCCTCGACGCCGCGGTCGATCACATGATCGACCAGGCCGTGGAACGTCTCTTCGTCACAGACGAGACGAGCGCCCTTTTTGACGCGCGCCTCGCCTCGGGGCGGACACAACGGATCTACTTCAGGGACGTCATCTCAGGGGCAATGATCGCGGGAATCGTGGAGCGCGCGAAGAAACTCGCCATCAAAGATGCTCTCAAAGGTGAAGAACACGGCCTGTCAGTGGCCCACATCCTCTCAGGCGTTCACGAAGAGATGCGCGAGTCGGTGGAACTGGCCCAGACCTCCTCCCCGGAGGATTGGGCACGCACCATTGACCTTCGAGAAGAGATCGTTGCGATCTCACAACTCAGAGGAGGGGATGAATGAGGATCATCGGGACTGAAACCGAATACGGCGTCTACCGGCCCGATGACCCCTGGGCGAACCCGATCGCCTTGTCGACTCAAGCCGTTCGCCTCTACGCTGAGATCTCCCGGCACGGTACCGAGGCCGAGGGCGCGGCGCCGGTGCGTTGGGACTATACGGCAGAAGACCCCCTCAACGATATGCGCGGCATGCGTCTATCACGGGCGGCAGCCGACCCTTCCCTATTGACGGACGATCCCTACCATTTGGCGCCTTCGGGCGGCTCAGAGACGATCGCGCGCCCAAGTCCAGAAGAGCTCGCCCTTCCCGCGCAAACCACAGCGGTCTTGAAGAATGGTGCGCGCCTCTACGTTGACCACGCGCACCCCGAATACTCCTCCCCGGAGGCGCTCGGTGCATTCGACGCCGCACTGTGGGACCGTGCGGGCGAAGTCATCGCCCGGCGCATCATGGAACGCGCCGAAGCCGAGGGCATGCCCCTGGTCCTCGTGAAGAACAACACCGATGGGAAGGGCGCCGCCTACGGAACCCATGAGAACTACCGGGTCCAACGCAGCATCGACTTCGAGGACATTGTTCGGGGGATGACACCCTTCATGGTGACCCGTCCCGTGATCTGCGGAGCCGGGCGCGTCGGCCTCGGGCAAAAGTCCCAGATCCCCGGGTTCCAAATGTCGCAGCGGGCGGACTTCGTTGAGAACGAGGTCGGTTTGGAAACGACCTTCAACCGTCCGATCATCAACACTCGCGACGAAGCCCACGACAACCCGGCGAAACACCGCAGATTCCACGTCATCGGCGGCGACGGCAATCTTTTCGACGTGTCGATCCTGCTCAAACTTGGCACGACATCCCTCGTGCTTTGGGCCATTGAACAGGGGATCGGCCTCGAATGGGAAGCCCTCGGCCTCGACGACCCGGTTCAAGAAACCTGGAACGTCTCCCACCACCCCGAACTCGATTATCAGATCGCAACCGCTGGGGGACGCTCCTATAACGGGGCAGAACTCCAACAGCTCTACCTTGATCTGGTCCTGGAAACCTTCGAGCGTCTCGGAACCACTCCCGACGAGGTCGACGCCCGGGTCCTCGAAATGTGGCAATCCGTCCTCGACCGGATGCGCGCCGATCTTTTCTCAGTCGCCGCAGATGTCGAATGGGTCGGAAAATACCAGCTGCTCGCCCGCGCGCGCGAGCGAGCAGGCTGTGAATGGTCAGACCCGAGGCTCGCGGCAATGGACCTGCAATGGGCGGATCTTCGCCCCGAGCATTCCCTCGCGATGCGCCTCGCGAAGGCGGGGCGCGTCACGAGGCTCTTCACCGAGACACAGGTTGAAAAAGCGGCAGACACTCCTCCGACGAACACCCGCGCCTACGGGCGCGGCTTGGCGGTCGCCCAAAGAAAAGACCTCGTGAAGGCATCGTGGACCTCCCTCGTCCTCGACCCCGGGGTGGGCGACCTGATCCGTCACCCCATCGCCGATGCCGCGAGCAGCGGCGAACTGTGAACCCAAGGAGAACACACATGGACAGCAGGCAGATCTTCGCCCCCTCCGGCCCGGACAACGAGCCGGAGGAACTCGGCGGCGCAGGCCAGGTTCAGGCCTTCACCCAGTCCCTCGATGATCTTCTCGACGAAATCGACTCCGTCCTCGAAACCAATGCAGAGGCCTTCGTTCAGGGCTTCGTGCAGAAGGGCGGCCAGTGAGGTGAGGCGCCGAGTCGTCGGAATCGAGACCGAGTACGGGCTCATGGCCGCCACCGCCGAGGGCGGAGCCTCCAGCATGGACGCCGAGCACGCGGCAGCGCAGCTCTTCACCCCCTTCCTTCGCGCAGGACGATCCTCCAACCTTTTCCTGAGGAACGGGGGACGCCTCTATCTCGACGTCGGCGCCCACCCTGAATATGCGACCGCCGAATGCGACCGCCTCGAAGACCTCCTCGAACAAGACCGCGCAGGTTCGCTGATTTTGGCCGAGCTCGCCCTCGAAGCCGATAAGGCCTTCGAAGAACTCGGACAGCCTGAAAGGCTGCACCTATTCCGCAACAACCTCGATTCTCAGGGCAATTCCTGCGGCTGCCACGAGAACTACCTCCTGCACCGCAGACGCGACTTCCGCCAGGTCGCCGACGCCCTCGTCTCCTTCTTCACGACCCGTCAGATCCTCGTCGGCAACGGCAAGATTCGCCACAGCGCTTCAGGGGCGGCACTGAGCTTCTCCCAACGCGCCGAACAGATGTGGGACATGGTCTCCTCCGCGACGACGCGTTCACGACCGATCATCAACACCCGAGACGAACCCCTCGCCGATTCGGGCTCCTATCGACGCATGCACGTCATCGTCGGCGACACGAATGTCGCAGAACCAACAAGCGCCCTGAAGATCGGCATGACGGAGCTGCTTTTGCAGGCCGTGGAAGACGGACTTGTCATCGAGGATCTCGCTTTGGCGGACCCGATGCGGGCAATCCGCGAGATCTCAGTGGATCTGAGCGGCTCAACGCGGATCGAATTGGCCAATGGCCGCTGGGCGACTCCGATCGAGATTCAAAAAACGATCCGCGAGCGCGTGCTTGACTCCATTGACCCGGATTCAATGGATGAGATGCACCTGTACCTCGTCGACTTGTGGGGGCGCGGCCTCGACGCGATTTCAAGTGGCGACTGGTCCACTGTGGAAACGGAACTCGATATTGCGATCAAGCGCAAGCTCTTATCGACCTACGCGGCGAAGATCGGCACGACACTTGCAGACCCCAGAGTCGCGCGACTCGAACTGTCGTACCACGACATCACCGCCCAGGGGCTCTTGCCAAAACTCGAAGGCGCGGGCCTGGTCAAGCGCCTCACCTGCCCTGAAGGTGTCAGGCGCGCGATCACGACGCCCCCGCAAACGACCCGTGCGCGCCTGCGGGGCGCGATCATTGGCGCAGCGGAAGATGCTCGCGCCGATGTGAGTGTCGACTGGGTGCACGCCCGATTGGATGACCATATGACGCCCCCGCTCTCCCTCCAAGATCCTCTGGCAAGCGAGGATCCGCGCGTCGACGCTTTCATTGAGAAGATCTACGATCACGCCCCGGTGTTGCCAGCATGAGCTCTCCTTTCCCTGATCGACGCCACAGGAAACGTCCGAAGAAGAGGCGCCTGCCTTGGGTTCTCCTCGGCCTCGTTCTTGTGCTGCTTTTCAGCTTGGGCGTACTCGCAGTCCTGCGCCCCTGGGAAGAAGCGACAGAGACGGCCCAATCAGCGCCCCTCGGGGCTTTGGATGCGGTGTCTGTTTCCGGGCGCGCGGGAGCGACCCCCGTCATCTCTTTGACGAGACCACTGACAGTTGGGGCCCTGAAATTCAGAGTCCTGGAAAACGGGGAGGGCAGGGACATCAGCTCGGGTTCCCCGGTGCTCTTATCCCTCAGTTCTTTCGACGGGGCCTCCGGAGCGTCGAAGTCCCCAAGGGGGCGCCCCCGCCTCGTCGTCGGGCATGCGCATCCCGAAGCACTCGGCGTGGATCTGGCGAGCCTGGTCATCGGCCAGAAGGAAGGGGCCCGGATCGTCACGATCCGTCCCCTCGGTTCTCAGGCCGATGGTACGACGCCAAGTGAGATCACAGTGATCGATATTCTCGCTTCAAGCGCCTACGGGGATGAGAACACTGGAGAACATGCGGGGCCCCTTCAGGTTGAGATGACCGCAGACGGTCCCCTCGTTACGCACGATGCGAGTGTGCCGCGGGGGACGAGCGTCCAAACGCTCATCCGCGGCGACGGCCCCCAGGTGAGGGAACATGATCGCGTTGTCGCACAGTATGCCGTGATCGGATGGTCCGATTCCCTCGTCCGCTCGTCGACTTGGCTCGATGGGATGCCCCAACTTGTTCCCCTCGACTCGACGATGAAGGGACTTTCGGAGGCTCTGGTCGACCGCAGGGTCGGTTCACGCCTGGCGATCACGGTCCCACCCGATCTTGCTACCGGAGATGACACCTTGTGCATTGTCATCGATATTCTCGGAACGGAGCCCGCCGGGGAGGATGAGCCCGAAGCTGAGGACGAGTCCGCGCGTTGAACAGGGCGGGGTGGCGAGCGCCCACTTTTCTGGACTGCGCTCGAAGAAGCCGCATCCGGGCAACTAGGATCAGAGCATGCCCGTAGCTTTGCGTATCATCCCCTGCCTTGATGTTGATGCTGGTCGCGTCGTCAAAGGCGTGAATTTTGAGAATCTTCGCGATGCCGGGGACCCGGTGGAACTCGCCTCCCGCTACGGCACAGAAGGCGCTGACGAAATCACCTTCCTCGACGTTTCGGCCTCCTCACAGGGACGTGCCACAATGCTTGATGTCGTCGCCAAGACCGCCGAAGAGGTTTTCGTGCCGCTCACGGTCGGTGGTGGGGTCCGCAGTGTCGAGGACGTGGCCCGCCTCCTGGCCCACGGCGCAGACAAAGTCGGCATCAACACGGCCGCGATCGCAGACCCTGATCTCATCTCAAGGGTCGCGGATCGTTTCGGCGATCAGGTCCTCGTCCTGTCCGTTGACGCACGCAGATGTCCCGAGGGCGTGACCACGGCCTCCGGTTTTGAGGTGACGACCCACGGCGGCAAACGCTCCACCGGCATTGACGCCCTCGAATGGGCTCTGAAAGCCGCTTCCCTTGGCGCAGGGGAGATTCTGTTGAATTCCATGGACGCTGATGGGGTGCGCACGGGTTTCGACCTTGAGATGCTCAACGTGTTCCGCTCCGAAGTCACCATCCCACTGATCGCCTCCGGGGGAGCGGGCACTTCCGAGCATTTCCTGGAAGCGGCGCGAACGGGCGCGGACGCGCTCTTGGCCGCTTCGGTCTTCCACTTCGGGGAGGTCGCGATCTCAGACGTGAAGAGCGCACTTCACACGCAGGGGTTCGAGGTCCGCATCTGAGGACCACACCGGGCCAGGGCCCTTCGCTGTGGGAGACTGAGGGCATGCTCAGATGGATGACCGCGGGAGAATCACACGGACCGGCGCTGGTCGCTGTGATCGAAGGGGTTCCTGCAGGTTTGGAGTTGCAGACCTCGGACTTTGAAAGGGCGCTGTGGAGGCGCCGACTCGGACACGGGCGAGGAGCCCGTCAAAAGTTCGAGAAGGACCGGGTGAGGATCCTCGGCGGGGTTCGCCACGGCCTGACTTTCGGCGCTCCGATTGCCATTGAGATTGCGAACTCGGAGTGGCCGAAATGGGAGACCGTCATGTCGGCCGACCCAGTGGACCCCCAAGCCCTGCTCATCGATGCGGGAAGCGGGGACGAACGCGAAATCGCGCGCAACAAGCCCTTGACCAGACCCCGCCCCGGACACGCCGACCTGGCGGGAATGCTCTCCTACGAACTTGAAGACGCCAGGCCCGTCCTCGAGCGCGCCTCGGCGAGAGAGACCGCGGCGCGCGTCGCCCTCGGGGCGGTGGCGGAAGCGATCCTCTCCCAGGTCGGGGGAGTGCAACTCCTTAGCCACGTCATCCAGGTCGGAAACCTGCGCGCCGAAGAACCCATTCAGCCGATGCCGGGCGACGAGGAAGCGCTCAACGCCTCCGCGATGCGGACCCTCGACGCGGATCTCGATCAACGATTCCGTGAACTCGTGGACCACACGAAAGCCAATGGCGACACCATCGGAGGGGTCGTGGAGGTCATCGCCTGGGGTGTTCCAATCGGCTTGGGAAGCCATGTGAGCGCCCGCGCACGCTTGGACGCGAAGATCGCTCACGCCCTCATGTCGATCCAATCAGTCAAAGGCGTGGAGATCGGTGACGGCTTCGCCCAGGCGGCGATGCTCGGCTCTGAGGCCCACGATGAAATCCTCAAAGGCCCAGACGGCCACCTGCTGCGGGCCTCCAACCACGCCGGCGGAATCGAGGGCGGCACCTCGAACGGCCAACCGATCGTCGTGCGCGCCGCATTCAAAGCGATCTCAACCGTGCCCCGCGCCCTGCGCAGCGTTGACCTGGCAAGCGGAGAAGAAGCCCTCGGCCTTCACCAGCGTTCTGACACCTGTCAGCTCGTGCCCGGCGCACTGATCGCCCAGGCCGAACTCGCCCTCGTCCTCGCCGATGCCCTCTTCGAACACGCCGGAGGAAAAAGCGTCGCCGAAATGAGGCGCAATCTTGAGGCCTACCGCCAGCGAGTGGGGGAGCGCGCATGACGTCCCTCTCGCTGCCGATCGTGCTCGTCGGTCTTCCCGGTGCCGGAAAGACGAAAGTCGGGCGCCTCGCCGCTCAATCCCTCGGTGTTGCGCATATCGACACGGACCGGCTCATCGAAGAAGAAGCGGGATGCTCGATCTCGACGATCTTCGCCCAAGAAGGCGAAGCGGGGTTCCGTGAGCGCGAGGCTCAGGCCGTGGAACGCGCCCTCAAGATGAAAGCGATCATCTCCTTGGGAGGCGGGGCCGTCACTTCGCCCAGGGTACGTGAACTCCTCAAGAACGTTGACGTCGTACGGATCGAAGTCGAACACGAAGAGCTCTTACGCAGGGTCACGAAGAAGAACCACCGTCCACTGCTGCGAGAGGACCCTGATGGGGTACTGCTCAGGCTGCGCGAGGAGCGCGAACCCTACTACCGGGAGGTTGAAACCGTGACACTGCCCTCCGATGATGGCCCCGCCCTAGAGGTCGCCGAACGCCTCCTCGGTCTCATTGACACGCACAGGAGCACGATCCACGTCAAAGGCAGCGCCCCCTACGATGTGCTCATCACACGGGGAATCACCGCCGAAGCGATCCTGGAGGTCCTCCGCCCCCAGGCAACGAAGGTCCTCCTCGTTCACGCCTCCCCAGTGGAGGAGGCGGCGCAGGAAATTGCTGAGGGCTTGCGCGCCCAAGGACTCGAAGTTCATCTTGCCTCCCACCCCGAGGGCGAGGCCGCGAAGAGCCTCAACGTCGTCGCGGGCCTGTGGGATCTGGCGGGACGGATCACACTCGGGCGCGCGGACGCGCTTGTCGCGATCGGTGGTGGAGCGACCACCGACATGGCCGGTTTCGTCGCCGCGACTTGGCTTCGGGGCATCGACCTCGTGACCATGCCGACGACACTCCTGGCGATGGTGGATGCCGCAATCGGAGGTAAGACGGGGATCAATACGGCGGCGGGTAAGAACCTCGTCGGCTCCTTCCACCCTCCCAGGCGGGTCCTGTGCGATCTCGATTTCCTCTCAAGCCTTCCGGAGCGTGATTTTCGGGCCGGCATGGCTGAGGTCCTCAAATGCGGGTTCATCAGTGACGAGAAGATCCTCACCATCGTCGAGGAAGCGGAGCCGGACACTCTGATTGACCCGGCTTCACCTGAGCTTCGTGAACTCCTTGAACGGGCGATCGGTGTCAAAGCGCGGGTCGTCTCCGAAGACCTCAAAGAATCGGGGCTGCGCGAGATCCTCAATTACGGGCACACTTTCGCTCACGCGATTGAACGCTGCGAGGACTACACCTGGCGTCACGGTGAAGCGGTCGCCGTTGGCTGCGTTTTCGCCGCACACCTGGCGCAGCTGCGGGGGCTGCTCTCCCAAGAGGATGTGGCGCGCCATATTCGCGTGTTGTCGAAAATGGGGCTTCCAACATCCTACGAGGGCGCGACGCTCGGGGGATTGAAGGATGTGATCGCCTCCGATAAGAAGGCGCGTCAGGGGCGCATGAGGTTCATCCTCCTCAAAGGAATCGCCCGCCCTGAAGCCTTCCAGGTCGAGCCCTCTGAGCTGGATGAGCCCGCAGAGCGGATCGGGATTCACTCATGAACACGCCGCTCCTCGTGCTTGTCGGCGTGTCCGGCGCGGGCAAAACGAGCGTCGGGCGCCTCCTCGCCGACACACTCGGGGTCGACTTCCTTGAGGCCGATGACATCGTGGAGAACACCCTCGGAGCGCCCATCGCTGAGCTCGTGATCCGCAATGCGCCAGGGCTTGCCGAGGCCCGCAGGAATGCCGCACTGAGGGTTTTGACGAGCCCGGGGGCGGTGGTGACGCTGGGCGCCAGCCAGATCGAGGACGAGCAGACGCTGCGCGCCCTGCACGATGCGAAAGCCCAGGGCACGAGAGTCGTCGAGCTGAGTGTCGAGATCAGCGAGCTCGCGAGACGTCAGGGCTTGAACGCTCCACGTTCACTAGCTCTGGGTGCACCGAGGGCGCAGCTCGCCATGATGATGAAGACTCTTCGGGCCCGGTACCTGGATGTGGCGGATTCATCAGTACAAACCGGTGGCCGTGAGCCCCGGCAGATCGCGGAGTCGATTGTGCGGGAGTGTAGACTTACGGGCGATTCTTAATCTCCCCGACAGTGAGGTACCCCTGTGGCAACGACGAATGATCTGAAGAACGGCCTCGTGATGGTCATCGACGGCCAGCTCTGGCAGGTCGTCGAGTTCCAGCACGTCAAACCGGGCAAGGGCCCCGCGTTCGTGCGCACAAAGATCAAGAACGTCCTTTCCGGTAAGACCGTCGACAAGACCTTCAACGCTGGCCTCAAGATCGAGACTGCGACCGTCGACCGCCGTGACATGACCTACCTGTACCAGGACGGCACCGACTACGTCTTCATGGACCAGTCGACCTACGAGCAGATCAACGTGTCCGCTGAGACCGTCGGCGACGCGAAGAACTTCATGGTCGAGAACCAGGATGTCATCGTCTCCCTCCACGAGGGCACCGTACTCTTCGTTGAACTGCCCGCCACCGTCGTCCTCGAGATCACCCACACCGAGCCGGGCCTGCAGGGCGACCGCTCCTCGGCGGGCACGAAGCCCGCGACCCTCGAGACCGGCTACGAGATTCAGGTTCCCCTCTTCATGGAGGAAGGCACCCGCGTCAAGGTCGATACTCGCGACGGCTCCTACTCCGGCCGCGTCACCGACTGATGTCGCGCGCGTTCCGCTTCACCTCCCGCACGAAGGCCCGCAAACGCGCGGCCGACGTCGTTTTCGAAGCCGACCAACGCGGCATGGGACGCGACTCGGAGGTCCTGCGCGACCTTTTGCGTCAGCGCCGCGTCATCACCGCCGCGGAAACCCCCCTTCCCGAGTACTCGATTCAGATCATCGAGGGCGTTGCGAATAACCTGCGACGCATCGACGATCTCATCGCCGCTCGCGCGAAGGTCTCGGGACTGGACCGCATTGCGGCCGTGGACCTTGCGGTCATGCGCGTCGCAGTGTGGGAGATGCTCGAAAACTCTGAGGATGTCTCTGCGATCATCGCGATCGATGAAGCGATTTCGATCGTGAAGTCCTTGTCAACGGATGCTGCGCCGAGCTTCGTCAATGCGGTCCTCGATGCGATCCGTAAGGATCTTGAGGCTCCGGCGTGGACGCGCCGTGAAGCCTCAGTCGTTGAAGACGAGCCCGCACTCGATTCTGAAGACGGGCCCGCGCTCGACCTCGAGGACGAGGGCGAAGAGCCCACGGAAGAACACGACGACGCTGAAGACGCGCCACTATCACCCGAGCTTGCGGAACCTGGTGAGGAAGGGCCCACAGACGAGCTCAGCGATGAGGAACTCGCCGAGCTTGACGAACTCCTCGACGAATACTGATCGACTCACACGCCTGGGGCGGCCGACCATGAAGGTGGGCCGCCCTAAACGTGTCCCTGGGAGGGGATTGCCCCAGGATGGATTGTGTTCCACGGGATGAACGTCTGGCTATTCCCACCTTGGGCCCGCTATCGTTGAGCGCGGAAGCATTCCTTTAAGGACCGTCCAGAGAGGCGGGGAAGGAGATCCGCATGGGATCAGTGCATTCAACCGACGAACGAGCTTTGAGAGGCAAAGAAGTCCTCGGAGCCGATGACGTGGCCAGATCCCTGACCCGGATCGCCTTTGAAATCATTGAACGCAATGGCGACACCGAGGAACTCGTCATCGCGGGAATCCCGACGCGCGGAGCTTTTCTCGCCAAGCGCCTCGTGGAAAGGATCAGCGAAGTCGGCGGCCTCACTGCGGAGTACGCGATCATCGATCCGACAATGTTCCGCGACGACTTGGCCGACAAACCACTGCGCACTCCCAAACCCACGCTCATTCCCCCTGCGGGAATCGACGGGCGTACCGTGATCCTCGTTGACGATGTTCTCTACACCGGACGCACCATCAAAGCAACCCTTGATGCCCTCAGCGGCATTGGACGCCCCAGCCGCGTCCAGCTCGCCGTCCTCGTTGACCGCGGACACCGTGAACTGCCGATCCGTCCCGACTACGTCGGCAAGAACCTGCCGACCTCTCGCCAGGAGACTGTGACCATTCTCCTGAAGGAAAGTGACGGACGTGACGGCGTCCTGCTCGGAAAGGAGAATTGAAATGAGCCTCGATCACCTCATCTCCATCCGCGACCTCGAATACCGTGAGGCGCTCCTCCTCCTTGACACGGCCGAGCAGATGGCCGCAACCCAATCCCATCGAGTCAAGAAGCTCCCGACTCTGCACGGGCGGACGGTCGTCAACCTGTTCTTTGAGGATTCGACGCGCACCAGGATCTCCTTCGAGACCGCCGCCAAGCGCCTGTCCGCAGATGTCATCAACTTCTCCGCGAAGGGCTCCTCCCTGTCCAAAGGCGAGTCCCTCAAAGACACGGCCCTCACCCTCCAAGCGATGGGCGCCGATGCTGTTGTCGTACGACACTCCTCCTCCGGGGCGGCACACCGCCTCGCTCACGCGGGGTGGATGGAACTGCCGGTCCTCAATGCCGGAGACGGTACGCACCAGCATCCGACTCAGGCGCTCCTCGATGCGATGACCCTGCGCCGCCACTACAAGAGGGACCCGAGCTCGCCTGAAGTTGAGCCCCTCGCACCCGGCACTGACCTTGAAGGAGCCCGGGTCGTCATCGTCGGCGATGTCCTGCACTCGCGTGTTGCCCGCTCCAACGTTGACCTCCTCACCCTTCTGGGAGCGCAGGTCACCCTCGTTGCACCTCCGACCCTGCTGCCCGTCGGCATTGAGGGCTGGGCCTGCGACGTGGACTACGACCTTGACCATGCTCTCGCTTCAGAGCCCGACGCGGTCATGATGCTGCGCGTCCAACGTGAACGCATGAGCGCCGCAGGCGGAGGATTCTTCCCCTCACCCGGTGAATACCACGCAGCCTACGGCCTCGACCGTCAGCGTTTCGAAAAGCTTGCCGAGAAAACGATCGTCATGCACCCCGGCCCGATGAATCGAGGCCTGGAAATCAGCGCGGAAGCCGCAGACTCACCTCGTGCTGTCGTCGTCGAGCAAGTCTCGAACGGCGTCAGCGTTCGTATGGCCGCCCTCTACCTCCTGCTCGCACCCGAAGGACACTCTCATGACTGATTCGACTCGCACCTGGTTCATCTCCTCCGCTGATATCCTCGGCGAGGGGCGTCACGACATCCTCGTCAAGGACGGCGTGATCGCCGCGATCGGAGATGAGGCCCGCGATGGGGCGAAGGATGCCCGCAGGGTCGACGCCGATGGACTCATCGCCCTTCCCGGCCTCGTCGATATTCACACGCACCTGCGCCAACCCGGCCAAGAGGACGCCGAGACCATTGAAACAGGGACCCGAGCGGCAGCGGCGGGCGGCTACACCGCAGTTCATGCGATGGCGAACACCACCCCGGTTGCCGACACCGCTTCGGTCGTCGATCAGGTCTGGGAGATCGGCCGCGAATGCGGATGGGTGGAAGTCCGTCCCGTTGGCGCCGTCACCAAGGGCCTCAAAGGCGAACAGCTCTCCGCGATGGGCGCAATGGCGAACTCGCGCGCCAAAGTCCGTGTCTTCTCCGACGACGGCAAATGCGTCTCCGATCCGGTGCTCATGCGCCGCGCCCTCGAATACGTCAAGACCTTCGACGGTGTGGTCGCCCAGCATTCCCAGGACCCGCTTCTGACTGAGGGCGCCCAAATGAACGAGTCCCCGCTTTCGGGTGAACTCGGCCTGCCCGGCTGGCCCGCCGTCGCCGAAGAGGCGATTATCGCCCGCGATATTCTCCTCGCGAAGCACGTCGGCTCGCGCGTGCACGTCTGCCACCTGTCGACCGCAGGATCAGTCGAGCTCATCCGCTGGGGCAAGAAAATGGGAGTGAAGGTCACCGCCGAAGCGACCCCGCACCACCTGTTCCTCACGGAGGAACTCGCTCGCTCCTACGATCCGCTCTACAAGGTCAACCCGCCCTTACGTACCGCCGAGGACGTGGAGGCGGTCCGTCAAGGCCTGGCCGATGGGACGATTGACGTCGTCGGCACGGACCATGCGCCCCACCCGCTCGAATCGAAGGACTGCGAATGGCAGGCCGGAGCTTTCGGCATGACCGGACTGGAGACTGCGCTGCCGATCCTCATTGAAACAATGGTGAACACGGGCCGCATGACCTGGGCGGATATTGCGCGCGTCCTGTCGACCACGCCGGCGAAGATCGGCCGCGTCTCAACGCAGGGGCAGGGCCTCGTCGTCGGTGCTCTTGCGAACATCACCCTCGTCGATCCTTCGGTGCGCCGCATCGTCGATCCGGCGACCCAGCAGAGCCGCTCTTCGAACTCACCGTATCGTGGAATGGAACTGCCCGGACAGGTGCTCTACACCTTCCACCGGGGCGAATCCACGGTCCTCGCGGGCGAGCTCATCTCCAAGGAGAACCGCTGATGCCCGCTGTTGCACTTCTCGTCCTCGAGGACGGGAGCGTCCACCTCGGCGCCCCTTTTGGTGCCGAGGGGATCGCCCAGGGTCCCGCCGACTTTTGCGTGGAGATGAACGGCGAGTACAAGGCTCTTACCGACTCGGATCATGCGGGTAAGATCCTCGTGATGACGAGCCCCCATGTGGGGATTTCCGGTTTCGATTCTGAGGCTGAGCCGACGAGGATCACAGCCACGGGACTTGTCATCCGAGAGGGGGCCAGACCCGCCTCGTGGACCCGCAGGCGCGAACTCGTTGAAGAACTCAAAGATCAGGGCGTCGTGGGAATCAGTGGCATCGACACGAGGGCGGTGACGCGTCGCCTGCGCGCAAATCCCTCAATGCGGGCCTTCATCGTTTCCGGGCGGGCTTTGCCCGCTTCGGCCCAGGTCCTTGTCGATAGGGGAGTGCGCCGCCTCTCATTGGACGATGCGGCAGCACAATTGTTCCCGCAGGGCGTGGAGGAAGCGGGCGCGACGCCCCTTTTTGACCGCTTCCTTTCGCATGTCACCTCTAGGTGGGCCGCGACCGCCGATTGTGAAGGAAGAAGCCTCTGATGCCCCGCAGAACAGACATCGAATCGATCCTCGTCATCGGTTCTGGGCCCATCGTCATCGGTCAGGCCTGCGAATTCGACTACTCGGGAACCCAGGCGTGCCGCGTCCTCAAATCCGAGGGCTACCGCGTGATCCTCGTCAACTCCAATCCGGCGACGATCATGACCGACCCGGGAATGGCGGACGCGACCTACGTCGAGCCCCTGACCCTCGAGGTCATCACGTCGATCATCGACAAGGAGCGTCCTGACGCGCTGATCGCGAACCTGGGTGGGCAAACCGCGTTGAACGCGGCCGTTGAACTCGGCGAGGCCGGAGTCCTCGACAGTTACGGCGTCGAGCTGATCGGAGTGTCCCTCGAAGCGATCAAGTCAGGTGAGGACCGAGACGAATTCAAAGCCATTATTGAACGCTGCGGCGCCGAAGTGGCGCGCTCCTTCATTGCGCATAGCCTCAAGGAGTGCCACGAGGCGGCCCGTGAACTCGGCTACCCCCTCGTCGTGCGCCCCTCCTTCACCATGGGCGGCCTGGGCTCAGGATTCGCCCACACCCCTGAAGAGCTTGAACGCATCGCCGGGGAGGGCTTGGCGAACTCGATCACGAACGAGGTCCTCCTCGAGGAGTCCATTCTCGGCTGGAAAGAGATCGAGTACGAGGTCATGCGCGACAGCGCCGACACCTGCATTGCCGTGTGCTCGATCGACAATGTCGACCCTGTGGGCGTCCACACGGGAGACTCCGTGACCATTGCTCCCGCCTTGACGCTCAGCGAAGAACAGGCCTCGCAGCTGCGTGAACTGAGTTTCAAGATCATCCGCGAAGTCGGTGTGGACACGGGCGGCTGCAATATCCAATACGCACTCGACCCGAGCTCGGGGCGCGTCATCGTCATTGAAATGAATCCCAGGGTGTCGCGTTCTTCCGCATTGGCGTCGAAAGCGACGGGATTCCCGATCGCGAAGATCAGTGCGAAGCTCGCGATCGGCTACACCCTCGATGAGATCACGAATGACATCACGGGCAGGCCTGCCTCAAAGGATCCGAGCGTCGACTACGTCGTCGTGAAGGTCCCGCGTTTCACTTTTGAGAAGTTCCCGGGTGCCGACCCGAGGCTCACGACCTCAATGAAGGCCGTGGGTGAGGCGATGGCGATTGGCCGCACCTACACGGAAGCCCTGCAAAAGGCGTTGAGGTCGATCGACAAGCCGGTAGTCCAATTCCACTGGAACGAGCCCGCACCCACGCCGGAGGAGACCACGGCCCTCGTTGAAGCTGTGAAAGTGCCGACCGAGGCGCGCTTCGTGCAGATCCAACAGGCGATCAGAGGTGGAGCGAGCCTTGAAGAACTGCATGAGGCGACGAAGATCGACCCCTGGTTCCTTGACCAGATGTTCCTCCTCGACGAGGTCGCCCAGCGTCTGAAAGGCGCTCCGGCTCTGAACCGAGAGGTCCTCGAGGAGGCGAAGCGTCACGGGTTTTCCGACTCGCAGATCGCCACGATCCGTGGCCTGTCTGAGGAGACTGTGCGTGAAGTGCGCGGCGCCTTCGAAATTCACCCGGTCTTCAAAATGGTCGACACCTGTTCGGCCCGATTCGATGCGAGCACTCCTTACGCGTATTCCACCTACGAGGAGGAAAACGAGGTCCGTCCTCGCCAGCGTGAGGCCGTCATCATTTTGGGCGCGGGCCCGAACCGGATCGGCCAGGGCATCGAGTTCGACTACTCCTGTGTCCACGCCGCGATGGCCTTGCGCAGTCGTTTCGACACGATCATGGTCAATTGCAACCCGGAGACCGTGTCCACGGACTACGACATTTCAGACCGCCTCTACTTTGAGCCCCTCACTCTTGAAGATGTGCTTGAGATCTACCGCGCGGAGTTGGCCGCAGGTCCGATCCGTGGCGTCATCGTCCAACTCGGCGGCCAGACCCCGCTTTCTCTTGCGGAGGGTCTGAAGAAGGCGGGTGTGCCGATCCTGGGGACGAGCCCGGAGTCGATCGAATTAGCTGAAGACCGTGAGGAGTTCGGCAAGATTCTCGACCAGGCCGCTTGCCCCGCGCCGGCGCACGATGTCGCTCATTCGGTGGCGCAGGTCCACGAGGTCGCAGAAAGGGTTGGTTTCCCGGTCCTCGTGCGCCCGAGCTTCGTTTTGGGCGGACAGGGCATGGCGATCATTAATGACACTGCGGCCCTGTCCGACTATCTTGACCGGCCCGATATTGATCAGCTCTTCGAACGCGGCCCGCTGCTTATTGATCGTTTCCTCGATGCCGCAACCGAGATCGACGTCGACGCCCTGTACGACGGCGAGGAACTTTTCCTCGGAGCGATCATGGAGCACATTGAGGAGGCCGGGATCCACTCAGGCGACTCGGCGTGCGTCCTGCCTCCGATGACCCTTTCCTCACGTCAACTCGAAAGGATCGCCGCTTCAACGGAGCAGATCGCCCGAGGTGTTGGCGTGCGGGGCCTGGTCAATATCCAGTTCGCTCTGCTTTCCGACACCCTCTACGTCATTGAAGCGAACCCGAGAGCCTCACGAACGGTTCCTTTCGCGTCGAAGGCGAGTGGTGTTGCCCTCGCGAAGGCTGCGGCACTCATCCAGGTGGGTGAATCGATCGCGTCCTTGCGCGAGGAGGGGATCTTGCCCGCCCAGGATGCGCGTTTCATTGACGAGGGCGGGTCTATCGCCTTGAAGGAGGCTGTGCTTCCCTTCCGTCGATTCCGCCGCGAGGATGGTTCCGTGGTCGATACGATCCTTGGGCCTGAGATGCGTTCCACCGGTGAAGTGATGGGCATTGACCGGGATTTCCCGAGGGCTTTCGCGAAGTCCCAGTCGAGTGCTTGTGGTGAACTGCCGACTGAAGGGACGGTCTTCATTTCCATTGCGGATTCGGATAAGCGGGCGATTGTGTTCCCTGCGGCCCGGATGCGTGAGCTCGGTTTCACGATTCTCGCGACAGGGGGAACGGCTTCGGTACTGCGGCGTAATGGCATTGAGGCGACTGTTGTTCGGAAGAGTTCGGCTGGGCGGGGCCCCAATGGGGAGCCGACGGTTGTTGATCTCATCAATGACGGCCTCATTGATCTGATCGTCAACACGCCACAGAAGTCTTCGAATCGTCACGACGGCTATCAGATCCGCACGGCCGCTGCGGCGAATGACCGGACGATTATCACGACCCTGCAGGCCTTCAACGCGGTGGTCCAGGCGATTGAGGCTCGTCTTTGTGGGGCGTTTAGTGTGCGTTCACTCCAGGAGTGGGATGCCGTGCGCAAGGGGGAAATGAGATGAGCCTGGGATTCGGTGACCGCCTTGCGGCGTCCATGAGGGAGTGCGGCCCAGTGTGCGTCGGCATTGATCCGCATCCGGCCCTGCTCGACGCTTGGGGTCTTCCCCTTTCCCTTGAGGGGCTTCGTCACTTCTCCCTCGGTGTTGTTGGAGCGTTGGGGGGAAGGGTCGGCGCTTTCAAACCCCAGTCCGCGTTCTTCGAGCGTTTCGGTTCGAAGGGCGTGGGTGTCCTCGAAGAGGTGATTGCTGCCTGCACTGGGGTGGGGAGCTTGTGCATTGTGGATGCGAAGCGCGGCGATATCGGTTCAACGATGAAGGGTTATGCGGATGCGTATCTCGCTCAGGGCTCGCCTCTGGCGGCGGATGCGGTGACTCTTTCCCCCTATTTGGGAGTCGGGTCTTTGCGTCCTGCCCTGGAGCTCGCTGCCGAGAACAATAGGGGAGTGTTCGTGCTTGCCCTCACCTCTAATCCTGAGGGGGCCTCTGTTCAGCATTGCCGGGATAGTGAGGGCCGTTCGGTCGCAGCCCGGGTCGTGGAAGAGCTCGCGGCTTTCAATGCAGAGTGCGGTTTTGACTCCCTCGGCCCTGCGGGGGTCGTTGTTGGCGCGACTGTGGGAAGTGCGGTGAAGGACCTGGGGATCGACCTTGAATCCTTGCATGGGGCGATCCTCGCTCCCGGGTTCGGCGCCCAGGGTGCGGGGCCCGATGAGCTTGCTGAAGTGTTCGGGCGTGCGCGTCATGCGGTGCTCGCTTCTTCGTCGAGGGCGGTTCTGGCGAAGGGGCCGAGCCCGGATGCTTTGCGCGGCGCCTATGAGGAGGCGGTGAGTCTGCTTTCTTGAGGCGCGGGGGCTCATTGAGCGTGGCGGGTAAAGAAAGAACCCCGCCTCCTCTTATGAGGCGCGCGGGAGCGGAGTCCAGCGCCAGCTGGTGTGCCGACTGCATCCGCGCTTCGCTTGAGGCACGCCGGGGGCGGAGTCCAAGAACAGTCGAAAGGGGCGCTGGCGTGAGTTGTCTCTCCTCGGGCGCTTAGGGCACAGCCTCATTACGATTCGCCAAAGCGCTGCCCATTTCTTCCACGGAATGTGAGCTGAGCTATACACTTTGCGAAAGGTTACCTCCACGTGAAGGAGTGGGCAGCGATGGCACTACCGCATCTGACCCCCGAACAGCGTGCTGAAGCACTTGAGAAGGCAACCGTTGCCAGGCGTCGCCGCGCTGAGATCAAAGGCAAATTGAAGAACCGGGAGCTCAGCCTCTCACAGGTTCTCGCGCTCGCTGAGAATGACGAGGCCGTCGCGAAGATGCGAGTCCTCGCTCTTCTTGAGTCTTTACCGAGAGTCGGAGTCACCACCGCAGATCATCTGATGGATGAGTACGGGATCGCCAGGACCCGCCGCGTGCGCGGCCTCGGGCATGTTCAAGCCCAGGCCCTCATCGACAGGTTCGGGTGAAAGGATTCGGCTGAACGTCCACGCGATGGCAGGATGGTTTCATGGCGACTCCACGACTCACTGTTCTCGCAGGTCCGACGGCTGTTGGCAAGGGGACTGTCGTCCAGGCCCTTCGGCTCCGGCATCCTGAACTCGTCGTTTCGGTTTCGGCGACGACGCGCGCACCACGGCCCGGAGAGATCGACGGAGTCCACTATCACTTCCTCAGTGACTCCCAATTCGATGAGCTTGTCGAGGACGGGGGAATGCTCGAATGGGCGAAGGTCCATGGGCTTCACCGCTATGGCACTCTGCGCCGCCCCGTTGAAGAGGCTCTCACTGCGGGCAAGAGCGTGCTTTTGGAAATCGACTTGGATGGCGCGCGCCAGGTGCGTCGTTCCATGCCCGAAGCCCATTTCGTTTTCCTCGCACCGCCGAGTTGGGATGTGCTTGTTGCGCGTCTGCTCGGGCGGGGCACCGAGGACGAAGAGGAGAGGGCGCGGAGGCTGGAAACCGCGAAGACTGAGCTGGCAGCGGAGTCCGAGTTCGATGTGACTGTGACGAACGACGACCTCGATGTGGCCGTGGCGGAACTGGCCCGCGTTATGGGCCTGGAGTAGACTGACGAGCCGTGGCCGTTTGGCCGTGAAGAACCAGGAGGAGTCGAATGTCCGGAATTGTCGCGCAGCCCGAAGGCATCACGTCCCCGCCGATCGACGATCTTCTTGAGCACGTCGACTCGAAGTACGCGCTCGTGATCTTCGCCGCCCGTCGCGCCCGGCAGATCAACTCGTACAATCTTCAGCTCGAGCAGAACATGATCCAGTACGTGGGCCCCGTCGTTGAGACCGCTCCCGACGAGAAGCCCCTGGCCATTGCTCTGCGCGAAATCAACGAGGGCCTGTTGTCCCTCGAGGCCGACGAGAAGGCCTGAGAATCATGGCCCCCACGGTCGTCGTTGGGGTGGGTGCTGGAATCGCCGCCTATAAGGCGGCGATTCTTGTACGTGCACTCATGCGCGCTGGCGTGAATGTCCACGTCGTCCCGACTCCTCGCTCCCTTGATTTCGTCGGACGCACCACCTGGGAGGGGCTGAGTGGCCAGCCCGTCTTAACGGGAGTCGCGGATCTTCCCGGAGCTGACCATGTGGAGTTGGCTCGAGTGGCGCAGCTCATCGTCATCGCACCTGCCACAGCCGACCTCATTGCTCGTCTACGCTCGGGCGTTGCGGACGATCTTTTAACGACGAGTGTCTTGGCGGCTCACTGCCCGGTCCTCATCGCCCCGGCCATGCATTCGAATATGTGGACGAACCCAGCGACTCAGGACAATGTTCGTGTCCTCAGGGAGAGGGGAGTGCACGTCCTCGACCCTGATACGGGTGCCCTCGGCTCAGGAGATTCTGGGATTGGCAGGCTCGCCGATCCTGAGGCGATCGCCGAGAAAGCCCTTGCGCTCTTGGACCAGGGGAAGGCGAAAGACAGCCTCGAGGCAGCTGTGAAATTCGACGCAGCTGCGAAAACTGAAGCACCTGCTAGAACTGAAGCACCTGCGAAAACTGAACAGAAGCAGGTCCTCGTGGGTGCGCGCATCCTCATCACCGCAGGTGGCACCCGAGAACCTATTGACCCGGTGCGTTTCATTGGGAACTGCTCCTCGGGGCGTCAGGGCATTGAGATCGCGAAATCGGCTTTCGCGGCGGGCGCGCAGGTCACTCTCCTCGCCTCGAATATTGAATCCGAGATGCTATCCGAACTTGATCCTCAAATCGAAGTCGTCCCCGCGCACTCCTCTTCGGACGTTGAAGAGGCCGTGATGAGCAGGCTCAAAGACTGTGACGCGCTCGTCATGGCCGCTGCGATCGCGGACTTCAAACCCGGGGTGGCCAGGGAGGACAAGATCAAGAAGGACCCGGACTCTTCGGATGCGCCGATCCTTCACCTTGTTCGCACCACCGACATCCTGCGTTCAGTGTGCGTGTCCAAGGACCGGCCGAAAGTGGTGCTCGGTTTCGCCGCAGAAACCGGAACACCCGAGGACGTGTTGAAGCTCGGCACCGAAAAAGCCCTGCGCAAGGGAGCGGATCTGCTCGCCGTGAACCGCGTAGGCGGGGGAGTGGGTTTCGGTGAGGTCGATAATGAGGTGTGGCTTCTCGACTCGGCGGGCGTGATGCTTGAGAGCGCCAAGGGCTCGAAATCCAGGGTTGCTCAGGCCCTTGTCAGCGCGATCGGGGATCGACTCGCTAGACTGTCCAGGTGACTTCAAACCGCCTGCTTTTCACTTCTGAATCCGTTACCGAGGGCCACCCGGACAAGGTCTGTGATCGGATCTCCGATTCGATCCTTGATGCGATCCTCACCCAGGATCCTCATGCGCGTGTCGCCGTTGAAACGATGACGACGACGGGCCTGGTCCATGTCGCGGGTGAAGTGACGACGGAAGCGTACGTCGAGATCCCGCAGATCATCAGGGAAGAGGTCCTCGCGATCGGCTACAACTCCTCGCGAGTCGGATTCGACGGCGCCTCGTGCGGCGTGTCCGTATCGATTGATCAGCAAAGCCCCGACATCGCCGGTGGCGTGGACCGCGCACTCGAAGCGCGTGAAGGCAGTGCCCGTGACGAAAGGGATTCACAGGGCGCTGGAGACCAGGGCATCATGTTCGGCTACGCCTGCAATGACACCCCGGACCTCATGCCCGCGCCGATCTGGCTCGCACACAGGCTCGCGAAACGACTCGCTCAGGTTCGCCACAGCGGCGAAGCTGAGGGGCTGCGCCCCGATGGCAAAACCCAGGTGACTCTCGCTTACGAGGAGGGGCGCCCGGTTGCGATCGACACGGTGCTCGTCTCAACCCAGCATGACGAAGCCCTGTCGAACAGGGCCCTGACTGATCTCGTGACCTCAAAGGTGATCACCCCCGTCCTCGACGAATGCGGACTGGAACTGGCCCGCGCCGACATGTCCATCCTCGTCAACCCTTCGGGACGTTTCGTCATCGGCGGCCCAGCGGGTGATGCGGGCCTGACCGGTAGGAAGATCATCGTTGACACTTATGGGGGCATGGCCCGCCATGGGGGCGGCGCTTTTTCCGGTAAGGACCCCTCGAAGGTCGACCGTTCTGCCGCCTACGCTGCACGCTGGGCCGCGAAGAATGTCGTGGCAGCTGGGCTCGCCTCCAGGTGCGAGCTGCAGCTCGCCTACGCGATCGGACGCGCGCACCCTGTGGGACTCTACGTCGACACTTTTGGAACGGGAATCGTTGAAGACCACAGAATCGCTGATGCGATCACTGAAGTGTTCGATCTTCGCCCGGCTGGCATGATCGAAGATCTTGATCTGCTGCGCCCGATCTACAAGGAGGCCTCCGCTTACGGCCACTTCGGACGAGGACTCTTCCCCTGGGAGGCTCTCGATCGGGTTGATGCGCTGAAGGCAGCGATTGGATGAGCTCTTTAGATGAGAGCGCCAGCGAGCTTTCCCTGAGCACGCCTGACTTTGATCTGTCGTGGCGGCGAAGGTCTGCGATCGTTATGGCCGTGGCCTCGCTCCTTGGTTTCGTGTCCGCAATGGTCCTTTCTGTTGAAGCCTGGCACCTCGCGAAGGATTCTGCTGCGAGCTTCGCCTGCGATGTGAATTCGGTCCTGTCCTGTTCGGCGGTCGCGCAGACCCCCCAAGCCCAGGTTTTCGGCTTCCCGAACGCGTTCATGGGGATCGCTTTCGAAGCGGTCATTTTTTCTCTTGCAGTGGCCTTGGCTTCTGGGACGCGTTTTGCCAGGTGGTACCAGCTGGGTGCGACTCTCCTTGGAGCCGGTGGAATCCTTTTCGCAGGCTGGCTGTTTTACCAGTCCTACTTCGTGATCCACGTGCTGTGCCCCTGGTGCCTTGTCACCGCTGCGACGACCGTCTTCGTTTTTGCGACAATGACGCGCATTTCGATCCGCGAGGGCGCACTGCCCGCCCCCCGGGGGCTGCGCCGTATCATCGCCCTGGGCTACGACTGGGCTTTCACCTTCTTGCTGCTTTTCATCATGGCCGCGATGATCGTCGGACGATACGGGCTTGCACTCGTGTCGTGACCGCTCACACTCGTGTCGTGACCCTGGTGGGCAGGCCCCTTCAGGCACGCAAATGCCCATGGCGCGTGTTCCAATAGGAGCATGGACATGCAGGGTGCGTTCGAAGGATTCGAGGAGGACTCGGCCCCCATCCGGGTCGCCGGAGTCATCGTCGACGCGGACCTCGCACACCTCGACCGGCCCCTCGACTATGAGATCCCCGACGAGCTCGCTGATCGCGTCGAAGTGGGGGTCCTGGTTCGCGTCAGACTCGCAGGCAGGCGAATGAGCGGCTGGGTCCTCAGTGTTCGAATAGAACATCCGATCCATCGTGTCAACCCGATCGAAGCCGTCGTCTCAGCGCTTCCTCTCGTCACCCCCGAAATTTTTGCCGCCGCCCGCAGGATCAGTGACGCGAATGTCGCGACCCTCTCCCAGACCCTCTCCGTGGCGGTGCCGGCCCGCCACGCCTCCACGGAGAAGGCTTTCCTTGAAGAACCAGCCGTTCACCCCCCCACCCCGAGTGCGCCGAGTGGCCTGGCCTGGGCGGACCACCCGGCGGGCCCTGCCCTTCTCAGACGATTGGGTGAGGGGGATGCGCCCAGAGCCGTGTGGACGGCTCTGGGACCGACGCGCGATCAGCGGCTCATCGAAATGGTCTGGGCCTGCGCCTCCTCGGGCAAGGGCGTACTCCTCATCGCTCCGACCGCAGCCCAAGCCGAAGCTTTCTGGCAGATCCTCTCCGAGGCGCTGTCGATCCCGGTCGGCCTCGTGGATACGGATTCTTCTCCGGCGCAGCGCTACCGATGCCATCTCGAGGCCATGACGGGCAGGCTCCGCGTCCTCGTGGGAACACGTTCGACGGCCTGGACTCCGATGAAGGACCTCGGGCTCATCATCATCTGGGATGACGGGGATGATCGTTTGAGGGAACGGCGCGCCCCCAGATGCGATGCCCTTGATGTGGCGATCACCCGGGTTCTTATCGAAGGGTGCGCACTCGTCCTCGCTTCCTATTCGCGTTCCGTGAAAGCACAGTCCCTCGTGTCCTCCTCCTGGGCGGTCTCCCTCACGGATGATCTGCCCATCAGGCGTTCCTTGTGTCCGACAGTCAGGGTCCTCGACGACATTGATGCCGCCGCAGCGGGCGACGCGGGAACCTCCAGGATCCCACCGCAGGTGACCCGCACCATCAGGGAGAGCCTGGAGAACGGTCCCGTCCTCGTTCACGTCGCCTCCGCGGGCTACGTCGCGGTCGTGTCTTGTCAACGCTGCCGGGCGATCGCCCGTTGCCCCTCTTGCCAAGGACCCCTGCAGATGAATGCGGATGGGCAGGTGGCGTGCGCATGGTGTTCCAAACCCGTAAATGATTGGCGTTGCCGAAGCTGTTCGGGAACGCGCTTGAGGAACGCGAGGATCGGTTCAGAACGGACGGGCGAGGAGATCGCCCGAGCAATTCCAGGCGCCCCGGTCCTCGTCTCCTCTTCAACACACCAGATCACCAGAGAGATCCCGAACTCGAAGAAGATCGTCGTGGCGACTGCGGGCGCGGAACCGAGAGCCGAAGGCGGATACGCGGGGATCATTATTCTCGACGCGCGCGCGATCGCGGGCCGTGCGGAACTTTGGGCCCCCGAAGAGGCCTTGAGGCGCTGGTTCAACGCCCTTTCCCTCGCCCGGGCAGGAGCTCCCGCGCTCATCGCCGGAGGAGTCGAACCCACGATGGCGCAAGCCATGATCCGCTTCGACCCGGCCGACTACGCCCAGCGTCTCTTGGATGAACGCGTCGCCCTCGGTTTCTTCCCCGCAAAGACCCTTATCGCCATTGACGGCGAACCACGAGATGTCACGGCCGCAGCACAAGCCGCAGGAGGGGAGCTGATCGGCACCCTGCCCCTAAGTGACACGGAACCCACGGTGCGGGCGCTGGTGAGAGTCGAACGTGAGGAACGCACACAGGTCCTCCTCAGTCTTGCCTCCCTCCAAGCCCACCGCTCTTCAAGGAAACTCGAGCCGCTGCGCATCAGCGTCAATCCCCCTGAGCTCTTCTGAGCTCCCTTCCCCTCCCCGTTACACTGGCTTGGTGCGCATAGTCTTCGCGGGAACACCCGCCCCTGCCGTCCCCACGCTCCAAGCCCTCCTCGACTCTCACCACGAGGTCGTTGGGGTTGTGACGCGTCCGCCCGCACGGGCCGGGCGCGGTCGCAGCCTCGTCCCCTCCGCGGTCGCCACTGTCGCCGAAGAAGCCGGAGTGCCCCTGATCGAAGCGAGTGGCTTCACAGACACGAAGGTCATGGATGCTGTTGAAGCTTTGAACGCGGACCTGGGAGTCGTGGTCGCCTATGGTGCGCTCATCCCACCCGCGGTCCTCGACATGCCGAGATTCGGCTGGGTGAACCTGCACTTTTCTGATTTGCCGCGTTGGCGTGGAGCAGCCCCCGTCCAATGGGCGATCCTTTCCGGAGATGAAAGAACCGCGTCGAGCGTGTTCCAACTCGAAGAAGGGCTCGACACGGGGCCGGTTTTTTCACGCCTGCCCGTGCCGATTGGGCGTGAGACTGCCGGCGAACTCCTCGAGATCATGTCCGAGCTCGGAGCGGGGCAGATCCTCGAGGTCGTTGACTCTATCGCTGAGGGCACGGCGTGCGCCGTCCCCCAAGACGAGGAAGATCCGGCGAAGAGTCGGGCCCGCCAATTGACCCACGATGACGGTTTCATTGATTTTACGAAGAGCGCTCAAGAGGTCGATCGCATCATCCGCGCTGTCACCCCGAACCCTGGGGCGTGGACACTCCTGCCCGGGGGAGTGCGCCTCAAACTCGGACCCGTGACTCCTGATCCTCAGGGGCAGGCAGGAGCGGGCGTGATCCGCGCTTCAAAGAAGAGTGTCGAGGTCGGCTGCGCTCAGGGGCAGGTCAGCTTAGGGCGGGTCGCCCCGGCGGGTAAGGGGTGGATGGATGCTGCCGCCTGGGCTCGCGGTGCACGCCTCGAAGAGGGCACCCGCCTGGGCGTGAAGGAGGACTGATGGGGACCCGCAAGTACTCGGATGGATACCGTGCTCTTCGTGATGCGGATGCCCCGCGGAGGATCGCCTTCGATGTGCTCATGCAGGTCGAAAGGGACGGGGCTTTTGGGAACATCGCCCTCGCGAAGGCTCTGCGTCAAGCTCGACAGCACGAAAGGATCGATGCGAGGGACGCCGCTTTCGCTTCGGAACTCGTCAATGGGACTCTACGAGGGCGAGGTCGCCTCGACGCGGTTCTTGCGCGGTATTTGACGCGCCCCATTGACGAACTCGACCTGCCGGTCGCGGTGCTCCTGCGTCTCGGTGCCCATCAGCTCCTCAATATGCGTGTACCCGATCATGCGGCGGTTTCAACGACCGTTGATCTTGCGCGGATGAATCTGACCGACGGGCCGACACGAATGGTGAATGCGGTTCTTCGTTCCATCACCCGTGAGGAGGAGGGCGCGATCGAAGAGGCTTTGGATCAGATTGAGGATCCCATTGAGCGTCTCGGAGCACTGACCTCACATCCGACGTGGATGGTGGAGGCTTTCTCCCAGGCCCTCACAGCCCACGGGTATTCCTCAGACGAGCTCGAAGCTCTTCTCGAGGGCGATAACATTGCGCCCCATGTGACTCTCGTGGCCCGACCCGGGCTCATTGAAGCTGAGGAGCTTGCCGACGAGGCTGAGGAAGTGCTCGACACGCGTGTCGCGATGGGCACTGTGAGTTCCAGAGCGGTCCTGATCGAGTCGGGTGATCCTGCGGCCCTCGAATCGATCCGCAGTGGGGCTGCCGGGGTCCAAGATGAGGGTTCTCAGTTGTCGGCTCTGATCGCCGCTGCGGCTCCTCTCGAAGGCCCTGACGTGTCCTGGCTGGATCTTTGCGCAGGTCCTGGCGGTAAAGCGGCGTTGCTTGGTGCCCTGGCTCGCCAACGTCAGGCTCATCTTGTCGCCAATGAACTCCACCCTCACCGCGCCCGCCTCGTCGAGCGGGCCTGCCGCAGGCTCGACAATGTTGATGTCGTCTCTTCCGATGGTCGTAGCTTCGGTGGGCGCAACACTTCTTGGGCTCTGGGGTCTTTCGACCGGGTGGTTGTTGATGCGCCTTGCTCGGGAATGGGGTCGATGCGTCGTCGTCCTGAATCCCGGTGGCGCAGGTCACAGGCGGATGTTGGAGAACTCGTGATACTCCAGGCGCAGCTTTTACGTCGTGCCCGTGATCTTGTGCGCCCCGGCGGGGTCCTGACCTACATCACCTGCTCTCCGCATAAGGAGGAGACGGTCGATCAGCTTGAGGCTCTTCTTAGCGAGGGCGGGCTCGAATTGCTCGATACTGTCGCGATCGCAGAGGACCTGGTTCCCATGTCTTTGGAGATTCCCGAAGGCGCGGGACTCGTGGCCGGGGCGAAGGGAAGGAGCTTGCAGCTCTGGGAGCATCGCCATGGGACGGATCTGATGTTCATCGCCGCCCTTCGGCGAGTGGGAGAATAATCACAGGATGGTGCTCTGAGCTGTAGCATTGCCCCCATGACTGTGACTATTTCACCTTCCATCCTCAACTGCGATATTGCGAATCTGCGCGCTGAACTCGAGAAGATCTCAGGGGCCGATGTGGCTCATGTTGATGTCATGGACAATCACTTCGTCCCGAACCTCTCATGGGGCCTGCCGGTGGCCGAAGCGGTTGTGAAGTCGGGAATCCTCCCGGTCGACGCGCACCTCATGATCGAAGACCCGGACCGTTGGGCGCCCGCCTACGCTGAAGCCGGATGCTCCTCGGTGACTTTCCACGCGGAGGCCGCTCACGCGCCCCTACGTCTGGCCCGTGAACTTCACCGCCTCGGCTCGAAGGTCGGTCTGGGGTTGAAACCTGCGACGGATATTGCGCCTTTCGTGGATATCCTCTCCGAGTTCGACATGATCCTCGTGATGACGGTCGAACCCGGATTCGGAGGCCAGTCCTTCATTGACTCGATGATCCCGAAGATTCGCCGCACTCGCGAAGCGATCAACGCTTCAGGTTTGGAAGTGTCGATCCAGGTTGATGGTGGAGTGTCGAGGAAGACGATCGAACTGGCGGCCGAAGCTGGTGCGGATAACTTCGTTGCAGGCTCCGCGGTGTTCAAGGCCGAGGACGCCTACGCGGAGGTCGAGGCTTTGCGAGCTCTTGCGGCCCGCCACCAGCACTGATTCACAATCAATCCTGTTCATTTTTGAGCCCCGTTTCACATGAGACGGGGCTCAATGGCATGATGGAGTCAGCTCCGGGGTCGGTGTAATTCCGAACCGGCGGTGAAAGTCCGCGACCCGCTCGCATAGAGGGCGGTTGAATCGGTGTAATTCCGATACCGACGGTGAAAGTCCGGATGGGAGGAGCATGAGTACGCGCGTAGCGCGTACTTCGCGCCGCGCGTACCCGGATGCCGGAAGGGCTGGAAGTGGCACGCCGCCGAGTCACCTCGAGACGCATGACGATCATGGCACCCATTGTGCTGTTCATCGTTCTCATTGCAGCGTGGTGGGCCACAACCGCTTTCACCGGCATCGAATCTTGGCGACTCCCTTCGCCTCTTGATACGTGGAACCGCGGCGTTGCGATGACGATGAACACGTCGATGTGGCGCATGGCGGCACTTACCGCTTTAGAGGCTCTTGCGGGCTCCCTCGTCGGCGCTTGCGTGGCTTTGCCGCTCGCGTATCTCGTCTACCGCTCTCCACTCGTCTCGGCTGCGGTCGAACCCTTCCTCGGCGCCACTCAAGCTCTCCCTGCGATTGCGCTAGCGCCCCTCCTGGTCCTGTGGATCGGCTACGGGCTCTGGTCAATCACCGCCTTGTGCGCCCTTATCGTGTTTTTCCCGATCCTCGTTTCCACTGTCGTGGGCCTTCGCCATCTCGACATTGAAGTGCTGGAGGCGGCCGAACTTGATGGAGCCTCGGGGTGGCGAATGGCGTTCGGAGTTGAACTGCCACTCGCCGCGCCCTCCATTCTTGGCGGCCTGCGCAACGGATTCACCCTCTCGGTGACCGGCGCAGTCGTCGGTGAAATGGTGATGGGCGGCAAGGGCCTGGGCCAGGTCTTGGTCCAGGCGAGGTCGAATGTTGATACCGCCGGGATGTTCGTCGCGATCATCCTCCTGTGTCTCATGGCGACGGCGGTGTACATCTTCGTGTATCGGCTTGAGTGCACCAGCAAATACACGATCTCCGAATGAAAGCAGTCTCATGATCCCCAAGCGTTTCCTCACCGGCGCCTTCGCCCTTCTCGCTTCCCTCTCCCTTGCCGCATGCTCAACGGCGGCCACATCCTCAACTGGAGAGCCGGAGCTCAAGACGAGCGCTGAAGCGGTCACGGTCGGCTTGACATACATCCCGAATGTCCAGTTCTCACCCGTGTACCTTGCGGAGGACGCAGGCCTCTACAAGGAGGCAGGCCTTGATGCGACGGTCCGTCACCACGGCTCTGACGAGGGCCTGTTCACCGCGCTTTTGTCCGGCGAAGAGAACTTCGTGATCGCCTCCGGGGACGAGGCCCTTGTCGCCGCTTCACAGGGAATGGACCTAGTGTCGGTCGGCGCCTTCTACTCGCACCATCCGGGTGTCGTCATCGTCCCGGCCTCTTCGCCGATCCACTCTCTGGCGGATCTCAAGGGGCGCAGCCTGGGTATTCCCGGTGAATACGGCTCGAGCTATTTCGCAGCTCTCGCCGCAATCCAGGAGGCTGGCCTGACGACGGAGGATGTCGTGCTCACCTCCATCGGCTACACGCAGCGGGCGGCGATCGCCCAGGGCAGCGTCGACGCGGTCCTCGGTTTTTCGAATAATGATCTCGTCCAGATGCAGGTCGCGGGCCTTGATGTGCGCGCCATCCCCCTCAAGGAAGACACGCCCCTGGTCGCAGCTGCGATGATCACGACTCGCGAATGGGCCCAGGCGCATCCGGAAGCGACGAGGGCGCTCGTCCAGGCGACCTCTGCTGGTGCAGCCCTCGCGGTTTCCGACCCGGAGAAGGCCCTCGATTCGACGGCGACGCGCGATGAGTCCCTGTCGGACACAAACACTCGGGCGACTGCGAAGGCGGTCCTTGAAGCGACGATCCCGCTGCTGAAGAACTCCTCGGATCAGGTGAGCCCCGTCCAAGACGCTGACACTTGGGCGCGGATGGGTGATTTCCTTGCGAAGGTGCCAGGGCTTCTCCAAGGCCCGGTTGACGCGTCGAAGGTGATGACAAACGAGTACGCGAACAACTGAAACCCTAGGGTTCTGATCGGCCCAACAGGCTGATCGGAGCCGAGTAATGGGCGCGGGGTCCGGGGAGTGGTTGAATTCCTCGGACCCCGCCGCCTGTGGTTAGAGTGTGCGCGTGACTACTTTTGAAGATCTTTTTGCCGAATTGTCGAAGAAGGCCCAGACCCGCCCTGAAGGGTCGGGCACAGTCGAGGAACTCGACAAGGGCGTTCATTTCATCGGGAAGAAGATCATTGAGGAGGCCGGTGAAGTGTGGATGGCCGCCGAATACGAAAGCCTCGATGACTGTGCTTTGGAGATTTCTCAGCTCTTCTACCATGCTCAGGTGATGATGATCGCGAAGGGGCTGAGCCTCGAGGACGTGTACCGGCATCTCTGATCCGGGCTTCACCGGCGCTTGCGCCTGATCCGAGTCTCACGCCACTTGCGAATGGTCGGGGCTTCACCGGAGATGGCGCCCCCGCCCCAGCTCTCAGCGATCTCTCTTGTGAACGCCCCGCAAGCCCACTGACTCATCGACTTGAAGGAAAACATGCTCCGTATCGCAGTCCCCAACAAAGGGTCCCTGTCCGAACCGGCGATCTCGATCCTCGCGGAGGCCGGGTACAAGACTCGCCGCCGCGGCCGTGAACTCGTGCTCACTGATTCAACGAACGATGTTGAACTCTTCTTCCTGCGTCCCCGAGACATCGCCGTGTACGTGGGGCGCGGTTCCATCCAGGCAGGCATCACCGGCCGGGATCTGCTTCTTGACTCGGGCACGAGCGCGATCGAGCACCGAGCTTTGGGTTTTGCCCGCTCCACTTTCCGTTTCGCAGCCCCCCTCGGCAAGATGACATCCCTTGCAGACATTGCGGGCAAGAGAGTGGGCGCCTCCTACGATCACCTGGTCCGCCGCTACCTCACAGAACACGGTATCGAGGCCGAGGTCGTGCACCTCGATGGCGCCGTCGAATCCTCCGTCCGACTGGGCGTCGCTGATCTGATCGCCGATGTCGTGGAAACCGGTTCGACTTTGAAGGCTGCGGGACTCGAGGTTTTCGAAGAGCCCATCTTGGAATCGGAGGCGGTCCTCATCACCCGTGAGGATTGCGTGGACGACCCCGCCCTCGCGACCCTGGATCGGCGTTTGCAAGGCGTGCAACTCGCCCGCTCCTATGTGCTTGTCGACTACAACGTCCGCGAGGGTGATCTGGATGCGACGATCGAGATCGCCCCGGGTTTTGACTCTCCGACGGTGAGTCCGCTGATGAACTCAGAGTGGCGGGCCGTGCGCGTCATGGTGCCCGCGAAGGGCGTGAATCTTGTGATGGATCGTCTGCACGAGGCCGGGGCGCGCGGCATTATCGTCACCGAGTTGACGGCGTCCCGCCTCTGATCCGGCCCAGCCCCCTCCTCGCGTCTTAGGCTTGAGCCCGTGGATGGGAAAGTATCGACGAGTACGCGCGTATTGGGCCTCCTCATCGAACTTCTCGGCGCGGAACGCCCTCGGACGAAAACACAACTCAGGAGACTTCCGGGCTATGTCGGACTCGGGGACGCGGCCTTTGAATCACAGTTCCAACGCGACAAGGCCGCTTTGCGTGAAGCAGGGGTGATCCTTGAGATCGTGAACGCGGGCGCGGAGTCGTATCGGGTCGACCCCGCTTCTTTCCAGTCTTTACAGGCTTCGCTTGATGCCACGGATGTCGCACTGATCCAACTCGCCGTTTCAGCCTGGCAGTCTGCGGGCCAGGACCTGTACACGATCGGACCGAAGATCGCCGCCTCGAGCTCAGCAAAAGCAGAGGACACCCCGCTTTTACCTCTTGGCCTTGAGGGCGCGGAAACGGTCGCGAAGATTGTCGAAGCGATTGAGGAACGCAAAGTGATCGGCTTCGACTACCGTTCCGAGTCGGGCTCTTTCGAAAGGGCCGTTGAACCGTGGAAGCTCATCATCAGGGGCCGAGCCCTGTACCTGTGGGGCCGCGATCTTGATCGTGAAGATGAGCGCGTGTTCCGCTTGTCCCGCTTCAGATCCGAGGTCGAGTTCTTGGGCGAAGCCCAAGACGCGGCCCCCATGCCGAAGGACCTCGAGGATCCTTTCAGTCAGCTCATGGTCTCACCCGTCATGGCGCTTCGCAGCGGCGGAGCTCAACGGGTCAGAGCCTTCCTTGAGTCTGTGCACGAAGGCGATGAGGACGGGTGGGAGCGGGCGATCGGAGAGCCCGGCGAAAAGGGGGAGTGGATCTCAAGGATCTTGAACGAGGGCGAAGACATTGTCCTCCTTGAACCCGAGGAGCTTCGTGAAGAGCTGTATCAGCGTCTTGTGAGTGCCGCGCAATGGGGGAGTCATGCCTGAGCTTGTTCCCATCACGATTTCCCGACTCATTTCCCTGGTCGCCTGGATTGGTGAGCATCCGGGTGTGAGCCTGGGGGAAGCGGCTGCGCATTTCGGACGAACCCGTAAGCAGATGAAACGCGATATTGAGGCGATCGGCTCAGTCGGAGATTCATTGCCGGGACAGTCTTTCGAGATCGATTGGGATGCCTACGCCACTGAGGACAAGCTCCTCGTCCATTCGAATATGGGGATCAGCCTGCCCCCGCGTTTGACTGCTCGTGAGGTCACGGCGATCCTTGTCGGCCTTGAAGCTCTCGCCCCGAACCTCGATCCGGATTTGCGTGCCCGCATCCCGAGAACCGCGTGCCAGGTTCGCGCCCTCGTCAACTCGAGTGAGGAAACGACAACTCAGGACCCTTTTTCTCAAGAGGATTCGCAGGTGGGAGAGGCTTTTCCGCTCCTTGCACCCCAGCCGGACACTGATCTGTCCACTCGTCTTGAAACTGTGGCGGAGGCGATTTCGGCTCGCCGCCCGCTGTCTTTCACCTACACTCGCGCCGATGGGCTCCGATCACACAGGCGAGTCGACCCCTGGGAACTCAGATTCGAATCGGGCGGGTGGATGCTGCACGCCTGGTGTCACGACGCCCAGGATGAAAGGGTTTTCGCGCTTTCAAGGATTGATGACCTCCTCACCGAAGAAGGACGCTCCCAGCTGCGCACACACACCACCGTCGAAGCTCCGACCAAGATCGAACTCGAGCTCGGCCCCGGCGGACGCTGGGTGGGCGAGGAGTTCGGAGAGGGAGAACCAGTGGACACTCCCCATGGCTGCAGGGTCACGATCCCCGTGTGGAACCCCGCCTGGGTTGAAAGCCTTCTCATTGATGTGTCACCCGTCCTGATCAGCGCCCCAGACGAGCTCAAACGCCAGGCGGGGCTAAGGGCCCGAAGAATCCGTGAAGTATGGGACGAGTACGCCCGGAAGGATGCGCAATGAGTCCGAAACGTCGACGCGCCCACGCCCCCTCGCATGAGCCCGCCCAGGCGCCGGAACTATCAGCCGCCGAAAGGATGGCGGCTTTCAAGAAGGCCATGAAAGTTGAACGCTCGCAGCGTTTTGCCTACTCCGAGGGCCTCGACTTTTCTCTCGACGATTTCCAGATCCAGGCGATGGACGCTCTCGAAGCTGGACGATCAGTGCTCGTCGCAGCACCCACAGGAGCCGGCAAGACCGTCGTCGGCGAATTCGCGACCCACCTGGCCAGGACGCGAGGGAGACGCTGCTTCTACACGACTCCGATCAAGGCCCTGTCGAATCAGAAGTTCCTCGACTTGCGCGCCCGCTACGGCGAGGACGAGGTGGGCCTGCTCACCGGCGACACCTCAATCAACCCGGGCGCACCGATCCTCGTCATGACGACTGAGGTTTTGCGCAACATGATCTACGCAGGAAGTGACCTTTCGGACTTGGAATCGGTGGTTCTCGATGAGGTCCACTATCTTGCCGATCGTTTCCGGGGCCCCGTGTGGGAGGAAGTCATCATCCACCTGCCCGCTGATAAGACGATTATCGCCTTATCAGCGACCGTCTCGAATGCGGAGGAGTTCGGCTCGTGGATCGCGCAAGTGCGCGGCGGATGCGAGGTCGTCGTCTCCGAAGTCCGTCCCGTCCCCCTCTACCAGCACATGATCGTTGGGCGCATCCTTTACGACCTGTACGAACCGGGCAGGAAAGGGAGCACCGAAGGACGATTGAATCCCGAACTCCTGGCCGCAGTGAGCCCCCACGCTTTACAGCGGGGAGGACGGGGAGCGAGGAATTGGCAGGCTCGCGGCCCCGCTCGTCCGGAGAGCGAATCGAGGCCCTCGACCCTCATCGCCCTTGAACGCGCAGGACTCCTACCGACCATCACCTTCGTGTTCTCCCGAGTCGGCTGCGAGGCCGCAGTCGAACAGGTCATGCGCGCGGGTATTGTGCTCACCAGCGCCGAAGAGGCGCGCCTCATCCGCCAGGCGATCGAGGAAGTGACGCAGCTGATCGCGCCCGAAGACTTCGCCGTCCTCGGTATTGCACATTGGGCGAGCGCCCTCGAACGCGGCGTGGCGGCACACCACGCGGGAATGCTCCCACTGCTCAAGGAGACCGTCGAAAAGCTCTTCGCCCGCGGCTTGATCAAGATGGTGTACGCGACGGAAACTTTGGCCCTTGGAATCAATATGCCGACCAGGTCCGTTGTCATTGAGTCTTTGACGAAGTGGAATGGGGCGGAGCATGTGCGCCTGACACCGGGGGAGTACACGCAGCTTTCCGGTCGGGCTGGGCGCAGGGGCATCGACTCGGAGGGGCACAGCGTCGTCTTGCATCGCGGCACGGTCGCCCCCGAAGAGCTCGCCTCCCTTGCGTCGAAACGCACCTATCCTCTGATCAGCGCATTCAAACCGAACTACAACATGGTCGTGAATCTTCTCGACCATTCGACCCGCAAGTCGACGAGGGATGTGCTCGAGACGTCTTTCGCGCAATTCCAAGCCGATGGTCAAGTCGTTGAGCTTGCGACTCGGGCGAAACACCTTAGAGGGGAGCGCGACTCGATCGGACAGAGCCTTGTGTGCGAAAAGGGCGATGCCCAAGAGTACTTCCGCTTGCGCGACGAACTCGTCCTCGCTCAAAAGGCGGCTTCGAAGAAAAGGAATCAGACGCAGAGGATTGCTGATTCTCAGCTCCTCGCAAGACTCGTGCCCGGCGATGTCATCTCCTATGGGAAGGGGAGGCGCAGACTCTATGCGGTCATTGCATTCCAGGAGAAGACCGCGATCGGTCGGGTCGCGACAACAGTTGTTGGCATGGACGGGAGATTCCACACTCTTGCCCACGGTGACGCTTCCACCGGCGCCCAGCATCTCGCTCACCTGAGAATCAGTGGGGGTTCGGCTTTGCGTCGGAACAAGGAGCGCATGAGGATCGCCGAAGAGTTGAGACACCTGGTGCGTTCAGGGAACTTCAAGGCTCTTTCATCCCAAACGCTTCCTTTCGACAGCGCCGAGGTCGAGCGCCTCGAAGCCGCCTTGCGCGCTCACCCGGTGCATCAGTGCCCCAAGAGGGAAGAGCATGCTCGCGCCGGCCACCAGTGGGCGAGAATCGATCGGGAGCTCAGGAAGCTTGAAGAGTCGATTGATCGGCGCACGAACTCGGTCGCCAAGCACTTCGACCGGGTGTGTGATGTCCTCGAAGATTTGGACTTCCTTCGGGGCGATGAGGTGAGTGAACGCGGTCAAAAGCTCCGCATGATTTTCGGCGAAAGAGACCTCATTGTCATGGAGGCGATATCGCACGGCTGCTGGGATGATGTGACTGCCCACGAGCTTGCCGCGATCGTGTCCACCTGCGTGTACGAGTCTCGTTCAGAGGAGGCGAGCCTTGTTCCCCCAGGTCTTCCCGCCTCCCTCCTCAAGGCCTGGGGAAAGACTCTTCAGGCTGTCGACAGGGTTCATGCTGCTGAGAAAGCTCATAGCGTGGAGGCTTCCCCACAGCCCGATCCTGGTCTGCTCGCCCCCTGCCTTGCCTGGGCACACGGCGCTTCGCTATCGACTGCGCTCGCCGACGATGAGATGCAAGGTGGGGATTTCGTCCGTTGGATCCGACAGGTCATTGATCTGCTCGACCAGATCCGCGGACTTGAGGATCCGGTGCTCTCAGCGAAAGCGAAGCAGGCTCGTGATCTTCTCGTCCACGGGGTGGTGGCATGGTCCGCCCTATGAGGCTCTTTCACCGTGATCTGTTCCTCAGTGCTCTTGCCGGTTGGGGCGTGTGGGCGAGCTTTCCGAGCCTGTCTTGGTGGTGGGCGTTGATCCCCTCGCTTGCCCTGTTCTTCTCGCGGGTTGATGGGCCCTCCACCTCTCGTTCCCTGCTCAACACCCTGGTTTTCGCCTCATGCTGGTGGCTGCCTCTTGTGCATTGGGTGACGCTTGCGACGGGCGGGTGGCTTCCCTGGGTGGCTTTGGCTGCGACGCAGATCCTCCAGATCCTCGCTTGGACGCTGATCGCGCGTCTTTGCCGTGTGTGGGTTTGGGCGAGGACCCTGCCCGGGCAGGCTTTCGCTTACGCCCTGACCTGGGTGGGCGTTGAGCAGTTCCGTTCGCATTACCCCTGGTCGGGATTCCCCTGGGGAAATATTGCGATGCCGCAGGTGGATTCCCCTTTGGGGCACCTGGCTCCCTGGGGAGGCGAGGTTCTGGTCTCCGCTAGCGTCGTCGTGCTCGCTGTACTGGTCCGCAGGGTGTTCTCCTTGCGCTCCGGTTCAGATGCGGAGCATTGGTATACGAGGCCGCTGGCCCTGCTCGTGGGAGCCGGGGTGTTGTGCGCAAGTGCTTTCCTTCCTCTTCATACCGCGCAAGAAGCTGGTGCTGTGAAACTCGGGGTGGTTCAAGGAGATGTTGAACTTCCCGGAAACCAGACCTTCGGCATTGAGGGCAAGGTCGCTTCGAATAATGCGGCTCAGACCTTCTCCTTGGCTGAGAACGGGGGAGAGGTCGACCTCGTCATCTGGGGGGAGACTGGGGCGGACCGGGACCCTCGCGCCTCGACTCGTGTCGCCCAGATCCTTGAAGAATCTGCGACGAGGGCGCAGGCGCCGCTCCTTTTCGGTTTTGCGAACACCATCGAGGGTATGCGTTGGAACTGGTTGGGCGTGTGGAACGTGGGGGAGGGGCTTGATTCTTCCACCCTCTATGCGAAGCAAAAACCCGTTCCTTTCGGCGAGTTCATCCCGTATCGCTCGCTCATTTCGAAGCTCGCGACCGAAGCCGCGCAGGTGAGTGTGGATATGGCTGCGGGCAGCGAACCTGGCGTGATGAGGGTTCGTTTGCGTGACGGGCGAAGTGTTCCTCTTGCTGTTGGGATTTGTTTCGAGGCGGGGTATTCTTCGGTGTTTTCCGAGGGCGTGAATCTGGGCGGGCAGATCCTCATTGAGCCGTCGAATAACTATCATTTCCGTTCTTCTGCAGAGTCACTTCAGCAGGCGCAGCTCATGCGTTTCCGGGCGATGGAGTTTTCACGTTCAGCGGTTCAGGCATCGACGACGGGAGTGTCGATGGTGATTCGCCCTGATGGGGCGATCCAGGCGCAAACGGAGCCTCAAAGCGCTGCCTGGCTCACAGAGAGCGTTCCTTTGAGGACGAGCATCACTGTGGCTGCGCACATGGGTGAGCGTCCCGCGCAGATTGTGATGGTGTTGACGGGTGTGTTTCTGCTCGTGTCCCTTGGTCGGTGGAGCGCAATAAAGAAGGGCCCCAGGCGAAATAGCCCGAGGCCCTTGCGAGGATGAGAGCTCAGCCCTTGCGGTAGTGACCCTCGGGGCGCAGTCGTCCCTCACGGAAGAGCGTCAGCTGTTCATTGAGGACGACCTCGAGTTCTTCAAGGGAACGACGCTCGCAGAGCATGTCCCAATGAGTACGGACCGGCTTTGCGGGCTTGGCCTCCTCGTCTTCGGGAGCCTCACCGATGAGTTCCCCTTTGGCACCGCAGCGGCATTCCCAGTTCGCGGGCGGAGCGGCTTCGGTGGAGAGTGGAACTTCGAACTCGTGGCCGTTCGGGCACTCATAGCGGACGGTGTAGCGCTCCGCGAAGACGACTCCGTCCTCGGATTCCATCGACTTTGCACCGATCTGCATTCCTCGAAGCGCGCGATCCGCCATGGCATACTCCTTGCAAGCGTAGAGCTGAACATGCGCAGTCTAGCGGATTCTCCCCCTCCCCATAGATCCGATAATGTACATTATGTCAGAATCGCGGAAGAGTATTGAGGATCACCCCGACTCGCGCCGAAGTGGCCACTTCCACCATGCTCATCCCCCTCCCGCCCTCGTACGATGAAAAGCGGAAAGAATCGACTGGATCAAAAGGAAGAAGGCGCGTGAGTTCCACACCAGAACATGTCACCCCGGCAATGGCCGCGCCCAGGCGCTCCAGCCTATTGGAGATCCTCCTTGTCGCGGCAAGCGCCCTCGCATACTCCGTGCTGTGTTACATCGCTCCGGTCACACCCACACGCGCCTTCCTCAACGCCTACGACATCCTTCGAATCGAAGACGCCCTCGGCATTGATATTGAACTCGGGCTCAACCACTGGCTGCACTCCCATGAATGGATCGCCCAGCTTTCAACGAGCTTTTATTCCATTTCCTTCTTCCTCGTCACCTTCGCCTCACTCACCCTGATGTGGAGACTGCGCCCCGAGCGTTACCGCTTCGCACGAAATGGCCTCTTCATCATGACAATCGGCGCGATGATCACCTATTGGACCTACCCCCTCGCACCCCCCAGGCTCTTGTCGAACCTTGGATATGTCGATGCCGTGGCGACCCAATCTGCGATCGGATCCTCCTACTCCCAAGCGGCCGCTTCTCTGGCGAATCCCTATGGGGCGATGCCCTCCATGCACACGGGATGGGCCCTGTGGGCTGCAATCGTTCTCGGAGCTTTTGTTTTCAAGCGAGGGTGGCAACGCCTCCTCCTCGCGCTCCACCCCCTCGCGACAATCTGGATCATCATTGCGACCGCGAACCACTACGTCCTCGATGCTGTAGCCGGAGTCTCCTACTGCCTCGTCGGCCTGGCGCTTTCCGCGGTTCTCATGTCGTATCTCTCTGTCAAATCTCAGCCCTCCACGAGCGGCGCGCCCGAAGAGGCTCGCCTCAGCGATACCCTGAAGGTATGAAGTTTGGCGTAGATTTTGGCACTACTCGCACGACCCTCGCCCAAGTGGACAGGGGCAACTACCCGATCGTGTCCTTCGTGGATTTGTGCGGCGATGACCGCGACTACATCCCCTCGATCGTCGCATACGAGGACGGGCACCTGAGCTTCGGCTTCGACGCCGAGGAGGCGGCCCTGTCCGGCGCCGAGCATCTGCGCTCTTTCAAACGCCTCCTCGCAGACCCTGGGATTTCCCCCACCTCGACTCTGCGGCTCGGCAATCGTGATTTCCAGATCGTCGAGGTCGTCACCCGCTTCCTCCATTACGTGGCGCAGATGGTGCGTGAGAACTCCTCCGTGCCCCTTCCCTCCCCCGATGAGCCCCTCGAAGCGGTCATCGGCATTCCTGCGCACGCATGGTCCGCGCAGCGCTTCCTCACTCTCGAGGCTTTCAAGAACGCCGGATGGACCGTTCTAGAAATGCTCAACGAGCCCTCTGCAGCGGGCTTTGAATACACGCATCGCCACCCCGGCACCATCAACTCGAAGCGCACCTCCGTCCTCGTCTACGATCTTGGCGGCGGAACCTTCGATGCTTCCCTCGTTGAGGCGAAGGGAACGGCTCACTCAGTGATTGCCTCGCGCGGTGATAATCTGCTCGGTGGCGACGACTTCGACCTTGTTTTGGCACAAGAAGCCGCGAAAGCAGCCGATATCAGCCCCGCTGAACTCGGTGAGAAGGGCTGGATGCGCCTCATTGAGGATGCTCGCCTTGCGAAGGAGGCCCTTTCCCCTCAGAGTCGGGCGGTGGCTCTCGAGGTTGCGGGCAAGGCCGTGCGCGTGCCCGTCACCGAGTACTACGAGGCTGCGAAGCAACTCGTCGACCACACTCTCAAGATCCTCGACCCCCTGCTCGTGGACGGCCCCGATGGAGGGCGCGTTCTGCCTGAGTCTGTTGCCGGGCTTTACGTTGTCGGCGGCGCCTCCAGGCTTCCCCTGGTTGCGAGGATCTTGCGGGAGCGTTTCGGCAGGCGAGTGCATCGTTCCGCACTATCAGGTGGCTCGACCGCGATCGGTTTGGCGATTGCAGCTGACGAGGGTGCAGGCTACTCCGTGACGGATCGCCTTTCCCGCGGCGTTGGAGTCTTCCGTGAGGTTGACTCCGGGCAGGCTGTCTCCTTCGATCCGCTCCTGGGCCCCGATGCGAGGTGGACTCCTGGAGAATCGACGGTGCTGACGAGGCGCTACCGGGCGGCCCACAATATTGGCTTCTACCGTTTCGTCGAATACCGGGCCGTGGACTCTCAGGGTGTCCCGAGGGGCGAGGTCGCACCCTGCGGTGAACTGCTCATGCCCTTCGCTCAAGAGCTCAGGGACCCCAGAATCGACCTTAGTCGCCAGGAGATCCTCAGGACCGAGGAGGGGCCTCTGATCGAAGAGCGCTACCTCGTTGACGAGAACGGCATTGTTGACGTGGAGATCTCCGATCTCGACACGGGCTACACGGTTCGCGCAACTCTGGGTCGCTAGGAGAGCGTGCACTCGGGCATACTGTGGGGGCCGGCATTCTGGACTGCTCCCCGTTAGTTGGACGGGTTAAAGGGTACCTGTCGTTCTAGGCTGCAAGGGGCCTGGTTTCGGAATTCTTCCGGGGTCAGGCCCTTGAGTCGTTCTTGGATTCGGTGGTGGTTGTACCAGGTCAGGTAGTCCTGGAGCCTGGTGAGGAAGTCTTGGACGCTGGTGAAGCGTTGCGGGTGGTAGAACTCGGCTTTGAGGTGGCTGAAGAAGTTCTCGGCCAGTGAGTTGTCGTAGCAGTTGCCTTTGCGGGACATGGACTGGATCGCTTTGGCTGCTTCGAGCTGGGTGCGCCAGGAGATGTGTTGGTAGTGCATGCCTTGGTCGGTGTGAACGATCAAGCCTGGTTCTGGGTGTTCACTAGCAATGGCCTTAGACAGGCAAGCAGCGGTCAGCTTGGTTGTGGGGTGTAAGGCATGGGTAGCGGCGATGACCTTGCCGTCATACACATCAATCATTGGCGATAGGTAGACCTTGACCCCAGCGATGCGGAACTCGGTGACATCACTAACCCACTTCTGGTTAGGCCGCTCAGCGTGGAACTGGCGGTTTAGAACATTGGGCGCGATCTTGGAGACGCCACCCCGGTAGGAGCTGTAACGCCGCCGAGGCCTAGTGATACAGACAAGCCCCTTCTTGGGCCATGAGCTTGGCAACCAGTTTCTTAGAAACCTTTATGCCCAGCCGGGCCAGGGCCAGACGAACGCGCCGGTGACCATACCTTGCCTTGGCTGCGTGGAAGACTTGGCGGATGTGCTGGCGCAGCTGCGCATGCTTGCAAGGAACTCCCAGGCGGGCCTGGTGGTAGTAGAACGTGGAGCGAGCAAGACCAGCAATGGCTAGAAGAACCGTCAAGGGGTAGCGGGACTTGAGAGCAACAACAACCCGTACTCGGGTTAGGACTCGTTGTTCATCAAGTCCCTTAACGCTTTTAGGTAGGCGTTCTCAGCTTCCAGGTACTCCACCCGACGTTGAAGCATCTCCAGCTCACTGACCCCACCAGCGGCCAAGGATGAGGCCTTGGGTGGGCGTCCTTTGGGTTTAGGGCGTAGTCCGTCTTCACCATGGACCCGGTAGGCCCGTATCCACCTCTCCAAGACCTTGGGTGAGGACAGCCCCATGTCCTTGGCGATATGAGGCTTGGTCTGTCCAGCAAGGAAACGCTTGACCGCCTCTAGCTTGGTCTCAAAGGAGTAGAACGCTTGGGATGGCTTGCGCATAAGGGCAAGCCTGCCATGAAGACGCCACCGGTCCCACAAGTTCCTAGCCGTCTTGACCCCAACCCCAACCCCCCTAGCAGCGGCCGTGAAACCCCAACCATCCTCGAACAACTCAACCAACCGCTCACGCTGGACCTGGCTGGCCTTACTCGATGACAACACAGAAATACTCCCCGGAAGAAGGAACCCGATTACCAAGTCCAACTTCCGGGGAGCAGTCCATTCCGTTGGGAATGCCGACCCCCTTTCTGCGCCGCCCTTCGAAGCAGCCGGTGGCCTGTCCACAAGTCGAACGCTGCTCCTTGGTTCTTTGAGGAAAGTCCAGGTCAGAGTTTGAATCATCCGACTTGTGCCCCCTCGGTGTCCGACTTGTGCCTTCACTCAGTGGGCTTCCTGTCCCCCAATCTGGTCAAGCGTGAACGAGATAGGGATAAAAGATCTCGCCCGATAGACCGAACCCCCACCCGTTCAAGCGTGGGCGAGCTGGGACACGCGCTGGGGGGAGATTCCCATCATGGAGGCGACATCTCTGAGGGGCAGGCCATCTTCGCGCATCGCGGCGACGGCCCTGCGTGACGCGCTCGCGGCCTCATGTTCTGCTTCGAGGGCCTCATGGGCACGTATTTTGTATTCGTTCACGAGGTCGACGTATCGGGCGTCGGTGACCTCGTAATCGATGATGAAGTCGGATTCGGGCCGTCCAGTCATCAAGGAGGCAGCGTCGGCGACCATGTCGTTGATCTGGTCGAGGCGCTTGGCCTGGGTGCCGAACTCGGTCCCGTCCACGCTGAAGGTCACCACCCACCAGCCGTTGCCGCGTTCTGCGGTTGCGTGAATCTGCGTCGTCATCGTCCTTCCTCCTTCTTTAGGGCCTGCTCGCATCGCCGGATGATTGCTCGGGCGAGTAACTCGTCGACTTCCCGGTGTCGGGGAAGAGGCTCTTGCCAGGGGCCGATCTGGGCTTTTGAGTGTCGGCCGCCTTCGGTCAGTGTGAGGGTGTGCCCGTAGCGGTTGGCGATTCGCCTGAGTTCTCGCTCCAAGTCTCTCCGCTTCACACCGGGAACTCTAGCCGCATTGCTCACTGTATTCAAGGGGTGTTGATTATGGTGGTGTTCTCCTCTCAACTTCCCCTTGTATCGTGCCGGAGGCAGATATGAATGTGAATACTGGCGCAGGGAGTGTGTGAAGGCGTGTGGACAATGAGCATCCGTAAAAAATGAGCAATTCCTGAGGGATGAGTGAACGCTAAAGCCCCTCAATAAAGGAGTGGGGAGCCCTGAGGCAGACTTCAACTCACAGAGGAGGGCGCGGGGAGCCGCTGAAAGAAGGGGGAGCGCGAGGGGTTAGGAAGCGCGAAGGTTGAGAAGACGCGAAGATTCAGAAGGCGGGAGGGGCAGGAAGGCGCGACGGGTCAGAGGACGGGAGGAGGCAGGAGCCGCTGAAAGAGGGAATAGCGCGAAGACTTAGGAGGCGCTGCGCTTGCGCCGACGACGCTCCGCAAGCTCATCAACCGGTTCGCCGCCGAGCCTTTCGATCGGTAGATCCGCAAGGGTCCCTTCGACCTCGCGCCAGACGCGACCCACGGCAATCCCGAAAACTCCCTGGCCGCCTTGGAGCAGGTCAATAACTTCGTCGGTCGAGGTGCATTCGTAGACGGAAGCACCATCACTCATAAGGGTGATCGAGGCGAGGTCGTCCACTCCCCTGTCCTGGAGCTGCACAACGGCGGTGCGCACCTGTTGAAGGGAAACTCCCGTGTCAAGGAGTTTCTTCACGATCTTCAAGACGAGAATGTCTTTGAAGGAGTAGAGCCTTTGAGAGCCTGAGCCGCGCGCGGCGCGCACGGAGGGTTGAAGCAGGCCAGTGCGGGCCCAGTAGTCGAGCTGACGGTAGGTGATGCCGGCTGCAGTGCAGGCCACGGGACCCCTATAGCCGAGGCCATCGCCCTCAAGGCCTTCAAGAGGGTCGCCGAAGAGCATGGCCTGCCGCGTTGCGGCTTCATGGGGTTCGGCGCTCACTGAGCACTCCTTTGAGAAACGATCGACACCGATTTGGGATGGTGACTTCACGCTAGGCGCTTTGCAGGTGTGGGTCAACGAACCACGCGGAAAGTCTGAACTTCAAGTTCAAGGTGAAGGTTGTTAGGTGCCCTTGACTTGGAGCTGCGTCAGGCTCACCCGCAGCAACTCACGATGCAACTCAGCCAAAAGCTCCCCACACTCCAAGATCCTGGCATTCGCGCGCTCAGCATCACCCGAACGTACCCTCGAACGCTGAGAACTCACAGTCTGGTCGACAATATCGGCACTACGCTCCGCGCCAGTACGCACTGAACGCAAAATCCGCGCATCGAAACCCGCAGCCTCAAGACGCACGAGGATCTGAACGATCTGAACCGCCCGAGCAGGGAAATACCCCGCAATATCCGGGGAGATCAAACCGAAACGGACATAACGCTCCAGACCCTCAAGATCCACGCCGGTCAGGTCCGCGAGGTCCCTAGCCGAAATCGGCCGACCATTCGAGGGAGTGACAATCTTTCCCTCCGAAGCGACGACGCGGGCGTGACGGGCGGGCTCGACCTCGTGCCCAGCATCGAGGGCGCGAAGCTGATCCCCAATCACCTTCAAAGGGGTGAAGGAATCGCGCTGCGCGCTGAGCACGAAGCGGAGACGCTCAATATCGGCGCGCGAATACTTCCTGTATCCCGAGCCAGTGCGCGCAGGAGAGACGAGCCCCTGCTCTTCCAAAAAACGAACCTTGGAGAGGGAGATCGCGGGGAACTCGGCTTTCAACTCGGACACGACCTGGCCGATCGACAAGGAAGGAGTGCGGTCCACTCCCCTTGGCCAGGGTCCGATTTCAGCCTCCGATGCCTCCTCTTGGAGGACCTGACTCTTCACGGGTGTGCTCATGCCGTCCTAGGCGAGGGCTGGTAGGTGAGACGGTACTTGCCGATCTGAACCTCATCGCCGGTGTTGAGGCGCGCCGAATCCACTCGCTCGCGATTGACGTAGGTGCCGTTCAAAGATCCCGAGTCACGCACAACATGTCCCCCGTCCACTGCGATGAACTGGCAGTGAGAGCGCGAAACCGTGACGTCATCAAGGAAAATGTCCGATTTCGGGGAGCGACCGGCGCTGGTCGCCTCCGCGTCGAGAAGGAAGCGTGCTCCTGTGTTCGGGCCGCGCTGCACGATGAGGAGCGCAGACCCCGCCGGAAGAGCGTCAACGGCTTCACGGTCGCGTGCCGACAAGGGCATTGTGGTATCGCCCGACTCATCAACGGGGCTGATACCGAAGACGCATGTGGCTGTCGGATCGAACTCCTGAGACTGGTCCATCGAAACTCCCCTATCCTTCGATGCGGTACTCACCGATTCTAGACGTTTTATCAGCCGAGTACTCATTCAGGGTGAAGATCTTCTGTCATGGGGGTCGCGAATTGGGGTTGGGGCACCGTGGCGACGGACTCGATCCTGAAATCGGGATTCTCCATGATTGAGACCTGCGCGCCTTTCGCTCTCATCTGCGCGGCAGAACCCGCTTGAATCTCTAAAGCGGTTGAGATCGTCTGTGAAGCTCCGATTGCCCGCCAATCGTAGGGTGAGAAAATTGGCGTGCCATCGACGTGGATCTGCCCTCCTGCTCCGACGAAGGCGGATCGTGTGGAGAGGCGGATTCCATTCAATTCGATCGCTTCTGCCCCGGCGTTTCGCAATTCTCCAAGAGTCATGACGAACTCGGTGGCGCTTAAAGCCCCCTCGGGGTCGGAAACCCTCATGATGACGCCGGGCCCGTGCACGGGGACGGCCCCGGCGTTGATGCGGGCCTGGAGTTCAGCGGCTTGAGCGGCTTCGGCTTGGGCTTCTTGCTCATTGGCGGCGGATTCGAGTTCAGCGACTTTGACTTGCAGGTTGGCCCTTTCGAGGCGCAAAGCGTTCTCCTGCGCGTTCAATTCGGACAGGAGCACCACGAGGTCTTCTTCACTTAATGATTCAAGAGGGTCGGATCGTTGGGCGCGGACCTGGGTGACGAGCGCGAATCCGAGGAGGACGCAGATGAGTAGGAGGAGCAGGTGGATTGCGCGCGGAGCTGCGAAGATCGCTTCGCTCAGTCGCGTGAGGAAAGGAATTTTTCGAGGGTGTCCCGTCCGGGTGGGGGTCGTGTCTTCGCTCATCTCAAGCCTTGAGGATCAATCGGCGGATGGAAGCGGTGTTGGAGAAGATTCGGATGCCGAGGACGACGACGACGGCGGTTGTCATCGCGGAACCCACGCCCAGCTGGTTGCCCATGAGGACGAGGAGGCAGGCGACGACGACGTTCCAGAAGAAGGAGGTGATGAAGACTCGGTCGTGGAAGGCGCCTTCGAGCCATGCTCGGGCTGCGCCGAAGAGAGCATCAAGGCCTGCGACGACGGCGACGGGCAGGAAGGGCTGGAGCCAGCTCGGCACCGTCGGGTCGAAGTAGAGGCCGAGGAGGATTCCTACGATGAGGCCGATGATCGCGGGCACCTTAATCTCCTTTACCGGTTTCGAGTGGCTTGGCCTCGCGTGTTGTGCGCAGGTCAAGGGCGGGCAGATCAAGTGTGGAATTTCCGGCCGTTGACAGGGTGATTCCGTTGATGGATTGGGCGCTGGAGAGGAAATCCCCGGTTTGGTCGCGTACGAGCGCGACAGAGAGGGCGTTCGCGTCCCCGATTGCGCTGACGAGGTAGGGCGATTGCACGGGAGTGATGTTCACGAGGATCACTGAGCCGGCTGTGCGGATGAAGGTTCCCGGGCCAACGCGAATACCGTTGATGGCGATCGCTTCGGCTCCCGCGCCCCACAGGGCGTTGACGACGACGTTGAGGTCGAGGTCGCGCACTCGTCCTCTGCCGCTTTTCGACAATGCGGCGGCGGATTCTGAATCTTTGAGGGTGACGACGAGGCCGGGGCCGGACACTGGGGCGAGGGAGTTCGCGACGAGGAGGCCCGTATCGAGGCTCGAGGCGCCCCCTTCTTCACCGGTTGCAGTGTCGAGGCGTGAGGATAGGGATTGGACATCGTCTTGTAGCGAGCCGACGATCCTTTGTTGGGATTGTGCGCGGTCTCGAAGATCGTTGACGACGTCATGCGCGGACGCAGTTCTCAGTGAGGTGATTGCTGTGACGGAGGCGAATCCGAGTCCGAGCGCGAAGAGGAGGACGAGGACGCGCTGCCACCAGTATTGTTTCGCCTCATGTCCGGCGTATTCCGTGTATCCGGCGTCGAGGGGGTTTGCGAGGAGCTGGGTGAGCAAAGACATTGAGGCCGCAGGGTCCACTGGAGCCCGGTCATTTTCGGGAAGCTCTTTCCCGTGAAGGTCCTTGCTGTCTTTGCTGTCTTTCATTTCATGCTCAGCGCTCCTGGACCCTCACTCGCCGCTTCGCGTCGTCGAGGTGTTCGATCATGAGGCGCCTCAAGGCGGGGGCCGCGTCCTCGTGAGAGTCAAGCCATTGCGAGACCTGCTCGACGAGGTCGTTGAGGCTCGCCGGGTTTTCGATGTCTATTCCGCCGAGGAGGGAGCCGTTGACGAAACGGATCGCCAATCCGATCGTGTGCAAGCCCCAGAACTCTTCCATCACTTCCAAGGCCCGCCTCACGATCGACTCGCCCGACCAGGTCGACAAAGCGAGGCCTTCGAAAGCGGCGCTGAGGTGGTCGTTTGAAACTTGAGGGGAGGTGATGAGTTGCCATGCAGCTTCTCGTTGTTCGCCCCGCGGGATTGCTGCGAGTGCTCGGACGCGATGCGCCGCAGCCTCCCCGCTCGGATGCGCTAAGAACCACTGCTCAATGTCTTGTGGTGAGGCTTCGTCGCGGGCGGCGAGGGCGGCGCGGGCGAGCCACCCGCTGTGGGAGGAGTTGTGTTCGGCGAGCTCGCGAACGAAGAGAAGCGTCTCCTCTTTTGCTGCGAGGGGAACCAGAGAAAGCATCGCCTTGACCCAGGGGCGAGCACGATCAGCGCTGAGGGTGCGGGCAAGACGAACCGCAGTCCTCGACAGCTCGTGGATCAGCGGGGCACGTTTCGAGGAGGGCAGGTAGGAGGTCATCGCGCTTCGGGCCATGGTGACGATTTCGGCAGCGAGGGAGGCATCTTCTTCGTCGAGGGCACAACGCATTGCCGAAAAGGCGAACTTCTCCGGGTCGAGGAGGCCATCGCGCACGGCGTTCCACAGGGATGACCAGACGACTGAACGGGTCATCAAGTCAGGACAGGTGGAGATGAATCCGAGGGCGAGCTCGGTAGAAGAAGAATCCAGGCGCGGCACCGCATAGGTGAGGTCATTGTCGTTGACGACGACGAGATCCATATGCGAGCGACCCCCCGAAACATTGAGGATCCCCTCAGGGTCGATCGGCGCTTCAACGCCGTTCATCCGCACGTCAAAGGAATGGGTTTTCTCGAGCTTCCCTCCCCTTAAAGCCCAAGTCGACACTTCGAGGCGGTGGGGGCATTGGCCAGGCTTTTGAGCTTCGTCACGCAAGGTGAAGTCGAAGACGCGACCGCTGAGATCAGTTTGCCAGGAGGCTGAAAGGATGGCGGGGCCGCTCGTCTTCAACCAAGCTTCGACCCACCCGGAAAGGTCGTGAGAGGAAGCCTCTTCCAAGCAGGAGATGAGGTCTTCTAAGCGGGTCGAAGAGTAGGCGTAACGCGTGAAGTACAGGCGAGCACCTTTGAAGAAGGCATCTTCGCCGACCCAAGCGACGAGTTGGTTGAGGACCGCAGCGCCTTTCGCGTAGGTGATCCCATCGAAGTTCGTTTTCGCCGCTGCAACATCGGGGATATCGGCATCGATCGGGTGGGTTGTCGGCATCTGGTCTTGTTCGAGGGCCCAGGCTTTGCGTCCGACGACGAAGGCGGCGCGCTCCCCTGCGTATTTCGTTGCTCTGGCTGCCGCGATCGCTCCCTGGTTCTCCGCGAAGGACTCTTTCAACCACAGGCCGTCCCACCATTGGGGGGTGACGAGGTCGCCGAACCACATGTGGCACATTTCGTGAAGGATCGTGTTAGCGCGGCGCTGGCGTTCAAAGAAGGTCGGGTGTTCGCGTGAGAGGTAGGACTCGTTGAAGGTGACGCAGCCGGGGTTTTCCATGGCGCCGAGGTTGTATTCGGGGACGAAGACCTCGTCGTATTTCCCCCAGGGGTAGTTGCTTGCGTAGACCTCGTGGAAGAAGTCGAGGCCCGCTGTGGTCACTTCGAGAATGTCGCCGGAGTCCATTGAGGGGGCGAGGGCCCTGCGGCACATGAGGCGCAGCGGAACTTCGAGCTCCTCGCCGCCGGGGGCTCCCCCTTTCCACACTCCCCCGTCGACGACGGCCCAGTCCCCCGCGACGAGGGCGGTGATGTAGCTCGACAGGGGCAGAGTCTGGGCGAAGACGTGTCGCACCCCGTCTTCGATCGCCTCGGTTGAGACTTCTTGGCCGTTCGAAGCGACAATCCAGTGGGTGGGGGCGTCAACGGTGAAGGACCAGCGTGCTTTCATATCGGGCTGGTCGAAGCAGGGCCAGGCCCGGTGGGCATCTTGGGGTTCGAATTGCGTGTAGCAGTACACCCGAGCGTCCTCGGGATCCTCATAGCGGTGCAGTCCCTCACCTGTGCGCGAGTAGCTGTAGTCGGCGTCGACGGTAATCGTGATTGGCGTGCCCGTGGGGAGATCTTCGAGGGCGAGTCGTTCCTCGTCTTGATGGAATTGCCGTACGTGGCCGTTGACGCTGAGTGAGGTCACGGTCCCCGCGACATCAAGGAAGGTCGAGGAAGTGGTGGCGGTGAGGCTGAGCGTGGAGCGGACCTGGAAAGTCGAGGCCCTGGGAGCATCTCCGCCGCGCACATCGACGTGCACGGCCATCTCGTCGAGGGCGATGCTTTGTGCTCGCTCGTGGGCTTCGGTCCGGGTGAGAACTCGCATGTGTCGAAGTCTACGGACTCATGGGCGCTGCCGCTGGTGCGCAGCCAGCGGGTCGGGAGTGTCTGGGCGCTAGAGTGGGCCCATGACTTCTGTCGTTGACATTCGCCCCACAGTTGAACCACTCCCCCTTTCCCAGGCCCTCCAGGGCCTGAACGTCGAGGCATTCCTTGATGCGCGCGGCAACGCCCTTTCCGCCTCCCAGCTTGACGCGCTGAAGGTTAGTGGCGCCACCGTTTCCTCCTTGGATTGCGAAGCGGGGTGGGTTTTCGTTGCCATTCCGGGGCTCACTCAGCATGGAGTGCGTTTCGCCGCAGCCGCACAGGTCAATGGGGCGAGTGTCCTTCTAACGGACGTTGAAGGAGCTGAGTTGGCCCGCCAGGCGGGGGTTGACCTTCCGGTTGTGGTGGTCGCTGATCCTCGCAGCGCCGCGGCCCTCGTTTCGAAGAACATCTACGGCTCGCCCGCCGAAAAGCTGAAGACAATGGCGGTGACGGGGACGAATGGGAAGACAACGACCTCGTTCCTCATGCGCGCAGCCCTCGGCATCGAGTTCGCGGACCCAGCGATCTGCGGCACGGTTGAAACTCGCATCGGTGGCCTGCGTTTCCGTTCGGATCAGACGACCGCTGAATCTCCGGTCGTTGAACGGCTCCTTGCTGTCACCCTGGAGAAGGGCCTGGGTGCAGCGGTCGTTGAGACCAGTTCCCATGCTTTGAGTTTCGGGCGGGTTGACGGCATTGTTTTCGACGTCGTCGCCTTCACGAACCTCCAGCACGACCACCTCGACTATTACGGGGAGATGGAGAACTACTACGCGGCGAAGAAGATGCTTTTCACTCCCGCCCATTCCAAGCGGGGCGTCGTGTGTGTGGACGATGAATGGGGACAGCGTCTAGCTAAAGAGGCGAGCGTGCCCGTAACGACCGTCGCCGCTTTGAGTGAGGAAGAAGCCGATTGGACGGTCCGTAACGTCCACCCGGATCAGGGGCTCGGGAAGATTGTTTTTGAACTCGTCGACCCTGAAGGCGTGGCCCACCCAGTTGCCATGCCGATCCTCGGTGAGGTGAATGTGCAGAACACGGCGGTCGCGATCGTGGCTGCTTTGAGCCTCGGTTATGACACGGATGAGGTGATCGCCGCCCTCGAAAGGGCAGAGCAGATCCCGGGGCGCATGCAAAAGATCAACCCCGAGCCGCGTAACCAGCCCCTCGTCATTGTGGATTATGCGCATACTCCCGAGGCGCTCGAGTGGACGCTGCGTTCGACGAGGGACCTCACTGTCGGCAAGCTCGTCATTGTTTTCGGCACGGATGGTGACCGTGATGCCTCGAAGCGCGAGGTCATTGCCGGAATTGCGGCGCGTGAAGCGGATGTTTTGTGGGTGACAGATGAGAATCCGCGCACTGAGGATCCGCAGTCGATTCGTGATTACCTCATGCGGGGGATTAAGAGCGTGCGCCCGGACCTTAATGATGTGACGGAGGTGACAAGCTGCCGCCGGGATGCTGTGAGGAAAGCGATTCTTGCAGCTCAGCCTGGTGACACTGTCATCATCACTGGGAAGGGTTCGGAGTGGTATCAAGACATTGAGGGCATTAAGCACGAGTACAACGATGTGCCCGTCGCCCGCGAGGTCCTCACTTACGATTTGCGTTCGCACGTGTGACATCTGGCGGAAAACCGCCCGATGAGGCCCGCTCCTTGGCCATATCACCCGCCCTCCGATTTAGGATGGGCGGGTGATTGACAAGGATCTGCCCATGGACGCCTCCCTCGACGAGGACGCCGAGCTTCGTGCCAGCCAAATGAGGCACAGCCTCGACATGTTCGAACTCGAGGAGGAAGATCTTGCTCTCCTCGACTCGGAGGGCGTTTTCGACGCCGATGAGGAGAACAGGGCGGGCCTGCCGGTCCTCGCGATCGTTGGCCGTCCGAACGTCGGCAAATCGACCCTGGTCAATCGGATCATCGGTCGACGAGAAGCGGTTGTCCAGGACACTCCGGGCGTGACTCGCGACCGCGTCTCCTACCCTGCCGAGTGGGCGGGAACAACGTTCACCGTGGTCGACACGGGAGGCTGGGAAGTTGATGTCAAGGGCTTGGATCGTTCGGTCGCCGAGCAGGCGGAGATTGCCGTCGATTTGGCGGACGCGGTCCTCCTCGTCCTTGATGCGACAGTCGGGGTGACCGCTTCGGATGAGCGGATTGTCACGATGCTGCGTTCGAAGGGCAAGCCCGTTGTTTTGGCAGCGAATAAGGTCGATTCACCTCAGCAGGAGGCTGATGCTGCTTACTTGTGGAGCCTGGGCATGGGTGAACCGTATCCCGTTTCGGCTCTGCACGGGCGCGGCACGGGTGATTTGCTTGACGCGGTCCTTGAGGTCCTCCCTGAAGAGTCCGCGGTTGCCGCGAAGATGCCCGAGGGCGGGCCGCGCCGCGTAGCGCTCCTGGGCCGTCCGAACGTCGGCAAGTCCTCTTTGCTCAACGCTCTTGCTGGTTCGGAGCGAGTTGTGGTCAATGAGTTGGCTGGTACGACTCGTGATCCGGTTGATGAGCTGGTCGAGCTTGATGGCGAGTTCTGGTGGTTCGTTGATACTGCGGGTATTCGCCGCAAGATGCATCGGACGACAGGCGCGGATTATTACGCGTCGATCCGCACGCAGGCCGCTTTGGAGAAGGCCGAGGTCGCCCTCGTCCTTTTTGATGGCTCTGAGCCGCTGACTGAGCAGGATATTCGGGTCGTGCAGGCCGTTGTCGATGCTGGTCGTGCTCTTGTCATTGTGAATAACAAGTGGGATCTTGTTGACGAGGAGCGCCAGCTGGCTTTGCGCGCTGAGTTGGAACGTGAGCTCGTGCAGATGTCGTGGGCGCCGCGCATTAACTTGTCGGCGAAGACTTCATGGCATACGAACCGGATCACCCGGGCGCTGAGGACTGCTCTTGAGGGGTGGGAGACGCGTATCCCGACTGGTCAGCTCAATGCTTTCCTCGGTCAGCTTGTTGCCGCTCATCCGCATCCTTTGCGTGGTGGGAAGCAGCCGCGTATTTTGTTCGGCACTCAGGTGTCGAATCGTCCGCCGAGGTTTGTGCTTTTCACGACGGGCTTCCTTGATCCGGGCTACCGGAGGTTCATTGAGCGTCGTTTGCGTGAGGAGTTCGGTTTCGAGGGCACGCCGATCCAGATTTCAATGCGGGTGCGCGAACGAAAGAGGAAGTGAACTGGGGCGATGCTGAGCTGGGCGACGATGGATTCCCCTATTGGGGCTTTGCTTCTTATTGCGAGCGATCGGGGGCTTGTGCGGATCGCTTTTGAGCAAGAGGGTTTTGAGTCTGTTCGCCTTCGCGTCGCCCAGGTGCTTGACGAGGAGATTCACGAGGACGCCACTGCCCTACTTGACTTGGCGAAGCGCCAGTTGACTGAGTATTTCGCGGGTGAGCGTCAAAGTTTTGACCTGCCTCTTGACCGGTGTTTGTCAAGCGGCTTTTTCGCCGAGGTTCAGGCGATTCTTTCCACGATTCCTTTCGGGGAGACAATGAGCTATTCGCAATTGGCTGCCGCAACCGGGCATCCGAAGGCTCATCGCGCTGCCGCAAACGCATGTGCGGCGAATCCTTTGCCGTTTATTCAGGCGTGTCATCGCATCACCCGAAGTGACGGGACGTTCGGCGGCTACCGAGGCGGAGTCGAAGCGAAACGCTTCCTTCTGGATTTTGAACGGCAAAGGGCTTCTTCTGCCCTCTGAGTGTGGGGCGCTGCGAGAATGGGGTGAATGTCCCCGAGGCGTGGGGCGTGGCGCTTTCTGATCCAAGGTCGTGTCGTGTCCTGCGTCTCCCTCATCGTCGACACGTCCAAATGCACCTTATGGCGCGAGGTGCTTTCTGACCCGTCATGACTGAATGGAATCACATCAGCGAGTCGTCTTAATGCACCTTATGACGCGAGGTGCTTTCTGACGAACATCATCTCTGATCTTCAGCACTTTTCTCGCCGCGTCTTAATGCACCTTATGGTGCGAGGTGCTTTCTGACCGGCCAACGGCGTTGAGGGTGTGCGCATAAGTCTTAATGCACCTTATGGTGCGAGGTGCTTTCTGACGAACAAATGGAACTCACAAAAGAGAATCTGGAAAGCGTCTTAATGCACCTTATGGTGCGAGGTGCTTTCTGACAAGAGGATGAAGAAAAAAGGTACCATGTTAAGAAAAGTCTTAATGCACCTTATGGCGCGAGGTGCTTTCTGACTGCGTAGTATTGCTAGCTAGTGGACATTTTTTCTTGGGTCTTAATGCACCTTATGGCGCGAGGTGCTTTCTGACACACGCCCACGGGAGGCGGTCAGTGACCCCAGAGGTAAGTCTTAATGCACCTTATGGCGCGAGGTGCTTTCTGACAATCGTGGAGGAAAACCCTTGATAAGTGTGGAGTGCGTCTTAATGCACCTTATAACGCGAGGTGCTTTCTGACGAAGGTAAAGTTCACTCTTAGTAATAGCCAGGCGTCTTAATGCACCTTATGGCGCGAGGTGCTTTCTGACAAAACAGCGCTGGCTGCGATGGAAGGAGCATGGGAGTCTTAATGCACCTTATGGCGCGAGGTGCTTTCTGACGCGGGATCCTTGGTGAGGTCGTTCTCCTCACCGAGGGTCTTAATGCACCTTATGGCGCGAGGTGCTTTCTGACTCGCGACACATGTCAACGAGTGCAAGACTTCGAGGTCGTCTTAATGCACCTTATGGCGCGAGGTGCTTTCTGACAAAAGTGTTGAGCGCGCGTAGAGTACCTTACGCATGTCTTAATGCACCTTATGGCGCGAGGTGCTTTCTGACAAGAGAAAAAGACAGACGCAACGCTGTCCGATGTCGTGTCTTAATGCACCTTATGGCGCGAGGTGCTTTCTGACGAAACATGGACTCCCACAAGCCGGACCGGGTGCCGTCTTAATGCACCTTATGGCGCGAGGTGCTTTCTGACTTTTGGAGGCGGCTGGGGAGACGCTGGGTTCGGGTCTTAATGCACCTTATGGCGCGAGGTGCTTTCTGACGTGTGCGGGTGGCATCAGCTCATCCGAGACATTGAGTCTTAATGCACCTTATGGCGCGAGGTGCTTTCTGACGTATGGGTATCGCATGGGAACTTGTCCGCCTGAGGGTCTTAATGCACCTTATGGCGCGAGGTGCTTTCTGACGCCAGCTCCAGGGAGGAGCTGGTGGATTTCTTCTCCGAGTCTTAATGCACCTTATGGCGCGAGGTGCTTTCTGACTCCACCCCGAAAACACTGCCTGTGACCAGGCAGAACATCCGAGTTATCGCCACTGACCCGAAAAGCACCACTCGAATCGTCCAGCACCACCTCCATTAAAGCACATATACCCAGGTCATGGGGTGATCGCCACCGAAGCGCTCACAGCGCGTTCGTCCGCCGGATCTCAACGCGTTCTTAAGGAAAAGTCGGCCTGTTCGAGAGAAACTTGGCACACGAGGAACAGGAAACGGGCGCACAGCTGACTCTGAGTGACGATCCTACGCAGCCAGGGCCCAATAGAGGGAGGGCCCATTGAGAGCGTCTTGCCCCAACACAGACCAAACACAGATCACACGCACTAATGAGGAAGTCCCGGAACACTGCTCAGCAGGGTTCTGGGACTTTCATGCGTCGGGCTGGCGGGATTTGAACCCACGACCCCTTGACCCCCAGTCAAGTGCGCTACCAAACTGCGCCACAGCCCGTATTCAATTCTTCGCCGCTCACGGCGGCTGGCCGCTCGAGGCGACTGGATGATGATATCCCACTTCGATCCTGAAACGCCAATCGGCCAGGATCAACGTGAATCCTCAGGGGAATCCACTCCCCCGCCACTCGCAGACCCACCCAGGCCCTGGGCTTTCGAGCGTTGCGAACGCTCCTTGAAACTCATCCTGATCTGCCAGAGCGCATACACGAGCAACACTGAAGCCAAAAGGATCCTCCCGATGAACTTCACGTCCGGAGTGAGCAGCCTCAGCATCCGCCCAGCGAAAGGGATCGAATACTTTTTCTCCGCCCGAATCTGCTTGGGCAGAACCGGAGCAGAATCAGGGCTGTCATTGGCGTCGCCCTTGAGGATGTAGGAGACACTCCCATTGCTCGCAGTGTTGCGCACGATCACACGGTGAGTGACAAGCTCATCCGAATCCGGGTGAGGCATGTAGGTGATTACTGTCCCGATCGGAATGTTCTCCCGCTCGTCAACGTCAATGGGAGCGACCACGGCGAGGCTCCCAGCAGGCATTGAGGGCGCCATGGAGCCGCTGAGGATTGTCAGGGGCACCCACCCCATGACCGCTGGGATGACAGACACCAGGGTGATGAGCAGCCCAAGGACAATCAGGGCGACATACTGAACCGCCTGAAACACCCCAAAGCGTTTCCCCTCCCGCTTTGTGCGAACGCGCGAAACCCCCGCCTCCTCGCCCACCCTAGGGAGCGAGGAGGCGGAAGCTACGGACTGGGTGCTGTTCAGCGCCGATCAGCCCCCGAAAGGAACCTGAGCAGGACGCAGGTTCTGCTCAAGAACAACCTTGAACCCGGTGATCTCAACAGCAACACTCTGCTCAGCAGGAGCTTTCGCCCAGCCTTCCGAATGGGGTTCCTTCGTGGAATTGCCGCGAAGCTCAGGGAATGCCGAAGTAGAGTTGTCCTTCGAGCCCTGCTCGTAGACGATCGTGGCCTTCGCGGTGCAGGTCGCGCCATTGTCCGCCTGGGTGAGGGCCGCAAGGTTCGCGCTGCCGCAATCGAACTCCGAGCTGACGCTCAGCCCATCGACGGAAGTGTCAAGGCCCTCGGGCAGGAGAGCAGCGGAAGCCCGAAGGTTCTTGCCCTCAAGGTGGAGGGTGAAGGTCGTGGAGTAGGTGACGACGTCACCGGGGACGATCTTGTCGTTCGCCGGGTCGAAAGGGACCGTCGCATCGGCGGTGTCATCAGAATCGGGGGTGTTGATGAGCCAGGATTCAGAGCCGGGGGTCTGCTCGATGGAAAGAACACCGGTGGTGACATTCGCGTCGCTCAGGGCTTTCTCGTCGTACCAGCGGGCGAAGCTCGCGCCCGAACCTGCGAGGAGGGCGACAGCTGCGGTAATGGCAAGGGCTGCACGAGTGTTACGTGACATGAAGAGTCCTTTGTCTATTCGGATGATGATTCGTGTTGGGGATTTCGCTCCACCAGAGCCCGCAGGGAGTGTGCGGGCTCCGCATGGAGCGCGAGCTCGGGGGAATGCAAGCCCGAGGCTGCGGGGCCCGGCCCGGTGAAAAGTCGGGCCCCGCAGCCTAAGGTCACTGGGCTGCGACGAGGACGTCCCGGCCTTCGACCCGCTCAACCTTCAGAGGCCCCTTGGGCACGCTGATCTTTGTGGTCTTGGGCGAGGCCGCATTCACCTGCAGGTAAGCGGTCGTGCCTCGGACGAGGGCGAGGCTATCAGCCCCATCGCCGTCCCAATCGCCGACGTACACGGTGTCGGTGACGCGACCGAACTGCACGATCGACGTGGGCTTCGCATCGATCGCATTCGCATCGAAGGTCACGAAGCGAGAGAAGGAACGCACACCGAAGGTAGGGACTCCGTCGCCGTCCCAGTCGCCCCGCAGGATCTTCGTGTTCTTCTGCCCGATCGAACGCTGCACGTAATCAGGCTTGACCGGCCCGTTCAGCGTGAGTGTGACGGGAGTTGAGGCGAGGACCTTGTCATCGGCGCTGCGGAGTTCAGCGTTGAAGGTGTAGGTGTCGGCCTGGGCGTTCGCGGGAATGTTCAGGGTGAAGGTTCCCTCAGCGGGACCCGATGCAGTGTCAGCGACTTCAGCAGGTGTGGCGCTCCACCCTTCAGGCAGCTGCGTGGCGTTGAGCGTGCCGCCCTTGGCTCCGGGAGCGACATAGTTCGTCACGGAAACAGGGACCTCAAGGGTTGTCGTTCCGGCCTCGGCGCTCAGCGCCTGAGCGGACATGGTCTGGCATGCGCCCTCGACCCAGCCGATCGGGAAAGAACGGTAGTAGATGCCCTCGGAATTGTTGTTGTCTTCGCTGAGCAGGCCGATCCGCCCATCAGGCAGGACGGTGATCGTCGAGTAGGAGGTGTTCTCCTCGCGGAACACCTTCTTGAAAGGCCAGGTCTGCCCATCGTCACAGGACATCCAGATCGTGCCGTGAGTGCGGTCCCAGCGGTTGTAGTCCGAGCCTTGAGCGTTCGAGAAGAGAAGAACCTTCGCCCTCGGGTCATCGGCCGTGGCATTCGGGAAGGCGCGGATGATTTGTGCATTGTTCCGAGAGTCAATGAGGTTCGGGTCCATGTGCTCTTCAACCCAGGTTTCCCCGGCATCGTGGGACAGGGCGATGATGCGTTTTCCTGAGGAGCGGATGTCGCGCGAGTTCAACATGAGCGTCCCATCGGAAAGCTCGACGACCTTGTTCTCGTCCATATGTGAGCCGACAGGGGTTCCACGATGCCACGTGGCGCCGTGGTCATCGGAGTACACGGACACGGCCTGAGTGCCGCGCCAGTTCTTCACGGTGTACTGCTGGATGAGGCGTCCCGGGTGCGGGCCGGAGACCGTCTGAATGCCCTGGCCGGAAGCTGCGAAGTTCCACAGGTCCTCCGACTCCGGGTTCACGACCGGGGTGATGACCTTGTGCTCCCAGGTGTAGCCGTTGTCCTTGGAAATGGAGACCTCCGCCTGCATCACATCATGGTCATTGACGTCATTGCCGTACTTGCGGGCGTTGGGAAGGCCCACGCGGAAGCTCTTCACATGGAAGTTGAAGATCGTGCCCGTCTCATGATCGACGATGTAGGAAGGATCGGAGTAGCCTTCCTGTTCGTCGCAGTCCATGCTCGGGATGCCCTTGTGGATGTAAGTCTTCGGGCCCCAGGTCACTCCTCCGTCCGTGGAGCGCTGCTGGACAATGGAGTTCGGGTTCGGCGAGTCACCATTGGGGTTCCCCTGGCAGGTCGCAACGGTGGGGCGCTCATCATAGGAGGCGAGCAGGTCACCATTCGTTGCAACGGTGATCGCGGGGATGCGGTACCGGTTCGAGCCCGCCCTGTGGATGAGTTCGATCGGGTTCGTCATCTCCCCTTCGAGGGTGGCGTCAGCATCGTGGCGCGGCCCTCCCACGGCATCGGGATAGACGCCCTGGAGGGTGAGGGGCTCGCCACTCATCGACTGGGTGCGGACGACCTCGCCATTGGCTGAGGCGCTGATCTTCACGAAGGGCGTCCAGGACTGGGAGTTCGCTTCCTCGCTGGTGAAGACGTGGCTGAGCGGGCCGCACAGCTGCGTGTCCTCCGTCTCTCCTGGGTGGCACTCGAAGCTACCCTCTTCGAAGGTGGATTCGGTGACGGCGTAGCTTTGAGTGGCAGAGGTGTCGGCGAGTTTCACCGTATAGTTCACGCGGTCTCCGGCCTTGTAGACCTCCTGAGCCCCCTGCTCGTCAAGAGTGAGGGATTCGATCGTGAACAGGCCCGAGGGGATCTCAACGGGGTCGCCTTCGACGCGCAGGGCGTCGATGTAGACCTTGCTCGGGTTCCTCACTTCATTCGTGTGGACCTGAACCCAGGGGGTGAAGGAGCCTTGGGCGATGTCCTCGGCTGTGATGGTGTGGGTGATGAATCCCTTGGAAGAGCGGCAGTCGGAGCGAATAGAGTCCGCGCCGGTGGTGTTGCCGCCGATTCTCCACCACTTGCAGGGCGCGTACCTTTCGAGGTTTGAATCCGTGATGGAAACTGCGCGGTCTGCGCTCGCCGTGTTCGTGATGATGAGCTGGAACTGAAGAACATCGCCGACGCGGTAGGAGTCCTTGGGGCTCCACTCCGGTTCGGCCTGGATCTTCACGTCGATGGTTTCTTCCGCGTTGTCTTCGGCATACGCGGGTGCTGTACTCATCCCTGTGATCGCGAGTACGCCGATGGCCAGGATTGCTGGCAGACGGCGAACGCGAGAGGGCAACTTCGTCCTCATCGTGACTCCTGTGTCGGGGGCAGGACACGTCTTCATGTCCCAGACTTTGTTGTCTGACAAATAATATGAAGGAATGCGCGTGAATCAATACGCGACAAACCTGACCCTGTGTCATATCGTTCGAGAAGGTGAAGCTTCTTCCAGGTCATAGGGCATCTCAGTAACCCATCCAAGCGCCGATCCAACTTTCTGCACGTTTGTTCACCGCCTGTTTGGCTCACCCAACGACGAGCACTACTCAGCTTTGAACGCATGAGCTCCACGCTTTTCGAGCGAAAAGGAGTCGACATACGCCTGCCCCTCCCCCACCACGGCACGGCACATCTCTCTGCCTCGATTCTTCCCGTACTCCCGCACTCCTCCTCACGAAAATGCCACCCCACCTCGCCTTTGAGCGCGGAAGTGGAACGCGAAGACACGAATGACGAGGGCGTGGGCACAATAGCGGCATGACTCGACTGTCCCAGCGCGCCCGCGATTTCCAACCCTTCTACGCGATGAGCGTCGCCACCGAGGCCGGACGCCTCGCAGCAGAGGGCCACGATGTCATCAAACTCAGCCTCGGCGAACCTGATTCCGGTGCGCCGCCGCGCGTCCTCGCGGCACTTAAAGAACTTAGCGATGGGCGCCCACTGCCCTACACGGATGCCCTCGGCGCACCTGAACTGCGTCAAGCGATCGCCACACGCTACAAAGAGCTGCACGGCCTTAAGATCACGCCCGAACGGGTCTGCGTCACCTCAGGAGCATCCGCAGCCCTTCTCCTCGCCTCAGCCGCCCTCGTGAACCCGGGAGACGAGGTCCTCCTCGACGACCCCTCCTACCCGTGCAACCGGCAGATCCTCTCCACATTCGGCGCGAAAGTCCGACTCATTGACACGACTCCCGAATCGCGTTTCCAACTCGACTCTAAGCTCGTCGAAGCGAATTGGAATGAGAAAACATGCGGAGTCCTCATCGCCTCCCCCTCCAACCCGACGGGCACCAGCGCACCCCTGGAAGAACTGGAGAAAATCGGAAACTTCGTCCAATCCAAAGGCGGCTGGCGCGTCATTGATGAGATCTACCTCGACCTCGCCGATGAACTCCCCGATGGTTCACGGCCTCGAAGTGCGCTGAGTGTTGACCCGGATGCGATCATCATTTCGAGCTTCTCGAAGTACTTCGGCATGACCGGTTGGCGGCTGGGCTGGGCGATCATCCCCGAAGACATGATCGAACCCATGGAACGCCTCTCCCAAAACCTCTTCATCTGTGCGCCGACTCCCGCGCAGATCGCCGCACTTGAATGCTTCCACCCCGAGTCGATCGCCTGGTGCGAACAGCGGCGCGAACTCTTCCACGAGCGTCGCCAAGCAGCTATCGAGGGCTTGGCTGAACTTGGACTTCCAATCAGCGTCGAACCAGATGGCGCGTTCTACGTGTACTTCGACGTCTCACAAACCGGGATGAGCGCCGACGAATTCTGCGATCGAGCCCTGCACGAGCATTTCGTGGCGCTCACTCCGGGACGCGACTTCGGGCCGCTCACGGCCACGACCCACGTTCGTTTGTCCTGCGCGGCTTCCCTGGAAGCGATCCGCGAAGGGATCTCCCGGCTCGCTCCCCTGCTCAGACACTGAGAAGCATCCACAATGCCCACGAGTGGGTGAGCCGCCTGCCCTAGACATAGGAATGCCCAGGGCATCGGGGTATCCCGGGCAGTGAGGGGGGAAAGATCAGCACAGCAGTTGAGCCTTCCGCTCAAAGCCTGGTGCGAAAAGCCTCCTTCGAGGGCCCGAAGCTCAGATCACAGCACGCGACTGAAGATTGCGGTCCACAAGGGTAAGGATCTCCTCCGCGACGCCCTCAATTCCCAGACCAGAAGAATCGACGACCTCCACGCCCTCGGCGGGAGTCATGAACTCTGAGACCGTCGCATCTGCCGTGTCGCGCTTCGTGATCTGCTCGCGCACCGACTCCATGAGCTCCGGCGTCGCCTCCCCGTGCAACTCCAGAGTGCGACGCCTCAAACGCTCCTCCTCATCGGCGAGCAAAAGGACACGCACATCCGCGTCAGGGCACACCACCGTCGTGATATCGCGCCCCTCCGCAATCATCCCAGAGCCAGATTCACGGGCCTCCATCATCCTTCGGCGCTGCTCAAAGGCCATCCACTTGCGCACCAACAGGTTCGTCGACACCGCAGGAATCGCCAAAGCAATACGCGGCTCACGGATCGCCCGGGTGATCTCCACCCCGTCCACGAAGTACGAGGGCGACACCGGATCCGGGTTCATCACCAAAGGCATGCGATTCGCCGCTTCAACGACGGACTCGTGATCGTCAAGGTCCAAGCCCTGTTCGAGCGCATACCAGGTCAGGGAGCGGTACATTGCGCCCGTGTCCAAGTAGCCAATGCCGAGCCTCATGGCAAGAAGCTTCGAAATCGTCGACTTGCCCGAACCTGCGGGGCCGTCAATGGCGATGGTGATGCCGCTTCGGCGAATCGCTTCCCGGCGCTCTTCGTCATTCATCTTCCGATTGTCCTTTCCAGCCCGTACCCACTTAGCGGCCAGCGCTCACACAGCGTTCGTGATGAGCCGCCAGCCGCGGCGTTCCAATTCCTTCTCCGCCTCATTAAGGCGCCCCGGGTCCACCATGATTCTCGCCAAACCGACCGCCTGGCCCGCAGAATGCTCGAGAGACAGATCTTCAATGTTGATGCCGATCTCACCGAGTTCAGTGAAGAGCCTGCCCAGTTCGCCAGGCTTATCAGGGATGAGGACTTCGAGGAGCGCATAGCGCCTGGGCGCACCACCGTGCTTACCGGGCAGGCGAGATACTCCACGATTCCCGGCCTCCATCACCTTGTTCACCGCGCCCACGCTTCCACCCCTCAAAGGCCCACGCTGGGCAGCAGCCTTCAAATGAGCGAGCAGATCATCAAGATCGGCGCGCAAGGGCTCAAGAACCTCAACGACCGGGCCGGCATTGCCCGCGAGGATCGCCGTCCACAACCTCGGATCCGAAGCCGCGATCCGGGTCGTATCGCGCACTCCTTGACCCGCAAGGCCCAAAGACTCACTGCGAGCTTCAGCGAGCCTCGCCGCAAGTAAAGAGGACACAAGTTGGGGCACATGCGACACGAGGGCAACCGAATCATCATGGGTCCTCGCATCCATCTCCACAGGCACCGCACCCACGTCTCCGGCGAGCATGCGCACCGCGAGCACCGCCTGCGGGGCCGAATGCTCATGGGCGACCACCACCCACGGGCGACCGTAGAAAAGATCCGCGTCCGCTGCGCCAGCCCCCGAACTTTCACGCCCCGCCATCGGGTGACTGCCCACATAACGGGCGGCGAACCCCTCCTGCTGCGCTGTGGCAAGAGTAGTGAGAACCCCATCGACAACCGCTGACTTCACGGATGCAACATCGGTGACAATCGCTGAAGGGAAAGTGCGAAGTGCATCAAGGATGCACAGGTCAGCGACATCCGGGGGCGCTGCGACAACAACGAGACTCGGGGAAGGATCCGTGATATCCGACAGGGGCACTCCCGCGCCAATGTCTTGGGCGAGACGCAGAGCCGTCGGCGAAGTGTCATGCAAATACACGTCAACGCCCGCGCCCCTCAGGGCGAGCCCAAGGGAAGCGCCGAGGAGCCCCGAACCGACAATGAGGACGGGTCCACTGGTCGCGACGGGGCGGGAAGACATCTCAGAGCCCCACGCACGAGTAGAGGGCCTTAAGGGCATTGCCCTTCACACGACGCGAGTTGCCCGGCTGGAGGCGGTCCAAGTGGATCGGCCCGAAAGCGGTGCGCACGAGTTCACGTACCGGGTATCCGACCTGGTCCATCATGCGGCGCACCAGGCGATTACGTCCCTCGTGGACGACGATCTCGACGCTCGTAATATCCCCATAAGTGTCGATCACCCGGAAAGCATCAGCCTTGATGGGGCCATCTTCAAGCTCAATACCTTCCATGAGCTTGCGCTTGACATAAGGCTTGACCTCGCCGTGAACGCGCGCCACATAGGTCTTCGGGACCTCATAAGACGGGTGAGCGAGACGATTCGCGAGCTCACCATCATTCGTGAGCAAAAGCAGACCACTGGTGTTGATGTCGAGGCGGCCCACGTTGTAGAGCCGCTCAGGATAGTCGACGACGAGGTCCGCCAAAGTCGGACGCCCCTCCGGGTCGCTCATCGTTGACACCACGCCGACCGGCTTGTTGACGGCGATGACCACATGCTTCGCCTCGTCAAAGAAGACCCGCTCCCCGTCAACGTGGACGCTTTGCTTGTGGGGATCAATGCGGATCCCCTGGGAGCGGACGACCTGCCCATCGACCTGGACCCGTCCCTCGGCGATCAGTGTTTCAGCGGCACGACGCGAGGCAACTCCAGCCTGGGAGAGGGCCTTTTGCAGGCGGATTCCGCCTTCGACGTACACATCTTTCCTCATAGGAGTTCCTCCAATTCGTCCAGCTCCTCGCCGGTCGGTAGATAGGGTGCGAGAGGTGTCAGCTCATCAAGGGAAGCGAAACCCATTTTCTCAAGGAATTCGCGGGTCGTTCCATACAGCCTGGCACCGGAAACGGACTCTCCGACTTCTTCGATGAGTCCCCTCGCCACTAGCGTACGCACGACAGCGTCAACGTTCACGCCACGAATATGCGAGATGCGCGACCTCGACACGGGCTGACGGTACGCGACAACCGCAAGAGTTTCCAGGGCAGCTTGGGAAAGGCGTGAAGTCGCAGAACCCACAATGAAACGGCCCACGAGATCAGCCCAGGGGCGCGCCGAGTAGATCCTCCAGCCCCCTGCGCTCTGCCTGAGTTCAAAACCATGCTCCCGGCCCCCATCCTCACCCCGGTACGAGGCCGCAAGATCCTCCAAGGCTTCGAGGACAAAAACCTCTTCCGCGTTCACAGCCTCGGCGAGCTGGGCCGCTGGGATGGGTTCGGGGGCGACCATGAGCACCGCCTCAAGGGGCGCGAAAAGTTCACGAGTGCGTGGACACTCATTCGTCATCTGCTTCTCCTTCGATGAATCCAAGCCCGGAGTAGTCGGCCTCGTCAATATCGATCACCGTATCCTCATCTCCCGTCCACACGAGCTCAAGCTCGGCAAGAGGCTCATCTTGGTTCACGTCGAGGGCGTGGCGGCGGTAGAGCTCAAGGACTGCGAGGAAACGGGAAACGACGACGCGAGCGGATTCGGCGTCCGCAATGAGCTCATGGAAAGTCAAAGCCCCCACCGTTTTGAGCCTCTCGGCAACGAGGATCGCCTGTTCCCTGACGGGCACGAGCGGATCATGCAAGTGAGTGGTGACGACCTCGGGGTCTTTCGAGGACAGAGCATGGGCTGCGGCGATCGCGAGGTCTTCGGGGCTGAGCGTCCAGATGAGTTCAGGCAAAAGCGCCGCAAAGTGCTTCTCGAGAGGCGCTTGACGTGGGATATAGTCGGCGTTCACTTCCAGGGCTTCGTGGATCTTCTCAGAAGCGCCCTTGAAAGCCCGGTACTGCAAAAGCCTGGAGAAGAGAAGGTCTCGCGCCTCCAGGTCCTCTCTTGAAATGTCCGAGTCGACCTCGGTCCTGGGCAGCAAACTCACCGACTTCATATGAAGCAAGGTCGCGGCAACGACGAGGAACTCGCTGGTGCGCGACAAGTCGGGAAAAACCTTCATATGGGCGAGGAACTCGTCCGTCACCTCGGAAAGGGCGACCTCGGTGATGTCGAGGCGTTTGCGTGCGATGAGTTGGAGGAGCAGATCGAAAGGCCCCTCGAAAACATCGAGGACGACCGTGAAGTCATCAATGACTCCCTGGCTGCCAGAATCGGAATCAGGCTGCGTCGCCACGGGCGATGAGTTCACGTGCCAGGCGCCGGTAGGCCTGGGCTCCTGGATGGGTCGGCGCGTAGGTCGTGATCGGCTCGGTCGCAACCGAAGCGTCCGGGAACTTCACGGTGCGCGCAATCCTCGTCGTGAAGACTAGGTCACCGAAAGCTTCATCCAAACGTTCAAGGACCTCACGTGAATGGAGGGTCCGCGAATCGACCATCGTCGGGACGATGCCGTCGATCTTGAGTCGCGGGTTAATCCGGTCGCGCACCGTCTCGATCGTCTCCACGAGGAGCGCTACGCCGCGCAGCGCGAAGAACTCCGTTTCAACGGGGACGATCACACCATGAGCTGCGGTCAGGGCATTGATCGCGAGTAGGCCGAGAGAGGGTTGGCAGTCGATGAGGATGATGTCGTAGTCGTCCTCGACGTGGCGCAGAACACGGGCGAGGGCGGATTCGCGTGCGACCTCGGTGACGAGCTGGACTTCCGCAGCGGAAAGGTCAATATTCGCCGGAATGATGTCGAGGCCTTCAACGCAGGTGGGACAGATCGAAGACTCGACCTGAGCTTTCGGGTTCATGAGGAGGGTGTAGATCGTTTGATCCATGTCGAGGGTGTTGATGCCCAATCCGACAGAAGCCGCGCCCTGAGGGTCGAGGTCGACAATCAGAACCCTGCGACCGTATTCGGCGAGAGCAGCCCCCAAATTGATGGTGGTCGTCGTCTTGCCGACACCGCCCTTTTGGTTGCACATGGCGATGACGCGCGCCGGGCCGTGTCCGCTCAGGGGCACAGGAATCGGGAAATCATTGGGGTCAGGGCCAATGTCACCGGGCAAAGTGGGCTGCACGTCTTTCGTCACACGACGATTCTAAGTCATGAGGCCTCTTCAGGCGCCCTAGCGAAGCTCTTCAGGCGCCCTAGCGAGCCTCCTCAGGGGCCTTCGCGAGGGCACGCGGGTGGCTCGAACGATAAACCTCCAGCAGGGTCGTCGGCGTCACTTTCGTGTAGATCTGCGTCGTCTGCACGGAGGCGTGTCCGAGGAGCTCTTGCACATCACGGATCGAAGCCCCGCCCTCGAGCAAATGGGTCGCAAAAGAATGACGCAGAGTGTGCGGGGAAACATGTCCTTCAAGGCCCGCGCGTTTCGCTGCGCGCTGGATGATCTCCCAGGTGCTTTGACGTGAAAGCGGGGCGCCGCGCGTGTTGAGGAAAAGAGCTGCATTCCCCTTGCCCTTGTGTGCGAGCCCCGGGCGGCTCCTCACAAGATATGCCCCTAGCGCGTCTTTCGCGAAAGAGCCAAGAGGGACGATGCGTTCCTTGCGGCCTTTACCGTAGAGGCGCACGACCGGCAGGGCCTCGTCAAGATCGAGGTCATAAACACTTAGGCCCACGGCCTCCGACACTCTCGCGCCCGTCGCATAGAGGAGTTCGAGCAGCGCAGAGTCGCGCAATGCGAGCACGTCTCCTCCTGTTTTCGCGGCCTCGAGAAGTGCTGTGACCTCGTCGATGGGCAGAGCTTTGGGCAGGCGCGTCCCCAGCTTCGGGGAAGTGATCTTCGCGGAAGGATCCTTCGAGCTCAGGCCCTCGGCGAGGAGGAAACGGTGGAATGAGCGGATGGATGCGCTCGCTCGTGCGATAGAGGATGCGGCGGCCGGTTTTCCGGTGACTTCGCCGCCAGACAAGGCAGCCAGGTGCTGTTCAATATGAGAAGCGCTCACCTCCTCAGTCCGGGTGATGCCCTGGGCGCAAAGGGCGTCGAGGTAGCGGTCAACATCGCGCCGGTAGTTGGAGACGGTGTGTGCAGAGGCTCCGCGTTCAATCCTCAAATGCGCGAGCCAGTCCTCTTCCGAATCCTTCAAGGAGTGCATGTGCTCGAGCCTAATCTGTCTCGCGTGTCCTCATGGTTTTCCAACTGTGGGAGATAAACCTACTTCGTGTAATTCCTGTGCTTTCCACCTCGTATTTCTTCGCTACACTTTTCAGCGCATAGGAAATGCCCGAAGATGGGCTTTAACGGCATGGAGGCCGAAGTGACACTCAAGTGGAACGAACTTGACGACCGTGCGGTAAAAACCGCGAAGATCCTTTCAGCTGACGCAGTGGAGAATGTGGGCTCTGGCCATCCCGGCACCGCGATCTCCCTCGCCCCCGCCGCCTACCTGCTGTTCCAACGCCACTTGCGTTTCGACCCCAAGGATCCGCATTGGCTGGGCCGTGACCGTTTCATCCTCTCTGCCGGCCACTCCTCGCTGACCCAGTACTGCCAGATGTACCTCGCCGGTCAGACCCTTGAGCTTGAGGACATTAAGGCCCTGCGCTCTCAGGGGTCCCTCACCCCGGCGCACCCCGAGTACGGCCACACCGAGGGCGTTGAGATCACGACCGGCCCGCTGGGTACCGGCATCGCTTCCGCCGTCGGATTCGCGATGGCCGCGCGTCGCGCGCACGGCGTTTTCGACCCTGAAACCCCGATGGGCGAATCCGTTTTCGACCACAATGTTTTCGTCGTCTCCGGTGACGGCTGCCTCCAAGAGGGCGTCTCCGCTGAGGCCTGCTCCCTTGCCGGCACGCAGAAGCTCGGCAACCTCATCCTCCTGTGGGACGACAACCACATCTCCATCGAAGACGACACCGACATCGCTTTCACCGAGGACGTGCTCGCCCGCTACGAGGCCTACGGCTGGCATGTTCAGCGCGTGGATTGGCTTTCCGAGGACGGCTCCTACAGTGAGGATGTCGTGGCCCTTGACGCGGCCATCGAAGAGGCGAAGGCCGTCACGGACAAGCCCTCGATCATCGCTCTGCGCACGATCATCGGCTGGCCGACCCCCGGCAAGCAGAACACGGGTGGCATTCACGGCTCCAAGCTCGGCACCCAGGCACTGCGCGGCCTGAAGGAAGCTCTCGGCACCAACCCCGACGCTATGTTCGACGCTGATCTTGAGGCCGTCGAGTACGCCCGCCAGAACGCGGCCGCGAGGGCCGCTGCGGCGAAGGCCGAATGGGAGCCCCGCTTCGACGCGTGGAAGGCCGCGAACCCGGAGAAGGCCGAACTCCTCGAACGCATCCAGACCGGCGCTCTCCCTGAAGGCTGGGAGGAGGCTCTGCCGAGCTTCGAAGACGGCAAGGCCGTCGCGACGCGCGCCGCATCCGGCAAGGTCATCGCCGCCCTCGCTGATGTTCTGCCTGAACTCTGGGGCGGTTCGGCCGACCTCGCGGGTTCGAACAACACTCTCATGCCCGGCCAGCCCTCCTTCATCCCGGAAGAACGCAACACCAAGGCCTTCCAGGGCAACCCCTTCGGACGCAACCTGCACTTCGGTGTGCGCGAATTCGCGATGGGCACGATCATGAACGGCATCGCCGCCGATGGCCTGGCCCGCCCCTACGGTGGCACCTTCTTCGTCTTCTCCGACTTCATGCGCGGCGCGGTACGCCTGGCCGCCCTCATGGACCTGCCCGTCACCTACGTGTGGACCCACGACTCCATCGGGGTCGGCGAGGACGGTCCGACCCACCAGCCGATCGAGCATCTCGCCTCTTATCGTGCGATCCCGAACCTCGCTGTGGTTCGCCCCTCCGATGCGAATGAGACTGTGGCCGCGTGGAAGGCGGTCCTTGAGCAGCGTCACCCTGCGGCCCTCGTCCTGTCGCGTCAGAACCTGCCGAACCCGGCTCGTGGCGGCGAAAGCGGCCTGGCCGGTGTTGAAGGTGTCGTGAAGGGCGCGTATGTGCTCGCCGACGTTGAAGGAACCCCGGACGTGATCCTCATGGCCTCCGGTTCCGAGGTCCAGTACGCGCTCGAGGCCCGTGAGCTTCTTAGCGCTGAGGGCGTCAAGGCGCGCGTCGTGTCCGTTCCCTGTATGGAGTGGTTCGAGGCTCAGCCTGAGGAGTACAAAGAATCGGTTCTCCCGGCCGGGGTTCGTGCCCGAGTGTCCGTCGAAGCAGGAATTGCCCTGTCGTGGCGCGGCCTCGTCGGCGATGCGGGCCGTTGCGTCTCCCTGGAGCACTTCGGTGAGTCGGCTTCGGGCGATAAGCTCTTCGCCGACTACGGTTTCGACGCCGCTCATGTCGTTGCCGCCGCGAAGGAGTCCATCGCCGCAGCCAAGTGACGATTCTTCCCTCTTTTCGGCCCCGTCCTCGTTCTGTACGAGGGCGGGGCCGACCCGTATTCGAATGGAATTGCTCGGGGCCCTCCCGTATTGAGGAGCCGTGTCTGCACCTGTTCTCAGCAAAGGGGCTACCCGCATTGCTCTGAGCACAAAGCGCCACAGCAGCGGGCACCCGTCTTCACCCCTTGTCTCAAACCCTCGACCCACAGCATGCTTACACGGAGGCGATCTGCGAATCCTCCTCGCAGGCCACGAATCGTGAATCGCCCTTGGGCCACGTCAGGCACGAAAACGCCACGGCGAATACCATCGAGGAATCGGAGGAGGCTAGGAGGTCTCTTTCCCAGTGACCTGAAAGGAAACCCGTGCCCACACCCACGGTTAATCTGCGAGATCCACAGGACCGGCGCCTGCCGAGAATCTCCCCACCCTGCGGGCTCGTCATCTTCGGGATCACCGGCGATCTCGCCCGCAAGAAACTCCTCCCAGCGGTCTACGACCTCGCGAACCGGGGACTGCTCAACCCCGCCTTCGCACTCACCGGCTTCGCCCGGCGCGATTGGAGTCCCGCAGACTTCGAAAACTACGTGCGAGAAGCCATCGAGAAAGGGACACGCACAGGCTTCGACGAGCGCACCTGGAACCAACTCCGCTCAGGCCTTCGTTTCGTCTCAGGCACCTTCAACGACCCAGAGGCCTACCGCAGACTCGCCGACACCGTCGCCGAACTCGATGACACACGCGGCACCGGCGGAAACCACGCCTTCTACCTGTCAATCCCGCCCTCCTCGTTCCCCCTCGTTTCCCAACGGCTTGCCGAAACCGGCCTCAACCAGCGCAAAGGCAAAGAGTTTCGCCGAGTCATCATTGAAAAGCCCTTCGGACACGATCTCGCCTCCGCACGCCTCCTCTCCGATGTGGTCTCACAGGTCTTCGACGAGAAAGACGTCTTCCGCATCGACCACTACCTCGGTAAAGAGACTGTTCAAAACATCCTCGCAATCCGTTTCGCGAACACAATGTTCGAACCCCTGTGGAATGCGAACTACGTCGACCACGTGCAGATCACGATGGCGGAAGATATCGGAATCGGCACCCGCGCCGGCTACTACGACGGGATCGGTGCCGCACGGGATGTCATCCAAAACCACCTCCTGCAACTCCTCGCCCTGACCGCGATGGAAGAGCCCGTGCGTTTCACCCAGGAAGCGCTGCGAGTCGAGAAAGAGAAGATCCTTTCTGCTGTGCGCCTTCCCGAGGATCTCGATGCTTCAAGCGCTAGAGGCCAATACGCGGCTGGATGGCAAGGCGGCACACAGGTTGCCGCCTTCCTCGAAGAGGAGGGGATTCCAGCTGACTCGACGACGGAGACCTTCGCCGCCGTCAAACTCTTCATCGACTCGAGGCGTTGGGCCCACGTGCCCTTTTACCTGCGTGCAGGCAAACGCCTGGGTAAACGCGTCACCGAAATTGCCGTCGTCTTCAAAAGAGCCGCTCACGTGCCTTTTGAAAACTCCGAACTCACCGAGTCCGGACAAAATGTTCTCGTCATCCGAGTCCAACCCGATGAAGGCATGACTTTGAAGTTCGGTGCGAAAGTCCCCGGCACTGAAATGCAGGTCCGTGATGTGACTATGGACTTCGGCTACGGCCATGCCTTCACAGAGGACTCACCGGAAGCCTATGAAAGGCTCATCCTTGACGCTCTCGTCGGATCGGCGCCACTGTTCCCCCACCAGAGGGAAGTGGAACTGTCCTGGCAGATCCTCGACCCGATCCTCGCCCATTGGGAGAGGACAGGCGCTCTCGAACAATATCCGCCCGGCTCTTGGGGTCCTGCTTCGGCGCACGACATGATGGCCCGCGACGGGCGAGCTTGGAGGCTCCCGTGATCATCACCCTCAAGGACACCACCAGCCACGAGATCGCCTCCCGGATCGTGAGCCTTCGCGAGGATCGCGGTGCGACAACTCTTGGGCGCGTCCTTACGCTCATCATTGTCGTACCCGACCTTATTGACGTTGATCGTGCCATCGAGATCTCGGACGCCGCTTCGCGTGAACACCCCTGCCGGGTCATTGTGGTTGTTGATTCGCCAGATACTGAAGGGGCGGCTCGACTCAACGCGCAGATCCGCGTAGGAGACGCGGCAGGTCCCTCTGATGTGATTGTTCTTGAGCCGAAGGGCCAGGCTGCCTCCGCCCTCGACACCCTCGTCATGCCGCTCCTCTTGTCGGATACCCCGGTCGTCACCTACTGGCCCGTCGCCGCCCCGCACAACCCCGGTGAGCATCCGCTCGGCCGGATCGCGATTCGCCGGATCACGGACTCGAGGGGTAGTGAATGCCCTTTGAAGACCCTCCTTGGGCTTTCGCAGCATTACACGCCTGGAGATACGGACTTGGGATGGGCGGGAGTGACTTTGTGGCGTGCGCTTCTCGCGACGATTGCCGCCGAGTTCGACCAGATGCCCGTTTCCGTGCTGGTGAGAGGACACGAAACTCATCCTTCCTCCTACCTCGTTGCTGCCTGGATTCACCGGATGCTCGGTGTTCCCGTAACGCGCCAAACGGATCCGCATGCCTCAACCATCACAGGGGTGCACTTTTATTTCGCTCATGGTTCGCAAGTGTCCTTGCAGCGTCGGGCGAGCTCGAATGTTGCGCATCTGCATCGCAGCGGCCTGGCAACAGCGGATGTGAATCTTCCGAAGAGGAGTGTGCAGGATTGCCTGATGGAGGAGTTGCGCCGACTTGATCCGGATGTGCTTTACGGGGAGTTGCTCACGAGGGACCTGTATCTGCTTCCCGAGGCTGCAGAGCGGATCGCGCAATGAGTGAGCTGCGTGAATCTTGTTCCCCTGAGCTCCGCGTCTTCGATTCTCCCGATCTCCTCGTCGAAGCTGCGGCTCGCACGATCTGCGCCGAGCTTGCGGCGCTGAGCACCGGAGCCGAGGCTCTTGAGAAGAGCGCCGGTCCTGTGGCGCTGAGAAGCAGGGACGTAGCTGACCAGACAAGTGCCGGTCCTGCGGAGCTGAATACCAGGGCCGTGCTTCATGAGCAGAGTGCCGGGCCTGCAGAGCTGCGTACCGGGGTCAAGGTTCATGAGCAGAGCGCCGGGCATACAGAGCTGCGTACCGGGGTCAAGGTTCATGAACAGAGCGCCAGGCATGCAGAGCTACGTACCGGGCTACGTACCGGGGACAACGTTCATGAGCAGAGCACCGGGCCTGTGGCGCTACGTACCGGACCTGAGGTTCATGAGAAGAGTCCTGAGCCTGCGGAGCTGAAGACCGGGGCTGAGATTCATGAGAAAAGCGCCTGGCCTGCAAAGCTAAGCGTTGAGCATGAGCGTGTGTCGATAGCGATTGCGGGAGGCTTCGTCTCCCACAAGCTCCTCCCCTGCTTTCGAGAATTCGCCGATCGGATCGATTGGAACAGAATCGACGTGTTCTGGGTGGATGAACGCTTCGTTGCCGCCGAAGACCCGGATCGTAATGACGCCGAGGCAATGCGGGCTCTTTTCAACGAGTGCGAAGGCGTGCGCCTTCACCCGATGCCAAGCGATCAAGGCCAGTCCCTGGACGAAGCGGTCGCTCGTGCCACGTCCCAGTGGAGAGACATCACTGGTGGTGCAGCCTTTGACTTGGTGATCCTCGGGATGGGGCACGATGGGCATATTGCGAGCCTCTTCCCCGGGCGTCCTCTCCATGAGGATTGTCCGCTCTACGCGCTTGACGACTCCCCTAAGCCTCCAGCTCGTAGGATCACGTTCTCGCTTCCCGTGCTTCGTGCGTCGAAGCGGATTCATCTCATTGCGGCGGGAGTTGCGAAAGCGGAGGCGCTTGCCCGGGTCCTCGCTGAGAACGAAGAGCTCGAGCACAACCAGAGCACGTCAGCGGATTCCCTCCTGCCTGCTGCGCGAGTACTTTCCGATTCTTCGCTCGTCTGGGCGGACTCGGAGGCTGCGGCGCTCATCTGAGCTCAGTCGTACAGAATGGGGGTGTCGGCCTGAACACCTGGTGTGGCAGGTGCGCTCGGCCTCGATACCACGGGCTGCAGGGGCTTTCGTTCTTACGCTCGTGCGGATTCCAGGATTCCCCGTCCTATTCCTGCCCTATGACGCTCATTTCTGCCGGGAAAGCTAGAATAGGCGAGGTCGTCCGTCGGGAAACCTGGAATAGGCGAGGTCGCCCGCCCGGAAACCTGGAATAGGCGAGGCCGTCCGTCGGGAAACCTGGAATAGGCGAGGCCGCCCGCCCGGAAACCTGGAATAGGCGATGGTAGTCGGCATGGTTTCGTCGTATCCCAATGAGCCCGTCCTGTCTGGGCTGCCGTGCTCCACAAAGGTAGACGATAAACGAAAGTGGGGCCTAAATCCCCGGTACATGTTGTGAGGGGCGTGCCCCTGACTACTCCTCTTGAGGGACGCACTTCTGACAGCATCTCTTGAGGGACATGCCGCTGATCTTGTTGAATCCCGGTCCTGTCAACGACTAAATGCGACTACAGGCAAGCAATTCTTGCAAACAGAACAACCCCACTCGCAGGTCTCTCACGGAAAGAAAAGCCTTCAAACGAAGGAAGGGCTAAGCCGACTCAAAGCCCTGCAAAACCCGAAAGCTTCCACAAAGAGTCTTAGAAGACCCACTTCTGCATGAGGCCGTAGCCGACAATGACGACGACCCACACGATGAGCACACCCAGGGTGATCCTATTGAGGTTGCGCTCTGCGACACCGGAAGAGCCTGCGCTCGAAGAAATGCCTCCGCCGAACATGTCAGAGACACCACCGCCCTTGCCCTTATGCATGAGCACAGTGAGGGCGAGCAGGATGCTCGTCAGGACGATGAGCACGAGGAAGGTGATCTTCAGAGCGGCCACAGTGTTCCCGATTCTTCAGTGGAGAGCCTCGGCGTGAAGCTCAATCGATAGTCAACCTGTTCGAGTTTAACGGAGCAGCATGAAGGGGGCCAAGCGGCATGCCGCTTGGCCCCCACTCAGCCTCATTCAGGCTCAGGCGTAGAAACACGCCTCACCCTGAACAGACTCAGGCGTAGAAGCGCGCCATCTCGGCGAAGGACTCAGCCTTCAGCGAGGCACCTCCGATGAGGGCACCATCGATGTCGGGCTGAGCCATGAGCTCCTTGATGTTGCCCGGCTTCGCGGAGCCGCCGTAAAGGACACGAGTGGCCTCAGCGGTTTCAGTTCCGAAGTCCTCTGCGAGGGCCTTGCGGATCGCACCGCACACTTCCTGCGCATCCTCGGAGGTCGCGGTCTCACCCGTGCCGATCGCCCAGATCGGCTCGTAGGCGATGACGATCTTCGCGACATCCTCAGCGGACCAGCCAGCGAGAGCCGCGCGGATCTGGCCGAGCACGAACTCGACGTGAGTACCGGCCTTGCGGACCTCAAGGGCCTCGCCGCAGCACAGGATCGGGGTCATGCCCGCATCCAGGACCTTGCGAGCCTTCTGGCCGACAAGCTCATCGGACTCGTTGTGGTATTCGCGGCGCTCCGAGTGGCCCATCACGACGTAGGTGCAGCCAAGCTTATCGAGCATCGCGGTCGAAATCTCGCCCGTGTAGGCGCCATTGTCGTGGATGGAGACGTCCTGGGCACCGTACTTGATGCCGAGTTCGTCGGCGTCAACGATCGTCTGGACAGTGCGGATATCGGTGAACGGGGGGATCACGAGGACCTCGCACTGGGCGTAGTCGTGGTTGTGATCCTTGAGTTCCATGGCGAGGCCCTGGACGAGGTGGTTCGCCTCGAGGTGATCGAGGTTCATCTTCCAGTTGCCGGCCATCAGCGGGGTGCGTGCCATGTTTCAGTCCTCCAGAACTGCGATACCAGGCAGGACCTTACCCTCGAGGAGTTCGAGGGAGGCGCCGCCACCAGTGGAGATATGGGAGAAGGTGGACTCGTCGAAGCCGAGGAGTCGAACGGCGGCAGCGGAATCTCCGCCACCAATGACCGAGAACATATCGCCCTCGGACAGGGCCTTGGCAACAGCCTTCGTGCCCTCAGCGAAAGCCGGGAACTCGAAGACGCCCATCGGGCCGTTCCACGCGACGGTCTTCGCCGAGGAGATCTTCTCAGCGAAGAGCTTGCGGGACTCGGGACCAATATCGAGGCCCATCTGGTCTGCGGGGATCTGGTCGACGGTGACGACGCTCGCAGGCGCGTCCGCTGCGAACTCGGGGGCGACGACAACATCGATGGGCAGGATCAGCTCGACACCACGCTCGGCGGCCTCGGCGATGTAGCCCTTCACGGTGTCGATCTGTTCCTCTTCGAGCAAGGACTTGCCGACCGAGTGGCCCTGGGCTGCGAGGAAGGTGAAGGCCATGCCACCACCGATGAAGAGGCGATCAGCCTTCTTCAGGAGGTTTGCGATAACGCCGAGCTTGTCGGAGACCTTCGAACCACCAAGCACCACGCCGTAGGGGCGCTCCGGATTGTCAGTCGCCTTGCGCAGGGACTCGATCTCCTTGAGGACGAGGAGACCCGAAGCGGAAGGCAGGAGCTTCGCGATGTCGTAGACGGAAGCCTGCTTGCGGTGCACGACACCGAAACCGTCGGAAACGAAAGCGTCGCCGAGCTCGGCGTAGGCAGCAGCGAGTTCGCCGCGCTCCTCATCAACCTTGGAGGTTTCGCGCGCGTCATAGCGCACGTTCTCGAGGAGGGCGATCTCGCCGTCCTTCAAAGCCTCAACGGTGGCCTTCGCGGATTCGCCAACAACATCCTTCGCAAGGGTGACGGGCGCGTCGATGAGTTCGCCGAGACGTTTGGCGACCGGGGCGAGGGAGAACGCGGGGTCGACCTTGCCCTTCGGGCGGCCGAGGTGCGCCATGACAACGACCTTCGCGCCGGCCTCGACGAGGCGGGTGAGAGTCGGCAAAGCCGCGCGGATTCGGCCGTCATCGGTGATCTTGCCGTCCTTAAGCGGAACGTTGAAGTCGGAGCGGACGAGGACGCGCTTGGAGCGCAGATCCCCGAGGGTCTCAATGGTCCTCATGGGAACCAGCCTTTCTCTTCGGGCTTCGAGCCCGTGGATGGGGGTAAACACGGGCGCCCGCGCACCGCAAGAGGTGCGCGGGCGCCGTATCAGCCGATCACTGCGTAGCTGGAAGGCTCAGGCGAGCTTCGAGCCGACGAGGACAGCGAGCTGGACGAGACGGTTGGAGTAGCCCCACTCGTTGTCGTACCAGGAGAGGACCTTCACGAGGTCGCCGATGACCTTGGTCTCACCGGCGTCGAAGATCGAGGAGTGCGGATCGCCGACGATGTCGGTGGAGACGATCGGGTCCTCCGTGTACTCGAGGATGCCCTTGAGTTCACCCTCGGCGGCAGCCTTGACGGCAGCGTTGACGGCCTCAACGCTGACCTCCTTCTCAGCCTGGAAGGTGAGGTCGGTGAGGGAGCCGGTCGGGGTGGGGACGCGGACGGCGAGGCCGTCGAACTTGCCCTTGAGCTCGGGAAGGACGAGGGCGACAGCCTGGGCGGCGCCGGTCTTCGTCGGGATCATGTTGAGGGCGGCGGCGCGGGCGCGACGCAGATCCGAGTGGGGGGCGTCGAGGACACGCTGGTCGCCGGTGTAGGAGTGGATCGTCGTCATGATGCCGCGGACGATGCCGAAGTTCGCGTGGAGAACCTTGGCCAGGGGCGCGAGGCAGTTGGTGGTGCACGAGGCGTTCGAGACGATGTTCATGGTCTCACCGTCGTAGTCGCCCTCGTTCACGCCCATGACGAAGGTGCCGTCGACGTTCTTCGCGGGAGCGGAGATGACGACCTTCTTGGCGCCGGCCTCAAGGTGGGCCTTGGCCTTCTCACCATCGGTGAAGAAGCCGGTGGACTCGACGACGACATCGACGCCGAGCTCGCCCCAGGGGAGGTCAGCAGGATTGCGCTGCGCGAGAACCTTGACGGCCTTGCCGTTGACGACGATCGAGGACTCGTCGTAGGAGACCTCGCCGCCGAAGCGACCGAGGATCGAGTCGTACTTGAAAAGGTGAGCGAGGGTCTTGGTGTCGGTGAGGTCGTTAACGGCGACGATCTCAATGTCCGCGCCCTGCTCAAGGGCGGCGCGGAAGAAGTTGCGGCCGATGCGGCCGAAGCCGTTAATACCAACGCGGGTGGTCACTGTTGTCCTCCTGCTCATGCCCTTTGCGGGCACGTTCTTTCGGTGCAACCGGGGTCTCACGGATTGCGAGCCCGGCCCGCAGATCACTGCGGTTCAAGCACCTCTAATTTACACCCGAGACCGGTTGAGGACACCTGTAGTTTCGGATTGACACTGTGACGCAGATAACGAATATGGAGTATCCCGGACCTTAGTCCTCAGTCTTCTTCGAGCATCTCCAGTGTGAGCGCGGCCTCCGTATCGGGGATGCCCCGCTCATGCGCCGCCTTATCCGCCATGGCAAGAAGACGACGGATCCGACCCGCGACCGCATCCTTCGTCAAAGGCGGATCCGTGTGCTTACCGAGCTCTTCAAGGGAGGCCTGTTTGTACTGCAAACGTAGCTTTCCCGCCTCCAGAAGATGAGCGGGAACCTCATTTCCGAGGATCTCAAAAGCTCTCTCAACCCTCGCTCCGGCGGCGACCGCTGCCCTTGCTGAGCGGCGAAGATTCGCGTCATCAAAGTTCGCCAGACGATTCGCACTCCCCCGTGCCTCGCGACGCTCCCGGCGGTCCTGCCAGGTCTTGAAGGTTTCCTTAGCACCCATCGCTTCGATCAGCTGTCCGATTGCCTCGGAATCACGAACAGAGACCCGGTCAGTTCCCCGCACCTCCTTCGAACGTGCAGCAGCGCCGAGTCTTCTCGCACATCCGACCATTGCGAGGGCGACCTCGGGCCCTGGACAGGTCACCTCAAGGGAAGTAGAGCGCCCCGGCTCCATGAGCGAACCCCGCGCAAGGAAAGCTCCGCGCCAAATCGCCGCAGAATCCTCATGTCCAGAGGCAACAAGGCTCGCAGGCAACCCACGAACCGGACGACGTAAAGAATCAACAAGTCCAGTCATCCGGGCAAGTTCATCGGCCTTGTGCACGACACGCACAACATAACGCTTGCCTCGTTTGAGAGACCCTCCCGATACGACGACCACCGTTGACTCCGCGTTGTAGAGCAGCTGAAGGAATGCCCGAAGCCGACGAGCCGCGACCGGGGAATCGAGTTCCGCCTCAATGAGGATCCGACCCGAGACGAGGTGGAGTCCGCCAGCGAAACGCAGGATCGTCGCGACCTCTGCGGCCATCGCCTGCTGAGTCACCGGTTGGATCCTCGCGAGCTCGTCCTTCAGATCAGTCGTCAGAGACATCGTCCTCTTCCTTCAGGCTCAGGCGAGCCAGTTCTTCTTCAGGCTCAGGCGAGCCTGGTTCTCCTCAAGGCTCAGGGGAGCCAGTTCTCCGGGCGACCCACTTCCCCGAGGAAACCATCGAAGGCGTCCCGAAGGGCAGCGGCTAGGCGCAGCGGATCATGATGCGAACGCCCATCGCCGGTACGGACCTGACGTAAAAGCACGCGCGCCCCCAGTTCCTCAGCCGCGACGATCAACTCGTCAATGTCATCAGTGGCAGTCGGATCGGCGATGACGACATCAAGTTTGAAATCGGGAGCGTACTTGCGAATGACCCGCACATGGTCTGCGGTCGTCATCGTGTCAGTCTCGCCCCTTTGACGAGAAAGATTCAAGATGAGCGCCCGATGCGCGTTCGTCGTGACGAGCGCACGGTGAAGATCAGGGACGAGAAGATGCGGGATGACAGAGGTGTACCAGGAGCCCGGTCCGAGGACGACCCACTCGGCCTCGGAAATCGCACGAATGACCTCTGAAGGGACTTTCGGCTCCTCAGGATGAATACGGATGTCCTCAACAGTTCCGGGGGCGACCGCAACCTTCGACTGGCCCGACACCGTGTACTTGCGTCCGTCGTCGTCCATATCCGCTTCAATGTCGATCGGGTCGATCGCCATCGGCAGGACCCGGCCCGTCGCACCGAGGAGGCGGGCCACCCAGTCCAAGCCCTCAACCGGGTCGTCGAGGAGTTGCCACAGGCCCGAAATCAACAGGTTGCCGAGCGCATGGCCATTGAGGGGCCCCGTCGTTTCCAAACGAGTCTGCAAAACATCACGCCAGGTCAATCCCCATTCGGATTCTTCACACAGGGAAGCGAGAGCCATCCGCAAATCACCCGGCGGAAGGATCTCCATCTCCTGGCGCATCCGCCCCGATGAACCCCCATCGTCGGCGACGGTCACGACCGCCGTCAAAGAGCGCGTGATATGGCGCAGTGCGCGAAGCGTCGCTGAAAGGCCGTGCCCACCGCCCAGAGCGACAACGGAATCACCGGTCTCTCCTCGCTGGGTCCAACCGGCTGCATCGAGGTAGGTCATCATTCCCTCCCGAGATCACGGTGATGGACTCGGACAGAATAGCCGTAATCGCGTAGCGTCGCCGCGATCAGCTCGGCGCACGCGACCGAACGGTGTTTGCCGCCCGTGCAGCCCACCGCGATCGTTGTGAATGGTTTGAGTTCTTGCAAATACCCCTGAAGCATCGGGGCGAGAAGTTGCGCGTAGGATTCGACGAACTCGCGGACACCGGGCTGGGCGAGCACATACTCTGCGACGGCGTGATCACGCCCCGTTAAATGACGCAGCTCGTCAACCCAGTACGGGTTCTTCAAGAAACGCACGTCGAGGACGTGGTCGGCGTCAATCGGAATGCCCCTTTTGAAACCGAACGACTCAACGGTGACGCGCAGAGCCCGGGTCCCCTCCCCCGCGACGACATCGCGGATGTGGCGCGTCAAGTCGTGAACGTTCATCCTCGAGGTGTCGATGATCTCGTCGGCAATGCGTCTCACTGGCGCGAGCAGGCTCTTCTCCGCGGCGATGCCATCGAGCAGAGTGCCTCCGGCCTGCATGGGGTGGGGACGCCGATTGTTCTCGTAGCGCTTCACTAAAGCCTCTGCGCTCGCCTCAAGGAAAATCACCCGGTAGAGGGCGCCCGTGTCCTTGAGTTGCTCGAGGGTTTTCGTCAGGTCCGAGAAATAGCTTCGTGATCGCGCGTCAACGACGACCGCGAGACGGTGAACACCCGCACCATCGGGGCTCATCATTCCCACGAGGGCGGGGATCATCGCCGGAGGCAGATTATCGACGACATACCAATCGAGATCTTCGAGCGCACGAGCAGCTCCCGTGCGTCCCGCTCCGGACATGCCGGTGATGATGAAGACCTCATTGACGGGAGCTGTGGGGTCTTCCGTCGCCTGATCGTCGAGCAGGGGAATGCCCGAGGGGACGGTCGTAGGTTCTTCCTGATTCATCTGATCGCTCATTCGACCTCCCGGGATTCGACGACAGACACTAATGAAGCTCCACTCGAGGCGCGCCTGCGGGCCTCTTCGGCGGTAGCACCGGTAGCGAGGACGACACCGAGGCGACGCCCCGCCCTCGTCACGGGTTTTCCGAAGATCCGAACCGCATCCGCGACGTCCAAAGCGGCAGCGACACCCCGGTACTCGGGGTGGGCAATGCGTTGACTCGACTTCACAACCGCTGAAGCTCCGGGCGTGCGAAGCGAGGGGTTGACTGGAAGCCCGAGGATCGCCCGCGCATGCAATTCGAACTCGGATTGGCTTTGGGAGGCCATTGTCGTCATGCCCGTGTCGTGAGGGCGCGGAGACAATTCGGAGAACCACACGTCTTCACCTTTGATGAAGAACTCCACTCCGAAAAGGCCGAGCGCAAGAGCTGCGCCCTTTTCGGCGAGGGCATCCGTGACGGTCTTCGCCATGCGTTGAGCAGCTTCGAGAGCGAGCGGGCTGATCTTGGCGGGCTGCCAGGACTCGACGTAGTCGCCGTGTTCTTGGCGGTGTCCAATGGGGGCGCAAAAACTCGTGACGACACTGGCAGATTCACGATCCCAGGAGCGGATCGTCAAGAGTGTGATCTCCGAATCGAAGTCCACTTCCTCTTCGACAATGACGCGCCCCGTGTCCGAACGCGCCCCCTCGAGGGCATAGGTCCACGCAGCCTCCGCCTCCTGGGCGGAAACGATGCGGGACTGGCCGTGACCGGAAGAAGACATGGTCGGCTTGATGAAGGCCGGTAACCCCGTGTGTTCGAGGGCTTCGCGTACTTCCTCCAGGGAGGAGGCGAAACGGAACTTCGAGGTCCGCACCCCTTCGAGGGAGGCTGCAAGAGCGCGAATGCTTTGGCGGTCCATCGTTGCCTGCACAGCGAAAGCATTGGGGACAATGCGCGCGCCGGAGTGCTCTTCAAAGTCGGCGAGCTCATCCGTTGCGATCGCTTCAACTTCAGGGACGACGAGATCGGGTTTTGTCTCTTCGAGGAGGCGACGCAGGGCGGGCCCATCCGACATGTCAATCACCCGATGATCGTCCGCGAGCTGCATCGCCGGAGCACCCGGGTAAGAATCGACGGCGATCACCTGGCACCCGAGACGCTTGAGTTCAATCGTCACTTCTTTGCCCAGCTCACCAGAGCCGAGCAGGACGATACGACGGGGCATCGGGAAGTCATCGCTTGTCGACATGGGGCTCCTTAGCGAGTGCGGATGCGTCCAGGGTAGTCGAGGCTCCTCCATTCGAGCCCGCTTTAGGGGCCCTCAGCGGCCGTCAGTGTGTTTCGGATCGAGGGCTTCAAGGATCGTTGAAGCCAAGGACAACCCGATTCCGGGCACTGAGGCCACTTCCTCAAGCGAGGCGAGGCGCAGGCGTTTGACGGAACCGAAGGCCTTGAGGAGGGCCTTTTGACGGGCAGGCCCAACGCCCGGAATCGCATCAAGGACGGAACGGGTCACCCCCTTGCCCCTGCGTTGACGATGCTTCGTAATCGCGAAACGGTGAGACTCGTCGCGCAGATACTGCAAGAGGTGCAGTGCGGCCGAGGAACGCGGCAGGATCAGCGGGAACTCGTCTCCGGGGATCCACACCTCTTCAAGCCGCTTCGCCAGGCCGACGAGGGGAATATCAACCCCGATCTCATCAAGGGCACGCCTGGCGGCGTTCACCTGGGGAAGCCCGCCGTCAACGACCACCAGGTCAGGGCGGTAGGAAAAGCGCCTGGGGCGTCCAGTGGTGGCATCAATCGGTCCCGACTCGTAGGCGACTCCCTCCTCGTCCTCGCCCTTGATTCCCGCTTCCTCGGCGAGCAGGCGCGAGAAGCGGCGCTTGAGTACCTCATCCATGGCACTCGTGTCATCGGGGGTGCCCTGCCCGTCCTCGCCACGGATGTTGTACGCGCGATACGCGTCCTTCCGGGGCGCACCGTCCTCGAAGACAACCATTGAGGCGACCTGATCCTGGCCCATGGTGTGCGACACGTCGTAGCATTCGATCCTCAGCGGAGTGGTGTCCAATCCGAGGTTCTCAGCGAGTTCCTCCAGAGCTTTCGCACGTTCACTCAAATCGGAGGCCCGACGGGTCCTGTGCACCTCGAGCGCCTGGCGTGCATTCTCCACGACGGTTGCCATGAGTTGCGCTTTCGGACCGCGCTTAGGTGTGTGCACCACGACCTTCGATCCGCGCCGCTCGGAAAGCCACTGGGCGATGATCTCAGGGGTCGAGGGCATGTGGGAGAGCAGAATCTCGCGCGGGATCGCCGAGGTCGGAGTGTGTGCGACATCGTCAACTGAGGAAGGCCCCTCTTGTTCGCGGCGTTGTCGCGTGGGCGGCGCCGGAGGCAACTGAGAGTAGACCTGTTCAAGCAGGCGCTCCATGAGCTGCGCCTCATCGGCCTCGTCGACTCGGTCGATCACCCAGCCTCGAGTACCGCGGATCCTGCCTCCGCGGACGTGGAAGACGTGGACGGCGGCGTCAAGTTCATCGGCGGCGAGGGCGAAGACATCCGCGTCGGTCCCATCGTCGAGGACGACCGCGTTCTTCTCCAGGACCGTTTCAATCGCGGCAATATCGTCTCGAAGGTGAGCGGCCGTTTCATAGTCGAGTTCTGCGGCCGCTTCTTTCATTCGTGTGCGCAGGTCGCGGACAATGGGGCCGGTCTTTCCTTCCATGAACTCGCACAGTGATTCAGCCAGGGCCCGGTGCTCTTCCTCGCTGATTCGCCCGACGCAGGGCGCGGAGCATTTCTCAATGTCGGCGAGAAGACAGGGACGCCCCTGCGCCCTCGCCCTTTGGAAGACTCCCGGGGCGCAGGTCCTCACGGGGTAGACACGTGAGAGGAGGTCGATTGTTTCTCTGATCGCCCAGATCTGCGTGTAGGGGCCGTAGTAGTTCGTGCCCGCTCGTTTCGCCTGCCGGGTGACTTGGACCCTGGGGAAGCGCTCCCCCATTGTCACCGCCAGATAGGGGTAGGTCTTGTCATCTTTGAAGATGACGTTGAATCGTGGATTGAATTCTTTGATCCACGTAAATTCGAGGGTGAGGGCTTCGATTTCGCTGCGGACTACGGTCCATTGGACGCGGGTCGCGGTGAAGACCATCTGCTGTGTGCGCGGATGCAGATTCGCGGGGTCTTGGAAGTAGTTCGTCAGGCGGTTTCTCAGGTTTTTCGCCTTGCCGACGTAGATGACGCGACCGTGCCCATCACTGAAACGGTAGACGCCCGGCGAGGTGGGGATGTCTCCTGTGGGGGGCCGGTAGGTCGCGGGATCTGCCATTACTTCAGGATACGCGAGCAGGTGAGACGAGTGCCGCGAGGGGTGGCGGGGGCGTGCACCACAAGAGTGGATTTCGCCGGTATTTGGACGAGGAAGACGGCAGGGCCACAGGCGTGGATTACCATTTACGTGGCTGACGCTTTGCCATGCCTTTACCGCTCAGACTCACTCACTCGCTCGCGCTCGGGCGTGAGGAAGGACGAAACATGTTCACGAGTTCGGCCGAAATCGCAGAATTCATCGAGAAGGAGCAGGTCGAATTCGTCGACGTTCGTTTCTGCGACGTGCCCGGAGTCCAGCAGCACTTCACAATCCCCGCCGCCGTTTTCGTCGACGACGCCCTCGAAAACGGCCTCATGTTCGACGGCTCCTCCATTAGAGGATTCACCGCAATCCACGAGTCGGATATGAAGCTCATCCCCGATATCTCCTCCGCCTTCCTCGACCCCTTCCGTGCTGCGACAACCCTCATCGTGAACTTCTCCATCGTCGACCCCTTCACGGATGAGCCTTTCTCACGTGACCCGCGCCAGGTCGCAGCGAAGGCCGAAGCGTATCTGCGTTCCACCGGCATTGCAGACACCTGCTTCATCGGCGCTGAAGCCGAGTTCTACCTCTTCAGTGATGTCCGCTACCAGGTCTCCCCGAACTCGACTTTCTTCTCGATTGACTCCCCTGAAGCCTATTGGAATACCGGCACGAAGGAAGAGGGCGGCAACCTCGGCTACAAAGTGCCGATCAAGGGAGGCTACTTCCCTGTTTCACCCCAGGACCAGTACTGCGATATTCGCGATGAGATGGTCCGCAAGCTCGCGGCAGTCGGCCTCGACATTGAACGCGCCCACCACGAGGTCGGATCGGGCGGCCAGCAGGAGATCAACTACCGCTTCGCTCCTCTGCAAAAAGCCGCCGACGACATGATGAAGTTCAAGTACGTCATCAAGAACACCGCCCTTGAACTGGGGCATTCGGCGACCTTCATGCCCAAGCCACTTTTCGGTGACAACGGCTCGGGAATGCACACGCACTTGTCACTGTGGAAGAACGGCGAACCCCTTTTCTACGATGAGCGCGGCTACGGTTCCCTTTCAGATCTTGCCCGTTGGTTCATCGGGGGCCTGCTCGAGCACGCCCCCGCGCTCTTGGCCTTCACGAATCCTTCAGTGAACTCCTTCCGCCGCCTCGTCCCCGGTTTCGAAGCGCCCATCAACCTCGTGTACTCGGCGCGCAACCGCTCAGCCTGCATTCGCATCCCCGTGACCGGGACCTCCCCGAAGGCCAAGCGAGTCGAATACCGGGTCCCGGATCCTTCAGCGAACCCGTACCTGTCTTTTGCTGCCTGCCTCATGGCCGGAATCGACGGCATCAAACGCCGCATCGAACCCGCCGCCCCCATCGACAAGGACCTCTACGAGCTTCCGCCCGCCGAATACTTGGACATTGCGAAACTGCCTTCCTCTTTGGAGGCTGCGCTTGAAGCGCTTCGTGAGGACCACGAGTTCCTCACCGAGGGAGATGTCTTCACCCAGGATCTCATCGACACGTGGCTCGACTACAAGGAGACTCAGGAAGTTGCACCAATGCGGGTCTACCCGCATCCTTTCGAGTACCAGATGTACTACGACCTCTGAAAGCTCCCTGCGCCTTTCTTATCAATCCCTCCCGGTTTTCGCTTCACGCGTCTCGATGTGCTTCGCCACCTCGGCTTTCATGTGATCATGTGATTGTGGGCGTGACGGTTTTGTCGAACATGAGGCATCTCGCGCTCGACCTGGGCGTGTTCGAGCACCGGGCGGCGAAGACCCCGTTACCCTTCGAAGTCGGCAAGCTGTTCAAAGTCTTAAATCAATTCGGCAGCGAAAGGACCCTCCATGAAGAAGCTGCGTGATGGCTCGTACACCGTGAAAGCCAAATTCACGATCGATCCGGCAGACACGGCCACCTCCCTTTTCGCTGCTCGGGCCAAGACCCGCCCCCAGCAGGTCGCCGTCCAGGAGCGCACTCCTGTCGGCACGACCCGCCCCATCACAGCAGGTGAGCTCCAACGCAGAATCGACGACACGGCTCGCGGCCTCATCGGCCTCGGAGTGCGCCACGGTGACGCGGTCGCGATCCTCTCCCCCACATCTTTTGAGTGGATGCTCCTCGACTTCGCAATCCTGTCAATCGGCGCCGTGACCGTCCCGATCTACGAATCCGATTCTGCCGCGCAGATCACACACATCCTTTCCGACGCGAAAGTCACGCGGGTCTTCACACAGAGCGCCCAACAGGCCGAACTCGTTTCCTCGGTTATTCCCAATTCCCTCGTCTGCGTGTCCGCGATCGACACGGGCGCCATGCGCGAGATTGCCAGCGCCGCCCAGCGCATCGACGCTCAAGAACTGGAACGGCGTAAAGCCGCAGTGCGCAGTGAGGATCTCGCGACAATCATCTACACCTCGGGAACGACCGGCGTTCCCAAGGGCGTTGCCCTCACGCACGCGAATTTCGTCGGAACCTGCCACTCGACCCGTCAGCTCCTCGGCTCCGTCATCGACTCTCCCGATACTCGAATCCTCCTCTTCCTGCCCCTCGCCCACGTGCTCGCCCGCCTCGTCATGCACGTCATCCTCTCCGGCCAGGGAGTCATCGGCTTCTCGCCCAATATCAAGAACCTCCTGCCCGACCTCAAAGCCTTCAAACCCTCCATCCTCCTTGTCGTGCCCCGCGTCCTCGAAAAGATTTACAACGCGGCCTCAGCGAAAGCAGGCAAGGGATTGAAGAAGACGATCTTCTCGTGGTCCGCGAAGCAGGCGAAGGCCTATGCCCGTGCACAAGAATCACGTCTGGGCCCCTCCCCCTTCCTCAGGATGCGCCACCACCTCGCCGACTCTCTCGTTTTGAAGAAGGTCCGCCAGATCATCGGCCCGAACCTTCGCTACGTCATCAGCGGTGGCGCGCCACTTGCGGCGGATCTTTCCCAGTTCTACTCGGGAATGGGACTCACCCTCCTCCAGGGCTACGGCCTGTCAGAAACGACCGGTCCCCTTGCCGTGCAAAGCCTCGACCATCACCCCTCCGGCTATGTGGGTCCCGTCTTGCCGGGCAACTTCGTGAAGATCGCGAAAGACGGGGAGATCCTCGTCAAGGGCGTGTCCGTCATGCGCGGCTACTACAACCTGCCCGATGAGACAGCGCAGGTCATGGAGCACGGCTGGTTCCACACCGGCGACCTCGGCTCCATGGACCGCAAGCACGGCCTGCAGATCACGGGCCGTAAGAAGGAACTCATTGTGACGGCCGGAGGTAAGAACGTCTCCCCGGAGGTCCTCGAAGAGCAGCTCATCACCCACCCGCTTCTTGCCAGCGTGATCGTCGTCGGCGACGCCCGCCCCTATATCGGCGCGCTCTTCACCCTCGACCACGACATGCTCGGCTCTTGGCTGACGAATCACGGCCTGCCCGTCGTGGATCCGGCTGCCGCCGCGAAGCTCCCCGAAATTCAAGCCTCCCTGGAAAGGGCAGTCGCGAAAGCGAATAAGGCCGTCTCCCGGGCCGAATCGATTCGCCGTTTCAGGATCATCGACACGGCTTTCACAGTGGAGAACGGCTACCTCACCCCTTCCCTCAAGCTCAAACGATCGGCCGTCCTGCGCGATTTCGCCCACGAGGTCGACGCCCTCTACGCCGAAGGCGAGAACTCAAGGAAGAAGAACTCATGACTCTGCGCCACATCGACGCTGCGACCTGGGAGAACACTCCGACCCGGCAGGCCGATCCCACGTGGAACCTCCCGAAGATGATTCATCTGCGGGCCCAAGAACATCCCGGACAGGTCGCAATCGAGCGGCGTGACGCTGTGGGCGTGTGGAGGCCAATGACAATCAATGACTTCGCCCGCCGAATCGACGATTTCGGGCGCGGACTCATTGGATTGGGTGTCGAAGCGGGTTCCCGTATCGCAATCCTCGCGCCGACCTCCTATGAGTGGGCCCTCATCGACCTCGCCTGCCTTTCATGCGGAGCGGTCACGGTGCCGATCTACGAAACGGATTCCGCCGCGCAGATCACGCACATCCTTGCCGATTCGGATATTTCCCTGGTCTTCACCGCCACTTCCCAACAGGCAGAATTGGTGCGCTCCGTTGCCGATGAGAGTGTGCGCATCATGGCTCTCGATCAGGGAGCTGAGCGTGAAATCGCGGAAGCCTCACTGGGGGTTGAGCAGAGCGTCCTTGAGGAGCGTCGCGATGGTGTCGAACTCCATGATCTCGCGACGATCATCTACTCCTCGGGCACCACGGGAATGCCGAAAGGCATTGAACTCACCCACGGCAACTTCATCGAGTCCTTCATTCAGGCCTACGATTTCCTGCCCGAGCTCATCAACTCCCCGAAGTCTCGTTCCCTACTGTTCTTGCCCGTCGCGCACTCGCTTGCACGTTTCGTCATGTATGCGCTGCTCGCGGGCCAGGGGCGCCTCGCTTTCGCTCCCGACACGCGCAACCTCCTCTCTGACATTGCGACCTTCAAACCCACGATGCTCCTAGTCGTTCCCCGCGTCCTCGAGAAGGTCTACAACGCGGCGACCGCTAAGGCGGGTCAGGGCTTCAAGGGTTCCGTTTTCTCCTGGGCGACGAAGCAGGCGCGCGCACTGTCCCGTTCAACCGCATACGCGCCTGCGCCCGAGATTGAAGTGACTCCCGGTGTGGGTGTGCCGACCGCCGACACCTCGCAGATCACGGATCCGAATGCTGCCGGCTCTCCCGGCCCGTCTTTCGGCCTGTCGACCCGCATCAAGATCGCCGACATGCTCGCCCTGAAGAAGGTGAAGGCCGCCCTCGGGCCGAATTTGCACACGATCATCTGCGGTGGTGCGCCCCTTGCCGCTGATCTTGCGCACTTCTACCGGGGTCTTGGGCTCACCCTCCTGCAGGGGTATGGCCTCACGGAAACGACCGGCCCGATCGCAGTGGAATGGCCTAGTGATTTCCCACCCGATTCTGTTGGTTTCCCTTGGCCGGGCAATTCGATCCGGATCGCCGAGGACGGGGAGATCCTCCTCAAAGGGGTCTGCGTGTCGAAGGGCTACCACAACCTGCCCGAGGAGACCGCCCAAGCCTTCCAGGATGGATGGTTCAGATCCGGTGACCTCGGGGCGATCGACTCCACCGGCCACCTGCGGATCACCGGCCGTAAGAAGGACCTGATCGTCACAGCCGGTGGGAAGAACGTGTCCCCGGAGATCCTCGAAGACTCCCTGCAGACTCATCCTCTGATCTCCAGTGTTGTCGTTGTTGGTGATAACCGCCCCTATATTGGTGCGCTCATCGCCCTCGATACGGAAATGCTGCCCGTCTGGTTGAAGTCGAAGGGCTTGGACACGGTGGATCCTGCGGCGGCCGCGGAACTGCCGCTAGTGCGCGAGTCTTTGGACAGGGCGATCGCCCGGGCGAATAAGCGGGTTTCCCGCGCGGAATCGATCCGCCGATACCGTATTGTCAACGCCGCTTTCACGGTGGAGAACGGGTATCTTACGCCTTCTTTGAAGCTCAAGCGCCGCGCGGTCCTGCGCGACTACGCCTCCGAGGTTGATGCCTTGTACGCCGACGCTTCGCAGAAAGAAGCCTGAGGATGACGCCAGAGGCTCCGGTTGCTCTGATTACGGGCGCGACTCGTGGCTTGGGGGCGGCGATCGCGAAGGAATTGTCGAGCACTCATCGCATCATTGTGGGGGGTCGGAGCGCCGATTCCGTGATGCCTGCGCTTCAAGCCTTTCCCAATGCTCTTCCTCTGATCGCTGATCTTGCTGATGAAAAAGCCCTCGCAACGGCTTTCGATCGGGCTATGGAGGTGGCGGGCCGACTCGATGTGCTCGTGAACAATGCGGGCATCGGGAAGAAAGCCACGATTGACGAGACCGACCGTGTTCAGTGGCGCAGCGTCCTTGAAACGAACCTTGTCGCCGTTGCGGATCTGACCCGCATTGCTCTGCCGTTCCTGCGTGAGAGTGTAGGGACCATCGTCATGACGAACTCCGGGGCGGGAGTTCGGATTTATCCTTCGGACGCGGCCTATTGCGTCTCGAAGTGGGCGCTAAAGGCTTTCACCGAATGCCTTCGGGAGCAAGAAAGGGGGCGCGTGCGCGTTGTCTCTTTGCATCCGGGCAGGATCGACACGGATATGCAGGTCGAGATGCAAGCACAGGCGGGTAGGCCTTACCGTCCTGAGGAGCATATGCGGCCCGAGGACGTGGCCCGCACGGTGCGTCTCGCGCTGGACCTTCCGTCCTCAATGAACATTGACGAGATCCACCTGCGCACCACGGAAAAGAAGTAGGGCGAGGCTCAGCCCTTCAGCACTGTGAGGGCTCGGCCCTTCAGCGCTCTGAGGGCTTTTTCGACTGCCTCCACGGCTTGCTTGACGGCTTCCACAGGACCGCTTCCAGGGCTCCCTCGACCGCTTCTACGGCTTGCTCAACGACCTGCTCGGGCATCCCCTCCGCGACGACACTGCCGCCACCAGCCCCGCCTACTTCTCCTTCTTCGTGGCGCTCACGTGTTTCTTCTTCGAGCTCTTCTTCACGGCTGCGAGCTCATGTGCGGCACGATCCTTCACCAGAACATCCTTGAGGAAGAGCCCCGTGTAGGAGCCCTCGACCTCGACGACCTGCTCGGGGGTTCCCTCCGCGACGACTCTGCCGCCTCCGGCCCCGCCCTCGGGCCCCATGTCGATCAGCCAATCCGCTGACTTGATGACATCGAGATTGTGTTCGATGACGATGACGGTGTTCCCCTTGTCGACAAGGGACTGCAAAACGAGGAGGAGCTTGCGGATGTCCTCAGAATGCAGGCCCGTGGTCGGTTCGTCGAGGACGTACACGGTGCGCCCCGTTGAACGCCGGTGAAGCTCAGAGGCGAGCTTGACGCGTTGCGCCTCGCCGCCCGACAGGGTCGTCGCCGACTGGCCGAGTCGCACATAGCCCAAGCCGACCTCGACAAGAGTGTTGAGGTGGCGGGCGATCCTCGTGATCGGTGCGAAGAACTCGGCGGCCTCGGCAACCGGCATGTTGAGCACATCCGCAACTGACTTGCCCTTGTAGAGAATCTCGAGGGTCTCACGGTTGTAACGCGCCCCGTGGCAGACCTCGCAGGGCACGTACACGTCCGGCAGGAAGTTCATTTCGATGCGCAAAGTCCCATCACCCCGGCAAGCCTCACAGCGTCCGCCCTTCACATTGAAGGAGAAACGACCCGGCCCATAACCTCGGACCTTCGCCTCGGGAGTCTCAGCGAAGAGCTTGCGGATCTGGTCCCACACTCCCGTGTAGGTCGCGGGGTTTGAACGCGGGGTGCGCCCGATCGGCGACTGGTCGACGTGCACGACCTTGTCGAGGTGCTCCGTTCCGGCGACGCTGCGATGGCGGCCTGGGACGAGTCGCGCGCCGTTGAGACGAGAAGCGAGGGAACGGTAGAGGATCGAATTGACGAGAGTCGACTTGCCCGAGCCCGACACTCCGGTCACAGCGACGAAGCAGCCAAGCGGGAAATCCACGGTCACATTGCTCAGGTTGTGTTCCCTCGCCCCTTTGACGGTGAGGATCCTCTTGGGATCGACGGTGCGGCGTTGCTCGGGTGCGAGGATCGCTCTGCGGCCCGAAAGGTAGTCGCCGGTGATGGATCTCGTGTTCTTCTTCAAGTCCTTGAGGGTGCCGGAGTGGACAACCCAGCCGCCCGTTTCTCCAGCTCCCGGCCCAATATCGACGATCCAGTCGGCCGCCTCCATTGTTTCCTCGTCGTGTTCGACGACGATGAGAGTATTGCCGAGGTCGCGCAGCCGTTTGAGGGTGTCGATGAGCTTACGGTTGTCGCGCTGATGCAGGCCGATCGAAGGTTCGTCCAAAACGTAGAGGACGCCCACAAGGCCCGAACCGATCTGCGTGGCGAGGCGAATCCTTTGTGCTTCCCCACCTGAAAGGGTGCCGGCCGCGCGAGAGAGCGTCAGGTAGGTCAAGCCAACGTCCACGAGGAAGTCGAGGCGGGCGCGGATCTCTTGAAGGATCGGAGCGGAAATCGCCTGGGAACGCTGATCCAATTCGAGGTGTTCGAGATGCTTGCGGGCGTCGACGATTGACAAATCGGAAAGCTCGGCGATCGAAAGTCCACCCACTGTGACGGCCAGGACTTCCGGGCGCAGGCGCGCGCCCTTGCAGATGGGACAGGGGATCTCGCGCATATACGCTTCGAGCTTTTCGGAAACGGATTCGGACTCTGTTTCGGAAAGCTTGCGCTCAATGAAGTTCACTGCCCCTTCAAAGCCCGTCGTGTAGGAGCGTTCACGCCCCCAACGGTTGCGGAACTTGACTTGAACCTCGTAGTCCTTACCGAAGAGGACCGCGTCGCGCACCTCGTCGGGCAGGTCCTTCCATGGGGTTTTCATGGAGAAGCCGAGTTCTTTGGCAAGTGAGCTGAGCAGGCGCTTGTGGTAACTGAAGTTCGAGTTCCACACAATGACTGCGCCCTCGGAAAGGCTCAGCTCCTCATCGGGGACGACAAGATCCGGGTCGACTTCGAGGCGCGTCCCCAGGCCCGTGCATTCAGGGCACGCGCCGTACGGGGCGTTGAATGAGAAAGTGCGCGGTTCGATCTCTTCGAGGGCGAGGACGTGGTCGTTCGGGCAGGAGCGCTTCTCTGAATAGCGTCTCCTGCGTTCCGGGTCGTCCTCGGGAAGGTCGACGGCGTCGATGATGACGAGGCCCTCGGAGAGTCTGAGAGCTGTTTCCACCGAGTCCGTCAGGCGTTGGCGCATTCCTTCGCGGACAACGAGACGGTCGACGACGACCTCGATGGTGTGGCGGAGTTTCTTCTCCAAGACGGGAGCGTTCTCGAGGCGAAGCATTTCCCCGTCGATGATCGCGCGCGTGAAACCTGAAGTGCGCAGCTCCTCGATGAGGTCCTGGTATTCGCCTTTGCGGCCCCTGACGACCGGTGAGAGCACTTGGAAGCGGGTGCCCTCGTCCATGGCGCGGACCCTGTCAACGATCTGCTGGGGTGTTTGGGCCTGGATCTTCGCCCCGCAGCTCGGGCAGTGCGCTGTGCCCGCGCGAGCGAAGAGGAGACGCAGGTAGTCGTGGATTTCAGTAATCGTGCCGACCGTGGAGCGCGGGTTGCGGGAAGTCGACTTCTGATCGATCGACACTGCTGGGGAGAGGCCTTCGATGAAGTCCACATCGGGCTTGTCCATTTGCCCGAGGAATTGACGCGCATAGGAGGACAAGGACTCGACGTAGCGGCGTTGCCCTTCGGCGAAGATCGTGTCGAAGGCGAGGGAGGACTTGCCTGAACCCGAGAGCCCGGTGAAGACGATCATCGCGTCTCGAGGAAGCTCGAGGTGAACATCCTTGAGATTGTGTTCGCGGGCGCCCGAGATAATCAGAGAGTCATGCACCCTTGAATCCTACCCGTGTCCGCCTCTCAGTGTCGTACAGGTGTTCCATCCTGGGGCGAGTGTGAGAACTGGCATTATTTATCGGGCCTTGGGGTCTGTTGAGACCATGTGATTGGTGTCAAGGTCCTGGAGTGGATCGAAGGTCGTGGGTTGGATTAAGGGTCCTGGGTTGGATTGAGGCCATTTGAGGTGTCTTGGGGGCATGGGGCCTTTTTCAGCCAATGACGTCATTGCACTCCGCATCGCGTCCCTCTTGCTTCTCTGGGCAGGCGTTGTTCACTGCCTGAGGCCTTGGTGCGGGAGCGGTTCTCGACCTCAGGCCTTGGTGCGGGAGCGGTTCTCGACCTCAGGCCTTGGTGCGGGAGCGGTTCTCGACCTCAGGCCTTGGTGCGGGCGCGGTTCTCGACCTCAGGCTTTGGTGAGGGTGCGGTTCTCGACCTCAGGCTTTGGTGTCGGAGTGGTTCTTGACCTCAGGCCTTGGTGCGGGAGCGGGTGATCGTTTTGCAAGTTTCTTGTATCTCTCTGATCCAAGAGGCCTTTCGGACCGTCCTCGGAACATGCTGCGCGGCACACGTGCGCCTCACGCCCCATTGCCCTCCAGCGCCCCATGACCTCCAGGAGTACGGCGCACTCCAGCTCATCGCACAACCCCTCGCTGTCGCGTAACAATGCGCCAAGCCGATCCGTTTCACGTTGCCATGGGACTTGATCAGCGTTGTCGGAAAGCCTTGTCCCCTGCAGTTTTTGAAAGAACCTCATCCCCATCGTTCCGTTTGAACACCACAACGCCCGTGATGCCCCTACGGTGGAGCCATGGCTTTCTTCGCAGTGACTTACGCATACGATCCCGAACTCAGCGAACTCGCCGACGAGATTCGCCCGACCCACCGCGCGTTCCTCTCTGACTTGCGCGATAAGGGACTCAACGTTGCCTCCGGCCCGCTCGGCGGCGACACCCCCGGAGCTCTTCTCATCATTGAGGCCGAAACTCTTGATGAAGTCGAAGCTCTTCTCGATGAGGATCCCTTCAAGAAGGAGAAGGTCGTGAGCGAACGCGTCGTCCGACCTTGGAATCCCGTGATCTCACGATTCTGATCTTTTCTGCAAAGAATCCGCGCACGCCCTATCGCCTGCGCGGATTCTTTGTGCATTCGCGGGACATATTGAGCGGGTCGCTTCCAGCATTCCGCAGTGCTGCTCCCCAGTGGCGGAGGGGAGCGCCACCACTCTGCCCCATCGGATTCCACGGTTCCCGACGTTCATTCCCTGTGACGTCGGCAAGTGCCACCACTCTCCGCTGCTGGATTCCAGGGTTACCGTCCTATTCCTGCCCTATGACGCCCATTTCTGCCGGGAAACCTGGAATAGGCGACGAAGCATGTTGGAAGACCTGGAATAGGCGATGACGTCGGGAAGCTTCACCACTCTCCTCTACTGGATTCCATGGTTCCCGTCCTCCTCCTGCCCTATGGCGCCCATTTCTGCCGGGAAACCTGGAATCGGCTGCGCGGCATGTTGGGAAAGCTGGAATAGGCGATGAAGTCGGCCAGCGCCACCACTCTCCTCTACCGGATTCCAGGGTTCCCGTCCTCCGCCTGCCCTATGGCGCCCATTTCTGCCGGGAAACCTGGAATAGGCGGCGAAGCATGCCGGGAAACCTGGAACAGGCGATGACGTCGGCAAGCGCCACCACTCTGCCCCCATCGGATTCCAGAGTTCCCGTCCTCCTCCCGCCCTATGACGCCCATTTCTGCCGGAAAACCTGGAATAGGCGGCAAAGCATGTTGGGAAACCTGGAACAGGCCATGACGTCGGCAAGCGCCACCACTCTGCCCCATCGGATTCCACGGTTCCCGTCCTCCTCCTGCCCTATGGCGCCCATTTCTGCCGGGAAACCTGGAACAGGCGGCGAAGCATGCCCGGAAACCTGGAACAGGCGGCGAAGCATGCCCGGAAACCTGGAATAGGCGAGGCGGACTCCCCTCCCTACTGCACAATACTCAGGCGCGCCCCTCGGCCTCGGCTCGGGCGTGAATTCTCCCATGGTGAGCGCGGTGCGAGATCTCAATGAGCGCCGCCGCAAGCACACCACAGGCGATGATGATCCCCCATTGGGTGGCGCTTGGCCATTCCAGGGCAAAAAAGTGCCTCGTAAAAGGGATCAAAACTCCCAAGACCGACGCTGCGATCATGGCGGCGAGCAGCGCGACCCTCCAGGGCACAAAAGGCCGGGCCGTCACCGAAAGGAGGAACACCGCGCCGATCATCAGCGACAAAGTCGCGCCGGTCTGCCCTTCGACTCGGCCGCTCCCGATCAGCAGGTAGGCGCTAAGAGCCGCAGCCGAGAGGATCACTCCAGCAGGCACAGCGAGGGCAAGGGTCCGCTTCAGGAAGCCGGGCACATAACGCCGAGAGTTCGGTGCAAGCGCAAGGAAGAAAGCGGGAATCCCAATCGTGAAAGCATCAATGTACGTGAAATGCCGTGGCAAGAAGGGGTACTGCAAAGCGAGGATCGCACAGGCGAAAACAATGACCGCCGCGTACACGGTCTTCGCGAGGAAGAGCGCGGACACTCGTTCCATGTTCGCAATGATCCGACGCCCCTCGGCAACAACCCCGGGGAGCACCGAGAATTTCGAGTCGACGAGGACGAGTTGTGCGACCGCTTTCGTCGCCTGCGCGCCATTGCCCATGGCGATCCCAAGGTCAGCATCCTTCAAGGCCAGAGCGTCGTTCACGCCGTCGCCGGTCATGGCGACGCAGTGACCGTCCGCCTGGAGGGCCTGAACCATTGCCCTTTTCTGTTCGGGAGTGACTCGACCGAAAACATCAGTGGTGATGACGGCCTTTTGGAACTCGTCGGAGAGAAGATCATCAGGCAGATCACGGGCATCCGCGATGACGAGCGGTTCCCCATCGGGACGCCCCAGCCCCGCCCTCGTCGCGATCGCACCCACGGTGGCTGGATTATCGCCCGAGATGACGCGGACCCGGACCTTTTGCTGCGCGAAGTAGTCGAGCGTGTCTTTCGCATCGGGGCGCAGCTCTTCAGCGAGGACGACGATGCCCACAACATCGCGCTGCTTCGGCAACTCCTCTGATTGCACGGCGCCCGGTGAGTGGGCGAGGGCGACGACCCTCATGCCTTCACGAGTTCGAGCGGCGATGAGCTCTGTGAAGGGCGAGTCTTGAGACGAGTCTTGAGAATGGGGGGAGAGAATTTCGGGGGCGCCCAGGTACCAGGCCCCTTGCTCGTTACCGAAGGCCGACCATTTGCGCGCCGAGGAGAAGGGCATCACCCACGTGGCCTCCTCACGTTCTTCGCGAGCCACGTCTATTCCGTGTTGTCCGTGGTCCCCGCGTCCCTCGTGCACTCCGTTAGTTCTAAGTTCCGCGCCTTCCCCGTGTTGTTCGCGTCCCTCGTGCACTCCGTTAGTTCTAAGTTCCGCGCCTTCCCCGTGTTGTTCGCGTCCCTCATGCACTCCGTCAGTTCTAAGTTCCGCGCGTTCAACGCGTCCCTCGTGCACTCCGTCTTTTCCGCGTTCCCCGTGTTGTTCACGTTCTCCACGTGCTCCGCCGTTTCCGGGTTCCCCGAGTCCTGCGCCTTCCCGGCGCCGCTCCGCTTCCCCGCCTCCCCCATCGTCGAGATAGTCGGCAATCGCCCGCGCCGTCTCATTGGTCCGGTCCCGCACGAGAGTCCTCAAAGCTACCAGGCCCCTGGCCTCATCCCCCGTGAGAACAATGTCCTTCGCGATAATCTCCCCCGTGGTCAGGGTGCCAGTCTTGTCGAGGCAGAGCGCATCAACGCGTGCCAGGACCTCAACGGCGGCAAGCTCTTGGACGAGCACTCCCCTGCGCGCGAGCGTCGCCGATCCGATCGCGAAGTTCAAGGAGGTGAGGAGCACGAGCCCCTGGGGAATCATCCCGACCACTGAGGCGACCGCGAGGACGATCGCATGATTCCACCCGGTGTCAGAGTCGGCGATCCGGGTTTGCGACCAGAGAGTCAGGATGATCACCGGGATGAGGAGTGCAGAGATGACGCGCAGCACCCGGTTAATGCTCACTTGGATGTGCGACACCGTGCGGATGTAGGCGCGCGCTTTGCGGGAGATCCCCTGCGCGTAGGTCGCGGACCCCACTGCGGTGGTGCGTACAAGGGCGCTTCCAGCGACGACGGAGGTTCCTGAGAGGACCTCATCGCCCTCGTGTTTACGAACCGGAGCGGATTCACCGGTCAGGATCGATTCATTGACTTCGAGCCCGGAGGAGTTGAGAACGATCCCGTCTGCGCACACCTGCTCGCCGAGTTTGAGCACGAGCACATCATCAAGGACGACGTCACCGGTCGGGATCGGACGCTCTTCTCCTTCCCTCACGACGAGTGCCTGTGGCGCATCGAGGATCGCGAGGGCGTCGAGGGTGCGTTTGGCGCGAACCTCGGAAACAATCCCGATGATCGCGTTGAAGACCATGACGGCCCCGAACACGACATCTTGGGGATGGCCGAAGATGAGGACGAGGGTGGCCGCGCCAACGAGGATCGCGTTGAACAGGGTGAAGATGTTTTCGCGAATGATAGAGCGCAGCGAACGCGAAGTCTTTTGCCGAACGTGGTTCGTCTGGCCCGCTTCGACGCGTGCGAGAACCTCGGCCTCGCTCAAACCTTGAATCTGTGTGGATTCGGTGTGCACCAATCCGTCCGCTCAGTCGTTCTTCTCGTTCGAGGCGCGCTGGGGCGTCCTCGATGATTTCCACAAGGAAGTGAGGATCGTGATCGTGAGGACCCCGATGATGACGATCAGGGAGGTCGCGGTCCCGATCTCCGGTCCCCAGTGAATCGGCTCGCCGCCGTTGAGGAAGAACAGGGAGTTCGTGTGCATCGCGTGCAGGATCAGTTTCGCGCCGATGAAGGCGAGGATCACGGCCAGACCGTAGGACAGGTAGACGAGTTTTGACAGGAGTCCGTCCACGAGGAAGAAGAGCTGGCGCAGTCCCATGAGGGCGAAGGCGTTGCAGGCGAAGACCAAGAAGGCCTCGTGGGTGAGTCCAAAGATCGCGGGGATCGAATCGAAAGCGAACATGAGGTCCGCTGTACCGAGTGCGAAAACCACGAGGAACAGGGGCGTGAAGTGCGTGCGTCCACCGTGACGGAAGAGCATACGGCCCCCGATGAAGCCGTCTGTCACGGGCAAGACGCGCCGCACGACGGAGATCACCGCGTTGTCGTGGTATTCCTCTTCTTCCTCGTCGTCTCCGCGCACTTGGGTCCATGCGGTGTAGAGGAGCCAGAGGCCGAAAAGGAAGAAGATCCAGGAGAATCGTTCAACGAGTGCGGCTCCCGCAAGGATGAACACGAGGCGCAGGACGAGGGCGATGACGATGCCGAAGAGGAGGGCTTTTTGTTGGTGTTCCCTGGGGACTCTGAAGGCTTTGAGGATGAGGATGAAGACGAAGAGGTTGTCGATTGAGAGGGACCATTCGGTCACCCATCCCGCGTAGAACTCTGCGGCGTAGACACCGCCGTTCGTCACCCAGACGATCAGCCCGAAGACAAGTGCGAGCCCGATGTATCCGATGGTCCAGGCCAGGGATTCTTTCAGGGATGGTGGATGGGGGTTGCGCACGTGTCCGGCGAAGTCCAATCCGATGAGGAAGAGGACGATGAGCGCGAGGATTGTCCATGAGATGGGGCCGACGGACATCAGTGATGTGCTCCTGTTGCGAGTGGGTCGAGGCTGGTCGTGGGAATGGGATCGTCCTCGGCGATGGGTGTGGACCGGGTGTTTGCTTTCCTGGCGGTTGGTGTGGACTGGGTGTTGTCTCTCCTGGCGGAGGCCGTCAGGGAGGCGATGATCGTGATGAGAAGGACCGTGAGGATGAAGGCGAAGGAAACTCCGATGGAGGGCTCGGGGATCAGCTCAACGGGGTGTCCGTCATTGATGACGGCCACTTCGTTCGTGTGCAGCGCGTGATTGACGAGTTTGAAGCCAATGAAGCCGAGGATCGCGGCGAGCCCGTAGTGGAGGAAGATGAGGCGGTCGAGGAGGCCGTCGATGAGGAAGTAGAGCTGTCGCAGGCCGAGGAGGGAGAAGGCGTTGGCCGCAAAAACGAGGTAGGGCTCCTCTGTGAGTGAGTAGATCGCGGGGATCGAGTCGACGGCGAACATGACATCCGCGGTGCCGATCGCGATGATCGCGAGGAGCAGTGGCGTGATCGTGGTTCGTCCGGCGTGGCGGTAGAGGAGCTTCGCCCCGTAGAAGCCGTCTGACACGGGGATCACTTTGGCGAGCGTGCGCACGAAGAGGCCCGGTTTGTAGTCTTCAGCTTCGTGTTCGCTCGGTTCTTGCGTGCCTTCGCGCACTTGGGAGAGGGCGGTCCAGATGAGCCAGGCGCCGAAGATGTAGAAAACCCAGGAGAAGTTTTCGATGAGGGCGGCGCCGAGGAGAATGAAGACGAGGCGCAGGACGAGGGCGATGACGATGCCGAAGAGGAGGACTTCTTGTTGGAGGATCCTGGGCACCGTGAAGGCGGCGATCATCATGACGAAGACGAAAAGGTTGTCAATGGACAGGGCCTTTTCGGTGACGTATCCGGCGAAGTATTCCTGGCCGTATTCTCCGCCCCACACTGCCCAGACGATTCCCCCGAAGAGGATCGCCATCGCGATGTAGGCGATTGACCACCAGCTCGCTTCTTTCAGGGTGGGTTCGTGGGGGGTTCGGATGTGTCCGACGATGTCGACGATGATCATGGTGAGGATGAGAGCGGCGAGCGCAGCCCATCCGAGTGCGTGGACCTCCACGTGGATGTTCCTCCGGTACGGGTCGGGTACCGGAGGTCTCCTTCCGCCACTCCGCTTCGCGTTCTGGCCTGCGGCGCCGGTGAGTCGGGCTTTCGCCCGATTCAACGTGATGACGACGTCGCTGTTGGTGGAAGTACTCCCCTCCGATTGGACCTTCTCATTCTAGCTTCCGATCCGGTTTCTCCGGCTGGGGGCGGCGAATCTGTGGAGGAGGTCTCCCCCGCTTTTCCGCGCGCCCTTGCGCCTGCTGTGGGCGCACTGTGACTGATGTTGCACTTCCTCTTTCAGTTCGCGACCCTCATGTGGCGCAGTTCCTTTCAGTTCGCGGCCTTCATCTGGCGCAGTTCTTTCTTCAAGTCGGCCACTTCATCGCGCAGGCGGGCCGCGACCTCGAATTGGAGGTTCTCCGCGGCGGCGAGCATCTGAGCGGAAAGATCTTCGATGAGTTCCGCAAGCTCCGTTTCGGCTCTTTTGCCGAGGGCGCTGCCTCTCGCGGCTTTGCGTTCGGCGGCGGACTTTTCTTTCCGGTATCCGCCTTCAAGGAGTTCTTCAGTGTCGATTTGTTCGCGGGCAAGCATGTCGGTGACGTCCGCGATCTTCTTGCGCAGGGGTTTCGGGTCGATCCCGTGTTCGGTGTTGTAGGCGATTTGGATTTCTCGGCGGCGTTCGGTCTCGTCGATTGCGGCGCGCATTGAGTCGGTGATCGTGTCGGCGTACATGTGGACTTCTCCGGACACATTGCGCGCGGCTCGTCCGATTGTCTGGATGAGGGAGCGGGTGGAGCGCAGGAATCCTTCTTTGTCCGCGTCAAGGATGGACACGAGGGACACTTCAGGCAGGTCGAGGCCTTCTCTTAGCAGGTTGATGCCGACGAGTACGTCGAATTTGCCTTGGCGCAGTTCGCGGAGAAGTTCGACGCGGCGCAGCGTGTCGACGTCTGAGTGCAAGTATTCGACTCTCACCTCGCGTTGAGCGAGGTAGGTCGTGAGGTCTTCGGCCATTTTCTTCGTCAGGGTGGTAACGAGGACGCGCTCGTCCTTTTCGACTCTTTCTCGCACCTGTTCGAGAAGGTCGTCGATTTGTCCCTTCGTGGGTTTGACGACGATCTTCGGGTCGACGAGGCCTGTTGGGCGGATGATTTGTTCGACGACCCCGTCGGAGCGTTCGAGTTCGTAATCGCCCGGGGTGGCTGAGAGGTAAACGGTTTGGCCGATCCTTTCGACGAATTCGTCCCATTTGAGGGGGCGGTTGTCCATTGCTGAGGGGAGGCGGAATCCGTGGTCGACGAGAGTCCTCTTGCGGGACATATCGCCTTCGAACATGGCTCCGATCTGTGGGACGGTGACGTGTGATTCGTCGATGATGAGCAGGAAGTCCTCGGCGAAGTAGTCGAGGAGAGTGTGCGGGGGTGTTCCTGGTCCACGTCCGTCGATGTGGCGCGAGTAGTTCTCCACTCCGGAGCAGATTCCGATTTCGCGGAGCATTTCGAGGTCGTAGGTGGTGCGCATGCGTAGGCGTTGTGCTTCGAGAAGTTTGCCTTGGGTTTCAAACCATGTGAGGCGTTCTGCGAGTTCTTCTTCGATTGACGCGAGTGCGCGTTTCATCCGTTCTTCGCCTGCGACGTAGTGGCTCGCCGGAAAGAGGTAGACGTGGTCGACTTCGCTGATGACATCGCCTGTGAGGGGGTGAAGGACAGCGAGTGCGTCGATTTCGTCTCCGAACATTTCGATGCGGATCGCAAGTTCTTCGTAGACGGGGATGATTTCGATTGTGTCTCCGCGGACTCGGAAGGTGCCGCGTGTGAAGGCGATGTCATTGCGGACGTATTGCATGTTGACGAAGGCGCGCAGCAGGTCCTCGCGGTCGATGATCATTCCGCGTTCGAGTTCAACCATTCGGGCGACGTATTCTTCGGGGGTGCCCAGGCCGTAGATGCAGGACACGGAAGCGACGACGACTGTGTCGCGCCTGGTGAGGAGGTTGTTCGTTGCGCTGTGGCGGAGGCGTTCGACTTCGTCGTTGATCGAGGAGTCTTTCTCGATGTACGTGTCCGTTTGGGGAATGTAGGCTTCGGGCTGGTAGTAGTCGTAGTAGGAGACGAAGTATTCGACGGCGTTGTTCGGCAGGAGTTCTCTGAACTCTGCGGCAAGTTGGGCGGCGAGGGTCTTGTTGGGTTCAATGACGAGGGCGGGGCGCTGTACTTCTTCAATGAGCCAGGCGGTTGTTGCGGATTTACCGGTGCCGGTTGCGCCCATGAGGACGATGTCTTGTTCGCCGTCGCGGAGCCTGGCAGCCAGCTCACGGATGGCTTTCGGCTGGTCGCCCGACGGCGTGTATTCGGAGATGACCTGGAAGGGGTTCTCCTGGCGCAGGACTGGTCGCTCACTCACGGCCTCAACGCTAGCGCACGCCGTGTGCATCTTCGTTGCGGCCGGCTAGTGGCTAGTTTTGTCGGAGTGGCGGTGGATTCGTTTCAGGGCTGCTTGGATGAGGAGGCCTATTCTTCGTCGTGCTTCAATCCGTTGGAGTTGGTTTCGGACAGCCCGAGTCAGGTCGTCGTTCGAAGGCAGAGCCCGTCCGCAATCCTTGAGTAATTCTGTCAATTCGACGAGCGCAGCTTGGTCATCTCCGGCATCGATAAGCCATGATGCACAATTATTCCTCGCGATCAGTGTATTGGGATGGTCAGGACCGAGAATACGCGCACAATCGGCAAGCAACGGCTGGTACATTTCATAGGCTTTCTTAACCTGCCCAGAACGGCCAATTAAATCGGCGAGATTGCCGCGTGTTCTCAGAACGTCGGGATGGTCTTTACCGAACACCCTAACCTGATCATCGTACAAGGATTCGAATTCCACGATTGCGTCGTTAATCTGCCCCAGATCACCGCGTAGGCTGGCGCGAGTACTTCGTGTTCTCAGGGTGAGAGGATTATCAGGGCCTAAAACACGCAACTGATCCGCGAGCAGCGGTGTCAACATCGTCATGGCTTCGTCATACCGGTGGGCCCTCCTCATCACCGTAAGGAGAGCTGCCCGCGTCGCGAGTGTGTCGGGGTGATCAGCGCCCAGCACACGTGTGATGCGTTTTCGCAGCACTGTCAACTGTTCAATCGCCTTGTCAACCTGCCCGTCCTCACTCAACCAACCGGCAAGATTCCGACAAGCTCTTAGCGTGTCAGGATGGTCGGGCTCCAGCACGCGTGTGATACGTTTTCGGAGCATTTTGAACTGCTCAATCGCCTGACCAATCTGCCCAGCTGAACCCAATGCAAAAGCAAGATTACCCTGAGTGTTCAGAGTGGACGGATGAACAGTTCCAAGGATTCGCGAACGATCATCAAGCAATGCCTTGTACTCATTGACAGCGTCGCGAACCCGCCCGAGCTCAAACAATACAAAAGCGATGTTGTTCCGAGTATCCAGTGTCCCAGGATGTTCGGCACCCAGCAACCGTGTCTGGTCTATCAGAAGATTCCTAAACTGCTCGAGTGCTTTCTCGAGGCGTCCAACTTTTCCCAGCTGAAAGGCTAGGCTGCTCCTTGTATTCAGAGTAATGGGGTCGTTAACACCGAAAATCCGTGTGGCATCATCAAGTAATCGGTCGAGCTCGTCGACTGCCTCTTGATTACACCCAGATTCGCCACGCAGAGAGGCGAGATTCCCTCTGGCGATCAGAGTTTCCCGAGCTTCGTCACCGACTATCCTCATACAGTCCTTATACAGAGTCTCGTATCGTTTAATTCCATCTTCGATCTTCCCCGACCTAGCAAGCATCAATGCTAAGTTTCCCCGCAACATCAATCTGGTTGGATTGTCTTGTCCGAGAACCTCGGAATCTACAGAGAGCAGTCTTTCAAGGACATCAGCAGCTTCAGCTGGCCGCCCCGAATCACCCAGGAACATGGCGTGTAAACCCCGAAGTTCGAGCAGGTGAAGCGGGTCAAACTCCGGGAGTTGCTCGGCAGCATTGATTGCATCCGTAATGTGAGCGATAGCCGTCGTGTAGTCATACTGCTGCTGGGCGAAGAGAGCAAGAGTACTGAGTACGATGACATCTTCGGTAGATCTATTCTCTGCTGGAAGCCGCCGCTGCCATAAGGCAAGATTCAACGCCCTCGGCACCAAGGGCATCGAGATCCCGTCTCCTGCTTCATTCTTGATGTGCCTCGAGGTGATACCCCGTAGTTGGGCTATGAACTCTTCTACTTCCTCAGTGGCAAACTGTTGACCTATCTCATCACGGCAACGCTCTGCCAGCAGAGCCTCCGTAAATGCTTCAACCCCTTCAGATAAACGGCACCATAGTGCAGGATCCACCGCCCTTACAGCACCTTCGGATATCTCTTTCGAATTGAGAAAATTGCTTGACGCTGCAAGATCTTCCAGGACGCCAGGAACGAAGGAACAGAGGGGATCTTCGATGGGATTGATAGCGACAGCGAGGCACAAAGCCTGCTGGATATGACTTTCAAGGCTGCGCCAACGGAGTCGAAGGATCTCATGAATATCATGAGGAACTGTCAATCCTGAGTCGCCCAGAACAACTGCGTCACCGTGCAGCTGAATCTGCCGCTGAATAGAGGGGACCGTCAGCCACAGCTTCACATAGTGAGGATTCGGCAGCTGAGTCGCCACCGCACGAGCAACATTATCGGTGGTGTTCGGCGCATGGGATTTAACGAGTAAAACGAGGTCTTCCTCGTCGAGGTTCGGCACCGCAATACGTACCGCAGTATCCGCTTCCTCTGCATCCTCCAACCATTGTGAGAACGGATCCTCCGCATTGCGTTCGGGCCACGTCGTCGCGACCACCATGATCCTGCGTTCTTTTCGGGCGACGAGAGTACTCAAGAACTTGGAGAAGTCATCACCCATGAGGTGGATATCCTCCACTGCCACCACAACAGGAAAGCCCGAATGAGTAAAATTCGCCAGTGCTTGAGCGAGTTCGACTGAACGGGACTGATGCTGCCTCCGGACCCTTTCGCCCTGATCGATCGTCATGCGCAAGTCATCCTGATTCAGGGCTCTCTCATTGGACGCCTTCAGTCCTCGCCACCCAAGCTTGACAAGGGTCGCCAGCCCCGGTGCCACGAGATCCAAACTGACGCTCGCCCCGGTTGCTCCTTCAATAAGCAACTCCAAGACCCCATCAATTGCCTGCGTCGTTCCCTCTTCGCTATAGGTCGTGCGCAGTTCTCTAAGGGTCTTTTTCAAAGGTGCTGCGAAAGCAGCAAGCTTCTCCCACGATGAGCGTCGTTCCTCCAAGGCGAGCATAAGTGGAACCGTGTGAGCATCAAGCTGAGGACGCAACTCGGCAACTGCATCCAAATAGCTGCCCCTGCTCAGCCGTTCACAGTTCAGTCCCCACCATCCGAAAGAGGGCAAGGCACCAGCGGGCCAGGTGAAATCCTTCGGATTGGGAGCCACGAGTTTCCGCGCAGCCATCGGGTCCGCGCCAGCAGTCTCAACACGAACAGGTTCTTGCATCGGTGGCCAGTACGGATCATTCTCTCTCAGCTTCTGGTAAAGCTCTTGGATGATTCGAGTCTTCCCGACCCCAGAAGGGCCCTCAAGGACAACAACACGCGGCGAAGCCGTGTCCCCATTTTGGATGTCCCGCAATTGCTTCAAGAGATCATCGACGATCTGAACATGAGGGCCCAGGAGCTCATTCACCATGTGGCCAATATTACGTTCAACTCGCTTTCAGCCACGTAGTAACAACAGTTCCGATCAAACTCTGGCATTCCTCAACACTGCCAGCATTCGTGACCCAAATTGAGGCAAGCGCACGTCTCTGTTCCTCACTCGCCTGCATCCTGATCCGGGCTTGAGCATCCGCCCGACTCATGCCACGCGCCTCCAAGCGCTGCAATCGAATTTCCAATGGAGCGTCAACAACAATGACCACGTCGAAACCTGATGCTGTTCCCGCTTCGGCGAGAAGCGGCACATCATATACGGCAAGCCCCCCAGGCGGCGCAGAAGACAGAACCTCATCCGCTCGCTGAGCAATCAAAGGATGGGTGATCGCCTCAAGATCAGCGCGCGCCACCGGATCAGAAAACACAATCTGTGCCAGCCGTGAACGATCGAGCGCCCCGTCCTCGTCAATGAGAAAAGCGCCGAAACGTTTCGCAATCGCGTCAAGCCCAGGGGTACCCGGGGCGACAACCTCGCGGGCAATCTGATCCGCATCCGCAACCACCGCACCCAAATCCTCAAAAGCGCGGGCAACCGTCGACTTACCGGCACCGATCCCACCGGTCAGAGCAATGAGAAGAGCACGATCGCCCGGTTTCTTCCAGGTGCGAAAAAGCTCAGCCTTCGCCCGGCCAACACGAATCACAGTGTCCATACGCTCAGCCTAATGCGAACGCCACCACCCGTTTTCCCTTGGAGCCACGAGCATGGCACGATAGCGAAGGCCACTCACCACGAAGCCTGAAATACATACGCCCATTTAAGGACCCATTGTGTCGACGACGGTCGAAACCGGAAAGAAGCGCACGTCAAGCGTTCGCCTCATTGCAACCTCCCTCACCCTGTTCTCCATGTTCTTCGGTGCGGGTAACCTCATTTTCCCACCAATGATCGGCGTCGAAGCAGGCACATCCTTCCTTCCCGCCATCACAGGATTCCTCCTCGGCGGTGTTGCACTCCCCGTCCTTTCAATCATCGTCATCGCCCTATCAGGCACAGACCTGCGCGACCTGTCGAACAGGGGCGGGCGTATCTTCGGCGTCATTTTCTCCTGCGCCGTTTATCTGTCGATCGGGGCCTTTTACGCTCTGCCCCGCACCGGAGCGGTCAGCTTCTCGACAGCGGTCAGCCCCCTGACCGGTTGGACCTCGACAAGCGTCTCCGTCATCTTCAACGCCCTCTTCTTCGCTCTCGCCTTCTACCTGTCGTGGAAGCCCGGCGAAATTATCGACCGCCTCGGGAAGATCCTCACGCCGCTACTTCTCGGCCTGCTGACCCTCCTCGCGATTGTCTCCGTCTTCACCTTCGACAGCACACCCGGCGCACCCAGCGAACAATACGCATCACACCCGCTCACCGCAGGCATCCTGTCCGGCTACCTCACAATGGACTCCCTCGGCGGGCTCGCCTTCGGGATCATCGTCGTCACCTCCTTCACGCGCACCGGAGGTGGAATCGGCGCGAAGACCGTCAAGCGCACCTCCATCGCCGCGACAATCGCCGGCGGCCTCCTCGCGCTCGTCTACCTCAGCCTGGGTTTGATCGGCCTGAAGATGCCCGGAGCGCACGCCTTCGACAACGGCGCCGAACTCCTGTCGCAGGCTTCCAACCTGGCGCTCGGCCCCTTCGGTCAGATCGCCTTCGGCCTCATCGTCGTCACGGCCTGCATGACGACCGCAGTCGGTCTGCTTGTCGCGACCTCGGAGTTCTTCGCGCGCCTCATGCCCAAGATCCGCTACGAGACGTGGCTCGCCGGATTCGCAATCATTTCCTTCATCATCGCATCCGCCGGTTTGAACAAGGTCCTCGCGGTTGCCGGTCCGATCATCGGGCTGCTTTACCCGGTCGCGATCACGATCATCTTCATTACGATCTTCACCCACCCGCTGCGCCACATCACCCGTTGTGAATTGGCATTCAAGCTCGCCGCGTGGACCGCATCCGCATTGTCGATCCTGGCGACCCTACAGGACCTGGGGATCGCCGCTGAAAGCATTGAAGGCTTTATCGGATGGCTGCCCGGCCACGCCGAATCCGTCGCGTGGGTGATCCCCACAATCCTCATGGCGATCATTGGGCTGCTCATTGACTTCAGGCTGGCGCGTTCGCGCAACTGAAGCGAGCTGTGGCATCGCTTGCTGCCCCGATTGTGCTTTCGGAGCTGTGCTGGGCGCCGCTATGGTGCCGAACTCATATTCGGGGTTCACCAGCGAGTTTCATCCGGGCTCCTCGATACCCCGATTATGATCTCGGCACTGTGCCGGGCACCGCTAGAGTGCCGAACTCATATCTGGGGTTCACTAGCGAGTTTCATCCGGGCTCCTCGATACCCCGATTGTGCTTTCGGAGCTGTGCCGGGCACCGCTAGAGTGCCGAACTCATATCCGGGGTTCACAAGCGAGCCCCGCCAGGGCTACTGCGCACCCCAATTATGCTTTCGACGTTAGTCGAAGCCCCCGTTGAAGCACTGAGACTGCTTTCAGGGTGAAGAACTCTTCTCGGGTGAGCAGGATCGCTATTGTCCGTGATCTCTTGAGCCATGTGGACTATCCAAGGCGCATCAAACTGCAGGTCCTGGGTGTTGTCCATTCAGAGCTACCTGGGTGATATCCATTCATACCTACGCCGCTCAAACAAGAATCAGACGAAAAGTACTCTTCCTGCTTGGTTTCTAAGTGGAACTGCCTTATCCGTCTTATCCGTATAAGTAGCCCAGAATCTCTTTCACCGAGAACAAGGTCGCTTCACCGCTGATAGGAAACAACGAAACCACCGCAGACTTCACCAACACCCTGGGCACTGAGAAACACCGCTCGATCATCTCCGGATAGGAGGCGCCTCCATGTAAGCCACTGCTCCGAACATGAAGAAGAAGCAAGCGATCACTGAACTCGCTGCCTTCCTGGAGGGCCCCTTCTCCGAACATGAAGGGAAGACAACTAGCCAAAGATCCCCTAGGATCCTCGCTAAGTGGCCACACGTCACGGACATCCGGCAGTAACTCGCAGTAAATCCAGGTTCCAAGGCAAGGCCGCCAAGTCCCCTGCTTTCCACGCTAGGTGCGCTCCTCCCCGCTCCATCAACTCATAACGAAAGCGTGCGCCCCGCCTAATCGCGGGGCGCACGCCCAAAGCTGAATCCTCCGGCTATCGCCGGGCTGGATCAGTTGTTGTTCGTCAGCTTCTCACGCAGGGCCGCGAGGGCCTCATCCGAAGCGAGAGTGCCGGCGTTGTCCACGGGGGTGGAGTAGGAAGCCTGCTCCTCGACCGACGGGGCGGCCTCGGCATCCTCTTCCTGAGCCTTGAGGACCTGAGCCTTGTGGGCCTCCCAACGAGCCTGGGCCTCAGCGTACTGAGCTTCCCAAGCCTCACGCTGAGCCTCGAAGCCTTCCATCCACTCCTGGGTCTCAGGATCGAAGCCCTCGGGGTACTTGTAGTTGCCGTTCTCGTCGTACTCGGCGGCCATGCCGTAGAGCGAAGGATCGAACTCTTCAGAGCTCGGGTCCACGCCCTCGTTCGCCTGCTTGAGCGACAGGGAGATGCGGCGACGCTCGAGATCAATGTCGATGACCTTCACGAAGCAATCGTCGCCAACCTTGACGACCTGGTCCGGCAGCTCGACGTGACGCTGAGCAAGCTCGGAAATGTGAACGAGGCCCTCGATGCCATCCTCGACGCGAACGAACGCGCCGAAGGGGACGAGCTTCGTGACCTTGCCGGGCACGACCTGGCCGATGGCGTGGGTGCGGGCGAAGGCCTGCCACGGATCTTCCTGGGTGGCCTTGAGGGACAGGGAGACGCGCTCGCGATCCATGTCGACGTCGAGAACCTCGACGGTGACTTCCTGACCGACCTCGACGACCTCGGAGGGGTGATCGATGTGCTTCCAGGACAGTTCGGAGACGTGCACGAGGCCGTCAACGCCACCAAGATCAACGAAGGCGCCGAAGTTGACGATGGAGGAGACGTTACCGGTACGAACCTGGCCCTTACCGAGGGTGTGGAGGAAGTTCGAACGGACCTCGGACTGGGTCTGCTCGAGCCAGGCACGGCGAGAGAGGACCACGTTGTTGCGGTTCTTGTCGAGCTCGATGATCTTCGCCTCGATCTCGCGGCCAATGTAGGGCTGGAGGTCGCGGACGCGACGCATTTCGACGAGAGAGGCGGGCAAGAAGCCGCGCAGACCGATGTCGAGGATGAGACCACCCTTGACGACCTCGATGACGGTGCCATTGACGACGCCGTCCTCTTCCTTGACCTTCTCGATCTGGCCCCAAGCCCGCTCGTACTGCGCACGCTTCTTGGAGAGGAGGAGGCGGCCTTCCTTGTCTTCCTTCTGGAGGACGAGGGCCTCGATCTTGTCACCCACGGCGACAACATCGTCGGGGTTGACGTCGTGCTTGATGGAGAGCTCGCGAGAGAGGATCACGCCCTCAGTCTTGTAGCCGATGTCGAGGAGGACCTCATCGTGGTCGACCTTGACGACAGTGCCCTCGACGATGTCGCCATCGTTGAAGTATTTGATGGTCTCGTCGATGGCGGCGAGCAGGTCCTCGGTGGAGCCGATGTCATTGACCGCGACCTGCGGCGTGTTGGTGGTCATGTAGTTGTGTCTCCGAAACGGACTGAATAGTAGATGGACAGAAGCGGTTTCCCCTTGGGCTTCGAGTGCGGACGCACTGATCCCGCGGATCACCGCGAGTCAGTCTAGCAGGACGATCCGCCGCTGTGACCCCCGCTTCGGGCACGAAAACGTGGCTCGCGCCTCAAATCCGGGGCACTCTCCCCGCTTCCAAGGCGCTTGTCTCCGCTGTGGAGGTCTTCTCACCGGGTCGCACCTCGCATGCCTCGAGTGCATCCGCGAGTTTCGCAGGACCGAAGCAGACCCTTGAGCCCCAAGGCCCCGCGCACCGCCCGAGGACCGCTCCTAGTGCGCGGCCGCCATCCAATTCGGGCCGATCCCGACCGCAACATCTAGCGCAACCGACATCTCCACCGGACTTGCCATCTCCCGACGCACAATCTCCTCAACCCGCTGCGCTTCACCCTGAGCGATCTCCACAAGAAGCTCATCGTGGATCTGAACCAGGAGCCTGGACTTCAATTCCGCTTTCGTCAAAGCCTCAGCAACGTTCACCATCGCGATCTTGATAATGTCCGCGGCACTGCCCTGGATCGGCGCGTTCAAAGCGGCACGCTCCGCCATTTCACGGCGCTGACGGTTCGAACTCGCCAAGTCCGGCAGATAGCGTCGCCGCCCGAACATCGTCGCCGTGTACCCGTCGATCCTCGCCTGTTCCACAAGGGATTCAAGATAGTCGCGCACTCCCGCGAAACGCTCAAAATAGCGGTCGCGAAGCGCTGCGGCCTCGGGCACGGGAATCTTGAGCTGACGGGCAAGCCCATAAGAAGACAGGCCATAAGCGAGGCCGTAGGAAGTCGCCTTAATGCGTGAACGCTGCTCAGGAGTAACCTGCTCAACCGGGGTTCCAAACACCATGGACGCCATGGTCTTATGCAAGTCCTCCCCAGAGGCAAAAGCCTCAATCAACCCCGCATCCTTCGACAGGTGCGCCATGATCCGCATCTCGATCTGCGAATAGTCGGCGCTCATCAAAGACTCGTAGCCTTGACCCGCGATAAAAGCAGAACGGATCCTCACCCCATCGGGAGTGCGCGCAGGAATGTTCTGCAAATTCGGATCCGCCGAGGCAAGACGCCCAGTCGCGGCGACAACCTGGGAGAAGGACGAGTGAATACGCCCATCAGGCAGGACCGTCGAAATGAGCGTATCGACCATCTGCTTGAGTTTGATCCGGTCGCGATGCATAAGGAGCCGGTCGAGGAACACGAAACCCGGGCCCCCTTGGAAACGCGCACGTTCCCGCAAGTCAAGAAGAGCCTCAGCGTTCGTCGTATATCCGGTTTTCGTCTTCTTCGTCTTCGGCAGATCAAGGACCTCGAAAAGGATGCGTTGAAGCTGCTTCGGGCTCGACAGGTTCACGTCCTCGCCGATCACCTCGATCGCTTCAGCGCGCGCCGCCTCAACTTCGACACCGAAGTCGCGCGACTGGGCTTCGAGAACCCCAAGGTCCACTCGGATGCCCGTGTCCTCCATGTCCGCAAGGACCTTGGAAACAGGAAGCTCCACATTCTCCAGAAGTGACAGCTCTTTCGATTCTTCCAGGCTCTTCGCCAAGATCTCCCACAAGACCGGCAGGGCGCGCACTGTTCTGGCTGCCCGCAACTCCGAGGGGCTCAAAAGCTCTTCAGCGCTTGCCCCCATTTCGAAGAGCGCATCCGAGGCGGCTTCTTCCTCTTTGGGAACGTCGAGGTAGCGGTTGAGTAGATCGTCAATTGAGACCGAACGTGAGTCCGGTCGCACGAGGTAGGCGGCGAGCTGCACGTCTTTACTCGGCCAGGGCATCTCCCATCCCTGCGCGCGAAGCGCATGACTCAAGGCTTTCGCATCATGGACGATCAGCTGCGCGCTTGCCAGGCGTTCAAGAAGTTCCGCCTCCTGCTTCGGATCAAGAATCGCAGGATCGAGGATGAGGGCCTTGTCTTCGGCCCATATCGCGAAGCGCTCGATGTGTCCCCTGGCAGGAACGCCCGAGCCGAGGACGAAGACCGCCTGCAAGGGCCCCGCACTGCGAAACCACCGAGCAAGATCGCTTGACGCGCCTGCGAGGGTCACATCCATGTCCGCATCCCACGAGAATCCACCCGGCCCCGCGTCCTCGTTCTCCTCACCAGGCTCCGCGCCAATCCCCGACACGGCCATCACCCGGGAACGCAGGTTCCCGAACTCGAGAGAATCGAAAAGGGAGAAAAGCTCCGCCTTGCGCGTCGCCCCCCGGTTCAGATCCCCCACCTGTACATCGAGTTCGAGGTCGGTGAGCAGGTGGTTGAGGCGACGGTTCCTCTTCACGTCCTCCATGTGTTCACGCAGCGCTTCACCGCGTTTGCCTTTGACCTCGTGAGCGCGACTCAGGAGATTGTCGAGGCCGTCGAAGGAATTGATCCACTGAGCCGCAGTCTTCGGGCCGACCCCGGGAACCCCCGGCAGATTGTCGCTGGTTTCGCCGACGAGAGCTGCGATCTCCGGGTAACGCTCAGGTGGTACACCGTACTTCGCTTCAACCGCTTCGGGGGTCATACGCCGAAGATCACCGGGGGACATACCCGGGTAGAGGACCGTCACCGAATCGGTCACTGTCTGGAAGGAATCCCGATCCCCGGACACGACGAGGACACGCATCCCCTCCTCAGACCCCTGCTTGGCGAGGGTCGCAAGAATATCGTCGGCCTCATAGCCGTCTTTACGCAACGAAACGATCCCCATCGTGTCGAGCACCTGGGAAATGAGTTCGACCTGGCCTTTGAACTCCTCGGGGGTCGCGTCACGAGTCCCCTTGTAGTCCGGGTACTCCTTCGTGCGGAAGGACTCGCGTGACACGTCGAAAGCGACGGCAATATGCGAGGGCGACTCGGTCTCGAGGAGTTTGACGAGCATCGAGACGAAACCGTAGACCGCGTTCGTGCACTGGCCCGACTTCGTGAAGAACTTGTCCGCCGGAAGAGCGTAAAAGGCTCGAAACGCCATCGAATGACCGTCGATGATCAGCAAGGTGTCACTCATACGTGCCACCCTAGAGGCCATGAACGATTCAGTCCCAATGACGAGCCGAAACACTCCCACGCCCGCACGCCCTGATCTTTCTGTCGAAGGGGGACCTGATCCTTCCGTAGCCCCAGATCCTTCCGTCGAAGGGGGATTCGTTGGCGCCACCTGGCCCGGGTCCCTCATGGAGGCGATGAGCATGGAGGTGCTCGTTCACTCCCCCACTCGCACGCTCGTCTCAATGCCCGTTGAAGGCAATACCCAGTCCGCGGGAATCCTCCACGGCGGAGCTTCCGCTGCGCTCGCGGAAACGGCAGCGAGTTTTGCATCGCAGATCCACGCGCGAGCGGTCCACGGAGAACTCGGATTCGCTGTGGGCACAGAGTTGTCGATCTCGCATATTTCTTCAGCGCGCACTGGGACGGTCACCGCTGAGGCGCGCGCGGTTCATCTAGGAGGGTCGTCCACTGTGCATCTCGTTGAGCTTCGCGCCGAGGATGGGCGGCTCATTTCGACTTCGCGGGTGACGAACCGCATCCTCAAACGGAGAGTGACCGAGGGGGCCGAGCGACGAAAGGAATAGATGAGTCGCGGGATGGATTCGATGCGGCGTCGAGCCTCGATTCGCCGGAAGGTGATCAGTCGATCGGAGCCCGGCACAACACGGGGACGTGTTGACTCGACGGGAGTCCGACACAACGCCGGAAGGTGATGACTCAAGGGAAGTCGAGCCTAAGGACTGGAGTCGAGCTAAGGAGGAATGACTCGCGCCAACGTAGCGCCGATCAGAGCGGTTCATGCTGAATGCCGATCGGGCCGATTCATACTGATCCGCTCGGTTCAGGCCGGGTTTCTGATCGAGTGTGAAACACCAGTATCGGTACTCGAGCGCTTGCTAAAGTACCCCGAGTGGGATTCGAACCCACAACAAGCCGGGTTTGAGCCGACCGCCTCTGCCAGTTGGGCTATCGGGGCTACGCGCATTAGGCGTGTAAGAAGCATATGATAGCCATGCTCAAGCCACAAAACGAGGATGTGCCATGACCGCTGAGAACCAGAACGCACCGCGCCGTGTGCTCGTCGCCGAAGACGAGGGCCTCATCCGACTCGACATCGTAGAAACGCTGACCAGCGCGGGTTTCACCGTCGTCGGAGAAGCTGCGGACGGCGAAGAGGCCGTTCAGCTTGCTCTCGAACTCGAACCGGATCTGTGCGTCATGGACGTGAAGATGCCCCGCATGGACGGGATCACTGCAGCTGAGAAGATCCTCCAGGAGCTGTCCTGCGCGATCGTCATGCTCACTGCTTTCTCCCAGACGGAGCTGGTCGAACGGGCTCGCGACGCCGGTGCAATGGCGTATGTGGTCAAGCCCTTCTCCCCTGCCGACCTCATTCCCGCAATCGAGATTGCGCTATCGCGCCACCAGGAAATCGAATCCCTCGAAGAGGAGATCGCCGATCTTTCCGACCGTTTCGAGACCCGTAAGCGGGTGGACCGTGCCAAAGGCCTTCTCATGAAGAACATGGGGATGAGCGAGCCCGAAGCCTTCCGTTGGATTCAAAAGACCTCGATGGATCGTCGTCTTTCCATGCGTGAGGTCGCCGACGCCGTTATCGATCAGGTCCAAGACTGAGGCGAAGCTGCGGCTTGAGAGCTTAATGCCCATCCTGGTCTTGAGCGCGAGCCGAAGGGATCGGATTCTCGAGCGCAGACTGAGCCGACACCGGCTTCTCGAGCGCAAACTGAGCTGACACCGTGTTCTCAAGCGCAAACTGGGCCAACACCGGGTCTCGAGCGCAGGCCGTGCGTTAAAGCCATCCCTGAGGCGACAAGTCGGACACTAGGTTCACTGGGTTTGGGCACAAGTCGGACACTAGGCGTGCACAAGTCGGACGACTCAAACTTTGACCTGGGCTTTCTTCAAGGATCCAAGGCACAAGGTTCGACTTGTGGACAGGCATAGCGGCGCCCTCGAACGGCGCGACACATTTTGGCCGCCATTCTGCGGCGAAAGCACCTGTAGCCCCTGCCGTCAGGCACTGAAACCTGTCGCACGGCACTCACACCTGTTACGCGGCACTGAAAGCGCTTTCTTTCAGATACGACGAAGCGCCGGGAACGGAATCCCCGGCGCTTAATCGTGCGCCTCATGCGACCGGAATGAGCTCCAGTCCGAGGAACTTGGCCGCCTCGAGACGAGTCTCGGGCATTTCAAGCTCCGTGATCGCCTGAGCGATCTCGGCATCGACAAGATCGTCGAACCACGGCTTGACTGCCGACGCGAGGCTTTCAACATCCAGGTTCAGGGCCTGGCGGTCGAAGACCGTCGAATGGACCGACACGGTCCGAGTGTTCGTATTCATTTTTCTTCTCCATCATTCATCAGCTCACCCTCGGGTATGCGCAGGTGTTGCGCAGGCAACCACGAGAGCCAGAGCTTCTCTTGCACCTCCAGACGGGAATGCCGCCATTGGCATTCGCCTTGGGATTTGAAAGAGTCTAGCAAGATTTGAAGAATCCGCTAGTGGAACTGCGTCACATGGGGAGGAAGTCACAGAAACAAGGTGTGCCGCGGCGGGAAAAGCTGGCAATACGAGTGAATCCTCCCCATCGGGGTGAGAAGAAGTATGGCGTTCGGAAAGCACTGTGGACAAGAGACTGCTGAGCAATGCACAACTACCAAGTGACGCAAGGGAAGCTAGCAGGAGCGGTGCAGCGTTAGTGAGATCCATCTCCTCAGGGCGAAAACCCAACCCCTCAGAGCGTGAGAAGCGAAGCCCTTAGGACGAGAGAGCCGCAACCCGAAAATGAGAGAGCCACAACCCCAGGACGAAACAAGCAAAGACTCCAGGCCTAAGAAGCGAACCACCCGCGGCAAGAGGAGCCAAACGAAATAGATGCCGATGAAAATGCGCCGGAACCTCCAATAAGGTCCCGGCGCATCCCAAAGGGTTGAGGAGGATCAGCTGTTCACAGCTCCACCGATGGTGTAGTCGACCTCATCGCCCACCTCGTGAACCCGCAGGAGGTTCGAGGAGCCTTCAGTCCCCGGCGGCATACCAGCGATGATCACCAGTTCATCGCCGATCTCAGCCAGATTCGAGGACTGGACGACCTGGTCGACCTGCCACACCATGTCATCGGTGTGACGAACCTCAGGAACTCGATAAGTCTGGATACCCCAGGTCAGGGCGAGACGGCGCCTCGTCGATTCAAGGGGAGTGAAGGCGAGCATCGGGATCGGACGACGCAGACGCGACATCTTGCGAGCCGAGGTACCCGACTGGGTGAAGGTCACGAGGTAGCGCGAATCAAGATGTTCGGCGATCGACGCAGCAGCTTCACAAATGACGGCCGCACGGTCATTGTCGTAGTAGCCCGAAAGACCAGCAATCATTTCGCCGCCGTTCTCCTCGGTCGACTCAATGATGCGCGCCATCGTGCGCACCGCCTCAATCGGGAACGCACCGACAGAAGTCTCACCGGAAAGCATGACAGCGTCGGCACCATCGAGAATGGCGTTCGCACAGTCAGAGGCTTCAGCGCGCGTCGGACGCGGATTCTTAATCATTGAATCCATCACCTGGGTCGCGACAATGACCGGCTTCGCTGCTCGACGGGCAAGTTCAATCGCGCGCTTTTGAACCAGGGGGACCGATTCGAGGGGCATTTCCACGCCGAGGTCGCCGCGGGCAACCATGATGCCGTCAAAAGCATCCACGATTTCAGGAAGGGCTTCCACGGCCTGCGGCTTCTCGATCTTCGCAATGACCGGGATGCGGCGACCGACCTCGTCCATGATGGCGTGAACATCATTGATGTCTTTCGCGGAACGGACGAAGGAGAGCGCGATGAAGTCCGCGTCCTGCTTCAGACCCCAGCGCAGATCCTCCTTGTCCTTCTCCGAAAGGGCGGGCACGGAGACCGCGACACCGGGAAGGTTGAGGCCCTTATGGTCGGACACGACACCGGGGACCTCGACTCGGGTCACGACATCGGTTTCGGTGACCTCGACGACACGGACCGCGACATTGCCATCATCAATGAGGAGGCGATCACCTGGAGCGCAGTCGCCCGGCAGGCCCTTGAAGGTCGTGCCGACGAGTTCCTTCGTTCCGGGAACCGTGCGAGTCGTGATGGTGAAGGTGTCCCCCACCTCAAGAGCCTGCGGCCCCTCCTCGAAAGTTTCGAGGCGGATCTTCGGTCCTTGAAGGTCGACGAGGACGGCTACCGCCCGACCGGAGGTGGCAGCAGCTTTACGGACTTTCTGGATGACTGCTTCATGCTCTTCAGGCTTGCCGTGAGAACGGTTAATGCGGGCGACGTCCATGCCGGCGTCGACGAGCGCTTGAACCTGTTCTGAAGAATCTGTGACGGGCCCGATGGTGCAGACAATTTTAGCTCGGCGCATGGAACCCATCCTAGCCGTTGCCAGCATTCTTGAGGAGCCCTGACTCGCCCGCTTCACAGTGATCGCACCCATGAGAATCCCCCAGGGACGAGAGGGCTGTCACTTCTTCCTTCTCTTATCGCCTGGTCTCCGCATCTGCTTGCGAATCGCTGCTCGTATCCGATTCCAAGTCGACGCTCGCATCCGATTCCAAAACACTGCCCCCTGCCGCCTCGACGCCCGTATCCGCTCGCGAGGGATCATCCGTATCTGTTTCTAGCTCGCCGCACGTATCCGCCCCCAAGGAATCAGTCGCATCCGCTCCTGAGGCACCGTCCGCATTTGCTTCCGAGTCGGCGCCCGCATCCCCATCAGCGGCCTTCAAGGATTCTTCCGCCACATAGCGTTCATCGCCCACAAGGCAGGTCGAACGGTTAAGGCGCGCTGCAACAACGAAGATGACGAGCGCGAGGACGAGCATCCCAATGGATGTCCACGCGTTCAAACGGATCCCGAGGAAAGAGCGGGCCTCGTCCAGGCGCATCGTCTCCATCCAGATCCTCCCGATCGGATAAGCGATGAGATAAAGGCTGAACACCTGCCCGGATTTGAAGCGGAAACGACGATCCGCCCAAGCGATGAGCGCCGCCATCGTGAGGTTCCACATCGACTCGTACAAGAAAGTCGGATGGAACAAGGTCCCAGAGGCGTACCCGGCTGGCAAGTGCCGATCATCAATCTCAAGCCCCCAGGGGAGCGTCGTCGCCGAGCCGAAAAGCTCCTGGTTGAAGTAGTTGCCCCAACGTCCAATGCCTTGAGCCATGATGAGAGCAGGCGCAACAGAGTCCGCAATTGGCCCTAAGCGCTGTCCCTTGCGTTTAACCGCAATGAAGACGCCCAGCGCCCCGAAAGTGACGCCACCCCAAATTGCGAGACCTCCCTCCCAGATCCTCAGGATCGCCCAAGGATCGCTTCCAGGGGAGAAATAGCCGTAAGGGGTTGTCACCACGTGGTAGAGGCGTGCACCAATGATGCCCAGGGGTATCGCCCACAGGGCGATGTCGTACATGAGTTCAGGGTCTCCCCCGCGTCTGGCATAGCGCTTCCCAGTCCACCACAACGCCAGAATCATTCCGGTGACGATGATGATCCCATAGGCGCGAAGAGGGATCGGCCCGAGATACCAGACCCCCTGAGGCGGTGAGGGCAGTGATGCGACGAACATGCAGTTCCTTCCAGCACGAGACAGCGGTCGCCCCAAAGCCCCGGGCATTGCGCACGGTACTCCTCAGCTTTTTGGCCGCGTCAAAGTGTTCTTCGGCCGCACCCCTAGTGGTCTTCGAGGGCGCGGCGGACCCTGGCCTTCCGGTCTTTCAACAAAGCCGGATGCGATCCGGCACTTACCATATCCTTCACATCCGCCAAAGGGTCGGCTGAGGTGACGAGGGCCTCTCCGACGAGGACGGCGTCGGCACCCCACTTCGCGTATTGGAAGACATCTCTGGGGCCACGCACCCCTGATTCAGCGACCGCTACGACCTCGGGGGGAATAACGTCGAGGACCTGCTCAACTTTGTCGCGGTCAACCTCGAAAGTATGCAAATCTCTTGCGTTCACACCAATGATCTTCGCTCCTGCTTCCAGGGCGCGCAGAGCCTCCAGACGGGAGTGGACCTCAACGAGGGCGTGCATTCCGAGGGAGTGGACCCGGTCGAGGAAGCACACGAGCGCAGGGTCTTCTAAGACACTTGCGAGGAGGAGGACAAGGTCGGCTCCGTGCGCCCTGGATTCGTGGATCTGATAGGGCGTCATGATGATGTCCTTGCGCATGATCGGCAAGTCAACGGCTTTCCTCACCGCGTCGAGGTCTGCGAGGCAGCCTCCGAAATGATGGGATTCAGTGAAGACGGAGACCGCTGAGGCACCCCCGGCCTCGTAAAGGGAGGCGAGCGCGCCCGCGTCGGGAATCGGCGAGAGACGATCCTTGGGAGGCATGTTCCGTTTGATCTCAGCGATGATGGAGACCGCGCCAACGCGTCCTTTGAGCTTGGCGAGTGCATCGAGTGCGTCAGGGGCGCGAAGTGCCCGCTCTTTGATCTCCTCCATCGGCACGAGTGCCTCACGCTGATGCAGATCCGCGAGGACGTCCTTGATGACCTCGTTCAAGAAGCTCATGGATTGCTCCTCCTCCTTGACGACAGGTGAGGCGATAGTATCCCGGTAAGTGCGAGACGCTGAAATCTGTTCAGGATACGAAGCGGAATCACCGAGGCGGAACAGTTCGTGGATGCTTCGAGCATCATTCACGAAAAACGGCGATTTTTAGCCATTCTTTGCACTGCCGACGACGGCTCCCAAATCCCCTCCTTCGAGGAAGCACGTGCGTTTACCCGTATGACATGCGGCGCCGACCTGGTCGACTTCGATGAGCAGAGCGTCCCCATCGCAGTCCAAAGACACGGACTTCACGTACTGGACGTGTCCGGAGGTGTCGCCCTTGCGCCAATACTCCCTGCGCGAGCGCGACCAAAATGTGACCCTGCCGGAGTTGAGGGTCCGGTCGAGTGCTTCTTCGTCCATCCAGCCGAGCATGAGCACCTCACGAGTGTCGTACTGCTGGATCACTGCAGCGACAAGCCCGTTCGGGTCTCTTTTCAAACGCTGGGCGATCTGCGGATCAAGAGTCATGTGCTCCTCCTTAACGCTCGACGGATTCTTATGACAGGAACTTCGACCAATCGGGGATGAACACCCAGATCACGTGTGAGACCGCTGCGCCGAAAATCAGCCAGGGCCCCAGGGGCATGCGGGCATGAGTTCCCGCAGAACCCACAACGATGCGCCAGGTCGCAGCAAAACCCGCGGCGAGGAAGGAAAAGATAAGACCGCCGACAGCTGCTTCAACGCTCACCGCCCCGAGCATTGCACCCAGGACTGGCGCGAGCTTCACATCCCCGAAACCGACTCCCCCAGGGAGTCGTGACAACAGCCACAGGGGAATGAGCCAGGCGAAGAGGCCGGCGAAGACCTCGAAAAGGACTCTGAGTGGCGTGGCGGATAGGGCGATCGTGCATCCGACTCCGAAGAGGACTCCAAGGGCCATCGCCGCCGTGTAGGCGTTCGGTAATCGATGCGTTCGGTAGTCCGTTATCGCTGAGAGCACCCCAATCATTGAAACAGCGACGATCGCAGGTGCTGAGGGGCGAAGGTGGGAGGCGATGATCGCGATGACCCCGATGATCGCGGACGTCCATACGATGCCGTTGCGACGATAAGGGGTAAGCGTCGCTTCAATGAGGTAGCGGCGTTGGACTCGCCAACCGGAACGCCACAGCCAGGCGACGACAATGCACCAGACCAGGAAAGCCGAAGCGAGGGAAAGATCGTCAAGAACGGGTTTGAGGATCGAGTCTTGGACGGGTTCTAGGAGCATTGCCGAACCCCGGCTTTCATTGAAGCAAGATCCGGGTCTCTTCCGGTCATGAGGCGCACCTGCTGGTGGGCTTGATGGACGAGCATGTCCAGGCCCCAGGCGATCACTCCCCCGCCCAGGTTCCACGCTCTCACGAGGCCCGTTTCTCGTGGCGCGTAGACGACGTCGAGGAGAGTCTGGCTCTCTTGGATCTTCACACGCTTAGCAAGCTCGTCTGCGACGCCAAGCGGCAGGGTCGAAATGACAATGTCTGAAGCTTCAATACTTTCTGCGACTGCCTCCTCATCGGCCCACATGACCTGGTGGATCTCAACGCCCAGGCGTGAAGCTGCGGCGAGGATCGAGCCGGGGCCTGCGAAGCGCCTCGCCGCGACGGTCGAACTCGTGATCCCCAATTCCCCAAGAGCGGCGAGCGCCGAAGCGGCGGTCGCTCCCGCTCCAAGGATCGTCGCCCTGCGCGCTTCGCCAAGCCCTCGAGGTGAGCGGGCCTCACGAATCGCACTGACGATCCCATGCACATCGGTGTTGAAGCCCGTGAGGAGCCCCTGGGAGGGGATGAGAGTGTTGACCGAGCCGACTGCCGCTGCCATCGGATCGACAATGTCCAAGAGCGGGATGATCGCCTGTTTGCAGGGCATTGTGACCGACAGGCCGAGGCAATCGGCGTCAATCGAGTTCACAAGCTGGGGTAGGGCTTCGACGCTCGTCTCATAACGTTCGTAGCGCCAGCCCTCCCCCAGGCCCAGTGATCGCCATGCTGCGCGGTGCAACTGGGGTGACAAGGAATGCTTGATCGGCGATCCGATGACCGCAGCCCAGGGCACAGCTCAGCACTTCCCGGGGTTTGCGGTGCAGTATTCCCTGAAACGCGCAGTGTTGGCCTCTTGTTCGGCAAGGGTTTGCGCGAAGAGGGTTTCTCCCGTTTCCAGGTTGACTGTCACGTAGTAGAGCCACGGACCGTCAGCCGGTTTGAGGACCGCTTTGATAGCCGCTTCAGAGGGTTGAGCGATCGGAGTCGGCGGCAGTCCCTTGTGAAGGTAGGTGTTATACGGGTTGTCGTCGGCCATGTCATCGGCTGAGGGAACTCCACCGGTCTTGCCCACTCCATACAGGACTGAGGAGTCCATTTGCAGATATCCCATGGTCTCCGCGTCTGGATTGTTCAGACGGTTCTCGATCACTCGAGCAACCTTGGGCAGATACTCGTCGATGTTGACCTCGCGCTCGAGAATTGACGCTTTGTTGAGGATGAGCTCTCGTTGGTCTTTCGGAACACCCAAAGCGTCAAGCTCTCCGATTGTCCGTTTGATCATTTGAGACAGGAGCGTCGTGGGAGTGTCTGATGAGGACACCTCATAGGAGCCCGGAGCCAACCAGCCTTCCACATTGCCTCCGGCTTCCTCGGGCAGACCAATTGCCGTGGTGTCCTTCAAAGCGGCGTTGACCTCGTCGGCTGTGAAGGATGTGACTGAGGTGATGCGCTCGACGATCTGCCAGGTCGTTTGCCCCGGCGTGACCGTGACCGTGTTCTCCGAACGGTTCTTCTCATCGAGGAGTGCAGCGATCGCGTCTGATGCGCTCATCTGCTTTTTCAGACGATAGGTGCCGGGCCGGATCGAGGGCGCAGCCTTATTCGCTGCGAAAGCCCGGTTGAAAGCCTCAGTGGATTTCACGACACCGGCTTCCACGAGTGTTTCGCCGATGGAAGTTCCAGTTGCACCGATGTCGATCGTGACTTCCACTTGTCCGGTACCGGGCCCGGGGTAGTCGTCGGTGTAGGCGGAACTTTGTTGGCCTGTGAGGTCGAGTTGTTTGAGGGCGAACCATCCGGCCCCGCCGAGAAGGACGAGGACGAGGAGGATGATGAAGAAGGAGCGGATGCGCCGATTGCGGCGCCGTTTGCGAGCTCGGCGTCGTTCATATTCGAAGCGGCGTGAACGCATTCCCGTGGTTTCAGCGGGAAGAGAAGAGGTCTTCTTCGCCCGAGCCGCCGTCGATTCGCTGGGCCGGGGGGTTGCTGTGCTACGTGAAGGCGCGGCCTTAGAGCGAGAGGAAGCTGCTTCACGGCGCGAGGATGCGAACTCTCGACGCGAAGGGGGTGCCTCACGACGTGCAGCGGGGGTCTTGGGCTGTGAAGGAGTGGGCGATGAAGATGAAGAGACCCGATTACGTGGTGAAGAGACGCTCGATGCCCGAGACGCGGCTGCCTGCGAACGCGAAGGCTCCATCTCACGACGCGAAGCTGGTGTCGTACGAGCTGAAGAGGCGGTCCGGGCGCGAGGCGCGGCCGCCTGAGAAGAAGAGGGGACATCGGCGCGAGAAGATGCTCCTTCTCGGCGTGAAGAGAGTGTCTCACGGCGTGAAGGAGGCGGAGTCCTGCGTGAAGGGGGCGTCTCAGCGCGCGACGCTCCCCTCTGATAACGAGAGCTCGCCGTCTGAGAACGCGAATGCCATGTCGGCGCAGCGGAGGAAGGCCCCTGAGAGCGAGAATCCCGTGCCTCCCGAGAAGAATCCTGTGCCTCGGGGCGGGAAGAGGTGGCCTCCGGGCGAGAAGAGTCCGTCTCAGGAGTTCGACGAGAAGTGGGGGCCTGCCCGTGGTGAATTTCTCGACGAGACTTGAACGGAGGACGTGGGGTCGGAGTCGTCACTGAGCGCTGCTCCCTTCCAAAGTGATCTCTTTACCCGGTGCGCGCCCGGACATGCGCTCTTCTTCGAGGGCCTGTTCGAGGATAATCTGTGCTGCCACCTGGTCAATGATCGGTCGATGGTCCTTCTCGGAAATACCTGAGGCTCGCAGCCGAGCATGCGCCTGATTCGAGGTCAGGCGCTCGTCGACAAGAGCAACACGGATCTCCGGTCTGAGAGTCTTGATCCTTAGAGCGTACCTGCGTGCCGCTTTCGCTGAGACCCCTTCGCCGCCTTTCAAGTGCCGTGGCAAGCCAACGATCACTTCGATTGCCAAGAACTCGTCGACAATCTCACCAATGCGATCAATGTCGGAGCGGTCCTCTTGGCGAATGAGTGTCTCAACGGGCATCGTGAGGATGCCGTCCGGATCGCAGCGAGCAACCCCGACCCGGACGGTTCCAACATCAACGCCAATGCGTACGCCCTTGCGCTCGATCACGAGTCAGCGACCTCGCGGCGAATCGCCTCCAGGGCCTCTGCGATCGCGTCCAGGCGAGTGCCACCGCCCTGTGCGATGTCATCACGGCCCCCGCCGCCACCGCCAAGGTAGGAGCCGACAGCTCTCACGATCTTGCCGGCTTTGATCTTCGCGTCGCGAGCACGCTGATTCGCGGCGACAACGATCGAGGGCTTGCCAGAAACCCTGGCAATGAGGGCGACCACTGCGGGAGCCTCTCCCATCCGGTCGCGCACCTCCACAGCGAGGCCGCGAAGCGCATCGGCGGAGGGAAGCTCACCAGCGTCCTTCGCGACCAGAGCAATGCCATTCAATGACTCATGAGCTTGAGCCAAAGTGGCGGCCTGGGCGAGGGCCTGCTTGGTGCGGATCTTGTCGAGTTCCTTCTCCGACTCCTTCACACGCGCAAGCAGGGCCTCGATTCGAGCGGGCAGCTCTTCAGAACGACCCCCAAGAAGAGCGGAGATCTGAGCGACCAGGGCATGCTCCTTCGCTTGGAAGGAATAGGCGCCCTCACCGACGAGTGCGTCAATTCGACGGACACCCGAACCGATTGAGGCCTCACCGAGAAGCGCAACCCGCCCGATGCAGCCCGTCGAAGCGACGTGAGTGCCGCCGCACAGCTCCTTATCGAAGCCATCACCAATGGTCACGACACGGACCTCGGCGCCGTACTTCTCACCGAAGAGGGCGATTGCGCCACTCTTTCGGGCCTCGTCAATCGACATGATCTCGGTCGTGACGAGCAGATCTTCAGCAAGCTTCTCATTGACGAGAGCCTCAAGATCCGAAAGCTGCGACTGCTCAAGAGCTGAGGAGTGACGGAAGTCGAAACGCAGGCGCGAGGGCGAGTTCTCAGAACCGGCCTGCTCCGTGTCCTGCGACAACACCCTGCGCAAACCCCCGTACACCATGTGAGTCGCCGTGTGTGCGCGGGCGATCGCCAGGCGGCGTTCAGAGTCGATCTGCGCCCACGCTTTCTGGCCCAGCGCAGCGACGCCTTCGGTGAGGGTGCCACGGTGAACCGACAGGCCTTTCAAAGGCGCTTGGACATCGTGAACTTCAATGATGCCGCCATCTGCGAGGCGGATCGTCCCGTGGTCTGCGAGCTGGCCACCCATCTCCGCGTAGAAGGGGGTTTTGTCGAGGACGACCTCGACCTCGGCAGGAGCGCTCAGCGCGGGCACGGGCACACCATCAACGAGAAGCCCCGTAATCGTCGCCTCGAGTGCACTCTCCGTGTACCCGAGGAAGAGAGATCCGCCCTTCATTTCCCGTTCAATGTCTTGGAAGACACGAACATCCGTATGCCCGGTCTTCTTCGCTCGGGCGTCAGCGCGGGCGCGATCCTTCTGCTCTTGCATGAGGGTCTTGAAAGCGTCCTCATCGACTGCGACTCCCTGCTCTCCAGCCATTTCGAGGGTGAGGTCGATGGGGAAGCCATAGGTGTCGTGAAGGGCGAAAGCCGAAGCCCCATCGAGGATCTTCGTGCCCTTCTCCTTCGCCTGGGCGACTGCGGTATCGAGGATGGTTGTCCCGGCGCTGAGAGTACGGCGGAAGGCATCCTCCTCCGCGTAGGCGACATCCTGGATGGTGTCCCAGTTCGAGTTGAGCTCGGGATAGGACAAGGACATGACATTCTTCGATGCGGTGAGCAGGGTCGGCAGTGCCGCGTCCTCGACTCCGAGGAGGCGCATGGAACGCACGGCGCGGCGGATCAGCCTGCGCAACACATAGCCTCGTCCGTCGTTTCCGGGGCGCACTCCATCATTGATGAGCATCAGGGCGGAGCGAACATGGTCTGCGACGACGCGCATGCGCACATCATCCTCGTAAGCATTCCCAGCGCTGGGGCCCGCAGCTCCAAGGCCGTAGGTCTTGCCGGACATCTCCTGGGCGGCGGCGATGACGGGGAAGACCTCGTCGATCTCGTACATGTTCGGTTTGTCCTGCATGATGAAGGCTAGGCGTTCAAGGCCAGCGCCCGTATCGATCGCGGTCTTGTCGAGTTTGCCGACAAGTTCGAAGTTGTGGCCCTCGCCCTCGCCTCGGACGAACTCGTCGAAGACGAGGTTCCAGATCTCAAGGAAACGATCGCCGGCGACATCAACAATCGGCCCGCCTTCGGGACCGTATTCGGGACCGCGGTCGTAGTGGATCTCGCAGCACGCACCGGCTGGTCCTGGCTGTCCAGTCGACCAGGAGATCTCTTCGAAGGGGAGGCGCTGAATGCGTTCGGGGTCGACGCCGATGGTCTTCGTCCAATGGTTGAAGGAGACCTCGTCCTTCTCCCAGATTGTCATCCACAAACGATCGCCATCCAGGCCGTAGCCGCCCTCGGCCTCGGGCTTCGTCAGGAGCTCCCAGGCGTAGTCGATCGCCCCCTCCTTGAAGTAGTCCCCGAAGGAGAAGTTACCGTTCATCTGGAAGAAAGTGCCGTGACGTGTTGTCTTGCCGACATTGTCGATGTCATTGGTGCGGATGCACTTCTGGACGGATGCTGCCCTCGGCCAGGGGGCCGCTTCGGTTCCGAGGATGTAAGGGATGAAGGGCACCATTCCCGCGACGGTGAAAAGAATGGAGGGCTCTGGCGAAATGAGCGACACGGAAGGAGCCACGTGATGGTCCTTGGACGCGAAGTAGTCGAGCCAGCGGGAACGGATCTCAGAGGTGCGCATGGGTCCTCATCGTAATGGGTTGGAGGTGGCCCGAGCACATCCGTCCCGGGCGGGAAGCAACAGTGAGACCCCGGGAACCAAGATTCCCGGGGTCTTTAAGAAGAAGATCAGCGCGAGTAGTGCTCGACGACCATTTGAACGTCACAGGTCACGGGGACCTCAGCGCGCTTCGGGCGGCGCACAAGGGTCGCCTTGAGGCGCTCGAGCTCGACATCAAGGTAGTCGGGGACGGCAGGGAGAACATCGCGGTGGATGCCCTGCGCGGCGATCTCGAAAGGCACGGTGGTCTGCGACTTGGGCTTGACCTGGATGGTCTGGCCGGGCTTGACGCGGAAGGAGGGGCGGTCGACGATCTTGCCGTCAACGAGGATGTGACGGTGAACGACGAACTGGCGGGCCTGCTGGATCGTGCGGGCGAAGCCTGCGCGAAGAACGAGGGCGTCGAGGCGCATCTCGAGGAGCTCGACGAGGTTCTCACCGGTCAGACCGGCGGTGCGGCGGGCCTCTTCGAAGGCGCGGCGCAGCTGCGATTCGCGGATGCCGTACTGTGCGCGAAGACGCTGCTTCTCCTTGAGACGAACCGCGTAGTCGGATTCCTGGCGGCGACGCGAACGTCCGTGCTCGCCCGGGCCGTAGGGGCGCTTCTCGAAGTAGCGGACGGCCTTCGGGGTGAGGGCGAGGCCAAGGGCGCGCGACTCGCGCACCTGCTTGCGGGAACGGTTCTGAGCCATTTCCTCTTTCTTTCCTGTCTCGTGGGTCGTGGTCCGAGATTCTCTCGGGTCACGGGGTCGACTCCCGGAACAGGTGTTCCTTCGGCTAAGACCCCAGGGTTGCCTAATGGCAACTCGAACACCCTACCTCATGGTGAGGAGTTCTCTAAGCGCAGCAAGACGCTTCGTGATGAGGGCCTCATGCCCGATCTGCGTCGGCTCGTAGTAGCGAGTACCCCTGAGGTCCTCGGGCAGATACTGCTGAGCTGCGACGTGATGCGGGGCGTCGTGAGCGTAGACGTAGTCTTGGCCGTGCCCGATCCTCTTCGCTCCCGAATAGTGGGAGTCGCGAAGATGCATCGGCACTGCTGCCCCCTTGCCGCGTCGAAGGTCCGCGATCGCCCGATCAATGGCGAGGTACGCGGCATTGGATTTCGGTGCGCTCGCAACAGCGATCACCGCCTCGACCAAAATGATTCGAGCTTCTGGCATGCCGATCATAGCGACCGCTTGAGCTGCGGCAACTGTGGTTGCCAAGACTTCGGGAGCAGCCATTCCCACGTCCTCGGAGGCGCAGATCATGATGCGCCTGGCGATGAACCTCGGATCCTCCCCCGCTTCGAGCATCCGCGCCAGATAGTGCACGGCAGCATCAACATCCGAGCCGCGCATGGATTTGATGAAGGCGGAAACCACATCGTAGTGCTGGTCTTTATCCCATCTGACGAGGGCGGAGTCCGCTGCCGATTCGACGTGCGCCAGGCCGATTGTCTCGCACTGGTCCTGTGCGGCGGCTCCGGCTGACGCTTCCAGGAGTGTTAAGGACTTGCGCGCATCCGAGCCCGCGACCCTGATGAGCGCGTTTTTGGCGTCCTTGTCGATCCGAAGGAGGCCTTTGAGCCCGCGTTCGTCAACGAGGGCGCGATCAATGAGTTGACTGATCGCCTCCTCGTCAAGAGGTTCGAGGGTGAGGAGCAAAGAGCGCGACAAAAGCGGGGAGATCACTGAGAAGGAGGGATTTTCGGTGGTCGCGGCAATGAGTGTGACCCACTGGTTCTCGACTGCAGGAAGCAGGGCGTCTTGCTGTGACTTGGAGAAACGGTGGACCTCGTCAATGAAGAGGATGGTGTCCTCACCCTTGGCGGCAGTGTTCCTCCGAGCGGCCGATACGACATCGCGGATGTCTTTCACCCCGGAGGACACTGCGGAAAGCTCTTCGAATCTTCTCCCACTGGCGCGTGCGACGAGGTAGGCGAGGGTTGTTTTCCCCGTTCCCGGAGGGCCCCACAGGATCACAGAGGACACCTTCGGCGCCCCTGGTGCGGGGACTTCAAGGAGTCGACGCAAAGGAGAACCCTTGGCGAGGAGGCGTTCTTGCCCGAGGACCTCGTCAACGCTCAAGGGACGCATCCGCACGGCGAGGGGAGCATCCGGATCGAATGCTGGAGCTCCGCTGGGTTCTGTGCTCAGTGATTCGAAGAGGTCCACTCACGCCTTCTTCTCTTTGAGGGCGAGCCCCGGGCGCACACACGCGGCCCTCACAGGGAGCGCGAGGGCATTGAGTGGACTACCTGGGAAAGTGAGGGCGGCGTGAAGCCCGACGAGGCATGGCCCTCTGTCCTTCATGATCCTCCTTGGACGTGCCGCGTTCGAAGCTGAAGATGTTTCTCCAAGGCTAACAGCGGGCACTTTCAGGAGGACAGATCGGACTATTCGAAGAGTGAGGTGTCTCCGGCTCCGCGCCTGGCGATCACCCCCGAGCCTTCGGTGAAGTCAATGACCGTCGTCGCCTCGTCTCCGCCGACCGGGCCGACGATCACCAGATCAACGAGCTTTCCGATCGCCTCATCGACCTCGTAGCCATTGATCAGGGGAAGCTCTTCACCCGGCAGGATCAGGGTCGAACACAAGAGGGGTTCGCCGAGAGCTTCAACGATCGCCTGAGTGATGACATGATCCGGGATGCGAACGCCGACCGTGTGCTTCTTCTTATTCAAGGTCATCCTGGGTACTTCCTTCGTTCCGGGCAGAATGAAGGTGTAGGCGCCAGGGGTCAGTGCCTTGATCGTGCGGAACTGCGAGTTGTCGACGAGGACGAGTTCACCGAGCTGGGCGAAGGAGTGGCACAGCAGGGAGAAGTTGTGTTTCTCATCGAGTTTGCGGACTTGGCGGATGAGGTCCATTCCCGTTTTGTTCCCCAGCGCGCAAGCGATCGCATAGCCGGAGTCTGTGGGCAGGGCGATCACTCCCCCGCTGCGGATGATCTCGACGGCTTTCGAGACGAAACGGGCTTGGGGATTCACCGGATGCATTTCCACGTACGACATGCATCTATTGTGCCGCTTTTCACAGTGCCCTTGGGAGTGAATGAGAGGCGCTGTGCGTGTCCACTGGGATGCATCTGCGCACGGTCCAGACTCTGATGATCACCAGGAGGCTAAGGAGCGGATTGAAAAAGAAGGGCGTCCCCATGATGATGAAGAAGGAGATGAAGAACCAGGCGAATGCGACGAGGACGGCACTCAAGAGACGAATCGGCAGAGCCTTGGGAAGGAAACGGTCGACCATCCAGATGACCGCCACAGTCGAAGCGGGAGCGAAGCACACGATGATCGCCCCGAAACCTTTCGGGTCACCCGTGACCAGTTCAAGCGCGTCGTAAAGGTGGCGCACCAATGGGCTCGAGTTCATTGGTGGGACCATCATTATCGTGACCATCACCCAGGAGGCCATGAGTAAGATGATCGGCCCCCAAATGTGCAGACGCGAGTCTTCGCGTTGAGCAGACTCGCCTACACCCCACGCAGCGAGCATGGGGAATACGCCGATCCAGGCGCAGGCGGAGATCACGAGTGAGGCCACTTCCCCGCTGTGCTCCTCTGCTCCTGCACCTCCAGCGATGAGATGGATCAGACCGGGAAAGAAGCCGAATGTGCTGTCCATGAAGGCAAGGACGAGCCCGAGGGCGGCGAGCAGGGTGACTGCTATACGAGTGCTGAGCGCGAGCTTCACAGGGCGCATTCGTATGCTCGGCCGATCCGTTTCATCCGCCGCAACTCTGCGCCGCTTTCGCAGCTCCATCATCACTGAGGCGAGGAAGAGTGGAACAGCGAAGACGATCCAGGCGAGGGGAATCTCCACGAGGGCGGCACCCATGACTGCAAAGGACACGCCGATGAGCACAGCGAAAACCCACCGCAGGAATATGGAGGACACGCGAGCTTCGAGGAGTTGATCCACGATCAGGGCGACAGCAATGGCGAGGGTGAGCATGCCCGCCCACCACAGACCATTGCCGACTTTCTCCATCGTGTGATCGGGCAAGCCTTCGCCTTTTCGGGCGGCAAGGATCCACATCATTCGCGTCATCATGTGGACGAACGAGGCAAGGGCCGCCACTGTGGTGGATGCCAATGCTCGCGGTGGAGTGAGAAGGGATCGTCCGGCGATGAAACAGACCGCTGCAGTCATGACGAGGATTGGAAGGAGCAGATTGCCGACAAGAAGCTCAACGACTCTCAGAAGCGGCTCGTACGGAAAGTCCTCCGGGTTCGATGGGAAAGCGCCCAAGTTGTCGAGCAGGGCTCGCGAGTACACGGCCTGGTAGAGCACAGCCAAGGGGATCGAGATTCCCGACAGGATGATTGCCATTTTCGAGTTCAGCCGCATCCCCCAAGCGTGAACGATTGCGGACGCCCACAGAGCAGCGTCGGGTCTGCTCAGACCTTTGGCACGAGCATCATCTGTGACGGTGGCGAGGAACACCTCACCATTGGCTTCGCGCCAAGGTTTGGGATAGAGGCGCAGGAGACGCTCAAAAGCTTCGTCTTCGAATGGCATGTCGATCCCCTCCTCATAATGGCTTTCTCGGTGTGTGAACTCACCAGGCGTGTACTCACGGGGTGACGCAGGGAACGCTCGGGCAAGCGCCTGCGCCCAGGCTCCTCATGCTGATGAGGCGCGCTTTCGCGATTGAGGCTCGCATTTCTAAAGCTTTGGCTTCATCATCGAGAGCATCGGCTCCCTCGTCGCTGAGGCGGTAGTAGCGACGCGCTCGTCCGTCAACGATCTCCTCGCCGTCTTTAAGGATGAGTCCCTCGGTTTCGAGGCGGTCGAGGGCCGCGTACAAAGTGGTCGCTTTCAAGGCGACTGAACCCCCGGAGAGTTTTGCGGCCTCTCGCATGATGTCGTAGCCGTGTCTGCGTCCTCGGGCGAGGACGGTGAGGATCCAGAAGGAGTTCTGCGTCATTGAAGCACCCATAGGACATTATATGCACAGAAATAGTCCCACCGTTGGACTATTGCGGAAAGAGAGAAAGAAGTGGGGCGGCACCTTCACCATGCCGCCCCACAGCCCCTCAGCTCAGTTGCGAATCACACGAAGACGAGCAAAGGGAAAACACGATTCACTCCGCAGCTTCAGCCTCCTCGCCACGCTTCTTCGGCGCCGCGTCAACACCGGCCTCCTTACGCTGCAGCGGGGTGATCGGAGCCGGAGCCTCAGTGAGCGGGTCAAAGCCTCCGCCCGACTTCGGGAAGGCAATGACATCACGGATCGACTCCGACTTCGTCAACAAAGCGACGATCCGGTCCCAGCCGAATGCGATACCGCCGTGCGGAGGAGCACCGAACTTAAAGGCATCAAGCAAGAAGCCGAACTGCGCCTGCGCCTCCTCAGCGTCAATCCCCATGACATTGAAGACGCGGTTTTGGATATCGCGGCGGTGAATACGGATCGACCCCCCGCCGATCTCATTGCCATTGCAGACAATGTCATAGGCATAGGCGAGGGCGTTACCCGGATCCTCATCGAAACTGTCGAGCCATTCGGGCTTCGGCGAAGTGAAAGCATGATGGACCGCAGTCCAGGCGCTGTGCCCGAGGGCAACATCGCCCTCGGCCTCGGCTTCACCAGTCGCTTTAAAGAGCGGAGCGTCAACGACCCAAGTGAAAGCCCAGGCATCAGGGTCGATGAGACCGCAGCGCTTGCCGATCTCCAGGCGGGCCGCACCGAGAAGCTCCCTCGAAGCAGTGGGCTTGCCGGCGCCGAAGAAGATGCAATCACCGGGTTTCGCACCGGTCGCGGCCGCCAGGCCCTCGCGTTCGGCCTCGGTGATGTTCTTCGCGACCGGACCGCCAAGAGTGCCGTCCTCGCCCACAGTGACATAGGCGAGACCCTTCGCCCCACGCGCCTTCGCCCATTCCTGCCACTTATCGAAGGTACGACGCCCCTGCGAGGCACCTCCCGGCATGACAACGGCACCCACATAAGGGGCCTTAAAGACGCGGAAACTCGTGTCCTTGAAGTACTCGCTCAGGTCCGTCAATTCGAGCCCGAAGCGAAGATCCGGCTTATCCGAACCATACTTCTCCATCGCATCCTTGTATGTCATGCGCGGCAGCGGAGTGGGCAGCTCATAGCCGATGAGCTTCCACACGTTCTTCAAAACATCCTCAGCAACCGCGATCACATCGTCCTGGTCGACGAAGCTCATCTCAATGTCAAGCTGCGTGAACTCAGGTTGACGGTCCGCGCGGAAGTCCTCATCGCGGTAGCAGCGCGCGATCTGGAAGTAGCGCTCCATCCCGGCGACCATGAGCATCTGCTTGAACAACTGCGGAGACTGGGGCAGCGCGTACCACGATCCGGGGGAAAGACGGGCCGGGACAATGAAATCGCGCGCCCCCTCGGGAGTCGAACGAGTCAAGGTCGGGGTTTCGATCTCAACGAAATCGTGCTCGTAGAGAGTGTCGCGGGCAGCTCTCGACACCTTCGAACGCAGTCGGAGGGCGTTTTGCTCCACCTCGCGACGAAGATCCAGATAGCGGTACTTCAAGCGAGTTTCTTCGCCGACATTGCCCGAGTCTTCAGCGTGCGAGGAAACCTGGAAAGGAAGCGGCGTGCAGGTGTTGAGGATCTCAATGTCATCTCCCATGACCTCGATCGCACCCGTCGACAGATTCGGGTTCTCATTGCCCTCAGGGCGGGCACACACCTCGCCAGTCACTTTCAGGACGAACTCGGAGCGCAGCTCGTGAGCGACAGATTCATCGCGCACAACGACCTGAGCAATACCAGAGGCGTCACGAAGATCAATGAATGCAACCCCGCCATGATCGCGTCGGCGGTCAACCCAGCCGGTGAGAGTGACGGTCTGTCCAATCAGATCGACCCCGAGGGTGCCGATGTTGTGAGTGCGGAGCACGTGTGTCTTCCTTTCATCATCGCCATCCGCGAGACAGGCGGCGGCCCCAGAAGTCTACGCCCGTCGATTGGCCGCAAGAGAGCCGACATGACACCATTCCTGAGTGACTGCTGTCCCATCCTCACGCACGCCATGGACTCCCCTGGAGATCTCCCTCCTTATCGGATCCGTCCTGCTCATCACCCTCGCAGCTTTCGAGGGGCTCGCAACGACGACAATCATGCCGAATGTCGTGCAAGATCTGGATGCGGAATCCTGGTTTTCTCTTGCCTCCGGGGCGACTCTGGCAGCGCAGATCGCGTCAACAGTCGTAGCCGGTGGCCTCGCCGATTCCAAAGGGCCGAGGGCGGTCCTCGTCGCCGGCCTCGTGTTCTTCACCACGGGACTGCTCGTGTCCGCATTCTCACCGACGATCGCCCTTTTCACCCTGGGGCGCCTCATCCAGGGAATCGGGGGCGGCCTCGTCATCGTGCCCCTCTATGTCTTCATTGGCGCGATCGCAGACCCCTCGCATCGGCCCTTCTTCTTCGCCGCGTTCTCCCTGGCGTGGGTCTTTCCCGGCCTCGTCGGCCCCGCAATTGCCGGATGGGTCGCGGCGTCGATCGGTTGGCGCCCTGTCTTCTGGGCGGTGCCGATCCTTGCCGCTTTCGCGGTCATTCCGCTCATCTCGGTGCTGCGTAAGCTCCGCACACACCACCTCACCCCCGCACCATTGAAGCGACTGCTGTTCCTCGCGCTGCTTGCGGGCACGGGCGTGCTTCTCCTTCAACTCTCCGGGGCTCTTGGCGGCACAGAGCTCATCCTCTTGTCATTGAGTGGGCTCTTTCTGAGTGCTTTATCCCTGCCCAAGCTCCTGCCCAAGGGAGCCCTCCGACTTCGCAGAGGCGTCCCCTCAGCAATCATGACGAGGCTTGCGGCAATGGGCGCCCAGGCGGGTGGGGCAGCGTTCTTGCCCTTAATCCTCCAAAGGGTCCATCACTGGGAAGCAGACTCCGCTGCCCTCGCGGTCACGATCGGTTCCATTTCCTGGGCGACTGGAGCGACCCTGCAGTCCCGTTTCCGTGATCCCGGGATCCGTATGCGCCTGCCCCTCATCGGCACAATCCTGCTCGCTGTCGGACTCACCCCGACTCTGCTCCTCGTCGCCCCGACGATGCCGGTGTGGCCCTCAATGCTCGGCTGGTTTCTTTGCGGCGCGGGAACCGGTCTGATGCATTCGACCCTGTCCGTCCTTGCCCTCGAACTCACTCCATCTCGTGAACACGGGAAGGTCTCGAGCTGGCTCCAGGTCGCGGACTCGGCTGGAAGCGCCGTCGAACTGGCCATCGCCTCCATTGCCCTGTCCGTGTGGGGGTTCTTCGGTGTGACGGGTGCCGTGTCTTATCTTCCTGCCCCGGTCATCGCATTGCTTATCTCAGTATTCGCAATTGTCTCCGCCACGAGGATTGCGCCTGGACAGACCGAGCAGCATTGATCCCGACCGGGCCCACTAGTTCGCTTTTTCACCTGCGGCTGTGCGATGTTTGCTCGGGCAGGCCGAAAGAAACGCGATCACGAGCAAAACCCGCTTCGGGCTCGAAACAGAAAGTCGCAACCAATAGTTCGCCCTGCGTTCCTCCCTGGGAGTCTCCACCCACGACGTGAGAACACGTCTCGGCCCCCCTCATCGAAAGCTCTGCGCAATGCGGAGATCTCCTCTGATTCCATATGGAAGTCAGCCGCGAGACACTCACCAGCCCATCCCAGTGTGCAGCAAATCACATTAAGGGGGAACAATAGCACACCCAGTTAAGGGGGACCAATAGCACCCAGAGGACTCCCCTAATCCACCTACTCAGCATGCTCGGCGGCACCGCTGAAAGCACGATGCCGCCGAAAACTCTGGAAGTGAAGAAATGAAATCTCCGAAATGCTGAGCTAGAGCCTCTCAGCGATCACGCTGGCCGAATTCCCGGCCGCCGTGCTTTTCACGGTCCTTTTTGCCGAAGCGACGCTGGGATGCACCCCGGTCGAAACGCTCTCGTCGTTCCTCGTCACGGAACCGGGAAGAAGCGCGCTCCCCACGAATCCCACGCCGATTATCAAAACGCTCCGCTCCCTGATCCGCATGCCTCTTGCGATCCTTCAACCCGCGAAGCCCATCATGGTCCCGGTCTCGATCTGCGCCTGTGAAACCCTCACGTTTCTCATAGCGACGGGGATACTCCCGCTTTGCGCGTTCGCGTTCCGAACGATCAAAGCGTCGAGCCTTATCGAAGGAGCGCGCCCTCTCGGCGCGGCCCTTCCCGGGCCCCTCATCCACGCGGATGCGCAGCGGACGGCCCTGGACGTAGCCCCTGCCGATCCGAGACAGCTGATCTTCACTGAGCTCACCGGAGATTTCAACGAGTGAGAAACTCGGGAAGATTTCAATATGCCCGATATCGCGGCCTTCCACGCCTCCTTCACCTGCGATCGCACCGACGATCGAACCAGGTTTAACGTGATCCTTCTTTCCGACCTCAACGCGGTAACGGACAGCAGAGCCCAAGGATTTTGGCGCGCGTCGTCGAGACGAATCCCGACCGGCTTTAAGAGGACGGTCCTTATCCCGTCCTTCGAAGCTTGCACCCAGGAATTCACCACTCTCGTCGAGTTCGCCCTCGTCCTTCGAACGCTTCGGGCGAGAATCCTTCACGACGCGCGGCTTAGGGCCGTCATCGCCCACCGCGTTCGCCATGAGCGCGGCTGCGAGGTCGAGGATCGAGTTGTCCCCCTCTTCGCTCGCCTTTTCCAACAACCCCTTGTACAACTCGAGGCGCCCCTTTTCGATGCGGGCGTTCAAGCCTTCAAGCAGACGGGTCGCACGGAACTCCGAAACCGCCGCCGGTGAGGGGATCTGCACTTCTTCCATGCGAGTGCCGGTCAGCTTCTCGATCCTGCGGAGTCGGCCGTGCTCGCGGGGCGTGAAGAAGGTAAGGGAGCGTCCCTCTCGTCCGGCGCGGCCCGTACGGCCAATGCGGTGAACATAGGCTTCCGGCTCGCGGGGAACATCGAAATTCACCACAAGAGAGATGCGTTCAACGTCAAGCCCACGAGCGGCAACATCCGTCGCGACGAGGACGTCAAGGGTGCCTGCGCGCAGACGCTCAACCATGCGTTCTCTTTCGGTCTGCGCGACATCACCGGAAATGCCCGCCGCCCTGAAGCCCCGGGCGGACATCTCCAAGGACACTTCCTCAACATCGACGCGGGTGCGGACGAAGACGATCGCAGCGTCGGCGTCTTCCTGTCCTTCAGCGATGTGTTGAGCGCGGGTCGCAAGAACACGGGTCAAGGCCCCGAGCTTGTGCTTGAAAGGCACGACCGCGTAAGTCTGGTGGATCGTATCGACCGTTGAAGACTCTTCAGAAACAGCGATCCTCACGGGGTTCTTCAGGTGAGTGTTCGCGATCCGTTCAATCGCAGGAGGCATTGTCGCGGAGAAGAGCGCCGTCAAACGATCCTCGGGGGCGGAGGCCGTGATTGTCTCCACGTCCTCGGCAAACCCCATGCGCAGCATCTCATCCGCCTCGTCGAGGACGAGCATACGGATCTGAGACAGATCAAGGGCGCCCTTCTCAATAAGGTCGATAATGCGACCGGGCGTGCCGACAACGACCTGGGCTCCGCGCTTAAGGGCGGAGATTTGCGGACCATAAGGCGAACCACCGTAGACGGGTACCACGTCCAGGCCCCGCGTCATCGAGGCGAAGTCGTCAATCGCCTGCGCGGACTGCATGGCGAGTTCTCTCGTCGGTGCGAGGACGAGGGCTTGTACCCCGCGCTCTTGGGCATCCACGATCGCGAGCATCGGCAAAGCGAAAGCCGCTGTTTTCCCTGTTCCGGTCTGGGCGATGCCCACCACGTCGTTGAGCTCGAGGAGCGCCGGGATCGCCTCAGCTTGGATCGGAGTGGGCGTCGTGAAGCCCATTCGGGTCACGGCATCAAGGATCTCCTCGGGCAGACCGAGATCGGCGAAAGCAACACCGGCCTCCTCATCTGCTGGAGTCTCTTCCTCTTCGGCGAGGGCGTCTTCCTCTTGAAGGTCATCCTCCCCGGCAAGCTCGTCCTCGACATGAACGTCGATTGGTTCGCAGTCGGCAACAGAAGCGTTCTGCACATTCGTGGCTTCGGTGTTCTGGGTCGATTCCTCTGCCCAGAAGATGGTGTCCTCGTGAAGATCTGAGGTGGAGTCGGTCATTTTCGCATCGTCAAAATCGGGCACAGTGGTCCTATCAGGATCGAAGGTCAATCGAGGCCGACACACTGCCGGGCCGGGCCCTTGTGGGCCTTCGGCGCTGCCCCTCTCCCACAACACTCACCGCACGGGTGCCCATCACAACATGGAGGCGCGCCTTATCGCCCCTCAAGACTAATCGCCACTGCCCTGAACGCAGAACTGCGCCCCGGTGAGATCACTCACCGGGGCACGCGCACCTTTTCGTCCTCGAGCCGCTCAACCTGCTCTTGAAAAGCGCGGATCTTCGGGAAGACGAGTCATCCTTCTTCACGGCTTTGCGCCCATTTCAGCAACAGCGGGCCGTTCCTTAGCGCTGCGGCCAATCTGCACAAGCCTGAGCCTACTGTGAAGTCTTCAGCCTGCTTCGACGCCTGCGCTCCGCTCTGAGGTCTTCAACCCACCTCACAAACTTCAGTCGAGCGCAAGGACCCGGGGCCTCAAATCCTCCTGCGATGGCATCCACGTCGAAGAATCCGCGTCAACCTGGAGGCCTGAACGAATATCCTTCACCGTGTCCCCCTGAGCATCTGTGCCGGGGAACCACACGAAGGGGATTCCCCTCTTATCCGCGAACTTGATCTGCTTGCCGAACTTTGCGGCCGTCGGAGCGATATCCGCAGCAATCCCCCTGCTTCTCAGCGCAGCGGCGATGTCCTCCGAACGAGCACGATCCGCCTCATCATTCACGGCAACGAGCACAACGCTCGGCACTTTCCGAGTCGCCTTCACCATCGGCGTGGAAATCATCCGCGACACGAGCCTTGACACACCAATCGACAGACCCACACCCGGGTACGTGCGTTTGCCGTCCTTCGCAAGAGAATCGTAACGACCACCCGAGCAGATCGAGCCGAGGTCCTCATGCCCCTCAACGACGGACTCATACACGGACCCCGTGTAATAGTCGAGGCCCCGCGCGATCTTCAAATCCGCCAGGATCGCTCCGGGCATACGCCTGGCCGCCGATTCGAGGAGAGCACACAACTCTGAGACACCCTCGTCCAGGAGTTTTCCGGAAACACCAAGAGCATCAATCTGGTTTCGGATCACCGCCGGATCAGCTGAACGGATCTGAGCCATCGCTAAAAGCGTCTCGGCCTGCTCGCCTGAAATTCCCGATTCCGCCAGTTCCCGGGCCACGCCCTCGGGACCGATCTTGTCGATCTTGTCGAGGCCGCGCAGCGCCGCCTCCACATCGTCAACCCCAAGGGACTCACACACCCCTTGGACGACCTTGCGATTGTTCACGAGAACCGTGACCTTAGGGATGGGAAGACCCGCGAGGGCTTGGGCCATGACGAGTGGAAGATCAACCTCGAAGTGGAAAGGCAACGAACCCTCCCCCACAACATCAATGTCCGCCTGGGTGAACTCGCGGAAACGCCCCTCCTGTGGGCGTTCTCCACGCCACACCTTCTGAATCTGGTAGCGCTTGAAGGGGAAATCCAGTTCATTCGCGTTCTCGACAACATAGCGCGCGAAAGGAACAGTGAGGTCGAAGTGGAGTCCCATGCGCCGTTCCTTCGAGGAACGACGCCCCGCTTCCGCTTCCTTCACCGCCTGAAGGCGGTCGAGGACGTAAACCTCCTTCGAGGTCTCCCCCTTCGCTTCGAGTTGTTCGAGAGTCTCCACCGCCCTCGTCTCGATCCCGGAAAAGCCGTGGAGTTCGAAAACCTCACGAATGTGGTCGAGAAGGAACTGTTCAATGATGCGGCCCTCGGGGAGCCATTCGGGGAAGCCGGAAAGAGACGTGCGTGCCATGGAAGCCATTGTTCCACGACACGCACGTCCACAAGAATCCGAACCCGAGAAGGGCCTTGTCACTCCCCTGGCTCAGCCGATCTGGCGTGCCCTTCGCAGATATGGGTTCGTTTCGATCTCACGGGCAAGAGAAGTGATCGGACCGTGCCCGGGAATGAGGAGCGTTTCCGGGTCGAGAGCATTCGACAGCGTCCTGAGTGAATGACGCATCTGATACTCATCCCCACCAGGAAGGTCAGTGCGTCCCACAGAACCCGCGAAAATCACATCACCGGCAAGAGCCCAGGGCGCGGGCACCTGCGAAGAAGCGATGACGCGCCCCTTGGCGAGCACCTCGAAATCGCAGTGGCCGATGAACACGGACGAACCCTCCGTGTGTCCGGGCGCGGGGACCATCTTCATCCACAAGCCCTCAACGAGTTCGACCGAGCCCGCAGGGAAATCACGAAGATCACTCGGCTCACGCCAAGTGCACAGCTCCAAGGGGGCCGGCATGCCCACATGAGCGAGAGGATCCTCCATACGGTATCGATCCGGTCCAGGAATCCACACGGGGGCAGGCACTTCACCCGCCCACGATGCAATCTCGGCACAATCCCACACATGATCGGGATGCCCATGCGTCGCCAGAACCCCGGCCACCGAAGCACCCTCAGCCTCAAGGACCGTGCGGATCTCTTTGCGGATGCCCGCAGAAGGATCCACGACGAGCGCACGATCCGAATCCTGCGCAACGATCACGACGCAGTTCGCCGCGAAGAATCGCGAGGTAATGACGTGGAGACGCATCACTGGATGGAGGAGTTGATCTGAGCGAGCCACGCGCGCTTCGTCTCAATGGCCTCCGACAAGGACTTCGCCCTCTTCTCGTCGCCACGTTCCTCAGCGGCCTTGAGCTCTGCTTCGAGAGAGGCGAGCTGGGATTCGAGTTGGCCGAGCATGCCCTGGGCGCGTGCACGAGTCTCCGGGTTCGAGCGACGCCATTCAGACTCTTCAGCGTCGCGGATCGCCGTTTCGACCGCGCGTAGGCGTCCCTCGATACGATGCAGGTCCGAGGAGGGAACGCGCCCCACCTCATCCCAACGATCCTGAATGGAGCGCAGCGCAGTCTTCGCAGCCTCAAGATTCTCAATCGGGAGGATCTTCTCAGCCTCGTCCGCGAGGGCCTCCTTCGCGAGGAGATTTTCCCGGTACTCCAAGTCCGTGGCCTCATCCTTCGCGCGGCGAGCATCGAAGAAGACCTGTTGAGCGGCGCGGAAGCGCGCCCACAAAGCGTCGTCTTCCTTGCGGGAGGCGCGCGGCGCGGCCTTCCAACGGTTCATCAGCTCCCGGTAGGCTCCTGAAGTCGCGCCCCAATCAGTTGAAGTCTGGAGGACCTCGGCCTCAGCGATGAGGGCCTCCTTGATGCGCTTCGCCTCAGACTGGGCTTGGTCGAGGGCGGAGAAGTACTGGCGACGATGACGATCGAACTGGGTGCGAGCAGCTGAGAAGCGCTTCCACAGCTCATCCTCGATCGATTTGTCGAGGCGCGGGCCCTTGCGCTGCAGGTTCTTCCATTCTTCGAGCAGATCACGCAGCTCTTGGCCCGAGCGCTTCCAATGAGTGTGCTCAGGATCCTGGGCGACGATCTCTTCGGCCCGCTCAACGACCTTCGTTCGTGCTCCGAGGGCCTCTTCGCGGGCGGCGGCGCGTTCAGCTCGGGCCTGTTCCTTGCGTTCAACGGCTCGAAGCACGACCGCTTCGACGCGGGCACGCAGAGCCGCAAGATCGCCGAGGGCCTGCGGAGCTTCAACAGCCTGTTTGATGGTCTCCAGTGTCGAGTCGATGTCCTTCGGAGACAGTGTCGCCAAACGGTCCTCGAAAAGCTTCACCGTCGCTTCAAGATCGGCGAAACGACGCTCATAAAGGGCGAAAGGCTCTGCGGGAACGCCCTCCGGATAGGCACCGATCACGCGTTCGTTCTCACCCTCACGGACGTAGACCGTTCCGGCCTCGTCAATCCGACCGAACTCGTGGGTCCGGGGTTCGCTGGGAGCCACTTGGGGAGCGTCGACTCCGAGAGTGGGGGCGGCGGGCTCAGTGGACTCGGGAAGCGAAGCGGTGGTCTGCTCGTTCGGCGTCGTGGTCACAATGTTCCTTCAGGGGTTTGGGGTGCTCAGCACCCGTGCATGGATGAGGCTCCACGCTGTGTAGCGCTCGGCGCGCCAATGTGGCGCACTTCTCCTAGTCTACGGCCCACGGGCCCGAGTATTGAACCCCGTTTTCTCCTTCGAGACTTCTTCAGGGCGTTCAGCGCGTCACACGCCGTTCTCGCCGGTCAAACGAACAGCCTCAAAAACACTATCGACTCGCCGAAGCGCAGCGAGCACAGCATTCAAATGCCCCATATCCGCCATTTCGAAAGAGAAGCGCGCAACTGACACCTGATCGGCGGAAGTATTCATCGAGGCCGAGACAAGATTGACCCGATAGTCGCTCATGACCTTCGTCAGATCGGAAAGCAAACCCGCACGGTCCAAAGCACGCACCTGGATCCGCACCCTGAAGACCTGGCCGCTCACGCCCTCGGCCCACTTCACATCAACGAAACGTTCAGGCTGAAGCTCCTTGAGACGCACGGCGTTATGGCACGAGGCGAGGTGAACAGAAACCCCCTGCCCACGCGTAATAAATCCGACAACCTCATCGCCTGGAACCGGGGTGCAGCATTTCGCGAGCTTCACCCAGATGTCTTTCGCATCCATTCCCGCGACACTAATCCCCGAATCGCTTCCGATCTGCGGGTTCGGACGCGTCAGCCCCGGGGTGATGCCCTCCGACAAGGTCTCTTCAGTGCCGTCTCCCCCGCCCAGGTTCTCCACGAGCTTCGAGACGACGTTCTGCGGCGATACCTGGTTCTCACCGACAGCCGCATACAGCGCAGAAACATCCGGGTAACCCAAAGAATTCGCCACCGACAGGATCGACTCATGGTTCATGAGTCGCTGCAGGGGAAGGTTCTGCTTGCGCATCGCCCTCGCAAGCGCTTCCTTCCCGTCCTCGGTCGCCTCCTCGCGCCGTTCCTTCGAGAACCACGACTTGATCTTCGAGCGCGCCCGAGGCGAAGCCACGAAAGCCAGCCAATCGCGTGAAGGGCCGGCCTTATCCGACTTAGAGGTCACGACCTCCACCGTCTCCCCGGACTCGAGACGCGTATCGAGGGAGACGAGGCGACCATTGACCTTCGCACCAACTGTGCGGTGGCCGACCTCGGTATGAACCGCATAGGCGAAGTCAACGGGGGTCGAACGTGCAGGAAGGACCACGACCTCGCCCTTCGGCGTGAAGATGTAGACCTCATCGCCGGCGATCTCATAACGCAAAGAGTCGAGGAACTCCTCAGGGTCGCCGGTCTCCCTTTCCATCTCGACGAGGGCGCGCAGCCAATTCGCCTGCTCATCGGAAGTCATCCGATCCCCGTCCGCACCTGTCGCATTCGGGTTCTGCTTGTACTTCCAGTGCGCGGCAACACCATGCTCGGCGCGCTCATGCATTTCGAAAGTCCGGATCTGAATCTCCACCGGTTTGCCGCCCGGGCCCACGACCGTCGTATGCAAGGACTGGTAGAGATTGAACTTCGGCATCGCGATGTAGTCCTTGAAACGGCCAGGAATTGGGTTCCAATGGCCGTGCAGAGCACCCAGGACCGCGTAGCAGTCCTTCACGGACTCCACAAGAACCCTCACCGCGACAAGGTCGAAGATCTCGTCGAAAGCCTTCCCCCTGACGATCATCTTCTGGTAGATCGAATAGTGGTTCTTCGGTCGTCCGCTCACCGTTCCCTTCGTTCCCGAGCGGCGCAAATCCTCTTCAATCTGAGAGATGACATCGCGCAGGTAGACGTCGCGCTGCGGGGCGCGCTCGGCGACCAGGCGGTCGATCTCAGCGTAAATCTCCGGATACAGAGTTTTGAAGGAGAGCTCTTCGAGTTCCCACTTCACCATGTTCATTCCGAGGCGATGTGCGAGTGGAGAATAGATCTCGAGGGTCTCTCGGGCTTTCGCCTGTGCAGATTTGGCGGGCACGAAACGCCAGGTCCTCGCATTGTGGAGGCGGTCGGCGAGTTTGATGAGGAGAACTCGAATGTCGCGGCTCATTGCGACGAGCATCTTGCGCAGGGTCTCCGACTGAGCGGCGGAGCCGTATCGGATCTTGTCGAGCTTCGTCACCCCGTCAACGAGTTGCGCGATGGCATCGCCATACTCCGCGCGAAGCTGGTCGAGTGTGTAATCCGTATCCTCCACCGTGTCGTGCAGGAGGGCGGCAACCAGGGTGGGGGTCGTCATCCCCATTTCCGCGAGGATCGTTGCGACCGCAACGGGATGGGTGATGTAAGGTTCACCCGATTTGCGCACTTGAGTGCGATGTTGTTTCTCCGCCGTGCGATACGCGCGTTCGATGACAGAAACATCAGCCTTCGGGTGGTTCGCCCTCAAGGCCCTGACCAGAGGATCGATCTCAGGAATTGTCTGGCGCGAGCGCGCCCCGAACCACACGAGGCCGGATCTCACAAGAGATCCGGCCACGGGCGGCTTTGAAGCTGGGGCCGAGTTCTGGTCTGTCATGACCACATCATACTCAGTTGTGATCTGCCATATGCCCCGGACGAGTTCAGACGAGGAGCGCCGATTCCACCGAAACTCCCTTGTCCGCAAGGACTTTCCGACCCGAGAAAGCCTCGAGTTCAAGGAGGACCGCAACTGTAGCGACCTCAGCTCCGCATTGACGCAGCAGATCCACTGAGGCTCCGGCCGTGCCTCCAGTCGCGAGAACATCATCAACGATGAGGACCCTAGCCCCCGGAGTCACCGATTCGGGGCGGATCTCCATGCGTGCGCTCCCGTACTCCAAAGCGTAGTCAACACCGATCACGTGGCCCGGGAGCTTGCCCGCTTTGCGGATCGTCAACATGCCGATCCCCAATTCGGTGGCCAGCGGAGCACCGAGGATGAAACCACGAGACTCCAGTCCGGCAACGGCGTCAATCTTGCCCGCGTAGCGCTCCCCCAGGACCTGCATGAGTTCCCTAAAGGCGGTGCCGTTCGCAATCAAGGGGGTGATGTCGCGAAACAGGACTCCCGGCTCGGGAAAGTCCGGGATCAGTCCGAGGTTCGCTGAGACCAGTTCGCCGACGTGGTCGCCGAGTTCACCGCTCATCGTTGAGTCTTCTTCCTCTTGGGTTGGTGTGCATTCGAGAGACGACGTCCCGCAACGACGGGCGCGACCTTCACAGGGGCGGGAGTCCCCTGAGAGGAATCAGCTGCGCGGGCCTGACGGTCCTTCGCCACGATCCCATCATGCTCACGCGTCTTCTTCATCCGCTCCTGCAGCATAACGAGCAAGGGTGAGGCGATGAAGATCGAAGAGTACGTCCCCGCGATCATGCCGACAAAAAGCGCCAGGGAAATGTCCGTGAGGGTGCCTGTGCCTAAGAGCAGCGAACCGATGATGAGGATCGCGCCGACGGGCAAGAGGGCAACCACCGAGGTGTTGATCGAACGCACCATCGTCTGATTCACCGCAAGGTTCACGAACTCCGCGAAGGTGAAGCGCTTCTGGTCATACACGTCACGCGTAAGCTCACGGACCTTATCGAAGACCACGACAGTGTCGTAGAGCGAGTATCCGAGGATTGTGAGGAAACCAATCACCGTCGCCGGGGAGACCTCCACCTGGGTAATGACGAAAACGGCGAAGGTCACCGCGATGTCGTGCACGAGCGCGAGGAGCGCTGCGGCGGCCATCGTCCACGAGCGGAAGTACACGGTCATGAGCACGGCGATCAGCGCCATGAAAATGACAAGTGATTGAAGGGCCTTTGTCGTCACCGACTTACCCCAGGAGGGGCCGATTGTCGAGGACTGCACATCGGAGGCGTCCACACCGTAGGCGGAAACAAGGGCGTCTCGGACTTGAGCTGTCTGATCCGAATCGAGAGATTCGGTTTGGATGCGGACCCCGTTTGTGCCGACCCGCGTGACCTTCGCGTTCGGCACGAGGCCGGTTCCCGTCACGATGTCAGAAGCCTTCGCCTCAGACTGGTCGGAGACATTCGTGACATCGAATTGTGCGCCGCCGGTGAACTCGATCGAACGATTGAATCCGATCGCGGCTGCGAGCATGAGCCCCACGACGATGACTGCGGCCGCCAGGGAGACGAAAACCTTGCGCTTCGGAACGACGGCGTAGGACTTGTCACCGGAGTAGAGGGCGTTGCCCCACTGGGCGAAGGACATCATCGCTTATCCCCTTGCGTGTCGGTGGCGGAAACTCCGCCTTTAGCTTTCAAGGCCTCCTGACGAGCCAGTCGCTCTTGGCGGCGACGGGCCGCAATGGACGTGCCCGCCTCGCTGCCCTTGGATGAAGCAGAGGAAGAGTCTGAGGAGTCGAGGGAGCCTCGCGACACCACCCGGCCCCGCCCCGCGTACACGAGGCCGCTCTTCGCGCCCAGGTGCTCAGGGTCAAGACCTGAAAGAGGATGTCCTTCACCGAAGAAACGGGTTGCGATGAGAAGCTCCATCATCGGATGGGTGAACATGAAAATCACGAAAAGGTCGATGACGGTCGTCACGCCAAGAGTGAAGGCGAAACCTTGAACGCCACCGACGGCGAGCAGGTAGAGAACAACAGCGGCGACAATGTTCACCATGTCGGAAACGACGATCGTGCGTTTGGCGCGATCCCAGCCCTCGTCGACCGCTGCTTGGAGGGGGCGTCCGTCACGGACCTCGTCCCTGACTCGTTCGAAGTAGACGATGAAGGAGTCCGCCGTCACGCCGACCGCCATGATGAGGCCCGCGACGCCCGCGAGGGAAAGCCGGTATCCGATCCCGCCCGAGAGCAAGGTGATGACGAGGTAGGTTGCGACCGCGGCAACGACAAGCGAACCTCCCGAGATGATCGCCAGACCACGGTACTGCCAGATCAGGTAGACGATGACGAGGAGGAGGCCGATCAACCCGGCAAGGAGGCCCTTCTCGAGATGATCAGAACCGAGGGTCGCGGAAATGCGCTGCTCGGACTGGACCTCGAAGTTCAAGGGCAGCGACCCGAAGCTCAGCTGGTTGGCGAGGGCGGACGCCGACTTCGCGGTGAAGCTTCCTGAGATCTGTGCTCGACCATCAGAAATGATGGCATTCATGGAAGGAGCTGTGATGACGGTGCCGTCGAGCACGACCGCGAAGTGATTGCGGTCGGGGGTGTTCATCAGGGATTTGCCCTCGGGATCCTGATCGTGGAAGGAATACAGGATCTTCGACGACTCGGCGAAAGCTTGAGTGCCCTCGGAGTCGAATTGGAGGTCCACGCCCCACTGTCCGGTCGTCTGACCAGTGGAGTTCGTGATCTGCCCTGCCGAGGCGGTGTCGAGATTCGCACCTGCGACCGTCACCGGGCCAAGAATGTACTTGATTGAGCCGTTCTCATCGCAGGCCGCGAAAGGCTTATCGGCCGGGCCCTCCTGGTTGGAGGCCTGAGCCGTACAGTCCAAGGTGTAGAAGTCGAAGAGCGCCTGTTCGGTCACCCACGCCAGCGAGGAGGCGTTCTCCGGTTCAGATTCGGGAGTGTCGGACAGGACGCCGTCTTGATTGCGGTCGGCAAGAGTCATCGCGCTCGCCTCGTCGAGGGCGGTGGAGATCATCTCATCAGATTGAGCCGAATCTGCGGACTCGCCGGATTGGGCGGACTGAGCCGAATCCTGTGCAGAGGGATCGGACTGGCTAGCCTCGTCACCTGATTGTGCCTCCGGCTGAGCGCCATTGCCCGAAGCATTCGCCTCAGCTTGCTTGAGGGCAGCCGCACTCGTCTGGGCGACTCCCATCTGGAGGACCGGTCGGAAGTTCATCTGCGAAGAGGAGCGGATCAGGTCCAAGGTCTCCTGTGAGGGAGTTCCCGGGATCGAAACAACGATGTTCTCCGAACCCATCGAGGTGATCTCTGATTCCGATACGCCAGAAGCGTCGATCCTATTGCGGATGATCGAGATCGCCTGATTGAGGTCCTCTTCGGTGATCGCCCGCTCATCAGCCTGAGTGGAGGTCGGCCTCAGAATAAGCTGGGTGCCACCTTGAAGGTCGAGCGCGAGTGAGGGGACCAGTGGTGTCCCCTTGGTTGTGTTGCCGATAACGAGCGCCGCCACTGCCGCGAGCATCGCGACGATCAGTGTGACGAGCGAGCGCACGGGTCGGCGCTTACGAGTTGACACGGTTGTTCTCCAGGTATCCCGTTTCGCGGGAGTTCACTTGTTCTCAGAGGCGCCAGTCGACGTCTCGGGGTCGTTCATGCCGAGGATCGGAGTGTCCGACTCAGCCTCATCAAGCTCTTCGTCCTCATCGGTCGCGAAAGGCGGTTCAACTCCGACCTCGCGGATCATCTGTCGGTCCCAGTACATTTCGGTGCCGTCAGAGGTTTCAAGGACGATCACATCGCCGTCCTCGTCAACGAAACGCCCCCAGAATCCGACGGCGGTGTGGACCCAGGCTCCCGGAACGAGCTTCTCGGCGAGCGTCTTCCTCCGTTCTTCCTGCTGGGCAGCCATCTTCTGGCGTGAACGGCTCGAGAACCAGAACATGGCGATGAGCCCGATGCCGATGAGGATCAGCGTGGAGTATTGCTGAAGGAACGATGCCACAGGGTGCCTCTTTCGTCGTCAGGGTGCGCGTAGTGCGCCCGCGCCAGTGTAATGCCCTAAGCGGTCTCGCGCGAAGACAGCGTACGTAATTAGCCGAAAAGTGTCGATTCTTGCGGGGGCGTCAAGCCCAGATGAGCCCAAGCTTTCCCCGTTGCCGCGCGCCCCCGGTTGGTGCGTACCAGGAAGCCCTCGCGCACGAGATAGGGTTCGGCAACGGTCTCGACCGTTTCTGCTTCCTCTCCGACAGTCACCGCGAGAGTTGTCAATCCGACCGGCCCACCGGCGAAGCGCCGACAGATCGCCTCAAGAACAGCACGGTCCAAGCGATCCAAGCCTGATCGGTCCACTTCGAAAAGCTCAAGCGCCCCCTGGGCGGCTTCAAGGTCCAGAACGCCACTTCCCCGAACCTGCGCATAGTCGACAACCCTTCGCAAGAGACGGTTCGCGATTCGGGGCGTACCGCGCGAACGCGAAGCGATCTCATGGGCGGCCTTCGCATCCAGGGGCGCTCCGAGTAGCTCCGCGGAGCGGGTGACGACCGACTCCAACTCACTCGTCGTGTAAAACTCCAGGTGGGCGGTGAAGCCGAAGCGGTCACGCAGCGGTGCGGGAAGCAAGCCCGAACGAGTTGTCGCGCCTACGACGGTGAAAGGAGGCAGGGTCAGAGGGATCGAGGTCGCACCCGGCCCCTTGCCGACGACGACATCGACGCGAAAGTCCTCCATCGCGAGGTAGAGCATCTCTTCGGCAGTGCGTGCCAGGCGGTGGATCTCGTCAATGAACAGGACATCGCCTTCTTGCAGACCCGAGAGGATCGCTGCGAGATCACCAGCGTGCTGGATCGCAGGTCCCGAGGTGAGGCGCAAAGAGGTTCCCATTTCGGCGGCGATGATCATTGCCAAGGTCGTTTTTCCCAGGCCCGGTGGTCCTGCGAGGAGCACATGATCCGGTGCCACTGCCCTGCCCCTGGCGGCGTCGAGGACGAGTTGGAGTTGGTTGCGCACGACCTGTTGGCCAACGAATTCGCTCAGGCGTTTGGGCCTCAGTGCGGCTTCTGCGGCGCGCTCGAGTTCACCCGCGTCCGGGGCGACAATCCGGGTGGCCTCGGAGGTCTCGTCGAATTCAGCCACGATCACCACCGAGCTTCACGAGGGCGGCGCGCAAAAGATCCGAGGCTCCCAGGCCCTGGCCGCCCAGAGCGTCGATGGCTCCCTGGGCTTGTGCCTCCGACCAGCCGAGGGAGACGAGGGCGCTCTTCACCTCCGACTCGACTGCGCCGAAGTGGGGGGCGCTCGTCGCTGGGCTCGGCGAGTCCAGGTGCGCGGGCATTCCGAGTTTGTCGCCGATTTCGAGGGCCATCCTTTGAGCGGACTTCTTTCCCACCCCGGGGATCTTTTGAAGAGTGGAAAGATCCTGATCGCGCACGGCTCGGCGCAGTTCATCGGGAGACAGGACCGCGAGGGCCGCAAGGGCGATTCTCGGTCCAATACCGGAGACCGTGAGCAGGGTCGTGAATACCTCTCGTTCATCTGCGGAAGCAAAACCCATGAGGGTCATTGAGTCTTCTCTGACGATGAGGCTCGTGTGGACCGTCGTTTCCTCTCCCCTGCTGAGTGTTTGTGCGAAGGCCGGTACGACGTGGATTGAAAAGCCAATCCCTCCGACTCCGAGGATGAGTGAATCGAGGCCAGTGTGAAGGACTCGACCGGTGAGTTGAGCGATCACGGGTGATTCCCTTCTTCAACTCCTGATACGAACATATGTACGATCCTAGCTTCGGCGCAGCCTCGGGTCGACGGCACCCGTACGGCGTTGCGCGGCCTGTGCCTCTGCCCAGGCTTTTTGCGCCGGAGTCATCCTCCCCTTCGAGGTCAGACGCCCGGACAGCGACACCGTCACCGATGAGTCATCCCCAGCGCCAAGCAGACCGGTCCCCCGCCACGCGTGACAGATCGCGATCGCGAGAGCATCAGCAGCGTCAGCTGGTTTGGGCGGCGTATCGAGACCGAGGATCCTTTGGACCATCGCCTGCACCTGTGTTTTCCCTGCTTTCCCATTGCCCGACACCGCTGATTTCACCTCCGAGGGCGTATGCACCGCCATCGGCAGGCCTGCACGACCAACGCAGGTCATTGCCGCACCCATCACCTGCATCGTTGTCGTCACGGACTGGAGGTTCTCCTGAGCGAAAACTCTTTCAATCGCAACGACCTCAGGCTTGTATATGCGGATGACCTCGTCGATCGCATCCGCGATCGTGCGCAGCCTGAAATGGGTGGCAAGATCCTTGTCCGAGCGGGCAACGTCGACGTGCACGAGCCTGGCCCGACGCGAAGCATCAACGTCAACGACACCAAGTCCACAACGCGTCAGTCCCGGGTCGATGCCCATGACCCTCACCTGGTTGACTCCTCCACGATCGAGGTGAAAAGAGCGTGCATACGGTCATCTCCCCCAAGTTCGGGGTGGAAAGAACATGCCATGAAAGGTCCCTTGCGCACCGCGATAATCGGACCATCCTCGCTGTTGTCGGCCCTGGCGAGCACCTCGACGCCCTCGCCTAGGGATTCCACCCAGGGCGCGCGGATGAAGACAGCGTGAAAAGGGCCCCCTTCGACTCCCCTGATCTGAAGGTCCTCCTCGTAGGAGTCGAACTGTCGGCCAAAAGCGTTGCGCCTCACCACCATGTCGAGCGCCCCGAAACTGCGCTGATCCTCACGACCGTCGAGGATGCTTGAGGCCAGCATGATCATGCCCGCGCAGGTACCCCACACGGGAAGGCCGGAACGGATCCGCTGCGCGAGGGGGTCAAACAGGCCGAAGGAGGTCAAGAGCTTCGACATGGTCGTCGACTCCCCACCGGGGATGATCAGACCTTCGATCTGCTCGAGTTCATCTGCTCTGCGGACGCGAAGCGCGCGGGCGCCGGATCTCTCCAGCGCCCGCATATGCTCATCGACATCGCCTTGCAGGGCGAGAACACCGATGGTCACCATCCGCGTTCCGCCAGACGGTGGCTCACCGGTACATCGTCAACGTTGATGCCGACCATCGCCTCACCCAGGCCCCGTGAAACCTCTGCAATGACCTTCGGATCGTCGTAGAAGGTCGTCGCCTTGACGATCGCGGCGGCGCGCTTCGCCGGGTCCCCGGACTTGAAGATGCCAGAACCCACGAAAACGCCCTCCGCGCCGAGCTGCATCATCATCGCCGCATCCGCTGGGGTGGCGATGCCTCCTGCGGTGAACAAGACGACGGGCAGGCGTCCCTCGCGGGCCACCTCGGCGACGAGCTCATAAGGAGCCTGAAGTTCCTTCGCGGCCACGTAGAGCTCATCTTCGGGCAGGCTCGTCAAGTGACGGATCTCGTCGCGGATCTGACGCATATGGGTCGTCGCGTTCGAGACATCACCGGTCCCGGCCTCGCCCTTGGAGCGGATCATTGCTGCGCCCTCGTTGATGCGACGCAGAGCTTCGCCAAGATTCGTCGCGCCGCACACGAAAGGAACCGTGAAGTTCCACTTGTCGATGTGATGCGTGTAGTCGGCGGGGGTGAGGACCTCGGACTCGTCGATGTAGTCAACTCCGAGGGACTCGAGGACCTGTGCTTCGACGAAGTGGCCGATGCGGGCCTTCGCCATGACGGGGATCGAAACGGCGTCAATGATGCCCTCAATGAGATCCGGGTCGGACATACGGGCCACGCCGCCCTGAGCGCGAATATCGGCGGGCACGCGTTCGAGTGCCATGACGGCGACTGCGCCGGCGTCTTCCGCGATCTTCGCCTGCTCGGGGGTGACGACATCCATGATGACGCCGCCCTTGAGCATCTGCGCCATTCCCCGTTTCACCTGGGGAGTTCCAATTTCGCGAGTGCTGGTGGCGACCATCGTCACTCCTCCTCTTCGAGTTGGGCCCGGACCTCATCCGAGACCGTCATATTGTGGTAGATGTTCTGCACGTCATCGGAGTCTTCGAGGGCGTCAACGAGGCGCTGAACCTTCACAGCACCCTCAAGGTCGAGCTCGACCTCCGTTGCGGCAACGAATTGGACTTCGGCGGAGTCGTAATCAATGCCCGCCGCCTGAAGGGCCTTGCGGACCTCGACGACATCGGAAGGATCAGATTCGATGACGAAGCCGCCTCCCAGGTCCTCAACTTCTTCAGCTCCAGCCTCGAGGACCGCCTCCATAATGGAATCTTCATCAACGCCCTCAGCCGCTGCGACCTCGACGATGCCGCGGCGAGAGAAGAGGAAGGCCACCGAACCGGGGTCAGCCATGGAACCGCCCGAGCGAGTGAAGGCGAGGCGAACATCGGAGGCCGCGCGATTGCGGTTATCGGTGAGGCACTCGACGTAGAAGGCGACGCCGCCCGGGCCGTAGCCCTCGTACATGATCGTCTCGTAGTTCGCGCCACCGGCTTCAGCTCCCGAGCCGCGTTTGACGGCGCGCGTGATGTTGTCGGCGGGCACCGAGTTCTTCTTCGCCTTCTGGATGGCGTCGAACAGGGTCGGGTTGCCTGCGGGGTCGCCGCCTCCGGTGCGGGCCGCGACCTCAATGTTCTTGATGAGGCGTGCGAAGAGTTTGCCGCGCTTGGCGTCGATCGCTGCTTTCTTATGCTTGGTGGTCGCCCACTTAGAGTGTCCCGACATCAGTGCTCCCTTTTGGGGTGGATTGAATACTTGCCCATAGTAGCCGGACCTTCCTCTCCTCCTCCTTCCAGCGCTTGAAAAGTGGAAGGTTTTCCTTGAAAGATCACAGGAAGTGCCTGAACGCTACGCGGCTGCTCGGCTGGGCTTCTTTTGACGCTCGTCGAGGAAGCCCGGGATTCTCTGTGTGCCAGTCGAAGGGACGTCCGGGCCTTCCTTAGGCGATGCTCGAAGGTCTTCACCCCTTGTGGACGCCACCTTGCCCCCTCAGCACAGTGCAGCTGTCCCCTCAGCACACCGCGCTTTATCCTTGAGGTCTTCGCACTTTTCCTTGCCCAGGCTTGGCGCTTGCCTCGAAACGCCGTCCCTTTTCACGAAGGGCTCACAGGCGCGTGGGGGCGCATAAGGTTTCAACACTCAGTTCTGCGCCAATCAGGGGACGGCTCGCATCGGGGATCTCAATGATGAGGGCCGTTGCGGTCCTCACTCCCCTGCGCAGCTCTTCCTTCGCCGAATCGTCTCCAAGGAAGTAGCCGGTTTCAGAAATCGTCGGCTCGTGTCCGACGATGAGCAGGGTCCGGGCGTTGGACTCCACTGCCATGTCAATGAGTTCAGGAGCGTCCGCTGTGTAGAGGGCGCATTCGATTTGGGTGTCAGCGACCGGCAGATACTCTCGGATCTTGTCAAGGGTACGCCTGGCCCTGAGCGCATCTGAGACGAGCGCGAGGTCCACTTTTTGGATCCGCGTCTCAAGGAGGGCTCCCAAATGTTGAGCCCGACGCCGCCCCATGCCCGTGAGATCGCGTTGCCTATCGGAGGCAGCATAATGTTCCGCGTCGGAGTGTCTGACGAGGACGAGGGTGTGCAAGCTCATGGCCGAACACTACAGTGCATCAGTGCAGGAGGTAAACGAATGGCATTGGCTCGTGGCCCCGAAGATGGAATCTGTGCGGCGAGGGAGTGTTCTCGGCCCGCGACTTTGCAGATCACCTGGACAAATCCGAAGATCCCCTGGTCGGATTCCAAGACCTGGCTGGCCTGTGAGAACCACCGGGAGGAATTGTCCGATTACATGCGGTATCGGGGCTTCCCTTTCACTGTGACTCCCCTGGGCGAGCAGACGAAGCCCACTTCGTGACAGAAAAGCGACGCTGGCCCGGGCTCTTGCCCGCGTTACCCTGGGCCCCTCCCCCGCGCTCGACCTAGACTCGCCCTTGCGTTTCGCTTCGGTTCTTGTGCCACTATTTTTCAGGCGACCTCTTCTTCGGTTTTCCGCCGTTTCTCAGCCTCTTCTTACTGAGCTGTTCCCCCGCTCAGTATTCCCAGTCTTCGACTCTTCGATCATTCCACGTCAGGGCTGTGAGTGCCCCGAGCAGCTGCCCCGCCTGCTTTACCTCCAAGTCTTCGGGCCATTGCAGGACAACGGTTCCGGTATTCCCCATGTAATGGGTCATGACGAGTTCGCCCTCGATATTGTCCGCGAGGGATGAGGCGAGGAGACGCAGCATCGCGCCATGAGCGACGATCACCCCAACTCCCCTCGGATCTTCTTCTTTGACAATGTGGGCCACTTCAAGGACGACGGGGAGAGCCCGGGCGAGGGCCTCCACACCGTTTTCTCCCCCGCCCATGCGGTAGTGCTTCAGGCCATACGCCCAGGCGCCGGTACCCTCGATGTAGACGGAATCGGAAAACGCGTTGGCGTTCATCTCGATATCACCCGAACGCAGCTCACGAATCCCCGGTCTGATGAGCGGCTGGAGACCGTATTTGCGTGCCAGAGGCGCAGCCGTCTGGCGTGTGCGCGTCAAAGGGGAAACAGCGATCGCTGTTGGCGGCTCAGCCACTTCCTCTTCCCAGCGCTGAGCCAAGGCCTCGGCTTGTGAAAGGCCCTCTTCGGTGAGTGGCAATCCTGGTCGGGCAGTGTCCAGGGCATGCGCCCGATTCGCCGCGGTCTGTCCGTGCCTGACGAGGACGATCTTCATTGCCCCTTCTCTCCTTATTCCCAAATCCATGAGCCTTGCGCCTGATGCGAAGCTCAGGCTCCCCTACGCGATGCCCACAAGTGCATAAGCAGCGCCAATACTCCCACTATTCCCAGAACAGACGATCCATGACCTTTCGGGCTCTTCTCGCACAGCGCATCCAATCCTCTTCCACGTCCCCCTCGTGCCCCGCCCGATAGCCCAGGGCACGGGCAAGAGACTTCAGATCGCGCAGATCACGGGGCAGTATGTCGAGTTTGACCCCCGACATGCGCCCGCTCGTTAAAACATTGCCCGCACGAATCCTCGATGCTAAAGACCACGCGTCCTCAAGGGTGGAGGCGTCCTCGAAGGAGATTCTTCCGCTCTCGCGCAAGGCTCTGAGCGCATCGAGGGTTGAAGTCGTCCTCATCACAGGGCATTCGGGTCCGTATCTGAGTTGGAGGAGCTGGACGACCCACTCGACATCGCTGAGCCCTCCCCGTCCGAGTTTGACATGACGCTCAGGCTCCGCGCCTCGTGGAAGACGCTCGGATTCCATTCGGGCCTTGAGGAGTCGAATCTCTTTGAGTTCTTCCTTCGTCACCGGGCTCCCGTATCGAATCGAGTCGATCAGTACCATCATCTCTTCGAGGAGGGGCTCTGGCCCCGCGATCGGGCGGGCCCGCAGGAGTGCTTGTCGTTCCCAGGTTGAGGCCCACTTGCCGTAGTAGTCGGCGTAGGAGTGGGGGGTGCGAGTCATGGGGCCCGAGCGCCCCTCGGGGCGAAGTCCAAAATCGACGCTGATGCTCATTTGTGTGGTGACCGATCCGAGCAGGGCTTTCACCCGGTTAACGATTGCGGTCGCCGATTCAGCCGCTTCCGCCTCACTCGCCTCCCCTGCGCTCCGGTGGCAGGCGATCACATCAGCATCTGAAGCGTAGGAGGACTCTCGGCCCCCGTATCGACCCATGGCGATGAGTCCCACTTCAGCGCGAACCCTGCCGTGGCGCTCCTCATCTTCACGAGAAGCAATGGCGAGGGCTCCCAGGAGCGCAGCATCCGTCGCATCTGAGATCGCGGGCCTTCTGGGGCTGATCGCGCTGTGCAGATCAGACATTGCTGCTCGAAGGAGTTCCCGCGAGCGGACCGCCCTCACTCGTGAGGCCGCATCTTCAGGATTCGCATGCCGATCAATGAGAGAGGCGGCCTCGCCTTTGAGAGCCTGAGGATCGGGCGCTTCAAGCTCCCGATCCGAATCGAGCCACGCGATCGCCTCGGGCCGATTGGAAAGAGCCTCGGCAACCCACTTGGAGTTCGGGAGCATCTGGCACAGCCTGGAGGCCGCGACACCGGAGTCGCGCAAAAGCGCAAGATACCAGTGCGAATCTCCGATCTGCTCGGACAAAGCTCTGAAACTTAAAAGACCAAGGTCGGGGTCCGCGCCATCGGCGAGCCAGGAGATGAAGACCGGCAGCAGATGGCGTTGAATCATGGCGCGCCTGCTCGTTCCCCTCGTCAGGGCTGAAATATGCGAGAAAGCCCCATTCGGGTCGATGTATCCGATCGCTTCGAGTCTGGCACGCGCCCCCTCCTCGTCGAGCGCGGCAACATCGGGGGACAATCCTGCGGTCGCCTGAATGATCGGCCGGTAGAAAACCTCCTCGTGAAGTTCACGAACCCGCGTTCGCACCCGCTCCAGTTGGGAGATGAACGCCTCGGTATCGAAGAAAGCGTCAAGGTCGAGGGAGCGTCCAATGACGCGGACTTCGTGTGTGGAAGCGGGAATGAGATGCGTGCGGTGCATCTTCGCGATCTGTGCGCGATGCTCAACGCTCCTGAGGAATCGGTAGCATTCTTCGAGTTCATCAGCATCTTTGCGGGCGATGTAGCCTCCCGCACGCAGCGCCTCAAGGGCGTCAATGGTTGAGCGGACCCGAAGTGACTCATCACTCCTGCCGTGAACGAGCTGGAGAAGTTGGACAGTGAACTCGACGTCACGAAGTCCTCCCCGGCCAAGTTTCAGATCCCGATCAACCTCGCGCCTGGGAATGTTCTCCTCGACACGTCGGCGCATCGCCCGGGCATTCTCAACGAATCCGGGGCGCCCCGCCGCAGTCCACACGTATTGAGCGGCCACAGCGTGGAATTTATTCCCGAGTTCCAGGTCCCCTGCGGCGCAGCGAGCCTTGAGGAGGGCCTGGAACTCCCAGGACTGCGCCCACTTGTTCCAATAGCTCTCATAGGATTCGAGGGTGCGCACGAGGGCACCGTTGCGCCCCTCGGGGCGCAGATTCGCGTCAATGGTCCACAGAGGCTGTTCTGCTCCAGAACCTGAACAGGCCTGGGCGGCCATGGCGGCGAGCCGCGTGCCGATTTCAACGGCTTCGCGCTCCTCGACACCGTCTTTTGCTCCGACGACATAGAGGACATCAACATCGGACATGTAGTTCAGTTCCTGCGCCCCGCATTTGCCCATCGCGATGATGGCGAAGTCGACGCGCAACTCAGGGTCGATATCTCGCCTCGCGAGGGCGAGAGCCGCTTCGAGTGCCGCATCAGCCAGCTCTGCGAGCCTCGATCCGACTTCCGGCATATATGCACTCGGATTGCCTCGGGCAAGGTCATCTGCGACGAGGTCAAGGAGGACTTCGCGATATGCGCGCCGAAGATCATCCCCATTCCTCGTGGGGCCAGCAATGGGTGAGAGGGAAGCAGGATCAGCGTCGACGGCTCTCAAGAGGGCCTGGCGGGCTTGGCCTGGTTCAACCCATAGTCTTTCGGCCCGCGAGGGTTCGGCGATCAGATAATCGCCCCACCAAGCTGAGCCGCCCAAGAGAGCGAGGAGGCGGGCGAGGCGGTCACCCCCCTCGGTGATCACCCGTTCCAAAAGATCGGGGGCTGCCTCGTGAAGGCGCAGCGCCTGGAGGACCGCCAAGTCCGGATCTGCGACTTTCCTCAGGAGCGGCACCCAGATCTCAGGGGTCCCGGGCAATCCTTCGAGCCGTGTGGCAGCTCTCGCGGGGTCGAGGAAACCCTCGCCGCGCAGATCCTTGGCGCACAGCTCCATCAGTCGACCTTGTCCATCAGTAAACCTTGAGGAACTGCCGAATCTCCTGAGGAGTCACCTGGCGGCGGTACTCATGCCATTCCTTCTCCTTATTGCGCACGACGTAGGCGAAGACCTCCTCGCCGAGCGCCTCTGCGACAAGATCCGACTCGCGCATCCCCCGAACCGCAGAGGACAAGGAGGAGGGCAGTGCGCGAATACCGAGGACCTGGCGTTCACGATCCGTGAGGTCCCATACATTGCCTTCCGCTTCGGGCATGAGTTCACGCTTCTTCTCGATCCCATCGAGGCCCGCCATGATCAAGACGGCGAGCGCAAGATAAGGGTTCGCCGCAGGATCGAGCGCACGATATTCGATCCTGGCGGCGCGGCGCTTATCCGGCTTGTACAGGGGAACTCTGACGAGCGCGGAACTGTTGTTGTGCCCCCAGCACACATAGGCAGGCGCCTCTGCCCCGCCCCACAGGCGCTTGTAGGAGTTCACGTGCTGGTTGGTCACGGCCGTCAGCTCATAAGCGTGCTCAAGCAGACCGGCGATGAAACGCTTCCCGGTCAAGGAGAGCTGGTATTCACCGGAAGGCTCGTAGAATGCATTCTCATCGCCCTCGAAAAGGGAGATGTGCGTGTGCATTCCCGAACCCGGGTGGTCGATAAAAGGCTTGGGCATGAAGGTGGCGACGAGGGATTCGCGCAGCGCCACTTCTTCAATGACGGTGCGGGCCGTCATGATGTTATCGGCGGCCGTCACCGCGTCCACTGCACGCAAGTCGATCTCGTTTTGACCTGGGCCGCCCTCGTGGTGGGAGAACTCGACCGCGATGCCCATGTCTTCGAGCATTCTGACGGCCTGTCGGCGAAAATCGTTGGAATCTCCGCGTGCGACATGGTCGAAGTAGCCGGCGTTGTCGACCGGGATCATGTGGTCAATGGAGACAGGCTGACGCAAAAGGTAGAACTCGATCTCCGGGTGCACCATGACGGTGAAGCCGAGGGCGCGGGCCCGCTCCACGGCGCGTTGGAGGACGGCACGAGGATCTGAATGTGCTTTCTGCCCGTCCGGGGTGTGCACATCGCAAAACATCCTCGCGACCGACTCCTTCGCGTTCCTCCACGGCAGGAGTTGGAAAGTCTGGGCGTCGGGGACGAGAAGCATGTCGGACTCGTGGACGCGCGTGAGGCCCTCGATCGAAGAACCGTCGAAACCAATGCCTTCGGTGAAAGCATCCTCAAGTTCGCCCGGGTCGATCGCGAGGGACTTCAACACGCCTGCAACATCCGTGAACCACAGGCGGATGAAGCGGATGTCGCGTGCGGCGACCTCGCGCAAGACGCGCTCCTGGTGCTGGTCCATTCCCGCTCCCCTTTCAGGAGATTCTCTTCAGGCCCAAGCCTTCCGATCAGTTCTGATCCTCGCCCGAGCCTTTGAAGCCCTTCGTGATCGCATCGAGGGCGGCGGTCAGTTCCGTCGGCACGACCCAGACCTTGGAGGCATCGCCCTTGGCGATCTCCGGCAGTGTCCGCAGGTACTGGTAGCTCAAAAGATCCGGGGTCGGTTTGCCCTCGTGGATGGAGGTGAAGACCGTGTTAATGGCCTCAGCCTCGCCCTTCGCGCGCGTGATGGCGGCCTGGGCCTGGCCCTCGGCGCGCAGGATCGCGGACTGTTTCTCACCTTCTGCCTGAAGGATCTGAGATTCGCGCACGCCCTGCGCGGTGAGGATCGCGGCGCGCTTATCGCGCTCGGCGCGAAGCTGCTGTTCCATGGCGTGCTGGATCGAGGGCGGCGGGTCGATCGCCTTAAGCTCAACGCGGTTGACGCGAATACCCCAACGGCCGGTCGCCTCATCGAGGACGCCGCGCAGCTGTGTGTTGATCGAATCACGGCCCGTAAGCGTCGCTTCCAGATCGAGGGAACCGATGACGTTACGCAAAGTCGTGACGGTGAGCTGTTCGATGGCCTGGATGAAGTTTGCGATCTCGTAGGTCGCATACATTGGGTCGGTGACCTGGTAGTAGATGACCGAGTCAATGGAGACGACAACGTTATCCGCTGTGATGACGGGCTGGGGCTGGAAGCTCGTCACCTGCTCGCGAAGGTCCACTCTCGCGGCGATGCGGTCGATGAAGGGGACGAGGACGTGCAGGCCGCCGTACATGACGCTGTGGAACTTTCCGAGGCGTTCAACGACGAGGGCTCTGGGCTGGGGGACGATCTGGATTGCCCGTACAAGAGCGACGACGACTAAGACAATGAGGAGCAGCCCGATGATGCTCCCCGCGGACAAGAAGAAACTCATAAGAATCCTTTCACTGCGGTCAGGGGTGTTCAGAGGAAAAGTGGCTCGATGACCGCGGTCGCGCCGTCAATCCTTACAACTCGTGCTTTCGCTCCCACACCGAGGGGCTCGGAGCAGGTGGCGGACCAGACTTCACCTTGAAGGCGGACCCTGCCACCATTGGCGTCCACGGCCTCGAGGACCCTGACTTCCTCGCCAACTAAGCCTGCCGCGTTCGTCTTCACGTTCGGAGTCGATTTGTCGAGGCGAGTCTTGATCCAGGGGCGAAGCGTGAAGAGGAGCAGGGAGGACATGACAACGAAAACACCGGTTGACATGAGAGGCTCGGCGCCCGCCCAGGTTGCGGCTGACGCTCCGAGCGCACCAATGGCGAGCATGAGGAAAGTCAGATCGACGGTCGCCAGCTCAACCAATCCGAGGAGCAGGGCTCCGATCAACCACCACACAGCGAGAGACATGATCACTTCCTTCAGCTTCGCTTCAGGCCACGCGCCCACCAGCGGCCCGCGTCACAACCGGCGCTCAGTGGCAGCTCGTAGGCATGGGAAAGATTGACGCCCGTGAGCGTCTCGTCAATGGGTCCCTGGGCGATAATACGTCCCTTCGCCATGATCGCGGCGTGGGTGATCCCCGCGGGAATGTCTTCCATCTGGTGGGTGACGAGCACGACCTGGGGCGCGCGCGTACCGCTCATGATCTCCTCAAGAGCAGACAGGAGTAGTTCTCGGGCCCCGAGGTCGAGGCCTGCGCCGGGCTCGTCGAGGATGAGGACCTCGGGGTCCGACATCAACGAACGCGCAAGGAGAACCCGTTGAGCCTCCCCCTCCGACAGGGTGCGGAACTCGCGCTGGGCCAGATGGGAGATCCCGAAGACCTCGAGCAGATCCTGGCAGCGCGCCTCGTCCTCGGCCTCGTATTCCTCCCCCCGGTGGACGCTGATCCCCCAGGCGGCGGTGCGCACAAGGTCGAGGACCCTCTGGCCGCCACGGATCGAAGGCGCGGAGGACTTCGAGACGAGCGCCACCCGGGTCGCCAATTCTGCAGGGTCAATCCCCTTGAGATCCTGAGAATCCAGGGTGGCGTTTCCTCTGTTCAAGGAGAGCCTGCCGGAGGCCGCGCGCACGAGCGAGGTTTTGCCCGCGCCGTTCGGGCCGAGCACGACCCAGTGCTGCCCCGTTTCGGTCTTCCAGCAGACACGATCCAGGAGGGTCGTAGCGCTCTTCACGAGTTCGGCGTTGACGAGTTCGAGCACAGAATCCATGCCCTTAGCCTACCCGCGCTACCTCACCCCGTCCCGAGGAGTCAGACCAGTTCAGAGTACAAGGCGGCGGTCTTTGCGCCGATCGCATCCCAGGAGAAGGAATCGCGGGCCCTCGCGAGTCCGGCCTCCCCCATGCGCTTGGCGAGAGCCTCATCATCAAGGACGGCAATGAGACGTTCAGCCATGTCATGTTCGAAGCGCTCGGGGTCGAGAGGCGTGCCCGTCCCATCGGTCATTTGCTCGATCGGGACGAGATAGCCGGTCTGTCCGTCAACGATGACATCGGGGATGCCGCCTGTGGCAGTGCCGACGACGGGCAGGCCGAGGGCCATTGCTTCGAGGTTGACGATGCCGAGGGGCTCGTACACGGAGGGGGTGATGAACACATTCGCACTATCGAGGATCGCCGCCACCTCGGGCTGGGGCAGCATCTCGGAGATGAGAACAACCCCGGAGCGAGTCTCCTTGAGCTCATTGACGAGCCCGTCAACTTCAGCGGCGATCTCCGGCGTGTCGGGCGCTCCCGCACACAAAACGATCTGGACGTCCTCGGGGAGCAGGCGGGCCGCCCGTAGGAAATGGGGCAGGCCCTTTTGACGGGTGATGCGCCCAACGAAGACGACGGTGCGCCGACTCGGGTCAATGCCGTGTTCAGCCAGGATGCGCGCCTTGAGTTCACGTCCTTCTTCCCCTTCGGGGGCCTTCCATTTCGCCAGGTCAATGCCGTTGTGGATGACTCGGACCTTCGCGGGGTCGACCTTCGGGTAGCAGCGCAAAATGTCATCGCGCATGCCATTGGAGACGGCGACAATCGCGGCTGCGGCCTCGTAAGCGGTCTTCTCCACGTACGAGGAAACGCGGTAACCGCCGCCGAGCTGTTCGGCTTTCCAGGGGCGCAGGGGTTCGAGGGAGTGTGCGGAGATGACGTGGGGGACGCCGTGTAGCAGCGAGGCGAGGTGTCCGGCGAAGTTCGCGTACCAGGTGTGCGAGTGGACGAGGTCCGTGCCCTCGCAGGCTGCAGCAATCGAAAGGTCCACGCCCAGAGTCTTCAAGGCAGCATTTGCGCCTTCGAGTTCTGCAAGGGGCGCATGTCCAGTCACCCCCGGGTCTGCGCCTTCGGTCCCCGGCTCGCGAGGGCCGTCGAAAGCCTGGACGCGAAGGTCCTCAATACGAGGACGAAGCACCTTCGCTAGTTCGAGGACGTGAACGCCAGCTCCTCCGTAGACGAAGGGCGGATACTCGCGAGTGAGCAGATCAACGCGCATGATTAGGGTCCTTTCAAGGCGGCGGCCATCACGTCGAGCATAGCGCGTCGTGACGGCGCTCACGGGTTGCTCGGGTCGAACACCTGCGAGATTCGCCTGTGCGCCCGTAATCTTGGACCATGGCCAAATACAACGTCCTCGCTATCGTTCTCGCTGGCGGCGAAGGCAAGCGCCTGATGCCCCTCACCGATGATCGTGCCAAGCCCGCAGTCCCCTTCGGCGGCCACTACCGGCTCATCGATTTCGCTTTGTCGAATATTGTGAACTCCGGGTATCTCAAGATCGTCGTCCTCACCCAGTACAAGTCCCATTCTCTGGATCGCCACGTCACGAAGACCTGGTACACCTCCCCGCTCTTGGGCGATTTCATCGCGCCAGTGCCCGCCCAGCAGCGCCGCGGGCCGCACTGGTACCTCGGCAGCGCCGATGCGATCTACCAGTCCTTGAACATCGTGGATGACGAGAAGCCCGATTACATCGTCATCATCGGTGCGGACAATATCTACCGCATGGATTTTTCCCAAATGGTGGACGCCCACATCGCCTCCGGACTGCCCGCAACGGTCGCGGGAATCCGTCAGCCGATCGAACTGGCCCCCGCCCTGGGTGTCATCGACTCCAAAGATGGGGTCATCAAGGAGTTCCTCGAAAAGCCCCAGAACCCCCAGGGCCTGCCAGACGATCCGACGAAGGTCCTTGCCTCCATGGGCAACTACGTTTTCACGACGAAGGATCTTGTCGAGGCCCTGCGCGCCGACGGGCACAATCCCGATTCGAAGCACGACATGGGCGGCAACATCATCCCCTGGTTCGTCGAACGAGGAGAATGCGGCGTCTACGACTTCAAAGACAATGACGTTCCAGGCTCGACCGATCGCGACCGCAACTACTGGCGAGATGTCGGTACCCTCGACGCTTACTACGACGCGAACATGGACCTCATCTCCGTCCACCCGGTATTCAACCTGTACAACCGCACGTGGCCGACGATGACGATGATCGACGGCGCCCTGCCGCCCGCGAAGTTCGTCTACGGTGAGGAGCATTCGCGGATGGGTCATGCGGTCGACTCCTTCGTCTCGCCCGGGGTCATCATCTCCGGCGGCGAGGTCTACCATTCGATCGTTTCGCCGAACTGCTACGTCCACTCCTGGGCGCAGGTCACGGACTCCGTCGTCATGCACGGATGCCGGATCGGCCGCCACTCGGTCGTCTCGAAGGCGATTCTCGACAAGAACGTCGTCTTGGAGGAGGGTGCGACCGTCGGTCTCGACCTCGAGCATGATCGTCAGCGCGGATTCACCGTCACCGATTCGGGCATCACGATCGTCCCGAAGGGCATGGTCATCACCCGTTGAATCACCTGAACACTGAGGTCCTCCCGAACGCCGAATCGTTCGGGAGGACCTCTTCGTCCCCTCATCCCCTCCTCATCGTCACGGATGTTGATTCGACCCTCATCGCGGAAGAAGTCATTGAAGAACTCGCCGAACGCGCCGGCACCCGCGAACTCGTCGCCGAGGTGACCGCCCGGGCGATGAACGGGGAGATCGACTTCGCGCAGTCCCTTCGCCAGCGCGTCGCAACCTTGAAGGGTGTGCCCGAGTCAGTCTTCGGCGAGGTTCTCGCTCAGGTCCACCCGACTCCGGGTGCCCAAGCGCTCATCGATGCTCTTCATTCGAAGGGCGGTTTCTTCGGTGTCGTCTCCGGGGGCTTCGAGGAGGTTGTCGCTCCCCTGTGTGAACGTTTGGGAATCGACCATTTCCTCGCGAATCGCCTCGAAGTCGAAGGCGGGCGCCTGACCGGTCGGGTGCTGGGTGATATCGTCACCGCCGAGTCGAAGTTCCAGGCCCTGAGCCGATGGGCTGAGGATCATGGGATCGACCTGTCCCGAAGCGTCGCGATTGGCGATGGTGCGAACGATGTGCCAATGATGAAGACTGCGGGCTTGGGGATCGCTTTTTGCGCGAAGCCCTCAGTCCAAGAGGCGATGGAGTATTCCCTGAATATTCGTCGCCTCGATGTCCTCATTGGGCCACTCGGATTGTCCTGAAACGCTGCCGGTCCCGTTTCGGTTTCGAGGTCCCCTGAGCCCCTGCTGGGCCCAGGCGAGTATTCGCCCGGAGGTATTCGCCCGCTGAGGCTTAGGCGCACCCGCCTGCGCGACAGCGATCCAGATAGAGGATGGAGTTTCGACTCTTGCGCTTGACGGCTTAGGATTCCGTGGTTTCGTCCCTGTCCTGCGCGGATTCTTCTCGGTTTGAACGGCTAGGAGCGCCCACCTCAATGATCCGCTTCACCACCCCATCCCAGCCTGCGAGCCACTCCCTCGCGAACTCGGTGAGGCGCCTGGGGTAGATCTCGCATTCCTCAGCGTCGATCTCATCAAGCCCCCACCAGCGCTGCTCATCAATGACGTCACGTTCCAGTTCCGTCCACCCGTCATTGACGAGGACGAGGCTCTTTCGGGTCCGAGCGATGAAGAACCACTCGTCCTGGCGGGCAGTCACCGCAAGGAAGTCGAATTCGGCACTCCGATAGGCGACAGGGCCGAGGAGCTCATTCTCCTCCAGCCTGATGCCAGTCTCTTCGAAGAGTTCACGAACCGCAGCCTCACGGGTGCTCTCCCCCGCCATGATTCCACCGCCGATCGTGAACCACCAGCTCCGCTCAGGCTCGTCCCGGTCGTGGCCTCGGGCGAGGAGCAGACGATCCTCCTCATCGAAAAGGACCACCCTGGCGGCCTCGCGATGAGGATATCCCTCGGAATCCACAGGCCATTCGTCACCCAGAGCGCTCATCGCAGTCCGTGGTGGAAATGCGGGGCGGAAAGGATCTGCTGGCGATGGGCCGTCATGGAACGCAAAACCTCCTGATCACGCAGAACACGCAAAGGATGCGGACCGACCCTCATCTGAAGATCCTGATCGAGACCAAGGAGAGAGAGCTCGACCAGGAAGGCATTCATAATGCGTTTGCGTTCTTTACCAATCCAGCGCTTCGCGAAACGTCTGGCGTTCGAAGAGGACGCCAACTCCGCTTCAGCGGGAAGGACCCAGCCGGCCACAACATAAGGGGCAAGACCTCTGCGAATCCGCAAGGCATCACGAGAGGAAATGACGAGGAGGGCGGACATCCACGCGACGAAGAGCGGAACTTCAATGAGCAAATAACCCGCCAGCCAGGTCTCATTGCCGATCGTGCCGAGCAGATTCCACAGGGAGTGGACGAGGATAGCGCCAAGCCAGCCAAGAACCGGAACCATGATGCGTGCGCCTGGGTTCTTCGCTCGCACGACCGCCCACGCAAGTGCAAAGCCGCTCAGGGAAGTCGCCATCGGATGAATGAAAGGACTGAAGACCCCGCGCATGATGACAGTGAGTGTGAGCATCGCAGCCGACTCTTGCGAAGCCTCGATAAAGTACTGCATATTCTCAATGAATGCGAAGCCCGCTCCAATGACCCCCGCGTAGACGATGCCATCAACGATGGAGTTGATTTCATTGCGACGCCAATACACCACGAGGAGCACGCCCAGCCCCTTCATGGTCTCCTCAACGACGGGTGCCACTGTGACCGCAGTGAAGGCCATCGCACCGTATTCATCCTGGAGTCGAAGGCTCGCGCCGACATAGGCGAGGGAATTGGCAAAGGAGGCGCCAATGATCGCGACTCCCGCTCCCCACATGAAGGTGGCGAAAAGGGTCTGCGGGGGTTCTCTCTCCCATCGGTCGAGGTAGATGAAAAGGGTAAGGACCGCGACGAGGGGACCGATTGCGAGGAATGCGACGAGCCCGACGGTGAGCACATTGGACAAGAGGACATAACCGATCACGGAGAGTTCCACACAGAACAAACCGATAATGCCCAAGACGAGTTCGAAAACCGGAATGGCAGGTGAAGGCACACGAGGAAGCGCCCATGCGGGGGCCGGAGCCGTGGGCGCCTGCCTGGTGTAAGCAAAGCCGGGGTGGACAGCTAAGTCCGGGCGCTGAAAGGGCACGCCTGGTCCGCTGGGCACAGCGGAGTGCGGGAAAGCGTGATCCCCTCCGCCTCCGTTTAGGCCGTTTGGGATCGGTCCTTGGTCTTTCATTCGTCCTCCTCGGGGCGAGAGGTCATACCCCCACGTCACGCCTGAGTCTCCTCCTTCACGGTCTTCGCGGTGAAGACGATCCTTTGGATGACTGTGATGAAAGAAGCGAAGGCAACCCATCCAAGACCGATGACGAGCCACCACGCACCCCATCCAAAGTCGGTGAATACGGCGCTAAGGATTGCGATAAGGAGGCGATCGGTCCTTTCTGCGATCCCCAGTTTCGCTTCGACCCCAATGGACTCGGCGCGCGCCCTCGCGTAGGGAACCGTCCCCGCGCCGATAATCGCTGCAAGCCCGAATCCGATCGCAAGAGTGCGTGGGAGTCCTTCGGGAAAAGAGAAAACCGCCCAGGCCGTGAGCGAAGCGAAAACAGCACCATCTGCGATGCGGTCAAGAGTCGAGTCCAGGAAGGCTCCGAATCGTGTTCCGCCGTTCGTCATCCTGGCCAAAGTGCCGTCCACAGAATCTGCGAAAAGCACGAGGGCGAGGGCGAGGGCCCCCTGCCAGACGTACCCGAAAGGCAAAGTGGATACGGCGATCCCCACTGAAAGCAGTGTTCCCGTGACCGTCACCTGATTTGGAGTGATCCCCGCTTTGGCGAGGAGACGCGCAAGCGGTGTGAAGACCCTTCGGGTAATGGAGCGCCCGTGGTTGCCGAGCATCACTTCTCCTTCGGCCAGGCCGCAGCCAGGCGCGAGCGTGCATCCTCGAGGAGCTCAGGAACGGCTTTCGTCCTCGCAATGATCGGAAGGAAATTCGCGTCCCCAAGCCAGCGGGGCACGATGTGCTGGTGAAGGTGAGCGGCGATACCAGCGCCAGCGACCTCGCCCTGATTCATGCCGATATTGAAACCTTGAGGCTGAGCCGTTTCCTTCTCGACGAGCATCGCCTGCGCGGTGAGCTCACCGAACTCGATGCGCTCTTCCTCGTTCAAGTCCGTGTAGTAGGAGACGTGACGGTAGGGGCAGACAAGAAGGTGGCCCGAGTTGTAGGGGAAGAGGTTCATGATGACGAAGCAGCTTTGACCCCGATAGACGATGAGTCCCTCCTCGTCCGATTTTGCGGGTGCAGCGCAAAAGGGGCATTCAACGTCACTCGAATCGCTGGGTTTGCCCTCCCCATGGATGTACGCCATCCGATAGGGCGTCCAGAAGCGATTAAATCCGTCAGGCACGCCCGCAAGAGTGCGGGCGTCCTCAGTCGGGAGGGGCTCTTCGAGGGACATCTCAGGCCCCGGTCTCGAACAGATCAGCATTGTTTCGGCTCGCGATGTGGCGGTGGATGCGTTCCACGGCCTCCTCGACGGGTACGCCATTGTCCTGGGAGCCGTCGCGGAAGCGGAAAGAAACAGCTCCAGCTTCGACGTCCTCGCCACCGGCGATGAGAATGAAGGGGACCTTCTCCTTCGTGGCGTTGCGGATCTTCTTGCCGAAGCGGTCGTCCGAATGGTCGACCTCGACGCGGACCCCTCGGGCGCGCAACTTCGAGGCGAGCTCAAAGCAGTAGTCGTCGAAAGCATCGGCAACCGGGACGATCTTGACTTGGACCGCACTAAGCCAGGCCGGGAATGCGCCCGCGTAGTGTTCGGTGAGTACGCCGATGAAACGCTCAACAGAGCCGAGCTTGGCGGAGTGGATCATGATGGGACGCTGGTGGGTGCCATCGGCGGCCGTGTACTCGAGGTCGAAACGTTCGGGCTGGTTGAAGTCGTACTGGATGGTCGACATCTGCCAGGTGCGCCCAATCGCGTCCTTCACCTGGACGGACACCTTCGGTCCGTAGAAGGCGGCGCCGCCCGGATCGGGGACGGTCTGAAGTCCGGAAGCTTCGCAGGCATCACAGAGGGCTTTGGTCGCGCTCTCCCAGTCCTCGTCAGAGCCAATGAACTTGTCCTTGTGGGCACCCTCGGTATCGCGAGTGGAGAGTTCGAGGTAGAAGTCGTCCAAGCCGAAGGCCTTGAGGATCGACAAGAAGAAGTCGATCTGCTTGCGGATCTCCTCGCCCGCCTGTTCAGGGGTGCAATAGGTGTGCGAATCGTCCTGAGTGAATCCGCGCATGCGGGTCAGACCGTGGACGACACCGGACTTCTCGTAGCGGTAGTCGTGACCCATTTCGAAGAATCGGACGGGCAGTTCACGGTAGGAGCGTCCTCGTGAACGGAAGATGAGGTTGTGCATCGGGCAGTTCATGGCCTTGAGGTAGTACTCCTGGCCGGCCTTCGTGATGTTCCCCTCCTCGTCGCGCTCCTCATCGACGTTCATCGGGGGGAACATCGTGTCCGCGTAGTAGGGCAAGTGACCGGAGGTGTGGAAGAGCCCGCCCTTGGAGATTTCGGGGGTGTGCACGAAGTCGAAGCCGAACTCCATGTGGCGATCGATCACGTACTTCTCGATCTCGTGGCGCAGCATCGCGCCCTTCGGATGGAAGACGACGAGGCCGGGGCCGATCTCCTCGGGGAAGGAGAAGAGGTCGAGCTCTGTTCCGAGTTTGCGGTGGTCGCGTTTGGCGGCTTCAGCCATGCGGTCCTGGTAGGCCTTGAGGTCGTCCTTCGACGCCCAGGCGGTTCCGTAGATGCGTTGGAGGGAATCGCCGGACTGGTCGCCCTTCCAGTAGGCGGAAGAGGACTTCGTCAGGGCGAAACCATTGCCGATGAGTCTCGTGGAGGGCAGGTGCGGGCCTCGGCACAGGTCTTTCCATGCGACGCTTCCGTCGCGGCGCACATTGTCGTACATGGTCAGCCCGCCTGCGCCGACCTCAACATTCGCTCCTTCAGCGCCTTTGCCTTTGGTGGTGACGAGTTCAAGCTTGTAGGGCTGCTCGGCGAGTTCGACGCGCGCCTCCTCCTCGGTGATGGTGCGGCGCCTAAAACGCTGCCCCTCTTTCACGATGCGCTTCATGCGCTTTTCGAGTTCACGCAAGAGCTCGGGGGTGACCGCGTCAATATTGCCGAAGTCGTAGTAGAAGCCGTCGGTGATGAAGGGCCCGATTCCGAGGTTCACATCGGGGAACATGTCCTGAACGGCCTGAGCGAGCACGTGGGTTGTGCTGTGGCGGAGAATGTCGAGTCCCTCCGGGGAGTCGAGGGTGATCGCCGTGACCTCGCAATCGGCCTGGAACGTGGAGTCGAGGTCGGTGGGGGTGCCGTCGACCATGATCGCGACGACGTCCTTGCGGTTCTCATACCAGGTCGTGCCCGTGGTGCCAGTCGCAACGCTCTGTTTCACTCCGTCGATGACGAGCTCGATCTCGGGCACGAGGTCCTCCTTATGGTTGGTGATTCCAGGCTCCCGAAAGTCTACTCGTTCGACTCCCCCTTCTCCGAGTCCACCCAGCCTTGCGCACCGACAAGAGTCGATTCGAAGGCGTGTGGGCGGGCTCAACGGGGATGTTCGGCTCGTCAGGAACCCACAGTCGATCCGAAGACGTGTGGGCGGGCACTCAGAGTCTGCCCCCTCCCCTTGCCCGAGTAAAAGTCACCGGGCAAGGGTCGGATGGGGCTTAGCGAGAGGAGGAGGGCTTTGTCAGCGTGCGCTTGACTCCCATGAGGGTGCGCACCAGCTGGTACTGCCCAGTCGAGACCGGCAAATCCCAAGCTCCTGCGACATCGGTGAAGGATTGGGCGAAACTGCGCTTGTACTTTCCGACGGTGAAGAGTTCGGGGACGCGAACCGAGTGGGCGCCGCGAAGGTCGAGCCCCGTGTAGCCTTCGGCTCCGAGGAGGACCGCGAGTTCGAAGTCGAGGAGCACGGGGGCGCCCATCTGGCGCGAACGAGCCGTTGAAGCACCGTATTCCGCCTGTGCTTTCTTGCCGTTGAGCAAGACGAGATCCCAGCACAAAAGCTCGCCCTCGCCGTCGCGCGCGACGAACAATCTGGCGTGCTCCTCACCGAGGGTGGAGAGCAAATCCGAGTAGACTTCGCTCGCGTGCGGACGGAAACCGTCGCGCTCGGCGGTCTCCACCATGACCCGATAGTATTCGGAGAAATCGTCGCGAGCCTTGTCGGTCTCCTCCACGATGTGTACTCCCGCAGCTTCACACTTCTTCACTGCTCGGCGCACAGAGCGCTTGCCGTCATTGGGCATTGAAGCGAGGACCGCTTCACGCTCGCCCTTGGCGCAGTCGATGATGACCGTCCGGTCGTAGGTGATCGTCTGGAGGACGTCTTCGAGTTCGGGGGCGCTATACCACGCGTGCAGGCGCACGAAAACGATGCCCCGGTCCTTTTTACGGACCCATTCGACAAGATCGCGGCGAAATGCCGCCTCGCGATCCGGTGTCGCCTCCTTGATCCACACCGGACCGTTCTTCGCCCACAGGTATCGCCAGGAGCGCAGGCGGTGCTCGTAGAGGGCGATGACGGCGAGGCACTTCTCGCCCTCGTACCAGCCGAGTAGGCCCCACAGGCTGTGACCTTGAGTAGTGGCGAATGCCTCCCAGTGTTCGGACTGCTCAACGGGCAGACCCCCGATTCCTGAGGCTGCGCGCCTCATGTCCTCGGCCGAGAGTTCTCGAATCTGCGTCGTGGGCATACTGGATCCTTTCAGAACGACCGATCGGTCGCCTCGGGGTAGTAGCGGGCGAATTTTCGATGATGGTTGAGTTTTTGCAGGCGAATCGTGAGATTTCGCCGAAGGTCCTTCTCCACGGGATTGAGGAGAGGATCGAAGCGGAGCCCCGAACGGATGAGTCCCTTCACATGGGCGCGCAGCGAGTCCTCCCGAATGTACTTGAGGAGCAGGGAGTCTGGGACCATCGAGTAGAGAATCTCACGGCTGATCCTCCCTGGTTCGACCCGGCGGTGCTCAACGAGGTCGGCGACCATGACTGTCATCGGGTTGAGTCCGGCGGCGCTCATGTACCAGTTGTTGCGCCCGATGCGCGGGTTGACTTCGAAGAAGACCGCCCGCCCATCACGAGGGTCAATCTTCACGTCGAAATTCGCAAAACCACGGTAGCCGGAGGAGGTGAGGAGGCGTTCAGCCGCGTCCCACAGCGCTGGGAAATCCTCCGTGATCATCGCGACGGGGTTGCCGATCATTGTTGGGGCGTGATCTTCGAGGAGGACGCGCGCCGAACCGATGAGGGTCACCTCCCCGTGTGAATCCACGTAGGCGGTGATGGAACGCATCGCCGTATTGTCCCCGGGGATGAGTTCTTGGACGAGGAAGACGTCGTCAAAGCCTGCCCGGGCGAGCATCTCCCACAGTTCTTCGAGCTGCTCAGCGGACTCGATGAACCAGATCTTGCGTTTTCCTTCGAAGTGGAGGCGATCATAGGGCTCGCCCTTCGCGGCCTTCGCGACCACGGGGAAGGCGAAAGGGATCTCGGGCGGGCGCCAGTTCTCGTCGTAGTGAGCGAAATCAGCTTCAACGCTTCTGGGCGTGTCAATACCCAGCTGCGCACAGGCGCGGGCGAACCCCGCTTTATCCGTCAGCTGGTCGATGATCTCCTGGAAGGGGAAGGGCAAGGCGTAGACGCGGGCGAGGGCGTCGAAGTTTCGTGCGATGAAACTCGAGTGCAGATCATGATTCGCCATGAGCACCAGCTCTTGGCCCTCGTTCGCTTGGGCAATGGCGAGGAGCGTAGCGAGCAGATCGGCATCTGAGATCCCGGATGGGATGTGGTGGACATCGAAGAAGTTCGAGCGGGTAATGGCCACAGCCGGCGAGTTCGACACGCACAGGCACCGGCAGCCGAAAGCCTCGTTGAAAGAGCGGCCGATCCCGTAGACGCCGAAGTCTCCTCCAAGAATGACGGGCAGGAGCGCTGTTGAAGCGTTCGAGGGCATGACACCACCTTGATTGATGAGAGGACAGCCGATTGAGCGCCCCAGCTAAGGATATGGGGCCTGAGCCTGATCCAGCCCGAGGATCGGCAGCGATGAATCAAAATGAGAGAAAAACCCGGAACCGATGGCTCCGGGTTTTCTCTGGTGGGCGATACTGGGATCGAACCAGTGACCTCTTCCGTGTGAAGGAAGCGCGCTACCCCTGCGCCAATCGCCCGAGGTGGGTACGGGATTCGAACCCGTGTATACGGCTTTGCAGGCCGCTGCCTCGCCTCTCGGCCAACCCACCATGTTCTCACCGGAACCGCGTGGGAGTCCGGATTCAACGAGCGGATGACTGGACTCGAACCCGCGACCCTCACCTTGGCAAGGTGATGCTCTACCAACTGAGCCACATCCGCGACTGATCGTTATGCGATCTGTGGAAATACCTCGTCGAGTCCGAAGGAACCGGAACGACAGTGGGCGATACTGGGATCGAACCAGTGACCTCTTCCGTGTCAGGGAAGCGCGCTCCCGCTGCGCCAATCGCCCGAGCGGATGACGGGACTCGAACCCGCGACCCTCACCTTGGCAAGGTGATGCTCTACCAACTGAGCCACATCCGCGTCTCGCTCCGCTCCCCGAAGGGCTCGTTGCGAACAGGGAAAACACTAACAGGCATTTGAGGAAAAGGCGAAATTGAGAGCGAGTTACCCGTGTCACAAGCGGGTGAAAAGTGCAAGATTCCGCGGTTTTCGCGCCGACCGAAACTCTTGGGCAGTTCCGCCTGCGCTTCGAGCGAGCACAAGGTTTTCACCTTCGAAGACGAGCTTGCTGGAACTCAAAGAGCGATCAGAAGCGAACCTTTCCACAGCTGCCGTGATGCACGCTCGTTTCTGGGGTGAAACGATGAGGTACAACAAGTCTTAGCGAATGTGTGGTGACACGCACTCACGCTCAGGCAGGAAGCCCTCTACAGCCTTAACACAACCTTCGACACCGTGACGCACACCCTGGCAGGTATCGATGGCACGAACACCGCCAATTACTGGAAAGGGTGACGCACGCCCACCCGGGTAGGAGACTCCTGCCCCCGCTTGCTTATGGCCACAAGCACCCCCGGCCGCTTGTGAGCGCCGATTCACAGCTCATCTGTGCCAGGGGCGGCGCGCCGGAGGAGGCTGAGAGCCTAAGAATCGTAATCTGAGGCGGTGGACGAGCACGCACTGCCCGATGACTTCGTTCAGGCTCTGCTCAGCCTGCGCGAAGCACCCCGCCACCCCAAAGTCGTTCTCGCAGAGGCTCCCGGCCCCTCCAGGCTCGCACCTTACACGGCTGCGATCGTCATGCGAACTCTCGATGAAGAATTCGACGAACCCTTGGCCACTGGCCGTCTCGTGATCCTCTACGACCCCGACGGCAGTCCCGGTTGGAATGGCACTTTGCGTCTCGTTGCCCAATTCCGCAGCCATATCGACCCTGAAATGAGCGCAGATCCTCTCCTTGCAGAAGCCCTGTGGGCATGGACGGACGAATGCCTCACTGAGGCCGGGGCCGAGTACCACGACCTCAGCGGTACAGTCACCCGGGAAATCTCCGAATCCTATGGGGGCCTCGTTTTGCGTGGCTCCACAATGAATGTTGAAATGCGGGCCTCGTGGACGGCCGTTACCTGCGCCCTCGGCGAACACCTCAACGCGTGGACGGATGTCATGCTGCGAACCTGCGGGGTGTCGTCCCAACGTTTCCTCGAAGGAGTGTGAGGCGTGAAAATCGCCAATATGGATGGGCTTCCCCTCGGGGACACCGAAAACCCCGAGCTCATCGTCACCCCGCGCGGCGGCGTGCCCGCCGTCATCGACACCCCCGATCATTTGAAGCGCGCCGCCAGAGCTTTGAAGAAGGGGCGCGCACCCGTCGCCCTCGATGTGGAACGCGCCCAAGGATTTCGATACGGTAACGATCCTTATCTCGTGCAGATCCGCCGCGAAGACGTCGGCACCTATCTCATCGACACGCACGCCCTCACAGACCTCACGATCTTGAACGAAGGCCTGAAAGAAACGTGGCTCCTGCACGATGCGGCGCAGGATCTGCCCAATCTTCGTCAGCTCGGGCTCGAACCGCCCCTGCTCTTCGACACGGAGATCGCGGCGCGACTCATCGGCTTGGAACGCTTCGGATTGGCCGCAGTGTGCGAACAGGTCCTCGGCCTCGGCCTCGTGAAAGATCACCAGGCCTCCGACTGGTCGCTGCGCCCGCTTCCCAAGGACTGGCTGCGCTATGCGGCGCTCGACGTTGAACTTCTCACCGAGTTGTATCGCAGGCTCTCGCACCGTTTGGATCAACTTGGCCGCTGGGAGTGGGCCGTCGAAGAATGCGCGTATATTGCTTCGCTTCCCGCGCCAAAACCGAAGAAGGAGAAGTGGCGTTCCCTTCCTGGGGCTGGGAAGATCCGCAATCGCCGTGGTCTCGGTGTTCTTGAGGCCCTGTGGAGGACTCGCGAGGAGATCGCACAGGACATCGACCTCGCTCCGGGGCGTCTCGTACGCAATGCTGCTCTTGTTCGAGCGGCGATGGTGCCCCCGCGCAATAGGCGCTCCCTTTTGCAGATCAATGAGTTCCGCTCCCCCGTTGCCCGCCCCTACACCGATCAGTGGCTACGAGCAATCACTCGGGTGATGACCGCCTCAGAGGAGGAGCTTCCCGAAGTGAAGAAGCCTCGCGCTCCAGGTGCCATCCCTGAGCCTCGCTCTTGGGCGCGCATTGACGAGGACGCGGCCCAGCGTTTGCAGGTGGTCCGCACCGCCCTCCTGAAGGTGTCGGAGCGGATTGGGGTTGCGCCCGAGGTGATTCTCGAGCCGAGGATTCAACGCTTTGTCGCGTGGGCACCCCTGGAGGTGAATCGTCCCTCCGGGGATGAGATTGAGGAACGCATGTACGAGCAGGGGGCGAGGAACTGGCAGATGGACTTGTGCCTCGACCCGCTCGCCGACGCCCTCGAGGGGTGAAAGTGAGGCGGGGCCTCAGCCCGCCCGCACATCACCCAGGCTTTCACGCACACGCTGGGCAATCGACTCTGGATCCAGGCCGAGGGCAGCGAGAATATCCGAGCGATCCCCATGCTCGAGGAATGTCTTCGCAATGCCGAGCGTGAGCACCCGAGTTCCCACGCATTTGTCACGCAGGGCCCATCCGAAGCCGCCATCGACGAGGCCATCTTCAATAGTGACAACAAGATCAGCGTCTTTGGCGCATTCGAGCAGTCCTTCTTTCAGGGGAAGCACTCGAATCGGATCGACGACCCGGACCCGAATGCCCTGCTCTTCCAAGATACGAGCCGCTTTCAAGCCCGAAGGAGCGAGAGCTCCCGTCGCAACGAGAAGCACATCAACTGCGCCCGGATCAGGTTCGGAAAGGACATCGACTCCTCCCACGGCGCGCAGCGCGGACATCGCCTCGGGAAGAGATCCCTTGGGATAACGCACCACCGTGGGCCGATCCTCGGCAGCGATGGCCAAACGAAGTGAGTGGCGCAAGCTCGCCTCATCGCGCGGAGCGTAGAGTTCAAGCCCGGGGATGATCTGGCACATCGCAATATCCCACATGCCGTTATGCGAAGCACCATCAACCCCGGTGACCCCAGCCCGGTCGAGCACGATCGTCACCCCCGCCTGATGCAGGGCGACATCCATGAGGAGCTGATCGAAAGCCCTATTGAGGAAGGTCGCGTAGAGGGCGACAACCGGGTGCGCACCCTCGTAAGCCATTCCCGCAGCCGAGGCGAGCGCTTCTTGCTCCGCGATGCCAACATCCACAACCCGCTCGGGGAACTCCTTCTTCATCGGAGCCAAGCCAACGGGCTCCATCATTGCGGCGGTGATACCCACCACCTTCGAGTTCTCTCGAGCGATTTTCACAATCTCTTCAGCGAAGACGCTCGTCCAGCCGAATCGGGCGGGAGCGACCGGCAAACCCGTCTCAGGGTGGATCGGGCCGACGGCGTGGAATCGGTCGGCGATGTCCTCTTCCGCGGGCGTGTAGCCCCTGCCCTTTTGGGTAATCGCGTGCAGGATCACCGGACTGTGCTGCGTTTTTGCGAGCATCAGTTCGTTTTCGAGGGCGACGATGTCGTGTCCGTCGACCGGGCCGAGATACTTCAAGCCGAGATCTTCGAACATGACCTGTGGGACAAGAGCGTCCTTGAGTCCCGTCTTGACGGCGTGCAAAGCATCAAAAGCCGCTCGCCCCGGTTCCCCGAGGGAGAGGAGTTGGCGCTTGCCCCAGGACAGAGCACGCTCATAGCCTTCGGAGGTCCTGAGCGCATCAAGGTGAAGCGCAAGCCCCCCGATAGTCGGAGCATAAGAACGCCCATTGTCGTTGACAATGATGAGGACACGCCGATCCTTCGAAGCGGCGAGGCGGTTGAGCCCCTCCCAGGCCATTCCGCCCGTCAGAGCACCATCACCGATGATCGCGATTGTCCAGGAGTCTTCCCCTTGGCGTCGCTTCTCCACAGAGATCCCATCGGCCCAGGCGATTGAGGAGGAGGCGTGCGAAGATTCGAGGACGTCATGAATGGATTCTTCGCGACTCGGATAGCCCGAAAGACCGCCCGCTTCGCGCAAACGCGTGAAATCCTTACGGCCCGTGAGCATTTTGTGCACATAGGACTGGTGTCCGGTGTCGAAAACGAAGGTGTCCTTCGGGGATTCAAAGACCCGGTGCAAGGCGATTGTCAGTTCGACGACTCCAAGATTCGGGCCGAGATGCCCGCCCGTCTTCGAGACGGAGGAGATGAGAAACTCGCGAATCTCGCGGGAAAGATCAACGAGTTCGGTCGGCGTGAATGCCTGAAGATCCGAGGGCGATTCGATCCGGTCGAGCAGACCGTGTTCCTCTTCCTTCGTGTGCATGATTCGGATTCTAACGGTCCAATGCCGATCAGGAGGAATGGAGCATTCCGCTCGCCCCGCTCGGCGCCTGATGATGGAAGCTTCCGACGAGCAGCCGACCGTGCAGGACTTCATCCGACTAGGATGTGCATCACGAAGCGAAAGACACTTCGAAACGTTCTTCCAAGGAGGAAGCATGTCCGTGAACGTCGCTCCTTACGGCGAGTGGAAGTCCCCCATTACCGGTGAATCCTTCACGGCGAGGAGCGTGACCCTATCTCAGGTCCGAGTCGACGGTCCGGACACCTACTGGGTCGAGGGCCATCCCAAAGAGGATGGACGAGGAACCCTCCTGTGCCGCTCCGCTTCGGGCGTCACCTCCGAGGTCCTCCCCCTCATTGACGGCGTCCGCCTCCCCGATGTTCGCACCAGGGTCCACGAGTACGGCGGGCGCGCCTACGCGGTCCTTGACGGCTTCGTCGTCTTCTCAGACGGTTTTGACTCGCGTGTCTACCGTTTCGACTCGAAAGATCCACATCGAACGGTCACCCCGCTGACGACCCTGTCGAAATCGCGTTTCGGTGACTTCGAAATAGACGAGGTCCGGGGCCTCGTCTACGCCGTAAGAGAAGACCACTCGGGGGTCGGCGACCCCGTCAACACCCTCGTCGCAATCCCCCTCGATGGGAGCGCCGCCAGAGATGACTCCGCAATCATCACTGTTTTCGAAGGCACTGACTTCGTCGCCTCCCCGGTGATCTCCCCCGATGGCACGAAGCTCGCCTGGTTGAGCTGGAATCAGCCGGAAATGCCCTGGACGCGCAGTGCCCTGCATGTGGGCGCCCTCGACTTTGAAGGCCGAATCGGGGTTTCCACGGTCCTCGTCGATACGCCGGATGTGTGCGTGTACGAGCCGCGTTGGACCCTCGACGGCGACCTCATCCACGTTGATGACACGACCGGTTGGGCGAATCTTTTCCGCACGGAGGGCTTCACCTGGCATGAGGGGGATCCTGCGGATGCGTGGGTGTCGAAGACGCGCACCCGGGCCCTGCATCCGGGTACTCAGGCCTTCTCCCACCCGCATTGGCAACTCGGCCTGCATTCCTACGACAACTTCGACAACAACTATCTCGTGTGCTCATGGGCCGAAGACCTCACCTGGCACATTGGTGCGGTCTCCATCTCTAATGGTTTGGCTGAGGAATGGGCGACCGGCTGGTGGCCCATCGGCAATGTGGCCTCCGCTGATGGCCGCGTCGTCTTCCTCGCAGACTCTGCAACCCATACTCCCGCAATCGTGGAGGTCAAGAACGGCAAGACGAGCATCATCCGTCCCTCCTCAGAAGCGGAGATCCTTCCCTCCTTGATCTCCCCCGCTCAGATCGTGTCTTGGCCGACCTCGGATGGCGCCCTCGCCTACGGCTTCTACTATCCGCCGAAGAACCCCGAGTTCCAGGCCCCCGCCGAGGATCTGCCTCCGCTGATCGTCAACGTCCATGGTGGCCCGACCTCCTCGACCCGCCCGGGATTGTCGGTTCCGACCCAGTATTGGACGAGTCGCGGCTTCGCGGTCCTCGACGTCAACTACCGGGGTTCAACCGGTTTTGGCCGCGCCTACCGTGAACGCCTCAACGGGAACTGGGGCGTCATGGATGTGCAGGACTGTGCGGACGGCGCGAAGTCTTTGATCGAACGTGGGCTCGCTGACCCGAAGCGCATCGCGATCCGTGGTGGTAGTGCTGGAGGCTTCACGACTCTCAATGCTCTGGTCCGATCTGATGTCTTTACCGCGGGCACCTCCTTCTATGGGATCGCCGATTTGAAGATGCTCGAGGCGGAGACCCACAAGTTCGAGGCCGGTTATTCTTTCCGTCTCCTCGGCTCTTCCGATTTGTCCGATCCGGTCTGGGAGGATAGATCCCCCCTTTTCCACATCGATGAGATCACGGCTCCGCTCCTGCTCCTGCAGGGTGCTGAGGACCGTGTCGTCCCGCCGAGCCAGGCGCACGCCATGTATGACGCGCTCGTCGCGAAGGGCAATGCCGTCGCTGTGAAGATCTACGAGGGCGAAGGGCACGGTTTCAGGCGCGCAACAACGATCCGGGATGCCTGGGCTGCTGAACTCGCCTTCTACTCGCGGGTCTGGGGACTGGATGTGGAGGTCGAATCCGATCTAGTCGTCACGAACCTGTGAACACTGAGCTCCCACGTTTGAAGGGCCTCGAAGCCTTCGGGGCCCTTCTTGGGCGGCATCGTTTCCTCATCGGCCTCGTCGCGGCTCTCGTTGGCGCGGTCGTCGGGGGCGCTGCCGTCCTCTTTAACCTCATGATCCGAGGCTGGACCTGGGTGTCGACGGGCTATGAGGAGTACACGACGCATACGGGTGCCCCTCATGGTGTTCTCGGGATCGCCTCGTGGGTGTTCCTCCTCGCCTCCCCTGTGATCGCAGCCCTCATCTACGGGCCTCTCGTCCAAAGGTTCGCTCCCTCGGCACGCGGACATGGCATTCCCGAGGTGATGCTCGCAGTGAGGCGCAAAGGTGGGAAGATCCCGGGGCACATCGCCTTCATCAAACTCATCGCCTCTTCCCTCACGATCGGTTCTGGTGGCTCTGCGGGAAGGGAGGGGCCGATCGTCCAGGTCGGCGCTTCTATTGGTTCCTCCTTGGCTTCGAGTCTTCGTCTCCCTCCCTCCAGGGTCGTGCTCCTTGCCTCTTGCGGCGCCGCCGGTGGTATTGCCGCGACCTTCCACGCGCCTCTCGCGGGCGCGGTCTTCGCCCTCGAAGTGATTCTGACGAGTTTCTCGGCGGAGACCTTCGGCTATGTCGTCATCTCCTCGGTGATGGCTTCCCTTGTCGCCAGGGCTCTTCAAGGCGATGAGGCTGTGGTGCGCGTCGGAGGGGATTTGGCTTTCACACATCTTGCGGACATGTGGTGGGTCGTCATTCTCGGCCTCGTCACTGGCCTGGCCGGTTTGGGTTTTTCAAAACTCCTCTACGCGGTCGAAGACCTCATTGATGTCCTGTGGAAGCCCTTGCATCTTCCCGAATGGTCGCGCCCCGCCGTCCTCGGGATTGTTCTCGGCCTCGGTCTCCTGGTCTTCCCTGAAATGTACGGCTCGGGGTATCCAATCCAAGAGGCCGCGATCGCTGGAGAGTATTCACTCGGCTTCCTTCTCCTGCTCGTCTTGGGGCGTGCGCTGTACACCTCTTACACGATCGGCATTGGTGGTTCGGGAGGTGTTTTCGCGCCGACCCTTTTCATCGGTGCGGCCGCTGGCGCCGCTTTCGGGCAGCTCATCGCTCCCCTGACGAATACTCCTGCCGCAGTCTTCGCCGTCATCGGGATGGGCGCCGCTTTCGCCGGTGCCGCCCGCGCCCCCATGACGGCAGTGCTCATCATTGTGGAAATGACCGAACAGTATTCGCTCATCTTGCCGATGATGCTTGCCGTGGTCCTCGCCACTGGGATCTCCCGTTTCCTCACGCGCGCAACGATTTACACGGAAAAGCTGCGGCGCCGCGGCGATATTCTCGACGATCCCGTGGATTCGACGCTCCTGGGGCCTCGGCCTGTGCGTGAATGGATGGGACAAGTCCCCGATTCTCTTCTCGCGTCAACAAGTATTGGTCGGGCGATTTCGAAGATGCGCGCCGCTCATCTTTCCGATCTGCCCGTGGTCGATGAGGATGGGCGTTACCTCGGGCTCGTGTCCGCAATCGATCTTGCTTTGGCCCGCCAAGCGGATTCAGGTCTGGATACTCCCCTTTCGGCGCTCCAATTGTCCGCTCCCTCGGTCTGCGACGATGAGCTTCCCAGTGTCGTCTTGTCGAGACTCCACTCGGCGAATTCTTCTGGTCTTCCGGTCGTCGATGCCAACGCCCAGATCATCGGCTGGGTCTCTCAGGGTGATCTTGTGGAAAGGATGCACCGGGATCAATTGCGCGCCCTTGCGGCACGTACGCAGTCTTCTTTCGGTTCCCGTTGGCTTGAGCGCCACGGACGCTCAGCGCGGTCCCACCACCTCCAGTAACCTTTCCCGGCTACGGACACTGGGAATGCCAGCCTCGCCACGCCCGCTGAGAACCCCGCCCTGGGCCGCTCGGTGAACTCCACTCCGCTCTTTTCTCAGCGGAGAGTTCATCTTTCGAATGACATGGGGCTCTGCACATTCTCGCGATTCTGCGGGGCGATGGGGACGAGAGGCGGTTGAAGCGCTGATGCTGCTCAGTGAGCCTGGCGCGCAGAGAAATGAGAACGGATGAGCCAGTCTGTACGCCGGGTTCTGTACCGTCGAAGACGGTGGCGACCATCTCTCTAGGACCCGCGTTACCACGGGCCTCAAGCGACCTACCCGCAGGACGGGGACGGGCCATCCGCTGCCTGCTGCTCGGTCTTGCTCCGGGTGGGGTTTTCCAAGCCGATCCGGTCACCCGAACCGCTGGTGGGCTCTTACCCCACCGTTTCACCCTTGCCTCGGGCCCAAACCCCAGGCGGTCTATTCTCTGTGGCACTATCCCTCGGGTCACCCCGGGTGGCTGTTAGCCATCACCCTGCCCTATGGAGCCCGGACGTTCCTCGGGAGGTTTCCCTCACGCGGCCGCCCGACCGACTCATCCGCGCGGACCATCATAGCCGAGCCGCTAGCATGCCGATATGTTCATCTGGCTACCGCCCTCCGAATCGAAAAGCACCCCTACCTCGGGTCCGACACTGAATCTTAAAACGCTGACGCACTCTTCGCTTGAGCCTGAACGGACAAGGCTCATCAATGCGCTCGAAGCTTTGGGGGCCGATGAGCAGGCAGCGAAACTCTTAGGACTCGGCCCGACAAAGGCTCATGAGGCCCGCGCGAACCTCCATCTTCTCCACTCCCCCTGCGCTCCAGCCCGTGAGCTCTTCACCGGGGTTCTCTTCACTGCACTCGACCTCCCCACCCTCAATGCGGAGCAGAAAGAATGCGCTCATCGGAGCATCCGCATTTTCTCAGGACTTTTCGGAGTACTCAGCCCCGAAGATCTCGTCCCCGATCATCGCCTCTCCATCGCCTCGAAGCTTCCCGGATTCCTCCCTTTGGCGAAATACTGGCGCCCAGCCCTGGACGAAGCGCTACGCGCAGAGGCTGAGGGCGAATGCGTCGTCGATGCGCGCTCAGGCGGTTACGCCGCCGCCTGCAAAGCTCCCTGGGCGCATCTCATCTCGATTCGCGCAGCCCGCGAAAGGGAGGGCAAAAGACAGATCATCTCCCACGATGCCAAACGCTGGCGCGGACTTGCCTGTAGGGAGCTGCTCGCCCTCGGGGCGAATGCTTCCCCCGACGAGGTCGTTGAGGCCTTGTCCGCATTAGCGGGAACAATCTCGATCACGGATGCCAAGGGGCGGGTCCACCAGATCATTGATGTTGAAATCTTGGAGGCGAAGCCAAGTCGGCAAGGCGGCTCGACAAGGGCTCTGACTCTGGTGACGGATTGAAGAGTTTTCATCAGGGAGTGGCGCGGCTTCCTCAGGGATTGAGGACGCGTCATTGCGGATCGACGAGCTTCGTGCGCGAACAGATGTTGAACCGCGCTCATCCAGCATGGAGCACGGCTGGTCCTGTCGGGCTCGCCAAGGAGGACGCCCAGGGTGAAAACGCCTGAGCGTGAGACGCCTCGACATGCACGCCTCACGCTCAGTCGCGATCTTCAATTTTGCGCCTCAGTCGTGGGCCTGGAGTGTTCAGCCTCAGTCACGCGCCTGCTGGGTCCTGACGACAATCGCTCCGGTGTCTTCGGCCCAGTAAACCTCGTCAGCGGGAGTGGTCCGAATCGTCTCACGCTCCAAAGGAGAGATCTCTGCGGCCATTCCGATTCCCACACCATTGCGCACTTCCAGGACGGCGAGCGCACCGTTCAACGCCCGGACCCTCTCATACTCGTCCAGCAAATCCTTCGCAATAGAAGCGGCGAGTTCACGGCGCTTTGCAATCACCGCGCGGAGCTCATCATCAGCTTCGGCGACCTCCGCCATGAACTCGGCCTTCGTCTGCTCAATCGACGCCTTCATGCCCTCGATCTCACTGAGCATCGATTCGCGAGCCTTCTGAGCGTTCTCGCGCTGTTCCTCAACTGAGAGCTGGTCGTCTTCCAAACGGGAAAGACGAGTCTGCATCTGAGCGATCTCATGCTCCATGGAGGAGATATCACGCAAGGGGACCTCATTCGCCTCAATCCGTCCTCTCTGGCGATCGCGGCGAGCACTGACGAGTTCAATCTCGTGAGTGATGCGCTCAATCTCCCGGGAAAGATCGGAAATGACACTGTTCTGCGTGATCTGTGAACGCTGCAGGTCGTCGATGCGTCCGGCGAGTTCACGCACTGTGGCGTGAGCCGGATGCGAGTCGCGCTGATGGCGCAGCACGGATTCGCGCTGGTCGAGGGCTTGCAGATCCAGCAGAGTCAGCTGATCGCTCGGTTTCGCCTTCACTTCAGTCCTCCTCGTGTCGGCCGGTGGCTGATCCACGGCTCCGTCGCAATCGTAGAGACTTTCACGTCCACAGACACATCCGCCAAACCTACGGCGGCGTCGAGCTTCGATTTGAGTAGCGGCAGCCACGGCCATTCCGTTGCCCAATGGGAACCCGCGAGCAGAGCGGGCGCCCCGCCCTCGAGATGCTCCGAGGCAGGGTGGTGGCGAAGATCCGCCGTGAGGAAGGCGTGCGCACCCGCCCGGCGCGCGTCCTCGAGGAAGGAATCACCCGCCCCTCCCGACACTGCGACCCGAGTGATGATCCTCTCCCGATCCCCACCGAGCAAAAGACCCGTCGGACCCGCAGGCAGGACGGATGCAATGCGATCAGCGAGGGCTTCAAGACTCATCGGCTCGACGCTACCGATTCTGCCGTGGCCGATTGGCCGCCCTTCCTCGTCAACACCCATGGGGACGAGGACCCTCATGTCTTTCAATCCGATGAGCCGACCAAGCGCTTCGCCCACGCCCTCGGGGGATGCGTCCGCGTTCGTGTGGGCGTTGAAAAGTCCAATATTCGCGCGGATGAGGCGGGCGACGCTCCTTCCCTTCGGATCGGATTCCGCAATGAAACTGGTGCCGCGCAAGTAAAGGGGATGATGAGTGAGGAGCAGGTCTGCGCCCCAGTCGATCGCCTCACTGACCGTTGCCTCCACAGGATCCACGGCCAAGAGGATCCTCTCCACCTTCTGGCCCGGATCTCCCAGGATCAGTCCTACCCGATCCCACGACTCGGCACGTTCAGCCGGATACCACTCCTCCATGAGGCTCATCACGTCTTCGAGGCTCCATGTCTGTGTCATCACCCCAGGATACTCAGGGCAAGAGCACTCAGGAGAGGCGAACTCGGGCCCTTCTCCTCCCCATCCCGGTTACGAGTCGCTTCGTGCAACGGTTTATCATGTGAAGTCGTGCGAGTCATTGAGTGTTTAGGACTGGCAAAAGCGGACTACATGGACGTTGACCGCCTTCAACGCGAACTCCATGAGCAGGCCATTGCCGGTGGAGGCGACGCGATCATCGTGTCCGAAATGCAGCCGGTATGGACTGCGGGCCGCCACACCAAACCCGAACACATCCCTGACACCTCGATTCGGGTTATCCACGTCGACCGTGCGGGTTCAGCAACCTGGCATGGTCCCGGTCAGCTCGTGTGCTACCCGGTCGTGAAACTCAAAGAACCTGTCGATCTGTATGCGTGGATCCGGGCAGTCGAAGCCGGGGTGATCGCAACGATCCGCGAAGAATGGCAGCTCCCCGTCCACCGAGTCGAGGGGCGCGCCGGAGTGTGGCTCACCGAAGAGGGGCGGGCGGACCGCAAGATCTGCGCGATCGGTTTGAAGGTCGCGCGAGGAGCGACATTGCACGGCATTGCCCTCAATGTCGATATTGATCCGGCCTCGGCTTTCAGCGGCATCATCCCCTGCGGCTTGAGTGACGCAGATGTCACGAGCCTGTCGTGGGAGGGGGTCCACACGGATGTGCGCTCCGCAGCCCATCTGCTTCTCCCCCACCTATTCGCCCACATCCGCCCCCTGCTCGCCAAGCCCGATCAAGAACTCGAAGATTGGATCGTCCGATGAGTACTCTGCCCGATCCTGAAGGCCGCAGACTTTTGCGCGTCGAGGTGCGCAATGCTCGAACCCCGATTGAGAAGAAGCCGGAGTGGATTCGAACGACGGCGATCGCGGGCCAGAACTATCAGGACATGCGCGATCTTTCTCACCACAAGGGCCTTCACACGGTGTGCGCGGAGGCGGGTTGTCCGAATATTTACGAATGCTGGCAAGACCGCGAGGCGACATTCCTCCTTGGTGGCGCCGTGTGCACGAGGCGCTGCGATTTTTGCGATATCGCGACCGGGCGCCCCAGCGAATACGACCAAGACGAGCCGAGGCGCATCGCCGAATCCGTTGCGCAATTGGAACTGAGGTACGCGACGATCACGGGAGTCACCCGCGATGATCTGCCCGACGGCGCGGCCTGGCTCTACGCCGAAACCTGTCGCCGCATCCACGAGCTGAGCCCGTCGACGGGTGTCGAGCTCCTCGTCGATGATTTTCGGGGTCACAACGAGTCAATCGACATGGTGATCGAGGCGGCGCCCCAGGTTTTCGCCCACAACCTCGAAACGGTTCCCAGGATTTTCAAGAAGATTCGCCCCGCTTTCCGCTACGAGCGTTCCCTTGCCATGATCCAGCGAGCCCACGACGCGGGCATGGTGACGAAGTCGAATCTCATCCTCGGGATGGGCGAGACGCGCGAAGAGATCTCAGAAGCCCTTCACGACTTGCACTCTTCGGGATGTGATCTCCTCACCGTCACCCAGTACCTGCGGCCCTCTGCCCTGCATCATCCGATTGACCGGTGGGTGCATCCCGAGGAGTTCCTGGAAATCGCAGCCGAGGCTGAGGAGATGGGTTTCGCGGGAGTAATGGCCGGGCCTCTTGTGCGTTCCTCGTATCGGGCGGGCCTGCTGTGGGCGAAGGGCATGAAGGCCCGTGGCTTTGAGATTCCTGCCCGCTTCGCGCATTTGGATGACTCGGCGTCAACTCTTCAGGAGGCGAGCACGGTCTTGGTGAAGCTTCGCGAGCGCCGGGAACGTCGCGCCGCTGTCCGCGAAGAGGTGGGCGCCTGAGGTGTCCACGCCGGACTACTCGCCCGCCAGGGCACTCATGAGGGCCGCGCGTCAGCGCCCTCATCGTGATTCGATCATCTGGCTTCCCGAGGGGCACAAGTGGAGTGTCTCCGATTCTGCTGAGGCGGTGAGGCGAACAGCTTCTTATCTGCGTGCCCTGGGGATCGGCGAGGGCGATCGGGTCGTCCTCGCCGCGGCGAATACCCCCTGGTGCTATGTCCTGCATTGCGCCTGCTCGTGGCTGGGCGCCGTCACCGTTCCCCTTTCAGAGCGCCTCCCCCTCCCTGTTTTCAAAGAGCTGCTCGTCTCGGTTAAGCCCCGTCTCCTCCTCCTTGACGAGGGCCTTGCCTTACCCGGGACTCTCCTTGACGAGGGCCTTGCCCTGCCCGGGACACTCCTTAAGGATTTCACCTCCGAGGCCCTGTCTGCTGAACCGATTGAGGGCGAGCCGCCGAAAAGGAGCGATGAGATCGCGGCGATCGTTTTCACTTCTGGGAGTGCGGGACGCACCCGAGGTGTCGAGCTCACGCATTCGCAGCTGTGGTGGGGGTCGATGTGCTTTCGTGACGGTTTCGAGTACTGCCCGGGCCACGAGGTCTTGGGGGTGTGCGCACCGATCTCCCATATCGGGGGCTTCAATGGGACGACTATTGATGTCTTCACTCACGGCGGCACCCTGGTCGTTTTCCCCACTTTCGACCCCCGCCAGGTTCTTCTCGCGATTGAGGAGCATCGGATCACGATGATGTTCCTCGTGCCGATCATGTGTCATCTCCTCCTCGATGAGAATGCCCATGTGCTCGCCGATCTGTCTTCTTGGGCGCGTCCCCTCATCGGGGGTGATCTGCTCTCTGCCGCGCTCGCCGCCAGGATGCGCGAAGCGGGGCTGCGTCCGATTCACGTGTGGGGAATGACGGAAACGAGCGGTGCCGGGCTCATGGCCTCCCCGGATTCGGGGGCTCCTACGGGGGCTTTAGGAGCTCCCTTCCCCTATGTGGATGTCCGCCTCGTGGACGAGGACGGGGCCGAGACGCCTGCCGGGACTGTCGGGGAGATCGAGGTACGAGGCCCGGGGGTTGCCTCGTCTTTCCTCAACGCTGGAGAAGAAGGTCCTGCCAGGATCCGGGAGGGTTGGCTGCGCACCGGCGACCTCGCGACTCGCGACGAGGCGGGCTGGTTCATGATGCTGGGCCGCAAGTCGCGGATGATCAACACGGGTGGTGAGCTTGTCGCCCCCACGAGGATTGAGGAGCTTCTCCTTTCACTTGCCGAAGTGGAGGGTGCCTGTGTTGTGGGAGTTGCCGATGCGAGATGGGGGCAACGAGTGGCGGCCCTCCTTGTTCCCCGTGCAGGTGCAGACGCCCGTGATGCCCTCGAGATCGCCCGTTCGCTCGATGAGCTTCTCGCCCCTTGGGAGCGCGTCCGACAGGCCCTATGGGTCGAGGCGATCCCGCTTCTTCCCAATGGGAAGCCGAATGCTCCTGAGGTTCAAAGGATTTTGGAGGCTCTGGGCTGAGGCCCATGAAGTTCCTCGTATTCCAGATCACCAAAGCAATTTGCTAACATTCTCCTTGCTTAATTATTGAGGAGGATTCGTGCACCGCATCGTCATCATCGGCTCCGGCTTCGCCGGACTCACCGCAGCGAAGTCTTTGAAAGGCGCCGACGCCGAAATCACACTGCTCGCAAGAACGAGCCACCACCTCTTCCAACCCCTGCTCTACCAGGTGGCCACCGGAATCCTCTCCGAAGGCGACATCGCACCGACGACCCGCGAGATCCTCAAACGCCAGAAGAACGTCAAGGTCTTCCAAGCGCTCGTCGAAGACATCGATACCGAAAACAGAATCGTCATCTGGCGCAATCACAACGACACCCACGAAACCCCCTACGACACCCTCATCGTCGCCGCAGGCGCAGGCCAGTCCTACTTCGGTAAGGACGAGTATGCCGTTTTCGCACCCGGTTTGAAGACAATCGACGATGCCCTCGAATTGCGCGCACGCATCTTCAACTCCTTCGAAAAGGCCGAGATCGCCACCGATCCTCGCGAGGTCGACAAGCTCCTCACCTTCGTCGTCATCGGAGCAGGACCGACAGGCGTGGAGATGGCCGGCCAGATCCGCGAACTCGCCTCCCACACTCTCAAAGAGGAGTTCCGCAGCATCGATCCGAAGAAGGCCCGCATCCTCCTCGTCGACGGGGCTGAGCGCCCGCTCCCCGTCTTCGGAGAGCACCTCGGCGATGTGACGCGCCGTGAACTCGAAAGCCTCGGCGTTGAGGTCATCACCGGAGCCCTCGTCACCGCCCTCGATCACGACTGCGTCGAGTTGAAGTTTCACGATGGAACGAGCAAGAGAATCGAATCCGAGTGCAAGGTCTGGGCCGCCGGCGTCCAGGCGAGCGAACTCGGACGGGTCCTTGCGAAGCGGACCGGGGTCGAACTCGACCGCTGCGGACGAGTCCTCGTCGAGTCCGATCTCAGCGTGCCCGGACACCCTGAGATCTTCGTCCTCGGAGACATGATGAGCGTCCCCGGCGTCCCCGGTGTTGCGCAGGGGGCAATCCAATCTGCACGCCATGCGGCTGCCACAATCATTGCGCGCTTGAAAGGGCGAAAGGCTCCAACGGCGTTCTCCTACCGCGACAAGGGGTCCATGGCGACTATCTCCCGCTTCAAAGCGGTCGTTAAAATCGGCAACTTCCGTTTGAGCGGGGTCAGTGCCTGGCTCGCTTGGTGCTTCTTGCATCTGCTCTACATCGTCGGCTTCAAGTCCCAGCTCACGACCCTCGTGCACTGGTTCTTCAGCTTCACAACGAATCTGAGGCCCCAGCGCACAGTAACGAACCAGCAGCTCGTCGGCCGTCTTGCCCTCGAAAAGCTCGGGGCGGGTTCTTCGGGTCGTCTCGTCGCGGGCGAGGAATAGCTCCGGGCATCCTCTTTGCGTCACAGGGAGATTTGAGCCTCGAAGTGTGCACAGGGCGCGCACGAGGCTTGAAGCTTGCGAGCGTGGCGCCCAAGCGGTCTGAGCGCCACGCTCGGCTGTGCTGAAGATCCACGCAGCACTGAGCTCCTTGAGCTTCGAAGTCCTCGAGGAAGTCCTGCGTTTTCGCCCCTGGCTTCACCAGGTGTTTGCCCAGCTCTGCACACACATGAGCTGCCGAGGGGCGGGCCGGGGAGTAGCCTCTATAGAACGAGCCCCGAGGCATTGCTCCTGATGCGAGGCAAAGTTCGAGATGATTGAGGAGAAAGCATGCGGATCGCACTGCCCGTCAACGGTGAGGATCTTGATCCCCGTTGGGGAAAAGCCCATGACGTCGTCGTGACTGAAGTGGACCACGGGGAAATCTCTTCCTGGGAGCTTCATGAAGTCGAATGGGACCGCCTCCACGATGAGGGGCCCCACGGAACGCATCACGCCAGGATCGTCCGCTTCCTCATTGCCAACAAGGTCGACACGGTTGTGATCGATCACGCCGGTCAATCGATGCTCAACACTATGGCCAAGATGGGGCTTCGGGTGATCACAGGGCAGACGGGCTCGGCACGTCAAGCGGCCCTTCGTGCGGCCGCACCGCAGCCCTGAGTTTGAGTCTTTGTCGAGGGCGGGGCGGTTTCGAGTACTCACTCTTCACCTTCGAGCGCTTTCAAGTACCAGCCGCTTCGCCCTCGGGGATCGTGCGAATACACTCTGCGTCGCAGCCCGGCGAACAACGAGGTGTGCCCTGTGAAAATGCGGTACCTCGCACTCAAGGATCAGCCGTTCTTTGTGTGGATCGTCGAGCTGTGTCTTTCCAGCCCTGGTCTCCCCTGAGGCTCCTGTGCTCTGCTCATGCCTCGACGGTACTCGCAGGGCAGATCCCATATGGTGGGCCCGGCCGGGTTCGAACCGACGACTTCTGCGGTGTAAACGCAGCGCTCTGACCAACTGAGCTACAGGCCCTTAGCGGCAAGCGGCCAGTGTAGCGGCCACCGCCTCAGGGCGCATCTCGCCTCATCAGTGGCGAGATGCGTTCCTTGTGAATAATCAGCGGGTACGCGGACGGGCGGTCAAACGAATACCCGCCCAGTCGGAACCAAGAGAAGCGGCCGAGGTCGAATGCAAGCCCGCGACCTTCGCAGCATCCTCAACATCGGCAACCGGAAGGAAGCCGGTGCGCCCCGGCTTGGGGATGAGGACCCAGATCAGTCCGCCATCGTCAAGATTCGACATTGCATCGACGAGGAGATCTGCAAGATCCTCTTCTTCGGCGTCCTCCGAACGCCACCAGACGATCGCGCCGTCAACGACGTCGCCGTAGTCTTCGTCAACGATCTTTTCGCCGGTTTCAGATTCGATCGAATCGCGAATCCCCTGGTCGGCGTCCTCGTCGACGTAGAACTCCTGAACGATTTGTCCCTGAGTGAATCCGAGGCTCACCGTCATGAGCAACCGCCCTTCGACGAGAGCGCTCGGTGCGCTGAAGATGTGAACACCCGGCCATCGTAGTCCACTAAGGTCCTTCTTCTCCATCTGCTTACAAAGGGCCTGTCCCACACGCTGACAAGCGGCCTTCCCCACACACCTCTTGAGCCCCGCGTCTTCACCTCAACCCCAAGTGTGAGGAGCTCAATACTTCTCAGGGAAAGGCGCCCCAAATGAGTGATGAATCATGGGCCTTCAGTCCCGAATGCACTCGCCAAGCGTGCGCGCGCAGTGGAGAATGGACGTCGGGAGCACGCAGATGTGCACACCAGCCGACACGAGGAAGAAGAGGGTGTTTCGTGAGTTATTCAAACGAGAGCCATCCCGTCGTCAACGGACTGCTCAGCCAAGTCCCGGACAATGATCCGGAGGAAACCTCGGAATGGGTTGAGTCCCTCTCCGGGCTGATCAATGAGAAGGGCGGCCCTCGAGCCCGCTACATCCTTCTCCACATGCTCGACAAGGCGCGCCGCGAAGGCGTCTCCCTTCCTGCCGAGTACACCACCCCTTATGTCAACACCATCCCGGTTGAACAGGAACCCTACTTCCCCGGCGATGAAGCCATGGAGCGCCAATACCGCCGTTGGATCCGCTGGAACGCGGCCGTCCAAGTGACGCGCGCGCAGCGCCCCGGTGTGAAGGTCGGCGGGCACATCTCCTCATACGCTTCCGTCGCGACCCTCTACGAGGTCGGCCTCAACCACTTCTTCCGCGGCAAGGACCACCCCGGCGGTGGCGATCACGTGTTCTTCCAGGGGCACGCCTCCCCCGGTCCCTACGCCCGCGCATTCCTCGAAGGGCGCCTGAGCGAAGCAGAAATGGACGGCTTCCGCCAGCAGGCCTCGAGCGAGCACGGGCTCCCCTCCTACCCGCACCCGCGTCAGCTCCCCAACTTCTGGGAATATCCGACTGTCTCCCTCGGTCTTGGCCCCGCTGAGGCGATCTACCAGGCGTGGTTCGACCGTTACCTGCACCTTCGCGGAATCAAAGACACCTCCCAGCAGCACACGTGGGCCTTTATCGGCGATGGCGAAATGGATGAGCCAGAATCTCGCGGCATGCTCCAGCTCGCCGCCCAGCAGGGCCTCGACAACCTCACCTTCGTCATCAACTGCAACCTGCAGCGCCTTGACGGTCCGGTCCGTGGCAACGGCAAGATCATTCAAGAGCTCGAAGCCTTCTTCAAGGGCGCGGGCTGGAACGTCATCAAGGTCATTTGGGGACGCGGCTGGGATCAGCTCCTCGCATCCGATAAGGACGACGCCCTCGTCAATGTCATGAACGAGACCCTGGACGGCGACTACCAGACTTTCAAGGCGAATGACGGCGCCTACGTGCGCGAACACTTCTTCGGTCGCGACCCGCGCACGAAAGCGATGGTCCAGAACTGGACTGACGAGCAGATCTGGGCCCTTCAGCGCGGCGGACACGATTACCGGAAGGTCTACGCCGCCTACAAGGCCGCCATGGAACACACGGGCCAGCCGACCGTGATCCTCGCGCACACCATCAAGGGCTACATCCTTGGATCGCATTTCGCGGGACGCAACGCGACTCACCAGATGAAGAAGCTGACGCTCGAGGACGCCAAGCAGTTGCGTGATCGCCTGCAGATCCCGATCTCGGACGCCGAACTTGAGCGCGATCCCTACATGCCGCCCTACTACAAGCCCGCAGATGACGACCCGGCTCTTCTGTATATGAAGGAACGGCGCGAAAAGCTCGGCGGTTGGGTCCCCGAGCGTCGAGACGAACGCAACCCGAAGCTGCCTCCCCTGCCGACCAGGCCATTCGAAGGCCTGTCGAAGGGATCAGGCTCGCTCGAGGTCGCCACGACCATGGCACTGGTGCGACTCCTCAAGGACCTCTTCAAGGACAAGCAGCTCGGTCGCTATTTCGTTCCGATCATCCCGGACGAGGCCCGCACCTTCGGCCTTGATGCGATCTTCCCCTCCGCGAAGATCTTCAACACTCACGGTCAGAACTACACGGCCGTTGATGCCGAGATGATGCTCTCCTATAAGGAGTCCGAGCAGGGCCAGGTCATGCACACGGGCATCACCGAGGCGGGTTCGGCTGCAGCCTTCCAGGTTGTCGGCACGGCCTACGCGACCCACGACCTGCCGATGGTCCCCGTCTACATCTTCTACTCGATGTTTGGCTTCCAGCGTACCGGCGACCAGTTCTGGGCGGCCGGGGACCAGCTCGCCCGTGGTTTCGTCATTGGGGCGACCGCCGGTCGGACGACTCTTGCGGGCGAGGGCCTGCAGCACATGGACGGCCACTCCCCGGTGCTCGCCTCCACGAACCGTGCTTTCGTCATCTACGATCCGGCCTACGCCTACGAGATCCGCTACATCATGGAGGACGGCCTTGCCCGCATGTACGGCGAGGACGATGGTCGCGACCCGAATGTCATGTACTACATCACCGTCTACAACGAGCCAATCCGTCAGCCCGCCGAACCTGAGAACGTGGATATCGAGGGCATCAAGCGCGGCATCCACCGCGTTAAGGAGCATTCGAATAATGGTGGCGCGAAGGTTCAGCTCCTCGCCTCAGGCGTGGGCGTTCCTTGGGCCTGCGATGCGAAGCGGATGCTCGCCGAGGACTGGGGTGTTGACGCGGCCGTGTGGTCGGTGACCTCCTGGAATGAGCTGCGTCGAGACGGTCTTGAAGCGGATGAGCACAACTTCCTTCACCCGGAGGAGGCTCCGCGCACCGCGTATCTCACGGAGAAGCTCTCAGGTTGCGAAGGCCCCTTCATCGCGACCTCGGACTTCGACACCCTCACGCAGGATCTCATCCGTCAGTGGGTGCCGGGCGAATACCGGGTGCTCGGTGCCGACGGCTTCGGCATTTCCGACACCCGCCGCGCTGCGCGCCGCTTCTACCACATCGACGCCGAGTCCCTGGTGGTACGCACCTTGCAGACCCTCGCAGATCAGGGGCGGATCGATCGTTCTCTCGTCAAGCAGGCGATCGATCGTTACGAGCTGTTCAATTGCCAGATCGCGCCTGCAGGAGACCTTCCCAACGAAGACTGAGCGCACAGACGATTGAATGAGTGAGCTGCCCTCCCCACAAGGGGAGGGCAGCTTCCTTGTGTTTCCGTCGCTCTGGCATTTTGCCGTTCTGGGACTTTCCCTCTCTCGGATTCTCACAAGCTGGGGTTCTGATCGTTTAAGAGCCAAGTCCTTCACGCGCTCGGACAGTGGTACACCTCGAAGTCAGTACGCCCCGCCGTGGCAGCGCTCGGCCTCGTAGGGAAGAAGCCCCCCGGCCTCGAAGTAACACGCCGGGCACAGCGCCTCATAGCCGACCTCGACTCCATCGATCGCCACTTGTTCCCCGGAGAACACGAAAGCCCCGTCAATGGTGCGCCCATTGAACATCGCTTTCTTCCCGCAGCGGCAGATCGTCTTGAGTTCCTCAAGGGAATGGGCGATTTCAAGGAGCCTGCGCGAACCGGGAAAGGAATGGGTGAGGAAATCCGTGCGGATCCCATAGGCAATCACCGGGATCGTGAGTTCAACGGCGATCCTCAACAAATCATCAACCTGTGCGGGGCTGAGGAACTGGGCTTCGTCAATGAGAAGACAGGCGATCGGCTCTTCCCCTTGTGCCTCAGCCTCGGCGACGAGGGAGCCGAGGAGTTCACGAAGATTCGTCTTCTTATCGACGAGAAGATCAACGTTGCGAGACACTCCGAGCCTGGAGACCACCGCCGTATCCCCCTTCGTATCGACGGCGGGCTTAGCGAGGAGGATCCTTTGTCCCCGTTCCTCATAGTTGTAGGCCGCCTGGAGGAGCGCCGTTGATTTACCGGAGTTCATCGCCCCGTAGCGGAAGTAAAGCTTCGCCATCCTGGTTCCTTTCGCGCCCCTCGATCCTAGCCTTTCACCCCTGCTCCAAGGATCATCACGCTCATAAGAAAGACAGCGCATGCCCCCCTGCTCAGCCGTGCAGATCCGCCGAAACGCATGCTCCACGCGCGCGGGTTTGCTGGAGTCATGGAAGCACGGTAGTATGCCTCTAGGCGCGCGGGCCCACTACCGGTTTTTCAAGCGGAAGGACAAACTGGGACACCATGTTCCACACGCGCCTGTGCTACGAGCACAGGACGATAGAGGCAGCGTCAGCGGAGCGCAGGGTCCTCGGGCACTTCAACGACCGAAGGATCCGCGCCCGAGTAATAGTTCTTATCCCGGTACTTCGGACGCAAAAGATTCTCCACACTCAAAAGCTCATCCAGGGTCTTCTCATCAAGGAGCCCCATTTCGAGGACGACTTCTGCCACATTGCGCCCCGACCTCGCACACTCCCTACCGACCGCATCCCCGTTCGCGTGCCCGATCACCTCATTGAGGTAGGTGACAATCCCAATGGAGTCAAGCACATTGCGCCTGCACACCTCCTCGTTCGCTTCAATCCCGATGATGCAGAACTCTCTGAGGGTCCGCATCGCCGAGGTCAGCAGGTTGATGGATTCGAACAAGCACTGCCCGATCACGGGTTCCATGACATTGAGCTGAAGCTGGCCGGCCTCGGAGGCGAAAGAAAGGGCCACATCATTGCCGAAGACCTTGAAGCAGACCTGGTTGACGACCTCGGGAATCACCGGATTCACTTTCGCGGGCATGATCGACGAACCCGCAGCGCGTTCCGGAAGGCGGATCTCCCCCAGCCCCGCGCGGGGCCCGGAGGACAAAAGGCGCAGATCATTGCAGATCTTCGACAGTTTCACTCCGAGGCGCTTGATCGCCGCATGCATCGACACATAGGCACCGGTGTCGCTCGTCGCCTCGAGGAGATTATCTGCGCCCTTGATCTCAAGTCCCGTGACTTCGCGAAGATGACTCACGACCGCATCCTGGTAGCCCTCGGGAGTGTTGAGTCCCGTTCCAATGGCAGTGGCACCGAGATTCACTTCAAGCAGGAGCGCTGAATTGTTGCGCAAGCGAGGGATTTCCTCGCCGAGCAGGACCGAGAAAGCTTCGAACTCCTGGCCCAGGCTCATCGGCACCGCGTCTTGAAGCTGGGTGCGTCCCATCTTCAAAACATCCTTGAACTGCAAGCCCTTGGAGGCGAGGGAATCGATGAGGCGTTCGAGTTCGGCGATGAGCGCTTCGACTTTCTCATAGACCCCCAGGCGAAAGCCCGTCGGGTAGGCATCATTGGTCGATTGGGATTTGTTCACATGGTCGTTCGGGTGAACGTGGGTGTAGCGTCCCTTCGCGTATCCCAAGTGTTCGAGGGCGAGGTTCGCGACGACCTCATTGGTGTTCATGTTCACGCTCGTGCCCGCGCCACCTTGGAAAACGTCGATCGGGAATTGATCGAGGCAGCGCCCGTCCTCAAGGATCTCATCGCAGGCCCAAATGATGGCGTCGGCGATCTGCGGATCGAGGATCCCGAAATCCCTGTTCGCCAGGGCCGAGGCTTTCTTCACTTGGACCATGCCGCGCACGAAGGCGGGTTCGTCGCCGATCGTGTGCCCTGAGATTTGATAGTTCTCGATCGCTCGGAGCGTGTGGATGCCCCAATAGGCTTCGAGTGGAACACTGCGGGGGCCGAGGAGGTCCTCTTCGATCCTGCCGACGGTCTTCACCTGATTCTCCCTTTTCGCTGGCTTTCGCGCTCCGTTGCGCGACACAGCGATTCTCTCGCAACCTGGGACGATCGGCCTAGACTTGCCGAAAGATCATGTAGAGTTCACCATCTCATAAGACCAGCTTGGCAAAATCTTGACGAAAAGCTGTGGGGGTGCAGCGCCCTCTCCTTCGGCGCACGACCCCAGCACAACCAGGCGTCAGAAGCCCGCCTTCTCAGTTCTTGCGGTGGAAAAGGGCACCCCAACGCTCCCGAGTCACCACTCCCGTCACCCCCAATGGGAGCTTGGCGGGACAGGCGCGAACACACTCCGCGTAGCCAGAGCACCCCCCGAAGAAACTCTCCAGCACCTTCGACATGTCACGAGCCCGCTTGCGACGCTCTTTGGAGGGGATCGGCAAGAGTGCAAGAGAAGCCAGACGCGCCCCCGCATAAAGGGCGGCAGACCCATTCGGGCAGGCCGCGACGCACACTCCGCACCCGATACACGCTCCCAAGTCCAAAGCCTCAAGGGCCCTGTCTTTCCCGATTGGGAGTCCATCGGCGTCCGGCGCAGCCCCGGTCTTCGTCGAAGCCGCACCACCCGTGCCCATGAGGCGGTCAAGGATCGAACGGTCGACAACGAGATCACGGATCACCGGATACAGGCCGGAGCGCAAAGGCTCAATGGTGATCCTCGTTCCCTCTTCCAATTCGCCCAAACGCTGATGGCATGCGGGCAGGTTCTGAGCAAAACCATTGGGACGGCCATTGACCATCAACGCGCAGGCCCCGCAAATCCCCTCCCGGCAATCCGAATCGAAAGCGATGGGCGCAATATTCTGTTTAACGAGTGAAGCGTTTAAAACATCGAGCATTTCAAGAATGCTCATCAAAGGATCCGCATCCTCGAGCACATACTCTTCGAAACGCCCCTTCTGCTCACGCCCGTCCTGCCTCCAGACTTTGACTCGAAGCATCATCGGTAATCCCTCGCCTTCACTTCAACACTGTAGAAGGCGAGGTCTTCACGCCGGTGAAGGAAGCTCGGGGTCTGATCCCAGCCCTGAGACTCCCAAGCGGACACGCACCGCCATTCCTCATCGTCTCTTCTGGCCTCCCCATCTGCCGTGACGTGTTCGACGCGGAAGTGCGCCCCGCACGACTCCTCGCGGTGAAGAGCATCGACGCACATGAGTTCAGCGAGTTCGAGGAAGTCCCGTACGCGCATCGCTTCAACGAGATCCTGGTTGAACTCGTGTGCTGTACCGGTGATTCTCACGTCCTCGTCGAAGGCCGTTCGGATCTGTCGAATGTCATGGATCCCCCGGATGAGTCCCTTACGCGAGCGGGTCACACCGCAAGACTCGTACATGAGCTCTCCGAGTTCGCGATGGAAATCCTTTGCGCTCGTCGTGCCCACCGCAGAAAAAGCCCGGTCGATCCGCTTCTCGGTCCGTTCGAGTGCTTCGCGGAGCGCCGAATCTTCCACGCTGATGAGGGGCTCTTTGAAACGGGTCGAAAGGTAGTCGGTGACGACGTGCGGGATCGTGAAAGCCCCGTCGACACAGGCCGCGAGAAGGGAGTTCGCGCCCAGTCGGTTCGCCCCATGATAGGCGGCGTTCGCCTCGCCGGCAACGAAGAGACCGGGAATGGTTGATTGGAGGCGGTAGTCCACCCACAGGCCTCCCATTGTGAAATGGGCGCCGGGTGCGATCCTCATTGGCCGCGTGTACGGGTCCTCCCCCGTCGAATCCTTGTACATGTCGAAAAGATTGGAGTACTTCGCTTCCAAAGCCTGCCTGCCCTGGGCAGCCAAAGCATCACGGAAGTCAAGGTACACAGAGTTTCGGGCAGGGCCGACTCCGCGCCCCGCACGGATCTGAGCATGAGCCGCCCTCGATGCAATATCACGAGGCGTGAGATTGCCGTATGCGGGGTATTGGCGTTCGAGGTAGTAGTCCCGTTCCTCTTCAGGAATGTCGCCGGGCTCTCGCTGATCCTGGGCACTCAGGGGCACCCAGATCCGCCCATCGTTGCGCAGCGACTCCGACATGAGAGTCGTCTTCGACTGCCAGGGATTCGACATGGGCAAAGCTGTGGGATGGAACTGAACGAAGGAAGGTGAGGCGAAAGCCGCGCCCGCACGATGCGCCCGCCACACCGCTGTCACATTGGAGTTCTTCGCGAGGGTCGAGGAGAAGTAACAGCTCCCATAGCCGCCCGTCGCGAGCACAACTGCATGCGCTCGAATGACGTGGATGCGCCCGCTCTCGAGATCACGGACGACCACTCCGGCCGCCCTGCCCTCGGCGAGAAGAAGATCAAGCATCTCCGTGCGCGCATGCAGGCGAATCCTGCCTGCAATCGCTTCTCGCAAGAGCGCACTTGATGCTGCGATCTGGAGCTGCTGGCCCGTTTGCCCCCGCGAGTAGAAGGTCCGGGAGACTTGAACGCCGCCGAAAGAACGTTTGGCCAAGTGGCCCCCGTATTCGCGAGCGAAGGGGACTCCGAGGGCATTCATGTGGTCAATGACTTTGCTCGAAAGCTCGCCGAGGCGGTAGACCTCGGATTCTCGGGCGCGGAAATCCCCGCCTTTCAGCGTGTCGGTGACGAAGCGTTTGAGGCTGTCCCCGTCCACTCCCCTCCCTCGAGCCGCGTTGATTCCTCCTTGAGCTGCGACTGAGTGGGCACGTCTTGGCGAGTCGTGGAAGGTCACCGCATCCACTGCAAAACCGAGTTCGGAAAGGGAAACTGCAGCTCCCGCCCCAGCCAGTCCCGTGCCGACGACGACGATGCGGAGCTTAGGGCGGTTCGCGGGGCTGATGAGGCCCGCTGTAGAGACGAAGTGCGCCCACTTGTTCTCCACGGGCCCTTCGGGTTCGTGGGCGTCGAGTGCGGGGCCCTCCTCGACTGCGGGGGGCGTGATTCGTGCCATGCGCAGGTCGATCCTGGAGGTGATGGGTTCTTCTTCGTTGATCATGCGGCGAGTCCCTTCATCAGGGAGAAGCACAGGACCGCTCCGTCGCCCAGGACGATTGCGACGGCGATTCCTGCTCCGATGATTTCTGCGATTCTCAGTCCTCGCCTCCCGGTCATGCCCAGGTCTTTGACAGCCAGGCCGATCCCGTGGAAGAGATGAAGGCCGAGTGCGATGAGGAAGAGGGCGTAGCCCGCGCCCGCCAGGGGGCGAGAAAGAGATGCGAGGACATTCGCGGCTGCATGGAAAGCCGGGTCTGGTGGTCTGAAGGCTGCGGAGGCCACAACGACTCCGAGGGTCAGGTCGAGGATGTGCAAGACGATGAGAATGGCGAGGAGGATTCCCGTGGGGAGCATCGCGCTCGCGAGGATACGACGCGCATGTATTCCGCCGGCCCCCGGTGTTCGGGTTCTCAAGGCTGAGGCTTTAAGGGCGAGAGCGCAAAGAATATGCGTGAAAATCGCCAAGAGGAGAAGAATCCTGAAGATCCACAAGGCCCCCTCGTAGGGCATGAGGGGGACGAGGAATTCACGAAGCCACGCCGCGTAGGCATCCATTGAGTCCGGGTCGATGAGGATCTTGAGGTTTCCGAGCATGTGAATGGCAACGAAGGCCACCATGAACAGGCCCGTGAGCGCAAGAAGCGGCTTCGCGACCCACACGGGGATGAGCCCGCGCACAGACTGTGAGTGTTCCTGAGCAGCATCCACGCTGATGCACCTCCTCCTCCAAGCCTAGAGAAGGCGCGGCACTCCTGTGGCCTTTCGCACATTCCGTCTCATATTCATCTCAGGCAGCACGAAAGAGAGGAAGCGCCCGGAGTATCTCAGCGCGTGGCGGCCTCTACTCCTGTGAGGAGGTCTTCCATGGTTGTCCACTCTCCGATGGATGCGTCGGGGATCTGGATGTGCAATTCGTGTTCGATTCTCGCGATGATCGCGTAGAGGACGAGGTCGTCAAGGTCAAGGTCCTCAACGAGTCTGAGATTTGCGCGCGCTGCCTCGGGCTCGAGGGGAGTTTCGTCGAGGACGGCCGCCATCGCTGTTTCGCGGATGCGATCCGAGTCCTCTTGCGCCCGAGTATGAGTGTCCTCTGGTTCTTCAGACGTGAGTGAGTATCCGAGTAGCTCCGCGATCGACCCCATCTCAGCCGACCCTGTTGTTCAACCAGCGCACGGGCGCGCCGGCTCCGGCGTGACGGAAGGGTTCGAGTTCCTCATCCCAGGCCGCACCCAGGGCGAGGTCGAGTCCTTCGCGCAACTCTTCAAGGGAAGAAGCTCCTTCCAGGGCCGCGCGGATACGGTCCTCGGGGACGACCATATTGCCGACGGTATCCATCTGAGAGTGGAAGATCCCCAGTGAGGGCGTATGCGACCAGCGCCCACCGTCATTGTGTGGGCTCGCTTCCTCCGTCACCTCGTATCGCAGGTGTTCCCATCCACGAAGCGCGGAGGCAAGGCGCGCCCCTGAGCCCGTTGGCCCGGCCCAGGAGAATTCGCTTCTCACCATGCCGGGGGCGGCATCTTGTGCGATCCATTGAAGATGCACTTCCTGGCCGAGGGCGGTGCCGACAGCCCATTCGATGTGCGGGCACAGTGCGGGCGGCGTCGAGTGCACGAAAAGTACACCGCGGGTGTATGTCCCTCTCAATGTGACCTCCGGTTCTTCTTGAGGATCGTCTTCCCCTACGTCCTCTGAACCGAACATCCACTGTTTTCACGGTGCACCCTCATCATAGCTGACCCGCCCCAGCTTCCAGAAGGAACCTGCGGCGGGTCGCTCACTGATCATCAAGGAATGCGTTCACCACTCCTGATTGCGGATGTCGCGCAACGCCTTCTTACGGGTCTTGCGATCGAGGCGATCAATATAGATGTAGCCGTCCAGGTGATCGCACTCGTGTTGGAGGCAACGGGCCATGAGCTCTTCGCCCTCGAGGGTGATCTTCTTGCCGTCCAAGTCAATGCCCTCAACGCGCGCATACCAGGCTCGCTCAGTCGGATACCACAAGTGCGGCACCGAGAGGCAGCCCTCGTCGCCATCCTGATACTCATCCTCCGATACCTCGACAATACGAGGGTTGAGGACGTAGCCGATCTCGCCGTCAATGTTGTAGGAGAAAGCCCTCTTGCTCACGCCGATCTGGTTGGCGGCAAGACCTGCACGCCCATCCATATCAACATTCTCGAGGAGGTCTTCGACAAGCGCCTTGATCGAGGCGTCAATCTCGCGGATCTCCTCGCACGGAGTACGCAGAACAGGGTCTCCGATGATTCGGATTTCACGATGCGCCATCTTCACTCTCCCTTGATCAACTGCTCATGAGCGGCCACGAGTACCTCCACGGCCTCTTCGATAGCAAGCTCCCTGCGTTCACCCGAAGCACGCTCACGGACTTCAACGAGGCCTGTGGCCAGTCCCCTGCCAACGACGAGTGACAGCGGAACACCGAGGAGTTCCGAGTCGGCGAACTTCACTCCCGCACTCACCTTGCGCCGGTCATCGAAGAGGACATCCAAGCCCCGGGCCTCGAGCTCTTGGGACAGGGCCTGGGCGGTTTCGAACACCTCATTGCCCTTCCCGGTTGCGAGAACATGCACATCGAAGGGGGCGATAATCGCAGGCCAGGCGAGGCCTTTGTCATCGTGGTTCGCTTCAGCAAGAGCGGCGAGTACACGGGACACGCCGATCCCGTAGGAGCCCATGGTGACGACCTGAGCCTTGCCGTTCTCATCGAGGACCGTCAGCCCCAGGGCCTTCGCATACTTGCGGCCAAGAGCGAAGATGTGACCGATCTCAATGCCCCGCTCAAGGTGGAGCGGACCTGAACCGTCGGGAGCCAAGTCGCCCTCACGGACCTCAGCGGCCTCGATCGTGCCGTCAACCTGGAAATCCCGTCCCATGACAAGGTCGAAAACGTGATGCTGATCCTTATTCGCGCCGGTCACCCAGCTCGTCCCTTCGACGATCCGAGGATCAACGAGATAGCGGACCGAACCGCTCACGCGCCCGTCCTCGTCAATGGTGCGGGCAGGCGAATTCGGACCGATGACCTGGGGGCCGATGTAGCCGCGAACCAGTTCGGGATGGTCCTCAAGCTCCTTGTCGGTCGCCATCTCCACTTCAGCCGGGGCGAGTGAAGCCCCGAGGCGCTTCATATCGATCTGACGATCACCGGGAATGCCGACGACGAGGAGTTCGCTTGCCCCATCCGGGTGCGTGAGGGTCACCACGACATTCTTCAAAGTGTCGGCGCCATTCCAGGGGCGCCCATCGCTGCGCGGATACTCCGAGTTCAGCAGCTCCACGAGGGTCTCAATGGTTGAGCATTCGGGAGTTGCAACGACGCGAGGCTCTCCCACTCCGGAAGCGTCGACGGGTTCAGGAGCGGGAGTCGTCACGGCTTCAGCGTTCGCCGCATAGCCTCCGGGGGAACGGACGAAAGTGTCCTCTCCGATCGGGCTCGGGTGGAGGAACTCCTCCGAACGCGAACCTCCCATCGCGCCCGACATGGCCGACACGATGACATAGTCGAGTCCGAGGCGGGTGAAGATGCGCTCGTAAGTGTCGCGTTCGGCGTTATAGGAGGCATTGAGCCCTTCATCCGTCAGATCGAAGGAGTAGGCGTCCTTCATGATGAACTCGCGGCCACGAATCAGGCCCGCGCGTGGACGAGCCTCATCGCGATACTTCGTCTGGATCTGGTAGAGCATCGTCGGCAGATCCTTGTACGAGGAGTACATGTCCTTGACGAGCAGGGTGAACATCTCCTCATGAGTCGGCGCAAGCAGGTAGTCGCCCTGCTTGCGGTCAACGAGTGTGAAGAGAGTCGGACCGTACTCCTCCCAACGCTTCGTCGCCTTATAGGGTTCAGCCGAAAGGAGGGCCGGGAAATGAACCTCCTGGGCTCCCATTCGGTCCATTTCCTCGCGGACAATCGCCTCCACCTTGCGCAGGACCCGCAGACCGAGAGGCAGCCAGGTGTAGATTCCAGGGGCTGCACGTCGAATGTAACCGGCTCTGACGAGGAGCTTATGGGAATCGACCTCAGCATCAGCCGGGTCCTCGCGCAAAGTGCGCAGGAAGTATGAAGACAAAGTTCTCAGCACCCGTCCAGGGTAGTCCACGCCCCCGCCCCGAAGCGACCTCGCTCCACTTGAGCTCCACCTCCCCTCCGGGCTCAGGGCCTCTTCTTCTCTCTCAGTGGCGCGGGTCGAGGAGCATCCTTTGCAGTTCTGTGCGAGAGCGCTCCGGATGGCGCCTGTAGAAGCGAGTGGCCATCCACCCCGGGTACATCCAATCCGGTAAGGCTCCGCCCATGAAAGACCAGGCCGCGATCACCACGATGGCGCCGAAAAGGACAACGACAAGGGTGGACTCGAAGATCGGATCGCGTCCCACGATCATCCTGGCGCTCACAGCTCCCAGAACAATCCAGGTGAGCCCCGCGAGGGGCACAAGAGGCCAGATCACAGCTTGAATCTGAGGAATCGCCGCCCCGGAAGAGAAGGGGTAGCAGCGCAGGATCGCGATCCTGCGGGCCCTGAGGCTCACTCCCGACCACAGCCAGCCCCAGGCAGCGAGGATGAACACTCCCGTCACGACGAGCATCGATACGCCGAACCATTGGCTCATGAGTGTTCCCCCCTCAAAGCAATGTTCTATGGCACGCCGACGTGCTCTGGCATCGCTTCAGCGTAGCCGAAAAGAGACGCCACCTGCTCCGCAGCACTCAGAGCACTAAGGCTGCCCGCTTAATATCCCTCAGCATGCGCATCGCGGTGAAGGACTCCACCGCAAGACGCGCCCCCAGTGCCACGGAGGATGCCTCCGGAGCCGCCACGTGCCGTTCTCGCAGGTGAAGCAAGGTTCGTTCCGGTGTCAAAGGCAAAAGCGCAAAAACAACAGTCCCCGTGCGGCCCTCGTCTTCAAATCCGGGAGTCGGGACGCTCAGAATCAGGCAGGAGTTCTCCTCGCGAGCCAGGATGCGCGAAGCCTCCTCATCCTCGAAGGCCTGCTCAATGACTCGCCACACGATCTCGGGTGAGGCGTCGATGCGCACGCCGCGGTCGAGCACCGTATCAGCGGTGGGCACGAGCAGATCGCCCGGCAGGGAGACCGCAGCCTCCGATGCGCTCAATCCGATCCGCCGCGGGAAACCGCTCGCAACAGCGGCCCCGACAAGGGCTGCGCCCGTCAGCGCGAGACAACGAGTGAACTTCATCAGTCTTCCTTCCTGACTGCTCAAATCTTTCGCATTCAGCGTCCGAGGGGAAGGACTTGAACCTCGCCGTCGCCAGGTTCAAGGCCCATTTCCTCAGCAAGGGCATTCGCTCGATTGATCAGGGTCTCGACGATCTGATCCTCAGGGACCGTCTCGACGACCTCACCGCGAATGAAGATCTGTCCCTTCCCATTGCCCGAAGCGACACCGAGGTCGGCCTCGCGAGCCTCACCGGGACCATTGACAACGCAGCCCATGACGGCGACGCGAAGCGGGACCGTGAGCTCCTTGAGCCCCTCGGTCACGTTCTCGGCAAGAGTCCACACGTCGACCTGCGCGCGTCCGCAGGAGGGACAGGAGACGATCTCGAGGGTCCTGTCACGCAGTCCCAAGTACTCCAAGAGCTTCGTGCCGACCTTGACCTCCTCGACCGGGGGCGCGGAAAGGGACACGCGGATCGTGTCGCCGATTCCCTGGGCAAGAAGCACCGAGAACGCGGACACGGATTTGATCGTGCCCTGGAAAGCGGGGCCGGCCTCGGTCACGCCCAGGTGGAGAGGCCATTCGCCCGCTTCGGAGAGCTGCCGGTAGGCCTCGATCATTGTCAACACATCGTGGTGCTTGACGGAGATCTTGAAATCGTGGAAATCATTCTCCTCGAAGAGGGAAGCCTCCCATACGGCGGACTCAACGAGAGCCTCAGGTGTGGCCTTTCCGTACTTCTTGAGCAGGCGCGGATCCAAAGAACCAGCGTTCACGCCAATGCGCAGGGAAGTCCCATGGTCCGAGGCCGCCTTGCAGATTTCCTTGACTTGGTCATCGAACCTTCGGATGTTTCCGGGGTTGACGCGCACTGCACCGCAGCCCGCCTCGATGGCGGCGAAGACGTACTTCGGGTTGAAGTGGATATCGGCGATCACCGGAATACGTGATTGCTTCGCAATGATCGGGAGAGCTTCAGCGTCCTTGTCCGTCGGGCAGGCGACACGCACAATGTCACAACCCGCGGTGGTGAGCTCTGCGATCTGCTGGAGGGTCGCACCAATATCGTGGGTCTTCGTCGTCGTCATCGATTGGACGGAAACCGGTGCCCCATCGCCGACGGGAACATCGCCGACCATAATGCGGTGAGTCTTCTTACGCGGGAAGGATGAGGTCTTCACGGCGGGCATGCCCAGAGCAATTTCAGTCACGCCCCTATTATCGCCCGCTCGCCGCTGCGCCAGGCTCGCCAGCTCTGACTTTGTGTCCTGTCCCTCATGAGCGCCCCTGAGGCGCAGCCCGGGCTTCATGAGCCTGTCACGAATGCTCGGCCTCTATTTCGAGACCTTGGCAATCCATTCGAGGATCGCCGCCTCGTCCTCCTTCGTCGTCGACCACGACACCACGACGCGAGCGCACACCCGATCCGGTGACAGTCTCTCCCATTCGAGCAGCTCAAAACGTGAAGAAAGATCCTCCCACACATCAAGGGGCACGATCGGGAAGATCTGGTTCGTCGGCGAATCCACGAGCATCTCGAACCCGGCCTCCTCGAAGGCTCGACGGATCCTCTGGGCGCGCAAGGTCGCTTCCCGGGTCACGGTGAAATAGTCCCCCCTCCTGAGCAAAGCCAGGAACTGCGCCCCCAAGAGCCATCCTTTCGCGAGAAGACCACCGTGGATCTTCATGAGGGGACGCAGATGCTCACACTCCTCGTGCCGGGGCAAGACGAGGGCTTCTGCGCCCAGGGCTCCACATTTCGTCCCCCCGATCGTGAAAGCATCACTGAGACGGGCAATGTCTTTGAGCGTGACGTCATTCGTTGTCGCACCGAGCCCGTAGCCCATGCGGGCGCCATCAATGTAGAGAACAAGACCGTGGGCATGACACACCTCGGACAGGGCTTCCAAGCGTTCAAGAGAATACAAGGTCCCGAGCTCCGTCGGCTGGGAGATGCACACGAGGCCAGGTTCAGCCAGATGCTCGCGCATCCCGCCATCACGCCACTGAAGGATGAAATCCTCGACTTCACTGGGGTCGAGGAGGCCATCGTGGGAGGCCAAGAGCTGGATCGAATGGCCGGAATTCTCAATCGCCCCGGCCTCGTGCGTGGCGATATGGCCGGTCGTGGCGCACAGGACCGACTGCCAGGGGCGCAAGAAAGAATCGATCGCAATGTCATTGACTTGTGTGCCGCCGACGATGAAGCGCACACACCCCGAAGGAGTACCGCACAGCTCAAGAATCCACGATTCAGCTTGAGAACACAGTTCATCCATCCCATATCCCGCAAATGTCCTCGTATTCAAGGAGGTGATCTCCGCTAAAACCGCGGGATGGGCGGTCACAGAATAATCATTCGTGAAAACCGGGCGGCGAGTCACTCTTTCTTCTTCCCCCTTGTGGAATCACTCCAATGCAATCGGTCGAATGATATCGGCGAGTACGAGAAGCAGCGTCATCGCGATGAGCAGTGCGCCGACCGTGTAGCTCACAGGCATGAGCCGTGCAGTATCGACGGGCCTGGGCTGTGGCTTGCGGGCAAGCCTCGCAAATCCTGTGCGCGCCCCCTCGAAGAGGGCCGCTGCAATGTGCCCGCCGTCGAGGGGCAGAAGGGGAATGAGATTAAACAGCCCGAGTGCAATGTTCACAGAAGCCAAAATCGACAGAAGAACAGACCATGTGTAACGCAGCGAATCCGGATTGGCGCCGCTCGAATCCGCGCTCACCTCTCCCGCGATTCTGCCGACTCCAACAATGGAGACGAGGCCGTCCTGATCGCGTTGTGTGCCAGCGACAAGAGAGTGAGCAACATTCCACAGTGCGCTCGGAAGCGAGATGAGGGCATCACCGGTTCTCGTGAGCATCTGAATATAGGCGCCGATGAATTCGCTGGGCGTGGCAGCCCGATACTCTTTGGCGGCAACGACGCCGATAACGGGCCGCTCGTCCTCGCCCATGAGAGGAGTGACGGGCACACTCACCAGCGCATCTGCCCGTTCGAGGGTGAGCTCGATCGGGCCGTGTCCAGCTTCTTTCACAGCGGGGCCAAGCTCTGACCACCGCGAGATCGGCCTGCCCTCAACGGCGACGATCCGATCCCCTGGTTTCACTCCAGCAGTGGCCGCAGGGCCGGGGAGTTCACCCGAGGAGGTATGAACAGTGGCGCGAACTTCGGAAAGCTCAAGAGTCGCTACGGGTGAGCCGATTCCGAAAGCCGCGACCGCAAGGAAGACGAAAGCGAGAAGCAGGTTCACCATCGGCCCGCAGGCCATGACGATCACTTTGCGCCACCAGCTCAGACGATAAAAGGCTCGAGCCTCCTCGCCTTTGGGGATCTCCTCTGCACTGGCGCGGCGCGCCTCCTCCGCGAGAGTGAGATGGCCCGAGCGTCTCCATCTTTTACGTGAGGGCGAGCCGGGGGCGAACATGCCAAGAAGACGCACATAGCCGCCCAGGGGCAGAGCGCGAAGAACGTAGTGAGTTGTCCCTTTCTTCACTGAGAAGAGTTTCGGCCCGAAACCGATCGCGTACTCGGGGACGAGGGCGCCAAAGCGTTTCGCCGGAAGCATATGTCCGAGCTCATGCAAGGCGACGGAGAGGGTGAGGCCGATCAGGACCACGAGGATTCCGAGGACCTGTCCCATTACTTCCAGCCCTCCTGGGCCACGGCCTCCTCGGCGCGGGCCCTGGCCCACTCCTGGGCCCCGATGATGTCCTCGAGCAGGGGATCTGCGATGCCCTCATGGGCGCCAACCACATCGCGCAGCACATCAACAATGCCGAGCCAGGGTAGGCGTCCCGAAATGAAAGCGTCGACAAGGACCTCATTGGCGGCGTTGAAGACTGCGGGGTGGGTCGCAGATGCGGCCACAGCCGAGCGCGCAAGACTCACCGCTGGGAATGTCGTCTCGTCAATCGCTTCGAATGTCCAAGACTGGGGTTTGCTCCATGTCAGGGGCTCTTCGACCTTTTCGAGGCGTTCGGGCCACGACAATCCGAGGGCGATCGGCAGGCGCATATCCGGCGGGGATGCCTGCAATGTCGTCGCCCCATCAATCCAGGTCACCATCGAATGGACGATCGACTGGGGGTGCACGACCGTGAGCACATGCTCAGGGGCAACATCGAAAAGCAGATGCGCCTCAATGAGTTCAAGTCCCTTGTTGACGAGAGTCGAGGAGTTGATCGTGACGACCGGTCCCATATCCCAGGTCGGGTGGGAGAAGGCCTGAGCGGGAGTGACATCACGAAGCTCTTGACGAGTGCGGCCCCTGAAAGGACCTCCCGAAGCGGTAAGCACCAGATCGGCGACCTCGGACTTACCCGTAAGAAGCGGCGAGGTCAGTCCCTTCTCATGCACGCCCGAAGCGAGTGCCTGAGCGATCGCGGAATGCTCCGAGTCCACTGGGACGATCTGGCCGGGCCGCACGCAGGCGCTCCTGACGAGGTGGCCGCCCACGACGAGGGACTCCTTATTCGCCAAAGCGAGAGTCGCCCCCGATTGAAGGGCCGCGAGAGTCGGAGCGAGCCCCACTCCCCCGGTGATGCCGTTGAGAACAACACCCGAGGGGACGAGGCTGGCGGCCTGAGTGACGCCTTCTTCTCCCTCGAGTATCTCGGGGATCTTCGCCTTCGGATCAAGAGTCTTCAGGACGTCGATCAGCTCCTGGGCGCCGAGTGAGGCGAGGGCGACGAGCTGGGGGCCGAACTCGAGGACTTGGCGTGCGAGGAGTTCAATACGGCCTCCACCCGCTGCCAGAGCGTGTACGTCGAATCGTCCGGGGTGCGAGCGGATGACCTCCAAAGCTTGGGTGCCGATGGAGCCGGTGGATCCGAGGATGACGACCGGGGAGGCTGCAAAGTGGGTGGGAGCGCTCATTCGACTGCGAGGAGGATCTCGACTGCTCGCCCCAGATAGGCATCTACCGGCCCTTCGAGGTATCCCTTCTTTCCGCGCGCAGGCTTAAAGACCGCGGTGCGCACTTCGTCGACACTCAAGGGCCTGCCCTCGTCGAAGTAGGCGGCCAGGCGATCGAGGAGGTCGTCAACTGCGACGACGTCGTAGCCTCGTCCCTTCTGAGGGTGAGCGAAGCGCTCACCGCGCGGGCGCAAGAGCCTGTCGTACAAGGTGGTCGCACGGTCCGCGATCTTCTCAAGCCATGCCGCTTCACCGTTGACGGCGACGTGATCGAGGCGGTCGCGTTGAACGAAAGCCGCTTCGAGACGGTTCATCGCTGCATCGACCGCGTCCATCCGGTAGCCGCCACGTTTGAGGGGAAATGTCGCTTGGCGGACCTGTTCAGAGGAGAATCGCTCCGCGGGCACTCCGCCCTCATAAGCCCTGCGTGCGTCTTCGAAGAAGGCGTCCACGTGTTCGGGCGCGTATCCGTTCCTCAAGAAGCTCACCTTCGGGAAAGCGTCACTCATCGGTTCTCCTGCTCGGATCGTTCCTCGTTTGCTGCTGTTGTCGCTCCGCCCTGAGTAACGGCGGTCGCGAGCTGACCGCATGCGCCGTCAATGTCGGAGCCGCGGGTATCGCGAATTGATGTCGAGATCCCATTGTCGCGCAGGGTCTTCACAAATGCGTCCTGAGCGCGCCGCGTCGAGGCGGTCCAGATCGTTCCGGGCGTCGGATTCAAAGGGATCGGATTGACATGGGCCCAGCCGTGTCCGCGCTTATTGAGCTCATCGGCGAGGAGTTGAGCCCGGTAACGCTGATCGTTCATGTCCTTGATGAGCGCGTATTCGATCGACACGCGCCGACCGTTTGTGAGGAAGTACTCACGAGCCGCATCGAGGAGTTCACCGACTTTCCACCGCGAGTTAATGGGGATCAACTCGTCGCGAAGATCGTCGTCTGGCGCATGGAGCGAAACCGCGAGAGTCACAGGAAGGCCTTCGCCCGCGAGTTTCTTTATCGCGGGGACGAGGCCGACCGTTGACACCGTGATATTGCGCGCCGACATGCCAAAACCTTCAGGACTTGGATCAATGAGACGGTGGAGCGCCGAGACGAGCATCTTGTAGTTCGCGAGGGGCTCTCCCATCCCCATGAACACGATATTGCTTAGACGCGTGGGCCCACCTTCGAGGAGCCCTTCCCTGCATGCCACTTGAGCCTGACGCACTTGGTCGATGATTTCCGCGGTCGACAGATTACGGGTGAGCCCCATCTGTCCGGTCGCGCAAAACGGACAGGCCATACCGCATCCGGCTTGGGAGGAGACGCACAGGGTCGTCCTTTCCGGGTAACGCATGAGGACCGACTCGACCTTCGCCCCGTCGAAGAGGCGCCACAGGTGCTTGAGAGTCATTCCTCGGTCGGCGCGTTGGACGACGACCTCGGTGACGAGTTCGGGAAGGAGCACCTTGACCAGGTTTTCTCGCATCGAGGCGGGGATATCCGTCATCGTATTCGGGTCGACGCTGAAATGATCGAAGTAGTGGCGAGAGAGCTGATCGGCTCTAAAGGCTGGGAGGCCAAGATCCTTCAAAACCTTCTTACGTCCGGCGAGGTCGAGATCCGCCAGATGCGCAGGGGCCTTTCCCCTGCGTTTGGGTGCGAAAGAAATGATCGGCTTCGCGTCGGCGCTTGTGGCGCCTTCGGGCGGTTGATCGCTGGGACGCACCTCTGGGCGTGCGGCGTGTGCGAGAGTCATTGGGCTCCTAGGAGAGTCCAGGACAAGATCAGGTACATGATGGGAGCGACCATGAGGAGTGCATCCACTCGATCAAGAATCCCCCCGTGCCCTGGCAGGAGCGCCGACATGTCCTTCAATCCCGCTTCTCTCTTGATCAGTGACTCGGTGAGGTCACCGAGAGTGCCGATCATGCAGGCTCCCAGGCCTGCGAGGACGCCGAAACCCCAATGAGCTCCGAGCGCCCAGAAGGAGGCCGCACCAAGGCCTGCCGCTGCGATGGACGAACCGGCGAAGCCCTCCCAGGACTTCTTCGGGGACAGGCGCGGCGCCATCGGGTGCTTCCCGAACAGAACTCCTGCGACCCAACCGCCGGTGTCAGATGCGACGACGAGGCCGACGTAGACGAGCACGAGCCACGGGTCCTGCAAGTCCTTGACCATGAGGACCACGAAGGATGCGAGGAAGGGAATGTAGACGGCCGCGAACACGGAAGCCATGACATCTTGGATGCAGCCCTTCATATCACCTTCGAGGATCCTCCAGGTGACGACGGCGAAGAAGGTCGCATACAAGGCGAAGAGGAGAGCCTCAGGACCAAGAGTCCAGGCGCAGGTGAGCATCCCGATAGCCCCAATGTACAAGGGGGGCATCATCAGGGATGTTCCCAGTCGCGCGAAGGCGCCGCCGAGCTCCCACAGGCCGGCCAGGACGAGGACGCCGATGAAAACGACGAAGAGCCAGGGCACATAGACGAGCGGCAACGAGGCCGCCACGATCAGCACGATAGCCGTCGTGACCGCTGCTGGGAGATTACGACCGGCTTTGCCGGAGGCGGCAAGGGGCTCCCCCTGCCGGGTCGGCCCCGGATGGAGGATCCGTCCGACGAGGGAGGGGGAATCCATTGGGCTCACAGCGTGAGGAGCTCGCTTTCCTTCGAGGCGAGGAGCTTGTCGATCTGCTCGACGTGGCTCTTCGTCGTGGACTCGAGAGACTTTTCCGCGCGATCGACTTCGTCTTCGCCGGCCTCCCCATCCTTCTTCAACTTATCGAGCGTGTCCTTCGCCTTTCGGCGAATGTTACGCACGGACACTCGGGCTTCCTCGGCCTTCGTCTTCGCGAGCTTGACGTACTCGCGGCGACGTTCCTCGGTGAGGGCGGGAAGGACGACTCGGATGACGTTGCCGTCATCGGTGGGGTTCACTCCCAAGTCGGACTCGCGCAGGGCCTTGAGGATCTCCTGGGTCGCGGTGCGGTCGAAAGGAGAGATGAGGACGGTGCGTGCCTCGGGGATCTGGAAGGAGGCGAGCTGTTGCATGGGCGTGGGAGCGCCGTAGTAGTCGACGGGGATCTGATCGAACATCGCCGAGTTGGCTCGTCCGGTACGGATGTTCCCGAACTCGCCTCGGGCGGCCTCGACGGCGCGATCCATCTTGTCCTCGGCCTCGAGGAGAATGTCATCAATCACTGGGGCTCCTATGTTGATCAGTTGTCAGCCGTGACAAGAGTACCGATTCTCTCGCCGAGAAGAGCAGCAGTCACGTTACCGGGCTCGGACATCCCGAAGATCCGGGTCTTGAGCCCATTGTCGCGGCACAGGGCCAGCGCGGTCGAATCGACGACCTTGAGTTCATGAGCCAAGGCGTCCGAGTAGGTGACGAAGTCGAGCTTCTTCGCTTCTGGGTTCGTGCGCGGGTCATCATCGTAGACGCCGTCGACCCCGTTCTTCGCGACGAGGAGTTCATCGCAGTGGGTTTCGAGGGTCCGTTGAACCGAGACCGTGTCGGTTGAGAAGTAGGGCATGCCGGCTCCGGCACCGAAGATCACGACGCGTCCCTTCTCCAGGTGACGAATCGCGCGAAGAGGAATGTAGGGCTCAGCGACCTGCGTCATGGTGATCGCGGACTGGACTCGAGCAGGAACTCCCGCTTGTTCGATGAAATCTTGGAGGGCGAGGGCGTTCATGACGGTTCCCAGCATGCCCATGTAGTCCGCGCGGGAGCGGTCCATGCCCGCTTGGGCGAGGGAGGCTCCCCTGAAGAAATTACCGCCACCGACGACGACTGCGACTTCGACTCCGCGGCGCACCGCAGTTGCGATCTGTCCCGCGATATCGCGGACGACGAGCGGATCGAGGCCAACGGCTCCGCCGCCGAAAGCTTCACCGGAAAGTTTGAGGAGGACCCTGCGGGACTTCGCCATGTCGATTGCTCCTAAAGAAGTGAGGATGAGAACTGAGGAGAAGATGTGTGGGTACTGTAATGGCCCCGCCACTGGGGCGGGGCCATTACGAAGCGTCAGGCTCCGACGTGGACGCGGACGAAGTCAGTGATCTTCGCGCCGGCCTCTTCGAGGACCTTCCCGACCGACTTGGAGGGGTCGCGGGCGAAGGCCTGGTCAACGAGGCAGTTGTCCTTGAAGTAGGCCTCGAGACGACCGGTGACGATCTTGTCGACGATCTTCTCGGGCTTGCCCTCTTCGAGGGTGATCTTCACGAGAGTCGCACGCTCCTTCTCGAGTACATCGGCCGGAACGTGGTCGCGGTCAAGGTACGCGGGCATGTAGGCGGCGACGTGCATCGCGATGTCGTGGGCGACCGAAGCGCCAGCGGCGTCGGTCACGACGAAGACGCCGACCTGCGGGGGCAGGTCCGGGCTGGTCTGGTGGAGGTAAAGATCAACGTTCTCGCCCTCGACGCGCACGACGCGACGGATCTCGAGCTTCTCGCCGATGATCGCAGCCATGCCGTTGAGCTTGTCCTGAACGGTCTCTCCACCCATGGGGGCGGCGAGGAGGGTCTCAAGATCTGCGGCCTTGGAAGCGACAGCGGCCGCGAGGACCTCGTTCGCGAAATCGATGAACTTCTGGTTCTTCGCGACGAAGTCGGTCTCGGAGTTGACCTCGACGAGGACGCCGACGCCATCTTCGACCTCGGCGACGAGCAGGCCTGCGGAGGCCTGACGGTCTTCACGCTTGGAGAGCGACTTGAGGCCCTTGAGGCGGATGATCTCCAGTGCCTTCTCAGCGTCGCCATCGGCCTCGGTGAGGGCCTTCTTCACATCCATCATTCCGGCGCCGGTCTGCTCGCGCAGAGCCTTCACGTCGGCAGCGGTGAAATTCGCCATTGACAGTGTCCTTTTCTTCGAGCTGCGGTTTCAGTCCTGCTTGGGAGCCTCTTCGGCGGGCGCCTCTTCAGCCTTGGCCTCTTCGACCTCGGCGGGAGCGGCTTCTCCTTCGAGGAGCTCGCGCTCCCATTCGGCGAGAGGCTCGGCGACGGTCTCGGCCGAATCAGCGGACTTGCGGGTCTCAGAACGCGCGAGGAGGCCATCGGCGACGGCGTCGGCGATCACGCGGGTGAGGAGGGAGACGGCGCGGATGGCGTCGTCGTTACCCGGGATGCGGTAGTCGACCTCGTCCGGATCGGCGTTGGTGTCGAGGATCGCAACGATCGGGATGTTGAGCTTACGAGCCTCAGCAACAGCGAGGTGTTCCTTCTTCGGATCGACGATCCACAGGGCCGAGGGGACCTTGGCCATGTCGCGGATGCCGCCGAGGGTGCGCGAGAGCTTCTCCTTCTCGCGGCTCATCATGAGCAGTTCCTTCTTGGTGTGGCCGGAGGCGGCGACATCTTCGAAGTCGAGCTGCTCGAGTTCCTTGAGGCGCTGGAGGCGCTTGGCGACGGTCTGGAAGTTGGTGAGCATGCCACCGAGCCAACGATGGTTCACGTAGGGCATGCCGACGCGGGTGGCCTGCTCGGCGACGGCCTCCTGAGCCTGCTTCTTCGTTCCGACGAAGAGGATCGAACCGCCGTGGGCGACCGTCTGCTTGACGAAGTCGTAAGCGATGTCGATGTCGGCGATCGTCTGCTGGAGGTCGATGATGTAGATGCCGTTGCGCTCGGTGAGGATGAAGCGCTTCATCTTCGGGTTCCAACGGCGAGTCTGGTGTCCGAAGTGGACGCCGGACTCGAGGAGCTGACGCATGGTAACGACTGCCATGATCGTCCTTTCCCCGCGTTCGCGGGATCGTGGGGTTTCCACCCCGGTTCGGTTATTGCCCAAGATTCACACCCGGGCCCTAGCGCCGTGACCGCCGACCGCCTGAAAAGGACCGGGTCGGCGCGCCCCGCGATGCAGCTCAAGGCTGCGCTGCGGCAACGACGCGCGAAGTCACCTGAGAACAGGTGCCCTGACAGTTTAGACCATGAGATCAGGCGGACTTTCCAGCGTCATTGTGACCCTCGTCGCCGAATCCGCTTCGTCTTCGGCCTCTTGCGCTATCGACACCTGTGCGTGTTCTGCCAGCGCCGGTGCTCTCCCCCTTTCCACAGGCCTTCGCGCTCCCACGACGCATCCACATCCTCAGGGGATCGTCATGGTCTTCCGCTTGAATACTGTGGAGGCTGGGCTCGTGCTCAGCCGCCTTGTGTTTCTCGTCTTCGCCCTCAGTGCTTCTTTGCTCGTCGCACCCCTTGAGGCGCCGCCTCGCGGCGCTTTGGGGCTCCTGCCCTCTTCGAAGACTGGTGTCTTCTTCGCGCCTCCGGGTGCAGTGCCGCTTAGAGCTGGTGGTCCAGCCCTAGGTGAAACACGGGGAATGCTCTCACGTGAAACACCAGAACGCCTCGCGGATGCCATGACGGGGCCCGGCATATTCGACGTGGCACGGGCACTCGAATACGAGGACGCGGGGGCACTCATATTCACAGAGGCTGGCTCAGCCGCCCTCGAAACTTCCCCAGCCGATTCTGGCTGGTCGTGGCCCTGCGATGGGCCGGCTCGGGTTTTGCGTGCATACGATCCTCCGGCCCGCCCCTGGCTGGCCGGTCATCGGGGCGTCGATCTGGATCTTCCTCCAGGCTCGATCATCCGCGCTCCAGCCGCCGGTACCGTGCTCGTGGCGGGCACAATCGTGGACCGTCCCGTCATTTCGATCCAACACGGAAGGCTGCGCTCGACCTTCGAAGCGGTGGAGCCCCTTGTCCTTCCCGGCCAATTCGTCGCCCGTGGTGAAGCGATCGGGGTCCTGGGCGAGGGGAGTCACACTCCGGGTCTGCATTGGGGCGCGAAACTCTCAGCGACAGAGTATGTGGATCCGCTGCGCCTGCTCGTCGGCGAAGTCGTGCTCTGGCCCTGGGAGGGCTAAGCCTGAGCTCAAGCCTTCACCACTGGCGCCAGCGTTTCACGAGGCGTGAGGAGGGTGGCGTCGCTGCACATCGATTGGCTCCGATGGGGGCGGTATTTGGCCTGAGTGTGAGCGGGTCGTGTTTCGAGGGCGAAGGAGGGATGTGGACAAGGCAGATCGCATTGGGCCCGCCTGCAGTCCTAGAGCTGAGTTCCCCGGCCCCGGGCACAGCTTTGTGCCCCCAAAGCAGGCCCCATGGGCGCGGGTGGGCCGGACAGCGTGGAGGTTAAAGCGCACTGTCTGGCGCAGGCCCCCATGGGCGCGGGTGGGCCATGTGCTCGGCTTGTTGCCAGTCCTGCAATGCCGCAGGCCCTCAGGGGCGCGGGTGGATCGACTGCGACACAGTGCTAGATACGCGGAGCCGCAAAACGCCTCCTAAGCGCGCGGGTGGGCCCTCTGGTAGATCGCAGAAAGCCGATCAGCGTCAACATGCGTGTAACGCTGAGTGGTCCTCAGCGAAGAATGCCCGAGAATCTCTTGCACGCTGCGCAAATCCGCTCCCCCCTGGAGAAGATGGGTCGCAGCAGTGTGCCTGAGAGCATGCGGAGCCAAATCCGGCACACCCGCTCGGGCCGCCTCACGGTGAATCATCGAACGCACAATCCTCGCATCGACACGTTTTCCACGTTCTCCGACGAAAAGCGCAGAACCAGAATCTTCATGTGCGAGCGAAGGACGCCCCTGCCCCAGCCAGCGTTCAATCGCCACAAGAGCAATGGGAGTAAGAGGAACGACACGCTCCTTATTTCCCTTGCCGACAACGCGCAACGTCGCCGAAGCCCGCTCGAGGGAAGTCAGCTCGAGCCCGCAAAGCTCAGAGACGCGGATTCCCGTCGCGTAGATCGTCTCGAGGATCGCCCAATCCCGCAGCGCGACGCTCCCCTCGTCCCTCGCCCGCGAGCGCGCATGCTCCATGAGACGCTCTGCATCGTTCCGGTTCAGGACCTGGGGAAGCCTCTGCTCGGCTCTGGCGGTCGCGAGAACGAGAGCGGGGTCGGAGGGGAGGATCCCCCGTTCGTGCGCCCAAGAGGTGAAGGCCCGAAGCGAAGCCGTTTTGCGTGAGAGCGTTGAACGCGAGGCCCCCTCCTGAGCGTTCGAGCCGAGCCACAGGCGGATCTTGCGGGTTGTGAGGGTCTGGGCGAGCTCATCCGCGCTCGCTCCCTCATTGCTTCCGAGGAAGTCAAGACAGGAGGCGAGGTCACTGCCATAGGCGCGGATCGTGTGCTCGGAAAGGCCCCGATTATGGCGCAGATGAGTGATCCACGCGTCAAAGGGCGCTTCCTTCGTCATGGGGATCATCCTATGCCCTGCGGCGAGCCCACCCCCGGGAGTCAGAAACGATGAGTCCTGCAAGTTCGAGTTCTGCCAGGGCCGTGAGCACTTCCGATTCTGAAAGCCCTGCGGCCCTGCTCAGGCGGGAAAGACGAGCGAAAGAGCGTTTCGGCAGGGCTTCGAAGACTCGTCTGGGGATGGGGTTGAGAGCATCAACTCCTCGGTCGCGCATCACGGGAGCCCCAAAGAGCGTCCCCTGTCCGCCAAGAGTGAAGGGCTCGAGGAGTTCGAGGACATCTTGGGCATCACGGATCAGGGTTGCAGAGTTGCGGATCAGTTCATGACAGCCCTCACTCGAACTTGAACTCAAAGGTCCGGGCATTGCTCCGACTTCACGGCCGAGCTCCATCGCTCTCCTCGCGGTCGCCAAAGCACCGGAGCGTATCGAAGCTTCGACGACGACGGTGACCGGACTTAAGGCGGCAATGATCCGGTTGCGCGAGAGGAAACGCCATTTCGCGGGACGCCACGAACTCGGACATTCGGAGATGAGCGCACCGCCCTCTGCGATGATCCTTGCGAAATCCTCCTCATGGGCAAGCGGGTAGGGTTTCGACAGGCCACCGGCCATGACGGCGATCGTCGGGGCGCTGGCCGCCCGACACCCGCGATGGGCGGCAATGTCAATCCCGAAGGCCCCGCCCGAGCAGGTCGAGACTCCCGCTTGGGCAAGACCTGCCCCAAGGTCGAAGGCGTTGCGCTCGCCCGCGCTGCTCGCCGCTCGGGCGCCCACGATTGAGACTCGGGGATTGTTCGGCAGGGTTCCGATTGTCCACAGTCCCAGGGGGCGCAGGGGGCCAAGATCGTTAAGGCTTTCGGGCCATTGCGCGTCCCCGGGCACGATGAAGCGTCCTCCGAGTTCCTCGAGTTGCTCAAGTTCGGCTTGCACTCCTGGGGCTTTGGCTCGAGGAGCCCAACGTGCGTGCGCTTCTTCCCATCGTCCCTGCCCCTCCAGGGCGTGTGGTAAAGCGCCAGGCAGTGGTGCTTGCGCCCAGGCCCGCGCTTCTGTGGGCCCCAGAGCCGAGATGAGTGCTACGGCATGGGGATCTGCGGGTTCGGCGACGCAGGACCACCAGGCGATGTCGAAAGCCTGCGCTTCAATTCGCATTGAGTCCCCCGTTCCTCAGCATCAGTGCGCGTGCGAGATCCTCATCATTGGGAAGTGGCCGCTCATGAAGGTCGGCGAGAGTCCACATGAGGCGCAAGACCCTATCGGCTCCGCGCATGGTGACGATTCCTTCATCAACGGCCCGGTCGAGAGCTTCGATGAAACGCTCGGGAATACCGGAAGAGTGGCGAATCCACGCTCCGGGAAGCTCGGAGTTCATCTTCCACCCCGTGTCCTTCAAACGCCGGGCGCCCCTCGCCCTCGCTTCCTCAACGCGTTTTCGGACCTCGGCTGAAAAGCGTTGGCGCGAAAAACGAAGATCAGCCTTCGTCGGTTGTCTCATCGCGATGGTGATGTCGATCCGGTCAAGCAAAGGGCCTGAGAGCCTGGAAGCGTAGCGTCTTCTCTGCATTGAGGTGCAGCGGCATGCTCGTCCCCCGTGTCCGCATGGGCACGGATTCGAGGCGAGTACCAATTGGAAGGCTGAGGGATAACGAGCCGAAGCCTTCGAACGGTGGATCGTCACGAAACGCTCCTCCAAGGGTTGGCGCAAAGAATCGAGGACCGAGGGCGAGAACTCTGCGGCCTCGTCGAGGAAGAGGACTCCCCCGTGGGCAAGAGACACCGCCCCCGGTGCTGCGATCCCAGATCCACCCCCGATGAGTGCGGGGATCGTCATCGAATGATGCGGCGCCTGAAAAGGAGGGGTTCGGATGAGACTCGAATCTTGAGGGAGTATGCCCGCAAGGGAATGGATCGCTGTGGTCTGCAGGGCTACCGCTTCCTCGAGGGGCGGCAAGATCGAGGGGAGCCTGGAGGCGAGCATCGTTTTGCCCGCGCCGGGTTCGCCGATGAGGAACAGATGATGCCCTCCGGCTGCTGCGACTTCGAGGGCGTCGATCGCAGTGTCTTGTCCGCGAACATCTGCCAGATCCGGGGCCTGCCGGTATGTGGTCGAAGACTGCGGGCGCATGGGAGCGGGGTCGAGGAGCTGGGGCTTGCTGGCTCGTCCCCCCGCCCATACGACGACATCTGCGAGGTGGTCGAAACCGAGGACCTCAATGTCGGCGACGAGGCTAGCTTCTGCGGCGCTCGCGGCGGCAACGATGATACGTTTCGCGCCGATCTGTTTCGCAGCGGCGACCGCGGGGAGGGTGCCTTTGATGGGGCGCAGCCCTCCATCGAGACCGAGTTCGGCGAGGAGGATCGTATCTGCGAAGGCCTGGGGGTGGATTGCCTCGGCGGCTTTGAGGATCGCCGCTGCGATCGCGAGGTCGAAACCGGAGCCAGATTTTGGCAGTCCCGCCGGTGAGAGATTCACCGTGATATGAGCATCGAGGACTTCGCATTCAATGGCTTGAAGTGCTGAGCGGACACGATCCTTGGCTTCCCTGAGGGAAGCGTCGGGCAGGCCGACGAGGGTGAAGGTGACGAGGCCGCGGCCGACGTGTGCTTCCACGTCGACGCCGTATCCTTCCAAGCCCAAAAGCGCGATTGAACGGGCGGAGGCGATGCGCGCGCTCATGCGACTCCCCTGACCCATGTGACCTCGGCGCCTAAAGTGCGCAGATCCGTATCCTCTTTGATGTGGGGGAGGCGCTCTCGGGCTTGAGGGGGAAGGCCCAGGGCGATCACGTCAATGCAGATCGGCTGGCGCAGCCGGTTCTGGCTCGACCACTGGCCTGCGAGTCTTCTCAATTTCGCGATTTTGCGCCTGTCCACCGATTCAAGGGGCGTGCCCAGGCGCTGACCAATGCGGGTACGCACTTCAACGATGATGGTTTTCTCGCCCTCGTGCGCGATGAGGTCAAGTTCCCCTATGCGCCCTGCCCTCCAATTGCGTTCACGTATCACGAGGCCGGCTTCTGACAGGATTTTCGCTGCGGTCTCCTCCCCCGCCTTGCCCAGGATGCGCCGATGGTCCTTCGTTTCTCGCTTCGCCCCGTTCTTTTCGGGCAGTGTGAGCGTGTTCATTCCTCCACCTCCGCTTCCAGGCTTCCCCGTGGAAACGATCAGGGCGAGGCGGAGCATCGTCGCCTGTGGACGCGGCGGAGAGCCCGATGGGGTGTGGATAAGGAAAAGAGCCCGGGCCTCTTTCAGGCTCCGGGCTTCTTTTCCCTTCGATTCACGCGACGAGTGTGCGCCTCAAGGGATGTTGAGTTCCGGTTTGGACAACTCCTCAACGTTCACGTCCTTGAAGGTCACAACGTGCACGGAACGGACGAAACGCGATGAACGGTAGATGTCCCACACCCACGCGTCAGTCAGTTTCAGTTCGAAGTAGACGTCCCCACCCACCGGACGGGCTTGCACATCCACCTGATTGCACAGGTAGAAACGTCTTTCCGTTTCGACAACGTACTTGAACAGGCCAATAACATCCCGGTACTCACGAAAGAGCGCGAGCTCGAGCGAATTCTCGTAGCCTTCGATGTCCTCATTCACCCCACCATGATGCCTTGAGAACCCCCGGGGAGCACTCTCAGTTCACGGCGCGCCGAATGCCAGGAAAGCTCACGTTCAGATCCCCGGGAGGCTCCAGGAGCGTCGATGCGCGAAACTCGGCCCCAGGGCCTTGAGCCCCGCCACATGTTGGGGTGAGGAATATCCCTTATTCGACGCCCAGCCGTAGCCGGGGTCTTCCAGCTTCGTCATATGCTCATCCCTCGCGACCTTCGCAATCACCGAGGCTGCGGCGACGAGAGTGCACTGGGCATCGGCCTTCACTCGCGTCATCACTTCCCCAAGAGTCACATCTGGCATTTCGGGCCCCTCCAGGGAGGCGAAAAGATCCTCCGGGGGCGTGAGCCAATCATGGGAGCCATCCAAGAGGACCAGCGCGGGAGCGCCGATCTTCTCCTCGATGCGAGCAAGGGCACGCATTCCGGCCAAACGGAGCCCCACGATGATCCCGAAACGGTCGATCTCCTCATTCGAAGCCCAAGCGACGGCCGAGGCCGCAGCCCAGGAACGAACCTGGGGTGCGAGCTCCTCGCGTTTTTTCGCGCTGAGGAGTTTCGAATCCGCCAGGCCCGAGGGCGCCTCCCCTTCACTGCCGGTGATGGCACAGGCGCCGACCGCGACGGGGCCTGCAAGGGCTCCACGCCCGACCTCGTCCATTCCGACAAGAGGAGAGTATGTGGTGAGGAGTTCGAGTTCGAACTGGCGAGAAGCGAGAATCCTCGGCATCACTTCACCTGTGAGAAAACCTCAGGAGCTGAAAGCCCCCAGTGGGCCCGATTAAGGGGCAGGATCACGGCCTTCACCGTGCCGACGACCGCGCCAACGGGCACAAAAGGGCTCTCCCCGTTTTGCCTGTGGTAACGAGAGTCTGCGGAGTTACCGCGATTATCACCCATCACCCACAAGGTCCCCTCCGGGACGACCTCGTCGAAAGGAATCGTCGAGGGGACCTGGCCCTGGGCGATATAGGGCTCCTCAATGGGCACTCCATTGACGCTGATCCTCCCCGTCTCAACAGAGAAGGAGACCCGGTCGCCGCCGACCCCGATGACGCGTTTGACCAGGGTCTGTTCATCGCCTGCGGGAACGATCCCGAAGAACTCTCCGACGCGCCTCAAAGGAGAAGAACCATGCGAAGAGCGAAGCCAACCGAGTTCATCATGGAAAACGACGACATCCCCGCGCTGAATCGAACCCGTCCAAGCATCAATGCGTGAGACCACGATCTTGTCGTGTTCGACGAGAGTGTCGCGCATCGAGGGCGAGGGAATCCAAAACACTTGGAACACGAAAGCCCGAAGCAGCGCTGAGATGATCGCGGCAACGAGAATCACAGACAGCATTTCCTTGATCCAGCCGAAAAACCCAAGAGGTTCTAGCTCCGCTGGCTCTTGAGCTTTGGGCAGATGCTGGGGGGCGAGCTTGACTCTCATGTGTCTCGTGCCCGTCGACCCAGCGCTCATTGGTCCTCGTTTCTGTGTGTGGCCGGAATGCGAAGCGCCCGGCACTCTGAAACAGAGTACCGGGCAGTGGGGGCTTGTGCCCGGAGGGTCACTCCGCGCTGCCCGAACGGTGCTCCTTGATCTTCGCGGCCTTGCCGTGACGCTCACGCAGGTAGTAGAGCTTGGCGCGGCGGACGTCACCCTTGGTGACGACCTCGATGCGGTCGATCGTGGGGGCGTGCAGCGGGAAGGTACGCTCCACGCCAACACCGAAGGAGACCTTGCGGACGATGAACGTCTCAGAGACGCCGTGACCGCGACGGGCGAGGACAACGCCCTGGAAGATCTGGATACGAGAACGGCTGCCCTCGATGACCTTCACATGCACCTTGACGGTGTCACCGGCGCGGAAGGCCGGAAGGTCGGAACGGAGGGAAGCAGCGTCGACTGCGTCCAGCTTCTGCATGTGTACTCCTTGACGCGCTCGCCGCAGGTCGAAAGCGTCGAATACGGCAGGCCGAGCCTGCGATTCATTCGATAATGCACCCTGACGGAGGCCCCCTGCGGCAGGTTCACTCCGGGTGCACCAAAGCACCAGTGTGCCACATGCTCACGCCCCGAAGCGAGACGCTCGAGCGCGTCACTGGCCGCGAAGCCCCGTGAGATCGCGCACGAAGACGAGGTCGCGGTTCACCACCCCGCCGACGTTGAAGCTGCGCCGAGCGGCCTTCTTGAAGCCGTGCTTCTTGTAGAAGCGCTGGGCCCGCAGGTTGGCCTCATTCGTCGCCACAACAATGCGAGGAGCATGACTCTTCTCAGCTGCGTCACGCACCGCGGCCTCAAGCAGGGCGCTCGCCAATCCGCTCCCCCGCCACGTGGAATCCACATAGCACTTCGACAGGTAGGCGTCACCCTTCTCGATGCGACCCTTTCGCACCATGGCCTCGTCGAGTGCGTCTTCACCGAAGAGCGTCAGAGTGTAGCCAACGGCCTCCCCCTCGACGAGGGCGAGAAGGATGCGGTACCGCTGCGGATCGGCGAGGTATCGCGCGAAGGACTCTTCAGAGAGTTCAGCCGCGATGAATGCTTCTATGGCTTCTTGGCACAGTTCGGGTGGGCAGGCATCGGGGAAAGTCCGTGCTGCAATGGCGCCAAGAGCGCCGACTTCCTCTATCTGTGCGCTGCGGATCTTCAGTTCATGTGTCCGCCCCTCGCGAAGGAGGATCCCCAGCCCGGCGAGCAGTTCCAGATCGGAAGAATCGAGTTCTTCGGGTTTGAGGGAGGCAAGGAGGTCGGGGCGCCTGGCCGCCGTACGTTCCAAGGAACGATCGCGCCTCCAGCGGCTGATCGCACCGTGGTCGCCGCTGAGCAGGATCTCAGGGACCTCCAGTCCTCGCCACGAGCGGGGCTTCGTGTACGCGGGATATTCGAGCAGCCCCTGCGAGTAGGACTCTTCGACGATCGAATCGGGATTCCCCATGAAACCGTCGAGGAGGCGCGTCACTGCTTCAACGAGGACGAGGGCCGCCACTTCCCCGCCGTTGAGGACATAGTCGCCGATCGAATACTCGAGGACCTCAAATCCCGCTTCCCGGTAATGCTCTGCGACGCGCTGATCGATCCCCTCATAGCGGCCGCAGGCGATGACAAGCTGAGTCACATTCGTCAGGTCCTGAGCCATGGCCTGGGTAAGGGGCACCCCCGAGGGAGTAGGGATTGCGAGCACCCGACGATCCGATTTCCCGCCCGTCTCAGCCTCTTCGAAGACCTCGTCGATCGCTTCGCCCCATACGCTCGGCATCATCACCATTCCAGCGCCCCCGCCGTAGGGGGTGTCGTCAACACTGCGATGACGATCATGAGTCCATTCGCGAAGATCACGGATCCTCAGGTCCACGAGGCCGTGCTCGCCCGCCTTGCCCAACAGTGAAACCCCGAGGGGCGCGAAGTAATCGGGGAAAATGGAGAGAAGATCGATCCTCATCTTTGACTCCTCGTTTCCCCAGTATCGACAACATCGTCATCGAAAAGGCCGGGGGGCGCGTCAATCGTGACGACTCCGCTTTCAAGGTCGACCTCGGGAACGATCTGAGCGACGAAGGGCACCATCACCGTGCCTTCGGGGGTTCTCACGAGCAACAGATCCTGAGCCGATCCGAAGCGGACCCCCGAAACGGTGCCGAGCTCCTCACCCTTAGGGGTGAGGGCCTTGAGGCCTTTGAGTTGATGTGGATACCAGGCGTCCTCTTCTTCATGTTCTTCAACGAGCAGGCGCACGCCACGCAGCTCCTCAGCCTTTTCGCGGCTCGTGACCTCTTCGAAGGAGACGAGCAGACGCTCCTTGTGTATGCGGACGCCACCAATGGTGAGCTCAGCGAGAGGAGAATCCTCGAGGGAAAAGAGGGAACCGGGAGCCCACAGCGCAGGGTCGTCGGATCGGACGTCAACGAGGACTTCACCGCGCAGGCCGTGTGCGGGTCCAATGATTCCAGCTGTCATCCTCATGGTCTTCTCCTTCAGTGTTCGGCATACATTTCATCACAGCGGATACCCATGCAGTGAAGGGGCCCGGCTGAGCCGGACCCCTTCACTGCATGATCTGCGATCTTATTCGCGATCAGTATCGACGACGTCGACGCGGACCGGGCCGCGGGTCGACAGCGCGCCAATGACGGTGCGCAACGCCCTGGCGGTGCGTCCACCGCGACCGATCACTCGCCCAAGGTCATCGGGGTTCACCCTTACCTCGAGGAGTTGGCCGCGACGCATCGACCGAGTGGAGACCTGGACGTCCTCGGGATGATCAACGATCCCCCCGACGAGGTGTTCCAGTGCATCGGCGAGCATCTCAGGCTTCCTCGCCGGCCTCGGTGGCCTCTTCGGCCGAAGCCTCAGCGGCAGCCTTTGCCTCTTCCTCGGCCTTCGCGGCGGCCTTACCGGCCTTCGACTTCTCGGCCTCGGCCTCGGCGGCCTTCACGGCTTCGGCTGCTGCAGCGGCCTTATCGGCCTCGGAAACCTCGACGCGGGAGACCGCGTCGGCCTTGCCGTTGAACTTCGCAATGTCGCCAGTGAGGACGAGCAGATTGCGAACCTGGTCGGAGGGCTGTGCGCCCACGCCGAGCCAGTACTGCGCACGATCAGAGTCGATGCGGATCTTCGAGGGGTTCGGCTGAGGATCGTAGATGCCCAGCTCCTCGATGACGCGACCATCGCGCTTCTTGCGCGAATCGACGACGACGACACGGTATGCGGCGGCGTGGGTCTTGCCCACGCGCTTCAAGCGGATTCGAACTGCCACTGGTGTGGTCACTCCTGTTTCTCAAGTGGTGGAGCGCCCGCCGGAAAGGTGGGAAACACAATCCGATGTTGACTCCGGGACACGTTCCGGCGAAGTGAGAGGGTCTTCGACGGACCGGGTACAGTCCTCGATTCTGCCATGCCTTGAGCGGATTCGACCAACCCTCAGCTCTTCCCAGGCATGTCGGGGGCCGTGGAATCAGTCACGTTTAGCTTGTTTCGTGGAAGGATGAAGCCCATGACCACCCCTGCTCCGCTCGATTCTGCACTTGTGTGCATCGCTCGCACCGCCGCGACCCACGTCGGCGACTACTTGCGAAAGGTCGCACGAAGCGTCGATTCGGTGGAAACGAAAAGGGACTTCCACGACCCGGTGACGGTCCATGACAAAAGCGTCGAAAGGGCGCTGCACCTCATGCTCGGTTCCGCCCTTCCCTTCTCCCGTGTCCTCGGCGAAGAGACGGGCGCGCATGTTCTTCAGCCGAATGATCTTCCTGAGCTTCCTGAGGGAATCGTCATGCCTGAGGGCGAGGAGTGGGAGCGGGCCCTCAGGGCCGTAGCTGATCTGGGTGAAAGGGTCCGCTGGATCGTCGACCCGATTGATGGGACCGCGAATTTCGCTGCGGGCCTGCCCTGGTTCAATACCTCGATCGGCGTGGAATTGGATGGGCGCATGGTCGCGGGAGTCGTCAACGCCCCGCTCCTGGGGGAACTCTTCTCAGCCGATTCGAGGCGCGCATGGGTTGAAGCATCCCAGGGTGTGCGCGAGTTGGATGCCAGGGGCGCCGATGAGGAATCAAAAGCCGTCATCATCAGCTACTACCCCGGAGTCCATGCGCTCGCCAGCGACCCGAAGAGGGCGGTGGAGCGTGAACGTAAGATCGCCTCAGCCTTCCAGTCGACCCGGCGTTACGGAGCGGCCGCCCTCGACCTCGCCTATGTCGCCGCCGGGTGGATCGGCGCAATGATGGGGACCTCCTTCAAACCTTGGGATGTGGCAGCCGGCCTGCACATCCTTTCAGTCTCAGGGGGTAATGTCATGAACCTTGAGATGGGGACGGGGCTTGGCGAGGGGCTTCGTCCCGGTGTCGTCGCATCGAATCGGGGGTTCCTCGCGCCAAGCGCCCGCGCAGTCCTCCTTGAGATCGCCCAGGAAGACACTCTCTAAAGGGAAAGAAACCTCAAAAAAGATGCGGCTACTCGCAGGGGGCGATGAGCTTTCCGCCGAGAATCACCGCGTCCGGTGCGCTCAGATCGCCGCCCGTCCTCGGATCCTGCGAGTAGATGAGCAGATCCGCGCTCGCCCCGGGGTGCAGGGCTTCGAAGCCGAGGTGGCGCCTCGTATGCCAGCTCGCGATATCCAGTAGTTCTGTGCGATCCACTCCCTGAGCCTGCCAGAGGGCGAACTCCTTGCCGATCGACCCGTGCTCCTGATAGCCGCCTGAGTCCGTGCCCATGAGGAGAGTGACTCCGGCTTCGCGTAGCATCGCGAAGTGCTCGCGGCGGCGCTCGAACATTTTCATCATCGTCTCGGCATAGACCGGATACTTCGAGCCTGCTTGGGCGGCGAATTCATTGAATAGACCGACCTGCAGGAGCGTCGGTGTGACGAGCACTCCCCGGCGCGCAGCCTCATCGGCCTGATCCGCATCCATTCCCGTTGCGTGCTCAATGTCGTCGACGCCCGCTGCCAAGAGGTCGTTGATCGTCGAATGGGCGAAGGAATGGACTGCGACGCGCGCTCCCGCCTCATGGGCGGCGGCGACCGCGTCAAGGAGAACCTCTTGGGGCCACAGGGGTTCAAGATCCGAGTCCGCTCCTTTGGAACGGTCGATCCAATCCCCGACAAGCTTGACCCATCCGTCCGAATGGCGTGCCTGTTCGGCGAGTGCCTCGGGAAGATCTTTGACGTCCTCGAGTTCAATCGGTAGTCCACGGATGTAGCGCTTAGGGCGGGCCAGGTGGCGACCGGCGCGCTTGAGCTTGGGCAGATCGGCCCGAGAGTCGATCCAGCGAGTATCCACGGGTGAACCGCAGTCACGAATCGCGAGCACGCCCGTGGATCGTTGCGCAAGGGCCTGCTCGAGTTGCTGTGCAGTGCCCAGTCCCCCGTGTTCTCCGATGCCGATATGGGCGTGAGAATCGACGAAACCGGGGATCGCATAGCCACCGAGTTCACCCGGACGTTCCTCGATCCTGTCGATCACGCCGTTGTCGATCCTCCACGTCCCCCGAGTCCACGAGGGGGTTATGGCCTGGGATGGGGCCCACAGGAGGGAGCCTGTGAAGATCATTGAAGCCCCTGGAGCATCCGTTTAACGTCATCGGGGAGATCATCCATGCTCGGACGCTGCGCCTCCTGTGTGGGGGCACCAAAAGATGCTCCTGGGGCACTCGCCTTGCGTTGGTCGCGAGGAAGGAGCGCCTCAAGCTCTTGTTGACGGCGCTTGGCAGGGTTGCCCGAACGGGCTTTCTTCTTTACCTTCGCACGATCGGCCTTCGCCTTACGGGCATTCGCCTTTTGTTTCGCTTTGCCTCCCCGGCCGGGCATTGAACCGAAGCCGGGCATTGCCCCGCCTGCCTGGCCCATCTGGCTCATCATCTCTTTGGCCGCTTCGAAACGCTTCACGAGGCCGTTGACATCGGCGACACTCGTTCCCGAACCGCGGGCGATGCGAGCACGACGCGAGCCATTGAGGATCGACACGTCTTCGCGTTCCTGCGGGGTCATGGAGCGCACGATCGCCTCAACGCGGTCGACTTCGCGCTCGTCGAAGTTCTCGATCTGCTCGCGCATCTGGGCCGCGCCCGGGATCATGCCGAGCATCTTCTTCATCGAGCCGAGCTTTTTGATCTGCTGAAGCTGGGAGAGGAAGTCTGCGAGGGTGAGTTCCCCGGATAGCGCTTTGGCGGCCATACGCTCGGCCTCTTCGGCGTCGAGGCGTTTCTCGGCCTGCTCAATGAGGGTCAGGACGTCACCCATGTCGAGGATCCGACCGGCCATGCGGTCGGCGTGGAAGCGCTCGAAATCGTCGAGGCCCTCACCGGTGGAGGCGAAAAGGATCGGAGCGCCGGTGACGCCACGCACGGAGAGCGCGGCACCTCCTCGGGCGTCACCGTCGAGCTTGGACAGGACGACACCGGTGAATCCGACGCCATCGCGGAATGCCGTGGAAGTCTGGACCGCGTCCTGACCGACCATGGCGTCCAGGACGAACATGATTTCGCGCGGTTCAACTGCGTCGCGGATCGCGATGGCTTGAGCCATCATCTCCTCATCGACGCCGAGGCGGCCTGCCGTGTCGACGATGACAACGTCAATGCCGGTTTCGATCGCGTGATTGAGGCCTGTGCGGGCGACGTGGACCGGGTCACCGACACCATTGCCGGGTTCGGGCGCCCACACCTCGACGCCGGCCCTTTCGCCGACGATCTGGAGCTGTTGGACGGCGTTGGGCCGCTGGAGGTCTGAGGCGACGAGGAGGACCCTCTTGCCTTCTTCGCGCAGCCACTTGCCGAGTTTGCCTGCAAGGGTCGTCTTACCGGCGCCTTGGAGACCGGCGAGCATGAAAACGGTGGGACCCCGGTCAGCGAAACTCAGTTCACGGGTCTGGCCGCCCAGGACCTTGATGAGTTCCTCATGAACAATGCGGATGACCTGTTGACCGGGATTGAGGGCTTTGGAGCGCGCCGCACCGTAGGCCTTCTCCCGAACCTCGTTCGTGAACTGACGGACGACGGGCAGGGCGACATCCGCGTCAATGAGGGCGCGGCGGATCTCGGAGATCGTCTGGTCGACATCGGACTCGGTGAGCACTCCACGAGAGCGGAGCTGCTTGAAGGATTGCATCAACCGGTCGGACAGATTCCCGAACACTGAGGTTCCCCCTGTATGAGCGTGGCGGGGGCGCTCCCCCATGACTCGGACCAGCCTATCGCACGACGCCCCCGCCTCTGATTCGGGGCGGGGGCGCGTGGGGCTGAGGAGTCCTCAGGAGTTGACGATCGCGTCGACGAAGCTCCTCGGATCGAAGGGAGCGAGGTCGTCCGCTCCTTCACCGAGGCCGACGAATTTGACGGGCACTCCCAGGGTCTTTTGGACGGAGACGACGATCCCGCCCTTCGCAGAACCATCAAGTTTCGTCAAGACGATTCCCGTGACGCCTGCGACCTCGGCGAAGACCTGGGCTTGTTTGAGGCCGTTTTGTCCGGTCGTCGCATCGAGGACGAGAAGAACCTCGCTGACGGGAGCTTGCTTTTCCATCACGCGCTTGACCTTGCCGAGCTCCTCCATGAGGGTCGACTTGGTTTGGAGACGTCCGGCGGTGTCGACGAGGACGACATCCACTGCGCGCATCGCCCCCTGTTTGACAGCGTCGAAGGCGACGGCCGCTGGGTCTGCGCCTTCGCGATCCGATTTGATGACATCGACGCCGACGCGTTCGCCCCAAGTGCTGAGTTGTTCGGCGGCGGCCGCGCGGAAAGTATCAGCTGCGCCGAGCAGCACGCTCTTACCTTCAGCGACGAGGACGCGCGCGAGCTTACCGACGGTCGTCGTCTTACCGGTTCCGTTCACGCCGACCATGAGGATGGTGGCGGGCAGTTCGCCGTTCTCGCCCTGTTTGTCCAGGTGCAAGGATCGGTCGAGGTTCTCATCGACGAGGGCGAGCAGTTCTTCTGCCAAGAAGGTGCGAATCGTGTTCGAATCGGAGGCTCCAGCGATCGCTACTCGTTCCTTCATGCGGCTCATGAGTTCGTCGGTCGCATCGAGGCCGAGATCAGCGATGAGCAGAGTGTCTTCAATCTCCTCCCAGTCAGTGGCTTTGAGTTCGCCGCGCGAGAGGATCTGCACGATGGCGCGTCCAAGAGAGCCAGAACCTGAAAGGCGCGAGCGCAGGCGCTGCATGCGCGAGGGGAGGGATTCGGGGGCCTCGATGAGGGCGCCCGTCTCAGCTGCTTCTTCAGCCTCCTCGGGCTGTGTGCTCAGAGTCGGGACGGATTTGTCAGCGGGACCGGCCCTGGCCTCAGGGAGTTGAGACGAGTCAGTCTCTAGGGCTTTGGCTTGTGTGGATTCAGGCGCGGGCGCGGGCGGGGGCTCAGGAACAGAAGGGCCCGCAGCGCCAGAGCGGCGCACGACCAGCACGACCAGGGCGATGAGTGCCGCAATGATCAGGGCTGCCAGGCCGATGCCCGCAGGGGTGCTAAGGAAAGTGAGAACAGCGTCCATGGGGCCATCATCCCCTAAAGGGGCAAGGGGAGTACAACCCTCAGGCGTGAAACTCAGGACTCCTCTGTGTTCTTACGAGGAGGGATCGCTTCGAAACGCTCCGTGACGGCTTCGATTCTTTCGATCCCGGGAAGACGGTCGGCGTCGAAGTAGGCGTTTCGTTGGGTGGTATTGCGCTCAATGAGGTCACGAAGAGTCGTCTGTTTGACACCCACGAGCTCGTCGCGCTTGGGCGCTTCTTCGGCCGCGAATTGGGCGTTTTGCTCTTTGAGGTGTTCTTGCCAGGCTTGGGCGGGTCGACGCACGAGGGCGAGGCCGACAATAACGCCGACTGCCGCGGTCAGCATGACGGCGAGCATGAAGAAGATGACGATGAACCCCTCGAGCATGTATCTATCGTCTGATGATTACTCGAAAGTCGCCACCTCGGCGCACCGGCCGATTCCGATCCGTGACCATGATGTCGCTCACCGCAAGGTGAAGTGGGCTCCCCTGGGGGCCAGGAGAAGACCTCAAGAATCTAAGAGTTCAGGCATGACAAGTGGGCGCAGTCCGAATCGGTATCCGTTCTGCGCCCACTGTGCTCTCAGTTGCTGATCCGCTCAGCCGCCGAGGTGATCGCCTCAGTCAAGGTAGTCGCGCAACACTTGCGAACGCGAAGGATGACGCAGCTTCGACATGGTCTTCGACTCGATCTGACGGATGCGCTCACGTGTCACCCCGTAGACCTTGCCGATCTCATCGAGGGTCTTCGGCTGACCGTCGCCCAAGCCGAAGCGCATGGAGACAACACCGGCTTCACGTTCGGAAAGGGTATCGAGGACATTGTGCAGCTGCTCTTGCAAGAGGGTGAATGACACCGCGTCTGCGGGAACAATCGCCTCTGAATCCTCAATGAGGTCACCGAACTCCGAATCCCCATCCTCGCCAAGAGGAGTGTGCAAAGAAATCGGCTCTCGACCGTACTTTTGAACCTCCACGACCTTCTCGGCCGTCATATCGAGCTCTTTGGCGAGTTCTTCAGGGGTGGGTTCGCGCCCGAGGTCTTGGAGCATCTGACGCTGGACTCGTGCGAGCTTGTTGATGACCTCGACCATGTGGACGGGGATGCGGATCGTGCGCGCCTGGTCGGCCATGGCCCGGGTGATCGCCTGACGGATCCACCAGGTCGCATAGGTCGAGAACTTGTAGCCCTTCGTGTAGTCAAATTTCTCGACCGCGCGGATCAGACCGAGATTGCCTTCCTGGATGAGGTCGAGGAACTGCATGCCCCGGCCCGTGTAGCGCTTCGCAAGAGAGACGACGAGGCGCAGATTCGCCTCGAGGAGGTGGTTTTTCGCGAGTTGACCATCCTGGGCGAGGAAGTGCAATTCGCGACGCTCCTTCGAGGTCATCTCGTCTGCTTCGTTTTTCAGCTTGTACTCCGCGTACAAGCCCGCTTCGATTCGACGGGCAAGATCGACTTCTTGTTCGGCGTTGAGGAGCTGAACCTTGCCGATCTGCTTGAGGTAGTCCTTCACGGGGTCGGCGGTCGCCCCCGCGACGGTGACTTGTTGGACGGGTTCGTCGGACTCGTCCGAATCGGAGACGACGAAGCTGCCCTTCACCCGGATGCCAGAGGCGGTGCGATCGCGCAGTTCCTGGCGGGCCTTCGCATCCTCCTTCGATTCTTCGGATTCCGTATCCTCGTCGTGAGCCAAGTCCTCTTCGACCTCATCGCTTTCCTCTCCCGCGAGCTCGCCATGAGCATCTTCGAGGTCCTCGTCGCTGAGTTCGATCTCTTCTTCTTCGACTTCCTCGACCTTGTCGGGCTCAGCTTCAGCCTTCGCCGCAGTCTTTCGAGTCCTCGTTTTCTTGGAAGGTGCCGTCTCCTCACTGGCGGCCTTTTTGCGCGTGGTGCGCCGAGTGGTCTTCTTCGGTGTGCTGTCTTCTGCGGCTTCGCTCTCAGTGGTCTTCTTCGAGGCGCGCTTCGTCGTTTTCTTCGCAGGGGCCTTCGCTTCTGGCGTGTCTTGTGTCGCGGTGGCCTTGGTGCTCTTGCGCGGCGTCTTCTTCGCCGGAGCCTTATCCGTCGCCTCCTCGGGGGCATCGGTCTTCTTCGTTGTGCGACGCGTCGTCTTCTTCGCTGGGGCCTTCGCCTGCGCCTGCGAATCAGTGGTCTTCTTCGTCGTGCGACGCGTCGTCTTCTTCGCAGCTGTGCTGGTCATCGCGTCTTCGGTCTTCATATCCGACTCAGCAGCGCTTGGGTTTCGCGACGATCCTTTGGCAGTGCTCGATGCGGCCACACGAGCCCCTTTCTCAGAAGATGGGATGAACGATCAGCGTGAGACGCTGACACACCTTTCCCAATTATAGTCCGAAACCCTGAACAGACCCTCCTAGGAGAAAGAGAGCACAGTGAATCCCCAAAGCTGAGCGTGTCGGACATGTCCTCGGGGCAGCGCAGCATTGAGCATCTCACAAGGCCTGGGCGGGGGCTCAGTCCTCATCTTCTCTTGCCCTCAGCCTGGGCATTAGCCTATGTGCATGACCTCTCTCGCAGCCCGCTTCTTCGAGCTCCGTCCCCTGATCGACCAGCAGACCCAAGAGGATCTGAGCGCTCTGCTCGTCCAGATCGGCTCAGGCGAGGCTTCCTCGGACTTCCTCGACTCCGCTTTCGGAGCCATTCGCTCAGGAAAACGATTCCGCGCACTCCTCGCGCATTTCGGTGCCGCTCTCGTTTCCGGGAAAGAACTCGGCCAGGCCCCCGTCGCTCACCTCGGCGCCGCTCTTGAGCTGTACCAGGCGAGTGCCCTCGCCCATGACGATGTCATCGATCACGCCGATACCCGCCGAGGCGCCCCGACGCCCCACATTCGCCTTGCCACAATCCACCGGGAACGCCAATGGCTCGGCTCAGATGAGCGATTCGGTGCCGCAGCTGCGATTCTCTTGGGCGATCTGCTCTTCTCCGCCGCGGAGAGGTCGATCGGCTTGCAATGTGAAAGCCTCGAGCCGAAGATCGCGAGTCGTCTTCTTGCCCGCTACACGACAATGCACGCGGAGGTTGCCCTCGGTCAGTACCTTGATGTGAGAGCCGAGCACCTGCCCCTGGACCTTCACAATCCGGATGCGATCCCCCTTCGCGAGGTCCGTGAGGTCGTCATCCGCAAGTCGGCGCACTATTCGATCGTCCACCCGGCTCTTCTCGGCGCGATCGCAGCCGGAGGCAGTGAGGAGCTCGTGCAGGCACTTGAAGAGGCTCTCACCCCCTGGGGTATTGCCTTCCAATTGCGCGACGATGATCTTGGAGTGTTCGGCGATCCGGAGGTGACGGGCAAACCCGCTGGAGATGACCTGCGCGAAGGTAAACGCACGATGCTGCTCTCCTTGTCGTGGAAGAATGCCAGCGTTGCCGAACGGGAGATTCTCGCCGGAGTCCTTGGGGATGAGAAGGCGAGTCCCGACAGTATCGCGAGGGCCACCGAGGTCATCGCCACGCGGGGCCGCGACGTTCATGAGGCACTCATCGCTTCCCTCGTTGACGAGGGCGAGGCCCAGCTCGAGGATCGTTTCTCAGAAGCTGAACGAGCTGATCTTCTCGAACTCGCCCAGATCATCACAGCTCGACGCGCCTGATCAAGGGCCCGATATGCCCTGCCTAATATGCGCGGAAAGCCGCCTCTGTCCTCGAAGTGCTATGGGCTAGTCACAATTCCACAAGCACTTTAGGGCATCACAAGTCAGCCCAGTAGGGGCCGACTCACAAGGACCTGGCAGACTCACAAGGCCAGGGCTCCGCTCACAAGGCCAGGGTCGAGGCGATCGCATTCACCCTGTGGTGACGCCCGGCGAGCATCGCCTCCATCGGGGTCTCCCCCAATTCATCATGCTCCGTGTAGAGCCATGCCGCTGCCTCGTCCTCGGTGAAACCACCATCGGCGAGCAGCGTCAAAGTCCCCGGAAGACTGAAGAGGGGCTCCCAACCGTCCGCGGCCTTGACGAGAATCTCCCGGGGGATTGCCCGCCCACCCTCAGGCAAGGGGATTGTGAAGAGGTGGCGGTCGCGCACGAGCTGTTTAATCCTACGAGGCTCGATTCCCAGCAGACGGGCCGCCTCCTGGGCGCAGATGGTCTCAGGGTAAGTCGTCATGGGCCCAAGACTAGCCCAGTGATCCGCAGGGCACACCGATCCGCAGGGCACGCCGAAGCCGACTTCTCAGACTTCTTCCGCGCGTCTCATAGAATCCGGGGGTGAGCGAAATCGAGAACGTCAACGACGCCTCGGTCCCCCTCGAAGGGGCGACCGAGGTCTTGCGCGCCAGCACTGGCATTCCCGATGAATCCTCCGCTCCGCCTCATGAAAGCACTCCTGAGCACGCCGCGCCACTGCCCGATCCCCTCATCGGTTCCCTCCTCGACAATCGTTATCGGATCGTCCGCAGACTCGCCCGCGGCGGAATGGCAACGGTGTACGTCGCCCACGACGACCGTATGGACCGCCCAGTCGCGGTCAAAATCATGCACCCCCACCTTGCCGATTCCCAAGACTTCGTCGCACGTTTTCGCCGCGAAGCTCGCGCTGCCTCCCAGATCAGCCATCCCGGCGTCGTCTCAGTCTTCGACCAGGGGGTGCTCCACGACCAGAGCTACCTCGTCATGGATTTGATCGCAGGGCCGACCCTGCGTGCCCTCCTGCGCCGCGAAGGCGCATTCACCCTCAGGGATACTCTGCGCTACCTGCGAGATGTCCTTGAGGCTTTACGGGCCGCGCACCGGGTCGGCGTGATCCACCGCGATATCAAACCGGAGAACGTCCTCGTCCCCCAAGATCCTCCGGCCAGGGTCACTGATTTTGGCCTCGCCCGAGCAGCCTCCGAAGTGTCGATGTCCTCAAGCGGCTCAATGCTCGGCACGATCGCCTACGTCGCTCCCGAAGTCGCTCTTTCCGGTGCGATCGATGAGAGAACGGATTTTTACGCCCTGGGCATTATGGGCTTCGAAATGTTGACGGGCTTTGTGCCCTGGGAAGGCGAAAGCGCACTCGCCATCGCGCAGCACCACGTCAAGGACCCGATCCCAGTCCCCTCGAGCGTGCTTCCCTGGCTTCCACGCGAAGTTGACGATTTCATTTCCTCCCTCGCCGCGACAGACCCGAATGAACGTCCCTCCGACGCCTCTCAAGCTCTCCATCAGCTTGAGGCCCTCACTCAAGCTCTCCCCACTGAGCTCTTGGATCGGCGCGCTCAGGTCCAGCCGAAACTGAAGGACAACATCGGCCAGATGACCCAATGGGATGGCGCGGCCCTCACCTCTTCACTGCCGCCTCTCATGCCGTCGAACTCTCAAACGATTGTGCGCGCATCCGCATCGGCCCGCGCCCCACACCCCAAGAAGCACAAGCGCCGACTCGGGGGCCGCTTCCTTGCTCTTTTCGCCATTCTTGCCCTCGTCGGTTCTCTTGGCGGATGGTGGTGGTGGGCCGAGTATGGTCCAGGTTCCTACCTCGAGATGCCCCTGACTGCACAACGCTCACTCAAAGCCGTCGAATCTGAGCTCAGCGTCCTGGGCCTGGGCGTTGTCATTGAAGAGGCCTACTCGGATTCCGTCCCGAAGGGCTCCGTCATTTCCTCGGTTCCCGAGGGCGGCCAAGCCGTTCACAAGAACTCCGATGTTCGCCTCATCGTGTCCAAAGGCGTTGACATGAGGAGTGTGCCTAAGCTCGTTGATCTCACGGAGACGCGAGCAAGCACGCTTTTGAGCGACGCCGGACTGAAAATGGGCACAATCACCCGGGAATACTCCGAGGATGTCGCCCAGGGGCGCGTCATTTCGCAGTCGATCCAAGCGCAGACCTCAATCCCCCACGACACTGCGATCGACCTCGTCATTTCGAAAGGACGAGAGCCCATCGAAGTGCCCAAGCTCGAGGGAAAAACCGCAGCCGAGGCGAAAGCGATGATCGAAGCCCTCGGACTCGTCGCTTCTCCCAGTGAGGAATACTCCGATTCAGTAGCTGAAGGACTCGTGATCTCGCAGTCGACGGAGGCGGCTTCAACCCTTCACAAGGGAGATGAGGTGTCCTATGTCGTCTCCAAGGGCCCTGAGACTGTTCAGATTCCGAATGTGACGGGTAAACAGGAGGCAGCGGCCATTGACACGCTGCGCGCTGCCGGCCTTGAGGTCACTGTGGAAAGAATCCTCGGCGGAGTGTTCGGCACTGCGCGTTCAACAGATCCCGCTGCAGGAACGAGCGTCACGAAAGGTACGACCGTCACCCTGTACGTCGTGTAAGTCGCTCGGGGCGCCCGCCTCTCGGCAAGGGTGCCCTCCCGGGCGGTGGTTCAGGCCCCCTCGACCTTTCCACGACGCAGATATTCGGCAACCTGGAACGCCATCTCCAAGGACTGCTGATGGTTCAAACGCGGATCGACAACAGTCTCGTAGCGTTTCGCCAGCTCTTCTTCATCAAGCTCTTCCGAGCCCCCGACGACCTCGGTCACATCATCTCCGGTCAGCTCGACATGGATGCCTCCGGGCACTGTACCGACCTCGTCATGAGATTCGAAGAAGCCCCCGACCTCGTCCATGATCGTTTCGAAACGACGAGTCTTGTAACCGTTCGAGGAGGTGATCGTATTGCCGTGCATCGGATCGGTCATCCACGTCACCGGACGGCCATCGGCTTTCGCGGCTTCGAGGAGGGGCGGGAGGGCTTCTCGGATCTTCGCCGCGCCCATCCTCGTAATGAAGGTCAGGCGTCCTTCCTCTCCGTCCGGATTCAAACGCTCCACGAGGCCGAGCATTTGTTCGACTGTGGTCGTCGGACCAAGTTTCACGCCGATCGGGTTACGGACCGAACGCAAAAGTTCAATGTGGGCACCCTCGAGGTCACGAGTTCGCTCCCCCACCCACAAGAAATGCCCCGAGGTGTCGTAGGCGAGGCCCGTGCGCGAATCGATGCGGGTCATCGCCGACTCGTATTCGAGCAGGAGGGCCTCATGGGAGGAATACAGGTCCACTTCGCGCAGGGAATCGAAGTCCGCGCCCGCGGCCTGCATGAACAGGACGGCCCGGTGGATCTCCTCAGCGAGAGACTCATAGCGCGAATACGCGGGGTTTTGCGTAAAACCACGATTCCAATGGTGAACGAGGCGCAGATCCGCGTAGCCGCCCTTCGTGAAGGCCCGAATGAGGTTAAGGGTCGAAGAGGCGTGATGGTATGTCTCCAAGAGCCGACCCGGATCCGGGATCCTCGCCTCGGGAGTGAACTCGAAGGAGTTGACCGCATCGCCCCTGTAGGAGGGAAGAGTCACTCCACCGCGAGTCTCAAGATCCTTCGAGCGGGGCTTGGCATATTGGCCGGCGATCCGCCCGATCTTCACGACAGGCAGGGAGGCCCCGTAGGTCAAGACGACGGCCATCTGCAAAAGGGTTTGGATCTTTAAACGCAGATGATCTGCGGTCGCCTCCGCGAAGGTCTCCGCGCAATCACCGCCGGTCAGGACGAAAGCTTCTCCTCGTCCGGCAGCGCCCAACCACACGCGCAAGTCATCGACCTCGCCTGCGAAAACGAGGGGCGGTTGGCGCCTGAGAACCGCCGTCACATCGCGCAAGGCCTCATCATCGGGGTACTTGGGCTGTTGGAGAGCCTCATGCGCGCGCCACGAATCCCAAGGGGCCTGCGTACCTGACTTGGGGGACCAGAGCTGCTCTGGGTCGCGGCGGTCAGGATCTGAAGAGAACCTGGAACCGCCGCGACCGGGCTTGACGGGAATCGTCACTTCGCTGCAGGCTTCACGTCCTGGCCGATCTCGGCCATCATCTCGGTGAACCACTTCTGCGTGATGTCGAAGGGCTTTCCACCGGCGATGCGCGGGAAGGGGATCGCGCGCAGGCGGTCGCCGTTCTCCTCGTCATGACCGATGACGCCAGACTCGCCGCGCAATGCGCACTCGACGGCAAGATCCGTCATCGACTTGATGAGACGAAGATCATCAGCGTTCGCACGCGAGGAGCGCGAGAAGTAACCGGACTTTTGGACCATGACTTTCTCAGCCTCGATCTTGGAGGCGAACTGCTTGGCGAACCACTGGCCGGGGTTGATGGTGTCGAGCTTGACGTGGCCGAAGGGGTCACGCTGGACCTCGACGCCCGCGGCTTCCATCTCGGCAATGATCTCCGGGACGCCCGCGCCTTCGGAGAGGAAGATATTGACATTGCCCTGCTCGTCCATGATCTTTTTCAAACGAGCGGCTTCAGCCTCAATATCGAGCGCCATCTCGGGAAGGAAGACGGCGTGGATGTCCCAGCGTTCCTTCGACAGTCCGATCGAGGGAACCCATTCCTGGGTCTTGAGCCACTCGTGGTATTCCCTCGAACCTGCGGCGGTCAGCCACCCGCAATTGCGGCCCATGATCTCGTGAATGATGAGCATGCGCGGATTCGAGCGGTGCTCGCCGATGACGTTCTGCGCGTACTCGGAGACCTCTTCAGCGGCAGTCCAAGCGCCCAGAGACTGACGAATCGGCACGACGTCGTTGTCGATCGTCTTGGGCAGGCCGACGACGGTGAGGTGGTAGTCGTGCTCTTCAAGGTAGGCGGCCAGGTCCGCTGCGGTGGTGTTGGTGTCGTCTCCACCGATGGTGTGAAGGACATCAACGCCATCCTTGCGCAGCTGTTCGGCGGCCTTCTCCAGGGGATTCTCGCCCTCAGCAACGAGTCCGCGCTCCACGAGATTCTTCGCATTGGTCAGTTTGACGCGAGAGTTGCCAATCGGAGAACCTCCGAAGCGGTGGAGGACGGCGGCTCGGGCGCGGGCCTCTTCATCGACGACGACGAAGTTGCCGGTCAGGAGACCATGGTAGCCATTCTGGTACGCGATGATCTCGATCTCGGGATCGATCTCGTTGTAGCGCTCAATGAGACCTCCGACAGCGGAGGACAGGCAGGGGGCGAAGCCACCGGCGGTGAGCAGTGCGACGCGGCGAACCGACATTAATGACACCTTTCAGTGTGGGTTTCGTGCGACCGGACGATCAACACGCGACGCGAACAGTCTACCTGGACGCGCCTTCAAAACACGTGGCCGCAGGTCCTGTGTAGGGGCAGAAAACCTGGGTCAGGACTGAGCGGGATCCGCTGATTCGAGGGGCTTTTCGGGCTGGTCTTCCGGCCTCGTTGGCACCTCAACGATGGGGGCGCTTCTTCCGCCAGGAGCGGGACGCCCATTCGAGGGGACGGGCCCGTCGAACTTGCCTTCTTCGGCGAGTTTCGCCTTCACATCGGCGGCATAGGCGTCCACGTACTCCTGGCCGGACAAGAGCATGAGGTTGTACATGATCTCGTCCGTAATGGCGCGCAGGACGTAGCGGTCCTTGTGCAATCCCTTGTATCGCGAGAAGTCGAGGGGCTGACCGATCACCATTCCGATGTTCGTGCGCGAGGGGATCTTCTGGCCGATCGGCTGGGCGGCGTGAGTACCGATCATCGCGACCGGGATGACGGGGGCCCCGGAGAGGAGAGCGAGGCGGGCGACACCAGTCTTGCCCCGGTAGAGGCGCCCATCGGGGCTTCGCGTCCCCTCGGGGTAGATCCCGAAGAGTTCTCCGCGTCCGAGCCGGTCAAGGCCCGCCTTCATAGCCCCTTCGGAGGCGCGCCCCCCGGAGCGGTCCACCGGGATCGTGCCGACGGCGCGCATGAACTCTTTGGTGACCCAGCCCTTCACGCCGGTTCCCGTGAAATAGTCCGCTTTGCCCATGAACACGACTTCACGGTCGAGCATCATCGGCAGGAACACGGAGTCCCACACGGCGTTGTGATTGGATGCGAGGATCGCCGCACCTGTGTCGGGGATGTTCTCCTTGCCACGGATCCACGGCTTGTACGCAGCCTTCAAAACTGGACCACCGGTCGCCTTCAATGCTTGATAGAACGCCACTGTTCCTCCACGGAGTCGGAGCCTGGTCGAGGGATTAGAATCCACTGTATGCCCAATTCCGCTCCTGCGCAGTCACAGTCCAGCGGAGGAATCGTTGCATCGGACACTCGTGCGTTCGCTCGTGCACAAGCGCCCAGTCTTGTGGGTGAAGCTCAACGCGCCGACACGATGCTCCTTGAACTGCCCGGACTTGAGCAAAGAATCGAGGATGCGAGTTTCCTCATCGTTGATCTGGAAACCACCGGACTGGGAGCCCGCGCCCGGATCACGGAAATCGGCGCCATTATCGTCAGCGGGGGAAGTATCCGTGACGAGTTCCAATCAATGGTGAACCCCATGCAGGCGATCCCCCCACGAATCACTTCTTTAACGGGCATCACTCAATCCATGGTCGAGGAGGCCGAGACCATTGAACGCGTCCTGCCCAGCTTCCTCACCTGGTCCGGGCTCCTCAGTACAACTCCCCCGCTCCTCGTCGCCCACAACGCAAGCTTCGACTTGGGGTTCTTGAAGCGAGCAGCCCGGCGCTTAGAGATCCCCTGGCCGAAAAGCGGGGTTGTCGATACTTTGGCTCTTGCGCGTCTGGCTCTGCCCCGCCCCCTGGTGTCCAACCACAAGCTCTCGACCCTCGTCTCACATTTCAAGGTCGATCCGGGACATGCCCACCGGGCCCTCGCCGATGCGCGCGCCACCTGGCACGTCCTGGAGGCTTTGGTCCAACTCATGCAGCCCAATGGGATGAGCTCGGTCAGTGATCTGCTGAAGTATGCACGGCCCCTGCCCCGCGGCCGCTATCCGCACACCCCCTCAGGCTCCATTCCTCAGCCTTTCTCCCGCTCGCAGCCCACTGAACGCAGTCCCGAGCGCGAAAACTCAGCAGTCCCGCGCGCGAAAACTCATAAGTCCTGAGCGCGAAAACCCAAAAGTAGTAGCACCGAGGGGCGCATGAAAGGTGCCCTCAAGGCGCTGCCTGTGTATTTCCTTCTCGCCGCAGTACCCTGTGCGCGCTGATCGAAGCTCCTCACACGCCTTGAAGGGGCGCTGCTCAGTGATCGAGGAGAGGCTCAGTCGGCATTCTCCAAGAGTTGCGCGATCGTTTCTTGAAGGACGAGGGGATCGAGAGGATCGGGAATAGCGGCTGCGCCTCCAGCCCAGCTCGCCAGCCAATCGTCTTGCTGACGCGCCGTGAGAAACACGATCGGAGGAACATCCTCCATCGTATTCTTCAGTTCCTGCGCGAGGGACATTCCGCCTTCTTTTTGAGTTTCAGCATCGAGGACGAGGAGCGCGAAGTCGTGTGATTCAACGAGTTCTTTCGCGCCAAAAGGAGTGGCGGCTTCAGACCATTCGATCAGCGCAGAGTTCTTCGAGGCGCGACGCCCGACACCGGTAATGACGGCGTGACGCTTGGTGGCATCGCCGCTGAAAACGAGGACGCGAACGGTATTCTCACTCACTGATGTGCACTCCTGTGATCTGGACCTATCGGACAGGTCGACAACCGTGCCCATTGTACGCGTGTGCGGGCGCTCACCACTGACGGTGAACGCCCGCACTGCACGAGACACTTCAGTTGACTGTGAGAATCCCGACGATGTCCAAGACGATGAGGGTGGGAATCGCACCCTGCTGCTCATTCGCTCCTGCGCCGAGAACAAAGACGAGCCTGGAGCCGACGGACTGTCCAACAAGATCCGCTTGCATCGCATTAATGAGCTGAGGCTTCAACGCCCACGAGGAGTTGATCTGCTCATTCGAGCCAAAAGGGCCACCTACCGCGCGATACAGGACGTAATCGCCCTCGACAATGGTCTGACCCGCGCCCTGGACGAGCAGGGTGCGGCTATTTCCGCTCGGTGCGCTCGCTCCCTGGGCGAAGGACACTGTCGGTTCCGCGCCAGGCTCGCCCTCGACGGTCACTCCCTCGGGAAGTGCTTCGCCGGTCGGGGTTCCTTGCGATTGGAGGGATTCGTCAATGGCGACATTCGCCGAAGAGTCGATGACATCAACGACGAAAACGAGGGTTGAGCCCGCAGGGATCTGTCCCGAGGCGCGGTCTCCGTAGCCCCATTGAGCTGGGACGACGATCTCGACACGGTCGCCGACATGCTGCTTTTCCAAAGCGTAGGTCCACCCGGGGATAACCTCTTGGAGGGAGAAGAGCGCTGCTCTTCCGTTCTCGAAGGAGGACTCGATCTTCGTGCCATCCCAGAGCGCGAGCTCATAGTTGACGACGAGGCTATCCACGACGGAAATCTCGGCACCCTCGCCCTGGTGAATCGTTTTCACCGCGACCGTCGAAGGGGCTTGTCCTTGACCTGCAAAGATCTGCGGGTCTTCGCCAAATCCGCCGGTCACATCTGGGAAATTCGCTGTCCCGCTCCGGTCCACCTCGGGGATGGCAGAGCCTTCGGATTGCAGGGAGGACTGGGAGCTTTGCGCATCGGATTGCGCAGTGTTGGTACCGCAGGCCGACAGGCTCGTCGTCAAAGCAAGGACGAGGGCCGCAGCGGCGGCGATCTTCACGCGTGGATTCATCAGCTCAGTGGAAGGATTCTCCGCAGGCGCAGGTGTTTTGCGCATTCGGGTTGTCAATGGTGAACCCCTGACGCTCAATCGAGTCAGCGAAGTCGATCGTCGCCCCATTGAGGTAGGGAACGGACATGCGGTCAACAACGACCTCAACGCCGTCGAAGTCACGGAGGGCATCGCCGTCGAGGAGGCGATCATCGAAGTAGAGCTGGTAGATCAAGCCGGAGCAGCCGCCGGGCTGAACGGCGATGCGCAGGCGCAGATCGTCACGGCCCTCCTGAGCAAGAAGGCTCTTGACCTTCGCAGCTGCGACCTCGGTGATGAGGACCTCGTGCGAGGGTGCTTCGATACCGGTGTCGGACATGATGCTCCAATCGATTTCGACTTCACTCTTTCGGTGTCCCACCCTATGTGCCTCACCAATTCGATGCCATGTCGCAAGCGGAGATGAGATGCCCGCGTGATCGAGTCCACGTCTCACTCGAAGGTCAAGAGCTGTGATCAGTGCCCAGCTCTCAGCGCCCCCAGGTCTGGGCGATGCGGACCCCCGCTTGGAACAGGCTGAGTTTTCCTTCGGTGATGAACTGCCCATTGAGTCCCCATTGTGCGCGCTCATGTGCTGATAATGAGGACTCTTCTCCGATTGCGACGACCGGCAAGGCATGCTGCGCGGCAGCATCGCAGATCACGTCGAGGAAGGAATCGGACAGATTCGGCGAGTGCAGCTTCGCTTCGAATACGACGACGAGGTCCGCATCCGCAATGCGCTCATCCAAGCGGAGGAGGGTGCGCAAGAAGAGGCCCGTATCGATGATCCTGCCTCCGATGGCGTGAACCATCGCACCGACTCCCCCACCGGCCCCCGATCCGGGGATTCTTCCAGCCCCCCTCGACTGGGTCCTTGAGTCCAGAAGAGGAAGGCTTTTCTCCTCAGAGCAGGAAAGAAGGCGGGTGAGCAGGGACGTCAATCCCCTGTCCTGCACACTTCGAGCATTGAGCTCAGGATCGACTGCGAGGACGGAGGACAATCCCAGGAGGGGACGGCGAGTGGATGCTGCCGCGATCATGTCGCGCCTTGCAAGGATCTGCCGGGCCGTCGAGAGAGCACGGGGAAGAGTCTGCTCGAGCGTCGAAGAATCCGACACCTCGATTCCGCTCAGACTTGAAATGAACCCGATTCCGCAGTCGAGAGAGTGGGGATGCCCCCCTTCGAGGATGGGGACAAGGCCGAGTTCCAGTGCTTCCCTGGCTTTTCTGCCCGCCCAGGCGCTCCCCTGTTCATCATCGGGAACGACAATCGGGGCATAGCGGGAAGATCCTGGTCCTCTGACAGCTTCTTTGAAAGCCGAGCCGGGTCCGAAGGGGATCAACTCCACTTCCCAGTGCACAGCCGAGGAGAGGAAACCCCTGCCGAACTCTTCTAAAGCGGCAAGCGCCGTCGATGAAGCGGGACTCCCCCCGGACCAATGCCCGGCGATGAGGACTCGGCGTGTCACTGGGACGCGAGGCGAGTCAGGAGCATCGCCTCAGCGAGGATCGCGGCGCGAAGATCGGAAATGCACTGCGATTCGTCCTCGGAGTGGGCGTTCGTCAATGGATCTTCAACACCGGTGACGACGACCTCGGCATCGGGGAAGAGACGCTGGAAGTCGGAGATGAAGGGAATAGAGCCGCCCACGCCGATGTTCACCGAGGGGACGCCCCAGGCTTCACTCAAGACCTCGTGCAAAAGCCCCGTCAGTGCAGAGTTCATGTCGGCCTGGTAGCCGGGGCCGAACTCGTTCGGAGTGACCTCGACCTTCGCCCCGAAAGGAGCATGGGATTCGAGGAACTCCACGAGGCGGTCCATCGCTTCGTGCGGGTCGACGCCGGGAACGACGCGCATGGAGAGTTTGAAGCGCGTGTGTGGGGCGATCGTATTGGACGCCTCAGACACGGGACACGCATCGAAACCGATGACGGAGACGGAGGGCTTGGTCCACACTCGAGCCGCAAGATCCCCCGTGCCGACAAGTTCGACGCCCTCAAGCAGGCCCGCTGCGGCCCGGAACTCTTCCTCAGACCACTCCACATCCGCTTCAAGGGTCCCGCCGAGCCCGGGGATCACGAGATCACCTTTCTCGTCGTACATGGAAGCGATGAGCATTGAGGCGCAGGTGACGGAGTCGAGCATGGGGCCGCCGAACATTCCCGAGTGGACGGCGTGATCCGCGATCGTCACATCGACCGTTGCGACCGAATTGCCTCGCAGGGAGGAGGTCACAGCAGGCTCTCCGGCCTTCCAATTGTCCGAATCGCATACGACGATGACATCGGCTTGCAGTTCTTCCTTGTAGGTCTGAAGGAAAGTCGTGAAAGAGGGGGAGCCGAGTTCTTCTTCGCCTTCAATGAAGACGACGACATTAACGGGCAACTCGTCACCGAGGAGGCGCAGGGCCCCCAAGTGCACTGCGATTCCCGCGCCATCATCGGAAGTGCCGCGCCCGTAAATCCGGTCGCCGCGAACCTCGGCGACGAAAGGATCAGAGGACCAGCGAGAAACATCCCCACACGGTTGGACGTCGTGGTGGGCGTAGAGAAGAACCGTTGGCGCACCCTCGATCTTCTTCGTCCTGGCGACAACTGCGGGCTTGCCTTCGATTCCCTCGGGGGTCGTGACCCGCAAGATCTTCGCGTCCAAGCCCGTGGCAATGAAACGATCGCGCACGTGGAGGGCCGAAGCCTCAAGATCAGCGGCATGGGCCGGGTCGGAGGAGACGGAGGGGATTGCAACGATGTCTCGCAGTTCATCGAGAATGGCCTCGAAGATCCCTTCGAGTCTTGAGTCGAGCAGGTCACGGGTCAATGCAGAAGTGTTGTCGGACATAGGGTCAGAGTAGTGGACTCGAGGTGGCTTCGCTGCGCTCATCGGTTAGCCTTGTGGGGTTGAATGCTGACGAGTGGCACGAGGAGATCCCAGGTGGCTGATACGGACCAGACCCGACAATCCCAGAGGAAGGGGCGTCCGACGCCGACCCGTAAGCAGGCGCAGGCGCGAAACTCCAAGCCCCTCGTCCCCGCTGATCGTAAAGAAGCCAAACGCATTGCCCGCGCCAAACGCGACGCCGCCTTCCAGCGCGAGCAGACTGCTTTGAGGACCGGCGATGAGCGCTACCTCCCCCTGCGCGACAAGGGGCAGGTGCGTCGTTTCATTCGCGATTCGATCGACGCGAGATGGACTCTTTCAGAGTTCCTCTTGCCGGTGATGGTTCTCTTCCTCGTCGCCATGATGGCCGCTTCCCTGGTCCCCTCTTGGCAGGAGACGATCGGCACCTGGGTCATGGTCTCCGTGACCGGCACCTTGTACGCGCTCTTCGCTGTTTCAATCCTCGAGGGCGTTGTCGTGTGGCAGCGACTCAAGAAGCTGCTCAAGAAGCGTTTCCCGAATGAGGAGATCCCGAAGGGCTCCTGGTACTACTGCTATTCGCGCATGATCATGGCGCGTCGCTGGCGCAGCCCCCGTCCCCTCGTGGCTCGCGGTGAATTCCCCGGTGTGAAGAACAAAGGCTGAGGCCTGTCTCCTCGCCTTTTCTAAGTCCTGTCTCCTCCTCATCTCCTTCCTCTGCCGCAGTCTCATGCACAGGTAGCGAGGGCGAGTGGCCCCATCCACAGGGACCATGTCCTCGTCCTCGTTCATAAGGAGCTGATCTGTTCCCATGGTGTCACTGAAAGGAGACACCATGACCCCTTCCGTCACCACCCCTTTGCGTCCTCCGCTGTATTCCACCTACGGGTGGACTGAGCGCCTCGGGATCCTTGATCTTCTCACCCCTTTTTTCCTCTCATGCCCCGACTCCTCTGACTTCGTACGCTTCGAAGGCCTCGGCGCCACGGAGGCCGAGGCCCTCTTGGAGATCATGCCCGCCGATGCTCTCCTCGACCAGCAGAACAACGGTCCTTACCTATGCGAACTGCTGCGCCTCGCGGTCGAAAGACCCGGCGTCACCCTTTCGGGGTACCGTATTGCACCCCCACGCTGGGATGAGCGGATCAGTGTTGACGGGGTTTCGATCCCTCAAGCCCCCGATCTTCCAGAAGCGATCCCCTCTGATCCTCTTGTCTTGTACAAGTGGCCGAAATTGCGTGCCCTACTCGCTTTGAACAGCGCAATAGGCGAGCCCGATGAGCTTCTTGCTCTCCCACTCGAAGGCGGTGGCTACGGCTGGTGGATCTGGTGGGACTGAAACGCCTAATCTTGAGTCATGATCCGCGCCGCATACTCCTGGTTGTTCCGCAATCTGATCCGATACTCGGACCCTGAGATGGCCCATCGAGTCGGCCTTGGTCTTATCGCCGCAGCAGGTCGATGTTCACCAAGCCGCGCCCTCATGCGCGCCACCATCGGGCACCTCAATCCGCCAGATCCTGCCCGTGCAGCGCACGCAGGCCTCGTCCGTATCGGCGAGCGCGTCGTTCCCGGACGAGTGGGCCTGGCGGCTGGCATGGACAAGAATGCGCAGGCCGTTCTCGGGCTGAGTGCACTCGGATTCGCTTTCCTTGAAGTCGGCACGATCACACCGAAAGCCCAGCCCGGCAACGATGCTCCCCGATTGTGGCGCCTCATGGAAAGCAATGGCCTGCGCAACCGGATGGGCTTCAACAATGCGGGAGCCAAGGCGGCGGCCGATCATTTGAAGAAGCTGCGCTCGTCGAAAGCCGGTCGCGCCGCAATCGTGGGCGCGAACATCGGCAAGAACAAGGTCACCTCGGAGCAGGATGCTCCCAAGGACTACGAGTACTGTGCGCGTGTGCTCGCCCCGTGGGTGGATTTCGTGGTGGTCAATGTGTCTTCGCCCAACACCCCGGGGCTGCGCAAGCTGCAGTCCCTTGATCATCTGCGTCCCATCCTCGAGGCTGCGCGCCGGGGCTGTGAAGCAGCCGTCAAGCGCCGCATGCCCTTGTTCGTCAAGATTGCACCTGATCTTGCCGACGAGGAGATCTGTCAGATCGTCGAGCTGGCGAAGGAACTCGACCTCGCTGGCGTTGTGGCAACGAATACGACAATCAACCACGAATTCGGCGAAGGGGGCGTCTCTGGCGCTCCGCTGCGTGACAGGGCCCTCGAAGTCGTCAGCCTCGTCGCCTCCCATCTGCGTGACGATCAGATCCTGATCGGCACCGGAGGCGTGTTTGGCGAGTCCGATGCGCGCGCAATGCTCGCCGCAGGTGCAGACCTCGTGGAGGTTTTCACCGCCTTCGTTTTCGAAGGGCCGAGTTGGCCCGGCGAAATGAACCGCGCCCTGTCGAAGGCACACGCGTGATCATTCCCCTTGTGAGTGCCGATCTTTGCGCTGATCCGCGTCTTGCCGACTACACCTCTTTGAAAGATGTGGCGCTGCGCTCCAAGCTCGAACCCGAACGCGGCCTATACATGGCAGAGTCGACGAATGTCATCATGCGCGCCCTCCAGATCGGGCATTCCCCCCGTTCCTTCCTCATGTCTGAGCGTTGGCTCCCCCAGCTTGCGCCCCTCATTCGAGAAGCGATCGGTGATGAGGACGGGGGTGAAGTGCCGATCTTCACGGCGAATGAGGATGTGTTACGTCAGATCACCGGGTTCCACCTGCACCGGGGAGCCCTCGCCGCCATGCAGCGTCCGCTTTTGCCCACAGTATCCGAACTCCTCCCACGCGCCAGAGGAGGTGAGCCTGCGCGCCGGATCGTGATCTTAGAAGATCTTGTCGATCATACGAACGTCGGAGCGGCCTTCCGTTCCGCTGCAGCACTGGGTGTGGACGCGGTCCTCGTCACCCCGAGTTGTGCTGACCCCCTGTATCGGCGTTCGGTGCGCGTCTCCATGGGAACCGTCTTCCAGGTCCCATGGACTCGCCTGGAGGAATGGCCCACGACGGATGAGCTCCACGAAGCAGGGTTCACCCTCGCAGCCCTTGCCCTCTGCGATGACTCCATCTCCCTTGAGGATTTCGTCGAATCCTCACTGTGCACCGCCCCCGACGCGAAAGTCGCGCTCGTCATGGGGACCGAGGGCGATGGTCTGAACCGTAAAACGATCGCTGCCTGCGATGTGGTCGTGCGAATCCCCATGTCGGGAGGCGTCGATTCTCTCAACGTCGCCGCAGCCTCAGCTGTGGCCTTCTGGGCGACCCGCAAGGTGGGTGCCTGATTCTTCCAAGAGAGTAACGCGGCGGCGGCCAAGGGAAAGGACCCTTGGCCGCCGCCTGTCGATTCATGACACTCATCGAGCCCCGACAGCTACTCCTTGTGCGAGGACGACTCTTCCTCCTGCGATTCCCAGGTGTTGGGAAGAACCTTGAGGAGAACGGTGGAGGCGACGAGGCCTCCCCACACGAGGATGATCGTCACAACCATCATGAAAACCGCGATTGCACTCACTGTGCTTCTCCTTCCGAAAGTGTCGAGTGGGCCTCGTCCTCGTCAATGATCTGAGCGAGAGCCTCAGGGCTGATGGGACTGTGTTTCCAGGGCAACAGGGTCATGATGATCGAACCAAGGATCACGAAGCCCACCGCTCCCCATCCGAAGATCCACACGAACGTCTGATCGTAATCGCCGTAGCCATCCGCCACGTAGGAGACGATGGCGGAGAAGAGCATGAAGATCAAGACCGCGGGCACAACGATTCCAACGAGAATCTCCCAAGCCTTGGGGACCTTCACTGCGGAGACCGCATTCAAATGCTCACGCAGTCCCTTCAGACGCGGCGCGAAGGCCGCAGCAAGGATCGCCATCATCACTGCCGAAGCGACGACACCAATGTTGTTGATGAAGGTATCGACGATGTCGAGGTTGTTGAGACCGGACTTCGTTCCGAAGAGGGAGACGGAAACAATGCCAGCGGGGATACCAAAGGCCATCGCGGCTTTCACGGGCGACAATCCGAACTTGTCTTGCAGGCCCCCGGAGACGACCTGCAGGAGCGAGAGCAGCGAAGTGATGCCGGCGAGGACGAGAGAAGCGAAGAAGAGGACGCCGAAGAGCGAGCCTCCCGGCATCATTGAGACGATCTGTGGGAAGGTCACGAAGGACAGGATCGGACCACTCAGGCCCTCAATGTCGGACACGCCAACACCCTGGGTGCTCGCCATGAAACCAAGGGCTGAGAAAACGCCGATACCAGCGAGGATCTCGAAAGATGAATTCGCGAACCCTGCGACAAGGGCCGTGCCCGTGAGATTCGTCTTCGGCTTGAGGTAGGACGCGTAGGTGAGCATGATGCCAAAACCGACCGAAAGGGAGTAGAAGACCTGAGAGAAGGCATTGAGCCACACATGCGGGTCGGAGAGTTCTCCCCATTGCGGGGTGAAGAAGGCATCGAGGCCTTCAACCGCTCCGGGCAGGAACAGTGCGCGGATCACCATGATGAGGAAGAGGGCGACGAGCAGGGGCAAGAAGATCTTGTTCGCCGCCTCAACGCCTTTGGACAGGCCACGTCCGAGGATGAGCAGGACGAAGATCCAGATGAGGGCGAGCGGGATCGCGACTGCAGCGACGGGGCTCCAGGAGAAGGTGTCCCCTGCGGCGACCTGGAGGAAGTCAGAAGTGAAGAACGTCAAAGGATCGTCTCCCCAGGATTGTTTGACTGAGAAGATCGTGTATTGGACGCCCCACGCGATGACGGCGGCGTAGTAGGTGAGGATGACGAAGGACACGAACACCTGGAACCAGCCGATGAACTCGCCTCCGGCTTTGATGCGGCGCAGTGCCCAGGCGGGTGATCCGCGGAACTTATGACCAAGGGCGTAGTCGAGCCACAGCATCGGAATGCCGACGAAGAGGATCGCAACGAGGTAGGGAATCAGGAAGGCGCCTCCGCCATTGGTGTAGGCGACGCCAGGGAAACGCCAGATATTGCCCAGGCCGATCGCTGAGCCGATAGCGGCCAGGAGGAAGCCGGTCTGCCCGGTCCACGTGTCCTGGCGTTTCGGCTGTTCGACCGAAACTGTGGTGCTTGACATGGGGTGAACTCCTCTTGAGGGATTTTTCAGTCAGGCTACGCATTGAAGGTAAAGAGGAGGAAAAGCGTCCACCACGTAGACAACACCTCCATATCCCGGCCGCACCTGGGTAGTGGAGGTGGCCCATCCCCGCAGGAACACCCCGGAGAAACACCTGACCTGGATCGGGATTCAGCTGGCGTCACCAGGTGGACACGATCTCATCGAAGCGGTTAAGAGCCGATCCGATCGCCATGTGCATATCAAGGTACTTGTAGGAGCCGAGACGCCCGCCGAACACTACCTTGTCCTCCCCCGCCGCCAAATCGCGGTAGGCAGCGAGCATCTCGCGGTCAGCGGGCCCGTCCACCGGGTAGTAGGGCTCGTCCCCGGCCTGGGCGAAGCGCGAGAATTCGCGCATGATGAAGGTGTTCTTCGCCCCCGTTCGTTCGCGCTCAGGGTGAAGATGGGCGAACTCGTGGATGCGGGTGAAGGGAACGGACTCGTCTGAATAGTTCATGACCGAGCATCCTTGAAAATCCGGGGTGTCGACGACCTCGCTTTCAAAGTCCAAGGTCCTCCAGGTCAACGAGCCGAGCTCGTAGTTGAAATAGCGATCGAGGGCGCCAGTGTAAACGACGCCCGTCTGGCCGACGACCTTCGACTTGGAGTAGGGGTGCGTCTCGTCGAAAAAGTCGTGGCCGGTGAGGACCTCAATGTTCTCATGGTCGGCGAGGCGCTCGAGCCACGCGGCGTAACCATCGAGGGGCAGTCCCTCGTGGGTATCGCGAAAATAACGGTTATCGTAGGTGAAACGCACCGGGAGTCGCGAAATGATTGAGGCGTTGAGATCCTTCGGATCGGTCTGCCATTGCTTGTGCGTGTAGCCCTTGATGAAAGCCTCGTAGAGGGGACGGCCGATCAGGCTGACCGCTTTCTCCTCGAGGTTGGCGGGCTCTGTGTCACCCAGCTCCGCGGCCTGCTCGGCGATGAGTGCACGCGCCTCGTCCGGAGTGTAAGCGGAGGCGAAGAACTGGTTGATCGTGCCGAGGTTGATCGGCAGAGGGTAGACGACGCCCCCATGATTCGCATAGACGCGATGCTGGTAGGAGTTGAAGGAGGTGAAGCGATTCGCGTACGCCCACACGCGTTCATTCGAGGTGTGGAACAGGTGCGTGCCGTAACGGTGCACCTCGATCCCGGTCTCGGGGTCGATTGAGGACCAAGCGTTGCCGCCGATATGATCGCGCCGTTCGAGGACGGTGACTGCGCGTCCCGCTTCGGCGGCCTGACGTGCGATAGTAAGGCCGAAAAAGCCGGAACCGACGACGATGAGATCCACTTGCGAAGTCCTTTCACGAGGATGGGTAGTCCGATCCTACCGAGGCCCGCCACTTGAGCCACTCCTGCCCTAAGTTTTTCCTATTCGCCAGTTGAGCTCCTTGAGCGTGCACCCGGTCGTAGTGATGAAGTGGAAGCCTAGGCCTGTGAGCCTTCAGTTGAATCCCATGACGGCCCGCACCAGCGAATACGCCGCCGTGACGAACCTGCGTGAGCGAGAGCGCGCGAGGCGTGCGAGCAGATCCGACTCGACAGCTGCGCCAGCCGCGGGGTCAGTGGCCTCGAGTTCGTTCCACATCTGATCTTTCATCTCCAGATGCTCAGGGGTGCCCGAGAGTTGAGCCATCACGGTCGTGACCACACAGTTAATGCGCAGATAGTGAACCATGTAGCGGTAGAGATTCGCAGGCACCTCCTCGGGCTTGGGCATCGCGGCAACCATTTCGCGGTTCACACGCAGGAGCTGATCCAGGCGAGAGATCATGACCTTCTCGTTCACGGATTGGTCATCGCGTCCAATGAAGTACCGGTACAGGTCGACATCGAGGTAACGGATCGTGCGCACCAGAGGCAGCGGAGTATGCGAGTAGAGGTAGTCGACGTAGAAAGTGTGCTCGGGCAAGGTGAGACCGGATCGGCGCAGGATCTCGGTACGCATGGTGAGCGAGTGCATCATCATGTACTGGTCGTAGCGGCAGGGCTTGACCTCCTCCCAGGTGATCGTCTTTCCCTGGGGGAGGACATTACGGTAGCGGACCACCGTCTTATGCGCCTTGCCCTGCTTCTCGTAGACGTAGTTCGTGACGATAAGGTCGAGGTCACGGCCCGCGGCGCGCTCTTCGCGCAGGAGATCGAGCAGGCGGTTCATCGCCGGGCGATCCACCCAGTCATCGGAGTCGCACACGCGCACATGGGTACCATTCGCCGCCCTGATACCCGTATTCACCGCGCCGCCGTGCCCCTTGTTCTCCTGGTGGATGGCTCTAACTATTCCCGGGTAGCGCAGAGCCCACTCATCGGCCATTCTCGCGGTGTCATCCTTCGACCCGTCATTAACGATGAGGACTTCAACCTCGTCGTTGTAATCGACGAGCGTCGCGAGCGCCCGATCAAGATAGTCCTGGGAGTTGTACGCGGGGACAACGACTGAGAGCAGCGGGGCGGTGGCGGACATTGACTCTTCTTTCAGCTTCACGTTCACTCTCGAGAATCCAAGGGATTTTGAATCCCGACAAGGATACGGGGCAGAACGGGGAAAACCGAGTCACCCCTACTTGTTTTCCACGAGGGGGGCAGTAGCGTAGGCACGGCCGAGCGCTTCATTTTGAGCACATGCATGCCTCGGGATGCCTGAGTCTCAGATTCCTGCGCAGACGAAAGGAGCCGCCATCGCGAGGATGGCGGCTCCTTTCTGCGGTTGATCAGATCAGGCGAGAGGCTGACCGTTGGCGTCGGTCGCGTAACGGCCCTTCTTGATGAGCACCTGAATGAAGGTGACAAGCGCCCAGACGCCGACGACCATAAGGAGGAGCGAGCCAAGGATCATCATGAATCCGGGGCCGGCCGAAAGGTCCCCAGCCATGAGGGACTGCACGTAAGAGGCGTAGCCCGGCATGTACAGAATCATGCCGACGGCCCAGACGACGAGCTTGATGATGCCGACCTTCTTGTAGCCGAGGTAGAAGTCCGGCGCACCGAAGCCGCCGAGGAAGAAAGCGAGAAGAGCCGCGACGGTCTTGGACTTCGCGGGCGTCGAAGGAACAGAGGGGTAACTCATGAGAGTGCCTTTCACAGTTGAATGAGACAGCCCCCATACTGACACAAGGCGCAGGAAAATTGAAATCATTTGGCCCGCTCGATTCATTACCCACCCTATTGGAGTGAGCTTTGCCACACAGTCTGGCATCCATCTTTCCGCCCTCAGCGCATAGTCGCTTTCCAACAATTCTTGCGACGTTTCTGCCTATCTCGAGCCGTGATTCTTCCGGGCGCCCCTCCCCATTGCGATCTCTTCTCCGTTCTCGGCATTTAGGCCTTCATGAGGTGCATCCCAGAGGAGACTCGTGGGAATATGGAGCAGGAATCACATCGCTTCGCCCCTTCCACACACCCGCGAGGGCGAGCAGCGCCGGAACGAGTGAATCGGGGGATTGTCGCGATGCCTGAGTCGAAACTCGTCTTCATTGACCTCGATGGGACACTGATCGCCCCGGACCAAAAGGTTCCTTCTTCAGCGGTCGAGGCCATGAGGGCAGCGAAGACGAGGGGGCACATTCTGATCATGTGCACCGGCCGCTCAATGCCGGAGATCTATTCTTTTCTCTGGGACTACGGTTTCTCGGGCGCTGTGACGGGCGCAGGCAGTTACGTCACCCTCGATCAAGAGGTCCTCATTGACCGTCGCCTCGGAGCACAAACGATCCACGAAGTCAGCGAAGTCTGGCAATCCCTGAACGGCCTATGGGTCTGGCAGAGCCCCGAAGAGATCGCGCCTTCTCCTGATTTCATGGACTTTTTCGTTGAGAAGGCCGGCTTGGCACCAAACGACTGGGCCGTGTACGCCGAAACGATCAGCCCCTACCTGAAGGAGGGAGTGCCTTCTTCTTCCGCCAAGTGCACGGCCTACATCTCAAAAGGGATCACAACTCCCGAGCGCCTTCGGGAATTGATTCCCGAAGAGTTGTCAATCACTGAGGGCTCTGTTGGTGCCGGTGACACTCTCGTCTACGAGGTCGCTCCACGTGACATCTCCAAGGGAACAGGTGTAAAACTCGTCGCCGACAGGCTCGGCTACGACATTGAGGACACGATCGCCATTGGCGATTCCATGAACGATGTGGAAGCCCTCCTCGCCGCAGGAAGGGGTATTGCAATGGGCGGCTCCCCTGCGCCGGTGGTGCAAGTCGCGGATCATGTGACAGATTGTCTTGAAGATGATGGTCTTGCGAAGGCTTTTGCTTTCCTCGGGCTCATCGACTGATCCTCCCCTGCCTCAAGCGACATGCACCCTTTGTCCTTCGCTTCTTCTTTTGCGCGTTGAGCACCTCAAACGCGGACCAAGCAGAGTATCCTTGATGTGACGCACGCCCCATTTTTCTTTTTGAGGAGGACGCGATGAACCAGGCGGAAACCATCCTGAAAGCCCTTGGAGGCTGGGACAACATCACAGCGCTGGAAGCATGTATCACCCGCATCCGCGTTGAAGTGAAAGACGATGAGGCCGTCGACGAAAAGTCCCTCCACGATGCAGGGGCTTTCGGAGTCGTCGCCGTCGACAAGTCCATCCAGGTTGTGATGGGACCAGAAACCGAAGCAATCGTCGACGCCATTGAGGCCCTTCGGTGAGTTTCACCATTCAGGCGCCCCTAGACGGTAGCCTGATCGGTCTGCGTTCCGTTCCCGACCCCGTCTTCGCAGATCAACTGGTCGGCCCCGGCATTGCCATTGTCCCCGCACATGCCGACGGCCCCAGCGATGTCTGCGCGCCAGTCTCCGGCACGGTGAAGACACTGCATCCGCATGCCTTCATCATCGAACTCGAGGCAGGCCCCCTCGTCCTCGTCCATATCGGAATCGACACAGTGTCCTTACAAGGACGAGGCTTCGAGGCTCTCAGCGAGGTCGGCGCCCAGGTTGAAGCCGGAGCGCCACTCATCCGATGGGACCCCCGAGTCGCGAAGGATGCGGGCCGTGCTCTCGTGGTCCCGATCGTTGTTCTCTCCTCTCGAGCACAGTGCCGCTTTGTGAAAGGAGTGGGCGCCGAAACCCGACAAGGAGAAGCGATCCTCACAGTGAAGCCTTGATCCGCCCTCGAAAGAGACTCCGGTGGTGCGATGTGGCATCTCCTAGGCAATCGCACTCCCGGATGCGCGCTCCCAGATGATCTTCAGCGTCAACATGGAGGGGCCCGGATGCTTCCCCCGCATCCGGGCCCCTCCGTGTCCTCAATGCTTCTTCAGTTCTTCATCTCGGCATTCATCACGGAGAAGAGCGAATTCAAACGCGGATTAGTGGGCAGCGCGTCGATCAGGACCTCAATCCCGTCATCGTCGCACAGCGGCACGCACCAATTTGGATACTCACGGTTCGTTCCCGGAAGGTTTTGCGGGTGGCGGTCTCCGACCGCGTCGACGAGGGCTGCGACCACGAGCAGAGACGGCGTCCGCGAAACATAAGCGTGAAGTGCCTCCACGAACTCGCGTTCGCTCGGATCGACCGACTCCAGCAGAGAATACTCACGCAGACGAGCACTCACCTGTTCGAGTTCCAAACGATCCTGTGCCCGAACCGACTCGACATCATCCACAAGCAGACCCAGCTCATGGCGCAAGGTTGTCTGGACACCCGCCATATATCCGGCGGTCGGCGGAAGATCATGCGTATTCACCGCAGCGAGGCACTCTCTCCTGTACGCCTCCGGGTGCAGGGGCCAGCCGCCCTCGTCCTTCTCGAACCAGAGGATCGACGTACCCAGAACGCCGCGTTCACGCAGATAATCACGAACCCAGGGCTCAACCGTGCCAAGGTCTTCTCCAATGACAACCGCCCCGGCCCTCTCAGCCTCAATGAGGACAGCTCCGAGCATCGCCTCATGGTCGTAGTAGACGTAGGTCCCCTGATCAGCGGTCTTCCCCGCAGGGATCCACCACAGTCTGAAAAGGCCGAGAATGTGGTCGATTCGGATGGCTCCTGCGTTCTTCAAAGAGGCGCGCAGCATGTCACGAAGAGGCTGATAGCCCGCTTCGGCGAGGGCGCGAGGAGACCACGGTGGCTCCGACCAGTCCTGTCCCTGCTGGGAATACATATCCGGCGGAGCTCCCACCGACATCCCGGGCGCGAAGACCTCCTTTCGCGACCACACTTCTGAACCCTGAGGGTGAACGCCGACGGCAAGATCCGCCATCATTCCGATGTCCATGCCAACAGACTTCGCGACGCGTTGCGCATCCTCCATCTGTTCGGCGATAATCCACTGGCACCACTGCCAGAACTCCACGCGATCCGCGAGCTCAAGGCGAGCGCGATCCGATTGCGGCATCGAGGAAGACGCGACCTCTTCTGGCAGGATCATCGACTCATTCGCTTCCACCAGGGCGCACCAGGTGGCGAAGTGGCGAAGGTCCTCTCCCCCTTCGGTGATGAAGTGCTGGAACTGGGCCTCACGGTGATAGGAACGAGGCAGGGGGAAGATCATCTCAAGGGCCCGGCGCTTTGCCTCCCAGGAGCGATCCCGATCCACAAGGGCATCGGTCGTATCCGATGAGTTCGCCAGGACGCGCAGCTCTTCAATTGCCTTGACCACGGCGAGGGAGGCGTGGGAGTATTCGTCGATCATCTCCGGGCGGATGTAGATCGGATTGAGCCACCGGCGCGACACCGGCAGATACGGAGAGTTCTCGAGTGGCGCGATCGGCGCCGAAGCGTGAATAGGGTTGATGAGCAGGAAGTCCGCTCCCCGATCGGCTGCAAGGGCCGCCAAGTCCGCGAGATCTTCCGCATCGCCAAGGCCCCATGAGCGCGTCGAGCGGGTCGAGTACAGTTGCGCGGCAACACCCCAACGACGTTTGCCGTCGGCGGTGGCGCCGCCGTGACACCGATTGGGGGCGATGAGGAGGGTTGTCGAGTGGACCTGGCCCCCCTCAAGAGTCGCAATGACACGATGCCAGCCTGAAGGAAGATGATCGGGAACCTCGAAGGTCGCTCGGCCAACCAGAGCCCCGTCGATTGAACGAGGGGGCACCCAGCGGTCAAGCTGCACGCACTCGCCGCTGCGCCCGTCCTCTGCAATCCACGACACCCGCACCCAGGTGCCATCGGGCACGTGAACGGGAAATTCGCGACGCTGTCCCTGTCGAGCGACAATGGTCGCTGGAAGGACTCGTCGCCATTCTCGATTCTCAACTTCTGCCAGCGCATCGTGCAGGTCGTGCACACTCGATTCCGGCCCGACCCCAACTCCCAGTGATTTGAGCACCTCGAGCAGGGTGTGCGCGCTGACATCGCGACGTTGCCCATACCAATCCCAGAAGAAGGTGGAAACGCCGTTTTTGTCTGCGAGTGTCCTCAACCCATCGATATCTTCAGCTGCGGGGGTGACGTAATCCACGAATCAACTCCTTCGGTGTGGGCTGTGTTCCACAATCCTATTACGTAAACCTCAATGGGACACAGATCTGTCGATATCGAGACGAAAAGACACTACTCCTCAAAATTCCTCGGAGTTGAAGACCCCCGCCCCTCATAGGCTCAGGCTTGGCGCGATCGCGAGGCGCGGCGCCCCATAGCATTCTCCGTGCCCCTCGCAGGCTCAAGCTCGACGATTGGCGAGCCCGAAAGCGAAAGCGGGCGACGAGCGCAGAGGGTGGAGCCCGGAAAGGGTGAAGACTAAGCGACTCTTCACTCTTTTGAGTGAGTCCTCAGGGAGAAGAGATCTGTTCCCTCATCTTGTGGGCGATGACTTCAGACTCAGGTCCAGCAATAACCTGAACGAAGGAGCCCGAACGGACGATCGCGAGAACTGGGGGAATGCGAAGCGCCGCCTCATCGACCTCGCGCTGACTCTTCACCTCGACGCGGATACGCAAAGAACAGGGCTCGACGTCCACAATGTTCGAGATGCCGCCGAGTGCATCGATCAGTGCGAGAGCCTCTTCCATGACCCTTTCTTCTTCCCTCAGTGTTCGCCGCGTTGAACGCGCTCCCTTTCGCACACTAGTGAAGGAGCAGACCTCGGGCAAGGCGCACACGTGATCTTCTTCATTTCCTGAACGAATTGCGCCAAGGGTGAAGAATAGGGGCATGACTCGTCCAGTCGACATCCCCATCATCTCGAAGGAGCCCGTTGCCTCCGTTTTGAGGATCCTCGCGCTTGAAGAAATCGGTGAGGACCTGTTCCGCGCCCATTCACTGCCCCAAGTGCGCCGCGTCTACGGCGGACAGGTGATCGCTCAAGCCCTCATCGCCGCCGCCGCGACAATGGACAAGCCGCGACTTCCCCATTCCTTTCACACCTACTTCGCTCGCGGAGGCACCCCTTCTCTCCCCTTCGAACTGCGAGTCGAACGCCTACGAGATGGACGCTCCTTCTCTTTGCGTCGCATCGTGTGCCTTCAGGAGGGCAAAGAGATTCTCGCACTTCAGGCCTCCTACCAGGGGCCCGAGGACGGCCTCGTCTTCACCAGCGAAGCCCCCGAGGCCACCCCACCGGAAGAGTTGCCGAGCGCATTTGAGATTTTCCGGGCGATCGACCACCCCGTCGGCAGATTCCTCGGTAAAACCACAGCCTTCGATGTGCGCCACGTCCAACAATCCCTCTACACGAAAGCCGACGAGAATCCTTCGAATCGCCAACAGCTGTGGATGCGCCCGCGTGCGACCATTCCTCAAGGGGCGGATCAGCACGTCCACCGCGCTCTGCTCGCCTATGTCATTGACCAGGTCATGCTTGAACCTGCAATGCGTGTCCTCGGGCTTTCCTGGATGACACCGGGCATGTCCGCAGCTTCTCTCGACCATGCAATGTGGTTCCATCGCGATGTCGATATCAATGAGTGGCTCCTCTTCGACGGCGAATGCACGAATGTCAACAATGGTCGGACTCTGGTCACGACCCGCGTGTTCACTCGCAATGGCGTCCTCCTCGCTGAGGCCACCCAGCAGGGAATGCTGCGAATCCCGGGTCACGGGCGAAAGGGGTCTGGCCGTTGGGGTTTTGGGATCGATCCGAAGACGGGCGCCTCACAGCTGAGCTTCGCTTAAAACGCCAGCCCCCACCTCGACCCGTGTCCCGCGCGCCCCTGCGTCTGTGTCTTCACGAGTAGCGTCCCGCTGAGATTGTGTTGACCTGGGAAAGCCCGCACTGCCCGGCTTTGACCCAGCTGATCTGAAAAGCACGTGGAGCCGAGGCATGAGCCTCGACCCCACGATTGCGTACTTCTGGGACGAAGATCAGTCTCGCGTGAGCTTGCGGTGCGTCACACGATGCGGAGCGGCAGCCTCCTGGCCGAGGCGTTCAATCTTGTTCTTCTCATAGGACTCGAAGTTGCCCTCGTACCAGTACCACTGGGCCGGGTTATCCTCAGTGCCCTCCCAAGCGAGGATGTGCGTCGCAACGCGGTCAAGGAACCAACGGTCGTGGGTGACGACGACCGCACACCCGGGGAACTGGAGGAGAGCATTCTCCAGGGAACCGAGGGTCTCGACATCAAGGTCGTTCGTGGGTTCGTCGAGGAGCAGAAGATTACCGCCCTGTTTGAGGGTGAGCGCAAGGTTGAGACGGTTGCGCTCACCACCGGAAAGGACCCCCGCGGGCTTTTGCTGGTCAGGCCCCTTGAAGCCGAATGCGGAAACGTAGGCGCGCGAGGGCATTTCCACATTCCCGACCTGGATGAAGTCGAGACCATCGGAGACGACCTCCCACAGGCTCTTATCCGGGTCGATACCAGCCCGGTTCTGATCCACGTAGGAGATCTTCACTGTCTCGCCGATCGTGAGCTCTCCCCCATCAAGGGGTTCGAGGCCGACGATCGTCTTGAAGAGGGTCGTTTTGCCCACGCCGTTCGGGCCGATGACCCCAACGATGCCATTGCGCGGGAGGGAGAAAGAAAGGCCCTCAATGAGAGTGCGCTCTCCAAAACCCTTCTTCAGATCCTTCGCTTCGATGACGACAGAACCCAAACGCGGGCCCGGCGGGATCTGAATCTCCTCGAAGTCGAGCTTACGAGTGCGCTCGGCCTCGGCAGCCATCTCCTCGTAGCGTTCAAGACGAGCCTTCGACTTCGCTTGGCGGCCCTTCGGATTCGAACGAACCCACTCGAGTTCTTCCTTGAGGCGCTTCGCGAGCTTCGCGTCCTTTTGCCCCTGAACCTGCAGACGCTTTTCCTTCGTTTCAAGGTAGGTCGAGTAGTTGCCCTCATAGGGGTAGAGGTGGCCGCGGTCGACCTCGGCGATCCAACCGGCGACGTGATCGAGGAAGTAACGGTCGTGGGTGACGGCAATGACGGCGCCCGCGTAGGTCGACAGGTGCTTTTCGAGCCACAGCACGGACTCGGCATCCAGGTGGTTCGTCGGCTCGTCGAGGAGGAGCAGGTCCGGAGCCTCAATGAGGAGCTTGCACAGTGCAACACGACGGCGCTCACCGCCGGAGAGCACATTGACGGGCTGGTCCGCAGGCGGGCAGCGCAGAGCATCCATCGCCTGCTCAAGCTGGGAGTCGATGTCCCAGGCGTTAGCGGCGTCGAGGGCGTCTTGGAGTGTGCCCATCTCCTCCATAAGGGAGTCGAAATCCGCGTCCGGGTTCGCCATCTCCTCAGAGATCTCGTTGAAGCGCTGAAGCTTCGAGTAGATCTCACCGGCGCCCATGCGCACGTTCTCGATCACGGTCTTCGACTCGTCAAGTTTCGGTTCCTGCTCGAGGATGCCGACTGTGTATCCGGCAGTGAGGCGAGCCTCGCCATTGCTCGGTTCGTCGAGCCCGGCCATGATCTTGAGGATCGAGGACTTGCCCGCACCGTTCGGACCGACCATGCCGATCTTCGCGCCCGGGAAGAAGGACATGCTGACGTCGTCGAGGATCACTTTGTCCCCGTGCGCCTTACGAGCCTTAATCATCTGGTAGATGTACTCAGCCACTGGTCTCCGTCCAAGGTGGTGGGTGTGCGACGCCAGCGCCGCCTTATCCCCTCCATGCTAGGACACGCCCCGGCTTTTGAACCCCTCCCACTGCCCTCCGGGAGCGTGGCCATGACCACGAAGCCACTGCACTACTCGTGCTGCGCACTCCTCAAACACCTTGGTCCTTCACTCGTAGCGCATCCCCACGACATTGAGATCCGCAGGGGACTCCTGTGCTTCCTCTTCCACGGCCTTTCCTGAAGTCGATGCTTGACCTGCAAAGGCGCTTCGCTCCGCGTCCCCGACGTCCTCGTTCGGGCTGATCGGGGCAAGCAGCGGGGAGGATTCCTCTTGAGCCGTACCGCACAGCACCTCATCTTCTCCGGGCAGTGCGGGGCGCATGAACTTAGCGTCCTGGACCGGCGAAGAACTCAAGGATGGAGAGACCTCTTCAAGAGGCGAGGGAGGCGCGTTCAACTCTCCTGCTTCAACTTCACCCGAGCTGGGGTCGCCATTGTCCCGCTCGAGCCAATGCCTTTCCCTTTTTTCATAGCGCGCCCGACCATTGGCAAGATCGTGGCCGATCGACTGGGCGGTAATAACGAGTTCCGATCGGGCGAGACCATCATCTTTAGCGATCCACGCGTTCGCCGTGGGCCGCCCTACGACGATGACGGGTTCGCCCTTCCTCAAGGATTGGAAGACGTTCTCGGCGAGACGCTCCCAGGCTCGGACCGTGTACCAATGAGTGCGTCCTTGAGTGAGGACTCCGTCCGCCGAAGCAAACCAGTTGGTGACTGCCAGACGAAAACGAACGGTCATCTGTCCGTTCTTCGTTCGGGTCGCCGCCAGGTCTGTTCCGACGCGTCCGCGCAGTGTGATGGTGGTGTCGCTCATGATTCCTCCTTGTCGCTCCATGCCGATTCCTTGTCGGCGAGTTTGAGTGAACTCAGAATCCACCAGGCAGGAAACGCAGGCGGCTGTCCGTGCCTCCCCTTGTGGATCCAGAACAAGGGGGCCCTGGACTGTGGACGAAAACAGAGAGACAAGATGAGGCCGGGACGGGGAAGAGGATGCCGAGACGGCGAATGCGGGAGCGCACGAAGACGAGGGGCAACACAATCGCAGCCCCTCGTCCTAATCAGCGCAGGACTACTCGTCCTCGCCGATCGCGGGGATCTTCAAGGCGAGAGCATCCTTGAGCGCAGCCTTCGCCTGAGCGCGAGTCACAGGTTCAGCGGGGAAAAGGACACGACGGTAGTACTCGAGTTCCTGAATGGATTCAAGAATGTCCGCGAGCGCCCGGTGGCCCCCGTGCTTCACGGGCGCGTTCTCGAAGGCCCGCCGGTGCCAGCGCTTGGCGAGTTCCTTGACGGAGGAAACGTCAACGATGCGGTAGTGGAGGTGGTCGATGACGCTGGGCATGTAGGCCTCGAGGAACATCTTGTCCGTTCCGACGGAATTGCCCGCCAAGAGGGCCTTGCCCTGCTCGGGGACGAAGCGGCGAATGTAGTCGAGGACTTGCCCAGTGGCTTCTTCGAGGCTCAGGCCACCTTCGAGTTCGTCAAGGAGGCCCGAAGTAGTGTGCATGTTTCTCACGAAATCGTTCATGTTCTCCAGCGCTGCGGCTGGCGGTTTGATGAGGACATCGATTCCCTTATCGACGATCTTGAGATCTGCGTCGGTGATGACGACTCCGACCTCGACCAGTGCATCCTTGTGCACATCGAGGCCGGTCATTTCGCAGTCGATCCAGACGAGAGGATCCTTGAGCTGTGCAGTCATGCCCACTAGTTTAAGTCGCGCATGCTCACGGGCTGAGCGCGCCACCTGGTTCGGCGAAGAGGCCACTAGACTCCTGAAGAGTTTGCGGGCGTTTACTTCGTTGAAGGAGGAGAAGATGAGTGATACGGCCACACCCTGGTCCACACCGGGAGCGACTCCCCAGGATATTGAGGACGCCGCTGCCATCCTTCGCGGGGTCGTGCATGAGACCGAGCTCTTCTCTTCCGCGCGACTTTGTGAGCACACCGGGGTTGAAGTTCTTCTCAAGCGTGAAGACCAGCAACGGTGCCGCTCTTTCAAGGTTCGTGGTGCTTTCGCCCGTATGAGTGCCTTGTCCCCTGTCGAGCGCGAACGCGGCGTCGTGTGCGCCTCGGCGGGCAATCACGCCCAGGGCGTTGCCTATGCCTGTCAGACTCTGGGGGTTCATGGGACGATCTACCTGCCGTCGAACACTCCCCGGCAAAAGCGCAACCGCATTGCAGTGATCGGCGGGGACTGGGTTGAGCAGGTGATCGTGAATGGCACTTTCGACAAGGCGAATGCCCTCGCTCAAGAAGCTGCTCGTTCAACCGGCCGGATCTACGTCCACCCCTATGATGATCCGCTGACGATCGCCGGTCAGGGCACGATCGCCGTGGAGTTGTGCGATCAGCTTCCCGCCGACACGGCCGCAGTCCTCGTCCCCGTTGGCGGTGGGGGTCTTCTCGCGGGTATCGCGACCTGGCTCAAGCACGCGCGCCCCGAGATTCGCGTCATCGGCGTCGAGCCCGAGGGGGCGGCCTCAATGCGCGCCGCACTGGACGAGGGCGAGCCCGTGAAGCTGGAGAGAGTGGATCCTTTCGTGGACGGCACCGCCGTTGGCCGCGCCGGTTCCCTTGCTTTCGACACGGTCCGCCGTCTCGTCGACGATGTGCTCCTCGTCCCCGAGGGGGCTGTGTGCACAGAGATGCTCAGCCTTTACCAATCCGAGGGGATCATCGCCGAGCCTGCGGGCGCTTTGGCCTCGTGTGCGATTCACGAGCATTTGGCAAGCCCCGAGCAGCGTCTGAAGATTCTTGGCCGATCCGATGGGGCGCTCCTTGCGATCGTGTCGGGAGGCAACAACGATCTCACCCGCTACGCGGAGGTCATGGAGCGTTCGCTTCGCCACGAGGGCTTGCGCCACTACTTCCTCGTCACCTTCCCCCAGCAGCCGGGAGCCTTGCGCATGTTCCTCGAAGATGTTCTGGGCCCGAGCGACGACATCGTTCACTTCGAATACACGAAGAAGAACAACCGGGAGTCGGGGCCGGCACTCGTCGGCATTGACATCGCGTTCAAGAGTGACATTGATGGGCTGCGCCGACGCATGGAGGACTCCCCTCTTCACGTCGAAGAAGTGCCTGCTGATTCGGAGATCTTCCGCCTGCTGGTCTAAGCCTTCGTCTCGACTTCGGCCCCTCACCCTATCGCCGTTCCTCCTGCCTGTGTGCGGATCTTCCCAGGTGGAGGAGGGGCCACTTCATCTTGTGCTCTTCCCCTGCTTTTCCATGCTTGCGGCTCTTCGTGTGCGGGCTACTTCCTCGCATCCCCTTGTGCACCTCATTCGCCGCATGATGATGCTCTTCGTGTGCGGGCTCCTCAGTGACCGCCTGCGCGGATCACGCGGCGAGGGTGTGAACCCTGAAGGACTTGACTCGGACCCCGGGAGCGGAGTTGAAGCGGTATCCCTGGCCACGCAGGGTAGTGATGAGTTCGGGGGCGCCCTCGATCTTCTTGCGCAGACGCCGAATATGCGCGTCAATGGTGCGCGAGGAGGAGTCCAGGCCTGAGCCGTGCCAGACGGTGTCGTGAAGCTCTTCGCGACTCACGGTGCGGTCGGCGTTCTTCGCCAAATAGCCGAGCAGTTCAAGTTCTTTTGCGCATAGCTCGATGCGTCCGCCGTGGATATCCAAGGTTCCGCGGTCGATGTCAAACTCGACATGGGCGGGCGTGAGGCGCAGGCCGGCGAGAATGTCGACAAACTCTTCGAAACTTGTCTGCGGGGCAGCGTCGAGATCAATGCTGGACGTGGAGGGGGTGTTGACGAGGGTCATGTCGTGTATCCGATTCTTCGGTGCCGCAGGACCCGGCATATGGGGGCCTTCTTCAGGGCGGCAGTGATCGACTGGGGATGGGAGGGTCGATCAGATACACATTCGCGCACGCATGGAACCGCACAGGCTGCGGGGCATAATGCAGGCGAAAGTCGTCATGGCCACGAGTATGCCCTGCGTTGAACATCCACGCCAGCCGAGTACCGCATGTCGAGACTGTGGAACACGACATGCGCGACACGCGGGAGGGGCCCGGCGCTGCCGAACCCCTCCCAGGTCAGAGCGCGCAATCATTGCGCGCAGGTCCCATGTTTCGAAGCTCCCCCGACTCAGAGGGCTTCGCGAGCCTCCTTCGTCGCCTCAACGAGATGCGAAAGAGAGGCTAGGGTCTCCTCGTAGCCGCGGGTCTTGAGGCCGCAGTCGGGGTTGATCCACAGGCGCTTCGCCGGGATTGCGCCGAGGGCCGCGTCGATGAGCGAGCGGATCTCCTCAACCGAGGGGATGCGCGGCGAGTGGATGTCCCACACGCCCGGACCGATGCCGTGGTCGAAACCGGCTTCGGCGAGTTCAGGGAGGACCTCCATGCGTGAGCGGGCCGCTTCGATCGAAGTGACATCAGCGTCGAGGGCGGCGATCGCGTCGATGATCTGCCCGAACTCCGAGTAGCACAGGTGGGTGTGGATCTGTGTATTGGGTCGAACGCCTGCGGTTGCGACCCTAAAGGAGTCGACCGACCAGCGCAGGTAGTCAGCGTGGTCCTCGGCATCGAGTGGGAGGAGTTCACGCAGGGCGGGCTCGTCGACCTGGATGATCGCGATTCCAGCGGCCTCGAGGTCCTCGACCTCGTCACGCAGTGCGAGGCCGATCTGGTCGGCAACTTCGGCGAGCCCCAGGTCATTGCGCGGAAAGGACCAGGCAATGATCGTCACCGGGCCGGTGAGCATTCCCTTGACGGGCTTGTCGGTGAGCGACTGGGCGAAAGCGGCCCAGTCGACGGTCATCGCCTTCGGGCGGGCGACGTCGCCCCACAGGATCGAGGGGCGGGTGCAGCGCGAACCATAGGACTGGACCCAGCCGTTACGAGTGGCGGCGAATCCGTCGAGGAGCTCGGCGAAGTACTGGACCATGTCGTTGCGCTCGGCCTCACCGTGGACGAGGACATCGAGCCCGAGCTTTTCTTGGAGGGCCACGACCTCGGCGATCTCCCGCTCAATGCGGGCGCGATAGTCGGCGTCGGAGAGAGTACCCTTCGCGTGTGCTGCGCGCGCCTTGCGGATGTCGGTGGTCTGCGGGAAAGAGCCGATGGTCGTCGTCGGAAGGGCTGGCAGGGCGAGACGCGCATCTTGTGCCGCGGCCCGTTCACCATAGGGCGCCCGGGCGCGTTCGGATTCGCCGAGTGCGCCGACCCGTTCGCGGATCTCGGGGCGGACAACCCCAGGGGCTGTGGCCCGCTCGCGAAGAATACGGGTGGATTCCTCGATCTGGGGGGCGATCGCGTCGAATCCTTCGTTGATTCCCTTCGCGAGGGTAACGACCTCGCCGACCTTCTGATCGGCGAAGGCGAGCCAAGCGTGGAGGTTCGCGTCAAGTTCGGGGTCGTCCCAGGTTTCGAGGGCGGTGTCGTGGGGCACGTGCTGGAGGGAGTTCGTCGTCGCGACGCACAGCGAGCGGGCCCCGAGGAGTTTCGCTTTTTCAAGGAGTGCTGCCGTCTGGGCAAGGTCTGCGCGCCAGATCGAACGGGCGTCGATCGCGCCCACAACAAGGTCGACGCCGCCAAGGTCGAGCGTTCCCGGCTCGGGCAGGGCGCCGAGTCCGAGGGCGAGATGGATCGCCTCGACCCCGCAGCTCGCGAGCGCAGGCAGTGCGCTGAGCCCGTTCCCGTAGGGCGTGGTGACGAGGATTCTGGGGCGATTGGAAGTGCCTGCCAATTCCGTGTACGCCGATTTGGCGAACTCGGCGAGCTCGAGCCTCGTGCGCGAAAGGTTGTCGGAGACGAGGGCGGGTTCGTCGAATTGAACCCAGGTCGCTCCCGCTTCCTCGAGGCGCGAGAGGAGCGTGGCGTAGACGGCTTGGACTTCAGGGAGGCGCTCGAGCGGGTCGTAGCCTTCGGGCGCCTGCTCGTCTGCTTTCGCGAGGGCGAGGTAGGTGACGGGGCCGACGATGACGGGGCGGGTGAGATAGCCCCAGTTCTTCGCTTCGAGGAAACGTTCGACGTAGCGGTCATCGGCGTAGGAGATCGGGGTATTGGGGCCGATCTCAGGGACGAGGTAGTGGTAGTTCGTGTCAAACCATTTCGTCATCTCCTCCGGCGCGCTCCCCTGGTCGCCGCGGGCGAGGGCGAAGTGGAGTTCGAGTCCGCGCCGGCCCTCGAAGCGCGCGGGCACGGCTCCGAGCAGGCTTGTCACGTCGAGGACCTGGTCGTAGAGGGAGGAGTTCTCCGGAAGGGAGGCGTCCTGGGCGCGCAGGCCGAGTTCGACGAGGCGCGCGAGGTTTGCCTGTCGCAGCTCGGCTTCGGCTTTGAGGAGCTCTTCGGCGCTCGTCCGTCCGGCCCAATGGGCTTCGAGTGCTTTCTTCAGTTCTCGGTTCCTCCCAATGCGGGGGTAGCCGAGGATCGTTGCTGCGGGGAAGGTCGTCATGCTTGGCTCTCCTGTGGTGAGTGCGGGGGTTCGGGGGGCGACGCCGAGGCGCCGCTGTGTTCAGTCGATCAGTGGATGATGGGGTCACTCGGTGACGGAGGCACCGAGGCGTCCGGATTCGGGAAAGGGCGTGGGGCCGTGGCCGAGCCGAGAGAGGATGTCCAGGGCGGGACGCGCCTTGTTGAAGGTGAAGAGGTGCACGCCGGGGGCTCCTCCTTTGACGACCTCATCGGCGAGGCTGGCTGCAAGACCGACCCCGAGCTCGTGTCGACTCTCGGGGTCCTGTGCCCCTGAGAGGGTGTCGACAATGTGGGGTGGGACTTCAATACCGGATAGTTCAGTGACGCGCTTGAGGCGGGCGAGCTCGGTCGGTGGGAGGATCCCGGGGACGATGGGGATCGTGACGCCGAGGCGACGGCAGCGCTCAACGAAGGACAGGTAAGTGTCGGCCTCCCAGAAAAGTTGCGTAATCGCGAAGTTTGCGCCTGCGGCTTGTTTGAGCAGGAGGCGCTCGGCCTCCTGCTGCGGGCTTGTCCCCGCTGCGGGGTTGCCTGCGGCGAAGGCTGCGACGGCAATGGTGAGGGGCGCGAAGGCGGCACGCAGGGCTTCTGCGGGGTGGTAGTCGCAGCGCCGTTTTTCGACGGTGCGGATGAGGTGGATGAGTTCGATGGCGGATCGGACTCCCCCGGCTTCTGGCTCCCAGTCGGGGTCATCGGCCGGAGGGTCGCCCCGCAGTGCGAGGAAGGTCCGTGTTCCTGAGTCGAGCGCGTCGGCGACGGCGTCGAGGACGTCGACGGTTGAGTTGCCGACGCAGGTGATGTGGGCGATCGGGTGGACGGGCGCGTTGCGGGCGAGTTCGGCGACGACTTCGCGGGCACTCGAGCGGTCTTTCCCTCCGGCCCCGTAGGTGACGGAAAGGAAGTCGGGACGGGCGGTGAGGAGTTCGTCGATTGTGTGCCAGAACTTCGGGGCGGCCGAGGGCACACGCGGCGGCATCACTTCGAATGAGATGAGGGAAGGCTCGTGCTCGTGTGTGCAGGGGGTCGCGTACGCCTCGTCGGGCGGGGTCATGGTGGGTCCTGTCTCCGGGTGCGCCTTGTGGCGCGGGGTCACTGGTGATCGTGGGGAGGAGTCAGGAGCGCATTCGGGCGCGCGCGTTGCCGAGTCGGGCGGCAAAGGCTGTGTGCGTCATACACGCATTGTGCTCATGATCGTCGAGCGGGCAGCAGTCTGGGTCCGATAGTTGAACGCGTGTAACACGAGGAGTTCGGAAAACAAGAGAGAAGCCGCGAAGGGGTGGAACCGCTTTTCATTTGTTGACCCTCACTTTACTTAGGTCGCCCTTAGCTGTTATGAATGTGGGGTCATCCACACTGATCATCGGCTAAGGAACACCATGTCGGACCTCGCAGAGCACATCCACACCTCCAAGCACTCGGGTGTGCGTAACTCCGTTCTCGGCACTCGAAACCTCATGACGATCGCAGCGCTCAGCCTCGTCGGTTCCCTCCTCGTTGTTCCCCTCTCGATCTTCACCCCGGTCTTTGCGACAACCCCACGCGCTCTGATCATCTTGTGCGCCCTCATGGGGGCCTGGTACATCGCCTACCTCCTGCCCGGCCTCTTCGTCCCCCGCCCCGGAGCCTTCCTCGTCGCAGGCCTCCTTATGGGTATCATTGCCACTTTCACCACACCCCTGGGGCCCTCGGCGATCATCGGCAACCTCATCGGCGCCGCTTTCCTTGAGATTCCCGTTCTCCTCTTCCTCTACAGGAAATGGAGCTGGTGGGTTCACGCGATCGGTGCGACCATCTTCGGCGGATTCAACTCCACCATGTACGGCAGCGCCTACCACATCGCCCAGGACTCCCTGCAGTTCAGCCTCGGGATCGTTTTCTCCCTCGCCTCCTGCTATCTCACTCTCGCCCTCGCGCTCCTTCTCAAGCGCAGGCTCGCTCGAGCCGGAGTCGGAGTGAAGCAGTGAGTACGCTCGCCCGTCTCATCGAGGCGAGCGTCCAATACCACGGCTGCGAGCAAAGGATCCCACGCACCCCGCTGAGTCTCACCCTCGAAGAGGGCACCTCCACTTTGCTCATCGGCCCCTCCGGCTGTGGGAAGTCGAGTCTCTCCCTCACCCTGAACGGGCTCATCCCTCACTCTGTGCCCTCCTCCTACCGCGGGTCGATCCTCGTCAAGGGCCTCGAAGTGGCGGACACCGATATTGCTGAACTTTCCAGGCTCGTCGGGATCGTCATGCAGGATCCGGACGCGCAGATCGTCACGAAATGCGTCTGGGACGAAGTGTGCTACGCCCTCGAGAACTTGTGCATGGAGCGAGAAGAGATCATTGAGCGCGCAAGCCGTGCACTCCACTTCCTGCGCATCGCACATTTGGCTGAACGCGACCCGTGGACTCTGTCGGGAGGTCAGCGTCAGCGCGTCGTCCTCGCAGGAGCACTCGCCCTCGAGCCGCGTCTGCTCATCCTCGACGAGCCGACTGCGAACCTCGATCCGGCCTCCGCACAAGACTTCCACGATGCGCTCTTCACCGTCATGGACGAGGGAACAAGCATCCTCATCGTCGAACACACCCTCGATGAACTCGCGCACCGGGTCGACGCGGTTTATGCCCTGGACGCCACGGGCGCGCTGATCGCCCAGGGCCGCCCCGAAGAGGTCTTCTCCGATCATGCCCGCGAACTCGTTTCAGCCGGGATCCGCGTCCCCACAGCCATTACCCTCGGTCTGCGCCTAGGCCTCGAGCGCCCGCCCCTTCACCCCCAAGCCGCCGTCAAGATGCTCGCCTCCCTGCCCCTATCACGCCTCGTCCACTCCACGCACACCAAGGAGAACGAGGACGCCTCTCCAGCTTCGCAAGGCCGTCAACGCTTCAATGACGAGGGCACACAAGAGAATCGGCGCGACACGAGAGCGGGCGTGAACACTCACAATTTACCCGAGCATGCTCCTCAACAGGCGCACCCCCCACTGTCGGGCGCAGGGCTGAAGCACAGCACCGCCTGGAACCTCGATCCTCAACACGAGCAGACCCCGCCTCCTGTTCTTTCCCTGCGCTCACTCGAAGTCAATCGGGGCTCAACGCAGATCCTCAAAGGAATCGACCTCGATATCTTCCCCGGGGAAATGATCGCCCTCCTCGGAGCGAACGGATCAGGAAAGACAACGCTCCTGCGCAGCCTCGTCGGACTCGAAAAACCCGCTTCGGGCACCATCCGTGTCCACGGCGAAGAACTCACGGGCTGGAATCGGCCCAGGAGTCTGCGAAAAGCGGCGACCCTCGTCACTCAGAACCCCGAGCACCAGTTCGTCACTTCCTCCGTGCGCAATGAACTCGCCCATTCCATGAGGCTCGCGAGACACCCTCAGGAACGGATCGACCAGGTCATCGCCTCACTTCTCGAGGAATACGGGCTCAAAGACTTGGCCGAGGACAATCCCTTCACCCTCTCAGGCGGGCAGAAGCGCCGACTGAGCGTCGCAGCCGCATTAACGGTCCCGCGAGACCTTCTGCTCCTCGACGAGCCGACTTTCGGACAAGATGAACATTCGATCGACGCTCTCATGACTCATATGCGTAACTTCGCCCGCAGTGGAGGTTCTGTCCTCTTCGCCACCCACGATCTCGAACTCGCTGCCTCCTGTGCCGACCGGGTCCTCATCCTCTGTGCGGGACGGATCGCAGGCTCAGGTGACACGACAGCGCTTATGGGAGACGAACAGCTCCTCGAATCTTGTGGACTTATTCCCACTCCCCTGGCTCGCTTGTGCGCCTCAGCGCGTCGGCGGGGGATTCCTGTGCCCGCATGGACGTCCTGGAAGGACGTTCCCGATCTGAGGACAACTTCAAAGGACCGTCGCCTATGACTCTCATCGATACGCGCGCCCAATCCGATTTTCGAGCGCATCCGAAGCTTGTGGGCTCCTCTTCCCCTCAAGACAGGCTCGAAGACCACGCCCCGAGTGCGCCAGTGCCCCAGTCGCTTGTGCTTGCACCACCAGAGCCCGTCATACCGGGCCTTGCAGGCCGCGTCCGGTTCGATCCTCTCGCTCCCCTCGTGGCGATCCTCCCCCTCATCGCGCTCACTGGAACCAGCCTCTCTTGGCATCCAGCTGCCCTCATCCTCGTCCTCGTCGCCCCCATGCTCCTCGTCGCTCAAGCTCGACGCGGCTCCCTCAGCCTCCTTTTCCTCCTCCTGTTCATCGTGCTCCTCACCCTCGGCTGTGCGAGCGCGCCCCCAAGCGTGAACCTCCACGATGACGCGAGCCTGTTCACCGCTTGGCCCTGGTTCTCGCCCGAGCATTGGAACTCCGCTTTCAACGTCTCGGCGCGCATTGGCGCAATCCTCGCGCTCATCCTCCTCGCAGGCCTCTTATCCGATCCTTCCGACACGATCCGTGCCTTCGTTGTGCACCTGCGCATGCCCTCGCGAATCGGGCAGGCCGGAATCGCGGCCCTCGGATTTACAAGCCTCCTGCGCCGTGAGCACCGTGCGATCCGCGAAGCCCACCTCCTTCGCGGCTCCAGCTTCGATCTACCCATCCTCGAAACGGGGCTGCGATGGCTCAGATCCGCTCCCGCTCTCATCGCCGGAGCCATCCGCCACGCGGAAAGAGTCTCCATGTCCATGGATGCTCGCGCCTTCGGAGCCTACCCCCGGCGAACTGAACGCTCCGACTTTTCCTGGCGCCGACGCGACACGCTCCTCCTCATCTGCGCCTTCACCGCCACCGTCGTCCTCGTGAGATTCATGTGGGACTCCGGCTTCGTCTTGACCCCCACTCGCTCCTGAAAACTCATGACACCACCAATCACACTCTCACAGCTCCTACGCCCCGTCCGCGTCCCACTCGCGGCGGTCTTCACCTGCGGTTTCCTCTCCGCAGGCTTCACTCTTCTGTCCCCCATCGCCGTTACCCGCCTCGCAACTGAAGCGCTCGAAGCCTCTTTGAGCACCGAAGAGATCTGGTTCTGGCTCTCGATGATCCTCCTCGGATTGGCAAGCGCCCACATCCTCTCCCACGGGGCGACCGGATACGCGCACTACATCGAGTTCCGATTCCGGCGCGACCTTCGCGAACGCATCTCCCGTCATGTCAGCGCCCTCCCCTTAGGCTGGTTCGTCAAGGAATCCTCGGGCCGAGTGCGCACAATCATTGCCGAGGATGTCACGAAGATCCACACGATCATCGCCCACCTGGGGACCGACCTCGGTGCCGCCCTCGGCACTCTCCTCCTCGGCTCGATCTACCTGTTCTCCCTGTCCTGGGCCTACGCCCTCATCATCATCGCCTGGGTCCTCATCTCCTTGACGATCTTCACGATCGCCATGATGTTCACCCCCGCCTCCGGGATCGCGGAGTTCACCGAAGCGGAAAAGGACCTTGCCTCCTCCACCGTGGAAATGGTCGATGGTATCGCCACCGTCAAAGCCTTCGGCCTGTCGGGCACCCTTTTCAAGCGCTTCTCGAACGCCCTCGAGCGCTACACCACTGCCTCCTACGAGTGGATCAAAGGGCCGGGCAAGCCCATGGCGATCCTTCTCGTTCTCATCTCCCCCGCCGGGATGCTCGCCCCCATCATCATCGGCGGCACAGCGCTCGCTTTCATAGGAGTCATCGAGCCCATCCTCATCGTGCCTTTCCTCCTCGTCGGCGTCACACTTCCTGCGGGCCTCGACTCCGTCGTCCCCCTTGTCCACCTCATCGCTCAGGGCCGGGATGCGGCCGAAAGGATCGGCCAGATTCTCGGACTCCCCCAGTTGCCCGAGCCCTCCCATCCCCAATCTCTTGATCCCGAGGCGCCCGCGGAGGTCGTATTCGAGAAGGTCTCTTTCCGCTACCAGGAAGACTCCCCCGAAGTCCTTTCAGACGTCAACGCCGTCTTCCCCGCAGGTCAGGTCACCGCCATCGTCGGTCCTTCAGGGTCCGGCAAGTCGACACTCGTCAAGCTCATCGCCAGATTCTGGGATGTCAACGAGGGGAGGATCCTCATTGGAGGCATCCCCATCACCGAGCTGCCAAGCTCGGCTCTGCTCTCCGAACTCGCCATCGTCCTCCAAGACGGGGGACTCATCGCCGACACGGTGAAGGCGAATATCCTCCTCGCCCGCCCCTCGGCGATCCACGAGGAGGTTGAAGCCGCCGCCCGCTCGGCACGCATCCACGAACGCATTCTCGAACTGCCCGAAGGCTACGACTCCATTATTGGTACCGAGGGGGTTCACCTCTCAGGGGGTGAAGCTCAGCGCGTCGCACTGGCCCGAGCTTTCCTCTCCAACGCGCCAGTGCTTCTCCTCGATGAGGCGACTGCACAGGCCGACCCTCACTCCGAGCGGCGCATTCAAGAAGCACTCGGAGCACTGTCGAGGGGGCGGACCACCATCGTCATCGCCCACCGTTTGTCCACCATCGTTGACGCCGACCAAATCCTCGTCCTTGATTCGGGGCGGATCGTTGAGCGCGGCACCCACGCCGAGCTCCTCGCGCTCGACGGCACCTATGCGGCACTGTGGAAGGCACAGCAATGATCTCTTTGCTCTTCTCGCTCATTGACTCTCCTCGCTCGATGATCATCACGATCGTCTCTCATGTCCTCTCTGGCGCATTCCAGGGACTTGCTCTCGCTCTGCTTGTCCCTTTCCTTTCCTCTTTCCTCGACTCGGGGCGGGTTGAAGCTCGCTGGCTCATCATGGAGCTCCTTGCGATCGGTGCCTCCATGGCCCTGTCGATGATCGGTTCCGTCACGGCCTTCAAAGTCGCGTCCTTCGACATATGCGGAGACCTGATCCGCAAAGTCGGCTCGCGAGTCCAGGCACTGCCCCTGGGGTGGTTCGACGCGAACTCGGCCGGCCGGGTGACGACGGCGACCTCAACGAGCATCTCCCTCCTGTCTCATCTGCCCTCGATCGTTGTGCCTAAACTCGCCTCAATGGCAGGGACGGCCTTCACGCTCCTCCTCGCCGCCCTCATCTACGACTGGAAGATGGCGCTCGCCATGGCGGCCTGCATTCCGCTGTGCATCATTGCCCTACGCCTCCTCGCTCGCAGTGTGGTGCGCGAGCATGCCGCCGAAGAGGCGGCCATGCAGGATCTGAGCACGAGGATCCTCGAGTTCGCCCGCCTCCAGGCGGTTTTGCGTGCCACGGATTGTCTGAAGGACGGGTGGGAGCCGCTGAATCAGAGCTTCGTACGCGAGCATGAAACGACGCAAAGGGCGGGCCAGGCGAAGGGCCCCGCAGCTTCCCTTTTCCATGCCTCAGTCGTGGCTTCCCTCCTCCTCGCCGTGGGCGTCGCCGCCTTCCAGGTCCTCGGCGGCGTCTTGGAGCCGGGCGTGTTCATCGCCTTGTCGCTCATGGCGGTCCGTTTCGCCGAGCCAATCGGCATGCTCGCCTTCTACGTCGATCCCCTCCACGAGGCCCGCGTTGCTCTCGAGGACATCGCCTCGATCGTGCATGCGCCCCTTCTGCCCAAGGTCGATGAATCTCAGGCCCTTGTCCCCGCAGATCCTTTCGACCTCGAGTTCGATCATGTTGATTTCGCCTACGTGGATGGCACTCCCGTCATCACAGATCTCGATCAGGCTCTGCCGGGTCGCTCCATCACAGCGCTCGTCGGCCCCTCAGGTTCGGGCAAGTCGACTCTTGCTCGTCTCATCGCCCGTTTTTGGGATGTGGATTCCGGTGCGATTCGCCTTGGTGGGCCCGATGTCAGAGAAATCTCGAATGAGGTTCTCATGCAGCGGATCTCGATGGTGTTCCAGGAGGTCTACCTCTTCAATACCTCAATCGAGGAGAATGTGCGGATCGGCCGTCCCACTGCGAGTGACGCGGAACTTGTTGAGGCCGCCGAGCGAGCCGGACTCAGCGAAGTCGTCGAGCGCCTGCCCGAGGGGTGGAAGACCATCGTCGGGGAGGGAGGCTCTGCCCTATCGGGTGGGGAGAGGCAAAGGGTTGCGATCGCTCGTGCTTTCCTCAAGGACTCCCCGGTTCTTCTCCTCGATGAGGCGACGAGCGCCTTGGACGGCGTGAATGAAGCCTCCGTGACCTCCGCTTTGGCGGAGCTGTCCGCGGGACGCTCCGTTGTCGTCATCGCTCATCGTCTCTCCACGATTCGTCGAGCCGACCGCATCCTTGTTCTTCGCGATGGAGCTGTGGAAGCACTCGGCTCGCACGAAGAGCTCTACGAAGCCGGTGGCACCTACCGAGAGTTCTGGGACGACCAGTCGCATGTCGAGCGCTGGAGGATTCGAGGCGAGGAACCCCGGGCTTCGCTGTGAGTTCGGGGGCTACGTGGGCTCGCTCAAGGAGCCCCCGTAGCCTCCGCCGTCGTATCTGCGCCCCCGACAGGACTCGAACCTGCAACCATCGGATTAGAAGGCCGGTGCTCTATCCATTGAGCTACGGAGGCAAGCGCTGGCGCGCATGGTCAAGCCTAGCGGCGATCCGCCTCTCACCCCAATTCGAAGACGCTGTTGTGCGCTGCGCCCCGTGAAGGTGGCACAGCCAGCCCCAATTGACCGAAAACTCACCGCAATTCGGAAAAGGTGTTGTGTGCTGCGCCTGCCCCGCTTTGGGAGCTGCTCACTTGCGATGATAGTTCCCCGCAGATTCTCACCACAGGGGCTGGTCAAGTTGCACAGGTGCGTGCGCTCGCCAGTTCGGGTGTATGCGCTCGCCAGTTCGGGTGAAGAAAAGGCCCGGTGCTCTCGCACCGGGCCCAGCTGCGGATTCGAGGTCAGGCCTCGATGTCCAGCAGACCGTTCTTGTACGCCTTCGCCAGACGGCGCGGAATACGCACCTCACGGCCAGCAACCTTAACGGTGTTGAGCTCGGTGAGATTGGCCTTCCACGTGGAACGGCGAGTGCGGGTGTTTGCACGGGACATCTTTCGCTTCGGAACTGCCATGATCGTGCCTCCCCTCTCTTCTCGGTAGTCGTATGGTCGTTTGGTGGTCTGAGGACCGCCGCCCGACGCTCGGCGCCGCAAGAAGGGCCCGACCGGCCCGTCCCAGTGACGGCAACCCTGAAATATTAGCACGTCACGATCTGCGCTCCGAAGCCAGGCCCCTTCACCTGCGCTGCGATTCTCATTACATCTCCTCCCCGTCTTGCGCTCCCCTCACTACCTTGTGCTCCCCTCAGCATCTTGCGCTTCCTCACTACCTTGCGCTTCCAACACGTGGTGCTTAGGACTCAGTGGACATGAGCAGGACATCAACGAGGTCGAGGCACCCCGAACACCACAGGACGAGCAGTGAGAAAGAGCGCGTACTCATCGCCTACCCTGAAAGATAAGAAGGAGCCCCCAAGGAGCATCGCTCGACGTGCTCTGCGTGTTGAACACAACCCCACGTGTTGAACACAAGCTCCATGGGCCCGCACCAATGTGCCATTGCCCGCGTGGACGCTCAATCGAACCCGGATGAGGAGCATGAAGATGGCGATCATTGAGACGATCCGTGAGGGCAGCGTGATCCACCACGAGATCGAAATCAAGAAGTCCCGCTTCTTGACGACTCTTGCTCGCACGGATTCACCCGAACAAGCCCGAGCCCTCATTGACGCAGTGAAAGCCGAGCATCCGCAGGCGCGCCACAACTGCTCCGCCTATGTGATCCAAGTAGAAGGACGCGATCCGCACCAACACTCAAGCGACGATGGAGAGCCCTCAGGGACAGCCGGCACCCCCATGCTCGAAGCTCTCAAGCTCGCGGGCGTATGGAACGTGACCGCAGTCGTCACCCGTTATTTCGGAGGAATCCTCTTAGGGGGCGGCGGTTTGATTCGCGCCTACTCCACAGCGGTTTCCGAGGCCCTGGCGAAGGCCCCAAGGGCGCATCTCAAAGACATTGAGGTTCTTGAGGCCCACCTTCTCCCAGGCGACGCGGGACGGATCGAAGCGGAGCTTCGTCACGGCAGAGCCGAAATCCTTGGCGTCGACTGGGGAAACGAAGTGAGTATTCGTATCGGCGTGAATCCCGGCGAGCGCGAACCCTTCGATGCTCTCCTCGCTTCACTGTCTTCTGGTGTTTCACAGTTCCACATGGTGGCCACTCGCCGAATCGAGGTGGACGGATCCCACCTGAAGTTGTAAAAGTGTCAGCATGATTGAGCCCCAGCAGATGGACCGGGGAATCCACCCCCACCTCGCTTCGGTGTGCCTGTGTCACTGTCTTGCGGGCGAATGACCCCCATAGTGCTCTTATGCACTGTCATTCGCCCTGAGCCTCGCCTGAGCGAGCGCCCCTCCTCCCCTTCTTTCGCGCTGTGGTTTTTCAGCGCTTTCACCATTCCTGAGGAAATTCATGTCCCGTATCGCTTCTTGTGTCGCTGAACTCATCGGCCACACCCCCCTCGTCCGCATCAACTCACTCATCACCACCGATGCGCATGTGATCGCCAAACTCGAGGCTTTCAATCCCGCGTCCTCGGTGAAGGACCGCATCGCCGCTTCGATCATTGACGCAGCAGAGGCCTCTGGCGAACTCAATCCCGGAGGCACAATCATCGAAGCGACTTCGGGCAACACCGGCATCGCCCTTGCAATGGTTGGCGCCGCTCGCGGATACAAGGTCGTGATCGTGATGCCCGAATCCATGAGCGTCGAGCGTCGCATCATCGTCCGTGCTTTCGGCGCTGAACTCGTTCTCACCGACCCCAAGGGCGGGGTCGCAGCAGCAGTCGCCGAGGCTGAGCGTATCCACGATGAGCGCCCCGGTTCGATCATCGCCTCCCAATTCGATAATCCCGCAAACCCCGCAGCACATGTCGCTACGACCGGCGAGGAGATCTGGGCCGACACCGAGGGCCAGGTCGATGTTTTCGTGGCCGGTGTCGGCACGGGGGGCACTATCTCGGGGATCGCGAAGTCCCTCAAGGCGAAGAACCCGAATGTCACGATCATCGCGGTTCAGCCCGCCGAATCTCCGCTCCTGACTGGTGGGAGTGCAGGGCCGCATGGCATTCAGGGCCTGATGCCCAACTTCCTGCCCGGCAACTACGATGCCTCCCTCATTAACGAGGTCGTCTCCGTCAAGACCGTTGAGGCATTGGAATACGCGCGTCGAGCCGCCGCCGAAGAAGGGCTCCTCGTGGGGATCTCCTCTGGGGCGGCGCTTGCGGGAACCGCCCTCGTTGCTGCACGCGAGGAATTCGCGGGCAAGACGATCGTGACTCTTCTTCCCGACACCGGTGAGCGCTACCTTTCAACCGCGCTCTTCGATGATCTGAGGGAGTGATGACCCGGGCGGATGGAGAGAACTCTCTCGCTCTCCATCTGCCCCGTTGGCTCAGGTTCAGCACCCTCCCACTGAGCCCAGCTCAGAGCTCCCCCGCTGAGCCCAACTCAGAACTCTCCCACTCATTCAAGACCAGCGCCCTCCAGCCGATAGACTGGAGGAGTTTTAGCGAAGGGACGATCATGGTGATGAATCCGTTGCGAGCCGCACGCCTCCTCAAAGAGGATCTTCACACCGCTTGTCACCGTGATCCAGCCGCAACCTCGGCCCTCGAAGTCGCCCTCACCTATCCCGGGGTCCACGCTCTATGGGCGCACCGCCTCTCCCATGCCCTCTGGGTCCGCAAGGTCAAGCTTCCCGCGCGCATCCTGTCCTCGATTTCACGTTCCTTCACGGGAGTCGATATCCATCCGGCGGCGGTCATTGGACGCCGTGTCTTCATTGATCATGCGACCGGTGTCGTCATTGGTGCGACGACCGAGGTCGGCGAGGATGTCGTGATCTTCCACGGCGTAACCCTCGGCGGGGTCTCCATGACCCCCGGCAAGCGTCACCCCACGATCGGCAGTCACGTCATGATCGGCGCCGGGGCGAAGGTTTTGGGGCCGATCACCGTCGGCGACGGGGTGAAGATCGGTGCGAACGCGGTGGTCGTGAAGGACGTGCCCTGTGGCTCGGTCGCGATCGGCGTACCCGCGAAGCTCTTGCCCAAGCCCTGCCAGGACACGAAAGACGATGATCTCATCATTGATCCCGTCTACTTCCTCGACGAACCTGAGTTGTACATCTGAGCTGCTCTTTTCCCCACTCAGCACCCCAAACGCATCCGATTGTGATGCGCACCACCTATGCTTGAGGCATGGAACAGCGCACTCTTCACGCACCGGTGAATGCGTTGACCGATGTCGATCGCCCGGCAGGAGTCGAAATCGCGACGCTCACCCGTTACGACATCCCCGTGCTCGCCGTCCTCACCCTGGACGCCTACGGCGATCCCACGACAGCTGAAGCACTCCTGGAGACTTCTGAAGAGCTCAGACTCACCTTCGACGGCGCCTTCGGTCCGACGACCGAAGATTCCTTCGTTGGCGCTTGGGACGGCGGGACCCTCGTCGGAGCAATCCTCGTCGTCCGAGAATCCCCCTGGGATGACGCCCCCGATGGTCCTTTCGTCGTCGACCTCGTCATCGACCCCGAGTATCGGCGCCGAGGCATTGCCACGGCCCTCATCGCCGAGGTCGCGAGCCGTTGCAAGGACTGGGGTTTCGATTCCCTCGCCCTGCGGATCGATGGCCGCCACTCAGGAGCGGCCGAACTCTACGACGACCTCGGATTCGAAGAGATCGACTGATAGCACCTCAACGCTGGCACGAAGGACACCAGAAGAGGCGACGGTTCTGCATGAGCGCTTCTCGCACAGGAGTGCCGCAGCGCAGGCAGGGCCTGCCCGTCCGGTGATAGACGTACCAGCGCGACGCTTCCTCATCACCTTCAAGGGGAGGATTCGGGGCCTCAAGCGGGTCCATTGTCTCCAAACGCCCGGCGGCCAATCCCCTGTTCATCAGATCGCAGATGAGGACCCACAGGTCTGTCAAGCGCTTGGCGGAGATGTTCGATCCCTTGCGGTAGGGGGAGATCCCCGCAAGGAAGAGGGCATCCGCCCGGTAGATATTGCCGACCCCCGCGATGATTGCCTGATCCATAACGATCTCGCCAATGGCGCGCTTCTTCGCGTGCGCAACCTCGGCGAATCTCTTCGCCGCCTCTCGGTCCTCGCGCGCGCCCTCGTCGAGAGGATCCGGGCCAAGCTTCGCCTGCGCTGCGATCCGTTCCTCATTCGAGATGAGTTCACAACGGTTCGGTCCGATGAGGTCGGCGACGGCGTGTTCGTTATACATGCGGAAGCGCACCTGGCCGACGGGTTCGGGAGGCTCCCACTCGCCTTTCGCGGCCTGACCATAGCCTTCGCCCCAACGGGTTTCGGAGTGCCCATCCCACTCCCCTTTCGCGACGGGGGCAATACGATGGGCGACCCCGTGGCCCTCATCGACGACGCTTTCGTCACCGTTGAAACGCCACCATCCGTATAAGCCGAGGTGGATATGCATCCACTCCTGCGGTTCACTGCCCACGGCCTCGGGGGGAACGAAACCGATGAACATGTGCTTGCCGTGAACGCGGATCCGCTCGAGGACACGCCCGTTGATCTTCTCGGCCGAGGCCGCGAAGCGCCCCTGCGGGGAGGAGGCGAGGACGCTCCCACCCGTGAAGAGTTCGTTCATCGTGGACGCGAGCCTGCGAATCGCATCGCCCTCGGGCATGAATCCTCCTCAATACTGTCGGGGCCCTGGCGCCCCGGGGCACGAGCCTACCCGCTCAGCGAAGACCCGGCCCCTCGAAAAACGAAGGGCCGGGTCCAAGCCGTGATGCAGAGGTTCAGCCTCGAGGCACAACGAGGTTCACCAGCGAGGGCGCGCGAAGGATGATCTTCACAGGATCACGACCGTCCAAGATCTTCACAATCGGCCCTTGAGCGAGGGCCCGCTCACGCAGCTCGTCTTCACTGATCGACGGGGGAACTTCAAGTTTCGCGCGGACCTTACCATTGACCTGCACGATCGCGGTGACGCTGTCCTCAACGAGGAGAGACTCGTCCTCGACGATCGGGAAAGGCTCACGAGCCAGGGACTGCGAGTGTCCCAGACGCATCCAAAGCTCTTCAGCGATATGCGGGGCGACCGGGGAGAGCATGAGGATCAGGGGCTCGATGATCTCGCGGGGAACGGACTTCAGGCCCGTCAGGTGATTGTTCAAGACGATGAGCTTCGAGATCGCAGTGTTGACGCGCATGTTCTCGTATTCGACTGTCACATCCGCGATCATGCGGGCGAGCAGGCGCTTCGTCTCAAGGTCGGCGGGCTCTTCACAGATGCTCGGCTCACCGCTCTCCTCATCGACTGTGTTCCTCCACAGGCGCTGCAAGAAGCGCTGAGAGCCAACGACTGCGCGAGTCTCCCAGGGGCGGGACACGTCAAGCGGGCCCATGCTCATCTCGTAGACGCGGAAAACATCAGCCCCGTAGGCGTCGTACATCTCATCGGGCGTCACGATGTTCTTCAGCGACTTGCCCATCTTGCCGTACTCGCGGGTCACCGGCTCGCCCTCGTAGGTGAAGCCGCTCGACTCCTCACCTTCGACCTCGTCGGCGGGAACATATTGTCCGCGCGCGTCCTTGAAGGCGTAGGCCTGCACGTAGCCCTGGTTGAAGAGCGTGTGGTAGGGCTCAGCGTCGGGAACGTGGCCAAGGTCGAAGAGGACCTTTTGCCAAAAGCGCGCGTAGAGCAGGTGCAGGACCGCATGCTCAACGCCGCCGACGTACAGGTCCGTGCCACCGGTCGGCTTGCCTTCGCGCGGCCCCATCCAGTAGTTGAGGTTCTCCTGATCGGCGAGGGCCTGAGGGTTCTTCGGGTCGGTGTAGCGCATCTCGTACCAGCACGATCCCGCCCACTGCGGCATCGTGTTGGTTTCGCGCCTGTAGGTCTTCACCCCATCGCCGAGGTCGAGTTCAACCTTCACCCACTCCTCGGCTCGGCTCAGCGGCGCCTCGGGCGCCGTGTTCGCGTCTTCCGGATCGAAGGTGCGAGGCGAATAGTCCGTGATCTCGGGAAGATCAACGGGCAGCATCTCCTCGGGCAAGGCGTGGGGCAGGCCGTCCTCGTCCCAGACGATCGGGAAGGGCTCGCCCCAGTAGCGCTGGCGGGAGAAGAGCCAGTCGCGCAGACGGTAGGTGATGGTGGAGCGGCCCAGGCCCTTTGTTTCGAGCCATTCGGTCATCGCCGTTTTCGCCTCGTCCTTCGCAAGCCCGTCGAGGCTGATCTCCTCGTTCGAGGAGTCCACTGCCAGGCCGTCGCCCGTGAAGGCCGACTCGTCGAGGTTATGAGAGTAGGGGTCTTTGGCCGGGCCGATCGTGCGGATGATCTCGAGCGCGTACTTGCGGGCGAATTCCCAGTCGCGGTCGTCGTGGGCAGGAACCGCCATGATCGCGCCCGTACCATAGCCCCAGAGGACGTAGTCGGCGACGAACACGGGGATGGGGCGTCCGTTCACGGGGTTAATGCCGAAGAAGCCGGTGAAAACGCCGGTCTTGACGCGTTCTTCGTCCGTGCGCTCGGACTCGGTCTTGGCTGCGGCCTGCGCGCGGTAGGCTGCGACTGCCTCTCTGGGAGAGGGCGCGCCCCCGGTCCACTCTTCCTTCGTGCCTTCAGGCCAGGAGTCTGGGACGCTGAGCTGGGCGGCGTCATCCGCATTTCCTGCAAGGGTGCCACCAAGGATCGGGTGTTCGGGTGCGACGACCATGAAGGTTGCACCGAAGAGGGTGTCGGGACGGGTCGTGTAGACGTCGAGAGAGGCCTGCGAGGCTCCGGCTGCTTTCGCTTCGGGCACCTCGAAGGTGACGGTGGCGCCTTCAGAGCGGCCGATCCAGTTGCGCTGCATCGCGCGGACCTTCTCCGGCCAGTCGATCGTGTCGAGGTCGTCAGCGAGGCGCTTGCCGTAGGCGGTGATCCGCATCATCCATTGACGCAGGTTGCGAGTGAAGACCGGATAGTTGCCGCGCTCGGAACGCCCTTCAGAGGTGACCTCTTCATTCGCCAGGACGGTCCCCAGGCCGGGGCACCAGTTCACGGGCGCTTCAGAGACGTAGGCGAGGCGGAAGGAGTCCACGACCTTGGCTCGCTCGATTCGGTCAAGCTCAGCCCAGGAGCGCCCGTCGGGGACGGCGACCTCGCCTGAGGCGAGTTTGTCTTCGAGCTCACTGATCGGGCGTGCGGCACCCTGCGAACCGTCGGGGGCGGTGGCTTCCGGGTCGAACCAGGAGTTGAAGATCTGCAAGAAGATCCACTGGGTCCAGTGCACGTATTCGGTGTCGGTCGTTGCCAAAGAGCGGCGACGGTCGTGCGAGAGGCCGAGGCGACGCAGCTGTCGGCGCATGTTCGCAATGTTCTCTTCGGTCGTGACCCGCGGATGCTGGCCCGTTTGGACGGCGTACTGCTCGGCGGGCAGTCCGAAAGCGTCGTAGCCCATTGTGTACAAGACGTTCTCGCCCTTCATGCGGCGGAAGCGTGCGACGGTGTCGGTCGCAATGTAGCCGAGGGGGTGTCCGACGTGCAGGCCCTTGCCCGAGGGGTAGGGGAACATATCGAGGAGGAAGAAGGGCTTTTCCTGTGCAAGAGGACCGGCGAGTTCTCCCACAGGGTTGTCCGCGTTGAAAGTTCCCCACTCGTCCCAGCGATCCTGCCACGCCTTTTCGATGGTGCCGGCGAGCTCGGCGGTGTACCGCTGGGCGGGTTCCATACCCGGGGTCTGGCTCATCAGGACCTTCTCCTTCACGATCGACGATTCAACCCTTAAAGGGTAGACCATCGACTCGGCAGGAAAACGGCGCAGAACGGGGCACGAGACGAGCCCGATGAGTGACAATGAGTGCATGAGCACTGTCTTTGAGAACATCATTTCCGGCAAGTGGGCTGGACGCTTCGTCTGGGCCGATGATCTCTGCGTCGTTTTTGCGACGATCGAGCCGACTGCACCTGGCCACGTCCTCGTCGTTCCGCGTCACGTCTACGAGAAGTGGACGGATGCGCCCGCCAGTGTCGTCGCCCATCTGGTGGAGGTCGCCCACACGATCGGCGCCGTCCAAGAGAAGAGCTTCGACGTTCCCCGTTCGGGCCTGGTCATCGCGGGTTTTGAGGTTCCCCACACGCACCTGCATGTCATTCCGCTGCGCAGCGAGGCGGATGTTTTGCTCTCGAATGCGGCCCCCGCCTCGGATGAGGCACTCGATGAGACGATGGGCAAGCTGCGCGAGGGCCTGCGCGCGGCCGGATATGGTGCGAATGTTCCGCTTGAGATGAGCTCTCCGACCTTGGCTTGAACCCCTCTCAGTGGCCTTGCCTGAGCGCGCCTTATCGCTCCCAGCCCGAGCTCTTCCTGCGGCTTGACTTGCCTTCCCCCAGTTCCCCGACCTGAGCTCTTTCTATTGCCCTGAGCGACCCTGGCCTGGGCTCTCTATTGCCCCGATCTGAGACCGCTCTGTATCCCCACCCCTGAGTTCGCCCTGTGGCGCCTGGTCTGAGCCCTCCCCTATTGCCACGACTTGAGACCGTGGGCTGCCTCCAAGCCAGCACCGACACTGTGTTCTGCCTACGCCTTGACCTGAGCCCACCTTGCGGCTCTGGCCTATGCTCTCTCTATTGCCCCAATCTGAGCCCTTTCTGCATCTCCACCCTTGAGCCCGACTTGCCCTCCTTTGCTCTGTCTGAGCACAAGTGCGGGACGGATGGGGCTCAAAAAGGTGGTGCAGACGCGAACGCGGATCAGGCGCGAACGCGGATCAGATTCGCGGTCGTCTCATCGAGGAGGACCTGGTTGACCGTTCCCACCCCATCTTGAACATCCACAGCGACTTGCTCCCCTGCTGGTCCAGTATTTCCGGCACAACCCGCCCCGTCCTCGTCATTGGGGAGCCGGGCCAAGCGGATCTGCGAGTCGAGGCCGATCCCGGCTTCGTCAAGATTACGAAGCCCTTGCGGGTCCTCATCGGAGAGGCGGGCGACTGTCACCCACTCCCCTTGTCTTTGCTCACTGAGTGGAACTGTGGCTCCCGTACGAATCCGCCCATCCGCGTCCGGGATCGGATCACCGTGGGGGTCGCGGGCGGGCCACCCGAGTGCTTCGTCGATGTGTTCAAGCAGCCGATCGGAGACCGCGTGTTCGAGGATTTCCGCCTCTTCGTGAACCTCATCCCACTCAAAGCCGAGGCGGTCATGGAGGTAGGTCTCTAAAAGGCGGTGACGACGGACCATGCCAAGGGCGATCTGTCGGCCCTGAGCGGTGAAGTGCACCTTCTTGTAGGGCTCGTGTGTGACGAACCCCCAGGAGGTGAGGCGCGCGACGTTCTCAGAGGCAGTTGAGGCCGCAACCCCCATGCGCGCAGCGAGGTCGTTGACCGAGATGCCGTCGCCGCCCGCTTCTTCGTTCCCCCACATCTCCTTGAGATAGTCCTCGGCGACTTGACTATTCTTCGCGCCGATCGCCCCGAAGGCTGAAGCTCGTGTCATGACTCCCCTCAACTCCACATATGTGGCACTGTTCTCACCGCTCAATTTTGCATCCCCAGGGCGAAGGCGGTAAAGTCTTATTCCGGTCGAAAGGCCCCCGCGTCATTAGCTCAATTGGCAGAGCAGCTGACTCTTAATCAGCGGGTTGAGGGTTCAAGTCCCCCATGACGCACTGCTCCTAGCGATTTTCGCAGGGAGCCCCGCGTCATTAGCTCAATTGGCAGAGCAGCTGACTCTTAATCAGCGGGTTGAGGGTTCAAGTCCCCCATGACGCACCAAGAGGCGCGGCCGTATGGCTGTGCCTTTTTCGTATCCACGGCCCTAGGTCTTACGTGGAGTCGTCTTACGTGGAGTCTCGCATGAAGATGGAGTCACCGACTCCCCCTCAGAGATGAACTCACTCACTCCCCCCATCTCGAATGTCGGCCAATATCTGTGGTGCCCTTCGGGGTATGACGGTCAGGATGACCACAAGTCGAACCTTATGTCTTGGATCCTTAAAGAAATCCCAGGTCAGAGTTTGATTCGTCCGACTTATGCACGTTCAGTGTCCGACTTGTGGCCTCTCCCGAGGGATATAAGCCCTCCACTTGCCGCCAAGGGCGGGCTTGGTGTCCCGCTTGTGGCCTCCCCCGGGGATGCCCGCCAGAATGTGGGGCATATTCTGACGGACCGCTGGAACCTGAGGGAGAGCAAGGGTGCGCCTGGTAGCAGCGGAGCACTCGGTTTCGCACGGACAGGGTCCAAACGACCCCAAACACCATCTCGGCACCACCAAGCAGCCCTCACCTCAACCGAAATCACAACCGGGGTACCCGAACACCACCCAACACCCACCCAAACGACCCCAAACACCATCTCGGCACCACCAAGCAGCCCTCACCCCAACCGAAATCACAACCGGGGTACCCGAACACCACCCAACACCCACCCAAACGACCCCAAACACAATCTCGGCACCATCAACATCAGGAAAACCCGAGTCAACGCCACACAATCTGACCGGTAACACCCCTCTCTTCACCAACACCCCAAAATTGAATGATCGGTGGTGTACCATTGGTACAGTACCTATCAAGAAGAGCCGATCAAGAAGAAAGGCGCAACCCATGAACACCGCACCCCCCGAAGCGAAGACCACCAGCGCCCGCAGGGCACTCACCCCCTTCGCTCTTTCCATGCTCGCCGCCAATATCGGCTTGCACATCGTGATCGCCCTTACGGGCAACACCGTCGGCCTTCTCACCTACTTCGGCGTCGTCCTCATCGCCCTCGGATACGCGGTGTTCATCCTCGTCTACGGCAAACACCTCAAACGCGTGCGATTCGGCAGCCTCGCGGCGCACACGATGACCTACGCATCGGTCAGCGGCGGCTTCCTGCTCCACTTCTTCATTCTCGCCGTCACCGCCAATCCGGTCCTTGATGGAGAGTCCGCGCACTTCGTCACCGCTCCCGCATGGTTCGGCGTCGCCATCGCCATGCCGGCCCTCTGGGGAGTCGGCCTGACCCTCCATGCCCTCGGCGCAATCCTGTCCCGTGGATTCGAGAAGTGACGTGAGCGAAGCCGATGAGTTCCTCGACGACCTGGTGGAGAGCTGGGTCGAGGTCTATAAGAAATCTGCGACCACTGTGTTTCTCCTGCGCATCATCTCCAAAGAAGAAGAGCTCTCCACAGCGCAGATCTTGACGCGCCTGAGTGAGGTGAGCGGATGGTCCTTCACCGAGCGCGGCCTCTACAGGACCCTCCAACGACTCGTCTCAAACTACTTGCTCGCAGTCGACACCCGGCCGGGAGTCCGTTCCGGTCTCAAACGCAAAGTCTTCACGGTGACGGACTTCGGACGGGCATACCTGGCGCGCATTGAGGCCGAGTATCGAAAGTAGAACCCCGCGCTCCTGAGCCGGGCATCGTCTCTTCTCGAGGAGGAATGCGGTTTCTCCAAGCAGAACACCAGCCAGGGCTTAGATACGCTGGAAACCATGAGCGATACGTCGAGGCACTCCTTCAGCGCCTCAGATCTTGATGACGTATGGACCGATCACCCCTACTACGAGGAGCACTGGACTCAGCCCCCCAACCCGATGAGGAAACGATCAGCGAGGTCGAGAAGCGCTTGGGATACCGCCTGCCCGCGGCCTACATCGAATTGTGTCATCACTGCAACGGCGGCGGATTTAATCGGGACTGTTTCCCTACGATGGAAGAAACCTCGTGGGCAGAAGATCACGTCGCCATCACCGCATATTCCGCGATCGGCCCGGACACGGCGAATTCTCTGTGCGGCAGTTGCGGCTCGCAATTCATGATCGAGGAATGGGGATACCCGCCGATTGGAATCGTCTTCGGTCAATGCCCGAGCGCGGGCCACGACGTCATCATGCTCGACTATTGCGAATGCGGTCCCGAGGGCGAGCCTCAAGTCGTCCACGTCGACCAGGAGTTCGACTACGCTCGAACGCTCCTCGTACCCGATTTCGCGAGCTTTATCAAAGGACTCGTTCCCGCCGAGGATTTCGAAGACGTCGAAGAGGAGGAACGCGAAAGGCTTCACGCCGTGGAATCGGCGCTCGTTGGCACTCTTCCACCTTAGGTCCTTCGTCTCCTTGAAGCCTCGGACAAGGTCTTTCCCGAAGGGGAACTCGTTTTTCGCAAGCAGTTGGCGAGGATCGCGCAGGATAAGGGAAGCCTTCTCCTTCAGTCCTCAATGCCGAGTTCTCGTCGAAGCCTCGCGACGTGACCGGTGGCTTTCACGTTGTACAGGGCCTTCATGACGATGCCTGCAGGATCGATGACGATCGTCGAGCGGATGATGCCGATGGATGTCCTCCCGTAGTTCTTCTTCTCCCCCCAGGCTCCCCATGATTCGAGGATCTCGTGATCCGGATCGGAGACGAGGGGGAAGTTGAGGGATTGTGTATCCGCGAAACGCTCGAGGGGGCCCATCTGGTCGGCGCTGATACCGATCACCGAATAGCCGATGCCTTTGAGCGAGTTCAAGGAGTCGCGAAAGTCGCAGGCTTCCTTTGTGCATCCCGGCGTCGAGGCCTTCGGATAGAAGTAGACGATGACGCCTTTTTCGGACTCCTTGAGGAGTTCCGCCAGGTGAATGGTGCCGTGAGTGGATTCGGCCGTAAAATCGGGGGCGATCTGCCCCACTTCGAGCTTGCTCATGACCTCGAGTCTACGGAGTATGACGCGCACTCACACGCCGAGCATTTCGCAGGCCGACGGTAGGGGTGAGAAGACAGCAGCGGTGAGAAGTTGGCTAGGGTGAGAAGCGGCCCAACGCTCGACAAGCAGGGAGCAGCGGGCAGCGCAGGGTACCGGGAGCACGCACGGGGGCTCTCGCGTGTTCTTCCACGAGGATCACTTCTTCCAAGGCGTGCGGGGCGCATGGGCGGCTTCTCTCGACGCAGGCGCGGGAAATGAATGCGAGGCTCGCGCTTCACCTTCTGTCCCACGCGCCAGCAGAGCACCCTGCAAAGCGGTTTCGAGGATCTCAGGCGGCTCAGCCTGTCCCACGCGCCAGCAGAGCACCCGAATCCCCACCTCATCGCCCACTCCGATCTCGCCCTCTGTCCCACGCGCCAGCAGAGCACCCCAGGGAGTCAGCCTCACGCGAGCTGGATCTTGTGCGCTCTCCACGACGCATGCAATGCTGCTTGGGACCCCAACAGTCGTAAAGGAGAACGTCACCTCATGGAGTCCATTACCTCTGTGTTCGATTGGTTCCTTGCGCCGGAAAATCGCCTCATCATGTGGATCGCTCTCGGCTTCCTCGGCATCATTGTGTTGTTCCTTGTGCTCAAGTTTTTCGCCAGGTTCTCGAAACTGGCCTACAACAAGGATTTCCCCGTCGATACCCGCGAAGCGAACCTGCTCGCACTCGGCTTCCAGCAGATCACGAACGCTCAGAACTACTGGAATGACCCGACTGCAAGTTTGTCGAGCACGAGCTCGCTTCACAAGCTGCGCGACATGTGGGGATTGAACAGCAGCAATGACGTCTACGAGAATGTCGAGCGCTTGTTCATGCAGCGCCGTCGACGCGAACTGTGGCAGCAGCTACTCACCCTGCGCGCACAAGCAGCCCAGGCGAATGGCGGAAAGAAGCCGAGCAGCCGCCAGTGGCTCGCGGCGATCAAGGAATCGGGTGGCACCGGCAAGGGCGAGGAATTGGAGTTCGTGCGCGCCGTCGAATACTACGAAAAGGCCTTCGGTAAGAAGCACTTCCCCGCTGACGAGCCGGTCCTGAGCTTCGACGCATATGCTCTCGGCCAAGCCGTCGCGGTGTGCACCTGGGGCGTGGGGCTGGGACTCATCTCGCGCGAGGACTCTTTGAGGATGATCGAGGAGATCAATCGTGTGGCGCGCCAGGAGTTCGATTCCTGGGCCGCCTTCGGTCGCAGCTACGTCCTCGGACGGGTCATGCACTGGAGCGAGGGGCGCGCCGACGAGGACCATGCCAAACAGTGCCGCGAGGCTGTGGTCGCGATGGAGATCGCTCTCGACGCCAAGCAGCGCGGGCCCTGGGGACTGCTGCCCTGGCGCCTTCCCGCGAACTGAGTGACCCGGACTGTGGCGAGCGATCCGCCTCGCCCCCTGCTCGGGGAGGCCTCCTGTCTGCGCCGCCCGCCCTCTGGAGAAGAGGCTAGCTGGTATCGGCGAATGGCCGGTGTCCCCTGGTACCGGAGCATCACCGCTATCACGGCCCTCGTGGTGATGAGCGAGGCGGGGCTTCTCGGCGTTCTCGTCCTCGTCCCTCGTCTGTTCGAGGTGGATGCCCTCTCTAGCGCGACTCGGCTGCTCCTGGTGATCTTGCCGATCGTCTACGCGCTGGCGGTGGGCGCCTCCTACTCGTACTGGTTGGTGTGGCGTTTGCGCGATATCCGACTCTGGCGCTTCGCAGTCTTGAACGATCACTATTTCTCCGATGCGATCGAGACGGGGCCCGGGGTGAGGCCGAGCGCTTTGGCGGGTACGGGATTTCCGAAGAACATGCGCATTGTCATGCGCGCCGTGTTCGGCGGCCATGATGAGCGCTATGGCGAGATCATGGTGGGCCGCAGTCGTGCGATGCGCAGCGAGACGGCGAATCGTGTGAATCTGCGTCGCCCCTTCGCCTTCGCGCGCATGGACTTGCCCGCGAAGAGCCCGCACGTCATTGTGAGGAACAGGCGCTCGCCCATTCTGTCGCTTGCGGGTTTGAGTACGGGCACGCAGGTGGATCTCCTCCCCGAGGGCGATCCCGATCATGGCTTCACCGTGCTGTGTCCTCAAGGCTTCGAGCAGGAAGCCCTCAGGCTCTTCACCTCCGAGGTCTTGAGGACGCTCTGGATAAGTGCTCGCTCATGCGAGTTCGAACTCATTGATGACGAGCTCTACGTCTATTTCGCCCATTCCACGCCCCTGTGGAAGCCTGAAGCGATGGAGCAGCTGCAGACGACGCTTGCCCTCCTTAGACGGCGCGTGGTGGAGCGCATACCGCGTCGCTTCGATTCGGAGCAGGCCTTGAAGCTCGGGGCGGCGCCGATGCACGGAACGTGGGGGTCTCCTGGAAGTTCACCGCATCGCGTGGACCTGTCGGGACGGCGAATCATCAACAAGGACGGGGTTTCGGCAATGACATGGGTCTTTCTCCTCGGCGTACTCCTGTTCAACGCCTTGGTCACGGTCTTCGTGCGCTTCGTGCTGCCGATACTCCTGCAAGGATAAGCCGATCCTTCCGCAGGGATAAGAGCTCGGCGCTCCCCGCGTTCTCAGCACGAGGCAGATGAGTGAAGCTCTCGATAAGAGCTTTGTCCGAGCAATCATCCGCGACTGCGAGCACACTCGCGACGACTCTGGCGCACTGTGTGGTGGCAGTGGGGGTGTAGAGGACGGGGCTTGCTCGAAAACTGCGATTCTTGCGCGGGGACTCGAGGTGGCGTGTTTGAGGGCGTGAAGCAGCTCCGACTCCGCTCATATTGGATGTCATCACGAGCAACGCCGGACCCGTCTCGCGTCGATTCTTCACGTGCACAGCGCACAAGCAAAAGCTGGACGCGGCGGGTTTGGGCTGAGCTGTCGCGGGGAACAAGCTATGGGCGGAGTTCAATCTCCGATGAAGTCTGTCGTCGTCTGCGCAGCGATTCCGCGTGCAGTGGGAACGGTGAAGCCAAGAAACCACTTATCGACCATGCGCGGAAGACTTTGCACGAATAATCCTCGGCGTTCCCTCTTAAGGTGCGCGCTTGTTAAAATCCCCATGCCGTAGGTTTCGAGCGTGATCGACCGAAGAAGCACGAAGTCGATAGACCCTCCCGAGATGATGTCGAGGCATTGGTTGATGAGGCTGAGCATGTACCAGCGGACGTTCTCTGGCAGCTCCGTTGCACCGCCGAGCATCTTACGCATTTCCTCAAGGGCTTCTTGAAGAGTGTCGAGTTCTGCCGTTCCGAGGACGGGAGGCAGGTGCGGAGTAATATCTTCGGCGTCTGCAACGTTGCGCAAGGCAGTCAAGGCGAAGGCGTCAACCTCGGGTACAACGTTGGTGTCCCAGCAGTCGTCGGGTGTGATGAAGGCATTGCGCATCACGTCCAAGACTTGAGCGTTCGCCTCAAGCCGTCCGGACATGGTGAGCAATTCGCGGGTACGCAGAAACAGATTCATACCGCGTGCCTGGACCTCCCACTTATCTTCGCCATCTCGGGCGAGCACACTCAGGGCCTGTCCGACTGTTCCACCAGCCTTGCAGAGCCGCTCGACGAAGCCGACGAATTCGTGAATCGGGTTGTATTTCTTCACTGGATCTCCTCCTCTTGTCTGAGGCATGTGCGAGCTGCGAGATTCGGCCTTTGGTCACGCCGAGCACTGTCGCGATGTCCTGCATCGTGAGGCCTTCCTCTCTCAATTCTGCAACGGCGCACTTGTTCTGCGCGAGCATCTTCTCGGGCTGGGCGAGCATCTTCTCGGGCTGCTTCTGTGGCTTGGGCGGCAGTCTTGACTGCTTCGGCGGTCTTCTGTACAGCACCGTCGATGGCAAGGATGATTTCAGCGGTGCGCGAGGCATCGTCGTCAAGCTTTTCGGCCCACATCGACCCGAGATCTTCGGTCTTGAACTGCGCTTCGACCAAAATATTGCCTCGCGTGTACTGGGGCTTCCCGTTGATGGGAGCCGCGAGCGTCCACCAGCCTCCGTCGCGGTAGGCGAAAGCGCCGTCTTTGTTGATGATCGGGCGCTGTCCTCGTTGACGATTGGAAACGCTTTGGGCGCGACGGAGCCCTTCTTCTAAGATCCCTTGTGTCCTGGCTTCATCACAGATGATCCTGGCACCGGTCACCGCTCGTCGAGGCAACTGTCATACTCGACTTTCCAGCAGGATCCTAAAGAAAACTCTGGTGCGCGAGATGGGACTCGAACCCACACGTCAAAGACACTGGAACCTAAATCCAGCGCGTCTGCCAATTCCGCCACTCGCGCGCCCGCCAAGTCTACGGGAAAGAGGGAAGAAACGCGGATTCGAGGCTTGGGCCTCCGGGGGGAGGCTGCTCCGTTCACCTCAGGCCCTCTTTCCACTGGTCCTTTGCCCGCAGCGCCGCAGCCTCTCACGCTTTCTCGTTCCCGGGACGTGCACCCCCACCCCGAGGCCGCGCACACACCCCCGTGACGCGTACCCACCCCCGGGACGCACCAACTCAGCCCCGGGATGCGCGAAGGATCGTCCCCTCGCCGAGAACACGGCTGCCGCGGTAGACCACCAGGGACTGTCCGGCGGCGACCCCTCGGATCGGCTCGGCGAGGCTGACGAGGATTCCACCCTCTACGCCCATGACTCGCGCCGCCTCGCGATCCTCGTGGACAAGCCCAGACACCGCCGCGGGCACCCCATGAGCGCGCACCTGAACGAAAAGATTCCTGCACTCCTCAGCCATGTCATCCTCAGCGAGCCAGACGACATCATTGGCCTCAATACGCTCAACCGACAGCAACTCCGCTGCCCCTACGATCACTTGATTCGTGTCGGGGCGCGTCTCAATGACGTAGCGCGGGCGCCCATCGGCCGCTGGGTTCTTAAGGCGAAGGCCTTTGCGTTGGCCGACGGTGAAGTTCCAGTAGCCATCGTGGCGGCCCACAAGCTCACCCTCGGAGGTCACAATGTCACCGGGTGCAAAGCCCAGGCGGGCTCGGAGGAAGCCTTGAGTATCCCCATCGGGGATGAAACAAATGTCATAACTATCAGGCTTGTTCGACACCCCAAGTCCTCGCGCCTCAGCCTCGGCTCGCACCTCGGCCTTCGTCGCCACCTCACCCAGAGGGAGGATCACCCTGGACAGTTCTTCACGTCCCATGACGGCGAGAACATAGGACTGATCCTTGAGGGGATCTGCCCCACGATGCAGTTCACGTCCCGACTCGCCTTCGCGGATCGAGGCGTAGTGGCCGGTACACACCGCGTCAAAACCAAGAGCGCGAGCCCGCTGGGCGAGCTCACGGAACTTCACAAACTCATTGCAGCGCACACAGGGGTTGGGCGTGCGCCCGAGCGCGTACTGTTCGACGAAGTCCGCAATGACGCGCTCTTCGAAATCTTCAGCGAGGTCCCACACGTAGAAGGGGATCCCCATGACTTCCGCGGCACGAGCCGCATCTGCCGCATCCTCGAGAGAGCAGCAGCCGCGCGAACCGATCCGGCACTCCTGAGGCTGTGATGACAGGGCCATGTGGACGCCAACGACCTCGTGACCGGCATCCACGGCTCTGGCCGCTGCGACCGCGGAATCGACTCCGCCGGACAAGGCTGCGAGAACTCGCATCAGTCCTCCTTCATATTCGAGTCGATCATGGGAGTACCTTCCAGGCGGGCGCCTCGAGCTGAGGCGGAGCGCCGATCAGCCCTGCGGGTTTCGCGCGCATCAAGGGCCTGGCCTGCCAGGATCGCCTGCGGCAGTGTGCGAAGAAAAGCATCAATGTCCTCGATCGTGGTGTCCAGGCCCGTCGATACCCTCACAACACCGAGCGCCTCGGCTTCAGTGGCCCCCATCGCGAGGAGCATCTGCGAAGGCCGAGTGACTCCCGCATGGCAGGCCGAACCTGCGGACACGCTGATTCCGGCGGCGTCCATCGCCATGAGCACAGCCTCGGGATGCCAGGTGTCCAGACTTAAGTGAATGATCGAGGGTAAGGCATCGGCCGGGTCGACGCTCGGACGAGCATTCTCAGGCAGCCCCGCAAGCAGCTGAGCACGCAAGTGGAGCGCATGCCGATGCGCCTCCTCGCGCTGCGCGAGTGTTTCCTCTAGGGCTACGGCGAGGGCGACGGCTCCTGCAACATCGGGCGTGCCCGAACGGATGCCCCGCTCATGGCCTCCTCCCGGACGGTCCGTCACTGGCTTCAATGCGCGGCGCACCAGGAGGACTCCCGTCCCCACCGGGGCACCGATCTTATGCCCTCCAAAGGAAGCCAGGTCCACGCCCAGGGAGGCGAAATCGAAGGGGAGCAGGCTGAGCATCTGAGCCGCGTCCGTGTGGATGAGGGGACGCTCTGTGCTCTTGCCTCCCCCGCCCAATGCTTCGACGAGCCCTGCTACGGGCTGGATCGTCCCGAGTTCGGAGCAGACGCTCACGAGGGAGGCCAGGGCTAGACGATGCGCCATTGCCTCCAAAAGCTCGGGGTCACAATCGACGAGGCCGGAGCCGCCGAGCGGGAGAAGCTCAAGGGCGAAACCTTCCCTGACAAGGACCTCGCTTTGTTCCTTGACCGCATCATGTTCAAGGGCAGACATCAGGACGGTGGAGCGTCGGGGGTCGCCACAGCGCGCCAGCCGGGCACCGCCCACGACTGCGAGGGCATTGGACTCCGTCGCGCCGGAAGTGAAGACGACCTCGCTGCGATGAGCGCCCAGGGCTGCGCCAATGCGTTCGCGAGCGTCTTCGAGCATACGACGAGCCCGGCGTCCCCCCGCGTGGAGGGATGCCGGGTTGCCGGGGCTTTCAGCCAAGTCGCGCTGCGTCCTCGTCCATGCTTCGAGGGCCGAGGGGCGCAGCGGGCACGTTGCCGCGTAGTCGAGGTAGTGCGTCAGTTCTCCTCGCGAGCGGCTCGGATCGCTTCAAGGGCCTGGGGAACAACTTCGAAAAGGTCCCCGACGACACCGAAGTCGGCGATCTCGAAGATCGGTGCATCCGGGTCATCGCAGACGGCAACGATATGGCCCGAGGATTGCATGCCGACGGTGTGGTGGATCGCGCCGGACACGCCAAGCCCGATGTACAGGTTCGGAGAAACGGACACACCGGTCTGGCCGATCTGGAGGGTTCGCGACGCCCAGCCCTCGTCGCAGACGACACGGGTCGCACCGATGGCGGCTCCGAGCTCATCGGCGAGGGACTCGACGATATCCATCTCACCATTTGTTCCGCGTCCCGCGACGACGACGGTCGAGGCCTCACTCAAGGAGACTCGGCCCGAACCCGCTTGAACGCTCGAAGAGAGGACCTCCACGGCGAGCGCCTCCGGAGAGGGCGTTACCTGGATCTCTTCGATTGCGGCAGCCTCGGGCTCTTCGGCGGGGGTCTCATCGAAAGATCCCGGGCGGACCGCCGCGACCGGGAGGGAGCCGGACACGCGCAGTCTGTTCGACCAGGAGCCCGCCAAGGCGGTAGTCGTCGCGATCAGGGAATCGTCCTCGACCTCAAGGTCGGTGGCGTCTGCGACAACCCCTGAGTCCATCAGTGTCGCAATGCGCGAGGCGACCTCTCGGCCACGGTAGGTGGACACAACGAGGAAAGCACCGAAGTCCTGCGCCTCAAGAGCCGCGATGACGGCGTCGGCAACGCAGGCGCTCACCCGGGGAGCGGATTCGCCGATAGAGGGAACGAGGACCCGCGAAACACCGAGGCGGCCCAGGGCCACCAGATCCGCGTCCTTCGTCAGGGAAAGGACGAGCACACCCGCGTCGCTCAGGGTCCGTGCATGGGAGACGAGCTGAGCGGAAGCCGGGGACAGGCTCCACCCCTCAGCATCGGAACCAGAGTGATCAACGAGGACGAGGATCGGACGGGACAGACTCTTGCTCATGTCACTTCACCACTTCAAGGAGGTAGGCGGCCAGACGCGCACCCGCGTCACCGGAGTCCGGGATGATTGTTCCGGTACTCTCGCGGACGACTTCATCGGTTTCGAGGACCTCAATCACGCGAGGACGTCCTTCGATGAGCGCACCTGCGGGAGTGGAAGCGAGTTCTGCGAGCTCTACTTGATCCATCGGCTTCTTACGCGCGGCCTTCATTGCCGCGAAAGCCGGGTAGCGGGGCTCGTTGATCTGGTCTGTTACCGACACGACGAGGGGCATTGCGGCGGCCAATTCGTCGTCGTAGCCATCGACTGTGCGCCCGATCGTGACTCGACCCGAACCCGGGTCGACCTCGATCGAATGCGCGAGGCCCAAAAGGGGCATTCCCAGGCGCGTTGCGAGGGCCGCCGGGAGCATGGAGGTCATTGAGTCGAGGGACGCCATGCCGGTGACGACAAGGTCAATTCCCCCGTCCTCGTTGATCTTCTGGATCGCTGCCGCGAGCGCGAGGGCGGTCAGGCCCGCGTCCGCGCCGGCGAGACGCTCATCGGTGATGAGGACGCCGCGGTCTGCTCCCATCTGGAGGGCCCTCATGAGGGCGTCTTCAGCGTCTTCGGGGCCCATGGTGAGGGCGATGACCTCGCCGCCGTGTTCTTCGACGAGTTGGACTGCCGCTTCGACGGCGTTCTCGTCGAGTTCGTTGAGGACGTCATCCTCACCGCGCACGAGGCGGCCATCTTCGAATCGGCGCTCGGACTGGGTGTCCGGGACGTGCTTCACGCAGACGATGATTCTCATAGGGACAAGCGTGCCATATGAGCGCACAAAGGCCCTTTGTCAGGGGGCTCGCATGGGGATTCCCACATTAAGGGGTGTGCTTTGGGGGCGTTCTCGTGTATTCCCCGCTCTCTCGGCATACCCTGGATTGCGTTGAGGGGCGCAGCCTTCGCATCTCGCCAAGATTCGAGGAAATCGCAGGCTGAGAGCGCCTGATGAGGAGCATGAGGAGAAGCAACGATGACTCGCGGTCATTCACACGGCCATCATTCCACCGTGGTGCAGGTGAGCGACCCGAATCCGGTTCCCGGTCGTTTGGGCGTCACCCGCCGCGGCAATGGTCTCGATGTCGCCGTCGTCGCAAGGGCCGCCACCACAGTGGAGTTCTGCGTCATCGAACCCGAAGGCTCAGAAACCCGCTATCGTCTACTCCCCTCGAATGAGGGCATCTGGCACGGGCACATCGAGGGCCGCGGAACGGGAACACGCTACGGTTTCCGCGTTCATGGTCCCTGGGACCCGGACTCGGGGCTCTTCCACAATCCGGCGAAGCTTCTTCTCGACCCTTACGCGAGAGGGCTCGAGGGCACCGTCGACATGGTGCCTGCGGTGTACGCGCATATGGTGGACGAGGACCTGTATCCCACTCATCACCCTTTCAAACGCTCCCCTCTTGATTCGCGCGGTCATGTCCCCTACTCGGTCGTTGTCGATAATCGTTTCGCGGTCGCACCCAAACCCCGTGTTCCTTGGGAGAAGACGATCCTTTACGAGATCCACGTCAAGGGGTTCACGAAGAATATGCCCGGCATCCCGCCGGAGCTTCAGGGGACCTACGCGGGCCTCGCTCATCCCGTGTGCGTGGCCTATCTCAAAGAACTTGGTATCACCTCGATTGAACTCCTACCGATTCATGCGAAATGTGAAGAGCCTTTCCTCTCCGAGCGAGGGCTGACGAACTATTGGGGCTATTCGACTCTGTCCTTCTTCGCTCCCGAGGCCTCCTACGCGACTCGCGCCGCGCAGATCAATGGCGCGCAGGCGGTTGTCGACGAGTTCCGCGGCATGGTGTCGATCCTCCATCAGGCCGGTATCGAGGTCATCCTCGATGTCGTCTACAACCACACCTGCGAGGGCGGGGACGGCGGGCCCTCCCTGTGCTGGCGCGGTTTGGATTCCGATCTGTACTACCGCCATACCAACACTCACCCCGTTCAAAACATTGACGACACGGGCTGCGGGAACACGATGAACGTCGACAAGCCGAGGACGATCGCGATGGTCCTCGACTCTTTGCGCTACTGGACGACCTCGATGGGCGTTGACGGCTTCCGCTTCGACTTGGCGGCGACCTTGGGGCGTTTCTCGACGGGCTTCAGCCCGATGCATCCTCTGCTCGTCGGAATGGCGACGGACCCGGAGATTTCGACCTCGAAACTCATCGCCGAACCCTGGGACATCGGGCCGGGGGGCTGGCAGACGGGAAATTTCCCGGCCCCCTTCTCCGAGTGGAACGATCACTACCGCGGCGTACTGCGCAGCTTTTGGCTTTCCGATGTTCAAGCCCTGGTCGAGGGACGCAGGGCCTCGGGTCCGAATAACCTGGCGACCCGGCTCGCAGGTTCGCGCGACGTGTACGACCATGGTGTCGGCGTCGGCCGTGGACCTCGCGCCTCGATCAACTTCGTGACGGCCCATGACGGTTTCACTCTCGCGGATCTCACCGCGTACAACGCGAAGCACAATTGGGCGAATCTCGAAGGCAACCGGGACGGTTCGGATGATAATCGTTCGTGGAACCACGGCATCGAAGGTCCGGTGACATCCCGCGAGAGGGCGACCATCGCTGGCGCCTCTTCGGAGGCCGAAGACGGACGGGCGCTTACTTTCCGTCGCCGCAGGCGCACGCAGCGCAATCTACTCACGACTCTCCTCTTGTCCTCGGGGACTCCGATGCTGGTGGGCGGAGACGAGTTCGCCCGCACCCAAAATGGCAATAACAACGCGTATTGTCAGGACTCGCCGATCTCCTGGGTGGATTGGGAACTCACTGCTGAGCAGATCGATCAAAAAGAGTGGACGAAGTGGCTGATCGCCCTTCGCCTGGCGCATCCGGTTTTGCGTCCCAGTATTTTCGCGACGGGAATGCCCTTCCCCGGTGACACGATTCCCGACCTGTCCTGGTACACGGCTTCGGGTGCACCCATGCCCTCTGAAGGATGGTCGAAGGAGGAGAACCGGGTTTTCCAGATGCTGCGCTCAGGCGCGAGCTGGCACGACCGTGATGCTCTGCTGATCGTGAATGGGACTTTGGAAGCCGCCGAGGTCACGCCCCCTGAGGGCCACGGTTTCGACTGGCTCCTCACGGTGGACACCGCTTGGCCTAACCTTGATGAGGCTTTGCCAAAGGGAATCAAGGCCGCAGAGTTGAGCCTCGATTTGAAGCAGGTCGCCAGTGGAGAGGCTTTCGAAGTCGCCCCTGCCTCTGTGCGCCTGCTCATGTCCGATGTGAGCTATTCGCCTCGGCGTTGACTCCCCGCTGAGACACGCCCTTTTTCTTCGGCCCTGGGCATTGTCTTGCCTCTTCTGTTTTTCTCCCCTCCCCCGATCTTGAGGACAAGAGGCAGCGCCCCTTGACGCTCGAAGCTGCTCGCCTTTGCCCTCCCCACCTTGAGGATGGGAAGTGTTTGTGCTCGCGATAAGATCTGCCCATGACGACCAGTGAAGACGCACTCGCAAACTCCACGTCTGACGCCTCGCTCGCGCGTTCAAAAGAACGCTCAGCCCAAATTGATCTCGCGATCGATGAAGATCCTTCACGTTTCAGGATCCTCACGGGCGACCGTCCGACTGGACACCTGCACCTCGGCCATTACTTCGGTACTTTGCGCAATAGGGTTCTCCTGCAGGACCGGGGCGTCGAAACCTGGGTCCTCATTGCCGACTACCAGGTGATCACCGACCGTGATGGCGTCGGCCCGATCCGTGAGCGCGTGCTCAGCCTCATCGCCGACTACCTTGCTGCGGGTATCGACCCGAAGCATTCAACGATCTTCAACCACTCCGCCGTCCCCGCGCTTAATCAGCTCATGCTGCCTTTCCTCTCCCTCGTGACGGAGTCGGAACTGCACCGCAATCCGACGGTGAAGTCCGAGCTTGAGGCGAGTGATGGTCGGGCCATGTCGGGCCTCATGCTCACCTACCCGGTCCATCAGGCTGCCGACATCTTGTTCTGCAAGGCGAATCTCGTGCCCGTGGGTCAAGACCAGCTGCCCCACCTTGAGCAGGCGCGCCTCATCGCTCAGCGCTTCGACAAGCGCTATGGCCGGGCAACCCCTGAGCGCCCGGTCTTCCCACGCCCCGAGGCACTCTTGTCTGAGGTTCCCCTCCTTTTGGGCACGGATGGCCTCAAGATGTCGAAGTCTCGCGGGAACACTATCGAACTCGGTATGAGTGCCGATGAGACAGCGAAAATGTTGAAGAAGGCGAAGACTGACGCGGAACGCATGATCACTTACGATCCGAAGAATCGCCCTGAGGTTTCGAATCTGCTCATGCTCGCCTCCCTGGCGAGCGGCCAAGATCCTCTTGTCATCGCAGATTCAATCGGCGATCGGGGGGCCGGTGCTTTGAAAGCCCTCGTCACCGAGTTCCTCAACGAGATGCTCGCCCCTATACGGGCCCGCCGCGCCGAACTCATCGCGAACGAGGACTACCTGCTGGAGATCCTCCATGAGGGCAATGAGCGCGCGAATGCCCAAGCTGATGAGACTCTCCTCGAGGTTCGCCAAGCCATGCAGATGAACTACTGACTCTCTTCGTTTCAGGAGGAGAAAGACTGCTCGTCAGTGAGGGTGTTCTTGGCGGTGTGAGGACACCCTCACCATGGTTTTCCCAAAGCTTGTTCAGCTTCGCTAGTTCTTGCCGGAAAGTCGAAGGCCTTTCCTCCTCGCGTCTACGCATGCCCCCAACTCCGATACACGGGCCGAGATCGGGGCGTTTTCCTCCTCATGCTTGCGTATGCCCCCTGAGCGTTTCGGGCGTGGAATCTGAGCTGGAGGCAATTGCCCATGAAGGGCACGAAGGAACACTCTCTTCGCTAACCTGGTGACGTGAGTGACAATCTTTTGCCCCGTATCCCCGTTACCGAGCTCTTCCCCGTCGTCGAGGGCGGCTGTATTCCAGCCAAGGCGACCGAGAACGAGCCCTTCCCCATCCGGGCCACCGTCTTTCGTGAGGGCCACGACGCCTACGCCGCTGAAGCAGTGCTCATCGACCCGAAAGGCAAGGAGCACTCTCGTGCTCCTATGAGCGACATCGCTCCAGGACTCGACCGCTACGAAGCCTGGGTGATGCCCGATCGACCGGGGGACTGGGGCTTTCGGGTAGACTCCTGGTCCGACCCTTATGCGACCTGGCGTCACGACGCGGCCATCAAAGTGGATGCGGGGGTCGACGTTGATCTCATGCTCGAAGAGGGTGCTCGTCTCTTCGAACGCGCCATCACCGGAACTGCAATTCTCAATCCAACCCAAGAGCCCCTCTCACCTGAGGAAACGGCTGTCTTGGAAGACGCAGCTGCTCATCTTCGAGATTCTTCCCGCTCACCCCAGCAGCGCTTATCCGCAGGCTTGTCCTCCCGCGTGCGCGCGGTGTTCCGCGCTCACCCTGTGCGCGACCTCATCGGCTCTTCACGCACCTATCCTCTTCAAGTCGCCCGCTCCCGAGCACTCAGCGGCGCCTGGTACGAGATCTTCCCCCGTTCGGCCGGCGCCTTCCAGCGCCCCGACGGCACCTGGGTCTCCGGCACTTTGAAGACCGCCGCCACTGAGCTCGAACGCATCGCCGATATGGGCTTCGACGTCGTCTACCTGACTCCGATCCACCCGATCGGCGTGACAAACCGCAAGGGGAAAAACAACACCCTCGTCGCACTCGAAGGCGACCCCGGTTCCCCCTATGGCATCGGCGCCGAAGCCGGAGGACACGACGCGATCCACCCCGAGCTCGGAGATTTCAATGACTTCGACGCTTTCGTCGATCGTGCCCGCTCCCTGGGCATGGAAGTCGCCCTCGACTTGGCGCTCCAGTGCTCACCGGATCATCCCTGGGTGAAGTCCCACCCCGAGTGGTTCACAACCCGCGCCGACGGATCCATCGCCTTTGCGGAGAACCCCCCGAAGAAGTACCAGGACATCTACCCCCTGAACTTCGACAACGACTACCCGGGAATCTACGCCGCGGTCCGAGAGGTCCTGGAGGTCTGGATCTCTCATGGCGTCACGATCTTCCGCGTCGACAACCCGCACACGAAGCCCGTGCGCTTCTGGCAAGAGATCATCGCCGATGTGAAGAGGACGCACCCGAACATCATCTTCTTGGCTGAGGCTTTCACCCGTCCTGCGATGATGCGCACCCTCGGCGCGGTCGGTTTCGACCAGTCCTACACGTATTTCGCGTGGCGCACAACGAAAGACGAGATCGAATCCTACTTGGACGAGCTCGCTCACGAGACCGCCCACGTCCTGCGACCGACTTTCTGGCCGACGACGCACGACATTCTCACCGCCCAGATGACGACAGGTGGAACGGCGATCTTCGCAATCCGCGCTTTGCTCGCCGCCCTCGGCTCGCCGAACTGGGGGATCTACTCGGGTTACGAGTTCATTGAGAACGTCCAGCGCCCCGGTTTCGAAGAGCAGAACGACAATGAGAAGTACGAGTTCCGCCCGAGGAAGTGGGAGGAGGCCGAATCGATCGGCATTACGAAGCTCTTCACCCTCCTCAACGCTGCGAGGGCGAAGCATCCGGCCTTGCGCCAGCTGCACTCCTTGAAGATCCATCCGACCTCGCACCCGGGGATCATATGCTTCTCCAAGCAAGTCCCCGCCCGTTTCACCGAGTCCGGACAGCCCGACACCGTCATCTGCGTCGTTTCTCTCGACCCGCATCAGGGCGTGTCGGGAACGGTTGAGATCGATGTGTCTTCCCTCGGAGTTGACGCGCCCGGCGGCCTGTTCAAGGTCGTGGATGAACTCGATGGTCGCACCTACACCTGGGGCGCGAACAATTGGGTGGACCTCTCCCCCGTTACGCGCCTGGGTCATGTCTTCTCGGTCGAACCAGCGACGGATTTCGATCCGTGGACGAGCGGACACTGAACGCCGCTGATTCCGCTTCATCCGAGCTCTCCACCGGCTTGGCCCCTGATTTTTCTGTCAGGGGCCAAGCCCCGTTTCTTTTCAGGGCTCTTCCTCTGCTCCGCACCGAGACGCACGATCGCTCTTTCAGTGATTCTTCTTGAAGATGATGTGTCGCGCCGCTCACACGAAGGAGCGTGACGTGCGACAATTAGTCCCATGGATACGGATATGACTCCCATCCCCGTTGACGACGGCGTCCTCGACGCGATCGGCTCCGGGTCTCATTACATGCCCCACTCCGTTCTCGGAGCTCACCTCGGCAATGGTTCCGTGACGGTTCGCACGGTTCACCACCTTGCCGATGCCGTCGACATCGTCACCGCTGACGAGTCATATCCGGCAACGCACGAACGCTGCGGCGTGTGGGTCGTGGTCCTCCCCCTTGAGGAGATCCCCGACTACCGCGTGCGCGTCACCTACGGCGATCAGATCACCCTCCTCGACGACCCTTACCACTATCTGCCGACCCTGGGCGAGATGGACACCTACCTCATTTCCGAGGGACGTCACGAGCAGCTCTGGAAGGTTCTCGGCGCCCACGTCAAGACCTTCCAAGGAACCATGGGCGAGGTCGAAGGCGTGGCCTTCGCCGTGTGGGCACCGAATGCTCGTGCTGTCCGCGTCGTCGGCGATTTCAATTTCTGGGATGGCAGTGCAACTGCGATGCGTTCCCTCGGCTCTTCTGGAGTCTGGGAGATCTTCATCCCCGGAGTGAAGGTCGGCGCCCGATACAAGTACGAGATCCAAGGACCCGGCGGCGACTGGTTCCAAAAGGCTGATCCGCTCGCACGCGCCACTGAGATTCCCCCGGCCACTGCCTCCGTCGTCACCGACTACTTCCATGAGTGGAGCGATGACGAGTGGATGGCCAAGCGCGCGCAAAGCTCCGTGCACACCGGCCCGATGTCGATCTACGAAATCCACGCGGGATCGTGGAAGCAGGGCCTGGGATACCGCGGACTCGCTGATGAACTCGTCCCCTACCTCAAGGAGATGGGCTTCACCCACGTCGAGTTCATGCCCCTCGCCGAGCACCCCTTCGGAGGATCCTGGGGCTACCAGGTCACTTCCTACTATGCGCCGACTTCGCGTTTCGGCACTCCCGACGACTTCCGCTACCTCGTTGATGAACTCCACAAGGCCGGGATCGGCGTCATCCTCGACTGGGTGCCCGCCCACTTCCCGAAGGATGATTGGGCGCTCGCCCGTTTCGACGGCACTCCCCTGTACGAGGACCCGGATCCCCTGCGCGGGGAGCACCCGGACTGGGGTACCTACGTTTTCAACTTCGGTCGACGCGAAGTCCGTAACTTCCTCGTCGCGAATGCCTTGTACTGGCTTGAGGACTTCCACATCGACGGGCTGCGCGTCGACGCCGTCGCCTCCATGCTCTACCTCGATTACTCGCGCAAGGACGGCCAATGGCGTCCGAACCAGTACGGAGGCCGCGAGAACCTGGAGGCGATCGAGTTCCTCCAGGAGGCGAATGCGACCGCCTACCTGCGTCACCCGGGCATCGTGATGATCGCCGAAGAGTCGACCGCATGGCCAGGAGTCACCGCACCGACCAGTGGTGGGGGCCTGGGTTTTGGCATGAAGTGGAACATGGGCTGGATGAACGACACCCTGCGCTACCTGTCCGAAGACCCGGTCAACCGGCGCTGGCACCACGGGGAACTCACCTTCTCCCTCGTGTACGCCTTCTCTGAGAACTATGTTCTGCCCCTCTCCCACGATGAGGTCGTGCACGGTAAAAGGACCCTCGTTGAGAAGATGCCGGGTGATGACTGGCAGCGTTTTGCAGGCCTTCGCGCCCTTTTCGCCTACCAGTGGTCGCATCCGGGCAAGCAGCTCGTTTTCATGGGCCAGGAGATCGCTCAGCGTCAGGAGTGGAACGAGTCCTACTCCCTCGACTGGTGGCTCACGGACTTCGAAGGACATGCGGGCGTGCAGCGTCTTGTCGCTGAACTCAACCGGATCTACACGAAGAACTCGGCGTTCTGGGATGACGATTACACCGGTTTCGAGTGGATTGACGCCTCCGATGGCGATCACAATCTCATCTCCTACCTGCGCAAGGGACAGAGGAGTGGTTCTGATCAGCCCGTTGTCGTGTGCGCCGCGAACTTCGCCGGAAACCCGCATGAGGGCTACCGGATCGGCCTGCCCTTCGGCGGCGAATGGACGGAGATCCTCAACACCGATGCAGAGGACTTCGGAGGCTCTGGAGTGACGAACCCGGGAACGATCATCGCCGAGCCGATCCCGTGGAACGGACGCCCCTACTCGGTCGAGTTGCGCATCCCACCCCTCGGTGTTCTCTGGCTCTCTCCCGCTGACGCGGCGAACTGATCTGTTCGACTCTCGTGGTGCCCCGGCCAATGGTCGGGGCACCGCCTCGTGCAGGCCGTGGATGAGATCGATGAAGCTGTGCGCTTGCGTACCGCTGTAATCCCTCCCGCATCCAGGATGCCCGAGCTCAGCCTCTTCTTATCTCTTCGACAACTCGTCGATTCACTCCCCCTTTCAGCCCCGATCACTTCCCCGTTCGCGCCTCGCTCTAGCCGCTACCGGAAACGCTTCCAATGAGGGATGATGGAGGAATGGTCCCCCTCAACTCAGCACACGAATGGCCCAGCGAATCCGAACTCCTCAGCCTCCTGCTCAAGTGGATGCCTGAACGTCGATGGTTCCCTTTGAAGGGAAACGCCGTTCCCACGCTCGAAGAGCTGTCAATCGCCGTCGAGGTTCAGCTCGCCTGGAATGTCAAAGACCTCCTGATCGCAGCCAAACGCCCCAATGAGGATGCGCCCGTTCTCATCCATGTTCCCCTCGTCCTGGCTGCCGCCGAGGACCTCGATTCTTTCGCCTCCCCGGGAGAGTCGGCGGGCACATGGGGTTTCGTCATCCCGGGTTCCTCCTCCGCCCTCGTCGATGGACCCCACCACCCCGACTTTTGGCGGGCCTGGGCCCACGCCGCCCTCGAAGCCGGAAGCGTCATGGGCGCAGGAGCAGAAGCAATCTCGTCTCGCGCAGATTCGGGCAGGGTCATGACCGGGGAACAGTCCAATACGAATGTCGTCATGCCCTCTCCCCATGACCGTTCAGACGGCTGTGATTCCGATATTGTCGTTAAGCTCTTCCGTGTTCTCGCTCCCGGACGTAACCCGGATGTTGAAGTCTCTGCGGCCCTTGCGGGCGAGGGCTGGGACCGTGTGCGTACCCCCGTCGCCTGGTCCACTCTCAGCTGGGAAGACCCCCTCACCCATCTTCCGGTCCTCTCCGATTCGGCGGTTGCCTGCGTCTTCATCCCGAAGGCCGACGATGGTTTCGAATTGTTCTGCGAGCTTGCACATACCGATGACGTGGATGGTCCCATTCGTGCTCGAGCGCGCGCTCTCGCCCGAGAATTGGGTGAAACGAGTGCTCAGATGCACGTGTACATTCAAAAGGCCCTCGGTACTGCCACGCCCTCTTCACCCCGTGAACTCGCAGCATCGCTTCGTTCTCGCGCCCGTTGGGCGATCGACGAGGTCGGAGAACTCGAGGCCCGAATCGAGGGCCTGAGACAGCGGGTCGAAGAGGTCCTTTCCAAGTTGGACACGCTTGATTGCCTGGAGCCCGCGAGCCGTATTCACGGCGATTATCACCTCGGGCAGGTCCTGCGTGAAAAGGAGGTTCCCGAAGGGGCTCAGGAGCGCTGGTTCGTCTTGGATTTCGAGGGCGAGCCTTTGCGTCCCCTCGCCGAGCGTTCAATGCCGGACCAGCCGATGCGCGATGTCGCCGGTATGCTCCGCTCCTTCGACTATGCCGCAGCCGTGGGGAAAGCAGCAGATCCCACGTGGCTTTCTCAAATGCGCCATTCCTTCCTCGAGGGCTACACCCAGGCCTCATCGCCGCTCAACGAGGAGCAGTCCCGAACCCGCGCAATCCTGCTGGAGGCTCTCGAACTCGATAAGGCCCTCTACGAGGCCGTCTACGAGGCGAGGAACCGTCCCGATTGGTTGGCGATCCCCCTGGAGGGGATCAGCGCCCTCCTCGGCTGAAGAAGAGGTGAAGGGGCTGCCCGAAAACGGGCAGCCCCTTCACAGAGGTCTGAAGCTCAGATCATCACGAGCATTGACAGGCGAGTGCGGGCCTTGAGCACCGCCGGGGTGTTGCCCGCGATACGGAAGAGGTCAAGGAGGCGCAGACGCGCCGCGTCCTTCACGTCCTCTTCGTCTTCGCCTCCAATGATGTCCAGCAGCAGATCGTAGGCCTGCTCCTCTTGCCCTGCTGAGAAAAGGGCGTCGGCTTTGGCGGCCGGGTCCTGCACAGGAGTATTCGCACTGCGCTCCAGGAGGCGCACGCGCGCCAGATGCGTCTTCGCCTTCGTGTCACGAGGATTGAGTTCGATCACGCGCTCCCATTGGGCGATCGCGCTCTTGAGATCTCCTGCGGTCTCCGCTGCAAGGGGGGCCTCGTGCTCAGGGGGGATCGGCTCGGCGATGTCCTCAGCGCTCAGCGCGACGCGGCCGGTGACACCCATCTGCGAGGCGGCCTCCAAGACCTGTTCGATAATCGGTTTGACCTGCTCCTTTTGCGCCGCCCCTTGGAAAAGGGGCAGAGGGCGCCCACCGATGAGCGCAACCGCCGTAGGAACGCCCTCGATCTGGAAAGCCTGGGCGATCGCGGGATTGGCGTCGATATCGATGGAGACGAACTGAAAGCGGCCCCCGAACTCTCGGGCAAGTCCTTCGAACACCTGGAGCGTCGGCTTGCTCTCAAGGGAACGGCCCGAATACATGGTGATAATGACCGGCAGGTTCTGCGAGGTCGCCATGATCGCCTGGAAGTTCTCTTCCGTTCCCGAAAGGACCAGAGGAATGTTCAGCCCCTCCCCCGCCCCGGGGGCCTCTTTCGTTGGAGCCTGCGATGGTGAAGCGGAAAGGTCGATCGCTCCATGAGAGTCGGCCGGGTTCATCTGCTCTGTCACTGTTCGAGCTTCTTTCCTTCAGATCTCTTAGTTGCCGTCTGGGTTGGAGGAATCATCCATGGTGACGGATTCGATCATTCGCTCAGCACCCACCACTCGGGCGACGCCGCCCTGTTTGGCGGAGGGGATATTGAGCAGGATGGTCGCCACATAGCTCACAACGGCGCTGCCCTTCACAGTGTCGTCATCCCCAGCGTTCATCGTCGCGGTCTGACCGCCCAGGCGCATTGTCGATCTGGCGATCGTTCGTGAATAGGTGAGCGTATAGGTGAAGTGAGCGGCGACCAGAGCAGAACCGTCCTGCAGGACTACTCCTGACACGGGCTCCTCGCTCGGCGTGGCAAGAGCCGAGATCGTTCCTGCCTTCTCGAGGCTCGAGGACAGGTTCTGCACGGTGTCAACGTATTGCGTGGTGAATTCGTCGGTTGCGAAAGAGGCATTCGAGACTTCGGAGGCGTTGAGCATATCGGTGTAGGCGCTCAGTGCCTCACCGGGAGTCATGACGAAACCCGTCGAATCATTGCTCACATACGCCGAGCCCTCATCGATCGAGGGGATCGTGACTGAGGTGCCCCCGAGCATTCGGCACCAGGCCGTGAGCGCATAATCAGAGCGGGCATCGTCTTGGACGAGAACCTCAATGAGTGGAAGCTCCGAAGGCGTGGCCTGTCGGATATTGAGAATCGCACGAGGCCATTGCTGCGAGTTCGTGATCGCAATGTGTTGCGGGCTCAGGTCCAGTGCAGGTACGGAGTCCCCTGAGGCCGTGGCGTAAGCGTACTGGGCGGCGCGCACGCGCTTGGCTCCTCCTCCCACGCGAGGCTCGAGGAGCGCAGAGTCGCGCGCACTATCGGCGGCGTCAATGGTTTCCTGCACGGAGGCCAAGACCTCTGCAATGCGTTCGGAGTCCAGGTTCGGCCCGGTTTCGGCCGATTGAGCCGGATCGGGGGCGACAAGCTCACCCGTAGAACAGGAGGTCAAAGCAATGACGGAGGCACAGGTAACGAGGAGGGACAAGAGGCGACGTTTCATCTTTCCTTCCCTTCTTCGCTCTTCTTGCGCCATGCAGGCATGAACGAGGTCCATTCGCTCTTCGTGGCGCGCCCGGCTAAATCATCCGCATCTCCGTCTTGGTCCCCTCCAGCGGATTGGGCATCGCCCGAGGAGAGGTGTTCATCTCGGGCTTCGGTGTTCTTTTTCCCTTCGATCACGGGGATGAGACCGGTGTCGAATTCACGCCCGTCAATGATGAGCGTGCCCTCACCCTTCTGACGCGCCTCACGAAGGGCCCGGCGACTCGGCAAGGTCATTCCAGGACGGATACTCGACAGATCAATGACACCCGTATCCGTCGACTCCCTCTCGGGAGGATCCTGATCGATGGGGCTGCCTGATCCGTGCCGCCCCACAACCCGGGTTTCTTCTTCAGGAGCTTCGTCCTCGCACGTTTCAACGGACGGTGAAGACTCTAGCTCCTCGGGGCCGGAAGAGACCTCAAGAGGATCCCTTTCCTCGCCAGCTGCGCGACTTTGAGCCTGCTCTTCTAAGAGCTCCTCGTGTTCTTGGCTGTCCGAGGGGGCTTCAGACTGCACCCCCTCGTCCTCGACATTCATTTCTTCTTGTGCAGGCTCAAGACTCTCAGTCGTGGCCTCGGCACCCGTGGCGATCTTCGAGCTGCGTCGCTGAGCGCGATTCAGATGGTGGAAACGGGAGAAAGCGGCAATCGCAGCGACGAGGACGAAAACGAGGGCTGCCAGCAGAGAAATGATCGCGAGCCAATTTGCGCGTTCGCTCGGCCAGGTCAGAGTCAGTTCGAGATCGCCTACTCCCCCTGCGGAAACGGCGAGAAGAGAACGAGATGCAGGGACCTCAGTCAAAGACAAAGCGGCTGTGCCATCATTCGTCGCGACTTGGAGCCACATATCCGAAGCGAGAAGCGCATCGAGGAGTTTCGAGGCTTCAGGATCGATGCGACCACCGGATTGAGCTGCGGATTGGGCTCCTGATTGAGCTGAGCTCTGAGATTGAGCCCCTGGCGTGCCCACTTGGGTGCCGGACTGAGCGTGTCTACCGGATTGGGCTCCTGACTGAGCGTCCCCCACAGCCGAACGATCCTCGGTTTTGAGAAGGGAACGATCTGAGCTGAGGCCGACAACCTCGGTATAGGGGTCATCGCCGATCCATCCGAGCACGTCACCTGGGGTGCCCAGTCCCAAAGCCACGGGGGCGCCCGATTTCGAAGTCGCTGTGACGGTGACATTTTTCGCCATGAGGCGCAAGACACCATCACGAGTCATCACAAGCGTGTGCTCAGGAACGACCGAAGAGGAAAACTCCTGGGCGGGCTTAAAGACCGTCAGCGCAAGAACACCGACGATCAGGAAAATGAGTGACAAAGCTGCGGCGATCACCGCCGCCGTGTACTGCTTGAGGCGCCCCACTCGATTCTCTCCTGTCGTAGAAGAACACTATCCGTCTCACAATAATGCGTATTGGGCCGCTACTGCTCATCAGCAGCGCCGTCGTGACGCATTTATCCGCACCAACACCCAGGGGGTGCGAAGGATAATCACCATCGCACCCCCGGAGAAAAAGCTGTTGTCTTCGAGGTTGTCACCCACTCACAGTGGGCGTAAGCCACGTCTCCAGCATTCCGAATGCCAGTGACGCCGGGCCTCAAGCCCTTCGGGCAGGCCGAAGGGCTGCTGCTCGGGCCAGGCGACCACATGCGCAGTGCCCACGCGGATCGGGTGAAGACACGCCGGGCAGGTGTATTCCTTCGAGGAGGAGCGCAGATGCTGGACTTGGTAGTCCCTCCCATCGGGTCCGATCTCGCTCCTGGGCACGGAGGCGAGGGCACCGAGATTGAGGTCGCGGTGTCCCTTAGCCCATGGTCGCTTCTGTGAGCGTTTGCCTTTCACTTCACGAGTGTTCCGCCGCGCCACACGCGCTGTGGACGCAGTTGCTCATCCAGTTCGAGCACATCGGCACGCATACCTGCTTCGAGTTTGCCGATGTCATATCGCCCGAGAATGCGCGCGCCCTGAACGGTGGCCATGAAGACAGCGTCGACGAGGTCGATCCCGCCTTTGAAGGTGGCGACGCGCACGCAATCCAGGAGGTGTGCGGTTCCCCCGGCGAGAGTCGTCGTGCCCGCGATATAGGCGTAGCCGTCCTTCACATCGACTGTCTGGGAGCCGAGTTCGTAGGTGCCGTTCGGCATGCCCGCAGCTTCCATCGCATCGGTGACGAAGACGCAAGAGTCCCGACCGAGCATTTCATACACGTCGCGCACGAGCGAGGGATCGAGGTGGACGCCATCGCAGATCATCTCAGCGATGACACCCTCTCTTGCCGCATCGGACAAGAACTCGCCGATCGGGCCCGTATCACGGTGATGCAGGGGGCGCATGCCGTTGAACAGGTGAGTGATGGTGGCGCGCGCACTGCGCGGATTCGTGGTCTCTTTGATGGCCTTGCGAGAGAACTCGAGGGCTTCGCGCGCAGGGGCGGAACCGGAATCAGTGTGGCCCCAGGAGGGCAGGGCACCGCCCTTGATGAGCACCTCGGCGACAGATCCGGGGCCATAGGCCTTGTCCTTCTCGGGGGCGAGGGTCATAGTGAGCGCGTAGCCCTTGCAGATCTCGAGGAGTTCAGCGGTGAGTTCAGGATCCGGGTCGATGATGTACTTCGGGTCTTGTGCCCCGCAGCGGGCGTGAGAGACGAAGGGGCCTTCGAAGTGGATGCCGGCGAGTTCACCTTCTTCGGCAAGTTCAGTAAGGAGGGCTGCTCTTTCGCGCAGTACATCTGCGTGCGCGGTCACGAGGGAGGCGACGAGGGTCGTCGTCCCATGGTGACGGTGCTCGTCGATTGCGGCCTGGGCCTTCTCAATGGAGGTCGCATTCGGGAAGGAGCTTCCGCCCCCGCCATGACAGTGCACATCGACGAGGCCGGGGAGGATATAGGAGTCAGAGGCCGGGACGGCGGCGATGAGTTCGCGGTCTTCCTTGGACAGCGAAGGATCGTGGGCATCGATGATCCTGGTGATTACGCCCTCTTCGGCGATGAGAACACCGTCCTCGAGGATGCGGGATTCAAGGACGAGACGGCCACGGCACACAAATGAGGTTTCCACCTCTTCATTGTGCCACGCAAAAGATTTGTCTGACAGCTTTTTGAGGATCTTCCTGCCCTCGGATCAGAAGAGTCTCGATTCTGGGTCGTCAAAGCCGCGCATTGCGTCATAGTCGAGGATCAAACAGCGAATACCGCGATCCTCCGCAAGGATCCTTGCCTGCTTCGAGATCTCTTGCGCAGCGAAAATCCCTCTAAGGTCCTTGATGAAGGGATCACGATCAAGCAGGCTGAGATAGCGAGTGAGCTGATCGACTCCGTCAATACCGCCTCGACGCTTCACCTCGATCGCAACATTCGCACCCGAGGGGTCCGTCACCATCAGGTCAACCGGCCCAACCGGTGTCGGAAACTCGCGACGCACCAACTCCCATCCATCGCCGAGGATCTGCGGAACCTGTTCGGCCAAGAGCTCTTGCAAGTGTGTCTCCACGCCGTCCTTCACGAGGCCGGGGTCCACCCCCAGGTCTTCAGCCACATCCGCGACGACATCAAAAATGCGGATGACGAGGCGATCGTCTGTTTTGGCGGCCTGAACGGTCCAGACCTCAGTGACGCCGTCCATTTCTTCGCCCTCTTCGAGGAGTTGCGTGGTCACCGTACACGGCGCGTTCATCCAATTGAGAGGCTTATACGAGCCCCCATCAGAATGAATGAGGACGGAGCCATCACTTTTGACCATGATGACGCGCTTCGCCAAGTCGAGATGCGCCGATAGGCGCCCAGAATAGTCGACGGTGCAGGTGGCGATGAGAACTCTCACGGGTGAGAGCCTATCAGCGCTTGCGAGCACGAGTGCACAGCGAAAAGCACCACGCCGCTCGCGAGATAAGCTCGAACGGCGCTCTGGCGCCGAAGAAGAGTTCTCAGGCCCTGCCAATCGGGGGACCCGACTCCACCCAGGAGACGATCGCATTGTAGGTCTGGGGCGCAACCGCAAGCTCATAACGGTGATCGCCCGACTTGAGGCGAAGCTCCACCATCGACCCATCTGCCGAATGCTGGATCGGAGCGGAAACCTCCAAGCCCCTCCTGGCCACCGTGTACACCGGCTTACCGCCAAAACCGATCAGGCGGTACCAGCTGAGAGTCTCAACCCCGAACAGGCCGATGCCCGAGGCCCAGCCGGACTGAGTGTCGGGCCTAGACCAGGAACGAAAAGCCCCAATCCGTCCATCGAGGCGGCGCGCCCGAACATTGATGTACACCCACACCATCACGCTAAGAAGCACAAGAGCGCCCAGAACCCACCCGGTGACATACAGAAATGTGTTCATTGCTGCCTCCTCGAGATCGGATGCGGGGAGCCCCTGTCCGGGTCGCGGACAGGGGCTGCCTCTATTAGGAAACTGTAGCGTGATCGGCCACGACCGTCACGAAATCAGAATCAACAGACGCGAATCCGCCCTCGACCTCGAAAGTTTTCACTCCTTGCGAGGTTTGGACCGTGACCGTGCCTGCTTTGAGCATCGCGAGCAGGGGCTGACGCCCCGGCAAGACGCCGAGTTGGCCGTCAACGACGGGGACCTGAACGGAGCTTCCAGCACCGTGCCACAACCGCCCTTCGTGCGAAACGACTTCGACTTGAAGTACCCGATCCGCCATCAGGCGTCCTTCTCAAGCTCGTGCCAGCGGCGCTCAAGGTCCTCGATACCACCGATGTTGAAGAAGGCCTGTTCGGGCACATGATCGTAGTGGCCCTCCGCGATGCGCTTGAACGCCTCAATCGTCTCCGAGAGGGGAACAGTCGAGCCGGGCACGCCGGTGAACTTCTCCGCCATGTAGGTGTTCTGGGAGAGGAACTGCTCAATGCGACGTGCCCTCGCGACCGTGATCTTGTCCTCTTCAGAGAGTTCATCAACGCCGAGGATCGCAATGATGTCTTGGAGTTCCTTGTTCTTCTGAAGGATCGCCTTGACGTGAATCGCCGTGTCGTAGTGCTCGCGTCCCACGATCACCGGATCGAGGATTCGCGACGACGACGCCAGCGGATCGACCGCTGGGTAGATACCCTTCGAGGCGATTTCACGGGAGAGCTCCGTGGTCGCATCCAGGTGGGCGAAGGTCGTCGCCGGAGCGGGGTCCGTGTAGTCGTCGGCGGGCACGTAAATCGCCTGCAGCGAAGTGATCGAGTGTCCCCCCGCCGATGTGATGCGTTCTTGGAGCTGGCCCATCTCATCGGCAAGATTCGGCTGGTACCCCACGGCCGAAGGCATACGGCCCAGCAGGGTCGACACCTCAGAGCCCGCCTGAGTGAAGCGGAAGATGTTATCGATGAACAAGAGCACATCCTGATGCTGAACATCGCGGAAGTATTCCGCCATCGTCAGCCCCGTCAAGGCGATGCGCAGACGCGTCCCCGGCGGCTCATCCATCTGACCGAACACCAGCGCTGTCTTATCGAAAACGCCGGCCTCGTCCATTTCGTGAATGAGGTCATTGCCCTCACGGGTACGCTCGCCCACACCAGCGAAGACCGAGACGCCTCCGTGGTCTTGGGCGACGCGCTGGATCATTTCCTGGATGAGGACCGTCTTACCGACGCCCGCACCACCGAAGAGGCCGATCTTACCGCCCTGAACGTAGGGGGTAAGAAGGTCGATGACCTTGATGCCCGTCTCGAACATCTTCGTGCGGGCCTCAAGCTGATCGAATGCCGGGGGCTGGCGGTGAATCGGCCAACGCTCGGTGATCTCGAGGGTCTCTCCCTCGGCGAGGTTGAGGGGTTCGCCGGTCACGTTGAAGACGTGGCCCTTCGTTATATCACCGACGGGAACCGTGATCGGGGCACCCGTATCGGTCACCTTCGCGCCGCGGACGAGTCCATCCGTCGGCTTCAAAGCGATGGTCCTGACGAGATTGCCTCCAAGGTGCTGGGCAACCTCGAGAGTCATCGTGAAGGAGGACTCCCCCTCCCCCTGGCCCGTCAGATTGACGTCAACCTTCAAAGCGTTGTACAGCGGAGGGATGCTGTCCGGCGGGAACTCGACGTCGACGACCGGTCCGACGACTCGGGCGACGCGCCCCTGCGCGACTGTTTCTTCCTGGCTCATGTTTCTTCTCCGTGTCCTTGGGCTCAGCCCGCGACCAGTGCGTCGGCCCCGCCCACGATCTCGCTGATCTCCTGGGTGATGTCCGCCTGACGGGCCGAGTTGGCCAGGCGCGTGTACTTGGTGATGAGTTCCTCGGCATTGTCCGTGGCCGTATGCATCGCGCGCTGGCGCGAAGCGAGCTCGGAAGCCGCCGATTGGAGGAGCACATTGTGGATGCGACTCTCGATGTAGAGCGGAAGGATCGCGTCGAGCACAGCCTGTGCCGAGGGAATGAACTCGTACTCGGGGAAAGTCGCCGAAGGATCGTCGTGATATCCGCGCTCCGCATCGCGTTCCGCGTCGCCCTCAGGTGCGTCGACAACGCTCAAAGGGAGCATCTGACGAACCTCGGGGAACTGCTTCATCACGGTGGCGAATCGCGTGTAGACCAGATGAACCTCAGAAACCCCGGAGGTCAATCCCTGATCCATGAATCGTTCGAAAAGCTCATTCGAGATCGAACGGGTCGTCTCATGGGTCGGAGCATCTGACTCGCCCTCCCAGCTCTTCTCAACCGCGACACCGCGGAAACGGAAGTAGGAGCGGGCCCTCTTGCCGAAGGTGTACACCACCGGCACCTTGCCCTCGCTCTTGAGCTTCGAGATGAGCCTTTCGGATTCACGCAAAATGGTCGCCGAGTAGGCGCCCGCCATGCCACGATCCGAAGCGATGACGAGAACCGCCACACGTGGAGTGTCGAAACGCTCGCGCGTGAGGGGATGATCGAGATCCGTGTGGACCGCGACTGCCGCAACCGCCTGCGTCAGAGCCTTCTCGTAGGGCCCGAGAGCGGTGGCAGCGCGACGCGCCCCGCCGATCCTCGAAGCCGCGATCATCTCCATCGCGCGGAAGACCTTCGCGAGCGTCTGCGTCGAGGCGATGCGCTGCTTGTAGATCCTCTGCTTGCCGCCCATGTCTCAGGCCTTCTGCGAGGAGGGACGGACGCGAGTGATCTCTTCGCGCGTCACCTCGGCCTCCACCTCGGCATCGTCGAGGCTCGCTCCCCTTCCAGCGGAGATCCACTGATCGTGGAAGGCCTCGACCTGAGCCTTGAGCTCAGCCTCGGTATCGCTTTCGAGCAGTCCCGTCGACTCGATGGTGTCGAGGACCTTCGAGTTCGCCTTGAGGTGATCGAGGAGTGAACGCTCAAAGGTCAGGACATCGGAGACCTCAATATCATCGAGGTAGCCGTGCGTCCCAGTCCAAATGGATGCGACCTGCTCGCAAACCATGTACGGCGTCGACTGGGCCTGCTTGAGCAGCTCCATGAGACGCTCGCCACGCGTGAGCTGCGAACGGGTCGCCGGATCGAGGTCGGAAGCGAACATTGCGAAAGCCGCCATCGAACGGTACTGCGCGAGGGTGATCTTGAGCGTTCCCGCAACCTTCTTCATGGCCTTGACCTGCGCGTCACCGCCGACTCGCGACACGGAGATGCCGACGTCGACCGCGGGACGCTGATTCGAGTTGAACAGGTCCGATTGGAGGAAGATCTGCCCGTCGGTAATGGAGATGACATTCGTCGGGATGTAGGCCGACACGTCATTCGCCTTCGTTTCAATGATCGGAAGTCCCGTCATGGATCCGCCGCCGAGCTCGTCGGAGAGCTTTGCGCAACGCTCAAGGAGGCGCGAGTGCAGGTAGAAGACATCGCCTGGGTAGGCTTCACGCCCCGGCGGACGGCGCAGGAGCAAGGAGACCGCACGATAAGCCTCCGCTTGCTTGGACAGATCGTCGAAGACGATGAGGACGTGCTTGCCCTCGTACATCCAGTGCTGTCCGATCGCGGAGCCGGTGTAGGGCGCCATGTACTTGTAGCCCGCCGGATCAGAGGCCGGGGAAGCGACGATCGTCGTGTATTCCATTGCGCCGGCGTCTTCAAGGGTCGAGCGCACCGATGCAATGGTGGAGCCCTTTTGACCGATGGCGACGTAGATGCAGCGGACCTGCTTCTTCGGGTCGCCTGACTTCCAGTTCTCACGCTGGTTGAGAATGGCGTCGAGGGCGATCGCGGTCTTTCCGGTCTTGCGGTCGCCAATGATGAGCTGGCGCTGCCCGCGTCCGATCGGGATCATCGAGTCAATGGCCTTCAGACCGGTGGCCAGGGGCTCGTGAACCGATTTGCGCATCATGACACCGGGGGCCTGGAGCTCGAGGGCGCGTCGACCCGCGATATCCGTGATGTCACCAAGGCCGTCGATCGGTCGGCCGAGAGGATCGACTGTGCGGCCGAGGTAGCCGTCGCCGACTGGGACTGAGAGGACTTCACCGGTGCGATGCACGCGCTGGCCCTCTTCGATGCCTCCGAAGTCGCCGAGGATGACGGCGCCGATCTCGCGCTGGTCGAGGTTCATCGCTAGGCCGAGCGTGCCGTCGGCGAAGCGGAGGAGTTCGTTCGCCATTGTCCCGGGCAGGCCCTCGACATGGGCGATACCATCGGCGGTTTCCGTGACGTAGCCCACTTCCTCCGTGGCCACTTCGGAGGGACGGTAGGACTCCATGAAGGAGTCCAGTGCGCCGCGGATCTCCTCGGGACTGATTGACAGGTCAGCCATGAGTATTCCTTCTGTCTGCGTGATGAGTTCTGGGGTGCGGTTCAGCCCGCAAGGGAGCGCTTCATATCGGCAATGCGCGCTGCAAGGGAAGCGTCGATCGCTGTGGTGTTGGCGCGTAGACGGAAACCTCCGACAACACCAGGTTCGACCGAGATCGACAAGGTGATGTCGCGCTCGAAGCGTTGCTCGAGCAGACGGCGAAGGCGCGTCACCTGTTCAGGGGTCATATCGACCGCTGATTCGACCGTGACGAGCAGCTTGTTTTGCAAGGTTGCCGCCCACTCGGCGAATCTCCTGAGGTTGTTGAGGAGGCGCCCGTGGCGCGAACGTCCAACCGCTCTGCGCAGCAAACGCATGCTCCACCGGCTCAGGCGCGCCGAGAAGAGGCGGGTGGCGAGGTTCGCGCGTTCGTGCGGAGTGCCTGTCGACATATCCGACAGGGTCAGACGCAAGTCTCGCTCGGCCGCAAGGAAACGACGAGTCTCGAAGAGCTCGTCATTCACCTCTTCAAGGGCGCCGGCCCGGAGGGCGTCGGTGAGCACTGCGAGAATGCCGAGCACCTCTGCGGCGTCGTGCAGATCCTCTGGCTTCGTCCAATGCGCGCTGACCAGTGCCTCGAGGACCTGCAAGCCGGGAGCGGACATATGCGCATTGAAAAGGGAGTGCGCGAGTTGCGTCTTGTCCTCGGCGTTCCTCGAAGGATCGGTAAGGGCACGACGAAGTCGAGCATCCGTCTTGACGAGGTCAGAAAGGGCGAAGATTTCTTCGGCGACCTTCATTGCATCCGCGTGTGGCAGGGCAAGCGCATCCCCGAGTTCACCTGAGAAGGGAACCGATTGCAGTGCTCCAATGGTCTTCATCGAGTCGCACCCTCAGAGGCTGAGAGGTTGTCCTTCTCAAGGTCGTCAAGGAAACGGTCGATGACACGGCTCGTGAGCGCTGTGTCGGCGAGATGCTCCCCAACGATCTTCTCGGCAAGCTCGGTCGCGAGCAGACCCACGTCAGCGCGCAAGGAGATCTCCGCTGCTTGCTTTTCAGCGAGGATCTGACGCTGAGCGCCCTCGAGGATCCGATTGGCCTCTTCCTGCGCCTCGGTCCTGGCGGCGGCAATAATGCCTTTCGCTTCCTCTCCGGCGCGCTCACGAATCTCATGAGCCTCGGCGTTCGCCTCGACTAGGGCCTGCGCGCGCTCACGAGCGGCAAGCGCTTGGTCTTCTTTCGCTTTCTCAGCGGCGGCGAGTCCCTCAGCGATCTTCGCTTGGCGTTCATCCATCGTGCGATAGATCTTCGGCAGTGCGAACTTTCCAACGAGGAGGAGGACGATGAGCAAGACGAGCGCCGACCAGAAGATCTCGTACAGAGGCGGCAGAATGACGGCGAGGCCGCCGACTTCTTCGCTCGCAGGGAAAATCTGGTGCATCGCGGTCACTTGACGATGAGCGGGAGGATGAAGCCGATGAGGCCGAGGGCCTCAACCATGCCGGCGCCGATCACCATATTGGTGAAGAGTCGGCCGGCGACCTCGGGCTGGCGCGCGGTCGCTTCCTGGGTCTTGCCGACGAGCAGGCCGATGCCGAGGCCGGGGCCGAGGGTCGCAAGGCCGTAGCCGATGTAGGCGAGGGAGATACCCATGATGTGTCTTCCTTTTCTTCTGGGCGCCGAAGGGCGCTTCAGCGGATTGTGGGGATCAGTGGCTCTCGATCGAGAGCTTGATGTAGACGGAGGTGAGGATGGTGAAGATGTAGGCCTGCAGGAAAGCGACGAACACCTCGAAGCCGGTCATGACGAACATCGCCACTCCTGTCAGGATTCCCGCGGCCGAGAGGGCGGAGAGCTCTTGAAGCAGGAGCGCGGTCCCGAAATAGGTCATGCCGAGCAGGAGATGGCCGGCCATCATGTTGGCAAGGAGTCGGACTGTGAGGGTCACCGGGCGAACGATGAAGTTCGAGAGGAACTCGATCGGAGTGATGAGCAGGTACATCGGCTTGGGAAGCCCCGGAGGAAGGAGCTGCGATGCGAAGAAGTGTCCAAGTCCGAGGGCCTTGATGCCGCTGCCCACGTAGGTGACGTAGGAGATGATGGCGAAGACTGCGGGAACTGCCACAACAGAGGTTGCAGCAATATTCGTACCGGGAATCACACCAGCGAGATTCATCGCGAGGGTGGCGAAGAATGCGAAGCCAATGAAGCCGGCGTATGCGCGTCCTTTCTTCGGGCCGAGCATCTCAATGGCGACATTGTCGCGGATGAAGCCTGCGAGGAATTCGACTGCCATCTGGCCGCGGCCAGGGACAAGTGTGGCCTTCGCTGCGACCCCGAGAAGGATCGCGCTGACCAGTGCAGCCATCGCGATACGAATGAGGACGAGGCGGTTGAACTGGAAGATCGTGCCCTCGCCGAAAATCGGCTTGGGGAAGAAGTCTTCGAGTCCGGGCTGGTGCACGTGCTGCGTGAAGGCGGGAACCGCCGTTGCGGCAATGACCACGAGAAGAAGAATAAGAAGGGTCCAGTACCACAGGGGCTTGGATCTACTTCCCCGTCGGTTAGTGGGGGGCGTTGACGTGGACAGCGTGTGCTCCTGAGTTCGAATCATCGGTGATGGGAGAGCATATTGGCCGCAAGAAGCGACTTGAATACTTTAGCAGGCAAGAACGCTTGCTTCAGCACAATTTGACGATTTTGCACGAATGGCCACTAGTTCTTTAGTCCCGTTCATCAACGGTGAAGTGCGGCGTGCGCACCATCACAATCGCCTCGGCGAGCATCGAGAAGAGAATCACGAGAATCGAACACAGGGCCGCACAGCGTACATCCACATTGAAAGAGCGCGGCACATACAAAACGATGACAAGGATGAGGATCCTGATCGGATAGGACGCAAGGACCCACACAATCCCTCTCCCCTGAGAAGCACTCGCTCGAGAAAGACACGCATACTGCACGCCGAGAAGAAGCATTGGCGCGACGATGCACAATCCGATTGCTGCCAACTCGAGCCCATAGATCACGGAGACGAACACAGTGAAGAGAAGGGCTCCTGCGCCAATGAGGGCCATAGGTACTCGCAGTCGAGTCAAGGCTCGAGCAAGGGAATCAGAGTTCGACATTATTCTCCTCCTCGCCCCCGCTGGAGCGGTAATGGGAAGTCGGGAATTGTCGCACGGTCGCAACCAGAGCGATCACGAACACTGGCAGTGTCGCGAGGGCAATCTTCCACCAGTCGAAAATGAGCAGGGCGACAGAAGGAATGCATACGATCGCAGTCCACATCCACATGATCGCGACGACACCACGATGCGAATGCCCGCGAGCGATGAGGCGGTCGTGAAAGTGCGAGGTGCGGTCGGCGTGGAAGGGGCTCGTCCCCCGCGCGATGCGGCGGAGCGAGGCGACGATAAGATTCAACACCGGTATGAAGATCACAGACAGGGGCAGGAGGATCGGCAAGATGCCCACGAAGAGTTGCTGGGTTCCCAGGACTGAGGGGTCGATCTGTCCAGTGACGATGATGCTCGCCGATGCGAGGACGAGACCAAGAGTCTCAGCCCCGCCTCCCATCATGATCGACGAGGGGTGGAAGTTGAACCAGAGGAAGCCCAGACACACTCCCAGAAGGGCGATGACGACCAGTGAAGCAGTCGTCGCATATGAGGTGGCCCCAATGATCCTCGACAGGAGGTAGGAGTAGACGAAGAAGGCTCCCGCTCCGATCGCGATTGTCCCGGCGGCGAGGCCATCAAGACCATCAATGAAGTTCACCGCATTCACAATGCCGACGACAAGAACGACGGTCACAATCAAGGAAAGACGAGAAGAACCGATAGTGACACCGAACAGGGGAAAGGAGATGAGCTGGACTCCCGTAAAGGCCATCGCCCCGGCAATGAGCACCTGTCCCGATAGTTTCGTCATCCAGTCGAGTTCCACGAGATCATCAACGAGGCCGAGCACAGTCATCGCCGTTGCCGCACCGATCACCGCCCAGGGGATGCTCGTGGTGTACAGGGGGACCATATAGGGGATGTGTGAGGCAACGAGGAGAGCGACGACGAGGCCGATCGTCATGGCGATGCCGCCGAGCCTGGGCACTGGTTGCTTTTGAATATCGCGAGAACGAAGCTCGGGGACGAGCCCCCATCGAATGCACGACCATCTGACGAGAGGCGTCATCAGCACGGTAACGCCCATCGCGATGAGCATGAGGAGGAGATAGACCTTCATGCGAGCTTCGGTCCTTGATCCTTCGGTAGTTCTTCTTCGAGGGTTTTACTCGGCACCCATGAGGGTGACACCGGCCGCTTCGGACAGCTCCTCCAAGGATAAAGTCCCCAGGCGGATGACACTCGCATCACCATGGGCGAAGTCGAGGATCGTTGAGGGCGTCGATCCAGGGGTCGGACCGGAGTCGATATGAAGAACCGAATCAGGAAAGGAGGCAATGGCTTCTTCGATGGACGTTGCGGGGGGCGCTCCAGTGAGGTTTGCGCTGCTCACCGCGAGAGGACCGCTACGAGCAATGAGTTCGAGGACTTGCGCGTGATCGGGCATCCGCAAAGCGACGGTCCCTCCGTTTGTTCCCAGATTCCAGCCGAGCTCAGGGCGGGCCCTGACAATGAGCGTCAGTCCTCCCGGCCATGCGGCCCAAGCGAGCCTGCGGGCTGCCTCGGGCACATCGACGGCGAGGCGGTCAAGGGCCTGAGGGGAATCGACGAGCACGGGGGGAGGCATTGACGGTCCGCGGCCCTTTGCTGCGAGCAGGGCTGCCACCGCATCCGGATTCGAGGCGAGGGCCCCAATTCCATAGACGGTATCGGTCGGAATGACGATCAGCCCGCCCTTTTTGACATGAGCGACAGCCTCGTCAAGATCAGCGGGAACCCATGCGGGAAGGCAGCTCAAAATCCTAGGGGTCACTGGGAGATTCTCCCACGAGTCGCGACGAGCGCACGAGGGGCGCCGGCCAGATCCTTTTTTGTGAAAACCTCAATGAAGCCCGTTTCCCGGGCCGCCTCGCGCATGAGGGCGGCTTGACTCGCAGAGTGCTCGAGGACGAGGAGGCCGCCTTCTTTCAAGAGTCCTGCGGCTCGGCAGATGATCCCTCTGGGAATGTCCATCCCAGCCTCTCCCCCACCGAAAAGAGCGAGCGGCGGGTCGAAGCCCGCTTCAACCTGGGTCGGTGCCTCATCGGCGGGCACATAGGGAGGATTGGAGATGACGATATCAATGCGGCCATCCAGATCGGCGAGAGTGCGCGGGTGCGTGGCGTCGCCGCGAAGGAGTTGGACACGAGAAGGAACGAGCGTCTCAATATTGCGCTGTGCCAGGGCGAAGGCTTCTTGAGCGAGTTCGACCGCCCATACCTGCGCTTCTGGGAGTTCCGTGGCGCAGGCGATCGCAATCGCCCCCGATCCGGTGCACAGATCAACGATTCGAACCGTGCCCTGCTCGGCGATCACTTGTCGTGCGGCCTCAATGCCGATCCCTGCGACGATTTCGGTTTCTGGGCGGCAGATGAAGACCTGTTCGGCGCTGTGGAGGGTCAAGCCCCGAAAATACATGCGCCCGGTAATGCGTTGAAGGGGAATTCGGCTCGCCCGCAGCTCAACGGCGTTGTAGAAGCGCTCGGCAAGCTCAGGCTCGATGGGTTCTTTGATCCTCCAGATCGAATCGGTTTTCGCCACCCATTCGAGGAGTTCACGAGCGTCCTGCGCGGGGTGTGCGGCTTCGAGTCCTTCGAGGCGATTGCGCGCCCAGGCCAGGAGAGAGCCGACACGGCTTGGATCGGCGGGGCGCTTCACCTGCTGGCCGCCTGGGCGAGGCGCTCTGCTTCATCTGCCTCGCGCAGAGAATCGATAACAGGGCTGAGTTCGCCTTCGAGAACACGATCGAGGTTGTGCGCCTTGTACCCGGTGCGGTGCTCTGCAATCCGGTTCTCCGGGAAGTTGTAGGTCCTCACACGTTCTGAACGATCCACGGTGCGAACCTGGGAGAGCCTCTGGGCGCAAGCCTCCGCTTCCTTCTTCGCTCTCGCCTCGGCTGCGAGTCGTGAGGCGAGAACCCTCAGGGCCGCTTCTTTGTTCTGCAATTGCGATTTCTCGTTCTGCATTGAGACGACGATCCCCGAGGGAATATGCGTCATGCGAACCGCTGAATCCGTTGTGTTCACGGACTGTCCCCCGGGCCCCGAAGAGCGGTAGACGTCGATTCGCAGATCATTCGGGTCAATGACGATCTGTGTGTCGTCTTCAATCTCGGGCATGACGAAAACGCCCGCCGCCGAGGTGTGGATCCGCCCTTGAGATTCGGTGACGGGGACGCGCTGGACACGGTGCACTCCGCCCTCGTACTTGAGGTGGGCCCATACTCCCTCTTCTGGCAGGGGCGTGCCGTGGGCGCGAATGGCCAAAGAAATCTCTTTGAAGCCCCCAAGCTCGGTCGGGGTCGAGGAAAGCTCGGTGACGGACCATCCTTTCGATTCGGCGTATCGCGAGTACATGCGGGCCAGATCGGAGGCGAAGAGGGCGGACTCCTCGCCGCCTTCTCCTGCTTTGATCTCGAGGATGACGTCAAGGGCGTCCTCGGGCTCACGGGGGGCGAGGATCTTGAGCAGACTCTCGTGCGCAGCGCGCAGCTCATCTTCGAGCTCTGGGATTTCCGAAGCGAATGAGGGGTCCTCTTGGGCGAGTTCTCGAGCGGCAATGAGGTCGTCTTTGGCTCTCAAGTAGCGTTCGGCTCCGGTTTTCACGCGGGAGAGCTCGGCGAAACGTCGGCCCATCTTGCGCATGAGCATCGGGTCGGCGAGGGTCTCGGGCGCCGACATTGCGGCTTCGACCTGCGCGTATTCCTCAAGGAGAGGGGCGAGGGCGTGGAGCTCCTCATCGATTCCCTTATCCAGAGCCATGACTGCCTTTCAATCGAATGCGCCGGTGAGGCAGGCGCCTCGTCGTGCCGGACGTAAGTCGCACACGAGTCTTCATGCGGCTCGGCGCCGAGGGCTTTCACCCTCGGCGCCGAGAAGGACTACTGCGCGAAGTAGAGCCCGAAACTCACTTGGAGGGACGGACGCGCTTGCCGTAGCGGGCCTCGAACTTGGCGACACGACCGCCGGTATCGAGGATCTTCTGCTTGCCCGTGTAGAAGGGGTGGCAGGCCGAGCACACGTCGACGCGCATCTCGCCAGAGGCGATGGTCGAACGGGTGTGGAAGCTGTTACCGCAGGTGCAGGTCACGAGGGTATCCACATAGGTGGGGTGGATGTCCTTCTTCATGGATGTCTCCTGGATTCGTTGGTGCCCCGGGTCCGGATTCGCAGGTCTTTCCGCATCTGGCGGATCGCTCCCCTTCCGTCCGAAGTACGTCGAACGGAAGCGAACCGGTGAACCGATGGCCGATTCGGCTATTGTGCCATTTCTCTTGCTCCGAGCGGAATTCGGGAGGAGTTTTTCGACGTGAGTTCGCCGACAGCTTTTCGAGCTTCGGGAATACTCGCCACGCTGCACACGCCAGACATGACTTCACGCCCGGTGAAGAGCTGAGATTTCAACAGGAGTCGAAGTCCCGATACGGCCCAGAAGATTGGGCCGCGCTCAAACGAGAGGCGCGCCCCGGAGGAGCCTCCGGGACGCGCCTGCACTCCTAGTTCCCAGCAGCGTCTGACACTGCGCGGCCCTCGAATAGCTTCGGCGCAGTGCTGGCCTTAGTCCGCGCTCGGCGTCGTCTTTTGCACGAGCATGAGGAACTCGGCGTTCGACTGGGTCTCCTTGAGCTTTTCGAGGATGAGTTCGAGTCCCGACTGCTGGTCGAGAGTGCCCAGGACCCGGCGCAGCTTCCACATGATGCGTAGTTCTTCGGGTGTGAAGAGCATCTCCTCACGGCGGGTGCCCGAAGCGTTGACGTCAATCGCGGGGAAGATCCTGCGGTCCGCGAGCTGACGCGACAGGCGCAGCTCCATATTGCCGGTGCCCTTGAACTCTTCGAAGATGACCTCGTCCATCTTGGAACCGGTCTCGACCAGAGCCGAAGCGATGATGGTGAGGGAGCCGCCCTCCTTGAGATTTCGGGCCGCGCCGAAGAACTTCTTGGGCGGGTAGAGCGCCGAAGCGTCAACACCGCCGGATAGGATGCGCCCCGAGGCGGGGGCCGCGAGGTTATAGGCGCGAGACAGTCGCGTCAACGAGTCGAGGAGGACGACGACGTCCTGGCCGAGTTCAACGAGGCGCTTGGCGCGCTCGATCGCGAGCTCGGCGACAAGGGTGTGATCGGATGCGGGGCGATCGAAAGTCGAGGCGATGACCTCTCCCTTGACGATCGAACGCATGTCCGTGACCTCTTCGGGGCGCTCATCGACGAGGACGACCATGAGGTGGACCTCGGGGTTGTTGAGTTCAATGGCCTTGGCGATCTGCTGGATCACCATGGTCTTGCCCGCCTTGGGCGGGGAGACGATGAGGCCGCGCTGGCCCTTGCCGACGGGGGCGACGAGGTCGATGACGCGCGGAGTGAAGGCCTTCGCAGAGGTCTCCATGCGCAGCTGCTCGCTCGGGTATACGGGGGTGAGCTTGCCGAACTCGCGGCGTGCCTGCGCCTCTTCGATCGTCATGCCGTTAACGGAGTCGACGCGCACGAGCGCGTTGTACTTCTGACGCTGACGCTCGCCCTCTCGGGGCTGGCGGACCGCACCCGTGACGGCGTCACCTGCACGCAAACCCCAGCGCCTCACATTGCCCAAGGTCACGAAAACGTCGTTCGGGCCGGGCAGGTAACCGGAAGTCCTGACGAAAGCGTGGTTGTCCTTGATGTCGAGGATGCCGGCGATGGGAGCGAGCTGGTCGTCTTCACGGACGACCTCCTCGCGATCTTGGCGTTCCTCGCGATTGCGGTTGCGACGGTTGTTGCGATCATTGCGCTCGTTGCGATCGTTTCGGTTGCGATCGCGGCCCCGACGCCGATTGTTGCGATCGCGACGATTGCGCCCTCGTTCTTCTGCGTCCTCGCCCTCGGGAAGCTCGATCGAGTCGAGAGCCGTTACCGGGGCCTCGTTCTTCTCCGGGGGCGCCTGAACTGCGAGGGGGGTCGGCAATTCGATGTCAATGACGGGCTTGACCGAAGCAGGATCGATCGGTTCAGAAACTGCGACACGACGACGCGATTTGCGCGGAGTCTGAGTGACCTCTGTGCTCGCCTGGGCGGAGGCGGCCGTGGTCTTCTCGCTGGGCTCCTCGCTGTCCTTGACGAGTTTTTCGACGGGCTTGCCAGTCTTCGACGAAGGGGCGGCGCGGCGCGCACGCGGGGCCGGGGCTTCTGGCGAGGAGAGAAGCTCGATGAGTTGGGACTTGCGCATCCTTGATGTGCCTTTGAGTCCCCTGGAAGAAGCGAGGGCCTGAAGTTCGGCCAGCTTCATGCCCTTCAGGTCGGAGGCGACCGGGGCGGTGTTTTCGTTGCTCACGAATGATCCTTACTGGATATCTGCCCAATTAGGGCTCGTTGAGTCTTCCTCAATGGAATGCTTCGGAGGAAAGTGCGCGACGGAAGAATCGCCAGCGCGTCAGTGCCGTGAATCGGCCGGTCCATGGGAACCGCTGGCCCGAGTGTAGCAATGCTCGCCCTGTTTCGGAATATTGAGCGAGAATCTGCACCTCCCTGCGGAAAAGATCACAGGAGGAAGGGGGAGCAAAGGCAAACAAGGTGCAGATTCAGGCCCGCATTCCGCAAGGGCCCGCAAGGCGTCCTCGGGTGATCTGAGCCCCTTGGGGGGCGACCGGGAGCGAAAGAACGCGCCATCCCGCTCCCTCGGCATCATGCTTCAGGCTGGCGGACACTTTTTCGAGGGAAAGGACCGTCGGCCCCGCCCCGGATACGACTGCAGGCATTCCTCCGGCGCGCAACCAGTCGACGAGAGCAAGGGAGGATTCCATCGTCGCCCTGCGCTGTTCCTGGTGGAGCCTGTCCCCTGTCGCGTCCATCAACAGCTCATGAAGAGTTGCCCCTGCGGGAGCCTCATAGGCGCCCGAAAGCAGGGCGCTGAGCAATGCGGCGCGGGAGATGTTGTAACGGGCGTCCCCATGCGCGATCAGCTCGGGCAGAGCCGATCGCGCTTTTTCGGTTGCGAGTTCGAAATCGGGAATGAAAGCCACGGGTGAGATCTGCACCGGGGGCGTGAGTCTGAGCGCGCCCGCAGTGCTGCCTTCCATCCAGGCGACGGTCGCGCCACCGAAGATCGCAGGGGCAATATTGTCGGGGTGGCCTTCGAGTTCAGTACCAATGTCGAGCACGTCCTTTGGACCCAAGACCTCTTCTTCACCGATCAGCGCCCTCGCAAGGACGAGACCCGCGACGATTGCAGCTGCGGAGGAACCCAGGCCCCGTGAATGCGGGATCCGGTTGTGGCAGTGCATGCGAATGCCGACCTGCGGTGCGCCGAGTCGATCAAGAGAAAGACGGAGCGTCTTGACGATGAGGTTCTTCTCCCCCTCGTCGACTTGTCCTGCGCCCTCGCCCTCGACAACGACCGCGGTGGGGCCGACGGTCGCGTGCACGGACACCTCATCCCATAGGTCGAGGGCGAGGCCCATGGAGTCGAATCCGGGCCCAAGGTTCGCGCTGGTCGCGGGGACGCGGCAGGCGACGAAGTCGTCGGCGAGGCGCATGTCATTCTCCTTCAACGTGAAGAGTGCTCATCACCGAACGAACCGAGTCGGAGTCTTCGAGGGCGGCGATGAGGGCTCGAAGATCAGCCTCCTTCGCGCGGTGAGTCGTCAAGGTGATGACGCTCGCGCCGTCATGGGCGTCATCTCGCTGATGGAGGGCCTGAATCGACACCCGATTGGAGGCGAAGAGACCCGCGACCTCGGCGAGGACGCCGAGGCGATCTTCCACCTGGAGGCGAATCTGGAAGCGTGAGAGGTTTTCTCCAGATTCGAGGAGCGGCAGTTGCGCGTAGACGGATTCCCTGGGCGCATGTCCCCCATACGCACGGTGATGAGCGGCGGCAACAAGGTCGGAGAGGACAGCCGAGGCAGTCGGTGTGCCACCGGCTCCCTGGCCGTAGAACATCAATCGACCCGCGTTCTCGCCCTCAACGAGAATCGCATTGAAAGCACCATCGACGCTCGCTAGGGGGCTATCGGCGGGGATCAGGGTGGGGTGGACCCGCACGGACACGCCCTCGACCCCCTGATCGTTCTTCCGCCGTTCTGCGATTGCGAGGAGTTTGATCGTCCGATTCGAGAAGGCTGCTTCTTCCATGTCCTCGGCGGTGATCCTCGTGATGCCTTCGACTTCGACATCCTCGATCCCGACTCTCGTGTGGAATGCGAGGGAGGCGAGGATCGCGCATTTGGCAGCGGCGTCGAGTCCTTCGACGTCGGCACTCGGATCTGCTTCGGCGAAGCCGAGTTCTTGGGCTTGCTTGAGGGCCGCCTCGTAGCTGAGATTGCGAGTCGCCATGGCGTCGAGGATGAAGTTCGTCGTGCCGTTCACGATGCCGATAACTCTCGTGATGCGGTCCCCGGCAAGGGACTCGCGCAGCCCGTAGACGACTGGGACGGCGCCAGCGACGGCGGCCTCGTAGTAGAGGTCGGCGCCTGAAGCGTCCGCTGCAGCGTAGAGTTCGGGCCCGTGAGCGGCGAGGAGGGCCTTATTGCCCGTCACGACGCTGATTCCGGCATTGAGGGCGCGCAGGACATGAGTGCGAGCCGGTTCAATGCCGCCGATGAGTTCAATGACGATGTCCATCCCGTCGATCGCTTCGGCGGGGTCGGTTGTCAGCAGTTCCGGGGCGATCTGAGTGTTGCGCGGCGCATTGGGGGTGCGGACGAGAACTGCACCGACGTGCATCCGAGCTCCCGATCGGGCGGCAAATTCCTCGCCTTGTTCGGCGAGGAGTCGGATCACTTGGGAACCAACTGTTCCGGCACCGAGGACGCCAAGGCGCAAGGTGGGGAGCTCTTCGGTCACTGGGCACTCCTTCTTCACATTCACGAGGCTGGGGGCGAGGAGATCTTCGCCGAGAAGGAGCCCGAGGACTGAGCATCCTTCCTCCTGTCACACAGCATATGCGTCACCATGAGCATCTGGCAGCACACGTCCGCGTCTTAAGGCTTTCCCTGGTGAAGAGGTGTTTCTCTTGTATCGCTTGAGGCTTGTGAAACTCCTGGGCCCCCTGGGGCATTACCTTGCCAGGGGGCAACTTCAGTGCCGTCCAAGGAATCGAAACAGAAAGAAAAAGGGACTATGGTCCCAGTCCAAAAGTCCTATACCTTCCGCCGCTCCCCCTCTGTGACAACACACATAGCCTTCAACGCCTCAAGCCGTAGCGCTTCTGTCCCGGAAGGAGGAAACTCTTTAACAGGTGCCGATCCGGCATGAGTTGGACATTCATCCACATCCTCGGCCCGACACCACAAGGCCGTGGATACACACCGAGAAGAGGAATGATGACGACAGAGCAGAACGCTCCTATCGAAGCCGAAGCCTGGGCTGGTTTCACAACCGGCAACTGGGACAAGGAAATCGACGTCCGCGACTTCATCCAGCGCAACTACACCCCGTACGAGGGCGATGCCTCCTTCCTCGCCGGTCCGACCAAGAAGACCCTGAGAGTCTGGGACACCCTCGAAAAGGAATACCTCAGCGAAGAACGCAAGGTCCGCATCCTCGACGTCGACACCCACACCCCCGCCGATATCGACGCCTTCAAGCCCGGCTACATCTCCTCCGACGATGACGTCGTCGTCGGTCTTCAGACCGATACTCCCCTCAAGCGCGCAATGATGCCCAACGGCGGCTGGCGCATGGTCGAGACCGCAATCAAGGAGGCCGGCAAAGAGGTCGACCTCGAGGTCAAGAAGATCTTCACCCAGTACCGCAAGACCCACAACGACGCGGTCTTCGACATCTACACCCCGCGCATTCGCGCTGCCCGTTCTTCGCACATCATCACCGGGCTTCCCGACGCTTACGGGCGCGGCCGCATCATCGGCGACTACCGCCGAGTCGCCCTCTACGGCGTCGACAAGCTCATCGAATGGAAGCAGGCCGATAAGGACCGTTACGCTGACCAACCCTTCTCCGAGCACTGGGCCCGCTACCGCGAAGAGCACTCCGAGCAGATCAAGGCTCTCAAGAAGCTCAAGAAGATGGCGGCCGACTACGGTTTCGATATCTCCGGCCCGGCGAAGACTGCGAAGGAAGCGGTCCAGTGGACCTACTTCGGCTACCTCGCTTCCGTGAAGTCCCAGGACGGCGCGGCCATGTCGATTGGCCGTCTCTCAGCCTTCTTCGACTGCTACTTCGAGCGCGACCTCAAGGCCGGTCTCATCACCGAAGCCGATGCCCAGGAAATCATTGATGCTCTCGTCATTAAGCTGCGCATCACCCGCTTCCTGCGCACCATCGACTACGACCAGATCTTCTCGGGCGACCCCTACTGGGCGACCTGGTCCGACGCCGGCTTCGGCGACGACGGGCGCACCCTGGTCACCAAGACCTCCTTCCGTCTCCTCCAGACCCTTCGCAACCTCGGCCCCGCTCCGGAGCCGAACATCACGATCTTCTGGGACGAGAACCTGCCGAAGGGCTACAAGGAGTTCTGCGCCGCTATTTCGATCGAGACCTCGTCCATCCAGTACGAGTCCGATGGTCAGATCCGCGAGCACTGGGGAGATGACGCCGCCATCGCATGCTGCGTCTCCCCGATGAAGGTCGGCAAGCAGATGCAGTTCTTCGGTGCGCGCGTCAACGCCGCTAAGGCTCTCCTCTACGCGATCAACGGCGGACGCGATGAGATGAGCGGCAAGCAGGTCGTCCAGGGCTACGCCCCCATCAGCGGTGACGCCCCTCTCGACTTCGACGAGGTCTGGGCGAAGTACGAAGAGATGCTGGACTGGGTTGTCGGCACCTACGTTGAAGCCCTCAACATCATCCACTACTGCCACGACCGCTACGCCTACGAGTCCATCGAAATGGCGCTGCACGACTCCGAGATCGTGCGCACCATGGGCTGCGGCATCGCGGGCCTGTCGATCGTTGCCGACTCCCTCGCGGCCATCAAGTACGCGAAGGTGACCCCGGTGCGCGACGAAACCGGCCTGATCGTCGACTACGTCACCGAGGGAGAGTTCCCGACCTACGGCAACGATGACGACCGCGCCGACGACATCGCCGCGACCATCGTTCACACGATCATGGACAAGATCCGTCAGATCCCCATGTACCGTGACGCGATCCCGACCCAGTCGGTGCTCACGATCACCTCCAATGTCGTCTACGGCAAGGCCACGGGCAACTTCCCCTCGGGTCACCGTGCGGGCACCCCCTTCGCCCCCGGTGCCAACCCGGAGAACGGCATTGACACGCACGGCATGGTCGCCTCCATGCTCTCGGTCGGCAAGCTCGACTACAACGATGCGCTCGACGGCATCTCACTGACGAATACGATCACGCCCTCCGGCCTTGGCCGTACCAAGGATGAGCAGATCGAGAATCTCGTCGGTATCCTCGACGCGGGCTTCGTGCCCGACGACAGCTGCGAGATGATCGTTCAGAAGTGACCATTCCTGTGGGAGGGCCACCCATGCCCTCCCACAGGACCACCTCACCACCACCCCTGAGAAGGAGAAATAAGAAATGACTGTCAAGACCTACGAAGAGCGCCTCGCCGATATGAAGGCCGCCCGCGAAGAGCGCGGCGAGAACGACGGCCTCTACCACGCCAATATCAATGTCCTTGACCGCGCCACCCTCGAAGACGCGATCGAGCACCCCGAGAAGTACCCGAACCTCACGGTCCGCGTCTCCGGCTACGCCGTGAACTTCGTCAAGCTCACCCGTGAGCAGCAGCTCGACGTGCTCTCCCGCACCTTCCACCACTCCGCCTGAGCCGTAGCGGCTCGGCTGTCAGTGAGTGAACGCTTCGTGGGGCGCAGACCAATGGTTCTGCGCCCCACAAGCATCCCCCACTCTTTTCAATGAGGAATGATGACGACACCGCTTTCCGCAGGCATCCCCGTTGGCGACGGCTCCAGTATTGTCGCCAGAGCCCGCCGCAGCGCTGACGACGACAAACAGCTTCGCGACCAGGACTTCCAAGCACCCATGTCGCGTGCTCTCGGCCTGGGCACGGCGGGTCTTGTTGAGCTCACCGAGATCGAACGCCATGAGCGCCTGACTCGTATGCGCGAAGGAACCCTCGGCTCCGTACACTCCTGGGAGCTCGTCACCGCAGTCGACGGCCCGGGCACTCGTCTCACTGTCTTCCTCAATGGATGTGGCCTGCGCTGCCTCTACTGTCACAACCCCGACACCTTCCTCATGAAGGACGGCGCCCCTGTCTCCAGTGACGAGATCCTTGGCCGTATCCGCCGCTACCGGCGCATCTTCCGCGCCACGGGCGGGGGGATCACCATCTCGGGCGGCGAAGCCATGATGCAACCGGAGTTCGTGCGCCGAATCTTCCACGGCGCCAAGGAAATGGGCGTCCACACCTGCCTGGACACCTCCGGCTTCCTCGGCGTCAACTGCGACGACGACATCCTCGACCACCTCGACCTGTGCCTGCTCGACGTCAAATCCGGCCTACCGGACACCTACAAGCGAGTCACCTCAGGAGAATTGCAGCCGACCATTGATTTCGGCGACCGATTGGCCGCCCGCGGCACCACCCGCGTGTGGATCCGCTTCGTCCTCGTCCCGGGGCTAACGGACGACTGGGACAACATCCACGCGATCGGCGAGATCATCAGCAAGTGGAAAAACGTCATCGACCGCGTCGAAGTCCTCCCCTTCCACCAGATGGGCCGCGACAAGTGGCACTCCCTGGGACTGAAGTACGAGTTGGAGGAGACGAAGCCCCCGACGCCGGAGGCGACCGCAAAGATCCGTGAATACTTCGAGTCCCTGGGCTTCGAGGTGCACTGAACCGGACCGGACCGCCCGGCTCTACCCAGGAGCCCGTGAACTCATCACAGAGCCGCCCCCGCGAATGCGGGGGCGGCTTGTATTTCGTAGCGATGGAACACGGTTCCCTCCCCATCCACTCAGGCCTGTGTTCTGTTTCATAGATCTGATACGCTCGAAGTGTTCTCGTCTATTCGCGAGCATCAGGAGACGAAGATGTCCATCTTCTCACCCCTCGGCCCCGCCGCTCTCGTTGGAGTGAGCCTCGCCGCCATCGCCCTGACGGCCAGCGCATGTTCCCCCTTGACTCCGAAGGAGGACGCCGTTCAGAGTTCTGCTCAGAGCTCCGCCGAGGATACTGATCAAAGCGCTTCGCAGATCGGCAACTGTCGAATCATTCCACTGAGCGGAGTCAGTCCAGACACTCTCGAAGAGTTCTGCGAACTCTTCCCTGAAACAAAAACTGTACCGAACGATGTTCTTCTAGAAGAGCTCACTAAAGAAGTCGAGGACGCCGAGACAATGGGCATAACGCCCGAGGAGTACTTCAGAAATGCCATTGAGGCGGTTCGCATGAACGACGAGGCCATGCGGAGGGCCGTAGAAGAAGCGACCGGAGACGCCCCCGCACAATCGCACTGAAGCATCTTCACGATCAACATCCCGCAAACTCCTGAACCCGCACCTTCCCGGATATCTTCGTCGTCTTCTCCGAAGATTCGACAGTATTAAACAAAAGTTCCTCATCCCACTGATTGAGAGGTCCAAGGATGAACCGCACGCTCTTCAAAACAATAGTAGTGCTCACCCTTTCCCTTCTCGCCATTATCGGCACTACTCCGCCAACGAGCGCTAACGATCGGGACTTGGTAGACAAACTTATCGAAGTTTATCCCTCATTGAAAGAAGTGCCCGCAGATGAGATTCTTAGCGATTTTAAGAATCAGGCCGAGGAAGCTGGCCTGCCCCCCGATCAATTCCTAGCACAAATCATTGAAGCAACTCGCCTCAACGACGAGGCAATGCGCCAATCAACCGGCAGACAAGCACCCAGCGATTCAGGCGATACCCGGACACGCGCAGCGTACCCCAACCTTCCGGATTCCTATTACAAGGGCGACATCTATATCAGCCCCTCGACTCATGTTTTCAATCACGGGCATACCGGAATCTACGGCGACACCTACTGGGTCGTCGAGGCAAGCGGTCCCAACACCCTCAGCAATTGGCATTACACGAATGAAATCGCAGGGCCATCCGGCACGAAACTCTTCGAAACAACATTGAGCCAGCACGCTCAGAACCTCGCCGCCGACTACGCCTATACGTCCTTAAGAGGATACCCCTACCCAACAGTTCCGGCGAGCAGGCGAAACCTTCATCCAAACACCCTCACATGCTCTCAGCTCGTCTGGCTCGCCTATCTGCGAACCACCGGAGTCGATCTCGACGGGAGCGAATCCATTCCGGGATTTATCTTTCCCTACGATATCGAAAAATCCCCCTATACGAAACAGAACTGGGAAGTACAATAGAGGTTGTAAGAAATGACGAGGAACACACGCGCCCTTCTCCCCCTTCTCATCCTGAGTACTCTCGGCCTCGCTAGCGCCTGCACGCCCCTGTTTTCCGCGAGTGATCCGGACGCCCCTCAAAGCTCGTCGGCAGACGGAGCCGAGGCATCGATCACCGCTTCTGAGGAGGATTTCGCCCTCGACGATGCGGTTCTCGCCATCCAGCTCAGCGGCAGGGTCACTCCCCTTTACGGCGAGGGGTCGAAAGGCTACCTCGCCCTCGTGAATGAGAAGGGTGCGGCGCGCGTTCGCGAAACGGGGATCATGGAGTACGCGACTCCGCTGTGGACCGAGGACGGCCTGTACTTCGGCATGCCCGATCACGAAGGGTTCATCGACGGCTCGGGCCTCCATCTCCAAGAGCGCCGCCATCAGTACCACGAACTCGATCGCTACCCCCACCCGCACGACGGCGGTTACACGACCTTCTACAACCAAGGGGGAAATGGCACCGACTTCATCCAATATCTCGTCCACGGCGACTCCGAAGGATTCACAGGAGTCGAGGCGCCCGGAGTATTCACCAACTTCGGCTCCTGCGACGGCCGCTTCTTCATGATCGGCGAAACATCGTGGGCACCCTCCCTCAGGGACGAGGCGATTGCACACCTTTCTCCGGACATCGTTGCAGACGAGGGGGCGCACTACCAATTCCTCGCCGAGCTCCTCCCCTCAGACCCCGATGAACCCGTAAGAGTACTCGCGAGCGCCCCCCTGGACGAGCAGAGCTTCAGCGGCTCGAAGCACATCGCCTGCCGGGAGAATCAGGTCTACTTCCCCGGCTTCCGGCGCCTTGAGGCGCATCCGGCGCCCGAGGAGAGGGACAAGCGGAAGCAGGGCTCTCCCGCGTTCATCGTCTGGAACCTCACCGACGGAACACGCTCCGTCGTACCGTGGGTTGATGAAGCTGGGGTCCCCATCAGCCTGCGAGCCGATGACCTCACGAATCCCGAATTCCTCCAAGACGGCAAGACCGCCTATGTCGTCCTCTTCGACGGCAGAGGATTCGTTGTCGATCTGGACAGCGCCATCGCCCGCCAGGCGTTCACGGCGACGAACACCGGCCCCGACTTCTGGCCACAGAGCTTCCATTTGACGAGGAACTACGCCTACGCCCTCGACTACGGGGAGGATCCCGGTCAGGTTCTGGAACTCGCCCGCTACGACTGGGCGAAAGGACGCAAGGAGAGCCTCCTCACCATCGACTCCCTCGGCCCGCATCGGGAGGAATCCGTCGTTGAAGGAATCGCTGTGAACCCGTCGTGGCTGAGCACGATTGAAGACTGACTCCTTCGATTCTCGCATGTTCGCCGCTGCATCCCGCTTCGTCCCCGCAGCGCGATGGGCTCGCCGCTGATCCGCTCAAGACTCCGGCCTCGCAGGCCGAGACTCAGGCAGCCGGGGCACACTTCCGGAACTGAGCGCAATGCCACTCGGCGGAATGGCGTCCAGTCTGCTCCCGGGGTAAGGCCCTTCCTCGCAATTCAGGATCGAATAAGGCGCAATCGGGACTTACATCGCTGACGTATACCGGCCTGAATGCGCAGATTCATGCGACTCTCGCGGTTCACGAAGGCGAAAATGGGTCATTAGTCCCAACTTCTGCTTTCTGTGGATATACTTGGACCTGCGGCGGTCAGGAAGCCGACGCAGATTCCTAAGAACCGAGGTGCACACAACCATGGCACGTGTCGTTGTACTCGGCGCCGGTGTCGCAGGCCATACAGCCGCCCAACACCTGCGTCGAATGCTCTCCAAGCAGCACGAAGTCGTCGTCATCAGTCCCAACTCCCAATGGAATTGGATCCCTTCGAATATTTGGGTCGGAACGGGCCGAATGGACAAGTCAAAGGTCCTCTTCCCGCTCCGCCCCGTCTACGACAAGAAGGGCATCATCTTCCACCAGGCAAAGGCCTTCGAAATCTACCCGGAGGGCCGGGGCGAAGACGAAACCCCCGTCGTCAAGATCGAATACACCGATCCGAGTAAGGCCGGCACCACCGACTTCATCGCTTACGACTACCTCATCAACGCAACAGGCCCGAAGCTCAACTTCGATGCCACCCCCGGCCTCGGCCCGGACAATGGCGGCAACTCGCTGTCCGTGTGCACCGCCGATCACGCGGATGAGACTCAAAAGGAACTGAAGAAGATTATCGAGGCCGCCAAGGCGGGCAAGCCTCAGCGCCTCGTCATCGGCACCGGCCACGGCACCTGCACCTGTCAGGGTGCCGCCTTCGAATACGCCTTCAATGTCGAGTTCGAACTTCGCGAAGCCGGTGTGCGCGACCTGTGCGAGGTCGTCTACATCACCAACGAATACGAGCTCGGTGACTTCGGCGTCGGAGGAATGCGTTTCAAGCAGAACGGCTTCATGACGACTTCCCAGCTGTGGACCGAATCCCTGTTCCGCGAACGCGGCGTCAAAGCCATTTCCGGTGCTGCCGTCAAGCGAGTCAACAAGGGCAGCCTCGTCTACGAGACCCTCGACGGAAGCGAGCACGAACTCGACTTCGACTTCGCGATGCTCCTCCCACCATTCTCGGGCCATCCCTTCAAGGCTTTCGCCAAGGACGGATCGGATATTACGAGCACGATCTTCGCCCCCTCCGGCTTCATGAAGGTCGATGCCGACTACTCCGGTAAGGCCTACGAAGACTGGGATGCCGAAGACTGGCCCAAGACCTACCAGAACCCCACCTACGACAATCTCTTCGCAGCGGGTATCTCCTTCGCGCCGCCGCACCAGATCTCGAAGCCCCGTTCAACCCCGAACGGCACCCCGGTCGCCCCGGCTCCGCCGCGCACGGGTCAGCCCTCCGGCACCATTGGCCGCACGGTTGCTGAAACCATCGTCGACCGCATCAAGGGCAAGAACAAGCCAGCGAAGCGCGCATCGATGACCGAAATGGGCGCCTCATGTGTCGCATCGACCGGTGCGAGTCTTATGAGCGGTTCCGCAGCCGCGATGATCATGTACCCGATCGTGCCCGATGAGAAGAAGTATCCTCTGACAGGACGCCACCCCTATCACACCCGTGGTGAGATCGGCCTCTTCGGTCACTGGATCAAGTTCATGCTCCACTACCTGTTCATTCACAAGGCCAAAGGCCGCATCGGCTGGACCCTGATCCCCGAGTGATCCTGTTTCCCAAAGGAGAAGATCGATGAGTGATAAGCCTTCAGTCGAAGAGCTCGATCCGGAGCAGCAGACACGGATTCAGCGCGCGCCCCTGCCGACGCCCGCAACGCTGCGTCATCGCCGCAATAAGATCTACCAGCTGGGCAAGTTCATTGTCATGAACCTGCGCATCATGGACATCGTCTTGCGCGAAAAGCTCGCAAAGTAGAGCACGAGTCGAAGAGGGGGAGGCTAAGGCCTTCCCCTCTTCTCTTCACGTAGTCTTTTTGCTGCTCAGGTACTCCCCTGTGCTCGCACACGCCTCGAAGCGACGAGCACACATGAGAGCGCACATCGCGAGCGATCAGGCGAGAGTCCCCATCGGATCCCACGCCGGCAAGACTAGGGGCTCGGAGGTCACAGCGGGCCTGAGCTCATCTGGCAGCTCACTGATCTTCACGACGACCTCAAAGACGTATTCGCTGAACCAGGCGTCATCCATGGTGAAGAACCCCTTCTCCCCCACGTCCTCGCCCCAGGAATTCTCAACGCGCCAACGGCGCGGGTGCCCGTCCTCGTCGATATCGACTCCGGTGAAGAGCATGGCGTGATTCATCGCGGACTCGCCACTGAGGACGCGCTGCTCCTTCGTTGTCTTCAAGTCGACGCCGAAGAGTCCCGAATAGTCGTGCAGCTCCTCGACGAGCAGACCAAGATCGCGCTCGGACTGCTGGGAAACATCCGCGCCGAACCAGACCGGCTCACCTCGGGCGATCATCCGCGAGGCGATCTTCTTGATCGTCGCCATCTCGGTATTGATGTAGCGGATCTGTCGCCCTCCGATGACATTGCCCAGATGCTCGACCGTGAGCGCCTGCCCTTTGGCGTGTGCGCGACGAGGATCATCCACGAGGCACACGTATTCGCTCAGGTCAACACCGACATAACGATCAAAGAACTCCTTCGGGGTCACGGTCCCGTCACGGTGGAATTCTCCCGCATCATCGCGCCACTCCCAGTCGAAGGAACGCGGAGGCTCCCCCAGGCAGATCACGAGGATGCGCCACACGGCATCGAGGACCGTGGAGATCAAGGCCTCGACCTCTTCTGGCGAGGCGCCGGAGGCGAGGAGCTCGCGCACCTCGAGGGCGCTGCGGCGCAGCAAAACCTGCAGGCGTGTATTCATCCGAGAAGTATTCGAAGAGGACTGTGTCTCAGGCATCGCCTCCTTGGGGACCAGCCCGTGCTTCTGGTAGAGAGAGACCGCCATATCCCACTGGCCGCCGTCACCTAAAACCTCCGATAAGAGGAATTGCACGAGGCGAGAATCCACAGGCTCGGAGGCGCATGCGACCATGTCCCTGAGGAAATAGTTCGCGCGCTCCAATTTGTCGAAGAACAACACATAGTTCTGGGAGAACTCGAAGTCTTTCACCCCAATGCGCTCGCGCGTCGTATCGCGCAAAAGATTGAGTGAAGAGAACAGCCAGCAGCGTCCCGACTTCTTCTGCGAGGTCGCCTTCCACTGATCGAGGCGATGGGACATCACAGTGGGCGTTCCCACGACTTTCGCACGGTCAAGGCAAGCCGCATCAATCCCGGCATTGGTCACCGCATTGCGTGCGATACGGCTCGCCTCATCACCGGTGCTCGCAAAGAGCGCGTCGAGACGAGCAGAGTCTAGTTCATCGATCAGAGCCATTGAGTCAGCACAGTCCTTCCGTACACGAGTACCCTTGTGGGGTTCTCCCCGATGCTACCTGCCGTGCGTGCCAGGCGGTGAGTGGGCCTCGAGCGCCCTAAAATGGGGCGCTGAGAAGTTTTACCGATGAAGGAGTCCCCATGAGCACGCGCAGCGCATCCGGCCGTGAGATCGTTCTTGAATCCGGCGATTATCGGGCCAGGATCGTCACCGTCGGTGCTGGCCTGGCGGGATTGTCGCTCGCGGGCCACGATCTCGTCATTCCCCACAGTGTTGAGGAGATCCCTGCGGGTCATCTGGGCAAAATGCTCCTCCCCTGGCCCAATCGCATCGCGGATTCCACCTATGAGTGGAATGGGGCGCGTTACGAGGTCGATCGCACTGAGCGTTCAACGGGGGCTGCTCTCCACGGCCTCATGTCCTGGGTGGAGTGGGACATCGTTCACGCGGATCAGGACTCTGCGACCCTCGGGGCTTTCCTTGCGCCCCGTAAGGGCTATCCCTGGGCGCTCGAAACCTGGGTCACCTATGCGCTGAACGCGGATTCGGGTCTGAGCGTCAGCGTGCACACGAAGAACATTGGGACTCAGGCCGCCCCTTACGGGGTCTCCTCCCACCCGTATGTGACTCTCAACGGGGCCCCTAATGATTCTTATGAGCTCTCTATTCCTGCCACGAGCATCCTCGAGGTCGACGAGAAGCTCACCCCCGTGGGCAAACGCCCGGTCGCTGAAATGGGACGCGATTTCACCCGGCCGCGCATTCTTGGCGATTTAACCATTGATCATGCCTTCACTGATTTGCCTGAAGGCGAATGGACTGTGACGATCCGCGACCCAGAAAGCGGCATGAGTGTTGCTTTGAGTTCTGATGCGAAGTGGGTGCAGGTTTACACGGCGGAGGTCCTGGATCGCGAGGGCATTGCGGTGGAGCCGATGACCTGCCCGCCGAACGCCTTCAACTCTCATGAGGATCTCATTGTGCTTGAGCCCGGGCACTCGCATACTTTGACCTTCTCAATCAGGGGTTCTTTGTCCTGATCTTCGTATGCTCCTCCTGGTCCCCATTGCTGGGGCTTCTTGTACTGGGGCTTGTTGAACAGCGGGGCTTTCGGGTGGCACCCCTGCATCTGAAAGCAGGCTCCACTCGTGCACCTGGACGCGGGTTTCGAAGCCTCGAAACCCGCGCTCAGAGGCGATTGAGGGCCGCGCTCAGCAAGGTCAGGCACACTGCGCCCGCAGTCGATGAGCGTAAAACATTACGACCAAGGCCGATGAGCTCGGCCCCCGCCTGCTCAAAGGCTGAAGTCTCCTCCGGGCAGATCCCGCCCTCGGGTCCCACGATGATCCAGATTTCACCGCCAGGCTCGCATTCGGTGAGCGGATGAGTCCGCAAATGCACGCTCAGCGTCTCAACTGCTTCTTCATGACAGATGAAGGCGCGTCCGCCCTGGCAGATGAGCGTCTCAATACCTTGAAGGAGTCCTCGGCTATCGACCACGTCCTCGACGAGGGGAACCCAGGCGCGACGAGCCTGCTTGGCTGCGGCACGCACCGTGTTCTCCCACTTCGCCCGCCCCTTCTTCGCCTTTGCTCCCGCCCAGCGCACGATCGTACGATCCGATTGCCATGGGATGACACCGTCAATGCCGATCGCCGTGCAGATCTCAATCGCCTGTTCATCGCGTCCGCCCTTGGCCAGGGCTTGAACGAGGACGAGTCGGACGCGGGGGGCCTCTTCGTACTCGAGGGAGAGAAGACGACAATCGAGTCCCTGTTTATCAGCCGAGACGACTTCGCACAGGGCTCGGGTTCCATGTCCGTCGACCAGATCAAGGCCCTCGCCCTCACGGATCCGACGAACTGTCGCCGCGTGTCGTCCCTCCTCAGCTCCGAGGCGCAACACCTCGCCGGGCTGAACCTGCGAAAGCTCGCTGGCAGGATCGCTGAAGTAGAAGACGGGCCTGGTCACTGTCCGGCGAACTTCTCTTTGAGTTTTTCAAACATCGAGTGATCGCGACGCTGGGGTTCAACCCTTCCTTCTTTGCGCAGTGCCGCGAGTTCTTCGAGGAGTTCACGCGAACGCGCATCCAGTTTCTTCGGGATCTCCACTTCAATGTGAACGTGGAGATTACCGCGTCCGGGACGTTGGAGGCGTCCGACGCCGAGCTCTTTGAGAATGATCTCTTCACCGGGCTGAGTGCCCGCGGGGATCGTCACCGTGCGCTCCCCGTCGAATGTTGACAACATGAAGTCGGTACCAAGAGCGGCCGTGGTCATCGGGATTGTGGTCCACATGTGCAAGTCATCCCCGCGGCGCACGAATACCTCATCTGTGAGTTCGCGGATCTCCAGGTAGAGGTCTCCTTGTGGACCGCCACCAGGACCGACCTCGGCCTTATTCGGAACCCTGATCCGCGTGCCCTCAGTGACGCCGGCGGGAATGTCGATCGGATAGCTCCGGCGTGAACGAACTCGTCCCTGACCAGCGCATTCCTGGCAGGGGGAAGAGATGATCGTGCCATAGCCCCCGCAGGCCCCGCAGGCAGCGCGTGACTGCATCTGACCGAACATCGTATTGGAGATCCGCGTGACCGTGCCCGAACCGCCGCAGTTCGAGCAGGTGACCGGTTGAGTGCCCTCGGCGCACATCGAACCATGACAGGTCTCGCATTCGATATAGGTGGCGAAAGAGACTGTCTTTTGAGTGCCGAAAACCGCTTCCTTCAAGGTGATGTCCACGCCGATGAGCTGATCGGCTCCGCGCCTCCTGCGCGGGGTCGGTCCGGAGGAGGCGCCGGAAAAGCCTGAGAACATCGCATCGAAGAAGTCGGAAAAACCACCCGCGCCTTGGAAGGGGGAGGCGCCACCACGAAGTGCATCCGCACCTCCTGCATCGTAGAGACGACGCTTCTCCGGGTCGGAGAGGGCCTCATAGGCGATGGACAGCTCCTTGAAGGCCTCCTCAGATTCCGGTCCCGCATAGTCGGGATGGAGTTGGCGAGCCTTCTTGCGGTACGCCTTTTTAATCTCGTCCTGACTCGCGTCGCGGGTAACACCGAGGATCTCGTAGTAGTCGTTCACCAGGATTCGTTCCTTGCTTGGATCGGGTTGAAGAGGGCGGGGTGTGCCGAATGTGGAGGGGTGGGGCTCATCGGTCGAGGAAACGCGTGAGATAAGCGGCCACGGCCCTTACGGCGGACATCGTGCGAGCGTAGTCCATTCGTGTTGGTCCAACGATGCCGAGGTGAGCGAGTCCATCCCCTGATTGTCCGAAGGAACGATAAGTTCCTGCGACCACGCTCGCCTCAATGAGGGCGTCATGCGGGTTCTCTGTTCCGATCGACACGTGGATGTCATCGTCGGCTCCGAGCTCGGCGAAGAGCCTCATGAGGACGACTTGTTCTTCGAGGGCGTCCAGCAGGGGCGCGATGTCTCGAAAATCAATCGCCCCGCGTGCCAGGTTCGACATTCCGGCGATCGCGATCCTCGATTCGCCCGTCGCCTGGAGCAGGTCCACGAGGGCAGTGCACACGGCCTCTGCGATCATGCGCTGCGCAGGAGGGCACGCCGATAAGGCCTCGTCGATGCGGGGCAGGATCTCCTCGGCGGAGCGTCCCTCCCACAGGGCGTTGAGTTGTTCACGCAGGAGGGTGATCGTCTCTGGTGCGAGCGGAGCGGGGAACTCAAGCATGCGTTCTTCGACGTGTCCGCTCAGGGTGACGACAATGACGAGCAGGCGCGGACCGAGGTCGACGAGTTCACACCTGCGCAGGCGTTCACGGACGAGTGTTGGATATTCGACGACTGCGACCTGACGTGTGACCTGTGCGAGGAGGCGCACGGTCTTCGCGACGACCTCGTCAATATCGCAAGAGTCCGTGAGGAAGGATTCGACCGCGTTACGCTCTGGCCCGCTCATTGGTTTGACGGAGGCCAAAGAGTCGACGAATACGCGGTAGCCCTTATCGGTGGGGACTCTGCCTGCGCTCGTATGCGGCTGGTAGATGAGGCCTGCCTCCTCAAGGAGAGCCATGTCGTTGCGGATCGTCGCAGAAGAGACCCCGATGTCGTGCTGCTGGGCGATGACTTTGGAGCCGACGGGTTCGCGCGTGTGAACGTACTCGGAGACGATCGCACACAGCACGTCGAGCCTGCGATCATCGCTCATGGGCTTCCTCCTTCGCGCTCCCGGGCGGGCATTCTCAAGGCCCTGGCACTCATCACTTCCGAGTGCCAATAATACTCCTGCCCCGCAGCTTCGGCCCCAGGGCTCAGGAAAGACCCGGGGCGGTCACGAAGTCGATGAGCTCCTCAACTCTTCCAAGGAGCGCTGGCTCAAGGTCCTTGTAGTTGCGCACCCTCGATAAGATCCGCTTCCAGCCCATGGCGATATCCACCTGGTTCTCGTGGGGCCAGCCGAGTGCTTCAAGCGTCCCGTGTTTGATATCGATTCCCCGTTCAATCTGCGGCCAGGCCTCCAAGCCGAGACGAGAGGGTTTCACCGCCTGCCAAATATCCACATAGGGGTGGCCGAGGACGAGAACGCCCTCCCGCCAGCGCCGAGTCACAGCCTCGGCGATTCGTGATTCTTTCGATCCGGGGACCAGATGGTCAACGAGGACGCCAGCACGAACCCGATCATTCGGGCCGAAAACTTCAAGGACCTCTTCGAGCTTGTCGACGCCTTCGAGGAGTTGAACGACAACACCCGCTTCTGCGAGATCATCACCCCACACGTGCTGAACGAGTTCGGCGTCATGACGTCCCTCAACCCAGATCCTGGAGGCCCTGGCGACTCTGGCAGCCGACTTAGGAGCCGCGATCGAACCGGAGTTGGTCAGTGCCCGCCCCCTCGCAGTGGTGAGCCCGGAGGCATTCTTCGCCTGTTCCATTGGTGTAGGACGAGGCGGGAGGGCAATGATGGGGCGCCCCTCGAGCCAGAACCCCGCACCCAAGGGGAAAGAACGAGTCCGCCCCCTGCGGTCTTCGAGTTCGACCAGGTGTACTCCCCCGGATTTTTCCACGCGGACGACCGCGCCCACCCATGAGCTCGCCACGTCCTCGAGTACCATTCCCACTTCGAGGTGCACCCGGGTCGAACGTGGGCGGATCGCATTCGGCCCCTCACGATGGGGGTCATTGCTCAACACATCAGAGCCGTAGGGGTCGAAGAAGTCGGAAGCCACCCAGACACTGTAGCGGCCTTGGCGCCCTCTAGCCCGAAAGCCGAAAGGAAACTCCCGGCTCCCCTGGTGGGGAGCCGGGAGGCGCGAGGATCATGCGGGGAACGGGCCCTCGATCAGTGGGCCTTCGCCTTCGAGCGCATATCCTTGTACAGGTAGGTGGCGGCCGCGACGAAGAGGATCGTGCCGATCCACTGTGCCGGAGTAGCAAAGGATTCGCCGAAGAGCGCGAGCGGCGTGTCCTTGCCGGAGAAGCCGACGATGCCCGCATAGACGACGCCCCAGAGGGACTCGCCGACGATGAGGCCCGTCGCGACGAGAGTGCCCATGCGCTTGGCCTTCTCCGGATCTGTCTGGCGCTCGGCCCATTGGTCGTGCAGGAGGCCCAGGAGTGCGCCGATCGGGATCACAATGGTGATCGCCATTGGCAGGTACATGCCCATGCCGACGGCAAGACCGGGCAGGGAGAGTCTCTTCGTGGCGCGTTTGAAGACCTCATCGATGATGATGACGATCATGCCGATGAGAGCGCCGGTTCCGAGGAGGCCCCAGTTGAGGTCGCCGCCGAAGACGCCCTTGATGAGGTCGGAGATCAGGGATGCCTGAGGGGCGGCGAGAGCGTTCTGCCCGGCACCGGGAGCGCCCTGGAAGCCGAAGGCCCTGTGCATGAGGTTGAGGACCGGCGGGATGATGATCGCGCCGAAGCCGACGCCGATGATGAGGGCGAGCTGCTGCTTCCAGGGGGTTGCCCCGACGAGCTGCCCGGTCTTGAGATCCTGCAGGTTGTCATTCGAGATCGTCGCAATGCCGAAGACGAGCGCCGCGGTGAAGAGCGTGTACGCCACGAGGACGGAGAGCTCATCGCCGGTGATCGTGCCGTGAACGGCCTTCACCACGAGGGCCGCAGCGATGGCCACGAGGATGCCGACACCGGAGATCGGAGAGTTCGATGCGCCAATCAGACCGGCCATGTATCCACAGACCGAGGCGACTGCGAGGCCTGTGATGAGAATGAAAAGAATCGACACGAGGACGAGCCCGATCCAATGGTGCACGAGTGGAGTGTCCTTGAGGAACAGCCACAGCAGCACTCCGATCGGAAGCATGGACCCGATCGTCACGCCGATGACGACTTTGCCGGACAGATCCTGCTCACTGAGGGGGAGGACCTCTCCGGAAGCGCGCTTCGAGGAGGAGGCGAGAGAGTCGCGGATCCCGCCGATGATCGGGGCGAGGAGCTTGAGGAGCGTCCACACGGCCGCGACGGCGATCGCTCCGGCGCCGATGAGGCGAACCTCGGAACGGAAGATCGTTGAGACGAGTTCAGACGCACTCGCGGGGTCGCCCACCAAGCCCCAGCTGCGCATCGGGAGGAGCACGCCGTAGGAAATGAGCAGGCCGACGATCATGGCGATGCCGACAGCGATGCCAACGAGGTGGCCGACACCCAGGAGAGCGAAGGACAAGGATGCGGAAGCCATGGTGCCGCCGGCGCCGACTGTGAAGACGGTGCCGATCTCAGTGCCCACGGCCTTGGCAGAGCTAAGGATCGCGAATCCCGAGGAGGTGACTGCGCCCTTGATGATCGCAAGGAGACCCCGACGCGACTCCTCCTCACCCTCAGTGGAGTCGCCGACTCGCAGAACTTCGGCTGCGGCGACGCCCTCGGGGTATGGCAGATCGGAGTGGGTGACGAGGGCCCTGCGCAGGGGGATCGAGTACATGACGCCGAGGACTCCGCCCAAGGCGATCACGGCGACGGACTGCCAGTACGGGAAGCCCTGCCACCAGCCGATCATGACGAGACCGGGGAGGACGAAGATGATCGCGGATAGCGTTCCCGCCGCAGAAGCGATGGTCTGGACGATGTTGTTCTCTTGGACGCTGTGGTCCTTGAAGTAGCGGAGAATCGCCATCGAGATGACGGCCGCCGGGATCGAGGTCGCGAAGGTCAGGCCGGCCTTGAGGCCGAGGTAGACATTCGCGGCTGTGAAGATGATGGTGATCATGCCGCCGATGACGATTCCGCGAATCGTCAACTCCCTGATGGAGACTCCGGTCGACTCTGTTTGTGGACAAGACATTGATGGCTCTCTTCTTGTGAACTATCCCGAAAAAGCCTACACCGGCTGGGAAGAACCCTCTTCAAGGGCCGCTGGGGGCAAGCTACGATGCGGCCTCACGACAAGGCCGACGCAGCTCTGAACGGCGCCTATCGGCGAGACGCCCCGTCGGCGAGACGTCCCCTGTCCGCGATGTCGACAGGGCCGTGAGGTGCCGCCTTTAGAACCCCATGAGTCGACGCGTCACTGCGTCCGCGAGGAGCCTTCCGCGAAGGGTGAGGACGATCCGAGAGTCCAGCACCGCCTTCTTCTCAATCAGTCCTTCGGCGCTCAAATCGTCGATGGCCTGCGGATTGGGGACATCCGCGATCGCGAGCCCCTCAGCGGTGCGCACGGCGAGCATGACTTTCTCGAGACTGCGCGAATCAGCGTCGAGGATCTCCCCGGCGGCTGCCGGACTCATGCCCGCCGATACTCTGCTCGCATAGGCTCGGGGATGTTTAAGGTTCCACCAGCGGTAGCGGCCCACATGAGAATGGGCTCCAGGACCCAGACCCCACCAGTCACAGTCCCTCCAATAGGCAAGATTGTGCTTCGAGGCGTAACGAAGCTCGCTCGCTACCATGTCGTCCTCACCGCGCTGGGCTCTGGCGAAGTTGGAAATCTCGTACCAGCGGTATCCGGCTTGAGCGAGCATGGCATCCGCAAGCTCGTATTTCGCGGCCTCCTCATCAGAGTCGGGCTCGGGTATGGCGCCGCGGGAAAGCATGCGCCCCATCTTCGTTCCCTCTTCAATGACGAGGGCGTAAGCGCTGATGTGATCGGGCGACAATCCGATCGCCACCTCGACAGAGCGTCTCCAATCCTCAAGACTCTCACCCGGCGCCCCATAAATGAGGTCGAGGGAAACATCAAGGCCCGTATCCTTCGCCGCCTCGACGACGATCGGCACACGCTCGGGATCATGCGTGCGATCAAGGGTCGCCAAAACGGAGGGCACGGCGGATTGCATGCCGAAAGACACTCGCGTCACCCCGGCGGCGCGAAGTTCTTCAAGACCTTGAGCGTCAATCGAATCCGGGTTCGCCTCAACGGTAACCTCCGCGTCTTCAGCGATTCCGAAAGTGGAACGCAGATGGTCGAGGATCCGGGCGAGCTCACTACTTGCCAATAATGTCGGCGTTCCCCCGCCGAGGAACACCGTTGACGCCGCTCGTGGCGCCCATCCGGCATCGGCGAGGATCCGGGTGGCGAGCCGGGCCTCGGCGAGGATCGAGGGCGCGTAGTCACCGGGGGCGGCGCCCGGGCCAAACCCGGTCGTGTAGGTGTTGAAATCGCAGTAGCCGCAACGCACCGAACAGAAGGGGACGTGGACGTACAGGCTCAGGGGCCGACACGAGTCCCTTTCAGCCAGGGCGGCCTCGAGGCTCCCGTCTTCTGGCCAAGCGCTCCCCTCCGGCGAAGCGGGGCTCACTCATCCTCCGAAGAGGCGCCTTCACGTGGAAGCCTCACGGCGACGAGGTCGTGGGCTCTTCGCCCAGCATCAATTCCCCGGGTCTCGAAGTGCGTTTCGACACGACCCGAGAAGCGTGGCGCGAATCCGCCGCGCAAGGGTTCGGGGTCATTCGGGTCGGGGCGTTCGCCCTCGTAGGGATTCTCGAAAAGCTCACACCCCTCGATCACGTCACGCATCTGCCAGGCGTAATCATCCCAGTCGGTCGCCAAACGCCACAGTCCCCCATCTTCGAGGACGCGCGCAACCTCGGGCGCGAAATCAGCGGAGACGAGACGGCGCTTGTGGTGGCGGGCCTTGCGCCAAGGGTCGGGGAAGAAGGTCCATACCTCCTGGGCGATGGCCTCGTCGAAAACGATCGGCAGGGCCAGCTGGGCATCGGCCTCGACGACTCGAATGTTCTCCACCCCCGCTCCGACGGCCTTCGAGATGAGCTTCGCGATGCCGGGGACCCAGACTTCGAAGGCGAGGTAGTCGCGATCCGGGTGAGTGCGGGCCGCCTCAACGATCTGTTCTCCCGTACCCGAACCGATTTCAATGGTCAGCGGGGATCGGCGGCCGAACAGCTTCTCGGGGTCGAAGTGCACGGAATCGGCGACAGTCGTATAGCCCAGGCCGCGCTCGACCTCAATGACATAGTGCGAAGCGTGCTCATCCCAGGTGCGTTGAAGATTCGCAGGAAGCTCACGGCTGCGGCGGGTGAAGGACTTCGTTCGCGCGAGGAAGACCTCACCTGCCTTCGCCCCACCGGAACGCAAAGAAGCTCGCTCGGACACGCCCTTCACTTCTTCCCGCTCGGAACATCAGAAGTGAGGGCCGCGATGAAGGCCTCCTGAGGGACATCGACACGCCCGATCGACTTCATGCGCTTCTTGCCCTCCTTCTGCTTCTCCAAGAGCTTGCGCTTACGGGAGATGTCGCCGCCGTAGCACTTGGCGAGCATGTCCTTGCGCAGGGCTTTGATGGTTTCTCTGGCGATCACGCGCGCACCCACCGCAGCCTGAACGGGGATCTCGAACTGCTGCCTGGGGATGAGTTCCTTCAGGCGCTTCGTCATCTTCTGACCGTAGCCGTAGGCCGCGTCCTTGTGGACGATCGCGCTGAAAGCATCGACGCGCTCACCATTCAAGAGAATGTCGACCTTCACAAGATCAGCGACCTGTTCCCCATTCTCCTGGTAGTCCAAGGAAGCGTATCCGCGGGTCCTCGACTTCAACTGGTCGAAGAAGTCGAACACGATCTCCGCCATCGGAATCGAATAATGGAGCTCGACGCGCTCTTCGGACAGGTAGTCCATGCCCTTCATCGTGCCGCGGCGCTCTTGGCACAGTTCCATGACTGTGCCGGTGAAGTCCGTTGGAGTGAGGATCGTGGCGTCCACGAGGGGCTCACGCACCTCTGAAATCTTGCCCTCCGGGAAAGCTGAGGGGTTCTCGACGCGGATCTCCTCGCCGTCTTCTGCTTTCACCGTGTACACGACGTTCGGTGCGGTCGCGATCAGGTCGAGGCCGAACTCGCGTCCGAGGCGCTCGCGGATGATCTCCAGGTGCAGCAGGCCGAGGAAGCCGCAGCGGAAGCCGAAGCCCAGGGCCGCGGAGGATTCGGGTTCGAAAGTGAGGGCCGCGTCATTGAGCTGGAGACGTTCGAGGGCGTCGCGCAGGTTCGGGAAGTCGGTGCCGTCGACCGGGTAGATGCCGGAGAAGACCATCGGCTTGGGGTCTTGGTAGCCGACGAGGGGTTCTTGCGCTCCGGCGATGTGGGAGGTGATGGTGTCGCCGACCCTGGATTGGCGCACGTCCTTCACACCGGTGATGAGGTATCCGACCTCGCCTGCGGCAATGCCCTCAGCGGGGGTGGGTTCTGGGGAGATGACGCCGATTTCCAGCAGCTCGTGGCTTGCCATCGTCGACATCATCTTGACTCGCTGGCGTGTGGAGAGACGACCGTCGACGACTCGGACGTAGGTGACGACGCCGCGGTAGGTGTCGTAGACGGAGTCGAAGATCATTGCGCGGGTCGGGGCATCCGGGTTTCCCGTGGGGGCGGGCACGACCTCGACGATGCGGTCGAGGAGTTCGCAGACGCCTTCGCCGGTCTTGCCCGAGACTTTGAGGACTTCGTCCTCCTCGCAACCAATGAGAGCAGCGACCTCGGCCGCGTATTTCTCGGGCTGGGCGCCGGGCAGGTCGATCTTGTTGAGGACCGGGATGATCGCCAGGTCGTTCTCCATTGCGAGATACAGGTTCGCGAGGGTTTGTGCCTCGATGCCTTGAGCGGCGTCGATGAGGAGGACAGCTCCTTCACAGGCCGCAAGGGAACGGGAGACCTCGTAGGTGAAGTCGACGTGCCCGGGTGTGTCGATCATGTTGAGCGCGTAGGCTTCATCACCGAGCGCCCAGGGCATGCGCACGGCCTGGGATTTGATCGTGATTCCGCGTTCACGCTCAATGTCCATGCGGTCAAGGTATTGGGCGCGCATGTCGCGCTGTTCAACGACCCCGGTGAGTTGGAGCATGCGGTCCGCGAGCGTCGATTTGCCGTGATCGATGTGCGCGATGATGCAGAAGTTTCGGATGCGGCTCTGCTCGGTGTGAGCAGGTCGAATCGACTCAACTTGAGTGGGCGTAGGGATCGGCACATCAACCTCCATCGAATTAGCCTCTCCATCGTCCCATCATCCCCGCTACCGGCGCCAACTGCCTTGGGGCGAAGTCGGGCACATCCGGGGCCTTGACGCCCCTCCAGACCTCGACTCCCCTCCGAGCCCCCGACTCCCCTCCAGGCCTCGACTCCTCTCCAGACACTGGCTTCCCTCCGAGCCCCCGACTCCCATTCGAGTCCCGATTCCTCTCCGGCCTCCGACTCCTGTCTATCTGCGTGCTGCTCCCATCAGGACACTATCCCGTCTTCTTCCCCGCTTCGCCCGGCACCGCGAATGCGCACGCTCTTGCGCACCGCCTCTTCGCCGAGTAGCAAAGCAAAACCCTCCAGATCCAGAGCATCGAACTCCGGGGGTGGATCGGAGATGAAGCGCTCAGCAACTTCTTTCACCATCTCCTCATCCTCGAGGTCGAGGGCTGCCGCTAAAAGGAGGGAGAAGATCTGGACGCTGCGCGGATGGTGGCGCCCCAGAAGGCGCGTACTGAGCTCTCCGAGTTCCTTCCATTCCTCTACCGCCCCTTCCTCGTCCCCAAGGAGGAAACGCAGGCGCGCAATTTCAGTGCGGATCCTCAAGACCCTCGGATCCTCTCCGCCCCATAGGCGCTTCGCCTCTTCGAGCAGGGAATCGAATATCACTTTGGCCTCCCCGTAGTGGCCGGCCAATTCCAGTACTTCGGCGAGGTTGTCGCGAACCGTCATGAGCAGGACGTCATCGGCGGGCAGTATTCTCGCCATGTCGACGATGAGCTCGCGGTAGAGCATGCTCGCACCTTCGAAGTCTCCTGAGGCTTTGAGGGGCATCGCGGAGTTCACCCTCACTGCCCATGCCAGTTCTGAATCCGCTCCGAGCGCGCGGCTCACGTCCTCGAGTAGAGCGGGGAATCGCCGTGCGGCAAGGCGGTCGTAGCCGACCTCGCACATCCAGTAGAGCTCGGAGTTGCGCGCCATCAGCACTGCTTGTGAAGTCTCCCCCAGCGTCCTCGATCCCCATTGAACAGCGCGCGACGCGAATTTCTTGCAGTCCATTGGTCGTTCCAGCTGTGAGCTCCACTCGACGAGGAGGCGATAGAAAGCCATACGAGCGAGGGGCTCCTCGCTTTCCTCAAGCTCGTCGAGAAGAACCCGGCCGAGTTGAAGTGCACCCTCGAGGTCTCCTTTCGAAGCAAGGTCGAGCGCCATTTCAATCCCCGCCTGCTCCGGGCTGATCCGAGGGGCGGAGGTTTCTTCCTGGTCTTGTGTTGTGGCGGCATTCGTGGGCGATCCCGTTTTCATGCTCATGCTCATTCCTCTTCGCCAAGCGCCCAGGGCGCTGTGTGTCTGTGCCGTGACTCCACTGTCCGTGGATTCATCTGTCTCGTCGAGGCAGGGAGCTCGAAGCTGTGGATAGGCGAGGCGCCCGGCGCTTCTGTGGATCGGCTACAGCCGCTTTCGCACCTGAGAGCTGTGGCCCCATCACCGGGAACGCGACTCGTCCCCGACGTGAAGACAGGAGAATGTACGAGGCGTGAAGTGAGCGCATTCACGCGCCGCGAGCCTTCAGTGATTAGCGTGCGCGTCTGCGACGCTGGTAATCTTGTCAGTCGGACTCCCAGCCCGGTCGGGCAGGGGGTCTGGTCTGAACCGTTTGCGGATGTCCCCACGTCCTAGTCCCGGTTCTGACACAGCCCTCACCGACCCAGCATTTTCAATCTGTCAAGGAGTTTTCCTACCGTGGCAAACATCAAGTCCCAGATCAAGAGGATCCGCACCAACGAGAAGCGCCGCCTACGCAACCAGTCTGTGAAGTCCGAGCTCAAGACGCTCGTTCGCAAGACCCGCGAGGCTGTCGAGGCCGGCGATAAGGAAGCAGCGGTTGAGTGCCTTAGGGCCGCTTCCCGCAAGCTCGACAAGGCCGTCTCGAAGGGTGTCATCCACAAGAACCAGGCCGCGAACCGCAAGTCCAAGCTTGCCCGACGCGTCTCCAAGCTCGGCTGAATCCAGCCTCTTGTGCTAGGCGGGCCGCCCCGATCGGGGCGGCCCGCCTGCGTTATCAGCACTCTCCAGCTCTTGTCGTGAACGCCGTTTCACTTCCGGCTCTCACCCTTGGGCACCTGTGCCCCACAAGGCCCAGCGTCCTTCAGCGCCCAGCGCCACTCAAGGTCTCGAGTGAAGACGACACAGGGTGATGACGGCCTTTTCAACAGCCCGCTGAGGATCCTTCGACGCGCCCTTCAACTCCTCATCAGCCAAGGCCAGTGCCTTGATCGCCCCTGCGAGAGAAGGGTCGCTCCACCCGCGCAGTTCGCGCCTCGCACGATCAATCTGCCAGGGGGCCATGCCAAGTCCTTTGCCCGTCCCCGATGCCGATACCTTCGCCATAGCGCGAATCTTCATCGCAATGGCCGCGACAATCGGAATCCCCTCGACACCTGTTGCAAAAGCGTGACGCAGCAAAGTGAGGGCCCTCGCCGCATCGCCTGCGATCACGGCATCTGCGACATCAAAACCACTCGCTTCGATCCGACCGGCGTGATAGCGGCGCACATCTTCCACTGTCACATTTCCCTCGACATCTGTGAGGAGCTGATTGACCGCCGCCATCATTGAACGCAAATCAGATCCGAGCGCGTCAACGATCGCCTGCATCGCGTCCGCGTTCATCCTGCGATGAGCGCTGCGGACTTCCTCTTTGATGAGCTCAAGCTTGTCGCGGTCATTCTTGATCTCCTCGGCCGAGATAACGGGGAATCCGGCTTTCGCGATCGCTTCGACGACTCTTTTGCCCGCAGCATTGCCGCCCGGGTGGATGGCGATGATCCACACATCGGGCGCCGGAGAGGACACATACTCAAGGAGGTCATCAGCCAGGGCGCCCGTCATCTGTTCAAGCTCAGGAATGAGAATGAGGCGCGCTTCACCGAAGAGCGAAGGGGAAGTGAGGACGTCCAGGTGACCGGCCTGATAGTTCGAAGCCTGCACATCGCTGCGCTCCAGATTTGGGTCCTGTTCATAGGCCTGAGCGCGCAGCGTGGCCATAGCCCGGTCGATGAGCAGGCCCTCCTTGCCTTTGATGAGGACCACCGGCGCGAGCTCGACTGGGACAGGAATCTTCTTCCCTCTGGGTGCCGCCATGAAATCCCTTCCCTCGAATGCGACCTCAAGTGTCGCACGTCCCCCAGGCATTACGCGCTCGTACTCGAAACAAGCGGAAAATCACGACACCGACGCCCAAAACCAATGCGATCAGCACCACCCCGATCAGGTCCTTCGGCTCGCTCCTCGCTCCTGGGAGGGAGGAGAAGACGAGCGCAACCTTCGCGATCCAGGCGGTCGCATAAGAAGCGAGGACCGCTAGGACCTTTCCGGCCTGGAGCGAAAAGGGAGCGGCGAGCGCGGCGCTCAGGGAGAGGAGGGTCGCCGGCGCAACAGCGGGAGCCGCGGCAATATTCGCAGCGAGGGAATAGACGGGGAAGGCCGGGTCGAGCAGGAGCAGGATCGGAATCGTCATGATCTGACACCAAGCCGACACGCACACGAGCTCGAAGAGACGATTGAAGAAGCGTCCCACTCGGCTCTTGACTTTCAGGTGTTTCTTGCCCCATCTCCGGCAGGCCGCAGCGGGAACGACCACTGCGAAGGTCGCGCAAACGGACAAGGCGAAGCCGAAATCTCTGACCGCCCAAGGGTCGAGGAGCACAATGACGAGGACTGTCAGGCTCAGTGCGGCAAGGCCCTGTCCTCCGCGCGACAGGGCCTGTCCGAGGATTCCCGCTGTGCTCGTCACGGCAGCTCGCATGACCGCCGGAGTCGGGCCGACCACCATGACGAGGAGGACGAGGACCGTGAGCGCCCCGAAGATTCTTGCGCGTCGGCTCCTGGGCAGGAGGAGTGGGACACTTGAGAGGACGATCGCCATGTGGGAGCCCGACACTGCGGTCAAATGACTCAAACTGGACGCACGGAATGCCTCTTCCAATTCTTCACTCATCGCTCGGTCATTCCCGATCGCCATTCCCGGGACGAGGGCCCGGCCCTGATCGTCAAGCCCTTCAACAGCCCTTTCGAGGTGGAGACGGAATCGCCTCGTGATGCCCACATAACCACCCGGTCTTTCCAGAAGAACCGGAGTCGTACTCATGCTCCCCGCATAGGGCAGGGCGCCGGGGAAAGTGGGATCGATGAGGCCTCTGACTCTCACAATGTCACCGCGGTAGAGCTCGTGTCCGCCCGATATTCGGAGCATGAGGCGCACAGGAGGCGAAGGGAGTTCCTCTTTCCCGACGCTGAGGATCGTGATATTCACCTGTTCTTTCCTCGCCCCGAAAGAGCCGTGTGAACTCTTGGGGTCCGCGTCGACGCGGCCATTCAGGGTGATGAGTGCTCCCCTCGTGGCCGCCTCATTCGCCTCACACGATTGGAAGGAGGCGCAGGCGAGTCCACCGACCGCGAGCGCCGCCAAGCCGGCCGCTGCGAGAGCGAGGAGGGCGCTTCTGATGGAACCTGCAGGTGTGAGCTGGTGGCGTCCTCCTACTCGGGGTGTGGAGCGTAGGGAATGAGTCGAAGCGGCTGCAACGATGAACAAGCCGAGGATGAGGAGACTATGCGCCCATCCCCACGACCTGGACACCGCCCACCAGGTGCACGCCCATGTCGTCAAGGCTGCGGGGAACAGGCGCCAATCCATCATGATCGGGATGGCCGCGTGCTCGGTGGAGCTCATTGGCAGACTCCTTCACGCAGACGCGCCAGCAGGGCCGGTCCGATCCCGGGGACGGCGTCCAAATCTTCGACCGATTCGAAGGGGCCGGAGGATTCGCGAAAGGAGATGATCCTTTGTGCGAGCTTCGGCCCGATCCCGTCGAGGGTTTCGAAAGCCGCAGCATCGGCGGTTCTAATGTCCACGCATGAAGAGGCGGAGGCACCCTGGGGGTGTGCGGAGGCCTGCGTTCCTCCGAGTGCGTTCGTCCCCAGATCCCCGATTGTCGGGATGAGGATTTGTTCCCCGTCGTTCACTGGTCGCGCGAGGTTCACGGCGTCGAGGTTCGCCTCGTGCAGGGCTCCTCCGGCGGCGTTGAGGGCGTCAATGACTCGAGAGCCTGCGGGGACGTGCACGACGCCCGGGTCGCCAACCGCCCCGGCGACGTGAATGATGAGAAGAGGAGTGTCTTTTTTCCCTCCACGTGGCAGGGATGATGCGGAGCCGGAGGCTTCCGAGCTTTCCCTCCCTTCCGCATCCGTGTCCTTCTGCGTTCCGCCTCTCCCGTACTCCTCATCCATGCGGAGGCCGCTCTGCTCATCTTCTGGCTCTTGCCGTGAGTCGCTCGCCGATTCGATGGCGTGGGCGTTTCCCGGGATTTGTGCGCGCACGATGCCGAAAACTGCGAGCACAAGGAGGAGAAGGACGAGGGCGAGGGCAGATAAAGGCGAAGGGAGGAGCCTGATGACGCGTTCTGGGCGTTCGCGCGCAGCACACTCCTTCGCGCTGTAGACCGCGCGGGTCAAGCGTTTCAGCCGTAGCCTCCTGAGAAGGTCCATGCCGTGACGCTAGGGGGTGTTTCCTTCAGCTTCACCTGAAGTCATCTGTCGTTGTGGATCGGGGATGTCGACCTCCTGCGCATGTGGATGGTAGTGTCCTGCGCTCTTGGATTCTGTCTGGGGGAGCGCACATGACGCTTCCTCCCCCTACGATGTTCACAACGGTGCGAAGACGCCCGGGAAAGGGACGCAATGAGCGAGAACATCGACGATCTCAAGGCTCAACTCGCCGAGGCCGAGGCCCGGGCGAAACAAGCGGAAGCCGAGGCGGCGCGTGCGCAGGCGGAGGCGCTGCGCCTCAAACTCGAAGCTATCAGCGCTGCAGGGTCCGATTCGCTTGGTGAGCCCGATCCGGCGGGCGCACAGTCCTCCCCACAAGAACCTTCCCCACAAGAAACGGCGCCACAAGTCCCCTCCCAAGGACAGTCATCCGCAGAAGACTCCTCACCACAAGAGGCTTCCTCATCGGATCCTTCTCCCTCGTCCTCGGCTTTCATTGATGAGATCCGCCGGGCCTACGACTTCTCCACCCCCTCGATCACGATCGGCACTCTTCTCGACGGCACGACGCGCGTTGTCGGCACGACCACGAAGATGCCCCTTTCAATGTTCAACCGTCACCTCCTGGTCGCCGGAGCGACTGGGACGGGCAAGACCCGCACTCTTCAACTCCTCAGTGAGGGCCTATCCGCAGCGGGCTCTTCGGTCCTGTTGTGCGATGTGAAGGGCGATTTGAGCGGCCTCGCCGAGAAGGGCGCCTCCTCCGAAAAACTCCTCGCCCGCACCTCGGCAAATGGTCAAGACTGGACCCCCGACTCCTTCCCGATCGATCTGCTCACCCTCGGTGATGCGAAAAACCAATTCACGGGCATTCCGATTCGTACAAGCCTCAGCGATTTCGGCCCCCTCCTCCTGGCGCGAGCACTTGGCCTCAATTCCACGCAAGAACAGGCCCTCCAGCTCATCTTCGCCTGGGCCGACAAAGAGCAACTCGAACTCATCGACCTTCCGGATCTGCGCACAGTCATCTCCTTCCTCACCTCCGAGGAAGGATCCCCCGAGTTTGCGAACATCGGCGGAGTCTCGAAGGCCACCGCGGGTGTCATCCTGAGGGCTCTGACGGTCCTCGAATCTCAGGGGGCCGAACAATTCTTCGGCGCTCCCAGCTTCGACACCCATGATCTCCTCCGTCTTTCCCCCGAGGGGCGAGGCGTGATCTCTCTCCTCGGCGTCGGAGACATCTCCCAGCGTCCCGCATTAGTGTCCGCACTCATCATGTGGCTCCTCGCCGACCTGTACTCCACACTTCCCGAGGTCGGTGACCTCGAGCGCCCGCGCCTCGTGTTCTTCTTCGACGAAGCCCACCTCCTCTTCGCGGATGCGACGAAAGAGTTCATCCGCCAAGTCGTTCAAACCGTGCGCCTCATCCGTTCAAAAGGAGTTGGCGTCGTCTTCGTGACTCAAACCCCGAAGGACATTCCCGCCGATGTCCTCGCCCAAATCTCTTCGCGGATTCAGCACGGGCTTCGCGCACTCACCCCCGATGAACAAAAGCGCCTCAAAGCGAGTGTTCAGACCTTCCCGAACACCTCCCTTGATCTTGCGGAGATCCTGACGAACCTCGGCACCGGTCAAGCGGTCGTCACGGTTCTCAACGAGCACGGCACACCGACCCCCGTGTCTCCGACCTCCATGTGGGCGCCCGTCTCCCTCATGGGTCCGGCCTCTGCGCAGACCCTGGCCCTGACCCTGTCCGCTTCCCCGATCGCTTCGAAGTACTCGACCGCAGTGAATCCCGATTCCGCGCAAGAAAAGCTCATGCAGCGCATCGAAGAGGCCGAGGTTGAAAAGGCTCGACTCGAAGCGGAAAAGAGAGAGCTCCTCGAAGCGGAAAAGGCAGCGGCGATGCAGGCGAAGCAAGAGGAGAAGGAGCGAGCCGCCCTCGAACGGGCTCTCGCCAAGGAGAAGGAACGGGCAGAACGGGCCGAGGAGCGGGCCCGCGAGAAGGCGGAGGCCGAAAGGCAACGCAAGTCCGAGCGTCGTGCGAAGCAGGTTGAATCCGTGATCGGCCAAGTGCTTCGGACTGCGGGCTCGGAGATCACCCGTTCCGTTTTCGGGACTCGTCGCCGCTAAAGTCTCCGCCAGTTCCGCTCGTGGACGCCTGTGCGCCACCGAGCATGCACGTACTAGGGTGTGTCCGAGCTCTCATATCGCTCCCTCAACCAGGAAGGACCCCATCATGCGCATCGGATTCATCGGTTCAGGTGCCATGGTCGCCGCCATCGCCAGAGGTGGCGTCGCAGCCGGAATGAACGCTTCGGACTTCCTCTTCACCGACGCTCACGGGGTCCACGCTCCCGCGCTCGCAGCCGAGCTCGGCGCAAGCGTCGCCTCCTCCAATGGTTCCCTCGCCCACCAAGTCGACATCCTCGTCCTCGGCGTGAAACCCCATGTGCAAAGCGCGGTCATCAAGATGATCGCGCATATCGTCCGCGAGCGCCCCGAAATGTGCGTCGTTTCCCTCGCCGCCGGACGCACCGTGGAGTCGATCGCGAAGGACTTCGGCGCGGCCGTACCGATCATCCGCGTTATGCCGAACGTGAACGCGCAGATCGGCCGCTCGATGAGCGCGATCTGCTCCTTAGGCGCATCCGAGGAGCAGGTGGCTGCGGTCGAGGCTCTCATGAACAAGGTGGGTCGTTCGATCCGTATTGAGGAGAAGGACTTCCCTGCTTTCCAGGCCCTCGCAGGATGCTCTCCCGCGTGGGTCTTCCAGATCATCGAGGCCTTAGCCAGGGCGGGGGTGAAGCACGGTTTGACGAAGGAGGTCTCCGTTGCAATCGCCGCTCAGGCACTCGCGGGCTCGGCCGACCTCGTCCTCGAGGCCTCCGAGCAGGGCACGGTTCCCTCCGAGCTCATCGATAGGGTCTGCTCACCCGGGGGCACGACGATCGCGGGGCTGCTCGCCGCTGAAGCGCAGGGCATGTCGACGTGCCTGATCAGCGCCGTCGAAGCTGCGATCGCGCGCGACGCCGAGATCTCCACCCGCACAAGATAGGCGCGTAGGCGGCTTCGACGCCTGCAGATCCAGCGGAGTCGCCCTCCGGTCGCGCATGTCACCCGCGCAACAGTTGATTTCAGCCGGAGTAGTACCGTGCGTTGCTTCTAACGGATGACTTTCCCACCTTGGATCACAGTCGAGATATCAGCCAAATGAGTCATTGATGCGGTGATTTCAGCGGGCACGAGGAGACAATCGGCCAAAGCTCCCGGCGTAATGGTGCCGATGTTCTCCTTATGGGAGAACACCCGCGCCGCATTCTGCCCCGCAGCTTGAATGGCCTCGACGGTATTGAGCCCCGCTTCAACCATGAGTTCCATTTCCCGCACCGGCGTGCCATGAAGGGAGAACCCGAGCGCCGAATCCGTCCCAAGAGCGATAGTTCCACCTCGTTCGATGTACTTCGCAACATTGCGCAGCTGGTTCTCCGGAACTGCCTCCCACTCTCTCTTAGGAAGAGACACGAAGAAGCCAGGCACGGGCTCATCCGGCGGGCACTGCTCATAGTGCGTCGTGAACTCGCGCATATTGCGCACGAGCGCAGGCGGCAGTCCAGCGGTGAACTGGGGGTCGTCGCACCAACGATATTGCATGCCATCGATCAAGAGACTCGCCAAACTCAAGGTCGGAACGAAAACGACTCCTGCTTCGATCAGCTCATCAGCTACCCGATCAGTGATCACACCATCGAAGGCGGCATGATGCACACTATCGACCCCGCACCTGGCGGCCTGGACGTAGTCAGCTGCGTAGGTGAGATGTGCGCAAACCATCAGCCCATGACGGTGGGCCTCGTCAGTGAGAGCATTCAATTGGGCATCCGACCACCCGCGCACCGGCTTGCCGTCAAAAGTGCGCGATACGACGGCGGTCTTAATGGCCGAGACTCCCACCCGCGCCAGCCGCCGGACGGTTCGGCGGATTTGCGCCGGGCTCTGGCATTCGCGTACCGCTCCCATCCGGTAGAAACGCCTCGGCATGTATTCAGCGGGGTACCCGCCCGGGTTGGTGACGATGGAGATAGCGGTGTGGATCCTTGGCCGCACAACGGGGGCGTGTCGTAGGACATGGATGATATCGGCCGATCCCAGGTCGAGGATCGTCGTCACTCCGCCTCTGAGCATTGTGGCGAGGTTGTCGAAGACGCCCCGAGGGGTGAGGCCGACGGCCATGTGATCGCCGCCGTTATTCATGATGTGTTTGTGCGCGTCGATCAGCCCCGGAATAAGGGCCTTTCCTGTACCGTCGATGCGCTGGGCTTGGGCGATGCTCACCTTGGAAGGCGTGATGCGGGTGAAGCGGCCTCCCTCGATAGCCACCGTCATTCCGTCTCGGGCAGCGCGCCCGGTGCCATCGATCAAACGAACATTGGATATGACAGTTTTCACTTTTCCCCCCAAAGGCGTGAGATCAATGCGTGCACGGTGGAGAAGTCGGGGTATTCGCCCTGGGATTCGACCTGTTCAATGGCCCAGGCGTCGAGTACTCCCAGTAGGGCGAGCGTTGAGTCGGCGACAAGATCGCGCGGCAGGTCATCATTGACCATCCCAATCGCACGAGCGTTGTCGAAGGCGGTGAGGATCCACTCTCGAATAACAGGAATCCGAGATGGTATCAGGTAGGTTCGCAGAATCGTACCGGCCGAGGGATGTTCACTCAGGAAACGGAGCGCTCTTTGAACGGAGCATTCCCACTGCTCCCACAGTTCCTCCTGCGTTTCGACTGTTTCCCATTGCCCTAATGAGGTGCCTAAACGTTCGGTGACCCGCCGAATGAGGGTGTCTACAAGGTCTTCGCGGCCATCGAAGTAGGTGTAGGCCGACGCCCTCGGCAACTGCATCGCTTCGAGCAGCTCGTTCCACGAAACGGGGACGCGCCCGGCTTGAGCAAGGCGGATTTCTGCAGCATCCAGCAGCGCAGCTTGCTTGTGTTCAGGTAAACGGGAAAATCGCATCAGCGGCATAGACATAGAGTATAGACATACTGTCTACACATGTCCATGGCCACTTCTCACAACGCCAAGGCCTCCGGTCACACATACAACCCGCACAACAGCCAATTTTGTAACCCGCGCAACAGTCGATTTCAGCCGAGGCATTGGTATCGTCCAGCGTTTACCACCTAGGCTTAGACGTCACATGTCCACGACTCGGATGGAGAATACAGACTATGGGCGAGCGTCCCGACACCACTGCGACCTCAGTTCCCGCCCCGAAGGTGCCCGAGCGCGTCGGCGCTGAAGGCCTTGAAGCCAAATGGGGCAAGACCTGGGAGGAAGACGGCGTCTACGCCTTCGATCGCACCGCGGTCCGCGAACAGGTCTACTCGATCGACACTCCCCCGCCGACGGTCTCGGGCTCCCTCCACGTCGGCCACGTGTTCTCCTACACGCACACCGACGTCGTCGCCCGCTTCCAGCGCATGACCGGTAAGGCCGTCTTCTACCCGATGGGCTGGGACGACAACGGCCTGCCAACGGAACGCCGCGTGCAGAACTACTACGGTGTGCGCGTCGACCCGAGCCTGCCCTACGTCGAGGATTTCGTCCCTCCGCACGAGGGCGGTGAGGGCAAGTCCATCAAGGCCCGCGACCAGCAGCCGATCTCCCGCAAGAACTTCGTGGAGCTGTGTGAACGCCTCACCGTCGAGGACGAGGCGCAATTCGAGGCCCTGTGGCGCTACCTGGGGCTTTCAGTCGATTGGAAGCAGAACTACCAGACCATCGGCAAGCGCGCCCGCAAGATCGCCCAGGCCGCATTCCTGCGCAACCTCGAACGCGGGGAGGCCTACCAGTCTGAAGCTCCGGGCCTGTGGGACATCACCTTCCAGACGGCGGTCGCCCAGGCCGAGCTCGAATCCCGCGAGTACCCGGGCTTTTATCATCGTCTCGCCTTCCACCTGTGCGATGCGGATGCGGGCGCGAAAGCAGCGGCCCTTGGAGCTCCGATCGAGAACGGCCAGGACGTCTGCATCGAAACGACCCGCCCTGAGCTTCTCGCCGCCTGCGTCGCCCTCGTCGCCCACCCGGATGATGAACGCTACAAGCCGCTCTTCGGCACGAAGGTCGCCTCGCCCGTGTACGGCGTGGAGGTTCCCGTCTTGGCCCACCCCGCAGCTGAAATGGACAAGGGCGCGGGCATCGCCATGTGCTGCACCTTCGGCGACACCACCGACATCGACTGGTGGCGCGATCTTGAGCTGCCTTTGCGCGCGATCTTGCGCAAGGATGGGCGCATCCAGGCTGAGACTCCCGAGTGGATCGTCTCCGACGGCGGGCGCGAGGCTTTCGCCGAGATTGCGGGCAAGACAACCTTCAGTGCCCGCGAGGCCGTGGTCGCCCGTTTGAGGGAGTCTGGTGAATTGCGCGGCGAACCGGTGAAAACCGTGCGTCAGACGAATTTCTTCGAGAAGGGCGATAAGCCCCTTGAGATCGTGACCTCTCGCCAGTGGTATATCCGCAATGGCGGTAAGCCCTGGACGAATCCGGCTTCTAGGCTGGACCTCAACGAGGAGCTGGTGGGCCGTGGCCGCGACCTGAAGTTCCACCCGGATTTCATGCGGGTCCGCTACGAGAACTGGGTGACGGGCCTGAATAACGACTGGCTCGTGTCCAGGCAGCGTTTCTTCGGCGTTCCTTTCCCGCTGTGGTACGAGGTCGATGAGAACGGCGAGGTCGACTATTCGAAGGTCATCACTCCTCGTGAAGACGCCCTCCCGGTTGATCCTTCGACCGATGCACCCGCCGGTTACTCTGAAGAGCAGCGCGGCAAGGCTGGCGGCTTCGTCGGAGAGCTCGACATCATGGACACCTGGGCGACCTCGTCCCTGTCCCCTGAGTTGGCCTGCGGTTGGCTTCATGACGAGGACCTGTTCGAACGGACCTACCCGATGGATCTGCGTCCTCAGGGTCAAGACATTATCCGCACCTGGCTTTTTTCCACGGTCGTGCGCGCGAACCTTGAGTTCGGGGCTCTTCCGTGGCAGCACGCGGGCATCTCCGGGTGGATCCTCGATCCTGACCATAAGAAGATGAGCAAGTCGAAGGGCAATGTCGTCACGCCCATGGGCCTGCTCGAGAAGTACGGTTCGGACGCGGTGCGTTATTGGGCGGCTTCAGCCAGGCTCGGCCTTGATGCGACCTTCGATGAGGCACAGATGAAGATCGGCCGTCGCCTTGCGATCAAGGTCCTCAACGCTTCGAAGTTCGCTTTGACGATGGGCGGGGAGAACACGGCTCTTGATCTTGATCCGGCTCGGATCTCGTTGGAGTTGGATCGTTCGGTGATCGCCGAGCTGCGTCGTGTTATTTCGGTGGCGAGCGATGCTCTGGCCGCTTACGACCATTCGCGCGCTTTGGAGGTCACGGAGTCTTTCTTCTGGACTTTCTGTGATGACTATTTGGAGCTCGTGAAGGAGCGCGCCTACAACCGCGATGGCAAGTGGGCCGAGGACGAGGCCGTTTCAGCCAGGACCGTGCTCGCGATTGTCATTGACACGGTGATCCGCCTGCTCGCCCCCTTCTTGCCCTATGTGACGGAAGAGGTCTGGTCGTGGTATCGCCCCGGCTCGATCCATCGTGCTCCGTGGCCGACGCTTGAGGGGCTCGAGGACGTGGCCGGTGACCCGGAGGTGCTGCGCGCCGCATCCGCAGCACTTATTGCGCTGCGCCGAGTGAAGTCGGAGGCGAAGGTGTCTCCTCGTACGCCTTTCCTCAAGGTCAGCCTTGAGGTGCCACAGGCTTCGAAGGCGGCGATCGAGGGGGTTCTCGCGGATCTCAGCGCCGCGTCGAAGGTCGAGGGGCCCTTTGAGCTTGTCTCCTACGAGGCGGCCGAAGATGGCGAGGCTGAAACTCGCGTCGTCTCCTTCGAACTCGGCGAGGCTCCGGCCAAGCGCAAGAAGGCCTGATCCTTGTGATCCCGACCAGTGGGCATCGGCATTCGCCGGTGCCCACTTGGCGTCATTGGTGCTTCGAGGAGCGCTGGCTCTCACACGTCGCAAGCTCGCCCGTATAGCTTTGTATAGCCCTGTATAACAAAACCCTATACAGGGTTATACGAAGCTATAATCAGTGCATGGACGCGTCATCGAATCCTTACACCCCCGGCTCTGGCCGCCCGCCCGTTGAGCTGGTCGGCCGTAACGAGGATCTTAAGCTCTTCTCTTCACTCATCACCCGAAGCGCCCGTAGTCTTGGCCCCGATCAGCCGATTCTCCTCCTCGGATTGCGCGGCGTCGGCAAGACGGTGCTGCTCAACCGTATGCTTCAGGAGGCAGAGAACGCGGACTGGGTTGCAGTGAAGTTTGAAGCCAGTCCGGGAACAGCCGGGGCCACCACGGCGCGCCAGATCCTCATCCAGGGATTGAACGCCGCATCTTTCGCCCGATCCGCACAGGCATCCACATCGCGCGTCCGTCAGATGCTCGCCACGATCACATCTTTCAATATCTCCCTCGGGCTCACCGATGTGTCCTTCGGCGTTGCCCGAGACCCCGGTCGGGCGTCGACGAGCAACTATGAACTCGATCTACTCGACGCCGTCATCGACACCGCAGAGGTCCTCCGCGACGAAAACAAGGGAATCGCGTTTTTCATCGACGAACTCCAAGACCTCGACCCCGGTCTGCTTGCAGCTCTGCTCTCGTGCCAGCACGAGTGCAGCCAACGTGCACTGCCTTTCTACATCATTGGAGCGGGACTACCGAATCTTCCCAAGATCCTCGCAGAAACGAAGTCCTACGCGGAGAGGATGTTCAATGTTCGTATTATCGATTCCCTCAACGCCGAAGAGACCCGTGCGGCATTCCTCGGCCCCGCACACGCCATGGATGCAGAATTCGACGATATAGCTCTCGGAATCCTTGCCAAGGCCTCCCAAGGCTACCCCTACTTCATCCAGGAGCTCGGCTCCGCCATGTGGAGGGTCGCCGAGGGTTCTCCTTTCACCGTGCACGACGCCCGTAACGCTCTTCTTCTCGGTTTCGCACAGCTCGACTCGGGTTTCTTTCCGGCCCGTTGGGATCGGGCGACGCCCGCAGAACGGAATTACCTATCGGCGATGGCATTCGACGGCCCTCAGCCCTCGACAACTTCTTCCATTGCCGAGCGCTTGGGCAAGAAGGTGCAGTCTCTCGGGCCCATCCGGGCCTCTCTCATCTCCAAGGGTCTCATCTACTCACCCGAGCTCGGCAGAGTCGCTTTCACAGTCCCTGGCTTCCACGATTTCATCCAACGCCGCACGACCCTCGCCGAATAGAGTTCTTCTCGTCTTCCGTCCACCTCAGCGCTACTACGACAAAACCCCTCTTTCCCAGCGCAGCATCTCAGGCCCGCTGTCCTTAGTGGTGGCTGGAGCGAAGCTGATCGTGCCCTTTGAGGCATCCGATCCTCCTTCCTCATCATCTTCTCTTCCCCCTTATCCAAGCCGACACACGGTTTAGGCTGGATGCACTCCCCTCATGCACACCCGGATAGGAGCTCCGATGACCCCAGATGAAAATCCCGTCGAGGAGGACCTCGCTCAGGACGCCGAACTCGCAGAAGAGGGCGCGACGAACGCCCTCGAATGGCATGCTCCGACCCTCGTGCGCATCGACGACTCAACGACAATTCCTTTCCTCCTCAAGCAAAGAGTGCAGCGTTCAGCTCCTCGTCCCCTGATCCTGCGAAAACTTGGCATGGGCGATGCATGGCGGCCCCTGAGTGCCCGAGGTTTTTACGAGGAAGTTCAACAGGTCGCGGCCGGGCTCATCGCACGAGGATTAGCGCCAGGTCAAAGAATCGCGATCATGAGCCGCACCCGCTACGAGTGGACTCTCCTGGACTTCGCATCCTGGAGCGCGGGTTTGATCCCGGTGCCCATCTACGAGACGAGTTCAATCGAGCAAGTCACCCATGTCCTCTCCGATGCCGAAGTCGACCTGGTCATCACCGAGACCGTGTCAATGGCGGAGATCGTGCGCGCCGCCGCTGAGCGGAGCGGCCGCCACCGCGTCACCGTTCTCTCCCTCGACTCCGAAGCGATTGAGACCCTCATCGCAGAGGGCGCGGGCATTCCCCGCACTCAAGTCACGGCGCGCACTGATGCCCTGAGGAAAGACGATATCGCCACGATCGTGTACACCTCGGGAACGACCGGCACCCCTAAGGGCACCGTGCTCACCCACGAGAACTTCACGAACCTGTGCCTCAACGCCCACGCGTGGATGCCGGAAATCGCAGCGGGGAAGGACTCGCGCCTCTTGCTCTTCCTTCCCCTCGCGCATGTGTTTGCCCGTTTCTTACAGGTTTTCCAAATCAGCGGTAACGGGGTTTTGGCCCATGTTCCGAATATTAAGAACCTGCTGCCCGACCTCGCGTCCTTTAAGCCTTCCTACCTGCTGGTGGTGCCTCGCGTCTTGGAGAAGATCTACAACTCGGCTGACGCTAAAGCCTCGAAAGGCGCGAGGAAAACAATCTTCCGCTGGGCGGCCCATGTGGCGATTGAATACTCCAAGGCCTTGGACACCGCTGAGGGGCCCTCGCGTTCGCTGCGAGCCCAGCGTGCTCTGGCGGACAAACTCGTCTACCAGAATATTGTGAAACTGGTGGGCGGTAACGCGCGCTACATCGTGTCGGGCGGCGCTCCCTTGGCGACCTGGCTCGGCCACTTCTACCGGGGGTTGGGCATCCCCGTCTTGGAGGGCTACGGTCTGACGGAAACAGTGGGGCCGGTGTCGGTCAATACCCCCAGTCTGTCGAAGATCGGGACCGTGGGCCCCGCATTGCCGCCTATGTCCTTCAAGATTTCCGACGAGGGCGAGATTCTCCTCAAAGGTCCCTCTGTTTTCCATGGCTACAATAACGACCCCGAGGCGAGCGCTGCTTGCTTCACCGAAGATGGATGGTTCAAGACAGGAGACTTGGGTTCTTTGGATCGTGACGGTTATGTGCGGATCACGGGGCGTGCGAAGGAGATCATCGTGACCGCTGGGGGCAAGAACGTCGCCCCGGCCCTCTTGGAGAACCCGATGCGTTCTCATCCTTTGATTTCGCAGGTCCTCGTTGTCGGCGATCAGCGGCCCTTCGTGTCGGCGATCATCACTCTTGATGCGGAAATGCTTCCCGTGTGGTTGGAGTCTCACGGCCTGCCTCCCATGAGTGTTGCCGATGCGAGGACGAACGTCGAGGTTCTTGCCTCCTTGCAAAAGGCTGTGGACTCTGCGAACGCTCATGTTTCACGCGCTGAGTCGATCCGTAAGTTCACGGTCCTCGCATCGGATTTCACCGAGGCGAATGGGATGCTCACTCCCTCTTTGAAAGTCAAACGCGGTGAGGCGGTACTGCGTCTCACCCCCATCATTGATGAGCTCTACGGCGGCCCTGTTCAGGCATGAGTTCCCTGTACAAGCCGAGTTTCCTTCCGCACTTGAGTCACCTTGCAAGCCTGAGTCCCACGCAAGCCTGAGCCCCCCATTCCGGGGAGCGAAGGCTGTGGCCGCACCCCTGGGGCGCAGGATTCTGACAGCATGCAGTTGGGCCCGCCGACCATATGGTCGGCGGGCCCAACTGTTCGCGTGAATACCCCTTCCAGGGCTGGATGCGCCTTTTGAGCTGAGCTCCTACTGGGCGTTGAGCGCCGCGGTCGGAGGGGTACGCGAGGCGCGAACCGCCGGGTAGAGACCCGCGACAGCGCCGATGAGCATCGTGACCGACAGGCCCGCGACGACGACATACCACGGAAGGGTGAAGGGCCAGCCGTTAGCGACACTCATGCCGAGCGTGACGCCAATGCCGAGCACGCACCCGGCGGCTCCGCCCAAAAAGGCCAGGAGCAGTGCTTCGGCGAGGAACTGGATGAGGATATGACCGCGCATAGCGCCCAGAGAGCGCCTCAAGCCGATCTCCCTTCGCCTCTCTAGCACCGAGATAATCATCGTGTTCGCCACGCCAATGCCGCCGACCAGCAGAGCAATCGAACCGACTCCGACCAGCAGAGCAGTGAAGGTCTGATCTGCCGCGTTCTTGGCCGCGAGGGCGTCAGAGGGGCGCGAAACCTCGACCGAAGTCGGATTCTTCGGGCTGAGGGTGGGGCCCAGCAAGGCGCGCACGTCCTCGACCTTGTCCTCGGCCGAACGCTCGTAGACCGTGGTCGGCTCACCCTTGTAGTCGAACTGCTGTTTCGCAATTTCCGTGCCGATCAGCGCGGCATTATCCAGTTCGGGTGCAAGGGTCACGGGGTCGAGGATGCCGATGACCGTGAAGGATGTGTTGCCGATCCAGACCTGGGTGCCCGGATTGACGACGCCGAGCAGCTGAGCGGCTCTGGCTCCCAGAACCGTCGCAGGATAGCCGGCTGTGGCGTCATTGAGCCACGTGCCCTTTGCGACCGAACCGGCGACAACGTCAAGCAGGGACTGTTCGGCAGCCATGGTGATCGTACCGCCCGTCGCGTTCTTGTCGACGAGGCGGGAACGGTAGACCGACACTCCCGAAAGCGTGGAGGTGGAGGTCGCCTTCTCGACGCCATCAATCAGGCGGGTTCGTCCGACCGCGTCACTGGGCAGCTTCGTGGACACACCGGACAGGTCGTTACCGGCCTGAGCGGTGAGCATATTGGTGCCCAGTGCACGCAGCTGTTCGGCGAGCTGCGCCTGGCTGGAGGTGGAAACGCCGATGACGCCCACCATGGCGGCGATACCGATGGCGATCCCCAGTGCGGAGAGAATCGCGCGCGTCGGACGGGCGCGGATCCCGGTTCCACCCAGGCGCGCCACGTCAGACCAACGCAGTTTTGAATGCATATTCATGGAGTGCTCAGACATGGGCCACCTCTTTGGCGGCGGAATCGTGAACGATGCGCCCATCCTTGATGGCGATCTGTCGGGGCAGCTGCAAGGCGAGATCGTTGTCGTGAGTGATGACGACGATGGTGGTGCCCTGTTCGTGGAGCTCATGGAGCAGTTCCACGATGGACGCACCCGACACGGAGTCGAGGTTGCCCGTGGGCTCGTCTGCCAGCAGCAGCGGCGGATCGCCGACAACAGCGCGGGCGATGGCAACGCGCTGACGCTCGCCGCCCGACATCTGATGGGGCTTGTGATAGAGGCGGTGGGATAGTCCAACGCGAATGAGAGCAGCTTCAGCTTTCTGTCGTCTTTCAGCGCGCGGTACCCCGAGGTAGAGAAGGCCGTCGGCGACGTTATCGATCGCGTTCATGCCTTCAGAGAGGTGGAACTGCTGGAAGACGAAGCCGATGAGGTGAGCGCGCAGAGCCGACAACTTGCGGTCCGAGAGCCGCGACACGTCGATCCCATCGATCTCAACCGTGCCCGAGGTGGGACGGTCGAGGGTCCCGATGAGGTTGAGCAAGGTGGACTTGCCCGACCCCGACGGGCCGACGATCGCGACGAATTCCCCCCGCTCGATTGCGAGGCTGACCCCGGCGCAGGCCGCCACGGGCGGTTCGCCATAGGTGCGGCGCACGTCATGCAGTGACAGGATTCGGCTCATCGGTCGGGCACCACCACGCGCTGATTCTCAGACAGCTCGTCGCTGGTCACTTCGACACGGTCCCCGGCGAAGAGGCCAGTTGTCACCGGCACCTTGCGCGTGGTGTTGTCATCATTCACCACCTCGACTCCGAACTGGTCGGGAGTGAGGGCGATGAGGGCGCTCAAGGGCACCGACAAAACGTTTTCGCGCTTTTCGCTGATGAGTCCGAGAGTCACTGAAGCCTCTTGCAGGTTCTTCGTCGCCTCCGGGTCGTCGGGCGTCACAGTGATCGGGATAATCCGTTCCTTTTCGGAACTCGAGTCCTGCGAAGAATCAGAGTTCTTCTGGTCGCCCGCAGCGGACTTATCCGTCGGAGGCTCCACAGCGGAGATCGTCCCCGTGGTCGTCTCCCCGCCGGGCAGGCGGAGCTTGACGCTATTGCCCACCACACCGAGCTTCTGGTCGGAAAGCTTGAGGTTGGCGCTGACGATCTGGCGCGTGCTTGAGACATTGAACAGGTCCGTCTCGGCATTCGCGCGATCCCCGACGCGAGCGATCATGGTCCCCACGCGCAGGTCCTCAGGTGCGAAGACCACGCGGCCCAGCGGCAGGATGCCGTTCTGGACGAGGTCGTTGTCTTTCTGCCACTTCTGGATCGCGGAACGTGTGAGCCAGTCGTAGTGAGAATTCGGCTCCCCAGTGAAGTAGCCGAGCTGTTGGAGCGCGGTTTCCAGCTGGGTGACATCCTCACCGTTACTCATATCGGGTTCGAAGGTGCGCCATGCAGGAGTGTTGCCGTGCATGAGGTAGCTGGGTTCGTCACCGATCTGGTGGATCATGTCGCCCTGTGTCAGGGTCGTGCCGGGGGTTGGCAGCTTCGTGACGACGCCTTCAAAGGCGCCGCGGAACTTGTAGCGGTCTGCGTAGTGCAGGGTCCCGACTGCCGTGGTCTCGCCTTCAAGGGTGCCGCGCGTGACGACATCAGTGGAGCCCGTGAAGACGTTCCCTTCTGATTCGTTCTTCTCAGCGGCGGAGAAGGTGCCGAGGGCGGCAGCCGTTCCCACTCCGACGAGCCCTAATGCCAGAACAATGGTGGCGCCGATGATCACCTTGCGGCGCTTACGCGCGGGTTTCGTGTCTGTTGACTCCGCGGTCATTTGGTTTGCGCCCCCTGGTTGCTGAAGCACTTCTGCAGGGCATCGGAGGGGATGTCCTTCACATTCAGGCCCTTGCCGACCTCGGGATCTGCGACGTCGTAGCCGAGGTCGCGCAGGCATTCAGCGCCCTTGACGAGCTGTTCTTGAGCCGCGGGATCCTTGGTGAGGTCGTTCTCCTCGCCGAGGGCGGGGCCGACCTTCTGCTGACACTCGTTGATCGCATCGTTGAAGGCGTCGGAGGTGTCGTTGAGGTTGTCTGCGGTCAGACCGGTGTCCGGCACATCGAAGCCCTTGTCGCGCATGCACTGGGCAAAGATGAGGGTCGCGTCCTCTGCGGATTTGACGGTGCTCGAGGCGTTGGCACCGGGCTTGTCGCCCGAGGCATTGGAAGAGCAGGCGCCGAGAAGGCCCATGGTGAGTGCCAGGCCGGCAGCGACAAGGATGTGGCCGGATCGGTGATTCTTCATGTGAAGGCTCCTTGTATTTTTCGGTGTCAGTGCGGCGGGTCCCGCTCGCTGTCTGACATTTAAGGGAGCTTTTCTGGGAGTTTCCTCGAAGGAAGCAGCAACTCAGCCAAGAATGCGCAAAATGTGAAGCACCCTACCCTGAAGTGAGAGGATCAGCGCCTCAGAGCACAGGATGCTGTCCCCCGCCCTACAGAGAGAATGAGGCCAGCGCGGATCATGCCCGTCTTGGCTTTACTCGCCGCTCTCGTACTCGGCTTTGATGTCCTCGTGGTGGCGGATGACTTCGGTGATCATGAAGGCGAGGAATTTCTGAGCAAAATCAGGGTCGAGACCGGACTGTTCGGCGAGGGCCCGCAGGCGGGCAACCTGACGAGCCTCACGGGCAGGATCAGCGGGCGGCAGTTCGTTGAGGGCTTTAATGTGGCCGACACGCTGAGTGCAGCGGAAGCGCTCCGCGAGGATATGGACCAGGGCCGCGTCGATATTGTCAATCGTTTGGCGCGCAGCGGCGAGCTCTGGGGGGATGTCAAGACCGGCAGGATCCGCAGGTCCATGATTGACACGATTCGTTTCGTGCCCCGATTCACTCATGGTTTCTCCCCCGTTCATATTTCCCCGCCCCCTCAGGCGGAGCGAATGTCGTCGCCTCGCTGCGCGTACAATTCTGGCTCCCCTGTTCCCTCAACATACTCGCGGGTGATGACGACGCGTGCGACGTCGTCACGGCTGGGAAGCTCGAACATGAGGTCCGAAAGGGTCCGCTCCATGATCGAAGAGAGGCCACGCGCCCCTGTCTTGCGTTCATTGGCGAGGGCGGCGATGGCGAGCAGCGCCTCATGAGTGAACTCCAAGTCGATTCCGTCGAGTTCGAAAAGGTGCTGGTACTGGCGGAGCAAAGAGTTCTTGGGTTCTGTCAGCACCTTCACGAGGTCTTCCTCGGCGAGTTCCTTCGTGGAGGTCAAGACGGGCAGACGACCGATGAATTCGGGAATCATGCCGAACCTATGGAGGTCTTCCGGGGTGATCGCCTCATACAGGTCCCCCATCTCCGCTTTCGACTTCAAATCGGAACCGAAACCTGTGGATCGCTGCCCAATGCGGGCCTTCACAATGTCTTCAATGCCAGCGAAGGCGCCCGCGGCGATGAAGAGGATCCCGGAGGTGTCGATTTCGAGGAACTGCTGGTGGGGGTGCTTGCGTCCTCCCTGTGGAGGCACCGAGGCGACCGTCCCTTCGATGATCTTCAGGAGAGCCTGTTGGACGCCCTCGCCGGAAACGTCCCGGGTGATGGAGGCGTTCTCGCCTTTGCGCCCGATCTTGTCGATCTCATCGACGTAGATGATGCCGCGCTCGGCTTTCTTAATGTCGCCGTCGGCCTCTTGGATGAGGCGCAGAAGGATGTTCTCCACGTCCTCGCCGACGTATCCGGCTTCTGTGAGGGCAGTCGCGTCGACGATCACGAAGGGGACGTGCAAGAGCCTGGCGAGGCTGCGCGCAAGATGCGTCTTTCCGGTGCCCGTTGGGCCCAGGAGGAGGATATTCGACTTGGTGCCGAGCATGTCCTCTTCATTACCGGCCTCGCGCGAGCGGACGCGCTTGTAGTGGTTGTACACGGCAACAGAGAGTGCACGTTTGGCTCTGTCTTGGCCGATCACCCACGAATCGAGGAACTCCTTGACTTCGCGGGGCGTGGGCAGGGGTGTCGAGGAGGTCTCAGTGGACTTTTCGCCGAGTTCCTCTTCGATGATCTCATTGCACAGCTCAATGCACTCGTCGCAGATGTAGACACCGGAACCGCCGATGAGCTTGCGAACCTGCTTCTGGCTCTTCCCGCAGAAGGAGCATTTGAGTAGTTCAGCTCCGTCGGTCAATCGAGCCACGGCTGGCCTCCCACTATTTCGGGGCGCCCACGATGGTGGGCACACGCTTCACAGTTTCACCCTAATTGAGGCCTCCATGTGACGCCATTCGGCACACTGAGCACCCGATAATCGAATAAGTGTTGGGGGTCGCAGCATCACCGGATGCTGCGACCCCCAAAGCGATTCTCGATATCACTCGCCCTTGCGGGAGGCGAGGACCTGATCGATCAGACCGTATTCCTTCGCCTGAGCGGCGGTGAGGATCTTGTCGCGCTCAATATCGCGGCGAATCTGCTCAACCGGTGTGCCCGAATGCTTGGCGAGAGTCTCCTCCAACCACACGCGCATCCGATCGATCTCATCGGCGACGATCTGAATATCGGAGGCCTGCCCCTGCACGCCTTCCATCGCAGGCTGGTGGATGAGGACACGAGCGTTGGGCAGTGCGAGGCGCTTGCCGGGCGAACCTGCGGCGAGCAGCACTGCGGCAGCGGAAGCGGCCTGCCCCAGGCACACGGTCTGGACCTGCGGTTTGATGTACTGCATCGTGTCGTAGATGGCAGTCAGAGCGGTGAAGGAACCGCCGGGGCTGTTGATGTACATCGTGATGAGGGAATCGGGGTCCTGCGACTCTAAGACGAGGAGCTGCGCCATGACATCATCGGCGGATGCGTCATCGACCTGGACGCCGAGGAAGACGATGCGATCTTCGAAAAGCTTGGCATAGGGGTCTTGACGCTTATACCCGTAGGCGGTGCGTTCCTCGAAGCTCGGCAGGACGTAGCGAGACTGCGGCATGGTGCGGGCGATGCCCTCGAAATAAGGGGTGGTGCTCATCACTTCGCTCCTTCTTCAACGCGGTGACCGATCTCCTGCGGGGTCTCGATGACGCGGTCGACGAAACCATATTCGAGAGCCTCGCGCGCGCTGAACCAGTGATCGCGATCCGCATCCACTTCGATCTGCTCGACGGACTTACCGGTGCGCTGCGCGGTGATCTCCGCCAGTTCCTTCTTCATCTTGAGGATGAGGTCGGCATTGATGCGGATTTCGGTTGCAGAACCCCCTGCCCCACCGAGGGGCTGGTGGAGGAGGACGCGAGTGTGCGGCGTGATGTAGCGCTTGCCGGGTGTTCCTGCGGTGAGGAGGAACTGCCCCATTGAGGCCGCAAGGCCCATCCCCACGGTGACTACATCGGGCTTGATGTACTGCATCGTGTCGTAGATCGCCATACCCGCTGTGACAGAGCCGCCGGGGCTGTTGATGTACAAGTAGATGTCACGCTCGGCGTCTTCGGCTGCCAGGAGAAGCATCTGCGCGCAGATCGCATTCGCGTTCTCGTCGCGCACTTCGCCTCCGAGCCAAATGATGCGCTCTTTCAAGAGTCGCTGGTAGACGGAGTCGGAGAGGTTCGCCATTGAATCGGCGCCTCCCCTGGCCATCTGCGCGTCGCTCACGTGCTCCTCCTCTATTCGATGGATCCTCTTATCGGATCCTGCTGGCATCCAAGCTACCGCTTGTGGATCGTTGAACGCGGCCCGCGCGCCCTCTTTTCGCTGTCGGCGCATCCCAAGCTCGAGGGCGAGTGGCCAGGTGACGAGTGTGGGCCGACATCACCTAAGGATGTCGGCCCACACTCTCACAGTTGAGAAGCTCACTCCTCGATGGAAGTCTCTTCCCCATCTGCGGCTTCGGCGCTTGTCTCCTCAAGGGTCTCAGCTTCAGAAGCCTCCTCTGCGGTGTCACCGAGGAAGGCGGACAGGTCAACGTCATTGCCTTCGGAGTCCTTGACGCTCACGAGACGCAGAACCTCGATGAGGGCCTTCGCGCGTCCGAGGTCGGCGATGACGGCCGACATCTGCTGCGGGGAGGAGAAGAGCTGGTTGATGTCAACGCCGAAGTTCTGCGACATCTGGATCGCGTAGTCGATGAGTTCCTGCTGCGAAACCTGGACGTCGAGCTTCTTAGCGATCGCCTCGGAGAGGAGCTCGGAGCGCATCTCCTTCTCAATGGCCGCGCGGGTCTCCTTCTTCTCCTTCGGCTTCGCATCCTCGCCAAGGCGCTGGCTGAGCTCGTGCTCAACGACCGATTCAGGCAGGAGGATCTCCACCTTGTCGAGCAGATGGTCGAGGAGGTTGTCGCGGGCCTGGAGGGCCTGCTGGGAGGACTTCGAGGAAGCGGCCTGGGTCTTGAGGTCTTCCATGAGTTCGTCCATCGTGTCGAACTCGGAGACCATCTGAGCGAAGTCGTCGTCGGCCTTGGGCAGTTCGCGGGCCTTGACGTTCTTCACCGTGATGGTGACATCGGCCTCTTCACCCTCGTGTTCGCCGCCCTTGAGGGTGGAGACGAAGGTGACGACCTCGTCGGCCTTGGTGCCGCGCAGGGCCTTGTCCTGGCCGTCAAGCATCGTGCCCGAACCGATCTCGTAGGAGACCTCGGAAACGGAGTCGACTTCTTCGCCGTTGACGGTGGCGACCATGTCGATCGTCGCGTAGTCGCCGGTCTTCGCCTTACGGGTGATGGTCTTAAGGGTCGCGAAGCGTCCGCGCAACTCGTCGAGTTCGGCTGTGACGTCCTCTTCGGTGACCTCGGTGGAGTCGACAGTGATGACCGTGTTCTCGTCGAATTCGGGCAGCTCAAAGTCCGGGACGACGGCGACCTCGGCGGTGAAGATCAGTTGGCCGCCCTGCTCGCCGGTGGTGTTCGGGATCTCGGTAACCTCAACCTCGGGCTGAGCCATGGGGCGAAGTCCCTGCTCGGCGACGGCGTCCGAGTAGTGGCCCGGAAGGACTTCGTTCACGACCTGCTCGATGACGGCGGCACGGCCGAAACGCTGGTCGATGATGCGGGCCGGCACCTTGCCCTTGCGAAAGCCTGGGATGGAGACCTGCTCGGCGATATCCTTGTAGGCCTTGGCCATCTCGGAGGACATCTCCTCGTAGGGAACCTCAACGGTGAGGCGGACCTTGGTGGGCTCGAGAGTCTCAACGGTGCTCTTCACGTGCGTGCACTCCAAAACGTTTACGGGTATGGGGCGCCCGAAAGGGCGCATGACAACTCGGCCAGTCTACGACAGGCGGCGGGCGGTGTCGCCGTCGCAGGCGCCTTAGGGCTGTAATGCAGCCGATTCCACTCGCCGCCCTGCCCTTTTGCCCGCCCCGCCCACGAAACTCCCGCACCAAGCAGTGACGCAAGGCACACTTGTGTCATGGCTGCGACACGTCTGACTTTCCTCGGAGGAGCTGGCACGGTCACCGGCTCGAAATACCTCATCGACCTCGACACTGCCTCGGGACCCAGGAGAATCCTCATCGATTGCGGCATGTTCCAGGGGCAGAAGAAACTTCGCCTGCTCAACTGGTCCAGATTCCCCGTTCCGCCCTCGTCGATCAGCGATGTTCTCCTCACCCACGCACACATGGACCACACGGGGTATCTGCCCAGGCTCGTGAAAGAGGGCTTCAATGGCGCGATCTGGGGGACGGACTCAACCCTCGCGCTGACCGAGATCATTTTGCGCGACTCTGCTTTCTTGCAGGAACGCGACGCGGACTTCGCGAACGCTCACGGCTTCTCACGCCATGCGAACGCGCAGCCCCTCTATCGAATCGGGGATGTTGAGCGTACCCTCCCCATGTTCCGCACGATCGAGTTTGCTCGTCCCCTCGACCTCGGGGACGGTATGGAAGCGACTTGGACGAGGGCGGGGCACATCCTCGGCTCGGGCTCGATCCGCCTGTCGACCCCGGACGGTTCGATCCTCTTCTCGGGCGATCTGGGGCGCGCCACCCATCCGGTCTTGCGTCAGAGAGAGATCCCTGAAGGCGCGGACCTGGTCCTCGTTGAATCGACCTACGGTGACCGTGAACATCCTGATCCTGTAGGTCCCGCCCACGAAGCCTTTGCGGAGGCGATCCGTTCCACTGTGGATTTAGGCGGCAGCATCCTCATACCGGCCTTCGCCGTGGATCGCACGGAAGTGGTCCTGCTCGCCTTGGATGAGATGTTGCGCGAGGGGCGCATCCCGGATGTGCCCGTGTTCGTTGATTCGCCGATGGCTTTGTCTTCCCTGGAGATCTATCGGGCGCGAAGCCAGGCCGATGAGCTTTGCGAGGAGGCGGGGGGATTGCGTTTGTCCCACCTGGATCTGCATGAAGTACGAAGTGTGAACGAATCGAAGGCGCTCAACACTTTCGGCAGGCCGGCGATCATTATTTCCGCATCCGGCATGGCGAGCGGGGGCCGAGTCTTGCATCATCTCGAGCGCATGCTGCCCGGGGAGAACAATTGCGTCATCCTCACCGGTTATCAGGCGATCGGGACGCGAGGACGCTCGCTCCTTGATGGTGCGACTTCTGTGAAGATGCACGGAATGGAGGTGGCGGTGCGCTGCCGGGTCGTGCGAGACGAGGAGTTCTCAGTGCATGCGGATGCTTCTGAGTTGCTCGATTGGGTGGGGGCCCTCAAGCCCGCTCCCCGGCAGGTTTTCTGCGTTCACGGCGAGGACGACTCGACGAAGGCGCTCGCGAAGCTTCTGGGCGAGAAGCTTTCGCTGGCGGCTATTCCAGCCCGGGCGAATCAGAGTATTGACGTGCGAGCCACGATCTCCAAGGCGAATCTGCCGGCGTGAGCCTCTGCACTATCCGTATGCGAGCCTCTGCGCTATCCGCCTGTGAGCCTCTGCACTATCCGTATGGGCCGAGCGTTCTCCTCACCCCAGCTTTGAGCAGTCGCGAGCTTCAGCATTCCTTTCCTGAAGGCGATCATCATGTGTACCCTGAGCAGGGACGCCACTACTAAGGTCACCCTTGCCTCCTCGCCTTTGAGGGGGGCCACGGAGTGGCAGAAGGAAGGCATTCATCTCCCATGAGCCACTCTCACGCTCACTCTCACTCTCACTCCTCCGCGCATCGCGGACGCCTCATCTTGACGCTCATCATCACGACGACAATTCTCATTGCCGAGGTCATCGGGGCGTATTGGACTTCATCACTGGCCCTTCTCGCCGACGCCGGGCACATGCTCACCGATGTCGCCGGACTCGCCATCGCTGTGACCGCGGCCTCGCTCATTGAAAAACCCGCAACCTCGGAGCACACCTGGGGGCTGCGCAGAGCCGAAGTCCTCGCGGCGGGAGCACAAGCCACTGTTCTGCTCGGAGTCGGCACCTTCGCCTTCATTGAGGGCATCGAACGGCTCATCACCCCGCGCCCGATCGCCTCAGTCGGGCTCCTGGTCTTCGGCATCGTGGGCCTGGTAGGCAATGTCGCGTCAATCCTTATCCTTGCGAGTGGGCGCGGCGCGAACCTCAATATGCGCGCCGCTTTCCTCGAGGTCGTCAACGATGCCCTCGGTTCGGTCGCAGTCATTGCCTCCGCCGCCATCATCGCCCTCACCGGCTGGACCCGCGCAGACGCGATCGCCGGCATGCTCATCGCAGCCTTCATCGTTCCCAGGGCGATCACGATCATCCGCGAAGCAGGGTCGATCCTCATGGAATCGACCCCCAAAGGCCTCGACCTTTCGGAGGTTCACGAGCATCTGTCCTCAGTCCCCCATGTTCTCGATGTTCATGATCTGCACGCTTACGAGATCGCCACGGGTCTTCCCGTCTTGACCGCCCACATCGTCCTCGCTGATGAGTGCTTCGCCGATGGGCATGCCACCACTCTTCTCCACCAGTTCCAAGACTGCGTCGCCGAGCATTTCCCCGTGTCGATTGAGCATTCGACTTTCCAACTCGAGTCCCGCACACATGCCGAACACGAGATTTCAAGCTGTAGACACTGATTCTTCTTCGCAGTTCCTCTTCTCCGTCGATTCTCTTCCCCACCCAAGGCGCGAGCGCTCATCGCCTCTTCTCAGGTTGCTTTCGTCTCTTCCCGGGGACGCTGAGCTTCGTACTCGCAGTGCACTGACTATTCACATCGGATACGCGAGAAAGCCCCAGAACCTCTGGAAATGAGGTTCTGGGGCTTGTGAGAAGTCGGGGTGACAGGATTTGAACCTGCGACATCCTGCTCCCAAAGCAGGCGCGCTACCAAACTGCGCCACACCCCGTGACAGAGCCTGTACGAACTCTTCGCTTCCTAGATCATAAGGGGCCGAGGCGGATAATTCGCAATCGAGCGCTTTGCCGGTTAAGATTGTGCCTGCACGCTTCGTGCGCTGCGGATGTAGCTCAATGGTAGAGCCTCTGCCTTCCAAGCAGATCACGCGGGTTCGATTCCCGTCATCCGCTCCAGGAAGCCCCGGAGTCCTCGAGATTCCGGGGCTTTTCACTTCAAATGTGCTTCTTGCCTGCTACTCCCCCGGTCTTCACTGATTGAGCCATGTGAGTGGCACGAGCGCTCCGAAGCTTCTCACTGATGTCTTGAGGAAGGCAGCGGCTCGATTCAAGTCAGCGGCAGGTGAGCGGCAAGCCCGGATCAACACTGTCTTCCCCACGATTCACGATCCGAAGTACCTCTCTTAGACGCACAAGCGCGATCCATATCGGCGGAGGTCCCGCATTGAGGCGAGGGCCCTCGCGCCAGGGCTAGTGCCCTCCTCAGAGCTAGATGATGGACATGAGGCTCTCAACAAGGTCACCCATGCCCTCGCCGACTCCTCGAGTGGTTGAACGGGTTGTCCCCGCTTCCTTCCAATGCTCCAGCAGTGTGCTCTTGGCACGCTCGAGCTCCTCCACAGCATCGTTCTTCATCTTCACTAAGAAGGCGCTCCCAGCACCTCCGAGGAGTGTGGCCACCCCGGTGACGATCGCTTGAACCGAGTGCCCCAAAGTGGCGAGGAGTATCCCCACTATCAAGGCCATAGCTGTGGCGGTGCCAACAGCGTAGAGGAGGTTCCAGAATCGTCTCGCATTGCGCGAAGCCCGTTGTACCTCACTCAATGCGATGCCCACGGGGATGGGGGTTTCAGACGTGGGTGTCATTGCTCTCGCACCTCGCCACATGTGATTCGGCGCCCTTGCGAGGCTGGACCTTCGTAGCAGGATGCCCCGCCAAGAGCCTTCAAATGAGTCTACTTCAGCACCGCCTTCATAGACGATGCTTCAGGAGCAGCGCCTCAATGATCGCTGGAGTGTGTCCACCTCGCACTATTCCGCTGCCAAGCACTTGATCGACAGCTCGGCGGGGCGATGATCCAGTGTTCGAAGAGGCGCCAGCTCCTCAAGCTCTTTTCGTGCACCTATCGGCCCGTGGCACACGGGGCTCGTCAGAGCTTGCCCCTAAAACGTCAAGCCCCGGGTTTTATGGAGGGTGTTCCATCTGGTTTTCACCAGCTTGTGCTGGTGGCTGTGGTTGCGGCTGGGGCGCTTGTTCGGGGGTGGCGCAGGCTCGCTCAGACGCGGCGTCCGCGCTTGAACGCCAACGCCACAGTGCCGACTGCGGTCAGCAGGAGTGCGGCACCGAGTGGGCCAACGCTCATCGCACCGGTCCTGGCCAGTCTCCCAGAGTTCTTGGCGCTCTTGGTCACCGGCTTAGTCGGATTGGCATCCGACGCGGCGGGGGGAGTCGCATCGCTGGGTGCTGTGGAGGCGCTGGATGATCCGTTCGAGGCCGGGGCCGGGGCCTTGGTGGTGATGCGGAAGGAGGGTGCCGCCACGGGCTTGTCGTCCACGGTGATCTCCGGGGTGTAGACGGCCTCCTTGCCGTTGGCATCGGGGGCCTGACGGGTGACAGAGACGCTTGCTCGCCATGTCCCCTCGCCGTCCACCTTCCCGGTCACGGCCAGGCCGTCGGCAGTGACCACAGGCTCAACGCTAGGGGCTTCCGGGGCCGCCGGCGCGGGCTGCGTCTGAGAGCCCAAGGTCCAGGCGGCCAGGTTCTCCCCTCCGAAATCCCCACGACGGAACGCGGTGAGCCGCGCTCCGCTTTCGGGGACCGTGCAGGTCACGGTCGTCTGCTCACCCGGGTGAAGTTTTTGTTCCTCGGGAGAGCACGTTCCGCCAGGCAGTTCGTTCCCCGAGGCATCAGTGATGTGGAAGCGCATGTCCGCGGGGTGGGCGAACAAGCTGTTGCCGTTCTCAATAAGCAGCGAGACCCTATGCGGCGAGGTCGGTGAAACCTGAGAGGGGATGGTGATCTCGTAGGTTCTCGTGACCGTGGCGCTTGGGTCGACGTCCAGGGCGTCGGGCGGCGAGTCTAGTAGGCCGACCTGCGGGGTGCTCCAGACTGTGTCAGGTCCAGGCTGGTCAGTCGTATAGGAGGCGGAGAGACTGCCGAAGGAGTTCGGACCTGCACACTGGAATCCCAGACCGGTACACGCTAAGGGCGGCTGATCCGCAGCGAACGCGGTGGCGGACGAGAGGAAGACACCTCCGACCACTGTGGCGGCGGTGACCGCAGACACAGCGAATGGACGACGGAATTTCATGGGGAACCTCGTTCTGGAGAATAGGACACACAACAAAGTGAGGACAGCCTAACCGAGTTTCAGCTGTGACGGTAATACGGAACCGGAGGAGTTCTGGTGCAGGTTGTGGTGACACTAGGGATGAGAGCTTTGTGGAGTTCCCTTCGACCGAAACTGGCCACTCCCGAACGGTTGCGCACAATGCATCCAGCAAGGTCGCCTGGCATACAAAAAGGGCGTTGAACAGGCGCATCTCATGCGATGCGGAGCGCCTTTTCGTGTGGGACCCGATCGCATAGCCGACGATCCAATTGGAGAACACGTCCCAAGGAGTGCAACGCAAGACCCCCGGAATGCAGGCTTCCGGGGGTCTTATCTGGGGTGGCTGACGGGACTCGAACCCGCGACGTCCTGGACCACAACCAGGTGCTCTACCAACTGAACTACAGCCACCATCGATGCGCATCACACGCAACGAAGGGAACTCTAGCAAAAAATGCGCGCCACGCGAAATCCAGGAGAATCAGGGGCAAGTGGCATCCGGCACGTCACTAGTCCCCCCGCTCCTCGACAAGGAAAACGGGGCGCACCCTGTTGGAACGCGCCCCGCCCGGCCTCCATCACCTAGGCCCAACCCAGCTCGTGGAGGGCCTCGTCATCGATTCCGAAATAGTGTCCGACCTCGTGGATCACGGTGATGCGGACTTCTTTGGCGACTTCCTCCTCCGTTTCGCACATCGCCAGAGTCGGCTTGCGGAACACAAGGATCCTGTCAGGCAGAACACCCGCATAATCACATCGTTGCGTCAAAGCAACGCCGTCATACACGCCGAGAGTATCGGGCTCCATATCAGTAGGCGGCTCGTCTTCAACGAAGATCGCGACATTGTCCAGGCGATCCCAGAACTCATCGGGGATCTCCTCAAGAGCATCAGCGACGAGATCCTCAAAAGCCTGGGCACTCATTTCAACAGGCACGCTCAGGCAGACTCCCGCTCACCAGTGGGCGCGCACGGAGATCGCGTCAGCAAAGTTGTCGAGCGCTTCAGGAGTTGCCGCAAGGTAGAGGTCGGCGTCGACGAGCGACACCTCCATCACCCTGAAGGACCCCTCATCATCGGGCACAATGTCAACACGGTTGAAGAGGAACTGCTCGTCGCGTCCAATGCGCTCACGAACATAAGAGTGCAGGACCCGGCGAATCTGCTCACCCCACTGCCATGCAATGTGATCAGCGGCTTCCGCAGTGACCACAGCCTCGTGCATAGTGGGTTCGGTGATCGTCGCAGGGTGGAGGACCGCTCGCTTCTCAACGGCGTGGGACACCAGACCATTGAAGAACACGAGCGAAATCTCACCGTGCGTGTCGATCTCTTCGAGATAACGCTGAAGCATGACAGTACGTCCCGCGCCCAGGAGCTGCTGAACCTGAGCAATAGCGGCCTGGCGCTGCGCCGTCGACAGGGTCGTGTACCGGCCAATGTCCCGCACGCCTGAAGACACCGCCGGTTTGACGATGAACTCGCCGGAAGCCGGGAAGCGCGTGTGGATCTGATGCTTCGACAGATTCTGCTCCGGTTCCAGCCACGCCGTCGGGATCGTGGGAAGACCGCGCTTTTCAAGGGAACGCAAGTAGGTCTTGTGGGTGTTCCACTCGAGAATATCCGGGTGGTTCAAGATCCTTGGGACCTTCTTGGTCCACTCAAGGAAAGCCTGACGCTGGAGAGGATAGTCCGACACCGAACGGACAATGACTGTTCCAGCGTCCGTCCAATCAACATCCGGGTCATTCCAGATCTTGATGCTCGGGTCGCAGCCGCGTTCAGCGAGCGCGTCGAGTAGGCCTTCCTCGCCGTGGTACAGATTCGGCATTGCGGAAGAAGTTGCAAGAGTAACTTTTGGCTTCGTTGTCATACGTTCAAAGATACCCGGCATTCCTCATCGCCGAGGACGCGATGACTGTCCCTTCGGGGCCGAAGTCCCATGAGTTCGGTCCCATTCAGTCTGCGCCCCACAGACCCCAGGGGCTCAGCGAAGACCGAGGTCGCGCTCAAGAGCCTGCTCAAGAAGCTCGTCGATCAGGGCCGCATAGCCCATTCCTGCCGCTTTCCACATCTGCGGATACATCGAGATCGGAGTGAAACCGGGCATTGTGTTGACCTCGTTAATGATGACCGTGCCCGCTTCCTCGTCGTGGAAGAAGTCCACCCGGGCAAGCCCCTCGCATTCGAGGGCTTCGAATGCTTTCGCTGCGGTCCAACGGATTTGCGCCTCGAACTCGGGAGCAACCTTCGCCGGGCAGACCAGGCCGATCGCTTCGGTGTCGATGTACTTGAGTTCGTAGTCGTAAAACTCGCCTTCAGGGACCTCGATCTCACCCAATGGAGCGGTCCTCGGACGCATTCCAGTGCCCCCAAGGACGCCGCATTCGATCTCGCGCCCCGAAATCGCCGCCTCCACGATGACACGCGGATCCGAGTTCTGCGCTTCCTTAATCGCCGTCGCCAAACCCTGAGGGGAATCGACTCGGGTAATGCCGATCGAGGAGCCCGCCCGGCAAGGTTTAACGAACACCGGGTAGCCGAGTTCCCCTACGCGCCTCGCGCACTCCTCAGGGTCATCCTCCCAGTCCATCGGGGTGATGAGCTCCCAGGTTCCGACATCAATGCCCGCAGCTGCCAGGACAGTCTTCGTCAGATGCTTGTCCATTGAAATCGCGCTCGAGGTGACGCCGCAGCCGACGTAGTGCACATTCGCCATCTCGAACAGGCCCTGGATTGTTCCATCCTCACCGTAGGGTCCGTGCAGGAGCGGGAAAACCACATCCACATGCCCCAAGTCGCGCACATTCGCAACCTTCGATTCGGGGGACGCGGGATCGCCCTCGTAGGTGACTTCCAGGAGAGAACCAGAGCCGGGAGCAAGGACGACTCTCGAGGCGCCCGCTTGAACCGATTGTCCGCGCCCCTCACGAAACTCCAAGAGTGAGGGCTTGTCTTCGACGAGGACCCATTCGCCCTCGTGGGTGATGCCGACGGGAAGAACATCCCATTTCGTCCGATCAATGGCCTTGAGGATTCCGGCTGCCGTCGCGCACGAGACCTCGTGCTCGCCCGAACGACCGCCGAACACGATGAGGACGCGACGCTTGGAGGTTTGAGTCATGGGCACCAGGGTATCGCCCAGGAAGTCTCCTCCCCCACTCGAGAGGCCGCGCGCCTTAGAGCAAAGTCAGCGCCGTCCCCTCAAGACCGCAGTTCACACCACTTCAAGCAGGGCCAACCCGCGTTAAGCATCGCCTCGAAGGAGCATGCCTAAACGAGTTCGATCCTCCATCCGTCCATCTTCTGCGGACGCGAGAGGAGCATCTGCCCCATCTGCTCGATGGACGCCCCATCTCGGACGACCGCTACGACGGCACTGATGATCGGCACGTCCACGTTCAAAGACTTCGCGAGGGCGAGGATCGGTTCTGCTGAACGGGCACCTTCAACGACGCCGGGAGAAAGGGCGATCGCCTCTTCGACGCTCATCCCCTGACCGACCCGGTGGCCGAAAGAGAAGTTGCGTGACAGGCGCGAGGAGCAGGTCGCCATGAGATCCCCCACTCCCGCGAGCCCAGCAAAAGTCTGGGGGTCCGCGCCCAGCGCAGTTCCCAGGCGAGTGATTTCCGCAAGACCTCGGGTGATGAGGGTCGCCCTCGTGTTCACGCCAAAGCCCATGCCTTCTGCGGCGCCGATCGCAACGGCGATGACATTCTTCGCAGCTCCCGCGATCTCTGAGCCGATGACATCGGTCGACACATAGGGACGGAAGTAGGAGGTGTGGCAGCTTTTCGCGAGGGAACTCGCAAGCTCAAGATTCGTCGAGGCGATGACGGTTGCCGTGGGGTTGTGCTCGGCGATCTCGCGCGAAAGATTGGGGCCGGAGAGGATGGCGATCCTCGATTCATCGGCTCCACTCGCTTGAGCGATGATCTCGTCCACGCGTAAAAGGCTCTCGAGTTCGAGGCCCTTGGCAAGAGAAAGGAAGACCGCATCCTCAGCGAGTTGGTCGCGAGCGGACTCGAGGGTGGGACGGACCGCAGCGACCGGCACGGCCACGACGATCATCTGCGAGCCTTCGACGGCCTGAGCGATGTCGCTCGTCGCGCTGATCCTCTCCGATAGTTCGATTCCTGGCAGGTAGCTCGCGTTCTCACCGGAATTGATGAACTCCACGACGTCCGCGTTGCGGCCCCACATCGAGACCTCTAGTCCCGTATCGGCGAGAATCTGCGCGAAAGTCGTTCCCCAGGCTCCAGTGCCCAGGACTGTGGCGCGCGAGAAGGCACGTTCATCACTCATATGTGAGAGCCTACCTGTAGTCCTCGCCTCACAGTGCTCAAGGAGTCAGTAGTGTCTCGTCCTTTCATCTCTGCCCCGCTTCTCATTGCTTCGCTGCTCGTCCTCGGAGCTTGCCAGGCGACTCCAGGCGAGCAGTTCTCCTCGCAGGCTCCTCAATCCGCTCACAGCACCCCTGCACCTCACGCGCAGTCCTCTTCCCAGTCCTCGGCTCTTCCCTCCACTCAAGACCCCGCAGAAACCCAAGCCCTCTCAGCGATCAACGGCGAGCAGTGGGTTACTTCCCTTGAGCCTCTCATGGCTCAGGTGGGCGAGGCGCCCATGGTCTTCCATGATCTACGCCTAGGCGATCACGAGAGCTTTTACCGGGTCGTCGTCGAATTCAGCGGCGAAGGCGTCCCCGGATACTTCCAATCCTGGACGGATGCTCCTGTCGAACAGGGCCGAGGTCGGCCGCTTCCTGTCGCAGGTGACGCATTCCTCGACCTCGCGATCACGGGCACAGCGATGCCCTCAAGCGATGAACTCAACGCCGAGTATTACGCGGGCGAGCGCAATCTTGAGCTCGGGCCCCTTGATGTTCGCGAGGATGGGACCTTCGAAGACACGACGCATATCGTGATCGGCATGGACCAGGCGAGGAAGTTCCAGATCGGCTTCTTGGACAACCCGACTCGAATGGTCATTGACATTCAAAAGTGAAGCGCTGAGGTGGAGCTCTGGGAGAAGGGGAGCCTGAATTCAAGGCACCCCCCAGTGCGGGCCAACCTCAAGAGCCAAGCCGCCCCAGGATCCGAGTGGCTCAGCTCTTCTTCCTCTTCGCGGCCTTCTTCGCTTTCTTCGCCTTCTGCTTTTGTTCGTCTTCCCACCAGGGGCCGGCCTTCGTGTAGGCCTTCCAGATCCGCTCCGGGGCTTTCGCCCCGCGAAGGTCCTCAACACCCGCAGTAACGGCATCGCGGATCCGCGTGGTGAGTTCTTCGACGGCCTCGTGGTCCTTCGAGCCGGCTTCCGAGATGAGATCGTCCATCTTCACAGGGGGCATGAAGGTGTAGGAGACCTTCTGGCCAGGGCGCATATTGGGCATTGAGGCGAAACGATCCATAATGTCCTGCGGCCCCCACTGTGCAACCGGGATGACGGGCACACCCGTGTCGAGTGCGAGGCGAGCGGCACCCGTCTTGAAGGACATCGGCCACATATCCGGTTCTTGGGTGTGAGTCCCCTCAGGCCAAATGCACACGACCTCGCCACTGTTCAAGGCCCGGGTCGCAGGAAGGAGGGCCTGGGATGGGTTCTTCTCCCGATCAACGGGGATCAATCCCATGCCATGAATGATCTTGCCGAAAACGGGAACGCCGAACATGGACTTCTTCGCAAGGAAACGCACGGGGACACCCCGTTTCATGAAATACCAGCAGACGCACAGCGGATCCACATCCGACAAGTGGTTGAACACGAGCAGATAGGGACCCTTTTCTGGAATGTTCTCAGTTCCCGTGGCCCTGATCTTCACCCAAGGAGTCATGATCGGCGTCAAAACGGCTTGAGCGAAGCGATAGAAACCCGTGATTGAACTCGTCATGACTTTGAGTCTAGCGAGGAGCGCCGCTCAGACGAGAACGTCCACCGCATGGGGCGCGCCGATCACCGTGAAGGGGATGTCGGCAACTCGATCGCCGTCGGCCATCGCGGTCATGCCACGAGGCTCGAGGATCTCCACTTCTTTAATACGTTCAACCTCAATGACCTCGTGTCCTTCGGCTCGCCCCACGACCACACCTGCGAGCACCGGGACCGCTTGCCGAAGAGGAAGGGCCCCAACGTGGCACAGCTCGATCCGCCCATCGTGTAGGTCGGATTCGGGCACGAGGCGGATACCTCCGCCAAAACAACCCGAGTTCGACACCGAGGTGATCCACCCCTTGAATTCGCGTTCGATTCCGTCGACCTTCGCGAGAATCCTTGAGGGACGATAAGAGGCGAGTGCGCCAAAAGCCCCGTAGCCGTAAGCGAGGGGCCCAGAGGTGAGGAAGGAGTCGTTCGCGAGGATATTCGCCCTCGCATCCAAACCCAAGGAAACCAATCCCAGGACGAGGATCTTGCGCCCGTCCTCGCTCTTCACCCACATCCCATCGAGGGGCTTGAGGCGAGAGACCAGTTCCTGATCCGATTGTGATGAGCGAAAACCGAGTTCGGCCAGTGAGCGGGCGCGTTGCATCGGGTCGTGACCGATGCCGAGGGCCCGACATAAGTCGTTCCCGCGTCCGCCGGGGATCGGCGCGAAGGGCAGGCCCGCTTCGTGGCATCCACGGGCGATGGCCGAAAGGAAACCGTCTCCACCTAGTCCTGCGACGACTGAGGTTTCGGATGCGGCCGCCAGGGCCACGGGATCATCACTCGCAGTCGTCACAGATACGCGCACGGACCACCCTCCGGCGCGAAGGGCGCGCACAACATTGGGGCCGACTGCGACGGAGCGTCCTCCTGCGGACATGGAAGAGACGAGGACGTGGATGCTCCTGCCCTCTTGACGCACAGGACTCGAAATGCGCTCCTCGGGCTTGTCTTCGTGACGGATGGCGCTCATGCGTCGAGGTATCCGACGCGAGCATCCAGCTGCTTGAGCTTCGTCGTGAAATGCTCATAGCCCCGGGAGATGACGTCAATGCCGGAGACCGTGGATGTTCCCTCGGCGGCGAGCGCCGCGATGAGATGGGAGAATCCGCCGCGCAAATCCGGGACCGTGATGTCTGCGGCGTGCAAAGGCGTCGGACCGGAGATCACCGCAGAGTGGAAGAAGTTGCGCTGCCCGAAACGGCAGGGCGTGCCACCCAAGCATTCGCGGTAGACCTGGATATTCGCACCCATCTTGCGCAGGGCCTTAGTGAAGCCGAAACGATTCTCGTACACGGTTTCGTGAACGATCGACAGACCCCTCGCCTGCGTGAGGGCAACAACGAGGGGCTGCTGCCAGTCGGTCATGAAGCCCGGGTGCACCGCAGTTTCGAGAGCGATCGAGTTGAGCTCACCGCCCGGGTGGTAGAAGCGGATCCCCTCGGAGTCAATATCGAAGGCACCACCAACCTTGCGGTAGGTGTTGAGGAAAGTCGTCATATCGGGCTGGTGGGCGCCGCGCACATAAATATCGCCGCGAGTCGCGAGGGCCGCAGCCCCCCAGGATGCGGCTTCAATCCGATCGGGAAGGGCATTGTGGCGGTATCCGTGAAGAGTCGAGACCCCTTCAATGCGGATCGTCCGATCGGTGTCGACCGAGATGATCGCACCCATCTTCTGCAAAACGTTAATGAGATCCATGATCTCCGGCTCAACGGCAGCACCCTTCAAAATCGTGATGCCCTCAACGCGAACAGCAGTGAGGAGGGTCTGCTCGGTCGCGCCAACGGAGGGGAAGGGAAGCTCGATCAGGGCACCGCGAAGTCCTTCAGCGGGTTTGCGGATACGTACACCATCAGGGCGCTTCTCCACGACCGCGCCGAAACGGCGCAAAGTGTCAAGGTGGAAGTCGATCGGGCGACCGCCGATATTACAGCCCCCCAGCTCGGGGATGAAAGCCTCCCCGAGCTGGTGGAGCAGAGGTCCGCAAAAGAGGATCGGAATGCGCGATGCCCCGCCAAGGGAGTCAATATCCGAACGCGAAGCGATCTTCACATTCCTCGGGTCGAGCGTCATCACGCCGGATGTCTGGTCGAAGTTCACCTCAACGCCGTGCAGGCGCAGAAGATCAGAGACGACGTCGACATCACGGATGAGGGGGACGTTGGACAGTTGAGAGAGGCCATCGCCGAGAAGGGCCGCAACCATCGCCTTCGGGACGAAGTTCTTGGCCCCACGGACTGTGATGGTTCCCTGGAGGGGGTAGCCGCCTTCAACGCGCAGCACGGAGGGCATGGTCATCGTCTCCTCGATCTGTCCTTTAGAACTGTGCACAACTCTAGGACAGGACGCGCTTCGAGCGCTCACCTCGGGACGTTCACTCCCCCACATGTGCGCCTATTCAGGGCCTTCATCCTCGTCTTTCACTCGCGTTTGACCGAGCAGCAGGTCCTTCCTCCACTTGCGTGAAGACTCGGCTTATACGCAGAGTCTCCCGCCACAAGAGCCTCCCCTTCCTCCACTTGCGTGAAGACTCGGCACACCAAGATTCACAGGACGCGCGGAGACGACCTCTTCTTTTGGCAAGTACTTCGCCGGAAGCGTTGTCGGTTTGAAGTCAGGACGTTTTGCTTCGTAGGCGCAGATCGCGTCCTCGTCGCGAAGGGTCAAGGCGATGTCGTCGAGGCCCTCCAAGAGGCACCAGCGCGCATAGTCGTCGATCTCGAAGGACGCGGTGACGGGACCTGCGGTGACGGTCTTAGCCTCAAGGGACACTGTCACTTCGGTGCCCGGTTCGTTCTCGAGGACTTTCCACAGGGAATCGCCGTCCTCCTGGGTGATGACCCCGGCGACAAGACCCTGCTTGCCCGCGTTGCCACGGAAGATGTCCGCGAACTTCGGGGAGAGGACGACGCGGAAGCCATAGTCCTTCAGGGCCCAGACCGCGTGCTCACGAGAAGAACCGGTCCCGAAGTCGGGGCCTGCGATGAGGACGGAGCCCGAGCGGTAGGCGTCTTGATTGAGGACGAAGTTCGGGTCGTTCCTCCAGGCAGCGAAGAGCGCATCTTCGAAGCCCGTGCGGGTAATGCGCTTGAGGTAGACCGCGGGGATGATCTGGTCGGTGTCGACGTTCGAACGGCGGAGCGGGACTCCGATGCCGGTGTGAGTCGTGAACTTGTCCATGAGTGTTCTCCTTCCGCGCCAGTCTTAGAGGTCCGCCGGGCTCGACAAGGTTCCGCGCACCGCTGTGGCGGCGGCGACCAGTGGCGACACGAGGTGGGTGCGCCCGCCCTTGCCCTGTCGGCCCTCGAAGTTACGGTTCGAGGTCGAGGCGGAGCGTTCGCCGGGGCTGAGCGTGTCGGGGTTCATTCCCAGGCACATCGAACAGCCCGCATTACGCCATTCGGCTCCGAACTCCGTGAAGACCCTGTCGAGTCCTTCGGCTTCGGCCTGCAGGCGGACTCGGGCGGAACCGGGCACGACGAGCATTCGGATGGAGTCGGCTTTCTTGCGTCCCTTGATAATGGCCGCTGCGGCCCGCAGGTCCTCGATGCGCCCATTCGTGCACGAGCCGAGGAAGACCGTGTCGATGCGGATATCGCGCATCGCAGTGCCGACTTTCAAATCCATGTATTCCAGGGCCCTTTCGGCGGCGAGACGCTGTGATTCATCACTGAAGTCCTTGGGGTCAGGCACCTTCGAGGAGAGGGGAACACCTTGGCCTGGGTTGGTGCCCCAGGTGACGAAGGGTTCGATGTCGACCGCTTCGAGGATGACCTCGGCGTCGAAGACGGCGTCCTCATCGGAGGGAAGGGTCTTCCAGTATTCGACGGCGCGCTCCCATTCCTCGCCCTCGGGTGCGTGCGGACGGTCTTTGAGGTATTCGAAGGTCGTTTCGTCGGGGGCGACCATTCCGGCTCGGGCACCGGCCTCGATCGACATATTGCACACCGTCATGCGCCCCTCCATGGAGAGTTCACGGATCGCTTGTCCCCGGTATTCGAGGACGTAACCCTGGCCCCCACCGGTTCCGATCTTCGCGATGACGGCAAGGATGATGTCTTTCGCGGTCGACCCTTGAGGCAGGGAACCGTTCACGGTGATCGCCATCGTCTTGAAGGGGGCGAGTGGCAGGGTCTGGGTCGCGAGGACGTGTTCAACCTGGCTGGTCCCAATGCCGAAAGCGAGGGCTCCGAAGGCGCCGTGTGTGGAGGTGTGCGAGTCGCCGCAGACGATCGTCATGCCGGGCTGGGTCAGTCCGAGCTGCGGGCCGACGACGTGCACGATTCCCTGGTCGGCGTCGCCGAGGGAGTGCAGGCGGATCCCGAATTCCTTCGCGTTCTCGCGAAGGGTATTGATCTGCAGGCGGCTCGTCTCATCGGCGATCGGCAGGTCGATGTCGAGGGTCGGAGTGTTGTGGTCCTCGGTGGCGATCGTCAACTCCGGGCGGCGGACCTTGCGGCCTGCGAGCCTGAGCCCTTCGAAGGCTTGGGGGCTCGTCACCTCGTGGACAAGGTGGAGGTCGATGTAGAGCAGGTCGGGGGCACCGCCCTCGCCCTGCTTCACGATGTGGTCGCGCCACACCTTCTCTGCCATTGTGCCGGTCACGCTTCCTCCTTGGTCCGGGCATTTCGCGCTTGGTCCACGCGTCGTGCGCGAAGAACTGCGAGTAGGGGAAGTGGAGTCGTCGGGTGCGATTCATTCTTCCCCATTGATATTCATCGTCTGCCGTTCCACCATTCGAAGATTTGAAGTCTCACCGTTTGAGATGGCAGACTGTGAAGCATGGAGGACTCGACAACGAGCGGAGTCGGTGTTCTGGACAAGGCGGCGCTGGTTCTCGGCGCCCTGGAGGCAGGTCCCGCCACCTTGGCCCAACTGGTTTCCGCGACAGGTTTGGCACGCCCGACCGCCCACCGTCTTGCGGTGGCCCTCGAGTATCACCGCATGGTCGCCCGAGACATGCAGGGACGCTTCGTTCTGGGCCCGCGCCTCCAAGAGCTCGCCTCTTCGGCAGGCGAGGATCGTCTTCTTGCTGCTTCTATGCCCGTGCTCCAGGCGCTGCGCGACCACACGAAGGAGTCTTCGCAGCTCTTCCGCCGTCAGGGCGACTACCGGGTGTGCGTCGCCGCTTCGGAACGTGAGATGGGGCTTCGCGACTCGATCCCAGTCGGTGCAACCCTTTCGATGGCTGCCGGTTCTGCGGCTCAGGTGCTTCTCGCCTGGGAGGAGCCTGATCGCCTGCACCGGGGCCTGTATGGAGCGTCCTTCAACGCGACGATGCTCTCACAGGTTCGACGCCGCGGCTGGGCGCAGTCCGTCGGAGAGCGCGAACCCGGGGTCGCCTCCGTGTCCGCCCCTGTGCGCGGCCCATCCGGTCGTGTTCTTGCTGCATTGTCGATTTCGGGCCCAATTGAGCGCATGGGCCGCCAGCCCGGTCGCCAGCATGGTCCCTCGGTCGTCGCCGCGGCGAATCGGCTTTCCGATTTCCTGCGCAGCGTCGAAGACTCGGATCTGTAGGCCCCTCTTGATTTCAAGCGCTGAGCCAGTGGGTTCGGCGCAGCCTCACAACCCACCCCTGCGGCCCCTGCAAAGCCCCCGCCGGGCTCAGCGCCGCCCACAAGTCGGACATTAGGCGCACGCAAGTCGGACGATTCATACTTTGACCTGGGGTTTCTTCAAGGATCCACGGCATAGCGTTCGACTTGTGGACTGGCAACCGAAGGCCAAGCACCAGACAGCCCGACGAGAAACAAGAGAAGCGGAAGCCCAACTGGGCTTCCGCTTCATTCGTACCCCCAACCGGATTTGAACCGGTGTTAACGCCGTGAGAGGGCGTCGTCCTAGGCCGCTAGACGATGGGGGCCTTGATTCCTAAGAACGTGATTTCAGGATCAGAATCTCAGGATCAGTGTTACCGGCGAACCGGTTCCGTACCCCCAACCGGATTTGAACCGGTGTTAACGCCGTGAGAGGGCGTCGTCCTAGGCCGCTAGACGATGGGGGCCTTGTCGCAAGCTGAACTTGCGATCGCTGGGGTACCAGGACTCGAACCTAGAATGGCTGAACCAGAATCAGCTGTGTTGCCAATTACACCATACCCCAATGGGTATCACCCCCAGCCCCGTGGAGCCGGTGGCGACAAGAGAAGAGAATAGCCGAGCCCTTCCTCCAACACCAAATCAATGAAGCGTGCTCCCGCTCACGTTCACAGCTCACAGCACTGTCGCAGCTCACATCGGATTCGCAGCTCTGCCCGGCTTCGGAGCTCAGAGCGCTTTCGCAGCTCACATCGGGTTCGCAGCTCGGCTTCGCTGCGCCAACTCAGATTCACAGCACGAACTCACGTTCACAGCACCTTCGCAGCTCTGCTCACGTTCACAGCTCAACTCCTGCTCACGGTCACGCTCACGCTCACAACTCCCACTCACGCTCACGGTCAGGCTCAGGCTCAGGCTCAGGCTCAGGCTCAGGGGAGTATCGCTGCGTTTACGCGGCATATGCACTGCGGGCGCGGCCCGGAGGTCGCGCCCGCAGCTGGGAGAATCTCAAAACCTCAGCCCAGCCGAACCAGGAGCTGATCGATGCGCCTGAGGACCTCTTCGCGACCGAGGATCGCCATCGAATCAACGACCGGCAGGGACACATTCGTGCCGGTCATCGCCACGAAAAGGGGACCGAAGGCAAAGCGGGGCTTGACACCCATCTCCTCGACGAGCTTCGCATCGAGGGCGGGCTTGCTCGCCGCAGCACTGAAATCCTCAATCCCCTCAAGAACCTCGCGCGCGGCCCTGAGGACCTCGTGAGCGTTCTCTTTGAGCTTCGAAAGAGCCTTCTCGTTGTATTCAATCGACTCGGCGCCGGTGAAGAGGAAACGCATGAGGGGCCCGACCTCGCCGAGAAGCTGAATACGGGTCTGCGCGAGCGGAGCCGCCTGGTCGAGGATCGTCTTCTCGTCCTCGCCAAGCTCTTCATAGCTTTGAGCCGAGACGAGACCATCGCGCTGGAGGAAGGGCACGAGCCGCCTCTTGAAGTCCTCGCCGTCGAGACGACGGATGTGCTCGGCGTTGATCGCGACGCACTTCTTGTAGTCGAAACGAGCCGGATTCGGGTTGACCTGCTCAATGTCGAAGGCTTGAGCAAGTTCACTCATCGTGAAGATGTCGCGGTCGGGCGCGATCGACCATCCCAGGAGGGCGAGGTAGTTGTTGAGGCCCTCGGGAATCATCCCGGCTTCCTTGTGCAAAAGGAGGTTCGATTCGGGATCACGCTTGGAGAGTTTCTTGTTGCCCTCCCCCATCACGTAGGGGAGGTGGCCGAAGCGCGGCATGAACTTGGCGACGCCGATCGCTTCGAGGGCGCGGTACAAGACGATCTGACGCGGAGTCGAGGACAGGAGGTCCTCACCGCGCAGAACATGGGTGATCTCCATCAGAGCGTCGTCAACCGGGTTGACCAGAGTGTAGAGGGGGTGGCCGTTTGCGCGGACGATGACGTAGTCGGGGACGGAGCCCGCTTTGAAGGTGATTTCACCACGAATGAGGTCAGTGAAGGTGATGTCCTCATCGGGCATGCGCATGCGCAAAACGGGCTTGCGACCTTCGGCTTTGAAAGCGGCGATCTGCTCTTCACTGAGTGTGCGGTCGAAGCCGTCGTAGCCGAGCTTCGGGTCTTCACCCTTCGCACGGTGACGTTCTTCGATCTCTTCCGGGGTCGAGTAGGACTCGTAGGCGTAACCGGCTTCGAGGAGGCGCGCGGCGACCTGGGCGTAAATGTCCATTCTCTCGGACTGACGGTAGGGGGCGTGCGCCCCGCCCTTGTCCACGCCCTCATCCCAGTCGAGGCCGAGCCACTTGAGGGAGTCGAGGATCTGGTCGAAGGATTCTTGGGAGTCTCGGGCCGCATCGGTGTCTTCGATGCGGAAAACGAAGGTTCCGCCCGTGTGACGCGCGTATGCCCAGTTGAACAGGCAGGTTCGCACCATACCCACGTGGGGGGTACCGGTCGGGGACGGGCAGAATCGAACGCGCACTTCGGCGCCGGAGGCTGTCGTTTCACTCATGATGGGCCGATTCTACTCCGGGAAACGCCTCTTCCTTCCCCGCTATTGCCTTCATCGGCTTGGAAGCAAGGGGGTGTTCCAAGAGATGAGGACGGGTCCTCCTAAGGAAAGACGAGGGCGAGGCCGCTTCCGGGAAAGACGAGGGCGGGGTCGGTCCTGAGAACCGAAGATGAGCGGCGTAGCCTGTTGAGGGATCGCCCGCACAGGATTCTGAGCGCCCACAAGCGAGGTTCATTCATGATTCAGACCTTCACCCCCGAACAATTGCGCCGCATCGGGTCCCTGAAGTGGAGCGGCATCACGAGTTCAACGGGCGCGCCGACGATCGGGGCGTGGGTCGCGGAAATGGATTTCGGCACCTCTCCTCGTCTTGAGGAAGTGATGATCTCGGCGATCCGCAATGGCCTCCTGGGCTATCAGCCGAAGTGGCTCGCCCCAAGACTCGCCGAGGCAACCACTGTTTTCCAGGCACAGCGCTTCGGCTGGCAGATCGCACCAGAACAGGTCCGTCTTGTCGAATCCGTCCTCTCATCGCTCCGGAGTGTGATCACACACTTCCTGCAACCCCAAGCTCCCGTGATCGTCCCAACTCCGGCCTACATGCCCTTCCTCACGATCCCGAAAGCCCTGGGCCATCCGGTGATCGAGGTTCCCTCCCTCCATGGTGAAGCCGCAGGCCAGCGGGGCTGGATGCTTGATCTTGAGGGGATTCGAGCTGGCTTGGAGGCCGGTGCGGGCCTCATGATCTTGTGTAATCCGTGGAATCCTGTCGGCCGCGTGTTCTCCGTCGAAGAACTCACTGAGCTTCATAAACTCCTCGCCGGGTACGAGGTACTTGTCTTCTCCGATGAAATCCACTCCCCTCTCGTCCTCGCGGATGTTCCCTTCGTGTCATATGCGAGCCTTGGCGCGGACTTCGCGGCGCATACTGTGACCGCGACGGCGGCCTCCAAAGGCTGGAATATCGCGGGCCTGCCCTCCGCGCAGCTGATCGTGCCTGATGAGAGGCTTCGCGAGCGTTGGGATCGGGTCGGCGCGGAGCTCCAATTCGGGGCGTCCACAATCGGCACTCTCGCGACGATCGCGGCTTATCGTGAAACAGATCCCTGGCAGGATGAAGTTCGCCGCTACATTGATCTCAATATGGAGGCCGTCGAGCAGGCGATCGCGAACTCCCCCATCGATTTCACCCGCCCGGAGGGCGGTTATCTCAGTTGGTGGGGTTTTGAGGGGCTCGGCCTCGGTGATAATCCTTCGGCAAAGATTCGCGAGCTTGCGGGAATCGCGGTGAATGAGGGGGCGAGCCTTGGCGCGGACTATTCGCAGTGGGCTCGTTTCAACTTCGCGTGTTCGCATGAGGTGACCGCCGAGATCATTGAGCGGATGCTCAACCTCATCCAAGGGGCCTCATTGGCGTGATCGCATCCCTTTGAGGGGTGAAGAGGATCGGCTCGAGCTGTTCATCAGGGTGAGGGACGGCGTGGCGCGGCAAAGAACCGCAGGTCTTCGTGCCAACAGTGAAGCAGCGCAACAACAGCGAGCCGCATTCGTGCCAACAGTGAAGCAGCGCAACAACAGCTAGTAGCAGCCAAAACCGCCGCACCACAGCAAAAAGCAGCCAAGCGCCGAGGGGCGAGGCCAGCGCTTCCACGCTTCACCTCGCCCCTCGCCACCGGGGTGGAACTCTCCTCCCGGAGTATTCATCGGCGAATGACCGGGTTCGTGAGCCGACCGATCTCGGGGATCTCGAAAGAAACGGTGTCGCCTGCTTCGATCGGTCCGGACACTCCCGGGCAGCCCGTGGTGATGACATCTCCAGGGAGCAGGGTGAAAAGGGTCGAACAGTAGGCGACGAGTTCGCGGACCGTGTGCAGCATGTACGCGGTCGAGCCGGTTGTGTGCGCATCGCCGACACTGCCGGAGATCACAAGGTTTTGCACATCAAGTTCGGGGTCCACCACGATCCAAGGGCCGAGCGGACAGGCAGTGTCGAAGGACTTGCCTTTCAGCCAGGGGCCGCCGTCCATTGCGTCGCGGGCGGTGACATCGTTGCACAGGGTGTAGCCGAGGATCACCTGGTCGACCTCGTCAAGGGGCACATCCTTCGCGAGGGACTTGATGACGACAGCGAGTTCGCCCTCGTAGATCACATCCTGGCTCCACTTGGGCAAGACGATCGGATCATCCGGGCCAATGACCGAAGTGTTCGTTTTCATGAAGATCGGGGGCATCGTCTCAGGTTCGGACGAGCCTGGAACGCGGACCTCCTCGCCGAAGTTCGTGCCGATGCCGATGACTTTCGAACGGGGGATCACGGGTGAGAGGAGGCGAACCTCTTCAAGTTCGACAATGCGTCCATCGGGTTCGATTTCGCTGAAGAGGGGGTCGCCCTTGAGGACGACGATGCGGCTGGATCCCTCTTCGAGGGCGCCGTAGCGGGGTGATTCACCATCAGAAAAGCGCACGATTCTCATGGGATGAGCCTATTCCTTCGTGGGGTGTGTGCATCGGCGAAGCGCCCTCGAATCCGCAATTTGTCGGACAAGTGGGGTGGCTTGTCTCCTCTTCAAGGGCTCAACGTCCCGGTGCTCCACCCCTGCGCTGTATCGACGCCCGGGGTTCGAAGAGACTGAATTGTTCGTGCTCGGCCACAAGTGCCACGGCATCAAGGTCTCAGAGTCCAGCGAGACCAGCCACAACGAACCCCTTTCACAAAGACCCCGTTGCGACCACCACGAGAACCTGGCGCCCTCTGCAAGCACCCCGCTCAGAAGCAGCACCCCTCTTCTGTCCAGGAGTCTGTGGGGACATCGTTGACCGAGGCTGGCTGCCAGGTGCGCGTGTTATCCCCTCCACGAGTCCGTGGGCACATCTGTGGGCAAAAGCGGGTTGTCTACGCCGCTGAAGACAGGCTCTGCCACTTTCTCACGACGCTGGCGCTCATAATCGCGCAAAGCACCACGCCCCCACTTCGACAAGCTCAGGAGCGCCACGAGGTTCGTCACCGTCATGACGGCCATCGCGATATCAACCGTGTTCCACACCAGGTCCAGGGAGGCCAGAGCGCCGAGAACCACCGAAAACACCGAGACGACGCGGACACTCCACACTGCCCACTTCGTGTTACTCACAAAGGTCATATTCGTTTCGGAATAGACATAAGCCGCGATGATCGAGGAGTAGGCGAGAACAAAGATCAGGATCGCCATCGGCATGATCGTCCATGCGCCAAGTTCATGGGCAACGGCAAGTGAGGTGAGGTTCGCTGGATTCGCGCCTTGAGCGCCCCAGACCTCCGGGCCTGCGATGAGGATGACGAAGGCGGTGGCGGTGCATACGACGATCGTGTCAATGAAGACCCCGAGCGATTGAATGAGTCCCTGCGTCACTGGGTGCGACACGGTCGCGGTCGCAGCCGCGTTCGGCGCGGTCCCCTGGCCTGCTTCATTGGAGAAGAGCCCGCGTTTCGTACCGTTGATGAGGGCGGCGAAGATTCCGCCTCCTAGTCCACCCACGATGGGAGCGGGAGCTGCGGCCCCTCGGATGATCTGGGCAAGGACCGTACCGAACTGGTCGATGTTCATGACGACAATGATCGCGACCATGATGACGTAGATCGTCGCCATGATCGGGGCCATCCATTCGGTGACGCGGGCGACTGTGCGGATCCCACCGAAAATCACCATCGCGGAGAACACGAAGAGGAGCGCGGCGATAATGAGCTGCGCCTGCGAGAGCCCCCAGAGCGCTGGATCGTCCCCTGCATCGCCGAGGGCGGAGAGCACAGTGCCGGCGATCGCATTCGACTGAACCGAGGTGATGACGAAAGCACAGGTCACGACGGTGATGATTGCGAATACCGTGGCGAGTGCCTTGTTCTTCATTCCCAGAGAGATGTAGTAGGCAGGGCCGCCGCGGAAAGAGCCATCTGCGGCACGGACTTTGAATATCTGCGCGAGGGTCGCTTCGAAGAAGGCGGTCGCCATGCCGACGAGGGCAACGATCCACATCCAGAAGATCGCGCCTGGCCCGCCCATGAGCAGGGCAGCGGCTACGCCGAAAACATTGCCGACACCGACTCGCGCGGCGAGGGAGATCGTGAAGGCCTGGAAGGAGGAGATACCTCCCTTCGCTCCTTGACGCGAGCCCGTGACCGCGCGGATCATGCTCGGGAAATGACGGAGTTGAACGGCGCGGGATGTGATCGTGAGGAAGAGGCCAGTCCCGACGAGAAGCCAGACCGTCACATGCAATGTGAGCCAGTCCGCGACCACCAGGATTTGGTTTGCGAGATCTTCCACGCCGCACTCCTTTCTCCTCCACCGATGCGGTGGTTCGTCAATAGGACCTGATCAGGCTCCCATAAGTGCGAAAAGGAGCTTGTCAAGGGTCAGCACGTGGGACTCGAGGGGCGAGGATCAGGAAAGCCCCACGGCTTGCACGGATAATGAGGATATGACGGCTCCCCTCAATGACCTCCTCGACGAACTCGAGGACGATGGCTCTCTTGACGACATCGACGCCCTCTATGAGGCCTTCACTTCGTGGGCTGAATCGAATGGGAGACCGTTGTATCCGCATCAGGACGAGTCCCTCATGCAGATCCTCGACGGCAAGCACGTGATCGCAGCGACTCCGACGGGGTCGGGCAAGTCGATGATCGCCCTCGCCGCCCACTTCGTGTCAATGGCGCAGGGTGGACGCAGCTACTACACCGCGCCTCTCAAAGCCCTGGTGTCGGAGAAGTTCTTCGACCTCGTCGCCCTTTTCGGCGCAAAGAACGTCGGAATGATCACCGGTGACTTCTCCTTGAACGTTGATGCCCCCATCATTTGCTGCACTGCTGAAATCCTCGCGAATCAGGCTCTTCACGACGGCCCCTCCTTGGATGCGGACATGATCGTCATGGACGAGTTCCACTTCTATGGGGATCCTCAGCGCGGCTGGGCCTGGCAGCTTCCCCTACTGGAGTTGAGCGAACCGCAGTTCATCGCGATGTCGGCAACCCTTGGCGACACGAGCACCTTCGAAAAGGCGTGGAAGGAACGCACCGGACGCGAGGTCGGACTCGTTGACGACGCGAAACGCCCCGTCCCCTTAGAGTTCGAGTACGTCGTCGATCGTCTGGAAGACACGGTCGAGCGTCTTTTAAAAGAGGGCCGTTGGCCGGTCTACATCGTTCACTTCGCACAAAAGGATGCTGTGACGACGGCGCAGTCCTTCGACAAACGAAAGCTCATCGACAAGGAGAAGCGAGAGAAGATCGCAGCGGAACTGCGCTCAGTGTCTTTCGGCCGGGGTTTCGGCCAAACTTTAAAATCCCTGCTCTCCCAGGGGATCGGCGTCCATCATGCGGGGATGCTCCCGCGCTATCGTCGCCTCGTGGAGCGCCTCGCCCAGCAGGGACTCTTGCCGATCGTGTGCGGCACCGACACTCTCGGAGTCGGAATCAATGTGCCGATCCGTACTGTCCTCATCACCTCCCTCGTGAAGTTCGACGGGAAGAGGATGCGTCATCTTTCTGCCAGGGAGTTCCACCAGATCGCAGGGCGCGCGGGCCGCGCCGGTTTTGACACGATCGGTTTCGTCAGGGTCCTCGCTCCTGAGCACGAGGTCGAGGCCGCCCGCGAGCGCGCCCGTTTGACCGCCGCTCAGGAGGCCGCGAGGGATGCACGGGATCTGAAGAAGGCGAAAAAGAAGGCCCAGAAGAAACGCAAGGGCCCTGCGGACGGGACGATCTCGTGGACGAAGGGGACTTATGAGCGTCTTCTCTCCGAGTCGCCAGAGCGTTTGCGTTCACAATTCGCCTTCACTCATTCGATGGTGCTCAACGTGCTCGCGGGCGCGCAGAAGGCGCAGAGGGACCCGGGTGAGCATCTTGTCTTCCTCGCTCGCCATAACGATGATCCCCCGAGCGAGGTGAATCCTCATCTGCGTCGTCTGGGCGAGATCTACTCCTCGATGAGGGTCGCCGGAGTGGTCGAGCATGTTTCCACTGAGCAGGCTGTGCGCGATGGTCGCCCTCGTCTGCGCGCCGCTGGGGATCTGCCCGATGAGTTCGCCCTCAATCAGCCCCTCTCACCCTTCGCTCTCGCTGCGATGGATCTGCTCGACCCTGAGTCCCCCGATTTCGCCCTCGATGTTGTGTCCGTCATCGAGTCCGTTTTAGAAGATCCTCGTCCTTTGCTCTTCGCACAGCAGTCTGCTGCCAAGGGCGCGGCCGTGGCCGCGATGAAAGCCGAGGGCATGGAATACGAGGAGAGGATGGAGGCTTTGGAGGAGGTGAGCTGGCCTCGTCCACTTGAAGAGTTATTGAGCGGCGCCTTTACGAGTTATGTGAAGGCAAATCCTTGGGTCGGAGCGCTCGAGCTCTCCCCCAAGTCCGTGGTGCGTGAAATGGTGGAGAACGCCATGACCTTCACGGAACTCGTGTCCCGCTACGATCTCGGGCGTTCTGAGGGCGTGATCTTGCGCTACCTCTCCGACGCTTATCGGGCGATGCGTCAGATTATCCCGGATTCTGCGATGACGCAGGAGGTCCAGGCGATTATCGAGTGGCTCCACGCTTTGATCCGGGCTGTCGACTCGTCCCTCTTGGACGAGTGGGAGGCGCTCGCCGAGGGCCGCGAGATGACACCCGATTCGCAGACCGTAGGCACGGAGCTCGCTTTCGGCGCTAACGAGGACGGGAGTGTCGCTTTCAGTGCGAACCTTCATGCGCTGCGCACCACCGTCCGCAAGGCTCTCTTCCACCATGTCGAGCTCATGAGTCGCGACGCGGTGGAGGCTTTGGCCCGTGAGGATTCGGATTCGGCTTGGGATGAGGCTCGCTGGGATGATGCGCTCGCCCGCTATTGGGCGGAGTACGACTGGATCGGTATTGATCAGGCGGCTCGTTCGGCCAGTATGTGCGTGATTAATGAGGAGCCGAACGCCGCGGATCTTGCCGCTGCAGGAGACGAGGAGGCCGCGGAGCATGCCACGCCGGGCCGCTTTTGGCTCGCCACTCAGACCCTCGCTGATCCTAAGGGCGATGGGGACTGGAGGATTACGGCTCTGGTCGATTTGGATGAGTCCGATCGGCGCGGTGGCCTCGCCCTGCGGCTCCTCGACGTCGGGCCGAGGTGATCGGCTACCTCGGACAGGCGAAGGATGTGACGAGGCGCTTCGCACAACACCGGCACGGCGGCAAACACCACCCTCCGTGGCCGGACATCGTCAGTCTCGAGACGTGCAATCGACTCTCACATGACACGCAAGTCTTACATGTAGAACATTGGAGAGGTAGCCTTGCCTTATGGCTGCCGCCCCCCTCTCCCTCGAAGCAACGATCTCTTTGCGCACGCTCAACCAGCATTCGGGGCGAATCGTCCACGCAGTCGTCGACTCCGGCCGCGCCGTTACTATCACCGACCGAGGTCGCCCCGTCGCGCGCCTCGTGCCCCTTGACACGGACGAAACCCCTCTTGAAAGACTCGTGCGCGAGGGGAAGGTCAGAGTGCCGACACGACAGGGGCATTTTGTTCCGACAGTGCACCCCTTGCCCGAGGGAGTCAGCTTAGAGAGCCTCCTCGCTGAGGATCGTGAGGAACTGTCGTGATCTATCTCGACACGTCCTTCGTCGGCCTTATCTTCCTCAACCAGGAACATGCCCAGGAAGCGAACCAGATCCTCCATGATCTCGGGAAGGACAACTTTTTTGCCTCATCCAGACTCCTTGAAGTCGAACTGATTCGTTTGATGCGCAGAAACGGGCTTGCACTTGATGATGTCAATGAATACCTCCGCGAGCTCTACCTGCTCCCCATCGACGATGCTGTCGTTGAACGCGCTTGTACCCTCACAGGATCATTAAAGTCTCTTGATGCGATTCATCTTGCGACGGCCTTGACCATTGATTCTCCTCGAGATCCTGTCACTTTCTTAACGCACGATGCGAGGCTCCTTGCCGAGGCGAAGCGACTGGGCCTCAATACGCTCCCCCTCACTGGGGACGTCTGTTGATCAGCTGAGCGGGTCGAAGGAAAGAAGGACCCATCGGTGGGAAGATCTTCATTTCTAGGAGAAGGACTGTAGATTCTCGCCCCCTCAGCAAGTTCAGCGAGCCCGAAGTAGCAGAGGCGAACTCATGTGCCTTTGCGATGCGTAGAGCGCACCTTTTCTTGAGGTGACAGATACGATCACACTATGTCCCAGATCACACCAAGGCCTCGTCTCCGTCTTCCGCGCGGCAGTGGTCTTGCGTTCATCTGCGCCCTCATCCTCTCCTGCGTCCTCATGGTCATCTACGCCCTGCCGCTGGCGCCCGGGGGTCCGATCGACGCTCTGTCTCAATCCGATCAATCCGCCGCTTCTCCTCAGTCTTCCGATTCGCAGACTCAAGACAAACCTCAGCCTTTTAAGCCCCGCACTCTGTCCGTCGTGATGAGTGGAGACCTCCTCTGGCACTCGGGACTGTGGGACTCCGCCGCCCAGGTCGCCTACGAAACAGGTCGCGGCCCCTACGACTTTTCCGTCCTCTTCGGCCCTATCCGCTCGACCATCGAAAGCGCAGATCTTGCGATCTGTCACGAGGAAGTGCCCCTCGCCCCCGAAGGTGTAGAACCGAGCGGCTATCCCGTTTTCGCAGCCCCTCAGGAAGTGGCCGCAGCCATCGCCGAAACCGGGTGGGACCTGTGCACGACCTCTTCGAACCATTCACTCGATCAAGGATTCGGCGGCATTGAGACGACTCTGCGCAAGTTCGACGAGGTCGGGATTCTTCACACAGGGACCTTCCGCTCTCCCGAAGAGCGCTCCACCCCGACGATCTACACGAGCCAAGAAGGGGTGCGGATCGGGGTCGTGTCCGGCACCTATTCAACGAATGGGATTCCCCTTCCCGAGGGGCAGGAATGGTCGGTCGCTTTCCTCGACGTGGAGGACATGATCTCAAGGGCGCAGGCCGCACGAGAGGCGGGCGCAGACATCGTGCTCGCAGCCGTCCACGGGGGCGAAGAGTATGTTGCCGAGCCGAACGCCCAGCAGCTTGAGGTCGCCGAGGCTCTCACGGCCAGTGATGCGATTGACCTCGTGTACGGGCACCACGTTCACGTCGTCCAGCCATGGTCCATTGTCAATGGGAAGTGGGTCGTCTACGGCCTGGGGAACATGGTGGCGACGCCACCCTTCGAGTATCGGCGTTCGCACGAGGGCGTGACCGCCCGTTTCGTCTTCACGCAGTCCCCTGAGGGTGGATTCGTTGTGACGCGTGCTCAGTACATTCCGACGCTCATCGATTCCTATTGGGCGGGTGAGCGTCCAGTCCTTCGCCCTGTCCTCGCGGCTCTCGCTTCGGGCGAGGGCGTCACCTCCGACCTTGAGATTGCACGGATCGTGACCCACGATACGGTGTTCTCCCTCGGGGTGCCTGAGGTCCCTGCCCTCGGACCCGAGGGCGATGCCCCAAGTTTCGACGCGCAGGGCGAGCCGATCCCTGCGGCTGGTCTTGAAGAGGGGTGAGGGCGCTGAGCGCCACTCCTCCTTGCTAGCACCAAGTTCAAGGCCCCAATCAGGCCTCAATCACCACGATCGCCCCTAAGTTCTCCATTCTTTTCTTCTGCTCTGCTCTCTTCTCGCCCAGCAGCGAGGTCTTCGTCCAATCAGATGATCGCCTTGGGATCTGTGACGACCATCTTCCCGAAGGGGAAGCAGGTGATCGGAATCATCTTGATATTCGCGATTGCAACGGGGATGCCGATGATCGTGATCGACTGGGCCAGAGCCGTCATGACGTGACCGAGTGCGAGCCATAGGCCCGCGACGAAAAACCAGACGATGTTCATGAGCGCTGAGCCCGCACCCGCGTTCGGCATGTCGACGACGCGCTTACCGAAAGGCCAGAGCACGTAGCTCGCGATCCTGAAGGATGCGATACCCGCAGGGATCGTCACGATGAAGATGCAGGCAATGATCCCGAAGAACATGTAGCCGAGCCAGAGCCACACCCCTCCGAAGAGGAACCAGATGATGTTGAGCAGGGTGCGCATTTCGTCCTCCTTATCGAAGCCTGAGTGACACTCACCAGAGCCTTCAATTATTCTCCACTTCTTGCGAAAGCACATGAGGCGTGTCCCTGAGTGATCCCTGATTCTGCTCAGAGGCCTTCGCCTCGAGTGCGCACGCACTGCGACGAACGAGGACGGGGCCCAGGCACACGAAGACGCGAACTGGGCATCCTCTTACGGCTCCTCCACCGCGCGGAGCATCCGGCGCTCCAGCCTGATATCTGGACGACCAGCACGCAATCCTCTGTCTTCGCCCGGAGGCTCGCACCTGCGCAGGGGCGGGGTTCAAGGGCACGGGCACAGGCATGGGCACCTCGTTCTAGGATCATCCCCATGAGCATCCGCAGCGGAATCGAACAGGCCCTGGTACGTATTGAAAACGCCCGAGACAAAGCGGGCAGGCCAGATCCGGTGAAGCTCGAACTCGCAGTGAAGACGAGGACCCCCGAGGAATGCTACGAAGCCGCCCACGTCCTTGCCGAATTGGGCCGTCCGATTCTGCTCGGCCACAATCGCGTCCAGGAGGCTCGAAACACCGTCACAGCGATCCGACAAGTCGAAGGAGCTGAGCTCCACCTCATCGGCCCCTTACAGTCGAACAAGATCAATCACGCGCTGGGATGCGTCGATGCGATCGAATCAGTGGATTGTCCCGTCCTCGTTGAGAAGATCAATGCTCGAGCCAATCGGGAAGTCCCCATCTTCCTCGAAGTGAATGTCTCCGGGGAAGAGACCAAGCACGGGTGCCACCCCAGCGAGGTGGATGCCCTCGTCGATGCAGCGCTCGGAGCCGAACACCTCAGGCTCTGCGGCTTCATGACCGTCGGTTTGAACTCGCCCATTGAAAAGGATGTTCGCGCCGCCTACGCTCAGCTGCGTTCGATTTGCGAGCGAACCGAAGCTGCGACCGGGTTGCGCGGCCTCGAACTCTCCATGGGGATGTCCGCAGATCTCGAATGGGCGATCGCGGAGGGGGCGAGCATCGTGAGGATCGGCACCGCAGTGTTTGGCGAACGTCGGCCTCGCGATTGAGCACCGCCGAACACTCAGGAAGCTCCGCCCTCGCGGCTCACCGAGGCCGCCCAAGCCGATCAGGGAATCCGGTGCGTCCACTCTTCGGTCGCGAACTTCGTGACACAGCGCTCCTCGGCCTTTGCAAGATCCGCTTCCGTGATCTCACTGGGGGTCGCGCGGTACTTCTGCGTGAAATGGTCGTAAAAGGCCTTGAGGATCGTCTCTCGGGGAAGGCCCGTCTGTGAACGCATGGGGTCAACGCGTTTGACTGCGCTACGCGTCCCCTTATCGCGGATCTTCTCCATGCCGATGCGCAAGACCTCGTTCATCTTCTCCGCATCAATGTCGTAGGCCATCGTCACATGGTGAACCATGTAGCCATTCGACCAGCGTTTTTGAGCGGCCCCACCGATCTTGCCGACCTCGGAAGCGATGTCGTTGAGGGGCACGTACTTCGCTTTGATTCCGACCTTCTCCAAGACCTCCATGACCCATTGATCGAGGAAGGGATAGGACTGTTCGAAGCTCATCCCCTCGACGAGGGCGGTCGGGACGACCAGCGAGTAGGTGATGCAATTGCCAGGCTCCATGAACATGGCTCCGCCACCTGTGACTCGGCGCGACACCAAGATGCCGTGTCGTTCCACTCCTTCGGGTTGGATTTCGTTCTGGTAGGACTGGAAGGAGCCGATGACGACCTGCGGGCCGTTCCATTCCCACAATCGCATGAAAGGCTTGCGTCTTCCGGCTGCGACATCCTCAACCAAGGTCTCGTCCAAGGCGACATTCACCATCGGGTCAACGACCGGACCGTGAATCACCTCGAAATCGATGTCCTCCCAGCTCAAGGCATGCCCGAGAGCGCGTCTCACTGCAACGCCCACAGCTGCGGGGGTGATGCCCATGAGGACATCATCGGATTCAAGGGAGGCTTCGACGAGCTCGGCGATCTCTTTGGCGGAGGCGGATGCGCACACCCCTTCAAGGGCCTGCGTCATCCGTGTCAGAGCGCTATCGGGGTCGAGAAAAAAATCACCCGAGAGCGTCACATCGACGAGGGCATCCTGGTCGACTTCGAGGTCGATGACAACGAGCTTGCCTCCGGGAACCTTGTATTCACCATGCATGGTGATGATTCTCCCTCATCACAGCACAAACGCACGAGTTGAGGGGTGTCCCTCCTTCTTTTCCTTCGTCACTAATCCCTGCACGCGTCATTGATTCTCGCATGCGCCGCTGACCCCTTCCGCACGCCGCTGATTCCTGCACCCCCTGGGCCTCCCGCACGATCGGCTGAACCCGAATCGCGCCAGGCACATCCTTGTGGCAATCTTCCTTTTCCACCGGGTGCGTTCTCACTGCCCACCCGCGAAGAGGCGCGCGAGCCTCACTCCCCGCCGATAAGGCCGTGTTCTCGCTGCCCGGGAAAGAGGCCTCGCCATCCTATTCAATGAGCAAAGAGTCCGCTCCTATTCAATGAGTAAAGAGTCCGCTCCCGAACGCAGCAGGCCCCACCAGTAGGCTTCGAAAAGAGCCTCCCAGGACGCTTCGATGACATCGGTACCGATACCGACAGTCCACCAAGAGCGGTGACCATCACTCATCTCAATGAGCACACGGATCGTCGCATCAGTTCCGGCGCGTTCCTCGTCGAGGATACGCACCTTGAAATCAGCGAGTTCAAAGTCCGCGCACACGGGGTAGTCGCGAGTCATGACATGGCGAAGAGCTCGGTCGAGGGCGTTCACCGGGCCATTACCCTCAGCAGTTCGGATGTGGCGCCGATCCGTGTGGATCTTCACCGTCGCTTCGGACTGGGCGAAAGGCTCGCCCTTAACCTCGGTGATCTCCTGCGACATGACTTTCCAGGACTCGACCCTCAAGAAGCGCGGGAGGCGCCCGAGTTCGTTCAAGGCAAGTAGTTCGAAGGAGGCGTCGGCCGCGTCATAGGTGTAGCCCGCCGCCTCGCGTTCCTTCACCTTCACGGCAATACGAGCCGCAGCATTGGGAAGCGACTCCAAATCAATGCCGAGCTCTTCGGCTTTGAGTTCGATCGAGGACTTTCCGGCCATTTCAGAAACGAGCATCCTCATGCCGTTGCCAACAGTGGCCGGATCGATGTGCTGGTAAAGGTCAGGATCGACGCGGATCGCTGAGGCGTGCAAACCGGCCTTATGCGCGAAAGCGGAATCGCCAACATAAGGTTCACGCGGGAAGGGGGCGATGTTGACGAGCTCCGATATGCGCCGCGACACCGATTCAAGTTTCGCCAGCGATTCTTCAGGAATCACGTCGAATCCACACTTGAGCTGCAGGTTTGCAGCGCAGGTTAAAAGATTCGCATTCCCGGTCCGCTCCCCGTAACCATTGACGGTTCCTTGAATCTGACGAGCTCCGGCCTCGACCGCCGCAATCGTATTCGCGACCGCACACCCCGTGTCGTTATGCGCATGAATACCGAGGACGACGCCCGTGCACCCGGCGTCATCGAGGATTGCTCGCGCGCGCCTCATCGCCTGTGAAACCTGAGAAGGGAGGCTGCCGCCGTTCGTGTCGCACAGGATCACCGCGACCGCTCCGGCGAGCGCCGCCTCCATCATCACGGACATACCGTAGTCCGGATCGTAGGCAAGCCCGTCGAAGAAGTGCTCGAGGTCCACCATCACATCAATCCCCTCTTCCGAGAGGAAGGCGACAGTGTCGCGCACCATGCGCAGGCCCTCGTCCTCGCTGGTGCGCAGAGCCCTCTTGACGTGGCGGACATCAGACTTCGCGACAAGGGTGATGATCTGCGCGCCCGAGTCAAGGAGGGCCCGCACTTGCCGGTCCTCAGCTGCCGCGACTCCCGGCCTCGTCGTCGCACCGAAGGCGACCAGGCGCGCGTGACGCATCCTGATGGAGCGAGCACGTTCGAAGAAGACGGTGTCCTTCGGGATCGCCCCCGGCCAGCCGCCCTCAATGAAGTCGGCTCCAAGATCGTCAAGGATCGGCAGGGCTGCGAGCTTATCGGCGACTGATAGGGAGATCCCCTCCTGCTGGGCGCCGTCGCGAAGGGTCGTGTCGTAAAGTGCGACGTGTTCGGGCATGTTCGTTCCTGTCGACGAAGAACTCAAAGGAAGAAGAACTCAGAAGAGTCCGAGTAGGGCTTTGATGCGCTGGGCCTTATCGGAGCACGCGCGACACGTCTCGTGCGGCGCCCTTCGATGCGGACATCGCGGTGGCCGCGTAAAGCTGGAGCGCCGGAGAGACGAGGCGGTCTCGACTCTTCGGGGTCCAGGGGTGTTCACGCGCTTCTTCACGGGCCCGGCGAGCTTCGATCTCCTCTTCGGGCACGTCAAGGAGCAAGAGTCCTTCGTTCACGTCGATGATGATCCGGTCGCCGTCCTCGACGAGGCCGATGAGGCCGCCGTCAGCGGCTTCGGGCGAGATGTGCCCCACGGAGATTCCCGAGGTCCCGCCCGAGAAGCGGCCGTCGGTGATGAGTGCGCAGGCCTTGCCGAGCCCTCGTCCCTTAATGAAGGAGGTCGGGTAGAGCATCTCCTGCATGCCCGGGCCCCCTGCAGGCCCTTCATAGCGGATGACAACAACGTCTCCGGCCTGGACGGTCTTGTCGAGGATCTTCTCGATCGCTTCTTCTTGGGATTCCATGACGCGGGCTCGGCCCTCAAAGTGGAAGAGGGAGGGGTCGATGCCTGCGGCCTTGATGATCGCGCCCTCGGGGGCGAGGTTGCCGGAAAGGACGGTGAGTCCGCCCTTCGCGGTGTAGGCGTGTTCAATGTCGCGCACGCAGCCCTGTACTTCATCCAGGTCGAGTTCGCTCCACTGGTTTGAGGTTGAGAAGGGCTCGGTGGTGCGCACATTACCGGGAGCGGCTTTCCACAATGCGATGGCCTTTTCAGACACGCTCTGAGATTTCGGGTCCCACTCCCCCAACCATTGGGAGAGCGAGGGTGAGTGGATCGTGTGGACCTTGTGGGAGAGGAAGCCGCCTCGGTCGAGTTCACCGAGGATTCGGGGGATCCCTCCGGCCCGGTGGACGTCCTCCATGTGGTAGTCGTTGTGGTTCGGCGCGACCTTCGACAGGCAGGGGACGCTGCGGCCGAGTTCAGCAATGTCCTCCAGGTCGAAGTCGACTCCGCCTTCGTGTGCGACGGCGAGCAAGTGGAGGACCGTATTGGATGAGCCGCCCATCGCCATGTCGAGGGTCATCGCATTGCGGAAGGCCTCCACGCTCGCAATGGAACGGGGCAGGACCGAGTCGTCTTCCTCCTCGTAGTAGCGCCTGCACAGGTCGACAATGAGTTCGCCGGCTCGCAAGAACAGATCGCGGCGTGCGACCTGGGTCGCGAGGGTTGAGCCATTGCCCGGCAGGGACAGGCCGAGCGCTTCGGTCAGGCAGTTCATGGAGTTCGCGGTGAACATTCCCGAGCAGGAGCCGCAGGTCGGGCAGGCGAGCTTCTCGATGGCGAGGAGTTCTTCATCGGAGACCGCGTCATTGGCCGTCGCGTTCATGACGGTGACGAGGTTGCCGTGACCGCTGTGCGCGGGGCCGATGATCGCGGAAGGATCAATGTTCTTCCCTGCCTCCATCGGGCCTCCCGACACGAAGACGACCGGGATGTTCAGGCGCATCGCGGCGATGAGCATTCCGGGGGTGATCTTGTCGCAGTTCGAAATGCAGACCATCGCGTCTGCGCAGTGGGCGTTCACCATGTATTCGACGGAGTCCGCGATGAGTTCGCGCGAGGGCAGGGAGTAGAGCATCCCGCCGTGGCCCATTGCGATGCCGTCATCGACCGCAATCGTGTTCATCTCCTTGGCGACTCCTCCCGCCGCGCTAATCGCATCGGACACGAGTTTGCCGATATTGCGCAGGTGGACGTGGCCAGGGACGAATTCGGTGAAGGAGTTGACGACGGCGATGATCGGTTTGCCGAAATCCTCGTCGCCCATGCCTGTTGCCCGCCAGAGGGAACGGGCGCCCGCCATATTGCGGCCGTGGGTCGATGTGGCGGAACGGAGCTGGCGGCTCATGGGATTCTCCTTCATTCGGGTGCTGGCTTCAGCCTAGGAGTCGCGCTTACCCCGAACCTGCGAAGACCGCACGCTGGACGTCTGCAGGGCATTCGTTCACACCAATCGGTACATCCACCCGAAGGGGTCTTGCGCGTAGCCCATTTGAATGTCGGTGAGCTGCTTGTGGATCCGCTTCGTGGTCTCGCCGACCGGGAGTTCCACGTCAAAGTCGTCGTTCGCGAGGCGAGTGATCGGAGTGACGACCGCCGCCGTGCCGCAGGCGAAAACCTCCGCGACCTCGCCCGAGCGGATTCCCGCAACCAGCTCATCGAGAGCGATCATCTCTTCACGCACGGGTGTGCCTTGAGAGCGCAGCATCTTGCAGATCGCAGAGCGGGTGCCGCCTTCGAGGATGACGCCTGTGAGCTCGGGGGTGCGGACAGTGCCATCAGCCATGACGACGAACATGTTCATACCGCCAAGCTCTTCAAGGTATTTCTCCTCGTATGTGTCAAGGAAGCAGACCTGGGAGAAGCCCTTCTCGGCCGCCTGCAGCTGCGGCATAAGGGAAGCCGCATAATTCCCGCCGCACTTGGCAGAACCCGTGCCTCCGGGGCCCGCCCGGTGGTAGCCCTTCACAACCCAGATCGCAACGCCGGTGAAGCCGGAGGTGAAGTAGGGGCCCGAAGGGGAGCCGATCACGTAGTAGTCGACAACACTGGAAGCGTGAACGCCCAGGAACTCCTCAGAAGCGAAGAGAAGAGGGCGCAGGTAGAGGCTGGTGCCATCTCCTGTGGGGACCCATTTCTCATCGGCGCGGACGTAGTCGACGAGGGAAGCGAGGAAATCATCGCGATCAACCTTCGGCAGGGCGAGACGTGAAGCCGAATGGTTGAGGCGCGCAGCGTTGTAGGCGGGGCGGAAAGTCCAAATGGAGCCGTCGGCGTGACGGTAGGCCTTAATGCCTTCGAAGACGCTTTGTGAGTAGTGGAGGACGGCAGCACCTGGGGTGAGGGCGAGGGGGCCGTAGGGGATGATTCCTCGCTCGCTCCAGCCTTCTTCCTTCGTCCATCGCATATGCGCCATGTGGTCGGTGAACTTGTTGCCGAAGGTGAGTTCGGACATGACCTGTTCATAGTCGGCTTGGGAGGCCGGATTCTCATTCAGGGTCAGGGGGAATCGGCCTGCGAGTTCCTCAGCGGTGGAGATCTCCAGCTCGGAAAGAGCTTCGAGTTCTGTCGGGACGTGCGTTGTCGACATGGGTGCTCCTAGGAATCGATTGCCTCCAGCATATTGCCGTAATGCGCCCCTCCCGCCCGGGTTCCGTCATGTGACCCTGGGCGGGAGGTGGAAAAAAGAGAACTTTGAGTGGATCTGCCTGCTCAGTTGAGGGCTGCGACGAGGGCGTCGCCGATCTGCGAGGTCGAGCGTTCGAGCGGAGCCCCTGTGGCTGCTGCATGGGCCCGCGCCGCCATATCGGATTCAATGGCGGCCTCGATCTTTGTGGCGAGGTCGGCGCGTCCGATGTGATCGAGGAGGAGCGCAACGGAGGCGATCGTGGCGGTCGGATCGGCTTTACCCTGTCCCGCGATATCGGGGGCGGAGCCGTGGACGGGTTCGAACATTGAGGGGAAGGCCCCCTCAGGGTTGATGTTGCCGGAGGCGGAGAGCCCAATGCCACCGGTGACGGCCCCGGCCTCGTCGGTGAGGATATCGCCGAAGAGATTGTCGGTGACGATGACGTCGAAACGCTGCGGGTCGCTCACCATATAGATCGTGGCGGCATCGACGTGACAGTAGTCGACGCGAACCTCGGGGTACTCGGCTCCGAGGGCTTCAACGGTACGGCGCCACAGGTGCCCGGCGTTGACGAGGACATTGTGTTTATGCACGAGGGTCAGGTGCTTCGCGGGCCTGGCGTTCGCTTTCTCGAAGGCGAAGCGGACAAGGCGCTCAACACCGAAAGCCGTGTTGACTGACACTTCGGTCGCGATCTCCTGGGGGGTGCCGACGCGGACGGCTCCCCCGTTGCCGCAGTAGAGGCCTTCGGTGCCTTCACGCACGACGATGAAGTCAATCCCTTCGGGGGCCATGAGGGGGCTGGGCACTCCTTCATAGTGCTTCGAGGGGCGCAGGTTCACGTAGTGGTCGAGGGCGAAGCGGAGCTTGAGGAGTAGGCCGCGTTCGAGCACGCCGGAGGGGACCGAGGGGTCTCCGACTGCGCCCAGCAGGATCGCGTCATGCGTTTTGATCGCCTCGAGGTCATCTTCTGTGAGGGTGTCGCCGGTGCGGTGCCAACGATCCGCGCCCAGGTCGAAGCTCGTGGTTTCGAGGGTGATGTCGGAGCCTTCGAGGACGGCGCCCAAGACTTTGAGGCCTTCGGGCACGACCTCCTTACCGATGCCGTCGCCAGGGATCACTGCAAGCTTGAGAGTCGTCATGACTCTAATTGTCAGCAAGCGCGCCTCCCCCTTTCAGGCTCGTCCGCCCACTGGTCGCCGTCCTCGAATCATCCACGAGCTGTGGGGAGGGCGTCCCTGCGTTCCAAGGCTCCCCGCTTTGACGCCCTTGTGCCTCGAGGTCCTTGCGTTTCAGGAGAGCTTCATTACGCGACTGGGCGGTGCGGCAGCTCAGAGCTGCCGCACCGCCCAGTAACAAGCGGAAGACGAGATCAGCGGGCGGCGGAGCCGTCCGTGTAATCAGTGTCAACCGAGGTCCAGCCGAAAGCCTTACGGAGCTTTTGACCGGTCTTCTCGATCGGATGATTCTCACCCTCAGCGCGCAAAGCCTTGAACTCGAGGCCACCATTGTCCTGGTCGGCGATGAAACGCTTCGCGAAGGTCCCGTCTTGAATATCGGCGAGAACCTCCTTCATCGCTTCCTTCACCTGCGGGCCAATAACACGCGGGCCGGACACGTAGTCGCCGTATTCGGCGGTGTCGGAGCACGACCAGCGCTGCTTCGTCAGACCGCCCTCGTTGATGAGGTCAACAATGAGTTTGAGTTCGTGGCAAACCTCGAAGTAGGCCATCTCAGGCATGTACCCGGCCTCGGTGAGGGTCTCGTAGCCGTACTGGATGAGGCGCGAAACGCCGCCACACAGGACCGCCTGCTCGCCGAAGAGATCAGTTTCGGTCTCCTCGGTGAAGGTCGTTTCGATGACGCCGGCGCGAGTCGCACCAATACCCTTCGCGTAGGACAGGGCGAGGGCGAGCGCCTGACCTGAGGCGTCCTGCTCCACGCAGACGAGGGCGGGAACGCCTCGGCCGTCTTGGAACTGGCGGCGCACCGTGTGGCCGGGGCCCTTGGGGGCGACCATGCAGATGTCGTGTCCCTTCTCGGGCACGATGTAGCCGTAGCGGATATTGAAGCCGTGGGAGAAGAACAGTGCCGCGTCGGGCTTGAGGTTCGGGGCGATCTGCTCGGCGTAGACGAAGCGCTGCACCTGGTCGGGGACCAGGATCATGACGACATCGCCTTCCTTGACGGCTTCGGGAACGTCCTTCACTTCAAGGCCGGCGGCCTCGGCCTTCTCCCAGGAGGAGGAGCCGGGACGAAGACCGACCACCACGTCGACGCCCGAATCCTTGAGGTTGAGCGCGTGAGCGTGACCCTGCGAGCCGTAGCCGATGATGGCGACCTTCTTGGACTGGATGATCGACAGATCAGCGCCATCGTCGTAGATGATCTCGGTCATTGTCATTTCTCCTTCAGTTGATCCGTGATCGAACGCGATCCGCGGCCGATGGCCACGGCGCCCGATTGGACGATTTCAGTGACGCCGAAAGGCTCAAGTGAATGCAAGAGGGCTTCCAGCTTGGAAAGGGAGCCAATGGATTCGATAACGACCGTTTCGGTCTGCACATCGACCACGTGGGCTCGGAACAGGTCGACCACCTGCAAGACGCTCGTGCGACGGGTTTCGTCGGCGCGCACCTTCAAGAGGATGAGGCGGCGTTCCACCTTCTCCTCCGGATCGAGTTCGACGATCTTCAAAACGTTGACCAGCTTGTTGAGCTGTTTTGTCACTTGTTCGAAGGGGGCTTCATCGACCTCGACGATGATCGTCATCCTCGAGATCTCGGGGTGTTCCGTCTCCCCCACGGCGAGGGACTTGATGTTGAAGCCGCGGCGAGCGAAGAGTGCGGCAACCCTCATGAGGACGCCGGGCTTGTTCTCCACGAGAACGGAAAGCGTATGCATCTCAGCCATTTCTCAGTCCTCCAGGTCCCAATCGGGAGCCATGTCCCGTGCGTAGCGGATTTCATCGTTTGACACGCCTGCGGCGACCATCGGCCACACCATCGACTCTTTGGAGACGCGGAAGTCGATAAGGACCGGTCGGTCGTTAATGGACATCGCCCATTCGATCGCTTCGTTGACCTCGTCGATGGAGCGCACGGTTCTCGCTGCCATTCCGTAGGCGGTGGCGAGCATTTCAAAGTTCGGGATCTGCTCGCCCTCGTCGGGGTTGAGGGTCGTGTGCGAGTAGCGCTGCCCGTAGAAGAGGTTCTGCCACTGGCGCACCATGCCGAGCACGGAGTTGTTGATGAGGCAGACCTTGATCGGGATCTTGTTGATCGAGCAGGTTGCGAGCTCCTGATTCGTCATCTGGAAGGAGCCGTCTCCGTCGATCGCCCACACGACTGTGTCGGGTTGGGCGACTTTCGCGCCCATGGCCGCCGGAATGCAGTAGCCCATGGTGCCCAGTCCACACGAGGACAGGAAATGACGCGGCTCCTCGTAGGAGATGAACTGCGCGGCCCACATCTGATGCTGTCCGACGCCCGTCACGTAGATCGCCTCAGGGCCGACGATCTTCGAGAGTTTCTCCAAAACCTCCTGCGGGGCCATCATCCCGTCCTCCGGGGCGCCCCATCCGAGCGGGTATTCCTCTTTCAGGCGCTCAAGGTAGGCCCACCACTGCGAAATGTCCGCAGGTTTGCGTTTCTTCTTCAAGGCGGTGATCTCAGTGATGAGGGCGGGGATCGCTTCAGCGAGATCACCGACGATCGGCACATCGGCGTAGCGGTTCTTCGAGATTTCAGCGGCGTCAATGTCGACGTGTACGACCTTCGCTCCTGTGGCGAAGGAGTCGAGTCGACCGGTGACGCGGTCATCGAAACGCGCCCCGAGGGCGATGACGAGGTCGGCCCTTTGCAGGGCGCCCACTGCGGGGACGGTGCCGTGCATTCCGGGCATGCCGAGGTTGCGCCGATCCGAGTCGGGGAAAGCGCCCCTGGCGGTCAGGGTCGTGACGACTGGTGCGTTCGTCGCATCGACGAGGCGTGCGAGATCCTGAGAAGCATTCGCGCGGATCACGCCACCGCCGACGTAGAACACGGGGGCTTTCGCTGAGAGGATCGCTTCAGCGGCTGCGCGGACCTGCTTCTTGTGGGGTTTGGCGGGCAGCTTGAAGCCCGGAAGGTCAATGGCCGGTGGCCAGGAGAATTCGAGGGACTCGGTCTGAGCGGAGCGGGTCACATCCACGAGGACCGGACCGGGGCGCCCCGAGGAGGCGATGATGAAGGCTTCTGCGATCCGGGAGGGGATGTCCTTCGGGTCGGTGACGAGGAAGGAGTGCTTCGCGAGGGGCATCGCCGCGCCGACAATGTCGGCCTCTTGGAAGGCGTCCGTTCCTATGAAGGAGGCGCCGACCTGGCCGGAGATGACGACCATGGGGACGGAGTCCATGTTCGCGTCGGCGATCGCAGTCAAGGTGTTCGTCGCGCCCGGCCCCGAGGTGACGATCGCGCACCCGACTTTTCCGCTTGCCAGAGCGTAGCCTTCAGCTGCGTGAGCGGCTCCTTGTTCGTGGCGCACGAGGATGTGGTGGAGTTTCGAACTCATCAGGGGGTCGTAGGTCGGGAGGATGGCTCCGCCGGGCATGCCGAAAACATCGCTCACGCCAAGAGCCTCCAGGCTCGCGACGATCGCTTGAGCGCCGCTCATCGTCTGTGTTGCCGCAGTGTCCTTCACTGTGTGGTCCTCTCGTTTCATCGGTGGATCTCATGAAAAAATCCCCAGCGGCCTTTGCCTTGGGGATTGGGCGTGCGATCCATCCGTTTTCACACAGCAGGAACCGCACGCCCGGGTACGAGGACCAGGACGCGAATTCCGAGCGCGTGAATGTTGAGCACGTCTCTACCGTAGAGCGCGTCTTGGCCTACGCTTGAGACGTCTCACACTTCGGAACCTTATTCCTTCTCACTCTTGGGACGATGGACCGACGGGAAGAATCGTGATCCGCGAGATAATGCACCCGAGTCCTCAACGACACACGACATCGGAGTTCAAGACTGTGGAAACAGTGTTCTCGCTTCTGGCCGATCAGCCAGTCCTCTTTCTCTTCCTCCTTATCGGCGTCGGCATGGCCTTCGGTCATGTCAAGGTCAAGGGAATCGGCCTCGGAGCTGCCGCAGTTCTCTTCCTCGCGATCGCACTCGCTGCCTGGGCTCAGGCCTACGGCATTGAGCTCGTCGTGACGAAGCAGCTCGGCACCCTGGGCCTGACCCTCTTCACCTTCGCGATCGGCATCAACTCCGGCGCCTCCTTCTTCCATAACCTGAAGACCGCAACCGGCCCGATCCTCGCGGTGGTCCTCTTGTACGTTCTCACCGCGACCACCGGCCTCTTCGTCGGCAAAGCGATGGGCATGGATATCGCCTTAATCTCCGGTACCTTCGCCGGTGCCGTCACGAACACTCCTGCTCTCAATGCCGCGGGTGAAGCGTCCGGTGATCTCGCCACTGCGACCGTCGGTTATTCCATCGCCTACCTCTTCGGCGTTATCGGCATGCTCATCGCCTCAATGGCGGCCCTCGCTTACGGCAAGAACGACCGCGACCAGCCATCGCCTCTTGCGAACCGGACGATCCGTGTTGAGCGCGACGATCATCCTTTCGTCGGCGATATCTACCAAAAGCTCGGTTCGAAGGTCACTTTCTCTCGTTTGCGCCGTGGAGAAACCGGCCCGATCACCCGCCCCTCCATGTCGGACACCCTCGATCAGGGCGACCTCGTGACCGTTGTCGGGCCTCGTGAACTCGTTGCACGCGCCGCCACAGAACTCGGCCACGCCTCCTCGCACTCGCTCATGCAGGACCGTAGCTACCTCGATTTCCGTCGCGTCACCGTCTCGGATCCGAAGGTCGCCGGTCGGACCATTGCCGACCTGGATTTCGCCACTCAGTTCTCGGGCACTATTTCGCGTGTGCGCCGTGGTGACGTCGATATGGTCGCCGAGCCCGGCTTGGTCCTCCAGCAGGGCGACCGAGTCCGCGTTGTCGCTCCGACTTCGAAGATGGAAGCGATTACGAAGTTCTTCGGTGACTCCGCTCGTGGGCTTTCCGATCTCAACCCCATTGCACTTGGCTTGGGCATGGCTCTTGGCATCGCGATTGGTGAGCTGCCGATCCTCACTCCCTCGGGCGAGTACTTCTCGATCGGCTCTGCTGCGGGCACCCTGATCGTCGGTCTGATTTTCGGTCGACTGGGCCGCATTGGACCGATTGTGACGGCTCTTCCTTTCACTGCGAGCCAGGTGCTCTCTGAGCTCGGGCTTCTGGTCTTCCTCGCGCAGGCCGGCGCGAATGCGGGCGGGCAGATTGCCCATGCCTTCACCTCTGGCGCGTGGATCAAGATTGCGGTGCTCGGCTTCATCATGACGACGATCATGGCGGTCGGCATTTACGTGACGATGCGTTGGATCTTCAAGATGGGTGGCACGCAGCTTTCGGGTCTTCTGGGCGGCGCTCAGACTCAGCCTGCGGTTCTCGCCTTCGCGAATGGTCGTACGAACTCCGATCCGCGAGTCGCTCTCGGTTATGCGCTCATCTACCCGATTGCGATGGTCGGCAAGATCCTTGTCGCCCAGATTCTGGGCGGTATGTGAGGCGCGCACCCTTCGTGCTCTTATGCGGGGAGGCGCTCAGTGCTGTGGCTTCAGCACTGAGCGCCTCCCTCGTAGTTGTCCTCTTGCCTCTCTTCTTACGCGCTTTTCTGGGGTTTCCTGTGCTCCTTTGCGCGCTGGTGTGTGCTTCGGTCCTCCTTGGCGCTTCGACCTGCGCTCGTGTTTGCCCCCGGGGCTGAGCAATTCTCAACTGCCGCTCAAGGCCCTTTTTTGCCCAGTGAAACTCTTGGGACTATATCCGCGGCGTTGACCGGCGCGCCCGAGGATACGCCCTGCCCTGATACACAGGGCCCTCGGCCTCGTCCTATGCCCACTGAGGCAAAGCACCCCCGTCCTCGCCCTCTGGGGCACAGTGGTCGTCCTCGTCCTTCCCAACTTGCTCAGGGCTCGAGCAGGGAGAAACTATTCGAGGGGCTCGAGGGCGGGAACACCCGCCATCGGGGCTTCCTGGAGCCAATTGCGATCAGTGAGCATGCGGGCGACTGCGAGCCCAATCCCGATGCCGACGATTGTGAAGATAACGGTGAACAGAGCTGTCAGAGCCTCGATCATCTGGCCGTTGTTGAGATAGGTGAGAGAGCGGTACAGGGGCACGCCCGGGATCATAATGACGACGGCAGGTACCGACAGGGTTACTCGAGAAAAACGAGTCTTCGAGGCCGCGAAGGTTGCGAGTAGACCCGCAGCTAAAGCGGCAAGACCAACCGCTGCGGGCACCTGAATATGAGCTTCATTGACGAGAAGGAGACGAGCCGTGTTGATGAAGGCGCCAATCATGGCAGCTACCGCGGCGACCTTCAGGGGCGAGTTGAACAGCATCGCGAAACCGAAGGCCGCGACAAAACTTGTCAGAGCTCTGAGGATGTACAAGAGCCATAGCGGCAACACATAGGAGTACTCCGGGGTCACGGACCAGTGGAAGAGGGTCGAGACCGTCCATGTCGCAACTCCCGCTGAGACCAAAAGCATGAAGACATAGGTCAAGCGGGCAATTCCACCCTGGAAGTCGTGGCGCACTAGGTCGATGATGCCTGTGACCAGCGGGAAACCGGGAACGAGGAAGAGGAGCGCGGAAATGAAGCCCGCCTGGTGTGTGGGTTCGAGGCCGAGGAACTGTTGAGCCGGGGCGACGAGGAGGATGTAGATGAAGGCTGCTAAGCCTCCGCAGGCCATCCAGACTCCGAAGTGGTTCATCCGCCGATGCAGCATCTGTCGGCGCATCGCCTGGCCGAAAAAGGCCGCGACGGCAACCGCCGAACACTCCACCCATCCCCCGGAGTTCAAGAAGGAGAAGGCGGCGCAAGCGAGACCGGAGGCTGCAGCGTTTAAGAACCAGTCGTAGAGAGGCTTTGTCTTTTCGATCTCGTCGAGGGAGCGTGCGACATCCTCAGCGAGGACGGTCCTGCCCTTGAGTGAGGCGACGAGATTGTTCAAACGATCGATACGATCTGCGTTGACCCCCATGGTCCTTTGCTCGGCGAGCCCCGTGCGGAAGGTCCCGTTCGCATATGAGGTTGCAATGATCTCTGTATAGGTGACCTGCGCACGGTGTTCTGAGATTCCTACCGCATGGGCGAGAGTCGCCATTGATGCTTTGACACGATACGCACTTGCGCCCGAGGAGAGGAGCATCTGCCCGAGTCTGAGTACGACTTGTGATTGATGGGCAAGACGGTCATGAGCTTCCCGAAGGGCCTCATGGGGGTCGACGGTAGCGTGAAACAGTTGAGACGAGTGCGAATCTGCATCGGCTAAGGCAGGAGCTGAGGTGGACTCTGGTGACGTGTGCGCTTCGGTCATGAGGCCTAGTGTTTCACCTTGAAGGTCAGGAACTGGGCGACGAAAGACTTGCTTGGCGTGTCTGGTGCACCACTTGCAGACATTGGTGTGTGTGAAAGGGGGGTGGGGGTGGAGCAAAGGGAACCAAGGAACACGAACGTGTTCCCTATCCTTTGTTCTACCCCCCACCCCTTTTTGTGGTGTGGTTGCGGCGGTTTCCTACTCTCCCACACCCTGTCGGGTGCAGTACCATCGGCGTTGTTGGGCTTAGCTTCCGGGTTCGGAATGTTGCCGGGCGTTTCCCCAATACTATGACCACCGCAAGTTTGGTGTATCCACTCCCCTCCCCCCACAGGCGCGTGGTTTGCGCGCGTGTTTTGGGGGGTTTGTGGGTTGGATGTGATTCGTATAGTGGTTGTGAGCACAAGCGTGTCGTGTTTCCCCCTCCTTGTTTGTGTGTGGGGGGGGTTTGTGTTTAGTGTTGGCCGATTAGTACCAGTCGGCTTACGAGCACATTACTGTGCTTCCACCTCTGGCCTATCTACCCAGTAGTCTGCTGGGGGCCTTCACACCCCACAAGGTGGGGTGTTGGAAACCTCATCTTGGAGCAGGCTTCCCGCTTAGATGCTTTCAGCGGTTATCCTTCCCGAACGTAGCTAACCAGCCATGCACCTGGCGGTACAACTGGCACACCAGAGGTTCGTCCATCCCGGTCCTCTCGTACTAGGGACGGGCCTCCACAAGTTTCCTACGCGCACAGAGGATAGGGACCGAACTGTCTCACGACGTTCTGAACCCAGCTCGCGTACCGCTTTAATGGGCGAACAGCCCAACCCTTGGGACCAACTCCAGCCCCAGGATGCGACGAGCCGACATCGAGGTGCCAAACCATGCCGTCGATATGGACTCTTGGGCAAGATCAGCCTGTTATCCCCGGGGTACCTTTTATCCGTTGAGCGACCACGCACCCACGTGCCATGGCCGGATCACTAGTTCCTGCTTTCGCACCTGCTCGACCCGTCGGTCTCACAGTCAAGCTCCCTTGTGCACTTACACTCGCCACCTGATGACCAACCAGGCTGAGGGAACCTTTGAGCGCCTCCGTTACTCTTTAGGAGGCAACCGCCCCAGTTAAACTACCCACCAGGCACTGTCCCCAACCCGGATCACGGGCCGAGGTTAGATGACCGCTTGAACCAGAATGGTATTTCAACTTTCGACTCCACACAGGCTGGCGCCCACGCTTCACAGTCTCCCACCTATCCTACACAAGCCCAAGCGAACACCAATACCAAGCTATAGTAAAGGTCCCGGGGTCTTTCCGTCCTTCTGCGCGAAACGAGCATCTTTACTCGTAATGCAATTTCACCGAGTTCACGGTTGAGACAGCGGAGAAGTCGTTACGCCATTCGTGCAGGTCGGAACTTACCCGACAAGGAATTTCGCTACCTTAGGATGGTTATAGTTACCACCGCCGTTTACTGGGGCTTAAATTCAAACCTTCACCACACGAGTGTGGTTGAGTCTTCCTCTTAACCTTCCAGCACCGGGCAGGCGTCAGTGCGTATACATCGCCTTACGGCTTCGCACGCACCTGTGTTTTTGATAAACAGTCGCTTCTCCCTATTCTCTGCGACCCCCAGCCACACCACCCACGCAAAAACGGTGGGCGCATCGCCAAGGGTCCTCCTTATCCCGAAGTTACGGAGGAATTTTGCCGAGTTCCTTAACCATGATTCACTCGAACGCCTCGGTATACTCTACCTGACCACCTGAGTCGGTTTAGGGTACGGGCGCGTAACACCCTCGCGTCGAGGCTTTTCTTGACAGTTGAGGATCACCACCAGACACCCCACACGGGGCACCCCCATCAGTCCTCACCCCTTCATGTTCCCCGGATTTACCTAGGAAACGGGCCACAACCTTAGACACACACAACCAACGGTGCGCGGCAGCTACCTTCCTGTGTCACCCCTGTTAACACGCTTACCTACAACAATCAGGGCCCCACAACTCCCACAACCACCACAACCCGAAAGCTGTGACGACATGAAAGCAAATGGTTAGCATAAAAGCTTCAGTATTGGCGGTTGTTACGCGGTACCAGAATATCAACTGGTTGTCCATCGACTACGCCTGTCGGCCTCGCCTTAGGACCCGACTAACCCAGGGCGGATAAACCTAGCCCTGGAACCCTTAGTCAATCGGCGGACGGGATTCCCACCCGTCATTCGTTACTCATGCCTGCATTCTCACTCCCACACGCTCCACCCACCATTACCAGCAGGCTTCACCGCACGCAGGACGCTCCCCTACCCACCCACACCACCACACGACAACTACGCTGCCCAGGTGTTACACGTGTGAGTGCCACAGCTTCGGCGGTACGCTTAAGCCCCGCTACATTGTCGGCGCGAAACCACTTGACCAGTGAGCTATTACGCACTCTTTCAAGGATGGCTGCTTCTAAGCCAACCTCCTGGTTGTCACCGCGATCTCACATCCTTTCCCACTTAGCGCACACTTAGGGGCCTTAGCTGATGATCTGGGCTGTTTCCCTCTCGACTACGAAGCTTATCCCCCGCAGTCTCACTGCCATGCTCACACCTTATGGCATTCGGAGTTTAGCTGACGTCAGTAACCCACAGGGCCCATCGGCCATCCAGTAGCTCTACCTCCACAAGGCAACACACAACGCTGCACCTAAATGCATTTCGGGGAGAACCAGCTATCACGGAGTTTGATTGGCCTTTCACCCCTACCCACAGTTCATCCCCCAGGTTTTCAACCCTGGTGGGTTCGGTCCTCCACACAGTCTTACCTCTGCTTCAACCTGACCATGGGTAGATCACCCCGCTTCGGGTCCAGAACACGCGACCAACGCCCTAATTTCAGACTCGCTTTCGCTACGCATACCCCACACGGGTTAAGCACGCCACGTATCACTGACTCGCAGGCTCATTCTTCAAAAGGCACGCCATCACCCCACAAGGCTCTGACGGCTTACAGGCACACGGTTTCAGGTACTATTTCACTCCCCTCCCGGGGTACTTTTCACCATTCCCTCACGGTACTATGCACTATCGGTCATCAAGGAGTATTCAGGCTTACCAGGTGGTCCTGGCAGATTCACACGAGATTTCACGAGTCCCGCACTACTCGGGCACCCATCCAACACACAACCGCACCGGTACGCCTACACGACTCTCACGCACTCCGGTCACCCATCCCAAGATGTTCAACTCCCAACACGATCACATGCCCCCCTCCGGCAGAAGGAAGGAAACAGACAAGCCCCACAACACCGCACACGCAACCCCCGCCGAGTATCACACGCACACGGTTTAGCCATCCTCCGCTTTCGCTCGCCACTACTCACGGAATATCTTTTCCTACGGGTACTAAGATGTTTCACTTCCCCGCGTTCCCCCCACCACCCTATACACGTTCAGATGATGGTAACCAAGCACAACCCTGGTTAGGTTCCCCCATTCGGACACCCTCGGATCAACACTCGCTCGCCAACTCCCCGAGGCATATCGCAGGCCGCAACGTCCTTCATCAGCTCTTGATGCCAAGGCATCCACCGAATGCCCAACAAAACTAAACAAAACCACAAAACAAACAAGATGCTCACAACCACTATACAAATCACAAACAACCCACCACACCACCAACCCCACACAACACGCAGAGCCAACAGCAAGCCACACACCCCCACCACAACCCCAACAAAAAGAAAAAGGAAGAGGGGGCATCACGCCCAACAGGTATTGAACGTGAACCCGACAGTGTGTCCATCACAAATGCCCAACCCCAAACGCACCCACACCCACCACCCCACAACAGGGCAGCACACATGCAAGCACAAGAAACACCCACCCACACCACCAACACATGACAGCATGAAGCGAGCATCCCCACAACGAGGCTCCCTAGAAAGGAGGTGATCCAGCCGCACCTTCCGGTACGGCTACCTTGTTACGACTTCGTCCCAATCGCCAATCCCACCTTCGACCACTCCCCCCAGACAAACCGGTTAGGCCATGAGCTTCGGGTGTTACCAACTTTCGTGACGTGACGGGCGGTGTGTACAAGGCCCGAGAACGTATTCACCGCAGCGTTGCTGATCTGCGATTACTAGCGACTCCACCTTCATGGGGTCGAGTTGCAGACCCCAATCCGAACTGAGACCAGCTTTAAGGGATTCGCTCCGCCTTACGACATCGCAACCCTCTGTACCAGCCATTGTAGCATGCGTGAAGCCCAAGACATAAGGGGCATGATGATTTGACGTCATCCCCACCTTCCTCCGAGTTAACCCCGGCAGTCCCCCACGAGTCCCCACCACAACGTGCTGGCAACATAGGGCAAGGGTTGCGCTCGTTGCGGGACTTAACCCAACATCTCACGACACGAGCTGACGACAACCATGCACCACCTGTACACCCCCAACCAAATGCCACCACATCTCTGCAGCGTCAGGGCGCATGTCAAGCCTTGGTAAGGTTCTTCGCGTTGCATCGAATTAATCCGCATGCTCCGCCGCTTGTGCGGGCCCCCGTCAATTCCTTTGAGTTTTAGCCTTGCGGCCGTACTCCCCAGGCGGGGCACTTAAAGCGTTAGCTACGGCGCAGAAACCACGGGTGGCCCCCACACCTAGTGCCCAACGTTTACAGCGTGGACTACCAGGGTATCTAATCCTGTTCGCTCCCCACGCTTTCGCTCCTCAGCGTCAGTAACGGCCCAGAGACCCGCCTTCGCCACCGGTGTTCCTCCTGATATCTGCGCATTCCACCGCTACACCAGGAATTCCAGTCTCCCCTACCGCACTCAAGCCAGCCCGTACCCACCGCACGCCCCCAGTTAAGCCAGAGGATTTCACGGCAGACGCGACCAACCGCCTACAAGCCCTTTACGCCCAATAATTCCGGACAACGCTCGCGCCCTACGTATTACCGCGGCTGCTGGCACGTAGTTAGCCGGCGCTTCTTTACCCACTACCCTCACCACAACCCAAAGCTGCGGCTTGACCATGAGCGAAAGAGGTTCACAACCCGAAGGCCTACATCCCTCACGCGGCGTCGCTGCATCAGACTTGCGTCCATTGTGCAAAATTCCCCACTGCTGCCTCCCGTAGGAGTCTGGGCCGTATCTCAGTCCCAATGTGACCGGTCACCCTCTCAGGCCGGTTACCCGTCAAAGCCTTGGTAGGCCACTACCCCACCAACAAGCTGATAGGCCGCGAGCCCATCCCCCACCAAAAACACCCAAAAGCATCTCTTTCCACACACCCCCATGCGAAGACATGTGAATATTCAGTATTAGCAGCCCTTTCAGACCGTTATCCCAAAGAAGAGGGCAGGTTACTCACGTGTTACTCACCCGTTCGCCACTAATCAACGGTGCACGCACCGCATCATCGTTCGACTTGCATGTGTTAAGCACGCCGCCAGCGTTCGTCCTGAGCCAGGATCAAACTCTCCGAACAAAAACAAAAACGTCCAAGCCCAGAAAAACCCACCACACCACAACAGCACAGCAGGCAATCCCAACCAAAAACAACTCAAAAACAAAAAACAGGCATAAAAAACAAACACACTATCGAGTTCACAAACAACACCCCACACCCAACCACAACACCCCACAACAGAGCACCACAACCAGGCAAGGCAACCACCACAACCCCACAACCAGGGCCGCAGCAACAAAACACAAACCTACACACCCCCACCCACCCACGTCAAACCCACACAACGTAACACCCACCACACCCCACACCACCCACCCACACAACACACAACCAAACCCACCCCCACAAGCCACAACACCCCCCAACACACAACAACCCCAAACACAACACACAACAACACACCACCAAGCCAACAACTCAGGAACATCACCACAACGCCAAGAGCCATCCGAGATGAAGAAGCGGGGTGGGCACCTCCTTCAAGGTGCCCACCCCGCCCCAAGCGAGCGCTACGCCACTATCTGAGCGAATCGACCGCCTCAGTCCACCAGTTCAGCGCTCATCAGCTGAAAAGAGACCCCGGTTGTCGATGTCCTCCTGGATGGGAATGTCGATCGTCTCCAAATCGCGCACAGCCTGACGCACCGCGCGCGAGACCGCTGGCGCGACCCTCTCATCAAAAACACCCGGGATGATGTAGGAGGGGGACAGCTCCTCATCAGAGATCACCGAAGCGATTGCCACGGCCGCAACGCGAAGAACCTCGGTCGTGATCTCCTTGACCTTCGCGTCGAGGAGCCCACGGAAAAGGCCCGGGAAGGCCAGGACGTTGTTGATCTGATTCGGATAATCAGATCGGCCCGTCGCCACCACTGCGGCGTGCTGGGCTGCACCAAGGGGATCGACCTCCGGTGTCGGGTTCGCCAGCGCGAAAACGATCGCCTTATCAGCCATGGTTGCGATGTCTTGCGCATCGAGGATATCGCCGTGGGAAACACCAATGAACACATCGGCATCGCGCACCCCCTCCTTGAGGGAGCCGTGGACGAGCCTCGGGTTCGTCGCCTCGGCGAGGGCCTTGCGCGTCGGGTGCATTCCCTCAGTCTCATCTGCGGCGAGGGCACCACTGCGTCCGTATCCGACGATGTCTTTCGCCCCCTGGGCGAGCAGCAGACGGATGATCGCATTGCCTGCGGCGCCCACGCCCGACACGACAATGCGCACGTCCTCGATCTTCTTGTCGACGAGTTTGAGTGCATTAATCAGCGCGGAGAGGACCACAATCGCCGTTCCGTGCTGGTCATCGTGGAAGACGGGGATGTCGAGTTCGGCGCGCAAGCGCTCTTCGATTTCGAAGCATCGCGGCGCGGAGATGTCTTCGAGATTGATGCCGCCGTAGGCGGGGGCGATGGCCTTGACGATGGAGATGATCTCTTCGGTGTCCTTCGTGTCGAGGACGACCGGCCAGGCGTCGACTCCGCCGAACTCCTTGAAGAGAACCGCTTTACCCTCCATCACGGGCAGCGCCGCCTCCGGGCCGATGTCTCCGAGGCCGAGGACGGCGGTCCCATCGGAGACGACGGCGACGGTGTTCGCCTTCATTGTCAAAAGATGGGCTTTTTGAGGCATGTCGTGGATCGCGGTGCACACTCGGGCGACACCCGGGGTGTAGGCGCGCGAGAGGTCATCGCGGTTGCGCAAGGGCACCTTCGAGCGGATCTCGATCTTGCCTCCGACGTGGGACAAGAAAGTCTGATCGGCGGTCGAGGAGACGAACACCCCGTCGATCCCTTTCAGGGCCGCACGAACGCTTCGTCGATGAGTGGAATTCTCCAAGTCACAGGTGAGGTCGATGACGAGACGGCCGCGGTTGGATTCAGCGACATCGAGTCCGCGGACTTGTGCGCCCACTTCGGTGACGGCGTCAACGACCTTCGCGATGGAGGCGCGGGATTCGTCGATTTCGACACGGTAGGAAGCTGTGTAGGAGGGAGAAGTTCGCATGTCGTCCTTAGGGCAAGCGGCAAAGCCGCAGCTATTCGTTCAATCTCAATACTAAAAGGGCAGGAGTCTTCAAGTCTTGACAAGTGCGCATCGTGGACTGCACTCGTCTCCTTTCGCCCCTGAGCTCGCCGAAAAGGACGTGTTTGTACGCGCTGGCAGACAGCTCACTCGTGAATGTGGTGCGTCGAAGGCGCACCACACGCCCCGCAAGCCAGCGAAGAATCGAGGACCTTCCCAAGTGACAGCGAAACTCCACAGGTTCAAAGACGGCGAAGGCCGTGGGGATCTTGGATCCTCACGGCCTTCGCCTCAATCGGATTTCAGCTCTCGCAAGCTTTCAGCCCCGGTAACTCCAGCCCCAAAGGCTTGAATAACAAGAGCTTCAACTCCACGAGACTCAAACGCCCACCATCTCCATGATCAACTCACGCACACGCGCAGCATCAGCCTGACCACGCGTCGCCTTCATGACCGCACCCACCAGAGCGCCAGAAGCCTGGACCTTGCCTCCTCTGATCTTCTCAACGACTGCCGGATTCGCGTCGATCGCCTCTTGGACGGCCACCCTCAAAGCGTCCTCGTCAGAAACGACCTCCAGTCCTCGGGCTTCAACGACCTCGGTCGGCGAACCCTCACCCATCAAGACACCCTCGAGCACCTGGCGCGCGAGCTTGTCATTGATGCGACCGGAGTCGATCAAGCCCTGCAGTTCTGCGATCTGCGCAGGAGTGATCGGCATGTCTTCGAGCGCGGACTCGTTCTCCTTGGCGCGGCGGGAAAGCTCGCCCATCCACCACTTGCGCGCAGCCCCGGGCTCTGTACCGGCCTTGACGGTCGCCTCGATAAGTTCGAGCGCGCCCGCATTCACGACGTCGCGCATCTCCTTATCGGCGTAGCCCCACTCCTCGCGCAGACGACGGCGCTTCGCGACCGGAAGCTCGGGCAAAGCGGCTCGCAGTTCCTCAACCCATTCGCGTGCGGGCACGAGGGGAACCAGATCCGGTTCGGGGAAGTAGCGGTAGTCTTCGGCGTCCGACTTCTCGCGGCCCGCAGAAGTGGATCCGTCTTCCTCGTGGAAGTGACGGGTCTCCTGAACGACCGTTCCCCCGGCGGCGAGGATCGCTCCTTGGCGTTGCATCTCGAAACGCACCGCGCTTGCGATTCCTCTGAAAGAGTTGACGTTCTTCGTCTCCGAACGCACGCCCAGAGGAGAGTCCGGAGTGTCTCGAAGAGAAACGTTGATATCGGCGCGAACATTGCCGCGCTCCATCCTTGCCTCGGACACTCCCAGGGCGCGGAAAATGTCGCGCAGAGTCTGCACATAGGCGGCGGCAACCTCAGGAGCGCGCTCACCCGCTCCCGTGATCGGGCGGGTCACGATCTCCACGAGGGGCACGCCCGCGCGGTTGTAGTCCACGAGCGAATAGTCGGCACCGTGAATACGACCATCGGCGCCGCCGACGTGAGTGTTCTTACCGGCGTCTTCCTCCATGTGCGCGCGTTCGATTTCAACGCGGAACATGGTGCCGTCCTCAAGCTCGACATCGACATAGCCGTCGTGGGCGATTGGCTCGTCAGACTGCGAGGTCTGGAAGGCCTTCGTCAAGTCCGGGTAGAAGTAGTTCTTGCGCGCAAAGCGGCAGTACTCGGCGATCTCACAGTTGAGGGCGAGGCCGATCTTAATCGCGTACTCGACGGCGCGCTTGTTCACGACCGGGAGGCAGCCGGGCAGGCCCAGCGACACGGGGGTGACGAAAGTATTCGGGTCTCCGCCAAAAGCATTCGGGGCCGCGTCAAACATTTTCGTCTTCGTGCCGAGCTCGACGTGAACCTCAATACCGAGGACCGGGTCGTAGTTCTTCACGACCTGCTCGTAATCCATGAGCTCGCTCATCACTTCTCCTCCCAGGAAGCAGCCGGGCACACGGCCGCGACCTCGTCGCTGAGGGACTCGACGAGCCCCGCGACCTCGTACATGGTCTGATCTGCGCGTGCGGGCGCGATGATCTGGAAGCCGATCGGCAGGTTCTCACTGGACACGGCCACCGGGATGCTCATTGCGGGCACGCCCGCGAGGTTCGCGGGGATTGTCGCAACATCGTTGAGGTACATCGCCATCGGGTCATCGACCTTGTCGCCGAATTTGAAGGCCGTCGTCGGGGCCGTCGGGGAGACGAGGACGTCGACCTCGTTGAAGACGCGCTCGAAGTCGCGTTGGATGAGGGTACGGACCTTTTGCGCCGAACCATAGTAGGCGTCGTAGTATCCGGCGGACAAAACGTGCGTGCCGAGGATGATGCGGCGCTTCACCTCGTCACCAAAACCCGCCTCACGGGTCGCCGCCATGACGGAGGCCGCCGTAACCGGCCCCTCACTCGGCTCAACACGAATGCCGTAGCGCATCCCATCGAAGCGCGCCAGGTTCGAGGACACCTCGGCCGGCATGATGAGGTAGTAGGCCGCGAGCGCATAGTCGAAGCTCGGGCAGGAAACCTCATGGATCTCGGCGCCCGCTTCGCGCAGCTTCTCGACGCTCGCATTGAAGGCCGCGAGGACATCCTCTTGGTAGCCCTCGCCGGACAGTTCTTTGACGACGCCGACCCGAAGGCCCTTGATGGTGCGAAGCGCTTCAACTGCTGTCACAGTATCAAGGAGCGGAGCGACCGGCTCGTCCAGGCTGGTCGAGTCCAAAGGATCATGGCCTGCGATGAGTTCGGTGAGGATCGCAGCGTCGGACACCGTTCGGGTGACCGGGCCGATCTGGTCCAGAGAGGAGGCCATCGCGATGAGGCCGTAGCGGGACACCTGGCCGTAGGTCGGCTTCGCGCCGACTGTGCCGGTGACGGAGCCGGGCTGACGGATCGAGCCTCCCGTGTCCGAACCGAGGGCGAGAGGCACCATGAATGCGGCCACCGCAGCTGCCGAGCCGCCACCCGAACCTCCGGGGATTCGCTCAACATCCCAGGGGTTCAAAGTCGCGCCGAAAGCGGAGTGCTCGGTGGACGAACCCATTGCGAACTCATCCATGTTCGTCTTGCCGACAATGGGAAGGCCCGCTTCGTGGATGCGCTCGATCACGGTCGCATCGTAGGGGGGACGCCAATCGCCGAGGATCTTCGAGGCGCAGGTCGTCGGGATCCCACGGGTCACGATGTTGTCCTTCACGGCGATCGGAACGCCGGCAAGGCGGTGAAGGGCCTGCCCCTCAGCGCGCTTGGCATCCACCTCGGCCGCAGTCGCCAGGGCGCCCTCGCGGTCAATGTAAAGGAAGGCGTTGATCCTGGGGTTGAGTGCTTCGATGCGATCAAGGCAGGCACTCGTGAGTTCAAGCGAGGTGATCTCACCAGCTGCGAGCATGTCCGCGAGTTCGAGGGCGGACTTCTTGAGAAGATCGTTCATCATTCCTCCCCGAGGATCTGCGGAACGAGGAACATTCCCTCTTCAGAGGCCGGGGCCTGGGAGAGGACCTCCTCGCGGTCGAGGGTCGGGCTCACGACGTCCTCGCGCATAACGTTGGTCAAAGGGATCGCGTGCGAGGTTGCCGGAATGTCCGCGGTGGCGACCTCGGACACCTTCGCGACGGAAGCCGCGATGACGTCCAGTTCACCGGCGATGCGTTCGATCTCCTCGGGAGTCAATGCGATGTGGGCCAGGCCCGCGACGCGGGCGACCTCGTCAGTACTGATGCGTGACATGGGCTCGAGTCTACTCAATGACTCCGAACAAGCGTGACGCCGCTCGGACCAGGGGATTCCCTGAGGGACGAGGACGCCCAGCTCCTCGTATCCTTGGATGCATGACTCTACGACGCCCCCACCTTTTCACTGCCCGCACCTGGGGGATTGTGAAGAAGGTCGGCCTCGCTTTCGCGCTTTCTCAGGCGACCGCGATCGCGGCGATCCACACGATCGACCGCGTGCGCAAGGAGCGCATCCCGGGTGGGCGCCACGGTTTCCCCGTTCTCGCGCCCACTGACACTGCGATCGCATCGAACGAGGTGAGGACCTACACGGAGGGCCACTCACTCTATGCGGATATGCTCGACGCGATCGCCACTGCGAAAGACCACGTCTATTTCGAGACCTTCATCTGGCGTTCAGATGAGTGGGGGCAGCGCTTCAAGGATGCGATCATCGCGGCCGCGCAGCGCGGCGTCGAGGTCTACTGCGTCTACGACGGTTTCGGGGTGCTCAATCAGGATCCTCGTTTCTTCGTGTTCCCTGACCTTCCCCACTTGTGGGTGAAGAAGTTCCCGACGATCCGTTCGGGCCTGTTCACTTTGAATCTGCGCAAAACCGGGCAGGATCATCGCAAGATCCTCGTCGTCGATTCGAGGGTCGGTTTCGTTGGCGGATACAACATCGGCAATCCCTTCGCCGACGAATGGCGAGACACGCATGTGCGCGTCACCGGGGATGCGGTGTGGGAACTCGAAAACAGTTTCATCGACTTTTGGAACCACTTCAAGCCCCGACGCGCGCCTCAACTGCCCGACCGGGGGGCGCGCACCTGGGAAGCGGAGGTCACCTCCGCGATCAATATGCCCCAGCGGATCCTCTACCCGATTCGGGGCATGTACATCGACGCGATCGGACGCGCCACCGATCGGGTCCTCATCACGACCGCTTATTTCATCCCGGACAAGGAGATCCTCGAAGCCCTCATTTCCGCGGCGCGTCGAGGGGTTTGTGTGAAGGTTCTGATCCCCGAGTATTCGAACCACATTTTGGCCGACTGGGTCGCCCGCCCCTACTACGGGGCCCTGCTGCGCGAAGGCATTGAGATCTGGCTGTACCAGCATGCGATGGTCCACTCAAAGACCATGACAATTGACGGATTGTGGTCCACGATCGGCACCGCGAACATCGATCGGCTCTCAATGCGCGGCAATCACGAGGTCAATATGCAGTTCTATTCTTCTGAGCTCGCAACCCGCATGGAGGAGATCTTCGCGAACGACTTGTCGACCTCGCGCCGACTCACGGTGGAGGAATGGGAAGGGCGCAACCTGCTCACCCGCTTCACCGAGCACCTGCTGCACCCCTTCGAGTTCATGGTCTGATCCGCGCCGAGCAGGAGGTCCCAGCTTCTTGGAACACCGGCCTCGCTCAGCTGCTCAGTGCGCGCGAATCATGCGCATTGGAATCATTCGAAGCATACGGACATCATTCGAGGCCGAGGGCCGCTAGTCCCCCATCAAGCAGATCCTGGAATCGAGTCTCGTCAATGACGGGAACACCGAGCGCTTCCGCTTTCGTCGCCTTCGACCCGGCGCCGGGACCTGCAACGACCAGGCTCGTCTTCTTCGAAACGGAGCCCGTTGCTTTCCCTCCGCGAAGCACGATCGCCTCTTTCGCCCCTTCGCGGTCGTATCCGGGCATGGCGCCCGAAACGACAATCGTCAGGCCTTCGAGGACCTTCGACACCGCTTCAGTGGGCTCATCCTCCATGTGAACTCCCGCCTTTGCCCAGCGTTCCAACAGTTCATGGTGCCAATCGACCGCGAACCATTCGATGAGGGACTCACCAATGGTGGCGCCCACGCCCTCGACTTTCGACAGCTCCTCGAGCGTTGCGGCGCGAAGACTGTCCATTGAGTGGAAGGCGGAGGCGAGGGCCTTCGCAGCTGTGGGCCCGATGTGACGGATCGACAAGGCGACGAGCAGGCGCGCCAGAGACTGAGATTTGGCCTTTTCCAGTTCGGCGAGCATATCGAGGGTCGATTTCGAAGGCTGGGAAGGAGTCGGAATGAAGGCGGGCTCGTCCTTCTTCATGGAAGCCTTATAGGCCTTCGTCCAAAAGTAGCGGACCTGCATCCACTCCCCCGTGACCTCGCCCTCGACCTTCACGGGCCGCCACACGAACACATCCTTCAGCTCTCTCGCACTCAGATCGAAAAGATCTGCTTCACGGGTGAGAACTGGGCGGGCGGGTGGGGGTAGGAGGGCTTCGGCCGCGGCAAGACGCTCAGCAGGGGCCAGATGGTCGACCTCCTTGAGCAGGAGGCGCGTCCCGTCCTCGAGGATGATCGCGTGGCCGTCAACAAGTGCTGCTGCAACTTCCTCACGGGAAGCCTCCGGCTGGGTGAGGGCGAGCGCGGCCTCGTCCCCGAGACCTTCAATATCGAGGGCCGAACGGGCTCCGATATGGGCTACTCGCTCCGTGATCTGGGCTGGACACGCTTCCTTGTTCGGGCATCGAAGATCAACGTCTCCTTCTTTTTCGGCGGCGAGGGGCGCTCCGCATGAGGGACAGGTGCTCGGCATGATGAAAGGGCGTTCCTCGCCGGTGCGGGCCGCGAGCACGGGCCCGAGGATCTCCGGGATGATATCGCCGGCCTTACGCAAGATGACGAGGTCACCCAGGAGAACGCCCTTCCTGGCGACCTCCTGCGCATTGTGCAGGGTCGCTCGAGAGACCCTGGAGCCGTCAACGAGGACGGTTTCCATCACGCCATAGGGGGTGACGCGGCCGGTTCGCCCCACCTGTACACGAATATCGAGGAGGCGCGTGTGGACTTCCTCGGGCGGGAACTTGTAGGCCGCCGCCCAACGCGGGGCGCGCGAGGTCATCCCCAGGCTGCGCTGCAGGGCAAGATCGTTGATCTTCACGACGACGCCGTCGATCTTGTAGTCCAGGGAGTCTCGCGCATCGCCAAGTTCGCGGATGCGCTCAACAATGGCGCCGCGCCCTTTGAGTAGACGCGTGTGAACGGGGACGGGCAATCCCCAGGATTCGAGCCTGCGATACCAGTCGAATTGAGTGTCGGGCGCTTCGAAGCCGGAATCTCCCCGCTCGAGGAAGCCAACTCCGTGCGCAAGCATCGCGAGAGGGCGCTCGGCGGTCATCGCCGGGTCCTTTTGACGAAGTGATCCTGCGGCGGCATTGCGAGGATTCGCGAGCCGTGCTTTCCCCTGGGCTTCAAGGGCCTCGTTGAAAGCCTCGAAGTCCTTGAGTGGAATGTAGACCTCGCCGCGGATCTCCACTCGATGAGGAAAGGGGCCTCCATTCAAGGTTTGGGGAATCGTCTGGATCGTCGCGACATTCGCCGATACGTCCTCGCCCGTGTAGCCATCGCCGCGAGTCGCCGCGCGCTCGAGGCGCCCATCGACGTAGAGGAGGTTGATCGCCAGGCCGTCGATTTTGACCTCGGTCGTCATTTCGGGTTCGTCGATCCCCAGCTCCTTGGCGACGCGCTCTTCCCATTCGGCGAGTTCCTCAAAGGAGAAAACGTCGTTGATCGAGGTCATTTGCGCGAGGTGACGCACGGCGGCGAAATCGGAGCGCGCCGAACCTCCCACTGATTCCGTCGGCGAGTCGGCTCCAGCGAGTTCCGGGTGTTCGCGTTCGATGTCTTCGAGTTCACGGAAGAGGCGGTCGTAGTCCGCATCATCCATCTGGGGCGAATCGGAGTCGTAGTAGGCGTGACGCGCCTGCTCAATGACTTGTACGAGGGCATCGTGGCGCTCACGCACGGCCTGCCAGTGAGGGGTGTGTGCGAGGTCTTGGGATTCCGTTTCGCTCATGGCGTCATTCTCGCATCCGCCCACGGCATCTGCGGCCCGGGACCTGCCCCTCTCCGCGTCGGGGACGCTCCGCCACCTCCAAGCTCCTCCTCGTCCTCCAGATCCGCCCCTCCCCGCTTCGGGGATGCTCCTCTTCCTCGGGGCATTCCGCTCCCCCACGAGCGCTCCTCTCCGTTATCCACAGCCCCCTCCCTCCACGCTCCTTGCACACTCCGAGCCGAGGACGGATGCGCTTCATCCTTCTTCCAGGCGATTCTTCACAGCGAGGAAAACGTGGAGGAGGCGAAGTGGAAAGAGCAGCAGAAGCGACATGCCCTGCGCATGCCGGTGCTCGTGCAGCCCTGCGCTGCGAATATCACCTGGCCTGCATCGACGGCCCCGATACGGGGATCCTCATTCCGCTGCCCGCCGTCCTCGGACGCTCACAAACCCTGTCCCTTCATGACCCGTCCTTGTCTCGCGAGCACGCCTCGATCAGTGTGACCCCGGGGCGGCCTTCTCGCGTCGAGGTGTGCGACCTGGGCTCGATGAATGGTACCTCTGTCATCCACAGGGGCGTAGCTCGTTTTCTTCACTCCACTCGCCCCCAGCGAATGCGTCGAGGCGAACGCCTGCGCTGCGGAGCGGATGTTTTCGAGCTTCGCCACCGGCCCCCTCGTTTGGCGAAGGAGAAGCGTCAAACTCGAGGAAGGCGCTGGCTGATGATCCTCCCCTTCCTCTCTCTCGTGGTGTTGGGCGCACGTTTCCTCGCTTTCTCCGGCTCATCGTCTCGACTCGTTGCGCTCTTCACGAATGCGATTCTCGTCTGCCTCTTGATCGGCCTCGTTTTCTTCTTCTTGTCGTGGAGAAGACGAAGAAGGGCCCTCGCACCGCCCGACGAGGCTGGAACGGCTCTTCACCTCGCCCAAATGGCGGCCTCCTATTCGCCGCGCCTGCCCAGTGGTGTTCCCGGCCACGCAGGTAGTGCTCCTTTTGGATCTTCTGGTGGGCGTGCCTTTGACGAACCCATCATGATCCCTCTTCCTGGGGCGTCTCGCCCCTTGGGGATTGTGCCGAGCGCGAGCCTCGATTGCGGTACCCCTGCTTCACCGCGCAGCATCGGAGTCATTGGGGAAGGCTCACTCGAGGATGCTTCCCGTTTGGCCGCGGGACTCCTCCGGCGAATCGGAGGCGGGTGCCTCGTCCTCGCTGATGGTGCCCGCAAAGTGTTCGGCAGCGACAATGTCATTGTCGAGATCCTCGAAGCGGGACGCCCTACGCCCCACCTCCCGAAAGGGCATACGGGGCTTCCCCTTTGGAGGATCGTCGCCGCTCCAAGCATTCGTGAACTCCCGGAGTGGTGCGAACAGATCGTGTCCGCGAGCGGCAAGCCCCTCTCGCCCCTGTGGTGGGAACAATTTGGTGCGAATGATCCAGAGTCCCTTTTGCCTCCTTCGTTGGGACTCGCTGAGCTTCTTCACGATGTGGAAGCGTCCGAGCCCTTCCATTCCTTGACAGCTCCCCTTGGCGTCAACGCCCACGGTCCCCTCGTCTTGGACTTGGTTGCCGATGGACCCCATGCCCTGGTCGCGGGAACTACCGGCTCGGGCAAATCCGAAGCGCTTTTGACCTGGATTCGTGGAATCTGCGCGCGTCATTCCCCGCAGGAAGTGCGTTTCATCCTCTTCGACTACAAGGGAGGCTCAGCGTTTTCTCCTCTCGCAGGCCTTGCTCATGTGGATCGAGTGCTCACGGATCTGGATGCTTCTTTGAGCGCGAGGGCCCTGCGCGCACTGTCCGCTCTTTTGCGCAGGCGTGAAGGTGAACTCGCTGAACTCGGCCTACCGGATTACGCCGCGTGGGCGAGAGCCTATGAGCAGGGGCGCGTCGAGACGATCGGTCCTCGGATCGTCATTGTGATCGACGAGTTCCGCGCCTTGATTGATTCGCACGAGGATGGAAGCCGAGCCCTGGTGCGCCTTGCCGCGCAGGGGCGTTCGCTCGGGTTCCATGTGATCGCTGCAACCCAGCGTCCGGCGGGAGCGGTGAGTTCGGACATGCGTGCGAATCTCGAGTTGCGGATCGCTTTGCGGTGCCTGAGCCCCGCAGATTCGATGGATGTCATCGCCTCCGGGGCTAGTGCCGAGCTTGAGCGCATCCCAGGCCGGGCGATCATCGCCGATCGGGGGATCGTTCAATTCGCCATGAGCACCGGAGAGGAGCCGGTATTCACCGGGGGCGTACCCCTTAAGGGAGGCGAAGAAGCCTCCGGGGCCTGTGAGGGAGTCGCCAAAGGAGGCACGTGGGAGCGTCCTGAGCCTCTCCCCTGGGTTCCCCTGCCTCCCCTGGCGCCGGGGAGCCGTGAGCTCCTCATCGCCGAAGGCCGCGCCCGCACCAGTTCCTCGGGCTCTTATCGATTGCCCGCGCCGGGGACGGTCCTTGGCCTTGGCCTCGTGGATGGGATCGACGAGGGCGAGCACCGGCTCCTCCAATGGGATGGAGGCTGGGTAGGCCTCATTACGCCCCGAAGTGAAGAAGAGCTTGCTTCACGAGAGGCGATCGCGCTGGGCGCTCGCATTGCTGCAGCGCAGAATCTCCCCCTTCACGTGTGCGCTCCGATTCCACAGCTCGGCCAGAGAGGCTCGTCGAAGCCCCAGGCTGGAGAGACGCTCACTGAGCATCTTGCGCGTCTTCGCCGTGATTTTGGCGCCGCGACGTGGATTCCCTCAGATGAGGGCGCCGACCTTACGCTGCTCTTCACTGAAGTGAAGTCCGCGTGCGTCCTCGTCATTGCGGACGTGGAGCGTTCTCGTCGAGCAATGGAGAGCGCTTTCGGGCCTCTCGTCGCAGAACGGCTCTGGTCGGAGGGCCTTGATGCTTGTGCAGCGGCCTCAGGTGTTCTTGTGTGCGCAGCTCCGGGAGCGCGGATGAATGACCCGGTCCTCGCTCGCTGTTCGATGCGTTTTGAACGGCCCGATCCTCATGCGCCGCAGATGCGGCACATGCCTTCGAGGCAGGCTCTGGGCGATGAGCGCTGGGTGTGGAAGGAGGGGGATGTGCTGCGGATTCTTGCGCTGGTCAAGCCGTCGAGCGTGAAAACGCTCTGTTCCCCGGTGGCGCACAGAGCGACAGGAGATTCTTCTCCAAGGGATGCCCGACCTGGCTTCTCCTCGCGCCCGGCATTGGTGCCTCTGGTGCGTACCTGGGAGGAAGCGGCCTGCGAGTTCAGCGCAGCGCAAGGGATCATCGAAGCTCGCGAACTCAGGGCGACTCCCGAGTTCAATGGAGCGCGGCAAAGCCACACGGGAGCGCGTCAAAGAGAGGAGGGAGCGCCACCCCATGCGAGCAGAGCCAATGCCCGCTCTTTTCCTGTGTGCGAGATCCTGTGCGGCCCGAAGTGGCTCCCCTTAGAAGACCTGCTCTTCAGAGCAGATGAGCCCTGTCAATCGGCCTCGTCTTTCTTCGATTCCCCGTGGGTCATCGAGGGCGATGGAGGAAATCTTGAACATGCGCTTATCGAAATAGCGAGAAAACTCGGGAGAAATCCACCGAAAATCGTGAGTCACGGGGCCGAATCATGGACGAAGCCCCCTCCTGGAGCTGAAGTGAACTGGGTGCTCTTGTGCCCAAGCACCGAGCGTCTGCGTTCACTCTCTCGCGGAGCGCACCCTCTTCCCCTGCCGTATTCGGGCCGATTTTCCAGCGAAAATGCAGGTGTTGCCCGATTCCAGGGACGATGGACTCGGATCAGAGTCCTCCCCCACCAGGAGGGACGTGACCACTTCCACAGGGGTTAATAGGACCTTTATGCCGTAGACCTCTTGTCTGACATCCTTTTGTACCCAAGACTATCTGACGGGTGTCCGGGCGTTACTTCAGCGCTACGGGCGAGTGAGTTTGTTCTTCGGCATAGTTCAAAGGAGTGTCAACGATGGATTGGCGTAGCAAGGCCGCCTGTCTCAGTGTGGATCCCGAGCTTTTCTTCCCTATCGGCAATACCGGTCCGGCAATCGCCCAGGCTGCTCAGGCCAAGACTGTGTGCCACAGCTGCCCGGTGGAGGCGACCTGCCTCCAGTGGGCGATCGACAACAATCAGGACTCCGGTGTCTGGGGCGGCATGAGTGAAGAGGAGCGACGTTCCCTCAAGCGCCGCGCCGCCCGCGCCCGCCGCGCCTCCTGAGTACAGGCAGCTGACTGCGGCAGCGAACCTCGAGTTCAGCATCAATGCCACCGCGGGGCCGAGCATCTGCTCGGCCCCGCATCGCTTTGTCCTCATGGCCCCACAAGGCTCTCGCTCAGAGCTCCAGTCCCCACCGAAAACTCCAGCTCTCATGACTCGGGAACTCCAGGCCTCACGACGTTTCCAGGCCAGCCACGAACTCCAGTCCAGCTCGGAGTTTCAGTCCTGTTCGACTCGCATCTTCACAGTGACCAGTGTTCCGCCCTCGTCGCGTCTACTCCACTCGATCGAACCATTGAGCTCTCCACGAACCATTTGATGCACGATCTGCGTGCCTAGTCCCGTCATCGGGGTTCCCGGCTCGAAGCCGAGACCATCATCCGCCACGGTAATGACCATGGAGTCGCCCTCGCGCGTCACTCCGACCTCGATGCGTCCATCACGATCGGCGAGCCCATGCTCAACAGAGTTCGCGACGAGCTCATTGAGTACCGTCGCCAGGGCTTGTGCCTGATCAGCGGGGATCGTTCCGAAACTGCCGACAGTCACGACCTCGACCGAATGATCTGTTGAGGCCACCGCACCGGACATTCTCACAACGGAACGCGCGACCTCGTCGAAGTCAACGGTCTCATCAACATTCTGCGATAGGGCCGCGTGCACAGTCGCGATCGCCTGGACGCGACGCTCAGCCTCGGACAGCGCGTCCTTCACTCCCTGCTGATCAGAGCGGCGCGCTTGGAGGCGCAGCAGGGCTGACACTGTTTGGAGATTGTTCTTCACACGATGGTGGATCTCGCGGATCGTCGCGTCCTTCGTCATGAGTTCTTGCTCGCGGCGGCGGACCTCGGAAACATCTCGCGTCAAAATGACTGCACCCAGCCGCTTGCGCCCCTCAACGAGGGGAAGCGCACGTATTGTGATTGTGGAAGAGTGCGCGGTGATTTCCGTGCGCCAAGAGGCGCGCCCCATGACGACGACCGGCATGGACTCCTCGATCATCGTCTCGTCACCAACGACATTCGTCACCTCTTGCGCGAGGATCTTCCCCGTGACATTCGAGCGGATTCCAAGACGACGCAGGCACGAGGTTGCGTTAGGTGTCATATGCTCGACACGCCCGTTCTCGTCGATGACGATGACTCCGTCGAGGACGCGCGGAACGCCGTGGGCGGTGACGGAGGGCGTCGAATCATATGGGTATTCGCCTCGGGCGATCATCTGGCAGAGCATGTCCGCTGCATTCATTGTCCACGACTCGAATCCGAGGGAGAGCCTGGGCGAGGAAAGATTCGATTCGCGAGTGACGACCGCGATGATGCGCCCGTCGTGCAGGACGGGGACGCAGGTCTCCTGCATCGAATAGGTCCCCGCCCAGTAGGCGCTCGGAGACTTCACCACCTGACCAGTGGCGATGCAGCGGCGTACTTCAACCTCGCGGGCAACAGGCAAATGCAATCCGATGATGTCGTCAACGTGAACCGTCGTCGAGGTCGCTGGGCGGCAATGAGCGGCCGCGATGAAGCGTTCATCATCGGTCGGGAGCCACAAGACCAGGTCCGCGGCGGAAAGGTCGGCGAGAACCTGCCAGTCCGCAAGCAGCAGGTGGAGCCACTCAATGTCTTTCTCCGACAGGGCGTTGTTCGACGCCTCCTCTGCCAAATCCGTCAGGCTTCTCATAGGATCCACTCTAGTGCGCCCTGGAGGCGATCCCCTCCACCCCCCTTCCCCCTCTCATCCTTTCCCGTCCCACCATGATCGGAGTTTCATGAAGTTCAGCGAGACCCTCAGCTACCCGATGTCCCTCGACGATCTCGAAGCGATGAGCCTCGACCCTGAGTTCTTGCGCTCCCGATTCCAGCGCTTCACCACCGGGCTCGAAGTCGTGGTCGAGGGGCGGAGCATCCGCGCATCCGGACCGCTTAACACGGACCTTCTTCCCGGGGCGACTAAAGCCTTCATCGCCCAGGATGCTCGCCTCAAGTTCACCGAGACGTGGAGTGGCGAGGGCGAGGCTCGCACCGCCTCCTCGAGGCTCACAGCCACGGGGGCTCCGCTGAAAGTCTCAATCTCTTCGACTTTCAGCGGTGGTGCCTTAGCGACTCGGGTGGCTACAGGTGATCTTGTGATCTCGGTTCCCTTCTTCGGCTCCAAACTCGAACAGGAGGGGATCGCCCGGGCTGGCCGCATTCTCAAGGAAGAGCAGCACCTGGCCGCTGAATATCTCGAAAAGCGGGCTTAAACGCCATTGCCCAGGCCGATCCGGGTTTGAGCCAAGGCCGGGCTGGGTTTGAGCTAAGGCCGGGCGGGGATTATGCCTGGGCAGCTTGCTTCTTCCTTCCCTGCGCCCCGGCCCGAGCCTGCCCCCAAGGGTACGATCCCTCTTTCTTTTCCCCTTTGATCTGCCCAATTCTTTCCCCCTCTTTTAGCTCGCGCGGCTCAGCCCAGATTCCGCGAGAATGGACCCATGAGCGATACGAGTGCACATCCAACCCCGGCCCCGGCCCTCTATCTTGAACGCCAGGGCGTCCGCCAGTACGTCGCAACGAACTCTCGTGGCGCACAAGTCCTCGTCGGAGATGGACCTGGGCGTTTCTCCCCCGGTGATCTGTTGAAGATCGCGCTCGCAGGCTGCAATGCCATGTCCTCCGATAAGCGCTTGGCCGACCGGCTCGGCGAAGACTTTGAGCAGGTCGTTGGGATCTCGGGGGAGTATCTTTCCGATGAGGACCGCTTCGCTTCCTTCGCGATCGAACTCATCCAAGACCTGTCAAAGGTTGACGAGGAGGAACGCGCGAAACTCCTGCGCCGCGCGGAAGGCGCGATCGAGAGGAACTGCACGATCGCGCATACTCTGACGAATCCGGTGTCCTACACGAAGACCTTCACCGACGAGCCCGTAGGCCAGGACTGAAGTGAGTGCCCGCTCCCGCGTGGTGAAGACCTGGTCCCAGGCGTTGAACGTTCCCTACGCAGTGAGCGTGAAATCGGCGCAGAAACTGCGCGATGTCAATCCTGATGCGACGCCCGCACAGCTCGTGAACATCGCGAACAGGCGCTTCTTGAAGCGCCTGTCCCGCGAATCGGCCGCTGTCGGAGCACTCGCAGCCGTCCCGGGAGCGGGAACCGCAGTGAGCATGGGAAGCTCGGGAGTCCAACTCCTCGCCTTCGTTTCTGAGGCCGCACATCACTGCATGCTCGTCGCCCACATCTACGGCCTGGATATGCGCGACCCCGCCAAGCGCACTGCGCTGGTCCTCGCGGCCCTCACGGGGCAAGAGGGCGCGGAGATGATCTCCATGCAGGTCGGTATTCAGACCCTCTCGTGGTTCCGCTCCTCCTTCCTCAATGTGAGAAGCGTCTCGGCCACAGAGTTCAACAACCTCATGCTGCGCTGGTTGAAGCGCCGCACGGTGAAGTCCGCGACGATGTCGACCCTGGGCCGTATGCTCCCCTTCGGGATCGGCGCAGTCGTCGGCTGGGGCATCGGCGCTTCCCTCGCGAAAACAACGATCGAAGGACTGGGCCTCGCCCTCGGCCCCGCTCCTGAGGCTTTCGGTAGTCCGCAGGTCATTGATGTCGAGGTCCTCGGTGATGAGCCCGCCTCTTACGCGTACGCGCATCTCGAGCTCCCGATTGGCGACGAGGGCGAGCGCAGGTGGACCGATTAGCAGCCAGGCCGGGTGAACGCGGATCATTAGAAAAGTGAAGAGTGCGCGCCATCCGCATGGGAATGAGGCTTTCCCCCTTCGACCTGGGCGTGAGATGCTGACGTGCGCGTCATCCGCACGGGAAGGAGACATTAGCCATGATCGATCGTCAATACGAGGACCTTCTTGCGCGGATCATGAAAGAGGGCGTGCTTAAGGGCGACCGCACAGGCACCGGCACGCGCTCCCTTTTCGGCGCCCAGCTCCGCTACGACCTGTCGAGGGGTTTCCCCCTGATCACGACGAAGCGCGTGCACCTGAAGTCGATCGTCGGAGAGCTCCTCTGGTTCCTCAATGGCGACTCGAATGTCACGTGGCTTCAAGAAAACGGGATTCGGATTTGGAACGAATGGGCAGATGAGAATGGCGACCTCGGCCCCGTGTACGGCTCCCAGTGGAGGAAGTGGCGCAGCGCCGATGGCCACAGGATCGACCAGATCTCACAGGTCCTCGACACCTTGAAAACAGATCCGGATTCGCGTCGAATGCTCGTGTCCGCTTGGAATGTCGGTGAACTCGACAAGATGGCTCTGGAGCCCTGCCACGCGTTCTTCCAGCTCTACGTCGCCGAGGGGCGGCTTTCCTTGCAGCTGTATCAGCGCAGTGCCGATATGTTCCTCGGAGTGCCTTTCAATATCGCCTCATATTCCTTGCTCACGCATATGTTCGCCCAGCAGGCGGGCCTCGAGGTCGGCGATTTCATCTGGACGGGCGGAGACTGCCACGTGTATTCGAACCACGTCGAGCAGGTGACTGAGCAGCTTTCCCGTGAACCGTTCCCTTTCCCGAGTTTGAGCCTGAAGAAGGCCTCCTCGATGTTCTCCTACGACTTCGATGATGTCCTCGTCGAGGGCTATGAGCACCATCCTGCGATCAAGGCTCCGGTGGCGGTATGACGATTCTCGCCTCGATTTGGGCCCAGGACGTCAAGGGTGTCCTCGGTTCGGGAACAGACATGCTGTGGCGTGTTCCCGCGGATTTCGCGCATTTTAAGAAGTCGACTCTGGGCTGTCCGATTATCATGGGGCGCCGCTCCTGGATGGCTCTCGGAGGGGCCTTGCCCGGGCGGACGAATATCGTAATCACGCGTTCGCCCGACTTCGAAGCGCCCGGCGCCTTGGTGGCCCATTCCCTTGGGGATGCGCTCGAGCTGGCGAAGAGGATTGCCGAGGCTGAGGGCGCTCATCATGTGTGGATCACCGGCGGTGGCGACGTCTACGAGCAGACGATGGATCTGGTGGACGAGCTCGTCGTGACTGAACTCGACTTCGACGCTGCTGCCGCCCACCCGGGAGCGCCCCTCGTCAAGGCCCCTCTCATTGACGAGGAGGTGTGGGGGGTGGATCCAAAGCGCTCTGATGAGGACTGGCAGGCGAAGTCCGGGGACGCGCGTTGGAGAGTGCGGACTTATGTGAGGCGCTGATCCTGTTTCTGGGGCTGAGCCCGTTTCTGGGGCTGAGCCCGTTTATGGTCGTGGATCTCGCCGTAAGCGTAGGGGTCGATGGGCCGATCCTTCTTCGGCATCTTCGCGATGACCAGGAGGTATGAGGAGATGATGAGTTCCCTCAGCTCCTCGGCACTGATGCGCCGAGAGGAACGGGCCGGACTGTGCGGGGCATCCGGGGTCTGTGGGGCATTCGGAGTGTCTGAGGCATCCGGGGCGCCCGATGTCTCCGGCAGGCTCGAGGCCTCCAGTGCTTTCGGTGACTCCGGTGGGTTTGAATCCTCCGGCGCGCTTGAGGTCTCCGGTACGCTCGACGCTTCCGGCTCCTCTACCGGCGAGAACACCGTCACCCAGTGTCTCTTGTTGAGGTGATAACCAGGGATCACGTCGTCATAAGCCTCGACGAGGGCGCGGCCTTCTTGAGGATCGACCTTCATCGTCACCATCTGCGGGCCATTCGTGTCCGTGAGGAGAAGAAACATCCGCTCTCCAACTTTGAAGACCTCCCGTTCTTCTCCGAAGGGGAAGGTGAGGCGCGAATGTGGCAACTCGAGGGCGACCTCGAGCGCAAAATCGTGCAGTTCTCGTGGATCCATGCTCGTCTCTCCTTCCTTGAAGTATTCCACTCGGACAAGCGAAAGGATGGGGCGCTGTGCTCGAAGGCGTAGGGATGTGGGCGTCGAGCGTAGGATTTTGAGGTGCCTCAAGCATCCCATGACGTCAATCCGGCCTCGAAGCCCGAGGATTCGGCTCCTCGCCGCAATCCCCCCGCTATCCCGCCAGAATCCGCCATCCCGCCAGGGTCCGTCACCCAAGCAGAGTCCGCCACCCGAGATAGGGACTCCACCCGAGCTAAGTCCACCACCCGGGCGGGCGCCTCTGCCCTCGCCGGGCCAACCTTGAAGGCACTACTCGCGATCGCCTTATTCACCTACACGGCACAGAACATGATCAACGCTTCAATCGCCCCACTCTCTCGCGCACTCGCCCTGCCCGAGTGGATCGTCGGCGCAGCCGTGTCCCTCGCGGCGGTCTCAGTAGCCTCCCTCTCGCAATTCTGGGGACGCAGGTCAATCGCGTGGGGGCGACGCAAGGTACTCCTCCTGGCGCTGCTCCTCGCATTCATCGCGGGAGCACTCTTCTCAGCGGCGGTGGCGCTGCGCTCGGCGGGACTGCTCGCCACCTCCATTGCCGCGGGAGCGATCATGCTCGCACGCGGCCCCTTCTTCGGCTCTGCGGTCGCTGCGATCCCCCCGACCGGCCAGGCTCTCATCGCTCAATCCACCCCGGACGAGGGTTCGCGCGTCAAAGGCGTCTCCGCCTTCTCGGGAGCGATCAATCTGTCGATCATGATCGGCTCTCTCATCTCCTCCGGGCTCGGCGCCTGGTGGATCTTCGCCCCCGTGCACGCGACCCCCTGGTTCATTGCGATCGCCCTCGTCATCGCCTTCGTGTTCCTCCCCAAGGACGGGCCCGCGAATCTCAAGGACGAGAAGACTACCCTCCCACCGAGAGTCTCCTGGTCCGATCGAAGGGTCCTCCCCTGGATCGGCGCAGCCTTCGGCATCTTCTTCGCCGCAGGAGTCGTCCATATCACAATGGGCTTCCTCGTGCAGGACCGTCTAGGCGTGGATCCGAAGACCGCGATCTCGATCACCGCCCTCATGCTGCTCGCAAACGCCACCGGCGCAATGCTCATGCAACTGCTCCTCGTGCCCCGCTTATCCTGGCCGCCCCGAAAACTCCTGCGGATCGGCATGACCCTCGGCCTGAGTTCCCTCGCGGTCCTCTCCTTCGCGTGGAGCCCCTGGCTGATCGCCTTGTCGACCTTTTTCATCGGAGTATCGAGCGGCCTGGCGAGCCCAGGTTTTTCCGCCGGAGCATCCCTCTCAGTCACAGACGAGGAACAAGGCGGGGTCGCTGGGATCATCAATGCGACTGGCGCGATCACCTGGATCTTCGCGCCCGTCTCAGCAACCGCCCTCTACGGTTGGCATCCCCTCGTCCCCTTCGTCCTCGCCCTCGTCCTCGTTTCCATCTGCGTAACGATCGCGTGGCTACATCCCGGACTCGTCAAGACCCGCTGAAAACTTCCTGCTCAGGATTGACCTGCCAGGACCTCTTGGCCCTCCGAATCGGACTGCGCTCCCCTACGCTAGAACCACATCGACATGAATGGAGAAAGCTATGACAGCTTCGCGTACTGAAACCGACTCGATGGGCGCCGTCGAGGTCGCCGCCGACCGCTACTGGGGAGCTCAGACCGAGCGCTCCCTCCACAACTTCGACATCGGCCGCAACACCTTCGTCTGGGGCCGTCCAATGGTCCGCGCCCTCGGCGTCCTCAAGAAGTCCGCCGCCCTCGCGAACGCTGAACTCGGCGAGCTTCCCCAGGACATCGCGGAGCTCATCGTGCAGGCGGGCGACGAGGTCATCGCCGGTAAGCTCGACGATCATTTCCCGCTCGTCGTCTTCCAGACCGGTTCTGGTACTCAGTCGAATATGAACTCCAATGAGGTCATCTCCAACCGCGCGATCGAACTCGCGGGCGGCGAAATGGGCACGAAGACCCCCGTGCACCCGAACGACCATGTGAACCGCGGCCAGTCCTCGAACGACACTTTCCCGACTGCCATGCACATCGCGGTCGTGTCCGAACTCCAGGACATGTACCCGCGTGTCATGCAGCTGCGCGACACCCTGGATAAGAAGGCCAAGGAGTACGACGACATCGTCATGGTGGGCCGCACGCACCTCCAGGACGCGACCCCGATCCGCCTCGGCCAGGTCTTCTCCGGCTGGGTCGCTCAGATCGACTTCGCCCTCGACGGCATCCGTTACGCGGACTCTCGCGCCCGCGAACTCGCCATCGGTGGCACTGCGGTCGGCACTGGTTTGAACGCTCACCCGAAGTTCGGTGAACTCACCGCCAAGAAGATTTCCGAGGAGACCGGCCTCGAGTTCACCCAGGCCGATAACCTCTTCGCCGCGCTCGGCGCGCACGACGCCCTCGTCCTCGTCTCCGGTGCGCTCCGGGTCCTCGCCGACGCGCTCATGAAGATCGCGAACGATGTCCGCTGGTACGCTTCGGGCCCGCGCAACGGCATCGGTGAACTCCTCATCCCCGAGAACGAGCCGGGCTCGTCCATCATGCCGGGCAAGGTGAACCCGACCCAGTGCGAGGCCATGACCATGGTCGCCGTCCAGGTGTTCGGCAATGACGCGACCGTCGGCTTCGCCGGCTCGCAGGGCAATTTCCAGCTCAACGTGTTCAAGCCCGTGATGGCGTGGAATGTTCTCGAGTCGATCCGCTTGCTCGGCGACGCCTGCGTCTCCTTCGACACGAACTGCGCTTACGGTATCGAGCCGAATATGGAGCGCATCCAGGCGAACCTCGAGACGAACCTCATGCAGGTCACGGCCCTGAACCGTCACATCGGCTACGACAAGGCCTCGAAGATCGCGAAGAACGCGCACCACAAGGGCTTGTCTCTGCGCGAGTCCGCTCTCGAGCTGGGCTTCGTCACTCCTGAGGAGTTCGATGCCTGGGTTGTGCCGGCTGACATGACGCACCCGAGCGCCGCTGAGGACTGAGCCGCGAGGCCGCTTCGCGAGCGCCGAGTGCGGGGGCCTGGCTTCTCACGAGTGTGAGGGGCCGGGCCCTTTCCTCTATTGCTGCTGTTTTTCGCTGGTGGTGGACTGTGCACGGTGGGTGACGGTTCCAGCTTCCGACACGGCTCCACTGTTGGCGACGTTTCCACCTTTCGGCGCGATTTCGCCTTTCGGTGCTGCTTCCACCTGTTGCGCCCTGTTTTCGGCCACTGTTTTCGGCCCCGAGAATCGATGCCGATCACCCGAAATCGACGCCGATCACGCAATCGGCACCACAAGCTGCCGGAGTTCAGGCCCGGGCAGCCTTGAGAAGTCTCATCCTTCCCCTCAGGGCCGATACCCCGGCAACGAGAACGAACACGAGCATGAGGACGAGGACGATCGCCGCTCCCGCAGGCAGATCCGCAGCCCAGGACATCCAGATCCCGAAAAAGGCACTGAGTACGCCGATCGCGGGAGAAATGAGCATCATCGCAAAGAGCCTGTCCGTCACAAGCCTCGCGCTCGCAGCGGGAGTGAGGAGCAAGGCGACGACGAGGATGTTGCCGACGATCTGCACACTCATGACGACTGCTGCGGCGACGGTCAGGTAGAGGACGAGGTCGAGGGCCCCGACTTTCATGCCCATCGCCTGGGCGTAGGTCCGGTCCAGTGACACGGCGACAATCTTGCGGTGTGCGAGAGCAAGAACCGCGAGCAAGATGAGTGAGCCGAAGGCGATCGACACGAGATCGGAGTTCTGCACGCCCGTCAAGGACCCGAAGAGCACGGATTCCAGGGAGCCCGTGTATCCGGGCACTCTCGACATGATGACGAGGCCGAGGGCGAAGGCCGAGGCGAAGAAGATACCGATGACGGAGTCTTCGTTGATCCTGCGGTTCTGTGAGAAGAAGGTGATGAGCAAGGTGACGATCAGCCCTGCAAGTGCTCCGCCGATGAGGACGGAAGCTCCAAGAGCGAAAGCGACTGCGATGCCCGGGAAGACCGCGTGCGCGAGCGCGTCACCAACGAATCCCATGCCGCGCAAGACGACGTGTGTTCCAACGACGCCGTTGATGATCGCGCAGATGATTGCAACGAGGAGGGCTCGTGATAAGAATGCGAGCTGTGGATTCGCCAGGTCGGTGATGAAGTCGATGGGGTTCATGCGCTCTTCGCCCTCAGATCGTTCGGTGAGCCAGGTGCCAGTAGCGGGCCGGTTGCCAGTTCGTATGGTCCTTCCACGCCGCCTTGTCTCTTGTCATGAAGCTGCCTCGTTTCCCGAGATTCCTGTGCCTCTTCGAGCGTTCGCCCATCATCACAGGCAGTCGCCTCGTCACGCGCACTTGCCTCCTCACTCGCCCGAGCCTCCTCACTCGCCCGAGCCTCCTCACGCGCCCCGTCCTCGTTGATCGAAGGAGCCGCAACACCAACAGTTCGCAGCAGCGCCGAAGAGGGCCCGACCTCGAAGGCATCCATCCAGAGCTGCGGGTCTGTGAGTTCGCCGGGGCACCCCTGGGCGATGATCCCGCCCTTGAGGAGGACCAGGGAATCGCATACGTCGATGGCCTGGGAGAGGTCGTGGGTCGACATGAGGATCGCGACTCCCCGCTCGGTCAGTTCCCTCAAAAGCGCGGTGAGTTCGTCCTGAGTGGGGTGGTCGAGTCCGGTGAAGGGCTCGTCCAAGAGGAGGAGGCGCGGTGAGCGGGCGAGCGCCCGAGCGATGAGGACTCGCTGCTTTTGCCCGCCGGATAGTTCATCGAGGGTGCGTCGGCGCAGGTCTTTCATGGCGACCATATCGAGAGCCTCGTACACCCTTTTCCAGTCGGCTGCGCTGGTGCGTTCCCACAAGCGCTTCCTCATCTGCAGGGAGGTCATGACGGTCTGTTCAACGCTGATCGGGTAGCCCCATTCGATGTCGTGGCGCTGGGGAACATAACCGGGCAGGCCCGTGCGTTCCAGTTTCCCCGCTGAAGTTGGGATCAGTCCCATGATTGCGCGCATGAGGGTGGTCTTGCCCGCGCCATTCGGGCCGACGAGGCCGATGAGCTGTGCTTCTTCGACTCTCAGATTCACTCCCGTAAGAATGCGCCGACCCGTGAGTTCGACGTTCACTTCATCGAGGACGAGGAGCGGGGCGTGCCCGCCCGTGTGCTCACTGGCGCTCCCGGCCGTGCGCCCGGCTGCGCTCCCCTTGGTGTTCCCGCCCGTGTGCTCATAACTCATTGGAGCGCTTCCTCCTGGGCTCGTTTCGTGTTGTGATGCACGCTCGCGGCGATGAGTGGGACCATTGAGGCAAAGAGGCCTGCACCGAGGACGATCCACAGAGTCGGCGAAGAAGAGGAGCCTGTTCCCTCCTTCTGGGCTTCGCCGTCCTTCGAAGCCCCATCTTCAGCACCGGACTGGGCTCCGACGATGGAGCCATCCGCAGAGCCGTTGAGGGATGCCCCGGCCTCGGCCCCCGTTTTCCCGGTGTCGACCGCTTCGAAAACGGAAGCTGGGGAGGTGTGGGAACCGACTGCGAAGTTCAAGGTGGCGTGCCCGCCGACAGGAGTACCGTCCTTCAAGGTCGCAGTGAAAGCGAGGGTGACTCGGTGCACGCCCGGTTCGGTGAAGGCCCAGTTCGCGTGGGTGTGCGTATTGACGTCCACGCTGAGCGGCTGGGACTGCTTCTTCTCAGAGTCCCACAGGATCTGCGGCCCTTTGAAGTTGCCGGCCTGAACGAAGGCGATGAAATGACCGGGGCCCTCGTGTCCCTCGTAGACGATGTCGAGGCTTGCGGGCACGTTTTCGACGACACCCGGGTCCTGAGTGTTCCAGCCGAGCCAGGGAACTCCGGCGATCTCCTGTTGGGGCACGACCCATGCCTGTGAAGCGCCGATGAAGGAATATTCCTCGCCCTCGGGCACCTCGAGTTTCGCCGCATCGGGCAGGGCGAAGACGACATCGTCGAGGTTTCGCCACACGGGGGCCTGGGCGGAGTCGTCGCGGGCGAGGACGCTCCAGGTGTTGTTCGTGTATCGCGGGCCGATGTCGACGTGTCCGTGTTCGATGACGACCCTTTCGCCGCTTTCGGCGCTGGCCTCGTTAGCTGTGACGTTCTGTGTGAGCGCGGGGTCGGAGTCGCTGCTCGGATCGGCTAGGGCAAGGCCCGGCAGGGCGAGGGCGCAGCCGAGCGCAAGAAGGCTTCCGGCGAGGAGTTGCTGTGTCTTCATTGTTGTGTCCATTCCTTAGTCCGTGTACGGAGAGTCCGTGTAGGAGTCCTTAGTTCGTGTACAAGTCGTTGAGGGAGTGTCCGACGTCGGGTTCGAAGTCCCAGGCGGGAAGGGATTGGGGGTCGAGGCAGGCTTTCAGGGTTTTCGTATTGGAGACCATTGCTTCGATGTAGCTGGGGGTGTGTGCACTAAGAGTGTCTGAGTTCAGGGAGCAGACTCGGATCCCCAAAGATGCGGCGATTGTGTGGAGTTCGCCTGCGCCCGAGCGGGTCGAAGATTCGATGAACACGGCGGGCACTTTCAGGTCGCGAAGGGTGGCTGACAGGGTTGCGAGTTGGCCTGCGGAAGGTTCGAGGCTCGGGTTCGCTGAGGCGAATCCCGTTACTTCGAGCCCGTATCCTCTGGCGAGATACCCGTAAGCGTCGTGGGCGGTGACGAGGCGCCGCGATCCTTCGGGGATTGTCTGGAGGACGGAGCTCATCCACTGGTCCAGCTCGGCAAGTTCTGCCTTGTATTCTTCGGCGCGCTTGCGGTAGTTCTGCGCGGAGTCGGGGTCTTGGTCGATGAGGACTTGGGTGATGACTTCGATTTCTGCTTGGACGTTGTGGACGTCGAGCCACATGTGCGGATCTATTTCTCCGTGCACGTGCTTGCCGATGACGGCTTGCGCGAGAATCCACGTCGCTTCGCCCGCGTGCCCAAGGAATCGCCATTGCGGGTCAGCGGGGACGAGGGTCTGCGCACTGTGGGGAACGGCAATGATTGTCGAGGCGGGGTCTTTTTCGTAGGAGCGTCCGCCTTCTTCGCCTGTGAGAGTGATGGCCGAGGGCGTGGCGCGTGTTCCGCCTGTGTGTGTTTCCTCTGTGTGTGTTCCATCCGGTTGTGCATTGAGGTCTACGTGCCCGCTCGTGAGGGCACCTTCTCCGGGTTCGACGCCGACCGCGAAACGAAGCGTCGTCGATCCGAGCGGTGTTTCTGTTCCCTGGTTGTCGATCTGGAAGGCGTTGAGGCTGAGGGTGTAGTCGCCGGCCTTGGAAAATCCCCAAGACATGTGGGTGTGCGCTCCGGTGGGCAATGCGATCGCATCGGAGACGGAGGCGCCTCCTGCGTTCGTCGCTCCGATGGGGCCGCCGATCCCGTCAGAGGAGTCGAGCCAGATGGAGGGTTGTCCGAAAGTGCCGGTCGTGAAGGCAGAGACATTTCCGGGGCCCTCGACCGAGCTCACGCGAAATTCGACGTGCTCTGTGTTCGTCGCCGCGCCTGCGGCCTCGGCCTTGTCCCTTTCCTTGTCCTCTTCCCCGGGGGCAGTGCCTGCGGCCTCGTCCTCGTTCGCATTCCCAGGAGCCTTGGCGACTTCTGAAACTCGCAGGCCGAGCCAGACGGTATCGAGGGCGCGATCTTCGACTAGGGGGATCTGGTAGCCGCCGAATGCGAGGGCTTCTTCCCCGAGGACGAGGTGGGTCGCGGTGGCGGGGAGGTTTCCTTCCAGCATGGAGCGGATGGAGGCGTCTTCGAGGAGGAGTCCGTTTTCGATGGCGATGTTCGCCCGGGTGACGTTGCGAAGTGTTGACAGGCGCGGCTCGTAGGTGTGGGGGTCGGCGCCCGCAGGAACGATGGAGACGACTTCGGCGTCCTCTCCGGCGATGCGAGCGGTGATATCGGCGATGATCGGGGTTGTTGTGACGACGAGTGGTCGGGCTGGGAGCGCTTCAGCTGCGGGGGTGGAGCATCCTCCAAGGAGGGATGCAGCGGCGAAGAGTGCTGCCGCTATTCGACCTGATCTGTACACTCGGACGTCTTCTCCACTCAAAGCCTACTGATAACCAGTCGCAATAGTAGTTGCGAATTGTTCTCATGACAAAGAGGGGGCGTAGGCTCCGGGGAAGGCTTCAGACCCCGAGGAACCTCTCGAGATAAACCTTAAGCTTAGCGATCACGCGAGCCTTCTTCTCCGCGCGACTCTCCCCTTCGCCGGGCTTCGCGAAGCGTGAGATCGGCGGGAGAATCTTGAGGATTTCAGTTCCATCCGCAGGCAGGTAGCCGCGTTCAAGAGCCCTAGCCACAAAGTTCTTGGCAGCGTCCGCACGCAGATGCTCGGCGGAGATGATCTCATCAATCTCCGCTCTCTTCGCCGCTTCGAGAATCGCTTCCCATTGGGTGCCGCCGTCCTCGCCGAGTGTGAAAGATTTGAGAAATGCTTCGATGAGGTCTCGTTTGGAGTAGAGCGAAGGGCTTGCGTTGACCATGCGTGACACCTCGGCGAGGATTTCCTTGTCTTTCGCATCGCCATGCAGGGCCTTGTGCTCTTCAACGAGGCGGATGATGTAGTCGACGTTCACTTGAACTTGTTTCACCAGTTCGATCTCGAAGACGAGATCGTCATTAATCGGCGCTTTTTCCCCGCCGATTGTGGGGCGAAGTTCGTTGTACAGGTCGACGTAGATGCCCTTGTAGTCGTCGAACTCGCGAGGCTCCATCGGATCGTCTTCAGCGAACTCATCGAAGGAAGTGAGGATGTTCTTCAGGCGCAGCAGCTTGGAGAAGAGCGTGATGAAGGCCTTTTGTTCTTCCTCGGAGAAGATGAGCTGATCTTGCGGGTAGGCACGAATCTCTTCGACGGCGGCAATGTATTCGCCGAGATACTCTGAGTAGGGGCGAATGAGGAATGAGCCTCCACCATCCTTGTTGCCGAAGAGGGCGATCGCCTCGTCTACCTCCTCCTTGAGGTTGCGGAAGCACACGATGTTGCCGTAGGACTTCACGGCGTTGAGGATCCGGTTGGTCCTTGAGAATGCCTGGATGAGTCCGTGGGTGCGCAGGTTCTTGTCGACCCACAAAGTGTTGAGGGTCTTGGAATCGAAGCCCGTGAGGAACATGTTGACGACGATGACTAGGTCGATCTCACGCGTGGCAAGAGATTTCGCGATGGCCTCGTAATATCCCTCGAAGCCGTGTGCCGAGGTGTCGTGGTTCGTCCCGAAGATCCGGTTGTAGTCGTCGATCGCGCTGTCGAGGAAGGCTCGATCGTCTGCGGATAGAGCACTCGGGTCGACACTCTCTTCCCGCAGGGAATCGCCTGGCGCTTCGGCGTTGGGCGCATAGGAGTAGATGATGCCAATGCTCAAGCGCCTATCGGCAGGCAGGGCCTCCTGCTGGCGGGCAAACTCTGCATAGTAGTCGCGGGCTGCGGCAATGGATTCGGTCGCAAGGATCGAATTGAAGCCCCTCAGACGCCTCTCATCCATCGAATATGCGGCGTGGCGCTTCGTCTTCTGATCGAAGTGCTCGAGGATGTAGGACACGATCTGGGAGATCCTACGCGGATCCCGGTATACGGCGACTGTGTCGATGCCCGGCACTTGTTGGTCTGCGATGGCGTCGCTCCTGTGGAAGGTGTCGATGTAGTCGACGCGGAAGGGCAGAACGTTGTTATCGCCGACGGCATTAAGGATCGTATAGGAGTGCAATTGCTCGCCGAATGCCTGCTCAGTGGTGCGCAGATGCACGTTCCCACTCCCCGCGTTCTCAGCGAAGATCGGAGTCCCTGTAAAACCGAAGAGGTGATAGTTCGTGAAGGCTTTCGTGATGGCGACATGCATGTCGCCGAACTGGCTGCGGTGACACTCGTCGAAAATGAGGACGACGTGACCGGAGTAAATTTCATGACCGCGGTGAGCTGAGACGAAGTTCGAGAGTTTCTGGATCGTCGTCACAATGATGGGGACCTGTGGGTCGGCGATCTGCGCGGCGAGTTGCTTGGTCGATTGGTTCGCTGAGACTGTGCCCGCGGCGAAGCGGTTGTATTCGCTGATCGTCTGATGGTCGAGATCCTTGCGGTCGACGACGAAGAGGACCTTGTCGATATCGGGCAGGCCTGCGGCGAGCTTCGCGGTCTTGAAGCTGGTGAGAGTCTTACCTGAACCTGTTGTGTGCCAAATGTATCCCCCGGCCTCCAGGCTTCCAGTCGTCTTCTGAATGGTCGAAGTATGGATCCTTTGGAGGATCGCCTCGGTCGCGGCGATCTGGTAGGGGCGCATGACCAGGAGTTTTTCCTTCACCGTGAACACGCAGTAGCGGGTGAGGATCGCGAGGATCGTGTGCTTTGCGAAGAAGGTTCGGGCGAAGTCCTCCAGTCGGATGATCTGTTGGTTGCGCGCGTCAGTCCACCAAGAGGTGAACTCGAAGGAGTCGGAGTTCGCGGCTTTGGCCTGTGGGCGCCCCGGTCGATCCTCGGTGATGTGATCGGCGCGCGTCGTATTCGAGTAGTACTTCGTGTGCGTCCCATTGGAGATGACGAAGATCTGAACGTACTCGTATAGGCCCGCCCCAGCCCAGAAGGAGTCCCGCTGGTAGCGGTTGATCTGTTTGAAGGCCTCTTTCAGGGCGACGCCGCGCCGTTTAAGTTCAACGTGGACGAGGGGAAGCCCGTTGACGAGGATCGTGACGTCGTAGCGGTTGTCGTGCGCACCTGATTCGACGACGTACTGGTTCGTCACCTGGAGTCGGTTGTTGTGGATCCGCTCTTTGTCGATGAGGCGGATGTTCTTCGTCTCTCCGGTGTCGCGCAGGAGGACTTGGACGTGGTCTTCTTGGATGCGCCGCGTCTTCTCGATGATGCCGTCGTTGCGCCCCGAGATCTTCTCGGCGAAGAAGCGCTCCCATTCCGAGTCGGTGAAGGCGTAGTGGTTGAGGGCTTCGAGTTGGGTGCGCAGGTTGGCGATCATCGCCGCTTCGGAGTCGAAGGCGATGTACTCGTAGGCCTGCCTGTGGAGTTGGGTGATGAATTCCTTTTCGAGGGCGGCTTCGGACTGATACGACAGGTCGGTGTCGGGTCCGGGTTCGAATTGGGCGACGACCGTCGCCTCGTCGGTGAGGATGATCGGTTCGATCCGCATGGAGGGGTTGAAGCCAGTGGTATCCGATGCACTCATGCGGGTTCCTCCCCGTCGATGATTCGTGTTTCCGTTCCCACCGACGAGGGCGGGGCTGCGGGGTCGGATGAGTCGGAGGAGGTGACGTCGCGTTCTTCCCATTCCCCATAGGTGAGGCCGTTGGAAGTAGTCCACGCGACCCGGCCATTACGAGAACGCCCATAGGCCATGGAAGCGGCCCCTGATGGCGAGGTGAAGGGGATGTCGCGAGTGAGCACCCCGTTCTTCCCGTCGATTGTGATCGAACCATCTGAAACAAGCTTGTCAAAGCGAACACGGAGTGCGTCGTATGCGCGCCTTGTCGACTCCGAGTAGGCCTTGCCGATCACTCCGCCCGCGACGATCGAGCCTTCAAGCATGATGAATTCACCGGCACTGAACTGCGCACGAGCACTGATCCCGTGTTTCGGGACCTCGAGGTAGAAAATCGGAGAGTCTTCACTAACGACGTCAATCGGCGAGTTGTCGACGAAGTCTGTCTTACGGGTCTTGAGGGCATTGACCCCGAGGACGGGGAGGATCAACCGCACCTTGTCGATAAAATCTTCAACATCGGATTTCTGCGCTTCGGAAAGCTTTCGCCGTTGTGGAGTCTGTTTGTTGTCATCGAGGGTCGCGCGTTCGGCGTGCATCGCGATATCGACGAGGCGGGCCTCGATGTACCCCCAGTGCCCCTCGTTGAAGGAGTCGTCGGAGGAGGAGATGAGAACAGCGCGGTCCCACCAATCCCTCTTCTGCTTGTGGTCGAGGAAGCGCTTGGAGAAGTCCTCGGTCTTCCCGATGTAGCAGCGCGTCGATTCGATTGCCTCCGGGTCATCGCCGAGCAGCAGATAGACGCCGTTGCGGTGGGATTCTTCTCGGGCGAGGAGCTCGGAGAGTTTCGAGCGGGGCCCGTAGAGGACATGACCCGACCAGGACACGAGGTCGGCGGTCGTGATCCCGCCGACCTCACCGTCGACGAGGAACAGTTCGATGTGCATGCCGCGTGCCACGGGAATCACTTCTTCTCAGGGAAGGTGAAAAGTCGATCGCGGTAGTACTCGTACTGCTGACGCCGAGCCGCGATCTCGGCGGGCAGACCGGAGGAGAGATCATTGACGAGGGCATCGAAGTCGTCGAGGACATCTGCAATGCGACGCTGAACATAAAGGGGCGGAACATCAATCACGAAACCGACAAGCTCTTTCTTGTTTAAAGCTGGGATGCTTCCCGTCTGTTGCAGAGCAACCAGTCGCGTCTGTTGACGCTTCAACTGGTGATAAAGAAATCGAGGATCGACCCCCTCTTTAGGGGTGACGGCATAACACAATGGTCCAAGCCAGAATTGATCCCACTGAAAACCTACAACGCCAACGCTCCCCCGAGAAGGAATCGTTATCACCATGCCAGGATTGTTAGCGCACGAAACCCAACCTGAGGGCTCCACACCTCCATTTACATACGGAAGCAAACCACTACCGAAGGCTCCTTCAAATTTCCTTCCGGTTTTAATGAGGGCAATGTCACCTAACCGCTTCTCCTGCACATCAAAGTGTTCTTCACCTAGCAAATTTACAGACACATTCTTTGCACTGAATTCAAAATTCAGAAGCATATTTCGAAGGAAAGAATATTGCACCTTGCGCGCCCCAAGCTCCGCCCCAAGCTCCGCCTCAAGTCTAGTGAAAGAATCAAGAATGTCAACAATCTCTCGTTGAATCTCAATCGGAGGGACAGGTACAACAAAACTCTTCAGAATGGCAAGAGACAAGCCGCCACGAGCACCCTCCCCGGAAGAAATTGATCGAAGCTTCTCATATTGACCATCGAGGAAGTGATAGAGGAAGCGATATGAGATTTCACGACCCGGCACAAGGGTACACAATGATTGATTTGTTGATAACTCAATTTCAACTGTGGCAACTTTTCCTCGCGTCTTCCCTTGCCCGGCGAGAGCAATAACGACCGATCTAGGCGAAACCATCTTCGCGTTCGATTTCAACAAACCAAGCTCTGTTATGAAACCGTCCGTCGAATAGACATGCTTCTTGTTCACTTCACCTGAGCTCATCCATGGGATCGTTCCATCCTCCCAGTATTCAGGCACGTGTTTATTCGGCGTGCCTCCAGTGACGAGCTGAACCACTTCGCCGAGGGGCTTCCATGCGACCCCATCCGGACACATCTCAGCGATCATGCGCTCGATCCGGTTCATCGCGCACCGCCCTCGAGGTCGGCGACAATCGCGTCGATCTTCGCCCGCAACTCCGCTTGACGCTCAACGATGACGGCGATCCGCTCGTTGAGCTCGGCAATGTCGATCTCTTCGCGCGCGTCCTCAGGCTCGACGTAGGACGAGACCGAGAGGTTGTAGGAGTTCTGCGCGATCGTCTCCGCGTCTATCAACGCTCCCTTGTAGTCGATATCCGTCCTCGCCACCAGGGAATCAATGATGAAGTCGCGATTCGCCTCAGTCAGAACGTTCTTGTTCCCCTTGCGCTCGAACTGGTCCGAAGCGTCGAGGAAGAAGACCGCATTATCCTTCTTCGACTTCTTCAACACGATGATGCAGGTCGCGATCGTCGTGCCGAAGAACAGGTCCGGCGGCAACTGGATCACCGCATCAACGTAGTTGTTGTCGACGAGGTATTGCCGGATCTTCTGCTCGGCCGCCCCGCGATACAAGACACCTGGGAACTCGACGATCGCCGCCGTCCCGTCGACCTTCAACCAATTGAGCATGTGCATCGTGAAAGCGAGATCCGCCTTCGACTTCGGCGCCAGGGCACCGGCGGGGGCGAAGCGCGGATCATGCAGGAGCGTCGGATCATCCTTGCCCACCCACTTCGTCGAATACGGCGGATTCGACACGATCGCATCGAAAGGCTCGTCATCCCAATGCGCGGGCTCGAGCAGCGTATCCCCCAGCGCGATATCGAAGTTCGCGAAGTTAATGTCATGGAGGAACATGTTGATCCGGCACAGGTTGTAGGTCGTCAGGTTGACCTCCTGACCGAAGAAACCCTCGACATTGTCGGCGCCGAGGATCTTCGCGAACTTCAAGAGGAGCGAGCCCGAACCGCAGGCGGGGTCGTACACCCGCCCCACGCGCTCACGACCGTCGATCGCGATGCGCGCCAAAACCTCTGACACCTCCTGCGGAGTGAAGAACTCTCCGCCCGACTTGCCCGCGCTCGAGGCGTACATCGTCATGAGGTATTCGTAGGCGTCGCCGAAGGCGTCGATCGTCGATTCTCCGTAGGACAAGTCCATGTCCCCGATTGCGTCCAAGATCCTCACGAGCTTGAGGTTTCTTTGAGCAACAGTGTTGCCGAGCTTGGGCGAATTGACGTCAACGTCGGCGAAGAGGCCTTTCATGTCCTTCTCCGCTCTGGTCCCATATGAGGATCGCTCAATGTTCGCAAACACCATCGATAGGGTCTCGTTGAGGTTCTCATTGTGAGGCGCCCTCGCACGGACATTGACGAAGAGCTCGGAAGGACGAATGAAGAAACCCTTCTCACTCACAATATCTCGGCGGAATTCCTCATCTTCGGCGTCCGCATCGGGCAGCAGCGCATAATCGAATCCTGTGTTTCCTGATTCCGCCTCGCCCTCGTTAATGAAATCCGTAAGGTTCTCAGAGATGAAGCGGTAGAAGAGGAAGCCGAGCACGTAGGCCTTGAAGTCCCAGCCGTCGACACTGCCGCGCAAGTCGTTGGCGATCTGCCAAATGGTCCGATGAAGTTCAGCGCGCTGGGCGTCAGTGCTCACGGCAAGCCTTTCGAAGAGAAAGCGAGAATACTGCCCAAGTGTGTCACCTCTCGCACTCGGATTCGCCCTGAACAGGCCGAGTGCGCACTGTTTCGGGGCTGAACGCACATTCAGAACCACAACGAGAACCCCGCAAACCGCCGGATTTGAAAGTTGATGGTGCTTTTGAGCGAAAAACAGAGGCTCGCGCGAAGGACGACAGGGCGCTCGCAGTCAAGACTCCTTCGTCCGTCCCGGAATCACCGCCCAGGTACCAGCCGCTCACCTCACCGATACCAACCACTCACCTCACCGTTGCCAGCCCAAGATCTTCGATCTTCGACATCGCCTCCCGCACCGACCTTGCCGGTCCCGGTCACGTCCCCTTAGTCCTACTTAACTGGACTATTCACGTCCCAGGATCCTCGCGACGAGATGATCCGCGAAGGGGCGATCCGTCTTCAAAACCATGCGCACGTGCGCGCCCTCCTGGTCAATGGGCCCCAGCCTCTGGCCCCGCAGGTCTGCGATCGTTTGCCCACGCCCAGGCCCCTCCGTGTCATCGACAATGACATTCACCCACGGAGAATCGACGACCTTCACAGTGCCGACGGCGATCGCTGCGGCAAGAGGATCATGCAATGGCGAACAGCGCCGCCCGAACTGGGGCTGATAGAAGTCGTAGTACACGTCGAGGATCCGCCCCAGAGCTCCCACGAGTGGCTGATCCGAAGCAAGGAGCTGTTCGCGGTGTGACTCCTCCATGACATTCTCAAGGGTGACGTCTAGGCCGACCAAAGTCACGTCCCAGGGTGCGCGCACGACTGCGCTCGCAGCCTCCGGGTCGCAGAAAATGTTCGCCTCCGCCACGGGGCTGACGTTTCCCGGCACGAGGGCAGCCCCGCCCATGACGACGACCTGCTTCACCCGCTGCGGCAGACTCGGATCGAGGTCGAGGGCGCGGGCCAGATTCGTCAGCGGGCCGACAGCGCAGATCTCAAGCTCGCCCTCGTACTCGTCGGAGAGGTGCAGGATCATCTCAGCGGCCGATTCTCCCGTGGGCGCGAGGTCGCTTGGGGGCAGTTCGACGTCCCCAATGCCGTTGGCGCCGTGGATCTGCACCGCGCGATGCGTGTACTCGCGAGTCAAGTAGCAGCGCTCCCCCATCGTGACCGGTACGTCCTGTCTGCCTGCGAGGGCGAGGAGGCGCAACGCATTCTCTGTCGTGTGTTCGACGTCCACGTTCCCGCAGATCGTACCGATGCCGACCAGAGACACTTCCGACGAGTTCAGCAAGTACGCCAGTGCGAGCGCGTCATCGACGCCCGGGTCGCAATCGAAATACAGGGGGCGTTTCTTCACCGCATGCTCCTTCCTTGGAACTAGGAATTCGACACTATACGAAGGGTGCCCGAGGGCGTACAGCTCGGACCCACAGCCCTTGCAGAACCGCAACGAAAGTCTTGCAGAACCGCAACGTAAGCATTGCAGAACCGCAACGGGAAACTAGACTACTCCTATGGGAAAATCGATTATTCGGCGTAATTCAGCGGATTTAGCACAGGAGATCCTCTCCGACACTCCCGTTCTAACTATGTCTGGAGCACGCCAAGTCGGCAAGACAACTCTCGTCTCAGAACTCATTAAGAACCGCCCAGCTCGAGCCGTGAACCTCGACGACTCGGCAACCCTCGTCGCAGCGCAGGGCGACCCAGATGCCTTCGTGCGCCAATACCCCTTGGGAGCTCTCGCCATCGACGAGATCCAACGCGCGCCTGAACTCTTCCGAGCCATCAAAGGGGCGCTCGAAGAAGATCGACGCCCCGGCCGCTTCATCATCACCGCCTCCTCGAATCTCTCCACTTTGAAAGGCGCGGAAGAGAGCCTCGCAGGACGAGCTGAAACTCTCTACCTGCGAGGCTTCAGCCAAGGTGAGCGCCTCAGTTTCGTAGAAGACTTCGCACGATTCGCCTGGAATCTGACAAACACGAGCACCCTCCCTGAGGTTCCCCACCTTTCACGATCTGAATACTTCACGCTGCTCACCACTTCAGCGTTCCCCGAAATCGTCAACACAAGCCGTCGCCGCCAGGAACGCTGGATCGACGCATACACGGAGAGGGTCCTCTCAAAAGACGCCTCCGAACTGTTCGGCATTCAGCACCCAGACCGACTGACGAAACTGTTGAACCTCATTGCACGAAGCGGCACAAGCGAGTTCGTCGCCGCACATGTGGCGCGTGAACTTGACCTCCCGGAACGTTCCTTGCCCTCCTACTTGGAAGCTCTCAAATCGGTCTTCCTTATCGATGCCCTGCCCGCATGGGGACGCAACCTTAGAAGACGAGCCATTTCCAAACCGAAGGTCTTCGCTCAAGACCCTGGTCTCGCGGCAGTTCTTGCAGGTGTTGACTCTCGAGCCCTCGAATCTCAGACCCTCAGTTCGCTCTGCGGAGGTCTCATGGAATCCTTCGTCGCAACGGAACTCCTCAAACAGCGGACTTGGTCCACGAAGACGTTCACCCTCAGTCACTTCCGGACTTCAACTGGGCAGGAAGTGGACCTCATCCTCGAAGACCGACAGCAAAGCATCATCGGCATCGAAGTAAAAGCCGCAATGTCGATCTCTCAGAAGGACTTCAAAGGACTGTCATTCCTACGCGAACAGATCGGAGATCAATTCCAGGCTGGCATTGTTTTGCACGCGGGCAAGCAGATCCTGCCCATGGGGGACCGCCTCTGGGCGATGCCGATATCGACCTTGTGGAGTGTCTGAGCGAGGAGTTCACGCTCAAAGTCGCAGCCACTCCATCCCCCTGCCAATGAAGACCGGCACTTTTCACAGCCAGAAGTCAAGGGCCCACACTCCGAAAAGCGCGACCCACACTGCGGAAAGCATCGAGGTGAGGGTGCCAATGAGGAAGCGCTCGGCGAAGGCCGGATCGTCACGCAGTTCCGCGAAACGTCCGAGACCCTTGACTGCGACGACGACAGCGATGAGTTCAACATGCCCAGCGACGACACAGGTCGCGACCGCGGCACGTTCAAGCAGACCGACGAGCGTTCCACCACGAGGCACCTCAGCCTTCGGTTCGGGCGTTTCAAGGATAAGCTCGTCCTCGCCCTCTTTTGTCTTCACCGTCGCCTCGGGAAGCTTCGCACCCCTCAAGACGAGGACGGTGAGCGCCCATCCGATGAGGACGGCGGCGAGGACGATCGCGGCGTCGGCGAGCGCAAGAAGAATCGATGGCGACTCGTTCATCCATTTTCCTTCGGATCACACTGCGACAACAGCCTACGGAGCAGACCGTAGCAGGCGCGTTGTTCACGACGCGCGGACTGCGCGTAGACCTGGGAAACAGCGGAGGGACTGACGCCGAGATATTCCGCCGCCTCACTCATCGTTTCCCGAGCTTCGACAGCCTCGACGATCTCCCACTGGCGACGAGTGCGGGAAGCGGAGAGCGCTTCCATGAGGTGAATGAGCGCTTCCCCCTCAGAGGCGGGCTCTTCGACGCGTGAGCGCAGCGCAATCGAATGGCGCGAATTCTTCACGCTTTCGAGTGCTTCCCGAGCGAGGACGAAGGCATCACCCCGGCCTGAGCGAGAATCGGGAGCGTCCTTAGCGAAGAAGAGCTCCCCCGCTCCGGCGCCGATCCCACACCTCCATCTGCCTGATCGGAGGAGCTTGTCAATGATCGCTACGACTCCTTCTGGATCGGTGACGACCCCCTGAACTTCGTCGCCGGCCGTTCGGACGAAGGGACTGGCGACCGGAATCGGCTCGAGTTGAGCGAGGAGGAGCGGAACACGATCCTCGTCCGCCCGAGAGCGGCGTTGGTCAATCGTCAGAACGAACACCTGTTTCTCCTTCTCTCAGGGGCGACACGCCCTGAATTAAGGATAGCAGCTAAATCATAGCCGATTAAGGTTCTACACTTAATTAATTGCTCTGAAGCGCCGTAGCTAATCTCCTGCGCGTTCTCGAAACCCCTTTTGACAAGGATCGCCCGCATTGCCCATCTCTTCCCCACTGTGGGAAACCCCAGTTCCCACCATGCGTGCGCCTTGCCCCTGAAGTGGAAGCTCTTGACAACCAAGCTCGCTCTTCGCGGCATTCTTCGAGAAGTCGAGGTACTGCCGAGCTGATCGGGTTGACGGAGCGGGGTGGACTCGTTGGCATTCGTGTCGAGGACAGCGGACGGTGATCATCTTGTTTCTTTGTTCCTTCGGGGTTTCTCGTGAATCTGGAGCCTACTCAGCGCTCCTACACGAGATTCCACGTTTTCGTTTCTGTCCACTCTGTCCACAGCTTGCGGCAAGTGGTGGAGTTTCTCTGGTGCCTGCTTTAGCGTGTAAAGATGACACGCTCATTCCACGCTGCCCGGCTGCTTGCGCTCGTCTTGGTGTTCTCCGGCCTTGCGATGCTCTCTGGCTGCTCGCTAGTCTCACCCAGCGGTGCTCAGTCGGGGTCTGCCGCACAGTCCGCCGAGATCGTGATGTCGGGCGACTACATCCTCAACGAGGACGGCACCCTCAGGAAACCTCATGTCACTCCCTCAGTGCCAACAATGAGTGAGCTTGCCTTCCAGTTCAACGAGACCGGAGCCGAGCAGGCAGCCAGGCACTTCATCGACCTCATCAACTACTCGTGGGCGAGCGGCGACACCACAGCCCTCGACGAATTCTCAGAAGAACGATGCACCTACTGCCAATCACTCAGCGACAGTGTCACTAGCCTGTACGAAACAGGCGGCTGGCTCCACGGACTGAAATACACCGTCAGCCAAGTCGAAGGCAACTATCCCGTCAATACAAATTCCCCAGAAACAGCGCAACTCACCGATTGCTACGTCATGTCCCTTCTCATGCACAGAAGCAAGGCCGACAGATACAGACCTCCAACCCTCGAGCACGTTCCGTCGAGGACAGGACGCCTCCTTTTAATCGTCCATTGGGACGGAAGCGAATGGAAGATGAGCGAAGTAGAAGGGGAAGACATTGAAACCGCACAATCTGAATAAGAGACGTCAATTCCTAGCTTCACTTACTATTCCCCCTCTACTTTGCCTATCATCAAGCCCCGCATTTGCGGAAGATGGGATTGATTTCACAAGAACAACTTCAAATAACACTATCTATGTTGGAGGGACTTACAGGTTTTCCACTACCCCTGTTCAAGCGGCTCCTGTTCCTGATTCTGTCCCTGTTGTTCAGGGTCCTGTTTTCAGTGTGGGTGATGGCATTGAGGTGGATGTTTCTTCGGCGGATGAGTGGAATCGGGCTCTTGAAGAGTGCCTCGCCCACGCCGCAAACGGGCCGATCCTTCTTCAACAATGCCGAATCATCCTCGGACTCGAACACCCCCAAACAAGCGAAACCCCAGACTCTGACCCCACCACGAACACTGCGCCCAGCGTTGAATCCCTCTCACCCCGCCAGATCATCAACTACGCCCACGCCCAACACACCATCAACGGCGCAGGACTTGCCTGGCAACCCAAAACAAACGCCCTCGTCGGACTACCCACCCTCGTCCACGTCACCTCACCCACACAAAACGCCACACTCAGCCTCTTTGGCCAATCAATCACCATCGCTTTGGAAGCCTCACACTTCTCCTACGACTTTGGCGATGGCTCCCCCACCCTAGAAACCACCGACCCTTCCGCTCCGTATCCTGTTCAGACCCTCAACCACGTCTACACCCAAACTTCACCCGGGCGCATCATCACCCTGACAACAACGTGGAATGCGACCATCACCTACCCTTCTGGGCGCAGCGCCTACCTCGCCAACGCCCTCACCAGTACGGAGACCTCCACCCCCATCACAATTCTGCGAGCGAAAATCAGCCTCGTCCCCTCCGACAAATAACCACACCACACGACCAGACACATACCCACACGACAAGCAGTGGGAAGCGCGCTTACTTCTGGAGGAAGGAAACACTTTCACCAGTGATCACCGGCGGCTTCGCGAAAGCACCAGGCACCCCGCGAGGCTGAAGCGACGCCTTCTCCATGGAGAAGGCGAAGACCTTAGCGCCGCAACAAACACCCGAGCGAGCTAAAGCATTGGCTTCGGAAGAGACACTGACCTCAGGCGGTGTATGAGCGGGTACATACCTCGGGTTCACATCTCCACCCCTAGACCCCTCATTTCCGCTCTGCACACCCGCACCTCCATCCCAGGTGCCTACACCCCGCACACCCACATTTCCGCTCTGCGCACCCACGCTCTGCCTACCCTCACCACCGCCCAACGCACCCTCAGCGCCGCCCTGCACGCCCTCGTTTCTGATCTCTGCACCGACACCTCCATCCCGAGCATCCTCGTCTCCGCCTCGCACGCCTTCACCGCTGAGCCACGCATCCTCGTCTCCGCGCTGCGCGTCCTCGTCTTCAGAACTGCCCGTCCCGGCCTCGATTCCCAACTCTTCCGCCTCGATTCGGGCAAAGAGAATCCGCTGGTAATCGTCAGTCTCCCAGGCGAGTGCGAGCGACCCATCGGCCAGCGCAATCAGATCCGAATACGCTGCGGCACCCGGGTCGACGAGGATCGCCTCACTCCATGTCACTCCCCCGTCACCTGAAATCCGCAAACTGAGCCTGGTTCGCTCGCTCGGATGATCCGGCAGGCTCACGACCAGCAGATTCCCAAGACGGGCGATACCGCCATTGCACGAAGGGTCGACCAGGGCGGGGGCCGCCACTGCCTCAGTGAAGGTGCGGCCTGCATCTGTGGACCGCGCGAGGCGCGCCAACGGGCGTGCGCGGGCAAGCATGAGAAGCGTCCTGCTGCCCGTACCTTCGCCAAGCTGAGCTCCCGTGGAGGAAACTCCCGAACTTTCAGCACCGAGCCCAGTGTTGCCGACCTCGATCACCTTGTTCTCATCGCAATCCGGGCCGACGAGCTCACCCAGAACCCAGGTCTCGCCGTGGTCTCGTGAAGCAGCGATACAGGCGTAGCTCTCCTCGTCGACCCGACACACGAAGGGCTGATACAGAGTCCCATCTGCTCCGATAGCGCCATTACCCGAGGAAGTGAACATGCCTCCGACATTCTCAGGGCGGAGTTCAGAAAGGTCACGATGGGTCCACGTCTCGCCCTCGTCATCGGAATAGGAGAGCCATAGCTCAAGGCCGGGGCCGCCCACCTTCGCGGAGAAGAAGGACTCGCCGTGAGAACCGACGTGCCAGCAGAAGACCCGGCCCGTGAGCGGGTCCGTCAGGAGGGAGGCGTCACCCACTCCGAAGCCCTCAGAATGAGAATGCAGGGCACGAGGCTCGCTCCAGGTGTGTCCAAGGTCGTCGGAGACCCGCAGGGCGATGTCGAATTCCGCTGGAAGATCTCGCCAATCGGAGCGGACATCGAAGGCCGCGATGATGCGACCCGATTTCGTCTGGGTGAGTGCGGGAATCCTATAGAGGGGCGAAGGGAAGGCTGAGCCGGGGAAAGGTGTTCCGGCTTCAGCGAGGACTCGAACCTTCAGTGATGTCACAGTTATCCTCCATGACGAGGGCGAATCGACTCCACCTTAGGCGGGCGCCCGGTTTCCTCTCTCATTTTCACACGCATAGACTGCAGTGCGCACGGGCTGAGGTGTGTGCGAGCTGAAGAGCGCACGAGTTGCTGTGCACATGAGCTCGGCCCGATGGTCTGCGATGAGCTCACCTACGATCTTCGCCCATTACCGCTAGCGCGGGCTCGGCTTTTAGGGCGCGGGCTCGAAGGGCACGAATCCGCACCACGTGGAGTCGAAAAACCTAAACCTAGAGCCCTCGCTGCGCAGCCCGCACTGGTTGAGCGCCACACTGTTTTATCGGTCCCGCGCTGTGTGATCTCATTCACACGATCTGCCCTGCGTGGGCCCGCACTACACGACATGCGCTGTGGGATCCCGCTCGCGCAAGCCCGTCAAGTGTGGCGCTTGAGCAGCAAACGTGTGAACAGGACACTCTTGGCGAACTCTGGCACACTGACGGTCAAGACAGCACGAACCCGTCAAAGATCGGAGACTCATGACCGCTCGCCGCCCCTCCCTCGTCTTCTTCGCCACCCTCGGCGCTCTCGCCCTCGTTCCTGCTCTCAGCGCATGTTCGAGCACCCCGAGTGAGTCTGGGTCGACAGCTTCCTCCGCTTCCGCATCCGTTTCTTCCGATTCCGCTTCTTCCGGGTCTTCCAGTTCTTCAGGGTCTTCCGGGCAGGCGAATACCGCGATCGGCACGCTCATCGACGTGCGCACCCCCGAAGAGTTCGCTGACGGCCACCTCAAGGGAGCAACGAACATCGATTTCAACGGCCCCGACTTCGCCGAGAAGATCAGTGAACTCGACAAAGACGGCGAGTACACGCTCTACTGCCGTTCGGGCCGACGCTCCGGGTTGGCGCTCGAGGCGATGAAGGCTGCCGGATTCACGAAGGTGACGAACGCCGGGGGTGTAGAACAGGCTTCGAAGACTCTCGGGCTTGACATTGTGAAAGACTGAGCCAAGCTCGGGAAAGGCCTCCGCTGGGCATACCGTAAGGACTCCGTGGGGAGCGTGAGGATTCCCTGAGGAGATCGAAAACCCCGCAGGGCATGCCGTGAGGGCTCCGCTTGACATGCCCTAAGGACTCCACGGGAGATATCGTAAGGATTCCGCGGGAAGGTCGGCGCGTGCTCGGCGAACTCCTCTCCAAGAAACTCCTTCGCGACAAACGTGGGGATGTCTCACTGTCCGGGTCTCAACACTTCGCAGCGGGCGCTCCTCGCAGCGAGCATGGGAATACCACTCTCCCTTCGGCAAGTTCACGTCGAGTGAGTCTGCCCTTCACGCAGTTTCCCGCCCACCTTGGAGGCCCCTTCGACACTAATTCGGCACTGAGACGCACTCTCGTCAAGGAATCTCGCCTTCAGCTCGGAGGCTCATCGCAGGACTTCTTCTCACGCAGTCTCCCGCCCCCTGGAGGCTCCTTCGACGCGTTGCCCCACCCTCGCCTCGTCCTCGTTCATTTCACGCGGGCCAAGAGCGCTGTCGTTGTCCTTTCTCTGAACGCTTCTCCCTTCTGAGCCTTCTCTCTTAGCGGTTTTCTTCACTCCCCTTTTGTGGCGGGTTTCTTCCGAGCCTTCATGAGGGTCTGCACGCCGACAAACACCAGGAAACAGGAGAAGAGGAGTTCACCGAGCGTGGGAGCGATCTGAGCTGCGGCGAAAGTGCCAACGGGTGCAGCGAGCGCCGCGATTGCGCCGAGGACCAGCCCCAATTTCAGATCCACGAGTCCATGCCGCGCATTCGTAATCGTCCCCGAGATCGCGGTCGGAATAATGACAAGCAGCGATGTTCCCCGCGCGAGCAAATCTCCCGCTCCGACAAGAATCTCCATACCGGGAACGATGACGCTCCCGCCTCCCACTCCGACCAGGCCGGACAGTATTCCCGAAAAGAGGCCGACGATGAGCAAAACAATGCCCTTGTACCAGTCGAGCTCGAAAACTGAATCACGGATGGGGACATGGAAGCGCTGCGAGATGACGACGAAAGCAACGAATCCCACGAATATCCACGGGAGGATGCGCTCGGGCAGTCGATGCAGAAGAAGGACACCGATCTGTGCTCCCACGAGCGCCCCAGCAATGAGGATCAGCATCGCGATGAGAGAAACATTCCCGCTCATCGCATAGGACACCGCCCCCGCCGCAGCAGTGGGGATGATCGCAACCAGCGAGGTCGCCGCCGCCCTCTTCTGGTCCATCCCGAGGATCAGCGTCAGTGCAGGGACGATGAGGACTCCGCCCCCTACGCCGAATAGCCCGGAGAGGAACCCGGCGCTAAGTCCTGTGACGAGGACGAGGATGCTTCTTCCAACAGTGAACGAGGGCGCAGGTCTTCCGATAGCGAACGAGGACGCTGGGCGCGGCTTGGCTAAGGGGGTGCTGTGTGAGAACGTGCTTTTGTCTGAGGGAGTGCTGAACTCTGGCGGGGCGCAGAGCTCTCCTGGGGCGTCGAGATGCACCGGCGCGCCGGGGTGTACAGGCGTGTCGAAGTGCACAGGCGCGTCGAGGTGTACAAGGGCATCGAGCTCAGGCTGAGCGTTGCACTCAGGCGCGATGCTTTGTTCAAGCTCAGCACTCTGCTCAGAGTCGACGTTTTGCTCAAAACCTCTGCTTCGATCTGCAGATCTCTGCTCGTCCATGCTCTTGATTCTAAGGAGGCGTCGAGAGGGCGAATTCGACTATCCGAAACTCGTTCGACGCCCCCAAGTCTCATCGGATAGGTCGAGTCCCCTTCGGGTGGGTCACGTCCCTAGAAAGGCCCCCAAACACGGGAAGCCACAGTCGGCGAATTATCCACAATCTCGCGGGCCCGATTTTCTGTTTCCACAATTGACCCTCAGAAAGTAACGACTTGGAAACAGATATTCCGACCTGGGCTTTTACCCCCTTCACCTATCGAACATATGTTCGATTCTTGTTAGAATAGGAACATGTCAGAAGGAACGCGCATCCACTCACTGGGCCAGTCGGTTCAGCATATTCGCGCGTCCATTTCTGAAATCCTCCAAAACAACGGCACAGCAGATCTCGACGACAACCTCCTCGTCGACCTCACTCGCATCATTGAGTCCTTGGGCTCCGTCGTAGATGCAGCTCGCTGCGCAACAGCATCCGAGTTGAAGGCGCGCTGCCAAGCAACGAACCTGGATGGGCGTTTGGATCTCCGGCTGGGTGCACGCTCGCCGCACGACCTGCTGACTCGACTGACAGGAGCCTCTTCAGCGTCGATTTCACGACGCTTCAAGGCAGGAATCGACATGTTCGCGCCAAAGTCTCTCAGCGGCGAACCCCTCCCCGGCACGTGCCCCCTCGTCCGAGCAGCCCGCGAAGCCGGAGTGATCGGTCAAGACACCGCAGATGCGATCCTCACATCCATGACTCCTCTGGCGCGCGGCCACGTCCTCGCCGATGTTGCGGAACGCGCGATTTTGGCATCAGCATTGGGAATCACTCCGCCCTCAGCGGACGAAGTTCCAGACCTTAGTGTCGAGGAACTTCACAACCTCGCTGACCACGACCCTCTATTGGAACGTCAGATTCTTCCCGCTGACACGGTCCGGCAGGTCGCTGCGTTGTGGGCGCAAGCGCTTGACCCTGACGGGACGCTGCCGAAGGAAGTTGACGCAAAGAGCAAACGCACTTTCACCCTCACTCCAACGAAAGATGGTCTCGTCAAGGTCAACGGCTACCTCCTGCCCGAGGTCGGAGCCCAACTCCGTACACTCCTCGACGCCGTGACGAACCCGCGCGTGAGCGACACTGCCTTCTTGGACTCTTCATCCTCAATAGGTGGAGACATTGAGAGTTCCGAGGGACTGATGGAGTTCACAGGAAGTGACTCGACAGTCGTTCACTCAACAGAAGCCGAGGCCGACTCCGGCTCGAACAGCGACGAAAACAGACATGCTTCCTCCGATGATTCTTCAGGTATGACGGACTCCTCCACTCCCTTAGATGTCTCAGGACTAGATGTCTCAGGGACGGACCAGCACCCGAACGCACGACGAAGCGGCCCACAGATCTTGCATGACGCCTTCGCTTCATTACTGTTCAAAGCCGCCACTCTCCCCTCGATGCCGCTTTTGGGCGGCGCCCCACCGACCCTCGTCGTCACAATGAACGAGGAAGACCTCGAGAATCCGCGAGGGACCGCCACTTTGAACAATGCTCCAGCAGGCAAATGGCAGCACGCGGCTGCGACAATCCCCTCGAATGTTGCGTTGAGTCTTTCCTGCGACGCAGTGATCGAAAGAGTTCACAGTAACTCCACAGGCAAAATCCTCTCACTCGACACATCTGCGAGGGTCTTCACTCCTCAACAACGTCGTGCGATCGCCGCACGAGATGGCGGCTGCATTATTCCCGGTTGCACCGTTGGTCCGACCTGGTGCGAAGTTCACCATGTTCACGAGCACGCCGCCGGCGGCCCAACGCACACCGACAACGGGGTGCTGCTCTGCTGGTACCACCATCGATTCCTCGACACTCTGACCTGGCAGATCCGGATGAACGACGGCGTTCCCGAGGTCAAGGCACCCCCATTCCTCGGGAAAACGAATAAGTGGATCCCAGCTCAGTCGTCGCGAACCCGACAACTCAGCCGCGCACGGCGACTCCTCGCTTCTCATGAAAAGGCTCTCCTCCAAGAACGCGCAGCATTGAAGACGAAGGCGATTCCAAAGACGGCGAAACTTCAGACAGATGTGGCGGGTTCCCAAAAGAAAAGCAGGTCACAGTCAATATCGCCCCCTCACTTGGATGCCAGCCCTGAAACCCCCTCAACGTTCAGAGCAGAACTGCGTCCAGCACCCAGACCCGAGGGTGCAAAGGGCGGTATGACGTATCCCCGTGCCAAAGGTGGCATTGCAACAGCGGATGGGTTCATTGCGAGAGGAGCACACCCATCCGAAGAGACTCATCTTCTCGAACTTCCAAGCACGACTATGCCCGAATGGGCGCGCCACTTCAGTCGCAGAGAGCTTGCCTCTCTCCCCCGCAGAGGCCCATTCGAAGTTATCTGCCCGAAAGCGGTATAGCGCCCCAAGGAAGGTGCGGTTCCTTGATCCGCTATGACTTTTCAACACATGTGGATAACTCTGTTATTTCAAGTTTCCAGGTGAGGACAGAGGGACTCAAGGCCTAGGCAGGCTAAAGGGTATTCCGACATCTGCCACAAGACTGATCCTCGGATCTCGAAGGGAGGCGCGCTTCCGCAAGTCATCGTCACCCCATCGGGCAAGGTGCTGACCCGCGCAGCGTGTGCACTCGCGTGCCTACACCGCGACTACACCATCAGATTGGAGGAGCGAGTAGCCACAGGGCCAAGGCAACTGCGTTAGAGTTCGAGTTTTCGTTTCTGTCCAATCTGTCCACAGCTTGTGGCAAGTGGTGGAGTTTCTCTGGTGGCTGCTTTAGCGTGTAAAAATGACACGCTCATTCCACGCTGCCCGGCTGCTTGCCTTCGCCTTGGTGTTCTCTGGCCTCGTAATGCTTTCCGGGTGTTCAGTGTTTTCGCCTAGTGGTGCTCAGTCGGGGTCTGCCGCACAGTCCGCCGAAGTCGTAATGTCGGGCGACTACATCCTCAACGAGGACGGCACCCTCAGGAAACCTCATGTCACTCCCTCAGTGCCGACGATGGACAAGGCGGCCTTGCAGTTCAACGAAATCGGAGCAGCTCAAGCCGCATACCAGTTCGTTGAACTCGTCGAATACGCGTGGACCACGGGGGACACACAACCACTAAGCGACTTTTCCGAAGAGCGCTGCACCTTCTGTCAGTCAACCATCGAGCAGATACAGACTCTCTACGAGCAAGGCGGATGGGTGAACGGAATGAGACTCACCGTCACAGAGAAGACACTCAACGCTCCCATTGACGAGACCACTCCTAAGGGAAGTGAATACGCAGACTCATATGCCGTCTCTCAGGTCGTCGAGACCAGCGAATTCGACTTCTTTGCTTCCGGACGCCTCAACCACAATCCTGCAGCTCGGAACACGATGGAGCTCTTCATTCATTGGATCGGCTCCGATTGGAAAGTGGCCGCAGGAAGAATCCTGGATGAATCTGAGTGACGCAATGAGCAGAATCCCCAAGCCCCAGCATCTCGCGATAGTCGTGAGCCTCGCATGGATTGTTTTCTCACCTTCAATGACATCTGCAAATGACGGAATTACTCTCAATGTATGGGGACAAGGCGATGTAATCTCCGCCGAGGGAAACGTTCGACACTATCAAGCGTCTCCTGTACCCGATTCCACCCCCGCTGCGCAGGGTCCTGTTTTCAGTGTGGGTGATGGCATTGAGGTGGATGTTTCTTCGGCGGATGAGTGGAATCGGGCTCTTGAAGAGTGCCTCGCCCACGCCGCAAACGGGCCGATCCTTCTTCAACAATGCCGAATCATCCTCGGACTCGAACACCCCCAAACAAGCGAAACCCCAGACTCTGACCCCACCACGAACACTGCGCCCAGCGTTGAATCCCTCTCACCCCGCCAGATCATCAACTACGCCCACGCCCAACACACCATCAACGGCGCAGGACTTGCCTGGCAACCCAAAACAAACGCCCTCGTCGGACTACCCACCCTCGTCCACGTCACCTCACCCACACAAAACGCCACACTCAGCCTCTTTGGCCAATCAATCACCATCGCTTTGGAAGCCTCACACTTCTCCTACGACTTTGGCGATGGCTCCCCCACCCTAGAAACCACCGACCCTTCCGCTCCGTATCCTGTTCAGACCCTCAACCACGTCTACACCCAAACTTCACCCGGGCGCATCATCACCCTGACAACAACATGGAATGCGACCATCACCTACCCTTCTGGGCGCAGCGCCTACCTCGCCAACGCCCTCACCAGTACGGAGACCTCCACCCCCATCACAATCCTTAGAGCCACAATCAGCCTCGTCCCCTCCGACAAATAACCACACCACACGACCAGACACATACCCACACAACAAACAGCCTGGAAGCACGCTCACCGCATCGCATTTTCAAGGCCTCTCTCGCGTCGGCGAGTACTCAGCAGCCACGACACAAACTTTTCGCACTGCTGAACCGACGAAACAATCCGGCCGAACTGGCTGACATTGCACGTCGAACACCGCCACCGTTGCGCGCCGAAAGTTGAACGTGCATACCGAGTCATTACTCGCCCCATACACAGGGCACTTCGGGGTATTCACACCCCACACGCTCACCCAGCCAACTTCAACACCGACTTGCGGGCAGCATAAAGCCGAAAAGTCCGGGGGCAAACCAACACGTTTGGGGATGCGGACACTTTTTGGAGTCTTCTCTTATGTGTCCTTGTTCTGTCGCCACACATGCTCACACCCTGCACAGCGGTACCTGCTCAGTCGGACCAGTAGCGTGGTGGGGCGCCACCCGAAGAGTTCATGAGCCAGCCGTCGGATCACAGTGTCACGAGCTGCCCCTGACTCCCACACCGGCGCCAGCAATCATCGGGCTCGACCAACCGACACTCCCACACCGTACGCTCAGACTCGATGAGTTGGCCGGTGACCTCCAGACCAAGGTCGCTCTTGCCGGTGAAGGTGGTCAGATCAAGAGCCCTGAAGGCAGTGTTGGACACGTCGAGGTCTTCCAGATGGACAGTGTGACAACTCCCATCATCAAAAGACCTCGACCATCAACCGGGCACAACGCGCCGCCCCCAGGTAACACCGCCGCTACACCCTCAAATGGGAAGAGCCCCTTATGGTGACAGATCGCCCTGCCTTTGTTGAAAGTGCGGGGGCGACCTGTCAGTTTTACTTGGATTGACGGAAGCGAGGCTCGCGGACTTGAGCTCTGTCTGTGCGGATATGCTCTGTTTCTTCGAGTTTGAATACGGCGTTGAGCCACCACACTGCGCGAACGCCTTCGATGAAGACAAGGGCCAGTAAGGTGATGCCGATTTGTCCTGCCCAGAATGTCGCTTCCGTTAATCCGGTGAGCGCTGAAGCTGCGACGCAGGCAATAAGGGTAATGAGGATAATGCAAACCCACGACCGGGCGACGCCTCTGCCATGGCGGCTGATGAGCTTCTTAATGGAGGGGTTGGAAGATTGGTAGAGGATCGTACAAACAAACGTTGCCGCGGCCATGACCAGACCGGCAGTTGTTGAGAGTGCAGACAGGAATGCCTGCAGACCGGTCGGGGTGAAAATGTCGCCTTCGATGGAAAAATAAAGGAAGGCGAAGAGGGAACCCGCGAGCACGAGGTCAACGGCGGGATGCTGCACCCAAATGTTGCGTACTGTCCTCATGAGGCCACTCCTTCCTCTGTTATGTCATCGTTCCAGTGCTCGTAGCTCATCTTCGCATTCGTGGGCGGCACTTGCTGTAGCCTGCACGAGATTTGCGAATCTTTTTGAGGCGAGGTCTGCCTGAGCAATCTCGATTTCTTTGGTGAATCGATGCGCGATGAGACTAAGGACTTCAAGATCGGAAGCTGAAGAATCGGTTGGGTGAACTTTAACGGTTCTAGCTGCGGTGAATCGGGGGATATCCACAAGAACCGCCTGCTTGAGTCGTTGCCTTGCTGACCGGCTTTGTCGGTACTCGTCTTTCAATGACACCGTGATGCTGACATCAAGCTCTGCACCAATCGTTTGGGCTAATGAATCGATAGACTCTGCAATCCCTTTCGGGGAGGCCGGAGTGAGAAGATCCATCGTGGTGGGTAGACGAAGCTCGACTCGCGTGACGCCATCAACTGTTTCGGTCTGAAATTTCTTCAGTTTACCGGAGTCAATGACGGGTTCGACCTTCCAATACTCGTTGTCGCCAAGGGGACAGATTTCCTCTAAGAATGGCTCAACGCTCTTATGGCGCGGTGCGCTGTTGTTTCCAGGAGTGATAGCAATATAGCTGGTGTCAGGTATGAATATGACAGCAGTTGAATTAGCCCGAACCTTACCTTCAACCTCAGTAGTGGCATCGAGGATATCTTCAACGGCTGCGTGCTCGTGATCCAGGTAAGACTGGAAGGCTCCATTGACCTCTTTATGTACACCTAGTGCTGGCATCCGGTGAGTCAGGTCAGGAATGTAGTAGATCCCACCAATAGCTTTCTCTGCGAACACCCTGTCATCCCATGCTGTGAGGATTTCTCTCCACTGCGGAGGTTCGACTGCGCGCCGTCTTCCATCGCTAAGTGCCCACGCCCGAAAAAACTGAACACTCTTATTCGCCTGACGAGACGCCATTAGGTCGCTCTCCTTCGAGATTAGCTGGCGCAGCATCCCACTCGGGACGGGACGTGACTGTGCGCGCAGCGAGCTGCGAAAAATCAAGCACGGGCGGCTCCTCATAAACCGGCTCCAAGCGAGCCACAGTCACTCAGCCGTTCGGGCTGGCCACAGTATACCGACCCGACCCCCGAAACCGCGCGACACGTACCGCTCACCACGGTGAGACTCCGAGCGACCCTCACGAATCTCACGCGCAGCACGCAACGCAGTCGTCAAAACCTCCTCACGCTCAACAGGGAAGAGATCGTCAAACGCGGGCCCAGGCTCGCCTCAAACCCTTCACCCTCATCCGACGAGGCCGGAGCAACCTTCGCGCTCGCAGTAGAAGTGTCGATAGGGAGGGGGCGAGGTTCCCACCATCGAGGACCACTCTAGCTGAACCGCGTTCCCAAAAGAGCGCGTTGTCAAGGGACCAGAGCGTAGTGCTCCGGCAGGAATCGCGGCGCCCATTTTCGATCTCACCAATGATGCGCGCAGAAAGCTTCATGCGGGCTGCAAGCGCAGTTGCGTTCGGCAGGCCGACATCTTGGCATCGCTGCCGAACCAGATCCGCTAAACGATCAGGGCCCGTTATTTCAGTCATAAATACTAGCGTTGCGGAGACGCGAGGAAACATCAAACGTGACAAACGGGAACGAAAAAAGAAACATGCGGAAATACAGGAATGAGACTACGAGCACATGAATTAACAATGACCAGCATGAACAGACAGATTCCGCAAGCGTTCCCTTAAACACGTGTTGACACATTCCCCCATATACCATAAATCATCTGGGATGAAAGCGAACATGACTGAACAATAGAAACGAAAGTGCCAAAGCGCAGCCCTGCGAGGCATCCGCGAAATTCGCGGCATGACGGTCGATCAGCTCGCCAACGGCATGGGAATCTCCCGCGCATATCTGAGCAACATCGAAGACGGCCGCAAACGCCCAACCGCACTCGCGACTGAGGCCCTCGTTGTTCCGCAGGTCGCCCTCGTTCGTGATGAGTACTTCGATCGAGAGCAGGCTGAGCTTGAGGGCGAGCGTCGCAAGGCTGAGGCGCATCTCAAAGCGCTGCGCACTGAAGCGCAGTCCCCTGCTGAGCAGGTCGAGCGCGCCCGCGTCGACCTCGACGCCCTGACCAGCCAATTCAAAAAGGCAGTGGCGTCATATGTGAGTCGGTGATGGATTATCTGAGTGTTAGGCAATCCCAATTCAAGTTTCTACTCGCCGCTGCCGTCTACGTCTTTGGTGTCGCGAGCAATTGGAAGATGTGGGTAAATCGCCGACGCAACCGTGTTGAGAGCAAAGATGCTGATGGCTGCATAAGTGAGGTACAACAGGCCAATGCTGGTTGTGTAGTCGAGTCCTCCCTTGAAGGAGCCAGCGATACCTGTGGGGATCCCCGTAGCGATCAAGAGAACGAAGACGCAGTCAACCCCCACGGAGACCTTGCCGCGGAGTCTGTTTTCCTTAGTGTTGGCTGTCCAGAAGGTCCACGCAACAAGAAGTGTAACAAGGACCTGGGCCACAAGTCCGCTAGTGGTCACATCCATGGTTCCGTACTCGAACACTCTTCCTCCCTGGTAGGTGGGTGCACACGTAGCTGCGCGCAGGGTTGTGGCGGTCCTTAGCCTACCGGGGAGGACTTCTCGCAGGAAGGTGTGGAGCAATGAGCGGCTTAGAACACGTCTACACCACGCGGGAGGCGGACCAGATCGAGGGCATTTCCGAGTGAGCAGCAGAAAGGAAATGCGGACACTTTTTGGAGTTTTCTCTTGTTTTGCGCCACTCGTGCGTGGCGGTATTGGGTTGGGCTTTTTCCTCCGAGGGTGAGTTTGATTCTGCATTCGTTGTAAAAGCAGATGTGCTCATCGATAGCGTGGGCAAGTTGTTCGGGCGTTTGCCAGGGTTTTCCGTAGTGCATTTCAACTTTGCGTCTACCGAAGAACCCTTCGCAGGCCGCATTATCTGGGCTGCAACCTTATTTGGACATGAAACGTGCGATGTTGTGCTTGGCTGTTAAACCTAGCCAGGCACGGCCGCGGTAGTGCACTCCACGGTCTGAGTGAAGTGCGAGAGAACCATCCGCGCGAGGGTAATGTTTTTCACAAGCTTGAAGCAGAGTATGTTCTGCCAGATCCATCGTTGGGCGGATGCTGGTTTGGTATCCCACTAGCATCCCATCGAAACAATCTCTGATGGTCGACAGATATAAACTGCCCTTGTCGGTGGCGAACACGCTGATATCGGTCAACCATAAAAAATTGGGTACTGGGGCGTGGAATCGGCGTTGGACGACATTGTCAGATCCTGAAGATACTTCTCCTTGATCACTGGAGTATTGGCACTTCTTCTTAGAGCGACGAACTTCTATATCTTCTTAGGCCATCACGCGGCATACGAGTCTTTCGCTGACACGAAAGCCTTCTTCTTTGAAATCAAGCCGAATTCGCCGATACCCATACGTGTGAAAGGAATCTCAGGAAATGCGGAGGATCGGGTCGCGGAGGTAAGCATACTTATCAGGAGCATTCATCGCCTCGCGCTGACAGTAGTAGCTCGAAGAGGAAAGCCCTGCGGCCTTCAACAGTGCAGGCAGCGGAAAAGAGGATCGAAGTGCGTCAACCACGCAGGTTCTATATTGATTGCTTAACTGTCCGAGGATGACGCTGACCTCTTCTTTTATCAACTCAACCTCACCTTCAAGCATTGCCTTATCAAGCAACAGTTGAGCAGCTAATTGCCGTAACTGTTCTGGTTCCTCCGGTAAAACAGCCTCTAGAGACCCACGTGTGAGTAGAGCACGCTCAGCTTCACGTTATTTCTGACTCATCAAAGCCCACATCCCTTCTACACGATACTTTTGAGCCCAAACATAAACGCTTGTTTCCGAATGCACCCCACATTTGCGAGCAATATCATCGACGCGTTGGCCTGCCTCGCAGAACTCAACGGCACGCAACTTGGTGTCCAAGTCATAATAATGACGCCCGCAGGCCTGCTTTCGCAGGCTTCCTACCCCGCTTAAACTCACGCAACCACTTGTACGACGTCCATCGCCCGGAAAAACCCAACTCACGGACAGTCTTAGTTACCGAACGAGTACGGCGATACACACGCAGCGCCAACCGACGCTGCTCATCCGAATACACAACTTTCACGAACAAAAACCTTCCAGGATTCCGTCCGCATCCCCTTTTGGGGATACCGGCAAGGAAGTGTGGCATCGACCCGGACTTTTCGTTGATCTGACCGCGTAAAGTCGCGTTCCCCATAGGGGTGGGGCCTATATGAGCGGGTGAGTGTTGACAAGCGCCCCAAGTGCCCGATCTGCCGAGCGCCGATGAACGCGAACGGGAAAACGTCTTCTCGTACGCCCCGGTGGCGTTGCCGGAACTGCTCATTCTCGACAGTTCTCAAGCGCCCTGACGTAACTCGCCGCCACGACCTGGAAGCATTCATCAACTACGCGACCGGCAAGACCAGCCAAGCCGAACGCGACGGCACACTCACCGGCCGATCCTTCCGCCAGCGCACCTCGTGGTGTTGGCAAGTCCCACCACCCCTCCCAGTCATGGACGGCGTCATTCATGACCAGGTGTTCATTGACGGGATCTTCCTTTCCCACTCCTGGGTCATCCTCATCGCCACCGACGGGCGCACACCGTTGAACTGGGTTACCGCCGGACGAGAAAACGCTACGGCCTACACCCAGCTCCTCAGCCCACTTCCCCCACCGGGCATCATCACTACCGACGGGGCAGGCGGCGCCCTGGCAGCGATCCGCACCCTGTGGGGACCAGACCAACCGGTCCAACGCTGCCTCGTGCATGTCCACCGCAACAACACCGTGGACCTGACCCACAACCCCCACACGCCCGCCGGGAAAGCCCTCAAAGGCCTGTCCCATTCCCTCTTGCGCGTCACCACCATGGATGAAGCCGCACACTGGGCGAGCCTGCTCGCCGCCTTCCACACCGAATACGCCCACTACCTCAAAGAACGCACCTACGCGTCCCAAGACCCCGAAAAGGCAGCAGCCACAGGCAAGAAATGGTGGTACACCCACGAACGCGACAGGCGCGTGTACTACCGGCTCGAACGCCTCCTCAAGAACAAACAGCTCTTCACATTCCTCACCGACCCTGGCCGACCAAACCTCGCATCCACCACCAACCCCATCGAATCCCTCAACGCTCAAATCCGCGCCCTACTGCGCGCCCATGCAGGCTGGAACACGACTCGCCAAATCACCGCAATTCACTGGTTCCTCGCCCACCACCAACACCCCATCAACGCCGCCACAGTGCTCGCCGAATGGGACAAACACGCCAGGCAACCCCACACGATCATCCCCACAACACACAAACAACAACCCCGGCCAGACGGGCCCACACACTACGACAACGCCTACAGCCCCGACACCGGCTTCCACACCCGAAAAGGCTGGGCCGGACGCACATAACCCCCACGACACGCCCGAGCGATGCCACACTTTCCTGCCGGTAAACCCCGGCCAGACGGGCCCACACACTACGACAACGCCTACAGCCCCGACACCGGCTTCCACACCCGAAAAGGCTGGGCCGGACGCACATAACCCCCACGACACGCCCGAGCGATGCCACACTTTCCTGCCGGTAACCCACATAACCCCCACGACACGCCCGAGCGATGCCACACTTTCCTGCCGGTAACCCCCCTTTTGTCCTATACCAGGAGTGCGCAGCAGCGTCGAGGCAAAGTAAAACCCGGCGTCTCATTGATTTCTCAGTGAGATACCGGGTTCTTCAGTAGCGGGGACAGGATTTGAACCTGCGACCTCCGGGTTATGAGCCCGGCGAGCTACCGAACTGCTCCACCCCGCGTCGGTGACTACTACTGTAGCCCTCCGCTTCGTCAGCTTCAAACTGACAGCGGTGACCTTGGTCATGGTGAGGCCTCAGATTCTGCCCGCGAAGTGGGAATAGGAAGGAAAGGGAAAGGGAAGGAACGGCCCCGCACCGAAACGATGTCGATGCGGGGCCGAGCTTCACCTTTCAGGCAGGGTCTCCGGAAAGCAGGCTCCCTCTCTCTGCAGGCTCACAGTCCGCAGACTTCAGGAAGCAGCATTGCCGCTCCGCCGCCGAACCTCAGGACGCAGGCGCTGCCGTTCCAGGAGTCCCACTTCCTGAACCGGAAGCTCCGTTTCCTGCGTGAGAACCCGCACCAGAAGTCCCACTTCCTGCCGGAGAAGAAGACGCACCTCCGGAGAGTTCTTCCTCAGCGGCGAGCGCCGCCTCCAGCGCCGCATCGAGCGCCTTCTGGGACTCCCCATAAGCGGCCCAGTCACCACTCGCTAGAGCACTCTTCCCGGCCTGCATCGCTGCGGAAGCATTCGCCAACGCCTGGCTGAGCTTTTCTTGTGCACTCAACGGGGCAGCGGCCCCGCCCTCGCCGCCCTCGCCCCCGTTGGCACCTTCAGCGCCGGAAGCGGCATCGGTCCCCGCCACAGTCGCCTGCGAATCGCCACCGAAAGTCTGATCCAAAGACTCTTCCAGAGTCGGAGCGAAACCGACCTGATTGCCGAAAGCCGTCAGGACAGAACGCAACACCGGGTAGGAAGCAGACCCCGTGCCCTGAACGTAAACGGGCTGAACGTAAAGAAGACCACCACCGACGGGCAAGGTCAAAAGATTGCCTCGAATGACCTGCGAATCCGCCTGATTCAACAGGTTCAACTGCCGAGCGATCGTCTCATTCGAATCGTAAGCGTTCTGAACCTGGCCAGGCCCAGGAACCGTAGTCGAAGACGGCAGGGCCAAAAGGCGGAGCTTTCCATAACCCTCACGGATCTTGCCGGCCTCATTGCCCGTCTCCGAATCGACCGCCAAGAAGCCCGCCATGGCTTCCCTCTTCGACTCGCCGCCCGGCACAAACACCGAGGTCAAAGAGAACTCCGCCGTCTCCTGGGTCGGCATCTGCATCGTCAAGTAGTACGGGGGCTGCGCAGAAGCGGGCGCTCCCGTCCCCTTAAGCTCAGGAGAGGGTGTCACCACGGTGGAAGTCTCTTCCGCGAGTCGCCAACGGTCGCCACCGGCGTAGAAGTCAGACGCATTCTTCACGTGGTAGCTGGTAAGAAGCTCGCGCTGAACCTTGAACAGATCCTCCGGGTAACGCATGTGGCTCATGAGATCACCGGAAATCTGGCTCAACGGTTCAACCCGCTCGGGGTAGATCTTCATCCACGTTTGAAGGATCGGGTCCTCCTGATCCCACTGGAAGAGGTGGACCGAACCGTCGTAGGCGTCGACAACGGCCTTCACCGAGTTACGGATGTAGTTGACGGACTCGCTGCGCACATACTCCCCGACCTCGGAAGATTGTGAATCAACAGTCGTCTCCGAGAGCGACTCATGCTGCGAATACGGGTAGTTATCCGTCGTCGTATAGGCATCGACAATCCACACAAGACGCTTCGGCGTCGCAGGATCATCATCCATATCCACAACCGCCGGGTAGGCCTCCTGCTCAAGAGTGAGGAACGGCGCGAGCTTCGCGACACGGTCCAGCGGATCACGGTTGTAGAGGATCTGCGAGGCCGAGTTCGTTTGCGAAGAGAAGAAGATATCCGTCGAGCCGAACTTGATCGAATACAGGAGCTTGTTCCACATATTGCCCACACTCGGACCGCCATCGCCGGTGAAGGTCGTCGCAACCTGGCCACCGTTCGCATTGTCATCCGGGTAGTCGAGTTCTTGCGGCTCACTGCCCTCGGGCGCACCCACAATCGAATAGGTGGGAGCATCCGGCGAGAAGTAGACACGTTCCTCATAATCGCCCATCTCCCCGATTGAGGGGACCGACTGCTCCCAATACGAGGGCAAGCCGTCACGGGTCAGCGTGTTGCCATAAGCGGCGACAACGCCATAACCATGGGTGTACACCGTGTGCATATTCACCCAGGTCCGCTGTTCGGCCGACAATCCGGCGAGGTTGATCTCACGGACCGCGATCACTGTGTCGCGCCGCTCATCGCCGATCGTGTAACGGTCGACCTTCATCCCAGAATCGAAACCGTAGTAGGGACGCGACTGCTGGAGCTGCTGAACAGTCCTCGTGATGACCTGCGGGTCGAGGAGTCGGATCTGCGAGGTCGACTCTGAATCCTCGCGCAACTGGCCCGGCTGAGCCGTGGTCGCTGCATCGTAGTTCGTGTACTCCAAATCCGCGAGCCCGTACGCCTCCAGGGTCGCGTCGATATTGTGCTGGATGTACTCCGATTCAAGCGCCCGCTCATTCGGGGTGACGCGGAACTGCTGGATGAGCGCCGGGTACATTCCACCAATGACGAGGGCGGACACGATCGTGACGGAAACACCGATGACGGGCAGGCGCCATGTTCCCTTGAAGGCCGCAACGACGAAAAGGACCGCGACGAGGACCGAGATGACGGCGAGGATCGAATGCGCAGGAAGAGTCGCCTTGATGTCGGAGTAGAGGGCGCCGTCAATTGAAGAACCGCGCTGCGTGAGGAGCGCGTATCGGCCCAGCCAATACCTCGCGCCAATGAGCAGGGAGGCGAAAGCCGTGAGGAGGCCCGCCTGAAGGCGCGCGGGCTTCGACGCGTGAGGACGCGGCGTCATGCGGATCGTGCCGTACAGGTACGAGACAACCAGGGAGGCGATCAGACACAGGACCGTGATCTTGAGGAGGAAAGAGACGAGCAGCTGCAGAAGCGGCAAGGTGAAGACGAAGAAGGAAATGTCGAGACCGAACTGCGGGTCCGTCTTGCCGAAGGAGGTGCGGTTCACGAACTGGAGCACCGTCTGCCACTCCGTTGCCAGATTCGCACCATTCGTGAAGCCGAAGAAGAGGGCCGCACCCCAAAAGCCCACTCGACGCACCGGTTCGAAGGCCCGCTGGTATTCACGTAGGCTCGCGGAGGCTTCTCCCCGAGTCGAGGCGGCGCGGTGCTTATACGCGTACTTCACAGTGAGGATGAGCATGGCGGCGACGAGCATCAAGCCGATGAGGAAGAGTCCCGCATGCGCGAACCACTGAGTCAGCAGGACGCGAGTCGACTGCATCTGCCGGAACCAGAGAATCTCAGTCCAAATGCTTGAGGCTGCATAGACGACAAGGCCGATCGCAATGAGGATCGCGATGGTGATGGAACCGGGTCCAAAACCTCGATGCCCGGTCTTCCCCTGTCCTTCGCCGCCCCCGGAAGGGCGCCTTGGGAAGCGAGGTGGGCGCGGAGGTTTCGGCGGTTCGAATCGCCTCGGCTCTTCCGGCTCGAATCGGGGCATCGAGAATTCACTCACGAGGTCGCTCCTCAGCGTCGACGATGATGAAGCCATCCTACCGATCGCTTGGCCCAGCGCCCGTCGTGAGACGATTGGCCCATGACGATTGAGAACTCCTCCGATTCCCCGCTCGACTCCTCATGCGATTCCTCACTGCCGAGCTCGCGCCAGATCGCCCTCGCGAATGTGGTGGTTGATATTGAGAAGACGGCGGCTCGGCTCGGCTGGGACCACGCGCCCTCCCTGTACGCCCTCGTTGCGACGCGCACCCTCTTGGATCAGCCCGGCCTTCCCGCCGACATCGCCGCGCAAGTGCGCAAGGGGTGGGATGGTTCCGAGGAGCACCTGTCCGCGATCGTGCAAGAGGACCTCGCCGAGGACGAACTTGAGGAGATGCTCGCCCGCCTCGCTTGGCCGCCCCAGGTCCAGGGCGCGGCTTTGACGGTGGAACGCCTCGTTGTGCCGCCCGAGGTCGAAGAGCAGGCCCCCGAAGATCCGGAGGAGGCGCTGAAGTTCATTTCGAATCACCCGTCGAGGACGGATGTGCGCCTCGCCGTCGGAGCGCTGCGCAGCGGCGAGTCCTGGTGTGCGCTGCGCACGAAAACCTTCGATTCGGATGACAAAGTCGGGCAAGGCTCGAATCTTTTGCCGAACCTCGTGGAGGCCTTGCTGCTCTCCCTCGATACTGAAGGAACTGTCGAGACGGAGGGCACTCCCGACGAGCCCAGGAGCGAGTGAGCGCGGGAGCGAGTATTCCCGGGCGAGTGCTCAAGAAGCGCCCGCGACGCTCTCGCAGCTCGTAAGCTTTCCGGTCTGACCAGCTGCGATTGCCTCAACGGCCTCGCGCGCCTCACCCAAGGTGGTGACGGCGACGACGCTCAAACCTTCGGGGACATTCCCCACGACCTCATCGCAGTTTAGAGCGGGCGCGAGAAACCACTCGCCGCCATCGCGCTTCGCGCCGTGCATCTTCTGGACGATCCCGCCGATCGGCCCGACCTCGCCGTCATAGGACATCGTTCCCGTCGCCGCGATGACATGGCCCCCGGTCAAATCCCCGGGCGTGAGCTTGTCGATAATCGCGAGTGAGAAGACGAGCCCCGCAGAGGGACCGCCCACCGATTCGAGATTCACCTGAACATCCAGGGGGAATCGGGGCGCCACATCCAAATAGATGCCGAGGCGAGAGCCCTGAGGATGAGACTCATCCGGGATCGTCTCGACTTCGAGCTCGACTTGTTCACCATCGCGCATGACGCGCAAAACGAGAACGGATCCGGCGGGAGTCTGCTTCACCAGGCGGAACACCATTGAGGCACTATCCGCAGGATGAACAACCCCGGCCTCGTCGGTAATGGACAGGAGAACATCACCATCGCGCACTTTTTCGGCAGCGTCGCTGCCCTCGGCGGCTCCGCGGATCGTCGTAGTCGCGGGCACCGTCCACCCGAGCGCTTCCAAAGCAGCAACATCGGCACTGGACTGGGAAGACTTCATCATCCACGACTGTGCGGCATCGACCTGATCCATCGTCACCCCATCCGGATAGGCCGTGGAATAAGGAGTGAGCTGCGAAGTCTCGGACAAACTCGCATTGATGAGCTGCACGAGGTTCAAACGCCTACCGGGGCCGCCCTGCTCAGAGACGGTCACCATCCTCAGTTCCCCATTGCCATCGCCCTTCTCATGGGCGGCATCGACGTGGAGTGCTCCGCCGTTTGAAGGGTCAACACCGGAAACGGAGAGCATTTCCTTTCCCCTGTACGAGCCGCCCACATCGAAAGTCGGCCCCGGAGACTCAACGACATAAGGCATGGGAACAATGAACAAGACGGCGCCGAGCACGAGCGCAACCACCCATGAAAGGAGAGTCCGGACCCGGATCTGCAAGGGCTTGGCAGTGTCCCAGCGAGAAAGCCAGGTTGAAGGCTCCCGGGTCGAGGGTGTCAGGGGCGACGGCTGTTCACTCACTGGCCCATTCTCGCGCGCAACACTCGAATCCGCGCAATGAACTTTTGCTCAGAGCGCACATCCACGAATCATCCAGCCCGCATGCGCATTGAGCGAGTAGCGTGGAAGCATGAACGAGGACGAGACCCCCGGCCCCAGCCCCTTCGATGACTTCCTGCGCAAACTCCTCGGAGACGAAGCAGCCGAAGAGGCGAGCCGCGCGATGCGCGCTCAAGGCTTCGACCTGTCACAACTGCCGGAAGGCTTTTCCGATCCGGCGGCGATGAAGGCCGCTGCCAACCAGTTCCAATTCCTCATGGACTCAACGACAGGCCCCGTCAATTGGAGGCTCGTCACTGATTCTGCGCACCAGCAGATCTACACCAAGGGAGATCCGGCCCCAAGCGCCGCGCAAGCGGATCGGGCGCGCACCGCAATGACGGTCGCTGACCTGTGGCTCGACACGACGAGTGATTTCACTCCCGGGAGTGTTGAACGCAAGGTGTGGACGCGAAGTGAATGGGTCGACGCGACCCTCGACACGTGGAAACGCATCTGCGAACCGGTCGCCGCGAATGTTTCGCGCGCCCTCGGCGAAGCCCTCGGCTCGCAGTTCCCCTCCGAAGCCATCGGCGAGGAGGATCTGCCGTCCGGATTCGCGCAGATGATCGACCAGACGCGCTCCATGATGCCCAAGCTTTCAGCCATGATGTTCGCCGCTCAGATTGGGCGCGCACTGACCGCCCTCGCCTCCGAAGCCCTGGGGTCGACGGATGTGGGCATTCCCCTCGCGAAGGGGCCGACAACGGGGCTCGTCGTGTCGAATATCGAGGCTTTCGGCGATGGGCTCGACATTCCCTTCGATGAGGTCCTCCAGTTCGTTGCCGTCCGTGAATGCGCGCATCGGCGCCTCTTCGCCTCCGTCCCCTGGCTCGAGGGCGACCTGATCCGCGCGGTCGAGCGCTACTCGGCGAACATCGAGGTCGACATGACCGCGATCACGGATGCGGCGAGTCTTGTCGACCTCTCCGATCCTTCATCCATCGACCAGGCCCTCTCTGGCGGCGTCTTCGAGTTGAGCATCTCCGCCGAGCAGAAGCGTGCCCTTGAGCGCCTCGAAACGATCCTCGCGCTGATCGAGGGGTGGGTCGAGGTCGTCACCGCCCAGGCGATCGCGCCCTATCTGCCGCACGCGGATCAACTCCGCGAAATGATGCGTCGGCACCGCGCCTCAGGCGGGCCCGCCGAGCAGGTCCTCGGTACCCTCATCGGTTTGAAGATGCGTCCGCGCCGCGCCCGCGATGCTGCGAAGATTTTCACCCTCGTCGAGGCCGAACAGGGAACCGAAGCTCGCGATGCTCTCTGGTCGCACCCGGATATGGTGCCGAGCGCTGCAGAACTCGATTCTCCCGACACTTTCCTCACGATCCGCAGGGCCGCCTTGGAGCAGGATGCTGATATCGACGCCGCCCTCGATGCGCTCCTGGCCGGCACAATGGGCTGGGCTGAGGGCCTCACCCCTGAGGTGGATCCGGAAGCAGAGACTCTGGCGAAAGCGGGCTTGGCTTCCCTCGAAGATCCTTGTGCCCAGCCCACAGAGGACGAGGCTCAACAAGAGGGTATAGAAGATGACGCTGATTCTGCCCAAAGCGATGACACGCCCCAGGAGCACTAAGAGAGATGCCCCGACAGAAGGGGTTCCTTGAAAGGAGAATGCTGCAGGATCTGCGCCGAGCAGCCTGGGAGCGCGGATCGTGGCCGGGTGATCTGATCCGGCTGTGCTCAAGCTGTGGATAGCCGCCACGCGCCCTCTTCACCGCCGATACTCGTCGAGGAGAAGACATCAACTCGAGCCGAAGGGGCTCGGCGTATGAGGAGGCACGCATGAGGCTGAGCACCACCCCCACGGTTCTTCGACGAGGCCCCGGCGCCCGTCAGATCGGCACAGACCCGGGCCGCAGCCTCGGATTCACAGGACTCGAGGAGCTCGACGCCCTCGGACTTGATGAGCTGGGGCGAAGAAGTGAAGGCCGCGGCCACGGACTTCCCTTCCTGCCCGGCCGGGTGCGAACGCGTCTGCTCGCCGCCGGACTGCTCGCAGCCCCGCTCCCCCGCCTCGGGATTCGCCTCGTACAGCCCAGTGTTCTCGCACTGCGCATCGTGGAGGCCTGCGCCGCGCATTTTGAGATCTGTCTTGAGATCGCTGGGCAGACGACCTCGAAACCCCTGGCTGAAGAACTCGGAGATGAATGGCTCGCAGCTCCCCTGAGCAGCGCACTCGCCAGGCGCTTTGGGCGCATCGGCGCGCCAGTACTCCTTGAGAAAGTCCCCATTCCTGATTGCGTCCTCGTGAACGCCGAACGCGGCCATGAGCCCGAAAAGATGCGCACGCTCCTCATTGAGGACATCCCTCATCTCCTGCTCACCCGCCTCGAAGAGGGCTACGAGGTCGGGCCCCTGGTCCTTCCGGGATACTCCGCATGCGCGGGCTGCGTGTCGATTGAGCGCGAGGAGAAGGACCCCTTCTGGTCGGCCGATCTCCTCTGCGCTCCACGAATTGAAGAGCCAATGCCCACAGCGGCTTCACGCTCGCCGAGAATGCCGCGCCATGCCCTCGAAGTGGCAACCCTTCTCGGGCTTGATGCCCTGGCAGCGATCACGCACCAGCACGGGCGAGCTACGAGAGTCTTCCCCGAGATCTCCTGGCTCGACCCTCATGAATCCCGCACGGGCACCATTGTCCGAGTCTTCAACGACGGTTCGAAAAGCGTCGACTACGTCTGGCCCCGGCCAGAATGCGGATGCGGTGCCGCCGGGGACCTGGGACCTGCAAGAAAGGATCTGTAAGAAAGCCCTCCTCGGGCGCAAACTCCTAGTCGAGGCCGACTTCAACATCCTCGCCCCTGACCAGGGCGAGAACCGCTTCCCCGAACATCTCCGCCTTGACCTCACCGATGCCCTTCACTGCGAGTAGTTCCCCGCGTGAGCCGGGCTGAGACAGTGCGATATCGCGAAGAGTCTGATCCGTGAAGACCGCGTACGGTGGACGACCCGCTAAGGCCGCGACTTTCTTGCGCCAGGCCTTGAGTGACTCGAAGAGGGCGAGAGCTTCCGCACAAGCGTTCTCCTCGAAGTGGCGGGCCGCCTCCTTCGCGGGCACCCTGGCATGGGCGGGAGCGGATCGGCGAGTACTTTCCTTCGGCCATATGCCCTCGAGTAGTTTCGTGCGGGTGTTCGCGCTGCGCGAGTCCTGCCCTTTGGACTTCGCCCAAGAAATGTCGAGGAGGTTCCGTGCTCGTGTGATGCCGACGTACAGGAGGCGTCGTTCTTCCTCCCGAGCTGCAGGGGTCTTCGCATAGGAGATCGGGATCAAGCCCTCGGAGGCTCCCACGAGGAACACCGCATCCCATTCCAAGCCCTTCGCCGCATGAAGGGTTGCGAGTTCCACACCCTGCTGATCGGGTTCGACCTGGTACTGGGCACGCTCCTCAAGCTCGCCCATGAAGCCAAGAAGATCCTCGGCCTGCGATTCTTCGGCCCAGGAGACGATTGCGCGCAGATTCGACCAGCGCTCCTGCGCAGCCCCTCCGCTGGGGGCTTCGTCGCTCCACCCAACAGCTTCCAAATGCGCACTCACCTGGGAGACGAGCCCGCTATCCTCACTGGCCGGAAAACGGGCGGCAGTCGATAAGACGCGAAGGGCGTTTCGCACATCCTCGCGCTGGAAGAAGGGGACAGTCCCCCTCAGGGCGAGGGGGATGCGCCGGGAGGCGAGGACTTCCTCGAAAATCTGAGACTGGCCGTTCGTGCGGAACAGGACCGCGATCGAATGGGGCTGTGTTCCTGCTGTGATGAGTGCTTCGATCTTGTCGGCCACGCCCTCAGCCTCGGCGCGTTCACTCGCATAGGTCGAGAAGGATACGGCTGCCCCGCTGGGGCGCTGGGACTTCAAACGCACCGCCCCGGATGAAGGTCCCGCGCCCGCCATCAGGCGGTTCGCGATCGACACGATTTGCGGGGTGGAACGATAGTCGCGCGTCAGTTCAAGGACCCTCGCGCCCTTATGTGCCTTCGGGAAATCCACGAGGTGGCGAGGATCTGCGCCCGCGAAGGAGTAGATCGTCTGCGCAACGTCGCCGACGACGCACACGTCATGGCGATCCCCCAGCCACAGGTCGAGGAGTCGGCGCTGCAGGAGAGACACGTCCTGGAACTCGTCAACGACGAAATGGCGGTACTGCGAACGCACCTTCGCCGCGACATCCGCCCGTTCCTGCAGCATTGCGCAGGTCATGACGAGGACGTCCTCGAAATCGATGACGCCGCGCTCTGCTTTCGCGTCCTCGTACACCTCGAGGAGTCGGGCCATGTCATCGCCGCTCATGCCTGTAGGTGGCTCATGGCCGGAGCGCACGCGCTCAAGATAATGCTCTGAATCGACCATTGAGACTTTCGCCCACTCTACTTCCGCGGCGAGGTCACGCACCATGGTCTTATCGGCGGCGACCCCCAGGCGCGCAGCTGCCGAGGAGACGAGAGAGGCCTTGTGGGGCACGATCTGCGGCAAGGGCCCGCCAATGACCGTCGGCCAGAAGTGTTGAAGCTGCCGTAGGGCCGCCGAGTGGAAGGTGCGGGCCTGGGCGCGGGGGACGCCGAGTTGGGCGAGACGATGGCGCATCTCATAGGCGGCGCGGCGCGTGAAAGTCACGGCGAGCACGGAATCGGGCGGGTAGGCGCCGATCGCGCTCCCGTAAGCGATGCGGTAGGTGATCGCGCGGGTCTTCCCCGTTCCTGCGCCCGCGAGGACGGCGAGGGGGCCCGTGACCTGGCGCGCGACTGCCCGCTGATCGGGGTCGAGAGCGTCGAGCAGTGCATCGGGCTGAAGAATCGTCATGATCGGATCATCCCATGACCCGCCCTCATCTTCGATCCTGGCGCTACCAGCCGGTGGATGAGCGCAGCCCGCCGGTCGATGAGCGCAGCCCGGCGTCGATCGGCGAGGCCGGGAGGGGGCCGCCGAACCATTCGACGAGGAGCGCGTGCGCGATTGATGCGGGCCCCGGGGCGCTGATCTGCCCCGATAGGAGCGCCGCAGCGAACTCTTCGCGCGAGTAGAAGCGAGCCTGATCGATCTCCACGCCATCCGGTTCGGGCTCGCGGGGAGCATCGGATCTGAGCTGTGCGACGAATCCCATCATCTGTGAACGCGGGAAGGGCCAAGGCTGGGTCGCACGATATTCGGGCGCCATGACTTCCAAGCCGACCTCTTCTTCGACCTCGCGGATCACAGCATTCTCGGGGGTCTCCCCGCCCTCTACAAAGCCCGCGATGAGGGAATGCCTGGCCTCGGGCCACGCGGCGTTGTGCGCGAGGAGGACCCTTCCTTCCCGGTCTTCCACACGCACGATGATTGCCGGGTCCTGACGCGGATACTCAATGTGGTGGCAGCCCGAGCATTCGCTCGCCCAGCCCGCCTGAATCGAGCGGACCGGCTGGCCGCAGCGCGCACAAAAACCTGCTCTCGCATGCCATGCGGCAAGGGAAACCAAAGGCAGGGCGAAAGCCGGATCATCCCCCACAAGACAATGCCCCGCAGAGCGCAGGTGCCTCCAGTAAACGGGCTCGCCGCTCATAAGCGATGCGAGTTCTCCCACCCGCTCGTGGATGCCCACAGTCGACAGTCCGAGGCCAATCCCCACTTCGCCCGCACTCGATCGGCCCAGGAAATACACGCCCACGCCCTCGTCAATGAGTTCGAGGGCGAGGCGCGAGTCGAGACGCACAAGACGCAAAGCAGAAGAGTCGGCTCCATCGGCGCAGGTGAGGACCACACCCCGATCTGTTGCGGCGAACACTCCGGCCCCTTCTTCCAGGGCCCTTCGAGCGTCGAAACCCTCGCGCGAGGCCACCATCGGATCGACGCTTCCACGGGCGAGAGGCAAGAAGAGACTCATGCGTCCACGCTATCCCCCTCGGCTACTCTGGTGGCCATGACTTCCACAGTTCAGCGCGCCGATGGGCGCGAATTCGATCAGCTCCGCCCCATTTCCTTGACTCGCGGATGGTCCGGCACCGGAGAGGGCTCCGTCCTCGTCGAGTTCGGGAACACCCGCGTCCTGTGCGTCGCCTCCCTCACCGAGGGCGTGCCGCGCTGGCGCAAGGGAAGCGGGGAAGGCTGGGTGACCGCCGAATACGCGATGCTCCCGCGCGCCACCTCCGAACGCTCCCAGCGCGAATCCATCAAGGGCAAGGTCTCGGGACGCACCCAGGAGATCTCCCGACTCATCGGCCGTTCCCTTCGAGCGATCATCGACGTGTCCGCGCTCGGCGAGAACACGATCGTCCTCGACTGTGATGTGTTGCGCGCAGACGGAGGCACCCGCACCGCCTCCGTGACCGGCGCCTATGTCGCCCTCGCCGAGGCCGTGCGCTGGGGCAGCGAGAAGGGGATCATCACGGCGAAGCCGGGACTCAAGGTCCTCACTGATTCCGTTTCCGCGATCTCCGTCGGCATTGTCGAGGGCGCCGTCATGCTCGACCTTCCTTACGAGGAGGATGTGCGGGCCCAGACCGATATGAACATCGTCCAGACCGGTTCGGGCGACTTCATCGAGGTTCAGGGCACGGCCGAACATGCGCCCTTCAACCGAGATGAGCTCGCTGAGCTCCTCGATTACGCGTCGATCGGCAACGCCCAGCTCGCAGATCTTCAAAAGCGTTGCCTCCAGGCGCCCGCAGGGGAGAAGGTCAGCCTCTGATGAGCGAGGAGTCGCCCCGGTCCTGCCTGGAACCGCGCCTCGTTTTTGCGACCGGGAATGCACACAAGATCAGCGAACTCGAAGCGATTCTCGCCCCCGCGTGGCAGGGCTACGCGCCCGGAACGATCGCGCGCATGTCCGATTTCAATGCGCCCGCTCCCCTTGAGGATGGCGCCACTTTCGAGGAGAACTCGCTGATCAAAGCGCGTGCCCTCGTTGAATTCACGGGCCTTCCCGCGCTCGCCGACGACTCGGGGATCTGCGTTGACATCATGGGCGGAGCGCCTGGGATCTTCTCGGCGCGCTGGTGCGGTGCTCATGGGGATGATGCGGCGAACCTGGATCTGCTGCTCGCACAGCTCGCGGACGTTCCTGGCGCGCATCGAGGCGCAGCTTTCGTGTCCGCTGCGGCTCTCGTGCTTCCCGATGGGCGTGAGTTCGTCGAACGCGGCGAGGTGCGGGGCACCCTCATAAGAGAGCGCCGCGGCGAAGGCGGTTTCGGCTACGATCCGATCTTCGTCCCCGAGGGCTACTCGCGCACGAGCGCTGAACTCAGTCCCGAGGAGAAGAACGCGATCAGCCACCGGGGCAAGGCCTTCCGCGCCCTGCTCCCGGCGATTATTGAGGCCCTGAAAGGCAAGTGAGCTCCCCGTGGGGTTCTGTTCCCCCTGTGGGGCTCTCCTTGCTTTCAGCGGGCGACGAGGGCCCCGTAGATGGGTCGGTCCATGCAGAATTGCACGGCGTCGCTGGGCTGGCGGCGTTCTCTTGTGAGATAAGCGTGAAGGCGGGCGAAGAGACGACGAATGGTGGCCGACATCGGATTCTCCTGAGTGTGCATGGGTGTCGCAGCAGGCGTTCGCGGCGCTCCCCACTGTGCGCCGCCTGCGACTCTTCCAGTGTGAACCACCCTCGCCTATAGCACAATTGCATTACTCTTCAATTACGATTCAGTTTTTCTTCACTGAGGAAACGCCGTGCTCATCGATCCTCGCCGACTCTCCCACCTCCTCGCCGTCCACCGCCACGGCGGTGTCGTCGCCGCCGCCGATGTCCTTGGCCTCACCCCCTCGGCCGTCTCCCAGCAGATCCGCAAACTTGAAGAGGAAGTCGGCCTGCCCCTCGTGGAGCGCACCCCTCAAGGCGCCCGCATCACCCCCGCCGGTCATATCCTCGTCGCCGGTGCACAAAGGATCGAAAACGAGCTGAGCGAAATCGCCCACGATCTTCGCCCCATGAGTGGCGCAGTCACCGGCACCCTCGGGATCGGAGCATTCCAAACGGTGATCCGCTCCGTGCTCCTGCCCCTCACCGCTGAACTTTCCACGACCCTGCCCGGCGTTGAAGTGCAAATCAAAGAGACGGACGAGGCCGATGGCATGGGTGACCTGAGAGCGGGCCGCATCGACCTGCTCATGCTCGAACGCGACACTGCGCCCGGCACACCGCCCACGGGCTTTTCCGATACCGCGTTCATCGACGAACCCTGGGTGCTCCTCAGCCCCGAGAACGCCCCGCGCGTGGAAACCGAACGCGATCTCGCGAAAGTCGAGTGGCTCAGGCTTGCGCCCCAGACGATCGGCTATCACGCGATGCAAAGGATCGTCTCCTCGATCCCCCAGGCGCATTGGGTGCCTTACGAGTACATCAACTACGAGGCCGCCCACGCTCTCGTCAGGGCCGGATGCGGCTCCACGATTCTGCCTTCGATGGCGGTGCGAGGAATCCCCCTGGATGGCATGCGCGTCACCCGGCTCCCGGGATTCGGATTCAGAAGGATCCTCGTACGGCATCGTAAGGGCGAGGACCGGGAGAATAGCGCAACCGGACAGGTCCTCACCGCATTATTCTCCTGGGTTGCCCAACACCACGAGGATTGGCGCGAGGCCACCGGCTGAAGAGCCGTTCGCACTCGTTCCTGGCTGGGAAAAATTCACTGTCCGACTGTGAAAACCCGCTGAGACATCGCAAAATCGAGGGGACCGGCCCAGTGCTCACGCAATTCGGATTCGACGACCTTCAGATCCGTCCACGGTTGAATATGCGTCGCGACAAGGCGAGCGACTTCGGCTCTCGCCGCCAAACGGCCCGCGCGCACACCATCCATGTGGATACCACGAACCGTATCCGCACGGGTGAAGCCGACCTCCGTGAGTAAAAGATCCACGCCCCGAGCCCCCTCGAGGATCGCCGGAGCCTCATCCGTGTCGCCGGTGAAGAACATCGACACGGTCTTCGAAGGGGAAGAATCCGAAGGCCCCACGATGCGCGTCCCAAAAGACTCGACCGTGTGGATTCCTGGGAAGGGGGTGAGCGTCATTGGGCCGATGCGATAGCTCTGCCCCGCGCGAACAGTGCGGATGTCGAACTCGCCCTCGTAGGTGTCGGGCAGGCGCGTCCCATCGATCTGGCGAATCCTCTCCAAAGTGCCGACCGGGCCCGCCAGGGGCAGAGGCTCAAGATCAGAGCCCGGCCCCCAACGGCGGAACACCTGCAAGGAGATGATGTCGCCCATGTGATCGGCATGAGTATGCGAAAGGACGAGGGCGTCGATCATCCGCGGATCGATATGACGCCACAAGGCCCCGAAGGAACCGGGCCCCATTTCCAGGACGATCGACCAGGTCCGAATCTCACCCGTGAGAGGATCAAGCCCCGGGCATTGGACGAGATAGCAGGATGCCGGGGATGCGGGGCCCGACATCGACCCCGTCGCTCCAATGATCGTCAGACGCATCAGGCTCTCGCCCCCGCGTCGACGGTGATCTCCTGAACGCGAGCAACCTCGGGACCGAGGAAACGGCGCGCCAAACGCGGGAAGTTATCCGACTCCCCGGTGGTGAGGAACTCGTGGGCGGGCCCTTGACCCCGGGCCCAGGGGGCGTGCAGGAGGCCCCGGTCAATCAATTCGTTGTAGGCGACATTCGCGGTCGCCTCAGAAGAGGTGACGAGGGAGACCCTCTCCCCCATGATCCGAGCGATCACACCGGTGAGCAGCGGATAATGCGTGCACCCGAGGATCACGGTGTCAACCTCCGCCTCTTTCAAGGGCTGTAAGTATTCGCGGGCCACGGCTTCGAGTTCGGCTCCCATGGTGATTCCGCGTTCAACGAATTCAACGAATCTCGGGCAGGCCTGCTGGACGACGCTCAGCCCGGGAACTGCGCCAAGAGCGTTCTTATACGCCTCGGATTGGATCGTCGCGAAAGTGCCGATCACGCCGATCCTGTGGTTGCGGGTCGTTGCGACCGCCTGACGCGCAGCAGGGGTGATGACCTCGATCACCGGGATATGTGCGTCGATCCAATACCTCTCGCGGGCATCCGACAGAGCCGCCGCGGTCGCAGTATTGCAAGCGATGACCAGGGCTTTCACTCCGCGCGATGCCAACTCATCCAAACAGGCGAGGGTGTAGCGGCGCACCTCCGCGATCGGCCTGGGACCATAAGGCGTATGAGCCGTATCACCCAGATAGAGGATCTGCTCATCCGGGAGTTTATCCATGACGGCGCGCGCCACCGTAAGACCCCCGAGCCCGGAGTCGAAAATACCGATCGGCGCATTCTCCATGCTTCCCGACCCTAGCCGTGCACCCCCGAAGAATTCAGCGCCGAAATCAGTGAATCCTGCCACCAGGTGAGAATCGAGTAGAACACCGAGGCCGCCTGCTCGCGGCTGCCATCAAGCGCGCGGCCAGCCAATTCCTCAATTCTTGCGACATCCGCATCCGTTTCGAGCTTCAACTCCCCCGCCAAGCCGAGACGAACATCATTGAGCGCCGCAAGCCACTCCCACACCTCATCGGCTGGGATCACGAGCTCCGCGCACTCACTGCGCTCAGCGCGTTCAATCCTTCCCGCGACCTGGCGAAGGCGTGCAGACTTCTCCGCTCGAAGGAAATCCTCCGTCAAAGCCCGCAAACTCGAAGCATCCTCAGGATCCAGACTCATCGCGGGAAGTAAATACTCCAAGGCGCGCTCTTCGGGGGCCTCTCGCCCCGTCTCCAAATCCGTTGCCGCCAAAAGGAAGGAATTCATCTCTGCAGGCTCATCAAGGACGACGAGGATCTCACGCATGAGGCGAACGATCAAGGTCGAATATGGAGGCTCAATACACGCGCGATACGCCCCGTCCTCGTATCTGAAACGACCAATCATCGCCGTATTGTCCCGATCATCTCTCCGCTTCCAATGTTGCGCGCAGACCATAGCCGTGCATGGCAACGACATCAGCTTCCATGCGCTCACGCATTCCCGTGGACACCACGGCGCGGCCCCGCTCATGAACCTCCAACATGAGGCGCGTCGCCTTCTCACTCGAATACCCGAAGTGGCGCTGAAACACGCTCGTCACATAGCCCATGAGGTTGATCGGGTCATCCCAGACGACGGTGTGCCACGAGGCGGACGGGACGGGAATCGTCCTCGTCCTCGTATCCTCCTTCGGGATCATCGTCACACTCGACATACGTTCCAGACTAGGCAAGGAATCTCACGATCGCTGAAGTTTCGCTACTTCAAGCGCGCCCGATCGCGATACCGTGAGCATATGCCAGCTTCAATTTCCACATCATTGCTGACCGACATGTACGAACTCACCATGTTCGACGCCGCCCTCAAAGCCGGGACCGCCTGGAGGACATCCACCTTCGAGGTCTTCGGACGCCGTCTTCCCGCCACCCGCCGTTTCGGTGTCGTCGCAGGCATTGGTCGTATCCTCGAAGCCCTCGAGCGCTTCGAATTCGAACCCGAACAAATCGATTGGCTCCACGAACACAAAATCGTCTCCGATGATGCTCTCGACTATCTCAAAGATTTTCGTTTCTCAGGAGATATGCTCGGCTACGCAGAAGGCGAATGCTATTTCCCCGGCTCCCCGCTCCTGACCGTACGCGGCACCTTCGCCGAATGCACAATGCTCGAGACTCTGCTTTTGTCGATCCTCAACTACGATTGCGCGATCGCATCAGCAGCCTCACGCATGACGATCGCCGCCCATGGACGCCCCTGCATGGACATGGGGGCGCGCCGCGGTCATGAACGCGCCGCTGTATCCGCAGCCCGCGCCGCCATCATCGGTGGTTTCGCCGGAACCTCCGATCTGGAAGCCTCGAAACGCTACGGCTTGCGCGCCATCGGCACCGCCGCCCACTCCTTCACTTTGCTCCACGACTCCGAACGCGAAGCCTTCGACGCTCAGATCGCATTGCTCGGCCCGGACACGACCCTGCTCGTCGACACCTATGACGTTGAACAGGGCGTCATCAACGCCGTCGAAGCCGCGCGCGCAGCCGGGGGCGAACTTGGCGCGGTCCGCCTCGATTCAGGAGACCTCGTCGCTTCGGCCTTCAAGGTCCGCGGTCAGCTCGATGCCCTGGGGGCGACGAGTACGAAGATCACCGTGACCAACGACCTCGATGAGTATGCGATCGCTGCCCTCGGTGCCGCTCCGATCAACTCCTATGGGGTCGGAACGAAACTCGTGACCGGATCGGGGGTGCCAACTGCGGCCCTCGTGTACAAGCTCGTCCAAAGGGAGGATGCGAGCGGCGCCCAGATTCCCGTCGCGAAGAAATCCGAATCGAAGTCGACCGTCGGCGGACGCAAGTTCGCTGGCCGTGTCCTCGACGAAGACGGCTACGCAGCCGAAGAAGTCCTCGTCGTCACCGACTCCGAAGAAGCGGCCAAGGAGGAGTTCGCGAAGATCGGCGCCCGTCCCCTGCAGATCCCCCTCATCACGGGCGGTGAAATCCACTCCGAGTTGTGGGGCCCCGACGCATTGGAGAAAGCCCAGGCGCACCACGTGCGTTCGCGTAACGAGCTCCCCTACCAGGCGTGGAGGCTCTCCGAAGGAGATGCGGCGATCCCGACCCGCTATATCACTCTCTGAGACGCGCTATTTACGGCCAACGAACCACTGACGCAGTAAAGCGATACGCGCTTCGATCTGCTCAGTGGTGGCCTGCGCGATCTCGGGGCCTCCGCATCGGTTCCGTAGCTGGGAGTGCACCATCGCGTGCGTGTCGCCGGAGCGGCGCGACCAGGAGGCCACGAGGTGTTGAAGCTCTTTGCGCTTCGCCGCACGGACTCGGTGATCGGAGATCCCCGAATTCGCTTCACGTTGACGGGCCGCAGACCTCTGTTTGCGGGCCGAGGCCGCCTGTTCGGCCTGGCGGGCCCTGAGCAGCGTCGTCACCTGTTCCGCATCCAGGAGACCTGGGATCCCCAAGTATTCCTGCTCCTCTTCGGAACCGACCTCGGCGCCCTGGCCCCAGGCGGCGCCATCGAAGAGGACGCCGTCGAACTCGGCGTCCGCTCCGAGAACTTCGAAGCCTTTGAGGAGTTCACCTGAAGCCTTCTCCTCACGATTCGCCTCCGCCACCATCGCATCTTCTGGATTCCACATGGAATCCTCACCCTCGGGCTTGGGCCGGTCGAGAGCATGGTCGCGTTCGAGCTCCATCTGGCCGGCGAGATCCAAAAGGGGAAGGACGGAGGGGATGAACACCGTCGCAGTCTCCCCGCGCCGACGTACACGAACAAAACGACCGACCGCCTGTGCGAAGAACAAAGAAGTCGAGGTGTTCGTCGCATACACACCCACACACAGGCGCGGAACGTCCACGCCCTCGGACACCATGCGGACCGCGACCATCCACTTGTCATCGCCTTCACGGAAAGCATCAATGCGGTCTGAAGCGTCGGCGTCATCGGAAAGAACAACCGTCGCCGAACGTCCCGTGATGTCGCGCAAATGACGGGCGTAGGCGCGGGCCTGAGTCTGATCCGATGCGATGACCAAGCCGCCAGCGTCCGGGACCTGTCGACGCACCTCCTCGAGGCGCAGATCGGCGGCACGCAAAACCGCCGGGATCCACTCGCCTTTCGGGTCGAGGGCGGTCCTCCACGCCTGCTTCATCATGTCCTTGGTGAGGGGCTCACCCAAGCGGGCGCTCATCTCATCGCCCGAGTTCGTCCGCCAGGACATCTGCCCCGAATACGACATGAAGAGCACCGGACGGACGACGCTCTCTCGTAGGGCGTCGCCGTATCCGTAAGTGAAGTCCGCCTTCGAGCGGCGGATCCCATCAGCGTCCTCTTCATAGCGCACGAAGGGGATCGGCGAAGTGTCCGAGCGGAAGGGGGTGCCCGTGAGAGCAAGGCGGCGCTTGGCGTCAGTGAATGCCTCGCGCACACCATCACCCCAGGACAGGGCATCTCCCGCGTGGTGGATTTCGTCGAGGATGACGAGGGTCGGATAGGCGCGGGTCCTGGCCGCATGCACCGGAGGATTCGCCGCGACCTGCGCATATGTGACGGCGACCCCGTCGTAGTGGGAACCGGCTCGGCCCTGAGAGTTTGTAAAGGCCGGGTCGATGTGAATGCCGACCCGGGCTGCGGCATCCGCCCATTGGCCCTTCAAATGCTCTGTCGGACACACGACCGTGAGCTTGTCCACGATCCCCGCGCCCATGAGTTCAAGCGCGATCCTCAAAGCGAAAGTTGTCTTCCCCGCTCCGGGGGTCGCGACCGCGAGGAAATCACGCGGCTCTTGGCTCATGTACTGACGCAAAGCCGCAGCCTGCCAGGCGCGCAAAGCGCCCTCGGCGCCTCGTCTGGCACGCTTTGAGGACGAGTGCGACAGGTGGTGAGCTGTGGAAGCGCGGGATGGGAAGTGTCGATCCTGCGCTGCAGTCACTGTCCAGAGCCTCCCGAAGATCCTTTACCCATCATCCCCCCGTCTGAGAACGGCCAGTTCCGGCCATTGCGTCCCATTGAATCGCGCAGTTCCTTGCACGTTGGGCACACCGGATACTTCGAGGCGTCCCGCGAGGGGATCCACACTTTCCCACACAGGGCGACGACCGGTTGGCCCGTCACCATCGAAGAATTGGCCTTATCGCGGCGCACGAAATGAGCGAAGCGGTCGCCATCTCCCGGGGCTTTCTCTTTTTCGACCTCGGTGCGTTCAAGCAGTCCCGTCGAGGAGTGGGTCGAGGGCCCTGCGGGGGAAGTCGGGGCTCCCGGTCGGGTCGGTTCATCGAGGGCGTCTGGCATGCTCCCCATTGTAGGCCGAAGCATGGCAGTCTTCTTCGTGCAAAAGAATCCGGGGGTGGGCTCAGTGCCCACCCCCGGATCTTCAAGCCTCAGAGCCGATTCACTTCTTGGCGACGGCCTTCTTGAGGGTGGAGCCTGCGGAGAGCTTCACGCCGAAGCCCGCGGGGATCTGGATCTCTTCGCGGGTGCGGGGGTTGCGGCCGGTGCGGGCGGCACGCTCGACGCGCTCGACGGAGAAGAGACCGGTGACCTTGACGGCCTCGCCCTTGGCGAGGGACTCGACGAGAACATCCTGGAAAGCGCCGAGGGCGGCATCCGCCTCAACCTTGGTCAGATTGGCGCGCTCAGCGATCTGGGCCACAAGCTCAGTGCGATTCACGGACATGGAGGAACCTCATTCCTTCGTACAAAGCCATCACTATGACGGCCATCGAGGGACACACTACGAAAACATCGTGAGATTGTCAGGTTCTGGGCGCGTTTTTCCCGATATCTCACGATTTTTCGCCCCCTCTCCCTGCTCTTTAGAGCACTCTTTGCGAGATGCATCACCCGATTACAGATCCACAGTCCAAAGGGGAGACGATTGAGGTGCCCATCACAACCTCTTTCAGGAGATCTCATGGCTCTTGGACGAAGCGCGGGGGCCACCACCCCCGACCACCGTCATCCCGTCGATCAGGTGCCCCCCGCCGGCAAGCTCGCCGTCCTCGGTATCCAGCATGTTCTCGCCTTCTACGCGGGCGCCGTCGTCGTTCCCCTCGTCATCGCATCCGCCCTCGGCCTCGATGAGCAGACCCTTGTGCACCTCATCAACGCCGATCTTTTCACCTGTGGTATCGCGACGATCATCCAGTCCGCGGGCCTGGGCCCGAAGATCGGCGTGAAGCTCCCCCTCATCCAGGGAGTCACCTTCACCGCAGTCTCCCCTCTCATCGCGATCGGAATCGGAGCGAGCCCCGCGGGGGCCGACCCGAAGACCGGCCTTGCCACCATGTACGGCTCAATCATCGCCGCTGGTCTCGCAACCTTCCTCATCGCCCCCTATTTCGCAAAGCTTTTGCGTTTCTTCCCACCGGTCGTCACCGGCACTCTCCTGACGGTCATGGGCATCACCCTGATCGCAGTGTCTGCGGGCGACATCGTCTCCCTCGCGAGCTACGCACCCGAGGGCGCCGACCTTGGGGCCCTGACTTTGAAGGGCCTCGCCTACGCAATGGGGACCCTCGCGATCATCGTCGCGATCCAGAAGATCTTCAAAGGCTTCATGTCGACGATCTCCGTCCTCCTCGGCCTTGTCGTCATGACGATCATCGCTTTCATCCTCAAGGATGCGTCCTTCAGTAATGTCGCGCAGTCCTCATGGGTCGGCATCACCTCCCCCTTCTTCTTCGGCCTGCCGAAGTTCTCAGTCGCGGCGATCATCTCAATGCTCATCGTCATGGCCGTCACCGCTGTTGAAACCACTGGCGATGTCTTCGCCACCGGGGAGGTCGTCGGCAAGCGCATCACCCCAGAGCACGTCGCCAGGGCCCTTCGCGCGGACGGCCTGTCCACCCTCCTGGGCGGTGTCCTCAACTCCTTCCCCTACACCTGTTTCGCGCAAAACGTCGGGCTCGTGCGCCTCACCCGAGTCAAGTCCCGTTGGGTCGTCACCGCGGCCGGAGTCATCATGATTATCCTCGGTCTGCTCCCGAAAGCCGGTGCGATCGTCGCCTCGATCCCCGCTCCCGTGATCGGCGGCGCCTCCCTCGCGATGTTCGCGAATGTCGCGGTCGTCGGCATTCAAACCCTCGGCAAAGTGGATATGCGCGACAACCGTAACGCCGTGATCGTTTCGACTTCCGTGGGCCTCGCGATGCTCGTCACCCTCAAGCCTGAGATCGCGACCATGGTTCCCTCCTGGCTGCAGATCATCTTCGGCTCGGGCGTCACGATCGGTGCTCTGAGTGCCTTCATCCTCAACCTCTTGTTCTTCCACCTCGGCAAGCAACAAGGTCCCGATGTTGCGCTCGTCGATGGTCGCGCCGTGTCCATTGACGAGGTCAACTCCATGGAGCGCGATGTCTTCATCCGGGCTTTCTCCGGAATGTACGAGGGCGCGACCTGGCCCGTGGAGCGCGCCTGGGAGCAGCGCCCCTTCGCGGATACCACTGAGCTTCGCCGCGCTTTCGAGGACGAGGTGCTCGTCGCCTCGCTCGAGGAGCAGGAAGCCCTCATCGCTGCCTACTCCGATATCGCTGAACTCGCCGCAGGCAAGGGCGATGAGCGCGCGAACCAGGACACTGCCGCCCTTGGACTCGGTGAATTCGACGACAAGGAGCTTGAGGATCTCACAGCCGCTTCTGCGGCGTATCGCGAGAAGTTCCACCGTCCCCTCGTCGTGTGCGTCACGAACCTTGCCGACCGTGAACACCTCATCTCCTCCGCATGGAAGCGCGTGGAGACCTCGAAGGCCCGTGAAGCCCGATTCGCTTTGGGCGAGGTGATCGACATCGCGGATGAACGCTTCACACAGCTCGTCGCCGATGCGAATCCGATCCGTACCGCCTGGGCGCGCAAGATGGATCAAGTCGACTGAACTCACCCTTCACACATTCAGGGGCAGGCCTTGTGGCCTGCCCCTGAATGCATCCCATCAACACAGTGCGAGTTCTTCCGAAGAGTCTCCTCAAAATCCATCATCGGCGTTGACGCCCCCTTGTGGGCCGTTCGCCGTATTCCTTTGTGATGGGAATAAAGTTAGGGGTCCCTCCTTCAAGGACCATCGATTGAAGCTAGGAATTCCCTGAGAATTTCAATCGGTGATCGGGCGGCGTTGGAAGAAGGCCGCGAGCGCTGAACCGGAGACGTTGTGCCACACGGAGAAGACCGCGCCCGGGACTGCCGCCTCGGGAGTGAAGTAGGTGGCACCCAGGGTCGCAGCGAGGCCGGAGTTTTGCATGCCGACCTCGATGGCGGTTGTACGAGCGGCTTTCTCCCCGACCTTGAGGCCCTTCGCAGCGAAGTAGCCGAGAGCCAGGCCCAGGCCGTTGTGCACAATGACAACCGCGAGGACGACGAGGCCAGCGCTGAGGATTCGCGTAGATGAAGCACCCACGAGGGCGATCACCGCATAGGAGATGCCGAAAACGGAGATCCACGGCAGGGCCGGGAGGATCACTTCGACGAGCTTGGGGAGGAAGCTGCGCAACAGCAGGCCGAGGACGACCGGGATGAAGACGATCATCATGATGGACTTCGCCATCGCCACCGCATCGACCGGCATGTACTGGCCGGCGAGGTACTTCGTGAGGATCGGAGTGACGAGGGGCGAGAGCAGGGTCGACACTGCAGTCATCGCAACCGAGAGGGCGACATCGCCCTTCGCGAGGTAGGCGACCACATTCGAAGCGGTTCCACCGGGCGCACAGCCCACGAGGATCACACCAACCGCGAGCGCCGGGTCCAAGCGGAACGCCCAGGTCACGGCAAGAGCGGCGAGGGGCATGATGATGTATTGCGCGAGGACGCCCACAAGAACCGGCCAAGGGCGACGGGCAATCACACCAAAATCCGGGGGCGTGAGAGTCAGCCCCATGCCGAACATAATGACCATGAGCGCATAGTTCACGCCCTTGACGAGCGGCGCGGTCTGGGCAGGGAAGAGGAGCCCCCCGATGAGGGCCCCCAGGATGATCAAAGGGAAGACAGTGACGGCGATCTTCGCCGAGCGGTCCTCGCGTTTCGAGGACGAATCGCTTGAAGCGGACAGAGTCGTCGTGTTCTGGTCAATGGTCATTGTTCGATTCTCACATGGGCTCTTCGGGGCGACCAGTCCTTTATCGCGCATCGGACGCATCTCTCAAGCGCGCACCCGCCTCCACGTAGAGTCATCACTATGACGATTCCTTCTGCTTCTTCGTCCTCCACCCCCGTCTCCCGCAAATCTCGTAGCCGGAGGCGCATATTGACGAAGAAAGGCTGGATCCCCGATCAACACGGCGCCTGGCCAATGGCGATTCTGCCTCCCCTGCTCGGGATCGGAGCAGCTGGCCCCCATCTTATTCACCTGCTCCTCATGTGCGCCTGGCTCAGTGCGTTCGGTGCCTTCCACGCTCTTGAGCTGTATTGGAAGACCCCTCAGCGCAGGCGGGGCAGCGTGCGTCCCGCCCTTGTCTCCTGGTGCGGCCTCACCCTCCTCTTCGGTGTTCCGCTCCTTGTCATACAGCCCGGATTCTTCGCTTGGGCGCCGTATTTCGCACCCCTCGCCCTCATCGCTTTGATTGAGGTCGTGCGCGGGAAGGAACGGGCGATCCTCACGCGGGTGACGAGTGTGGGTGCGGCGGCGCTCATGACTCCGGTCGCAGCCGCACGCGGCCTCATCGCCCCTCTTTCCCCCGATCTGACTCAGGCGTGGGTTCTTGGCACGATCCTCGGCGCATACTTCATTGGCACGATTCCGCTGGTGCGCTCCCTGATCCGCGGCCGCAAGGAGATGCGCTGGATCATCGGATCGATCATCTGGCACCTCGTGTCCTTCATTGGCGTCGCCATCGCTTTCATGAAGGGCAGCGTCGTCCTCGTCCTCGTTCCCGTGTGGATCGCCTTGACTCTTCGGGCGGGGGCGATGCCGCTGTTACAGAGGCGGGGCTTTGCCTTGACTCCCATGAGGATCGGTCTTGGGGAGATGGTCTGGAGTCTCCTCGTCACGGCGTGCCTGCTCGCCTCGGTGTGAGCGTGGGGTGAAGTGCGGGGTAGCGCGAGGCGGGGGTGGCGTTACTCGGCTTCGAAGATCCGGCCTTTGAAGGTGAGCACCAGCACGCCGACAAGGATGATCGGAATGGCGATGCTCGCAACCGCAAGAGCGATGAGGGCGAGCCACTGATAGAGGGCTCCGGGCAGAGCTTCGGCACTCACGAGGGAGGCGACGGCGAGGGCGGCCACGGGGAAGGTGTAGGCGAGGTAGGGCAGGGCGAAGGGGATCTCAAGGAGCTTCTTCGCTTGGAAGCCGATGAGCAGGGCGAACATCCAGGAGATCGACAAGAGAATGCGGCTCAGGGGGTCGTCGGATTCGTGTCCCAGGCGCGACCATGCGACCAGGGCAACGGCGGGCGGGGCGACCATGATCGCGTAGGTCGGCATGAGCTTGGCGGGGATGCCCTTATCGTGCATGAGGAGACGCTCAATGATGAGGGTAAGGAAAACACCCCAGAAGACCATTCCGACGCCGAAGGAGAACCACGCGAGGTCCATATTGCCGATCTGCGGGGCTGCCAGTGGGGTGATGACATTGCCGACGATGGGGATCAACCACGCAGGAGTAATGTCCGTGCTCGTGATGTCGGGGCGCATCGACCATGCCGTGAGGACGAGGGCCGTGGCGAGCAGGTGCCCGAGTGCGCCCACCCACCACATGATGCTGGCCAGGCCGGGGGCGACATCCGCGCCTGCGGTTGCCAGAACAAGGGTCGCGATGGTGATCGTAGGGACGAAGGGCATGCGCATCTTGTGGGAGAGTTCAGCCCGCGCGGCCTTGGGGTGCAGCGCCCACTTCGCAAGATAGGCGCACAGGACGAGGACGTAGAGGGATGCGGCAATGGCGAGGATGAGGAGGGAGGGCCATGTGGGCAGCTCCCATAGGTGTGCGGCTCTCTTCCATGCGAGGGAGAGGGCACCCACCCCCATCACGGAAGCGAAGACGGTTACGGGCATGTGGGCGAGCGATCGTTGAGATGCCGTCATTGAGGTTCCTCTCGGCGCGATTGCCTGGTCTGAAGGAGCAAAAACATAGGAAGCATATACCCCCTGGGGTATTTCTTTGTTTGCTGCCCCAAAAAGGAGAGGAAGGTCAAGGCGAAGCGCTCGACTCCTCTTGGCATTCGAAACGGCTCCCCGCCCTCAGCAATAATGTTCCCCATCCGTCCCCGCTCCCCAAGCCCGAATCACTAGGGAGGCCCCATGCCCGGCGAACGCTTCGCCCGACTCGAACTCCTCCTCGGCACCGAAGGCCTGAACTCGCTGACAAAGGCGAGAGTAATGGTCCTCGGCTTGGGCGGCGTCGGCTCGAGCTGCGCTGAAGCACTCGCACGCGGCGGGATCGGCTCCCTCGTCCTCCTCGACCGCGACATCATCGAAGAATCGAATATCAATCGACAAAAACTCGCCTTCACCTCGACCCTCGGACGCGAAAAAGCGGAAGTCATGGCCCAGATCGTCGCCGATATCAACCCCGAATGCACGGTCTTCGCGACACGGACCTACCTGGATTCGCGCACACTCGAACAGACCCTGGACCGATTGCCCCGGCCCGACTACGTTCTCGACTGCATCGACACCCTCACTCAAAAGCTCGGGATCGCCCGCTGGTGCGCGAAGGAGGGGATTCCTCTGATCTCCTCAATGGGCGCGGCCAACAAATTCGACCCGACGCAGCTCCACTTCTGCGAAGTCCAAGAGTCACGCCACTGCCATCTCGCCCGTGCGATGCGCCGTGAATGCCGCCACCGGGGGATCGCAGACCTCGAAGTCCTCAGCTCCCAAGAAGCACACCCCAGCTTCATCGCCCCGAAGAGTTGGGATGCGAACGCGAGGCTCGGATCGATGAGCTACATGCCGCCGATCATGGGGCAGATGCTCGCCGGACAGGTCATTCAAAGACTCGCGGGGCTGAGCCCCATGCCCACACCCCCGCGCCTCGTCGATTCTTGGAGGGGCACGCCGTGTTCTCGAGGCTAGACACCCACTACCATTTCGATTTCATTGACGAGGGCGAGCGTCTCCCCTTCCTGCGCGCCTGCACGAAACGCGGGCTCCGGCTCGTCGCCCAAACACTCCTGCCCTCTTACTTCCACGAGAACCTGGAATGGGCGGCCAACGCCCGCCGTGATGCGGGGGCCAACCTAGGCGCAGGTGGCGACGAGGGCGCCGAGGTGCACTGGCCAGCGTGGTCTCTTGGGCTGCACCCCTGGTATATCGAAGAGGCGCACATCGGCGAAGAACTCAAGCTTTTTGGCTCCGGCCTTGAAAAGACTCGCCTCATTGGCGAGGTCGGGCTGGATTTCGCGCCCAGGCGATTAGAGGCTGTGCCCGCACAACTGCAAGTCGAGGTGTTTTCCGAGGTGGTGACAATGAGCTGCGAGGCGGCGGTTCGCGGGGGCGTTCACGGCGGGCAGGCTCAAAAGTCGAGTCCTCTGCCCCATGTCCTCTCAATTCACGCTGTTCGAGCCGCCAGCACCGTCCTCGATCTTCTGGAAGGATCCGACGCCCTCGGACGTGGGCTTGTTCCCGTGTTCCATCGTTTCTCGGGCACGAGTGATGATCTGACGCGCCTGATCCGCATGGGCGGGTATATCTCCATCAACCCGGCGATGCTCACGTCGAAACGCGGGCGAGCCTACATTCGGCAAGTGCCTGAAGAGCGTCTCCTTGTGGAAACGGACCTGCCTGCTGCTCCGGCGGCGTCGAAGGAGGGGGAGGGTGAAGTGAAAAGCGGCGAGCGCCACTGCGAAGAACTCGATGAGACTCTCAACCGAATCCTCACCTCTGTTGAAGAGCTGAGGAAAGAGGATCCTCGTGAGGTTCTGGACAAGACCCAGGCGAGGTTGTATGGAGGGTTTTAAGTAGCGCTGTTGCTCACTCGAAGCTGAGAGAGTCCACTAGCTGCTGGAGGTCGTGCGCGGTGAAGCCACGGAAGTATGTCGAATGAGTTCGTTTCACTGTCTCAAGCGAGTCAGACCCGACGAGGACAATGTCGATTTCGGGCCTATCGTGGTAGCGCAACTCAGCCTCCCGGTATGCGCGGGCCGCGACATCACCATCTGTGCCATACGAGCGAGACGATAGGAGTTTGTCTTCCTTACGGTCATAGATGAGGAGGAAGTGCTCAATGACATTAGAGTTCTTCGTCATCAGTGTTCCTCCTGCTCCAGTTGACCCCCAACGGTATTCTATTCGCTCCCATATCCGATAAATGTTGGGGATGTTGTTCTCACTGATGACGATCCGACATCCGCCAATGTCACCCATGCGCGACAGATCCAGGCCCTTCTCCCGGTAGGTGAGCTTCTCAACGATCGTCTCCATGCGCTTGAGACGCTGACTCACCTCCGCCTCAATGCCCTCTGTGGCGAGGAAGCTACGAAGCCCATTGTTCACTTTCAGGAGAGGATCAGCGAATGTTCTCCGATACTCTGCAATCACCTCAAGCGCAGCCAAACGCTCTTGTTCACTTGCTTTGCCCTGCGTGAAAGCCCGCAGAGTTGACCCTGCTTTGCGGACCTGCGACTTCGATGGTGCCGGCACGATGGCCTCCTCATATTCACACATGGGTGAGAGCTGGGCCTTGTCCCCTCCCCTGAGGCGTTCCCCAATCACACCTAGTATCGCTGAGCTTGCCCCGCTGTGACACCCGCAAGCCGCCCATCGGCGGCGTGGATTGTCATTCGCTGAACACTCCAGCGCATCGTGCGATATCAGCTACGAGATACGAATCCCAGTTTGGCAAGGGAAAGCCCCAGAACCCTGCGGCTCTGGGGCTTTCAAGAGTGGAGATGGGGGGAACTGTTTCAAAAGTGGCTATGACCTGCACAGATGTGGAACTTTAGCAGGGTCGTGTCCTCTGCGTGCCCAATCAGCTTGTCTCATTCGCCAGTTTGCAGGTCCGGTGGGAGGCCCCTCGACCAGGTCACAGGGCCTCAAATTCGTATTGTCAGCGAGTGACGTATGATGCTATTCTGTGACTCGCAGGTGGAGACACGCTGTACACCGGGAATGCATCGAACTCGCGTTTAAGCGGTCTGTAAGGCCGTCGGCGTCCTGGGGAAGGGTCACGGAAGTGACCCTTCTTTTTTATTGTGAGGATGCAGTGTCGATCTTTGTGTACGCCGACGAGTCTGGCGTATTCGATCAGGCCCATGAGAAAGTGGGGGTTACCGGCAGGAAAGTGTGGCATCGCTCGGGCGTGTCGTGGGGGTTATGTGCGTCCGGCCCAGCCTTTTCGGGTGTGGAAGCCGGTGTCGGGGCTGTAGGCGTTGTCGTAGTGTGTGGGCCCGTCTGGCCGGGGTTGTTGTTTGTGTGTTGTGGGGATGATCGTGTGGGGTTGCCTGGCGTGTTTGTCCCATTCGGCGAGCACTGTGGCGGCGTTGATGGGGTGTTGGTGGTGGGCGAGGAACCAGTGAATTGCGGTGATTTGGCGAGTCGTGTTCCAGCCTGCATGGGCGCGCAGTAGGGCGCGGATTTGAGCGTTGAGGGATTCGATGGGGTTGGTGGTGGATGCGAGGTTTGGTCGGCCAGGGTCGGTGAGGAATGTGAAGAGCTGTTTGTTCTTGAGGAGGCGTTCGAGCCGGTAGTACACGCGCCTGTCGCGTTCGTGGGTGTACCACCATTTCTTGCCTGTGGCTGCTGCCTTTTCGGGGTCTTGGGACGCGTAGGTGCGTTCTTTGAGGTAGTGGGCGTATTCGGTGTGGAAGGCGGCGAGCAGGCTCGCCCAGTGTGCGGCTTCATCCATGGTGGTGACGCGCAAGAGGGAATGGGACAGGCCTTTGAGGGCTTTCCCGGCGGGCGTGTGGGGGTTGTGGGTCAGGTCCACGGTGTTGTTGCGGTGGACATGCACGAGGCAGCGTTGGACCGGTTGGTCTGGTCCCCACAGGGTGCGGATCGCTGCCAGGGCGCCGCCTGCCCCGTCGGTAGTGATGATGCCCGGTGGGGGAAGTGGGCTGAGGAGCTGGGTGTAGGCCGTAGCGTTTTCTCGTCCGGCGGTAACCCAGTTCAACGGTGTGCGCCCGTCGGTGGCGATGAGGATGACCCAGGAGTGGGAAAGGAAGATCCCGTCAATGAACACCTGGTCATGAATGACGCCGTCCATGACTGGGAGGGGTGGTGGGACTTGCCAACACCACGAGGTGCGCTGGCGGAAGGATCGGCCGGTGAGTGTGCCGTCGCGTTCGGCTTGGCTGGTCTTGCCGGTCGCGTAGTTGATGAATGCTTCCAGGTCGTGGCGGCGAGTTACGTCAGGGCGCTTGAGAACTGTCGAGAATGAGCAGTTCCGGCAACGCCACCGGGGCGTACGAGAAGACGTTTTCCCGTTCGCGTTCATCGGCGCTCGGCAGATCGGGCACTTGGGGCGCTTGTCAACACTCACCCGCTCATATAGGCCCCACCCCTATGGGGAACGCGACTTTACGCGGTCAGATCAACGAAAAGTCCGGGTCGATGCCACACTTCCTTGCCGGTATCCCGAAAGTGGGGTTAAAGGACACCTCGTGTTGGTCTGACTGGGACTTTTCGTTGTGCTGGTGCGGGAAGGTCTGGGTTTTAGTTGGTGGCGGCCAACTATGAGGGTGGACAGAATGTGTTGGTCTGATCGGGGTTTTTCGGCTCTGTGGTGCGGGAAAGTCCGGGTTTTAGTTGGGTGTGTTTGCCTCTCGGGGTGAATACTGCTTCGTGCCCTGTGTGTGGTGGTCGGATGACGCGTCATGGGAAGACGTCAGCTGGACGGCAGCGGTGGAGGTGTACGGCCTGCAATGTCACCGGTCTGAATGAGATTGACGCGTCGGCCAAGCACCTGGGCGAGTTCCTTTCCTGGTTGCTCAGCGGGGCCCGTCAGGCGGATATGCCTGGGGGTGGGCGGTCGTTTCGGCGGCGGTGCCAGCACCTGTGGGAGGTCTGGCCTTTCGCTCCCGTGGTCGATGAGGTGCACGAGGTCGTGTTCGTTGACGGGATTCATCTGGGCCGCAAGGCGGTCGTGGTGATCGCTCAGACGCGTGAGCATGTGGTGGGCTGGTATGTGGCCAGGACGGAGAACTCGCGCGCCTGGGAGGCCCTCATGAGCAGGATCGCCCCTCCGGAGCTGGTGGTGACCGATGGGGGGAGTGGGTTCGAGAAGGCGCGTAAGAAGATCTGGCCGGATTCGCGGGTGCAGCGGTGCACGTTTCACGCGTTTTCGAAGGTGAAGGAAGCGACAACGACCCGTCCGAAGCTGCCTGCGTCCAAAGAGCTGTACGCCCTGGGCAAGCAGCTCATTCGCGTCACGGATCTTCCGCAGGCCGAGGCGTGGGTGGAGGACTACAGGGGGTGGTGTGAGCGGTGGGAGGCGTTCCTCGCCGAGAAGACACCCAGAGACGATGGCGGGTGGGAGTACACGCATGAGCGGCTCGTGCGCGCCCGTAACAGCCTGAACCGGCTACTGGCGAGGGGTGTGTTGTTCACGTTCTGCGACCCCACCTGGGGGCAGGCGATGCCGGCGATGAACAACCAGATCGAAGGAGCCACGAACGCGCCCCTGCGCCAAATGCTGCGCGACCACCGGGGTATGCGGCTCACGCGCAGGATCAAGGCGATCTTCTGGTGGTGCTACATGCACACGGAGCACCCCTTGTCGGCCGCTCAGATCCTGAAAGTCATGCCCACCGACACCCAGATCGAACAGGCCTGGCAACAGGCCTCACGCGACCACCCCGCCGCCGGCATCATCCCCCAATGGGGAGACGCCATCGCCTGGCATGAACTCCACCACCACAGCCCCTACCGCACCGACTGGGACTAGACCCGACCAACACATTTTGTCCTATAACCCAGAAAGTGTTCGTGTTCGGTGGGCTGATTTTTCTGGACAAAGCGTCGCGAGACTCGTGCCTGCGCATGTACCGGAAGGCCGAACGCAGTCTTGGTCCCTCGGCTGGCCGCACGATCCATGGTGAGCTCAAAGCCGTGACTCTTTCTGGCAGAGACAAAGGCAAACTATTCCGCTCTCTCAACAACGTCCACAAATTCGCCGTTGTCGTGAAGCTCGATCGCATCCGCTCGGAGATCTTCTGCGACAAGAAGACGAAGCAACGCTATCTGGACTACGCCTTCAAGCGAGCGTTGAAGAGTGCCCTCCAACAGCTGCTGAACTCCGGTGAGATCCCCGCCGATTACTCCGAGACGATCGACGTTCGTATGGATGAGCACACGACAGCGACGAATGGCCGATACGAGTTGCGTGAATCCTTGATCCAGGAACTCAAGACGGGGACATTCAACTGGAACTACGCATCGTTCTTCCCTCCCATTCTTCCAACGCTGACAGATGTTCGTCTCGAGATGCGAGATTCCAAGCTAGATCCGTTGATCCGCGCCGCTGACATTGTGGCCAATCGCGTCTATTTCAAGGCTCGAACCAACGACCTACCCGATGTCAGGCGAAAGGTCAGCGTATTGATGCTCCCCTGAGCAACAGATGCAGGACCTACACAGAGCTTCAACCTTCAGCCCCTACCACCCGTCGCGTTCCGCCAACGCCTTGCTCAACGCTCGGCGCTCCCGGTCGGTGAGGGTGTTGAGGCGTGTTATGAGTGTATCTAGGTCGCCCCAGAGTTCGTCTGCGGGTCTGTCTGGTAAACGGTGTGTGGGATCGAGCGGTTTTTATTCGTGGGTGGTTTTCTCGAACCGTGCGGCGAGGGTGATTGCGAACGCGTTCAGCGCGGGCTTCCATTTCATCACCCAGCGTGCCCTTTTGCCGTCAGTCGGGTCAAGTGACGGCGTGACGAGGTACAGGCACTTGATTGCGGCGGCCTCATTTGGGAAGTGCCCGCGCGCTTGGACGGCCTGCCTGTAGCGGGTGTTGCTTGACTCGATTGCGTTGGTGGTGCAGATCACGCGCCGGATCTTGACGTCGTACTCGAGGAACGGCACGAACTTTGCCCAGGCGCTGAGCCGGAGATGCACGATCGCCGGGTACCTCTGGCCCCACTCGGCGGCGAACTTTTCGAATCGATCCTTTGCCGCCTGCTTTGACGGGGCTGTGTAGACGGGTTTGAGGAAAACGGACGTTCGCGTCGCGGTGTTGCCGCCCGGCGTAGCGGAAGTTGTTGCGGATTAGGTGGACGATGCACTGCTGGACGATCGTTTGCTCCCAAGTGGTGTGATCGCCTCCGAAAGACCCCTTCAGCCCGTCGCAGACCGCGATGAGCACGTCCTCGACGCCCCGGTTCTTCACCTCGGTGAACACCTGCAGCCAGAACCTCGCACCCTCCTGACCATCACCGGCCCAGATGCCGAGGATGTCGCGTTTTCCGTTCACGGTGACGCCCATCACGACATAGAACGGGGTGTTTCTCACCTGCCCGTCACGGACCTTCACGACGATCGCGTCGACGAAGATCACCGGGTAGAGCGGATCCAGCGGCCTGCTCGACCATTCGGCGAGTTCCCCGCTGACCTTCTCGGTGATCTGGCTGATCGTATCCTTGGAGACCTTCGCCCCATAGACCTCGTCGAAGTGCGCGGCGATCTCACCCGTAGTCAACCCCCGCGCGCTCAACGACAGCACGATTTGATCGACCCCGTCCACCCGGCGCTTCCTCTTCGGGACGATCACCGGTTCGAACGAGCCGTCACGGTCTTTGGGCACCTCGATCTCGACGGGCCCGATCTCGGTGAGCACCGTCTTGACCCGCGTCCCGTTACGCATGTTCTCGCCCATTTAGGGTCCCGCCGTGCTCGCGGCCGAGGTGCTCGGTCAACTCGGCATTCTCCGCGGTCTCGACGACGTTCTTCGTGAGCTGGCTGAGCGAGCCGCCCGGCCCCGTCAAGCTCACGCCCTGCTCCTTCGCCTACGCGAGCAAGCGTTGTGCGACTTCCCTCTGAACGATGATCCCCCCGGCCACGGAATCAATCATCTCCTCGTCAACAACAACAACGGTCGCGTCAGTCACGACCATCTCCTTTCAAACCAGGCCAGACCCCCACACACCACTATTCAGACAGTCCCATTTGGTCAGTGTGGTTTTGGCTTGGCCGGTGATGGGGTCGTGGGTGTCTTTGGCGATTGTGATGGTGACTTCTTGCATTCCGCGTAGCGGGCGGATGATCTTCTTGATGGAAACACGTGTTTGGGCCTGGAGGTGGTGGGCTATGGCTAGGGAAGCGGTGACAACGGTCAGGTGGGCTTCGATGGAGTGGTGGGTGTGGTGAGATATTGGGCGGGCGTGTAGGTCGTGTTTGGACATGCGTGAGGATTGTTCTACGTGCCATAGGCTGTGGTAGTCAGTAATGACTTCACCAGCGGTCGTTATACTGGAAGGGATATTGGTGATGCGACGGGCGGTTTGAGGGACTTTCGTAACGATCCCGCACGTGAGCGTTCGCTCCTGTCGAGCATGATATGCGAGTCCGCCCTCCGGCGGCCGCTCAACTGCGCCATCCCTCTCAGATTGACGCAGATGAGCAGGGTAGTGTGGCTCGGAGGGCTGACCGCACCATTGTTGGGCTGCCCGAGAGTGTGAATACAGCGCTCCCGAGATCAAAGGAGTTTCGCGGCTCATCGTGTGCCTCAAGCTAGATCCGCTCCGATTCCCTTATGGCAGCATTGATGCCGTAGACGCCAAGTTCAAGGAGCAGATCCAAGACGTCGAGCAGCGCCGCCCGATGGGTATGGTCCTGGCACTGTGCTAGTCCACGTACCACCATTTTACTGATGTAGCGGGCATCTCCGGCTGCTCTGGTACGGATGTCAGCGGCATCGTTCCCGAAAACACCAAGGAATCGCTGCGAAGCCTTCAAGACCAATCCATCGACCTTATCCGGCGCATCCTCCAGCGTGAGCAGCAACTGGGTCGCGGCGTGGGCGTAAGACGGCGAGTCGATCAGTGCCGTCAGCAGCTGAACGAACGGTCGCAGAGGATGATCACGAAGATGCGATGCCACCGTGGCCGCCTCCTTACGCACCTCATCCGCGTCGTCGTTCATCAAGCGGATCAGGGTTTCCGTGGCCAACTCGGTGTTTGAGGTACAGGCAACACGCCCAGCGGTGATTTGCGCAATACCCTTGCGGACATGGAGATCCCCAGACAGTGCTTGTTGCATGCGGTCTGGGCGATCCCATTCCAGTGCCGCGAACGCCGCGATGGTGCCACCAGCCTCACGAGCCTCGGCGTCCTCCGAAGCCAGCATGCGCTGGATGATCGGATCGATGACCTCGGGATTCACATTGCCGATGTAGCGCATCAGCCGCTGTACGACTTTGACAGCAAGGAGACGATCATCAGCCTGGATCAGAGTTGTGAACGCTGCCAACACCTCAGGGCGAGCATACCGGAGCGAGGCGGCTAGGGCGTGGGCAACACACGAGCGAACGCTAAGCACCGGATCGCTGGCCATCACGTTGAGGTATGGCACTACCAAAGCAGTTCGCTGGCCGTCACTGTCGGCAATCAACAGGTTACCGAGCGCTTCTGCCAAACTTCCACGTGCCGTGTTGATGCCGTTCGTACACATGTCCGCAGCACTTTGCCCATCCGTACTCACCGGGGACTCGTCAGCCGGGTCCGGAGCATGCAAAGCGCGGTCTAGGATCAGTTCAACCAGGTCAAGTGGCACCTCGCGGTAATATTTCTGCAGCGCCGTTCCGAGGAACCGATCGTTGTCTGCCTGTCCCAGCGATGCGATGTGGCGGACGGCTTCGAAGACCAACGGTCCGGTGCTATCGCTCACCTCGGCATCACCAAAGCCCATGAGCAGTGCATTGGTGTACGCCGAATTGACCTCCGAGGTCAGCTGAAGAGTCAGCCGCGCGAAGCGCGCCGGGTCAACAGCAGCTTGATCCTTCAGTACGCAGGACAGTTCACGGGCTCCCCCGGTGAAGGTGCTCCAGTTCGTCTCGTTAGAGTCGTGCTTTGTCATCGCGTTCAGCCACTGCCCATCGGTCATCTTCTGGGCGGCAGCGCTGGCTATCGGTGGACCGATAACTCCAGCAGTGATGCCGAGCGGCTTCGCAGGCACGTCCTCCCCGAACTTCCGTCGATACTCCCCGAGGCGTCGTCGCCCCGCCGGGGTGAGTCGCGACTCGTCGAGAGCGGATAGGAACTTAAAGGCCAAACGTCCCCAGCTGTCATGACTCTCGTACCCGTTGCGCAAGTCTCGAAACAAGTCCTCGAGTTTCTGGTGGATCACATCGGTAACATGTGGCGCAATCGCCCCGACAAGCTCCCGCGCAACCCAATTGACGTCAGAGACATAGCCACAGTAGAGACGCCGACCACCTTTGAGCAAGAGGCTTGCTGCCCAGTCGGCGAAGTGCTTGCCGCCCGCTGACAAGCCCCGGTAGAGCAGGAACTGTGATGCATCGTAGGGGTCAGCGGCCAAGTCAACGAGAAGGCTCCGGATTGCCTCAGGCTCAGTCTTTGCCAGCGTCTCCAGCGAGCGGACCGACGCCGCCAGCAAGAAGTCACCGAGTTCGTCGCCTTCGAGATCATCGCCCACAAATCGGTAGCTGAAGTGGCAGTCGTATATCGGCTGATCGTCGCGTTCCTCCATCGCAGTGGCGGCCATGACCTGGCGGAGGTAAGGCACAACGGTCTGCACGAATGCCAGGGACTCAGCATCAGCGGCGTCCTTTACGAGTTCAGCAGCGCTGTACTCCCGAATGCCGAGCAAAGCCACTTTACCTTTCTCATTAAGCGTCAGGGAATCCACGTGATCGATCAAACGCGCCTGCAGCAACTCAATCGCCCAAAGCGGCTCATGTTTAGCCAGGTCGTGCGTCATCAACCAGAGTTCATGCTCTGCGGCATCGTAAGCGCCTTGCCGGACCCCTTCAAGCACCAGAGTGAACAGCTGCCGGTCGTGAAACACATCAGTAAAGCAAGTGATCCAGCGCAACCAGTCGTAATAATCCGGCGCGGTCTTACGGCTCCCTAGCAGCGCAGCAATTGATTCTGGGTACTCTTTGACAGCGCTAGCCATCGTACTTAACGCGTGATTCCGCATGTCCTCATCTGGACCGTCGAGCCAAGCGGAAATCTGAGCGTCTTCATGGAAACGCGCGAACCACTGTGGTCGATACAGCTGCTGCCAGAGGAGGGCTTCGAAGCTCGGATGCGTTGCCGCGATTCGCAACATTAGTTCGGCATCGGCAGAGGTTGGCGCAACAAGATTCGCCACAACGGCGAGGACAGTCTCCTTAATGTGAAATCGGATGTTGTCGGCGGTCAGTAGTGCTTCGACCTCAGCACGGAAACGGTCTGGCTCCCGCTCGTAGAGATGCTGCAGGATCTGGCGTACCTGAGCACGACGGAACAGTGCCTGCTCGTCATCGAGCAGGAAGTCAACGAGCGACTCCGCTCGAGAAATCCACAGTCGTGCGAAAGCATAGTCGAAAAATGCCTCGTGGAAGAACGCGATTCGACCACTATCCCGCGCAAGCACATGTTCTGAGATAAGAACGTTAGCGTCCTCGATAAGATCCCCATCGTCCAAGATCTCAATTGGAACAGACAGTACTTGCCGGTCGCTCACGGCGTTGGCGATCCGACTGACCACGTCGTTGAATCTTACGTCTTGTCGGCGTACACGCGCCGTTTGCCTCTTGCGCTCCCAGAATGCTTCGAAGAGAGATCCCCTTGACTGGAACGCCAACGCGTCAGCCTCAGACGAGATTGTCCCCAGGAGCACGAGGTGCAGCGGCGTCTGCAGAAGGACACACTGTGATGAACTCAGATGCGTCGGGTCGAGACCCATTCTTGTCACAGCCGATTCGACATCCTTCTTCGCCAGTGGGCCAACCTCTACCGTGATGACGTCGGCACGCGACGCCAAAGCGCGGATCCGGTAATCATTGTCGATGTCGAACTGTCGACACGCCAGAACAACACGCATGCTGCCAACGGACAACGCTTCTCCGATGAGATCCATAACAACCTCGAAACACTCCGGAATGCGTCCGGAAGCGAGACTCACCGCGTCGAGCTGGTCAATGACGAGGTAAGCAGCGCGATCATCGGCTGCCCTTGCCAGCGCGACCGCGGGAGAGGTTTCGATCCCGAGTTGACGCCCCAAGTCGGCAGTCGATGCGAAGTGGTCAAATCGGTCTAATCGCAGCGCCAAGATCTCGGCCCCTGTGGATTCAAGCGAGGTGACAGCCTTTTCCAACACAGAGCTCTTCCCACCTCCAGCTGTACCTGTGAGGAGTCCGATCTTGCCCGGATCGAGCGCTTGGACAAGTTGGTTAGCCTCTGCGCGCTCAATCGGTGGTCGCAGGAGTCCACGCCGAATAGACTGGTGCCAGCTGCTGGTGATCGCCAGTACCTGCTCGTGCGCCGTCTGATAAGAACCCCGTTCCAGCGGCTTGATGTCCCGTTCGGCAAGCAGATCCAACAGTTCTGTTCGAGTCATCCGCTTGCCAAGGTTGTCGAGCAGGATGTCGCCAACAGCAAGAGAAATTAGGTGACCGTTAGCGCCGCTGAAGTTGCACTCTGCAAGCATGCTGTTCGTGCGGATGATATCGCACTCGTCATGAACCGCGAACCACATCCCACGAAGCGTGTCCCAGGCTGCCTGCGGACCGCCCAAAAGCTCTGCAGCCGACAGCTGATCAAAGACCGGCGATAGCTCTCCGGTGAGCCAGCAGTCGGTGAAGTTCGCTAGATCTGCCGACTTGCGAGCACGGTCGGCCAATTCTTGTAGCGGTCGACACGGTGTGAGGGAGACAAAGCGGTAACGCCGACCCGCCGCCACGTGGCTCGCAGCCGCCTCAAAGATCTTCTTATCGGCCAGCTCCCTGACGGTCCAACCGTTACTATTACCATTCTGGCGTTTGACCTGGTGCGCTTCAATGACGAGTCCGGTGTCGTAGGTGAACTCGGAACCTCGACCCACCTCGGCGTCGACGTCTTCTGCGGTCAAAGCCCGTCGGTCGTCAAGCACGCAGTAGAGGGCATGACGGATAGCCCATGCAAGCTCGAACTTGTTTCCAAGCTTGTCTGTCTCCCCACCTGGCCTAGGCGACATATGAACCCTATAACCACTTTCAACGTGAAACGCCGAACGACGCTATTGGTCTCAGACTAGTGGAGTACCGCCCGAGGAGAGCACAGACGCGCGTAGTTTACTGTACGCACAGTGACAGGTGCGTGTAGCCGCCGCACATCACGCACTGTCTGCTGCACGGTTGCGAGGCCCTCCCGGGGTTCGTACCCACTCGCACGGGCTGTCACGCGCCGTTCGGAGACTCTCAGCCCGCTGAGGTTAGCCTCGAGTAGTGGACACCTGATTTGTGCGGATGTTGTGTCCGTAGAAGAAGATATTCATTATGAGTCAGCGACAACGTCGGAGGTATACCCCGGAGTATCGGGTAGAGGCTGCGCGATTGGTCATTGAGTCTGGTCGGCCAATTGTCAAGGTCGCTGCAGAGCTTGGTGTGAGTGCTGGGCTACTGGGCAAATGGGTCAAACAGGAGCGGCAACGACAAGGCAGTGAGGATGGTTTGAGCGAAGCTGATCTTCGTTCTAAGAATGCTCGCTTGCGTCGTGAGCTTGTTGAGCCTCGTTTAGATAACGAGTTCTTGTCAAAAGCCACAGCCTTCTTCGCTGCGAAGCAACGAGAGAGGAAAAGTTCCAACTAATGCAGCAGGAGAGGCACATTTCAGCATTAAACGTATGGCCAGACTCCTAAAAGTGTCTCGTTCCTGCGCCTACGCCTGGGCAGCTAAAGACGAAGCCAAACGCATGGGTCTCGATCCACGTCAGGCATTCGTTGAAGATCTTGATCAACATATCTATGCGATTTGGGAAGATTCTGATGAAGTCTATGGCACTCCTCGAATCACTGCGTTGCTTGCTAAGAGGACTATCAAGGCGAATAGGAAAACCGTGGCTAAACGTGTGAGGGCAATGGCTATTGAGGGGATCTCGCCGCACGCGTTCGTGCCGGTGACCACAATCGCGTCGAAGAAGAAATCTACATTGCCTGACCTGGTTAAACGGTTGTTTGATGTTGGCGAGCTCAACCGCGTATGGCTCAGTGACATTACCTATCTGCGCACTGGTGAAGGCTCGCTACACCTGTGTGTGGTGCGTGATGGTCATTCCCGCCGTGTAATTTACTGGGCGATGGATGATACCCAGTCTGCTGACCTGGTACAACGAGTATTACAGATGGCGTACACGTCGCGCGGTGAGATCCCTAAGGGGCTTGTATTCCATGCTGATCGTGGGAGGCAGTACACCCGTGACCAGATATGGCGGGTCTGTCAGGATCTGGGGATTATTGCCCAATCCGTGGGGCGTACTGGTGTGTGCTTCGATAACTCCATGTCGGAGTCATTCTGGTCAACGCTAAAGACCGAATTCTATGATCGAAAGAAAAAGAAGTGGTTCACACGTCATCAAGCACGCAAGGCAGTCGCACAATAGATCGAAGTAGTCCACAACCGGCACCGCATGCACTCATCACTTGGAATGCAAACACCCCTAACCCTCAAAAACTCCATCATCAAGGATCCCGCCATGCCAGACCCAGCTACCCCAAAGCCGCTTAACAAACTGTCCACAACTTGCGGGCAGCCTCACCGCCGATCCAGCACGCCTAAGGCAAGGGTGACGTAAGCGACTACTACGACGAAACGTCACGTCATCGAACGCTGCCATGCGACCAGCGTGAGACCATTTTGGGCCACCACGGTAGGGGCACTACGTACCCCTCAAACCATCCCAATTGATCGGCCGAGTTCAACTCCATTGAGCTCTCACGGGGCACAAAAGGGGCTGCGTTGACCCTTGCTTGGCAAGGGTCAACGCAGCCCCTTTGGTGGAGATGGGGGGAATCGAACCCCCGTCCGACGGCCGACCCCGAGGTCTTCTCCGGGCGCATCCTGCTGTTTATTTCTCAGCCCCTGACGTCATGCAGGCCTGCTGCCAGTAAGCTCAGTCGATTGAGTGTCGGAACGGACCCACCGACATGGTCCGCACCCAGTGGCCTCCTGAACGACGCCAGACACCAGGCTGGAGGCACCACCTGGGCTGACGGACTAAAGGTTCACGCGGCAATCAGGCGGCGAGAACGTAGTCGGTGCGGTTCTGTTCGGCACCTATTGGTTTGCACGCAGCGTTTGCGAGTTGAGCGCGCATTCTCGGCCCGCTTCCCCTCGATCGACGACCGCCGTCGAAACCGATCATCCCCTATTGAGTTCATCAACTCACCGACCATCGAAACGATCGGACGTTACAGCGTATCCCCCAGCGTCAAGAAAAATCAAGAGCTAAACAATGAGCGGGAAAGGATACGAGGTTTGAAAACAAACAGCGCCTCGGCTCTAGGAGTCCAGGGCCGCCCTCGTCCCCGCCTGAGCCCCTTCGATAGCTCCGCTTATGTCCCCCTCTTCTGCCCCGTCCCTGTCTTGCGCCCTGCCCTCGTCTTGCGCCCCGCCCTCGTCGCCCGCAAAAGAGGAGGCGCCCACGCGCATTGCGACAAGAGCTTCTCCGCTCGGCGCCTGAGAACCGCCAGCGGGTTCGATCGTCACAAAGATCTCGTCGCCGTCCTCGGGCATCAGATCAATGAACGCGAAGTTCATCCCCCTGCTCGGCGAATACACGCCCGCCGAACGCACTCCCTGCGCGTCGCGGACCCAGACCTGCAAAACCTTCGTCGAACTCGGCTCCGTCATGCCCTCGCTCATCTGGGAAGGCAAGGTGACAGCGGCCTTGCCCATCTCGCTCGACCAGGTGAGGGTTGCGATGTGCCCATCGGGCATTGTGTCTGTGGAGCGCTCAACGTCCTGACTCTGGTTGAGCATTGCATAAGAGTGCTCCTGAGACATGTCAGTGATCGCGCTCGCCCGCCCGATCCCGATCCCTACGACGAGCAGTGCGGCGGCTGCAGTGCTCCGCAAAAGCCAGGGGCGAAGCCTATGGCGGAGAGGAAGGACTTGAGCGAGAGGCTCCTGTTCACCCCAAGCCATTCCCCCCGTTGACGAGGACGAGGACGAGGACGAGGAGCGTATATCCGATGACACCGGGGCCAGAGCCTCTTCTGGGATTTGTTCGACTTCGTCGAGCCTCGCGAAGAGGGCCTCTTTGAACCCGGCAGAAGGCTCAAGCGGGGCGAGTGAAGAGCCGAGGATACCGGCGAGCTCCATGTCAACGGCCTCACACTCGAAGCCCTCGACCTCATCGGGGTCGACGGGTTCATGACGATTGGCGTTCATCGCCCACCTCCCATGATCATTCCCAGTCGTGCGACGCCGTCGCGGATTCGTGTTTTCACAGTACCGAGCGGAGTATTCATCTGTTCGGCGATCTGTCGATGCGTGAGCCCCGTGAAGTAGGCGAGCTCGATTGTGGTCTTGTGCGGCTCTCCAAGGGCTTCGAGAGCATCTCGAACCTCCTTCGCCACGATGGACGCCTCGACGGCTTCTGCAGTCACATCGAAGGGCAGATCCTCATCAGGTCTGCGCTCCTCGCGCCTGCGGGCGGCCTCTGAGCTGCGGACCCTGTCGATCGCCCGCCGCCTCGTCATGGTGACGAGCCACGCCCTCGCACTCCCCTTTGAAGGGTCGAATGCGCCCGCTGTGCGCCACACTTCCAGGAGCGTCTCTTGGAGGATCTCCTCGGCCTGTGCTCGATCCACGAGGATTGACACTGCGAGCGCCAGGAGACGCGAAACCCATCGTCCGTAAAGGACTTCGAATGCATCGCGGTCCCCTGTCTTGATGAGTGCGAGAAGCTCCTCGTCCGTCGTTTCCGGGTTCTTCACGCGCCAATCTTAAGCGGCGCGCCCCCGTGCACATAGACGAGGAGATTTCTCTCCTTCTTCACCCGAAGGTGAAGGAGTAGAGCGCCAAGCCCGCAGGCACCTCGAGTTCGAGGATCCCCTCGCCCGACTCGGGCATATCAACGAGGGTCATCGAATTCGGGGCGCCCTCGATCTCGAGGCTCTTGCGTTCGCCGTCGAGTGTCCAGGTGAGAACCCCGCTTCCGGAAATCACCAAGTCAACGCGTTTCCCTTTGTAATGGAGACGGAGTTTGCCTCCCTCCCCCTCCTCGGAAGGCGTGATCGACTCCCCGGAAACATTCCATTTGCCTTCAAGGGCGAAGAAGTGGGTGGCGAGTTTGTCCGGGAAGGCGTACTCGCCTTCACCTGCAAGGAGGCGCCCCCTCGCGGAGGGAGTTCCCTGGTGGCGCTCGGCACGCAGCGCACCGAGGTAGGTTTCAGGTGTACGGTCATTCGCAAGATTCGTTTCCGGCTCATTCTTGGCGAATACCGGAGCGGGAAGATTCACATCCGGGTCCGCCTCCTTGAGGAGAGTTCGGATCTGATTCTCTGTTGCACCCTCCCCTCCTTCGCCGAAACGGATCGCTCTCACTGTGCCTGAAGCGTCCGACAAGTAATGGGCGGGCCAGTAGTGATTATCGAAGTTCGTCCAGGTCACCAGGTCCGAGTCGAGGGCGACCGGGTAAGTGATGCCCAGCTTCTTCGTTCCTGCTTCAACATTCTCAGCAACTTTCTCGAAGGCGTATTCGGGGGCGTGTACGCCGATGACCTGCAGACCGGAATCCTTGTAGGTCTCGTAAAGCTTCTCAATGCCGGGCACTGAGCGTTGACAGTTGATGCACGAGTACGCCCAAAAGTCGATCAGGGTCACTCCCCGAGTGATCTCCTCTTGAGCAATCGCCCCACCATCGGGCGTGTTGATCCACCCTTTGATCCCCTCGACTTTGGGAAGAGGACCACAATCCGCCAATCCTTCGGCACCGGGAACGCAGCGAGATGAATAACCGTTGAGAGCTTCGTCGGTGCGTTGCTGGAGGCTCGAAGAGTAGTCGGGCAGGGCTCGTTGGATTGCAGCGGGAGCCCCCGTCACGATGCCGAGAGCCAGCGCGATCATTGCAATGCCTGCGATGGAGCGGATCTGGCGCTGATGGGAGCGGAAAGCTGCGATCCTTTCAGTGAGACGACGACCCGCGAGAGCGAAGAACAGCAAGGGGATCGCGGTGCCAAGGGCAAAGGAGAAAGCGAGGACGAGAGTCTCAGGCCCGATCCTTCCAGTGGTGCCCGCAACGGAAACGGCTGCGAGAACCGGGCCAGCACAGGGAACGTAGGCCGCGCCGAGGACGATTCCCAGCAAAAGGCCGTTCGAGGGCTTCTTCTGTCCTGTCGAACGACCGAAGCGCAGGAAGGGCTTTTCCAAAACCTCCATGACCCGTGGGACCAGCATGCCGATGCCGATCACAGTGAGGAGAACAACGCCCGTCCACTGAATGAAGCTCTGCGGTAAATGCAGGAGCGAAAGCAGCGCGGATCCAAGAAGAGTGAAGAAGGTGAAGGAGACGACAAGTCCCGCGACCACCAAGTAAGGGCGCCATTTCGAAGCTTCACTTTGGGGTTCAGATTTGGGAGCCAAAGGGCCTGCGATCTGGATCGTGGGGCGCGCTGATTGGGCACCTCCCGATAAGAAGATCACGGGGAGCACGGGGAGGATGCACGGCGAGATTCCCGTAATGAATCCGCCGAGCAATCCGATGAGGGCGACACTGAGCACGAGTCCACCTTTCATTCGACGACACCCCTGGTTCGAGGCCGAGCCGTTGGCGGATGGGATTCAACACACCCACAAGAAGTGGTCTTCCTCATACTCTTTGTTGCAATCCGAGCCCCTGTGGACTCCGAATCTCTCGTGGCAGCCGCTCGAAGGCTGTTGAGAATCATTGATCATCGAAAGGTTTCCCCATGCTCCCCAAGCTCGCAGCTTCCGCCCTCGTCATCTCGATCGCAGCCCTCGGTCTGAGCGCATGCTCGAATTCCTCCAATGGCGATGCCATGAAGGACCCGGCTTCGACGAATCAGCAGATGAAGGACTCGGGCTCAGGCGACGCCATGAAGGACGGCGACAAGATGAAAGATGGCGACGGCATGAAGGATGGCGACAAGATGAAAGACGGCGACGGCATGAAGGATGGCGACAAGATGAAAGACGGCGGCTCCATGTCTGAGGACACGAAGGACTCGATGAAGAAGTGACCTTTGAGTGACAAACATGAGGGCCGGAATCGGGTTCTTCCGATTCCGGCCCTTCAGGCTTCGCCAAGTTCTGAGTCCTCTATGCCTGAGCTCCACCGAGCTCAGCGCTGGGGGCGCTTGGTGTAGCGGCGCATCGCGCGTTCGGCCTCGCGCTTGTCCTGTTTCTCGCGCAGGGCCTGGCGCTTATCCCACTCCTGTTTGCCCTTCGCCAAGGCAATCTCGACCTTCGCGCGTCCGCCGATGAAGTAGAGCTCGAGCGGAACAACCGTGTACCCCTTCGCGCTCACCTTCTGCTCGATGCGAAGAATCTCAGACTTGTGGAGCAACAGCTTGCGCTTACGAGTCGGAGCATGATTCGTCCACGAGCCTTGCGCATACATGGGAATATTCGCCCCGTACAGCCAGGCTTCACCATTCTTCGCTTCGACCCAGGCATCAACCAGTGAAGCCCGGCCCATGCGCAGTGCTTTCACCTCGGTGCCTGTGAGGATGATTCCCGCCTCCCAGGTCTCCTCAATGAGATAGTCGTGCCGCGCCTTCTTATTTCGGGCGATGGTCTTCTTAGCGTCTGACGCGGCCTTTCGGCGCTCGCCCTCGGTCGTCTTTTGCTTCTTCCACTCCTTGGGCACAGCGCCCCCTCTCGTTTTTCCGTTTCATAGCACCCAGGATCGGCACATGCCCACGGTCCTAGATTAGATCGATCAGCCCTCGATAAGAGCGATCAGGCCGTCCAGTCTAGCGTTGATTCACAGATACCCCATCGGGTCGACATTCACGCCGTTTTGCACAATACCGAAATGCAGGTGGCATCCCGTCGCATACCCGGTCATCCCGACCTCGCCGAGGATGGTGCCCGCAGAAACCGATTGGCCGGCAGACACGTAGATCGCCTGCATGTGCAGATACTCGGAAATAACAGAGTTACCTCCGACGATCCCGTGACTGACATCCACGTAGTTGCCCGCCGAATAGTCAGAGCCCACATGCGAGACGACCCCATCAGCCGCGGCGAACACCGGTTCACCGCATTGCGCGGCCAGATCCACTCCGGAATGGTACTTCTCATAGCCGAGGACGGGGTGGAAGCGCCAACCGAAGGGCGAAGTGATGACCATCGACTGGGGCAGTACCGGATTCGTAAAGCCCGCAGAGGAAACGTAGTAGCGGCCGCTCGAACGGTTCTCCGCGTCAATCTGCTGCAGTCGCGCGGTGCGTTCCTCGTAATCGGCCTGAGCCTGGGCGAGCTGAGCATCGAGCTCGCTCTTCTTCGAATCCCACTCGGCCTGTTTCACCTGAGCCTCCGCCTTCGCCCTCTCAAGCTCTTCAAGACCCGCCTGCGCTTGTGCTTCCGCAGTCTTCGCATCATCGAGGGCCCTGGCGGCCTGGTCCTCCAAAGCGGCAATACGATCGGTGATCGCCTGCTGGCGTCCGAGCTGGGTGCGCTGAGTCGTCTGGATATCGATTGCGGCGTTCAAAGCCTGGGACTGAGTCCTCGCCATTGCATCGGCTGCGGAGGCTCGCTGGTCGATCGTCTCCGTGCCGGACTTCGTCAAAGCGAGGACCACAGCTGAACTTGAACCGTTTTGATACATGCGTCGAGCCAGGTCGCCGATTGCATCATTGGCGTCCTGCTGACGGGCTTGAGCCTGAGCGACCTCCTCATTCAGGGCGTCTTGCTGTCCCCTCGCCGCGGTGAGCTGTCCGAGGGCGATCTCATGCTCACGATTCGCCGTATCCCTTCGCGCCGTGGCCTCTTCGACGGCCTGCTGCGCCACGGGGATCTTCTCATTCGCCGCAGTGAGGTCAAGGAAGACCTGTGCGAGATTCGCATCAATATCCTCGATCTCCGATTCCAGGGCATCCACTCGCGCTGCAGCCTGTTCTTGGGCTTCGGCGACCTCTTCACGCGACTCCTCGGCCAGTGCGGGAGAGGCGGCCTGGGTGAGGGCGAGGCCGAAGAGGGCCAAAGAAACGACGGCGAGGCGCTGTGCCCGCCCAAAACGAGGATTCACCGACTTCATGTCACACCTTCGTGTACTTCGCGAGGGACACCGCGGAGGCGATGAGCGCCAGGAGGACCGCAGCAAGAATGAGGAGCGGCGTCATGATCCACACTTCACGAACGCCAATGAAACGCGTCCATTGGAAGGCAGGCTGCAACCAGCCCTGCACCAGGAACACCACAAAAGCAAAAAGGGAGGCGACCGCGAGCAACGCCCCCGTCACGGCGGCGAGCGCACCCTCGATCATGAAGGGCGCTTGAATGAACAGATTCGATGCACCCACGTAGCGCATGATCTGCGTTTCCTGCTCACGACTCATCGCCGACAATCGGATCGTCGTGGAGATGAGGAGGATCGCCGCAACGATCATCACCGCGCCGAGGCCGAGGGCGAGCAGGCGGGCCGCGTCGATCACCTTGAACAGGGGCTCAATGATTTCACGCTGATCCTTGACCTCGGACACTCCCGCGACTCCGGAGAACTCCTCTTTGATGATCGAATACTGCTCCGGGTCGACGAGCTTGACGCGGAAAGACACCTGCATCATGTCCGCACTCGTCCACTGGCCAATCGTCGAGTCCCCGTAGAGCCTTTTGAAGTTCTCGTAGGCCTCTTCCTTCGACTCCTCGTAGACCTCTTTCACATAGGGCTGCATTTCAGGCGATTTGAGTTTGGCCCTCACCTGGGAGATCTGCTCTGTATTCGCCTCAGAACCATTGCAGGAAGGATTGCCATCATTGATGGCGCACATGTAGATCGAGACCTCGATCTTGTCGTACCACTCGGACTTCATGTGCATGACCTGCATCTGAGACAGGCCCGCGACCCCCACGAAAAGGAGGGAAACGAAGGTGACGAGGATGACGGCGACGGACATCGCTCGGTTGCGTGAAAGGCCCTTACCGACCTCGGAAAGAATGAATCGGAGTTTCATCTGCTCACCTCGCCGCCCCGTAGACACCGCGCGACTGGTCGCGAACAACCTCGCCGCCATGCAATTCGATGACGCGTTTGCGCAGCTGATTCACGATCTCGGCATCATGCGTCGCCATGACGACCGTCGTTCCCTGACGGTTGATCCGATCGAGGAGTCGCATGATCCCCAAAGAGGTCTCAGGATCGAGGTTTCCGGTGGGCTCGTCCGCGAGGAGGAGCTCGGGGCGGTTCACCATCGCACGGGCGATCGCGACGCGCTGTTCTTCGCCGCCGGAGAGCTCATGCGGCAGGCGCTTCTCCTTGCCGGCCAGATCCACGAGCTCCAGCGCCTCGGGAACAGCCGAGCGGATCTGATGCTTGGACTTGCCGATCACTTGCATCGCAAGAGCGACATTCTCGTACACCGTCTTCGAGGGAAGGAGGCGGAAGTCCTGGAAAACCGTGCCGATCTGACGGCGCAACTTCGGCACAGACCAATTGGAGATCTTCGAAACATCTTGTCCGAGGACCCACACTTTCCCGGATGTCGCTTTGATCTCGCGCATCACGAGCTGCAGGAAGGTCGACTTGCCCGAACCGGACTTGCCGACGAGGAACACGAACTCTTCGCGTTCAACTTCCAGGGTGACGCTATCGAGGGCGGGTTTCGCACCTGGCATGTACACCATGGTGACGTCGTCGAATCGAATCATGAGGCCGTCCAGTCGGTTTTATGGTCTGTGCCAGCCTAAGCAGGACCATCCCCGGCGAGGCCCATGACACGCCGCGCGAAGCGGGTGGAGCCTCAGATACCCCTCCACCTTCGCATACAGCTCCGCCCTCGCGACCCGAAGATACGGATGGCGAGGGCGGATGTTCGATGCTTTAGTTCTGCGCCTCGTTGTGCCGGTTCTTGCGCCAGCGGATTCCCGCATTGATGAAGCCATCAATATCGCCGTCGAACACCGACTGCGGGTTGCCGGATTCAAACTGGGTGCGCAAGTCCTTCACCATCGTGTAGGGCTGGAGCACGTAGGAGCGCATCTGATCGCCCCAGGAGGCCTTCACATCTCCTGCGAGTTCCTTCTTCTTCGCCTGCTCCTCTTCGTGGCGCAGCACCAAGAGTCGGGATTGGAGGACTCGAAGGGCTGCAGCACGGTTCTGAATCTGCGACTTCTCATCCTGCATCGACACGACAATGCCGGTCGGGATGTGAGTCATACGCACCGCCGAGTCCGTCGTATTGACGGACTGGCCGCCCGGGCCCGAAGAGCGGAACACGTCAACCTTGAGCTCGCTGTCAGGAATGTCAATGTGGTCGGTCGATTCGATGAGCGGAATAACCTCGACCGCGGCGAAAGACGTCTGGCGGCGCCCCTGATTGTCGAAGGGGCTGATGCGCACGAGGCGGTGCGTCCCCGCCTCGACGGAGAGAGTGCCATAAGCGTAGGGGGCCTGCACCTCGAAGGTCGCGGACTTCAAACCGGCCTCTTCAGCGTAGGAGGTGTCCATGACCTTCGTCGCATATCCGTGGCGCTCCGCCCAGCGCAGATACATGCGCAAAAGGATTTCAGCGAAGTCCGCCGCGTCGACTCCGCCCGCGCCCGAGCGGATCGTGATGACGGCATTGCGCTCGTCGTATTCGCCGTCGAGGAGAGTGCGGATCTCAAGGTCGGAGATATCAGCCTTGAGAGCTTCAAGGTCGGCCTCCGCCTCGGCGAGGATCTCTGCGGCCTCCTCGGGATCCTCCCCGGCCATTTCCACCATCGCTTCGAGGTCGTCGATGCGTTCAGACATGCGGATCACGCGGTCGAGCTCGGACTGGCGGTGGCTCAGCGCGGATGTCACCTCCTGCGCGGCAGCAGGGTCGTCCCACAGATCGGGAGCAGTCGCCTTCTTCTCAAGCTCGGCGATCTGCGAGCGCAGGCGTTCGGGCTGCACGACGGCGAGGACATTGTCCATCGTCTGGCGCAGTCCTTGGATCTCTTCTGGGAATTCAATGGCCACGGGCACAGCCTAGTCGATTGACCGAGGAGGCTGTGCCCGTGGCTGAGAGCCGGCCCGAAAATGCTCAGATGAGCCCGTAACTCACCATCGTGTCCGCGACCTTGACGAAACCGGCCAGGTTCGCGGCGGCGACATAATCGCCTTCAACACCGTACTCGTCGGCGGTTTCAATGGCGGTGTGGTGAATGTTCACCATGATCTGGTGCAGCTTGGAGTCGGTCTCGTCGAAGCTCCATTGGGTGCGCCCGGAGTTCTGCTGCATTTCAAGGGCGGAGGTTGCCACACCGCCCGCATTCGAGGCCTTGCCGGGAGCGTACGCAACGCCCGCGGCCTGCAGGGCTTCGATCGCGTCGGGGGTCGTCGGCATATTCGCACCCTCTGCGACAAGGGTGACGCCATTGGCGATCAGGGATTTCGCCCCTTCGAGGGGCAACTCGTTCTGAGTGGCGCAGGGAAGGGCGATATCACAGGGGACATCCCAGATGGAGCCGGAGGAAATGAATCGTGCATCTGTGCGCTGTTCGACGTAGTCGGAGACTCGTCCTCGGCGCACTTCCTTAATCTCCTTCAAGAGTTCGAGGTCGATGCCGGCCTCGTCAACGATGTAGCCGGAGGAGTCGGACACGGCGAGGACGGTGGCGCCGAGCTGCTGGGCCTTCTCACTCGCATAAATCGCAACATTGCCCGAACCGGAGACTACGACCTTCTTGCCGTCGAAGGATGTGGAGCGGGTCTTGAGCATTTCCTCAGCGAAGTAGACGAGGCCGTAGCCGGTCGCTTCCGTGCGGGCGAAGGAACCGCCCCAGTCGAGGCCCTTGCCGGTGATGACCCCCGCGTCGAAACGGTTCGCGAGGCGCTTGTACTGGCCGAAGAGGTAGCCGATCTCGCGCCCGCCCACGCCGATGTCACCGGCGGGAACGTCGGTGTCGGGGCCGATATGGCGGGAAAGCTCAGCCATGAAGGATTGGCAAAATCGCATGATCTCCGCATCGGACTTGCCCTTCGGGTCGAAGTCGGAGCCGCCCTTGCCGCCGCCGATGGGCAGACCGGTCAGAGCATTTTTGAAGACCTGCTCGAAGCCGAGGAACTTAATGATGGACAGGTTCACCGAGGGGTGGAAGCGCAATCCGCCCTTGTAGGGGCCGATGGCCGAGTTGAATTGGACGCGAAAACCTCGGTTCACGTGGATGCGCTTGGCGTCGTCGGCCCAGGGGACGCGGAAGATGATCTGGCGCTCGGGTTCGACGATACGGTCAAAAATCGCAAGATCCGCGTATTCGGGCTTCTTCTCAACAAGAGGCGCGATCGTGAGGAGAACCTCGTAGACGGCCTGGTGGAACTCATTTTGCTCGGGGTTGTGATCGAGCACGGCCTGGAACACAGGGCGAAGAGTGTCGGACAGACGATTCACATCAAGGTTGCTCATGCCTTGAATACTGTCAGGAGCGATCCACTTCTTTGAGCCCCATCCCGCATATTGACCCAACTTGTGAGAAATTTGACCCCCAAAGCCCCAAGTTTTACCTTTCCACCACGTGCGTTTTACTTTCGCCACTCCTTTTGCATTCAAAGTAAAGACAAGTCAAGAGACGTGCATCCTCATCACTGAGCCGCCCCCACCCTGGCATTCGACCACTGAGTGAGCACCGGCCCCACAGAACCAGCGATCACTTGAGGAACAATCGGCAGGCGCGCCCTCGTTGTGAGCTGAACACGCACACTGTCCCCCTCGCGTTCAAGATCGAGAAGCTCAACACCATCCCCGACATCACAAGTGGATGCCCCCAGGGAAGACAAGGCCTCCTGAGCGACATTCCACGATTCCTTCTCCGACACATTCAAAGAGAGCGCACCCTCCTGATTGAAGTAGCTGAGAGAGTCCACAATCCCTGCAGTCGCCGCCGCGACACGATCCGCACACGCCAAGAGGCGACGGTCCTCAATCGAAACCGCAGTGATCGCTGAGGAGATGAACACGAAAACGGCGACGATGAATAGGCTCGCCCCCATGAGCAGGCCAATGCGGCCCTCTTCACGATCCGAGGATCGTCCTGCGCACGAGGATTCTCCTCCTTCCTGGAAAAGAGAACAGCGCGATTCACCCATCGAGTCTCACCCCATCCACGAGGGAAACCGCAGTGACCGATATGGGCATGCAGACTCGCTCTCCGAGCCAAGCGGGAAGGAGAGGCAGAGGAATCGAAGTCGAGACCGTCACTGACACGTCCCTGAGCTCGCCAGAACACTGCCTGCATCCGATTTCGGTCGAGGGCGTAGAGGGCACATGAAAGTCGGCGAAAGCCAATTCGACTTGCGCCAGCGCCGTCGCCTGGTCCTCCGGGTGATCCGCGAGGACGCGAGCGGCCTCGCGGGCCCCGCCCTCGGCCGCGAAAAGACCCGCCTGCACCTGGGCGAGGGCGAGGATCGCATAGATCAAGGGAACGAGGAGGATGACGCTCAAACCGATGAACTCCACCACGGCTTCGCCCGACTCCTCGCGTACAAGGGCCCTAGCCGAGCGCTTCACCTGTGAGAAAAACCGAAGCATCACTCCTCCTCGACCAGCGCTGAACCCGAAGCACGCAACCAGGAGGGGCCGAGGTTCACCAGCAGTGGAAGATCCGCCTTCACCGTGACCACCAGGACGCTCCTACCTCCGAGGGCTTCACGCGAAGTCGAAACCTCGTAGTGGCGGGCACCCACAAGCCCATCGAGGAGGGCTTCGGTCCGTTCCACGGCCTCAGCGTCCTGCGCTTCGAGAAGAGCACCGCGCCTCGCGCCCTCGCTCGCGGCCGCAATCACCATGTTCCTCGTGTGCAGGGCGAAGGCGAATTGCAAGAGAGCGAGGACGAGGAAGAGGACGAGCCCCTGAACGAGGACATAGGAAACAACCTCGGAGCCCTCTTCGTTCTCGAGCCCTCTCGTGTCAGATCGAAGAGAGGGAATCCATCGCATGGTTGAAAATCTCCACGAGCCTTTGGGAGGCAACCCCCCAGATCAGGACAACAAGGGCCGCTGTCATCAAGGTGATGAGCACCCAGCCGGGCACGTCGCCGCGCTCCGCGTCTCCTCTTGGGCGCAAAGCGTCCTTCGCGCTCGCAAGCCAGGCGAGCATCGTGATTCTCAGTTGATCCATGTGTGATCTCCTTCGTGATGGACATGCAGGTGTCGGGAATGTTGAGGAATGGGGCAAGCCGGTGAGTCCCGGCCAGCGAGCCCTCATGGCGTCAGACTCAGGGCCATGAGCCCCGGGTAGAGGGCGAAAACAATCGTGACCGGCAAGATCAAGAACACGACGGGCACGAGCATCGCGATCTCACGTTTCCCACCCTCTTCCATGAGGCTTTGGCGAGCGGCCTCGCGAATATCCTTCGCCTGATCGTGCAAAACCCTCGCCAAAGGAGAACCGCGTTCGATTGCGGTGACGAGCGTGTGACACAGGCGGTCCAAGGGCGCAGAGTCGTTTCGTTCCGCCAATTCGAGCAGTGCCCTCGACGAGGGTGTTCCCAGCCTGATCTGCGAAGTTGTTCTTTCGATCTCCTCAGACAAGTCGCTGCGTGAAATCCGGGCGATCCTTTCAAGCGCGGCGGGAATGGACTCGCCCGCCCCGACCGCGAGTGCGAGAAGTTCCGAAGCGTCGGGCACTTGAGCGTCGATGCGTCTTTGTCGGGCGCGCGCCTTCACGCCAAGTCGCTGATCCCAGCCCGCCGCCCCGACAAGGGCGCCGACAGCAATGAGGATGAGGACGAGGACGAGTCCGCCTTTGCCCTTCGACATGGCGAGGGGCGTTCCGATTGCGAGGCAGAGGATCATCCCCGTGATCGCGGCGATCACCTGGTGGAGTCTAAAGGCAGGCAGGTCCGCTTCTTTTCCCAGGAGGATCAGACGTCGGCGCACCGATGTCGATGTTGAGCCGATCGCTTCGAGGAGGGAGGTGACAAAAGAGCTCTGAGTAAAACTCAGTGCCCCTTGAGCCGCAGCGGGGCGACCGGCTCTCACCCTCTGAGCGAAAAGCTGCCTTTTCGAAACGCGGGCTGAACGGATCAGGAGGATTCCCGCAGACAGAAGGATCCCCACGCCCGCGGGCGTCGCATATTCCAACTCGGGGATCATCGCATCGTCCTCGGATCTGCGGAAAGGCGAGCCACGTACTGCATCGCCAGGTACGCGATGATGCTTACGGCCGCGCCGGACACGAGGACGAGGACACCTCCCGGGGAGTTCCACGTCTTCGCAGCCTGGGGTTGAGCGGAGATCAGCATGAGGACAAGCCAGGGGGCGACAACCGCGAGGCGCGCAGCGTTCACTGTCCAGGATTGTCGGGCTTCGAGTTCGCCTCGGACCCTGAGGTCTTCACGCAGAAGAACACCGAGCTCGCGTAAAAGGACAGATAAATCGGCGCCTCCGACCTCGCGGGCCAGGCGAAGAGCTTCAACGATCCGGTCGGCAACGGGGTCGGCGAGCCTTGCCTTCAAACGGGTGAGGGCCACATCGAAACGCCCCTCCGCCCGATAGTCGGCTCCGAAAGCAGCGAAAGCGGGACGCAATTCGAGCGGGCCGGACTCCCCCAGGTCGGAGAGCAGTTCAGGAAGACCCGCTCCGGCGCGCACTCCCGATACCAAGGAGTCGACGACCTCGGGCCAAGCTTCGCGTGCTCGCTTCGCCCTCGTCCGCGAACGGGCGGCGATCATCATCTGTGGGAGTGGGACGGTGATGAGAGCGACAATGAGGGAGACGGCAAGGACCTGCGTCCACGCGAAAACACCAACGAAGACGAGGAGCATTGTCGCGATGGAGAGCGCGATCACTCGGGGGACGCTGAGCCCCTTGACTCTGGCTCGCGTCACCTGATCCGCCCAGGCGAGATACCAGCGGGGCTTGCGCCATGTGAACTTCGGCGAACCCGTGAATGCGGACATGACGAGGACCCATCCGACTCCCATGAGGAGTCCCACAAGCACTGCACCCATCAGAAAACTCCTCGATCGGTAAGCGCTTGCCCGTTATAGGCGATCGAGGGGACGGGGAATCCGGCCATCGCGAATCGGCCCGCCAGTTCAGCCACTCCCGCGCCGCGCACGATCCGGCCCCGCGATGTGCTCCACAGGGGAGAAACCTCAATACGATCACCCTCGACGCGTCCGGGAAGATGGAGGATTTCACCGACACGGCGTCGCCCATCCGCATCGCGCTCCACATGGCACACAAGATCAACACTGGAAGCAAGGGTTGGGACAACGAAGTCGGTCGTGACATTCTCGCCCGCAAGGAGGGGCAGCATCGTGAGTTTGCCCAATGCTTCGCGCGCCGAGTTCGCATGAACGGTCGCCATTCCCGGCACTCCGGCGTTAAGGGCGAGGAGAAGATCAAGGGCCTCCGGGCCCCGGACCTCGCCGACGATCAGACACTCGGGACGCATCCTCAGGGTTTCACGGACCAGGTCCCTCAAGGTCACTTCGCCGCGTCCCTCGATATTGCCCGGCCGGGTCTGCAATGCAACCCCGTCCCGGTTCTTCAATCCCAGTTCGAAGACCTCTTCGCAAGAGATCACGCGCCTCGTCCTCGGCAATTCGCCTGCGAGGGCGCGAAGGAGCGTCGTCTTGCCCGCCTGGGTGGCGCCAGAAACGAGGATCGAAAGGCCCGCACCGACTGCGCAGGTGAGGAAATCCGCCATTTCGGCGTTCAGCATCCCAGCATTGACGAGGTCTTTGAGGCTGCGGGCCTTTTGTACGTGCTTGCGGATGTTCACCGACCAGTGGCGGCCCGCGACCGGCGGGATGACGACGTGGAGACGCTCGCCGCCTTTGAGCATCGCATCAACAAAGGGGGAAGACAGATCGAGGCGCCTGCCCGAATGGTGCAGCATTCTCTCCACGAGGTCGCGCACCTGCTGATCTGTGAGGATCACCGTCGTCAGCTCCGCCACCCCGTTCTTCGCGACGAATACTTTGGAGGGGGAATTGATCCACAGTTCTTCCACCTCCGGGTCATCAATGAGGGGCTGTAGGGGTCCGAGTCCTGCGACCTGTGCCATGAGTTCTGCGCTGAACTCTTCGCGGGCCGCGGGCGCCATTGGTGGGGAGAGCAGGTCGATCGCCTCATCGACGAGGGCGATGATCTCCTGCGAGGAGCTCGCCGGATCCACGCCGCGCAGGGCAAGACGCTCACGGATCCATTCAACGTGGTCTTCAACCTGAGCTTCAGCCATTCCTCAACTCCACTGCGCTGTGTCCAGAAATGTCCAGAATATGTTCCAAGCTCGCGTGAAAAGCGTGCCCGTAACATGTGGCATTATTCGGAAACTATCAGCGCGAGGAGTGAAGGACAAGGCTCGTCCACGGGCTGTGGATAAGCTGTTCGAAGAGCAAGGGTGAGAACGCCTTCGCTGAGCGCGCGCAATGAGGGGCCCGAGGGGCTAGATTCGACGCGATTCTTCGCAATTCTTCGCGAGTTTGGGTGACAAGCGACGCGCCGAAGGTGCCTGCGCAGCGGCGACATGTACCGTGGATCTGTGAAGCGTGCGAAGACTCCCCTCGAACTCGCGGCCCTCGCGACTTGTGCCGTCCCCGGATTCCAGATCGTCGCATTGTGCGCACCCCAGTTCTCCGACGAAGTCAGCTCTGTCACCGGAGTCATTGACGCGCGCGGCGACAAGTGGACCGTCACTTGCCCCCACGACAGCGTCGGCGGACTCGACCTCGATGCCGAGTCAGGGGTCCTCGCACGCCTCGCAAAAGCGCGCGATGCGAGAAAACTCCCCTTCGACGTCCCTCGCATCCACGGCATGACTTTCACACCCCAAGGTGACCGGGTGATCGTCCACCAGAACCTCGGCGGACGCACCATGACCGAAGAGGATTTCGACGACCCGCATATCCTGCCGTCTTCTCTGGGCAAATCCCTCGCGGCGCTGCACAATCTGCCTCCTTCGACCTACACGGGCGTTGACCTACCCGCATATTCGGCGACGGAATGCCGTGACCGCCACTACGCGCTCCTCGACGAAGCTGCCGCGAATGTCCTCATCCCCGCGAACCTGTGGAACCGTTGGGATGCCGCCCTGGAAGAGATATCCCTGTGGCGTTTCGCTCCAGCCCCGATCCATGGTGACCTTCAGGGGAACTCGCTCGTCCTCGACCATTCAGTGGTGCGCGCGATGACGGGTTTTTCTTCCGCTCATGTCGGAGATCCCGCTCAAGACATCGCGTGGATTCTCGCCCAGGCCTGCGAAGCCTTCCTCACTCGTTTCCGCGAGGCCTACTCCCAGGAGCGTTCGGTGGTGGACCTTCACCTTTTCACGAGGGCGCAGCTTTTGTCTGAACTCGCGATCATTCGCTGGCTCGTGCACGGATTACACGCCGAGGATTCTTCGATCATTGAGGATGCACGCGACATGCTCACCGATTTGTCGCAGGATCTGGGCGAGGATGAGCTCGTTGCCCGACGATCATATTCCCCGTCTGCCAAGGTGGAAAGCACTGTGCAAGACATCGAAGAAAAAGACGGAATTGATCCTCACAGCGCGCCGACTCAACCTTTGAGCATGTCCGAGCACGCTCAGACAGTCGAGGATGAAGAGGGCGCCTAATTCCCCTCCCCCTGCTTGTCGAGAGCGTCCATGAGGAGTTTGTCAAGACTCGTGTGCGGATCCAGGCCTGCTTTCTTTTCAAGTTCATCCAATTCCACGACCTCGCCGGAGGAAACGAAAGCGAGAAGCGGACGAACTGAAGATTCCTCTTCATGGACTGCCATCCATGCTGCGCGATACAGGCGGAGCTGGGTCGCGAAATAGCGGAGCCTGTCTCGAGGTGCTCCCTTCGACGCCGACACTCCCGTCTTCCAATCGACGATCACTGTGTGTCCCTGGGCATCAGTGAAAACCGCGTCGATCCGCCCCGTGACACTGATCCCCGCGAGTTCGAGGGCGAAGGGCTCTTCAATGGCGAGAGGCCTGCCGTTTCTCACGATATCCAATTCGAGAAAGTTCTTCTGCATCCGCTCCAGGCGGGCGCGCCCGTCCTCGTCAAGGGAATCGACTCCGACGATCGGCTCCTCCCAGAGCTCACCACTGGCCTGGTGGAGTTGGCGTTCGGCCCACGCGTGGAAGATCGTGCCAAGAGAGGCATACTCACTGGGGGCCTTGGGCATGGGTCGTCGGATCTGTTCAGCGAAGGCCTGCGGATCGTCGATCAAACTCGACACGGAGGTCGCGGGAACTTGATCCGACCACAGGACCATCGTGTGCTGCTCCGCATTGAGGCGACGCTCCTCAAGGAGTGCGACGACATCGCGCACACGTGCGGAGTCGCCGAGTTCGGCGAGGATCTCGAAAACCTCGCGCTCTGAGTCCATCTCGGCTCTCACCTGCCGGACCTTGTCGGCCGCCAGGGCGATCGCCCGACGGGAAGGACCCGGCTGAGGCGGGAATGAGGCCCCCTCCTCTTTCACCATGAGTTCCTCGATCTGCTCGCCCTCGGGCTTGGGGGTGATGCAGGAGCCGAGGGCCTCGAGTTCTTCTTCGAGGAGCCTGTGGGCCTGCGCGTCCACTTCAAGGCGGCGACCGTTCCCCCAGGAGACGACCCCTGAGTCCAGTGAATCCTGAAGGTCCTTCACGAGGGCCTGACGTGATTCCTCAAGGTAACGGGAAGGTTCACGAGGAGTCTTTGCCTGGTTGATCCACGATCCGACGAGGAGTTCATCGTGCTTCGCGCGAGTAAGGGCGACGTAGGCGAGACGGCGTTCCTCACGCTCCAAATGGGCGCCGAGCGCCACCTTGTAGCTGCCCTCCAGCCACTTCTTGAAGGCAGCAGATGGGGTTCTCCCCTCCGTGAGATCCATGTCGAATTCGGGCAGATCCTCATAGTCGCCACGTAAAGGATGAGGGAGTTCACCCGAGTCATTAATCCATCCGGATTGTGCAGGCGCGGGCGCACTCCAGGTGACCGACTTGCCCCTATGAGTGGGAAACTCCGCGTCGCTGAGCCCGGCTATGACGACGCCATCCCATTCGAGGCCTTTCGCCGCGTGGATCGTGAGGATCTGAACGGCATCAGGATCTGCTTCAAGAGCCACCCCCTCCAGACCGTTCTCCTCTTCTTGTGCCGCATCCAACCAGGCGAGTAGACCGAGGAGCGTCGGAGAGGGAGTGGACTGCTCAAAACCTGCGATGACGTCGATGAATGAGTCGAGGGCTTCACGAGATCCAAGGCCGAGGGGATCTGCGATCGCGTCGTCAAGGATCCCCATCGTCCCCATCGCGGACTCAGCGAGTTCAACCAGTCCTCTCCCCCGCATGGCGCGCAAACGCCTGAGCCGCTGGCCCAAAAGTGCGAGACGCTTGGCTCCTGCTTCGCTCATTGCAGGGGCTTGAGCCGAGCGTCGCCACCCCGGGGCCGGTGGGTGGTCAACGGCGTCGAGCAGGAGTGCGCTGTGCGGGTCGCGCCCCGCTTCGAGGGCAAGGTGGCGCGCCCAAGCCCCCAGGACCGCTAAATCAGCAGAACCGATGTCCGCACGGACGAGGAGGCGCGCAAGATCCGATGAGGCCTGAACGTCCGCAGTGATCGCCAGAGTTGAGCGAAGATCCGCGACCGTGGGCTGGTCGAGGAGGCCACCTAATCCGATGATCTGCGTGGGAATCCCGCGTTCACGCAATTCTCGGTCGATCGCGAGGAAGGGCCTGCGTTTGCGTCCGAGCACCGCGATCGAGTACTTCTCGCCCCTGTGGGCGCTTCGAAGCCCTTCGACATAGTCCGCAATGATCCGCGTCTGTTCCTCCAGGTTCTGCCCGTAGGCGATTGTCACGCGCCCCTCTTCGGCTCCCGGAGACTCTATGAGCACAGGCGACACGGCCTTATCTGCGCTTTCACGCAGCGGGGCCGCTACCTTGTTCGCAGCGAGGAGGATCCGTCGATCATTACGCCACGCGGTTGACAGGCTGAGGGTCTGATCCCCATGCGCCTCAGCCCCTTGGAAGCGCTTCAAGAAGGACTCCAAAGAGGATGCCGAGGCGCCTCTCCACCCGTAGATCGCCTGATTGGGATCACCGACGGCTGTCACCGGATGATCGTGGAACAGAGTCGATAAGAAGGTCATTTGGATGATGGAGGTGTCTTGGAACTCGTCAAGGAGCACGCACTTGTGCTCGGCCCTGATCTGTTTGACCGCTTCAGGGGATTCGGTGACGATCTTCGTGGCGAGTAGGAGTTGATCGGAGAAATCCAACAAGCCTTCTTCGCGTTTGCGTCGTTGGAACTCACGGATCGGCTCAAGCAGGGCGAGGCGCTTCTCATTGGCGGCCCGCATCTCACGAATGGTGGTGTTGCCCTCTCCGGCGGCTGAGAGTTCCACGCCGAATTCGTCGAGGAGGGTCACTCCCTCGTCAAGGTCAAGGCCGTGATCGGCGAGCTTTCCCGCCAAAGACAGGGCTTTCTTCGCGGCGTCCGCGATCTTCAAGTCGGGGTGCAGAACTCGGGGCCAATTCGCGAGGATCTCGGTCATCATTTGCACTGCGCCCGCTTGTCCGAGCATGCGGAAGTCCGGGTCGAGGCCGATTGCGAGCCCGTGCTCTTGAACGATCCTTTGGGCGAAGGAATTGTAAGTGAGGGCGATGGGTTCCCCATCGAGTCTTTCCCTGTCGGTTTCTTCCCACTCGGGCATTTGTGCGAGTGTGTGGAGGCGACGACGTAGGCGCTCGCCCAGTTCACCTGCCGCCTTCTTCGTGAAGGTCAGGCCCAGGACGGACGAGGGGGTGATCTCCTCATGGTTAGCGACCGCCCACAGGACCCTCATCGTCATGGTCTCCGTTTTGCCTGATCCCGCGCCCGCGACGACGAGGAGCGGACGCAAAGGAGATTCAATGATCCTTTCTTGTTCGGGCGTCGGCGATAGTCCGGGGTCAATGGCCTCTTGGATCCTTGCCGCTGAAAGCATGGGGCTCCTCATATCAGTCCACCGTCCTTCGACCATGGGTGTGCGCAGGGCACGAGCGCGTGAAGGGACATGTCGCGCAGCGCTGCTCCTCCGGGCTCGCATTGAGTGTTGACGCGCGTGCGAGTGTCCCGACTTCTTCGATTCTGCTGAGCCATTGGGCACGCTGCTCCTCATCTAATGGGCCTTGGGACAGGGTCTTAGCCTTCCCATCGTCGAGGAGGAAAACGAGCTTCGCGTCGGCGACCTCGTAGCCGAGGGCGCGAAGGGCGAGCTGGTAGACGGCGAGCTGCGGATGGGCTTTCGCTTGGGCTTTCCCCACTGCGGCACCGGTCTTAAGGTCCGTGATGACGACGCCTTCTTTCTGCTTTTCGATGCGGTCGAGGCGCCCGGTGATCATGACCTGTCCGATCTGGACGCGGATATTCTTCTCGACCTCAACCTCCTCCTCATGTTGGGCGCAGTAGGCCGCGAAGGCCTGGGCCTTCTTGCGGGCCCTTTCACTAAAGTCGAGTCCCTCCCAGGTGGAGGTGTCAATGTCGAGTTCTGCGAGCTTCGACTCGAGGCGAGTGAGGAGCTCCTCTTCGCGGCCGTGAGGGAGTTCCTCGGCGAGGGCGTGCAGGAGCGTGCCCAAGGATTGGGCGGCTCCACCGCCCCCTTCGGCGCCGATCGAGGAGAGGAACCAGCGCAGCGGACAGTTCAGGGCCGCTTCAATCCTCGAGGGCGAGAGGTGCACGAGTCCGGAGTTGATCGGCTCATTCGAACTCAAGGGTCCCTCACCGGTCCAGGTGTCCGGGTCTGCTGAGCGGATTCCCTCTTTGCTGAGCAGTGCGAGCAGAGTGATCGCCGTCTCCTGGTCCTCGGCCTCGTCTTCGCGGGCGGCGGCTCTTCGCAGGTCCGCGACCTGTCCGGCCAGGTTGAGGGGCGCAGGGGCCGGGGTGAGCTGCGGATCGCCCTGATCGGCCGTATCGGCGTGTTGGGCGAGCAAGTGGAAGAAGAGCGAGGGTGCGTCGTTTTCGGCACTGACCGCGCCAATATGCACGACCCGGGTGCATCGCGACAGCGCCGCAGCCAAGAGCCTGCGCTCGTCGTCAAGGACGGCCCTCCTAGCTTGACGAGGATCGTCGAGGAGGACTCGAGCGCCCGAGGCATCCTGCCCGAAACGGCCTGCGCCGAGGTCGGCGAGAAGATCGGCGCGCAAGGCGCGGGTGCGTAAACGCGTATTCGGCCACGCCCCCTCCTGCAGGCCAATGATCGAGACGACCTCGAAATGGGCTCCCATCGCCTGTGCGGGTGTCAGGACTGAGACTCCGGCGGGGCGTGTGGAGACTCGGGCGATCGTATCAACGGGCACCCCCTTATCCAGGAGGTCTTTCGCAAAGTCGGCGGCCGTCTTTCCCGGATTACGCTGCTCCCACACGTCGGCGACGCGCATGAGGGCGACGACGGCGTCGAGCTGGTCGTCGTACCAGTTCGAGTCTTCACCTCTGGCGAGTGCCGCGTCTTTCCACGAGTCCGCAACTCCTGCGGCCTGCCAGATGCGCCACAGCGCCTCCTGGGGGCGTTGACGCCAGGCACCGGCGCGCGCAGCCCAGATCTTCGCAGCAGCGTCCAGGCCCTCTTCGAGGGGGCTCGTCTCTGCCCGAGAAGCGGGATCGCGTGTGGGACGCAGTTCTTCGCCTTCGAGAAGGTCACGAACTGAAAGGGGCCGGCCGGCTTTCGCCGAGTCCTCACCGTCCATCTCCTTGTTGTTATTCACGAGGGCGAGGCGGGCGAGCAGACGGTGGACTTCCAAAGCGTCACAGGACACGAGGGGGGAGGCGATGAGGGTGTTCGCGCGAATCGGGTCACGAGCATCATCGGGCGTGGCGATGAGTTCGAGAAGGACCCGGGTACTGGCCTGGGAGGCGAAATCGAAGGCCCTGGATGCCCCGTTGACCGGAACCCCGCCGCGGCGCAGATGACGGGTGAACTCGTGGACAGCCGAAGCGGATCTGACGATCACGGCCTGCTTGTCCCAGGCGACGCCCTCGTGCAGGTGATGGCGCCTCAGAGCATGGGCGATATGGGCTCCGAGCTGGGCGTTCGAACCGCCGAGGTGGGCGATGATTGAGCCTTCGTCATATCGGGCTTCACCCGCACCTTCGCTTCGTGGCTTTTCCACCCCCACCCGGCGGCGCCCGTGGGGGCCGGACTGGGTGATCCCGGAGACCACATCCACAAGAGCCCTGCGGATTCGCGGCGGCTGGGCCTTCACCCCTGCGAGTTCCATGACCTCGGCGTCAATTGTCTTCGCCAGTCTCAGATCCAAGTGGGGCTCGCCGCCGCGGTAACTCGCGACCGCAACATCAGGATCTGCGAAGGCGAGGATTCTGGCCCCCGCCCCTTCAAGGGCGTTCAGGAGGTGGATCGTCGAAGGCGTGCAGTCTTGCAGATCATCCACGATCACAAGATCGGGCACAAGAGGCCCGCATTCGATCCCGACCCCGGGCCCGCGAGTATCCCAATTCTCAATGAGTTCAGCGGCGAGGGTCTGGATGCGGGCCAGATCAACACGCAGCACATCGCGGTGCTCAACCGTGAACTCCGGCGCATCCAGGTAGGCCCGGAGCAGGGCGGCGGCCGCAACCCACTGGGGGAAAGCGAATTCTTTTCCTGCCTCTTCCAGGCTGTTGGCGTCGAGTCCGGCTTCACCGGCGCGGGCGAAAAGATCACGCAGTTCAGCGCGGAAAGCCTCCATTGCGCGCATCTGGGCGGGCATGGATTGGGGCCAGGGGGCGTCGACCTGTTCAATGAGGCGGGCGAGGATCTCGTCGAAGAGTGCGCCCGTCACCAGTTCCACTCCGGCGAGAGGATCCGCACGAGACAGCCTCCACGTCGTCACGATCCGGTGGGCGAAAGACGCGGGGGTCCGCACTGGGCGGACCTCATGAGGGGCGAGCGCTTGGGCCTGAGCGCTCAGACGATCCGCTCGCACCCGGTCCGGCACGAGCAGGAGCACCGATTGACCCTGCTTCACCCCGGCCTCAAGAGCTGCGAGGGCGCAGGTGGTCCGACCGCTCCCAGGGGCGCCGCGCACCACGAGGGAGCGGTCTTGGCTGGCCTCAACGACTGCTGTTTGAGCCTCGTCGAGGGCGGGCAAGTCCGCCCACCCCTCGGGCCTGGGGCGCAGCTCAATGTGGATTTCGCTCATGACGGAATCATCCCAGAGGGCATAGTCATCTGCGGACCCTTAGCATGAGAGCAGTATCGATCCTCATGGAGGCACATATGAACATCATCATCGGGGTGCGCGGTTCGGCCCGCGAACTGGCCATCGACGTCGACTTGGACTTCGACGAGCTCTCCAGCCGCGTCGAAGCCGCCATCCGGGATGGCAGCGTCCTCGACCTCGTCGATTCGAAGAAGGAACGCTACCTTATTCCCGCGAACGCCATCGGCTATGTGCAAATGAGTGAGCAGGCCGAGCGCCGCGTCGGATTCGCGATCGGCTGAGCGAGCACAGCGCGGCTGAGCGACTTCCAGGCCCGGTACGTCACTGAAAAGGACGCACCGGGCCTTTGCGCGAAGTCGGAATCCTGCGGCCCCTCTCGGAAGGAATCCTGTGGGCCTTGCGCTTTTCAGGCCTTGAGGTTGATCTGCGCCATCCGCTCATTGTGGCGCTTCGTCACCAGCGCGGCAATCTCATCAGCCGCATCCGGTTCCTTCGCCAGAGCCGGGTGGGTGAACAAGGTGGCGCGCACGAGGCCGAGAACCTCACCGGCAACTCGGCGCGCCCACAGCGACAGGCGTGCCGCGAGCTGAGGATCCTCACCGATCTGGGGCGCCAGATGATCGCGCTCCCAATCCCCCTGGTTCAGATCCCACACATCCGGGTTCGTATTGAACAAGCCGTGACGCTCATTCACCTCACGTAGGAGATCCCCAATGATGCCGAGGGTGACGTAGGTCTTCACAGAACGCTCCGACCAGGTGCTCGGCCTCGTCCTCGCATCGAGATCATCGTAGAGACCGGAGTACTGTCCTGCGGCCTCATGCAGATCACAACCGCGGTGCCCCGCCCAGGTCTCAAGCTGTTCGAACAACTCGAAAGCGCGCGCCGACATGCGAGCATGCTCGATATGCGCCTTGATGTCGGGCGCCTGGTCACCATCCTTCGCGAGCCTCGTCATCGCAGCGAGCGCGGAGAAAGCGAGGAGCCCGACGACTTCAATATCGGTGTCATCAACCGGTGCGTACTCATGTGCCATGCCCCAAGAGTAGCCGCAGCTCGCAGATTTTCCGCCGTTTTTCAGCGCCTCATTCCCCATGGCGGACTCCTCGGCACGCCGCGGATGAGCTCGGGAATCCTCGAGGATGCCCCCTTTGTGAGCACTGGCGGGTGAGTGATTGACCATAGCCTGAGCCCCGGCCCCGCTTCCTGCCCCTACAATCAGGAATGACCACGGCTGCCCGGTCGCCCGAGTTGTGAATCCTGCGTGCGTGAACGCCCCGATATGCGCGATCGGCTGCCACCCCCACCCCGGGAGGACCCGGGAGACAAGGCAGATCGTGACCTCCACGACGCATGAGGGTGCAGACGCGCCCGAATCCACACAGACAGCAAACACTCGGATCGAATACTCCGCCGGAGTCGTCCGCCTCGGAAACATCGTCCCCCTCACCCTCGAGGAGGAGGCGACCCCCGACCTCGTCAACACGGGAGACGAAGACCTAGACAACAAGACTTTCGCCGACTTTGGCGTCAGCGACCCAGTCGTCGATGCCCTCGAGGATCAAGGGATCGTCCACCCCTTCCCCATCCAGGCGCTCACTCTGCCCCCGGCCCTCGAACGCCACGACATCATCGGACAAGCGAAGACCGGCACGGGTAAGACCCTTGGCTTCGCCATTCCCGTCCTCGAAGATGTCATCGCCCCCGATGAGGATGGCTACGAGGAGCTCCTCAACCCCGGTCACCCGCAGGCGCTCATCATCTTGCCGACCCGTGAACTCACGAAGCAGGTTGCTACTGATCTGCGCGGCGCCGCGAAATACCTGTCGACCCGTATCGTCGACATCTACGGAGGCGTCGCCTTCGAACCGCAGATCGAGGCCCTTGAGCGCGGCGCGGACATCGTCGTGGGCACCCCGGGCCGTCTGATCGACCTTCTGCGCAAAGGGGTCCTGCACCTCAACGGCGTTGAAACAGTCGTCCTCGACGAGGCCGATGAGATGCTTGACCTCGGTTTCTTGCCCGATGTTGAAACCCTGCTTTCGAGGGTCCCCTCCTACCGGCATACGATGCTTTTCTCCGCGACGATGCCCGGCCCGGTGGTCGCCCTCGCCCGCAAATTCATGGAGCATCCGACGCATATCCGCGCCCAGGACCCTGAGGATCAGAACCAGACGGTCAACTCCGTCAAACAGGTCATCTACCGGGTTCACGCGATGAACAAGATCGAGGTCGTCGCCCGCATCCTCCAGTCCGAGGGCCGAGGCCGCTCGGTCATCTTCTGCCGGACGAAACGCACGGCCGCGCACCTCGGTGAGGACTTGTCCGCGCGCGGCTTCGCGGTGGGCTCCCTTCACGGCGATCTGGGCCAGGGTGCGCGCGAGCAGGCTCTGCGGGCCTTCCGCAAGGGCAAAGTCGATGTCCTCGTCGCAACGGATGTCGCCGCGCGCGGCATTGACGTCGACGATGTCACTCACGTCATCAACTATCAGTGCCCCGAAGACGAGAAGATCTACATCCACCGCATTGGACGCACAGGCCGCGCCGGCAACTCCGGTACCGCCGTGACCTTCGTGGATTGGGATGATACGCCGCGCTGGTCTCTCATCTCCAAAACCCTGGGTCTGGGAGTGCCCGAGCCTTTGGAGACCTACCACACCTCGGCTCATCTTTTCACCGACCTCGATATCCCCGAGGGCACGACGGGGCGTCTTCCCCGGGCCAAGCGCACCGCCGCCGGACTCAACGCCGAAAAGCTGGAGGATCTGGGCGGGCCCTCTTCGCGTTCGCGGGGGCGCAGGCCGGGCGGCCGGGGTGTTGTCGCGGGCAAGGGCTCGCATCGTCGCCACTGCGGTGAGCGCAACCGTAAGGCGAAGGACGGGGACCGCGAGGCCCGCGCGGGTCAGCATGGCCGTTCGGACCGGGGCACTCGAGGACGAGGCCGGGGCAACCACTCTCAAGCCGGAGTCGAAGCTGCCCCTCAGGCGCCGCGCAAACGGATCCGTCGTCGCAAGCCGCAAGCCTCGGAGTGATCCGAGTACCTCAGGGGGTCTGAACGCGTTGACTCCGTGTGATTGACGGGGCGCGAGAAGACCTGATTCTCGCGCCCTTCAACGGGACATGTGCTCGCCGGGCATCGCGTTCTTTACGCTGGTGTCAGCCGCGCAGGGCTTTTTCCACCGCTCGGGGCAAGTGCGCCGGACGCTCCCTCTTGCGCAGGAGAAAGTACATTCGCAAACGTGTCCACAAGGACACGCGCACGGCCTCGGGCCACCTTTGCGACACATAGAGAACTGCGTCCGAAACATCCAGGCGCCTCGTCGAATTGCCGACGCGCACCCACAGTTCAGGAGCCCCTTTTCCTTTACTTCCCAGCAGATACACGGGACGGGGCGAAGGGGGAATCGTCACGCGACACACCTCGCCTCCTAAGGGGGCACGAGCAAAATCCAGGATCGGCAAAGCGGCGGCGTTCGTCCCCAAACGTTGGCCCCACATGCCGCGCATCCACAATTCGAAACGGTCCGCGTCAGGGCTTTTCAAAGTCGAGTAATCATTCTCAAGGCCGATCAGCTCGCCCTCGTCGTCAACACCGATCAGTAGTGTGCCGCCTCCGGAGTTGAGGAAAGCGGACACGGTTTTCGCGATGATGGTCTCCATTTCCTCGTCGCGCTTGCCCGTGTGCAGGTTCCAGCGCGCCGAGGACTTGAACTCTCGGGTCTCTGACTCTCCCATGGCGGCGATTTCACTGATGGGGGGCAAGCCCGGGAGGGGGTTGAGGCGGGCGAGAACCACGGCGACGATCACGACGACGAGCGCGGCGACCATGGCGGCAAAACCGATCATCCCGGGCTTCCACAGGTCGCCTGAATCGAAAATCCATCCTGCGAGGAGCAGGCCTCCCCACAGCCCTGCCAATCCCGTCAAGGTCGCCGAGGCCGTGGACATCGTCATGCGGTTCTTCAGTCCTCGGCGCACGGCCAAACCGATGATCCAGGCGATGAGCACCATCACCTGTTGGATGAGCACCATCCAGATCAGGTCTGGGCTGGCCGGGACAAAAGAGGCTTCCACTGTTTCCACAGGGTTCCTTTCGAAGGACTCTCGGCGATGTCGTGTTCACTCCACCATAGGAGCCTGTGGGAATCCTCGACAATCGGCCAGGATTTCCTTGATGGCCGAAGCGAAGTGAGTTCAGCTCGATTCGATGGCGGGCCCGGGATCTGTGAGTCTCCCGGGCCCGCCTGAGAACGAGTGATTCTCAGCGCAAGGACAGATGGCGGTTGAGCGAGCGGATCCCCCAGCACACCACTGCGATGGACAGGAGTGAAGTTGTCACGATACTCCCCATGCCGATGAATGTCGGGTTCGTTCCGTCTTTGAGTGCTTCGATCAGCTCGGGAAGCATGAACTTCCACGAGAACTCGCCCGTCGTCGTGTCGATGCCGCCGGGCAGCAGGAGCATTCCGAACACTGCGGTGAACTGGTTGGCGAGGTAGAGCAGGATGAAGCCGATGACGGGTGCTCCGAATCCCAGGTGGTTCCACCGGCTCTGCGCGCCAATGCTCATCACGGCGGCAACGGGGAAAACGAGGTTTGCGAGTTGCACGAGGATGGCGACACTGAGGAGGGTCTTGATCGCCAGCGGCAAGGCGTTCCAGGAATCGAGAGTTGAGGACAGGAATTCATTGAGGGGAACACCGTTCATCCAGGCGATCTGCACGAACACTGCACAGCTTGCCACGATGGCCCAGAAGACGCCGACAAGACCCACGATGTAGGCGAAGATGCTCTTCGCCCAGAAGAGTTGTCCGCCCGTGACCGGCAGGGTGTGGGTGAAGTACCCGGCATCGCAGTGCATGCTCTTCCAATAGGAGGTCGCTACTTGAAGGAGAACGAGGAGGGGGACCATGGCGATCATCAGGCAGCTCACCATGAGGAGGAATCCTGAAACAAGGGGGATCTTCAGGGCGGCCAGCCCCAAGCTCACTGCAATGATAAGCACTCCGATTCCTGCGATGAGGGCGAGCTTCGGTGCGAGCGTGCGCGTTTCCTGGCTCAAGAGTGTAGTGAACATCAGCGGTACTCCTTCCTGAACAGAGCATCAAGGGACATGCCGCATTCCTCGCGTAGATCGTCGACCGGAGCGGCGCGGTGCACCCGCCCGTCTTTGAGCATGACGACCTCGTCGAGAATGGATTCGACGTCGGAGATCAGGTGGGTGGAAATGAACATGAGCGCGTCCTCGTCGAAGTCTCGCAAGATCCCCTCGAGGATGATGTCGCGGGCAGCGGGGTCGACTCCTGAGATCGGTTCGTCGAGCAGATAGAGGCGCGCCTTTCGGGCCATGGTGAGGCAGATCTGCAGCTTCTCCCCCATGCCCTTCGACATTTCTTTGAGTCTGCGATCGAGGGGGAGGTCGAAGAAGCGGATGGAGGACAGCGCCTTATCGGCGTCGAAGTCCTCGAAGAACCTGGCGTAGAGTTTGACGGCTGCGAGGGGGGTGAGTCGCGAGTCGAGGAAGTCTGTGGAGGGCAGGAATGCGACGTGCCGTTTGGTGTCGACTCCGGGGGCCTTCCCGTCGATGGTGACGGTGCCGCTCCAATCGGCGAGGACGCCTGCAAGGATTTTCAGCAGAGTCGTCTTGCCGCAGCCATTAGGTCCGACGAGGCCGACGATTCGGCCCGGATACACGTCGAAATTGAGGTCGACGAGGGCGGGGCGTCCCCTGTACTCCTTCCCGAGGTGTTCGATGTGGATGATGGGCGCTGATGGTGTCATTGTTCGTCTCCTCCTTCAGCAGAGATGGCAGTCCATCGTGCGGTCAAGAGGCTGATGGCTTCCTCGCGTTCGAGTCCGAGTTGACGGACGGCGCTGATATGAGAGTCAGTGGCCTGGGCGGCGAGTTTGGCTCGCGCCGTGGCGATCGCTTCCGTATCAGTGGTGACGAAGCGCCCTTGGGCGCGTTCAGCGACGGTGAGTCCTTCGGCGTCAAGGCGAGTGAGGGCACGTTGGACGGTATTGGGGTTCACTCCGGCGTCGATGGCGAGTTCGCGGACGCTGGGAATCCTGCTCGAGGGGGCCCATTGGCCTGAGGCGATCTTCTGGCTGAAGGTCTCGACCAATTGGATCCAGATGGGGCGCGAGTCGTCGACGGGCATCCGCCCCCTCCTCCCTGTGTCACTGTATTAATACACTCATACAATAACGGGGAGCGTCAACTGTGTCAATGGGCTAATACACGCGGGGGTTCTCAGATCGACGAAATGCGGCCCTACAGGATCTCTTCATCTTCGAGATCGACGTACTTCTTCTGCTCTGAGGAGGCTTTCAGGGTCGAGGCGTAGTCGGGCACCTCGCGAAGAAGGGCACGATCCGTGCGCCGATACCCATTCGAACTGGGCCGCTTCGGGAACTCCAATGCGGGACGCTCAACATGCTCATAGGGGATCGAATCGAGAAGGTGATGGATCATATTGATCCGGGCCTTGCGCTTGTCCTCCGACTCCACCACGTTCCACGGAGCGATATCGATATCCGTGTGGACGAACATTTCATCTTTCGCCCGCGAATACTCCTCCCAGCGAGTAATGGACTCTAAATCGGTCGGCGAGAGTTTCCATCGACGCATCGGATCCGTCATTCTCGACTTGAAGCGCTTGTACTGCTCCTTGTCAGACACGGAGAACCAATACTTCAAAAGGATGATCCCGTCCTCGACGAGCATGCGTTCGAAGATCGGGCACTGGCGAAGGAAACGACGATGCTCATCGGCAGTGCAATAGCCCATGACATGCTCAACGCCGCCCCGGTTGTACCAGGAACGGTCGAAGAGCTTGATCTCACCAGCCGCTGGCAGGTGGGCGATGTAGCGCTGGAAGAACCACTGGCTCTCTTCGCGTTTGCTCGGTGCAGGCAGGGCGACCACCTGGGCGATCCGGGGGTTGAGGTATTCGGTGACGCGTTTGATCGCACCTCCTTTGCCCGCAGCATCGCGCCCCTCGAAGATGACGACGACTCTGGCGCCGGTGGACTTCACCCATTCCTGCATTTCTACGAGTTCGGCCTGCAATCGCAGGAGTTCAATCTCATAGAGTTCGCGATCCATCTTCTTCGGCTTCTTCGCCTTCTCCTTAGACATACACCAAGTGTTACACCCCAATTGCCCTGGGCGCAGTCATTCGCGCGAGGTCGAGGAGAGGAAAGCCTAGGTCGAAACGGAGAATCTCAGGTCCGGGGAGGACGGGAGAAAGCTTGGAGGGGAAGACCTTGCGACCTTCCCCTCCAAGAACGTCAATCAGTCGATCGGCGTTGCTTCAAGCTTCCACACGCCCTCGGCATAGTCACGGATCGTGCGGTCAGAAGAGAAACGACCGGACTTCGTGATATTCACCCAGGTCTTACGGGCCCAGGCTCGCACATCCGCGTGGTCGGCGGCCATACGGTCCTTAGCCTCGCGGTAGGCGGCGAAGTCGCCGAGGACGTAGTACACGTCTGCGGGCTCATAGCCCGATTCGAGCAGCGACCAGCGCAGATCGTGGAACCAGCCCGAACCGTTGTCGTCGAGGGTGCCGTCGACCAGTGCGTCGAGGACGCGCTTGAGGCCCGGGATGTTCTCGTAGTGCCAGCGCGGATCGTAGTTCTTGCGCAGCTCGGGCAGCTCGTCCTCGGTCGCGCCGAAGATGTAGGCATTGTCCTCACCGACGGCGTCAAGGATCTCGACGTTCGCCCCGTCGAGGGTGCCCAGTGTCAGGGCGCCGTTCATCATGAACTTCATGTTCGAGGTGCCCGAGGCTTCCTTACCGGCCGTCGAGATCTGCTCGGAGACGTCGGCCGCAGGAATGATGTGCTCGGCGGGCGACACATTGTAGTTATGGATGAAGACGACCTTGATGCGGCCCGCGATCTCCTCGTCGTTATTGACCAGCTCTGCGATCGCATTGATGAGCTTGATGACGCCCTTGGCACGGATATAGCCGGAAGCGGCCTTCGCGCCGAAAACGAAGACGCGCTTGGGGACGTCAAGGGAGGGGTCTTCCTTCATGCGGAAGTACAGGTCGAGGACGTAGAGCGCGTTGAGGAGCTGACGCTTGTACTCGTGCAGGCGCTTGATCTGAACGTCAAAGATCGCATCGGGGTCGATGTCGATGCCTTCACGCTCCTTAACCCATGCGGCGAAGTCGACCTTGTTCTCGTGTTTGATCTCGGCGAGCCGGTCGAGGACTGAGTCGTCGGCGGCATCGAGGTAGGAGCCGAGGAGGGAAAGGTCGGTGACCCAGGCATCAGAGCCGGTGACCTCGTCGAGGAGGGCGGCCAGTCGCGGGTTGCACTGCTTGAGCCAACGGCGAGGGGTGACGCCATTCGTCTTGTTGTTGAAGCGCTCGGGCCACAGTTCGTGCCATTCCTTGAGGGTCTCGCGCTTAATGATCTCAGTGTGCAGGGCTGCGACGCCGTTGATCGAGTAGGAGGCGTAGCAGGCGATCCACGCCATGCGCACGGTATTGCCGGCGACGGGGGCCATGTAGTCGATGGTCGCCTGGTCGAGGCCGCGCTCGGCCATGTCCGTGCGGAAACGGCGGTCGATCTCGCGGACGATCTCGGCGATGCGGGGGAAGAGTCGGTCGAAGATCGTCATCTCCCACTTCTCGAGAGCCTCAGCCAAGACCGTGTGGTTCGTGTAGGCGAAGGTGTTCGAGACGATCTTCCAGGCATCCCCCCAGCCCAGGCCATGCTCGTCCATGAGGAGGCGCATAAGTTCAGGGATTGCGAGGACGGGGTGGGTGTCGTTGAGCTGAATCGCGTTGTATTCGGCGAAATCGCTCAGGTCCTCGCCGTGGTGTTCGACGTAGTTGTCGACGATCGCCTGCAAGGATGCGGAGCAGAAGAAGTACTGCTGGCGCACGCGCAAGACCTTGCCCTCGAAGGTCGTGTCGTTCGGGTAGAGGACGCGCGAGATGTCGTTCGTGCGCTCACGATCAATAATCGCCTCGGTGAAGCGCTGCGAGTTGAAGGCGTCGTAGTCGAATTCCTCGATGGGCTCTGCGCGCCACAGACGCAAGGTGTTGATGTTCTTCGTGCCGTAGCCGGTGATGGGCATGTCGTAGGGGACGGCGCGGACCGTGAGATCGGCGTAGGAGACGATGCGCTGAGCCTCTTCACGGCGGATGACGAAGGGATAGCCTTCTTCCATCCAGGGGTCAGGGTGCTCGGTCTGGAAACCTTTGTCGAAGAGCTGCTTGAACAGGCCGTAGCGGTAGAGGATGCCGTAACCGGCGACCGGGAGGTCAAGGGTGGCGCACGAGTCGAGGAAGCAGGCGGCAAGGCGTCCGAGACCACCGTTTCCGAGGGCGGCATCGGGTTCTTCTTCGAGGACGAGGGAGAGGTCCTGGCCGTATTCGGCGAGGGCCTGGCGCGCTTCGTCGACGAGGCCGAGGTTGGAGAGGTTGTTGAGCAGTGCGCGTCCCATGAGGAACTCTGCGGAGAAGTAGTGCTCCTGGCGTCCCTTCGCGTAGGTGTCGCTTGTTTTAGCCCAACGGTCGGCGATCTGGTCGACGACGGCTGCGGACAGGCCCTGCCAGAGCTCCATGGTCGTCGATTTGTCGACCGGACGGCCTGAGACCGCTCGGACCTGGGAGGCGAGGGTCTGGCGGAGGTTCTGCGTCATGAATACTCCCGGGTTGATGATGTCTTCGTTCTGTCCGCTTGCTAACGGGCCACGATGGAAAGCCTAGCCATGTCCTGTGGTGATGCAGGTGTTTTGCTGGGCTTTGGGACGTGATCCACTGAGCGGATATTTCTCCGACGCTATTCTAGCGCGAATAACGGAAACGTTTCTGATTCCTGATCGGAGTTCAGGAATCAGGCTCGCATCACAACGCTTGTTCTCCTAGGTGGCGGCGATGAAGTCGAAGATCCCACCCATTACCAGCTCGGTCGCGATCGCGGCGAGCAACAGGCCCATGATCTTCGTCAACAGCATGATTCCGCCTGGGCCGAGCAGGCGGGAGAGAATCAGCGAGAAGTGCATCGTCGCCCACATGACGAAATGTGCGACCGCGACAGCGCACACCAAGCCGATCCAGGAGGCGATGGAGTTATTCGCCTGCGCGACTGACACCATTACCGCTGCAATCGCACCGGGGCCGGCGAGCAGGGGCGTTCCCAGGGGAACGAGGGCGACATTCACCCGCTCATCACCGGTATCAGGCTCTTCGCTATCCGAACCCATGAGCAGTTCCATGGCGACGAGAAAGAGCAGAACCCCGCCAGATAGTTTGAGGGCTTCCATTGAAATATGCAGGAGGTGCAGGATCTGCTGGCCGAGGACCGCGAAGGTGAGGATCACGGAGATCGACACTGCGGTCGCCTGCAGGGCCGCCCGCTTTTGCCCCTTCGGGGTCATGCGGCTCGTCAGCCCGAGGAAAACGGGAATCGTCCCGAAGGGGTCGAGAATGACAATGAGCGTCGTGAAGGTTGTCGCAAAGAGGGCAACGTTGAAGAAATCAGTCACGGGTGCAAAACCTCCAGGTGGGCGCGCTCCACAGTTTCATCAATGATCGCGGGGGCGGTGAGATTCTCTCCGATGCGGTTGGGCTTGCCAGTGCCGTGGTAGTCCGAGGAACCGAAGACCCGCAGATCGAGGCGCTTGGCAATACGGTCCACGGCCTCGCGGTCCTCGGGCGCATGGTCGCGGTGATCGCGCTCAATGCCGAAAAGGCCAACCTCTTTCATGTCCTCAATGACGGACTCGGGCAGGAGTCGCTGGCGCGCACGGGCCTTCGGGTGGGCGAGGACGGGCACTCCCCCGGCCTCGAGCACAAGTTGAACCGCTTCAATGGGGTCTGGCGCCCAGTAGCGGACGTAGTAGGGACTTGAGGGGTGGAGGACCTTCACGAAAGCCGCAGAGCGGTCATCGAAGGCCCCGGCCGCGACGAGGGCATCAGCGATATGAGGGCGTCCGATCGGCCCCTCCTCAGGCGCGAAAGCGAGGACCTGCTCCCAGGTGATCGGATAGTCGGCTGAGAGATTCTCCACCATCTTCAAAGCCCGAGTCGCACGGGATTCACGGGCACGCTCAATGCATGTGAGGAGTCCTTCGTTACTCGGATCGGGTAGAAGGGCGAGAAGATGCACGCTGATCCCATTGGCGGCGCAGGACATCTCCATGCCCCGGATCAGGGCGACGCCCGTGGAGGAGATGGCCGCCTCGGCCTCGTCCCACCCGGCGAAGGTGTCATGGTCACTCAGGCCCACGCAGTCCAGGCCCGCCCGCGCGGCCTCGACCATGAGTTGCGAGGGCGAGTCGGTGCCATCGGAGCACGCCGAATGAGTGTGGGGGTCGATCCTGAGCATGCCCTGAGAGTATCGAGCCGATGCCTTCCTCCTCCACTTGAGAGTTCAGGGTCTCATTGATCCGCGCCCACATGTTCTCCCGACTGTTTGAGCGCTCCGGGGCTGAGGCACCCCACTCCTATGTCCGAATGATTGAGACATAAGGACATTGGGGCGTGCAGCTCTCGAGATCTCCTCCTCCGGGGGCGACTCATGGGGCAACGTTGGTCTCAGTACGTCCCAGGAGAGTCTCGCGCAGCGCATCACGAACCGATCCCATGAGTTCGGGATAGGGGTCGGCGAGGGGAGAGCGCTTCTTGCGAATCTCACGGCGCAGGGCACGAAGCGGTTCCCCTGCAAGGTAGTAGCGCCCTCTCGTGTGCCCGAAGGGCTCGAGCAATCCGGTGTCAACGAGCTCTTTGAGATCTCTTGTCGCAGTGCGGTCCTCGATCGCCGCCTGCTTGGCATACGTCGGCCGCTGGACTCTGTATCCCAAAGCGGCATCGACCAGGGCATCGTAGGAGCGTTCCGGAATACCGAGAGGCGCCCCGATCTCCATAAGCCTGCGCCAGATCTCTTCGACTTCCTCCACCCTTCTGCGAAACGTTTGAGCCTGCATGTGGTGGGCCCGAAGGTTGAAGCGGATCCAGTCATGGGCGTCGTTTTCAGGATTCCAATGCCCCTGACCGGTCTTCGCGAGAATCGCATAGTAGTCATCGGTGTTGGTCCCGAGCCATTCTTCAATGCTCGAGAAGACGGGCTCGAGGATCCCCTCGCGCCCCAGGATGAAGGTCTGCATGATTCGGGCCATCCGGCCGTTCCCATCACGGAAGGGATGAATCATCACGAGATTGAGGTGTGCCATCGCCGCGGCGACTATCGCTGATGATTCTCCCTGAACTTCGATGCTCTCACTGAGCTCCCGCATGAGGCCCGGCACATCCTGCGGATCAGGTCCCGTGTAAACGATCTGATCGGAGGTGTCGTCTCGAACGTAGATCTCTGATTGACGAAAACGCCCTGGCGATTTCGTAAAATCATGCTCGAGCAGGAGGAAGTGGAGAGACTTGATCGTCTGAAGATCGGGCTTCACGTCCGGATCGTCGATCATATGCAGGATGTAAGTGAGAACGCGGCGATACGCGGTGATCTCTGCTGTCACCCGTTCATCCGCATTCATCGGGCTCTGTTCGTCAACGACCGCCAAGGCATCGTCAGGTGTGGCGTTGATGCCCTCAATGCGGTTCGACCCGCGAATCGCTTTGGCGCGCGAGGTCCGTCGTAAGGCACCCTGCCAGCGAGAGGGAACTCGCAGGAAGGTCAATAGTTCACTCCTCAGAGCGTGGATTTCTCTTAAGACCTCGTGATCGCGAAGGTCGAGGTCCGGTTGTTGATACAGCGTCATTCTCCCCCTCCTCTCTCATTGTCCTAATAATAAAGACATAAGGACATTGGGGCGAGTCCCCGTAATTAGAGAATTGCGCTCGGGTGCCACAATGGGGACCATGACTGATTCGCACACCAGCACGAACACTGAAGAAGCCCCCGAGCAGTCCATGGCCTCCCGGGGAGAGTCACGCTCGCGCCGCCCCGACTCCGATGCCTTCCGCGAGTTCATGGGCTCCGGCTGGGGCCCGAGGATCACGAAGGAGGTCGAACGCTGCGGCGCAGCCGACTACCTACCCCAGCGTGCAGCGAAAGCCGGAGAACCTTTCGCCGGGGAGCGCCTCGTCATCCCCGCAGGCACCTATAAGGTCCGTAACAACGATTGCACCTACCGTTTCCGCGCATACAGCGCCTTCGCGCACCTCTCAGGCCTGGGGGGCGAGCGCGAACCCGATTCCGTCCTCGTCCTCGAGCCGAAGGAGAACGGTTCACACGAGGCGGTCCTCTACTTCAAGCCGCGCACTTCGCGCTCTGCCCAGGAGTTCTACTCCGACCCGCAGTACGGAGAGTTTTGGGTCGGCGCACGCCCCTCCCTGGAGGAGGTTCACCAGGAGATGGGTCTTCGATGCGCCCACATCGACACTTTGCCAGACGCCCTCGCCAAAGACGCGGGAAGAGTGAAGCTGCGCATCGTGCGCGGAGTCGACGCCTCCATCGAGGCGATGGTCAATGAGATCCGCGAGCAGGCCGGGCTTCCCTTCGGCGAGGAGGCCAGAAGCGCCGATGAGGCCTTCGAGGAGCGCCTCTCCGAGATCCGACTGCGCAAGGACGCCTTCGAACTCGCTGAGCTTGCGCGAGCAGTCGAAGTCACCCGCGCAGGCTTTGAGGACATCGTGCGAGTCCTGCCCCGAGCTGTGGGGCATCGCCGTGGAGAGCGCGTCGTTGAAGGCGCTTTCGGGGCAGTCGCACGCGAGGAGGGCAACGGCCTAGGCTATGACACGATCGCAGCCTCGGGCAACCACGCGAATACTCTCCACTGGATCGACAATGACGGGCCCGTGAACGAGGGCGATCTGATCCTCGTGGATGCCGGCGTCGAAGTCGATTCCCTCTACACTGCCGATATCACCCGCACCCTGCCGGTCAATGGCCGTTTCACCGAGGTCCAGGCCCGCGTCTACCAGGCGGTTCTCGACGCCTGCGAGGCGGCGCTCGCCCGGGCGAACGAGCCGGGAACTCGTTTCCGCGATGTCCACGACGCGGCAATGTTCGTCATCGCTACGCGTCTTCGCGAGTGGGGCCTCCTGCCGGTCAGTGTCGAAGAGTCCCTCTCCCCCGCCGGTCAGCAGCACCGCCGCTGGATGCCACATGGCACGAGCCACCACCTCGGCCTCGATGTCCACGATTGCGCGCAGGCGCGCCGCGAGATGTATCAGGATGCGCTTTTGGAGCCTGGCATGACCTTCACGATCGAGCCGGGCCTGTACTTCCGCGCCGATGATGAGGCGATTCCCGCCGAGTACCGCGGCATCGGCGTGCGCATCGAGGACGATGTCGTTGTGAACGAGGACGGGAGCGTCACCCGGATCTCTGAGGACATCCCCCGCACGATCGACGATGTCGAAGCCTGGATCGCAAGGGCGCAGGGACGCTGAGCCTTTTGATGTGTCGTGTCATGGGCCCGGTCCGCATGCAGCGGGCCGGGCAGCACAGTATTCGCATCAACGAGCAATGGCGAATCTGCTTCGTCTGGACTTCTGCCGGCCCACGCGATGTTGAAATCGTCGACTACCACTAGGAGGTGCAATATGGGAGACCAGATCGCGCCGATCCATCCAGGAGAAATCCTCATGGAGGAGTTCTTACAACCCCTGGGTGTCACCCAGAACCGACTGGCCGTGTCCATCGACGTCCCGCCGCGCCGCATCAACGAAATCGTTCATGGGACGCGCAGAATTACCGCTGATACGGCTCTTCGTCTCGGACGCTTCTTCGGGACCAGTGCCCAGTTCTGGGTCAACCTGCAGTCACATTACGACCTCGAGGTCGAGTTGGATGCACTGGGCGACGAACTCACCAGGATCCAGCCCTTGCACAGCACCTGAGGGCTCCCCTTCACCGCTCCCCCGATTCAGCGCTCCCCTCGCCCGCTTTCAGTCCAGTGGCTTCCGGGAATCCTCGGCAGGCTCCACCGCAGTCTCGGCAGGCTCCTGAGCGGGGGCCGCATGTTCGTTGTCCCTCGGGGCCTCAGCTCCACCGTCCTCGCCCTCGTCACTGAGTCGAACGCCGAAACGAGGCTTCTCATCGGGACGCGAACCGTACTCGCTCGGCCCCTTCGACTCAGGCCGACGACGCGCGGGGCGCGGACGCATCTGGTTGCCGGGGCTGCGTTGCAAGAGCTCAAAGGCCTGATCGATCCCCGCCGAGGCGAGAACCGCATAACGCGAGGCGACGACTTGCGACTGGGAGGTGAAGTCCCTGCGCCCGCCCGTCATCGCATACAGGAGCCCCGACATGAAGGTTCCCGCGAGCGCGCCTCCCGCAATGCCGAAAAGGACCCAGAGGAAGGCCGACTGATTCGTCGAAGCGAAAGACATCATGAGCCCCATGAACGCACCCCACAATGCGCCCGAAGACGCTCCCGAAAGAGCCGCCTTCGCCATTGTCAGTCGGCCGGTCACTCTCTCCACGAGGTGCAGGTCTGTGCCGACGATCGTGATCGACTTGACGTCGAACTCCTCATCGGAGAGGAAATCGACCGCGGCTTGAGCCTCCGCGTAGGTGCGATAGGACGCGATCTCTGTACCGGAGGGCATGACGGGCATCTGCAAAGATCCGCCGGTGGCGCGAAGGGACATGACCTTCCTTCCTTCAACTCTGGGGCCATCAACAAAGGTCCCAGGGTGCCATCCTCGCACTGCGGGGCCTAGGCTGTCCCTGTGAGTGCATCGTCAATGGGACTGGGGACCGCGGGCAAACGCGTCTACATCGGTAAACTCGCTGGTACAGGGGTCTTCGACCCAATCGGCGATCAAGTTGGGAAAATTCACGATGTCGTCGCCACATTCCGGGTCGGCGGCACGGGGAACGTCATCGGCTTCGTTGTGGAAGTGGGGCCCCGCAAAAGAGTCTTCCTCCCCCTGACGCGTGTCACCTCAATCGAAGCGGGCTCAGTCATTACGACCGGCTTACTCAACATGCGGTCCTTCACGCAACGCCCCGTCGAAACCCTCGTTCTCGCTGAACTCTTCGACCGGGTCGTCACATTGAATGACGGTTCGGGTGAAGTGAGAATCCTCGACGTCGCAATGGAGCGCCGCCGCCCCAAGGACTGGGTCATCTCGAAGCTGCACGTGCAGCGTCAGCGCATCACCGCCCTCGGATTCACGAGGTCAGGCGAGACCCTCAATGTGAGGGTCTCGGAGGTGTCCGGGCTTTTGAAGGTCGACACGAACCAAGCGGCGACCTCCCTGATCGCTCAAACGGAGGACATGCGCCCCGCCGACCTAGCGGACTACCTCCACGACCTGCCCATCGAACGCCAGATGGCGATCGCTCAGCAGCTGCCAGATGCGCGCCTCGCGGACGTCCTCGAAGAGCTTGGCGACGATGACCGGGTTGCGATCGTGTCAGGTTTGGAGGCGAATCGTGCGGCCGATGTCCTCGACGTCATGCAGCCCGATGATGCGGCCGACCTTGTCTCTGAACTTCCCGAAGCCCAAGCTCAGGCGCTCTTGTCCCTCATGGAGCCCGAAGAGGCGAAGGACGTGCGCCGCCTCCTGTCCTACGCGGAATCGACGGCGGGCTCGCTCATGACGACCGACCCCGTGATCTTCGGCCCGGATGCGACGGTCGCGCAGATGCTCGCCTCAGTTCGACGCGAGGATCTGCCCGCCTCCCTTGCAACTGTCGCCTTCATCACGCGTCCGCCGGAGGAAACCCCGACCGGCCCCTATCTCGGGATGGTCCATATTCAGCGTGCACTGCGCGAACCCCCGCAGACCCTCCTCGGGACGATCCTCGATTCTGATATTGAGGCCGTCTCCCCTCAAGTCCACATTGCGACGGTCACGCGTCTGCTCGCGACCTACAATCTGACAGTCCTTCCCGTCGTCGATGAAGACTCCCACCTGCTCGGTGCCGTGTCCGTCGATGACCTCCTCGACGAGCTCTTGCCCGAGGACTGGAGGGACTACGACGACGAAGTGACCGACCGCATCATGGCGAGGAGCATTGATGGCTGATCGTCTCGACACTCCGCGAGAACGAGGTTGGCGTTTCTTTCACCGCCGCAGGACCTCAACCGATGGTTTTGGCCGTTTCGCCGAGGCGACCGCCCGTTTCATGGGCTCGCCGCGTTTCATTCTCTACATGACGATCTTCGTCGTCGTGTGGATCGTGGCGAACGTCCTGCTCTATCAGCTCTCCCGGGCCCACGCCTGGGATCCTTACCCCTTCATCCTCTTGAACCTCGCCTTCTCGACTCAGGCCTCCTATTCGGCTCCTCTGATCCTTCTCGCGCAAAACCGTCAGGATGATCGCGATCGCGTCCAGGCCCAGCAGGATCGTCAGCGTGCTGAACGCAATCTCGCGGACACCGAATACCTCACCCGTGAGATCGCGAGCCTTCGCCTGTCCATCCAGGAAGTCGCGACCCGTGACTTCCTGCGCTCGGAAATTCGTGATCTTCTCGATGATCTGCGAGAGGATATTCGCGCTGAGGTCCGCGAGGAGATGCGAGAAGAGTTGCGCGCCGAAATCCAAGCCGAGCTCGACGAGATCGGCCTTCACCCCGAAGCAATCGACGAGGCCGCTCCATCGGCTGAAAAAGCGGAAGAGTAGAGCATTTCTTTTCCCTCTCGCGCCCCAGGAAACTTCCCGGACGCACAGGCGGACATCCGCCGAGCTCAACACGCGACGCCTTCACCTTCGTGCACTACACCCCCCACTCTCACAAGCATGAGCGCAGGCCACGTACCATGAAGGCATGTCTGTTGTACTCGATAGCGTCATGACCGCCCTCGCGAGCGTCATCGACCCTGAGATTCATCGTCCGATCACCGAACTCAATATGGTGAGCCCCGAGGATGTCACCATTGATGGTTCCTCCGTTAGTGTGAAGATCCTCCTGACAACCGCCGGATGTCCGCTGCGCAACACGATCGCCGCCGATGTGAAGAGCGCCCTCGGCGCGCTCGAGGGCGTTGAGGATGTCACCGTGGAAATGGGCGTCATGAACGACGAGCAGAAGAAAGCTCTGAGGGAAAAACTCAACGGCGGACGCCCCGAGAAGGAGATCCCCTTCGCCCAGCCCGATTCGCTCACGCGCGTCATCGCAGTGACCTCCGGCAAGGGCGGAGTCGGAAAGTCCTCAATGACCGCGAACCTCGCGGCCGCGATGGCGAAGTCCGGGCTGAAAGTCGGCGTCATGGACGCCGACATCTACGGCTTCTCAATTCCCCGCATGCTCGGCGTCACCCACGAGCCGCAGGTCATTGATGGGATGATCCTGCCCCCGCTCGGCGCGCAAGGCGTGAAAGTCATGTCGATCGGCATGTTCGTGCCCGATGGCCAGCCCGTCATCTGGCGTGGCCCGATGCTTCACCGCGCCCTCCAACAGTTCCTGGCAGATGTGTTCTGGGGTGATCTCGACGTGCTCCTCATCGACATGCCCCCGGGCACCGGAGATGTCGCGATCTCGATCGCTCAGCTCCTACCCAACTCTCAGATCCTCGTCGTCACGACCCCTCAGGTTGCGGCCGCCGAAGTCGCAGAAAGAGCCGGTTCCATCGCCTCTCAAACGCAACAGCGCGTCATCGGCGTCGTCGAGAACATGTCCTATCTCCCCCAGCCCGACGGTTCTCGACTTGAACTCTTCGGCTCCGGTGGCGGCGCTTCCGTTTCAGCTCGCTTGAGTGCTCAGCTCGGCTACGAAACGCCCCTGCTCGCCCAGGTGCCCCTCGACATCGCGCTGCGCGAAGGCGGGGACGTGGGCCGTCCCGTCACCCTCGATGACGGTCCCGCATCACAGGCCCTGAGCGAACTGGCTGAGAAGCTCTCAATCGCCGAACGGGGCCTGAGCGGACGTCCTCTGGGTGTCTTCCCCGTTCAGAAATGAGCCTGTCGTCTCCTCGTATCATCGCGAGGAGACGATAGGCTGAGGCCCGAACCCCGTCGCGTTTTTCGGAGGCTGAGTGATGGCTGATAAGGCAGATGCCTGGATGTTCGCCGAGGACTATGTCCCCGAAAGTGAAATCGTCGTTGAAGCGAGGACCGCTGCCGTTGAACTCGGGGCTGACCCCGTCTCCCCCGGCACAGGGGCCGCCCTGCGCATGCTCGCCGCGGTCGCGGGAGCGCGCACGGTCTTAGAAGTGGGAACAGGCGCGGGAGTGTCGGGCCTGTGGCTTCTTGACGGTATGCCCGCCGACGGGGTCCTCACCTCGATCGACTCCGAAGCCGAGTTCCATCAGCAGGCTCGCAGGGTCTTCGCCGCCGCCGGGGTTTTGACGCAGCGCACCCGTCTCATCGCCGGTCGTGCCCTGGATGTCCTACCACGGATGGCGGCCCGCGGCTACGACATGATGGTCCTCGACGCGGATATCGCAGAAACACCCGAGTATCTGGACCATGCGGTGCGCATCTTGCGCCCCGGCGGGGTGATCGCTTTCGTTCACGCACTATGGCACGACCAGGTCGCAGACCCGGCCCGCCGTGACGGAGAAACGGTCGTGTGTCGCGAAGTCGTCCGTTTCTTCGCAGACTCCCCTGATTTCATTCCCGCGATCCTCCCAGTCGGAGATGGACTGGTCGTGGCGGTGAAGCGCTAAGACGCATCCGCCTCCTCGACAGGGGAGCATCCCGAGGGAAGAAGCGGGCGCCCCGACGGTTTCACCGTCGGGGCGCCCGCTTCGCAGTATATGAATGAGAGGTTTCAGACCGCCGCGCTCAGCGCGGAAGCGAGCTCAGAGGCCTCATTCGGTGTCAGTTCAATGACGAGCCGACCGCCGCCCTCGCTCGGGATGCGCATGACGATTCCGCGCCCTTCCTTCGTCGCCTCCAAAGGACCATCCCCGGTCCTGGGCTTCATGGCTGCCATCTGCCGCTCCTTGTCGTAGTTCGCGTGAACACACGCATCTCACCCCAGTATTTTACCCGTTTCCGAGGAACTTCTCACTCAAAGAAATGGAATACACCCCTTTCACAGGGTGGATTCAGCCTTGAAGGGCCAGTCGGACCGCCTCTTCAGGATCATCAACGAGCTTGACAAGATCGAGGTCGACCTTGTCAATCGTGCCCGAAGAGACCATCGCAGAAGCGAGCCAATCGAGCATCCCCGACCAGTAGTCCGAGCCCACGAGGACGATCGGGAAAGACGCGACCTTACCGGTCTGCACGAGAGTGAGGGCCTCGAAAAGCTCATCCATCGTGCCAAAACCCCCGGGCATGGCAATGAAACCGGAAGAATACTTTACGAACATCGTTTTGCGAGCGAAGAAATACCGGAAATTGATGCCGATCGACACCCACTGGTTCATGGTCTGCTCGTGCGGGAGCTCGATCCCCAGGCCCACCGAAGTGCCCCCGGCATCCCAGGCTCCTTTATTCGCCGCTTCCATCGCACCTGGGCCGCCTCCGGTGATGACCGCATGCTCATGTTGCGCAAGCAATTCACCGATCCGATAGGCCTGGAGCCAATAGGCGGTGTTCTCCTCGATCCGGGCAGAACCGAAAACACTGATCGCCGGTCCCAGTTCCGAAAGCGCGCCGAAGCCCTCAACGAATTCCGCCTGAATCCGCATGACCCGCCACGGGTCCTCGTGAAGCCAATCCACCTCTTCCGGGGTGCTCAAAAGCCTCGTATCAGAGGTTTCCTTCGGGATTGCACGCCCCCGCAAAATCACAGGTCCACGCTGGTAGACCCTCTTATGCGTGTGATCAGAGTTCACGTACTCCTCCTCGTTTCTTTTCGCGCTGTGAATGCGGGAACGGGCGGACCCCACGGCCCGCCCGTTCACCTCGCTTCTTTCCAGAAGATCGCTCGGCTCTGGCTCATTCAGCCTCGGGAGCCTCTGGCGCAGCCTCTTCCTCAGCGGCGAGCTCGGAGATGATGACAATGTCCTTCTCAGCGTCGAGTTCGCACTCGACACCCTTGGGCAGCACCAGGTCGGAGGCGCGAACAACGGTTCCGGCGACAAGGCCGGTGATGTCAACCTCGATCGACTCGGGGATCGCGGTGGCGGAAGCCTTGACGGTGATGGTGTGCTCCTCGATCGCGGCCTGGGTGGCGGGAGCGGCCTCGCCGACGAGAACGAGCGGAACCTCGACGTCAACCTTCTCTCCGGCCTTCACCGCGAGGAAGTCGGCGTGCAGGATGCTGCGCGACACGGGGTGGCGCTGAACGTCCTTCACGAGGGCCAGCTGGGACTTTCCGTCGATCTTGAGTTCGACGAGCGCGTTCGCGTTGCCACGGACGATGAGGAAGAGCTCGTGACCGGGCACATCAAGGTGGAGCGGATCACCGCCGTGGCCGTAGACGACAGCGGGAACGAGGCCTGCGCGGCGCGCACGACGGGCGGCGCCCTTGCCGAACTCAGATCGAGTCTGGGCGACGAGGATCGGGTTATCGCTCATGGGGATTCCTCCTGAAGGATTCGATTCGGACGCTACGGCGCGTCAAGAACCCCGAGGATCCACCCGGTAGGCCCTGTCGATAACGGCGGTATGAGACCGCCCTCGCCGGAGCAACCCCTTAAGGGTATCCGACAAGGGCGGTCACATGAAAGTCAGTCGAAGAGGGATGTGACGGATCCGTCGTCGAAAACCTCACGGATCGCTCGCGCCAGCAGGGGCGCGATCGACAGGATCGTCAAAGTCGGGAAGCGCTTGTCTGCGGGGATCGGCAAAGTGTCGGTGACGACGACCTCGTCCGCGCCACACTCGGAGAGGCGGCTGGTCGCGGGGGCGGAGAGAATGCCGTGCGTGGCCACGATAATGACCTTCCTCGCACCCGCCTTGGTGAGGACCTTCACGGCCTCGGTGATCGTGCCCGCCGTGTCGATCATGTCGTCAACGAGGACACAGTCCTTCCCCTTGACTTCACCGACGACTCGATTCGCGACAGCGACATTCGGACGAGTGGTGTCTCGGGTCTTATGGACGAAAGCCAGCGGGCAGCCGCCCAGCTTCGAGGACCACTTCTCTGCGACGCGGATACGGCCCGCGTCCGGGGAGACCATCACCGTGTTCGACAAGTCGATGCGCGAACGCACGTACTCCACGAGGACGGGCATTGCGAAAAGGTGGTCGACCGGGCCGTCGAAGAAGCCCTGCTCCTGGGAGGCGTGAAGATCGACACTCATCACACGATCGGCGCCGGCGGTCTTGTACAGGTCGGCAATGAGGCGCGCCGAAATGGGTTCGCGGCCCTGGTGTTTCTTATCCTGACGGGAATAGGGGTAGAAGGGGGCGACCGCGGTGATGCGCTTCGCGGAAGCGCGTTTCGCAGCGTCGATCATGATGAGCTGCTCCATGATCCACTTATTGATGTCACCCGTGTGGGACTGCAGGACGAAGACATCCGCGCCGCGAACCGATTCGTTGAAGCGGACGTAAATCTCACCGCTCGCGAAGTCGTATGCGGTCACCGGGGAGAGGCCGCAGCCGATCTCCTTGCCGACTTCCTCGGCGAGTTCCAGGTGTGCTCGACCTGAAACGAGAACGAGGCTTTTCTCTCCGCTGGTCACCAATCCGCTCATGCGGCGTTCCTCCCCTTGCCCTGAGAACCCGAACGGGTCAGCCTCTGTCCGGCTGCCCGATGACGCTGAATGGTACGACCATCGTATCGGCTGCGACGTCGGCTTTAGACACCCAGGAGCCCACAACGCGGGCGCGATCGGCCACATTCGCACAATCGAGGGTTGTTCCGGGACCGATCTCACAATGAGAACCGATGATGGTGTCGCCGCGAAGGACGCTTCCGGGCCAGATCACGGTGTCGTGGCCGATCTGAACGTCCACGCCGATCCAGGTCGAAGCCGGATCCACGATCGTCACGCCTTGGCGCATATGCGCCTGGCAAATCCTCTGGTTGAATTCGGCGGCGAGGAGGGCGAGCTGAGCGCGGTCATTACAGCCCTGAGCCTCCCAGGGATCGTCGAGGACGAGGGCTCCAGCGGTCCGGGATGCGGGTGCAGCGGCTGCCAGGACGTCGGTGAGGTAGACCTCGCCTTGGGCGTTGTCCTGACCGACGTGGAGGAGAGTCTTGGCGAGGAATGCTCCGTCGAAGGCGTAGACCCCGGCGTTGACTTCGGTGATGAGGCGTTGAGCCTCGGTGGCGTCCTTCTGTTCGACGATCGCGGTGACGATCCCGGCCTCGTCGCGCACGATCCGCCCATACCCCGTCGGGTCTTCGGCGATGGAGGTGAGGACCGTGACGGCGTGTCCCTCGTCCTCGTGAAGGGCGACGAGGCTGGCGAGAGTGCGTGGGGAAAGCATGGGGACATCACCGGAGGTGACGACGACGGTACCTTCGAGGGGACCATGGGCCTCGACCATGGCGTTGAGCGCGCACAAAACCGCTCGGCCGGTGCCGGGGATTTCATCCTGGTCGGCAATGAGGGTCTCCGGGGCGACGCGCATCACTTCTGCGGCGACAATATCTCGCTGATGGCGGACCACGGCGACAAGGTGGTCGGGGTGAAGGGCTTGGGCTGCTCTGAGCGCATGGCCGAGCATGGACAAGCCTGCAACCGGATGCACGACCTTTGGAAGATCGGATTTCATGCGGGTTCCTTGACCCGCTGCGAGGACGATAACGGCTGCAGGAACAGTCATGGATTCTGCCTTCCTCGAGCGGGCCACTCGACCCGCTATCTCGCTCCGCCCCCAGGACTCGAACCCGGACCAAAGGCACCAAAAACCCATGTGCTGCCGTTACACCAGGGCGGAAACTACCCATGATTCTGCCATACACCCACCCCTTCGCGCTCCTTGCCCTCCTCACAGCTGCCGATCTCACGGAGAATGAGGACACGATCACGGCGCTTCGGGGGCGCGCGATCCGCGAGATGGGGCCGTAATCGCCTGGGCTGGAGGCAGGATTGCGGGGCGACAAGAGATGGAATACTGGGAATATGTCTGAGAAGCGCACACGAATGAGCGGTGTTGCCCGCCGCGAGCAGCTCGTGACAATCGGTCGCTCCCTCTTCGCCGCACGCGGCTTCGATGCGACAAGCGTCGAGGAGATCGCAGCGAAGGCGAAAGTCTCAAAGCCGGTCGTCTACGAGCATTTCGGCGGCAAGGAGGGCCTCTACGCGGTCATCGTCGACCGTGAAGTCCAGGCTCTTATCTCCTCTTTGCATTCTTCTCTTGAGTCCTCCGAGCGGCCCCGCATTCTTTTGGAAAATGCGACCCTTGCTTTGCTCGACTACATTGAATCTCACACGGATGGCTTCAGGGTCCTCGTGCGGGACGCTCCCAATGACCGTTCCCTGGGGTCTTTTTCCTCAGTCATGGGCGATGTCGCCAGCAGGGTTGAGCACCTTCTCGCAGCTCAATTCGAACGCGGTGATATTAATCCGGCACTGGCGCCCCTGTACGCGCAGATGCTTGTCGGCTTGATCGCGCAGGTCGGCCAATGGTGGCTCGACGAACGCAGGATGAAGAAGGACGAGGTCGCCGCGCATGTCGTCAACCTCGTGTGGAATGGGGTGCGCAATCTGCGCCCCTCGCCCCAACTGGTCGTGAGGAACTAAAGGATTGTGAACAACAGCAGGATCGTGTGGGGCTGAAGCGGGCGAGTGCCGTCAAGGGATTGAGTCCTCTCCTTTTGTCTCGACCTCAAGTATCTTGAGGGAATGGAGCCTCAGGATGAAGTCGCCCAGATCGTCGCCGCGTGGAAGCTCGAGCGCCCCGATCTTGACTCCTCCCCCATGTTCGTCCTCTCGCGCGTCTCACGCCTCGCACGCCACCTCGACCTCGAACGGCGCCGGGCCTTCGCCTCCCACGGCCTCGAACCCTGGGAGTTCGATGTTTTATCCTCCCTTCGCCGGTCAGGCGCGCCCTATGCACTCACTCCCGGAACCCTCATGGGGGAATTGCTCGTCTCCTCGGGCACGATGACGAACCGAATCGACCGCCTCGAGTTGAAGGGACTCGTTTCACGTTCCCCCTCGCCTGAGGATCGGCGCGTCGTCCTCGTGAGCCTCAGCGACAAGGGGCGGGCCCGCGTCGACAGCGCACTCGCCACCCTCCTCGAGTGTGAACGCACAATCCTCGGCCCACTCGACGCCGAGGCGAGGCAGCAGCTCGCCACCCAACTCATGAGGATTCTTGCTCCTTTTGACCGCGCTCATTCCTGCACGTGATGCCAGAGTTCTTGTTTGACGCCAGTTGTTTGACGCCAGGATTCTCGTCAAGGGCGCTCATGAGCGCAGGGCTCAGCGGTGAGTGACCACCGTCGTCCCGATCTCGGCGAAATCGAAAACCCTCTTCGCTTCATCAACGGGGATGTTGATGCATCCGTGCGAGGACTCGTCAGTGCCGATCCCGAATTCTTCAACCCAGGGGGCACCGTGGAGCGCATAAGACGCATGCCAGTAGGACACCCAGGGCACGGCCCTTTCGCAGTAGGGCCACTCGGGAGTGCATCCCATGTCCTGAGCGGGGAACTTGAGATAAACGTGGTACACACCGGTGACGGTCTCATGCCCAACGCCACCGTGATTAATGAGGATCGGACCATAAATCCTCTCTTGGCCCTGGTACAGGGTGAGAGTTGAATCAGTCAGGTCGACATCGACCCATTTCTCCCCCGCACGCGCACGGTAGGCGAAACGCTCCGGCCCATTCGCCACGACCCTCTGCTCCGTTTCAAAGGGAATCTCACGGCTCGTGAGAACCCCCTGGAATCCGGTGCCTTTCTTCACGGCCTCTTCGAGTTCAGCTGCCGTATTCTCAACATTCGTCACATCAATGCCGACCTTGCCGGGTCTGGCGGGCTCGAGAAGAGTCCCATTCGCATCGACTTCATCGATCGCATTAATCGGGTCTCTTTCTTCTGCGGCGACCACCCCGTCAAGCCACTCCCGTACGGCGCTCCCATTGACATCGGCTGTGAGCCCGCCAAAAGCTCTGCGCGCCCCAACCCACGAGGCCTTATCGGCCGCCGAGGCCTCATGGAGGCGTTTAGGACCTTGGAGCGACACCTCTGCTTCCAACAGAGCATCCATCTCTTTCGCGGCCTGTGTCGCCTCCTCGGTCGACACCTCAGGTTCGATCTCGTGGACCTCGAGCTCAACTCGAGTGGACTCCATGCTCTCTGAGGCTTCGAAGAGAGCAGTGCGTACGCTCTCTCGGTCAACGCCGCGACCCGCGTGCCCTGGGATCACCCGGTGGGAAGTCCCCGAATCGTCGAGTTCAACGCTCGCCGACAGGGGGGCCTCGCCCACGAGGGCGTCCAATCTGTCGATGAGAGCCGTGAAGCCCTCTTCGTCAATGGTCGGCGCAAGCCGGACGGAGCGTGGAGCAACGGAAGTCAGGAGGCGCGAAAACGGGTTGGTCGCCCCTTTGAGGGCCGCGTCGGCGACGAGGCTTTCGTCAATATCCGCCCCTGATTCGACCAGGGGAATGTCAAGGCTCTTCCCCGCAACCGTGAAGGTGACCGTCGAAGCGGCAAAACGATTCTCGACCAGCTCAGAGATCTCAGAACGGGTCATTCCGGTGACGTCCTCACCTGCGACCTTCACTCCAGGCATGGCCGTGCCCTCATGGGAGTGGGCGTAGGCTCCACAGGCGATCGCAGAGGTCACGAGCGCAATGAGCATGAGGCCGACTCCGATGAGGAGGCGAGGTGCACTCCTCGCTCGGGATGCGGGGGCAATATGACTCATGGGTTCCACGCTACGGGAATCGTGCGGATCATTGCATTCTGAGTTGCACACTCCACTCGAACAGTGTCACGCAGCGCACATTTTCTCCTGTTCTGGGGCCGGGCGCGATCCCCGTCTTGTTCTCTCAGTCGAGGAGTTCGGCGGCCTCGAGCCATGCTTCTTCGAGTTCGTCGATCTGGGCGATCAGAGCCGAGTGTTCGACAGACACCTTCTCAAGCTCCTCGATCGCTTCCGCCTCCCTCGCGACGGCCGCCCCTAATTGCGCCAATTGCTCTTCCACTTGAGCGCATTGGGCACGCAGCTTCTCCACGCGCCGTTCGATTCGATTCGCTTCCTTCTGGGCAGCATGGCGGGCTGCGCCCTTGAGGCGAGACGAGGCTTTCGCCTCGGAAGCTAAAGGAGATTGGGCCACGTCGGCCTGGGCGCGCGGAGAGGTGCTGGAGTCTTCACGCTGCCCCTGCTCACGGATCGCCAGATACTGCTCCACGCCACCGGGAAGAGCATGGAGCTTCCCATCACCGAGGAGCGCGACCTGGTGGTCCGTCACGCGTTCCAGCAGGTAGCGGTCGTGCGAGACGACGACAAGGGTTCCCGGGAAGGAATCGAGCAGATCCTCCATCGCAGCGAGAGTGTCGGTGTCGAGGTCATTCGTCGGCTCATCAAGGAGGAGGATGTTCGGCTCGGCCATGAGGAGGCGCATGAGCTGGAGGCGACGCCGTTCCCCGCCGGAGACTTCACAAATCCTCGTGTAGGCGCGCTGGCGGGTGAAACCCATGCGCTCGCTCATCTGCATCGCACTGATCTCTCGGCCATCGACCCGACACGTTTGAGAGACCTGGGCGACCGCTTCAACGACCCGCATATCGGCGAGGGCGTCGAGCTCATGAGTGTCTTGGGACAGGGTTGCGACCTTCACGGTCTTGCCGCGTTTGACCCGCCCGGAGTCTGGGTGCAGGTCCCCGCGTAACAGATTGAGCAGGGTCGTTTTTCCCGCTCCATTCACTCCGACGATGCCGACGCGTTCGGCGGGGGCCAGACGCCAGGTCACCTCGTCGAGAATCGTGTTCTTCGTCCCATCCGCGCGGGTGAAAGCCAGGCTGAGCTCCTCGAAGTCGAGCACGTCTTTACCTAGGCGTGCACTCGCCATCTTCACTAGTTCGACCGTGTCGCGCGGCGGGGGGACATCTGCGATGAGTGCTTCGGCTGCTGCGATGTGGAACTTCGGCTTCGAGGTGCGCGCAGGCGCTCCCCTTCGCAGCCATGCGAGCTCTTTCGTTAAGAGGTTCGCACGTTTGTGTGCGGCGACATCGGCTTGCCTGGCCCTCTCTGCCCGGGCCAGGGTGTAGGCGGCGTAGGAGCCCTCGTAGACGTCGACGTGCCCGGGGATTTGCGGCCTGTCCCCGCCCGGGTCGATCCCCGGGACGACCTCCCAGATGTGCTCGCACACGGTGTCGAGGAACCAGCGATCATGGGTGACGACGAGGAGTGCGCCCGCGGCTCCAGCTTTCGCGAAACGCGCGTTGAGGTGCGCGGCGAGCCAGGCGACGCCTTCGATGTCGAGGTGGTTCGTTGGCTCGTCGAGGCACACGATATCCGAGGGCGCGGCGAGGACCTTCGCGAGCGCGACCCTGCGGCGCTGCCCGCCAGAAAGTGTCCCCACTTCAGCGTCGAGTCGGATATCGGCAAGCAGTCCCGCGTGGATGTCGCGGATCACAGGATCGGAGGCCCATTCATATTCATCAAGACCCGGGTGGACTGCGTCGACCACCCGCAGGCTCGGATCCAGGTGATCCGCCTGGTCGAGGACAAGGACTGTGACGCCCTCACGCTTCGTGATCTGGCCGCCGTCGGGTTCTTGAAGTCCTGCGATAAGGCGCAGAAGCGTTGATTTTCCCGCGCCATTCGGTCCGAGGATACCGATCCTCGACGAGTCCTCGACGCCGAGGGTGACCTCCTCGAGGAGTTTGCGTGAACCTGCGAGCACGGACAGTGATTGGGTTCCCAGAAGATGAGCCATGCGTCAGTGGCGTCCTTACATTGAAGTAGTGAAATCACGGGAGGGTCGGAGCGGCCAAGACCCTGCGGGCGGGGGCACAGAATGTCACTCCTTAGGTCCGGGGTTCAAGCCGGAACCCCGAGTTTCGCGCCGCGCCCCGCTCGGGGTGTACGCCCCCGTGGAAGCGCACGCCCTATTCGAGGCGAGCGCCAGGCACAGGCCCACGGGTCGTGAAGGCATGAGCGACGCTCGGCGCCCCTTCAAGAGCTTGTGCGAGTCTGTGCGCGCCATCCGCGTCCTGGGCGAGCGCCGCAATCGAAGGGCCCGAACCTGAAAGGATCACCGCGAGCGCGCCCGCATTTTGAGCGGCCCTCATCGTGTCGGCGAGTTCGGGGCGCATCCTCAGCGCAGTTTCTTGCAGATCGTTGACGAGGAGGGGAGCGAGTCCCAGGGAATCTCCTGTGAGTGCTCCGATCTCCTCTGAAGAGGGTTGTGTGAGTTCTTTCCATGTTCCGCCCGGGCCTTGGGCCTCGTCGAGTGCACGGAACACTCCTGGAGTTTCCAAGCCCTCATGTGCGAGCGCGATCGCCCAATGGTGGCGGGGCTGTGCGCCCTCGTCGAGGGGGTCCATGTGGTCGCCGCGCCCTGTGCCCAGCGCAATGCCGCCGACAAGGCAGGCGGGTACGTCGGCGCCGAGGGAGCGTGCCAGGAGTTCGAGCTGTTGCCCGGACAGGCCGAGTTCCCAGAGTTCATTGCAGGCGACGAGGGCGGCGGCTGCGTCCGCTGAGCCTCCCGCCATTCCACCGGCCATGGGGATGTGCTTGTCGACGTGAATGTCGATTCCGGCGGCGCTTTGTCCCCAAGGTCCGCTCATGGCGAGGCGTTGAAGTCGTTTCGCGGCTCGGTGGGCCAAATGGGAGTCGGCGGGAAGTTCGCGCATCCGAGCAGTCGTCGCCTCGTCGTAAGAGCCGTCTGGCAGGTAGGCGTCGGTTGTGACGCGGATGCCGGGGGTGCGTGCGGTCCTCACCGTGAGGTATTCACGCAGGTCGAGCGCTTCGAAGACGGTGACGAGAGGATGGTAAGCGTCCGGGCTCGGTGGGCCCACTCGTAAAGTGAGATTCACTTTCGCAGGGGCACTGGCTCTGATCTCACGCATTGTCAACGGCCTCGGAGTCGGATGCGGGAGAGTCGAGGAGCGTGGAGGAGGTGCTCTGCGTCGTCTTCGCCTCGTTGCTCGGCCTCGGAGATTCACCGCTGCGAGGGTCGACCCTTTCGATGAGCACCCCGGCTTCTCGTAGTTCGATGAGCGCACGCCCCAGGGCCACGAAGTGTTCAATGCTGAGGGTCTCTCCCCTGGCGCTCGGATCAATGTCCGCGCGTTCAAGGAGCGCCTCAGCCCCTTGGGCTGAGCCCGCCCACGTTTTGAGTGCTGCACGCAGGGTCTTGCGCCGCTGCCCGAAGGCGACATCGCAGACTTCGAAGGTTGCTCGGCGCAGGCGTTCCTCCCCGCGGGGCTCTCCCGCCCGCCTCAGACGCACCAGCGCAGAGTCAACATTCGGTACAGGCCAAAAAACAGAGCGTCCGATCGTTCCGGCACGTTCGGCGGTCCCATACCAGGCAGCCTTCACTGAGGGCACGCCGTAGACGCGTGAACCCGGTGAGGCCGCGAGACGGTCGGCGACCTCGGATTGGACCATCACGAGGACATCACTCAAGCTCGGGAAGGACTCGAGCATTGCGAGGAGGACGGGAACCGCCACATTGTAGGGAAGGTTCGCGACGAGCTTCGTCGGAGCGGGCCAGTCCACGCCGAAATCGTCGAGGCCTTTGACCTTCGTCGCATCATTGAGGACAACGTGGAAACGCTCGGCGGCTTCAGGCATGCGACTGCGGATCGTTTCGGGCAGGGCACGGGCGAGCACGGGGTCGATTTCAACCGCGCGGACCCTCGCGCCCCTTTCAAGGATCGCCAGGGTCAAGGAGCCCAAGCCGGGTCCAACCTCGACGACCTCGTCCCCGGCTTGCACTCCCCCGGCGCGCACAATGCGTCGAACGGTTCCAGCGTCGTGGACGAAGTTCTGGCCGAGGACCTTCGTCGGGCGAATGCCGAGGGCGTTCGCGATCGCTTTCACTTCGAGAGGACCGAGGAGACCGGAATCTGAAGGGAGAGCCCCCTCGGGAAGGCTCGGGTCGAGGCGGTGTCCGCGAGTGCGGGTATGGGATCGGGTCACGCGTTGACTCTAGCCGAATGAGAGCGCGGGATCAGTACCACCCGACCGCGTTCGAGTGAGCCCACGCGGAGCAGGGGGTGCCGTAGCGGTCTGCAATGTACCCGAGGCCCCAGGTGATCTGAGTTTCCGGGTTCGTCCGCCAATCCGCACCAGCGGTGGCCATCTTCGAGCCCGGGAGCGACTGGGGAATGCCATAGGCGCCCGAAGAAGCGTTCTCAGCGTAGGGGTTCCACTGGGATTCGCGGTTCCACAGGTTCACGAGGCACTGGAACTCGGAGGGGGCCCAGCCGCGCGCAGCGACCTGGATCTGGGCGATCTCCTTGGGGTCTTGCCCGATGTAGGAGACTCTCACTCCTGACCTCTGGGCTGCAGCAACGGCCTCGACCTTGCTCGCCTGATCGGGCAGGGTGTTGATGATCTCTTCGATCTCCGCCACCGATGAGCGGGTGCCGAGGGCGCCCGTGTACTTCGCGTAAGGGCGTCCGAGGGAATCCTTGCCCTCTTCAAGGCTCGCCTTCGGGTCAAGACCGGCCATGACGAGAGCCTGCGGTGTCACAGGTTTCGTTCCGATGGAACGGACCGCCACCGTCGGCTGGGTCTTCAAGGTCTCAGCTGTCGTCGCAGCTGAAGAGGTTTTCCCGTCGCGAGTCTCAACCCATTCGGTCCGTTGGGCCTGCCCTTCACTTCCCTCTTGGGTGATGAGGGATTCACCGACGAAAAGATCAGCCGACTCGACCTTGTGCTCCTCGAAAGGAAGAGGAACATCTGAGGTGACGAGTGAGCGGCGGACCCGTGCGACGGAAAGGGTCAGTGCCCCGCCACGAGTATTGCCCAGGGAGACTCGGTCATTCGCGCCGATACCGACACCGGCTTTATCGAGGATGCTCTTCACGTCATCCTTGGGCTGTGCCTCAATCGTCTTCGTCTCTCCATCAGCGACGACCCTCACCGAGCGGTCGCGTGCGACGAGGGGAACATTCTCTTTGTTCTCGCTGGAACGTTCGGTAGCGAGGCTGACGCTGCGTCCCATTGTGGCCGAGTCGGCCAAGACTGCGTCTGCTGTGGAAGAGGTCGACCAAATCTGTTGTTCTTCACCATCAACCGATACGGTGTAGGGCCTTGCTGTCCGGACAACGACAGCACCCCCATCGGGAATCGGAGAAGATGGGGAGGGCTGGACGAGGTCGTGTTCGCCGACTTCAATATCCGCCTTCTCAAGAACTGATTGAACGGTTCCACCCCAGACCGTGACCGGCTGAGAGACCCCATCGACTTCAAGGGTGGTCTGAACACGCGAAGAGGCGATGGAAACACCGGAGAGAACGAACATGAAAGCGGAGGCTGATGCCGTGCACGCGAGGACTGTGCGCCTCTGCGGCGCCCAGGAGATCCCCTGAGATTTGCGTGCTCCGCGGTGGCGTGCGCGCGTTTTCCTGCTCACGTGGTGATGTCCTTGTCTCGATCAGTACCAGTTGTTGCTTTGCCAGTGGCCGTAGGCGGAGCAGGGCGTACCGTAACGTCCCGAAATGTACCCAAGACCCCAGGTGATCTGGGTCGCCGGGTTGGTCGCCCAGTCTGCACCGGCCGACGCCATCTTCGAACCGGGAAGAGCCTGCGGGATTCCATAGGCGCCCGAGGGGTTGCCGGCGTTCGTTCGCCACCCGGATTCATGGTTCCACAGAGCCACCAGGCAATTGAACTCGCTATCGGACCAGCCGCGAGCCGCAACCATGGACTGTGCGATTCCCTGGGCCGAAGAGGGCGAGAAGGAACCCGCCGGGGCTGCTGAGGCTGCGGCGGGCGCAGATGTACTCGGCTTCTCCTTCGTGCCGACCGACACGATCTCATTGACCGGGGCGGTCTGCGTCTTGGACAGGAGCAGGTTGATCGTGGTTTCGCCGTTGATCGTCTCGCGGTAGTAGGTGGAAGAACTGGAGCCGTTCACCCCTTCTTGGGTGACCTTCTTCTCCCCCACGTACATGGAGTCGTCTTCTTGCTCCTCAGAGGAGAAAGGAATATCGGAGGTCTCGGTGACACTCCCGCGCACGATCCGCTGAACCTTCAAAGAGGTGTGCCCGCCTTGGGCGTAGAAGTCAAGGGTGTCGAGCTGGCCGAGGCTGACATTGGCCTTCGTGAGAAGAGCGTCAGCGGTGTCATTCGCTTCGGCATCAACCTTCAGGGTCTGACCATCAACGAAGATCTCAACGGGGCCGCGCGTAGAAGCGAAGGGCATCTGCGTGCGCACATTTGAACGATCCGCAGCCGCGAGGACGACCTCGCCGGGCTCGGCAAGAGAGTCGAGGACCGCGTCAACGGAGTCGGCAGTCGACCAGGCGGTCGTCGGCTTGCCGTCGATCTTCACTTCGTATTCGGTGGCGGTGCGCACGACGATGGTTTCGCCGTCTTTCACGCGGCTCTGGCCGCTGGGGGCGAGCAGGTCGTGGGCTCCGAGCTTCACTCCTGCGGAGGCGAGAACATCATCAACGGTGGTGAAGAAGCCGGATACGGGCGCTGAGACGCCGTCGACCTCGATGGTGACATCGTGGTGGGAGGCTGCAACTGAGGCTCCTGCGGTCGCAGTCATTGCGAATGCGAGCACGGAGGCTGTGGAGATGATGGTTCGGCGCGAAGGGTGCGTGAGATTCACGTGGCTCCAGAGTTCGTAGCTTCCGCCCGAGGAGGGGCCTTCATTCTCAAGGAAGGCTGCTCCGTAGCGGACTTATGCCCAACCGTAACCAATCCGCAACATGTTTCGCGCCCTTTCGTGCTCTGTCTCACGCTAGGACGCGAGGGTTGTCACAGTGTCCTCCACGCCCACTGTGCCTGAGGAAAGCTCTGAGAAGAGCTCACCAGGTGCCGTAGACGCGCCTCGTATTCTCCATGAGCTGCACACACGCCTCCTCCTCGCCCACGCCCCATAGCTCAGCAATGAATCGAACAGTGTGAGCCATCACATAGGAGGCGTTCGGGGAGCCCCGGTGCGGCGCGGGAGTCAAATACGGTGCATCCGTCTCAACGAGGACGAGCTCACGGGGCATGGTGACAAGAGCCGCACGAAGATCCTCATTCGCCGGATAGGTGAGGGGACCGGCGAAGGACGCATACCAGCCTTTTTCAGCCAGAGCCCTCGCCAAATGAGCATCGCCGGAAAAACAGTGGAACACGATCAGCTGATCGGCACGGGCAACATCAGCCAAAACCTCCAGGGTGTCCGCATGCGCATCCCGATCGTGGATCTGCACAGGCAAATCCGCTTCGGCGCCGAGTTCCAGGTGAGCGGCGAAGGATCGTTTCTGCGCTTCACGCCCCTGGGCTGCGGTGCGGAAGTAGTCGAGGCCGCTCTCCCCGACTGCGACGACCAGAGGATCTTTCAGGAGGCGCTCCACCTTCGCGATCGCCTCATCGAGAGGCACATGATGGGCCGCTTGACGCGGCACGAGGCCGTCAGGTGAAGGCTCAGTGACGCCCGCATGAAGGGCGGCCTCATTCGGGTGGATCGCCACAGCGACGCGCACCCCCTCGTAGGCGCGCGCGATCTGCATAGTCGGATCGAAACTCGGGATCTCACAGGCACTCGAAATGACTCCGACAATGTTCGTGGCCTTCGCGCGGGACAGCTGCTCATCCAAGGAGAGCTTGAGCCCATCGGCCCCGGGGATCTCGCCCTCGTGGACGGGAAGGTGCGTGTGATTGTCAATGATCGGACCAGCCAGGGGCTCGGGGAGCTCCGGCCAGCTGCGCTTCTTGCGTTTGCCCATGTCTCCTTCTCCTCAGGCTTTCGGGATGAACACGGCGAGGCCTTCGTCTCCGACCGTGAAAGCTGCCATCCCGTCCTCGTTGATGATGACGCTCTCCTGCCCGCCGAGGGCGCACTCCCACACCTGCCCGGCGTGACATGCCCCGACCTCGAGTGTTTTCACCGCGGCCCCCGACTGGGAGATGAGGACGGCCACACCGGTGGAGGGCGCGCCTTCTTCTCCTTCTTCACTTGACAAGCCTTCGCGGCTCCACCCGATGAGCTCAGAATCGTCGAAGGCGTCGCGCTGGATGCCGTGGGCGTGCGAGGCGCGCAGGCGCATGAGCGTTTCAAGGCCCGGCACGGGCGCAATGGGGTGTTCTCCCCCGACGCCGTCAAGGTCGGCTTGGAACACGCAGGGGTAACCGGCCTCTCGTAGGAGGATCAGTGCGTACGCCGCAGGCCTGAACCACTCGGCCACGGGTGATTGGAGGGACTGGCCCTCTTGAGTGTCGTGGTTCTCCACGAAGGTGACGGCCATCGTCGGATCGGCGTCAACGAGAGTATCGGCGAAGATCGCGCGAAGATCGTATTCCCCCCGGCTCCAAGAGGCCCGCTGCAGCGCGAAATGGAGGGGCACATCAAAAAGGGCGAGGGTACGGTCCTCACCAATGAACTTGCGCAGCTCTGCAAGGTCGTGAGTCCAGAACTCGCCGACTGTGAACAATTCACGCCCCGTCTCTTCCCTCATCTTTTCGAGCCAGGCCATCGTGAAGTCGCGGCCCATGTGCTTCAGGGCGTCCATCCTCAAGCCGTCCGCGCCGCTCGTGTTGAGATACCAGGTGCCCCAGTGGACGAGTTCATCCATGACCTTGGGTTCGGTCAAATGCACATCCACACCCATGAGATAGTCGAAGTTGCCGTATTCGGAATCGACCTGGCTATTCCACTGCTTGCCTTCGAAGAGCCAGAGTCCCTGCCTTTGGGTTGCCTCATCCCAGTCGGTGCCGTGAAAACACGTCCAATCCCAGTGGAAATCGGAGTATGCGTCGGCCCTGCCGGGAAAATCGAAGCGCGTCCACACCTCGATCCTTTCCTCCGGCCCGATGGCCTGATTACGATCTGCCGGATCGATCGGCGTCGCTGTGACCCACTCAGTGGCGTCGGCCCCCATCTTATGGTTGAGGACAGTGTCAACGAGAACATGGATTCCCGCCTCGTGCAGGGCCCTAATCGCCTGGAGGTACTGCTCTTTCGTGCCGTACTTCGTGGCAACGCTTCCCTGCTGGTCGAACTCTCCCAAGTCGTACAGGTCATACACGCCGTAGCCGACGTCGTTCACGCCGCCTTGTCCTTTGTAGGCGGGCGGCAGCCACACGGCCGTCACGCCAAGGGAGGCGAGGCGCTTGGCGTCAGCGGCGATCCTCTCCCAGTGGCCCGAGTCGGCGGGCACATGCCAGGAGAAGCCCTGCAAGAGCATGCCGTTCATGAAGGTCCTTTCACGCGCCGATCAGTGCAGAGTCGTCCGACCCGCACACGCGCTTCAGTAGACGAGGGCTTCGCGCACGGCCCCGGCAGCCTTCTCACCCAAGAATCGTTCGACAATGGCGAAGCCCAATTCGAAGGCGGTTCCCGCACCGCGACTCGTGAGGAAGGGGCCGTCAATGACGACCCGCTCCTCGAGGGCGTGTGCCCCGCCCTCGGCGATTGCCTCCATGAAACCGGGATTCGCAGTGGCACGTCGGCCCCTGAGGTGACCGCGAGAGGCGAGGATGGAAGGCGCGGCGCAGATCGCAGCGAGGTCGAGTCCGGCCTTCGCGCGCCGGTCGATCTCACGGCAGACCTGCTCGTTCGCTGCGAGATTCATAGTGCCGGGCATCCCGCCGGGCAAGAAGAGGAGCTCATAGGAAGCAAGATCCGCCTGAGCGAGGAGAAGATCGCAGGTGATGGACACGCCGTGGGAGGAGACGACCCTCAGATCCTCGAAGACCGCGATGAGGTCGGCGTGGATCCCAGCGCGGAACAGGGCGTCCACGACCGCGAGCGCTTCAACCTCTTCGCAGCCCGGGGCGAGAAGGACCCCGACGGTCTTGTCAGTGCTGAGGCTTGCTGGCGTGGGCATGTGTCCTCCTTAGCGTCGAAGGGGCGGCGCGATGACGCTCCCCATCTGAGCCTACTCGCTGCGCAGCGCCTCAACAGGGTCTGACTTCGCAGCTTTTCTCGCGGGAAGTAGCCCTGCGATGAGGGTGAGGAGTACGGAGATCGCAATGAGAGTGAGGGCCGCGCTCACCGGCAGCTGCGCAATATTGTCCACTCCGAGGCTGGTGGACACGATCGCATTCGCGAAAGCGGCGATGAGCAGGGTCGTGGCAATCCCGATGATGCCGGCGAGTAGGCCCTCGATGACGGTCTCCGCGTTGAACACATGCGACACGTCCTTCCTGGAGGCGCCGATCGAACGCAGGACCCCGATCTCTTTCTTTCGTTCGAGGACGGAGATGAACGTGATGATCGCAATCATGATGGAGGACACGATCAGCGAGATCGACACGAAGGCGATGAGCATCCACTTGATGATGTTAATGATCCTCGTCACCGAACTCATGAGCAGGCCCACGAGGTCCGTGTAGGTGATGGCCTTCGTCTCATCCCCAGCGTTGCGCGCAGCCTCGTTGTAAGCGTCAAGGATCGCTTTGACAGCGTCCTTGTCCTCGAAGGTCGTGGGATAAATGTTGATCTGTTCAGGGGTGGATTCTTCCGCCCAGCCGAGTTTCGCAAGATTCGACTCGTAGCTCGTCGGAACGCGCGACATCATCGTCTGGAGGATCTTCTGCAAGTCCTCAGGAGAGGTCGAAGGGGCGAAGGCCTTGGCCAATGCGGACTCATCGAAGGAGAAGGCGTTCATCATGGACTCAGCGAAACCACCCATGGCCTGCTCCATCTGGGTGGAAATCGCAGTGGAGATGGCGGTCATCATCTGTGTCATGGCGCTGGTCATTGCGCTGTGCACGTATGTGGACAAAACGGTGGCGAGTTGCTGACTCAAAGCCTCGCTGAGTTGTCCGGCGATCGTCTGCACGATGGCCGTGCCCACCTGTGCGGAGAGGTCTTTCGTGATCTCCCCCAGCGCGGGGTCTTCACCCAGGGCGGCGGCGAGCTGCGAGCTGAGCGTTTGAAGGTCGATGATCTGCCCGGAGTTGAGCGCCTCTTCGAGCGCGGCCTTCACTTCGGGGGTCTGCATGTATTGGGCGGCGAGGGTCGCCGGGTCCACATCGGGGATCCCATCTAAGTCGCTGTCGGCATGCTCCTGGTAGTAGTCGAGGAACCCCTGTGCGATCGGTCCGAGTTTTTCGGCGATCTTGCGTCCCGCATCGGGTTTGACGACCCCGCCCTCGAGGCCTTTGGCGAGAATCGTGGGCCAGTCGATCTCGGCGAGCTTGGGGTGTTTCGCAATGAGTTCGCCGAGGTTCAGCTTGTCGAGTGAGAGAGCGGAGGGGTCGATCGAATTGGCGAGGGCCTCAGCATCCAGGTCCGAGGGCGTGAATTCGAGGGAGGACATGTCAAGGGTGGACAGGTCGAAGGTAGACATGTTGATCGAGGAAAAGTCCAGTCCCGACAGGTCCATTTGCAGCGCATTCGGATCGATCCTAAAGGCGGCTTGGATCGCCTCTGCGTCAATGCTGAACAGGGAGGACATGTCGAAACCCTCGGCGCCCTGTCCTTTCGAAAGCTCCTCGAAGCTCTTGCCGGTGAAGACGTCGATCTTCGGATTTGCGAGCTGGTCCTTGACGATCTGCGAGGATGCGGCCTCGGCCATTGTTTCCCGAGTCAGGCCCGCGGTGTAGGCGATCCCTTGACGGATGATCGTCGTATTGTCGTCGCGGGGCTTGACGATCCCCGCGATTTCAAGAGTCGGGGCCTTCGCAATGAGCTCCTTCATGAAGGCTGTGTCTTCGGACTGCTCGGTCCACACTCCGTAGGTTTCGTCGTAGCGGTACAGGGAGGCACTGGGGACCAGTGAGAAGCTCCTTCCCAGGATCTGCTCGTAGTCGTAGATCGTGGCCTCAGATGCCGCTGCGCTGGTTTCGGCGGAAGCACCGGAAGTCTGTGGGCTTGAGCCCAGGCCGTTGCCGGAGTAGTAGTTCTTCATCGCCTCATCGAGTTCGGAGTGGGGCTTGAGGCCGAGGGTATATTCGAAGAAGTCGGACATCATGCCTTTGTCGTCGAGGACGAGGACGAGTTCATGGTCGTTACTCGGCCAGTGTCCGGCGAGGACCTCGTAGGAGTCTTCATACAGTCCCGTGTTGGCGGGGAGCTGGTTGAAAGCCTCGGTTTGCACGAAGCTCGAGAATGCGCCCGAACCGTAGGCGCTCGACAGAGTTGACATGGACTGTTCGGGGTTGAGTTGGACGATCCCATTGGAGGTGTCGCGCTGGTAGATCCGGGGTTTCGCGCCGTAATGGTATTCGATTGCGGCGACATGCTCGGAGATTCTGCCGCCGTCTTGATCGAAGTAGCTTTTCAGGCTCTTAAGGTCGTTCCTCGTTGTTGATTCACGCGTCGAAGCGAAAGCGGGAATGGTTTTCACCTTTCCTTCGACGCCCGATTGGCTGTGGGCTCCTTCAGCGTTCGCGCCGAGCATCGCACTCATGTCCATGCCGGTCTTCTGGATGGACAGCGGATAGGAGGTGAGGGCGTTCTCCTCGGTGCGTGCAATGTAGTCGTTGACGCCGTTCGCGAGGGCGAGGATCGAAGCGATGCCGATGATCCCGATTGAGCCCGCGAAGGAGGTCATGAGGGTTCGCCACTTTTTCGTCGCGAGGTTCTTCGCCGAAAGGCCGAGCGCCGTCAGGGGTGACATGGAGGTGCGCCGAGCGGCTTTCGCTTCGCGGATTTCCTCGCCTGCGGGCTCGTAGGGGCGGGTGTCGGAGATGACACGTCCGTCGGAGAGCTCAACGATCCTCGTCGCGTACTGCTCAGCGAGCTCGGGATTGTGGGTAACCATAATGACGAGGCGGTCGGAGGCGACCTCGTGCAAGAGGTCCATGACCTGCGTGGATGTCTGGGAGTCGAGGGCGCCGGTCGGCTCATCTGCCAGGACGATCTCTGGGTCGTTGACGAGGGCGCGGGCGATCGCGACCCTTTGCATTTGCCCGCCCGAGAGCTGTGAGGGCTTCTTGCGGACGTGATCGGCTAGGCCCACGCCTTCAAGAGCTTCGAGGGCGCGGGCGCGGCGCTCTTTGCGGGACACTCCCGACAGGGTCAGGGCGAGTTCGACGTTCTCGAGGACGGATTGGTGCGGGATCAGGTTGTATGCCTGGAAGACGAAGCCGATGCGGTTGTTCCTGTAGGCGTCCCAGTCGCGGTCGCGGTAGTTCTTCGTTGAGATCGAGTCGATGAGCAGGTCGCCCGAGTCGAAATGGTCGAGGCCGCCGATGATGTTGAGCATCGTCGTCTTACCGGAGCCGGATTGGCCGAGGATCGCGACGAACTCGTTGTCGCGGAATGCGAGTGACACGGAGTCGAGGGCCCTTTGGGTCAGGGACGCCGTCCGGTAGGCCTTCGTGATCCCGCGCAGTTCAAGCATGTTCCCACACTACGGCAGGGCGTGCAGAGCAGCTGAGTGGGGCGGCGGGCTTGAGCCGCAGGCGAAATCCTGCGTGATCCTGCGCTCTTCCGGCCTCGGGTTCCTCGCTCCCCCTCTTCGGCGGGGCATCACTTGTGCCCGGGTATTGCCTCCAGAGTGAAGCCTCGGCTCGGCTCAGCCTTCAATGCCGCTGCGCCAGCAGGATCTCCTCATAGTCGATGCGTTCCAAGCAGCGTTCAAGCACCGCTGAGGAGAAGACCCCGTCGTCGCGCGCTTCGATCAGCGCCTCGCGCTGCTGATGGATCGACTCGAGGGCGAGGGCGCGGGTGCGCTCTTCAGTGAAGGCCGGCCAGGCGCGCCCCGACAGGGGCACATTCACAAGCGAAGTTGGGGCACCCGGGACGGACTGAGTCTGCGTGATCGAATGGGACAGGGCAGAGTCCTTCACCCGTGAACGCAGGAGCGCAAAAAGGCGTTCTCGTTCTTCCTCGTCGTGGGATTCTTCAGCGAGTTGGGGTTTGACGAGGCGGATGAGCAGGGGAAGGCTCAGGCCCTGGATGACGAGGGAACCGGCGGCGACGAGGAGTGCGACGAGGAGCATGAAGGAGCGGGCCGGAGCGGTGAGTGGCAGGGTTTGAGCTGCGGCGAGGGTGACGGCGCCACGCATTCCGGCCCACACGATCACGGATCCTTCTCGGGGTCCGAGGGGCTCACGCAGCCAATACTTGAGGTCATTGCCCTTACGGGCCAGGCGTCTCTTGCCGACTTCGACTCGCGAATGCCATTTCGCGATGGCCGCGTCTAATTGTTCCTGCGTGAGATCACTCGCCTCCATGAGTTCATCGGCTCTATCGCAGGCGTGGGCGATGCGTTCCTCGTGGTAGCGGATGTGCTCGTCAATGCGTTCAAGGCGCCACCTGTGGTGTTTTCGACTGTAGGCGAGGAAAGCGAGGAAGGTGGCAACGAAGAGGGCCCTGACGAGGACCGTGAGGAGTCCAGCGATTATGGCGACGAGGGCGGCGCGCCCCAGGCCCATGTTTCCGCCGTACACGTCCGTGACGATCCCGAAGGCTTGCAGGCCCATGGTGAGGAACACGAGTCCTTCGAGGACGAATTCGAGGGTCCGCCAGTTCTGCTGGGCGAATCTCCTGTTCTGGGCGGGAATCAGTCCGACTCGACGGTAGGAGACGATGAGTCCGGCGACGACGGCTGCGACCAGTCCCGATCCTCCCAGGTGTTCGGCGGGAATCGAGGCGAGGAAGGGCATGGTGAAGGAGAAGACGGTGTCTGCGGCTGGTTCGGTGATTTTCGCGCGGATCCGCACCCCCAGTTCTCCGACGAGGAGGCCGACGAGGATCGCGATGACGAGGGCGATGAGGAAGTTGATGCCGAGGTTGAGGGGCGCGAGCGCGTGTTCCTTGGTGCGCAGGGCCGAGGAGGTCGCCGCTGAGAGGAGGACGAGGGCGGTCGCATCGTTGAAGAGGCCTTCGCCTTCAAGGACGGTGATGATCCTGTGGGAGACGCCGCGACCTCGGGCAATCGAGATCGCAACCGCGTCCGTCGGCGAGAGGACCGCGCCGAGCGCGACCGCCCAGGGAAGGGTGATCGCCGGGATGAGAGTATGAATGGTGAATCCGAGGACCAGTGCGCTCAAGGCGACGAGGCCGATCGCCAGGCCCGACACTGCGGTCAGATCCCTGCGGAAATCCATCACCGGCATGCTCGCTGCCGCACCGAAGAGGAGTGGTGGGAGGATCACTTCGAGGACGATCGCGGGTGCGAGCTCGATGGCGTCCACCCAGGGGAGGAAACTGATGGTGATCGACAGGGCGAGGAGGATCAGAGGTGAGGCGACGCCGATCCTCGGCCCGAGTTGAGCCGTAACAGCGATCGCGAGCATACCGGCGACTGCGACGAGGAGGAGATTCACTCATTCAGGGTAAGGGGTGAGCACCCCTCAGCTCCTCGTGGGTTCACGAAGGCGTGTGCGACCCCCGATCAGAGGATCCAGGGCGGCCAGGAGTCCCGGGAGCATGAAGAGGATGAGGATCGTCGCCGCGAGCGCGCCAATGGAGATCGTGCGGCAGATCTGAGCGACCGTCGGATTGTCGAAGAGGAAACTGAGGATCCCGGTGACGAGGATCATGATCGAAGCGGAGGTCATGATCGTGTGGATTGAACGGGCGAGGGCGTGCTCCAGGGCTTCACGAATCCCCAGGCTTCGGCGCGCCTCACGATACTGGCTGCTCACCAGGATGCCGTAGTCGATGGTTGCACCCATGAGGATGCATTGGACCATGAGTTGTGCGAGGTAGTAGTTCGAGTACCCCTGCACCCCGATCGTGGTGATCGTGATGAACACTCCCGCTTGGACGAGGAGGACGAGGAGTGCGGGCAGGGACGGGCTCAGGAAGGTCAGAGCGATGACAGTGAAGATCGCGGCGGCGGTGAGCCAGGAGATGAGGGACATTTCAGAGGGGAAGCTCTTCCTCATTTCGTGGATGAGCACGGAGTTGCCGATGAGGTGGCATCCTTGCGTGAACTCCGCTTGGCATGTGGCGAGGAGGGCGGAGATGAAGGCCTCCGTGTGTTCGGATTCTTCAGGCAGACTCGTTGTGATGATCATGCGCGAGTGGGTGGGGCCAATGAGTTGGACTGTTGCCTGTGCGATCTTCTCTTCGGCTTCAGTAATGGCCGCCCGGTTCTCTTGGGTGAGGAGGCTATCGAAGCGAGGGTCATTGAGGATCTTCTTCGACATTGTGGACACGAATTGGGCGATCGAGAGGCTTCGCCCCTGGGGGCTCCATGCCGAGGCCGCGTGCATGAGGTATGCGAGGCTGATCTGATCGGGGTCGATTCTTTCCGGCGCGCCCAAGCCCGCATCGTTTGCGGGGGCTCTAGTGAGGAATGCTGCAAGTTCTTCGGGCGTGTACGCCTTGTTTTCGACGACGGAATCGATGAGTGTGCGAAGGAAGCGGAGTTGTTCGCGCTCTTCGGATGTGAATCGCTGGGAGCTGTACACACTGGGGAGCATCGTGTCGACGAGGAAGGTGACGGCGTCGCGTGCGCTCATGTTCCAGGCGGAAGAATCCGAGTAGAGGGAGCTTCTCAGGAGCGCGATACTGCGAGCATCCCGGTCGCTCATCCCGGTCAGGGTGGCCAGGCGTGCTGGAGTGTAGGCCCTTCCGGCGATCGAGTCGTTGATGATCGTGGCGAGCTTCTTGAGCTCTGCCGCGTGGTCTTCAGCTCCCGGCTCCATGGCGAGGGCGTTGACGATTTCTTGTGGGCTGAAGGCCCATTGCCCGCCAAGGGTGGGGATATCCGCGAGGGCGTGCGCGAAGGCGATGGTGCGGTGGTCAATGCCGGTGAGTGAGGCGAAGTCTGCGGCGCTGGTGGCCTGCCCTGAAATGGACAGGCTGATGAGGCCGTGCAGTGCGGTGAGTCCTTTCTTCTCCTCAGCTCCGATCATTGTGGCCAGGGGCGATGTGGGGTCATTCGATGCGGCGAGGAGGAAGTCGAGATAGTCCTTCGGTGAGGCCATAAGAGCACTCGTGTCAGGTGGCGTGTCTGCCCCGCTGTGGGAGCCAGAGCTTTGAGGACCCTGAGGCGAATGCGTCCCCGATTGCGCGCCGGATTGGGCGCCCGATTGTGCACCTGATTGTGCTGAACCCGATTGTGGTCCCCCGGGAGGTGTTCCCCCCTGGCTCATTGCCGCTTTCAATTGGAGGATCATGCCGACTTCTTCAACGCTTTGACCGGTGATTCTCGCCAGGGAGGTGGCATCCATTGGCGTCATCATCGCCGCCGCATCCGCGATCTGTGCGAGCTTGTCCAGACCTGCGCCCTGGTCCTGAGCGAGCCCGGCTGCCGCTTGGGGAAGAGCCGCCACAGCGCCAAGAGCGTCGAGGTGTTGAGGAAAAGTCCACTTCGCCGAGTCGTAAGCCCCGCCAGAGGCTACTCGCGTGGCGTACACCTGGGCGAGGAGTTCTTCATCCATCCCCAAAAGCCTCGCCATCTGCGAGTACCCGATCGGCCTTGTCATCGCCTCCGCATCAGTGAAGCGCTCAACGCTCCTGAGCCTCGCGATCTGGGCGCCTGTCACCATGGACGAGTATTGGGGGTCTTGAGCCAGATCCTCGGCGACGAAGTCAATGAACTGGGCAAGACTCATCGGGTCCGCGCTAATCGAAGGATCGGAGATCGCGTGGGCGAGGAGGATGGCGCGCGCGTCCTCCTCACTCATCTTCAACACAGATGCGAGACCCGCAGCCCCCTGGGGTGTAAGAAGAGCCTCTCGATCAAGGAAAGGCGTCAAAGCGTCGAGACGATTACGCATCGACTGGTCCATATGAGAGGACGCATCCGGGTCGCTGCGCACAAAACTCACGAACTCGGCGAGCGTCATCGTCTCACTCGCCTTCCCCTCGTGAGCGAGGAAGTAGACGAGTCTGAGGGTGCGATCATCAAGGATAAAGCCCTGCGTCCCCGATTCTTCACTCATCTGATTGAGCGCGCTCTTCATGTCCTGAAGTGATCGTTGTTTGCCGATCGTGGATGAGTGCGAGGCTACGGAGCTCACACGGGGATCACCTTCAAGACGCTGAGCGAGGGCACGAGCCGCGTCCTCGTCCTCGTTGGCGTAGACGAGGACAATGGGGTTGTCCTTATCGAAGACCTCGGCGATCGGATCGTCTTTGCTCAGCGTGTAAGCGACGGGCGTGCCAGCTGCGCTGAAAGCTGATCCTGCGAATAGTGCGATGAACACGAGGAGGATCGGCCAGCGGAAACGGAATTGAACGTGGGCCAGGCCGCGCAGCCTCGGCTCCCAGTAGGGCTTTTGGCTTGCGAGGAGCCACCGGTCGAACATGAGGATGAGGCTCGGCAGAATCAAGAAGACCGAGAGCATGGACAAGAACACGCCCTTCGCGAGGGCGATTCCCAGGTCCATTCCGATTCCAAGGCTCATGAAGCAGAGCATGAGCAGGCCGACGACCGTCGTCATTGACGAAGACAGGATCGAAGAAGAGGCTCCCCGCAGGGCCCGGCTCATCGCTTCTGTCGTGCTGCGGGCGCTTTCGCGCTCGTGACGGTAACGGTTCATGAGGATGATCGAGTAGTCCATCGACAAGACGAGCTGCAAGATCGCGCCAATGGTGAAGGTGATGTCCGCGATCGACCCGCGAATGATATTCGTCCCGAGATTGAGGACAACGGCCATGCCGATCGTCGTGAGGAAGAGGAGCGGTTCGAGCCAGGAGGGGCACATGATGAAAAGGATCAGCGCCACAAGACCAACAGCAATAATGATGATCCACAGGGGGAGCTCGTCGGCTTGTGACGGAGTGTCCGAGCGGAGCACATGTTCGTTTCCGGCAAGCTGCTCCTCAATCGCATGGTGAATCGCCGTATCCTGGGCAGAGCCGTAGGGGTGGGGCGATTCCACAATGAAAAGGCTCGCCTCCCCCTTGTGGAAACGCGGGTCCCCCGCCTTGTGCTGAACCTTGGCGACACCGGGAATGCGGGCGAGGGCCTCAGCGGTCGCGAGTTCTTCTTCCTCGGAAAGCCCACGGGTCATGACGCGCGTCGTTGAAATCTCGGAATCTTCGGGGAATTCTTCTTCCATGAGGGCAATCCCGGCGCGCATCGAAGAATCGGCGGGTAAGAACTTCGCCATATCCGTGATGACACCGACTTTCGGGATGAGGAATGCGGCACCGATCGTCAGCGTGATCATCACGGCAAGAATCATGTGACGGGTGGTCACGAGGAATCTTGCGAGATTCATCGGCATGGAGGACTCCATTCATGCGGTGATTCACCACGACAAGGACCCACCATTGGGAGCATCGTCTTTCGAGAATACTGAGAAAGCACTCACCCCGGGTCGGACTCGGAGGATTGAGACCGGATCGCGATCTATCTGCGCCAATGTTGTGCTCATCCCTTTTGACGAGTGGCACCGGATAAGGGGTAGCACCCGATTCATTGCTGTACTTCAATTCCCTGTGGGAGGAGTCGTGTAGCGTTAAGTGAACTCTTCCGCATCGTTTCCTAGCGCACGAGAATCGTGCGCGACGCCGTGTGGAGGAAGCGAGGAAGTGCCATGTCCCGTTCGTCTGTGCCGGTTCTTGCTGTTCTCGCGCTTGCCGTGGGCGCTGTGGTGGGCTGTTCCTCGGCGCCTGATTCGAAGGCCGCAGACTCTCCCGCCTCTTCGGCGATGTCAAGCCAATCCGCCCAAGCGGAAACGAGCGCCCCCTCGGGCTCAGGTGCGAATCAACAGCTTGTGAAAGAACTCAAAGAATTCGGGATCTCTCCCTCGTCTGAGCAGGTCGCGACTCTTCTTCGGGCGGATACCGAACTCGCTCAGCTGGAGAATCTCGGCTTGGATCTTCAGCTTCTCGCGAAGACTTTCGTAGACAAGATAAGCTATGAGGTTTCGGATGCTCAAGTCCAAGGCGATACCGCCCTCGTGACGATTCGCGTCTCGATTCCGGATTTCAATGAGGAGGCCTCAAGGGGGCTTGAGGAAGCATTCACTCAGAAGGTCGCCGAGTCCGGCATTGACCCTATGGCCCCCGATGAGGCGACGCTCATCAAGCTCTTCTCTGACACGGTCAACGAGTACCTGGCAAGTTCGAGTTTCCCGATGAAGTCCGATGATTTCACCGTCGAATATGTGCGGAAGAACGGCACGTGGGAGATGAAGGATCCCACGGACTTCGATCGGGCTCTTGCGGAGTTCATGGGTTCGCCGCAGATCTGACAGCGCGATTCACTAAGACCAGGGGGCGCGGACCGCGAGGAGCGCCGTGGCGATGAGCGCTGCGATCCCGACAGACACGGTGGGGCACTGACGACGCCTTAGTTGAACAACGTTCAGTGAGTGGCCGCCACTATGCTCTTCTCCCCCACTTCCGCATCGGAGTTTCAAAGAGCCTGCGAGGACGTGGCAAACTCGAGTGCGCAGGGACGACTAGGAGGGACCATGCACTACCTCATCGACGAGCGCCTGAGGGCCTGCGAAGAGGCGGAGATCCGCTCTGCGAACACCCCTTTCGTCGCCATCCTTACGCCCGAGGAATGGGCCGAGGGACGCGATGCCTACGACATGGGCATCGAGTTCGACCCGGACCTCTCAACATCCCTCGACACTCAAGCGGAGACGAACTACGACGCCGTCACAGGAACGATCTTCATCCCGGACCGCGCGAACCCAGATCTCCCCGAAGCGCGCTTCACCTTCGCTTTGGACGAAAAGGGCGTCGTATTCGTCGACGCCCAGGACAATGCCTTAACCCTGGTAGAACAGATCGCCAAGAACCGGAGGTGGCGCAGACCAGGTCTCGAGCGCTTCCTCGCGGACTTCTTCGTGCAGATCATCAAGAACGATCCGCAGCTGCTTCGCGACTACGAGGACGAGCTCGACGGCATGGAGCACGCGATCATGGCGGGCAGTCCCGGCAGCGCCGCTCATAGGATCAACGAGATGCGTTCCGAGCTTCGTGACCTCGACGACCACTACGACCACCTCATGGACCTCGTCCGCCTCCTCGAGGAGAACGAGAATGGCTTCTTCGCCGAGGAGAATCTGCGTTACTTCCGCACGGTCTACGGCCGCCTCGACAAGCTGCGCGATCAAGCCTCCTCTCTTCGCGACCAGGCGCTGCAGATGAGGGATCTTTCCAAGATGCGACTCGACATCCAGCAGAACCACATCATGACGGTCCTGACTGTCGTGACCGTGATCTTCGCTCCACTCACCCTCATCGTCGGCTGGTACGGAATGAACTTCACGCACATGCCCGAGTTGGCGTGGCGCTGGGGCTACCCGCTGGTGTTCCTCGTGTCGCTCACAGTGACGCTGGGCCTGATCTTTTTCTTCAAGCGCCGCAAATGGCTCTGAGCCACTGTCCCCTCCTGTGAAGTCATCACTTCGCATGAAGTCATCACTTCGCATTCAAAGGGACAATCGCCTCGCTCTTCATTCTCCTCCCCCTTCGAGGAGCCGCTTCGCTAGGCTCGAAGCCAGAGGACAGCCGCGAAGGAGCATCCCATGATCCAGTCAGTGATATTCGACCTCGATGGTCTGCTCATCGACTCTGAGATGGTGTTCTATCGGATCTACCGCGACATGCTGGCCACAATCGGCCACGAGTTCACCCTCACCGACTATCTCTCTGGATTCTCCGGCCGCCCGATTCGCCCGATCATGGCGGACTTCATCTTTCGTTTCGGCCTGCCCGCCACCCTTGAGGAGGCCTGCGCTCATGTCGAATCCGAAGAGGTCGAGGCCCGCCGCAGGGGTATCCCTCTCAAGCCAGGAGCGCGTCAGCTCCTCGAAGATCTGCGCGAGAGCGGACTCTCTATCGCCCTGGGAACATCTTCGACCCGCGAGCGCGCCAGCTCGATCCTCGAAGCGCATGGCATTCTCGATCGTTTCGACGCCCTGATCTGCGCTGAGGACATTACGCGCGGCAAACCCGACCCGCAGGTCTTCCTCAGTGCTGCCGCAGCCCTTGGCACAGCGCCCGCGCACTGCCTCGTCCTCGAAGATTCGGAGATGGGCATCGAGGCCGCCCACGCCGCCAGCATCCCCGTCGTTTGCGTGCCCGACCTCAAGCAGCCCGATGAGGCCCACCGGGCGATGACCACGAGGGTTCTCAACTCCCTTGCTGAGGTTTCTCCACAGCTACTTGCGACGCTTCCTCGTCCCTGATGCGGCCAGTTGTGGGATCATCGCCGCAATTGTGTCGCTGATCTGCACCAGATCCTCGCTGTCGACCAGCAGCATTGGGCGCGCACCCTCATAGGGCTCTTGCTCCAGAGGGAAGACTTCACGGGCCGCGGGCACGTCCTTAAGGAGGAATCTGTCGTCATAGACGCCGCCGAAGAGGACGCCCTCGGAGTACAGCAGGTATTCGCCCATCATTGTGCGATGAGTAACCCCCGCAACCTTGGAGAGCAAATCGAGGACGTGCTCCAAGTACTCCTTGCTGCTCGCCATATCGGATTATTCTCCCCTCGAGGCAGCCTCGTCGACGCCGATGATGGAGTCGATGCTAATCCGCGAAGCTCCACTTCTCCCGGATACTGAGGATTTTTTGGATACTGAAGGGGCGTCGGCCTCAAAGGGCCCGAGGCTCCGCTCTCGGCGAGCGCGAGCGGGCCCGAGCGAGACCAGACGGCTCAGAGCGGAATGGACAAGGACGTAAGGAGCCAAGACACGAGGGGACGAGGAGGACTGATATGGAAGAGTCTCGCAAGCGCGAGCTGCTCACATCCTTGACGGAGGAACTCTTAGCGGAGCGGGACATGGAAGCGCCGAACAGCCCGGACACCGCTGCACTGTGGAGGCTGTTCCGGGCCCTGGTGAACACCCGCCCACCCGCCCCGATTGCACAGACCTGGCTCAAAGCGCAAGACGAGTTACTCTCCGGCCTCATCGCCGAAGCGGGCATTGCCACCCTTGAAGAGGCGAACTTCAGCCTTGAGGATCCTCGGATGCGCCTGTGGAGGGGCGATATCACCACCATGGCCGTTGATGCGATTGTCAACGCCGCGAATAGCGGACTCCTGGGGTGTTGGAGTCCCGGGCATCACTGCATCGACAATGCGATTCACACCTTCGCGGGCGTGCAACTGCGGGCCGAATGCGCCCGGCTCATGGATGAGCAGGGACACGCAGAGCCCACAGGATCGGCGAAGATCACCGGGGCCTACAACCTGCCTTCGACGCATGTCATTCACACGGTCGGGCCCATCGCGAATGGGAGGCCGAACGATGAGCACCACACCCAGCTCGCCTCGTGCTACCGAAGCTGCCTCGACCTCGCGGCGAAGAACGACCTTCATTCCATCGCCTTTTGCGCCATCTCCACGGGAGTGTTCGCCTTCCCGAAGGAGGAAGCCGCGAGGATCGCTCTTCGCGCGACCCGCGAATGGCTCGACTCGCACGAGGAGAACATGACGGTGGTCTTCAACGTCTTTTCCGAAGAGGACTACTCGATCTACTCGAGGCTTCTCGGCATCTAGACCTTCTCGAAGCATCAACGAGGAGTAGGAAAAGCCCGTCAGGGAGCATCTCCTCCCCCTCAGGGCACGACATCACGGCATCCTCTCCTTGCGTCAGACGCGCGACGATTTCGGGAGGATTCGCATCCCCGCGTTGTACTTGAGGGGAAGCACCCTACACACGCAACGCTGAGACAACCTGTCACGACACACCCAACAATCGAACACATGTTCTATACTGGTCGAGGACCTGCTGTCACAAGCGGAAGAAGCCAGCGATGAGCCACCAGGAGTCCCTCTTCGACAAAGCCGCCGATGCAACGCGCCCCCTGGCCGCCCGCATGCGCCCTGAGACTCTGGATGAGGTCGTGGGCCAAGAGCACCTCATCAGTGAGGGCAAGATCTTGCGCCGCATGATCGAGTCCGACCAGGTGCCCTCGATGATCTTCTGGGGACCTCCCGGCGTCGGCAAGACGACGCTGGCCCGGGTGATCGCCCATCAGACCCGCGCCTCCTTCATCGATTTCTCCGCAGTGACCAGCGGCATTAAGGAGATCCGCGACATCATGAAGCGCGCGGACGCGGCCAGCGGCATTGGGGCGCGCACGATCGTTTTCATCGACGAGATCCACCGTTTCAACAAGGCCCAGCAAGACGCCTTTCTCCCCTTCGTCGAAAAGGGCGCGATCACATTGATCGGCGCGACAACGGAGAACCCGTCTTTCGAGGTCAACGGCGCTTTGTTGTCCCGCTGCAAGGTGTTCGTCCTCAAAGGCCTGCTCGAGGATGAGATCATGGGCCTGCTGAGCCGAGCACTGGAGGAGCCTCGCGGCTTCGGTGATCAGGACGTCAGGATCGAAGACGATCTGCTGCGCGCGATCGCCGTCTTCTCGAACGGGGACGCCCGCTCGGCCCTGTCGATACTGGAAATGGTGGTCCTCAACGGGGATGAGGACGATGGGGTCATCACCGTCACGGAGGAGACCGTCGCCCAGTGCACCTCGCAGAGGTCATTGCTGTACGACAAGGCGGGCGAGGAGCACTACAACATCATCTCCGCCCTGCATAAGTCGATGAGGAACTCGGATCCCGATTCTGCGGTCTATTGGCTGGCGCGCATGCTCGAGTCCGGGGAAGACCCTGTGTACCTTGCGCGGCGCATCACGCGCTTCGCCGCGGAGGACATTGGGCTGGCGGACACGAACGCCCTCGCTGTGGCGATTAACGCCTTCCATGCCTGTCATTTCATCGGGATGCCGGAGTGCACGGTCCACCTGGCCGAGGCCGTCATTTACCTGTCAATGGCCCCGAAGTCGAACAGTTCGTACATCGCCTACGAGCATGCGAAGAAGGATGCCCTGCACTCGATGGCGGAGCCGGTGCCCTTGGTCATCCGCAATGCGCCCACCCGTCTGATGAAGGATCTCGGCTATGGCGAGGGCTACCGATTGGCCCATAACGAGGAGGACAAGGTCGCCGTCGATATGCAGTGCCTTCCCGATTCCCTGGTCGGTACGGAGTACTACACCCCGACGAAGGAGGGGCACGAGAACCGTCTCAGGGAGCGCCTCGTCCGGCTCAGGGCGCTACGTCAAGGCCACCAATGATGAGAGGCGAGCCAAGCCCCTGAGGCTCCTCGCAGCCCATTGTGCTGAAGATCAGCGCGAGCAGCTCACAGTCATCAGATGATGGAAAGACACGGATTGCTTGCAATCAAGCCTCCATAGTCGGAACGGACATGTGGGAACTCTCTTCAAGGGGTGATGTGAGAGGCGCGGCGCAGCGCATCCCATGTCGGCATCGTAAGAGCGGAGCCTGCGCGCATGTCTTCGAAGGCCTGATCGAGGGCGTCCATCTCATCGGGGGCGTTGCGACAGTGGTCGGATGCTGCGAGGCGCCCTGCCGGGGTCTTCGCCATGAGCCACAGCGTCGCCTGCGCCAGGGCCCGCCCCGCCCCCGCTTCGAAGCCCGCATCTTCCTTGTCGTTCACACTCATGCCGAGGTCGCGCAGAAGGGCTCTGGCTTCCTTCACCGCGTCGAGTATGCGCCCCGCATCGCCCCAGCTCGCTCTTTTCAGATTGAATCCGGTGGAGCGGCACAGGTAAACAGTTGGGAGGACGAGGGCGAGGTGGGCGGCGAGCCACTCGGCCATGTTCTTCTCCCAGGTGAGACGGCACCGTGATCCGACGAATGCGCGCTCAACGAGGCTGCGCTCTGGCGCGCTGGCCTCCCCCTGAGCGGCGCCGATGGTGATCGGCACTCCCATGTGGAAGGACACGACCCTGTGCTCATCGCGGTGTCCCGCGCTCATTTGGAACCCGAAGAGGACGGTCTTGCCATCATCGTGTGCTCGCAGGCCCTCGATGGTGGCCGAGGGGTCCGGGTTGTTGCCGATGAGAAGGACGGCAGGGGATGTGTTCTTCGCGATGCTCGGGATGACGGCGGGCAATTGAGTCCACTGCATGACGACGACGATGAGGTCGTAACGGTCCTCGGCGTCGAGAGTGTCGATGATTCGGGGCCGGTCACGGGTGGTGCGCATGGACGGACGGTGACCGATGACGAGCCCCTCCTGTTCGAGGACTTCCTTCCATCGCCCTCGCGCGAGCACGGTGACGTCGTTTCCTGCACGGATGAGTTCATGGGCGGTGAGGGAGCCAATGACTCCGCACCCGTAAACGAGAATCCTCATATGTCGATTGTGTCCCCCATGTCCCCGACTTCAAGTGACTGAGGTCCACGCTCCCGGGCGCTTCACTTTCTTACCTGTTCTAGCCTGGAGACGCATGAGGTGATCGTGCGGGCAGTTCCGCGCGGGGAAGAGAGGTCGAAGATGCTCAAGCGGAGCTTTTGGGATCGCTACGCCGGGGTCTACGACCTCGTGACGCGCCCCGGGAATAAAGAACTCGCCGAAGCGGCTGCATGGATCGCGGGTTTCCTCCGTCCTCGTGATCGTCTCCTTGACGCAGCCTGTGGGACCGGGACATTCGCCTGCCTTCTGGCCCCCGCAGTCGAGTTCGTTCTGGCCTGCGATTATTCGGAGAAGATGCTCGAACAGGCGCGCCGAAAGGCTGCTCGTCGAGGTCTTCGCAATGTCGCCTTCAGGGTTCGCGACCTCAGATCTTTGACACTGCCGAGGGAGGTGTTCGACGCCGCCGTGTGCGCCAATGTCCTTCATCTCCTCGACTCGCCCGAAAATGCGATCGCGCAACTGAAAATGGTCGTGCGCCCCGGTGGCCTGATCATCGTGGCGAACTACGTCCACGAGACGGGGGCGAATTCTGCGCGCATGGAGCTCATCAGCAGGTTCGGTTTCGAATTCGCCCAGGACTGGGATGCAGCGGCCTTGGAGGAGTTCCTCTCCGAGCAGGGCCTGAGAATCATCGACAAGCGTCTCTTCGACGCGTGGCAGCCCCTTGAGGTCGTGGTGTGCCGTGCAGATGACGATGTCGTATAAGGACCAGGAAGTCTCGTGGGGACGGGGACCTGCGAAGGGGTGAGTGGAGCATTCAGCCTAAGGACTCTTGTCGCTCGATTTGAGAAGACCTCCGGACACTCGGCCCACCGGATGCGCACTGGCGTTGTCACTGCCGAACTTGGATCGTATTCATGGCGACCATGTGGAACGCATCGGAGATGCGCATGGACACCCGAGCGCCGAGGCCGACGCCGCGAGTGTCGATATCACGGTAGTAGGGGGTGTGTTCAATGAGCCGCGCCCCCTCGACGAGGGCGTCGACGAAAGCCCGAGGGTCGTCGATCGAGAAGTGCATGAGAGAGGAGTTCTTCATCCGCTTCACGTAGTACTGCGACATCTTCACCCCGATTGAGGAGGTCGAATCGAAGACGACGCGCACATTGTGAAAGGCCGCGAGGTGATTGATGAAGTCGACGACCTCGTCCTCGTGAAAGTAGTAGAAGACGCCGGACACGATGACGATGGTCGGCCGTTCGCCGTACTCTTTGACCTGGTCGATCCACGAGTAGTCGAACATGTCGCCAGGAAGATTGATGTGACGCTGCGAGGAGGCGAGCAGCCCCTCTCGCACCTCAATGACCTCGGGAAGGTCGAGCTCGAACCACAGTGCGCTTCCATTGTCGCAGCGCCAGAAGGTGGTTTCGAGTCCGCATCCGACGTTGACGACGGCCCCATGGGGGTTGTCCGCAAGGAATGCGCGGATACGCCGGTCCATATTCACTGAGCGGGCAACGCTTGCGAGCATTGTGTACTCGCTTTGTCCGCGCCGCATCCTCTCGGCCTCGGCGGGCAAAGAAGACTCGAGGGCAAGGACTTTCGAATCGGCGATCATCGCGGGATAGTGCGTCGATGCGTAGATGCGGCCCACGAGGGGGACGTACAGGGTCTTCGACAATTCACTCAGTTCGCTCACGCTCAACTCCCCCTCGGCTCGTTGTTTCCCTGTGCATCAGCGAACACCAAGCGCGGCGAAGGTTCAAGGGCTGCGATCTGCCCGGCTCGCGGCGCGGACGTTCCATAGGCTGGACCGCCGTGCGCAGTGCCGGAGTACCTCTACGAGAACACCATTCAGACTCTTCGAGCGAAGAATCCCGCTGCCCCTGGCCGCGATCGGAGTACAGCGGAGCGCTGCGCTAGACGAGGACGTCAATCACACCACCGGGCCCTTCAAGGGACCGGTCATACGTATGAGACGAGATCGTAGTGCGACGCCAGCTTCCGGCAAAAGGATTCCCAGGTTCGCGACGGCGCGACAACTCCTTCGATTGCCTCTCCCAGGAGCTGCGCCCTATTGAGACTGAGGCATTGCGCGTCGAGCACTATCGGAGGCTAGACAGAAGCCTCGATCTTGGCGACGAGGGAGTTCGCCCAGTCGACGGCATCGTCAACGCTTGGCAGCACGCTGAGCCCCTGTGCCTGCGCGCCATACAGAGACTCCCAGCCTTCTTCCTTCACGAGAGTGGGAGGCCACCCCTGCTCCTGGCGGTACTCGAAAAGCCGTACGCATATTTTTCGGGCCTCAAGATAGTCGAGATTGCCGCCAGTGACGGCGATCTGAAGATCGATGAGATCGTGGGCGCGCTCGCTGCCGACTCCGCTGAGCGCGTGAAGCTTCTGGGCTATCTGGTGCTCGAGCCGCATGCAGGGCACAGGGGCAGGTTCAGGCAAGCCCAACTCCTTCAGGATGGTCGCAACCTCCGGGGAGGAAACCATGTCGGGGTCTTCAGCATCGCCTATCTCGTTGTGGCCGACTTCCAGAGGTAGCGTCATCCAGGATTTGCCGTTGTAGGCGAGTTTGATGTCGAAGGGGCGCATGACATAGGCGGCGGGGACTCCCCTCGGCGAGGCAGGCTCCTTCGGGACGATGATCCCGGTGAAGCCACTCCATCCGTCGGTGAGAGAGTCCTCCAGGCGCGACACGTATTCCTCGAGCGAGGAGGCGCGGGCGGTGTCGAGGTCGCGCGAGAAACGCGTGACGTCCTTGCCGAAGCGGATCTTGAGGGCGTTTCCCCCTTTAGCGGCACCGTTGGGGAGCATCTGCCCGACGATTACGGTAGCGATGAGGCGCTTCACGCGGGTGGGCTCCTGACCAGTGCGTATGCAGAGCCTGTCGATGGCGATGTCGAGGTTGCGTCTGCTGTTCGGCCGTTTCGGTTTCGTCACGATAGATCCTCTTTCAGTCTCCCGTGCTCTTCGGCGGTGAGGAGCCCTTCTCTGCGCGCCTGTTCGACGGCGTTGATGAGGCGCTCAGGCATGACGGAGGCCCTGCAGATTTCAATAGCGTCGGCGACTCGCTGAGAGGGGATTCCCTCGTAGGATGTCATTCGCTCTGTTGACGGGGCGGGCACGATCTTGACCCAGGAGGGAAGCGTGCGCCGCACGCGCTTCGGTGTTGCCACGGTTATCACCTGCGGATCTACAAGCGCGAGCCCGTGCAATGACAGGACCGACTCACCCCACAAATAACCGCCCTCTCCTACGAGCGCGACCGCCTCAGCGAAGGCGTCATAGGGTGTGGGGACCCAGCGCATGAGCTTGTAGACCCCGTGACCGCGGCGAATGAGCTTTCCCTCGGAACACCAGCGGCTCATTTCGCCGGTGGTGACCCCTGCCTCACGCGCCTGCGCAGCAGTCACAATGCCATACTCATCGGCTGCAATCTCGTATATGTCATCGTAGTGCGTCACGTCAAAAGCCTAACGCTTTTGTATGTGTTTTGACACTCTCAAGCAGCGCTGCGCTCGTCCAATGGACACCATCACCTATGTTTGAGCCCCATATGCCCCCTTGCGCACACCCCCGTCCTCGATTGTCACATCCACAGGCCGTCTGGAGAAGACGCTAGCGCTTGGGGAGCTGAGATGCGGCAGGCATCACCCGCGGCGCGCGTGGAAGAGCCACCCCTCGCCTTGAGCCCTGTGCATAAGGAAACTGACCCCGGCCAGAGCAAGGGCGAGGCCCAGGCCCGTGTAGAAGAAGGCGACGAACCAATCGGGGAAGATACCAGCCATCCTCATCCCCATGCCCATGGACATCATGAGCGCCATCATCACGTAGCCTCGCACATCGAAGAAGCGGAGAGGATTGTGCTTATCGCCCTCGAGCGACCTGATCCTGTGGGAGTTCTTGATCACGAGCTTGCTGAACATCATGTGGAACGCCAGGAAGGTCGCAGCTACTCCCACAATCAAGGCGAAGGCGACGAGGGCTGCGGCGTCATTCATGTCGGTGGCTGCGCGCAGGCCAAGGACTGCGACGTTGACGCCGGCAAGCATCCACACCACACCGGCCACGAGCATAAGGTTGCTCTTCTTCATTTTCATCATTTCCTTCACAGGGGTGTTTCAGCGTCGATGTAGAGGGTGGCGCCGACACTGGGGGCAGGGTCGGCATACAGAGTGGCGTCGGCGTAGAGGGCGGCGTCGGCATAGAGGGCGGCGTCGAGAAGCGCGAAAAACGCCTCACAATCGCTGCCCTCCATGAGCGATGCGAAGATGCTGCGAAGAGTGAAGCGGCACAGACTCTCAGGGTGAAGCGCACCAACGAGGCGCGCCCGAACCACCGCATCATCAGCATCGAGGACGTGGCGCAACCCCTGTTCCATATGGGCCATCATCGGGGCGCGCGCAGTTTCTAGGGCACAACGCTCACTATCGGGGAGCCTTCGCATCTGCGCAAACCAGTCAACGTTCATCGCCGCGATCGCCTCACTCAGAGCATCGTGGAAGCGCCTGAGGTAGGAAGTGAAGCCTTCGCCCTCGCGGACTGCGCAGTGCTCCTCGAAGAACGTCTCTGCGAAGAAGCGTTTGAGAACTGCAGCCGTAAGCTCGGCCTTCGTCGGGAAGTAGACGTAGACCGAGCCGACCGCAATACCGCACGCCGCAGCGACTTTTCGCACGGACAGGGCGGAGACTCCTTCATGCGAGGCGATCGCGTAGGCCTCGTCAATGAGCTTCTCCCTATCGATCACCTGTTTCGGCACGAGAATCCACCCCCTCTTCGCTGACAAAAATTTCTAATGAACACCGTTCATTGTAGACGTGTATCGTGAGAGGTGAAGAGTGAGGACAGGCTCGAGCTGAGTTCGATCGATCACAGGGTGGTCAAGAAGCTCCCAGAATCGGCGGTCTCTTTCAATGGAGCTCGCGACCACGAGGGGACGCACAGGGTCTTCGACAGCTCGTTCAAGTCGGCCTTGGCCGCCCTCGCCCTCGTTTCACACGACAGGTTCTGCCCACGGGGAACACCATCGAGAAAGGTGCCTCAAGGCGCACAGGTCCCTGGCCCTACGCTGGGAAGAAGGAACCGTGCCCGGAGGCAGCGGAGTAACCGCAGTGAACGGCCCGCAGCGTCTTTCCCGGACCTATGCTGGTGAGGGGCCCTCCGGATAGACACGGACCCCCACCACCCGAAGGGAGACCACCCATGAATGGAAGCGGAATCGACTGGGAGGCTGCGGCGAACCACTGGATCGACCAGGAGGTCGGCGAGGCGCGCATGCCCGAGGGCGAGCTGATCGCGGAGATCGAGGAGTTCCTTGGCCGCCACAAGATCTGCGCGTTGGCCACGGCGGGGGCCGGGATCGTGCGCAACACGACGGTTGAGTACGTCCACGCCGAGGGCGCCTTTTGGATCGTCAGCGAGGGCGGCCTCAAGTTCCGGGCGCTGCAGGCCAACAGCAACGTGTGCCTGGTCATCCACGACGAGGACACCTCTTTCGACACGCTCGCCGGATTGCAGGTGACGGGCACTGCCGAGGTGCTTGAGCCATTCGGTGCGGAGTACGAACACGCCTGCCTGCTGCGCGGCATCCCGGTGGAAAGACTGCGGAAGCTGTCCTTCGTCATGAACATCATCAAGGTGGTGCCCACGCGTTACGACTACGTGAACGGCAGGCTCAAGGAACGCGGTTTTAGCGCGCGCCAGCACGTCGATCTTTGAAAAGGCGGCGCCTGTGAACCCGAACTCTGAAGGGGTGCTCATAAGCGCACACGGACTGAGCTACTCGTGCCGCTTGCAGTTCCTCCTGTGGGCGCGGAGCTTCTTGAGCGCCCAGTCGTAGTGGGAGCTCGTGGCGCTCACGAAGTAGGAGCCCAGCGTCGTCGTCCCCGTCCAGTCGAATCGTCCCTTGTGGAACAAGTCCTCGTCGGAGAAGCCCTCCACCAAAGCCATAACCGCGTTGTGGGACTCGGCCAGCAGGTCGCGGGCCTCTTCCAGAGGCGTCTCCTGGTGTTTGCGCCACAGGGCGACGTTCATGTCGCCGTAGGTCCGCCACGTGTAGGGTTCGGGCACAAAAGGCCGCCTCTCCCCCGAGATGTTCGCGCCCACCCAGTCCAGTAGAAGGCGATGCCACTCGTGGAGGTGGGTCAGAACATCGCGCAAGTTCTTGTCCCGGCTCCAATGTGCTTCCTTCTTGCCCTTGTCGGCAGAAAAATCGAAGGGAGCCTCCAACTCGTTTTCGGTCATGGAGGCGGCGAATTCCCTGAGCTTCCCGTAAGCGCGTGCGGATGCGGCGATCAGCTCGTCTTTACTCGTCGGGCGCGCCATGGAACAGCCTCCTTCGTCTATCGGGCCAGGAGTTCTGGGCTCTTCGCATTCTAGGGTGCGGACCGCGCGTGAAGCATTCTCGATGCCATTGGTCTGATACCCCGAATCCTCAAACGTGAAGAACTAGTAGTGCCCCGCGTATTCAGAGCGTCACGGACTACTCGTGAACGATCCAGATGCCGGACCGAGTGCTTCCTTGCCTTGAAAGAATGCCCTCCTCTTTCAGCTCCGCGACCATGCGCTCAGCACTCCTCTTCGAACAGCCGAGAACTTCCGCGAGCTGGGAGACTTTGCCATCGCTGTGCTCCCTGAAGAAGTCAAGCGCCCTGGACCGAGCCAGCTCCCTCTCACCTTCGGGCCTGGAGAAGGGAAGGAGCGACTCCCTGATCGTGTCCAGCATGAACTCGACGAACTCTTCGCCAGACCCGGCGGCATCGGATTTCGCCAAAGCCTCGTAATAGCCCGCTTGACGCCGTCTGATTGTGCTCTCGATTGGAAGCCATGCGAGCACGGGCCGCCACCTCGATAAGAGAAGCGTGTGCCACAACCTGCCCGTTCTTCCGTTGCCGTCTAAGAAGGGGTGGCAGAACTCGAATTCGAAGTGGAAGACGCAGGAGGCGAGCAAAGGGTGCATGCTCGTTTCCTTCAGCCAGCCGAAGATACCCGCCATCACCTCGGGGACGTGGGCCGCTGGAGTGCCTGCATGAATGAGGATGTCGCCGTCAAACACGCCGACGTTGCCGTTGCGGAAGCGGCCCGCCTCGGGGACCAAGCCCTCCATCATCACTCGGTGCGCTCTGAGGAGATCGTCGATGGAGTACGGATCCAGTTCGGGGATGAGGTCGTAGGCGTGCTTGGCGTTTTCGACCTCGAGGATGTCACGGCTGTCGCCGAGGACCGGCTTCCCATCGAGGATGGCGCTCACGGTTCTCTCATCGAGTGTGTTCCCCTCAATCATGAGGGAGGAGCGAATCGTTTGTATCCGGAGCTCCCGATGCAGGGTGGGGCTTTTCGCCAGCGGTGCCTGCGGGGAGAGCATGCCTACGAGCTCTGCGATTTCCATGCAGAGCGAGTCAATCGCATCGTTTCGCTGCAATGGCGGTTCGTATGCCATACTCCATCCTCTCAATGCCGCCAAAATTATACCGCCACGGTTATACCGCCAATGGCGGTAATGTGCCTCTTCACAAGAGGAGGGTCGGTGTGTGTCGGCGTATCGGCATATCGGCCCGGGGCAGGTGTTATGAAGCTTGCAGTGGCGAGAGTTGCTGGGCGTACTTCGTCGAGAGCTTGTGAGCGGCGTAGGTGGGTGAAGGCCACACGTTCGAAAGACCCCGACGCAGATGACAGCACTGCTTGCGCAGGCTGCGCCGTGTCCTCACCTATCTCTTGCGACGCCTTGATGGACTCGGTCGCTCCCCCATTCGAGCGCCTCCAGATTCATCCTGAACTCTTCCTCGACTACAAGCGCACATCACATTCGCACAGGGCCCTCGAGGTCAGCGTTTCTCCTCTTGAAGTAGCCCACTACCGCGTCGCGCACAAGCTGTGAATCGATTCCGACAAAAGACCTCTGTGAGATGAGCTCGGCCACCGCACGCTCTGCCCGCTACGCCCTCACCATGGTGCCACCGGGTGACTTCACCTCGGGGGACTCACAAAAGAGGGCACGTGGGCTACATCAGGGTGGAGCGGTGACGTCAAGAGCGTAGGGCATCCTGTCTAAGAGCCCGACAAGGTAGAGTGGGCTGCCATGCGGGAGCACGTACTTCCTCCACCTGTAGGGGATAGAGGCAAACTCGTCGTCACACACCTCCGGTGAGCATGAAACATCCCTCGTGAGCTTATCTATGGCATTTGTTTTCAGGGCGTAGGAGATCGAACCGGGCAGAAAGCCTGCTTCCGCAATCTGTGCTGCGTTGACGACGCCCGCGGCACGCTCAATAGACCTGGCTATCTCTTCGCTTTTCCCATGGCCACACCTCTTTGATTTTTAGACACAAATCGCCCCCTATCATGTGTCCAGTAATCAAATTGACGAGCGTCGGGACGCAGAGGAAGGACGCCGATTCCACGCCCCCTCTCTTTTATTCAGCACATCGAAACAGGGGTCAGATAAGCCCTCGAAGAACACAACCACGATCAGCCACAACGACCCCCTTCACAAAGACTCTGTTGCAACCACCACTAGAACCTAGCCCCCAGTTAACACCACCGCTACACCCTTAATGGGGAAGAACCACTTATTCTTGTTATCATAGAAAAATCCTTACATAACGTCAACATGCCCTATTTATCCAATACAACCAATACAAAACGTTATTTTGAGAAAAGATGGCTACTCAATCAAAGAGCAAGTATTCATCCATCTATAAGCCGCTCCAATTCATTCGCCACCCACTCTCTTACTTCCTCCTCTGGAGCTGGACCAATTACAGGACCACTTTTTAAGCTTGTAGTGGGCCGATAGTTCCCTTCTATTGTCGTAGATGCTACCATGCTCTCACCATCATATATCCCGACATCAATACACCAGGCATACGGTATCGCCCCACTGGTATATTCGACTGAATTGCTCCTCTCCGCGCGATTTCTTACGATAACAAGATAGCCCACATCCGAATAGCTGCTAGCCTGGTATTGCGATGGAATATACTGATCAGAGTACCTGAACAGTTTTTCGCGAGGAAAATCAGTAACAAGGGCGACCGTTTTCATCATTCCATCCGCATAGGCACCAAAATTGGCATGTATAGTCACTGCCTTATTGCCTTTCAGAGGAGGCAATTCCTCAGAAAGATCATCAAGCTTCAGAGAGCCGTAATCACCAAAACGATAACTGACCGTGCTGCTATATGCGCTTGGCATATCCAGCGTCATACGGAGACTATAGAACTGTCCAGTGGCGAACAGAATCCCCAAAGATGCGGTAAGAACGCCTAGTAAGATTCCAACCTCCTTCGCACATTCAACAGAGTCGCCTTTCATTTTGACACGATTGAAGGCAACCCCAACGCCAACAATCATCAGCAAAATAAGGGAGACAAAAACTGCCGCCAGAAAGACAACCAAAAACCCCCTCAGACTATCCAGAAACGCAAGAACAACTGCGACCGCTACCAGAATCGCAACTGTCAAAGAAAAATAATGCGGTCCATCTTTCATCAGATAATCTCTCATCAGACACTCCTCCACTCCGAAGACGAAACGATATTGAAGCCCCCTCGACCTGCACCACCCTTTAATCGTTCCAGAAAAATAGGAAATCAGAATTTACTCGACGGTAGAATTGCGAATAAGAATGCGAAGCATGAAAAAGCGGAAGACAACCAGAGCACATATACTTGTTCTTTTGTGGCTCTTCCCAATTAAAGGTGTAACGGCGGTGTCACCTGGAAGGCGCATTGTGCCCAGTTGATGGTCGAGGTGTTTTGATGATGGGATTTGTCAGGGGGCCCATCTCGAAGACCTCGACATGTCCAACACTACCTTCAGGGGTCTTGATATGATCACCCTCATTGGCTTGGGCGACCTTGGTCTGGATGTCACCGGCCAGCTCATCGAGTCTGAGCATGCGGTATGGAAATTTCGGTTGGTCGAGCCCCGACGGTTGGTGCCGCCGGTGTGGGTGTCAGGGACAGCTCGTGACACTGTGACTCGACAGCTGGCTCATGAACCCCTCGAGTGACGCCCCATCACGCTACTGATCGAGCTGTGTCGTTTCCCCTGTAGTGGTTGTAGGCGCGTGTGGCGTCAAGATGAAGCGTCCTGGGTTCTGTTCCGCTTCTATGCTCCAACAAGGGTTGGGGCGTGGTGGTGAGTATAGTACGGATCTTTTGTTTCTTGTGGGGTGTGGTAGTTGAGGGCTTGGTGGAGGCGCTTCGTGTTCCACTAGTTGTATCACTAGAATCAACATCGGTCCCGCACTGATCTCGAAGGCTTAACCCCTCATCAAACTCGTTCACAGTTTTATGAGGAACAACAGCTAGTGCAACCACTTTGTAATCAACACCCCAGGACGGTAACGATGACTGACGGGGAGTCCTTCGACAAGGACACGCCATTCGTTCGATACGAGATGGTGTTTCCGAAAAAGCAACTGCTACCCGGATTTTTCGGCTCTAATCCCCTGAAGGGAAACGAGCCGACCGTCGATAGCGGAGCTTACTCGAATGTTGCCGATCACTTATCTGACCAGATTGACTGGGAACCCCATGTAGACAAGGCCGACAGGACCGATTACATCGTCGCAGTCAGCAGCGGCATCATCGCAGGCATCATCGATATCCTCCTCACCGGAGAATTCTCACTTGATAGAGCAAACGAGTGGGGCAGTGACAAAGTCGAGAAGATTGTGCTCAAGGTCGCCAAGGCAGAGGGCTACAATGGCGACGACCTTAACAAGGCCATCAAGACGCTTGAAGAAAATCACCCACTGGCCAGTGATGGCAACACCAACGATTGGGGCGGCGGCAGGCAGCATCATTTCCGAGACTTCGCCCATCACCTGAGTATTGGCGGGTTGGCGATGTCCATCTTCACGCAGTTCTCTGGCTTTTCAATCGGCACTGATACTAACGGCGCATTGGCAATCATTCCAATCCCCGAATCGCATAGACAATACCTGGGCAAAAGCACTCAAGAGAAGATCGTATTCGGAACCATCGAGTGGTTCTTCCACATGGTTAGCGACGCAGCCGGATCAAGCGGCAACGGTGGAAAGGGAACCGGCATCCCGGGCCCGCTGTTGTCTCTCTTGAAGGAGTTCTCATCACTCCCCTTCTTCAAGGACTCGAAGAGTGACGATCTGAGCTTCAGACTCTGGCTCTCGAAGCTGTTCAACGGAACCCTTCTTGCAGACCATGACGCGAACGGCAAGATCATCAAGGGCACGGAGCGGCGATTCGACCTTCGAACTGAGATCGGCATCCTCGAAGAGGTTGGCAGGATGGCGGCGCCGGTGCTCATCAATCAATGCATTGTCCGAGGGGCCTACTTCTGCCGAAGGCTTTTCCGCGAGATCGAGAGTCTCGACATCCGCAGCTTCGGCGACCTGGGGCGAATTGCACCCGAGGACATTCTTCCATGGGGCACTCCCGCCATGCATAGGATGGTGACTGTGTCGAGCGGAGTGTTCAGTGGCATCGACTTCGCAGATGCTCTCGTAAGGGCGATTCCCGCTAAAGACCCTGTAAAGTTTTTTCTCCACATCAATTACGTTGGTGTTGCGTCCTTTGTGGTCGCATGCGTCGTAGACGCGAAGGCAACATTTTCCGACAGGAAGCTTGAAGAGGGCGAGAGACCCGAGGACTCGTACGAACGCAAACTCGCAAGCCTCGGGTGTTTGAAGCTCGATTTCGAGAAGGCGCGAGTCCTTCACTCAATCATGTACCAGCTCGTTGCGTACGACATCGAGCTCGAAAAGCGCGATAAGCGCAAGGCCCGCAAGCAGAAATGGCTCGAGGAGTGGAGCGACAAAATCGTCGAGACGACGAACACCGTCTGGGCCGCAGGTGCCGAATATTTCCTGAACGACGCTCCCCTGTACGACGAAATCGAAAGACTGCGAAAAGAAGACGAGGACGATACGTGGCTGTGGCTCGTGGCAATGGAAGCAGCGAGGTTCGAGCCGTACAGATTCTTTCATAGTAAAAACGACAGAATGCACAAGGGCCTCAAGCCATGCTCAAATTACGCGAAAGACGTCTTTTGCGTACGCCAGGGGTCGGTGAGCTTCGGTAGTCTGAAAAACTTGACAAGGCCGTGGGCACAGCGCGCAGCCGCTTGGACGGATCCGTAATGAAGGGCATCGCAGGCGCAGCGGGAACCGTCGTCGTCGTTGCCGTGACCGGTGGATTCGCATTCTATTTCGCGCCCGTTTTGGCAGCTGCGCTCGGCGCGGAAATCGCCACACTCTCAGGAGCAGCACTTACGAGCGCCAGCCTCGCGTTCTTGGGAGGAGGAGCCCTTGCTACTGGCGGGGCGGGTATGGCAGGTGGAACGATGGTGATCGCAGGCGGGGGCGCACTTCTCGGCGCGGTCGGCGGCTCAAGTGCATCCGCAGCGCTGTCGATAGCTTTGGCGACGGACGAAAACTATATGCTCGAAGAGTGCGCGAAGCTAATTGCATTCAGCGAAGAGGTTCTCATCAAGCGGAAGGGAGACCATTCATCAGCCAACGAAATCGGGGAGACGCTAAGCATGCGAACTGTCGAGCTGGAGACCGAAATAGAGGCCATCAAACGTGTGTTGGCCTTCGACGAGGATTCCGAGACCGACGAAGATGAGAGCGACAACGACGCTGAAATCAGCCCGAAGAAGATGCTCAAGATTCTCGAGCGCAGCCAGAAATACTTGAAGCGAAGCAATGCGGAACTCACGAACGCGCTTGAGAAGGCGCTCAAAGAAAAGAGTTAGCGAGTTCAACACACACGCTGACGCTGTCGACCCCTCGGGCTCGACAGCGTTTCCTTGTGCACCGATAACAGGCTCATCCCAATTGAGAGTGTGGGCGGCTTCGAAGACTCCTGTTTCAAGCAGGTGGCGGGTGACGTACTTAGCGGGGGTTGCGAAAACCTAGAGCGCTGTCTCGGAGGTGTTCGAGGTGACCGTTGAGTGTTGCGCCCCGGATTTGATAAAGACGGCGATGATTGGAAAGGAGCCACAGCCTCTATCACACCCAGAGTCTGACAGCCATACTCCCACTCGATCGTTGCACGCTTCGTTTTCATGTAATCAGCGGGTCAGGTGGACTGGGGTTTTCTTTACTCTCCTATCGCGAAAACCGTTTGGTCACCATGTAGTCAGCGGTGACTACATGCTCTGTAATCACTTGAAAAGAGTATTTTCGTCCGACCGAAGAGTGACAGCTCTGAGCTGGGGAAATGCTGATTTGAGATCCGCAGGTGACGAAATATGACCTAGTAGCCCTCAGCGTATGTCGCTTATTGCATTGTTGGTGAATGCGCAAGAGGCAAGTGTGGTGCCTGGCGTTATAGCGTGGTCATGAGTTGCTCAATCTGGCTGTTCACAAAGCTGGGATTATCGGCATTCGAGTTATGCCCCGCGTCAGGCACCCACACGAGAGGGATGCTCTCACCGGCAGACCATTTGCGGTTGAACACCTTCACATCACCAGCGCGGTCCTTCTCCCCGCAGAGCAATAGTGCCGGACAGTCGATGTCGTAAGCGCGTCCGGACTCGACAGCATCAGCAAGCATCGTGTAACCGTGCGCGGCGAGCTCCACATACTCCTTCTTGGTGTAGCTTTCCATGAAGGAGCGCATGCTAGCTTTCCCCTCGGCGGTTGTCGCTACTCCCCATGAGCCCAGCGACTTCAGCCAAGACCAAGGCATAGAACGGTACATGCTCTTAGTATGTCGTAGCGCTTTGACTTCCCACGTCGGGTAATACTTTCTTTTGAGCGGCGCTGAATCGATGGAGACGAAGCCAAAGGCTTCTCCTGGATAGAGGTCGATGAACGCTTGCGCAACGTAACCGCCGAGCGACTGTCCCACAAGCACTGGGCCCTTGACGTTCTCTGCCTCCAAAACTCCGTGCAGAATGCGGGCATAATCGTCCAGGGAGAAGTCAAGCGGATACGGTCGTGATTTCCCGTGCGCAGGGGCATCCCACACCAGGCATTTTGCCTTGCCTGAGAAATGCGCCATCTGCGCGTCGAACAGGGTGTGGTCAGCAGTAAGGCCGGGAAGAAATACGAGCCATGGCATATCCGTATTGGCAGAGGCGTCCACCCAATAGGCGACGTCACCGCTATTGGTGCGATAAGCGCGCTCCTGCAAGGTTTGGGGCATGGGTGAATCTTTCTCGTTGAGGTTCAAGCAGGATAAGCAGTCGCAGCGTCCTTGGCTTGCACTTGCCTGAGGACGAGCTAGAGTTCCCAGACCGGTACGGCCTGTACGTCGCGCGTCACAAGATAGGGCTCATCGGTCTGGCAGACCACATGCCCGAACCCAACCTCGTAATCCGAGAGCCTGTCCAAGCAGCCGAAGTTTTTGACAGCATCGCTTCCAACGGTGGCCGCCGTCTTAACCTCCACGGGATGCAACACATGGCCATCCTGTATGACGAGGTCAATCTCGCGCTTCTTCGCATCTCGGTAGAACCACACGTCGCGGAGGTTCGCTCCTGCGTTCATGTAGCTCTTGAGCACCTCCGAGACAACGAAGGTCTCGAAGACGTGCCCGGCGACCGCACCGTTGCGAAGCTGTTCGGGGGTTGTCCACCGCGTGAGGTGACATACGAGCCCCGTGTCCATAAAGAAGATCTTCGGGGTTTTGGAAAGACGTTTGTCCACATTCGGCCAGAACGGCTGGATAACCTTCACGATGTTCGAGGCCTGGAGTACTGAGAGCCATGCCTTGACTGTTTTGTGGTCGACGTCGATTGCGTTTCCGATATCAGTAGCGTTCAACAACTGTCCTGACCTTGCAGCACAGGCAACCATAAAACTGTAGAACTTGGCCTCATCCTGAACGTTGATGAGGTCGCGTACATCGCGTTCAAGATATGCAGATACGTAATCCGAGTAGAAGGAGTCCCACTCCACGGAACTGTCTTGAAGCTCGGGCATGGAGCCCCTGTGGATGACGCTCCAAATATCCAGGCCTTTCACATGCTTGGGCTCGGTAATCCGCGCCGGCACGTAAGGATGCGGGCTGCTTGCAGAGCCGATAAGCTCCCTCAAGCTGAGAGGGGGCATTTCGATAATCCTAATCCTGCCAGCCAGAGACTCGCTCACGCCCTTCATCAGATGGTACGTCTGCGACCCGGTGAGCACAATGCGGCCCTTCTGGTCGGACTGGTCGACAATCCATTTCACGGGGGAGAACAGCTCGGGCACCCGCTGGACTTCGTCGACGATCAGAGGGAGTTCATGAGAATCGAAGAACAGCACGGCATCCTGTTTGGCCAGCAGATAGTCGCGCGGGTTTTCCATCGAGACGTAGCTGAAGGAGCCCCCAAGGTGTTCTTTGAGCACCGTGGTCTTACCTACTTGGCGCGCACCGGTGATAAGAACCACCTTGCCCTGTGTCAGCATGGCGTCGATGGTCGACTCAATTTCGCGCCTGATATACATGAACTGCCTCCTTCTGCATGAAGGCAATTTTCTTATTGCGTATCTATGCGGTCAAATTTGGGAACAGTATTCCCAAATTTGACTACTCCCACTCGATCGTGGCCGGGGGCTTGCTCGTCACATCGAGGACCACGCGGTTGACCTCGGGCACCGTGTTCGTGATGCGCGTCGAAATCTTCGCAAGAACCTCATAAGGCAGGCGCGTCCAATCAGCAGTCATCGCGTCCTCGGAAGACACGGGGCGCAGCACGATCGGATGACCGTAGGTGCGGCCATCACCTTGGACACCCACACTCCTCACATCAGCCAAGAGCACCACCGGGCACTGCCAGATCTGAGAATCAAGGCCCGCTGCGCTCAACTCTTCACGGGCAATCAGATCAGCGGCGCGCAAAATATCGAGACGCTCCTTCGTGACCTCACCAATGATGCGAATACCAAGACCCGGACCGGGGAAGGGCTGACGATTCACCAGGTAGTCGGGCAGACCGAGCTCACGCCCCACGGCGCGGACCTCGTCTTTGAAGAGGGCACGCAGAGGCTCGACCAGTTCGAAGGTCATGTCATCGGGCAGGCCGCCAACATTGTGGTGGCTCTTAATATTCGCCGCACCCTCGCCGCCGCCGGACTCGACGACATCCGGGTACAGGGTGCCCTGGACGAGGAACTTCACCTCGCCCTTAGCACCAACCTCTTCAATGACCTGCTTTTGAGCGGCCTCGAAGGAGCGGATGAACTCGCGGCCAATGATCTTGCGCTTCGTCTCCGGGTCAGACACCCCCGCGAGCGCAGAAAGGAAACGCTCAGACTCGTCGCACGTGATGACGCGAATACCCATTCCGCGCGCATAGTCGTTCTCAACCTGCTCGCGCTCGCCCGCACGCAACAGCCCATGATCGATGAAGAAGCAGGTCAGCTGATCGCCGACCGCCTTGTGGACGAGAGCCGCAGCAACGGAAGAGTCGACACCTCCGGACAGCGCGCAAATCACCTGAGCATCGCCGATCTGCTCACGGATCCTCTCGACCTGCTCGTCAACGATGGAACCGGGAGTCCAGGAGGGCTCAATGCCCGCGCCCTCGTACAAGAAGTTCTTCAAAGCATCCTGACCAAAAGCAGAATGGGCGACCTCGGGATGCCACTGGAGGCCGAAGAGGCGACGCTCACGATTCTCGAAAGCTGCGACAGGCGTCTGGGCGGTGGAGGCAGTGACCTCGAAACCCGAGGGAGCGGCCTGGACGGCATCACCGTGACTCATCCACACGACCTGGTCACCGGGAGTATTGGCGAAAAGACACGAGCCCACAGCAATATTCGCATCAGTGTGGCCATATTCGCGCGTACCCGTGCGCCCGACCGTACCGCCCAGCGCCTGGGCCATCGTCTGGAACCCGTAGCAAATGCCGAGGACGGGGACTCCCGCGTCGAAGATCGCAGGATCAATCGAGGGGGCGCCGTCCTCGTACACCGAGGAAGGACCGCCCGAGAGGATGATCGCGGCCGGCTCCTTGGCGAGCATGTCCGCAATGGGCATGGTGTGGGCAACGATCTCGGAGTACACCGAAGCCTCGCGCACGCGACGAGCGATGAGCTGCGCGTACTGGGCACCGAAATCAACGACGAGGACAGGGCGGGGAGCAGTCGTGTTCACACGGGGATTCTACCCGGCAAGATCGACGATTCGGGCTCCGTGGACTGTGCAGGGGGTCTCGGGCGGAGTGCTCCCGCTTCGCGCGGTGATTGTGCGCGTCTTCCAGGGCTCATCCGCCCCTCCCCTGATCTCTCTCCTCGTCCGCCTCAGCCAGCATATTCACCCCCGGCCTCGTCCCTCATCCTGCCCAGGCAGCGCCTTCGCCCCTGGCCTCGTCCCTCATCCTGCGCGACAATGCCACTATGGCCCCGAAGGATCGCAAACGCCCCGCTCTGCCCGTGTTCGTCGTCGAACTCGGCATGCACGGTGCGAAGAAACGCTACCCGGACGGGCGCAAACTCACGCGCGAAGAACGCGCCTGCCTCCCCCTCATCGCCTCCATCAACGAGGGCGTGCGCGCCGCCAGCGAGCTCGTCGCCACAACTGCGAAATCACCGGACGCCGCATGGCTGATCAAACAATTCCTCAACCCCGTGCCCCTCGCTGGCAGGAAAAAGGTGAAACTGCCATCCCGCCCGCTCCTGCTCAAGGCGATCGCACACCTCGAAGCGATCTACGAAGCCGGGGACCTGACTCTGAGCGCCACCCACACTCCCTCCGAGCCGAAGAAGCACCTCCTGCGGGCAATCGACTCGTGGTTCGCGGCCTTCGATGAGCGGGCCGAGAAGAAACAGTGGAAGAACGTCGAGGGCACTCCCGTCACACTTGAAGGCCTGCGCCGCTGGCAGGCCGATCTCGCCACGATGGACCTCACAGTCATCCCCTATCTCACTCTGCCTCCAGAGTTCGAACGGGCCCTGACGATGGTGGAAGCCTGGGATGACGTCCTCGACCGACGTGGCCACATCGGCGAACGCTTCTCCCTACGCGAGGAGGTCCTCCGCCTCCACAACTGGCCCGGCGACCAGTGGAGAAACGGCGACGACTACGCCTCGGCGCAGAAGAGATTCCATCGACGCTTGAAGAAGGCCCGCGCCCTCGCCGAGGATCCGATTCGCGATGCCATCATGCTGCGCGCCCTCTACCTGCGGGAGGGCCTGTTGCTCGGTCCTGTTGATCCGCTCGACTGGTTCCTCGCAGTGTGCCAATTCCGCTGGGCCGTACCCGAGATGCTCGACATGAGGCCCGAGCTCATGACCTGGAAGCTCGTCGACTGGCTCGCACGCCTAGCCACCCCGATCGAGCACGTCGAGGCGAAGACTCCGAAGTGGGCGCGTTCAGCCGCCTCGCCCGTGGATGTTCCCGAGGGCATGCTCGAGGTCGTGTCCGGCCCCGACCTCATGATCGACCTGGACGAGGACGTTGTCACCGCCCTACCACCGGGGTGTCGGGTCCGGCGTCTCATTGCGAGCGCCCGCACCGCCCTCGGCCCCGATTGGACTGTGTACTGGGTGGACTCCGAGTGGGAGAATTCGCGGCCGATCCTCAACCTCGTCGAATCCGCGAAGCTGCACCCGCAAGTCGTGTTCGTCTCCGATGAACAGCCCGCCGAACTCGCCGAGAAGATCCGTCCCTTCCTGGATCGTGCATACGAAATCCCCACGAATCCCCTCACTGCGCACAGCCATATTCCCGGGGTCATGCCGATCTTCCCCGAGCACCCAGACGCGGGGCTGTGAGAGCCCTTCCGCCAGCACTCACTCCCCCTGCCAGGCCCTCCACAGTGCCGCGTATTCGCCGCCGCATGCCAGCAGCTCCTCATGCGTACCGAGCTCGACAATGGAGCCCTCGACCATGACCGCCACCCGATCAGCGTCCTGCGCCGTATGAAGCCGATGGGCGATCGCGACAACGGTCCTCCCGGAGAGGACCCCACCCAGGGAATCCTCCACTGACCTCGCCGATTCGGGGTCCAAGAGTGACGTCGCCTCATCGAGGACGAGGGTCGCCGGATCCATCAGGGCGATCCTGGCGAGTGCGATCTGCTGGGCGCGCGCAGGCGTCAACTGGGTGCCGCCCGCGCCGACTCGCATCCCGAGCCCGCCCTCGTCTTGAACCCACGAGTCCGCGCCGACAAGTTTGAGCGCCGCCCACAGCTCCTCATCGGAAGCATCGACGCGGGCGAGCCGGACGTTATCGGCGATGGTGCCGACGAAGACGTGGTGCTCCTGAGTGACGAGGACGACCCGCCGGTGCAGTTCTTCTTCGGGCAGCTCGACGAGCTCGGCTTGCCCAGAGCGTACATGCCCCGAAGTCGGCGGATGGATGCCTGCGATCATGCGTCCGAGTGTCGATTTGCCCGCACCCGAAGGGCCGACGATCGCGAGAGTCTCGCCCTCGTGGAGTTCCAGGTCGATGCCGTGCAGGACGGGGCGTCCTTCGTGATAGGCGTAGGAGACCCCCTCGACGCGGATCGGGCCATCGCCTCGGGCCTGCGGATTCGTTCTCCGGTCGGGCTCAACGAGTTCGACGCCGAAGATCCGTTGAAGCGAGATCCACGCGAATTGGAGCTCGTCAATCCAAAAGGTTGCCTGCCACAGGGGCGTGCGAATCTGGTAGCAGTACATGACGAGTGTCGTCACCGAGCCCGCGGTGAGGACACCCGCCGGCACTAGGATGGCCCCAAGAAGGATCATCGCGGCAATCGGGACGAGGGTCACGGCGACCATCCCCAAGAAGAGGAAGCCCCGCATCCACGCCCCGTAACGTTCAAGGCGCCACATTTGGGCGAGCATCGAGTCAAAGGTTCGGTGTCTTCCCGCTCCGAGCCTCAGGGCGTCAACGGCCTCGGCCTGGGTGACCGTCTCGGACAGGTGGCCGGAGAATACCGCGATCATCGCCGCAGAGGCGCGGTAGGCGGGGATCGTCCTGGGCATGTACCACAGGCTCACGCCAACGACGCCAATGATCTCGATAGGAAGAATCCATGCGAGGCTCGGTGCGGCAACGAAGGCGGCACCGAGGGTCACTCCGATGGTCATCAGGAGGATGAGGATCGTCGATAGGCCCTGGCGGATCATCATCTGGACGCGGTCGATGTCCGTCGTGGTACGACTGATGAGGTCTCCGCTTCCCGCAGTCTCAACAGTCGACAGGGGAAGATGGACGACAGAGTCGACGAGACCGTCGCGCAGCCGGGCGAAGACCGTCTCGCCGAGGATTCTCGCCCGGGTCTCGGCCCACCAGGCGAGGATGAAGTTCGCGACGACGAACACGACAGCGAGAAGGAGGAGCCGACGCACCCACGCGCCACCCATTCCCGCGCGGATGCCGTCGATGATGTCGCCGACGATCCAGGGCAGGGCCACGGAGGCCAGTGCGGCGGCGAGTTGGAGGAAGAGAACGAGGGCTACTCCCCCGGCGTGAGCGTGCAGGAGTCCGATGAGGCGTCGCCGTGTGAGGGCTGCCGGGGCGATGGGGAGTCTGCGGCTCATGCGTCTTCTCCTCGTCGGGCGAGGATCTTACGGGCGGCGCACGTCGTCTCCGGCGCATCAGAGGGGGCGGAGTCGATTGCGTCGGGGGTGGTTTCGCCGATCACATGGCCTTCGGCGTCGAGGACGATGATGCGCTCTGCGGCTCGCGCAAGAATCGGCGACTCCGTGACGAGGACCGTGGTGCGACCGGCGCGCTCGAGGGGCAATCGTTCGGCGATGATTGCCTCGGTGTGGGAGTCGAGGGCGGAGGTCGGCTCGACGAGGAGGAGGATGGGGGCGTCTTGAGCGTAGGCTCGGGCCAGCGCGAGGCGCTGGCGCTGGCCTCCTGAAAGGTTGCGGCCCAGTTCGCTGAGTCTGCCGTCAAGACCCGCATCGAGCGAGTCGATAACGTCGGCGGCGGCCGCTGCTTCCAGGGCTGAGAACAGGCGAGGGTCGTGTTCTTCTGCGTCTTTGTTCTCGCTGCTTTGCTTTAACTCATCACCGAGTTCGGCGTTTTCCAAGACGTTGCGGTAGATGGCTTCGGTGGTCCCGGGGACTCGTTCTTCGGGGGCGCGACTGCCGAGCAGGGCGTCGCGCAGGGTTCCGGCGAAGATTTGCGGGATCTCTTCGGCGAGGAGGATGCTTTCGCGGACCTCGTCAATGGGTAGCTCGGCGAGTGCGATGGTGCCCTTTGGGGCGACTAGGAGCCCGTTGTCTTCCGAGTCGTCGATGCGTGCGAGCCGTCGGCAGACACGGAGCGCCATATCTGGGGCGGGTGCGAGGATCACGCTGATCGCTGCGGGAGTGATGCAAACTTCGCTCACTGGGTCGATGAGTTGGGCGTGGGCCCACTGCGGGCTGGGCTCGTCCTCGTCAGTCGGCGGCACGTCCCCGCGCGTCGGCGGCGCATTCTCACCCGTCGGTGGTGTGTCCCCGCCCTTCACGGGAGTGTCCCGCACCATCGGCTCGATGCCGAGCAGGTCGGCGGCTCGTTTCGCTCCGACCCAGGCTCGCGTCATGTGCTCAACGGATTCGCCGAGGAGCCACACGGGGTGGCGCAGGTAGACCGTGTACCCGTAGAAGGCGAGAAGTTGTCCGACGCTCATCCGTGCCTCGGAAACGAGGACGGCTCCCTGTGCGACGACAAGGACGGAGAAGAGCATCGGCGCGGCAGAGCGGATCGCCGCAAGGAGGGAGACCGTGGGGGCGACGCGGATACCTGCGGCGCGTACCCGCGCGGACTGGGCGCGGTAGGCGCGGGTGTAGGTCGTTTCACCTCCGATGCCTCGGAGGATCCGCAGCCCCTGGACCGCGTCTGTCGAGATGGAGGTGAGTTCTCCTTGTTCAGCGCGAAAGGCGGATTGACGCTGTTCCAAGGGTTTGGCGATGAGGAGGAGAAGCGCGAAGAGGAGCGGCATGCCGATGATGACGATGAGACCGAGACTCACCGAGACTCGCAGCATGAGGACGGCGACGAGGACCACGGCGGCTGCGGAGGCCAGGAGTTCGGGGATCAGCGCGGTCGCCCGTCCGAGGGCGTGCGCGTCGGCGTTGACGGCAGTGAGGATGTCTCCGGCTGATGAGGCGCGTTTGAAGGAGCGGGCTCGATCCGAGGTTCTTTCGCTCAGTGTTCTGGGGGCGCCGACTGCGGATCCCATCCAGGCGCTGATTTCGGTGAGCTGCGCCAGACTGTCTCCGATGGCGACGAGAAGGATGATGAGGAGGAAGAGGCCCGTCCATTCGGCGAGTTGGAGTGAGAGCCCGAAGGCGAGGGCAGCGTCGAGTGTGTGCCCCATTGCCCAGGAAATGAGGGCCGAGGCAAGGGCGCCCAATCCGGACGTGAGGGTGGCGAGGACGAGGGCACCGCGTCTGCGGGCGAGCAGCATCTTGAGGAAGGGGCCGGGTCTGGCGGGAAGCGGCCATGCCGGTCCTTTGAGGGTGCGAAGGGGGCGGGGCCAGCGGCCGGGCAGGGGCCCTAGAGGGGGTAGGTTCACGCCTGCTCGCGACGCGATCTCCTCGTAGGTCCTCTTCACTATCCCCTCGTTCCGATCAGTTTCGATTCATGGTGTGCGCCCGATGCCGAGGGGCCTGCGAGGAAGGGCCGCCCCGGGTGCGCGCGTCTTCCACGCACTCCTGAGAACACTCCTTTGACGGCCTTGTGTCCGCCCTGGGCGTGCGCGTCTTCCACGCAAGCGCGGGGCTGACCTTCCCCTCGCATCGTGGTCCGCCCGCCTGCGAGTGTCTTCCACGATACGGTGACTCGCTCAAGGCGTCGCGTCATCGCTCCGGTCTTGGAGGCATTGTCCCTCCGCTCCGAGCGTTCCCTCCCCGTCCTTTCGTTTCTTCCCAAGTGGAGGCAATCCCCTCCCGCGCTATCTGGTGATCAAGCGTGAATTCGAGTCCACGTGCTGAGTGGAGGGAATAATGACATCTGGAGGGTTTATATCCCCTCCACTTGTCGCCAAACCCTCCACTCGCAGTCGTCGACAAAGGCTCGATGCGCCCAGGTGAAGGGGTCAGTCCCCATCGGCGAAGGCTCAGTGCGCGAAATGACGAGTACCCGTGAGGTACATCGTGATGCCCGCCGCTTTCGCCGCCTCAATGGATTCGGCATCGCGAACGGAGCCGCCGGGCTGGACAACGGCCTTCACACCCGCGTCAATGAGAACCTGCAGACCATCAGCGAAGGGGAAGAACGCGTCAGAGGCCGCAACCGCACCGATGGAACGCTGCTCGGGCGCATCCGACACGAGATCCTCGCTCCTCGCGCCGCCTGCCGAATCAATCTGCGCCCCCGCGCCCTTCGCCGCGTCGCCCGTCGAACGGCCGCCAAGCGTGTTGGCTCGCTCGACCGCGAGCTTGCACGAATCAACCCGGTTGACCTGGCCCATGCCAACGCCAATCGAAGCCCCATCCTTGACGAGGAGGATCGCATTTGAGCGCACAGCTCGGACCGTCCGCCACGCGAACTCCAGGTCGGCGAGGGTCTTCGCGTCGGCAGGTTCACCCGCGACGAGCGTCCAGTTCTCCGGGGAATCACCGGGGGCATCGACCTCGTCGCGCTCCTGAACGAGCAGGCCGCCGGAGATCTGCTTGAATTCGCGGCCACCGCGCTCGGGCGGGAGGACCTCGAGGACGCGGAGGTTCTTCTTCGTGGACAAGACTTCAAGGGCCCCGTCCTCGTAGGCGGGGGCGAGGACGACCTCGGTGAAGATCTGGACGATCTGTTCGGCAAGCTCAAGCGTCACGGGCCGGTTGACTGCGATGACGCCCCCGAAGGCGGAGACGGGATCGCAGGCGTGCGCCTTGCGATGCGCTTGAGCGACATCCTCGGCCACCGCGATACCGCAGGGGTTGGCGTGCTTGATAATCGCGACGCAAGGAAGCTCGTGGTCGTAGGCGGCGCGCAGGGCCGCGTCACCGTCGGTGTAGTTGTTGTAGCTCATCGCCTTGCCGTGAAGCTGGCGGGCGTTCGCGATCCCGGGGAGGAGTTCGACGTCCTCGTCGCCGTCTTCGAACTCTTCCTCAATGTTGATCTCGCGGTAAACGGCAGCCCCCTGATGTGGGTTCTCACCGTAACGCAGGGCCTCGACGCGTTCGAAAGCATCGGCGGCGTAAACGGGGAAGGCTCCCTCTTCGGCGCCCGATTCGAGGACAGCCTCCTCGTCCTCGGAAAGCTCGAAGCCCAAGGAAGAGAGGAAGGCGGCGTCGGAGGCGTCAAGATGACGCTCGCAGGCCTCGGCAATCTCCTCGCGCAGGTCGTCACGGTCGAGTTGCTCCGCGAACCAGCCGGAGATTGCAAGGTCATAGGTCGCGGTGTGCACGAAGGCTTCACCGGCCAGGCCGCGGCGCTCCTCAAGGGTGAATCCCCCACCTTGAGCTGCAGCGATGACTTCGGAGTAGCGCGTGGGCGAAGTGACGACCGCGACGGAAGGGTGGTTCTTCGCGGCGGCGCGGACCATGGAGGGGCCGCCGATGTCGATCTGCTCAACGCACTCGTCGAAGGGTGCACCGGAGGCGACGGTCTCACTGAAGGGGTAGAGATTGCAGACCACGAGGTCGAAAGCTCCGACCTGAAGATCGTCGATCTGCTGGCGATGCTCGGATTTGCGCTGGTCAGCGAGGATGCCCGCGTGGATCATCGGGTGAAGGGTCTTGACGCGTCCTTCGAGGACCTCCGGGAAGCCGGTGACATCCTCGACGGGGGTGACTCGGATCCCAGCCTCGGCAATGGTTTTGGCGGTTGAGCCGGTCGAGACGATCTCCACTCCCGCCTGCGACAGGGCACTCGCGAGTTCCACGAGTCCGGTCTTGTCGTAAACGGAGATGAGGGCCCTGTTGAGGGGGCGAAGGTCGATGGGTTCAAGGTTGTCCAAGCGAACGGACATGCTTCCTCCGGTAAAGGTCGATCATCATGCCCGGCGCCCAGGCGGGCGGCGCCTCACGGGAACTGCCGGCCGCTCCCCGGTGGTGCCCCACCCTCGCCAGTTGCGACCGCCTCAAGCCTATCCCCCACTCACCCGGGTTCGGCAAGCCCGAGGACGGGGCTCAGTGTTCCCGAGGGTGGGAGGCGCGGTGCTGGTGCCGAGCGGAGGCGAGGCGTTCCTGAGGTGGAAGGTGCGTTTGCCACGCGGCGACACCTGGAAGAAGCGCGATTCCCAAGGCAGGAAGTGAGGCGACCACACGGCGATACCTGGGGGAGGTGAGGCACTACTCATGGGTGAGAAACTCCTTCAGAGTGAAGGGCGGTGTTCCTCTGGGTGAGGTGCCACTATTCATTTCAGTGACAACCCCAATTCCAGTGTTCCTCTGGGGCAAGAACCGGCAGGTGTTGGTTCAAGCTCCTCAGTGGAACTGTGGAGGCACTTTCAGTCCTCTTCCTCCTGCGTGCCCTCAGCGTGCGCTGATTCAGCGTGCACTGCGCTTCTTGAAAGTTCAGCGATTTCAACCGTTTCGGCGAGCTGTTCGGCCGGTGATTTCACGCTCGGAACGACATGCTGAGTCGTCCCGAGGAGTTCTTCAACGCTCACCGGGACCGGGGCTTTGGGAATCGGACGCTCGGCATGAGAGGAGTCCCCGGACTCAGTTTGGCCTTGTTCGGAGGCTGTCACTTGAGCCCGTGCTCGGGATGAGGCCCTGTCGTGGCCCTTCTCTGTAACGTCTTCTGTGCTTTCTGCGCCCGTTGCGCCCTTGGCGCGATGCTCGCCCGTGTCAAGGAGGTCCTCGCCGACCTCGCTGCGGTACTCAGCGGCCTCACCCTCACCATCGTTCATGCGGTATTTACCGTCCTCGTCAGCGCGGAAGTCACCGTCCTCGTCACCGCGCTCCTCGGCGTGATCCGCAAAGCTGTGCTGCTCACCAGAGTCGCCGTTGTCCTCACCCGGACTGTCAAGGCCCGCACTGTTCTCATGCGCTTCCAGAGCACCCGTCGCGCGTTCCCCGCCCTCCTTCGAGTACTCTCCGTCTTCGGCCAGGGGCCTCCCAGCCTCATTCACGTGCTCCCCGCCCTGAGCCAAGTGTCCTTCGCCGAAAGAGCCAGTCTCAGAATCATCCTCACCTTCGGAGGAGTCCCCCACAGACGAGTCCCCCATAAGCAAGTCCTCCAGAGAAGAATCCCCTGCAACTGTCCTCGAAGAAGACGCGGGGGCCCCTTCCTCGTCAATGGGAATCGGGAAAACCGGGGGCTCGGGCACGGGCTGGTTGCGCGAAATCGCCCACTGGGAGCGCGCCCACCAAACGCTGCGCGGATGAACGCCGACCATCCCCGCAAAGAAACCACCCCCGAATTCGAAGATCAGAGTCAGGACGACCGGGAAAAGCGGAGGGCCGACATGGGTCAAACGAGTATCACCCAGAACCAAAATCGAACTCGCGAACCACACGAAACCCACGAGCGTGAGCACCCCAATTCCCGAAGCGGCGACGTAGCACTGCTCGCGAAGACTTGCGCGAGTGTGCTTCCTCCCCCACCAGGCACCCACTGCAATACCGATACCAATCGGCGCGAGGATCGTCCAATAGTCCGGCGTCGAAGTCGGCAAAGCCCCTAGAAGGGGGATGGCGGGAATCGGCAGTGTCGGCGCAGAAGCGGGAGAATGCAGGGCATCCACTCCGACGTAGACGCCGGGCCCGAGGATCCACGCCAGACTCCACGCGAGCACGCTCGGGAGATAACAGAGCTGGGCGAGCACCACGAGGATGTTCGCGAAGGTCGAGTCGGCGAGAAGGAGCGCGTGAATCTGGCGGATCTGGTCCCAATGCGTCGCGACGGCGAGCACCGAAAGCACAACGGACAAGGCAAGAACACAGATGAGGAGCCACGATCCCGCTTTCACGCCTTCGCGGATAACGCTGGGGACGCGCAACACCTCCCAAGGGTTGTCGCTCACGTCGAAAGCGGCCCAAGCTGCGGCGATCCCGGGAATCAGGAGGGCCCCGGGGGCTGCCTCCCACCAGCGCGCATGCTCAGCGCTCGTCCCCACGATCACGAACGCGGACAGAGCGAAGGCGGGCACCGAGCACCATTGGGATGCCGCAGAAAATTCGGCGCTCTGACGTAAAAGCAGACGCAGGACGAGGACGAGGAGCACTCCGACAAGGGTCGGTGTCGCCCGGTAGGCGATCCCGCCCAGATGGAGTGGCGCCCCTAAGACGAGGGCGAGGAGGTCTGAGCCCGCATGGAGGGCCTGATCCCAGGTGGCCTCGCCCATCCACGGGTTCGAGGCGACCGTCGCGAAGGCGGCGACGGAGGCGGCGGTCGTCACAGCCCAGGTCATGAAGATCGTCTCGATCGCACTGAGGCCGACCCGGGCCCACCCGTCGGGCAGTTCCAGGCGGGTCCGTTGTCGCGGGGCCACGTATGTGGTCGTGAGTGTGCGGGGCTGTGGCCTGGGGGAAGGGGTCTCGTTCATATCACCCCCATGGTCGCGTACGCCGGGGGCTGGGCGGAGCGCGCAGCGCCGGGCTTCTTCAGATTGGGGTGGGAAGGGAGGAGAAGAAGGGCTGGGGTGACCCGGCGGGGGCTGGGCAGGGCCGGAGGTGTGGCGGTCAAGGCCGGACGCGGCTGGGCGGGGCGGGGCTGGCCACAAGTCGGACCTTAGAACGCGTCAAAGCCTCCTCACGGGGCGAATTCCACGTTTCACCCCGCCCATCGTCCGACTTGTGCCCGACCTACACTCTCCCAAGCCCCGGCTCCCAGCCCGGCCCAGGCGCGCAGCAACCCAAACCCCAACCCAAGCCCGGCAGGGCCGGAGCGGGCCACAAGTCGGACCTTAGAACGCGTCAAAGCCTCCACACGAGGCGAATTCCACGTTTCACCCCGCCTATCGTCCGACTTGTGCCCGACCTACACTCTCCCAAGCCCCGGCTCCCAGCCCAGGCCCACCCCAGGCACTCAGCCCAGGCCGGCCCAGGCTCCCCAGCCCCTCTCAGCCCTGCAGGATTTGGCGCGCCAGAGCCGCGGTTTGCGAGGGCGTACGCCCGACCTTCACACCGACAGCCTCAAGAGCTTCTGCTTTCGCCGCAGCTGTTCCTGAAGAACCGGACACGATCGCGCCCGCGTGCCCCATGGTTTTGCCTTCGGGGGCGGTGAATCCGGCGACGTAGCCGACGACGGGCTTCGTCATATGCTCGGCGATCCACGCGGCCGCGCGTTCTTCCGCGTCGCCGCCGATCTCGCCAATCATGACGACGAGTTCGGTGTCAGGATCGGCTTCGAAGGCTTCGAGGGCGTCGATGTGGGTGGTGCCCACGACGGGGTCCCCGCCGATCCCGAGGCAGGTGGTGAAACCGATATCGCGGAGCTCGTACATGAGCTGGTAGGTGAGCGTGCCCGACTTCGACACGAGGCCGATACGACCCGGACCTGTGATGTCCGCTGGCGTAATGCCGACATTGGATTGTCCGGGGCTGATGATTCCGGGGCAATTCGGGCCGATCAGGCGTACGCCCGCTTCAAGAGCACGGTTGACGAAGACGGTCGCATCGGCGACGGGGATTCCCTCGGTGATGACGACGATCGTCTGGATGCCCGCGTCGATCGCTTCAAGGGCGGCATCCTTCGCGAAAGCCGGTGGCACGAAGATCACGGTGGTGTTCGCGCCGGTTGCGGCCATGCCTTCGGCGACGGTGCCGAATACGGGGACCTCCACGTCCCCGTTTCTCACGCGTTGGGCGGCGGGCCCGTAGCCTTCGACCTCGAAGGTGAGGGTGGTGCCTGCCTTGCGGGGGTTGACTCCGCCGACGATTCGTGTTCCCGCGCTGAGCATGCGGCGGGTGTGTTTGCGTCCTTCAGCACCGGTCATTCCCTGTACGAGGACCAGGGAGTCCGAGTCGAGGAAGATCGTCATTGTTCTTCAGTCCTTCCCAGTCACTTCGCTGCTGCGAGTTCGGCGGCGGTGCGGGCCGCCTCGTCCATCGTCTCGACCATGTGGATGAGCGGGTGATTCGCCGCAGAGATGATCGCTCGTCCCTCTTCGACCTTGTTGCCGTCGAGTCTGACGACGATCGGCTTGGCGGCCTGATCTCCGAGGACTTCGAGTGCTTCGAGGATCCCGTTCGCGACGGCGTCGCAGGCGGTGATTCCTCCGAAGACGTTGACGAAGACGGAGCGGACCTGCTCGTCTCCGAGGATCACTTCGAGTCCTTTCGCCATGACTTGCGCTGATGCTCCGCCGCCGATGTCGAGGAAGTTCGCGGGTCTGACACCTAGGTCTTCACCGGCTATCGCGACGACGTCGAGGGTTGACATGACGAGGCCCGCCCCGTTGCCGATGATGCCGACTTCTCCTTCGAGGCGAACGTAATTCAGGCCAGCGGCCTTCGCCGCTGCTTCGCGCGGATCCTGGGTTTTCACGTCGACGAGGGCTTCGTGGTCGGGGTGGCGGAATCGCGCGTTGTCGTCGAGCGTGACTTTCCCGTCGACGGCCCAGAGGCTCCCGTCAGTCGCCAGGACGAGAGGGTTTACTTCGACGAGGGTCGCGTCCTCTTGTGTGAAGACCTCCCAGAGTTTGACGAGGACGGGGGCGATCCTGTCTGCACGTTCGGGCGCGAAACCGGCCTCGTGGAGGATTTCGCGGGCGATCGTGTCGTCAATGCCGCTGAGAGGGTCGAGGGCGACTTTCGCGAGCGCTTCGGGGCGTTCCTTCGCGAGGGTTTCAATGTCCATCCCTCCTTCTTTGGAGCACAGCGCGAGATGGCGGCGCTTCGAACGGTCGAGGAGGATTGAGAAGTAGTATTCCTCGGCGATGTCGGCGCCGGAGGCGATGAGGAGGGTTTCGACGATGTGGCCCTTGATGTCTAAGCCGAGGATCGCCTGTGCCTTTTCTGCTGCTTCTTCGGGGGTTCGGGCGAGCTTGACGCCGCCGGCTTTGCCTCGTCCGCCGGTTTTGACTTGGGCTTTGACGACGAGGAGTTCGGCTCCTTCGGCAAGAAGGGCCTGTGCAGCGTTGCGGGCTTCTTCGGGGCTGGTGGCGACGCGGTCGGGTAAGACGGGTACCCCGTGTCGACGGAACAAGTCTCGGGCTTGGTATTCGTACAGATCCACCTCGAGTTTCCTTCCTGATGGTCGGCGTGCGAAGGCCGATTGGGATTTCTCGACGTCGAAAAATCCAGGTTCAGCCTACAAGCATCTAGGCATTACGTCCTATCTTTCATCTTGGGGGATCAAGATCTCCACGAGGACGAGGACGGGGCACCCTTTGGGAACAGTTGCGTTGACTCCCATCACCGGAGTGTCTGAACAACCCGGGATCGCGTGAAAGAGGACAGCCTGAGGCATCCATCCACACCTCGCGGATCGCAAGAGAACCCTTGTGATTCCCTGAGGTAGCATCGAGGCGATCTTCGATGAGTTAGGGGCTGAAATGAGCGCGGAGCTCCTCAGTATGTGGACCGATCTTCTTCGGGAGCGCACTCGACTGGTGGATGATGCGTATTCCTCCCTCAAGAGTGTGCGACTCGAGGCCGCCCCGGACTTAGGTCCTTCTTCCTCTCCGGCTCGTGCCGTTCTTCAGGGTCTTGAAAGCGATATTCCTGACTGCGCGCTCGTCGTTGACACGATTGCGAGTTCGATGATCGCGGCAGCGAATTCCTTCGAGGATCTTGAGGAGCAGATCCGGTCGGGAATGGTGTCCGAGTTGACGGCCTTCGATGCGTGAGGGTGTGCGATGAGTGGAATCGTGGATTGTCGTGTGAGGGTAGCGCCGAACTCGCCTACCGCTTGTGCGACTTCACTGAAATCCGAACTGGTGAAGCTTCTTGATGCTCAGGAGTGCCTGAATGCGGTCCTTTCCTCACTTGTTGAGACCTTGAGCGGGGCTACTGTTGCTGCGATTCGCTATTCTGTGCAAGCCCAAACGCAAGTTGTTGAATCGCTTTCTCAACGGATGACGTTGTTCATCATTGGACTTGAGATTTTGGCTGAGGATTTGGCGTTCGTCGAGTTGGGCTTGTATGACGTTCTTGAGGAGGCAGAAGCATGGGAACTACGCGTAATCAATGGGATTGTCCAGTCTCCTTCTTCCTCCGACCTTGATCATGATGTGAAGCGTCGCAAGTTCGATGATTTGTCTGCGCTGGTTGCGGAACTGCGCCGTGCAGAGCAAACAGCACATGCCGAGTTCGCCGAGGCCTGTAAGGACGCGCAGATGCTCCCCACTGAGGCTGGGGAAGCCGCCGAGGAGGTGCAGCGCACCCTCATCGCGGCACGTAGCATAGGGATTGAGGCTGCGTGGGCGACGGCTGCTCTTCCTGGGGTGACGTTCCTGTCGCCTGATACTGTCGCCCGACGGGCCCGTATGCGCGAGATCATCAATCGTTCAGAGCCACCGGAGGACCTGTCCCGTCTCATTGATGAGTTCAAGGCGGCGCGCGCCGCGAATAATTCAACGGCTGTGGGACGCTGGTCATCACGTGTGCGGGAATTGGGCCAAAGGATCGATTTCGCGAACAGAGTCGCGGTTGCTGGGGAGGCTTCTGCTACTGGACGAGCCCTTCGGGCGGGGCGGACCGTCCTCAGGGATGCCAGCATCATTGGGGGGATCCTTACTGCCGCCTCCGTTGTCGACAACACTTATGCCCAAGCCCGTGAAGATTCGATCGATCCTGATCTGACCCGTGAGGAGAAGTTCGCGCGCGCCGCCACTCATGGAGCCGTTGAGAGTGTCTTTGAATTCATCGGCGAATCTCTCGGAGGAGCCGGAGGTGCCATTGCGGGGTTCTCTTGCGGTCCCATTGGGATTGGTGCAGGCTTCGTTCATGGGGCTGAGAAGGTCGGAGAGGAGGGAAAGGCCTTCGGGAAAACGCTCGCCAATGAAGTTGACCAATCCATTACTCCTTTTCTCTTCGGCCAAAGAAGGGGGGACTCATGACAGGATCAGAACTGCTCGAAGGAGTGATCTTCACAGCAGCAATATGGCTCATGTGGGCCTTGGCGATGTTCACCGACACCACACTCGGCCGCACAACTAACATGATCGGGAATCTTTTCGGCCGCGGAATGATCGCCGCGCTCTTCCCCCTGACAGCATTTGCGTTTACAACGGCCATCATTGGAATCTTGATCGAGCCGACAGGGTTTTATGAAACAACTCCAGGCACAGTGCTGGTCGCCATTTTTGCCCTTCTCTTTCTAGTCTCATGTAGTGTCGGACTGGCGATATTTTTCTTCGATATCCCTTTACCTAAGTGGGCTTACCCCGAATACCACGCAAAACGCCGCAAAGCCCGACACCCACAACCCGACAACACCACACAACTGCCCCACGACCTCCACATCGCCACCCACCCCACCACAACCACACACACAAACACCCCCACCCCCACACTCCTACGCATCACCCGCCCCTGGTGCTGGTACAACTCCGCCCTACGCTCCATCCTCATCACCGCAAACACCACCCCCATCGGACGCATCTGGAACGGCCAAACCCGCACCTTCCCCCTCCCCAGCGGCCCCACCACCATCCGCGCCACCCTCGACTGGACAAGCTCCAACCTCGCCCACACCACCCTCACCCCCGGACACACCATCGACCTCACCCTCACCTTCAACACCCCCGACACACTCCTCACCAACCCCCACACCTACCTCCAACTCCACCCCACCAACCCACACGACCTCCTCCCACCCCCACACAACAACACGATCTCTGGCATCGACTAATGGGATGAGATGAGCATGCAAACTGATGGCTTGACAGGAGGCGTTCTGCTCGCCGCACTTGGTTGGACAATGTGGGCCTTGGCGATGTTCACCGACACCACACTCGGCCGCACAGTGCTCATGTTCGGAAATCTTTTCGGCCGCGAGGTGATCGCCGCAATCTTCCCCCTCGGGAGCCTTGGATTCACCGTGGGCGCGCTCATGATCTTGATCGAACCGACAGGGATTTACGAAACAACTCTAGGAGCAGCGATTAAGATCATCTCTCTCCTAACAAGCGTAGTCGCAGCAATCTCCGCCGTGGTCATATATTTTTTCGGGATCCCTTTACCTAAGTGGGCTTACCCCGAATACCACGCAAAACGCCGCAAAGCCCGACACCCACAACCCGACAACACCACACAACTGCCCCACGACCTCCACATCGCCACCCACCCCACCACAACCACACACACAAACACCCCCACCCCCACACTCCTACGCATCACCCGCCCCTGGTGCTGGTACAACTCCGCCCTACGCTCCATCCTCATCACCGCAAACACCACCCCCATCGGACGCATCTGGAACGGCCAAACCCGCACCTTCCCCCTCCCCAGCGGCCCCACCACCATCCGCGCCACCCTCGACTGGACAAGCTCCAACCTCGCCCACACCACCCTCACCCCCGGACACACCATCGACCTCACCCTCACCTTCAACACCCCCGACACACTCCTCACCAACCCCCACACCTACCTCCAACTCCACCCCACCAACCCACACGACCTCCTCCCACCCCCACACAACAACACGATCTCTGGCATCGACTAATGGGATGAGATGAGCATGCAAACTGATGGCTTGACAGGAGGCGTTCTGCTCGCCGCACTTGGTTGGACAATGTGGGCCTTGGCGATGTTCACCGACACCACACTCGGCCGCACAGTGCTCATGTTCGGAAATCTTTTCGGCCGCGAGGTGATCGCCGCAATCTTCCCCCTCGGGAGCCTTGGATTCACCGTGGGCGCGCTCATGATCTTGATCGAACCGACAGGGATTTACGAAACAACTCTAGGAGCAGCGATTAAGATCATCTCTCTCCTAACAAGCGTAGTCGCAGCAATCTCCGCCGTGGTCATATATTTTTTCGGGATCCCTTTACCTAAGTGGGCTTACCCCGAATACCACGCAAAACGCCGCAAAGCCCGACACCCACAACCCGACAACACCACACAACTGCCCCACGACCTCCACATCGCCACCCACCCCACCACAACCACACACACAAACACCCCCACCCCCACACTCCTACGCATCACCCGCCCCTGGTGCTGGTACAACTCCGCCCTACGCTCCATCCTCATCACCGCAAACACCACCCCCATCGGACGCATCTGGAACGGCCAAACCCGCACCTTCCCCCTCCCCAGCGGCCCCACCACCATCCGCGCCACCCTCGACTGGACAAGCTCCAACCTCGCCCACACCACCCTCACCCCCGGACACACCATCGACCTCACCCTCACCTTCAACACCCCCGACACACTCCTCACCAACCCCCACACCTACCTCCAACTCCACCCCACCAACCCACACGACCTCCTCCCACCCCCACACAACAACACCAACCCACCACCACAAGAACACGAAGAAGACCCACCACACGACAACGCCCTCGGGCAGGGCGAGTCTCAGGAGTAACGCCACACTCACGCCTCAAAGAATCCCCGTGAAAACCGAGGAGTTTCAGTCAATTTTCTCCATCGGAGCCATCCGCACGAGGAGGCGCTTCTCCGCCTGGCCAAATTGAACGCGAGCGATCATCCGGGGCCCTTGGCCCTCCACTCCGATGACGGAGCCCACTCCGAGGGTCGCGTGGCGCACACGATCCCCGATTTTCAGTTCGAGCGCCGGACAATCGGCCTTGATCTTCGGAGTCTGTGCGCCGAGGCGAATGGTTTTCCCGGTCCGCACACCCATGATCTTCGCGCCGTTTCCTCGTCCTGACCCGAACACTGGGCCGTCCTCGTCCCCCCAAGGATCCTTCGAGCGCGAGGGTGAGCGCCACGATGTCGCGGAAGAAGAGCTCAGAGCGCGCAGGCGGTCCTGCGAGCTGTGGGCGCGCCGAACCTCGCACAGGGCAGCGGGAATATCGTCGAGGAAGCGCGAGGGGGCCATCTCCTGGGGGGTGCCCCAAGCCGAGCGCACGGCCGCGCGAGTCAGGTAGAGGCGCTCTCTGGCGCGAGTGATCGCCACATATGCCAGGCGTCGTTCTTCTTCGAGTTCCCCAGGATCAGAAAGAGAACGCTGATGGGGGAAGGTGCCGTCCTCCATGCCTGTGACGAAGACGGTCGGGAACTCCAGGCCCTTCGCCGTGTGCACGGTCATGAGAGTCACCTCGCCTAAGCGCTGATCCTCCGAGGGCACTTGGTCCGAGTCCGCGACGAGGGCGACCCGTTCAAGGAAGGCGGCGAGATCGCCCTTCGGGTTGGCGGTCCTGAAGTCCTTCGCAACTGAGTGGAGTTCTGCAAGGTTCTCGACTCTCGAGGCGTCCTGCGGGTCTTCCGATTTTCGCAATTGTGCGAGGTATCCGGTCTTATCGAGGATCTCTTCGAGGATTTCGGCGGGACCGATTCCTGCCTGGTCTGCGCGGCGGGCGGCTTCGAGGAGACCCCAAAAGCCCGCAATGGATGTGGCTGCCCTTGGTGAGAGTCCCAGGACCGCTCGGCGCATGGGCTTGTCTCCTTGCAGGGCGCCATCACCCGCCCCAGCAGAGCTCCCTGCATCCCTCGCCTCGGCAGAGCTTGCCACTTCCCCCGCCCCGGCAGGCGTGGCGAGATTCCACTCGATGCCCTCGCCCTCGCCCTCGGGGCGCCCCTGTTCCTCCCAGACGTCGGCGATTGCCTGTCCGAAGGAAATGCCGTGGCGCTCCGCGTGGGCGACGAGAGCCGCTTCCGCTTTCGCCCCGATACCGCGGCGGGGCACATTGAGGACCCTGCGCAAGGCGACGGTGTCATCCGGATTGGAGACAGCCTGCAAATAGGCGAGCGCATCCTTGATCTCCTTGCGCTCGTAGAAGCGGGTGCCGCCGATAACCCGGTAGGGGATGCCTTGACGGACGAGGAGTTCTTCGAGGGCCCGCGATTGGGCGTTCGTCCGGTAGAAGACCGCGACATCGCCCCATTCGGTGTCCGCATCGTGCAGGCGGTCGATTTCGGCGATGACGAAGCGGGCTTCGTCGTGTTCAGAATCGGCGGCATCCATGACGATCCGTGCGCCTTCACCTGAAGCGGTCCACAGGTTCTTGGGGCGGCGTCCCTCGTTCTTCGCGATCACCGCATTCGCGGCGGAGAGGATGTTCTGGGTCGAGCGATAGTTCTGCTCGAGCAGGATCGTCCTCGCACCGGGGAAGTCGCGTTCGAACTCTTCAATGTTGCGGATCGAAGCGCCCCTGAAAGCGTAGATCGACTGGTCAGAATCACCGACGACGGTCAGTTCGGCGGGCGCAACCCCGTCGGTGCCGTCACCGGTGAGGAGGCGAACCAGCACGTATTGCGCATGGTTCGTGTCCTGGTACTCGTCGACGAGGATGTGGCGAAAGCGCCTGTGGTAATGCTCGGCGAGCGGGGGATTGCCCGCGAAAAGCTCAACGGTCCTCATGATGAGGTCGTCGAAGTCGAGGGCGTTCGACTCGCGCATGCGCTTCGAATATTCCAGGTAGGTGTCGGCGACGACCGTGGAGATCGGGTCGTTCGCAGCCGTGTCAGCAAATTTGCGCGCTGTGATGAGTTCGTTCTTCAGGTCGGAGATCTTCGCGGCGATCATCTTCGCAGTGAAGCGCTTAATGTCGACGTTTGCGGCTTTGAGGATGATCTGGATGAGGCGCTGCGAATCCTGCGCATCGTAGATCGTGAAGGTTGAGCGAAGCCCTGCGGCCTTATGCTCGGAGCGCAGGATGCGCACGCACGCGGAGTGGAAGGTCGATACCCATATTCTCGACGCTGAGGGGCCGACGAGGGCGGCCACGCGCTCACGCATTTCCGCTGCGGCCTTGTTCGTGAAGGTGATTGCGAGGATCTCTCCAGGGCGGGCTCGGCCGGTCGCCAGAAGATGGGCGATGCGGTGGGTGAGGACCCGAGTCTTGCCCGAACCTGCCCCCGCCATGATGAGGAGCGGCGCCCCCTCGTGCACGACAGCCTGTGCCTGTTGCTCATTGAGCCCTTTGAGGAGCGCTTCCGCTCTCATCTGCGAGGACGTGGCTTGCTCGTGAGCTGAGGGCATGGTTCGCCCTGGAGACGAAAACGTGGCCTGCTCGTAGGCGGAGGGGGCAGTGCGCGAAGCCTCGGGAACAGAGCGCTCGGACACGCTCAGGTACTCGTCCTCGTCCCAGACCGGCGGGATGTCAGCGGGGATCGCGGCTGCGAGAGCTGCGGGGTCGTAGGCTCCGGGCTCAGTGGGCTCGGATTCGGGTTCGCTCGGGTCACCGGCGGTCGGGTCCCACAGGGGCAGGTCCCCATTGGCGGGGTCCCACAAAGGGGCGTCGATCGGTCCGAGGTCGGGAAGTGCACTGAAATCGGTCATGACCCCACCAGCCTAAGACAAGGCTCCATCGTTTGGGGTACGCGACCTCCACCACTGGGATACGCGACCCCGTGCTCCTTCACGGCACAGCATGCTTTGCGTTGACGCAGCGCCGAACACAGACAGCCCAAGAGCTCGTCTTCCCGCCGCCCAGCCCAAGCCTCCCCTTTTAGGGAGTGTCACACTGACAAAAGCGTCACTTCTTCCGGTAGAGGGACTTCGTCGCATACACGGGCTCGTTCGTCACCTGAATGCCAAGTGAACGGAAAATCCCCTCGTCAACAGAACCGAGGATCGTGGAGGTGTGAACATCACAGCCCTTGAGCTCACCGAGCCTGTCGAAGGCGGCGCGAGCATTCTCATCGGTGGAAGCGGAGACCGCGAGCGCGATAAGGACCTCATCAGTGTGGAGGCGAGGGTTACGCGAACCGAGGTGGCCGGTCTTAAGGCATTGGATCGGTTCGATCGCCTCTCTCGCCAGCAGGTCGATCTCTGGGTCGATTCCCGCAAGAGCTTTGAGCGCGTTGAGGAGCATCGCTGAAGAACAACCCAAAAGGGGTGAGGTCTTACCCAGGATGATCCGCCCATCAGCCAGTTCGACCGCCGCAGCCGGAGCCTTCGTCGCCTTCGCCATTTTCCTGCAGGGCGCCACGACCGGACGATCTTCGCCAGTAATGGAGAGCTTGCTCATGAGCAAGGCGATGCGTCCCGACTGGAGGGGCTCGGCGAGTTCCTTCTTCTCAGTGACAAGCGCCTTGTAGTAGCGGCGGATCACTTCCTGTTTTGAAGCGTCTTGGCAGGCCTCGTCGTCGCAGATCGACAGTCCCGCCATATTGACACCCATGTCCGTGGGGCTCTGATAGGGCGATTCTCCGAGAATCTGAGTGAAGAGGCGGTTGAGGACGGGGAAGATCTCAACATCGCGGTTGTAGTTGACCGTCTGGACGCCGTGGGCGGCAAGATGGAAGGGGTCGATCATATTGACATCGTCGAGGTCGGCGGTCGCGGCCTCGTAGGCGACGTTCACGGGATGATCAATGGGGAGGTTCCAGATCGGGAAGGTCTCCCACTTCGCGTAGCCCGAGGAGATGCCCCGCTTGTGGTCGTGGTAAAGCTGGGAGAGGCAGGTCGCCATCTTGCCAGACCCGGGTCCGGGGGCGGTGACGACGACGAGGTCGTGACTCGTCTCCACATAGTCGTTGCGTCCCAGGCCCTGATCGGAGACGATGCGTGCAACATCATTCGGGTATCCCGGGATCGGGAAGTGGCGGTAGACGCGGATCCCGAGGCGCTCGAAACGGCGTTTGACGGCTTTCGCTTCGCGATTGTCGTCGGTCCACTGGGTGATGACGACTGAACCGACGTAGAGTCCGTAGTCGTCAAAGGCATCGATCTGGCGCAGGACTTCGTCCTCGTAGGTGGTGCCCAGGTCTGCGCGCATTTTGCGACGTTGGAAGTCCTTCGCGTTGACGACGACAATGATTTCCACGTCCTCGGCAAGTTCGCGGAGCATGACGAGCTTGTTATCGGGAGTGAATCCGGGGAGTACTCGGGCGGCGTGCATATCGTCAATGAGTTTGCCGCCGAACTCGAGGTAGAGCTTCCCGCCGAATTGGGCGCGACGCTCGGCGATGTGCTGGGACTGTAGTTGGATGTACTTGTCTCGATCGAAACCGATCCGGTGCACGAAGGTCTCCGTCCTTGCTGGGATCGTTCCCCGCTCGGCTCTCCATCGTATCGGCACTTGCACTCCTGTCCTAGCCGCTTGAGGTTCGGAGCGTCACACACTGTTTCACCGTCACACGATGTGCCTTTGCATCGCCCAACGGGTCAGTTCATTGCGGTTGGACAGCTGGAGTTTACGCAGCACCGCTGACACATGCGTCTCCACGGTCTTGACGGAGATGAACAGCTCGTTGCCGACTTCTTTGTAGGTGTAGCCGCGGGCGATGAGCCTCATGACTTCCTGTTCGCGTGCGGATAGGAGGTCGAGTTCGTTGTCTCCGATGGCGACTTGCCCCGTGCCGAATGCGTCGAGGACGAAGCCCGCGAGCCTGGGGCTGAAGGCGGCGTCTCCCGATGCGACGCGTTGGATCGCTTCGACGAGTTCGGGGGTGGAGATCGATTTCGTCACGTAGCCGCGAGCGCCGGATCGGATGACCTGAACGACGTCCTCGGGAGAGTCCGAAACGGACAGGGCGAGGAAGCACAGTCCCTCGATATCTTGGCAGCGGGCGGACACTTCAGCGCCTCCCCCTCCCCGTCCTCCGGGCAGGTGCACGTCGAGGAGTGCAACATCGGGTTTGAGTTCGTGGCAGGCAGCGACCGCGCCCTCGACGTCGGCGGCTTCGCCAACAATGACGAGGTCGGCACCGGAGTGTTCGAGTTCGCTGCGCACGCCTGCGCGCACCATCGGGTGATCGTCGATCACTACGAGTCGGATCGTCATGATGCTCCTTGGGTGTTGGGGACGCCGTGCGGGATATTCGAGGCGTCGTGCGTGATATTCGGGGCGTCGCGCGGGATGTTTTCGGCTTTCCTGGGCACTTCGAGGGCGATCTCCGTGCCCGATGAGCGGACGCGGATGTGCGCTTTTCCTCCGACTCTTTCCATTCTGCCAATGATGGAGTCGCGCACTCCGTGCCGGTCGTGGGGGATGGAGTCAAGATCGAATCCGTTTCCGCAATCTTTGATGAAGGCCTCAATCTTCTCCGCGCGCGCTTCGAGGTAAACGGAGACCGGGGGGCTCCCGTGGCGCAGCGCATTGGTGACTGCTTCCCCAAGGGCTGCGACGAGGGCGAGTTCAGCTGGCCCGGGTTCCACGTCGGAGACGGTGACGACTTCAACGGGCACGCCGAATTTGCTTTCGAGGGCGCCAACGCTTTGGCGCACTGCTTCGGCAAGTGAACTCGCCGCCTCCGAGCGGCCGGTGTAGAGCCAGGAGCGCAGCTCACGCTCTTCACTGAGCGCCAGGGCCCGTACTCTTTTCGGATCTTCAGCCGAGGCGCGGATGAGAGTGAGGGTTTGGAGGACGGAGTCGTGCAGGTGGGCAGCAATATCCGCTCTTTCAGCGTCACGAACCTGCTGGGCTTGTGATGCGGAAAGATCCTTCGAGGTTCTCAGCCACAGGGGCGCGAGTGCGAAGAGGACGCCCGCGACGATGACCGCCCCGATGAGGCCGCCGCGCAAAAGGATGATCGGAGGATCCCCTCGGGCGACGAAGAGGAGGATCCCGAGGGAGAGGAGAATGACGCCGGAGATGATGCTCGCGAGGAATCTGATGGAGCGCCACTGCTCGAGAGCGCCGGCTTGGCTCCACACGAGGCCAATGCCGAGAACGATTGATAGCGTGGCGGCGATATCCCTAATGGACGCGAAGCCGGCGCGGCTGAGGATCACCACCCCGAGGGCGATGAGGATGAGAAGGATGCCCGCGCCGAGAAGTTGATTGCGCACGGTGAGGCGCATCCGTTTCAAGTCGATCGCTTCGAGTCCGCGTGAGAGGACTGTAGTGCCGATGCCATGTAGCTCACCGCTGTCTTTTGGCACCATGACCCACAGCCATAGGTACAGCAGGACTCCTGCACCGCCGAGCGCAGAGAGGACAACGAAGCTCCACCGCACGAGGGATACGCGCACACCCGCGTGTAAGGCGATGCCCGAGCAGACTCCCGCCATCCACGGGGTTGCCCGTTCGCTGGAGGCACCAGTCGCGCGCCGTAGCGGTGGGCGGAGCCTGCGAGAGGGGAAGGGCGCCCATTCCTGGGGTTGTGCTGTGTATATCCCCGGGTTCGGGTTCATTCCACCTCCCCCGGTGGGCGCAGAGGGCCTCCCCTCCGAGGAGGGCGGAACCCACCTCAAAGAGGAGGGGGAGATCGGGGCGTTCACGGAACTCATCGTCTCACGACCCGAGTGCGAAGCAGGGGCTCCTACGGGACCATTCAGGGGAGGATCAGGGCCGTACCCCATTTTCTCCGCGCAGCTGCGGGAGGAGAGTTGATGTCATGAACAACGGCTTCAATTACTCCAGTACGCCGAACTCTCATCCCACAGGTGATCACTTCGGCGGGCAACAATTCCAGGCCCCTCCCCCTGGGGCACCTTCCCCTCGCCCTTCAGGCTTCTTCGATTCGATTCGCCGCTCAGGATGGTACCGCCCTGAGCTTCGCACCATTGGCGGAGTCTGTGCGGGTGTATCCGCCAGAAGCGCTTGGGATCTCGCCCTCGTTCGCGGAATCACTGTGGTCGCGGCGCTCTTCTTCCCCTTCGTCTTGGTGTTCTATGCGCTCGCCTGGGCTCTGCTCCCAGAAGAACGCGATGGGCGGATCCACTTCGAGGAACTCACCAAGGGGCGATTCGACATTGCTCACCTCGGAGTGCTCCTCTTCATCCTCTTGGGCGCCGGTTTTGGGCCGACGATCGGATTCGAGCTCTTCGGCCCCGCATCGGTTCTCGTGAGTCTGCTCATGGGCCTCGGGATGCTGCTGTTGGCACTCGTGGTCCTCGCCGTGGTCCTCGCTTCGCGTTCCTCCCAGCCTCACTCCTCTCCCACCCGGCCCGTTTCTTCAGGCTGGACGCCGCAGAGTGGACCCGCGTGGACTCCGCCTACTTCTGCCTCCCCCGGGACCTCCTTCCCCGCTCCTGGGAGTGCTCGCGCACCGGGTGCCTCGGATGTACCGTTCTTTCAGGCCCCCTCAGTCCCACACAGCAGTGGAGCCGAGCCCGGCGTTCAAGGGAATCCTCTGTCCTCACCCCCCACTGCCCAGAACACAGACCCCTCGTCTCCTCAGGTGCCCTATTCCTCATCGCACATGCCAGTAGGCCCTTCTCCTCTTGTCGCCTCCTCTCATTCCCCCTCGGCGTGGACGCGCCCGCCACGCGTCGTGTTCAAAACGGTGAGCAAAGGTTTCAACCTCGTCATCACGGGGCTCGTGCTCCTCTCAATCGCCGCGACCTTCGCCACGATGTTCTATTTCTCCCGTATCGGCAACCCGGAGGCTCAGATCCGTTCGGGCCTCATCGGCGCGGGAATCTCCCTTTTCATCGTGGGCCTCGCCCTCGCCTACGCGTCCTTCAAAGATCGGGGCGCAGGCTGGCTCATCGCTTTGTCCCTGCTCGGCTTCTTCCTCGCCTGGCCGACAACTCTCGTGGGTCTCTTGGCGAGTGAGGATCATCCCCCCTTGAACTTCCCGAGTGACGCTCTCGTCTCTGATCACTTCGATTGGAAGGTCAATGAGATTCCCTCTGATTCTTCCGGCTTCGTCGTCCTCGATCTCAGGGATGCGCCCGCGGGAGTCTCCAAGGAGATCAGCGTGGATGATTCTCTCGTGACCCTCACAGTGAAGGCACGAAAAGACCAGCCCATCCGTTTCATCTGCAATGGCATGGTCGAAGGAGTATCAACCTCCTACGCCGATGGTCTAAACAATGGCTGGGCGGATGCGCTCAAAGCCTGCGCGAAGCTTGACGGCAGTGAAGAACAGGTCAGCGCTGTTTCACCGACATGGACGAAGGATGAAGGGATCACGGTTCGCATCCCACAAGACCTCTTGACCTTCGCCTATGAAGAGTCTTCGCCTGCGCCTGAGAGCTCCCAGTCTTCACCGGTTCCGCAGTCTGGAACCGAGGCACCTCAGTCGGCGGCCCCAAAGCCCCAGCTTGCTCCGAGTTCATTGTGAATCGGCACCCCTCTGAACTGTCCTTTGAACTGTTGAACTGTTTCCTCCCCTTATTCCTTTTAGGAGCTTGAGATGAACGAGATGAGTACCCCCGCTCGAAGCTCGAATCCCACTGATGACGCAAACTCGCAGATCCGCGTGAACGATGAGCACAAGACCCCAGAGACGCGAGACACCCCCACCCAAGAGATGCCCGTACAGGAGCCTCCGGCCTCTGAAACATCCTCTCCCGCCTCTTTGAACGGGACAGGTGGGAAAGATCACCTCGCTGATTCTCAAAGGCCCAGTGATCCTCAAAAGCCGAAGGTATGGACCGTGGCCGATGCGCCGAAGACCTCGCCGACGGGCGCGACTTCCATTCGAGTCGGACAACTCGTGTGGGCGTGCATCATCATGCTGACCTCGGTTTTCCTCATGGCCCTGCCTTTCCTCGAGCTTGAGAACCTGCCCCTATTCTTCATCGCTCTGGTGGCGCTCCTGGGAGTCTCCCTGATCGTGGCGGCCTTCGCAGTCGGTCGCGAAGCGAAGAGAAAGGGTGATTGACGAGCCAGATTCTGCCTGAAAATGGGCAAGAGGCCACTTTTCTTGCGCTTCCCGAAGACTTGGTCTTTCCCTAAGATGGACTCCGATGACACAGACATTTTCGACTCGACGCAAGGTCCTGCTCTTCTGCACCCTCGGGGTGCTCACGCTCATTGTCGGAGCATCGGGCGCTTATGCGTATTCCTTCTCCGACAGGGCCCTGCCGAACACGGCTATTGCGGGCCATTCGCTTTCCGGCATGAAAGAGAGCGCGATCGCCTCTCTCGTCGCCGATCTTGAAAACCAGACGAAGATCAACATTACGGTCGGGTCTTCTTCTGCTCAGGCGTCCCTTGCCGACCTGGGTGTCTCAATTGACGAGGACGCGACCGCTCGCGCCGCTCTTGAGCGTTCAGATCATGTGCTCGCCAGGTTTACGGCTTTGTTCTCATCGAACTCGATCGAACCGGTCGTCACCAAGGATTCCGAGGCCTTTACCCGTTTCACTCAGCGACTCTCTGAAAGTCAGGGGCCCGCCCCCGTGAATGCTGGGGTCTTCGCTGATGCGGATGGGACGTTCAAGGTCACGCAGGGTTCTTCGGGCTTGTCCATCGAGGCCTCGCCTCTCGAGCAGGCGATCGACACTGCGCTCTCAACTCTTAGCTCAACCTCGGTCAGTGTTGAGGTGAAGGAACACGATCCTCAAGCGACAACGGATGAGGCGCAGAAAGTCGCCGATGCTGCGAACAGCCTGATCGCTCCTGAGGTGAAGCTCGGGGATGGGATCGACACTTTCACGGCGACTGCGCTTGAGAAAACCGCTTGGGTGAGCCTGCCGAAGATTCCCGATGAGACGGCCAAAGCCGCCCTTGATTCTCACGCCGTCAACGACTGGGTGGAGCAGATCGCTCAGAAGACGAACGTCGCTCCTATTCCGATCTACGACAATGTGGATTCGGCGGGCAACGTCCTCGTTGAGGAGGCTTATCCCGGTAAGAGCGGACTGGCTGCGAATAATGTTTCTGACATCGCTTCCGCCCTCTTCGACGCTGTGAGTAAGGGCGAGTCCTACAGCGCGACTTTCAACTACGACAAGGTCGAACCCACTCGCGAGACTCGTCAGGTGATGGCCGGATACGAGGGTTACGCATACCCGATGGCAGAGGGCGAGAAGTGGATTGACATTGATCTGTCAGCAAATCGTCTCACCGGCTATGAGGGGCAGACTCCCGTGATTGGCCCCTTTGCGATCAATCACGGGGCGCCAGGTCATGAGACCGTTACGGGCCTGTTCCACGTGTACCTGCAGTATGCGAGCCAGGACATGGGGTGTACTCCTGATTGGCCGTACTGTGCACGCGATGTCCCCTGGGTCTCCTACTTCACGGGCTCCTACGCGATGCACGGCGCTCCTTGGGTGTCGAGCTTCGGACGCGGATCTGTGGGCGGCTCGCACGGCTGCGTGAATCTGCCAGTCGGGGCCGCGCACGAGGTCTACACCTGGGCGACGATCGGTACTCCCGTCGCGAGCCACTACTGAGAGAACAGTTCTTCTCTGAGCCGCCGAGCGGCTCAAACCCGCAAGGCGGGGCTGCAGTCACCACTGCAGCCCCGCCTTCAAGCTAGGGTCCATCGAGCTAGGGTCCTAGGGTCTCAGGCGCCCGTCACATCGTCTGGAACCGAATCCGCGTAGCGGGCGAGTTCTTCTTCGACGATGCTCTCATCGAGTTTGACGAACACCGGCGTCGGCTTGGCGATGGGGGTGCCGACTTCAATCTCGTGACGCTCCCAGGTCGGGGCGCAGGTGTAGTCGCCCGTGATGATCGGGTAGCCGCTTCGCCCTTCGAAGGCGGCTGGCAAGACCTCGGGATTGAGTTCCTCAACTTCTTCAATGCGCGGCATCGGGGCGATCTTCCCCTGCCCACCCATGACTGTGTCGATGTCGTTCGCAGCGTGGGGAAGGAAAGGGGAGAGCATGAGGTTGAGGTCCGTTACAGCCTGCGCCAGAGTGTGCAAGACCGTCGCGAGGCGCTCACGCTCCTCAGGGGCCTTGAGTTTGAAGGGCGCGGTCTCAGTGACGTACTTGTTTGCCTCGCCGACTAGGCGCATCGCCTCGGCGAGCGCGGCCTTTTGACGGTGGTGGCGAATCAGATCGCCGACGGTGTCGAAACCTGCGCCGACCTCGTCGAGGAGCGCCCGATCAATGTCCTGGAGGGGGCCGGGGGCGGGGATTTCGCCGAACTTCTTCGCGATCATTGAGGCCGTGCGGTTCACGAGGTTACCCCAGCCTGCGACGAGCTCACCATTGGTGCGACGCAGGAACTCCGCCCACGTGAAGTCCGCGTCGGAGGTCTCGGGTCCTGCGGCGGAGATGAAGTAGCGGAGCGCATCCGCCTGGTAGCGGGCGAGCATGTCGCGCACGTAGATGACGATGCCGTGGGAGGAGGAGAACTTCTTTCCCTCCATGGTGAGGAACTCGGAGGAGACGACCTCTGTGGGGAGATTGAGGACGCCGAGCTCACCGGGTTTTCCGCCCTGTGCTCCTTGACCGTTGTAGCCGAGCATCTCAGCCGGCCAGATCTGCGAGTGGAAAACAATATTGTCCTTGCCCATGAAGTAGTAGGACAGGGCCTGGGGGTCGTTCCACCACTTGCGCCAGGCCTCGGGGTCGCCCGAGCGCCTCGCCCATTCGATTGAGGCCGAAAGGTAGCCGATGACGGCGTCGAACCACACGTAGAGGCGTTTAGAGGGTTGATCCTCCCAACCGGGAACCGGGATTCCCCAGTCGATGTCGCGGGTCATGGCGCGCGGGCGGATGTCCTCAAGGAAGTTCTTGGAGAATTTGATGACATTGGGACGCCAGGAGCCTGAGTTCTCACGCTCATCAAGCCACTCGGACAGGGCTTCAGCGAGGGCGGGAAGGTCAAGGAAGTAGTGGGTTGACTCGACGAACTCGGGGGTTTCACCGTTGATGCGCGAATGAGGGTCGATAAGTTCGGTCGGGTCCAGTTGGTTGCCGCAGGCGTCGCATTGGTCTCCGCGAGCGCCCTCGGTTCCGCAGATCGGGCAGGTGCCTTCGATGTAGCGGTCGGGCAAGGTCCGGCCCGTCGAGGGTGAGATCGCTGCTCGAGTGACCTGTTCGACCATGTAGCCGTTGTCGCGCACGGTGCGGAACATGTCTTGCACGACGGCGTAATGGTTGCCCGCGGTCGTCCTCGTGAAGAGGTCGTAGGACAGGCCGAGGGCGACAAGGTCTTCAACGATGAGACGGTTGTTCCGATCCGCGAGTTCACGTGCGCTCACGCCCTCTGAGTCGGCGGCGACGAGGATTGGCGTGCCGTGCTCGTCGGTTCCAGAAACCATGAGGACGTCATGACCGGCCATTCGCATGTAGCGCGAGAAGACATCGGAGGGGACTCCGAATCCGGCAACGTGTCCAATATGACGGGGGCCGTTGGCGTAGGGCCATGCGACGGCGGACAGAATTCGACTCATAGCCTCCTAGCCTAGTCGCCGCCACAGGCTCAGTCGAAGCGCCCCATCTCCCCTTTTCTCCTCTTCGCGACTAAGTTGGAAGCATCATTCCCCCTCTTGAGGAGTTCTTCATGAGCCGCGCACTGATCGTTGTCGATGTCCAACCCACTTTCTGCGAGGGCGGGGCGCTTCCCGTTGATGGGGGGAACGCCTGCGCAGAACGCATTGCCCGTTTCATCGCCGAGCGCGGCGGTGAATATGCACTGGTGGCGACGACTCAGGATTGGCATATCGATCCGGGTAAGCATTTCTCATCGGCTCCCGATTTCGTCGACACTTGGCCGCCTCATGGTGTCGCGGGCACGCCCGAGGCTGAGCTCCACCCGGCGCTAGCAGGTCTTCACGCGGATGTCAGCGTGAAGAAGGGCCAGTATTCCGCAGCCTATTCGGGTTTCGAGGGGGTGGCCGAGGACGGGACGAGCCTTGAGGAGGCCCTTCGGGCGGCGGGAATCACCGAGGTCGATGTCGTGGGTCTTGCTCAGTCGCATTGCGTGTGCGAGACCGCGCTTGATGCCAAGCGCGCGGGCTTTGAGGTGCGAGTCCTCTCCGACTTGACCGAGCCCGTGAGCGCGGAGACTGGCGCGTCCGCTTCGAAGCGTTTGAGTGAGGCCGGGATCGCGGAGGTTGCTTCGGTGCCGCTGTCATAGCGAGGAAGCGGGGCCGCTGGAGCGGGAGGCGGGGGCGCGCGGAGCATCGCGAGGCTGGATCTTGCGCTGTGGAGGAGGTAGCGCCGCCCCGCTCACCCTTTTTCTTTACGGCGCAGCGCCGCCTTGTAGAGCTCGTTCTTACGCAAGCCGGTCGCTTCGGCGACTTCGGCGGCAGCGTCTTTGAGTCTCATTCCCTCCGATGCGAGCGCAAGAACGGCTGGCACGTGCTCCTCGGCGTTTCCTCTTCCCCGGTAGCCGGCGATGACGATCGTGATCTCCCCGAGCACTTCACCCGTGGTCTGCTCCACGAGCGATTCGAGCTCGCCGCGAAGGATCTCCTCGTGAGTCTTCGTCAGTTCACGGCAGACGACCCCTTGGCGCTGCGGGCCGAAGGTTGTGGCCATCGCGCGCAGGGTTTCGTTGAGGCGCTTGGGCGATTCGAAGAAGATCAGGGTGTGGGGATCGTGGGCGAGAGCTAAAAGATACGCCTGTGCTTCTCCGGGCTTGCGGGGCAGGAATCCTTCGAAACTGAAACGGTCTGAGGGAAGCCCGGACACCGCCAGCGCCGTAATGGGCGCGGAGGGGCCGGGAAGGGCGCTGACCTGCACTCCCCTGTTGACGGCAGCTCTGACAACCCGGAACCCCGGGTCGGACACGGTCGGCATTCCCGCATCGGAGACGAGCAGGACCCGGGCCCCACCTTCTGCCAGATCGACGAGGCGTTCGGCCTTATCGGCTTCGTTGTGGTCGTGGAGGCTGATAAGTGTGCCTGTGATGCGCGTCTGAAGGCGATTCGCAAGGCCGAGGAGTCTGCGCGTGTCTTCGGCCGCGATGATCTCGGCTTCGCCGAGGGCGCGTATGAATCGCGGCGAGGCGTCGGCGACGTCCCCAATGGGGGTGGCCGCTAGAAGGATCGAGCCGGGACCTTGGACGGGCGTATCACTGTTCTCCACGGCCTCATCGTCTCACCCCGGCTTGCCTTGTGCGAAGTCAGTGGCTGAGCGTGCGCGAGGCTGCGCGCCCGCGTGAAGCGAGCAGGCGGCACAGGGCATAGAAAAGTCCCGCAAGCACCGAGATCGTTCCGCCGATCGACAAATCCGCAATGCTTCCGAGGAAGAGGCCACCGAGGCCGATGAGAATCCCAACCACTGGTGCCGCGATCATCAGTTGTTTGACGGAGCTGACGAGGGGGGCGAGGCCTGCTGCGGGAGCGGCGAGGAGTGCAATAGACAAGACCGTGCCGACAGCGGGGATGAGAGTGACCACCGTGATGAGGATGAGCGCGAGGATCACTTCTCCCATCCGCTGCGGGTTGCGTCCACTCGTCAGATACGCCGCAGGGTCGAAGGCGCAGGCGATGAGGTCCTTGCCCCATACGATGAGGACGAGGAGGGTGAGGAACAGTGCCGCGCCCGCCGCCCACACATCCCAGGGGCCGACGGTAAGCACAGAGCCCGTGAGGAAGGCTTGGACTTGCAGGGGCAGGGGCGCGAACCATTTCGCGAGGAAATAGCCGAGAGCGAATCCGAATGAGAGGATGATTCCCGCTGCGGCTTGTGAGGAGATTCCGGGCAGATCCGCGAGGAAACGCATCAGCCATCCCAGTGGGAGGCAAAAGAGTGCGGCTCCGATGAAGAGCGCGATTGAGGTCGGCCCGTGTCCGAGGTGGAAGCCGTGTGCGATGACGACGCCGAGGACTGCTCCGGGGAATGTGCCGTGGGTGAGTGATTCGGCGAAGAAGATCTTCTTATCGAGGAGCGCCAGTGTTCCGACGATTCCCGATAGTGCCCCGAGGATCACCAGTTCGATGATGGGGAGGACGAGAATGCTCGTCGTAATTCCGGGGAGTGTGTTCACTGTGCACCCACCCCTTGCAGTTCGCCCTCCGTGGAGGCTTTCACCTTCGGCGCCATAATCTTGCGGAGGACAGTGTAGATCTTCAGCCCCGCGATGATCAGCACGAGAAGAGCAACGATCGAGAGGACGACTGCGGCCTGTGGAGACACGGGATGGGGCGTGGGGACCAGCATGAGGCGCATTCCTAACCACCCGCCGAGGACGGCGACGAGGATCGAAATGACGCACATTCTTCCAACGCTCGCTGAAATGAGGCGTCCAGCGGCCCCGGGGACGACCAGGTAGGCGATGACGAGGAGCACTCCGACGGCGGAAGAGGCGGAGATGACGATGGCGGCGATCGCGCAGTTGAGAGCGAGATCCACGGCGAGCAGGTTAATTCCCATCGCCCTCGCGCCTTCACGATCATGGGCGACCAGGATGTTTTCTTTCCATGTCGCGATGACGAGGAGGAGGGCGAGGAGGCAGACGATGAGCGACTGGAGGAGTCTCGCGTCCGTCACTTCGAGGAGGCGTCCGAACATGAGGGCCTCGAGTTGGCCGGACATATCGCCCTTCTTCAGGGAGATCACAATGCCGAGCCCGAAGAAGGCGGTGAGGACAACTGCGGTCCCGCCCTCGTGATGCGCTTCCGTGTGCTCGACGAGGACGAGGGCGGCGACGACGAGGAGGGCTGTCAGGGAGGCTCCGAGTGGGATCGCGTCAGTGCCCCCGAAGGCGAAGCCTGCGACGATTCCCGGGAACACTGAGTGGACCATCGCTTCGGCGTTGAACTCGACTCTCCTGAGGTTGACGAGGGTGCCGACTGCCCCTGCTGCCACCCCGAGAACGAGGAGGAGGATGAAGGGGCGGAAAAGGAAGGCCTCTTGTGCGAGCGGGGCGATACCGGGGATGTGGGAGGCAAGGCTTCGCAGTTGTTCAATGGCCTCGATGAAGGCGTGGAGGACTCCCATTAGCCTGCGGCCTCGATCGTCTCAGGCAGCGGCGAGACGGAGAGTCGACTCCGCACGGCATCCGCTCCTCCCCCATACGCGAGGGCGAGGTTGTGAGCAGAGAGGACGGAGTCCACTGCTCCGAAGCCGATTTGTCGTCCTGCGACGAGGAGGGCTTGATCGCAGACCGAATCAGCAAGGCTGAGGTCGTGTGTTGAGGCGACGATCATGACGCCCTTGGCTTTCGCGTCCTTGATGATGTCGATGAGGGCATCACGGTTCGGCTGGTCGAGGCCGTTGAAAGGCTCATCGAGCAAGATGAGCGCGGGTTCGGCGACGAGGGCGCGGGCCAGGAGGGCGCGTTGGCGTTGCCCGCCTGATAAGTCCCCGAAGCGTCGGCGCGCCAGCTCGGCGAGTCCGACACGTTCGAGGGTTGCTTCGACTCTGGCCCGGTGGCGCGCTCTGGGGAAGCGCCCCCAGCCGATCTCCTTGTAGAGCCCCATCATGACGACGTGTTCGACAGTGACGGGGAAGGAGAGGTCGAGGTCAGCGTTTTGGGGGACGTATCCGATTGCCCCCTGAGGTTTGTGGACTTCTCCGCCGAGGATTTCGACGGCACCTGTCAGCGCTTTGAGCAGGGTTGTTTTCCCTGATCCGTTGGGGCCGACGAGGGCGAGGGCCTGCCCCGCTTCGAGTACCCCGCTCACGTCAACGAGGACGGGGTGTCCACCGTATCCGACGGCGAGGTGGTCGAAGACGAGTCGGGGCAGGCCGGCCTTGAGGCCGTTGTCCTCTGAGGGGCTCACTGTGCGCCGCCGAGACTGGTGGGCACGGGCGCGACGGTTCCGTTCCATGCATTCACGATAGTGGTGACATTGTGGAGGATCGAGCCAATGTAGGTTTCCCCTTCCGTACCTTGGGGGCCAAGGGAGTCTCCGTAGAGGGCGTCTTCTCCGACGACGGCGTTCACTCCGGCGGCTCGGGCGATGGCTTCAATGGACTTGGAGTTATTCGAGTTCTCCGCGAAAATTGCGCGAGCACCGCTGGCTTTCACTTTTTCGGCTTCTTGGCTGATATGCGATGCGGTTGCGTCTTGCTGTTCATTGAAGTCTGAAAGAGCAGCGCCGATGAATTCGATGCCGTAGCTCTTCGAGAAATATCCGAAGGCGTCGTGGGAGGAGAAAAGGATTCGTTGGCCTTCGGGGACTGAGTCGATGGATTCTTTCGTCCAGGTATCGAGCTCGGAGAGGCGCTCCTCGTATGCGGCAACGGAGCTCTTGAGGGCCTCGGCGGATTCCGGGGCTGCTTTTTCCAGGAAAGAGCCGATATTCGCTACTTGGATGGCGGCGTTCTTCGGGCTGGTCCACACATGGGGGTCGTAGGAGAACTCGGGCTCGCTTTCACCTTCAGCAGGAGGGAAGGGCCATTTCTCGACCTCGACCTTCTTGATTCCCCGGTCGATCGTGTAGGGCAGCGCGGCTTCCTTCGAGGCGTTCGCTTCAGGGTCACTCACTTCAGTGCTGGTGAGAACGCCGGTGGTGACGCCCATGGTTCCGTGGAAGCCGGAGGATTCGATCGCTGAGTCGAGGAAGTGTTCGAGGTCGACACCGGAAACGAGCATGATGTCAGCGCCGGCGAGTGCTTTCTGCTGGAGGGGCGTCATTTCGTGCTCGTGGGCGGAGGCATTGGGAGCGAGAAGGCAGGTGAGTTCGATTCTGCTCTTCGCTTCATTGTCAGGTGCGCCGATCTGAGTGGTCTTCGCATCGGATCCCGTCTTCTTCAGGGCGAGGCCCGCTTCAGCTGGGGCGCCTTGAGCGATCTGGGTGACGTAGTCGCAGATCTGGGTAGTGGTGGCGACGACTTTGATCGCGGGGTTCGCTGACTCACTGCTCGCGGTGTCCGTCGTTGCGCAGGCGCTGAGCGTCCCAGCGGCGGCAAGAGCGCCCAGAGCGCAGACGAGGACGGGGCGACCGTGGGGGGCGCGGTGCATTCTCATTTCTCCTTAAGATTTCGGCTACCCGAAACTTTAGTCCAAGTGAAAACAGCGTTCAACAATTCACCTCTGCACGAGCAGCGCTGAACCCGCGCAAGGGGCGGCGAACCCCTTACAAAGCCGTGCAAACCCCTTGAGGGAGGGCAGTGTTGAGCAACGTGGGCCGAGTACGTTGAGCGTCGCGGGAGGACTACGCTCAATAACGGCAAGGCGGGCTGAATCAGGCGAAGAAGAGGCATCCTCAGCACAAAAACGACCTGGGACGCTGCCCCCATCTCCTTCGATTCAAGGGAACTTCTCTTTCGTATTCACGCCAACACCTTGGCGTTCACCCAAAACTAGGCGTCCATTCGCACCCTGGCATTCACCCAAAGCTGGGTGTTCACACGCTCCTAGGCGTCCATTCGCACCAAGGCGTTCATGGGAAAGATTCCGCTCTTCTTGAGCGGGCCGACGTGCTGCGTCGGCCCGCAGGTTCTCACGCCGATGAATGGCTCCCGGAGTTCTCCTTCGCAGGGCTATTCCTTCGCGGGGCTATTCCTTCACAGGGCTACTCCTTCGTAGGGCTACTCCTTCGTAGGGCGCTGCACCTGTCCTTGAGGAGGAGCGATCGAACGAAAGAGTTCCTCCCCTCACACAAGTGGGCTGGGTGTGAAACCCTATTGAGTTTCACACCCAGCCCCTCGTATATCCGCTGTCCCGACTCTCGTTTCCACCCATCTCAGTGTGAAGACAGGCACCGGATTCGCGCAGTCTACGCTCAGCAGCAAGCGCCCGTAGCTCCTCAGCCGAGCATCTTTTTGGCGCCCTCATTGAGGTTGTCGAGCACGGTCAGCATCTTCTGACTACAGCGTTCCATCACCTCTCCGAGGCGGGAAAGCTCTTCTTCACTCAATGATTCCACCTTCCACTTCTCAGCCTCTTGGGTGAAGGTCTCAGCCTTCTGCTGCAGCTCGGCGGCTTCCTGCGTCAGTGATAAGGGATTCGAGCTCTCCTTGAACTTCTCGCTGAAAGCCACGTACTCGTCGACGCAACTCTCATAGGCGGCCAAGAACTCGTCGAGGTCCATATCTGCGGTCGCCGTATCTGACTTCTTCTGTTCAGGGGCAGCGGAAACCGTGTCTTGAGTACCTTCCTTGGCTCCCGACTTTGCGTCGTCTTTCTCACCGCAAGCGGACATCGAAAGGGCGAGGGCACCGGAGGTGACAATAACGGCGAGCTTCTTCCACATAATGGTGGATCCTCTCTGTGTCAGTAAACGAACTGTGTTGATGAAAGAGCTGTCTGGGTGAACAAGCTCGAGTGCGGATGTGTGGATGGGAACATCCTTCTCATGAACACTAACAAGGGGCCAGAGGCTCACAGAGGAGAACCGAAAAGCTATTGAGTTCATCTGACACCTTGTGTGGTACCGGTTGTGCGTGGTCGGGGTGTGTGTCTTGGCGGGCTCTTCGGTGTGGCCCGTGTTGATCATGGCGAGAATTGGGCTGAGAGCTGCTTGTGCTTCGGATGAGACGCTTTGCCCGCGCCACCGCCCATTCGAGGAACCCAGAACGTGATCTCGGCGCAACCGCCCGCCCTTGAGCCCCGCCGAAACTACAAACAGGGTCAGCAAACACCCGCCTACCCCCACTCGAACACCCCGAAACATGATCTCGGCGCAATCGCGGCCCAAACGTGATTTCGGCGCAACCGCCCGCCCTTCAGCCTCGCCGAGACTACAAGCAGGGTAGGCAAACACCTGCGTTTCTCCCCTCGAACACCCCGAAACGTGATCTCGGCGCAACCGCCCGCCCTTGAGCCCTGCCGAGACTACAAACGGGGTAGGACAACACCTGCCTATCCCCCTCGAGCAACCCGAACAATGATCTCGGCGCAACCGCCCGCCCTTGAGCCCCGTCGAGACTACAAGCGGGGTAGGACAACACCTGCGTTTCTCCCCTCGAACACCCCGAAACATGATCTCGGCGCCACCACCCACCCCTTGAGCCCCGCCGAAACTACAAGCAGGGTAGGACAACACCTGCCTACCCCCACTCGAACACCCCGAAACATAATCTCGGCGCCACCACACACCCCTTGAGCCCCGTCGAGACTACAAGCAGGGTAGGACAACACCTGCCTACCCCCACTCGAACACCCCGAAACATGATCTCGGCGCCACCACCCACCCTTCAGGCCCGTCGAGAGTACAAGCGGGGTGGCAAAGCTGGGATAGTGGCCTAAATGTGTGGTGCCGTTCCGGGGGTGGCACTGGTTGGGGGTGGTGGTGCTTGAGTCGGATGTTGTGGTTTGGGTGTTGAAAGGTAGGTTCGGGTTGGTGTGTGAGTGCTTGGACTTATCCGCCGCCTGTAAGGCTGGTGCACCGCTCGTTGTCGTCGAAAAAGTGGGCGTGTTGTTCCCTGTTTGCTCCGTGTGTCCCCTTGGCCGGTGTTGGTGCCTGTAAAGCTTGGTGTGTTTGCGTGTTGTGGGTGGGGTTGTGCGTCTTTGCAGTAGTAATCCGGGTTTGCACCCGGTTGTGTGTTGGCGTGTCTGGTGCACCACTTGCAGGGATTGTTGTGGGTGTGTTCAGGATTGTTGTGTGTGAAAGAGGGGTGGGGGGTGGAGCGTTGGATGGGGAACACTGGTGTGTGTTCCTTGGTTTCCTTTGCCCTACCCCCCACCCCTTTTTGTGGTGTGGTTGCGGCGGTTTCCTACTCTCCCACACCCTGTCGGGTGCAGTACCATCGGCGTTGTTGGGCTTAGCTTCCGGGTTCGGAATGTTGCCGGGCGTTTCCCCAATACTATGACCACCGCAAGTTTGGTGTATCCACTCCCCACCCCCACAGGCGCGTGGTTTGCGCGCGTGTTTTGGGGGGTTTGTGGGTTGGATGTGATTCGTATAGTGGTTGTGAGCACAAGCGTGTCGTGTTCCCCCTCATTGTTTGTGTGGGGGGGGTTGTGTTTAGTGTTGGCCGATTAGTACCAGTCGGCTTACGAGCACATTACTGTGCTTCCACCTCTGGCCTATCTACCCAGTAGTCTGCTGGGGGCCTTCACACCCCACAAGGTGGGGTGTTGGAAACCTCATCTTGGAGCAGGCTTCCCGCTTAGATGCTTTCAGCGGTTATCCTTCCCGAACGTAGCTAACCAGCCATGCACCTGGCGGTACAACTGGCACACCAGAGGTTCGTCCATCCCGGTCCTCTCGTACTAGGGACGGGCCTCCACAAGTTTCCTACGCGCACAGAGGATAGGGACCGAACTGTCTCACGACGTTCTGAACCCAGCTCGCGTACCGCTTTAATGGGCGAACAGCCCAACCCTTGGGACCAACTCCAGCCCCAGGATGCGACGAGCCGACATCGAGGTGCCAAACCATGCCGTCGATATGGACTCTTGGGCAAGATCAGCCTGTTATCCCCGGGGTACCTTTTATCCGTTGAGCGACCACGCACCCACGTGCCATGGCCGGATCACTAGTTCCTGCTTTCGCACCTGCTCGACCCGTCGGTCTCACAGTCAAGCTCCCTTGTGCACTTACACTCGCCACCTGATGACCAACCAGGCTGAGGGAACCTTTGAGCGCCTCCGTTACTCTTTAGGAGGCAACCGCCCCAGTTAAACTACCCACCAGGCACTGTCCCCAACCCGGATCACGGGCCGAGGTTAGATGACCGCTTGAACCAGAATGGTATTTCAACTTTCGACTCCACACAGGCTGGCGCCCACGCTTCACAGTCTCCCACCTATCCTACACAAGCCCAAGCGAACACCAATACCAAGCTATAGTAAAGGTCCCGGGGTCTTTCCGTCCTTCTGCGCGAAACGAGCATCTTTACTCGTAATGCAATTTCACCGAGTTCACGGTTGAGACAGCGGAGAAGTCGTTACGCCATTCGTGCAGGTCGGAACTTACCCGACAAGGAATTTCGCTACCTTAGGATGGTTATAGTTACCACCGCCGTTTACTGGGGCTTAAATTCAAACCTTCACCACACGAGTGTGGTTGAGTCTTCCTCTTAACCTTCCAGCACCGGGCAGGCGTCAGTGCGTATACATCGCCTTACGGCTTCGCACGCACCTGTGTTTTTGATAAACAGTCGCTTCTCCCTATTCTCTGCGACCCCCAGCCACACCACCCACGCAAAAACGGTGGGCGCATCGCCAAGGGTCCTCCTTATCCCGAAGTTACGGAGGAATTTTGCCGAGTTCCTTAACCATGATTCACTCGAACGCCTCGGTATACTCTACCTGACCACCTGAGTCGGTTTAGGGTACGGGCGCGTAACACCCTCGCGTCGAGGCTTTTCTTGACAGTTGAGGATCACCACCAGACACCCCACACGGGGCACCCCCATCAGTCCTCACCCCTTCATGTTCCCCGGATTTACCTAGGAAACGGGCCACAACCTTAGACACACACAACCAACGGTGCGCGGCAGCTACCTTCCTGTGTCACCCCTGTTAACACGCTTACCTACAACAATCAGGGCCCCACAACTCCCACAACCACCACAACCCGAAAGCTGTGACGACATGAAAGCAAATGGTTAGCATAAAAGCTTCAGTATTGGCGGTTGTTACGCGGTACCAGAATATCAACTGGTTGTCCATCGACTACGCCTGTCGGCCTCGCCTTAGGACCCGACTAACCCAGGGCGGATAAACCTAGCCCTGGAACCCTTAGTCAATCGGCGGACGGGATTCCCACCCGTCATTCGTTACTCATGCCTGCATTCTCACTCCCACACGCTCCACCCACCATTACCAGCAGGCTTCACCGCACGCAGGACGCTCCCCTACCCACCCACACCACCACACGACAACTACGCTGCCCAGGTGTTACACGTGTGAGTGCCACAGCTTCGGCGGTACGCTTAAGCCCCGCTACATTGTCGGCGCGAAACCACTTGACCAGTGAGCTATTACGCACTCTTTCAAGGATGGCTGCTTCTAAGCCAACCTCCTGGTTGTCACCGCGATCTCACATCCTTTCCCACTTAGCGCACACTTAGGGGCCTTAGCTGATGATCTGGGCTGTTTCCCTCTCGACTACGAAGCTTATCCCCCGCAGTCTCACTGCCATGCTCACACCTTATGGCATTCGGAGTTTAGCTGACGTCAGTAACCCACAGGGCCCATCGGCCATCCAGTAGCTCTACCTCCACAAGGCAACACACAACGCTGCACCTAAATGCATTTCGGGGAGAACCAGCTATCACGGAGTTTGATTGGCCTTTCACCCCTACCCACAGTTCATCCCCCAGGTTTTCAACCCTGGTGGGTTCGGTCCTCCACACAGTCTTACCTCTGCTTCAACCTGACCATGGGTAGATCACCCCGCTTCGGGTCCAGAACACGCGACCAACGCCCTAATTTCAGACTCGCTTTCGCTACGCATACCCCACACGGGTTAAGCACGCCACGTATCACTGACTCGCAGGCTCATTCTTCAAAAGGCACGCCATCACCCCACAAGGCTCTGACGGCTTACAGGCACACGGTTTCAGGTACTATTTCACTCCCCTCCCGGGGTACTTTTCACCATTCCCTCACGGTACTATGCACTATCGGTCATCAAGGAGTATTCAGGCTTACCAGGTGGTCCTGGCAGATTCACACGAGATTTCACGAGTCCCGCACTACTCGGGCACCCATCCAACACACAACCGCACCGGTACGCCTACACGACTCTCACGCACTCCGGTCACCCATCCCAAGATGTTCAACTCCCAACACGATCACATGCCCCCCTCCGGCAGAAGGAAGGAAACAGACAAGCCCCACAACACCGCACACGCAACCCCCGCCGAGTATCACACGCACACGGTTTAGCCATCCTCCGCTTTCGCTCGCCACTACTCACGGAATATCTTTTCCTACGGGTACTAAGATGTTTCACTTCCCCGCGTTCCCCCCACCACCCTATACACGTTCAGATGATGGTAACCAAGCACAACCCTGGTTAGGTTCCCCCATTCGGACACCCTCGGATCAACACTCGCTCGCCAACTCCCCGAGGCATATCGCAGGCCGCAACGTCCTTCATCAGCTCTTGATGCCAAGGCATCCACCGAATGCCCAACAAAACTAAACAAAACCACAAAACAAACAAGATGCTCACAACCACTATACAAATCACAAACAACCCACCACACCACCAACCCCACACAACACGCAGAGCCAACAGCAAGCCACACACCCCCACCACAACCCCAACAAAAAGAAAAAGGAAGAGGGGGCATCACGCCCAACAGGTATTGAACGTGAACCCGACAGTGTGTCCATCACAAATGCCCAACCCCAAACGCACCCACACCCACCACCCCACAACAGGGCAGCACACATGCAAGCACAAGAAACACCCACCCACACCACCAACACATGACAGCATGAAGCGAGCATCCCCACAACGAGGCTCCCTAGAAAGGAGGTGATCCAGCCGCACCTTCCGGTACGGCTACCTTGTTACGACTTCGTCCCAATCGCCAATCCCACCTTCGACCACTCCCCCCAGACAAACCGGTTAGGCCATGAGCTTCGGGTGTTACCAACTTTCGTGACGTGACGGGCGGTGTGTACAAGGCCCGAGAACGTATTCACCGCAGCGTTGCTGATCTGCGATTACTAGCGACTCCACCTTCATGGGGTCGAGTTGCAGACCCCAATCCGAACTGAGACCAGCTTTAAGGGATTCGCTCCGCCTTACGACATCGCAACCCTCTGTACCAGCCATTGTAGCATGCGTGAAGCCCAAGACATAAGGGGCATGATGATTTGACGTCATCCCCACCTTCCTCCGAGTTAACCCCGGCAGTCCCCCACGAGTCCCCACCACAACGTGCTGGCAACATAGGGCAAGGGTTGCGCTCGTTGCGGGACTTAACCCAACATCTCACGACACGAGCTGACGACAACCATGCACCACCTGTACACCCCCAACCAAATGCCACCACATCTCTGCAGCGTCAGGGCGCATGTCAAGCCTTGGTAAGGTTCTTCGCGTTGCATCGAATTAATCCGCATGCTCCGCCGCTTGTGCGGGCCCCCGTCAATTCCTTTGAGTTTTAGCCTTGCGGCCGTACTCCCCAGGCGGGGCACTTAAAGCGTTAGCTACGGCGCAGAAACCACGGGTGGCCCCCACACCTAGTGCCCAACGTTTACAGCGTGGACTACCAGGGTATCTAATCCTGTTCGCTCCCCACGCTTTCGCTCCTCAGCGTCAGTAACGGCCCAGAGACCCGCCTTCGCCACCGGTGTTCCTCCTGATATCTGCGCATTCCACCGCTACACCAGGAATTCCAGTCTCCCCTACCGCACTCAAGCCAGCCCGTACCCACCGCACGCCCCCAGTTAAGCCAGAGGATTTCACGGCAGACGCGACCAACCGCCTACAAGCCCTTTACGCCCAATAATTCCGGACAACGCTCGCGCCCTACGTATTACCGCGGCTGCTGGCACGTAGTTAGCCGGCGCTTCTTTACCCACTACCCTCACCACAACCCAAAGCTGCGGCTTGACCATGAGCGAAAGAGGTTCACAACCCGAAGGCCTACATCCCTCACGCGGCGTCGCTGCATCAGACTTGCGTCCATTGTGCAAAATTCCCCACTGCTGCCTCCCGTAGGAGTCTGGGCCGTATCTCAGTCCCAATGTGACCGGTCACCCTCTCAGGCCGGTTACCCGTCAAAGCCTTGGTAGGCCACTACCCCACCAACAAGCTGATAGGCCGCGAGCCCATCCCCCACCAAAAACACCCAAAAGCATCTCTTTCCACACACCCCCATGCGAAGACATGTGAATATTCAGTATTAGCAGCCCTTTCAGACCGTTATCCCAAAGAAGAGGGCAGGTTACTCACGTGTTACTCACCCGTTCGCCACTAATCAACGGTGCAAGCACCGCATCATCGTTCGACTTGCATGTGTTAAGCACGCCGCCAGCGTTCGTCCTGAGCCAGGATCAAACTCTCCGAACAAAAACAAAACGTCAAAGCCCAGAAAAACCCACCACACCACAACAGCACAGCAGGCAATCCCAACCAAAAACAACTCAAAAACAAAAAACAGGCATAAAAAACAAACACACTATCGAGTTCACAAACAACACCCCACACCCAACCACAACACCCCACAACAGAGCACCACAACCAGGCAAGGCAACCACCACAACCCCACAACCAGGAGCCGCAGCAACAAAACACAAACCTACACACCCCCACCCACCCACGTCAAACCCACACAACGTAACACCCACCACACCCCACGAGTAGCCACGAAGAAACGGGGCCCACCCTCTTAAAAGGTGTACGCCCCGTCTCCACAATAGAAATGCGCGCCCTGAAGCGGAATATCCACACCCGATTCAGGAGATCAGCTCAAGCCGCAGTCGGCGCAAGAGCGTTATCCACCGGCAATGGACAACCACCCCTGCGCTTCTTCGCCGCCATGAATGTGACAAGAATTGCAGCTACGGTCCAAAGGAACAGGATCATGAGCGTCTTTTCGATTGTCCCGTCAACGCCAGCCCCTCCCGAAATGAGCGCACGGAAAGAGAGCTGTGTGTAACTCATCGGCAAAAGAGGATGAATCCACTGGAAGAAGCGGGGCGCGGTTTCGATCGGGAAGGTCGCACCCATAGAGGTGATCTGAAGGCTCAGGAGAACGATAGATAAGAAGCGTCCTCTGAAGGCGAAAGCCGCAACGCACGCCTGATTCACAGCCACGAAGCACAACGATGTGGCGATCGCCATTGCGCATAGTCCAAGGATGTTCGCTGCATGAAGCTCACCGACGGCATTCACCACAAGCATCATGATGACGGCTTGCCCTATTGCCAAGAAGAGTGCTGTTGCAGCCGGGCGTGTTGCCGATTTCCACCATCGTTCTGCGTGCGGGCGCTTGTCGAGCGCCGGAAGGATGAGGAAGAGGGCGATTGCACCGACCCATAGGGACAAAGACATGAACATTGGGGTGAATCCGGCACCGTTGTTCACAACGCCATTCAAGCGGTCCGATTCAACATCCACGAGCTTGCCAGCAACCTCAGCACTATGGCTCCGCTCAGCCTCGTTGAGAAGAGGAATACGATTCGTTCCTTTGTCGAGCTGTTCCGAGAGTGTGCCGCTTCCTTTCGCGAGGGTCGAGGCTCCGAGTTGGGCCGTACTCATTCCATCAGCGAGGGCGGAAGCTCCCTGTGCGGCACTACTCGTCCCCTGCGCGAGTTCATTGAGGCCTGAGACGAGACCTGAGGTGTTCGTTGCTGCCGAGCTGCTTCCTCGTGAAAGTGATTGAAGAGCTTCAAAGATCTGCGAGGTACCGTCCGATATTCTTTGAGCTCCCGCATCCACAGCTTCGACACCAGAAGCGAGGTGCGGAGTTTTCGTTTCGAGGTCACTCAGGCCCTGTGACACCGCGGATAGTCCACTGTTGAGCTGATGCGCGGCCTCGGACAGCTCCGAGGAGCCCAGTGATAGCTGGGAGGCGCCCGTTGCAGCAGCACCAACGCCCTCGGAAACGCTTTGCGCACCAGAGACGAGCTGGACAAGCGCCTCGCTCATTGATGCGAGCTTCTCATTGAGCGTCGTATCTGCTGCCACGAGGGCGGTGTTGAGCTGTCGTGCACCATGATTCAGATTCGGGGATTGCGCCGATAGCTCGCGCAGGGCTTGGCAGGTCGTTGATTGATCGGCCGCAGCTGCGCATGCTGCAGCGAGTTGATCGACCGTCCCCGAATAGGATGCGATGCTTGATTCGAGCTGCTCACCGCTTTGAATGGCAGCGCCCAGAGAAAAGCCGTCCATTTCCATCATTTCGCTGTGTACAGTCGCTAAGCCTCCGGCGACGCTCGCCGCCCCCTCCTTCAGGCTTGGGGCACCCCCTTCAGAGCGATTGAGTGCATCGTCGAGCCTCTTCGCCCCCTCGTTGATCGCTGCTGCGCCCTCGTCAATGGCTCCTGATGCATTGAGTGCCGAGGACGCTCCCGAAGCGAGTTGCCCGACACCCGAGGCCATGTGCCCTGCCTGCTCTGTGAGAGAAGCCGTGCCGTCGGCGAGGCGGACAGTAGCATCGGCGAGATCGCCAGATCCAGCTGAGGTCTGTTGCGCTCCTTCTGCGAGCCTGTTCAGTCCCGAGGAAAGCTCAAGCGCCCCTGTGAGGGCTGCGTGCGCGCCGGTGTCGAGGACCTCCAGACCACTAGTCAGTGTCACTGATCCTGTCTGGAGATCAGCGATGCCAAGGCTGAGCGTGTCGCTGCCCTGCTGGAGCGTATCCGCACCCTCTTGTGCTCTTACAAGGCCTGTTCTGACGCTCTGGATCGAAAGGATGAGATGATTTGCGATCCGCGTGGCTCCATGCTCGTTAATGCGGTTCGTCATCTCCTCAGCCACGCTCTGCGCCATGGTGCCGGCCAGATAGTTGATGGAGTCATCGGTGACGAGCCTCAGTTCCTGCGTTGTGGCTTCGTCGCGTTCATCGGTGGCAAGTCTCGATACGTTCTTCGAGAAGTCTTCGGGGATGTAGAGGATCGCACGAACATCCTCGGTCCTCATCCTCGACTCAGCCTCCTGTGCGCTCATCGCTTTCCAGGTGAAACCGACATCCTCTCCTTTGCGCGGTTCGAGAAGCGCAGATTCGAGCTCTGAGCCCAAGGAGAAGGTCTCTTCCTCGCCGTTGACGAGTTCGGCTGTAACAGGAGAATCAGAATTGACGATCGCCGCAGTCATCGTCCCAAGACGATGCGTTGGATCTTGGTAAGTCAAAGTGAGAAGTCCGGCATACAGCAGGGGGATCACGAGGACCGCAATGATGACGATGGTGTTCCCAAGGTGGGATCCGTTCAGCTTCTTCATGTGCATGACATCCCTTCGCACGATGTTCACAGCCAAAGGTGCGAGCCTGAAATCGCGCCAAGCAAAACGATACACACGTGTATCCATCACTTCAATACAGACCTGTATCCTTTTGGATAGTGTGAGTGAGTCCAGCAGCAAGGGCGAAGAAACCCTACCGAGTAGCGCATGGAGGAGACGTAGTGACGAAGCAGGCCAGTACGCCCCCGCTCCACGTTGGGCACACAATCTCTGCGCGCAAGGCAACGCTGAAAAAGCTCGCATCGATGCCCCCGAGCGATCGGCGCGCCGAAACTCAAGCCCTTCTCCTCGAAGCTGGCCGTCAGCTCTTCATCGAACAGGGCATCATGGGAACCAGCGTCAAAGATCTCTGCAGCCTCGCAGGATTCAGCCGCGGCGCCTTCTACTCCAACTTCTCCGACATGGAGCACTTCATCGAACGCCTCGCACACGAGCAATGGAGGACCATTACCGAGGCCGTGGACGAGTCCCTCGAAGCCTTCCTCAATTCTGAGCGCCTACCACTCGTCCTCGATTCGAAAAACGCCACGGAACTAGCGAGCCGTTTCCTCGAGATTATGCCGATATCACGCGCCTTTCATCTCCTCCACACAGAGATCGTCAGCTACTTAGCACGCAGCTGCACAGCGAGAGAGGAAATGCGCATCGAATACCGAGCTTTCAAAGAACATCTCGGACGCGCTCTGAGTTCGGCTCTCGAAAAGACCGGCAGGCACTGCATTCTCTCCCCGATTGACACGGCTGAACTGTTCTTGGCGTGTGCCGAACGTTCAATGTGCATTGGCCTGGCGGAGCGGGATGATGATTTGAAGGCGTATATCGAAAGGATTGCGCCAACGCTGCTTGTGCAGTTGACGGTTCCGAGCCATTAGAAGCATCTGGGTTCTTCGGGCTGGTGCCGTGTTTTGTGTCTTCTTCGACGCGTTGTGCTCTGTGTGTGTTGGGTGGGGTTGTGCGTCTTTGCAGTAGTAATCCGGGTTTGCACCCGGTTGTGTGTTGGCGTGTCTGGTGCACCACTTGCAGGGATTGTTGTGGGTGTGTTCAGGATTGTTGTGTGTGAAAGAGGGGTGGGGGGTGGAGCGTTGGATGGGGAACACTGGTGTGTGTTCCTTGGTTTCCTTTGCCCTACCCCCCACCCCTTTTTGTGGTGTGGTTGCGGCGGTTTCCTACTCTCCCACACCCTGTCGGGTGCAGTACCATCGGCGTTGTTGGGCTTAGCTTCCGGGTTCGGAATGTTGCCGGGCGTTTCCCCAATACTCTGACCACCGCAAGTTTGGTGTATCCACTCCCCACCCCCCAACAGGCGCGTGGTGTGCGCGCGTGTTTTGGGGGGTTTGTGGGTTGGATGTGATTCGTATAGTGGTTGTGAGCACAAGCGTGTCGTGTTCCCCCTCATTGTTTGTGTGGGGGGGTTGTGTTTAGTGTTGGCCGATTAGTACCAGTCGGCTTACGAGCACATTACTGTGCTTCCACCTCTGGCCTATCTACCCAGTAGTCTGCTGGGGGCCTTCACACCCCACAAGGTGGGGTGTTGGAAACCTCATCTTGGAGCAGGCTTCCCGCTTAGATGCTTTCAGCGGTTATCCTTCCCGAACGTAGCTAACCAGCCATGCACCTGGCGGTACAACTGGCACACCAGAGGTTCGTCCATCCCGGTCCTCTCGTACTAGGGACGGGCCTCCACAAGTTTCCTACGCGCACAGAGGATAGGGACCGAACTGTCTCACGACGTTCTGAACCCAGCTCGCGTACCGCTTTAATGGGCGAACAGCCCAACCCTTGGGACCAACTCCAGCCCCAGGATGCGACGAGCCGACATCGAGGTGCCAAACCATGCCGTCGATATGGACTCTTGGGCAAGATCAGCCTGTTATCCCCGGGGTACCTTTTATCCGTTGAGCGACCACGCACCCACGTGCCATGGCCGGATCACTAGTTCCTGCTTTCGCACCTGCTCGACCCGTCGGTCTCACAGTCAAGCTCCCTTGTGCACTTACACTCGCCACCTGATGACCAACCAGGCTGAGGGAACCTTTGAGCGCCTCCGTTACTCTTTAGGAGGCAACCGCCCCAGTTAAACTACCCACCAGGCACTGTCCCCAACCCGGATCACGGGCCGAGGTTAGATGACCGCTTGAACCAGAATGGTATTTCAACTTTCGACTCCACACAGGCTGGCGCCCACGCTTCACAGTCTCCCACCTATCCTACACAAGCCCAAGCGAACACCAATACCAAGCTATAGTAAAGGTCCCGGGGTCTTTCCGTCCTTCTGCGCGAAACGAGCATCTTTACTCGTAATGCAATTTCACCGAGTTCACGGTTGAGACAGCGGAGAAGTCGTTACGCCATTCGTGCAGGTCGGAACTTACCCGACAAGGAATTTCGCTACCTTAGGATGGTTATAGTTACCACCGCCGTTTACTGGGGCTTAAATTCAAACCTTCACCACACGAGTGTGGTTGAGTCTTCCTCTTAACCTTCCAGCACCGGGCAGGCGTCAGTGCGTATACATCGCCTTACGGCTTCGCACGCACCTGTGTTTTTGATAAACAGTCGCTTCTCCCTATTCTCTGCGACCCCCAGCCACACCACCCACGCAAAAACGGTGGGCGCATCGCCAAGGGTCCTCCTTATCCCGAAGTTACGGAGGAATTTTGCCGAGTTCCTTAACCATGATTCACTCGAACGCCTCGGTATACTCTACCTGACCACCTGAGTCGGTTTAGGGTACGGGCGCGTAACACCCTCGCGTCGAGGCTTTTCTTGACAGTTGAGGATCACCACCAGACACCCCACACGGGGCACCCCCATCAGTCCTCACCCCTTCATGTTCCCCGGATTTACCTAGGAAACGGGCCACAACCTTAGACACACACAACCAACGGTGCGCGGCAGCTACCTTCCTGTGTCACCCCTGTTAACACGCTTACCTACAACAATCAGGGCCCCACAACTCCCACAACCACCACAACCCGAAAGCTGTGACGACATGAAAGCAAATGGTTAGCATAAAAGCTTCAGTATTGGCGGTTGTTACGCGGTACCAGAATATCAACTGGTTGTCCATCGACTACGCCTGTCGGCCTCGCCTTAGGACCCGACTAACCCAGGGCGGATAAACCTAGCCCTGGAACCCTTAGTCAATCGGCGGACGGGATTCCCACCCGTCATTCGTTACTCATGCCTGCATTCTCACTCCCACACGCTCCACCCACCATTACCAGCAGGCTTCACCGCACGCAGGACGCTCCCCTACCCACCCACACCACCACACGACAACTACGCTGCCCAGGTGTTACACGTGTGAGTGCCACAGCTTCGGCGGTACGCTTAAGCCCCGCTACATTGTCGGCGCGAAACCACTTGACCAGTGAGCTATTACGCACTCTTTCAAGGATGGCTGCTTCTAAGCCAACCTCCTGGTTGTCACCGCGATCTCACATCCTTTCCCACTTAGCGCACACTTAGGGGCCTTAGCTGATGATCTGGGCTGTTTCCCTCTCGACTACGAAGCTTATCCCCCGCAGTCTCACTGCCATGCTCACACCTTATGGCATTCGGAGTTTAGCTGACGTCAGTAACCCACAGGGCCCATCGGCCATCCAGTAGCTCTACCTCCACAAGGCAACACACAACGCTGCACCTAAATGCATTTCGGGGAGAACCAGCTATCACGGAGTTTGATTGGCCTTTCACCCCTACCCACAGTTCATCCCCCAGGTTTTCAACCCTGGTGGGTTCGGTCCTCCACACAGTCTTACCTCTGCTTCAACCTGACCATGGGTAGATCACCCCGCTTCGGGTCCAGAACACGCGACCAACGCCCTAATTTCAGACTCGCTTTCGCTACGCATACCCCACACGGGTTAAGCACGCCACGTATCACTGACTCGCAGGCTCATTCTTCAAAAGGCACGCCATCACCCCACAAGGCTCTGACGGCTTACAGGCACACGGTTTCAGGTACTATTTCACTCCCCTCCCGGGGTACTTTTCACCATTCCCTCACGGTACTATGCACTATCGGTCATCAAGGAGTATTCAGGCTTACCAGGTGGTCCTGGCAGATTCACACGAGATTTCACGAGTCCCGCACTACTCGGGCACCCATCCAACACACAACCGCACCGGTACGCCTACACGACTCTCACGCACTCCGGTCACCCATCCCAAGATGTTCAACTCCCAACACGATCACATGCCCCCCTCCGGCAGAAGGAAGGAAACAGACAAGCCCCACAACACCGCACACGCAACCCCCGCCGAGTATCACACGCACACGGTTTAGCCATCCTCCGCTTTCGCTCGCCACTACTCACGGAATATCTTTTCCTACGGGTACTAAGATGTTTCACTTCCCCGCGTTCCCCCCACCACCCTATACACGTTCAGATGATGGTAACCAAGCACAACCCTGGTTAGGTTCCCCCATTCGGACACCCTCGGATCAACACTCGCTCGCCAACTCCCCGAGGCATATCGCAGGCCGCAACGTCCTTCATCAGCTCTTGATGCCAAGGCATCCACCGAATGCCCAACAAAACTAAACAAAACCACAAAACAAACAAGATGCTCACAACCACTATACAAATCACAAACAACCCACCACACCACCAACCCCACACAACACGCAGAGCCAACAGCAAGCCACACACCCCCACCACAACCCCAACAAAAAGAAAAAGGAAGAGGGGGCATCACGCCCAACAGGTATTGAACGTGAACCCGACAGTGTGTCCATCACAAATGCCCAACCCCAAACGCACCCACACCCACCACCCCACAACAGGGCAGCACACATGCAAGCACAAGAAACACCCACCCACACCACCAACACATGACAGCATGAAGCGAGCATCCCCACAACGAGGCTCCCTAGAAAGGAGGTGATCCAGCCGCACCTTCCGGTACGGCTACCTTGTTACGACTTCGTCCCAATCGCCAATCCCACCTTCGACCACTCCCCCCAGACAAACCGGTTAGGCCATGAGCTTCGGGTGTTACCAACTTTCGTGACGTGACGGGCGGTGTGTACAAGGCCCGAGAACGTATTCACCGCAGCGTTGCTGATCTGCGATTACTAGCGACTCCACCTTCATGGGGTCGAGTTGCAGACCCCAATCCGAACTGAGACCAGCTTTAAGGGATTCGCTCCGCCTTACGACATCGCAACCCTCTGTACCAGCCATTGTAGCATGCGTGAAGCCCAAGACATAAGGGGCATGATGATTTGACGTCATCCCCACCTTCCTCCGAGTTAACCCCGGCAGTCCCCCACGAGTCCCCACCACAACGTGCTGGCAACATAGGGCAAGGGTTGCGCTCGTTGCGGGACTTAACCCAACATCTCACGACACGAGCTGACGACAACCATGCACCACCTGTACACCCCCAACCAAATGCCACCACATCTCTGCAGCGTCAGGGCGCATGTCAAGCCTTGGTAAGGTTCTTCGCGTTGCATCGAATTAATCCGCATGCTCCGCCGCTTGTGCGGGCCCCCGTCAATTCCTTTGAGTTTTAGCCTTGCGGCCGTACTCCCCAGGCGGGGCACTTAAAGCGTTAGCTACGGCGCAGAAACCACGGGTGGCCCCCACACCTAGTGCCCAACGTTTACAGCGTGGACTACCAGGGTATCTAATCCTGTTCGCTCCCCACGCTTTCGCTCCTCAGCGTCAGTAACGGCCCAGAGACCCGCCTTCGCCACCGGTGTTCCTCCTGATATCTGCGCATTCCACCGCTACACCAGGAATTCCAGTCTCCCCTACCGCACTCAAGCCAGCCCGTACCCACCGCACGCCCCCAGTTAAGCCAGAGGATTTCACGGCAGACGCGACCAACCGCCTACAAGCCCTTTACGCCCAATAATTCCGGACAACGCTCGCGCCCTACGTATTACCGCGGCTGCTGGCACGTAGTTAGCCGGCGCTTCTTTACCCACTACCCTCACCACAACCCAAAGCTGCGGCTTGACCATGAGCGAAAGAGGTTCACAACCCGAAGGCCTACATCCCTCACGCGGCGTCGCTGCATCAGACTTGCGTCCATTGTGCAAAATTCCCCACTGCTGCCTCCCGTAGGAGTCTGGGCCGTATCTCAGTCCCAATGTGACCGGTCACCCTCTCAGGCCGGTTACCCGTCAAAGCCTTGGTAGGCCACTACCCCACCAACAAGCTGATAGGCCGCGAGCCCATCCCCCACCAAAAACACCCAAAAGCATCTCTTTCCACACACCCCCATGCGAAGACATGTGAATATTCAGTATTAGCAGCCCTTTCAGACCGTTATCCCAAAGAAGAGGGCAGGTTACTCACGTGTTACTCACCCGTTCGCCACTAATCAACGGTGCACGCACCGCATCATCGTTCGACTTGCATGTGTTAAGCACGCCGCCAGCGTTCGTCCTGAGCCAGGATCAAACTCTCCGAACAAAAACAAAAACGTCCAAGCCCAGAAAAACCCACCACACCACAACAGCACAGCAGGCAATCCCAACCAAAAACAACTCAAAAACAAAAAACAGGCATAAAAAACAAACACACTATCGAGTTCACAAACAACACCCAAACACCTTCTTAAACAAGACACAGGAATGCCCTGCGAAAGAAGGGGAGGCTTAGCGCCGTGGCGCGAACTTTTGACTTGAAAGAGTCTCAAGCGCTCGGCGCAACAAGAAGAACATTAGCGACCGCCCGATGCACCGTCAAATCGAGATCCGAACCCTTCAAACACCACTCACCAGCTCACAAATGCTGAGAATATCGCCAAAAACTCCCGCTCCCACAAGAGGAGCACAAGGCTACGAAGCGGGCACGTAATCCATCACACACACAGCTTCTTCGAAGTCAGCAACATGTGGCTTGAGCATTCTTCTCAGCTTCTTTTCGCCCGGATTTCGCGCATTTCCCGGGTTGATTGGAGCCCCCGCCTCTCCACGACAACGCGCAAAGGTTCCCTCTATACGCACTATTCCTCCGTTCGACGGGTTCTTCGGCGGAGGCTTAGCTCACAGCCCCTATACGTGCCACCCGTGCGGCACAGTCAAGATCTGGCACGCGTGCGAATCCATAGACATCGAGGAAATAGAAACGGAGAAGAGGGCTGAAGCCGACGCGCATGCGCACGCTTCCCTGCTGGTCTGCTGGTCTGCTGGTCGACGGCACGCCGATACCCACGCCACCGCAAACCCCAGCACACATGAATGCGCGGCACGCCGGAACATAGTCCGTGCGCGCCGCGCATTGGTGTTCAAGCGATCCGCATAGCCGCAAGCCTGAGAGTCGACGGCCTCAGACTTCGCAGGTAGATCGGAACAATGAGCCTGAGAGGCGAAGCGAGGCTACGGCGCCCTTCCAACATAGAAGGGGCTTCGCCCTTATACAGAGGTCTCGCCCTTCCCGCATACCCGCATAATGGGGGCCTCCGATTCGCTCTGACCTCAACGGGAACTCCGGGTCACCTACGGCCGAAGAGGCTCCCGAAGAAGCTCGAGTTCCCCTTCACCTTCGCAATCTCTTCCGCACTGTGCTTGCCATCGCACCACTGCGAAGCGGGAACCATCGCACGCACCGCGTCAATGTGCTGGCCGCAGCCAGCCCACGTCGTCTTACCGCACACCTTGCACTTCACCGGACTGCACATGTTGTTCTCCTTGGTTTCTCGCACCCTCGTGCGTCGTTGTTCAATCCTGTCAAACCCGAGCCCTGACAGCGCCCGATTGCTCCGATCATCAGCGTCACCCTCGCGTGCGAGTGATTGATGTCTTGTACCTCGAGCACTGACACCGAGCACGAAGAAACTCAACGCTCAATGAGCCCCGGGTGACGTTTCGCCCAGGCTTCAAGCGTGAGCATCCCCCCGTCGAGCGAAGCGGACTTGAATCCCGCGTCGGTGAGCATGCGATGCGCCAGATAGGAGCGAACGCCCGAGCGGCAGTGGATCGCGATGGGACGCTCACCAGCGGCCTCACGGACCTCGTCCATACGCCGACGAAGCTCAGTGTGGGCAATGCGCAGCGAGCCGGGAATCCTCGGCCCTTCGGCGACCTCATCGGGCTGGCGCACATCGAGGATGAGGTGAGTCTTTCGGATCTCGTCGAGCTGGTTCGCGTACCAGAGTTCAAGCATGCCGTCGAAAAGGTTCTCCGCGATCATTCCGACCATATTGACAGAGTCTTTCGGAGCTCCGAAAGGAGGAGCGTAGGCGAGGTCGAGGTCAATGAGTTCTTCCGCCTTGAGCCCTGCACGGATCGCCGTTGCCAAGACATCGATCCTGCGGTCGACGCCCTCACGCCCAACACCCTGCGCCCCCAGGATTCCCCCGTCTTCGCCAAGGAGGACCACCAGGGAAATGGTGGAGGCACCGGGGAAATAGCCGACGTGCTGAGCATGGTGGGTGTGGATCGCCCTGAAGGGGATTCCCGCTCGAGTGAGTTCACGAGAGTTGGAACCGGTCATCGCGACCTGGAGATCGCCAGCCCGCACGATCGCCGTACCCAGGGGCTTGACAATCTCCTTAGCGGCCGGGGCCTGGCCATTGAGAACCGAGATGATGTCGTCGGCAATACGGCGCCCCGCACGGCTCGCAGGACCCGCGAGAGCAACGGGACGACGAGCGCCGGTTGCCGCAATGGTGGACAGCGCAGCATCTCCGGCGGCCCAGATGCGCTCATCGGAGGTACGCCCATGATTGTCAACGTCGATCGCGCCATTCTCGACGCGGATCCCGGCGCTTAGGGCAAGTTCGATGCGGGCGCGCGCACCAACCGCAACGAGCACGAGATCAGCTTCGAGAGCGTCGATCCCCTCGACGATGACCCGTCCGCGCCCGCCCTCGTCTTCAATGCCACTCACCCGAGCGGATTCGATGACAGTGATGCCGATGCGCTCGAGTTCATCGAGGACGAGGGAGGAGAGTTCCTCTTCTACAGGAGGCAAGACATGGTCGCTTCCTTCAACAAGAGCGACCTCCATGCCCGCAAGACGCAAGGACTCGGCGGCCTCGAGGCCAATGAAGCCCGCACCAATGACGACTGCACGTCCGCCGGGCTCGGCCATCTCCTTGACCCCAACGGCGTCGGGGATGGTGCGCAAAGTTTTGACGAAGGGCAGATCAATTCCCGGGATCGGAAGATCAACCGATCGGGCGCCGGGGGCCAGGACGAGGGCGTCGTAGGCGAGTTCTTCTTCTCCCTGCGAAGAGCGGATACGAAGGCTTCGATTCACAGAGTCGACCGCGAGTACTTCCGTGTTGACTCGGATATCAAGGTTGAGGGAGTCGTAGATCGACTTCGGGGTCTGAACCCGAAGTGCGGCTTCCTCGACGATTTCCCCGCCAACGAAGTAGGGAAGACCGCACGAAGCGATGGAGATATCCATGCCCTTTTCGAGGACGATCACGTGGGCCTGTTCGTCGAGGCGACGAAGACGAGCCGCGCAGCTCATTCCGGCGGCGACGCCGCCAACGATCACGATGGTGTTCATTGGTCCTCCGTTGAGTTCGGATTGTCAGGAAAAATATACCCTGCGGGGTATCATTTCCTTGTGTTCGCAAGTGCACGTGGAGGGAGAGAGATATGACACCTGAAGCCCTTGAGTCCGAGCGCGCACAGGCCCAAAAAAGGGCCCTCAACCGTCTTAAGCGAGCGCGGGGCCAACTTGATGCGGTCATTCGCGCGGTCGAAGAGGGGCGACGATGCAGCGACATCGTGACGCAGCTCGCGGCGGTGAACTCTGCTCTGCAAAGAGCTGGTTTTTCCGTGATCTCCTCCACCATGCGCGACTGCGCGAGCAACAAAGAGCAGACCCCTGAGGATGTAGAAGCCCAGTTCAAAGAATTGGAGAAGCTCTTCCTCTCTTTGTCCTAAGCTCACTCCCTGCTCATTCCCCTCCCCCACATTCCGCACATTGGCATGACTCGGACTTGACTGTTCTTATAAGCTTTTCAGCGACAACCTTGGCTCAAAGCCAAAGATTCCCAACTTCTGATAAGAGAACGTCATGCCTTCTGAACCCCAGTCGCTGTCCGAGGTCATCAACGGATACCTCGACATCGTCTCCACGGCGCTCTACAGCTACATTCTCATCGCTCTCCTCATCGGCACGGGCCTGTACTTCTTTATCCGCTCCAAGGCCCTGCCCCTTCGCATGTTCCGAGAGTCCATCCGCGTCGTCTCTGAACCGCCAGACCAGGAGGGGGCGATCTCTTCCTTCCGGGCCCTGATGATTTCGACCGCCTCGCGAGTGGGCGTCGGCAATATCGCAGGTGTCGGAACGGCCATCGCGCTCGGCGGCGCGGGCTCCGTGTTCTGGATGTGGGTGATCGCCACCCTTGGCGCCGCATCCGCCTTTGTCGAGTCCACCCTTGCGCAGATCTACAAGAAGCGCGGGCACGGCCCCGACGATCACTCGATCGGCGGCCCCGCCTACTACATTCAGATCGCGCTCAAGCAGCATTGGCTCGCAGCGACCTTCGCCCTCGTCTTGATCCTGACGTACATGGGCGGCTTCAATATGCTTGCCTCCTTCAACGTTGTGGATTCCTTCAGCCAGTACTCCTGGTTCGATCCCTCCTGGACCCCCTACCTCTTGGGCGGAATCCTCACCATCGCCATGGCCCTGTCGATCTTCGGAGGCACGCGCCGCCTGACCTACGTCACCGGCCTCCTTGTGCCGATCATGGCGCTGATCTACCTCGCTGCAGGCCTCATCGTCGTCATTTTCAACTACCAGAACATCCCCTCGATGTTCCTTCAGATCTTCGAACAGGCCTTCGATTTCAGGGCGATCTTCTCCGGTTTCGCAGGTTCGGCAATGATGTATGGCATCAAGCGCGGCCTGTACTCGAACGAGGCCGGTGTCGGTTCCGCCCCGAACGCCGCTGCAACCGCCTCAGTCTCCCACCCCGTGAAGCAGGGCCTGGTCCAAATGCTTTCGGTCTTCATTGACACAATGGTGATCTGCACGATCACCGCCTTCATCATTCTTTCTTCAGGGGTGCAAGGAGGCGAGGACCTCAAGGGAGCTCCACTGGTCACCCAGTCAATGGCGACCATCTTCGGCGACTTCGCTCTGCCCTTCACGAGCTTCGCTCTGCTCCTCTTCGCTTTCACGACGATTATTGGCAACTTCTACTACGCAGAGGTCAATCTTCGTTTCCTCGTGGGGGATCGTCCGACTCCGATCTGGGCACTACAGATTTTCCGCTCACTCGCGGCCGTGCTCGTCTTCATGGGTGGCCTCTTGGAGTTCTCGGTCGCCTGGAATCTTGGCGACATCCTCATGGGCATCATGGCCCTCATTAACCTGCCCGTCATCATCATCCTCGGCAAGAAGGCCCTCGACGCCGCCGAGGACTACATCGCCCAGCGCAAGGCCGGGAAGAACCCCGAATTCAGAGCCACTTCAATCGGTATTACCGACACGCTCGACTACTGGCGCTAAGGCTCCAGCGCTCCACGAGCCTTCACCCTTGGGCCCCGCCCTCGTTTCATACGAGGACGGGGCCGCACCCTTTTCAGTCCTCTTCCTCTTACCACTCCCCCTCCCCTCAGTTCTTCCTCGCACCCGCTTGATCTGCCCACTCGACCTCGCATTGCTGCCCTTGAGCGCAGTGGCCTTTCCAGCTCATTGCGCCTCAGAATCACGAGCACACCAAACTTGATAGCGAGAATGCTTATCATTAAGATTCTTCGGTGACCCACTCATTCGAGCGCCGCAACACGGACTCAGTGCCTCGAATGTCCTCGTCAATAAGGAAGCAGTGATGTTACTGAAGAAGTCGAAACTCCTCAGCGGGATCATGGCCTGCGCCCTCTCCCTCGGCCTCCTCGCACCCCCCGCGAGCGCCGCCGGGAGAGAAACCATCAGCGAAGGACACACCGATGCCTTCTACGTCGATACCAGCGACGGTACCCCGAAGGTCCTCGTCAATCACGGTCTGAGCAACACCAAGCACGACCCGAATGAGGTCGCTTTCGCCATTTCCGCCTCGACCTACGGCGAATACGAGGTCTTCGCCCCCTACCTCGAACGCGGACACAGCGGCTACTACACGGCTTCAGAAGACAGCGATTACTTCGAGCCCGGCTGGTCAGCACCACAATTCCGCACCAACGGATTCACCTCGGTACGCATCGACTTCACCAAGGTCGAAGGCCCCGGCGATGTCGCGGTCTTGGGCAATCGACTCATAGAGAGCGAACCCTTCGCGAAATTCCTCCTCCCCACCGAGCAGATCGACACACTGGGGGCCCTCTTTGAGGCCCTCGCTTCCCCGGACAAGCTCAACCAGTTTGGAACCGAGGGAATCCCCAATGGCAGCTACTACCTCGAGGCCGGCACCTCATTGCCGATCTTCGGTCACACGCACGCCCACTGGTTCTTCAACGCTCCCGGCCACTACGAATTGACCGGAAAGGCCGTTGCCACCAGGCAGGACGGCGAGACAGTCGAATCTGAACCCTTTACAAGCGTTTTCGAGGTCGAGGACGCAGGCGCGAGCGGCCCTGGGGCGCCGCCGAGCACGGACGGGGAAGAGGCAGACCCTTCAGAGACGGATGCTTCGGAGGCAACCCCTTCCCCTCAGGGAAACGAGGGGCAGTCCGGATACACACTGAAATCGGATCCGATCACCTTCGACTCCGGCCACATGGATGCTTTCTTCATCGGCACCCGCGGCGGCTCGCCCAGTCTCTTCCTCAAAGAGGACGTGAGCGCCGCAGAGCCCACGCGCCGCGTCCCCTCCTCAGTGACCATGGTCTTCGTCAAAGAACGCTACGAGGAGACCGGGAACTACAACGGGTCAATTCATGAGACGGCCGGATACCACTCGAATGCCATCGGCCCTGAGATGAGCATCTACTCCCCCGGCTGGTCCGTTGACGATTACCAGGCGAATGGCTTTTCGAAGGCGCAAGTGCGTTTCACCTCGGTCGAAGGCCCCGGAAAGATCGTCCTGACGGGCACCCCCACCCTGGAGGGATCCCTTCCCCCCGTTCTTCGTGATTCGAGCCCTTACCTCAGTGCAGGTGCGGTTCTTCCAGTTACTGGACACACCCACGGCTACTGGCTCTTCACCCGCCCAGGAACCTACACGATCAAAGCTCAAGCGCTCGTCACCCCTGCCAATGGGGGTGCAGCCCTCGAATCCCCGATCGAGACCTACACCTTCATCGTCGAAAAGAATCCGGCAGATCCTTCAGTTTCCGAGCACGAAAAGCCCTCGCTCCTCATCTCCAACACCGGCGGCAAAGTTGAAGCCGGCTCGTCACTCGAAGCCCTGGCTTCCGGCTTCCCCGAAGGCACTCGCCTCGAAGCCGCACTGACCGCCATGTCCGCGCCCAACACGCGCACGGCGCTCGCATCTGATGCCACCGCTGATAAGACGGGGAAAGCTACCCTATCCCTCCCCATCCCCGCGCAGCTCGAGCCCGGGATGTACACCCTCTCAGTCGGGCGCCCCGGTGAAGAACACGAGGCTTTCGCCCTCGTCACCATCACCGCTCGCCCCTCAAGCCCGCAACAGCCCGACCCTGAGGCACCCACGCCCCCGCAACAGCCAGGCAATCCCCTCCTCCCCACCCCCGAGGAAGGTCCCTCTCCCGATGGGATCATCACCACGAAGGACAAGGTCGAAATCGACCACGGACACCTCGACCTTCTCACCGCGATCGTCAAAGACCACGCCCTATACCTGGTGGTGAAAGACGATTCGACGGGTAGGCCCATCCTGCGTGACCCCGCAGATGTCACCCTGCGAGTTCGAGGCAATGCGTTGAGGAACTTCGACAAGCAGATCGCCCCGGGCCTTCCCGAACAGGGCTACCTTCTCGACGCCGGAGGTCTGAACCAGCAGGAGATCCTGTTCCCCGGATGGGACACGAACGGGGTTCGCCCCGACTACGGGGAGGTCGACTTCGAGATCGTGTCAATGAGCGCCCCCGAAGGCGCGAAAGCCTACATGTTCAACACGAAGACCTTCGGTGGAGCCGAGCCTGCCTTCACGAATGGTGAACTCGAGATCACGCCCGGCGCAATCATCCACCAGTCCCGCCCCGCCCACGTGCACACGAATTGGCTGTTTTCCGCTCCGGGCGAATACACGATGACGGTCCGGGCCACGGCCTCGCCGCTTCTCGCCATCGGCTCTGGCCCCTTGAAATCTCGGACAGCGACCTACACCTGGAAGGTCGACGAGGCCGAAGCGGCACCCGCTCCGCCCACGACCTCACCCTCCCCTGCGCCCGCGCCCTCTCCTGCGCCCGCACAGGACACGAGGGAACACTCCTCCTCCCCCTCTCCTTCACAAGCCTCCGCTCCTGGGACCACGAGCACGACATCGACTCAGCGTTCCAGCGGCTCTGCCCTCCCCAAGGCGAAGTGCTTCCCGAAGAGTCAAGCCGGTTCGGGGGCAGACACCCTCATTGCGCAGATCAAGGACGATAGGACTTCCCCAGGAGAGTGGGTCGATCCCACAACCTTGAACTTCTCCATCGGAGAGGCAGGGAAGGTCACCACCCCGATGGACATCGGAGGGATTGCGAAGGGCACCACCGCCTGGATGATCTCCATGTCCCAGGTCAAGGGTGTTCCCTGGATCGGCGTCAACACTCAGCATCCGAGCCTGCAAGAGAAGACCCAAGGGGCGACGAACTTCGCATTGACCTCCTTCTCAGGCCCGGGCAGGGTTGAGGTCTTCGAGTTCGGCCCTCCCCCCATCTCCTCAGTCGGCGAGATCTGGTTCTCCGGCTCTGAAGGCTCCGCGCAAGGATCCCATTCGGTCGATCCGAATACCCACGTCCACCCGAACTGGATCTTCACAGAACCCGGGCACTACACACTCGGAATCACCATGACAACTCAAGCGAAGGACGGATCCGAGTTGAAGGGTTCAACGACTCTGAGTATCGACGTCGGAACTGAAGGCGGCGTCAACGACGGACACTTCGACCTCGGGCCGAGCATCGGAGCGGCAGGTTCCACAACCGTGTGGGTCGACGCGAACGGCAACCCCTGCACCCCCGACGCGAACGACCTCGCAGCCGCAGGACTGGCGAAGACCGGGGCTGCGGGCATTGGAGAGCTCGAAACAGCCGCTGCTGCCCTTGCCTTCCTCGGAGCACTGCTCCTCGTGCTCAAGCGACGAGGCTCACTGCATCTCAGACCGCGAGGAGTCTGAGATGCACTCAAGGGTGGGGCTGTTTCTCCTCAAGAGAAGCAGCCCCACCCTCAGTGTGTATTCGCCGAAATGCACCATCCGCGTCATCGAGGTCTCTATTGAGAGGAGTCCAGATGGTGAAGGAGGCTTTCAATCAGGTCGGGTAAATCTCTTTCAGCCGTCCTCCACAAGATCTGCGGATCGATCTCGTGATAGCCATGGGCCATTCGGTTGCGCATGCCCCGCACGAGGGGGAAAGGCAGATCGGAGTTGTTCTGAGTGAAACCTTCCGGGAAGTCCTCAATGATTGCCTGCAATCTGATCACCGCGTGGCTCGCCGCAAGCTGGAGAACACCCGCCTCACTCGTAGAGGCAACAAAAGCGCCGTGTCCGCGCTCGACAATCCACTCGACCTGCGCTTTCAATTCATTGAGCGCTGCAATGAGCTCTTCAACGCTAACGGATTCGCGCGTCATACCAGTAGCACCGCCTGACGACGAGCATGGTCGGCGGCGTAGCCGCTCGCCCGGAAGGACATGATGTCGACAGGTCTTCCGAACAACTCCGAGAGTTCAGCCTCAGCGGCCACAACGTCAAGGAGCGATGTCCCCTCCCCGAACTCGACCAGAAGATCGATGTCCGACTCCTTGGTCGCCTTGCCCGTGACTTGAGAACCGAAGACGGCGATTTTTCCCGTCCCGTGGTGTGCACGGACGATGGCGCGAACCTCATCGGCACGCGACATGATCTCCCCCATCACCACAGGAGGGGTGAGATGCGTGCTCGTGCTCATATGGCCAGCCTATCTTCTCGCCCAGTTCATGTCAGTCCTTGTGACGCGCCGAGGCCCAGCGCCAGGCGATGGCCCGGATGGCGCTGAGGCTCATAGCACCTCGGGCGACGAAAAGCCTGAGACGCACTCAAGGGTGGGGCTGTTTCTCCTCAAGAGAAGCAGCCCCACCTATGCTTGTCCGACGGAACGAAGGACACCCGCTGACTCAGCAGGAGACGCCGATCACGACGGGTTCACTTCGCGCTCGCGAGCAGAGCCTCCTCGGCCTCCTTCGTCCACAAGCCGTCATTGAGCTTGGCCGCGACCTCGGGGAACTTCTCGGCAAGCTCGGTAACGGGAGTCAAGCCAAGATCGTGAAGCATCGGGAAGACCATGATCTTCCCGCCCGAGGTGCGCTTGATGACCGAGCCAATGGCATCGCCGAAGCCCGCCATCCCCGTCACCGCCCACAAGGAGATCGTCGTGTCGATGATCCCCTCCTCGATCTTCTTCAAGACCGTGCGCATATCGGACACATCCGAACCGGAGGTGCCGAGCATGAAGATCTTGCGCTCAATGATCCCCTGCAGATCGAAATCGCCGAAAGTCCCGGCGGGGATGCCTGCGAAAGCGTTAAGAATCGCCCCCTCGGCGCACATGTCGACCGCCTGGGAGACGAGGGGCGGGACCGGCACGAGGCAGGTGACGTAGGTGTAGCCGTACTCGAGGGGCTGAGTCGAAGTATTGAGGATCTCAAGGGGCACCCTGTTTTTCTCAGCGCTCGGGCCGACAACCTTCTTGAGGTTCTCCAAGCGCTCATCCGACAGGTCGGTGCCTACGACGCTCAAGCCCTTCACTCCCGAAGTGACGGCGCGCATCGTGTGCATGACGCCCATCGGACCGGCAGCGCCAATGAAGGCGCACGTGTCGTTCTCGCGCAGCTCGCCGTTCGCGGGGATCCAGGCGTACCCCTCGGCCGGGTCCGAGCCGGTCGTGCCGCAAAAGCGAGTGAAATCGTAGTGGACTCGACCGATGTCCAAGCTGAGCTTACGGTCGATCCTCTCTCCGGAAAGGACTGTGCACATCACTCCGCGCGTCCCCAGGAGCAGCGCGGCTTTCTCGATCCCCTCCGGGTCGGCGCCGAAGAAGACGATGTCGTCAAAAGACTCGCCCTCGAGAGAATCGAGCTCAACGACCTCGACGCGCACAATCTCGGCGGGAGTGTGCTCAGCAGTCAAAGAGTCGATTGTCCCCTCGCCCACGACGAGGAGGCGGCCGCCATCAGCGATGTGGTTGCGCTCGGCCCAGGCGTAGGAGCCTTCGACTGTCGCCCAGGGTTCGATGAGACCGACGGCCGCGGCGGAGGGGCCCTCCGAGACGTGGATGAGGAATTCTTCCCCATCGGGTGAAACGACGCAGCGCTCGTCGACGACGACGTACTCTTCGAGGGCTCCATCGAAGTTGTAACCGAAGGCAGCGTTCGACTTCGCGGTGCGCAGGTGCTTCCAATCGGCCTGGACGAGGAGGCGGTCGCCGACGGCGAAATGCGTGACCTTCTCGCCGACTTCAACGACGCGGACGACGGGCTCATGACCGGGGGTTGTCGGCTCTGTTCCGGGCCGGTAGCTCGGGATCTCCTTGAGGGCCTCCACGTCGATGCCACTGATGATCTCAGACTTGCGGGGGTGGGTGTTGAACTGGTGGAGGAGTTTCGTATCGGAGAAGCAGATGCCGCATGCCTCAACCTTGAGCATCATCTGGTGCGGGCCAACCGGATCGATCGCCTTGTGATCGTTGACGATGAACTCGTCGGGTCCGACGATCTGGATCGCGCACTGGGTCTTCGGGTACTCAGTCATGGTGTGTTTCCTTTGCTTCGGTTGTTCTCCGGCGAGCCCTGGCTCTCCCGGTCTGCACAAGGCGTGGGGTGGAAGTGACGCCCGCTCGCCAATTCACACGGCGATTGCATTCGAAGCCCAGCTGGGTCCGGGCGCGCACCCCACGCGTTCTCATGAGGATTCAGTTCATCATCACCTGGCCGCCCGTTACGGGCAGAGCCTGGCCGGTCTCATAGGCTTGTTCGACGATGTAGTAGATCGCGCGCAGCACATCAATGCCCGAAGCTCCGCGGCGCATCGGGACCTTCGCCTCGTAGAACTCCTTGACGTCCGCGACCGTCTTCGCACCGGGAACCTTGCCGGACTTGAGGTATTGGACGAAGAGTCCGCGCTCCGGGTCGGACCACAACGGCCCGTCGTAGAAGTTACCCGGGCAGATGGCGTTGACCTTCACCCCATGTTCAACGAGCTCGAGGGCGAAGGATTGGACGAGTCCAATGCCGCCGAACTTCGAACCCGCGTACGCCGCGTTCTTATTCGAGCCGACGAGCCCGGACTTCGAGTTGATCTGAATGATGTCGGTCAACCAGGCGCCCGAGGTGGCATGCTGACGACTCAGCACACCACCAAGGTGCTTCGTCACGAGGAAGAAGGCAACATAGTTGATGTCCGTGGACAGACGGAAAGCGGAAGCATCCTGTTCGAGGACGGAGCCTGCGCGAACGATGCCCGCATTCGACACGACGAGGTCAATGCCTCCGGTGATTCTTTCGATCTCTTCACTCATCGCGGCGACGGACTCCTCGTCGGCGACATTCACTGTGATCGGGTGGGTCGTCTCGCTTCCGAGTTCCTTCGACTTCGCGAGCGCGCCCTCGGCGTTGAGGTCCGCGATGTACACGAAACAGCCCTGCTCGACGAGGCCTTTGGCGATTTCGGCTCCGAAACCTTGGGCTCCGCCGGTGACGAGGGCGACGCGCCCGGAGATTTCACGCTCGCCCCGCTTCGTGGCGATCACCTCGTAGGTCTCCTCACCCGTGGAGACGACGACGGGCAATTCGACATCCTTGAGAGTCTGGGCGTCGACGCTGAGAAGATCAGCACCGAGTTCAAGCGTCGCGGGCTGATCAGTCTGGCGCACAATCACCGGACGGGAAAGGGCGTTAAGGAAGAGGCCCCGAAGGAGCGGTGCGTTGGTCATTGTCGTGTCCTTTGTCATGTCGACGTGGTCTTCGGCGTCTGAGTTTTCACAGGAGAGCAGCGGTTTTCGCAATCTCAGCAGGATCGGCACCATCGGCGATGGCCCGCCCCAGTGGGGCGTAGGCCGCGATCCGGGCGACGAGCCCCTCTGGGCTGAGACGCCTCTTCCCGAGCAGATGGAAGTCCGGGGAGATATTCATCAGGGCCTCGTGTGCGACGAGCGCCCAGGTCGCCTCGTTGAGCTCGCGGAACTGGGGTTGGCGCAGTTCAGGACAGTTGAAACTCTGACGGGGCTGATTGATGTCGACCCCAGAGATTTCAAGCATCCCGTGCGCGGCGGCGAGTTCGTGGACTCGTTTGAGCTGTTCGGGTGTGTTGCGCGGCGGCATGTAGGTGACGGCGCGCAGCCCTTTAGCTTCCATGGCGTCGAAAAGTTCGTCGAGGAATTCATCTTCGAACTTCTCGGCCTTCTTATCTCCCGTCGGAGATGCCAAGACGTCTCCGAGGTAGGCGTAGGTCGCGATCGCGCCAATAGAGTCGGCGAAAGCAACGACCTCTTCGGCACTCGGGAGTTCATCGCTCGGCTGAATGTAGATGCGCTCAAGGTACTCGGCTTTCAACACTCCGAGGAGGTCGTACATGAGGTGCGGGTTCTCTTCGGAGCTGAGGGCTTGCTCAAGGGAGGGGGGAATTGCAATCCCCATGGATTTCAGGCCCTCGAGGAGCTGTGGTCCTTTACCGAAGCCTTTGATGAGGGCACTCGCCATGGCGGCGAGCAGGTGGCGTTCAGTAATACCCCCACCATTCGCGTACTGCGAGATGGCGAGCATGTCCTTGTCGGGGTCGAAGGGAGCCAGGCCCAGGTTGATGAGGATCTCGTTTGCGACCTCGGCCATTTTCAGGGTGCGTTCGAGGCGGGCGGCACGCTTCGGGGCGAGCCATGCTCCGACTTCTTCGCGGGCTTTCGCCGGAACACCCTGAACCGTCATATAGGCAATCCCCATGGAGTCGGGGTTGTTGAGCTTACGCGTCGACAAAGGGCCCTCGGAGTCGAAGACTGCGCGAATCTCGAAGCCGGTGACCGAGCCCATCGAAAGGGCTCGGCATGCGGCCGTCATCTCGGGGGCGGCGGCAATGGAGTCATGGTCGACGGAGCCGACGACCCTCAGTCCGGCACGGCGGGCGTTCAATGCCGCGGCGGTCGGCGTGTAGGGGCTGAAGGAGTAGCAGGTGTGAATGTGGTTGTTCGACTCGGCAACCCATTCGGGGAATGACTCACTCTCAATGAGTTGCCCGAGGGCGTCGAGTCGTTCCTGCTGGCTCAGACTCGGATCGTTCGTGGCGTCCATCGGTTCCTCGCATCGCTGGGACAAGGGTGTAGGAGGGGGAAGCGGTGGTGACCGCTTGAGGATCGGGCGTCTTTGCCCTTTCGTGAGTCGGCTCTGCATTCGCTCTGATGGAGCCGAGAATCGTGCGTTTCAGGCCGAGGCGTTCAAGGCGCGCGTCGTGCGCGAGACGAGGGCAGGGCCCGGTGGGTCGGGGTGGATGCCCGACCCACCGGGTGCGCCTCACAGGCCGAGGCGGTTGCGACGAGCGATCTCGCCCTCGGTCTGGTTGCTCGTGGGCGTGTGGCCCGGGAGCGGGACGATGCGCTCGTGGATCGCATCGATGATCCACTCGACCTGCGGGAAGAAGTAGGACTCCAACTCGGGGCCGGGGGTGATGCCATTACGCGATCCGACGACCGCGATCGGCGCGTCAAGCGCATCGAAGGCGAGGGTCTGCACATTCGCGGCAACGGTGTTGAGGAAGTTGCCGCGCTCGACCGCATCCGAGGTGAGGAGCAGGCGACCGGTCTTCTTCACCGAGGCAATGAGCTTGTCGTAGTTGAGAGGTGCAACGAAGCGAAGGTCGATCACCTCGGCGCTCATGCCGTACTTCTCCTGGAGGACCTCGGCGGCTTCGAGGGCGCGGTACATTGTGGCGCCGTAGCCCGCGATCGTGATGTCGCTGCCTTCGCGGCGGATCGCCGGTTCGCCCTCGGGAGTCTCGTAGTAGCCCTCGGGAACACCGCCGGGTTCGAATTCTTCGCCCTTGTCGTAGAGGAGCTGGGATTCGAAGAAGACCACCGGGTCGGTGCCGCGCAGGGCGAGGTTGAGCATGCCCTTCGCGTCCGTCGGGGTCGTCGGGAAGTAGACCTTCAGGCCCGGGATGTGGGCGGTGAGGGCCGACCAGTCCTGAGAGTGCTGGGCGCCGTACTTATTGCCGACGGAGACGCGCAAGACGAGGGGCATCTTGAGCAGGCCTGCGGACATGGACTGCCACTTGGCCATCTGGTTGAAGACCTCGTCGCCGCTTCGGCCCAGGAAGTCGCAGTACATGAGTTCGACGACCGCACGCCCGCCGGCCATTGCGTAGCCAACACCGGCACCGACGATCGAAGCCTCGGCGATCGGCGAGTTGAAGAGGCGACGGTACGGCAGGGCCTCGGTGAGGCCACGGTACACGGCGAATGCGCCACCCCAGTCGCGGTTTTCCTCGCCCCAGGCCGCCATTGTCGGGTCCTCCTTGAAGCGGTGGAGCATCGCTTCGAAAAGGCCGTCGCGGAACTGGTACATCTTCATCTTCGAGACGGGCTTGCCGTTCTCATCCTTCGCGGTGCGAACCTTACGGGCGATAGCGGCGACACGCGGGTTGGCTTCGAGGTCGATCTCCGCTTCGCCCTCTTCCATCTTCTCCGTGGGGGTGTTGGAGAACATGACGGTGTCAATGTAGCCGTCGGCGATGCGCGGGCAGTTGTCCTCGTCGATCGCGAGCTGCAACACCTTCGTGAGCTTCTCGGTCAGGCCCTCGGTGTAGGCGTCGATGTCGTCTTGAGTGGTGAGGCCATTGGAGATGAGGAGCTGGGAGTATTCCTTGATGCAGTCGACGTTCTCCCACAGTTCGACCTCGTCCTTCGTGCGGTACGAGGACGCGTCCGAGGGCGAGTGTCCGGAGAAGCGGTAGGTGATCGTGTCCATGAGGACGGGGCCGCGTCCCTGCTCGAGGATCGTCTTCTTACGGGACACGGCGTCCGCGACGGCGAGGGGGTTGATGCCGTCGACGCGCTCGGCGTGCATGGCTTCGGGGTTGAGGGCTGCTCCGACGCGGGCGAGGACGTCATAGCCCATGGTTTCGCCGTAGGTCTGGCCGCCCATGCCGTAGAAGTTGTTGAAGAAGTTGAACAGGATCGGCGGGTAGCCGCCGTCCTCTTCACGCCACAGGGTGCGGAACTGGTCCATGGACGCGAAGTTCATGGCCTCCCAGACGGGGCCGCAGGCGAGGGCCGCGTCGCCAACATTGGACACGACGATGCCGGGCTTGCGGTTGATGCGCTTGAAGAGGGCCGCGCCATTGGCCACCGGGGCCGAACCGCCGACGATGGCGTTGTTCGGGTAGGAGCCGAAGGGCAGGAAGAAGGTGTGCATGGAGCCGCCCAGGCCGCGGTTGAAGCCGGACTTGCGGGCGAAGATCTCAGCGAGGGCGCCGAAGAGGATGAAGTTCTCCGTCAGTTCAGTCGTGTTCGCGTAGTTGATCTTCTCCGCGAAGGACAGGGTTTCGCCGCCGAGGAAGCTCTTCATGATCTCTTCGAGCTGATCTGCGGGGATCTGGCGCATCGCGGAGTAGCACTTCGCGAGGATCTCACCGTGCGAACGGTGCGAACCGAAAACGAAGTCCTCTGGGGCGAGAACCGTGGCCTGGCCGACATAGGCGGATTCCTGGCCGATGCCCAGGTGGGCGGGACCCTTGTGGTTGTAGGCGATGCCCTGCCATTCGCCGGTCTTCTTAATCGAGTCGAGCATGGATTCGAAGGTGCGCACGACGATCATGTCGTGGAGCATGTTCACCATGCCCTCGGCGCCGTAGCGCTCGAGCTCCGTGTTGAGGTCGAAAACGTACTGGTTGATGGGGACCTCGGGGAACTCGACCCGCCCGGCCGCCCGCACCTTCGCGGGATCAATGATGAGTGACTTAGTCATTGTCTTGTTTCTTTCGTGAGGAAGGATCAGAGATTCAGAGTTTGACGGCCCAGACGGCTTCGCGAATGACTTCGGAGACGGTCGGGTGGGGGAAGACGACTTGACGGAGGTCTTCGACGGTGAGTTCCATTTCGAGGACGGCCTGAGCTCCCCAGATCATTTCTGCGGCGTAGGCACCCAGGACGTGGATGCCGAGGATCTGGTGGGTCTTCGGGTCGACGAGGATCTTCGCTTCTCCGGTGGCTTTGAAACCGTTCTCCGCGATGAAGCGCCCCGACATTTGGGCGGGCACCTTCGCGACGAGGACGTCTCGGCCTTCGCGTTTGGCAGCTGATTCGGTCAGGCCCACGCCTGCGGCCTCGGGGATTGAGAAGACCGCCCAGGGCACGGTGTTCCAGCGCATGACCTCGCCTCGTTTGGAAGCTTGGGGGTCGAGGATGTTCGCTGCCGCGATCTCGCCCATGCGGTAGGCGGCGTGGGCGAGGAGGGAGCGTCCGGTGACGTCACCAATGGCCCAGACGTTCGGCAGATTCGTGCGCATGCAGTCGTCGACGACGATGCCGCGGTTGATTTCGAGTCCAGCTTCTTCACCTCCCCAGCCCTGGGTTGCGCTGCGACGCCCGACGGCCATGAGGATGACATCCGCTTCGAGGCTCTTCTTCTCCTCGCCCTTCGAATAATGGATGGTCGTGCCCTCGAGAGATTCGACGCGGCAGCCGAGCTCGAAGGTGATGCCCTTCATCGCCGCGCGCATCCTGGCGGCCATGTCATCATCCATGAAGGGCAGGATCTCGGGGGTCATCTCAATGACGGTGACCTCGGAGCCGAGGGTCGAGTACAAGGATGCGAATTCGACGCCGATGACTCCGCCGCCGATGACGGCAAGGCGCTTGGGCACCTCAGGCAGGGAGAGGATGCCCGTCGAATCGACGACCACCGGGTTGTCTTTCACTCCGGGGATCGGGGGAACGGCGGGCACAGAACCCGTCGCGATGATGACGTGTTCTGCGGTGTATTGAACACCGTTGACACTGACTTTGCCGGGAGCGTCGAAGTGTCCGCGCCCTTCAACGACGGTGACACCGGCGCGTTTCTCGGTGGCGGCAACTCCCGACACGAGGCCCTTGACGACTGTGTTCTTCCAGTCCTGCAGGCGGCCCCAGTCGAGGGCGAGGCCTTCCACATTGACGCCGAAGGTCGTGGCCTCCTTAGCGTGGAGGTAGTTCTTCGCACCGGCGAGCAGGGTCTTGGTCGGGATGCAGCCAACGTTCAGGCAGGTGCCACCGAGGTACTGCTCTTCGATGAGCACGACCTTCTTTCCGGCGTGTCCGAGTCGTTCGGCGGCGAGGTAGCCGCCGGGGCCCGCTCCTAGAACGATGACGTCGAAGTTCGTCTCAGTCATGACTCAGTTTTCTCCTTTAAATGAGTTTCAGGCGAGAACCGTGACGTCGATGTTTTCGATCGCCCGGACGAGGTCTTTGAGGAAGCGGGCGCCGTCTGCGCCGTCGATGACCTGGTGGTCGATCGTGAGGGACAGGCCCAGACGCTGCTCGACTCCGATTTCGCCTTCAGCGGTGACGACGGGGCGGGGCGTGATGGCGGCGACGCCGAGGATGGCGGTCTGCGGGCGGTTGATCACGGGGGTGAAGGACTCGATCCCGAAGGAACCGATGTTCGTCACGGTGAAGGTGCCACCGGACAGGTAGTCGGGGGCGATGGTGCCTTCAATGGCTTCGGAGGCGAGACGCTTGGCTTCAGCGGAGAACTGCTTGAGGGAGAGGGATTGCGCGGAGCGGATGACCGGGACGAGGAGTCCTCGCGGGGTGTCGGCCGCGAAGGCGAGGTGGACCTGTTCGAAGAGGGTAAAGTCCAGGCCCTCGAGGGTCGCGTTGAAGGCGGGGTACTTCGGCAAGGTCTTGACGACCGCGTAGCAGACGAGGTCGTTGAGGGTGATCTTGCCAAGGCCCAGGGACTCCTCGGCGTTCTTGAGTTTCTTGCGCAGCGCGAGAAGACCTTGAGCGTTCGCGGAGGTGTTGAGGGTGAGCTGGGCGCTTTCCTGCAGGGAGGCCATCATGCGTTGGGCGACGACCTTGCGGACGCCCTTGAGCTTTTCCGTGGTGGATGCACCCGGGAAGTCCGCGCTCGTAACCGCGAGAGGGGCCGGGGCCTGGGGGGCGGGCTTGAGGAGGTCGGCGGTGGTGACTCGTCCGCCAAGGCCTGTGCCGCTTGCTGCGGTGCCGCCGAGTTGGGTGGCGGCGGAGGTGTAGGCGGGGCCCTGGGCGATGACGGCCTGGACATCGCGTTCGATAACGCGCCCGTGGGGGCCTGAACCCTCGGCAATGGAGGAGGTGTCGATGCCTTTGGAGCCTGCGAGGGCGCGTGCTCTGGGGGAGACGGCGCCGCTGGCGGCTGTAGTGGCGAAGGAGGGGGCGGGGGCCTCGGGGACTTCGGCCTCTGGGGAGTCTTGGGGGGCGGAGGCTTCTTCGGCAGCGGAATCGGAGGGCACGAGGGCGGAGATGTCTTCACCGGCTTCACCGAGGATGATGAGCGGGTCCTTGACGGGGACTTCGTCGCCTTCGGCCCACAGGAGCTTCAAGACGGTCCCAGCGTCGGTGCTGGGAACCTCCATGGTGGATTTGTCGGTTTCGATCGAGCACAGCGTCTGATCGACGGCGACCGTGTCACCTTCGGAGACGAGCCATTCGACGATAATGCATGACTCTACAGAGTTGCCCAGCTGGGGCATCACCACGATGGTGGCCATGTGTTTCCTCCTAGACGATGCGCAATTGCGTGCGCTCGCTCAGTTCCTTTTGTGGTTCTTCCAAAAGGGCGTCGTCGGTGATGATCCCGGTGACGTCCTCGACTCCCATGAAGCTAACGAAGCCGGCTCGCCCGTATTTTGACGAGTCGCTCAGCAGCCAGGTTTCCTCGGTGCGTTTGCTCATGAGGGCGCCGATATGGCCGCCCTCGACGAGCTGGGTCGTCAAACCCCGTTCGACGGAGAAACCATCGGTGCCGAGGAAGACGAGGCGTGCGTTGAAGTCCGTGATGGACTTTTCTGCAACCGGTCCGACAAGGGATTCGGTTTCAGGGTGGAAGCGCCCGCCCGTAAGGGTCACAGTGATGTGAGGGTTCGGGCGAGCGTTTTGAAAAACGAGGAGAGAGTTCGTCACGACCTGGATCCCGCGTTTGCCGGTGAGGTACTTGACCACGAGGGAGCAGGTCGTACCCGCTTCGATCATGATGCGGTCGTCGTCACGGATCATGGCGGCGGCGGCGCGCGCAATCCGTTCTTTCTCCTTAATGCGGTCGTTCTGGCGCAGGTGGATATTACGGTAGGCGGTCGGCCTGGCTCCTCCGTGCGTGCGAACGAGGTAGCCCTCGTCTTCGAGTTCTTTCAAGGTGGTGCGGATGGTGACGAGAGAGACGTCAAGATCCTCGGCGAGGGCACTGACGCTGACCTCGCCGTTCATGGCGAGGCAATCGAGGATGTAGCTCGTGCGCTCTGGACGCCCCACACCCATCACCTCTTCGTGAGCCTTCGAGAAACTATCGCTTTGCTTCCGCTACAGCGAGTTTAGCCAAGAAATCGAAAGTGCACAAGCGCACATTTCCCCTCAAATCCACCTGCCTTAGATGAAGGGCGAAGAACCTGCTCCACATCATTTTTTCGGCTTTATTGCACGGTTTTCTCAGGAATGAGATCACCCCCTTCGGGGCGAAACCTATCCGAAGGGGGTGATCCTGAAAAAGAAAAGCAAGCGAAAGCTTTTCCTTCCCTATGATGAGTGAGAAGCAGGCCGACAGAGCTCACTGTCCAGGCATGCGAACTCCCACAGTGAGCAGCAGATTGCCGTAGAGACGCTGCTCACCGGTCGCGACGATAATGCCGACGTCCTCACTGCGGGCGGCATCATAGAAATCAAAACGGGACAGTTCAGCGAACTCGGTGTCGGGCAGCTGGGCCTTGAACTCCTCATGGATCGGGATCTGCACCTGGGGAGCATCGGGAGCCGGAACCATGATCTCGGCCTTTTCGATCGGGCACACCTGTTTCAAGACCTCGAGGATCTGGACGACATCAAGCATGCCAGGGGCGAAGTTCAAAGAGACGAGCTCACAGCGCGGGGAGACTCCGGTCGTGTGCGGGTAGTTCGCATCTGCGAGTAGGATCTTCGAACCGTGTCCGGCTGCGGCGAGCGCGCGCAGCAGCTGGGGATGAGTCATTGAGCCGTAGATCATGGCGGGCCTTTCTCCTGAGGGGGATTCTTGTTCAGTTACACAAGGGGTCTTAGAGAGTCGAACTCGCCCGGATCACGAGTTCTGGATCAATGGTGACATCCTCAGCCCTGCCGCCCTCCATGAGTGAACGCACAAGACGCACCCCAGTGCGCCCCAAGCGGTCGAAGGGCTGACGGATCGTCGTCAGGGGCGGCGTATAGCAGTCGGCGCCATCAACATCATCGAAACCGACGACGCGCACATCCTCGGGGACTTTGGCACCGCGCTCATGAATGAGGCGCATCGCTCCCAAAGCGAGTTGATCGTTCGCACATTGAAGCGCTTGAGGCAGATGCGAAAGGGAGCGCATCGCGTCATAGCCATCGTGAGCGTTCCACGAGAAGGACTCAATCACCTGGCCCTCCACGCCCGCCTCTTCGCAGGCCTGCGTAAAGCCCTGGCGCCGCATCACCGCATCCGACCAGTTCCGAGGTCCGGCGATATGCACGATATCGGACACCCCCTGACGCAAGAGATGCTCAGCTGCTAGCCTCGAGCCTCGAACATTGTCAATGGACGCCGTCGAAATCCCCTCGAGATTCTTCTCCGAGGACAAGAGCAGGCAGGTGGGAATCCTCTTACCGATCTCAATCGCAAGCTCAACACTCGGATCCTGGCCGGCCAGAATCACGACCCCGTCCACGTCAAAGGGGGCGACCTGCGTGTGCAGCGCACCATCGGGACGGTATGCGTTCGACAAGGAGACGTGATACCCGGCTTCAGAACCCGCATTGAGGACGGAGAGCAGGACTCTGCCGTGCCCATGGAACATCGGCGCGGCAAGCAGAACGTGCAAGACGCCCGTCTTCTTCGATGCGAGTGCCCGGGCCGCATAATTTGGCCGATATCCCATCTCATCGAGGAGAGCGGAGATCCTCGCCCTCGTCGCATCCGCGACTTCCGGGTCTCCTCGAACGACGCGCGAAACTGTGTTCGTGGAGACTCCGGCGTTGGCCGCAACGTCAGCGAGAGAGACCTTCTTAGGGCTTGGAGGGCGCGTGGACATGGGTCTTCGCTGTTTTCGCAATGAATGCGCTGCGCTGGGCGGGATCGAGATGCCCGAGGGTTTCAAGCTGGGCGATGAGTGAACCAAGGGTGGAGGCCTCGATCGGGCCACGGATCACGGTCACGCCGGAAATACTCGCGGTCAGATCACACAAGAGACGGTTGCGGGCCCCTCCGCCAACGAGATTGAGCTGTTCAGGGCGAGTGCCCGTCACCTCGGAAAGCTCATCAATTGCTCTGGCGTAGCGTCGGGCGAAGGATTCGATAATGAGGCGCACATATTCAGGCATTGAGGAAGGATGAGGGGCTCCTTGCTCGTCAAGCGCAGAATCGATCTTCTCTCGCATCTCCCCCGGTTCGGCGAAACGTGGATCATCAGGGTCGAAGAATGCCGTGCAAGGCGCGCATTCTCGAGCCTGGGCGACAAGTTCATCCGTGTCGGTGGGAGTGCCTTCGCGCTCCCACTGACGCTGAATCTCCTGGAGGATCCACATGCCGGTGATATTGAACAGAGGACGCACTCCCCCGTCCGTGCGAGACTCGTTCGTCACGCCGAGCTCATAAGCAGCATCGCTGATGAGCGCATGATCCTCGAGTGCACCAAGAACGGACCAGGATCCGCACGAGAGGAAGTAGGCGCGAACGCCCTCGTCAATGGGCAGGCCGTGGACGGCGCAGGCCGAGTCATGGGCTCCACCGCGGACGACGCTGAGCCCCTCAAGACCCGGGACGGTGCAGGGCCCGACAATGCTCAAATCATCGTTGAGCTCGCCGAACCAAGAGCGCGGGATCCCCAATCGCGCGAACATGTCATCGTTGAAGCGCGAGGCTCCGGGAACGCACAGGCCCGAGGTCGAAGCGATCGAACGCGACCATCCCTTCACGCCGGTGAGTTTCCAGGCGAAGTAGTCAGGCAGGAATAGAACACTTTCCGTCCGCTCGGCCAGTTCAGGATCTTCGATGGTGAAGGCGAAAAGCTGATTCGCAGTGTTAATCGTCGCAGGCTGGTTCCCCGACATCTCGAAGAAAGAACGGTCATCAATGCGGGAACGGAACGCCTTGAGGGTGCGGGTGGTGCGCTCATCACGATAGGCGCGGGCAGCACCGCATCTTTCCCCCTTCGCATCAAGGGGCACGAAGTCCACGCCCCAGGTGTCAACGGAAACGCAGACTGCGTCGGGGAAGCGAGCGACCGCCTTCTTCAATCCCTCGAGCGTCTGCTCCCACATCGTGTCGACATCCCAGATCAAGGAGCCAGAATCATCACGAGTCGCCTGGTGCTTGAAACGGTGAATCTCCTCCACCTCAAGGCGTCCGTCAAGGATCGTACCCGCGATCACGCGGCCCGAAGCCGAGCCGAGATCGACTGCGAGTGCAGTGGTCATGTGTCTCTTGCCTTTCGATGTCGAGATGGGGCGTTTCTTCTCACCCGGGAGCGTGAAACACTGGGCTCCAGGCTTCAGTATCCGAGCTAGGCGCTGCACCTAAGGTAGATGCTCTGTCCGACTGGGCGGTGCGCCCAAGGTAGGCGCTGCGCCCAAGTGAGGCGCTTCTTTGCGCCGGAGGTGATTCGTCTTCGAATCGATCCGAGGGTGGGTGGGCCCCTCGGCGGGGCCCACCCACCAATCATGAATCAGCGGTAGAGCGGACCGAACTCCGCGCAGGCACGGTAGTCGGCACCCTCCGGATCGGCAGTGCCGAACAGAGACCAGGCGCGCGGACGGAAGACCTGATCCTCAGGGACATTGTGCATATTGACCGGGATGCGCAGCATCGATGCGAGGGTGATGAGCCTCGAACCGATGTGTCCGTAGGAGATCGCACCGTGGTTCGCACCCCAGTTGTTCATCACGTCGTAGACGCTCTTGAAAGCGCCCTCACCTGTGAGGTTCGGAACGAACCAGGTCGTGGGCCACTCGATGTTCGTCCGTTCTTCGATCGTGGTCGCAACCTCATCGGGCAGCTCAACCGTCCACCCTTCGGCGATCTGGAGGTAGGGCTTTCCGTTCACGAGGTTGATGCGCACCATAGTGACAGGCATTTCGCCGGAAGTGCGGAAGTGGGTCGAGAAACCGCCACCGCGGAAGTAGCCAGTCGAAGCCGGATGGAAGGTTGTGGCCTCGAGAGTCGCCTTCTGGTCATCTTCGGTGATCTCCCACCAGGGTTTGATGACGTTCTTGCCATCACGGGTCGCCTTGCCAGCCCCATCCAGGGTCGTCGAGCCCGAGTTGCGCAGGTCGAGGAAGCCGACCGCAGCGCGGCCTTCGGGCTTCCAGCCGGTGACGCGCTCAACGGCTTCCGGGCTCCAGTAGGTGCGAACATCGGAGAAGATCTGAGGCGTATTGGTCAGCAGGTAGTTAAAGAGCATCGACACACCGTTGAGCGAGTCGTTCTCGGTGGCGAGGACATTGGGCTGACGCGGCCCGTTCCAATCGAAGTTGGTGTTGAGCAAAGTCTCCATGACATCGCCATTGGGGAAGTGATCGGTCCACTGGCGCTGCCCCTGGAAGCCCGCAGCGATTGCGCCGTGGCCACCGGCCTCTTCTTCGAAACCGAGTTCGGCGAGGCGAGGGTTGCCCTGCATGAGATCACGGCCAATGAGCGTCATCTTCGTGACGAACTTCCACCAGTCCTCGAACTGCTCAGGCTTCTGCCATTCTTCGGGGTTCCAGTCCTTGCCGAGGGTGAGGTTCTCACGAATCCACGCGTATGCCTTCTCGTACTCCTCCGGATCGTAGATACCCTCTTCGATGCGGCGAGTGAACTCGGACATGTCAATGTACTCATTGCGCATGCCGAGGTAGGGGCCGAAGAACGAGGGATCAACCATGGAGCCCGCAATACCCATGGCGACACCGCCCATGGACAGGTAGGACTTGCCCTTCATCTGAGCAACGGCGAGGCCTGCGGTTGCGTAGTCAAGGAGACGAGCGCGAACGTCCTCGGGAATGGAATTGTCGTCGCCGTCTTGCACATCCTTGCCGTAGATGCCAAAAGCGGGGATGCCCATTTGCGCGTATCCGGCCAAAGCTGCGGCAAGGTAGACGGCACCGGGACGCTCCGTACCGTTAAAGCCCCAGATGGCGTGCGGCATTGCGGGATCCATGTCGGTGGTTTCGGTGCCGTAGCACCAACAGGGAGTGACGGTGATGGTCAGACCGACATCGTTCTTGCGGAACTTGTCAGCGCAGGCTTGGGCTTCATGGACGCGGCCGATCGTAGTGTCGGCGATGACACATTCAACCGGGGTGCCGTCGGTGTAGCGCAGGTTAGCAGTGTAGAGCTCGGCGACGGCCTTCGCCATATTCATGGTCTGCTCTTCGAGCGCCTCGCGCACGCCCTGACGACGTCCGTCAATTGCGGGGCGGATTCCGATACGGGGGTGATCAGTCATTGTCTGTGTTTCCTTAATCGATTGTTCCTTAGACAGCGGGGTGGCCACACCCCTCGGATTCCAGATGCGAGTGGCAGGGGCGGGCCTGTGAAAAGGCCCGCCCCTTCACGCTCACTCGTAGAGGTTCGGCTTGATCTCGTCCGAATCGATGTTGGACTTGTCGTACCAGTAGAAGCCGGAGTCAATGGTCTTCGGCAGCGCGATTCCGTTGATCGCCTGAATGGCGGCGGTCACGGTCTTGTAGCCCATGAGCTTGGGAGCCTGGGTCACAGCACCCGCCTGAGAGCCGTCCTTGATCGCGTTGATCTGGGTCTTGCCGGAGTCGAAGCCGACGACGACGAGCTTCTTACCGGACTCGGTGGCACCCTGGATCGCACCGGAGGCTGCGGCCTCGTTCGAGCCGTACATGCCGACGATGTCGGAGTTCGCCTGGATGATGGCCTTCGAGGTATCGGCGGCCTTGCCGACCTCGCCTGCGATCTGCTCATCGAGGAGCTTGAGGCCGGAGGGAGCGTTCTTCTCGAAGTAGTTCTTGAAGCCCTCGCAGCGCTGCTTGCCGGTGGTGGAGGTCGCATCGTGGCAGACGAGGCCAACGGTGCCCTTCTGTCCATCGAGGAGCTCGATCATGTGCTTTGCGGCCTCTTCAGCGGCTGCGTAGTTGTCGGTCGAAACCGTGGTGAGCGGAAGGTCGGAGTCGACACCGGAGTCGAACGCAACGAGAGGAATCCCGGCAGATTCAATCTGGGTGAGGAGAGGGCCCGCAGCGCCCGAATCGAGGGCCGCGAGGCCAATGGCTGCAGGCTTCGTGTCGAGGGCAGCCTGGAGCTGGTCGAGCTGCTGGGTCACCTTCGTCTCATCGTCGGGGCCGACGAACTGGATCTTGTAGTTGAACTCGGTACCGGCCTGTTCTGCACCTTCCTTCACTGCCTGCCAGAAGCGGTGCTGGAAGCCCTTGGAGACGAGGTAGATGGTCTTGGAGCCATCGCCCTTGGGCACCTCAGTCGATTCCGTGACGGTCTCAGAAGCACCGCTCTTGTCTGCGGCGGCGGTGTCGCTAGCGGCCGAGTCGGTGGAGGTCGAGCAGGCGGCGAGGCCGAAGGCCATGGAACCGGCGGCGGCGACGGCGACGATACGTCCGATGGGGCGCATGTGTATTCCTTTCATGGGGGCGGTCAGACCTTTGTCTGCCCTGTGTTGTGTGGACGGCGATGTCCGTTGTTGTGTGGACGACGATGTCCCTTGGGAAAGATCTCGAGGATCAGGCGGCGTTTTCGCGGGCTCGACGGATGTTGTCGATGAAGACTGCGAGGAGAACGACGACACCGGTGACAACCAGCTGCCATTCGGAGGCGACGCCCATCATCGTCAGGCCCTTCTTCAGGGTCTCCATGATGAGCGCACCGAGGAGGGCACCGGGGATTGAGGCGCGACCGCCGGAGAGCGAGGTGCCGCCGATGACGGTTGCTGCGATGACGTTGAGTTCGAAGCCAACGCCTTCAGCGGGCTGGACGAATCCGAAGCGCGCGGAGTAGAGGATCGCGCCGATCGCCATGAAGACACCGGCGACAACGTAGATGATGACCTTCCACAGGCGCACGTTCACGCCCGAAAGACGCGTCGCCTCTTCATTGGAGCCGATTGCGAGAGCGTAGCGGCCCAAGAGCGTCTTGGACAGGAGGAAGGCGGCGAGGATGGTGAGCAGGACGAAGATGAGGGCGGCATTCGTCAATGTGGCGCCCCCGACGGTCGGGAAAAGGCTGCCGGTCGACAGGGCGATGTAATCCTTATTCGCGATCGAGATCGTGGACTTGTCAGAGATGATGAGCGCGAGGCCGCGGGCGACCATCATCATCGCGAGTGTGGCGATGAAGGGAGGAAGGCCGAGGATCGAGATGTTCACGCCGTTGATGAGGCCGACGAAGGCACCGAAGAGGAGAACGAGGATCAGGCCGACTCCCAGGGGGAGGTTCATCCAATCGGCTGACAAGAAGACGCCCGCCATGACTGCGACGAGAGTCATGCCGGTGCCGACGGACAGATCAATACCGGCAGTTGCGATGACGAAGGTCGCACCCAGCGCCATGACACCGATGTATGCGGCCTGCAAGAGGATGTCGGTGAAGATCTTCGCCTGAGCGAAGTTCGGGGCTGCGAACATGAAGTACGCATAGATGATCACCAATGCAATGAAGACCATCACGAGCTGCATGTTGGACTTGATGAAGGCGGCCACCGGATTGGTGGGCTGCTGCGCCTTGACGGTAGCGGTGGTCACGCGACTACTCCATTCGCTTCTTCCTGACCGACGGTGGCCAGTTCCATGATGTTTTCCTGGGTGGCGACCTCATTGTCGAGGGTGCCAATGATGCGCCCGTGGGCCATGACTGCAACTCGATTCGCGAGGCGCAGAACCTCTGGCAATTCGGATGAAATCACGATGATCGCTTTGCCTTGCCTGGCGAGTTCCTCAAGGAGGGTGTAGATCTCATCCTTAGCGCCGACATCGATGCCTCGAGTCGGTTCATCGAAGATCAAAATGTCCGAGTCGCGCACGAGCCACTTCGCGATGACGACCTTCTGCTGGTTGCCGCCAGAGAGGGAGCGGAGTTCGGCTTCGACGCTCGGGGTGCGGGTGCGCAGCTTTTCGACGTAGTCTCGAGCGACCTTGGTGATCTTCCTGCCGTTGATGATGCCGCCCGTTGTAAAGCGGTCCATCGCGGCGAGCGCGGTGTTGAAGGCGATCGATTTGTCGAGGAGGAGGCCGTATTGCTTGCGGTCTTCGGAGAGATAGCCAATGCCGTACTTCACACCGTCTGCGGCGTTGCGGATCGAGACTTTCTTACCGTTGATGGTGATCTCGCCTTCGGTATGAGGATCGGCTCCCGACAAAGCACGGGCGACCTCGGTGCGGCCTGCGCCGACGAGGCCGGCAAAGCCGAAGATCTCGCCCTTCTTCACTTCGAAGGAGACGTCGTGGACGGCTTTTTTCGTGGAAAGGTGCTCGACTTTGAGGACTGCTTCATCGGAGAGGGGGCGGGTTGTGGGACGAGCGTCGGCGGGGACCTCGCGCCCGACCATGAGGCGAATGACCTCGGACAAGGGGGTCGTTTCGGTTTCGACAGTTCCCACGTATTGGCCGTCGCGGAGCACGGAAATGCGGTTGGTGAGTTCCTTAAGCTCGGGCATGCGGTGGGTGATGAAGATGAGGCCGGTTTCGGGGGTGATGAAGTTACGAACGAGTTCGAAGAGGGACTCCGTCTCGGTGGTCGTGAGCGGCGCAGTAGGCTCGTCCATGACGAGGATCTTCGTTTCCTCGTAGGAGAGGGCTCGGGCGATCTCAAGCATCTGCAGGCGAGCAACGGTGAGGTCACGGCACACGTCGTTCGGGTTGAGATCCATGTTCAGGCGCTCGAAAAGGGCCTTGGCATCCCTTACCATCTTACGGTCGTTGATATAGCCACCCTGGTGGGAGCCTGCGCGACCGATATAAAGGTTCTGAGCGACCGTGAGGTCGGGAATGATATTGAGCTCCTGATGGATAATGCTCAGCCCAAGGTCACGCGCGTGGTTCGGCCCCTTGAGATTCACCTTCTCACCCTGCAGCCAGATCTCACCTCCCGGATCTGCCTTGTGAATACCGGTGAGTACCTTCATGAGCGTCGATTTACCGGCGCCATTCTCACCGCAGAGTCCCAGGATCTCGCCGGCACGAAGGTCGAGGTCCACATCGGACAACGCCTTCACACCGGGGAAGGTCTTGGAGATCCCCTTCAACTCAAGCAAGTTCGTCACTTTTCACCCCTCGGGTACCGGCCACGGCTATGTGTCCGGAGTTTTGTAAGCCACAACTCGTTAACGCTAACGAAACGGGTTACGACGATCACCTTCATTGGTGTAGGGCAAGCGTACGACACTTGGAAGCATCAACAAAATCGAGGACGGCACCTCGTTACCCAATCGTTACCGCTAACGATTTGTGGTGGAGCACACGGCATCGCAGGCTCAGAGATGCCCACAAGTCGGACACAACCCCCATACAGCAGGCCCCGCAGGCTCAGGCACGCCCACAAGTCGGACACAGGCCACGCATAACAGGCAGATTTCCGACCTCGACCTGGGGTTTCTTCTTTACTCCGGGCTATCAGGTTCGACTTGTGGATCGCTGACATAGGAAAGAGGCTCCTAGGTGGTGGTTCCGGCACCTTAAAGCCGCTTATGCGCCTACTCCAACCCCGCGCTCGTGAACTGGAGGCACGAAGTGGCTCACCCCCTATCTCCTCGACCACTCCAACCCCGCCCCCAGCGGGGATTGAGGCTTGGGGGCTGTCGTGATGGAGCTTGCCGTCCCAGCCCCTACCCTCCAGGGACTGGGAGGAACCCCCCACCAGCGTCTGCAGAACGGTCCCCAACCCCCAGCCTCCGGGGACTGGGGCTCGCGGGAGCTCATCACAGTCCTCGGGTGTCTATTTCCCTCCAGCGCCCAGGGGGAAGGAGGCGCTCATGATGTTCTGGACGCTCATCCCAGCGACTTCTCCCCGCTCCTCTGGGGGAGAAAGCAAACTCCGATGCTTCGGAACGCGACGGGAACACTTTTCCCCGCCCCCTCACAGGGGGAGAAGTCCCGATATCGACGAGAGACGCGGGGATCTGCACACTTCTCCCCGCCCCTCAGGGGGAGAAGTCTTCTCCGCGAGCATCCCCTGCCAAGGTCTATGCCGCCCCAATCAGTGCGCCGCGACGGAAAATGCCATGCACCTCTGCGGCCTGCATCCCCATGATCTCGACACGGCAACGGGGAAAACACGAGTTAAGCCCGGCCATCTGTGATGACCGGGCTCTTTACGCTCCCGCGACTGGATTCGAACCAGTAACCGTCCGATTAACAGTCGGATGCTCTGCCGTTGAGCTACGCGGGATTGCGACCTGACAAGTATGGCCGAGCAGCCTCGATCTTGGCAAATCTGGGGACGGTGGTTCACGCCACGCCTACTATCCAATCGGTACCGCCCCTCCCGAAAGGCGATGCTCGAAGCGTTCCAAGCGGATCCCATCGATTCCCTGCTCTCAGCACGATTCTCCCCCGCCCTCGTCCTTCAGGCACCAACACAGATGCTTGACCGCTCCTAAGTGCTCTCCGCCGGGCTCACCCACCCCCGAGCACCATTCACCCTGTTCGCGTCCCCCGATTGTGCTTTCGGCAGAATTGAAAGGTGACGAGCACCGCCGAAAACCCATTGAGGGTCCTCCGAGTTAGCATCCAAACGCGCACAACAACCCCGATTGTGCTCTCGGCGGAGGTGAGTCGGAAAGGAGAACGTTGAGATCATGACTGGGGTCGACCAAGCGCCCTGCACCCAGTGTTGCTCCTCACAGTGTCGTAGTGAGTCTTCGGGGTGGCGTTTGGGCGCTGTCCGTGAAAAAGATGGAGACCCCGCAACAAGCAGGCACAGCACTCCCCTTTTCAAGCCCGAACGACACGCCAGAGAATGCTTCTTCAGTCAAGCGGTAGCCTGGCCGCTAGCGCAGCGGGCAGAAGCACTTATGATCCCGCTCTTCGCCAAAGCAAGTCCCCTGGCCCTAGCGCGCCGAGCAGAGGCTAGGAAGGCCGAAACGGCCGGGAGTGAGCCTACCTTGCCCATTAGCGCGCTGGGCACAAGGTGTTCCGTGCGCTGACTTCGATCTTTGGATGCACCCTGGTCCCAGCGCACCGGGCAGAAGCTCGCAAGAAGAAGCGGCTCGCAAGCTCGGCAGAGGTCTCCTTGAACCCTTCGATCCAAAGCAAAACGAGACTCCCGCCTCCGCTGAACTCGCGTTTCCCCCTAGACGCTTCCAAGACCGTCAGGCACTACGACACTTCTACTTACACACTAAGCTCGTACTTTCCCCTGACGGCGACGGAACCCAGACACACCAAACGGCACACACAAGATGGTGCCCCGGGAGGAGTTACTCCTCCCGGGGCACCGAAGACGATGAATCGTCGAGAACCATCCCCTCGCAAGAATCTCAGAGTCTCACTAAGGGAGCAGGATCACTTAAGGGTGACCTTGCCGCCGGCCTCTTCGATATCAGCCTTGGCCTTCTCGGCGTCTTCCTTCTTGGCGTTCTCGAAGATGGTCGAGGGGGCGCCGTCAACGAGATCCTTGGCTTCCTTGAGGCCAAGACCGGTGAGGTTCTTGACAGCCTTGACGACCGCGATCTTCTTTTCGCCGGCGGACTCGAGGACGACCTCGAACTCCGTCTTTTCTTCCTCAGCAGCGGCTTCGCCGGCCGGGGCGGCGGCAACGGCCACGGCGGCCGGAGCGGCGGCGGTGACGTCGAAGGTCTCTTCGAAGAGCTTGACGAAGTCAGAGAGCTCGATGAGGGACATTTCCTTGAAAGCTTCGATGAGCTCGTCGTTGGAGAGCTTTGCCATGATCGGCATCCTTCCTATTGGGCCTGCTTCGCGAGCAGATATGTGGAGTGTTCCGGACGAATTTCGCAGCTCGGGCTGCCGATTCTTCCGGGGCCTGTCGCGTCAGGCCGCTTCGCCCTGCTTTTCGCGCAGAGCGTCGATGGTGCGCACAGCCTTGGAGGGCAGTGCGTTGAATGCGTACGCCGCCTGGGACATCTTGCCCTTGAGCGCGCCAGCGGCCTTGGCTAGCAGCACCTCGCGGGATTCGAGATCCGCAAGCTTCTTGACACCCTCAACGGACAGCGCAGCGCCGTCCATCGCGCCCGACTTCAGGACGAGCTTCGGGTTCTCCTTGGCAAAATCACGCAGCGCCTTGGCGGCCTCGACGGGCTCACCGGAGACGAAAGCGATCGCCGTCGGACCCTTGAGGTCCTCAGCCAGGAAGTCGAGTCCGACCTCCTTGGCCGCGAGGCGCGCCAGCGTGTTCTTCACCACGGCGTAGCTCGCGTTGTCGCCCAGTCCGCGACGCAGCTGCTTGAGCTGGCCAACGGTCAGGCCGCGATATTCGGTCAGCAGGACGGCGTCAGACGCGCGGAAACGCTCCACGAGTTCAGCAACCGCTGCCACCTTGTCAGACCTCGCCATGGTCCTCCTTCCAGATAGTTGACCCCGGACAATGCGAATGCCCGACACGCAGGATCGTGTCGGGCATGAATGTCCGTGTCACCCTGGGGCGACTCACTCACCTGCGTCGGCTGCTTTCGCATTTCGTACCCGGTCACCCGAGTATCCGACGGTCTTCGGCCTTTGCAGGCTACCAGCGACGAGGACGAGGACGCCAGTCGCGGGCCTGTGGTACCAGACACTCGTGCTTGTGCGAGCTATCAGTTCGTAGGCGCCGGGCCTCAGCACTATGTTCACCTTGGCGTGGCTTCATGGTGCGAGGCCGCTTATTCGCACGCGACGGCGCTTTTCGGGTTTCCATTGGTCATCATAAAGTGCGGGCACGGCGCATCCACGCGACGGGAGCCTTCGAGATGGCTTCCCTGGCCACAGGGTGGCTGGAGGCAGCATCCGCGCGCGATGCGACCCTTTCGGTTCAGTCTCAGGGATATGTCGCGACTCTTCTGCAGCATCCGCCAGCGACGCTGAGCTTCGCGTTGATCAAGACCTCGCCACATGCAGGCTGCGGCTGTCATTCGCATGTGACGACGTTCTTGCTCTTAACGAGGGAAGGCTCGGTACCACTTGCCCCAATGCGCCTGAACAGCTCATTCTTCCTTAGCAGATAGGGAGGGATGCCAGCCATTTCAGGCTTTCGCACAGGTGAGTCACGGGCAAGGGCCTGAGGCTACTTCGAAAGAGCCCTCCATGTACACGGGCAACTAAGCGGCAAACACAAGATTCGCGGGGCGAAAGCACTCAGCTTTCGCCCCGCGAACTTCAAAAATGAATCCCGAAAAAATCAGGAGATCACTCAGCGACGTTCTTCGTCTTCGTCGGGTCAACGGGGATACCCGGACCCATCGTGGTGGAGACGGTCGCCTTGGAGATGTAGCGGCCCTTGGCTGCGGCCGGCTTCAAGCGGAGGACCTCTTCGAGGACCGCCGCGTAGTTCTCCGCCAGCTGCTCGGCCGTGAAGGACACCTTGCCGACGATGAACGCGAGGTTTGCGTGCTTATCGACGCGGAACTCGATACGACCGCCCTTGATCTCCTTGATCGCCTTCGCGACGTCCATGGTGACCGTGCCGGTCTTCGGGTTCGGCATGAGGCCTCGGGGGCCGAGGACGCGGCCGAGGCGGCCGACCTTGCCCATGAGGTCCGGGGTGGCAACGGCGACATCGAAGTCGGTGTAGCCCTTGGCGACCTTCTCAATGAGTTCGTCGCCGCCGACCTCGTCAGCTCCGGCGTCGATTGCTTCCTGCGCGCGCTCGCCAACGGCGAAGACCAAGACCCGGGCGGTCTTGCCGGTGCCGTGCGGCAGGGAGACGGTGCCGCGCACCATCTGATCGGCCTTACGAGGATCGACACCGAGTCGCAGGACGACCTCAACGGTCGAATCGAACTTGGTGACGGTGGTCTCCTTGGCCAGCTTCATGGCCTCGAGAGGGGTGTAGAGGACGCCCGCGTGGATCTTCTCCGCTGCGGCGCGGTAGCTCTTGGAGCGCTTCGTCATGCTGCTTCTTCTCCTTGCAGTCGTGGGTTCCGGGCAGCGCCTGCCCTACCACTGGGATTTGGTCTGGGGGGATCAGTCGGTGACGGTGATGCCCATGGAGCGGGCGGTGCCGGCGACGATCTTGGTGGCGGCCTCAATGTCGTTCGCGTTGAGGTCGACCATCTTGGCCTGCGCGATTTCGCGGGCCTGGTCCATGCTGATCGAACCGACCTTCGCCGTGTTCGGGGTGCCGGAGCCCTTCTGGACGCCCGCAGCCTTCTTGATCATCTCAGAGGCCGGAGGGGTCTTGAGGACGAAGGTGAAAGAGCGGTCCTCGTAGACCGTGATCTCGACCGGGACGATCGAGCCGCGCTGCGACTCGGTCGCAGCGTTGTAGGCCTTCGTGAACTCGACGATGTTCACGCCGTGCTGGCCCAGTGCGGGGCCGACCGGCGGAGCGGGGGTGGCGGCGCCGGCTGCGATCTGAAGCTTGATCAGGCCGGTGACCTTCTTCTTCGGTGCCATGTTTCGGGTCTTTCTTTCTCTGTTCCGCGACGACGGTCGCCGTCGCGGACGTACGATCGTTCACCGGCTTGAAGGCACAGTGAACCCAGTACGCACGAATGTTGATGATATCGCGCACCCGAGCCCGTTCCCAAGTCCGGGTGCCGGAGGTCACTCCTCGCGTTTGGTGACCTGTTCGAAAGCGAGTTCGAGCTCGGTTTCGCGCTCGAAGATCGTGACGAGGACCTTGAGCTTTTGAGCCTCGGGAAGGATCTGCGAGATTGTCGCTTCCATTCCTTCGAAAGGCCCCTCGACGATGGACACGACCTCGCCGGTTTCGAAGGCCACGCGGATCTCTTCCTTGACGGCGGCAGCCGGAGCAGCCTGAGGCCCGGCCTCTTCGAGGATGTTGAACTTGAGGAGGTCGACGACCTCGTCGGTGGAGAGAGGAACCGGGTTATGCTGATCGCCCACGAAGCCGGTGACGGCGGGGGTGTCTTTCACGACGCGGTAAGAGTCATCGTCGAAGTCCATGCAGACAACGACGTACCCGGGGATGCGGACGTGGCGCACCCTCTTCTTCACCGAGCCTTTGAACTCGTTGATGTACTCGTCGGGCACCTCGACACGGAAGATCTTCTCCTCCATGTTCTGGCTGGCGATGCGCTGCTCAAGATTCGCCTTCACCTTGCGCTCATGACCCGAGTAGGTGTGGATCACATACCAGTCACCCGGGATCATCATGATCTCGCGGCGGAAAGCCTCGAGGGGATCAACAGCCTCCTGGGCACTGTCCTTTTCAGCTTCAGGGGCAGTGTCGGCTGCTTTCTCCGTGGGAGTTTCGACGGCAGCTTCTTCAGCGGCATTGAGCGACTGCTCGGTCTCGTCCTCGAACTCGATTGAGTTCTTGTCCTCGTTCACGCATTCCTCCTGGCGCCGGATATCCGACTCTCGGGGCTGACGGCTCGTAGAAGAAACCCGCCTGCAGATTCCTGCGGGCGGGTCCGTTCGGCGTCAGCCGAAGATCAATGCGTTCAGTTTACCGAATCCCAGATCAAGAAGCCCGGTGAAAGCCATGATTGCCGCCACAAAAACGATGACGACCACGAAGTAGGTCTGAGTCTCTTCCCCAGTCGGGTAGGTGACCTTCTTCATCTCGGCGATCACTTGAGTGATGAAGACCCAGATACGACGAAAGATATTCGGCTTCTTCTGTGATTCCTGCGAAGACGCATCGCGAGCCCTGGTAGGTCCGGACTTCGTACGATCCGCGGGCCCGGAAACGTCCCCGGCCATCGTGTGTGCCATGAGAGCCTCCTGTCACCTTTCGTTCTGGCAGGGCAGGCGGGACTCGAACCCACAACCGCCGGTTTTGGAGACCGGTGCGCTACCAATTGCGCCACTGCCCTACTGCAGATCTGCCGATCCGCAGGCCCAAGAGTATCGGCAAGCTCTGAAGGTGTCCAATCCAGCCGGGCTCGCCGGCGGGATTTGGGGAGGCACACACAGTTTCAGACGTGCCCGCACGGCGATACAGGTAAAACTGGGCGCGCCTTCAGGCGGCTCCCTCGTGCTCGAGCCAGCTCTGTGCACCCCTTGAGGCGGCCCACAGACAGACACGCCCACCCCTCTACAATCACCCCTTCATTCACATACGAACGCACGCACACTGGCGTGGAGTCGAATGGCCCGATACTTCCCTGGGGGGCATATATTCAGGGCCTCCATACAAGGCTTTTTCATGCCAGAAAAATGCGCCGAAGATGGGCGAGGTACGGCTTTTCATTTTCTATACGTCGCAAGATGCCCGCCATCCGCGAGCGCCCAGGCGACACCTAGACGACTACGTCCACAGGCAATATGACCGGCTACAGCACCAAGGAGCCTCCCGCCAAGGAGCCTTACGCCCACACGCGCTCGAACCATACTCCCGCTTCCCAGTCCTCGGCATCGACATGCGTCCCCGCTCATATCTCGGTTCACCCTTCCACCACCTTCTCGCTCATGCGACGATGGAGGCATGAGCACACGCCCTCGTTCGCGGATCTCCGCACGTTTCGCTGCCATCACTCCTTCGGCCACCCTTGCCGTTGACGCGAAGGCCAAAGCCCTCAAAGCCCAGGGACGCCCCGTCATCGGATTCGGTGCGGGCGAACCCGATTTCCCGACCCCAGAACCGATCGTCGAAGCGGCCGTGCGCGCTGCCCGCGAACCCGCGATGCACCGCTACACGCCCGCCGCTGGTCTGCCCGAGCTGCGCTCGGCAATCGCCGAAAAGACTCTGCGAGACTCCGGATACGAGGTCGATCCCACTCAGATTCTCGTGACCAACGGCGGCAAGCAGGCCGTCTTCCAGGCATTCGCCTCCATCCTCGACCCTGGCGACGAGGCCCTCCTGCCGACCCCCTACTGGACGACCTACCCCGAGGTCATCAAACTCGCCGGCGGCGTCACCGTCCCCGTTTTCGCCGGCGCCGAGCAGGACTACAAGGTCAGCGTCGAACAACTCGAAGCTGCACGCACCGAGCGCACGAAGGTCCTCCTGCACTGCTCGCCTTCGAATCCGACGGGCAGCGTCTACACCCCCGCCGAAACCAAGGCGATCGGCGAGTGGGCCCTCGAGCACGGCATTTGGGTGATCACCGATGAGATCTACGAGCATCTCTTATACGAGGATGCCGAGCCCGCTCATATCGTCAAGCTCGTTCCCGAACTCGCCGATCAGAGTCTCGTCCTCAATGGAGTCGCCAAGACCTACGCGATGACCGGTTGGCGAGTCGGCTGGATGATCGGCCCGGGAGACGTGGTCAAAGCCGCGACCTCCTTCCAATCGCACCTGACCTCGAATGTTTCGAATATCGCGCAGCGGGCCGCCCTCGAAGCCATCTCAGGTCCCCTCGACGCCGTGTATGAGATGCGCAAGGCCTTCGATCGTCGTCGCCGCACCATGATCTCCATGCTCTCTGAAATCGAGGGCATGACGGTCCCCACTCCCAAGGGTGCTTTCTACGCCTACCCCAGCGTCGAGGGCATTCTCGGCAAGCGCATTCGAGGCACGGTCCCGACTTCCTCCGCGGAGCTCGCCAATCTCATCCTCGACGAGGTCGAGGTCGCGCTCGTCCCAGGTGAGGCTTTCGGTCCCTCTGGGTTCCTGCGTCTGTCCTACGCACTTTCAGATGACGACCTCGTCGAAGGCGTCAGCCGGGTTCAGAGCCTCCTCGCAGAAGCGCAGTGATCTGCGTGGGCTGAAGGCTGAAGCGGCCGCGGTTGTGTCCTGGTAACGCGATTGCCTGAGCCGGAAAACACGCTTGCCCAGACAGGGGGCGCTGCGGCGCACGAGGGCGAGGCGGGAAGCACTTCTCGTCTCGCCCTCGGTTCATCTCCTCTGAAGGACCCCCGCCCATTGTGATTCCCTCCCCTGAATGGAGGGGTTCACGACAAGTGGAGGGGGTATAGCCCCTCCACACACCGCTAAACCCTCCACTCATCACCGCCCATCATCGCCTCCACTGTGAGCCCCTCCCTGGCCAAGCTCCGCTCAGCGCCCTCGGTAATGCGAGAAGGACGAGGGACGCATGAACAGCCATAATGGAGCAATGGAGATCCGTTACCGCCGCGCCGACCTCGAAACCCCTAAAGGAAGCGTGCTCCTATGCCACGGATACGCCGAACACTCCGGACGATATCTGCCACTTCAGGAAGCCCTCCTCGCCGCCGGATACGACATCGCTTTCTACGACCACTACGGCCACGGCACCGCACCAGGCCCACGCTCGCGCGTCGACGTGGGAGCCCTCATCACAGACCACCTCGACGCGCGCAGGATCGCCCTCGCCCATTCGCGCACGGACAGCCTCTTCCTCTTCGGACACTCCATGGGAGGCCTGATCACCGCTGCCTCAACAATCCTGGAACCGAAAAACCTTAGCGGCACGGTCCTCACCGGCCCCGCCCTGCGGCCTCTCCCCGACGTTCCCGCGTCCTCGGCCCGAGCTCTGCTGCCCCTAGCGCGCCTCGCACCCGGACTGATCATCACGCCGCCTCGTCAACCGGGTTCCCCTTCTGCCCTTTCGCGAGATCCACGCGTCCAAGAGGCCTTCGACGCCGACCCCCTGTGCTACACAGGCGGCGCCCCGCTCCTCACCGCCACAACCATGATCCTCCAAGGCGACAAGACCCTGCGACGCGCAGAGCGGGTCAAGACCCCCATGCTCGTCCTGCACGGCAATGCGGATACCCTCGCCTCCCTCAATGGCTCGCGCGCCTTCGTTCAAGGGGTGCTCGCTGCGAACCCCGATGCGGATGTCCACCTGCGCATCATTGACGGCGCCTACCATGAAGTCCTCAACGAGCCCGAAGGTCCCGGTCTCATCCGTGACATTGTCGCGTGGCTGGACATGCACTAATGCCTCCGCTTCCTCGTATCCGCGGACCCGAGTTTCCCGCTCAGCCGGTCCTCACCACCGCGCCTGCAACACCGCCGAACAGGCGCGAGCTGCGCCTACTCCCCAAAGCGCATCTGCATTTGCACTTCACCGGCGCGATGCGCCCGCAGACCCTCGTGGATATGGCGCTCGAACAGGAGATCCGCCTGCCCGCTCATCTGCTCGATGTGGATCCTTTGAAAGTGCCCGCCGATGGGCGGGGCTGGTTCCGTTTCCAGCGCTCCTACGACGCGGCCCGTCACCTTGTTCGCTCGGAGGAGAGCATGCGTCGCATTGTGCGCGAAGCCGCCGAGGACGAGGCCGCGGAAGGCTCAGTCCGCTTGGAGATCCAAGTCGACCCGACCTCCTACGCCCCCTGGGTCGGAGGCATCACCCCCGCTCTCGAGATTGTTTTGGACGAGGCGAAACTCGCATCGGCCAGGACCGGAGTCGAAGTCGTCGTCATCGTGGCGGCCTCGAGGATGCGGCACCCCCTGGATGCGAGGACTCTCGCCCGTCTGGCCGCCCGATACGCAGGAGACGGTCCCGGTGAAGTTGTCGGCTTCGGACTGTCGAATGACGAGCGAATGGGCCAGACCTCGGCTTTTTCCGCGGCCTTCGGCATCGCCCGACGAGCGGGGCTCGCGGCCCTGCCCCACGGTGGTGAACTGCTCGGCCCCGAGTCTGTTCGCGAGGTCGTTACCTCTTTGAATCCGCACCGACTCGGACATGGTGTCCGAACAAGCGAAGACCTAGAACTCCTGGACCGGCTCATCGAAGCGGGAATCGCTTTCGAAGTCTGTCCCACATCGAATGTTCACCTAGGGGTGTATCAGGATTTCGGCTCGGTGCCACTGCCACTGCTCATGGGGCGCGGCGCGACGATCGCCCTGGGAGCTGATGATCCCCTTCTCTTCCACTCGCGTCTGCTCGAACAGTATGCGAATGCCCGCGAGGTGTTCGCCCTATCGGATCGTCAGCTCGCCGACCTGGCGCGCCAATCAATCGCGGCTTCGCTTGCCTCGCAGTCCTCGAAGCGCAGGTGGTACGCCAGAATCGAGGAGTGGGTGTCGAGCGAAGCACCCGGCGCTGATTTCAATGTGTGATGCCGCCGCTGACGAAAGGTCTGATCCCTCCTACGGCTGCCGGAGGCTCACTGTGGCAGGCAGAGCGACCGGGCTTACACCTGATCCTGAGGACACGTAGTGAAGCGCCCACTGCACGATCCGCGAAGGTGAGTAGTGAAGCTCCTAGCGCTGCCCTCGCCATGTGATCCGCGAGGGCAAGCGGTGAAGCTGTGCCGTCTGATCCTAAGAGCGAGTAGTGAAGCGCCCGCCTCAGCTCTTCACCACGTGATCCCCAGGGCGAGCGGCTCAGGGACGAGGTGCACACCGAAACGCTCCTCCACCCCTTCTCGGACCCTAAGCGCCAGCTCCACAACTTCTGCTGCACTCGCCTGCCCCCGATTCGTCAGGGCGAGCACGTGCTTGCCAGACAGCGCGGCCCCGCCCTCGCGAGCCCCAGGAATCGAATACCCCTTCGGGAAGCCCGCATGGTCAATGAGCCACGCGGCGGAAGTTTTGACACGTCCATCTGCTGTTGGGAAGCGGGGCGCCTCGGCGGGGAGGAGTTCGGCCGCCTGCGGAGAGAGGATCGGGTTCGTAAAGAATGAGCCCGCGCTCCACGAGTCGTGATCCTCGGGGTCGAGGACCATGCCCTTCGTGCGGCGAAGCGCCAAAACAGTGTCCCTGACGATCCGAGCCTCGGCGCGCTCCCCCTGCTCAATGCCGAGGCGCTTGGCGAGCTCACGGTACAGGACCGGGGATGACAGAGGGGAAACTTCGAGGAGGAAGGTCACTTCGAGGACGATCCAACGGCCCGAAGGCCCCCAGAGTCTCCCATTCTCATCGCCCGTGTGGATGGAGCGTTTGATGATGGACTCGCGATATCCGAAGGCGAGCTCCTCGGCGCCAAGGGTTGCCTCTTGTTTCTTGTGTCGATCCCACACCCGCACCTCGAGCAGAGTTTCACCGAGCTCATGGCCGTAGGCACCGATGTTTTGGACGGGAGCGGCACCCACGGTTCCAGGAATCCCTGAGAGGGCTTCGAGGCCGGAAAGGCCTTCATCGAGACTCCAGTCAACGAACTCGTCCCAAGTCGTTCCAGCACTTGCCGTCACGCGGCGAGTGGCTCGGCAAGGCCCTTCAGGATCGTGCGGTTCCGCCTGCGCTCTGGTGGATGCCGGAGTCTGCTCGATGTGGATCTCGGAGCGCAGATCCTTCACGACCAGCCCCTCAAAGCCCTCGTCACAGGCCAGGAGATTCGATCCTCCGCCGATCACGAGGAGGGGTGTCCCGGCCTCGTCCGCCTTCTTGATCGCGTCGATGAGGGCGGCGCGATCATCTGTGGCGAGGTAGTCGCGGATCGGGCCCCCGACGCGGAAGGTCGTCAGCTCGGCAAGAGTCGGAATCGTCATGGGGGATCCTTGAATCGGGTGATGTCAACGGGTGGCGGATGCGGCGTCTGAGGAGGCGTAGCCATTGGGGTTCATCGACTGCCAGCGCCACGAGTCCGCGCACATGCGCTCAATGCCAAACTCGGCCTTCCAGCCGAGAATCTCGGCGGCCTTCTTCGGATCCGAATAGCAGGTCGCGATGTCTCCGGCTCGGCGAGGGCGGATCACGTAGGGCAGTTCGCGTCCGCAGGCCCCTTCGAAGGCGTGGAGGACCTCGAGGACCGAGTAACCCTGGCCGGTGCCGAGATTGAAGACTTCTGAGCCGTTGCGCCCCTGCATCCATTCGAGGGCCTTGACATGCCCCTTCGCAAGATCGACGACGTGGATGTAGTCGCGTACGCCCGTGCCGTCGGGGGTGTCGTAGTCATTGCCGAACACTTGGAGAGCTTCGAGCCTGCCGACGGCGACCTGGGCGATGTAGGGGACGAGGTTGTTCGGGATCCCATTCGGGTCTTCGCCGATGAGACCGGACTCGTGGGCACCGATCGGGTTGAAGTAGCGCAGGAGGACGACGTTCCACTTCGGGTCTGCCTTCGCGATGTCGATGAGCATCTGCTCGATCATCCACTTCGTCCAGCCATAAGGGTTCGTGGGGATTCCTTTGGGGCATTCCTCTGTGATCGGAATGAACGCCGGATCGCCGTAAACGGTTGCTGAAGAGGAGAACACGATCGATGTGCATTCATGCGCGCGCATGACCTTGAGGAGGGCGAGGGTGCCGGAAATGTTGTTCTCGTAGTATTCGAGGGGTTTTTCCACCGACTCGCCAACGGCTTTCAGACCCGCGAAGTGGATCACCTGGTCGATGTGATGGCGGGAGAAGACCTCGTCGAGAGCATCCTCATCGCGAGTATCCACCTTGTAGAACGGGAGAGGCTTGCCAATGATCTTCTCTATGCGCGCAAGACTGGTTTCATTCGCATTCACCAGGTTGTCAACGACGACGAGGTCGAAGCCGACGGCGTCCAATTCAATGAGAGTGTGTGAGCCGATGTAACCGATGCCGCCGGTGACGAGGACCGTGCTCTTTTGTGAAGCCATGTTGTGCCTTTCAGTCGCGCAGATCGAGAACTCCTCGGGCCTCGAAGCTCGTGCTCGGTGCCACGAAGCCCGGTGTCGTCTCTTTTCATCCTACTCTGAGGGGTTTCGGCGATGCTGGAGTGCCTCTGCGCTGATCGGCACAGAGTCTGATCCCCTTGGCCTCCTGCCAGTGCCCCGGCCCTGTGGTCCCAATTCTCGCCACAGCCTCCACTCGCGACAGAGGAGGCACGTGAAGAGGTCGAGGGCGCAAAGAAAGGGGGGCGCTGGCAGCGCCAGCGCCCCCTCCTCACAGATCTCAGGCGTTCTCCTTCGCCCAGACCTCCTTGTAGAAGTCCTTGAGTTCAAGGAGCGAAGCCGCGTCCTCGTCGATGATGACGAGAACATCATTGTGGTACTGCAGGGCGGTCGCGGGCCAACGCTGCGACACGCCTCCCTCGATCATCTCTTTGACAGCCTGGGCCTTGCCCTTGCCGGTCGCGATGAAGACGTGAGCGCGCGAATCCATGATCGTGCCAATGCCCTGGGTGACGCAGTGGGTCGGGACCTGGTCGATGTCGCCGTCGAAGAAACGCGCGTTGTCACGGCGGGTCTGCTCCGTCAGGACTCCCACGTGGGTGCGAGAGGACAGGGAACCACCGGGTTCGTTGAAGCCGATGTGGCCGTCGGAGCCGATGCCGAGAACCTGGATGTCAATGCCGCCCGCATCCTTGATGGCCTGGTCGTACAGGCGCGCCCCCTCATCGAGGTCCTCGCACCAGCCGTCGGGGCCGTGTGCTGCGCCCTCGGCCATGTCGACGCGGCCAACGAGGTGACGGCGGATGAAGTTCGCGTAGCCCTCGAAATGGTCCTTCGGCAGGCCAACGTACTCGTCGAGGTTGAAGGACTGCACTTGCGCGAAGGAAATCTCTCCTGCCTCGTAGCGGCGAACGAGCTCATCGTAGAGCGGGATCGGAGAGGATCCGGTCGCAAGGCCGAGAACGAAGTTCGGCTTGTCACGGTAGACCTCGCACACGCGATCAGCGGCGAGGCGTGCGATTTCTTCTTCATTGTTCACGATGGCGATGCGCATCGTCATTCCTTTCTTTTGGCGACAGGCCAACTCTAGGCCCTATCCTCATCGGTGTTGTTCGGCTGGACAAGATGATTCCCCAGCCCTGTGCTCCGCATGGGCGTTAGCCGATTCAAGGCATGTTGTGATGAAGGAACGGATTGTGTCCTTCATCCGTTCCCATGTCTTCGTCGGGGGCACGGTGGTCCACCCGTGGACCGTCCCTGCGAAACTGTGAAGATCGACTGCGACTCCGCTGCGCACCAGGTCCCAAGCCCAGGACACGGCTTCGTCTCGCAAGAGGTCCGCAGTGTTGACCGCTACGTAGATCGGCGGAAATGGGCGACGGTCGCGCCCCATCGGCGGGCACACCTGCCACGGCTGCGCTCCCCCCGCCTGATAGTGGCCCCAGGAGATCGCGGCGGTGGGCCGCGGCCACACCGGAGCATCCCGGTAGTCGTAGGAGGAAGCGCTTACCAGCAGCGGATTCAGGCAGGGTTCGAGGGCGAGCACTCCGCTGACCCTCGCAAGTTCCTCATCTTCAAGAGCTTGGAGGGCCTGGTAGACGAGGCCGGCCCCGGCTGAATCTCCCATGAGGAAGAGCGGCGCGCCCCGGTGGCGTCGCATTGTCTCTCTCAGGGCTGTGAGTACATCATCTCGGCCCGCGGGGAAGGGATGTTCGGGTGCGAGGCGGTACTCGGGGCTGATCGTGATGACTCCGCAGCTCTTATCGGCCAATAGGGCCGAAGAGAAGTCCGTGATGAGATCGATATTGCGAGGATCTTCGTAACGGGCCTCCCCGAGCATGTAGCCGCCCCCGTGGACGACGAAGAAGACGAGGGAGCTTTCCCGCTCTTCGTATCCCATGACCCGGCATTCGATTCCGTTGAAATCCTCGACTGCGAGCGAGAATCCTTCGGGCAGTTGCGGGGCGGTGAAGTTCCGGGCCGTGAACTCGCGCGATTCACGGTATTCGCGCCGCCCCATCTCCGGGTCGGCGAAGGCTTTGAGCGCCTGCTCGGATTCGTAGTAGGGGCGTGCGAGGGGGAAGGCGGGGCAGGCTTCTTCGAGGAAAGCGGCCACGGCTTCGAGGTCGTGGGCGGTTTCGCCAATGAGACAGGGGATGTCCCTGCCCGTGAGAAGGGGGATTGCGCGGGTGGTTGCCCCGGGTGTTGGAGTACTTCCCTGAGTATGTCCTGTGTTGAAGGCTCCGGGGCTTCTCGCTTCCCCGGCGTTCGCGAGCGCCTCATGCGCGGGCATCGCGGCCCCAGGCCCCTCGCCCCCGGGCGCTCCACTTTCGGGCGCCTCATCGAGGACGAGGGCGAGGACGCACTGGGGAAGCTCACGGGCCACCGCCCGGGCGAGCCTGGCCCCCTGTCCAATCCCATAGAGGATGGCCGCCCCCACGGGGGCGTTGAGGAGACGTTCCATGACGAAACGGCAGGCAGCCGCCTCGTCCTCGGGTATGGGTTTCGGAGCGTCCTCACCAAAGGAATCGGACGCGCCCTGACTCCCGGGGTGCTCTTCCAGTGAATCTTTACTCCCCACAAGCTCTGGCGAAAAACCCCGCCTCTCGGCGAGCGCGGCAGACGAGTTCGCAGCTGTGAAGGATTCGCAGACGATGACCCGCCACTGATCCTCGAAACGCTCACGCAATCCTTCAGGGGCCTGCGCTTCCCCATCGGGGTCGGCGAATGCAATGATGCTGCCGCGCTCAGGGGCTCCTGACACGAGGTAACGACAGGTCATCGTCTGAAAATCCTTGTCACTCGGCGCGTCTCGACGGGCCTCAGCGCTTCTCGACCGCGTCCTTGAACCAGGTGGTGATCGACGTCGGATGCGTGATCCCCGTGCCGACGATAACAGCGAAAGCACCCGCGTTCATGGCCTCAACCGCATCCTGAGGCGTGTGAATACGGCCTTCGCAGATCACGGCGGCATCCGGGTAGGCGGCAACGATCTCCTTGAGGAGCTCCAGATCGGGGCCCACGCTCTTCTCACGATCGCCCGTGTATCCGGCGAGAGTGGTCGAAATGATGTCTGCCCCGGCCTCGTAGGCCGCTTTTGCATCCTCGAAAGAGCCACAGTCAGCCATGACGAGAGCACTCTCCTCGTGGAGGATCTGGCAGGTCTCAGCGAAAGTGCGTCCATCAAGACGAGGACGCGAAGTCGCGTCGATCGCGACGATATCGCAACCGGCCATGATGCAGGCGCGAGCGTGACGCAGGCTCGGGGTGATGTACACGCCCTCGTGGCCTTCCTTCCACAGGCCGATGACGGGGACCTCGACGCGTCCCTTGATCGCGGAGATATCCGCAAGACCCTGACAGCGGATGGCGGCGGCTCCACCAATCTGGGCGGCGCGGGCGATCTGGGCCATGGTTTCGGGGTGGCGCATCGGCTCACCCGGGTAAGCCTGGACGGAGACGATGAGCTTTCCGCGCAGGGATTCAATGAGTTCGTGCATGGTGTCCTCCCACAGTGTGTCGCTGCTCCAGATGATGCGATGCAGCGGGTGTTTCGGTGCGGCGGGTTGTCGTCTCAGGAAGAGGCGATCTGATTGAGATAGTGGATGAAGGCTCCCAGAAGGGGCGCGTTTGAGCCAAGAGAACCCGCCACGATCTCAAGATCGGCGACGGCGTTCATAGCAGAGGCCCTGTAGCCTTCACGAAGAGAAGCCCACCAGGCCTCGCCGGAGCGGGTCATCGAACCAGAAAGGACGATGATCGCGGGGTCCACGCAGTTCGCGAGGGAACCGAGGGCCTCCCCCAGTGCATAGGCGGATTCGGTGAAGCACGCCGCTGCGAGTGGGTGGCCGGAGTCGGCGAGTTCTTGGAGTCGACGTCCGTTAAGAGCCTTTGGGTCTTGCGTGCTGCGCCGCGCCTCGTACCAGGCGGTGATTCCCGAGCCCGAGCAAAACGCTTCGATATGTCCCATGCGCCCGCAAGAGCACAGCATCTCGGGCGCGAAATGATGGTGGATGTGTCCGAGGTGGCCGGCGAGATTGTGACTGCCGAAAACGACTTCCCCGTCGTGGATGAGGGCCCCACCGATCCCGGTGCCAACTGCAACGGATAGGACCGTATCGTGTCCCACTCCCGCACCCAGGCGGGCTTCGCCCAGACCGTGGGCGTGCACATCGTTGAGAATCCACACGGGGCGCCCACTGGCTTCGCGCAGCAGATCACCCAAATCGGTTCCGCCCCATCCGGGCATTGTGTTCGTTGCGGAAACGATCTTCCCCGTTCGAGGGTCGACGACGCCGGCGCTGGCGACCGCGACACCCTTAATCTCGGGGAACGAGGAGGAGGTGGAGGCAACGAGTTCGCAGATTCGGGAGGCGACCTCGGCTCCGCCTTCGAGCGCCAGGGTGGGGATGCTCCCCGACTCTGTGACTAAGAGCTCCTCGCCGACAAGGGAGATGATGGCCCAGCCGACTTTGGTGCCACCAATGTCAAGGGCCAGGAGAGGGAAGGACGAAGCCTTCAGTTCTTCAGACACTATGAGCTCCTTGGAGTATTCGCTTAGTGGGCCGGAAGCCGCTAACGCGGCCCCCGGCCCACATGACTCAATCGAGCATTCCCGTTTGACGCAGAACGCTTTCGACCCAGGCCACGTTCTCACCCTCGAGGGGCTTGACGGGGGTCGGCATGTCGTTCGTGTCGAAAACGCCCAAGAGTTTCAAAGCGGTCTTGAAAGCACCGATTCCAGCGCCGAAGCCCTGAACCCCGGAGACCTGGACGATCCGCATGAGATCGGCGAGACGATCCTGCTCTTGGCGGACCCTCTCCCAGTCCCCAGCCTGGAACGCATCCCACATGCGCACATACGCGTGCGGGTCGACGTTGCCCAGTCCGGGAACCGCCCCGTCAGCGCCACTCATGTAGGCGCCGTCGACGACGACCTCGTGGCCGGTGAGGAGCTGGAGCGGGTGGCCTGCTTCCTCGTTCGCGCGGGCCAACCAGCGGAAGGCCACATCATCGCCTGAGGAGTCCTTGACACCCGAGAGGACGCCCTGCGTGCCAAGGTCCATCAGGAGACGGTTGCTCAGCTTCGTGTGGACGCACACCGGAATGTCATAGGCCCACAGGGGCAGATCCGTTGCCTCGCGAAGAGTGCGGAAGTGCCGGTAGATCTCCGCCTCGCCCTGGAGGGCGTAGAAGGGGGCCGTCGCGACGACCGCGTCAACGCCGAAGGACTCGGCCTGACGGATGTGTTCGATGACCCGATCGGTTTCCGTGTCGATCACACCCGCGATGACGCGGATGCGTCCCTCGACGATCGACTGTGTCGCCTCGAGGATCTCCCCGCGACGCTGGGAGGTCGAGAAGACCACCTCACCGGAGGAGCCGAGGACGAAGAGGGCGTGGATGCCCGCATCGATCATCCGGTTGATGTGCCGTTTGAGGGAAACGGTGTCGAGCTTTCCATCCTTGTGGGGGATTGCAAGCGGCGGAACGACGCCGCGGATAGGGGCAGTCATCACTTTCCTTCGAGTGTCGGGTGCAGAAGCGAGGGCGCTGCACCGAGCAAGGTGCGGGTGTAGGGATCCTTCGGGTTCTCCAGGAGCTGGCGCGCGGGCCCTTCCTCGACGACGAGGCCCTTATTCATCACGGCGATGCGGTCCGAGATGTAGCGGACCGTTTGAATGTCGTGAGAGATGAAGACCATCGCGAGGTTGAGTTCGCGTTTGAGATCGGTCAGGAGGTTGAGGACCTGAGCTCGAACGGACACGTCGAGAGCCGAGGTCGGCTCGTCGGCGATGATCGCATCCGGGTTGAGCGAGAGGGCTCTGGCGATGGCGACGCGCTGACGCTGACCGCCGGAGAGCTGTCCGGGCAGAGTCTCGAGTGCTGAAGAGGGCAGGCCCACCATGGAGATGAGTTCCATGACGCGCTTTTGGCGTTCCTCTTCTGTTCCGATCTTGTGGACCCGCATCGGGTCGGCGAGTTGATCGCGCACGATCATGCGCGGGTTGAGCGCGGTCGCCGGGTCCTGGAAGACAACGGAGACGACGCGGCCGATCCTGCGTCGAGCCTGCGCAGTGCGCTTCGTGACCTCTTCGCCGTTGAAGTACACCTTCCCGGCAGTGGGGGCGACGAGGCCGCACATGACATTCGCAGTCGTCGACTTGCCACAGCCGGACTCGCCGACGAGGCCGAGGGTCTGGCCGCGAAGGACCGACAGGTTGATGCCGCGCACGGCGTGCACCTTATTGGGCTTGAACAGGGAACCCGTTCGTGACGTGAAAGAGACTTCAACGTCCTTGAGTTCAATGATCGGGGTTTCGGTGGCGTTCATCAGTTCTCCTCCCCTGCACTGCGTGACGCTTCATCGCCCTCGGGGCGCGGCGGGAGGGCCGCGTACACGTGACCGGGGCTGACCTCGGTAAGGACGGGTCGAATATCCAGGCCATAGTCCGGGTGCGAGGAGCGCGGCGCGAAACGATCGCCCTTGGGGAAATCGCGGGGCGAAGGCACGACGCCCGGGACCTGGTGGAGTCGACCAGAGCCGGCTTCAATGGAGAGAACAGCACCGAGCAGGCCTCGGGTGTACTCGTGGGTCGGGTGTTCGAGGAGCTCCGAGGTGGGGCCCTGTTCGACGACCTGGCCGGCGTACATGACGGTGATCGAGTGCGCGACTTCCGCGACGAGCGCAATGTCGTGGGACACGAAGATCATGGCGAAGCCGAGTTTCTCGCGCAGCTCGTTGAGGAGCTTGATGACCTGCTTCTGGACGGTGACGTCCAGGGCGGTGGTCGGCTCATCGGCGATGACGAGCTTCGGGTCGCGGGTCAGTGCCATGGCGATGAGGACGCGCTGGCGCTGACCGCCGGAGAGCTCGTGCGGGTAGGACTCCAGGGTGCGCTTGGGATCGAGGCCCACGAGTTCGAGGAGTTCTTCGGCCGAGCGGGTTCCGCCGCGGCTGGTGAGCTGCTTCATCTGAGTCTTGATGAGCATGGCGGGGTTGAGCGAGGACAGGGCGTCCTGGTAGATCATCGCCATTTCGTGGCCGAGGAGCTTTTGGCGCTCATCGGGTGACATGTCGAAGAGGTTCTTGCCCTGGTAGAGGATCTCGCCCGACAGGGTCGACTTCGGGCTGATGAGCCCCATGATCGACAGTGAGGTGATCGACTTGCCGCAGCCGGATTCGCCGACGAGGCCCATGGTCTCCCCGGGGCGAACCGAGAAGGACACGTGGTCGACGACATTGACGTCCCCGTGGTTGTCGAACTTGATGCACAGGTCCTTGACTTCGAGCAGCGGCGCCTCGGTCGAGGTCGATTCGAAGCGATCATCGCGTGCGGATTCGACCTTTTCGAGGGCGTCGAGTCTCGCCTGCAGCGACTCGGCCTGCTCTGCGTAGGCGCGGCGCGGGTCGAGGAGGAGACGGTCGGCCTCGCGCTGAGCTCCGGAGGAGACCTGAGCGACTGCGGGGCCCTTGGGGGCTGCGACCATGGCGTCGGTGATGCCCTCGGACAAGATGTTGAGGCACAGGACCGTGACCATGATGAAGACGCCTGGGAAGAAGGCGGTCCACCAGTAGCCGAGCATGACTGACAGGTTCGAGGATGCTTCGGAGAGGATATTGCCCCAGGTCGGGACGGTGGTCGCCTGCAGGCCCGAACCGATGAAGGTCAGGGATGCTTCGAGGATGATCGCGTCTGCGACGAGCACGGTGGCGAACACGAGGACCGGTGCGGCGGTGTTGCGCATGACGTGCTTGACGAGGATCCAGGGGGCGCGGGCGCCGGCGACGATGACTGCTCGCACGTAGTCCTCGCCGTAGGCCGCCATGACGTTCGCGCGAACGATTCGCGAGAGCTGGGGAATGTAGACGAAGGCTATGGAGCAGACGATCACGAAGACGAGGGCGGAGACGTTACCGGCCTTTTGGAGGGCGCGTCCGAAGACGAGGACGGAGACCGCGGCCATCGCGATGCCGGGGACGGCCATGACGATGTCGAGGATTCGCATGATGACTTCGGAGATGGACTTGCGCACGACTGCCGCGACCGAACCGATGATGGCGCCGAAGAAGAGGGCGATCAGGGTTGAGAAGAGGCCGATCATGAGCGAGAAGCGGCCGCCGTACAGGACGCGGCTCAAGATGTCGCGCCCGACGTGGTCGGTGCCGAAGAGGTGCTCGCCCGAGGGGGCGGTCCACTTGGTGAAGATCTCTTCGGGAGAGTAGGGCGCGATGAGGGGCGCCAGTACGGAGATGAGAACCATGAAGGCCAGGACACCCATGGCGAGCTTCGAGCCGAGCGACATGGCGCCGATCCGGCTGAAGCGCGCGCCCGGCTGGCTCACCTTCGCGAGTTTTTCTTTCTGAGTCATCATCACACCGACCTAATACGCGGATTAATGAGGAGGTAGAGCATGTCAACGATGATGTTGACGACGATGAAGGCGATCGCGACGACGAGGGCGCCTCCCTGCACGAGGGTCACCCAGTTTTCCTGGATTCCTTTGAGGAGTACTGCTTTGCCCATGCCGTCGATCGCGAAGATGATCTCGATGACGACTGCGCCGCCCATGAGGTAGCCGATGCGCAGACCGAGAACGGTGATCGGGGTGATGAGGGCGTTGCGCAAAACATTGCGTGCGACGACGATCCACTTGGGGATGCCTGCGCCCAGGGCCGTGCGCACATAGTCGCGGTCGAGTTCTTCGACCATGGAGGTTCGCACGACGCGCGTCATCTGTCCGACGACGGGCACTGCGAGGGCGATCGCGGGAAGGAGCATCCTGAGGAACCAGCCTCCCGGGTCTTCGCTGAAGGCGGGAAGCGCTCCGGAGACGGGGAGCTTACCGACGAAGCCGAGGACGAGGAGGGCGGCGAGCCAGAAGGAGGGGGTGCCGATCGAGACGACCGAGATGACGCGGATCACTTGGTCGGGCCAGCGGTCGCGGTAGATGGCGGCGAGAACTCCGAGGGGGAAGGCGAGGAGGATCGCGAAGAAGAGTCCGAGGAAGGTCAGCTGAAGGGTGACGGGCAGGGCCTGGGCGACGAGGTCTGAGACCTTGTTGGAGGTGCCGACACCGTAGGTGCCGAGGTCGCCGTGCAGCATTCCCAGGAGGTAGAGGCCGTATTGGACGAAGAAGGGCTTGTCGAGTCCGTGCTCGACTCGGTAGGCCTCGAGTGCTTCGGGGCTCGCTGTCTCACCGAGGGCCGAATAGGCCGGGTCGATCGGTGAGAGCGACATGATGAAGAAAACGAGGAAGGATACGCCGATGATCATGATGGGCAACGCGACCAAGCGGCGCCCGATTAATCTCAACAGATTATTCACTGCTCATACTCCTGTTTCGGCCATTTGGCATGCAAAAGGAGGGGCGGGTAGCGGGAGAGCACCCGCCCCTCCTCTTCAGATAGGGGCTGCCAAATGGCAGGCGGGACTGCTTACTTCAGTCCGACGCCAACGAGGTCGAGGCCGGTCGAGGCGATCGGCTTGAAGTTGGTGACCTTGTCGCCGTTGTACGCGGTGATCAGCTTGCGGTGGAACAGCGGGTAGGTGACGGCCTGCTCGGCGAGGAAGTCCTGGGCTTCTCCCCACTTGGCCTTGGCGGCATCGCCGTCAAGCTGAACGGCTTCGTTCATGATCTCCTGGAACTTGTTGAAGTTCTCCGGGTCAGCGTTCTTCCACTGCGAACGCTTGTTGGTCCACACGTTGTCGGCGTTCCACCAGCCCATGATGATGCCGGGGTCGGTGCCGAAGACCGAGGGGTCACCGGGGGCGAGGATGACATCGAAGGTGGGCGAGTCAACGTCGGCGACGTTCGAGTAGAGGTCGGAGGAGGCCATGGAGTTGACGGTGACCGTCAGACCGAGGGCTTCAAGATCAGCCTTGATCTGGGGGATGAGGTTCTGGATCCACGGGTGGTCGGTCGTCGTGAGGTTGATCTCGCTCAGGCCAGCGGCGGAGATGGCGGCCTTGGCGGCGTCAACGTTGTAGTCGAGCTGGGTCGTGGTCTTCTTGTACGAGGGGTTGGTGTTCGGCAGGAAGGATGTTGCAACCGTTGCCTGGCCTTCCATGGCGGAGTCGACAAGCTTCTGCTTGTCGATGGCCATGTGGATCGCCTGGCGCACCTTGGCATCGTTGAAGGGGGCCTTGGTGGTGTTGAACATGAGGAAGGGGTTGCCGTAGCCCTGAACGGACTCGACGGTCCAGCCGGTGGCCTTGATCTGGTCGGAGGCGGAGGCCGGGACGGCTTCCATCACATCAGTGGTGCCGTCGAGGGCGGCGGCCAGGCGTGCGGAGTCGTCCTTGAGGACGTGCCAGCGGATGCGCTCAACCGTCGCGGGGGCTTCGCCGTTGTAGTTCGGGTTGGGAACGGCGGTGACCTCGGTTGGGGTGATGTTCTCGTACATGTACGGGCCCGAACCTGTCGGCTTGGCCTTGAGGCTGTCGGCGTCCATCGAGGTCGGGACGATCTTCACGTTGGTGAAGCGTTCCTTGAGGCTCGCGAAGGGGTACTTCAGTTCGATGGTGACGGTCTTGTCGTCCTTGGCGGTGACCGACTCGACGAAGCCGAAGAATTGCTTGTAGATGGACTTGTCGTCGGTGGTGCGAGCGTAGGAGCTCACGACGTCCTCGGCGGTGACGGGGGTGCCGTCGGAGAACTTGGCGCCGTCGCGGAGGGTGACCTCGTAGACGGTGTCGGAGACCTTGACCGGGTCACCGGCGGCGAGGGCCGGGTACACCGAGTAGTCGGCCATGTGGAACTGGTAGAGGCCTTCGAGGACCTCCCAGTTGGTGCCCATGGCGAGCGCCGAGGTCGTGATCGGGCCGTAGTCGGTCGTTTCGTAGGCGGCGCCGACGTTGAGTTCACCCTTAGGGCCGGCCGCTGGGGCTTCGGACTGCGTCGTCTTCTCCGCAGAGCCGCCACAACCGGAAAGCACCAGGGTGGCTGTGGCCATGAGTGCCACGCCTGCAGCCATGTGCTTGCGCAAACGCATTGTTACTCCTCACCGTTGAGTAAAGACTCGAGCGGGACGCTCGAATCCGATAGAATGACCTTATGTTGTCTGACAACTCTTTGCAAGTGGGTTTGGCGAATCTGGCCGGCTCAAAAACGTTACAAAATGATAAAGACGCCTCGACCTCGTCCAATCGTTCAACGATGACGATGGATTCGATCAAGGCATACATTCTCGCGCATGGACTCACCCCCGGCTCTCCCCTGCCGACCGAGGCCGCGCTATGCGCCGAACTCGGAGTCTCTCGTTCCTCCGTACGCGAAGCAATGCGAAGGCTCGAAGCCCTCGACATCGTCCGTTCCCAACGAGGATCGGGCTCCTACGTCGGTGATATGTCCATGCGTCCCCTGGTCGAGACCCTCGTACTGCGCTCCGCCCTCGACGTCAAAGGAGGGACGAGCTCCTTATCCGAGGTGATCGCGATCCGCAAGGCCCTCGACCTGGGGATCGGCGCTGAACTCGTCGCCGCAATGAAGGGCACGAAGAACCCCGAACTCGAAAAACTCGTCACCTCGATGCGCGAACACGCCGAAGCCGGGGAAACCTACTACGACGACGACATCGCCTTCCACTCCACGCTCATCAAGCAGCTGCACAACACGATGCTCGAACAGCTCATTTCCGCAATGTGGCTCATCCACCAGACGGTGACCCCGAGCCTGCATCCGGCCGACCACGAGGCGATGCTGCTCACGGCCCGCGCACACGGCGACATCCTCCGGGCCTGCGAAGAAGGCGACCTCGAGGGCTATGCCGCCGCGGTCGAATTCCACTACGCCCCACTGAGCAAGCTCATCTCCGATTCGGAGTGATTCACCCGGAGGGTCCCGCCAAGGCTGGGCCCTCCGCCGCACTGCCTCCCCCCCTTCCTCTTCTATGCACGGCTCCCCTTCAGCGCAGGGGGAACGCGCTCCTGTTCAGCGCAGCGCGCATGCAACCCCGAGGAAGGGGCTCCTCACTGATCGGAGGCTGAGCTCACTGATCGACACTCAATACAAAAAATCCCCGAAGATTCCTCCTCGGGGACTTTTTTAAAAAACGCGACTCAGCGGGTCTCGCGGTGCGCCGTCGACTTGCGACAACGCGGGCAGAACTTCGCCAGTTCAAGACGATCCGGCGTATTGCGACGATTCTTCTTCGTGATGTAGTTGCGCTCCTTGCACTCCGAGCAGGCCAGAGTGATCTTGGGGCGAACATCCTGAGACTTGCTTGCCACGGTGTGTCCTCTTTTGCTGAATAGTGGTGTCGGCGCGCGACCTGTCATCTTGGTAGCGGGGGCGGGGCTCGAACCCGCGACCTCACGATTATGAGTCGTGCGCTCTGACCAGCTGAGCTACCCCGCCGCGGTGCGACCTTCGCCGCAACCAGAGCCCCGAAAGGGAATCGAACCCTTGACCTTCTCCTTACCATGGAGACGCTCTGCCGACTGAGCTATCGGGGCAACGCGGAAGAGCCTAACTCAGCGTTGACTGCTTTCGCAATCAGCCTTCCTGAGAAGGACCTCACACGCATTCCTGACCGAAGTCAGGACCGTGGCGGGAGAGGGATTCGAACCCCCGAAGCACGAAGCGTCTGATTTACAGTCAGATCCATTTGGCCGCTTTGGTATCCCGCCATGCTCCGCTTTCGCGGTGCCGTGAAAGAATAACAAGACAAGCGCATCGAACGCCAATCGCGCTCAAGTGCGACCGATCACCCTAGAATCTTGGGCAGGATCGCCCCGCAGACTCCACCGAAAAGAGGACACCATGGCTGATTCATCTTTCGACATCGTCTCCAAGCTGGACCGACAAGAGGTTGACAACGCCGTCAATCAGACCGCGAAGGAGATCGCGAACCGCTACGACTTCCGCGGAGTCGACGCCACGATCCGCCTGGCGGGTGACGCCATCGAGATGGAGGCCAATTCGGCCGATCGCGTCCTCGCGATCCTCGATGTCCTCCAGTCCAAGCTCATCCGCCGGGGTCTTTCACTCAAATGCCTCGACTACAAGGACCGCGAGCCCAAGCCCTCGGGCAAGATCTACAAGCTCGTCACTCCTCTTCGTGAGGGCATCGCCCAAGACATTGCGAAAAAGATCTCAAAGCTGATCCGCGAGGAAGGCCCCAAGGGTGTCAAAGCGCAGATCCAAGGCGATGAACTGCGCGTCTCCTCCAAGTCGCGCAACGACCTCCAAGCGGTCATCGCCCTGCTCAAAGGCCCTAAGGGTGACGAACTCGATGTCGCCCTCCAGTTCGTCAACTACCGCTGAGTCCTTCCCCCTGCAGGCGACGAGGCCGCGCTGCGCCCGCACTCCGCCATGAATGGCGGCCAAACACACGGGTAGGCCCCTAAGGCCGCTCGGCCATGAACGCGGGTGCAGCCGAGCACGACACAGGGGCTCTCACCAAGCTTTAGAGGCGGGGCCGGAGGGGAAACTCCCCCGGCCTCGCCTCTTATACCTTCTTGGCGCTCAGTAACCGGCCATCTTTTCGAGACGGGCAATGCGCTCATTCATCGGCGGGTGAGTCGAGAACAGATTGCGCAAGCCCCGGAAGGGGTTCGCGATCATCAGGGCCGACACATTCTGCACCTGCGGAGTCGGGGTGAGAGGCACCTGATCGGTCCCACTTTCCAGTTTGCGCAAAGCAGAGGCGAGGGCAAGAGGGTCACCACTGAGGCGAGCCCCGTCCTCGTCCGCGTCGAACTCCCTGGTGCGCGACAGCGAGAACTGGAGGATACTCGCAGCCAGAGGCGCCAGAAGAGCCATTGCGAGAGTCGCTAAGACACCGATCCCACCCCTGTCGTTATCGCGTCGTCCCCCGCCGAAGAACATGAGGAACTGAGCGATCGAGGTGATGAGCCCACCCAAGGCTGCGGCGACCGAAGAGGTGAGAATATCCCGGTTGTAGACGTGCATAAGCTCATGGCCGAGGACGGCGCGCAACTCGCGCTCGCCGAGGATCTGCAGGATACCCTCAGTGCAGCACACGGCCGCATGCTGGGGATCTCGACCTGTTGCGAAAGCGTTCGGCGTCCTCGTCGGCGCGATCCAGATGCTCGGCAGCGGCTGATTCGCTTTTTCTGCGAGCTCGTGGACCATCGCATAGAGCTGAGGATACTGCGCCTGCGATGCGGGGTAGGCGTTCATTGCACGCAGGGCCATTGTCGCCGAGTTCCAATAGGCGTAGCCGGTTTGGAACAGTCCGATCAGAGCGAAGATCCAGATCCAATAGGAGTGGCCGCTTCCACCGGCGATAAGAGCGCCAATCGCGAGGAGGAGGGCCCACATGCCCCCGAGGAGGACCGCGGTTTTCAAACCGTTGTGATAACTCCGCTCAGTCATATCCGAAGCATAGGTGCCACCCCTGGATATCACCTGGGAAGAGTCAGAACGAACGCCTGAGGTTCCCTGTTCAACGATCCTGTTCCAAAACTCGGCATCGCACTCAAAGGATGAGCGCGGGGGCGGGTGGCCTTGCGCCCCCGCCCCCGCGTTCGTCACCTCGCCCCTGAAATGGCCTTAGAAGCGCCGGCCCGGACCGGAGTAGTCCTCAAAGCGTTCAGGAGCGCTGGGCACGCCCATCTCCCCCATCTCACCGATAAGGTCCGCCCCAGCCTCACAGCCGCGAGAAATATCGGTCATCGCCCGACGAGACACGACCTTCACCCTTTCGCGCATCCCGCGTCCCTCAGGCAATTCGCCGTACTCTTCACCGAGTTGACGCTCGTAGGCGTCGAGGAGCTCCCACCCCTGCCAGGTCGTGTATTCGACGCCGCGCTCTTCGAGGAGGGCGACCATGGCCTCGTGGCCAACTTCCGAGGTCTTCGCGTGCAAACGCCCTTCATTCGCATCTTCAACGAGATGGGCGATGGTCTGCTGCGCATCGGACTTCGTCGAGCCAATCAATCCGACGGGGCCGCGTTTGATCCACCCCGTCGCGTAGATTCCCAGGAGGGCATCCTCAAGCGGCGAATCCGGGCTCGGCACGACGCGCCCCTCAATATTCGGCACGACGTGACGCTCCTCGTCGAAGGGCAGGCCCGGGATGGGCGAAGAAGCGTAGCCAACGGCGCGGTACACGGCCTCGACAGGCCAGGTCGTGATGAGCCCGGTGCCGCGCACCGAACCGTCTCCGGTGAGTTCAGTGCGTTCAGTGCGAAAAGCCTTCACGTGCCCCTTCTCGTCGGCGAGGATCTCCACGGGAGATTGGAAGAGGTGAATATGAATCCTGCGGGAGGCCGTATGCTCTTCCGAATCGACGGAGGCGTAATTCGTGAGGGTCTTGACGACCTGGCGCTGCTGGTTCGACTCGCGCAGGGTCTTCTCCGAGCCCTCGTCGAAGTCGAAGTCCTCTTCGTCGACGATGACGTCAACGTCCGGGACCTTCCCGAGCTCGCGCAATTCCAGGGGCGTGAACTTCACTTGGGCGGGGCCGCGGCGACCGAAAACGTGGACATCGGTGATCGGGTTCTCCGCCAGGCCCTCGGCGACGTTCTGGGGCACCTCTGTGGTCATCATGTCCTCGGCGTGCTTGGCGAGGACGCGCGCAACGTCGAGGGCCACATTGCCCACGCCCACGACCGCGACGGACTTCGCGCGAAGCGGCCAGGTCCTGGGGTAATCAGGGTTGCCGTCGTACCAGGACACGAAGTCGGCGGCCCCGTAGGACTCGGGCAGCTCAACGCCCGGAATGTCGAGGGGGGCATCGCGGTCGGCCCCGGTCGCGATAATAACGGCGTCGTAGTGGTCACGAAGATCCTCGATCGTAATGTCGCGGCCCACCTCGACATTGCCCAGGAGGCGAATGTCTCCACGCTGCAAGATCTTGTAGAGCGCCACAATGATCTGCTTGATGCGCGGATGATCGGGGGCGACGCCGTAGCGGACGAGGCCGTAGGGTGCGGGCAGGCGTTCGAAAAGGTCGATATTCACCTCAAGGCCCGACTTCGACAAAATGTCGGAAGCGTAGATGCCTGCGGGGCCCGCTCCGATGACGGCAACGTTGACAGCTGTCACGCTGTTTCTCCTCTCGATCCCCACCACTCGGGGGCTTGCACAATGCGGGACGCACCCGCGGTTGCTTCGATCCTAACGATCCTGCAGGCCCTGGTCGCTTTTCGTTGCCCGCCTCACTCCTTTCAGTCGCTCACAGGTCCCATAAGGCAGCGGCGCACAGGCCCATTGAGGCGAATGGGACACGGGTGGGGAAAGGAGGACACACTTGTCCCAAGCGCGGGGCATTGCCCGCTTCGCCTCCTTAAGGTGAGAAAAGGGGCCGCCCGCGCTCACGCAAACGGCCCCTCAACGCACATCACCCGCAAGTACACAACCCGACACCCATGAAGCGGGCCTTAATGACTCCCCTTTGGCCCAGCGCACTGCCGAGGGGACGCTGCCCCCATGTTCGCCGCCGCCCTCGTGCGCTTCATCCCCACGCACTGGCCAAGTGGGCGGAGCCCTTTAAGCCAGACGATCCACCATGAGGTGCGCAAAAGCGATGAGCGCTGTCTTCGCTTCCCCCTCAGGCAGGGGCTCAAGCGTCTTGATCGCGCGCATCGACCAATCCTTAGCCATCTGGCGGGTCTCTTCCAAAACCTCGTGGCGACGCAGAGCCGCAACAAGTTCAGCCAGAGCCTCATCCGAGGACAAGTCCGAATCCAGGGCTTCGAGGATGCGGCGCCCGTCCTCGTCGATCGTGCCCTGGGCGAGGCGGCGCTTGAGCAGCAGCACCGGGAGGGTGTCGACCCCTTCACGCAAATCAGTGCCCGGGGTCTTCCCGGAGGTATCGCCATTCGAAGCGAGGTCGATGACATCATCGGCGATCTGGAAGGCAACGCCAATGCGCTCGCCGAACTCGGACACGATCGCCGCGACTTCCTCGCCAGCACCCGAAAGCCACGCGCCGAAATGAGCTGCCGTGGCAACGAGGGACCCCGTCTTATCGGCGAGGACCTTGATGTAGAAGTCGACGCGGTCCTGCCCTTCTTCCGGTCCGAAAGTCTCATTCAACTGGCCGATGCACAGGCGCTCAAAAGTGCGCGCATGATGGGACACCATTTCCGGGCCGAGCGCGGCGATGAGCACCGAAGCGCGGGCGAAAAGCACATCCCCTGCGAGGATCGCCCGATTATTGCCCCACAGATGCTGGGCGGAGGGCACACCTCGACGGACGGACGCAGAATCCATGACATCGTCGTGGTACAGGGAGGCGAGGTGGGTGAGCTCAACCGCAGTCGCACCTGTGATGACCGCTTCGTCGAGAGCCCTCGCAGGGTCCCCGAGTTGGGCGCACACGAGGGTGAGGACGGGGCGAAGACGCTTACCGCCGGCGAGTGCGAGGTGGCTGGTGAGCTGATCCACGAGGTCGCGCGAGCCTGAAACGGCTTCGCGGAGGCGACGCTCGACGACCTCGAGCCCCGGCTGGATACGGGCCTCGAGGTCGGGAGCAGAAAGATTCGGCGCTGAAACGGTCACGGTAGCAGTATGACGACCTGGGAGAGGATCGACAAAACCGGTCCCGGAAATACGCCGAGCAGGATCGTCGCAGCTGCGGCGGCAAGGACCGTCAGGTAGGCCAAGCCCTCAGACTTCACGACACGAGCGCCAGGGCTCGCCTCAGTGAAGAACATCAAACGGACGAGGCGGAAATAGTAGAAGGCCGTGACCGCCGAGCAGGCGAGAGCGAATCCGACGAGCCAGCCGAACCCTCCCGCGAATGCATCAGAGAACACGAGGAACTTGCCGACAAAGCCCGCGCTGAGCGGAATGCCCGCGAAGGACAGGAGGAAGACCAGCATGGCCCCCGCCATGAGCGGGTTCTTCTTACCCAGGCCCGCCCAGCGTTGCAGAGCCGTCGCCTCAGGGCCGACAACACCTTCCTCATTCGTCGAACGCACAAGCGAGACGACGCCGAAAGCTCCGACGGTCGCGATGCCGTAGGCGATCACGTAGAAGAGCACATGTCCCGTTGACAGCTTCACCAAGGAGAAGACGCCAAGGAGGATGAAGCCCGCGTGAGCGATCGAGGAGAACGCGAGCATGCGCTTGACATCGCTTTGGACGATACCCGTGAAAGTACCGATGAGCATCGTCAGGAATGCGACACCCATGAGGACGGGCACGAGATCCCACTGGAGGATCGCTGCGACGACCTCGTAGAAGCGGAGCATCGCCGAGAAAGCCGCAACCTTGACCGCTGCGGCCATGAAACCGGTGACGGGGGTCGGGGCGCCCGTATACACATCCGGGGTCCAGGCGTGGAAGGGCGCGGCACCAACCTTGAACAGGAGGCCGAGCATCACGAGGAACACGCCGATGAGGACCAGCCAGTCCATGCTCGAATCGAGGGCGACCCTGTTCGCGAGCGTCGAGATCGTCAGCGAACCGGAGAAGCCGTAGAGGAAGGCCGAGCCCATGAGGAGGAAAGCTGAAGCGAAAGCACCCAAGATGAAGTACTTGAGGCCCGCCTCCTGGGAGAGCTGACGGCGCCTGCGTGCCGTCGCCGCCAGAATGTAGAGCGGAAGAGACATGACCTCAAGGGCCACGAAGAGCAGAACATACGAGTCCGCCGCCGGGAAGAGCATCATGCCACCCAGGGAGAAGAGGGTCAGCGGGAACATCTCCGAACGCTGATAGTTCTTCCGATCGGAGAGCTCTTCATCTGATGAGCCCGGACGATCCGAGGGCTGGCTCGCAAAAGCACCATCACCGATCTCGCTGCGGTCAGCCATCACGAGGATCGCGAGGAAAGCGATGAGGACAAGAATGAACTGTGCGGCAATGCTCAGCGGGTCCTCAATGTACTCCCCGAAAGAGGAAGGAGAGTCAAGGAGCGGCAGCCAGCGGGTCGCGAGGACCGCTCCGGCGGCGAGGGGCGTCAGGAGGGTGACGCCAATGACGAGGGAGCGGCGGTTCTTCGCAGGCGCGAAAGCTTCAACGAGGACGCCGAGGACCGCACCGCCGAACACGATGATGATCGGAACGAGTGACGCCCAGGGGATCTGCGGCGCAGCGAATTGGGCGGAAGCGAGGAGATTCACTTCGAGCTCCCTTCGAGGAGGGTCTGGGCCACGGCGCTGGGGGCATCGCCGAGAGCCGAATCGGAGGCGATCGGGGTGAGCGCTCCGACGAGCGGGGCCGAGTACATGCCCAGGACGAGCATCGCGACAATGAGGGGCGCCATGACCGATTTTTCACGCAGATCAAGATCGGGCAGCGCGTCTTTGCCCTTCACAGGCTCACCCGTGAAGACCCTCTGGTAGGGCATGAGGACGTACACGGCGGCGATGATCACACCGAGGACCGCGAAGCAGGCGAGTACGATACTCACCTTCCAGGTCCCCATGAGGACGAGGTACTCGGGAACGAAGCCCGACAAGCCCGGCAGTGCGATCGAGGCGAGACCGGAGGTGAGCCACAGGCCCGCAAGGTAGGGGGTGACGCGCTGCATTCCCCCGTATTCGCGCATATCCTGTGTGCCTCCGCGGCGGGCCAACCACCCTGAGAGGAGGAACATCGCGGCGATCGACACTCCGTGGGCGACCATGTAGAACATGGCGCCGACGAGCGCGATCTCGGATCCAATGAAGATGCCAAGAACCATGAAACCGAAGTGCGAGACCGAGGTGTAGGACACGAGGCGCATGATGTCGTCTTGGCCGTTGGCGGCCAGGCCGCCCCAGATGATCGACAGGACAGCGAGCGCGCAGAGCACCCACTTCGCCTGATCCGCCGCTTCGGGGAAAAGACGCAGGCACAGGGCGATCATCCCGAAAGTGCCGATCTTGTCGAGGACGCCGACGAGGAGGACGGAGGTTCCCGGACGTGACACGGCGGCCGTATCGGGCAGCCAGGTGTGGAGCGGAACCATCGGGGCCTTGATCGCGAAGGCGATCATGAAGCTGATGAAGGCACCCATCTGCACAGTGGTCGGCAGCATCGACGAAGCGGCGGCAAGCTGATCGAGACGGAAGAATGCTACGGAGTGCTGGGGGGCAAAAGCCCACAGGGCGATGATTCCGCCGAGCATGACGAGTCCGCCTGCAAGGGAGTAGAGGAGGAACTTCATCGCCGCTGCCCTGCGTGCTTGGGCCTCGCCCACTCCGTAGCGCCCGATCATGAAGAACAGGGGGATGAGCATCGCTTCGAAGGCGATGTAGAAGACGACGAGGTCGAAGGCCGCGAAGATCACGACCATGAACATCTCCAGGAAGAGGACGAGGGCCGCGTAGGCTCCAGCTTCCGCTTCGTTCTCGTCCTCGTTCCACCCGGCCAGGAGGACGAGGGGCACGAGGGCGACGGCGAGGAGGATCATCATGAGGCCGAGGGCGTTGACACCCAAGGACCATGTGACGCCCATCTGCGCGATCCAGGGGTGGGACTCGAGGAGCTGGTAGGAGCCCGATTGTGTCCAATCGAAGGAGAGGGCCGCGCCGATCGCGCTCGCCAGTTCAAGCAGTGATACGGCCAGGGCGAATCCCTTGCCGGCGGTCTTGCGCAGCCCCGGGATGACCGCGAGGAGCAGCACGCCCAGTGCGGGCAGGGCCACAAGGAGGGTCAGCCACGGGAAGGAGCTTGCCATGATGTTTTCCATGTTCGAAATCTCCCTCACAGCCTGAAGCCGAGGACGATGGTGAGGGCGAGGATGACGCCCCCGAGGATGTAGGACGCGTAGGCGCGCACGTAGCCGTTCTGCGTCACTGAAATGAGGCGCCCCAGGCCCGCCGAGGCAGCGGCGATGCCTGTGAGGATACCGTCGATGATGAGACGATCCCCTGTGCTCGCGGTCTTCGCCAGAGCTGTGGCCGGTGCGACGAAGAGGGTCTCATTGACCTCGTCCTGGTAGAGGTCCTTGCGTGCGGCCTCGGTCAGGGCGTTGGCTGCTGGGACTGCGGTCGGGACCTCGGATGCGCCGTACATTCTCCACGCGACAAGGGTTCCGGCGATGACGAGGAGGAGGGTCGCGAGCTGAATGACGAGGACCGGCAAGACCGGTTCGACGTGCTCGACCTCGCCGGTGACGGGGGCGAGCCACTTCGTGAAGAAGTCGCCGATCGACATGAGGGCGCCGATGAGGACCGCGCCGAAAGCGAGGATGATCATCGGGATCGTCATGAGGGCGCTCGACTCGTGCGGGTGCACGCCCGATCCTTCTGCTTCAGTGGTCCACCGGGCTGTGCCGTGGAAGGTCATGAAGAAGAGTCGCGACATGTAGAAGGCGGTGAGTCCTGCGCCGAAAAGGGCGATCAGGCCGAAGAGCCACCCGGCCCAGGGCGCGTTGAGTGTGCCGAAGGAGTGGGCACTGAAGGCGGCCTCGATGATCTTGTCCTTCGACCAGAAGCCGGACAGGGGCGGGACTCCGAGGATCGCGAGCCAGCCCATCATGAAGCTCGCCCAGGTGATCTTCATGGCGGTGCGCAGCGCGCCGAAGCGGCGCATGTTCACCTGGTCGTTCATGGCGTGCATGACCGAACCGGCACCGAGGAACATGAGGGCTTTGAAGAAGCCGTGCGTGAAGAGGTGGAAGATCGCGAAGGCCCAGCCGATCGGGCCGAGTCCCGCGCCGAGCATCATGTAGCCGATCTGGCTCATGGTCGAGGCCGCGAGGACCTTCTTCATATCGTCCTTCGCGCTGCCGACGATCGCTCCGAATAGGAGGGTGATCGCGCCGACGATCGCGACGGCGCTCGCCGCGATGGGGGCGGCGGTGTAGACGGCGCCCGAACGCACGACGAGGTAGACGCCGGCGGTGACCATGGTGGCCGCGTGGATGAGAGCAGACACGGGGGTCGGGCCGGCCATGGCGTCGCCGAGCCAGGCCTGCAGGGGGAACTGCGCGGATTTACCGCAGGCTGCGACCAGGAGGAACATGCCGATCAGGGTTGCTTGGGCCTGCGGGAGGCCGGCAACACCGGCGTTGACATCCGAGAATCGGACCGAGGAGAAGTTCGCGACCATCACCATCATCGCGAGGAGCATTCCCATGTCTCCGACCCGGTTCATGAGGAAGGCCTTCTTCGCGGCGCGCGCATTCGCTGGCACACGGTTCCAGAAGCCGATGAGCAGGTAGGAGGCCAGGCCCACGCCCTCCCAGCCGACGAAGAGGACGGCGTAGGAGTCGGCGAGGACGAGGGTGAGCATCGCCGCAATGAAGAGGTTGAGGTAGGCGAAGAATCGGCGCCGATCCACGTCATGGGCCATGTAGGCGATCGAATACACGTGGATGAGCGAGCCGACGAAAGTCACGAGGACCACGAAGGTCATGGAGAGGGGGTCGACGAGGAGGCCGAAGTCCACTGAGAACTCCCCGGCGGGGATCCAGGTAAACAGGGTCCGCGTCATGCGGCGCGACGCTTCATCGACGCCGAGCATCTGGGCGACGATGAGCGCGCCCACGAGGAAGGAAGCCCAAGAGGCAATGGTGGCGAGCAGGTGACCCCAAGAGTCGCAGCGTCGCCCTAGGAGCAGGAGGATCGCGGCCGAGGCGAGCGGGACGGCGATCATGAGCCAGGCGTAAGAGGCGAAGCCGCTCGCGGCGACAGGTTCCACCACGTGGAGGGGTGCGAGGGATGCAGTCATGTGGTTCTCCTCCCTCAGTTCTTCAGCAGGTTGACATCGTCGACGCTCGTCGTGGAGCGCGACTTGAAGATGGACACGATAATCGCGAGGCCGACAACGACTTCAGCTGCGGCGACGATCATGACGAAGAAGGCCATGATTTCGCCGTTCACATCGCCGAGGATCCGAGCGAAGGTCACGAAGACGAGGTTCGCGGAGTTGAGCATGAGCTCGACTCCCATGAGGGAGATGATCGCGGAACGACGCACGAGGACGGTGACCGCGCCGATCGCGAAGAGCACCCCCGCGAGAATGAGGTACCAGGAAAGACTCACTTCTCCTCCTCCTGGGTTGAAGCGGGGGCCGCATCCTCCTCAGTGGAGGGGGCGAGCGGCTGGTCGAGGCCGCTCGGAGCGGCAGGTCCGGGCATGCCCCAGGAGCCGGAGAGGGGGATCGCTGCCGAAGCCTCGGGGGCGAAAGGCGAATCGATGACCTCTGCCCTGCGGGCGAGCATCAGCGACTGCGCGACCTCAGGGTCGACTTGCTCGATGCGGCGGTCCAAACCGCGCACGCGAATCACGCGCGGCACGGACTCTTCAACCGGGGCGAGGGTCTCACCCGAGATCGCGGGAACATCCGCCGCGTTCGAATGCGCGTACACGCCCGGAGCTGGCAGCTGGCCGATGTGACGTTTCGTCTCGGCGAAGGCGCGCATCTTCGCTTTCGCAGTCTCACGCTGGGAGATCTTCGGGCCGAGGGCGTCGGAGTGTGTCAGCAGCATCGCTCCAATGGCGGCGGTGATGAGCAGTGCTCCGGCGACCTCCATAGTGAGCCAGTGCTCGGAGAAGAGCGTTGTCGCCAAAGCGGTGATCGGCTCATCCGAATACGGGTTTTTCGGTTCAAGACCCACGGCCTCGCCCGCGAGGGTGGTGTGGGCGATGGCGGAGATGATGATCACTGCGAGGCCGAGTCCTGCGAGGATTGCGGCGACGATCAGGGATTTCGATTGGGTCGCGTAATCGTCGGTCGCGCCGATGCCGATCATCATGATGACGAAGAGGAAGAGCATCATGATGGCGCCCGTGTAGACGACGACTTGGACGATGCCAAGGAAGGGTGCCTGCTCGGTGATGTAGAGGACCGCTAGGCCGAGCATGACGCCGACCATGCTGATCGCCGCGTAGGCGGCCTTCTTGAAGAAGAGGACGCCAAGAGCGCAGGCGACCATGATGATCGCGGTGATAGAGAAGAGCACCGCCTCACCCGTTGAGCCCATGGTGGGCCATGTACCGAGAAGATTCATCGACGTGCCTCCTTCGCTGCGGCCTCGGCGGAAGCGATAGTCGGGTCGTCGGGGCGGTGCTCCTTGACCCAGTCGATCTGCGTCTGCGTTGGGCCGGTGACTTCACCACGGTAGTAGTCGCCGTCGCACAGTCCCTCAACCATCGGGTGCGGCGCGGCGAGCATCCCCTCTTTGAGGGGCACGAGCAGATCCTGTTTCTCGTAGATGTCCGCCGCGCGATCATAAACGGCGAGCTCGAACTCGTTACTCATGGTGAGTGCGCGGGTCGGACATGCCTCCATGCACAGTCCGCAGAAAATGCAGCGCAGGTAGTTGATCTGATACACCCTGCCGAAACGCTCCCCCGGGGAATACTGGCCTTCGGGCGTGTTCGCCCCGGCTTCGACGAAGATCGCATCAGCCGGGCACGCCCAAGCGCAGAGTTCACAGCCAATGCATTTTTCAAGGCCATCCGCGTAGCGGTTGAGCTGGTGGCGGCCGTGGAAGCGCGGTTGGACGCGGGCCTGTTCACGCGGATACTGCTCGGTGACGGTTTTACGGAAGAAAGAAGAGATCGTGACGCCGTAGCCGGCGATCGGGGCGAAGAACTCCGCGATGGGGCCCTTCGGGTCGTGCTCGAAGCGCATCTCCTCGCCCTTATCGGTGTTCTTACTCATCGGAGCCCTCCTTCGAAGGGGTGACGACGATCGGATTGCGGCCCTGACGCGAGGAGGCGATGGGCGTCTGACCGGGCAGGGGCGGGACGGGGAAACCGTCGGCGAAGCCGGTGTACTCCTCATCGGATGGCTTGGGCCGCTGCTCGGGCTCGCCCTTGTCGGTGATCCACATGATGAGCATGATGAGCCCGAACACTGCGACGATCACTGCGCCCAGGACCGGCAGGGAAACCTCCACCCAGGCGGTGATGCCGCGGACGATCGCAACGGCGACGAGCCAGACGAGGGCGATCGGCATGAGCCACTTCCAGCCGAGAGTCATGAACTGGTCGTAGCGGAAACGCAGGAGGGTCGCACGGGTCCAGATGAGTAGGAACATGAAGAACCACATCTTGAGGAAGAACCACAGCATTCCCCACCAGCCCTCGTTGAAGAAGGCGAAGAAGGAGAAGGGCAGGGGCGCATGCCATCCGCCGAGGAACATGGTGGTCGCAACCGCGGAGACATTGAGCATGTTCACGTATTCGGACAGGTAGTACCAGCCGAATTTCATCGAGGAGTACTCGGTCATGTGACCGGCGACGAGTTCGCCCTCGGCCTCGGGAAGGTCGAAGGGGAGGCGGTTGACCTCGCCAGTCGCGGAAATGCAGTAGACGAGGAAAGCGGGAATCAATGCGAAGGCCCACCAGACATTGCCCTGAGAGGCGACGATCTGCGATGTCGACATTGTCCCCGACATGAGGAACACGGAAACGAGGGCCATGCCCATGGCGAGTTCATAGGAGATCACCTGGGCGGAGGAACGGACCGCGCCGTAGAGGGGAAGGGTCGAGCGAGTCGACCAGCCGCCGAGGACCACGCCGTACAAGCCCAGGGAGGTGATCGCGAGGATGTAGAGCGTCGCGACGGGCATGTCGGCGAGCTGCAGGGGGCTCGAGTGGCCGAAAAGATTGACATTCGGGCCCATCGGGATCACCCCGAAGACGCTGAAAGCGGAGAAGGCCGCGATCGCGGGGGCGAGGAAGTAGAGGAACTTGTCGGAGCGACGCGTCCACATGTCTTCCTTGAACAAGAGCTTGCCCGCATCCGCGAAGGCCTGGAACAGGCCGAGGGGGCCTGCAACATTCGGTCCGGGACGGGTCTGCATACGACCGAGGCCGCGTCGCTCGACCCATAGGGCAAGCAGAACGTTGACAATCAGGTAGACGATGATGAACACCGCTTTGAGCAGCGTCAACCACCAGGTCTCCTCAGAGAAGTCGGATGCGGTGTAGTTGGGAACCGCGTTGAGCAGAAGATTCACCGGGCCACCTCCCCAGTGGCGCTGAGAGTCACGAGGGCACCGGCGGTGCCGAGTGACTGATGGACGAGGGACCCCTGCGAGCATTCCGGAACCCACACGACCGAGTCGGGCAGATCCGCTGCGAAAGCGGGCAGTTCAATGGAGCCGCGCTCATTTGTGAGCGTGAGTGCGCAGCCGGGGGCAACGCCTGCAGCGGCGAGAGTGTTCTCGGAGGCGAGGATGATCGGGCGGCGGGCTGAGCCTGCGAGCCAGGGGGCGCCATCTTGGAGGCGGCCCGCGTCAAGCATTGGCTTGTGGGTCGCGAGGATCGCCTGGCCCGCATCGACCGGCGTCGGGGCCGGGGCGCTAAGAGGCGTGAACTCTTCACGGGCCCCCGAAGAGTCCATGAGGGTGTTCGCCTCTTCATACAGGTCCGTCAAAGCCGTGACGCCCAGATCCACGCCGAACTCTTCGGCGAGCCTGGTGAAGACCTCGCGATCCGTGAGGGAACGGGCGGAAATCGCCTGGCCGAAGGGGCGCAGGCGCCCCTCCCAGTTGATGAAGGTCCCGTTCTTCTCCGTCGGGGTAGCGACGGGGAGGACCACGTCCGCGAGTTCAGTGACATCGGAGGTGCGCACTTCGAGTGACACGAGGAAGGGAACGGCCTCGAAGGCGCGCAGAGCACCGGCCGGGTCTTCGAAGTCTCGCACGTCAACGCCACCGACCACGAGGGCGGAAACACTGGAGTTGATGGCGCCTTCAAGCTGGGCGGACGCATCCAGGCCGCGGGCCTGAGGCAGTGTCCAGCCCATCTGCTCGCGAGAAGCGGCATCATCGAGGGGACGTCCAAAAGGCAGCAGGCCCGGAAGGAGACCCGCTTCAATCGCGCCGCGGTCTCCGGCTCGGCGCGGAACCCATTGGAGGCGCGCGCCCGTACGCTCGGCCAATTCGAGAGCGGCGGAGAGCAGGCCGGGGGCGCGAGCCGCACGCTCGCCCACGAGGATGACTCCACCCTTCAAAGCCTCCACCAAGTCGGCGTTCTGCCCGCCCTCGGCGATAGAGGCAAGAACCTCAGCTTCAGTGCCCGGAGCTGCGCGCAGCAGCCTCGCCGACAGTTTCGCCGACCCCTTGGAGGTGAAAGGCGCGACGCTCGTGACTTTCAGGCCGCCCTTGAGGACTGCCTTGCGCAGGCGCAAGAAGATCGCGCCGCATTCATCTTCGGGCTCGAAAGCGACGAGGAGGACCTGCCTGGCCTTCTCCAGATCCGCATAGCTCACACCCAGACCAGATCCGGCAACCTTTGAGGCGAGGAAGGAACGCTCCTCTTCGGAAAGGACACGCGAACGGAAGTCGATGGAATCGGAGCCGACGACGGTGCGCGCGAACTTCGACCACGCCCAAGCGTCCTCGAAAGTGAGGCGCCCACCGGGAAGGAAGCCGACCTGACCCTTCGCCGCCTCAAGGCCTTTGCGGACCACGTCGAGGGCATCGGACCAGGAGGTCGGGACGAGGGCGCCATCAACGCGAACGAGCGGCGTCTTCAGGCGTGATTCCTTCTCCCATTCGAAAGCGAAGCGGTCCTTGTCGGTGATCCACTCCTCGTTGACCTCGGGCTCGTTCCCGGCCATGCGGCGCACGACCTCGCCGCGGCGGATGTCGACGCGGATCGCAGAACCGGAGGCGTCATGCTCGGTGACCGAAGCGGTGGACACGAGGTCGAAGGGGCGTGCACGGAAACGGTAGGAGGCTGCAGTCAGAGCACCGACCGGGCAGATCTGCACGATATTGCCCGAGAAGTAGGACGCGAAAGCACGCCCGGACTGGTCGCGATCGGCCTCCGTGAGTTCGCCGCAGTTGAGGGCACCGAGGAGCCCGGCTTCACCGTAGGGGCCGGAAAACTCAGGGGCGCTGTGCTCTTTGCCTTTGGGATCGTGAAAATCGAGGGTGGTGGTGTCGAAGCCGCCGATCTGCTCGGCCATGAAGTAGTGCTCGTCCGTGGGGGCAGAGCCCCCGCCTCGGCCCTGAAGGTCGAGGAAGACGTCACCGGAGATCTCCTTGCCGAAGCGCACGCAGCGCTGGCACAGGATGCAGCGCTCACGGTCGAGGAGGATCTGACTGGTCAGGCGAAGGGGTTTGCGGTAGCTGCGCTTCGCATCCGTGAAACGAGATGTGGCGCGCCCATCCGTCATCGCCTGATTCTGCAGGGGGCATTCCCCGCCTTTGTCGCAGATCGGGCAGTCGAGGGGGTGGTTGATGAGGAGGAACTCCATGACCCCGTGCTGCGCCTTCTTGGCGACCTCGGAGGTGAACTGGGTCTTCACGACCATTCCCGGGGTGACGGCCTGCGCGCAGGAGGGCTGGGGCTTGGGCATGAAACGCAGCTCACCCGTGTTGCGGTCCGGCATCCCGACCTCGACGAGGCACTGGCGGCAGGCCGCGACGGGCTTGAGGAGCGGGTGGTCACAAAAACGCGGGATGCGGATCCCGGCCTGTTCGGCGGCCCTGATAACGAGAGTGCCCTGGGGGACGCTCACTTCGACGTCGTCGATGGTGACGGTGACCATGGTGGGAGCGTCGCTCATCGGACACCTCCTCGCGCGTAGACGGCGGATGCCTCGTAGGGGAAGAGTTCACGGGCCGCAGTGTTCAGCCCGGCTTCGAATTCTTCACGGAACTTCTTGATACCCGAGGTGATCGGCGTTGCTGCGGCGTCTCCGAGCGGGCAGAAGGAGCGTCCCGCGATGTTGTGGGCGATCTCGTCGAGCAGATCCACATCGCCGGGAAGGCCCTGGCCCTTTTCGAGGCGGTACATGATCTGCTTGATCCAATAGGTGCCCTCACGGCAGGGAGTGCACTTGCCGCAGGACTCGTGCTGGTAGAACTCTGCCCAACGGGTGACGACGCGGACAACGGAGACCGTCTCGTCGAAGACTTGGAGAGCACGGGTGCCGAGCATGGAACCCGCGGCGCCCACCGATTCGTAGTCGAGTGGAATGTCCAGCTCGGCTTCGGTGAAGATCGGGGTTGAGGAGCCTCCCGGGGTCCAGAACTTCAGGGTGTGGCCCTCGCGGATGCCGCCCGCCATGTCGATGAGTTCACGCATTGTGATGCCGAAGGGGGCTTCGAACTGGCCGGGGTTCTTCACGTGTCCGGACAGGGAGAAGATGCCGTGGCCTTTCGACTTCTCCGTGCCCATTGAGGAGTACCACTCGGGGGAGTTGCGGAAAATCCCGACGACCTGCGCGATCGACTCGACATTGTTCACGACCGTCGGGCGGGCGTACAGGCCTGCGACCGCGGGGAAGGGGGGTTTGATGCGCGGGTGGCCGCGTCGGCCCTCGAGGGAGTCGAGGAGCGCGGATTCTTCGCCGCAAATGTAGGCGCCAGCGCCCGCGTGCGCGGTGATCTCCAGGTCCGAGAGGATTCCCGCCTCCTTTGCCTCCTTGATGGCGTTGAGGAGCCTGCGGTACACGTGGACGACTTCGCCGCGCAGGTAGATGAAAGCGTGACGGCAGTTGATCGCCCTTGAGGTGATCGCAACGCCCTCGATGAGCACATGCGGGTTCGCCATGATCGTGGGGATGTCTTTGCAGGTTCCCGGCTCGGACTCATCGGCGTTGACGACGAGGTAGCGGGCACGACCATCATCGGGCGGCAGGAAGGACCATTTGAGGCCCGTCGGGAAGCCCGCGCCGCCGCGGCCGCGAAGACCGGAGGCCTTGACCGCGTTGACGATCTCAGCGGCCTCCATGGTGTTCGCGCGTTTGAGGCCTTCGTAGCCTCCGCGCGACAGGTAGGAGTCGAGCGTCCACGAGCGTTCCTCATCCCATCCTTTCGTCAGGATCGGGGTGAGGGGGCCGGGTGTTGCGAATGTCGTCATTCTTGTTCGCCTCCCTTGGTGTCGTCGAGGGCGAGGGGTTCGCTCCAACCCTTTTCGGCGGCGATGCGCAGGCCGAGGAGGGAGGGCTCACCCGCAGAGGGGCCTTCGTTTTCGTGTCCGTCGAGGAATCCGGCGAGGGTGCGCTCGTTTTCCTTGAAGGTCGGGACCTCTTGGGCGCCGCGCGTGGGGCGGGCGGGGCGCCCGGCTTCGAGATCATCGACGAGGGCGATAGCGGATTCGGGGGTCTGGTTGTCGAAGAACTCCCAGTTCACCATGACGACCGGCGCGTAATCGCAGGCCGCGTTACATTCAATGCGTTCCAGGGTGATGCGCCCCGATTCGTTCGTCTCATCGGAGCCGACGCCGACGTGTGCGGAGACGGCCTCCCAGATCGCGTCTCCACCCATGACGGCGCACAGCGAGTTGGTGCACACTCCGACGAGGTAGTCGCCGGTGGGGTGGCGCTTGTACTGGGTGTAGAAGGTGGCGACGGCGCTGACTTCGGCGCGCGTGATCCCCAGGATGTCGGCGATGAGGGCGATGCCATCGGGGCTGACGTAGCCGTCCTGGGACTGGACGAGGTGGAGCATCGGGAGCAGCGCCGAACGGGAGTGCCCGCTCGGGTAGCGGCCGATGATCTCGGCAGAATCGGCTCGCAGTCGAGCCTCGACTTCCTCGGTGTAACTCATCGGTCGACGCCTCCCAAGACCGGGTCGATTGCGGCCAGGGAAACGACGACGTCGGCCAGCTGGCCGCCCTCGGTCATCATGGCCAGTGCTTGAAGATTCGCGAAGGAAGGATCGCGGAAGTGTGCGCGGAAGGGGCGGGTCCCGCCGTCGGAGACGAGGTGGACGCCGAGGATGCCCTTCGCGTGCTCGACCGTCTGGTAGACCTGTCCGGCCGGAACGGTGAATCCTTCGGTGACGAGCTTGAAGTGGTGGATCAGGGATTCCATGGAGGAGCCCATGACCTCGCGGATGTGCTCAAGGGAGTTGCCCTGCCCGTCGCTTGCGACGGAGAGCTGCGCGGGCCAGGCGATCATCGGGTCTGCGACCATCACCGGGGCGCCCTCGCACTTTTCGAGGCGCTCGAGGGCCTGGTAGATGATGCGCAGCGACTGGTAGCACTCGTCGAAGCGGACCATGGTGCGGTTGTAGACATCGGACTGGTCGGCAACGGGAATATCGAAGTCGAAAGTCTCGTAGCCGCAGTAGGGCTGGGACTTGCGAAGGTCCATGGGAAGGCCCGCGGCACGAACACCCGGGCCCGTGGTGCCCAGGGCCATGAGGGCGCTCAGCGGCATGACCGCCACATCGCACAGGCGCTTTTTGAAGATCGGGTTGGCGCGAGTGAGGTCTTCGAGTTCACCGATGTCGTGTCGGCACTTGGGAAGGAGTTCGCGGATGTAGTCGATGGTGCCTTCGCCGATGTCTTGGACGACGCCGCCGGGGCGGATGTAGGCGTGGTTCATGCGAAGGCCCGTGATGCGTTCGAAGATCCTGAGGATCTCCTCGCGGCCGCGGAAGGCGATCGTCATGATCGTTGTCGCGCCCATCTCATTGCCGGTCGAGCCGATGGCGACGAGGTGGGAGGCGATGCGTGAGAGTTCCATCATCATGACGCGGATGAGGCTGGCCCTCTCCGGGATGTCATCGGTGATGCCGAGGAGTTTTTCGACGGCGAGGCAGTAGGCGGCCTCCTGGAAGAGGGGGGCGACGTAGTCCATGCGGGTGCACAGGGTCGTGCCCTGGGTGAAGGTCCGGTATTCCATCGTCTTCTCAATGCCGGTGTGCAGGTAACCGGTGTCGACGCGGGTTTCGCGGACGGTTTCTCCGTCGAGTTCGAGGATGAGGCGCAGGACGCCGTGAGTCGAGGGGTGGACTGGACCCATGTTGACGACGATGCGCTCCGAGGAGATCTTCTCGATCTCGTTGAGGATGTCCGCCCAGTCGCCTCCCTGGGTCATGACCTCGGGGATCTCATCGGTGTTGAGGGCGGCACCTGAGGCGGCCGCGTGGAAGTTCGGGGTGCTCATCACTTGTACGACCTCCGCGTATCGGCGGGCGCAATGGTGGCGCCCTTGTATTCGACGGGGATGCCGCCGAGCGGGTAGTCCTTGCGCTGGGGGTGTCCGACCCAGTCATCGGGCAGGGCGGTGCGCGTCAGCGAGGGGTGCCCATCGAAGACAATGCCGATGAGGTCCCAGGTTTCGCGTTCTTGCCAGTCGTTTCCGGGGTAGATGGACACGATGGAGGGGATGTGCGGGTCGGCGTCGGGGCAGGTGACTTCGAGGCGGATCATGCGGTTGTGGGTGATCGACCAGAAGGGGTAGATCGCGTGCAATTCGCGTCCCTCGTCTGAGGGGTAGTGGACGCCGTTGGTGCCCAGGCACATTTCGAAGCGCAGGTCGTTGTCGTCCCGAAGGTATTTCGCGACCCGCACGATGTGCTCGCGTGCGATGAAGATCGTGAGTTCGCCCCGGTCGACGACGACTTTTTCGATGACGTCCTTGATGTCGAGGCCGTCGGCGCTCAGGAGTTCTTCGAGGACGTCGACGACGGTGTCGAACCAGGAGCCGTAGGGGCGGGGGGATTCGCCGGGCAGGAAGCTTTCGGTGACGAGGCCGGAGAATCCGCTCGTGTCGGGGAACATGCCGTGGCGACGGGTGATGAGCTCGGGCGGAGCGAAGGCCCTGAGGGGGGCGACCCCGGTGGCGTCGCTGGGCGTGACGAGTTCGTCGCTCATGCGAGGAGTCCCTTCATCTGGTGGGTCGGGGTGGCGGCGAGCGCTGCCTGCTCGGCCTTGCGCGCGATTTCGCGGCGGTTGACGCCCAGGGGTTCTTTGCCGATCTGTTCGCGCAGCACGAGAACCGCGTGGATGAGGGCTTCGGGGCGCGGCGGACAGCCGGGGAGGTAGACGTCAACGGGCACGATGTGGTCGCATCCTTGGACGACGGCGTAGTTGTTGAACATGCCGCCTGAGGAGGCGCAGGCGCCCATGGAGATGACCCACTTGGGTTCGGGCATGGAGTCGTAGACGCGGCGAATCACGGGCGCCATCTTGTGGGAGACGCGCCCCGAGACGATCATCATGTCGGAGTGGCGCGGCGAGGCGCGGAAGACTTCCAGGCCGAAGCGCGACATGTCGAATCGGGGGGTACCTGCGGCCATCATTTCGATGGCGCAGCAGGCCAGGCCCATGGTGACGGGCCACTGGCTGTATTTGCGTGCAAGGCCGAGGACCTTCTCGATACTCGTCAGCGCAACGCCGGCGGGCAGGCTTTCTTCAAGACCCATTGGTTGTTCCTTCCTGTCCCTCAGTAATCGAGTCCGCCGCGACGCCACTCGTAGGCGTAGGGAACGGTGATGAGCGCGATGAAGGTCAGCATGGCGATGAGCCCGAAGAGGCCGAGCTGGTTGAAGCTCACGGCCCAGGGGTACATGAAGACGACTTCAATGTCGAAGATGATGAAGGTCATCGCGACGAGGTAGTAGCGGACCGGGAATCGGCCCTCGTGCAGGTGTGCGGAGGTCGGTTCGATTCCGCATTCGTAGTTATCGGCCTTCGTCTGTGATTTCTTCGTCGGTCCAAGGATGGCGGAGGCGACCAGGCCGCCGAAGGCCAGGACGAGTGCCGCCGCAGCCATGATGAGCAGCGGGAAATAGGGATTCGTCATCTTTCCTCCATGGATCGATCGAGGTTGGTGCCCTTGTGGTTCATAGGGAGGGCACCAGACGTGTGAGCATTGTGATGAGGCGATCGTCGAGGTCGCCGCCCTTGCGTTCGTAGCCGTCGGACAAGAGTTTGTTGACGAAGGTCATGAGACGCGGGATCGGCAGGCCCTTGTTCGTGCACAGCTGCATGATCTGCGGTTTTTCGATGAGGGCGACGAAGATCCGTCCGAGTTGGTAGTAGCCGCCGTATTCTTCGCGCAGCAGCTCGGGGTATTCGCTCATTGCCCGGTCGAAGCCCGCCCGGCTGTGGCGCGAGAGAGCTTGGGCGGCGCAGTGGGCGGCGAAACGACCGGCTTTGAGGGCCGGGGCGATTCCCTCGCCGTTGAAGGGCGAGACCATGCCGCCTGCGTCGCCGACGAGGACGAGGCCGGAAATGTAGTGGGGTGAGCGGTTGAAGCTCATCGGCAGGGCTGCGGAACGCAATGGGCCGATCTGGTTTTCAGCGGTGAAGCCCCAGTGTTCGGGCAGGTTCGCGGTCCACTGTTCGAAGATCTTCTTGTAGGGCAGCTGGGTCGCGTTCGCCGTGGAGGATACGGAGCCGAGGCCGACGTTGACGACGCCTGCGCCCATGGGGAAGATCCAGCCGTATCCGGGAAGGAGTTCGGATTTTCCGGGTTCACCGTTCCACAGTTCGAGGTGGGTTTCCATGAACTCTTCTTCGCCGCGTGGGCTGTGGAAGTAGGCGCGTGCAGCGACCCCCATGGGGCGATTGTGTTTCTTCTCCAGGCCCAGCAAGGTCGCCAGGCGCGCAGCGACTCCTCCGCAATCGGCGACGAGTTTGGCGTGGACGCTGAATTCGCGCGCCTTATCGCCTCGGCCGATGCGGGCATTCACGCCGAGGACGCGCCCGGTGGCGTCTTGGATTGCGCCGGTGACTGTTGCACCTTCGATGAGGCGGGCCCCGGCCTGGCGGGCTCGGGTGATGAGTTCGTGGTCGAGTTGTGTGCGGGCGCGAGTCATCCCGTAGCCGGGGAGGGATTTCTGGTCGGGCCAGCCCAGGGTCATGGTGTGTCCGCCGCCGATGACGGTCAGGCCGCGGTTGCGGGTCCACTCGGAGGTGTCCATTCCCATGAGGATGAGTTCGTGGACGGCTGCGGGGGTGAGTCCGTCTCCGCAGATCTTGTCGCGGGGAAATTGGGCTTTTTCGAGGACGAGGACGTCGATGCCCAGGGAGGCGAGGTGGTAGGCGGTGGAGGCTCCAGCGGGGCCTGCGCCGACGACGACCACGTCGGCCGTCATTGTGCCAGGTAGGTCATCGACCACTGGTAGTCCTCCCAAGTGTTGCGCAGCCCTTGGCTGCGCAGATGTGCAAAGCGGAGCGGTGTGCACTGCACCGCATTCCGATTCGCTAGCCTAGCCCTTTCCGTGAGGGTGTTGCTCCGCGGCTTGTAATTGCGCTATTCGCATGGTTTTTCTGCGCTTGCGAGGCGAAAAGCAGAAGACATTTTAGAAAAGGAAGGCGCACCTAATTCGCTGCGTCTTCCTCTTCCCTTTTCCTTGCCGAGGCGCGCAGGCCTCAGGGCAGGGGCTTGACCGCCCGATGCAGGGCCGCGATACCGCCCGTCAGGTTGCGGTATTCGACCGAGGCCCAGCCGTTTCGGGCGATCATCTCGCCGATTGTGCGCTGGTCGGGCCAATCGCGGATCGACTCGACGAGATAGTCGTAGGCGGCCTCGTCGGAAGAGAAGGCCTTCGCAAGATATTTGAGGACACTCGACTGGTAGCACTCGTAAAGGGAGCGGAAAAGCGGATTCGGCGGAGTGGAGAATTCGCAGACGACGAGACGCCCTTTGGGACGCACGACGCGAGCCATTTCCCTCAAAGTCAGCTCCGGGTCGGGAATATTGCGCAAACCCCAGGAAATCGTCACAACATCGAAGGAGGCTTCCTCGAAAGGCAGTTCCATCGCATTGCCCTGGATGAACTCAATATCGGGGTGGCGTTTACGTCCGACCTCGATCATCCCTTCAGACAGGTCGCAGGCAGTCACCTCCGCCCCCGCTTTCGCGAGCACCGCGCAAGAGGCTCCGGTTCCTGCGGCCACGTCGAGGACCTTCTCGCCTGGCAGGGGCGCAACTGCATTGCGGAAGGCCTTCATCCACACGCGGTCCATCCCGCCGGTCATGATGAGGTCCATGAGGTCGTAGCGTTCGGCCACGTGGTCGAACATGGAGGCGATCTCACTGGGCGCCTTGGTCAGATCTGCACGCAGGACAGGGGAATCGGCTGGCATCATGGGTCAATCATCCCACGCCTGGCCCTTGACCTCAGGGTGGCGAAGAAGCTGAGGAGGGTGGGCGGGTGTTCACGCGCGTAGGATGGTCGCCATGCCGAACGCCTCCACGACCGAGTCCCTCCACGCCAGAGCCGTCTCGCTCGCGGGCACGCAATGGGCGGACACTCCTCCGCTTCATTTCCTCCCCGAGGACCCCCGCGAGGATGCTGTAGCCCTGGCGTGGTTGGGTTTCAGGTGTCAGATGGTCGGCTGGGGGCGCGCAGCCGCATGGAAGGGCTCGGGTGTTCATGCGATTGGCGAGGCCGGGGCCTGGTGGGATCGTCTTCGCGCGGCCTCGAGCGTGAGTGTGGATGTTCATGGCCCACACTCGAAAGACCGGGATTCGGGCGAGCGGACTTCACGCGCCCCACTCTCGGGCGACTCGCTTTCGGGCGACTCGCTTTCGGGCGACTCGCTTTCGGGCGACTCGCTTTCGGGCGACTCTCCTTCGGCTGAAGCGGCTTCACACCTCGAGCGGGCTCTTCCTTCCTTTCCCATCGCCTTCGGTTCCTTTGGTTTTTCAGCTCGAACAGAGTCAACGCTCATCGTCCCGAGTTTCCTCCTGATCGACACTCCTGAGGGGCGCTGGGCGGTTTCCATCTCCTCGTCCTCGCCGATGCCCGATCCCCTCGAAGTCCTCGCTTCCACAACTCCCACATCCCCCAGGCCCCCGCGTGGACTGCGCACCGATGTGGGGCGCATGACTCAAAGGGAGTGGCGGGCCTCCGTTGAGGCGCTCGCGGCGAGGCTGAGGGCCGGTGACGCTTCGAAAGCGGTCATGACCCGCGACATGCTAGTGCGCGCAGATTCTGCGATCACTGTCCACTACCTGCTCGAACGCCTCGACTCTCTCTACCCGCAGACCTGGAGGTTCTGCGTAGATTCACTCATCGGCGCATCCCCGGAGATGCTGGGTTCCGCAGCCGATGGCGTCTTGCATTCTCGGGTCCTTGCGGGCACCTCTCCCGCTGGGCGGGGTGCCGAGCTTTTGGAGTCGGAGAAGAATCTGCGCGAGCATACGCTCGCAGTCGAGTCCGTGGCCTCAGCGCTGCGCCCGATCGTCGACGACCTGCAAGTGCCTGAGACCCCTTTCATCTTGGATCTTCCTAATGTTGCGCATCTGGCGAGCGATGTTCAAGCCCGTTTAGGTGAGCTCTCCCTTCTGGAGGCCGTGGCGGCCCTGCACCCGACGGCTGCAGTGTGCGGAACCCCGAGGGATCTTGCTCTTGAACTCCTCGAAGAGCACGAGCGCACCGAAAGGGGCCGCTATTCCGGCCCCGTCGGCTGGGTTGATGCGAACGGCGAAGGCGAGTTCTGTATTGCGCTGCGCTGCGGAGCGCTCGAGGAGGAGGGAAGGGCACTGAGGATCTTCGCCGGGGGCGGCATCATGCCCGACTCCGATCCGGGCGAGGAGTTGGCGGAGACTCGAAGGAAGATGGCTCCCCTGCTCGACGCTTTGGGCGTAGACACCACGGCATAGGAACACCAGCCGAAAGCACGCACAGCCCGGGTGTCTCGGGCCCGGCAAGCTCCGTCCACACGAGTGCTTGAGAGTGATTCTGAATATAGGCCGGGCACCTTCGCCGCCGAGTTCAGCGCGGCGAACGCGAGTGCTTGAGTGTGCTTCTGAACAAGCAGGGCCCCGCTCCCAAGAAGGACCGTACCCTCGGAGCCCGAGAAGAGCCGCTGCCCCTTGCTGCAAGACAATGCCGTCTGCCCAAGACAATGCCCGCCGTGAATACGCGCAGTGTCCCCTCAATGCGCGGTGCCCGCCCTCGATTCCGAGGACGGGCACCGCATTCACGCACTCACTGCTGCTTCGCTTTCAAGGTCGTCATCACGTCGTACTTCACACCCTCACGCACGTAGGTAATCTCAACAGAGTCACCGCTCTTGTAGCGGCGAATATAACCGGTGAGCTGCTTCGAAGAGGAAACGGACTCGCCATTCACCGCAAGGATCACATCCCCCTTGCGCAGACCCGCCGCTTCAGCTGCGCCGCCTCGAGAGACCTCCGCGACCTCGGCTCCGGCAACAGTCGAACCATCGACTTGGGTCTGCCCCGTCGTCACGGAGACGCCGAGGACCGCATGCTCAACAGTGCCCGTCTGAATGATCTGCTCAGCGACCGAAGTGACGAGGTCGACGGGGATCGCGAATCCCAGGCCGATCGACCCGGCCTTGTCCGAAGAGCTCGAGTTCGATGCGATCGAGGAGTTGATGCCGATGACCCGGCCAGATGAATCGAAGAGCGGGCCCCCAGAGTTACCGGGGTTGATGGAGGCGTCAACCTGAATCGCGTTCGTGATCACCGACTCTGAGGAGGCCGCCTGAGGGTTGGGCACTCCGGGGAGCTGGTTGAAGGGATCATTCGGATTGAGAGGATCATTGGGATCAAGCTGTTCGGACTCTGATTTTTCGGTGGAGACCTCAACCGGTCGGTTCAAAGCGGAGATGATGCCCGTGGTCACCGTGTTCGACAGGCCGAGGGGCGCACCGACTGCCATGACCTCGTCCCCGACTGAAAGGTCCTTAGAGGAGCCAAAGGTTGCGACGGTCAGATCCGAAGGAGGGTTCTTCAGGCGCACAACCGCAAGATCAGTCGTCTGATCGTGTCCGAGGATTTCTCCCTCGTACATGCGCCCATCGGCGAGGGTCACGGTGATCCTTCCTTGACCGTCGAGGGCCGCGGAGATCACGTGGTAGTTCGTCACGATATCGCCCTGCGCGTCGTAAATGACGCCGGAGCCGACTCCGGAGCTGGAGCTCGAGGAGACATTGATCGTCACAGTCGCCGGGGAAACGGCGCGCGCAACAGCCGCCCAGTCGGGGCTGTCACCGGTCGTTGAGACTGGCTGAACCGTCGAGGGCCCCTCGGATTGGGTGCTCGTCGACGCGTGGGGCGTGGCGTGGGGCTTACCATTGAACAGCGCCCAGGATCCGCCCAGGGTCAAAGCGGAGGTCAGGAGCATCGCGAGGAAGAGGGCCAACCAGGAGGGGCCTTTCTTCGTTTCTTTGCTGCCGCCTGCGCCCCTGGGCCTGGAGGGAGGAGCTTCTCCATTCATCTGCGGACCACCACTCGTCTGTGGAGTAGCACTCGTCTGCGAATCAATCGGCGTTCGCGCCCCTTGAGGGCTCATCGGCCAGGGCTGTGCGCTCGCAAAATCCGCGGCCGAGGTCGAGGCGGGAGTGGAAGGAGTGGGGCTCAGGGGCTTTGTCTGAGCGCTCGGCCCCGGGAAGGGGGCTTGCCCCATCCGGGCAGAGTGTCCCGCCTGCCCAGGCATCCCATGTCGCGGCCCCGATGAGGCCTGAGCAGCACGGGGGGCGCCCAAGGAGGGGGCCTGAGCGCCGCTGGGTGCGCCTGCCCTCGGCATCTGCGTAGTGGGCACCTGAGTACCACTAGGTGTGCTCGCCCTCGGCATGGGCACAGTGGAGGCCGCTGCTTCCTGCGTGTGAGCATTCCCGCGCGTCCAAGGGGAGGGAGTTGAGAATACCGAGGTCTGCTGCGCGTCTCGCCCTGCACCCTCGCGCTCCGGGGTTACAGGCAGGTGCATCGTCTCCGCATCCTCATTCTTCTGCGGATTCGAAGAAGAGCCCCTGTGAGCATTCAAGGGATCAGATTGCGGGGTCGTTGTCATAAGTCCTTCTTTCACTGCCTATCGGCTGATGAGAGACAGTATGGGCGCCTTCCTTGCCTCAACACTGATACTCGCCTGCATGTTTCCTGTACGCCACTGTCTCACTCCTCAGCTATCGGCCTCATCTCTGCCCGCATCGGGCGCGAGCCTTCACCCCGTCGGCACACCGCTTTCACAGCCGCGAGCGCGCTCGGCCTGGAGCAGGGGACTCGCAAAATCCGGATCCCCTTCCCCTCCTCGCCAATGAGCTCACTCAGCTCGGCTCTCGTGTGTGCTTCTCGATAGTCGGCGCCATAGGCGGCGGCGAGCTCTCGGATGGAGGTGGGCTGGGCGGTTGCGAACCAGCGTTCAAAAGTCGGCGCGTTCTCCTTAAGGCCGTGCTCGAGTCCGGCGAAGATCCCCCCGCCTGAATCGTCGGCGACGATGATGAGCAGGTCGGGTGTCTTTTCCTCTGCGGGGATTGCGAGCGCCCCGGCGTCGTGACAGAACGCCAAGTCACCCAAGAGGATCGTCACTGCCTCTCCCCTTGCGAGGGCAAGGCCGATCCCGGTGGCGAGGGTCCCGTCAATGCCCGCGAGCCCGCGGTTGGCGACCACGAGGCGTTTGGCGCCCGCCCGGCCCACGAGGTCGACCGCGCGCACGGAGTTGGAAGCGCCGAGCAGTAGGGTTCGTGTGTCCTTAGCCATCACGGTGTGGGCAATGCCGAGGACCGAGAGGGGTTCGTCCTCGACGAGGCGGGTGATCTTCTCCCCCGCTTCGAGGGCGGCCTCGCGCCATTCTTCAAGCCACGAGCCTTGGTCGCAGCTCACCGGTTCGCAGGGTGCGCTCAGTCCCGGCGCGACAAGGGCCGCATTGCCTGAGACATCGGTCCATTCTGGACTGGGGTCGATGACTACGAGCCGCAGGTCTGTGCGCGCGAGGAGCATCGACACTGAACGCGAAAGGGTGGGGCGTCCCGTGACGATCACCTGTTCGACGCTTCGGGCGAGGGGGCCGGACAGGAGGGACTGCTGGTAGGGGATGGCGTTCTCATCCCAGGCGAGGCCGCTCGAGGGCTCGGCGAGGATCGGAAGTGCGGCCCGGGATGCCCAGATGGAAGCATCCGGGTCGGCTCCATCTCCGGCGAGGATGAGGGTGCGCATCCCCTCCCTGACCGCTTCCTTCCATTCAACCCGGGGCGTGGGGGCGCGAAGAACTTTTGTAGATTCTCCCTCGAGGAGGAAGGGCACTGGAGTGATGGAGCCGCCCTCGGGGGTGAGGGGCTCACGGAAGGCGACATTGAGTTGAACCGGGCCGGGGGTTCCTGTGGGGATGCCCTCGGCGTGTGCGAGCAGACGGCGGACCCTGGCGTTCAGGCTCTGATCGGAGGCTGTTTCTGCGGGCAGGTCGAGGACTTCCAGGGCGTGGGAGGAGAAGATTCCGGGCTGACTGGTGGTCTGTGAGGCTCCGACTCCCCGCATTTCGGCGGGACGATCGGCGCTGATGACGAGCAGTGGGAGCCTCGAATGCTTTGCCTCGGCGACTCCGGCGTGAAGTTCAGCGACCGCCCCTCCTGAGGTCGTGATGATCGCGACGGGCGCGGGGCGAAGGCAGGGCCTCAAAGTGGAAAGCGCGGGTTCTGATTCCGCCCCGTCCTCTTCACTGCGTCCGGCTTTTGACAATCCGAGGGCGAGGAAGGCTGCGGAACGCTCATCGAGTCGCACATGCGCGCGCAGATGACCGGCTCGGCAGGCGGCGTCAAGCGCATAGGCGAAGGGGGCTGAGCGCGAGCCCGGACAGTAGACGACGTCTTTCACTCCCGCGCCGATGAGGGCTGCGAGGATCGCGCGGGCGAGCTTTTCAGCGGGGTGGCTCATCGTTTCTCCTCGCTCCGCTTCTCGTCGAGGTGGGCGCACATGGCGTCGAGTCGGTGCAGCCATTGTTCGCTCAGTTCGGGGGCGACTCCGGGCCCTTCGAGCAGGCTCAGATCGGGTTCGAGTTCACGCAAGGGCAGGTGTCCTTCCTCGACGCGAAGGGGCTCGGCGACGGTGTCTGCTGTGAAGAATCCTCCGGTCGCCAAACCGCAGGCGGGGGGCTCGCCGGGCAGACAGGCGGCGGCGTGCACTCCGGCTGCCAGGCCAATTGAGGATTCGAGGGCGGAGGAGATAACGAGCGTCAGTCCACTCTCCTCTCCGATTCTTAAGGCTCGGCGAATACCGCCGAGGGGAGCGATTTTCATGATCGCGACATCGGCGGCACCGGCGCGGGCGACGGCCAGGGGGTCTGGGGCGCGCCGGATCGATTCATCGGCGGCGATGGGGGTTTTCACGGCGGATCGGACCCGAGCGAGTTCTGGCACGCTCCAGCAGGGCTGCTCGACATATTCGAGTCCCCCGGCGTCGTGGGCCGCTTCCTCGAGGGCGTTGATCGCGCTGATCGCCGTATCCACGTCCCAGGCGCCGTTCGCGTCGACGCGCACCCGAGCCGCTTCACCGACTGTTTCTTTGAGGGCGAGGGCGACGGCCCGGACTCGCTCAATGTCCTCATGAAGGGGTGTGCCCGGGTCTGCGACTTTCACTTTTGCTGTCGCACAGCCCCCGGAGTGGAGGATCTTCTTGTACGCCTCTTCGGGGGCGATCACGGGGATCGTCGCGTTGACGGGAACACGCTCACGAAGCGGCGTGGGGCGTTCTTCATTCGCATGGGCGAGCGCTGCGGCCAGCCAGTTCGCAGATTCTTTGGGATCGTAGTCCCAGAAGGGGGATGCTTCGGCCCAGCCGAAGGGGCCGTGCAGGAGAAGGCCGTCTCGCCTGTTCAGTTGTCGGAATCGGACGTTCATCTTCAGGGAGTGGACGAGGAGGTCATCGACGGCGCCGAGGACGCGGCGAACGGGTGCGGACAGTCCTTCGAGGGGGATGCGAGTGAGGGCTGCGCCGTGATTCTTCATGCGTCCATTGTGCCCGAGGCAGCGACTAGCGACTCGCGCGGGCTGTGAAACCGGGCTTGGGGCGCTTCGAGCGATTCCCGAGTGGGGATGCAGTCATCGAGGCGGTGGCTGATTCTCCTTGCTCGTGAAGACGCTCGGCCCGTGCCGATGCTCCTGCACCTGCCTGTGTTTCAGAGGGCCGCCACGGCCATGGCGCCTGCACGTCCAAGGACGACATGCCCGGTGCACAGGCTCCCACTCACCCGATCAGTTCCGAACACCCCGGAGATCTCGCGCGCACGATCCGCATGGTTGATGAGCAGCAGCATCCCGCCCCTTTGGGCCGCTTCAATCCCATCGGGCAGATCGGCCCTGCTCAGCTGTACTCTCGCATAGGCGCCGATCAGGTTGAGCAGGCCGCGTCTCGTCGCTGAATCCACAACGCTTCCAATGCGCCACAGGGCTCCCGTGCCGCAGGGCTCACGGGTGATTGCCGCCCCTCCTGCGGGGTGGAGGGCGATTGTTTCTTCCTCTTCTCCCTGCTCGACGAGGAGGGATGCACGGGCTTGCAGGCTTCTGGCAGCGGGAGAAGGATCGAGGAGGCGGTCCATCGCTCTTTTCAGGGTGGGTGCGACGTCACGTAAAAGCGGGCCCGGCGTTCCGGTAAGCGCTTGTGTGTGGCGGCCCGCTCGGGAGATCCGATCGACGAGGAATCCCGAGTCGAGAACTCCCTCATCGCCCTCATCCTCGCAATAGTCGAGGATCACCTGCATGCCCTCCTCGACAAAGGGGAAAAGCCCTTCCTCCTCGATACTCGAGTCGGTGATGAGAATCCGAGGCAGATCCCCACTTCTTGTCCACTCTTGTCTGTCCCCATCCCCTGCTCCCCTGGGAACCCCATGTCCCCTCAGGAGTGCTTCACTCAAGCCCTGAAGTGCTTCGCTACACTCTTGCGCTTCGCGGATTCCGAGGGAGTAGCCCGCTTCCCAGGAGCTCGCGTGCCAACGTTGGATCGCGAGCGAGGCTGTGGGCGTGGTCGACACACACAGGATCCGGGGCGCGCTCTGCACATCGCGCCTCGTTCCCCCAAGGTCGGCTCCCTCAACGCCGGTTCCCTCAAGGTCGACTGCTTCAACGCCACTTTTCTCCATCCCAGCTCCTTCGCGCCCCGTTGTCTCGATGCCGAGTCCCCTGTCTTGCGCTGGATCATCAGTGAAAAGATCAGAAGCGTTTCCAAGCACGCGCCCGCGCGCTAAAGCCCCCTGAGCCCCGTGGGCGAGGGCCAGGACGAGCAGCCCGACCTCTTCCACAGCGCTCTTCGGATCGGTGTCGAAATCAGCGATCCAGGCACGTCCTCGGGCTCGGGCGTGAGCGCAATCGAGAGCGAAAGCGGTGGCGCGCGGCGAGGCTGCAAGAATCGACACGAAAAGGGAGGTCATGGACGAAGAGTAGCGGGCGAGGGCAAGAAGAGCTCAGGCGGATCGCCTACCCTGAACCCATGAGTGCACTCCCCTTCGTTTCCGACACCTTCGACCCGGATCGCTGGCGTGAAGTCGTCGGCTTCGACCTTCACGACCTCACCTATCACCGGGGGATTTCTCGCGGCCGTGAGATTGACGGGCACCCCCTCGGGGAGGATCTGCCCGTTGTGCGCATCGCCTTCGACCGCCCCGACATCCGCAATGCTTTCCGGCCAGGAACCGTCGATGAACTGTACCGATGCCTCGATCATGCGCGAATGACAAGTGACGTTGCGGCGGTGATCCTCACGGGCAATGGCCCCAGCGCGAAGGACGGAGGTTATTCCTTCTGCTCGGGCGGCGACCAGCGGGTGCGCGGCAACGACGGCTACCGTTACGAGGTCGAGGGCGCCAACGCCGACGCGGATCTTCAAACCCGGCGCGAGCAGGTGGATCCGGCACGGGCCGGGCGTTTGCATATTCTCGAGGTGCAGCGCCTCATCCGCACCATGCCGAAGGTCGTGATCGCCGTGGTCCCCGGGTGGGCGGCTGGCGGAGGCCATTCTTTGAACGTCGTGTGTGATTTGTCGATCGCCTCGAAAGAGCATGCGGCCTTCATGCAGACCGACGCGAATGTCGGAAGTTTCGACGCGGGCTACGGCTCGGCTCTGCTCGCCCGCCAGGTCGGGGATAAAAGGGCTCGTGAGATCTTCTTCCTCGCGGGTCGCTACGACGCCGATACGGCTGAGCGTTGGGGCGTGGTCAACGCCTCCGTCCCGCATGCGCAGTTGGAGGACACGGCCCTCGAGTGGGCCAAGACAATCGCGAGGAAATCGCCGCAGGCGATCCGCCTTTTGAAGTTTGCCTTCAATCTCGCTGATGATGGCATGGCGGGTCAGCAGGTGTTCGCAGGCGAGGCGACTCGTATGGCCTATATGACTTCGGAAGCTCAGGAGGGGCGCGATGCCTTCCTCGAGCATCGAGAACCGGATTGGAGCGCTCACCCCTACTACTTCTGAGCGAGTTCCTTCTCGGCGAGTGCCACCCGCGGGAAAGCCCCGACCGTCGGGCAAGCGCTGCGCGCCCTCGTCCTTACTACCACCCTCCGGGGGGGAGTCCTCGCCCTCCGGGGAAGCGCCCTCCGGGGAAGCGCCCTCCCTCTGCGCGAACGCGGGCCCCTTCAGGCCCGCTTCTGCACGCGCAGACCTGGCAGAGCTGCGCTGAGCGCGCCCCGTCGAGCTGCGGGTGTGAAAGACGCGAAAGACACGGTTTCTCCTGTGTTCTCTCCTTGGGGAATCGGCCACAGATTCGCGCTTTTCCGCCTTCCTCAAGTTTTTGAGGCGAGAGCAGCATATTGTTGACAGACAAATCTCTTTTCAGCAGTCTCACGAGTCGTACAAGGAGTCACGATGCCCGAGCCACGCGTCCTCGTCGTCCCCGGAGGAACGAACATCGGCGCCATCGCCCTCGCGAACGCCTCTTTACATAAGCTCATCGAATTGTACGAAGAACGCCTAGCGGACCCGGAGCACCCGGCCCCGCACACAGTCGTGGTCCTTCGCGACCCCGCAGAGGTCGCCCCATCGACTCTTCGGGGTGCCTCCCAATCCCCCACAGAGGCCTTTCCCGCCGATCAGTATCCGCAGCTCGCCGACAAACTCGAGGACCCGGACTTCTTCGAGGGCATTGACCTGGTGATCCGCACCTCGGGCTCAACATCTGGGGATCCCCGTCTCGTCGGCTTATCCGTCGAAGCGATCGTCGCTTCCATCCAAGCGACCGATGCCGCGCTTTCTGGCCCGGGGAATTGGATTCTCGCGCTTCCCGCTCACCACATTGCAGGGGCTCTTGTCATGTTGCGTTCCGCTCTCGCCGGGACGAATCCTTTCATCGTTGATGTTGAGACGTCTTTCGATCCGCGAGCGCTCCTGCCCGCCATCGCCGGAGCGACCCAAAACCCGGATGTGCCGGGCTATTTGTCGCTGGTGCCCACCCAATTGGCCGAGTGCCTCGATGCGGATGATGAGGTTCTTCACGCCATGCGCCGCCTTTCGGCGATTCTCGTCGGAGGTTCTGCCTCCCGTCCGGGCCTGATCGAACGCGCCAGGGAACTGGGCTTGAAGGTCCGGGAGACCTACGGGATGACGGAAACCTGCGGGGGCTGCGTCTACGACGGCATCCCACTCGAGGGCGTCGAGGTCCGTATTCTCGACAAGGACGGCCAACCGCGTATCGCCATTGGTGGCCCAACAGTGATGACCCGCTACCTGGATGGAACCGCCGATCCTTTCTTCGAAGAGGGCGGACACACCTGGCTCCTGACCGGTGATCTGGGGCTCATCACCGCGGGCGGGCAGGTCCGCGTTGATGGGCGCGCTGATGACATCATCGTCACCGGCGGCCTCAACGTCGCTCCCCGACAGGTGCTCGATGCTGCTCTGACTTGCGAAGATGTTGTCGATGTGTGGGTGACCTCAACTCCCGATGAGAAGTGGGGCGAGGCCGTCACCGCCCTCGTCGTTCCCCGCTCCATGCCCACTGATGCCAAGCAGATGGCCGCCCTTGGACGCAAGGTTCGCGATCATGTAGGTGGGATCATTGGCCGCACCGCAGCTCCGCGCAGGGTTGTCGCAGTCGACGCCCTCCCCTATCTCGAAGGGATGAAGATCGACCGGATGAAGGGGCTCGAACTCGCTTCGACGACGAGCTCGCCTGAGCGCGAATGGTGGCGTTAAAACGCCGGAAGGAGAGCTTCACGTGGCTTCGTTGAGCGAGTGGATCGAGGGCGCCCGGCCGCGGACCCTTCCCGCTGCGGCCGCCCCCGTCCTCGTCGGTACGGCAGCCGCCATTCACCTGGGTGCATTCGCCCCCCTGAGAGCGGGCCTCGCTTTCCTCGTCGCGCTCGCACTGCAGATCGGAGTGAACTACTCGAACGACTACTCCGATGGGATTCGAGGGACCGACGAGAATCGACAGGGGCCTGCCAGACTGACGGGCGGGCGTTTGACGGAGCCGAAGAATGTCCTCATTGCGGCTCTGTCCTGCTTCGGGGTCGCAGGAGTCGCAGGTCTGATCCTTCTCGCCCTCTCGGGCGCGTGGCTCCTCGTCGTCCCGGGCATCGCCGCAGTGGTCGCCGCCTGGTTCTACACGGGTGGCCGCACCCCCTACGGGTATATGGGAATCGGTTTGTCCGAGCTCTTCGTCTTCGTGTTCTTCGGCCTCATGGCCTGCGTGGGGACGACGTGGACGCAGATCCCGCAGGCTCCGGGGTGGCTGTGGGCTCTGGCGAGCGCACTGGGGCTGCTCTCGGTGGCCCTTCTCATGGCGAACAACATTCGAGATATTCCCTCTGATAGGGAGTCGGGTAAGAAAACCCTGGCGGTTCGTCTGGGCGATATGCCTTCTCGCGGCGTCTACGTGGCCTGCTTCGCCTTCGCGATCGGCATTCTCGGTGGTGTCGTCTCCTTCCTGGGTTTTCCCGTCTCTGTCGTCCTGCTCGCCCTCGTCGTCACAAGTGTGGGGGCAGCGCATGCCGTCTGGGTGCTCGCGAGTGGAAGGCGTGGGAGTTCCTTGATCCCCGCGATTAAAAGAACGGGCCTGTTCACCCTCGCATGGGCCGTGGAGATCAGCGTCTTCTTGGTCCTCGCCTGATCGTCATTGCAGGAAAGCTCCTCTTGGTTCTTCGGAGGTTTCTCTTCTGCCTCCTTGAGGGGGTTGTCTTCTGTACTCTTGAAGAGTTTCTCACGCGCCCCTCTTCGGCGTGTCCTCGAGGCCTTCCTCTCAGCTTCTGAAGCTTTGTCCTCCGCATCGCACACTTCCCGGCTCGACGATAGGATCAATGGATGCTGAGGATTGCCGCCATCGTCTTGTGGATCGCGATCACCGTGTACGCGTTAGCCGATTGTGTGAAGACTCCCGAGGATCAGATCCCCGCTCGGATCCCGAAAGCGATGTGGCTGATCCTCATCATCATTACGATTCCCTCCTTCTCGCTCGGCTCGATCGCGTGGATCATCGTGAAAGCCGTGGCCCGCGCCGAGGCCGGACAGGCTCCGCTCCCGGGCCTTGCATTCCCGAACTCCCAGCGCCCTCACAGCCCTCAAGGCCCCGCCGCCAGGCCGTCTGCGCCTGATGATGATCCGGAGTTCCTTTTCCGTTTGGAACGCGATATCCAGCGCGAGCGCAAGAAAGCCGAAGAAGAGCGGCGCCGCCGCCTCAAAGACGACTCCGCTTCGGATCAAGGTGATTCCTCCGCTGATTCGCCAGAAGGGGAGTCTCACCCCGAATGATCGGCTTTCCCACCTAGTCGTTTTCCCTCTGATCGGCTTTCCGTCTGATTGCTTTTCCCGGGGCGCTGGGCTCTTCAGCCCTGGGCCCCAAGGCCTTAGCGTTTGAGCGCGGCCGCAGAATCGCCGGGCGTCATGTCCTGCGCGTGTTCAAGCAGATCGGCGCTCGGTTCTGCATAGGAGATCCCAATGAGCGTCGCGTCTTCGAACTCGAAGCTCGTGATCGACGCCAAAGAGCACTGACGCGACCAGGGCGCATGAGCCAGAGGCTGTTTGCGGGCGAAGCGCGTGAGGATCGTAATGGGACTTTGATGCGAGACGATGAGCGCCTCATGCCCCTTCGCGGCTTTGAGGGCCCCGGAGACAGCCGCTCGCATGCGTTTGGCGATATCAACGTAGGGCTCACCCCAGCTGGGCTCCAAGGGCCTGAGATAGTTCTTCCAAGCGGAGGGGCGCAGGAGCAGGGAACGATCGGCGTTCACCGGCAAGCCCTCGAAATTGTTGCCCGCCTCGATCAGACGCGGATCGGAAATGATCGGCAGATCGTAGGCGGAGGCAGTCGGGGCGGCGGTGAGTTGTGCGCGCAGCAGAGGGGAGGAGATGACTGCGGTGATGTCCGCTCCCTGGTCGCGAAGAAAGTCCGCGCCTCTTTGCGCCATCTCATGGCCGAGGGGCGTGAGCCCGTAGCCGGGCAGGCGCCCGTACAGGATGCCCTTGGGGTTATCCACCTCGCCGTGGCGCATGACGTGAATCTTCGTCGAAGTCATGGGGCGATTCTCTCACGCCCGCTCCCCTCAGGGGTGAAAGGGCCCCTTTGAGCTCCACTCGACTCTCCTGCACACACGAGGGCGCTCCGCTCGGCGGCGGGCTGATGAGGCACTGGAGCGCCACCTGCGTGCACGAGGGCGAAGGCGCATAAAAGCTGGGCCCGACCTCATGAGGTCGGGCCCTGAAGCTCACTTCTTGTTACGACGCTGGTGACGCGTCTTGCGGAGCAGCTTACGGTGCTTCTTCTTCGCCATGCGCTTGCGGCGCTTCTTGATGACGGAGCCCATGGGGTTCCTCCCTCGTGTTCGGTTTGCGCGGCAGAGGTCACTACCGCTCGAGTGATCGCGGTCGTCTGGACCGCAGCGGGGATATCCTACCCGCTTCAGCCGCTGATTCCCGCAGCCCGATCATCACTGTGATCGGCAAGACCGGAGTTGATGAGTTGACCGACGGCCGCTTCGGGGACGCGGAAGCTCTTCCCGACCCTGATCGCGGGCATCTCGCCGGAGTGAATGAGGCGGTATACGGTCATCTTGGACACGCGCATAAGATCCGCCACTTCGGAAACCGTCATGAAACGGGGGGCGGGCTGGTGCACCATGAAGACTCCTGAAAACCTCGTTGGCGAGGCGCTCGGAATCGACCATCCGTTGCTTAGGCCGCCTCAGGGGACATACTAGTGCCTGAGGGCCGAGCCTTAGCAAGTTCCACAAGGAAATCTTCTCGGTCTTTGAAGACGAGGAGCCCATCGGGCGACTCGAAGTGCGACACGCGCCCCAAGGGGCGAGGAAGGACGGGGCATGGCACCTCGCAAAAGACGCTCCTCCTCCCCCATCGTTTCTCCCCTTGGTACGGGGAATCTGAAATCACGGGGCTCCGCGCTTACCCCCGTCACCGTGGAGGATTTCGGCACCACGCCTTCGCCCTTCGTTCGCCCTGTTGACGGGCCTATCGGGCCGAAGGAAGGAAAAATCGACTCCTTCAAGAGCTGGTTCACCCGCGAAGCCCGCTACGCTCCAGCGCGCCTCGCCCTCGGTGTTTTCGCTTTAATCATCGCGACGATCACCGCTTTGCTCTCCCTGCCCTTCGCCACCGTTCCCGAACGGCCCATCGCCTTCGTTGATGTTCTCTTCACCGCAGTGTCCGCAGTGTGCGTCACGGGTTTGACGACAATCGACACGGCGAGCTCATGGACCATCTTCGGCCAAGCCGTCATCGCCCTGGGCATCATGATCGGTGGCCTGGGGGTCATGACCCTCGCCTCGATCCTCGGTTTCGCGGTTTCTCGCCACCTGGGACTCACCCAGCGCATGCTCGCCGCCCAAGAGACGAAATCCGATGGCCTCGGCCAAATCACGGGCCTACTCAAAGCGGTCTTCACCGCGTCCTTGAGCGCCGAAGCTCTTCTCGCAATCCTTTTCTTCCCCAGGTTCCTCACCCTGGGACATGCTCCCCTCTCCGCCGCCTGGCAGGCCGTTTTCATGGCGATCTCCGTATTCAACAACGCGGGCTTCGTCATCATGGTCGAAGGGCTCTCTCCGCATGTGACAGACGGGTGGATGCTGATCCCCATCACCCTGGGCACTTTCATCGGAGCAATCGGCTTCCCCGTCATTCAAGACCTCAACGCCCACTGGCGAACACCAAGAAAATGGGCACTCCACACGAAGCTCACCCTCTCCGTGTACCTCATCCTCGCGCTCATCGGCTCCGTCATGCTCGCCCTGACCGAGTGGACGAACCCCGCAACCCTCGGCGCCCTCGACACCCCCTCGAGGATCCTCAATGCGCTCCTCGCCGGCGTGAACTCACGCTCTTCGGGCCTATCGGCTCTCGATGTCGGATCGATGCGCCCCCAGACCCACTTCGTGCAAGACATCCTCATGATGATCGGCGGTGGCTCGGCCTCGACTGCAGGAGGCGTGAAAGTCACGACCTTCGCGGTCCTCGTCCTCGCAGTCATCGCCGAGGCCCGGGGCGATCAGGACATTGAAACCTTCGGGCGGCGCATTCCCCCTTCCGTTGTCCGCCTCGCGGTCGCAGTGTCCCTCCTCGGAATGGCGATGGTTGCCGTCTCCGTCGTCTTGCTGCTCACCTTGACGAACTACTCCCTCGACGCGGTCCTCTTCGAAACGATCTCCGCTTTCGCAACCGTTGGTTTGTCAACGGGGATCAGCGCGACTTTGCCGCCGCTGGCGAAATACGTCCTCATCGCTCTCATGTTCGCCGGGCGCACCGGCTCCATGACGGTCGCAGCCGCTCTGGCACTGCGGGAGCGTTCCCGCGTCATCCGCATGCCAGAAGAGCGTCCGATCATCGGCTGAGCACGCAGAGAGCCGTGAACGGGCATAATGGCGGTCATGGCACACGAGGAAAGCAAGGATCTGACGTCTGGGACGCTCGTCATCGGGCTCGGGCGTTTCGGCTCCGCAGTGGCGGTCACCCTTGACAAGCTCGGCTACGAAATCCTCGCCGTTGAGAGGGACCCGGCTCGGGTTCGCGCTTTCGCCGGGCGCTTCCCCCTTGTCGAGGCCGACGCGACCTCCATGGACGCCCTCGAACAGCTTGGCGCCCGAGAGTTTAGGGCCGCAGTCGTCGGCGCAGGTTCTTCCTTGGAGTCCTCGGTCCTCATCACCGCGAACCTCGTGGACCTTGGGATGCCCTCCATCTGGACGAAGGCGATCTCGCGCGAGCACGGTCGGATTCTGCGTCGAATTGGCGCCCATCATGTCATCTACCCGGAGTTCGACGCGGGCCAGCGCACGGCGCACCTCGTGGGCGGAAGGATGATCGACTATATTGAAATGGAAAAGGGCGGCTTCGCCATCATGAAGCTGCGCCCCCCGAGGGAAGTCCACGGTTTCACTCTCGAAGACTTGGATTTGCGGGGCCGTTACGGGGTGAACATGCTCGGGATCCTGCGTCCGGGTCAGCCTTTCGAGTATGCGAAGGCCCAGACCCGCATCAATCCTGAAGACATCATCATTGTCTCCGGGGATGCTCGTCTTCTCGAATACTTCGCGAACCGCCCCTGAACCGAGGGAGTTCAGCGCGGATCGGCCCCTGAACGCAAGCGAAGGCCCCGTCAAACAGCCCGGTGCAGGGCAGTGTGACAGCCCCTCGCTCCCCCTTTCGCCCTCGCCCCTCCCCGCCTGCCTCAAGCCCGTCCGCAAATGCCCAGGGCTGTCGATACGGTTAAGACATGGCGAAGACGAAGACGAGTTACCGCTGTACGGAATGCGGGTGGACCAGCGCGAAATGGCTCGGCCAATGCCGAGAATGCTCCGCTTGGGGCACCCTGGAAGAGGCCGTGCCCGCAGGAGTGCTCGCCGGTGGCACCGCCCCCACTCCCCCGCGCAAGCCGGCCCGTCCGATCGGCCAGGTGGACGCGGGAATCTCGAAGCAGCGCCCCACCGGTGTGGGTGAACTCGACCGGGTCCTCGGTGGCGGTATCGTCCCGGGGGCGGTCATCCTCCTCGCCGGAGAACCCGGCGTCGGCAAATCGACTCTCCTCCTTGATGTTGCGGCCCGAGTCGCCCGCACCTCGACTCGCCTCGGCCCAGTCCTGTATGTGACGGGAGAAGAGTCCTCCTCCCAGGTGAAGTCCCGTGCAGAACGCATTGGCGCAATCGACGAAGGCCTCCTCCTCGCCGACGACAACGACCTGTCCTCGATCCTCGGGCATGTGGAGGCTGTCAAGCCCTCGCTCCTGCTCGTCGACTCCGTGCAGACAATCCAGTCCCCGCAGGTCGATGGTGGCGCGGGAGGCGTCGCCCAGGTCCGTGCGGTCGCAGCTGCCCTGATCCGCACCGCGAAGGAACGCAATATGCCGATCCTTCTCGTCGGTCATGTGACGAAGGACGGGGGCATCGCCGGACCTCGCGTCCTCGAACACCTCGTTGACGTGGTCTGTCATTTCGAGGGCGAGCGCCACGCCCGTTTACGCCTGCTGCGCGCGGTGAAGAACCGTTATGGCCCCACCGACGAGGTCGGGTGCTTCGAACTCACCGATTCGGGGATTCGTGAGCTCTCAGACCCCTCCGGACTTTTCCTTTCGCAGGCCTCACGGGACGTTCCTGGTTCCTGCGCGACGGTTTCCCTCGAGGGGCGGCGCCCCATGCCGACCGAAGTCCAGGCCCTCGTTGCCCCCAGCGCCGGGGGCTCGCCGCGTCGCACCACTTCGGGAGTCGACCATTCCAGGGTCGCAATGATCCTCGCGGTGCTTCAAGCCAGGCTCGACCTCGACTCCTCATCTTTGGATGTGTACGTGTCAACAGTGGGGGGTGCGAGGACCCAGGAGCCTGCGGTTGACCTGGCGATCGCGATCTCCATCGCTTCCGCTTTCAAAGGCTCAGCTCCCCGCTCCTCCTTGATCGCCATGGGAGAGATCGGGCTGACCGGGGAACTGCGGGCCTGCACGGGGCTGGGACGTCGCCTACAGGAGGCGGCTCGTCTGGGTTTTGAAACGGCGATCGTGCCTGCGCAGGGTTCGCAGGATCTTCCCCGCATCGAAGGCATGAACGTGTTCACCGTCTCCGAGCTGTCGACCGCGATCCGCGTGGCTCTGCCCTAGACTCGAATCAAGGTTGAGTCGCCTAGGAGGGTGGCATGAATGCTGACGCCGTCACTTTGAGGGAGGCCCTTGCGGCCGTCGCTCCTGGCACTGCTTTGCGTGAAGGGCTCGAAAGGATTCAGCGTTCACACACCGGCGCTCTCATTGTCCTGGGCTACACGCCCGAGATTGAGGCTTTGTGCTCAGGCGGTTTCGATCTTGATGTCGCTTTCACGGCCTCTCGTCTTCGTGAACTGTGCAAGATGGACGGCGCCGTCGTCCTCGATATTGACAAGTGGCGCATCCGCAAGGCGAATGTCCAGCTCCTCCCTGATCCTTCGATCCCCACTAATGAATCCGGCATGCGTCATCGCACGGCCCAGCGGACAGCCCGTCAGACGCACCTTCCGATCCTGTCCTTGTCCGCGTCGATGCGGATGATCTCCATCTACGTCGGCGAATATCACCGTCTCGTGGAAGAACCCGAGGCTCTCCTTGCGCGCGCCAACCTTGCTGTCGATACTCTCGACCGTTACTCTCAGCGCCTCGACGAGGTCCTCCAGACCCTCACTGTCCTTGAAATCCGTGATTCTGCGACGGTCCGTGATGTCACAACTGTGTTGCAACGCATGGAAATGATCCGAAGGATCATCTCCGAGATCAACAGCTACCTTGAAGAACTCGGCTCCGAGGGGCGTCTCCTCGCCCTTCAGGTCGATGATCTGATCCGCGGTTCTGCATCCGAACGGGCCCTCGTCATGCGCGACTACGTGCGTGACCAGTCCTCCATTGCCACTGTTGAACAGCATCTTTCAGAGCTGCCCGGCGATAAGCTCGTCGATCTCACGGCGATCGCGAATGTCCTCGGTTTGGGGGTCTTCGAGGTCGCCGACCTGGATCGAGAGATCCAGCCTCGTGGAATCCGCGCCCTCTCCCTTGTCCCGCACCTGCCGTGGAGCATCATCAAGGATGTTTCCTCGCATTGGGGGAGCTACGCGGAATTGCGAGCCGCGACCGTCGAGGATCTGCAAAGCATCGAAGGGATCGGCCCCTACCGGGCGAAACTCATCCACGAGAACCTCGAGCATCAGGCTCAGATGGCGGCGAACGGCCTCGTCGGCTGGTGAGGGGACGGCTCGGGAGATTCGCCCGCGCACGCGCGAGATTCACCCAGTAGGGGTGCTCAGGCACCCGCCCAGGGGGACACACGCGGGCACTCCAGAAGACCCGAGCGACAGGCATGCGCAGGTGTTGTGCGCCGACAAAACGCTTGTGGGGACTCCCCGCAAGAGCTCTGCTTACTACACAGTTTTCTCCCCCGCAAAGAGCCCCACAAAGAGCAGAACGGCGAGGGTATATCAGCCCGCAGCTTCGATGACGGTGAACACCAACTCACTCGTCACAGGCACGCCGGCGAAACTCAACTGGGCCCGGTACGTCCCCTCGCTTGCAAGGGGAGCCCCGCCCTCGGGCGTTGAACAGCCCTGCACGTAGACGCGCCCATCCCACGCCAATGAAGACGACCAGGGATCTCCGGGACTCAGGAGCAAGGGCGTCGCTTCCTCGTCACGAGAGGCGCAGCGCGCTGAATCGTAGATGAGTTGATCGCCGGAGCGGATCGCCAGATCCACTCGTCCGAGCGAAGTGAAGCAGGCGGTGCGCCCAATGTTCACCATCGTGAGTGCGAGGTTCTCTCCTGAACCGACCCGCGTTTGCGTGGCCGTCGCGGAAAAACTCAAATCCTTCGCAATGCACCCGGGGATCATCACTCCCTCTTCGCGGGTGACGACACCGTCTTTCGTCACCTCATCACTATTGCGAAGCTCAATCCTTTCTGTTCCGGACTGAATGAACTCCCCCGTCTTCGCCAAGGCCGACTGTGATTCATCGACCTTAGGCTGAGTGGTCATGAAGCCGATGATGAAAAGCACAGCCCACACGACCAGCGCGAGAATGAGGATCAGACCAAGTCCCGTAATGATGCGCCGAGGCCACAGGTTCTGCTTGCGTCTCTTCGGTGCACGACCGCCACCTAAACGCCTCATCCCCCGGGGCGAAGCTTTCTGACCCGAAGCTTTCTGAGAAGCCCCTCGAGAAGATGAAGGACGCGATGTGCCCTTGCCCGGGTTCGTCGTGCGAGGAGTCTTCCCCCGCTTCTGGCTCACGCCGCCTGGTGACTTTCGAGCATTCCCCCGCGACAGCGATGGTGTTTTCCCACGCTTTCGCGGCCCCTTCGACTGTGAATCCTTCATGCTGGGCTCACCGTCGGTCGTTGTGTTTCGACTCCGTCTTCGTGATCGTCCTCGTCAATAATGCACCAACGCTCCACGACGACGGCGATCACGCACCACAGCAGTCCGGTGGCAATTCCGAAGGCACAGGCGAGGGCGTTGCGCATCATCTCAGGTGCGCCGATCCGGCTGAGAGTCGCGACGAGGATGCCGAGCAGAGCACCGACAAGCAGGGACGCGACAATCGCTGATGCCCGCGCGCCTAGGGCGATCCTCATGGCGTGCATAGAGTTCACCCACGTGCTCTTATGAGCGATGAAACGTTTGACATGCACCCCTGCCCATAAGAGGAATACGGCGAGAAGCCCCTGAAGGAGTGCAAGCATCGGGGTGACGAGGATCGGGGAGCCTCCTGAGGCGACGATCATGAGGCCAATAGCTCCAGACACGAGGGCGCTGAGCGCTCCCATGAGGAGGAGCCAGGCCTTCGATAGGGGCATCATCTGTGGTCCCGATCCTTGAAGATCGGGATCTGCCCGGTCGTCGAAGGACGAACAACGATCTTGCGCAACAAGCCCGTCTTCGTGTTTTCTGTGTCGGCCACGTCTGCGCGAAGCGATTGAGAGTGGAGTTCAGGGTCCATGATGGAACGACGAACCGTGGATTCGGGAGCTGCACTGGCCTCAGCTTCCACATGAAGAGTCCGTGGAGTGGGTTCATCGACAATCCGCACGTCCCCGCGTGCAAAGTCCCAGCTCGGCAAATCCCTGTGCTCTTCTTGCACAGTAGCCCCTTCCTCTTCACGTGTAGAGGCGCGTTCGGAGGGGCGCTGAGTCTCAGTGGGCTTCGCTTGGCGATTCTTCCTCGTTTCAGAGGCAGCAGCGAGGGGAAGCCAGCGCAGGCGAGGCTGTTTCCCTTCTGAATTCGCCTCCCTGTCTTCACCTGCCGCTGTGGCCTCGACGCGAGACGCTGGCAACTTTTGAGCCGTGCGGGTCTTCGCTTCATCCCAAGAAGAGGCACGATCGTGCCTGTGAGTGGCTCGAGTCGGCGCAGGAGCCTGGGAGGCCCGAGTCTGTGCAGGAGCCTGGGGGGCCCGAGTCGGTGCGGGAGCCTGCGCTTCGAAAGCGTCACCTGCCCTTTGATTCCCCGACTGCGTCGTGGTGTTCTCGACCCGCGTGTCCTTCTCCAACGCGGCGGACCCCGTGGCAGGCTCCGCCTCCCCGTTTGCCATAGGAGCAGGGCGAAGAAGAGTCTTGCGACGAGGATCAACAGCTGCGAGAGCATCCTGAGTCATCGGTTGGGACCAGCGTTCCCACAGGCGACGCCACACGAGGTCATCGCCTTCACCTGAAGGAGCAAGACCTTCTCGCAGTTCTTCTGGCATGAAGTCCAGGCGGGTGGTCGTTGAAAGACGCGAAGAGGACACAGTAGAGGAAGCCGAGGCCCTCAACCCGCCTTGAGTCTCTGCAAAATGAGTCTCTTCAGGCGTTTCATTGTGCGCAGTCTCAAGGAGAGCATCCGACTCGGCGATGACGGAACCTGGTTCAAGAAGCCACTCGTCAACCGCGTCGATAATGCCATCCGTATCAGGGGCGCAGCGCAAAAGCTCGGCGACACTGTCATCTCCCAGGTGGGCGTCCTCATCCACCATGAGCCAGGGCGCCAAAACGAAAGCCCTCGTCGCCGCACGCGGATGCGGAAGAATCAAGTCCCCGTCAGCGAGGGTGCACCCCTCGTAGTCGATGACATCAACATCGAGGGTGCGCGGACCCCAATGCTCAGAGCGCACTCGACCAGCCTCTGCTTCGAGTTCGCGCGCGAGTTCCAAAACCTCATAGGGGTCGAGGCGAGTTTCCATGAGGACGACTGCGTTCCAGTAGTCCGCTTGAGGTTCTTGTCCCTCGGCGAGCACCGGGCAGGTGCGCAGCAGGGGCGAGACATCAAGGACATCAACCTCGGGCGAATCGACGAGAGCTTCAACGGCTGCGGCCAAACGGGTCGGCGCATCCCCAATATTTCCCCCGAGGGCGAGGACGACGTGCGCGGGCTCATCCGATTTCTCAATCGTGTCCCAAGCCTCCTCGCGAGGCTCACTGAGGGCTCCCCTGGCAGGGGAGGAAGGAGGCAAGGCCGGGGGCTGGGTGGAGAGCACCGGAGAGGATGGCAGTGGTGTTGTGGACGAGGCCGGAGTGTCGATTGAGAAAGTCGCGTCCTGCGAAGACAGTGCCGGAGCCGCGTCGATCTGTCCACGACGCACCGTCACGGACACGTCAGAAAAGGTCTGAGCGATCGGGGCTTGGGGCTTGTGAACAGTGACTTCAACGCCGAGAATCCGCTCATGGGCGAGGACTGCATCAGCGATCCTCTGGCCGAGAGTCTCAAGAAGCCGCACCGAAGGTCCTGTGAGGATCGCGGCGATCTCTTCAGCGATCTGAGCATAGGAGACCGTCTCTTCGATCTCGTCCAAACGGGCGGCCTCAGAGGCGTCGAGCCACATTCTCAGGTCGACGACGAAAGGCTGAGCGGCCAGGTGCTCATCGGGCAGGACGCCGTGGATCGCCTCGGCTGCGAGTCCGCGCAGCGTGATGACGTCGAGTGGCCGACTCATCTTCCCACCTCATTTCCCTCACGCGCCGCGCGAGCGTTTCCCCGTATTTCATGGACCCTCACAGCCCATATCCCCTCGCGCGCGCAACGGCGAGTGATTATAGAGGTCTGTTCGTCGCGGTCACCGCCCATTGCCGCAATGAAACGTTTCCGTGACGCACCGATGAGGACAGGGTAACCGAGGGAGGAAAGAATGCCGAGACCATCAAGCACCGTGTGGCATTGTTCGTTCGTGAGGGAGAAGCCGAGTCCGGGGTCGATAACGATCGCCTCCGGGGCAACTCCCGCGTCGAGGGCGTCCCTCACCTGTGCGTTGATCCGTTCTTTCAGCGTCCCCATGAGATCTTCGCCGTAGTCGAAGGACTCACCCGGCATCCCGGGCAGGGCCCGGTAGTGTTGAACAACATAAGCGAGACCGGTTTTCGCAAGCACAGCGTTCATCTGCGGATCCCAACGCCCGCCCGAAACGTCGTTGATGATCGCTGCCCCCGCGTCGGCGGCCCTCAGAGCGGTCGCGGCGTGCAGGGTATCGACCGAGCACACAACGCCCTGATCGGCGAGGGCACAGAGTACCGTGCTGATCCTCGACCACTCTTCTTCTTCTGAAACTCGCGTCGAGTTCGGTCGCGTCGATTCTCCGCCAATGTCAATAAGGTCGGCGCCCTCGTCGATCATCTGCACAGCGCGTTCGATCGCCGTGTCGCTACTCGACCAGCATCCCCCGTCGGAAAAGGAATCGGGGGTGACGTTGAGGATCCCCATGATGAGGGTCCGATCCGTAGGAAGGGACCAATCGCCTGGCAGTTTTGGAGTTCGAATACGCATCCTCAGCGTCGGCCACCCAACACCAGGGACATCATCTCAGCGCGGGTCGCGCCGTCATTCATGATCCCCCGCAAAGCAGAGGTGACGGTGGAGGAACCAGGCTTGGAGACGCCGCGCATCGACATGCACATGTGCTCGGCCTCAATGACGACGATGACACCCTGAGGGTGGAGGACCTCGTCAATGGCGTCAGCGATCTGAGCGGTGAGTCGTTCTTGGACCTGGGGGCGGCGGGAATAACCCTCGACGACTCGGGCGAGCTTCGACAAGCCCGTGACCCTGCCGCCGCGCGGAATGTATCCGACGTGGGCGCGCCCGTAGAAGGGGAGAAGATGATGCTCGCACACGGAGTGGAACACGATGTCTCGCACGAGGACGAGCTCATCGGTCCCTGCCTCGAACTGGGTGCGCAAATAGTCGCGCGGATCCTCGTTAAGGCCGTTGAGGATCTCCTTCCAGGCCTTGGCAACACGGGTGGGCGTATCGCGAAGCCCCTCACGATCGGGGTCTTCACCGATGGCGGCGATGAGTTCACGCGTGGCCGCTTCGGCTCGCGCTTCGTCGTAGCCCATCAGATGTCCTCGACTTTCTCCGCACCCTCATCGGCGTCAAGGGGCGCGCTATCCGCCTGCGTTTCTGCCGTAGGAATACCGACCGGTTCACCGAGGCGGGCTCCGGGGATCGCCGCATCCGCGCCGTAGTTCCAGACGGGACGCTCATCCTGCTTGCGGACGGCCTCGAAGATCTTCGCGAGCTGAGCCTCATCGAGGGTCTCCTCCTCGAGGAGACGGGCAGCGAGGGTGTCGAGCACATCGCGGTTCTTCGTCAGGATCTCCCAGGCTTCCCGCATGGCCGCGTCGAGGAGGAGACGCACCTCGTCGTCAATGATCCCGGCCATCTCATCGGAGAAGACACGCGATTCACCTGCGCCGCCGTGCCCGAAAGCCTCAGTGTCGGTCGTTCCGAGTTTGACGAGGCCGACGCGCGAGGACATGCCGTAGTCGGTGACCATCGCACGAGCGATCTTCGTTGCCTGCTGAATGTCGTTCGCCGGGCCCGTCGAAGGGTCGCGGAAGACGATCTCCTCAGCGACTCGGCCCCCCATCGCGTAGACGAGGTCGTCGAGGAGCTGATTGCGGGTCTTGTTGTAACGGTCCTCAGTCGGCATGACCATCGTGTAACCGAGGGCGCGTCCGCGCGGGAGGATCGTCACCTTCGTCACTGGGTCCGTGTACCTCAAGGCGGCGGCGCACAGGGCGTGCCCGCCCTCATGGTAGGCGGTCACGGCCTTGTCATGATCGTTCATCACGCGGGTGCGTTTCTGCGGGCCCGCGATGACGCGGTCGATCGCTTCGTCAATGGCGCGATCATCAATGAGGTCCGCGTTCGAACGGGCCGTGAGCAGCGCGGCCTCGTTGAGGACATTCGCAAGATCCGCGCCGGTGAAACCGGGGGTGCGCTTCGCAATCTGGAAGAGGTCAACTTGCTTCGTCATGGGTTTTCCTGCGGCGTGGACTTTGAGGATCGCTTCACGGCCCTTAAGGTCAGGGGCTTCGACGGCGATCTGGCGGTCGAAACGGCCGGGGCGCAGCAGAGCCGGGTCGAGGATATCCGGGCGGTTGGTTGCGGCGATGAGGATGATGTTCGCGCGCTCATCGAAGCCGTCCATCTCAACGAGAAGCTGGTTGAGGGTCTGTTCGCGCTCGTCGTTGCCTCCGCCGATGCCCGAGCCTCGGTGACGGCCGACCGCGTCGATCTCGTCAACGAAGATGATCGCCGGCGATGCTTTCTTCGCACGTTCGAAAAGATCACGCACGCGTGAGGCGCCCACGCCGACATACAGTTCCATGAACTCTGAGCCCGAGATTGAGAAGAAGGGGGCGTGAGCCTCACCGGCGACCGCCTTCGCGAGGAGGGTCTTGCCCGTTCCGGGAGGCCCGTAGAGGAGCACGCCGCGCGGAATCCTCGCACCGACCTTGTGGAATTTGTCGGGGGCGGCGAGGAACTCGCGGATCTCTTCGAGTTCTTCGACGGCTTCATCTTCACCGGCCACGTCGGCGAAAGTGATGTCGGGGCGCTCCTGGTTGAACTCTTTTGCCTTCGACTGGGCGAAACCACCGAGCATCTTATTTCCCGACATGGAGCGCATGAACAGGAGAAGAAGGCCGAAAAGGAGGAGCAGCGGAATGAGCATCTGCAGGATCGAGGAGAGGAAGGAGGCCTGTGGGCGCAAGGCGTTCCACCCCTTCGTCGGCTTCGCATTTGCGACCGCAGTGAGGATGTCCTCGGTCTGCGAATAGGAGTAGGTGAAGTAGACGTTCTTGCCGAGCTCCGCCGTGCGGTCGCCGAGCCCCGTCGACTCGTGCGTATAGGGCTCTGTCAGCGAAAGGTTGACCTGCTGGGTGGACTCGTTGAGGACGGCTCTTTCAATCGAGTTGCTCTTGAGGATCTCGAGTCCTTCGGAAGTGTCGACTGCGCGGGGCTGGAAAGCCTGCCAGAGGAACCACCCGCCGATCATGAGGACGAGGAGTGGCGCGATGATCCACGCCCAGTTGACTCGATTCTTCGTCTTGGTCTTCGCCATGGGTTCCCGATTCAGTTCTCGTAGACGTGGGGAGCGAGCGTGCCCACGAAGGGAAGGTTGCGGTATTTCTCCGCATAGTCGAGCCCGTAGCCGACGACGAACTCGTTGGGGATCTCGAAACCGACGTAGGCGACCTCGACCTCGACCTTCGCGGCTGCCGGTTTGCGCAGGGCCGTCGCAATGCGGACCGAAGCGGCTCCGCGCGAGAGAAGATTCGTCCTGAGCCAGGACAAGGTGAGCCCCGAGTCGATGATGTCTTCAACGATGAGGACGTGACGTCCGCTCACGTCCTGGTCGAGATCCTTGAGGATGCGGACGACCCCGGAGGACTTCGTTCCCGAACCGTATGAGGAAACGGCCATCCAGTCCATTTCAAGGGGCGTGTGGATCTTACGGGACAGGTCGGCCATCACCATGACGGCTCCGCGCAGAACACCGACGAGGAGAATCTCCTTGCCCGCGTAGTCTCTGTCGATCTCCTCGGCCATTTCGGCGAGACGCTGATCGAGTTGTTCTGCAGTAACCAGAACGTCCTTGAGTTTCTCGCCCATATCCGTGGTGTCCACGCGGTCCTCTTTTCATATCGTGCGCCCACATGAGCGGGCATCCTGCCTTAAGGTTGCCACATTTGGCGAGGGGGCTGCGACGCGGGGCGGCACAACTCACTGAGAGCGAAAACATGGTGGGCTCGGCGCGGAGGATCCTTCAAGTAGCGCAGCCCCACACCCTGGCGTTCCCTTCGAGAAGCGGCAGCTCAGCTTCGCCTGAGTCTTCCCCATCCCACACCCCGGCGTTCCCTCAGTGAGTGTTCTCCACGATCAGGACGGGGCGGGCGGCGATGTCGCGTCCTCTTCTTACCCTCACCCCGGCAAGATCAACGCCTTTTTGTCCGTGCCATTGACACAGCAGTGCATCGACCTCGTCAATGAGACGCGAGGAGAGGGCGCCCGCTCGCGCTCCTCCTTCGAGGCAGAAGCGGCGGATGATGCGGGTGCGGATCGCCATCGGCAACTCCATCATGGGAAGGATGTCGAGAGCCGGGGCGCGACTCCCATCAGGGAAGAGCGCTTCGCGTTTCGCCGTGTGCCACGCGCTCTTGGCCCAGGAGGCGAGGGCTTCGTCATCGCGGGCGGCAAGTTCGGCACTGCGGGCGAGGGCCGGGATTGGGTCAACTCCCAAGGCCTGAGCAAGAGAGGGAAGAGCATGGGCACGGACGGCGCTTCGTCGAAGAGGCCCCCCATCGGCTGCGCGCCAGGGGCCCTGGGGCTCATTCGTCAGATCCTTCACCCATTCGAGTCCGGCTTGCTCGCAGGCGCCTTCCGTCGTTTCTCGGCGTACTCCGAGCAGTGGGCGCAGCCAGTGCACGCCCTGAGAGTCGACAACTTTAGAGCGGATCGCTCTCAAGGAGTGTGCGCCCGATCCTCGGGCGAGGCGTAGGAGGACCGTTTCAGCCTGATCGTTGAGGGTATGTCCTAAAAGGACGGGGGCGCCCAGTTCCTGTGCTCTGCGTGCAAGGGCTTCGCGTCGTTTCTCGCGGGCGGCGCCTTCTGGTCCTCCCGCCGAGCCGATTTCGACCTTTTCAATGTCGGCCAGGGCTCCGAGTTCGCGGGCCAGGGCTGCGACCTTTTCGGCTTCTTGTGCCGATTCTGGGCGCAGACCATGATCAATGGTGAGGGTGTGGACTTGCCTGCCCGTCCTCGTTGCCCAGTCGATGACCCCGAGAGTCAGAGCGAGTGAGTCCGCTCCCCCGGACAGGCCCACGAGGAGTGGGCTTTTCGGGTCAAGGGATTCGAGGGATTCGAGGAAGTGCTTCACGGCGAGTGAGACGATCCGCAGCTGCCCTTTCGGGTTCGGGCCGATGATGCGGCTCGCATGTGAAGCGGGGGTGGAGCGGGGGGCGTGTTCGCAAGGATGCGCGCCCCGATTGTCTTGAGTGGACGAGGACGCCCGAGGATGCGCGACCCGTTTCTTTTTATCAGACACGCGGGCTCGTCGGAGTCGGGGGTGTCGTCGCTTCGGGTCCTTTGCGGGCAAAGTCCGGGAAGGGGTCCTCGTTGCGGGAAAGAGCATCAAGGGCAGGGCCCAAAGAGTTTGAGCTCACGATTTCTTGGGAGATTCTCCGATAGTCCTCGTATGCGCGGAAGAGTTCGGTCTGGGGGATTGAAGAGTCGAGGAGGAGCGCAGAGACGAGAGTACGAATTGAGGATTTCGGGCCGAAGTTGCGAATCCACAGGACCGAAGACAGGTCCGCTGGGGTGAGGCGCAGCATCAGCGCATCGAGGAGGGCATCCACGAGGAGGAGACGGGCCAGGAAGTCCGTGTTCTCCAGGGTTGGATCCACCAGGTTCGGCGCCTTGTGCACGATGAGGCCTTCCAATCCGACTCTCAGGGCGACCCACTTGCACCAGTCGGATTGGTCGAGGGAATGGGCGTGGGCGGCGGCGAGGACATTCGGTGCGATGAGGACGCGGGCCTTCACACGCGGATCCCATAGTCCCGTGGCTCGACGAGAAAGGGCTCTGATCGTGATAGCACGGTCGCGCAACTCGCGAAGCTCGTAGATGGGCGCGATCGTGTCCAAGGTGCGAGCCGTCTGAAGCGCGAAAGAATGCCGATCGAGGACGAGGACGGGTGAGGCGGCGATTTTGGCTGCTTCGGGCAGGCCGCTGAGGCTCTCCACGTAGGGTTCGGACCAGCGTGCGGCGCGTCTGAGGCGGGTGACGGCCCCGGCAGCGATCGCGGAGTTCGTCATTGGCCCCGCAGAGCTGAGGGTGTTGAGTGCTCGTGCAATTCCTCGGGAGCCAATCCGCATCGACATGGGCTCATTGTACAAAAGCCCCCTGCTGGCACGGGGAAGGACAGGGGCTTCGCCCGGCGGAAAACCCCTGGTGGCGCGGGTGGTTCAGAGGTCGGCCAGCCCCGTGACGAAAGCGTCAAGCACCGGCCTGGTCAAGGCTCCGCCGTCATCGGGGACATTCTCACTTCCGATGGCGTACACGAGGATCCTGCCTGTGGAGGTCTGCACGATCCCGGCCAATGATGACACTGCTCCTAGTGTTCCCGTCTTGGCCTGAGCATTCGCATAAGCCCCACCACCGGTCATGCGTCTTTCCATCGTGCCATTGAGTCCCGCCCAGGGCAGGCTGCGAGGAAGGTCGGCGAGCGGGCCTGTGGAGGCAAGTGAGACGTTGATGGCGCCCACCAGGGTCTGCGGGGCGATCCGGTCATCGGAGGACAATCCCGAGCAATCCCCCAGGGAAAGGCCACTCGTCGGCACTCCGGATTCCTCCAAGGTCTGGCGGATCACGGAAACGGCTCCTGGGAAGGAAGTCTCGACGCCTCGGGCCTTCGCGCTCAGGCGCCCCAGTTGTTCGGCGAGAGTGTTGTCGGAGTTGTAGAGCATCCATCGGATCTGCTCGCCTAGGGGCGCCGATTGGATCGTGGCGATCGTTTCTGCGCCTTCAAGTCCGCTCGACGCTCCCCCCAAGGTCACTGCGATCCCTCGCTCTTGTAGGCGCTGGGCGAAGACGGCTGCGACGGTGGACTCGGGGTCGTCGACGAAAGTGTAGACCGAGGGGGCTGTGCGTCCCGCATCAATCGCCATCGCTCCGACTGCTCCGACGTAGCCCTGGACGTCTTGGGCGGTCCAGGCTTCCAGGCGATCGGGCCCGTCGAAGGGAGAATCCGCCCAGTTCAGGGTCACATTGGTCGTTCCGGCATTGACGAGGGCGGCGGCCGCCTCCTCAGCCAGGTCGGCGAGTCCCGCGCGACCGTTGACATCGTCTGGATCGGATGTGCCCGCCCCGAGGAGGAAATCTCCTTCAGAGCTGAGGAAGAGTTCAGAGCCGGATACCTGCACGCTCGTTGTGAGTGTGCTCGCCGGATCGAGGGTCTTTAGGGCCGCGAAAGCGGTGAGGACCTTCGTGGTGGACGCTGGAGTATGCGCCTGGCTTGCTGAAGCATCGAGGAGGACCTCCCCGCTTCGTGCATCGATAACGTTTCCCCAGGCCCTCCATTGCCCCTCTTCGGCGGATTGGGCGACGCTTGCCCAGAGTTGGGCGACGTCGGAGGAGAGGACAGGTTCGCCTTCAGGTGTGGAGAAAGTGGCGAGGGATTGGCCTGAATCGGCGGGTAATTCAGGGGGGTCGGCAGGACTCGGCACTTCAGCGGTGGTGAGGAATCCTGGTACTCGGTCGGCAATATCGGCGGCAATATACCCACTGATCCCCAGCGCGAGTACTGCAACGCCTACAATCGCTGTAAGAGTTTCGCGCCGCATGGATCTCCTTCCGAGGTTCAACAACCGCTCCCACCCTAATGGTGAGGCGGCGGGGCGGCCGATCCGACACCCTCAGTCATGGGGGCAATATGAAGGAGTTCGCGGTGGAATTCGATGTGACCATTGAGATCCCGAAGGGGAACAGGAACAAGTACGAGATCGATCACGAGACGGGACGCATCCGCCTTGACCGTATGCTCTTCACCTCGACAAGGTATCCCGATGATTACGGCTTCATTGATGACACCCTCGGTGAAGACGGTGATCCGCTTGACGCCCTCGTCCTCCTTGAAGAGCCCACTTTCCCTGGTTGTGTGATTCGTTGCCGCGCACTCGGTATGTTCCGCATGGCCGATGAGAAGGGCGGGGACGACAAGGTCTTGTGTGTTCCCGCCTCGGATCAGCGCGCATCGTGGCGTACTGAGATCGAGGACGTTTCGGAGTTTCACCGCCTCGAAATCCAGCATTTCTTCGAGGTGTACAAGGACCTCGAGCCCGGGAAGTCGGTTGAGGGCGCCCACTGGGTGGGGCGTGAAGAGGCTGAAGCTGAGATTAAGCGTTCCTATGAGCGTTTGAAGGAGCACGAGGCCGGGCACTGAGAGCTATTCACACCCCGAGCGGGTGGTCATGAGCTGCGGCTCATGACCACCCGCTCTTTGTGTCTGGGCGTGTTGGTGAAGACCTTGTCCGCTTGGGGAATGCGCCAGACTGTTCGAGGATGAGATCCCGAGCGGCGTGCTATGCGCACACCTCAGGCCCCGAGTGTCTCAGAGTGCGCGCGTCTAATAAGACGCTGCGCCTGACTGGCGAACATGCGCCCACCTGCCTGAGGGATGACAACTAGCTGTGTGTAACGATCAGTGTGAAGGCGCAGACGCACGAGGCCCAACGCTTCATGCTGAGCACCTCCACTTCACGCAGAACGCGTCATTCGAGATACGAGCCTCAAAGGCGGGGGGAAGACGTTCCCCGTTCAAGCCCCGACGCTCCCACGGAGCGCCTCGCATCCAGGCGGAGTGAGTGCTGAAGGGGTGGGCCTTAGAGGCGCGTCGCGTAGGGCATGAGCTGAGACCAGCCCCAGATCGAGGTAATGCGCACCGTCATACCGAAAGTTGGAGCTTCGATCATCTGACCGCCGCCAAGATACATAGCGACGTGGTAGATGCCGGACTGGTATCCATTGGAGGACCAGAAAATCAGGTCACCGGGCTCCATCGAATCGATCGGCACATGCGTTCCATAACCGTACTGGGAGGCCGAATAGTGCGGCAGGTAGACCCCAGCTTCAGCCCATGCGAGCTTCGTCAGACCCGAGCAGTCGACGCCTCCGTAGGATTCACCACCCCACACGTAGGGGACACCTAAGAAGGACTTCGCGGCCGCAATCGCGGTGGAAGCCCCTCCAGAGGAGGACCAGGAGGGAGAGTAGGACCCTCGTGAAGACTGGGAGGGGGCGACGTAGGAGGGTTCCTCCCAGTCTTCCTCCTCTTCAGCTGCTTGCCTGGCTGCTTCTTCAGCCGCACGCCTCGCCGCTTCTTCAGCGGCCGCTTGAGCTGCCGCCTGCCTTTCGGCTTCGAGGGCGGCTTCTCTTTCGTTGATGAGTTCGACGGTGGTGCCCTGCTTCTTCGCGAGTTCGTTGACGTAGACCTCGCGTTGAGCTGCGGTTGTTTGCTGAAGGGCAAGAGCGGATTCGGCGGAGGCGCGAGCTGCTTCAGTGCGAGCCTCAACTTCCTCAGTCGCAGCTTGTTGGACGTTCACGGCTTCATCGGCAGCAGATTGCATGACCCTGGCGACCTGTTCGAGCGCCGCAACCTCCTGCATCTTTGCGTCAGCGGATGCGGAGAAGGAGTCAAGGGAGGCTTGCTTCGTTTCAACGGTGCGTAAGCCATCGGCCCCCAGATAGGGGGCGAGAGAATCAAGGGAGGCGGCGCCTTCGCGGTAGGCGGTTTGAGCGACGGAGGCGATTTGCTGTTTGCCCTGCTCGAAATCTAAGAGCGCCTGGTCCGCGTCTTGTTGGGCCTTCGAGGCAGTCATCCTCGCTTGTTCGAGCTCAATATTCGCAGCGTTGAGCTGTTCAGCAGCGATCCGCGCCTCTTGAATGGCCATGTCCGCCTGTGCGGAAACTGTGGCGAGGCGAACCTCGATCTGAGCGACCGACATTCGTGCCGCTTCTTCTTCAGCCTGGGCGCGGGCAATGTCTTCTTCGGAGGGAGCGGCTTGCGCAATCTGTGGGAGTACAAGAGCGGCGCTGGCCAAGAGGGCGATGATTCCTGCGCGTAAGCGGAAGGAGTGTGATCGGCTGCTCGAATCAGACACTGAATCACCTATCGTCGAGGACGCGGAGGCACACCGGAGCTGGTGCACCTTCTCGCGAGGATAGTTCACTTCAGTCTCAACACGCAACACCATCCACTATCTTCCCTATTATTTACATTCATCACAATCACACCATCTTTCACAGGGTGTCACCTCGTCCCAGCTTCTGAACAGCTCCCCTTTCACTCCCCTCCACGCCGTAGCCTCGTCATCATGAGCTTACGAATGCCCCGCTGACTGGACCCCAGCACCCCTGGCGCACCAGAGCGCACAGTGCTGGCGTGCAGTCAACCCCCAGTCCCTGCGGGAGGCCGCAAGCGCCCAGGAACGCGCCGTACAGCTCCCGCTCCTCAGATCTCTCAGGAGCCCACAATGACCCAGTCCAACGCCCAGAACTGGAAGTTTGAAACCCAGCAGGTCCACGCAGGCTGGGACCGCGATCCCGCGACCGGAGCAACCGCCCTGCCAATCCACATGTCCAATGGATTCGCCTTTGAATCCGCTGAACAAGCGGCCGATCGTTTCTCCCTTCGACAAATCGGCAATATCTACACCCGCCTATCGAATCCAACGAACGACTCCCTCGAAGCCCGTGTCGCCGCCCTCGAAGGTGGAGTCGGCGCCCTCTTCCTCGCATCAGGACAATCCGCAACCGCCCTCTCGATCCTCAACCTGGCAGACACGGGAAACAACATCGTCGCCTCCGGTTCCCTTTACGGCGGCACCGTCACACTGCTGAAGAACTCCCTGGGCCGCCTCGGGATTGAGGTTCGTTTCGTCTCCGACCCTCTCAACGCTGAAGCCTGGAAAGCCCTCGCCGACGCCAAGACCGTCGCTTTTTTCGGTGAAGCCATCCCGAATCCGCGCGGCGACATCCTCGACATCGAGCCGATTGCCCAAGCCGCCCACGAAGTCGGGGTCCCCCTCATCGTTGATAACACGGTGTCCACCCCCTACCTGACGAGGCCCTTCGAATGGGGTGCGGATATCGTCGTCCACTCGGCCTCGAAGTCCCTGGGCGGACACGGCACGACCATGGGCGGTTTCATCGTCGACTCCGGGCATTTCGACTATTCGGCCGATCCGAAGCGCTTTCCGCACTTCAACACTCCCGACCCCTCCTACGGGGGAATCATCTACGCGCGCGACCTCGGCGAAGAGGGCGCATTCGGGGCGAATCTGTCCTATATCCTGCGCGCCCGCCTCCTCGGGCAGCGCGACTTCGGTTTCGTCCCCTCCCCCTTCAACGCCTTCCTCATTGAGTCGGGCATCCAGACCCTGTCACTGCGCATCGAACGGGCAACCGACAACGCCCTCGCCGTCGCCCGCTACCTCGAGGCACATCCACAGGTCGAATCGGTGAACTACGCGGGCCTCGAGTCCTCACCACTGCACCACCTCCACCTCAAGTACTGTCCACGAGGCGCGGGTCCACTTCTCTCCTTCGTTATCAAGGGCGGCTACGAAGCGGGGCGCGCTTTCGCGAATTCACTCGAACTCCTGCCCCTTATCGCCAACCTCGGTGACAACAAGACACTCGCCACTCACCCGGCCTCGATGACACACTCCCAGTTGTCGCCCTCGCAGCTTGAAGCCGCGGGCATTGAAGGAGGAACCTTCCGCCTGTCGATCGGCATTGAGCACATCGACGACATCATTGCCGACCTCGAAATCGGGTTCACAGCGGCCAGCACCGTCGCGTCCTGAACAGTCGGGGACCTGGACGCTGTCACTCGACACGAAGGATGAGCCCTCCCCTTCACCTCAACCCCAGAATCCCGGAGAGCTGCCTACGGTTCCCATCCCTCCTCTCAACACCTTCTCGCCCTCGTCCACCCCAAGGAGAATCGATGCCCACCGCCGCCAACCCCGGTCCCTCGGCACCCGTTTCCGGAGGGTGGAACGAGGGCGACCCCGTCGCTGAACGCCTCTTCGCAGACCTGGGAACCCTGGAGCTGGAGAACGGTAAAACCCTTCCCGGCACCAAACTCGCATACGAGACCTGGGGTGAGCTCAACGCTGAGAAGTCGAATGCCGTCCTTATTCTCCACGCGCTCACTGCGGACGCCCACGTGGTCGGCGAGGCGACCGAGGGACAAGCAACCGGTGGATGGTGGAATGAGATCGTCGGACCGGGCAAAGTCATCGACACAGAGAAGTTCTTCGTCCTTGCCCCGAATGTGCTCGGCGGATGCCAAGGTTCGACGGGTCCCTCTTCCTTAGCACCCGATGGAGCTCCCTGGGGCTCAAGGTTCCCTGTCATTTCAACGCGCGACCAGGTCGCAGCTGAGGCCCTTCTGGCCGATCAGCTCGGTATTGAGAGTTTCTCCCTCGTCGTCGGCGCTTCTCTTGGCGGGCACCGCGCGATCGAATGGGCCGTCGATATGCCCGAGCGAGTTTGCCGACTCATTGTCGTCGCCTCGGGCGCACACACCACGGCCGAACAGGCGGCCTGGGCACATACGCAGTTGCGGGCAATCGAATTGGACCCCGCCTGGCAGGGGGGCGACTACTACACTTCTCCGGACAAGCCCAGTTCCGGACTCGCTCTGGCTCGTCAGATCGCTCATACGACCTATCGTTCCCCCGAAGAACTCGATACTCGCTTCGGAAGGCGCCCTCAGGGAGACGAGGACCCCCTGCATGGCGGGCGCCTCGCTGTTGAGTCATATCTCGACTATCACGGCACGAAGATCGTCAACCGCTTCGATGCTGGGTCCTATGTGGCTCTTACGAGGTCGATGCTTTCGCATGATGCGGGCCGCGAGCGCGGGGGCATTCCCGAGGCATTGGCGCGGATCACGGCAGCGACCCTTGTTGTCGCCGTGGATTCGGATCGCTTGTTCTTCCCTGAGCAACTCCGCAAGATCGCCGAGCAGATCCCCGGTGCCATTTACCGTCAAATCCACTCAGACTATGGGCACGACGGCTTCCTCCTCGAATACTCCCAGCTCACCGCCATGTTCGATGAGTTCTTGGGGGATACCGTCCAACTCTGAGGGGACACGGAAGGGAAGTAGCCCTCGGCGTGGAGGGGGCACTTCCCGTGGGGCCTCTTCCGGGGCTCGACCAACACGTGTAGTCCTCGGCGCGGAGGGGCTGTGCCCGCCCTCGAGAAAGCCGCAGCTGCCTACCTGGGTGTAGTCCTCTGCACGGGGGTGCACGTCTCAGCGTCGAGGGGCTCTACGCCTCGGAGCAGAGGGGGCACATACCTCGGCCCAAACGGGCGCCCCACGACAAGACCGCCGGGCCTGATGCCATCTACACGCCCACGACCCCAAGCAAGCACTCCCGGTTCCACCTTTCCCGCGCGGATTCCACCTTCCCAGCCACCACACCCTGCTCCCGCCCCGCGCGGGTTCCACCTTTCCCGCCCTATTCCTGCCCTATGACACCCATTCCTGCCGGGAAAGGTGGAATAGACATCGCCATCCCCGGGAAACATGGACTAGGCGATGACGCACGCAAGAAAACACCGAACAGGCAATGGTGGATGCCGAACCAGGAAGCTCCGCCCCTCCCACCCTCCGGATTCCAGGTTTCCCGGCCACCACACCCTGCTCCCGCCCCGCGCGGGTTCCACCTTTCCCGCCCTATTCCTGCCCTATGACACCCATTTCTGCCGGGAAACATGGAATAGGCAATGACGCACGCAGGAAAACCTGGAACAGGCGAGGGCCGACACCACACCGGAAACGCTTCACCACTCTCAGGACATTTCACCGCTCTCCCCTCCCGATTCCAAGGGTTTCGAGCGACGCACCCTCCCGATTCCAAGGGTTTCGAGCGACGCACCCTCCCGATTCCAAGGGTTTCGAGCGACGCATCGTTTCCCCCTCCGGGTTCCAGAGTTACTACACCCTTCTTCTTCCCCACTCGAACCCTCTTGACAAGCCCACCACTTCAGTGGTTAATTAGTCATGTAACGAACCAGAGAGGAGGTTCTCCGTGGAATTCGACTCCACAACCCCGATCTACATCCAGATCGCAGAAGAACTCCGTCACGAAATCCTCATCGGAGCCCTCGACGAAGGGGACCAAGTCATGTCAACCACGAAATACGCGACCACATACCGCATCAACCCGGCGACAGCAGCAAAGGCCTTCACCGCTCTCGTCGATGAAGGCCTACTCGTCAAGAAACGCGGCATCGGAATGTTCGTCGCCGCTGGCGCCCGCGAGCGCCTTCGCACCACCGGCCGAGCCCGATTCATCCAAGACTCTCTCCTCCCAGTGGTCGAAGAGGCACTCGCCCTCGGACTGACCCCAAATGACCTCATCGACGCAATTCACACCCACGCGCAAAGCGCCGAAACACACACCAAGGAGCACTGATGATCCGCATCGACTCGCTCTCCCACACCTACCCCCGTCAGAAGGAGCCCGCCCTCGATTCCTTCTCCCTCGAACTCGCCGAAGGAGCAATCACAGGCTTCATCGGCCCGAATGGCTCGGGGAAGACAACCCTCTTCAAAGCCCTTGCAGGGCGCATTCTTCCCTCCAGCGGCCAGGTCCTCATTGACGGCCGCCCCGCCGGGCGCGAAAAACTCATCGCCCACTGCCTCTACGTCGGCGACGACAAAGACCTCTCCCCCGTCTCGGCGAAGAACGCACTTCTTTACGCGAGATGCCGTCCGACCTGGGACGAAGCGATCTTCACTCGTCTCGCCCAGCGATTCGAACTCTCCTTCAAAGGAACCCTGAGCCGACGCTCCCTGGGCCAACGCGCCCTCTTCACTGCGGCGCTCGGACTCGCATCGGGCGCGCCGATCACCCTCCTCGACGAGCCGAGCGGCAACCTCGATGTGCCCACACGACTCGCACTCGCCGAAGAGATCATCCGCGTGAATGCCGAGGCCGAGGGCGCACGGACGATCCTCATCTCCAGCCACATCGTCAGCGAATTGGAGTCACTCATCGAACACGTCGTCGTCTTGAAGAAGGGACGACTCGTCAAAGCAATGCCCGCCGAGGAGCTCCGATCCGCCGCCATCGCCCTCGTCGGCGATCCCACCACGATCCGGGCCGCGCTCGCATCCGAAGCGAAGACGCGAATCCTCGACGAACGCCCCCTCGGGCGCCTCGCTGAGATCCGAATCATCGGTCACACTCCCGAGCTCCTCGAATCCCTGAGCCGTTCAGGAATCGAGATCCAGCCTCTGTCCTTCCAGGACGCCTTCGTGTCCCTCATTTCTGAGGAGAAGTGAAATGACGACCGCACCCCTTTCCCGAAGCACCGTCGGAGCGCATGAAGGCCCCTCCTTCGTCCGTCTCATTGGCGCCGAACTCACTGAAATCCGCCTCTACTGGCTCATTCCCGTAGGTGTGACCGCAGCGAATCTCCTCATCAACGCACTCATCCTCTTCTTCAGCGAAGGGGCGAATGGCGAGCACGATCTTGCATCCTCGATCCCCACGAACTGGGCTTTCAGTTGGTTCATTCTTTTCCTCGTCGTTGGAATCGTCAGAGGCCTCAACGCCACCCCGCAGGCGGCCCTCTCGGGTGCAGGCTTGAAAATGCAAAACCTCGTCGGCTGGGTCTCGGATGGTCTTGAAGCGCTCGGCGCGATCCTCGTCTGGATGCTCACAATGGCTCTCATTCCCTCCTTAGAGCGATCCATCTTTCTCGCCGATTCCCAGGGAAACTTCCTCGGACTGCCCCTCCCCTTCATCCTCAGCGGAGCGCTCGCGCTCCTCGTCCTGTGGGCGAGCATCGGTGCGATCGGGAGGATCATCAGCCACTCATTCAGGATCTGGTCGATCTGGGGCGGGCTCTTCTCACTTGTGGCATTGCTCCTTCTCGGTCCCGTTCTGGGCGCCGTGGCGGGCTGGTTCGATACGACCATGAGCGACGGATCGTGGGAATCGAACTTCGTTCTCGCGATGGGAGGGATCGGGCTCCTCATGGTCCCGATCGCCTGGGTCCTTGGAGAACGGGGGCCAATCCGCACGGTCGGCTGAGGCACTAGGCCGACTGAAGTCCTCGGTCGGCTCAGACACTCGAGCCCCTGGCGGTCGCTCGTCTCAGTTGAGGCGCGCGGCCGCCAAAGCCATGCGGCTATCTGACGCCGTTCCCACACCCCAAAGACAATCTCGACACCTACGCCCACCCCACACCACCGCCGAAAACATAATCAGGGCACAACACACCCATTCCCAAGCCCCCACACGCACCCCACAAACAATCTCGACGCGTGCACCCTCACCCCAGACCCGCCGAAAACATAATGAGGGTCCGTCGGCGATCGCTCGGGGCCAGGGCACTCCAAAGATTGCAGTACAAACCCCCGGTGAGCGCCACGCAGCCCCAAGACCAAGGCTCTTAGCACTCCCGCGTATGCATGCCAGAGCCCAGCGACCACGCCTCACCCCCGGTGAGCACTTCTCAGCCCCGACAGACCACGCGCCACGCAGTCCCAAGACCAGGGCTCTTAGCACCCCCACGAACGCACGCCAGAGCCCAGCGACCACGCCCCACGCACCACCCCTCCGCCAGGCCACGCGGTTCGCCCGTTACCTTGTTGGTGGTTGCCGGTGAATGAGTGCCGGTGGCTGGGCCAGCGGTGGTCGGCATGATGTTTTGCCCCTGTCTTTGAATGGTCCGGGGGGTGTTGTCACCGGCCGCCGCGGGGCTGCTGCTCACCGCTGATCAGGGGAACGACCCGCTCGAGGTCTTTCGTAACGTGGGTGCGGGATCGGCGGCTCAAGGCTGGCCCGATCTCCTACGAGACGAGGGAGCGGCACGTGCAGACCTCCAGCATTGACGTGTTCATCGGCATCGACGTGGGTAAGTCCGACCACTGGGCCACCGCCCTGGACCGGGACGGTAATCGCCTGTTCGACAAGGCCTTGCCCAACGACGAGACCAGACTGCGAGACCTCTACGAGCGGCTGGCCCGGCACGGGCGGGTGCTGGTGGTCGTGGACCAGCCCGCCACCATCGGAGCGCTGGCTGTTGCCGTGGCCCAGGACATGGGCATCCCCGTGGGCTACCTGCCTGGCCTGTCGATGCGGCGCATCGCGGACCTGACCCCGGGCAACGCTAAGACCGATGCCCGTGACGCCGCGGTCATCGCCCAGGCCGGCCGCACCATGCCGCACACGCTGCGGGCCATCAACGGCTCGGACCAGGACGCAGCCGCCCTGTCCATGCTCACGGGCTTCGACCTGGACCTGGCCCGCCAGGTCAACCAGACCTCGAACCGGATCCGGGGCCTGTACACCCAGATCCACCCCGCCCTGGAGAAGGTCCTGGGTCCACGGCTGGAGCACGACGCCGTCCTTGAGGTCATCGCCTCGTGGCCCGTCCCCACCGCCCTGCGAAAGGCCGGGCGGGTACGAGTGGCCGCTAAGCTCAAGGCCCACGGCGCCCGCCGCCACGAGGCCTGGGCCGGCGAGATCATCAGCGCGCTGGAGGCCCAGAACGTCGTGGTCATCGGCACCGACGCCGCCGGAATCGTCCTGCCCCACCTGGCCCGCCAACTCATCGCCCTGCACGCCCAACGCCGTGACGTCGCTGCCAAGGTCGAGGCCCTGGTGGAGGCCCACCCTCTTTACCAGGTCCTGACCTCCATGCCCGGCATCGGGGTCAGGACCGCCGCCGTTTTCATCGCCGAGACCCTCGGACGGTCCTTCGACACCGGAGCGCACCTGGCCTCCTACGCCGGGCTCACACCCGTCACCCGACGCTCCGGCTCCTCGATCCGCGGCGAGTACACCTCCCACGCGGGCAACAAGAGGCTCAAACGGGCCATGTTCCTTTCAGCCTTCGCCTCACTACGCTCAGACCCCGTCTCCCGGGCGTACTACGACCGCAAGATCGCCCAGGGCAAGCGCCACAACCAGGCCGTCATCGCCCTAGCCCACCGCCGCATCCTCACCCTACACGCCATGATCCGAAACGCCACCCTCTACAACCCCCAACCCACCCACCAACTACCAACCGTCGCTTGACACACCACATAGGGGCACCCCCCAAGACCACGCCTCACCCCCGCGAGTGCACAAGAAAGCTCCCGCCCTCGTAGGGTAATCCCATGAGCGAGCAGGACGATGAACTGAACATTCCCGAAGCGGAACCCGAATACGACGTCATGGAGCCTTGGGCGAATGACGGTCCCCCTCCGCTTGGCGAATGGCGAGAGGACATCCTCGGTCCGGCCTACGAATCTCAGACGATCCCCCTGATCCCCGATGAGGAGGGCGACGCCTCCGCTGTCCTCGTACGCTATTCGGCCCACCGCGACCCCCACGCCTCCCACGAGGCGAAGGCTTTCCCCAGTTTCATCGCCTTGTACCTGCACGGACGTAACGACTATTTCTTCCAGACTCAGCTCGCGCAAACAATGGCCGAGGCCGGATGCGCTTTCTACGCTCTTGACCTGCGAAAATACGGACGCTCTTTGCGTCCGTGGCAACAGATCGGCTACGTGGACGATCTGAGTGTCTACGACGAGGAGATCGGCGAGGCTTTGAGCATCATGCACGCCGAGCAGGGACATCTCCCCCTGATTCTCGTTGGGCATTCGACCGGCGGACTCATCGCGACCCTATGGGCGCACCGCCACCCCGGAGCAGTCGCAGGCTTAATCCTGAACTCGCCCTGGCTTGAAATGCACACCATGGCGAATCTGCGTCCCGTCGCTCAGCCGATCCTCGGGCGAATCGCCTCGCGCAACCCGAAGTGGGAGGTCCCCTCCGGTGGTGGCCTCGATTTTTACGGCCGTTCTCTCCTCTACGGTCGCCAGGCGTCCGAACTGCCCATCCCCGAGGGGATCAGCGAGGACGACCCCGTTGTCACCGGATGGGGCTATGTTCGAGCGTGGAAGCGCCCCGAGTCCTACCCGATCCCAGCTGCCTGGTTGGATGCGATCATGGCCGGACACGAGACGATTGAAAAGGACGTGCATTTGACGTGCCCGGTCCTCTCGATGACCTCGACCACCTCGTATTTTGAATCCGAATGGTGCGAGAAGGTCTTCACTTCTGACATCGTTCTCGACGTGGAGATCATCCGGGAGCGCTCTTCACGCCTCGCCGACCAGGTTACGATCGCGCGTTTCCCCGGCAAGCACGATCTGTTCCTCTCGGATCCGGATGTGCGTGAGAAGGTGTACGACACGATGAAGCGATGGATCGGCGCTTTCGTGACACAGGGCTGATCAAGCATCCCGGGGCTCGCTGATCAAACGTCCTGGGGCTCGACACCTGGGCAGCTGAGAAAAGCGCTTTCAGGCAGTGAGGTAGAGAGTGTGAGGTCGAGAGCAGGGCTCTGAACAGTGGGGCAAAAGCTCACAGCGAAGCCGACGGAACAGAGGGACGGAGGCTCAGCTCTAAACAGAGTGACAGAGGCTCACGCTGAAGCTGAGGGAACAGACCGAAGCTCACGGAACAAAGGAGCGAAGGCTCAGCTCTGAACAGAGAGGTCAAAGCTCACGCAGAGAGGCTCAGGCCTTCGAAGCGTGGCGCCCGCGCGAACGTCCCGAAGTGCGCGAATACTCGCGGATCATTTCACGGTTGACCTCGTCAATGCTCTCACCAAGGGTCGGGCCCGAAGAACCCGCGACCCGCAGGTGGTCCCACGCATCCGCGAGCCTGGGGAAACGGGCTTCGAGCTCTTCAGGGGAAGCCCATGTCCCGAGCTGGGAACAGATCCGCCCCTCGGAGTCGAGGATCAAATCATCAGGGGCAGCGCAATCCTCATGCGCAGCCAAGGGCACCGACTCGCCGATAAGGGTGGCGAGAACCTTAAGGCCATCGGAATCCCGATTCAGCAAGGGCACACCGTTTTGGCGCGCAGCAAGGAACTCGGCGGCTTCCTGCGCTGGAGCGTTACGGGTCGCCCCATGTGAAGCATGTTCAACGCCAGGGACTGCGCTCGCTTCCTGCCAGGGGGTCTCCCCACTCATATTCGCCCCAGACTCTTCGATGGGCACCTCAGTGAACTCCTCTTCTGGGAGGACGCCCTCAAGGCGCAGCCTCCCCGTGTAAGTGCCATCCTCAGATTCGAGATGAGCCTCGTCCTCGTCATATGGAGGAGGGGGCAGGACGGCGGCGATAGTGGACTGGCCTGCGGGCAGTTGCGGAGCGTGCCCGTACATACGTGGGCCGACCGCGTTCACCTCAAGGAAAACGCGGCCGTTCGACATGCGACGCAAACTGATTTCGTGAACTTCAACGCCAGAACTCGCGAGCACATCAAGGGCCGGGCGCACCTGCGGATCAATCGCTCCGACGACCATGACGAGGCGAGGGCCCGCACCGGAGGCGGGAGGCATCGAGTCGCGGAACTCAAGCCAGCCATTCTTAAAAGCCTCAACGCCTCCCTCGTATTCATGGGCCAAATCCGCCCAGGACAGGGCCGCAGCATCGGCGAGACGAGACAAGGAACTGATGAGCGTGTCGGAGTCGAGTTTCGCAACAACCTCCACGGAGACGACCTGACCACTGACATCCAGAGCCGTCAGACGCGGGGAGTCACCCTCGACGGGCAGTCGCGACAATTCCCTCCACGTGATCGGGAAAAGCGGGCGTGCAACGATTTCGAAGACTTGCGAGCAGATCGCGTCAACGAGGTCTGGTGTGAGCCCGGAGGTGACGGTGTGCCCGAACTGTGCAGGGACCAGTCGTCCGCCGTCGAACTCGAACAGAGGCACCTCGTCTTCCCCTCTCCTTCGTCTTTGTGAACACCTATTATCTCATGGACGAGGGCGGGGTCCACCCCATAATTCGAGCGTCCCGGTCTTCTTCTTGCCCGGAAGTGTCAGAATCGGTCCATGAGCGTTGAATTCGACGGCGGCGATCTTCGAGCCAGGAGCCTCACCCCCGAAGACCCCTCTCCCCTCAATGGGACGGCAACCCTGCAGGCCGACGCTCCCGCAGACCCCTTCTCGGAACCCAAGATCGCAGCCTTCCTCAACGCCCTCGTCGAGGCGATCGAAGGGGAGGTCGACGCCACCACGGGCACGCGCGCCCGCTTTTCGACCGACGCCGGCCTGTACCGCATCCCCCCACTCGCCCTCGTCTTCCCCGCAAGCGTCGACGATGTTCTCGCAGCCCTCGATCTTGCGCGCGAATACGAGATCCCCGTGACCAGCCGAGGCGGAGGCACCTCCTGCGCGGGCAATGCGATCGGACCGGGAATCGTCCTCGACTTCACGCGCCACCTCAACAAGGTTGTGTCCATCGATCCGCAGGCGCGCACCGCTGTCGTTGAGCCCGGCTGCATTGAGGCGAGCCTGCAGGAGGCAGCCGCCCCATTCGGCCTGAGATTCGGCCCTGACCCTTCGAGCCAAAACCGCGCGAGCATTGGCGGCATGGTCGGCAACAACGCCTGCGGCCCGCATGCGACCGCCTGGGGGCGCACTGCCGATAACATCGTGGCTCTCGACTGCGTTGACGGCCTGGGGCGGCGCTTCACTGCGAGACTCGAACACGACTCCTCCTTGCCCGAGGTGCCCGGCCTCGCTGAACTCATTGACTCGAATCTGGGGATCATCCGCACTGAGCTGGGCACTTTCGGGCGCCAAGTGTCGGGCTACTCCCTCGAACACCTCACCCCGGAGAAACACCGGAATCTCGCGGCGATGCTCGTCGGCACTGAGGGCACACTCGTCACGATCCTTCAGATCACCGTCCGCCTCGTCGACTTGCCGAAAGCCCCCGTCCTCGTCGCCCTTGGATACCCGGACATGATCGCCGCAGCCGATGATGTCCCCACGGTGCTCGAACATCATCCGCTCGCGGTTGAAGGATTGGATTCGAGGCTCGTGGATGTCGTCCGTCGTCATAATGGCCCCGGTGCGGTCCCTGAGCTGCCCTCCGGTCAGGGCTGGATGTTGTGCGAGGTGGGCGGCACAGATCTGGAGGACTCATTGACGAGGGCGAGGGCCCTGGTCGCTTCGGCGCACACGGATGCGGCTGCGATCTACCCACCCGGAGCCGACGCCCTCAGGTTGTGGCGGATCCGCGCGGACGGTGCGGGCCTTGGGGGTCGAACTCCTTTCAATCCTGACACTGGAAAAGGCAATGAGCAGGCCTGGCCGGGTTTCGAGGACGCAGCGGTCCCTCCGGCGCAGCTCGGCGCCTATCTGCGCGACTTCACGGCGCTGATGAAGGAGTTCGACATTGACGGGCTCTTATACGGGCATTTCGGGGATGGGTGCGTGCACGTGCGCCTCGATATGCCCCTCGAAACAGATGAGGGGGTCGCACATTCGCGTCGTTTCTTGGAGCGGGCCGCCCAGTGCTGCGCTTCCCACGCCGGTTCCGTGTCGGGTGAGCACGGGGATGGGCGGGCTCGCAGCGAACTCTTGCGTTTCATGTACTCGCCCGCCATGCTCGACCTTTTCGCCCAGGTGAAGGGCCTTTTCGATCCGGAGAATCTTTTGAATCCGGGGGTCCTCACTGCTCCAATGAGTGCCCCTCAAGCGGCGGCGCGAGCTGGGACGATCCGCCCGGGCACAAAGCTGGGCGCGGATGTGGAGGATGTGGATCCTCAACCGGGGGTTGACCTCCTTGATCATTTCTTGCGCCGCCCCGCCTCTCGGCGTCTTCGCGCCGATGGGGGTTTTGCTTTCCGTGAGGATCACGGGGACTTCGCGACCGCGGTTCATCGCTGCACCGGTGTCGGCAAGTGTCGCGCCGGAGTACTCGGGGCTTTCATGTGTCCAAGTTGGGAGGCCACCAAGGATGAGAAGGATGTGACTCGAGGGCGCGCCCGCACCCTCCAAGACGCAGCGAATGGGCAGCTCATCGCCTCAATCGACTCTCCTGAGGTCCTGGAGGCTCTCGATTTGTGCCTCGCCTGCAAGGCCTGTTCTTCAGATTGCCCGGCGGGCGTTGACATGGCGAAGTACCGTTCTGAGGTTTTCTTCCGCAGATATCGGGGGCGCCTTCGTCCTCTCTCGCATTACACGCTCGGCTGGCTTCCTCGGTGGACTCGTTTGAGCGCCTCAATCCCCGGTGCTGCCGCCCTCGCGAATGCGCTCTTGGGTGTCGATGCGCTGCGTCGCCTCGTCTTTTCCTTCATCGGCTTGGATTCTCGCCGCCCAATGCCCGCCCTGCAGTCGGGGACTTTCTCGAAGTGGGCGAGGGCGCGCGGCCTGTCCTCCTCTTCTCCCTCCACTCAGGAGGCTTCGACTGCGCCGACCCAGACCTCTGTTGCTTCCGCTTCTCAGGGTGGGCAGGCTTCGACCTCGTCACCTGAAAAGTCGATGCGCGGCGCTGGTGGGCCTCGCGATCCAAGGGGGCGGCGTTATGTCCTCGTGTGGGCGGATTCCTTCTCGCAGACTCTTGACGACACGGGTGCCCGCTCGATCGTTGAACTCTTGGAGGCGAATGGTTTTGCCGTCATCGTCGCCCCGGACGTGTGCTGTGGTCTGACGTGGATCACGACCGGGCAGTTGAGTGGCGCGAAGAAGAAGCTCTCGGCCTTGCTTGATGCTCTGGCGCCTTTCGCGGCGAATGGGATTCCGATCCTCGGTGTCGAACCCTCGTGCACTGCGGTCCTCAGAGATGATGTGCTCGATCTTCTGCCTGAGGATCCGCGTTCCTCGCTACTGGCCAGGGGCACTTTCACGCTCTCGGAATTGCTGGCGACGGTGCCCGATGAGGATCTGAATCTTCCCGATCTTTCCGGTGTTGAAATCGTGGCACAGCCGCACTGCCACCATTATTCGGTCATGGGATGGTCGGCGGATCGTGCTCTCCTCGACCGTCTGGGGGCGACAGTCACGCAACTCTCGGGTTGTTGCGGCTTGGCCGGAAACTTCGGCATGGAGAAGGGCCATTACGAGGTGTCCGTGAAGGTTGCGGAGAAGTCTTTGTTGCCCACCCTCGCTGAGCATCCTGGGGCTGTGTATTTGGCTGATGGATTCTCCTGCCGCACTCAGGCCGCGCAGCTTGCCGAGCGGGGCGGCATGCACCTGGCGACGCTGCTCCTGCACGGCGGGAAAACTCAGCCGGGGAGGTGAACAGGATTGAGACTTGGCTGTTCGATGCCGGGCTTCGAGAGGAAGGGGTCCTTGGGCTTTGAGGGGAAGGGGCTTCCCTGAGCTTTGCCCTGCGGACGCCGAGCTTCGACTTCGGCTTCGGCTTTAGCTTTAGCTTTAGCTTTAGCTTTGAGGGGAAGGTACTCCTTTGAACTTCGCTCCTCGAGGCTCAGCATTCTTCCTCGCGCTGCCATCAAGGACCGCTGTTCCTCCGAATCCACCGCTCCTCATACCTCGGTATGAGTCTGTGATGAAGCAGAATCATTCCTCGGCACGATGTGGATGCGCCCAGCACAACGGCATCATCGTGCCATGACGTACTCCACCGTGATTCCACACAAGGGCACCTCGACTTCGTCCTGCGCTGATGCCGTCATCACCCACAATCTCAGCAAATGCTTTGATGACCACACGGTCGTCGATTCCCTCGATCTTCGCATCCCCACCGGATGCGTCTACGGATTCCTGGGCCCCAACGGTTCAGGTAAATCGACGACAATGAAGATGATCCTCGGTTTGCTCCTGCCCACTTCCGGTGAGGTTCACCTTTTCGGACAGCGCGCCGATGAAAGGACTCGAGCCCGGCTCATGCCCCGCATTGGCTCGATGATCGAAACTCCTCCAGGTTATGGCCACCTCACCGGAATGGAGAATATGCGGATCGTCCAAAAGATGCTCCGCCTAAGCGATCAGCAAATCAATGACGCCCTCACCCTTGTTGGTCTCAGCGCATACAAGGATCGACTCCAACGCCAGTATTCCCTTGGCATGAAACAACGCCTCGGCATTGCAATAGCGCTCGCCCGCCAGCCCCAACTCCTCGTCCTCGACGAGCCGACAAACGGCCTGGACCCAGCCGGAATCGAAGAGATCCGCGAGCTCCTCATCCACCTGGCAGACGAGGGCGTCACCGTCATGGTGTCCAGTCACCTCCTCGACGAGGTCGACAAGATGGCTTCAGTCATTGGGATCTTGTCCGAAGGAAAACTCGTCTTCCAGGGAAGCCGGGAAAAGCTCTTCTCCCGATCCGTTCCCGATGTCATCATTTCGACGCCCCAAGCTGCCCGGGCGCACGCCCTCGGCTTCCCTGGGAGCGCAACTCCACGAAGCCTCATAGTTCCCGGATGCCGCGAAGAGGATGTTGCTCGTCTCATCGTGGAGCTCGTCCGGGCTGATATTCCGATTTATGAAGTCAGCCGGGCACCCCAACGTCTCGAGGACGTTTTCATGGATCTCACTGCTCTCAATGGCGGTCAACAATGAGCCCCATTCCCCTGTCCTCATCACGGATGGAAGAAAACGGAATGCCAGGGGCGCAGGCGGACGAATGGAAACCCCTCAGCCTCGCTGCGCTCGTGAGAATTGAATTGTCAAAGATGCGACGCTTGCATACCCCGGTGATTCTCCTCGTTCTCGTCATCGTCATCGTCCTTTTTGAAGGGGGCACCTTGTATAGCGCAAGCTCCCAGGCAATCGCCTCCGACCCCTCAAAATTGCCGTGGGCACACGAACTTATCAGCGTCGCATTGACTAATGCCCTCCTTCATCCGATTCTTGTCGCCGTCATCTCCTCCCGGCAGGTGGATATGGAGAACACCGGAGAAGGGTGGATGCTCAATGCCACAGCGGGAACGAGGCCAGGACGACTCATGCGCGTCAAACTCATCGTTCTCGCCCTGATCCTCTTATTCGCCTGCACCCTCCAGCTCGGAGCGATCCTTGTGCTCGGACTGCATTCGGGGATCACTGTCCCCTTCGATGCGCTTCCCTGGATTGGCTATTTCCTCATGCTCTGGGCTGTGGACTTAGTCCTCACAGCCGGTCATGTTCTTCTTTCTGCTCGTTTCGAGAACCAACTCATCAGCATGGGAACCGGCTTATTGGGGGCTTTCGCAGGAATCTATCTATTTCTCGCCCCTATGAAGCTCGCTCGCTGGCTGCCGTGGGGATACTTCGCCGTCATCAATCCGACATGTCTGGTTGGTGAGGCAGGAGACGTGCGAGTCGAATACTGCGAGCCGGGCACTGCTTGGCTCATGGGGCTCCTCGTCCTCGTCGCAGTCATTTTCGCGGTGCTCACGCGCCGTGCGGATACGATCAAGGGGTAAATGTCATGGTCCGCGCAGAGCTTCTCAAACTCCGTCGCTCAATGGTGTGGGTATTCGTCCCACTCTTGTCATTGCTCGCCGTCATTTCCGGGGGCGTCAATTATTGGATGAATAGGGACGTGCTCACCAAGGGGTGGGCGTCCTTGATCGGTCAGACGACCCTCTTCTACGGCATGCTCTTTTACGCGGTGGGAATTGGTCTCATTGCCTCCGCCGTATGGCGTCCAGAGCACCGCTCTTCCTCATGGAATGTGGCATTGACCTGTGGGATTTCACCTCTGAAACTGGTTCTCACCAAGGCCTTCGTCATCATGATTCCGACATCGGCCCTCCATATGTGCTTCATCATCTACACCTGGATATTTGGGATCACTGTCGGCCTGGGAGTGGGCGTTCCCTCATTCTTCATCGCTTCGTTCGTTCTCATCATCGTCCTTTCCATACCGCTCGTACTTTTCCAATCGCTGCTCTCGATGCTGATGAAGTCCTTCGCGGGTCCAGCTGCGCTCGCCATGGGAGCGTCGATCCTCGGTTTTCTTTTCACCCTCTTGCCGGGAAGGATCACCCAAGGACTTTCCTTCGCACTCCCGCACGCCTTGTGTACGCGGGGGATTCTTCTCGGCTCATCTGCGGTGAGTAGTTCTGGGGCGATCGAGGGGCAAACTGTTGCGACTCTCATCCTTGCCGGGCTGATCGACATTCTGGTCATGCTCGCTGTGACAGTTTTCGTCGTGCGCCGTCGGACAATCGAGAGACGATAAAGGCGCAACACGACTCCGGTAGTAGTGAAGTCGAGCCAGCAGCTACTCAACTTGGGACTGGTCATCAATGTGCATTTCGCGCGCACGAAGCACGTCGACCTGCTCTGCGTAGGTCTTGAACTGTTTCGCTCGCGTCACTCCCGCGGGCGCCTTTTCGAGTACAAAGGGCCCTGGACTCCCACCGAAGATGGGGAGCGGAACCGATCGTGTTGACTTCATGCTAGCTCAGCGTCGAGAGGGAACAGCCCCGACCTCGTCGATAGGGAAAAGACGAGGACGGGGCTGTCGTTGAAACGCTCGGCTGCGCCGAATGAGCCTGCTCCGAATGGCCCTGCACCAAGAGCCGAATGGGCCTTCGCTAAGAGAGCCTTCGGCGAGAAGCTCGGCCGAGCGTGTCGCGTTTTAGAGGGTGAGGCCGAAGACGGGGACTCCGATGAGCAGGACGACGACCGTGATGAGAACGACGCCGGCAATGTTGAGCCACAGGCCCGTCTTCGCCATGTCTCCGATCTTGATGTAGCCCGAACCGTAGGCGACCGCGTTGGGCGGGGTCGCGACGGGGAGCATGAAGGCGAATGTCGCCGCCAGCGCCACGGGCACGACGAGCAGGAGGACGTTCATCGGATTCTCGGCGGTCACGCCAATTCCCATTGCAACGCCACCCATGATCGGCAGGAAGGCCGCAGCGGTTGCCGTATTGGAGGTGAGTTCCGTCAAGAAGATGATGAGCGTCGCGACTGCAGCAACGATGACGAGGATCGGCAAGGTTCCCAGTCCCTTCGCTTGCTCGCCGATCCACAAGGACAGGCCGAGCTTGGAGAACATCGCGGAAAGGGAGAGGCCGCCGCCGAAGAGGAGAAGCACATCCCAGGGCAGATCATTCGCCGTCTTCCAGTCGAGGAGTCGCTTGCCGCTCTTGACATCCGTGGGGATGAGGAAGAGGAGGGCGGCGGCGATCATTGCGATCAGAGAGTCGGAGATATTGAGTGCCGAGCCGGTGACATCGAGGAGGATCGGCACGAAGACCCAGGAGAAGGCGGCGAGGACGAAGATGACCGCGACCATGATTTCTCCTCGGCTCATTCTTCCGAGTTCTTTCCACTGCTGGAGGATCAATTCGCGTCCGCCGGGAATGTCGTCGACTTCGGGCTTGAACATGACGAAGACCATGAGCCACCAGGCGAAGAAGAGGAAGACGAGGGCGAGGGGCGCGCCGACGAGCATCCACTGGCCGAAACCAATGTTGATGTCGTGGTTTTCAGCGAGGTAGGCGACGAGGAGCGCATTGGGCGGGGTGCCGATGATCGTTGCGACCGAACCGATGGATGCCGAGTAGGCGATACCGAGCATGAGGGCGGTGGCGAAGCGCTTCACCTTGTCCATGCCTCCGACGAGGCCCGCAACGAGGGTGAGGACGGACATGCCGATCGGGAGCATGACGACTGCGGTCGCGGTGTTCGAGACCCACATCGACAAGAAGCCGGTGGCGATCATGAATCCGAGGATGAGTTGGCGCGGCTTCGTGCCGACGAGGAGGACCACGCCGAGGGCGATCCTGCGATGCAGATTCCATTTCTGCATTGCCAGGGCGAGCATGAAGCCACCCATGAACAGGAAGATCGTGTCGGAAGCGTAGGGGGCTGCGACATCTTTGAATTTCGCGACCTGGAAGGCCGGGAAGATGACGAGCGGCAGGAGGGCGGTGGCGGCCAGGGGGATCGCTTCGGTCATCCACCAGATCCCGAGGAGGACTGCGGCGAAGACGACGACTCGCAGGCCGAGGTCGGTGTAGGGGGTGAAGTCCTTTCCGGCTTTCTCTGCGGCGGCTTGGGCGACGGCGTTGACTTGCTCGACTCCGCTCTTGGGGAAGATGTAGAAGGCAAGGATCGCGAGGGCGAGGCCGAGGAAGATACCGATGAATGAGCGCATCCATGCGCTCTTGTCGGGTGCCTCTTCTTTTTCAGCGCGGGCAACCGAGGTCGATTCATGTGTGATAGGAACACTCATATAGTCTCTGTACTCCTGTGAACAGCTGTGAAGTGTCGATGCGACACCTCACAATAAAGGGACCTTGGTCCCAGTTCTAGAGTTTTTCGAGAGTGTTGTCCTAATCGTTATCTTTCAAGCGAAGAAACTCCTGCGGATTCTTCTTTGGGGATCCACCCCGCTGCGGGGGACGAGATCGTCTCCTCCCCCACGACAACCCACTCCCATTCGCTGCTCACTCCCCGTCGATGTGCCCACTCGCGCAGTTTCTCCTCATCAATGCACTCCACGCCGCCGACGATCAGAGCCGTTGACAGGGCTTCTGCCATCACCCCCGATTCACACATCACCGTCGCCTGGCGAAGGCGAGGGGCTGCGGGGGAGCCCGTCCTCGGATCGAGAATATGGTGGCCCCAGATGCGCGGGTCACGAAGCAGCGCCCCGCTGCGCTCCTCGCTCACGTGATCCTCTCTGCGCGCCTCGGCTCCCTGGCCCGTCTCACGCCCCTGGCGCACCTCGGCTCCCTGGCCCGCCTCGCTCGCTTGGCCCGCCCGAGGCGCCAGAAGACGCGGCCCGCAGGCCCCTGAAGTGGACAGAGCCCCGCCCTTGAGCATCACTCTTCCGATCCACTCGTTCTCTGCCCCATCGGGGTCTCGCAGGCCCACCCGCCACTCGCCACCATCCGCTCGATGCCCGTGCACCGCAATTGAGGAAGTGCCCATCGACACGAGGACCCCCTCGGCCCCCAAACGCACCGCAGCATCGCGCAGCTCGTCCGCGCCAGCTCCCTTCGCGATCCCCCCAAGGTCAATCGGGCCTCGTCGAAAGGCAGGTAGGCTCTTCGCCCGCCCTCGTCTCAGCCTCCAGCGTCCGGCGTCATCCCTTTCGATTCCGGGTTCTGCCGCCCAGGCGCGCACGCTCGCGAGCACCTCCTCGGAAGGTGGCGAAGGCAAAGGCCTTCCTTCGACAAGGGCGCGCCTCCAGCCCTTGACATCCCAGAGTTCACCCAACTGGCCGATCAGGGGGTTGAAAGCGCCACCGCACGCCTCTGACAGGGCGAGCGCGTCTTGAAGGAGAGCATCGCTTCTTTCATCGACCTCGCACCAGGAGTCACCCTCGTTGATCCGTGAAACATCGGAGTCGGGACGGAAAACCGACCAGAGGGACTCAAGTTCGGCGAGCAGGGCGCAGCACTGAGAGGTGATCTCCCTCAGGTCTCCCCCGTGTCCGATGATGTCGACGCGCGTGCCCATTGCGGGCAGGGAAAGACGCCAGGGCGCCGTCCTCCCCGGCTCGGGCACACCGACTTCAACGATGGGCCCACCCACTACTGTCCGGTCCCGCCCAAATCCTTGTCGAGCTCAGAACCTCCGACTTTCGTGGAGTCCTCCAAGCCGGGAATCTCAATGCCATCGACTCCCGAAGCTTCCACTCCTTGGGCGGCACTAATCGCGCGAATCGCGGCCTGCATGAATTGACTGTGGGCGACTGTCGCACCGGAGATAACATCAACCTTGGTGGGGTCGTCCTTATCGGTGAGTTCTTGAGAGTAGCGGGCAAAGGAGTCAACGGCCCTTTGGGCGCGTGCGTAATACTCCTCGTTGAAGACTTGACCGGAGGAGTCCTTCCCGTAGTCTCTTCCCTTGTCCGAACCGTCGGCCTGTTTCGTCTCGTAGATCGTGTTCGTGATGTCACCGTTTTCAACGACGATCGTGATAACGCCAATCGCCCCCTGGTCATCCGGGTTCGACTGGCCTTTCCACACCCCGTCCTTCATCGGCAGGCTCATGTCGATGTCATAGGTGGGCTGGCATGCGGCGAGCAGCATCGCACCAAGACCAAGGGCTGCGGCTCCAATCTGTCTTTTCATGCGAGGCTCACCTTGTCCTTCCCGGCGCCAATCGGGCGGCTTCCCTTTTCGAGGTCGTGATCGTGCCAGGTTTCTTTGAGGACCCGCCCGTGGTCGAGGGCGATCTCTCGCTGGCCCTGGCTGGCGACGAGGGCGTCGTGGGTGACGACCATAAGGGTCGTGCCTTCCTTGTGGAGCTGTCCGAAGAGGTCAAGGACGATCCCCTCATTCGTTTCATCGAGGTTACCGGTCGGCTCGTCGGCGAGGATGAGCTTCGGGTAGTTGATGAGGGCGCGAGCCACGCACACTCTCTGTTGTTCTCCGCCGGAGAGCTGTCGGGGCAGGTGGGTCGCACGGTCGGCGAGTCCAACACGGTCAAGGGCCTCCATGGCCTCTTTCTCATCGGGCATCGAGTGGTAGTACTGGGCGACCATGATGTTCTCCAGGGCCGTGAGGTGCCCGATGAGGTGGAACTGCTGGAAAACCAGGCCGATCGTGGAGCGGCGGATCTCGGTGAGCTCATCGCCGGTGAGGTCGGAGATGTCGTGCCCGTCGAGGAGGACCTTTCCCTTTGAGGGGGTGTCCATGCAGCCGACAATGTTCATGAGGGTCGTCTTGCCTGAACCTGAGGGGCCGACGATTGAGACCCATTGCCCACTCGGGACCTGCAAGGACACGTTGTCGAGGGCGTGCAGTTCACCGTAGATCTTGGAGACCCCTTCGAGGTCGAGCAGGGGCGGGGCGGTCTTCTCTTCAGTCATGCTGGTTCCTTCATTCTCCGCGCAGGACGAGGGCGGGGTCGACGGCGGCGGCGCGACGCACCGGGGGCAGACAGGCGAGGACGGCGATCGCGAGGGACGCGAGGACCGTGATGAGGGCGATGAGTGGGGACAAGGAGAAGCTCCTGTGGAAGACGTTGAGGCTGATGGCCACAGCGAGACCATATCCGAGGGCGACTCCGAGGACTCCTCCGATGAGCCCGAGGAGCAGGCTTTCACCGATGAACTCCATGGTGATGGAGCGCGAGGAGGCGCCGAGTGCTTTACGAAGCCCGATCTCGGTGCGCCTCTCGGCGACGATGGCGACCATTGTCGTCGATACGCCGATCATGGTGAGGGCGAGGACGATGCCGGTGATGATGGCGAGCAGGGAGCGCAGCATGCCGAGAACGCCGGAGTCTGATGTGGTGAGGCGTTTGACGGCCTGGGCGTTGACTGCAGGGACGCGCGTTTCAATGGTGTCGGCGAGGGCGTGGAGGGCTCCCGCTTCGATGGCGATGGAGTATTCGGCAATTGAGGGCGTGAAGCTGGCACCTGTGAAGGCGGACATGTCGGGCGCCGCCATGTACATGTAGGAGTCTTCGTTGCCTCCGGTTTTCAAGATCCCGGCGACGGTGAGTTCCAGGTTTGCCGTGGAAGAAGCTCCGGTGGAGGATGTCGCTCCCCCCGCCTGCTGTGTTTCGCTCAGAGCCGGTGTTGACTGTGCCCCTTGGGATTCGCCCTCCGTCGAGTGTGCGCCCGTATTATCGCGCAGCGCAGCCACCTGGATCCGGTCTCCCGGGTGTGCTCCGATCGTGTCGGCGATTTCTTCTCCGATGAGGACTTCATTGGGCTGGGCGGGCCATCCTCCCTCGACGTACCAGGAGGGATTCATCGCACGAACCGCTTGCAGGTCTGTCCCTGCGGAAACGAAAGGTTGATCGTTGACGAGCAGGGTCCGGTATTCGAAGACCGCTGAGCCGACGAGGGTCCCCGGGGTGATCAATTCCGAGATGCTTTCGAGGGATTCCTCGCTCAAGGATGTAGCGTCCTCAGCGGGAGAAACGACGAGATTCGCCCCGTAGGAGCGCACTTCCCTTGCCATCTGCGCGGGAACGTCGATTGCGATTGTTGCCAGGCCCGACAGGGTGGTCGCGCCAATAGCGACGGCGAGGACGGCGATGAGGACGCGGGAGCGCCTGCGCAGGATCGAGGAGGCGACCATCCTCCAAAACATTGTGCGACGACTCATGTTCACCTTCCGTGGAGGACTTCAGCAGCGTTGAGCCGCAGCAGGTAGCGGATCGCCGGGATCGAGGCTCCGAGGACGACGAGGAGGACCAGCAGGATGACTAGGGCGAGGGCGACCGGCGCGAAGGCGATCGGGGAGGCGAAGACCATGTGGCCGATGATCTGGGCCAGGCCAAGCCCTGCAGCGTATCCGAGTCCGCCGCCGAGCAGGCCGACGATCGTGATCTCGGTGAGGAAGAGGGCGATGATCGAGCGGTTCTTCGCGCCGACGGCTTTCATCAAACCGATCTCCGCTGATCGTTCCATGACGTTCGCGGTGACGAGGTTCGCGATGGCGAGGGCGGAGGCGATGAGGGAGAGGATCGTGACGAGAACCATGAGGAGCTGCGTCTTCGCGAGGATCGTTCCTTCAGATTCGGCGACTTGCCGGACTGGCCTGGCAACCGAATCGGTCATGACTTCTTCGATCTGGTAGGCGATGGAGGAGACGTAGGCCGTGCAGTACCAGGTTTCACGCTCCGAAACGGACAGGGATTGTGGGTTCTTCGCGGCTTTACGCGCGAGGTCATTATCGGGAGTGGTCAAGGCCGAGACCTCAACTGAGCCGACGACTCCTGATTGTCCGAGGAGAGTCTGGGCGGTTTCCAGGGGAGCGTAGATACCCGAGTCGGCCTCGTCGCCCGATTCGTAGATCCCCTTCACCCTGAGCTCGACGCTGCTTCCACCTCGACTCAGGGTGAGGGTGTCGCCGGGCTTGAGGGAGTTGCGGGCCGCGTAGTCGGCTCCGAGCATGACTCCTGTGGGCTCAGCGTCTGTCGCCCACTCGCCCTCGATCGTCCACCATCCGCGCAGTTTGTCGAGCCCTGTGTCCAGGCTCTCCCCCGTCGCGAGGTCGAGGTGGTGGGCGAACCATGTGCCTGTGAGCGTGAGTTGCGTTCCTGTCGAGTCTGTGACTTCCACGGGCAGCAGGGGCGCGAAGTCGAGGATGTTATAGGTCCAGAAGATCGTTTTGATATTGCCGAGTTCGTCTTCGCGCAGGTGTGCTTGTTCGGGGCTCTCAGCCCCGTAGAGGTCGTTAAGGACCGCGGCACCTCGAGGGCGGACGACGATATTCGCGCCATAAGACTTGAGTTCTTGGTTGACTTTATCGCCGACGTCGAACATGACGGAGAGCATGGATGTGGCGACTGCGGTTCCAAGGGCGATGGTCACGGCGATAAGCAGATGCCGATTGCCCCGGCGCAACAGCGCCCCTTTGAGCATTCTTATGAACACGTCGTCTCGCCCTTCGTTCCTGCGCTCACAGTGTGGTTTTCTCTGTTCATGCGAAGATGTCCGCGTTCGCTTCCAACACTGACAGTGGCACGCTCAGCGTCCCGTTGGATACCTCGTATTCGATGGGAATGGGGTTGCATCCGCCTTTGAAGCCGATGGTGGCGATGTTCATGGCGACCTCGCAGAGTTTGCAGATAATCTTCCCGTCCTTCTCGTAGTAGCCGCTCGCCCCGCAGATCTCGCAGGCGTCGAGGCCAACGCCGAAGGAGGAGCCCGCCTTTTGGATCACGATGAAACGGACTTCCACCCCGGAGGAGGTGGTGTAGGCGAAGCGGTGGAGGTGCCCGTCGGAAATGTCGGCGACGTTGATGACCGCGCTCTCGTTGTGGACGGAGTAGGACTCGGGTTCGGAGAGCTCAACCTCCGCAGAGCCGATAAGTACTCCGAGGGTGATGAGCAGGGCTCCGGCCAGGTATCCACCGGCCGCTGCGCCCGCGATGAGCTTCCACAGGCGCGCCCGGGCCTTCTTGAGGCGCTCTTGAGCGGGGTTGGCTCCTTCGAGGGGCATGAGGCGCCCCTCGTTCCACACGAGGAAAGCGAGGACGAGGAGGGCGCTCATTGCTACGATCGAGAAGACCGCCTCGTGGTTGATGAGCCACGATAAGACTTCGAATGCCTCATTCGACATGGAGATGACCCTTTGGGCCTGGAGGATGCGCACGATGAGCATGAGGTGCGTGAGCGCAAGCACCACGAGGATCCAGTTCATCACCCAGCGGCGTCGCGAAAGGCTGAGAAGTTTGAAGGCGAGGGCACCGAGCAGAGCCGCGACCACCCATCCGAGGACGTAGCCGACGAAGATGAGGACCATCTGGGTTGAGAAGAGTTCACTGCCCGCGGGGAAAATCATGACGGCCTGAGCCATTGCCTGCGGTGCGCTGCGGAAGACCGCGAGGGCGAGGTATGCACCGATGATGAGGCGGAGTGCGGATTCGAGGCTGGCGGAGGGGTGTTCTTTTCGGCTCATGAGGCCGCGGAGGACCATGACTCCGATGGCGAGGCCGATCGCGAGGGGCAGGGTCCACAGGGCGATGCTTTGCCGGTTGACGGCTTTAGGGAAGAGGGTGTTGACGAGGGTGAGGATGAATGAGCTGATGATGCCCGTTCCCAGGCCGATGAGAATCACCCGTGTGCTGGCATTGCGCCCGCTGCGTCCTCGTCCTCGGCTCGGTATGAAGGGGAGGACTGCTCCTATGGCGAGTGCCGTGAGCAGCAAGATGAGGGTGACAGTCCCCATTTGCACGATCACCGTTCAGTTTCCCCTTCATGGTCGTGTGTTGAACGCGCACGTGAGCTGTGGCGTGTGTCGTGGTTGAAGCGCCTTTTCTCAGAGATCATATTTCCCGCAGTGCATTGAGCGTCGGAGGCGTCAGTGTGCGTTGAACGCGTGAGTGCGAGAGTACTGAGTGGGCGGCCTCAAGCGCTCGAGTCGAATCCGTTGGTCTTTTCCGGGCAAGCCAGTGGGCCGGAGAGACCTCCGGCCCACTGATCCGGTTGATCACCATTCGACGGCGCTGGGATCCCACTTCCAGTCCTTGAACTCCGCCGTGATCGGCTCGGTCCAGAAGCGTCCCTTCACACCGGTGGTCTCGTCGGTGTGGAGGAGCCAGCCGTTCTCCTCGGGCGAGTGCACGATGAACTGCACCGTGTAGGTGCCCGCGTCGAGCTTGGGGAGGTTGAGACCGTAGTGCGGGCCGTCGGAGGCGTTCATCGGCATGAAGGTGCCTTCAAGGACGGCCTTGCCGTCGGCGCCGAGGATCTTGTACTCGACGGTCAGGCCGGGGATGAAGTCGCCGACGCCGTAGCCGAGGTCGTTGCCCTCGAGCGCGGAGATATCGGCTTCGATGTGCATTGACGCATCTTTGGCGGGAGTCTGAATCTGCGGCTCCATGTCGACGGGCTGGAAGTAGACGCCCGAGATCTTCAGGGGGCCGGAGAACACGTCATCGCCGAGGGGGAACTCGTCGAAGCCTGCGTCTTCACCGGGGGCGGTGCCTTCTTCGGAAGTGGACTCCGTGACAGAGGGGGCGGGCTTCGAGGAGTCGGAGGAGGAGCAGGCGGCAAGGCCAGTCATCAGGGCGAGGGCTGCAACAGCCGCGCCGATACGGGTGAGTGAGCGCTTCATGAATCTATCTCCATGTCGATGTCGGATGGGATGTCGGTTCGTCATTTTGCGGCGAGGGCGCCGCTGCGGCGCTTCCTGCCCCACAGATAGAGACCGACGATTACAACGAGAACCAGTGCCTGGCCGGAGAGGTTCTCCACTCGGGGGTAGATCCCCAAGAGGTCAATGGTCGGGAAGCCTTGAAGGTACGTCAGCGGCAAGACGTCGGCTTCCTGGAGTTCTTTGATCCCAGATCCCGTGAAGGTCACGGCCATGAGGGCCAAGAGGATTGAGGTCACGGTGAAGAAGGGGCGCAAAGGGATGCGCAGGGCTGCGAATTGGATGAGCAGGTAGACGACGAGGAGGATGAGGACTCCCACGCCCAGTCCGATCCACACGTGCGTGAGGGAGTCTTGGGCATTCGAGATGATCGGCACGTAGAAGAGGATCGTCTCTGCTCCTTCACGCAAGACCGCGAGGAAGGCGATGAAGGTCAGGCCCAGGAGTGATCCCCTCGTCAAAGAAGCATCCGTCTGGTCCTTGATGTAGCGGTCCCAAGCTTCATTGCTGGATTTGGAAACCATCCAGTTCGACACCCAGATGAGCATGGCGACCGCGAAGAGTGCTGCGAGGCCTTCGAGGAGTTCCTGGTTCGCGCCTGCGAGGTTCGCGAAAGCGGAGAAGAGGAAGGCAAGGAGCACGGAGGCGACGAGGGCGAGGACGACGCCGATCCACACGACCTTCGCCTTGTCCTTGTGTCCGGCTTTGGTGAGGTAGGCGAGGATAGCGGCAACGACGAGGATCGCTTCCATGCCTTCACGCAAGATGACGAGTAGGGAGGGAAGGAAGCCGGAGAGCCAGGGGCTGGTCGCTGAGCTCGCACTGGTGTATCCGTCGAGACTGTTGGCGTCTTCGCGCAGGTAGTTCTTCAATGCGCTCGTGTGTTGGGCGACTCCCGCATCGTCATGTTCGTTCATGGTCCTCTTCACGAGGGAGAACTCCATCTCCACCGTGGAGACCCTTTCACCGGAGATACGGGCCATGACCTGCTTTTCAAAGCCGAGGGTCTCATAGCGCCGGTAGTAGGCGGTGTTCACCAGATCCTTACCGGCCTCGATATCACCGGCAAGGTAGGCGGCCTGCGCATCATCGAGGATCTGAGCCATTTCCTTGGCGACCTGTCCCCAAGGGCCGGGACTGTAGTCATCGGATGCGCCATCCGAGGAGCCTTTGCCGTCGAGGGTGGCGGCGTCTTCGCGCAGGTAGTTCTTCAATGCGCTCGTGTGTTGGGCGACTCCCGCATCGTCATGTTCGTTCATGGCCCTCTTCACCAGGGAGAACTCCATCTCCACCGTAGAGACCCTCTCACCGGAGATACGGGCCATGACCTGCTTTTCAAAGCCGAGAGTCTCATAGCGCCGGTAGTAGGCCGTGTTCACCAGATCCTTACCGGCCTCAATATCACCGGCGAGGTAGGCGGTCTGAGCATCATCGAGGATTTGGCTCATTTCTTCGGCAACTTGCTCCCAGGAGTCGGCGTCAGCGGCGCGGGCGGGAGCAGGCAGGAGGATGAGGGCAAGGAGTGCGAGGACGACACAGGCTTGTATCCAGGTGGTGATTCGCCAGGTGGTGTTCCGCTGTGAGTGCTCCTTCGAGGCTGTCTTCGCTGCCACCCGTTGTTCCCCTTCGTGTCTTGAGCCGCATGGGGCGGCTCTTTGCGTGTACGACGCATGGGATGCGCCGAGCAACGCTTAGTCTAACCAGAATTGCATAAGGTGCCAATTACCTATTTAAGGCTTGCCTCATTAAGGCTGGTGAAAGAGGATGTGAATGCTCGAGCAAGGTTTCTTCCGAGCCTTGAACACCGCGCCTTGGCTGGAGCATTCTCAGGGGTTCACTCAGATTGACACCCCAACTCAAGTCAGCACGGTGTGAGAGCTCAGGCAGCCACCGGCCCTGACTCAGGGTGCACCACACTTTGCCCAGTCCAGACACTGACAGACACGCCCCTTTCCTCGCCGACGCCCCCTTACACGGGCTCCAGCACGCGCTCTCAATGCACCCTTCCCCTGGTCAGCCCTCCCGGCCCTTGCCCGGGCAGACAAGGTCCCCCTGATCTAGAGGCCAACACGCGCCCTCGATGCGCCTCCCTCTGCCCGAGTTCAGTCCTTCTCCTGCCGCCCCCCGTCCTCGCGCAAACATCCCTTGACCATATGAAGCACCCGATCGGCAAAGCGCGTCGCCTCCTCCTCGTGGGTCGCAACCACGACCGCCCTACCTTCGTCCGCCGCACGGCGCAGCATCTCAAGCACCATCACAGCGTTCTCTTCATCAAGGCCCGCAGTCGGCTCATCGGCAAGGACCACTTTCGGGTCCATCATCAGTGCCCGCGCCACCCCCATGCGCCGCAATTCCCCGCCCGATAACTCGCTCGGGGACGCATCCGCAAGCGCCGACATGCCCACCGCTTCAAGGAGCTCCAAGCCCCGCTCAGGTCCCACCGCCCCTTTCGTGGAAAGGACAGCAGGCAAAATGACGTTCTCCACGACGCTCAAGGAGCGAAGGGCCGCATGTCCTTGAGGAACCAGGCCGATCTTCTCATTGCGCAGACTCGACAGCTCCACCTCGGACAGGGAATACAGGTCCTCGCCATCGAGGAGGACCCGGCCCGCCGTAGGCGCGAGAACTCCGGCAAGCATTGACACCAAGGTGCTCTTACCGCTTCCCGAACGCCCCTTGAGGAGCACCAGCTCACCGCATTCGACCTGCAGGTCCACCGGCTCAACCGCAGTGAAGACCGCGCCCGCCGCACGGCGAGTGAATTCCTTCGTCAATCCTTGGGCACTGATCGTCATCTCATTCCCCTTCCTTGAGTACAAGGGCCGCGTCCATCCTGTTCACACGCATCATCGACACCCACGAAGCCAACACCGCCGCAAGGAGGACCGCCGCGAGCGATTCCACGGCCAGCAGACCCATCTGGGGAGGCGAGGGCAGGATGAAGCCAATGCCGATGAGTTGAGTGACCAGGGTGCGAAAAGCTGCGAGCACCCCGCCGGCAAGAACAATCCCCGCTAGCCCGCCGACAAGGTCAATCAGGAGCGCCTCATGTACGACGAGGCGCCCCAACTGGGATCGACTCGCCCCCAGGGCTTTGAGGAGCGCGAACTCTTGGGCCCGCTCATGAAGCATCATCGTGAAAACGAGGACGGTCATGCCCGCTCCGAGCAGCCACACGAGGCCAATGAAGATACTGATGGTGCTAGAAACCCGATCAAGGGCGGTGGCGATCCCCTTCACCATGTTCTTCGCCGTTGCGACGTTCACCCCCTCGACCTGTGCGCGGATCTGCTCTGCGACCGCTTCAATATCGGCGCCAGGCTCAACGGCGACCATCACGGAAGAGACCACCGCATCGGGGTCCAGATCTGGATACTTGTTGAGTTCCTTATCCACGGAAGCCTGGAGAAGGACCTTCGCCGTGTCAAAGTTCGCATAAACAGCATTGTCCAGAGTCGAACCGGTCGGATCGAATTGGCCGACGACCCGCAGGTTCTCACCGTAGATCCTAAAACTCCCCTCAGGGGGGACGGCGACATTGGCGCCAACAACGACATCCATCAGGCCGATGTCCGCTCCCCCAACGGAGTCGGCAATCCAGGGTTGGACGACGAAATCCGTTGAAGGGTCGAAAGCGACGACCTGGTAGCGGCCCGAACAGCAGCTCGACCTCGCCGATGCGAGGAAGATCTGCCCGGAAACTGCCTTCACCCCATCAATCGCCCCGACCTTTTGAACCGTGCTCTTGTCCATGTAGAAGTAGCCCGGCTCGGCCTCAATGAGGAAGCTCTGAGGATTGAACTCGTTCGCCGCGTCACTTGGGGTGACGACAATATCCGCCCCCAGGCGTGCTTCCACAGTATCGAGACCCCGGTGGATGCCATGAATGAGGACACTTCCCCCGAAAGTTGCGACCGCCATGAGTACGGCGAAGGCGAAGAGGAACGCACTGCGAGCCCCATAAGCTCGCAGATTGCGTCCGGGCAGCTTCATCAAGGACAGCAAAGAATCCCCTCTTTCATGAGCGCATCAACAGCTTTCACTAACGCATCAACAACATCGAATCATTGTCGGCGCGCATCACCTTCGACTGCGACCAGCGCGCGCTCGCCCACCCGGTGAATACGGTGATCGCACCTGCGAGTCCCGCCGAGGCGAGGATGCTCGAAGCGTCAAGGAATTCTCGATGCAGGAAGCTAAGGGATCCGAAGACGACGAAACAGGCGGCGAGCGCAACCCCTCCGAGAGCACCGATCAGGTGAATGAGGAGGGTCTCTCGCATGAAGAGGCGTGCAATGACGCGATTCGAGGCGCCGATGATTCTCCAGACACTCATCTCTCGGCGCCGCTCATTCATCATGAGGGATTGAGCAACGCCGAGTGCGCCGAGAAGGAGGAGCCAGGTCACTGCGGTGACGACTCCGATCGCCCCGGATTGTTTCGTAAGGGAAGAGGATGTGGAGACGAGGCCGACATCGGAGTGGAGGGCCTCGACCCTTCGAACGTACAGGTTGATCCAATTCGTCACGGATTCCACTCGTTTCCCATCCGAGATTCTCAGCAGGGCCACCGAGTAGTCCCGCTTGGGATCCATGGAGGAATAGGTGTTGATCCCCATGGCCGAGGCGTCATCAATCACCTGTTGGAGGGACGTGAAAGGCACGAATACGGCGTTGTCGTACTCGGATCCGCTGCGCTCAAGTCTGGAGTCGACCCGCCATTCTTTATTGAAAACGAAGGTTGTCCCAGCCTGCGTGACCGGGACATCAGCGCCGACTGCGACCGCGTCACTTGGGATCAGATGACGGGGGCCCTTGTCCAGCCAGGGGGCGACAACGAAGTCCGAAGCTGGGTCGAAGCCAACGATCCAGCGGGCCTCACCCTCGCCACTCGCGTCCGATAAGTAGAGCTGGTAGGCGATGCGCTCGATCTCTTCATTGTCTTTGAGGCGCGCGAGGCTTGCACGTTCCTTGTGGTAGAGGACCGGGGTGCCGAGCATCTGCACACAGCTCTTGTCGAGGCTGCGAAATCCTGCCGAAGGGTAGACGAGGATATCTGCCCCGAGCCGGTCGCGCGCGAGCTCAAGTTCACCTTTCACCGATTGGACGAGAAGGAGCCCCATCATTGCGCTCAGAGCCTGAGCGAGGACGAGGACGAGGAGGATCGTTGAACGCAGCGGGTGGGCGCGAAGACTTTTGAAGGGAATGGCGCGAAGGGACAGGGGACCTCTGTTCATTGCTCTTCTCCCGCCGGATTCGTGTCGAGCCAGAGCGCAGGTCGTACCCCGTAGATCACGTCGACATTCGCCCCGGACACATGAGCTGCGCCTTTCCGGTCGATGAATTGCGCGGTGAAGTCATAGGTGCCGGGTGAGCGCAGCCACCAGTCGGCGTGCCCGTCCTCGTCGAGAGGTAACGCATCATCCGCAGCCTTCGCGCTCAGGAGGGCTTTGCCGACGAGTTCATGCTCAAGGGGGTCGGCGATGTAGATCGCGGCCTCGGTTTCGCTCAATGCGAAGACTCGGTCTTTCGTTGCGGGCCCACCCGTGGTGCCGGTTTTTGTTTGCGCGGCGTTTGGCACTTCGACCGCGGGGATGAGGGATCGTTCCAGGTCGGTGAAGGCCGTGTTGAGGAACTCCATGTTCATCCATTGACGCAGATCGGAGTCTTGCCAAGTGATCGGCTCGAAGGGGACGGGGTGGTAGGGGCGAGCCTCAAGGCTGTCGAGGCTGAGAAGAAGGAGGCGTCCGTCGAGCTTGTCGAGGACGATCCAGCGGATCGGCTCCGGGCCGTTGCTGTCCTTACCGTCTTGTTCATAGGAGCCGAAGTCGACAAGGCTCCCTTTGGTGGCAACACGGTAGGGAAGGGCCGGGTTGGCGTTGAGCATCGCGCGCAAGTGTTCTTCCGCCTCCGCGTATCCTCCGAGCGCTGCGAAGGCCTCGTAGGCGCGCTCGTCTTCACCGGATTGTTCGAGGCGGAGAGCCTCCTGGTAGGACACCGCCATTCGGTGCTCGCGCCAGATGAGGAAAGCACCTACGACAATGAGGGCGAGAACGATAGTTGCAGCGAGTGCGCGCCTCGTCTTCCTCATTCGGGGCGCGCTTGCACGCTTCGGGACTCGCACATCATCACCTAGGCGCGAATCTCTTTCTTCGTATCCCGCGCGTTTGTATCCGTGCTGGCCGTTCCAGCTTCGACTGTGTCCACTTGAGCGGCTTCCGCCTGGGGTGCGCCCGTCTTCTTCATCTTCAGCGAATCGACAAGAGCACCGATTCCTGTGGCGGCGATGAGGACCGTCATCACCCGTGTGAAGGGCTGGAAGACCGTGTAGCAGCGCATTGTCTTCATCATGCACATGGGGCAGATGCCACCGGGAATGAAGAAGACGAAGAGGGAGGCGATGACGGCGAGGGCCTGCAGCGCAATCCTCGTGGGCTTGTTCTTGATCGCAGCGGAGGCACCGAAGAGGGCGACAAGGCCGATACCCCCTGCGACGACCGTGTTTTGACACTGGTGGCAGTTCATCCAGGTGCCGTCCTCACGACGGGCACAGGCGGAGAAGACTGTGGCCGCTCCGACGCTGAGGGCGAGACTGAGGAGGGCGGGGGCCAGAGGGACGGCCAGTTTTGTCTTTGACATGAGAGGACTTGCGCTCCTGTGGACGGGCTTCTATTCAGGCTGACCAGATATAGTTAAGTCTCGCCTTACCTAATTGTCAAAATCTCATGGCGCGGTTCCTCGAAAGACTTGGGATCACTCGGGCTGGAATGCGAAAATACTCCTCGGAGGGCCGAGCGCAGCTTTGTCAGGCATTGACGCCGACGAGCACACCCATTCGATTCGTTCACCCGATGAGGACGGGATCGGACCACCGCTCCCCGCCCGCTTCGCTGACACCGACACGAGGAGATCTCAGTGCTCACAACCGCGTTTACACCATCGACCACAGCCATTGCAGGCTCTCTTCCCCTCACCGCTATAGCGGCACTCCTCCCCCTCGCGGTCTTCTTCATCATGCTCGGCGTCTTCAAGATCGCCACCCACTGGTGCGCCATCGGCTCCCTCGCCATTGCGATCGTCATCGCAGCCTTCGGCTTCCACATGCCCCTCGGACTCGCCGCACTCTCAGCGGCGCAGGGCGCTGCTTTCGGCCTGCTTGTCATCTGCTACATCGTCGTTGCCGCGGTATGGCTCTACAACCTTTCCGAGGTCTCCGGGCGCGGCGATGATGTTCGCGCCGTCTTCTCCGCTGTCGGCAAGGGCGATATCCGCATTCAGGCGCTCCTCATCGCGACCGCGTTCTGCGCGCTCATGGAAGGCCTTGCGGGCTTCGGTGCTCCGGTCGCCATCACCTGCGCGATGCTCCTTGCCCTCGGATTGAAACCCCTCAAAGCCGCCCTCGTCACCATGGTTGCGAACTCCCTGCACGTCGCATTCGGCGCAATGGCGATCCCGATGATCACCACCGCCAAACTCGGCGGCTCTGAGGCCACCCTCCTGACCCAGACCGGCTCTCGCATCACCCCGCTCTTCCTCATCTGGCTCCCCTTCGTGCTCCTCGCAATGCTCGACGGCAAGCGCGGCGTCAAGCAGCTCTGGCCCGTTGCCCTCACCGCCGGTATCGGCATGGCAGTCGGCCACTTCGTCACCGCACACTTCATTTCCTACGAGCTCACCGCCGTCGTCGGTGCCCTCCTCGCCTTCGTTCTCATCGCAGGCCTGCTCAGCTTCTGGTCGCCGACCACTCCCGAGGAAGAGCGTTCCGCCGTGGTCACGGAGAAACTCGGAGCTGGACGTATCACCCTGGCTCTTCTCCCCTACTGGTTCGTCGTCATCGTCTTCGCCGTTGCGAAGCTGTGGAAGTTCGGCGTCGATGTTCCCGCAGCACTGAAGACGACTGATCTCAAGATCCCCTGGCCCGGACTCGACGGAAACCTGCTCACCGCCTCAGGAGAAGTGTCGAAGGAGACGATCCTGTCGATTTCCACGCTCGCTTCGCCCGGCACGATGCTCGTCTTCGCTTCGCTCGTCGTCACCATCGTCTACTCGTTGAGCGACTCGAACGGGCGCTTCCCCTTCTCCATCAGCAAGGGCATCGCGACCCTCGGCTCGACCGTTATGGGACTGAAGATGGCGATCCTGACAATCAGCGCCGTCATGGCCCTCGCCTACGCGATGAACTTCTCCGGTCAGACCGTCGCGATCGGCACCGCCCTCGCCGGGACCGGCGCCGCCTTCGCATTCTTCGCCCCGATCCTGGGCTGGATCGGCACAGCGGTCACCGGATCGGCGACCTCCGCGGGCGCCCTGTTCGCGAGCCTGCATTCGACCGTCGCCGCCCAGACGGGGTTGAGCCCGCAGCTCCTGCTCGCCGTCAATGAGATCGGTGGCGGCATCGGCAAGATTATCAGCCCGCAGAACCTCGCGATCGCGGCGACGGCCGTCAAGGAGGAGGGTCTTGAGCCCGAGCTGCTCCGCAAGGCAGCCCCCTACTCGGTGGGCTTGCTCCTGCTGCTGTCCATCATCACGGTTCTGGCGTCCATGGGGATCCTCGGTTTCCTCATCGCTAGCTGAGCGGAGCCGCCGACCTAGGCGGGGCGCTACCTTATTGAGAGCGCTGTTTTGGCGGGCGTACCGCCTGAGCGGACCGCCTGGGTGGGTGCATGAGCTAGTCTGGCGCGCTGACCTCGGCGGACGCGGAACCCGGTCGGGCACGCCGCCTGATTCGAACCTTCACTTCGAAAGGAACACACGAATCCACATCGCCACGGGAGGGGTGTCGAGTCAGTGCTCGACACCCCTCCCATCCTCATGTGGTCGCGCCCGGCATCAAGAGCGCCTTCGGGTCCGTCCAATCACCCCTCCCATCCTCATGTGTTAGTGCCACGTGTGCTCGTACCAGGTGCCACCTCAATCCGCACCGGCCTTATCGTCAATTCCAGCTTTTCCGGCACAAACATGCTCCATATGACAGGAGTAGGACGGAAAACCTGGAGCCCAGGGCACACACCCCCGCCAGACACTCCACTCACACGAGACCACTAGGACACACCCTCTCAGCTCGCGTCCACACCCCAAACCCCGTCCACACCCCGAACACGCAAAGGCGGTGCCCCCGCCCTCGTTCGAGGGCAGGGGCACCGGCGTTTCAGAGCGAAGACTCAGGACTCTTCGGTGAGGACCGCGGCGCGGCCAGCCTCGAGGCGGGCCACCGGCACGCGGAACGGCGAGCAGGACACGTAGTCCACACCGACCTCGTGGAAGAAGTGAATCGACGCAGGATCACCGCCGTGTTCGCCACAAACGCCGAGCTTGATCCCCGGCTTAGTCGAACGAGCACGGGTGACACCCTCACGAACAAGGGTGCCGACACCGTGAACGTCAATCGACTCGAAGGGCGAGACGCCGAAGATTCCAGCCTCAAGGTACTGCGGGAAGAACACGCCCTCAACGTCGTCACGCGAGAAGCCCCAGACCGTCTGCGTCAGGTCGTTCGTCCCGAAGGAGAAGAAGTCAGCTTCCTCAGCGAGGTCCTCAGCGGTCATGGCCGCGCGGGGCAGTTCGATCATCGCGCCGATCGTCACACCCGACAGGTTGACGCCGCGCGCCTCCTGCACTTCAGCGATGATCGCTTCGCCCTCTTCACGGATGAGCTGGAGCTCGCGGACCGAGCCGACGAGGGGAACCATGATCTCCGGCTTCGGGTCAAGGCCCTTAGCGACGAGGTCGGCGGCGGCCTCGCACAGGGCGCGCATCTGCAGGGCGAAGAGACCGGGCAGGTAGATGCCGAGACGGACACCGCGCAGGCCGAGCATCGGGTTCTGCTCGTGGAAGCGACGAACCTCCATGAGCATGCGCTCATCGGCCGGATCCACCTCGCCGGTGGCCTTGGCGACTGCGACCTTGATTTCAAGCTCGGACAGGGCCGGCATGAACTCGTGGAGCGGCGGGTCAATGAGGCGGACCGTCATGGACTTGCCATCCATGACCTCGAGCATTTCGAGGAAGTCCTGCCTTTGCAGCTTCTCAAGTTCAGCGAAAGCAGCTGTGCGCTCATCCGAGCCGGGAGCGGAGAGGATCGCGCGCTCAACGAGGGGACGACGCGAACCGAGGAACATGTGCTCAGTACGGCACAGGCCGATTCCTTCGGCACCGAATTCGATGGAGCGGCGTGAATCAGCCGGGGTGTCGGCGTTCGCGCGGACACGCAGGCGACGGACCTTGTCGGCGTGGGTGAGGATAAAGTCAACGGCCTTGACGAGCTCTCGGGTTCCTTCGTCGGCGCCCGCCGCAGCGAGGCCCGCCTCAAGACCCTCCGCCAGGTAGGTGGTGACAGGAGAATCAGTCACAGGAACATCACCGGAGAAGATCTCACCAGTCTGGCCGTCAATGGCGATCGTGTCATCGGAGGTGAAGACACGCCCATCGATCGTGACGGTGCGGGCTTCAGCGTTGATCTCGAGTGCTTCGGCGCCGCACACGCAGGTCTTGCCCATGCCTCGGGCGACGACGGCGGCGTGAGAGGTCTTGCCGCCGCGGGCGGTGAGGACGCCCTCGGCGACAACCATGCCGGGCAGGTCATCAGGGTTCGTTTCACGGCGAACGAGGACGCACTTGACACCCTTGGCGGAGAAAGCCTCGGCCTGCGCGTTGTCGAAGGCGATCTTGCCGACGGCGGCACCCGGGGAGGCGGCCATGCCTCGGGCGACGAATTCCTTGGAGGCCTTCTGGTCGAACTGGGGGAACATGAGCTGCGTGAGCTGGTCGCCGGTGACGCGAGCCAGGGCCTCGTCCCGGGTGATGAGCTTTTCTTCGACGAGCTGGATGGCGATACGGAAAGCAGCGGCTGCGGTGCGCTTGCCGACGCGGGTCTGGAGCATCCAGAGTTTGCCGCGTTCGATCGTGAACTCAATGTCGCACATATCGCGGTAGTGCGTCTCGAGCTTACGCATGATGCCGCGAAGCTTGTCGTAGGAGGCCTTGTCGATGTCTTCGAGGTCGGCGAGGGAGAGGGTGTTGCGGATACCTGCGACGACGTCTTCGCCCTGCGCGTTCTCCAGGTAGTCGCCGTACACGCCCGAGTGGCCCGAGGAGGGGTCGCGGGTGAAGCAGACGCCCGTTCCCGAGCCTTCACCCATGTTGCCGAAGACCATGGTGCAGATGTTGACGGCGGTGCCGAGGTCGTGGGGGATGCGCTCGCGGCGGCGGTAGATGCGGGCGCGTTCGGTGTTCCATGAGCGGAAGACCGCTTCAATGGCCATGTCCATCTGGGCGCGCGGGTCTTGGGGGAAGTCCATGCCTTTTTGTTCGGACACGATCTTCTTGAAGGTGACGACGAGGCCCTTGAGATCTTCGGCGGTGAGTTCGGTGTCGCCCGTGACGCCGCGTTCTGCTTTCAAGGAGTCGAGGGCGTCGGAGAAGAGGTCGCCGTCGATGTCGAGGACGGTCTTGCCGAACATCTGGATGAGGCGGCGGTAGGAGTCCCAGGCGAAGCGCTCGTTGCCGGAGATTTTCGCGAGGCCGAGGACCGACTGATCGTTGAGACCGATGTTGAGGACTGTTTCCATCATGCCGGGCATGGAGAATTTCGCGCCGGAGCGGACGGAAACGAGGAGCGGGTTGTCGGGGTCGCCGAGGGTGCGCTCCATTTGGTCTTCGACCCCACGCAGTGCGGCGGTGACCTCGGTGGCGAGGGATTCTGGGACGAGTGAGTCTTTGAGGTAGGCGCGGCATGCCTCGGTCGTGATGGTGAATCCGGGGGGAACAGGAAGGCCGAGCTTCGTCATTTCGGCGAGGTTTGCTCCCTTACCTCCGAGCAGGTCCTTCATGGACTTGTCGCCCTCGGAGAAGTCGTACACGTACTTGACCATTGAGGTCCTCAACTTCCGTAGTCGCGTGGGTCGGCCCTCCATCGGACCGCTAGGCGAAGGATAGCAAGAAAGGGACCTAAGTCACCACGCCCATGCGAAGCTGCGTTTTGACATATGTTCCAGTCGCGTTGTTTCAGGGTGCCGACGAGGCCGAGGTGGGTGCCGTCGTACAGGGGTGTATCGGCACGGCTTGCGTCTTTGCGTCTTTGCGTGTCACTCGAGTTTGAGGAGGGGCTGAGTCCGCGCAGCCCCGCACGAGGGGGCGGCGGGTCGAGATCCCAAGGAAGCGCCTGAGCCAGTGCCGCAAAGCCCCGTACAGGGGCGGCGGGAGGTGGAAGGAGAGGGCGGTGGGGAAGCAGAGGTAAACGAGACAAGACAGCCCCCACACAAAAGACGAAGGGCGGCTGGAGGGGGGAGGGAGACGAGGCAAGCGAGGCACTCACAAGGGGCGCGTCGCCTGCGCTTGCAGCACCCGCGAAGCAATAGTGCCCGAGCCAGAGGGACGAGAGAACTCAGCCCCACACAAGGGGCGGCGCGCCCCGGAATCGGGGCGCGCCGCCTTCGAAGGTCTCTGAGCTAAAGGCCTTTTACTGCTGGCTCTCTGGAGCTCCGTTCGTGGGAGGCGTGTTCTCCGGCGGAACCTGAGTGTTCACTTGGGGCTGCTCAGGAACTGCTTGCCCTTGCTGAGGCTGCCCCTGGGTCGGCATCTGCTGTTGGGGCTGGCCCCACCCCTGCGGCTGGCCCTGGGGTGGCACCTGCTGCTGCGGCTGGCCCCATCCCTGCTGGGGCTGGCCCTGCGCAGGCATTTGCTGTTGCGCCTGGCCCCATGCCTGCTGGGGCTGACCCCACCCCTGCTGAGGCTGACCCCACCCCTGCTGAGGCTGGCCCTGGGTCGGCATCTGCTGTTGGGGCTGGCCCCACCCCTGCTGAGGCTGGCCCTGCGCAGGCATCTGCTGCTGAGGCTGGCCCCATCCTTGCTGAGGCTGAGCTTGGGGAGCCTGCCCCTGAGGTTCTTGTCCCTGCGCTTGCTGCTCGGGCTGCTGAGGCATCTGCTGTTGGGGTTGACCCCATCCTTGCTGAGGCTGAGCTTGGGGAGCCTGCCCCTGAGGACCCTGACCCCATCCCTGCTGCGCCTGGCCCCAACCCTGAGGCTGACCCCAAGCCTGCTGGGGCTGACCCCAGCCCTGGGGAGGCATCTGCTGTTGGGGCTGGCCCCACCCCTGCTGAGGCTGGCCCCAGCCCTGGGGCGGCATCTGCTGTTGTTGCTGCCACTGCTGCTGCATCTGCGCCTGATTCGACTGCGATGCGGCTCCCATGAAGTTGCCGGATGCGGACATTCCCATGCCCATACCCATGAAGGCCATGCCCGCGCCGGCCTCGTTCGAGCCTGCAGCCTCCATACCGCGAGCAACCGCACCTTGGACGTAGCCTTCACGAACCGAAGGATCGGAGAGCATCGCGCCCTGGTTCCGCATGTCGATGAGCTTGCGGGATTCGTCATCGTAGGAGATCGAGGCGATACCGACGGACTGGATCTCCATGCCGCGTCCGCGCAGCCAATCCTCGTCGAGAGTGTCACGCATGTACTTCGACAGCTCGCGCATCTTCGAGGCGACCTGGGAGATGCGGATGCCGTCAACGCTCATCTGGTTGATCGAGGTTTGAAGAGCCTCAAGGAACTCCGACATGTACTGTTCTTTGACTTCGTCGAAGTGCACGCGCACGGCATCACGGGGGATGACCTGCTGGTAGAAGAGGATCGGATCGGTGATCCTGATGGAGAAAGTGCCGTGGCAGCGCAAGAAGAGCTCGGCGTTGTAGAAGGTGTCGAAGTAGTTGAGGGCGCTCGGGGTTCCGAACTTGATGCCCTTGATCTCCTGGAGGTTGACGTAGAAGATCTGCTGCTTCTGGGGGCTCGTCCCACCGAACTTGAAGCGTTCCCAGGTGTCGAGGAGGCTCCCCTTGAGATCACCGGTGAAGATCGTCGGCTGACCCGTGTTATCAAGGGTGTAGACGCCGGGTACGGCGGTGAAGTCCGTGATTCGTCCGCCGTCGGTAACCATCATGGCTTGAGCATCGTAGACGTGGATGCGCGAGCCTTGAGTGACGAGGTCGTCTGTGCCCTTGCGGTTCTTGTTCCGTTCGTCTCCGGCGCGCAGTTTCACGCCTTTGGTAAAGACAATGCCCTCACCCATGTCATTGGCTTCGAATGCATCCTGCCACTGGTCACCAAGCGAGCTCCCGATGGCACCGCCGGCCGCCTGGGCGACCCCGGAGCCCGTAATCATCTGAATCAGTCCCACAAAGAACCCCTCCATCTGCTGGTCGAAGGCGTGGCGAGCACCGACAGCGCTCACATCGTGTCCACCATCATCCCAAAGGACACGGCGATACAGAACACCCAAAAGGGTGATTCCCCCACCCTCGTTCCACCCCCGAGGGTCTGCTCTTTTCTTGTAGCTCCCCCTTAGGGTGGCAGTGGTAATCCAGCGCCACCCTTGGAGGCGCAGTTTCTTCAGGCGTCAAATGCGCCCTCGGATGAGAAGGGGACGGATCGTGAGCGAGATCCAGTACAAGTGCCCATCATGCTCGGCTCCCATCGAATACAGCCCCACCAAAGCCAAAATGGCTTGCGAATATTGCGGCTCCACCTTCGAGGTCGCTGAGGTCGAGCAGTTCAATGCCCAGTTGCTCTCCCCCGCGCCAGGAGCTGGCCCCTCCCCCGTTCCAGGAGTTAGCGTGCCCGGTGCCGCTGCGGGCACCCCCGACGCTTCAGGGCCTGCGACACCATTGCCGGGCAGCGCACAAGCGGGCGAGCAGTGGAAGTCCTCTTCGCCGACTTACATCGACGAGTCGGAGATCGCCTCCATGACGACCTTCGTCTGCAACTCCTGCGGCGCTGAGATCGTCGCAGATCCGACAACGATCTCGACGCGCTGCGGTTTTTGCAATAACACCTTCGTCGCTTCCAGTCGCATCCGCGAAACACGGATCCCCGACTTCATCATCCCCTTCGCCCTCGACAAGAAGGGAATGCTCGCTGCTTTTGAAAGGGCGACTACGGGCAAATTTCTCCTTCCCAAGGAGTTTCGCGACACTCATACACTTTCTGAGGCGACAGGCGCATACATCCCCTACTGGTATCACGATGGCACGGCCTCGGGGACGATCACCTACAGGGCGACGAATACGCGCTCCTGGTCCGATTCCGAATACGACTACACAGAGACCGATGTGTACGAGGTGAGCCGTTCCGCCTCCGCCACATTCCGCGGCATTCCCGTGTGCGCAACGACGAAGCTCGAACCCACGCGCGCCGAGGGTGCTGAACCCTTCAACCTTGTCGATTCCAAGAGCTTCGCCACCCCTTACCTCTCCGGCTACGCCGCATCCTCCTACGACATCGACGCGAAGGCGACGATTGATCGTGCTGATGATCGCGCGAAGAAGACACTGTCGGAGCTCATACGAGGGACGGTCACCGGTTATTCCTCCGTCCAGCAAAAGTCTGAGCAACTCTTCGTTCAACGTGATGCCGTCTGGTATGCGCTGCTGCCGGTCTGGCTCATCGTGATCGGCTATGAGGGCAAGCAGTATCCTTTCGCGATCAATGGGCAAACCGGCGAGGTCGTTGGTTCCTTCCCCATTTCTCAAAAGAAGCTGCGCGCCCTGCACATCGGTTTCTTCACGCCGTTCCTCGCCTTGTTCGCGGTGATCGGCTGGTACCTCATGTATCTGCTCGCGAACTGAAAGGAGGAGGACAATGCACCGCACCAGTCAACACCCGTACTCTCAGACCATGCTTACGCGCGGCCTCCGCCTCGGAGCTTTTTTCGCCCTCGTCCTTATGGCGGCGATCATGCTGGCGCCGATGGCGACGGCATCAACCCGTCATGTCGTTGACGATGTCAACTACATCTCCCCAGAGCTCGAGCAGAGCCTCGAAACTGAGATCTCCCGGATCTCTACACGCTACGGGCAAGACATCGTGCTCCTTTACGCGAACCTCGAGTCCGGTAAGTCGCCAATGGAAATGGCTGACGACTACTTCGATTACAACGGTTACGGCTTGGGGCCCGATCGCTCCGGGGTTCTCCTCCTCGTCTCTCCTTCTACACGCGACTGGTGGGTTTCGACGCGAGGTGATTCCATTCAGACTTTCACCGATCAAGGCATCGAAGCACTCGGCACGGTCCTTAAGCGCGATCTTTCCGAGGACAATTGGGAGGGCGCGGCGAAGAGCTTCGTCGAGCAAACGGAACGCTACATGAAGGCCGCTGAAGAGGGGCACCCGATCACTTCCCCTCCGAAGACTCTGAAGGATTGGCTTTTGCACTCGGCGGGGGCACTGGTCGTCGGTGTCGGCGGAGGTGTTCTGGCGAGCCGGGCAGCAGTCAAAGCGCTCTTCGTGTCGAAGATGACGAACGAGGGGCTTGAGCCCACGGCTCATTCCTACGTCTCGGATAGGGGTTTCGCCGTCACCGGCGGAGACGACGTTTTCATTACGACGAACGTTTCACGGACCAAACGCCCTGAACCTTCGTCTTCCGGGGGTTCTTCCTCTACCCATACCTCGTCGAGTGGTGCCACTCATGGGGGCGGGGGTGGCAAGTTCTGAGCCCAAAGGTTCACCCTCGTCTGCGACGCGAAGCGCGCTAGGGGCGGCGCATCATTCAATAGGAAAAACCGATGAGCCAAGGAGGCAGGCATGGGACTGTTCAGCACAAAGACGTGCGAACTGTGCGGTGACAAGGCTGGAATGCTCACCAAACTCAAACTCTCGGAAGGGTACTTGTGCGGTTCGTGCAAGAAGAAAGTCTCGGGGTTCTCCTCGGGATGGTCCTCGAAGACAGTGGAGGACGTGAAAACTCACCTCGGAGCCCGCGAGGCGAATAAGGCGGTCTTCGCCACCTTCTCCCCCGATAGGGTCGTCGGCGTCGATTCTCTCCTGCAGGTTGACACGCGCCAGGGCCTTTTCGTTTTCGGTTTCGGACGAGACTGGTCGGAGGGCAATCCCACGGTCTTCCCCGTGTCTTCGCTCGTGTCTGTTCGTATTGTGCCGGCCTTCGATGTCTTCTCCGATGATGCCGACGAGGACGGGATCCCTGACCGCTTCGACTCGACTCCCGGCACCGAGACTGTGAGCGGGCTTGGTGCTGGAGTGGGCGCGGCTTCTGGTACGGGTGTCACCATGGGGAATGCGGTCTTCGATGCAACAGCCTTGCAGAACCTCGTCGCTTCGACGGGTATGGCGGGCGTGGTCGAGATCGGCTCTTCAGCCCGTGATGAGAACGGCTTCCCCCGCGAGGTCCGTTCTTTCGAGTTGGCTTTTACTCTGTCTGATCCTTTCGTTCACGAGGTTCGCTGGCACTCGAACAGTGTTGAGGGTCGAATGCCTGCAGCGATTGAGACTTTCAACAGGTGCGTTGAAGTCGTCACTCTCGTTCAGCAGCTCAAGGGCATGCCCGTGATGGGTCAGATGCCGGGGGTCATGCCCGCTCAAATGCCCGGTGCTTATCCGCCCCAAGGCGGCTATCCCGCTCAGTCCGGATTCCCCGTTCAAGGAGGCTACGCGGCACAGCCCGCCTTCCCGGCACAGCCTGGTTACCCTGCCCAGCCTGGTTACCCTGCCCAGCCTGGTTACCCTCAGTGTGCGCCCGGCCAAGGGTTCCCAGCTCCGCAACCCGGCGCCTATCCCGCTCAGGGTGCGTATCCCGCTCAAGGAGGCTACCCCGCGCAGCCCGGTGCGTATCCCGCTCAAGGCGGATACCCTGCTCAGCCCGGATACCCTCAAGGCGCGCCTGCACAAGGGCAATACCCACAGGGCTCACCTGATCAAACGGGGTTCCCGATGAACGGACAGCCGGGCCAGTTCCCGCAACAGACACCCCCGAACCAGCAATTCTGAAGCTCATTCAGTGCTCCTTCACCAGGCCCCACCCGGCAGCTTCCCGCCTAGTGGGGTCTGCTTTTGGCGGCTCTATCAGCCATTTCCCTAGCCGCAGGATTCCGATTGAGCAGGTTGCCATCCGCCGCGCTTCCCGCCGGGTGAGGTCTGCGCCGCTTACCGCTCCCCCATACCTGCCCCCGCTTCAGGCCCCTCCCCTCTCTTGTGGTCACGGCGAGCGGGTTTTTCCGCATGAGGTCCCAGGCGAGCTCGTCCCCCTGCTGTTGTCCTCTTTGCTCTAAAGGCTGTGCAGGCGCAACTAGGGAAGGGGGCGTGGGATGCACACGCGCACAACAAAGGACGTGTCGGCGTGAACCCTCATCCATCCGCCAAGGGCTTCAACGCGTGTGCGCATCCCCGCCAGCCCGGTTTTCTCAACAACATCAACCGCATCCGTAATGGGATTAGCGATCGTCATCGTCCACGCGGACTGCGACTGGGAAAAACGCACGGTGATGTGCTCTGCCTCGGCGTGGAGGACGGCATTAACCACTGCCTGGGAAAGAACTGACATGAGGACGGAGGCGACGTCCTCGTCCTCGGGGAAAGGCCCGGATACTTCGCACCGGGTTCCCATGAGTGCACAGCCCGACACGATCATCCCGAGTCGCGCAGCCGTCGGCGTTGAGGTGTCGGCACGCAAATCCTCACCAAGACTCGTGAGCATCTGGGACAGGGCGCGGGTGCGTTGAACCTCCCCCACTCCTTCGGCGAGGAAGTGGCGGACGAAAGTGAGACGTTGTGCGAGGACATCATGAAGACGCAGACGCGTCCCCACAATGTCCTGTTGAGCGACGAGGGCGCCCGCTTCCTCGATTGACTCCCTGAGTCCTCGAGTCGCCTCCTCCAATTCGGCATTCTCATCGACGAGTTGACGAGCGAGAGCGTAGTCCTCGCTGAGGTCCTCCCCCCAGAGTTGAAGGCGCATCGACTCCGGAGCGTCGTCGTTTTCCTTGTAGCGCAGCTGCCAGACGGATTCACCCATTCGGATGAAGAGGTGTTGGGGTGTTCCTTCGAGGCTGCGATGCATGATCGCGTTGAGTTCGTCCTCCTCGGCGCGCACGCAGAGGGCCTGCCAGATCTGATTCAGTGGCTGAGCAGTGTTGAGCCCTAAGGCGATGAGGAGATGGTGCATGGGGGCGTTCGTCATTGCCACAGGGCCCTTCACTCCGCCCAGTGCGAGAAGGCCCGGGAACTCCTCGAAGGCGCGTTTGAAGGTGAGTTCGCTCGTTTCTTTCAAGGAGATGATGGAAGAAGCAAAGAGGAGGATCGACAAGGCTGCGAGGACTGCGGTTCCCCCTAAGATCAGTGTCCTCACCAGTGTCTCTTGGCCGGGCAGGGGTGTTCCGCTTGCCAGGTCTTCGCCCCACCCGATTGTTGCGAGAGCTCCCAGGAAAAGGAGCGTATCCACTCCGATTTTTTCGCGGATTCCCCGGGGGTTGGCCGCCACAACGGCAGGGGTGAGGATGCGTCTGAGTTGCCGAGGCAAGTCTTTCGTTTCACGCCCTGCGCCGATGCTTCCGCTCCCCCGCCGACTCGTCTCCCACGGTCCAAGGCCCCTGCCGCGCTTTTCCTTCACACCGGTTTCCACGCGCCCATGAGGCGGCACAAATTCCCTGCCACACGCCTTCTTTGCGCCTGCGCCGACACTCCCACGCGCCCGCCGCTTCCTCGTCCAGACCACAACTCCCAGATCGAGGAGGAGGGGAATGACGGCACTCAGTCCGAGCAGGCGCATGTACTGTGCACCCGCATCACCACTGCCCCTGATAACAGCGCCGTGCCCCCAGGCGATTGTGAGCGTGAGGGAGCATTCGACGAGGAGGAGGACCAGCGGAGTTACGAGGGCGAGCCCCTTCTCCCTCAAGCCAGTGGCAAGGACGCTGAACATTGACATGAGGGCGCATGCCAGTGTGACGAGTTCGAGGAGCATCCACCAGCTGTGCCCAATTGCGGTAAGGCTCAGCATCCGTCCTCCTGGGCGAGGCGCGCCGCACCGATATTCGCTTCGTCGTCTTCACCGACTCGTAATCGGATGCGGACCCTGTCGTCCTCGATGGTGATCGCAGCCGAGGGGAATACTCCTGTGATGTCCTCCAGGCATTCGAGGGGCATGGGCCCTTCGGTTTCGAGCATGACGAGGAAGTCAAGGCCGCCCTCGTCGATGCCCACTCGGATGAGGATCTCCGCCCCGTCCCTTTCGGCGCAGCACCACAAGACCCGATGTGCGAAGTCCATTCCCGCGAGCGCGACTTCGCTGCGCACCCATCCGCTGTCCCAGCGGCCGAGGGGGACGAGGGCGCACAGGTGGGTGTCGGCGGACAGGTTCTCACACATTCGTGTCAGGGCTTTTTCCACGTCCGGAAGTCGGCTCCCGTGGCGTGTGTCTTCGGCTTGAACAGTTCCGAGCAGCAGGGGTCCGACGTATTTGATGTAGGCGAGATCGACGCTGATCATCCGCAAAATGCGGGCTCTTCTTGTGGCCGTGGCCTGTGGGAGTTCCTCGCCGAGTACGCGAACCCTGTCGATCATGGGGTCGGCGATTGCGTCGAAGGCGTTGAGGATGCTCGTCCTGCGGGCGAGTTCTTTGCGCACTTCGGGGTTTGCGTGTTGGCGGGCGAGGGTGTCGTGCGAGCGGATGAGTCGTGTGCGTGTGCGGTCGAGTCTGGCTTGTAGTTGGGCGATCTCGCAGTGGTCGATGTACCACAGGAGTGTGCCGGAGGGGATTTCGTGTTCACAGGCGCGCATGTGTGCCAGGTTCTTCGGCCTCGTGTTGTGGTGTCTTCGGGTGTTGTCACCTTGAGTGGAGGCGAGGACCCGCCTGTTTTCGTCGAGGATCTGGGCGGGTAGGCAGGAGTGGGTGAAGGCTGTGCGGTAGTTGCGCGCGGTGGGGATCTTCCCGCTGCGGATGCTCGCTTCAGCGGCGGCGAGGACGAGGATGAGGGCGAAGAGCGTCATTTCGCAAGAGACGCATGTCGAAGCCGCCCAGGAAACGAAAGGGCCTTGAACGGCAGCGCCCTGAGCGATGGCTCCCAAGGCGACAGCGCCCAAGACAAGGGCTGCCCGGACGAGCGCTCCCAAGGAGGGGGCTGTCAGGGCGGGGGTCAGGGAACCGAAGCGGAGAAGTGACCCGACCCCAGTAGCGCCCCTTTCCCATCGTGGCCGCTTCAGCGGGTTCGTCTCCTGAACGGCACAAACGAGGGCGAGCATGACAATCGGGGTCATCAGGATCGGCACGTAGCTGGCAAGGCGCAGGGCAAGTTCAAGCTGTGCACTCGCGTCGAGCCTGAGCATGTCGAGGATCGTCCAGTCGAGGAGCACAATCCCCTGTGTGATGAGGAGGGATCGTGGGCGAGGGTCGGTGATCCTCCAGTAGGCGCTCATTGTCCACGTGACGATGATGAGTGCGAGGAGGGTATGAGCGAGGAGAAGAGTGCGCGCCCAGGTGCCAGGCTCGTCCGCCGTCGTGTTCTCAGCGAATTCCCCGGGGGTGAACATCACCAGGATCGGGATCGCGAAGCTGAGAGCGATGACGAGGGCGAGCATGCCCCAGTGGCGCGTGTTCACGGCGCCGTACCCTCGCCTTGGGCCTCGTCCTCGCATCTGACCCCGCCTGAGGACATGACCCCATCCGCGCTTCTGGCCCCGCCCGTGTATCTGGCCCCGCCTGAGGATCTGACCCCACCCGAGGCTCTGACCCCACCCTCGCATGTGGCCCCGTCCTCGTCTGTGGTGTCTGCACCGTCAACGACGATGAATCCTGAAGAGATGGCGTAGAGGGCGAGGCGGGTAATGGAGCGGAATCCGGTTTTTGTCAGGATGGAGGAAATATTCGACTTGATGGTGTTTTCGGATAGTCCGAATTTTTCGGCGATCTCGGCCCGTGTGCGTCCAGCGCAAGTTTCTCGCAAGACCGCGATCTCACGGTCGGAGAGCTCGTTGTAGCCGAGGAAGGGCGTTGTTGAACGCGCCGGATAGGTGGAGTAGCCCTCCGCTGTTGAGAGGAGCACCGCTGTCAGTTCCGTGGAGGAGACGTCTTTGTAGATGAAGGATGCGGCTCCGGCGGCGCGCGCCTGTTCGGGGAAGGAGAAGTCGGGCATCGCGGTCATGAGGACGACTCGGGTGGCGGGCACGGCGGTGGTGACTTCCCTGCAGGCTGCAAGGCCCGAGGCTCCGCCGTCGGTGCACACATCCATGAGGAGGAGGTCTGGGCGCAGTCGCAGGCACGCTTCAACCGCGTCGAGAGCGGAGGTGAGGCCTCCGACGACGCGCAAGGATTCGTGTGCGTTGATCGTTCGGACGAGTGAGTCGAGGAGGAGCATCTGGTCCTCGACGATGAGGACGCTTCGCGCCTGTGAGGGTTCGGGGTCCATCGTCGCCCTCTCGGATGTTCGTGGTCGTGGATGTGGTGGAGTGGGGCCCGTTGTGACCGGTGAGGGGGCGCTTCAGCGAAGAAGCCGCCCCCTCAGCGGATGCGCATCATTGCTGAGCGCTGAAAGTGAACTTCCGTTCCTTGCCTTCGCCTTCGACGCCGACAAGGACGAGCTGGCCGGGCTGAATCTCGCCGAAGAGGATCCTCTCGGAGAGGGCGTCTTCGATCTCTCTTTGGATCGCGCGACGCAGGGGACGCGCACCCAGGACCGGGTCGAAGCCCAGATCGGCGAGGAGTTCGCGTGCTTCGTCACTGAGCTGCAGGCGCATGTCCTGCGCCTCCATGCGCTTGGCGAGCCTCGCGATCATGAGGTCGACGATCTGCTTGATCTCGTCCTTGCCCAGCGGCGGGAAGACGATCGTGTCGTCCACTCGGTTGAGGAACTCGGGGCGGAAGTGCTGTTTGAGTTCCTCGTTGACCTTCGACTTCATCCGCGCGTAGTCGTGCGTCAGATTGTCCGCCGACTGGAAGCCCGTGAGAACTCCCTTGTTGATGTCGCGCGTGCCGAGGTTCGTCGTCATGATGATGACGGTGTTCTTGAAGTCAACCTTTCGGCCCTGCGAATCGGTGAGGCGTCCCTCTTCGAGGATCTGGAGGAGGGAGTTGAAGATATCCGGGTGGGCCTTTTCGACCTCGTCGAAGAGGACGACCGAGAAGGGCTTGCGGCGGACCTTCTCGGTGAGTTGGCCGCCCTCGTCGTAGCCCACGTAGCCGGGAGGCGCGCCGAAGAGGCGTGAGGCGGTGTGCTTTTCTGAGAACTCGGACATGTCGAGCTGGATGAGGGCGTCCTCGTCTCCGAAAAGGAACTCAGCGAGAGCCTTCGCGAGTTCCGTCTTTCCGACACCGGTCGGGCCCGCGAAGATGAAGGAGCCGCCGGGACGATTCGGGTCTTTCAGGCCACTTCTGGTGCGGCGGATCGACTGGGAGAGGGCTTTGACGGCCTCGTCTTGACCGATGACGCGCTTGTGCAGCTCAGCTTCCATGTTGAGAAGCTTCGTCGTTTCGGTCTGGGTGAGTTTGAAGACGGGGATACCCGTCGACATGGCGAGAACCTCGGCGATTTCCTCTTCGCCGACTTCAGCGATCTCATCGGACTCGGTCCCCTTCCACGCCGCTTCCTTCGCTTTGCGGGTCTCTCCGAGTTTCGTTTCCTCGTCGCGCAGGGCCGCTGCTTTCTCAAAGTCCTGATCGTCGATCGCGGATTCCTTGTTGCGACGCACTTCGGCGATCTTCTCGTCGAGTTCGCGCAACTCCGGCGGAGCGGTCATTCGGCGGATGCGCAGGCGGGCGCCCGCTTCGTCGACGAGGTCGATGGCCTTGTCCGGGAGGAAACGGTCGGAGATGTAGCGGTCGGCGAGTTCGGCGGCCGCAGTGATCGCCTGATCGGTGATGATGACCCTGTGGTGGGCTTCGTAGCGGTCGCGCAGTCCCTTGAGGATTTCGACGGTTTCCTCGACGGAGGGTTCGTCCACTTTGACCGGTTGGAAACGACGCTCGAGGGCGGCGTCCTTTTCGATGTATTTGCGGTATTCGTCATTCGTTGTCGCGCCGATGGTCTGGAGTTCACCTCTGGCGAGCATGGGTTTGAGCATTTGGGCGGCGTCGATTGAGCCTTCTGCTGCGCCCGCACCGACGAGGGTGTGGATCTCGTCGATGAAGAGGATGATGTCTCCGCGCGTGCGGATCTCTTTGAGGACCTTCTTCAGGCGTTCTTCGAAGTCGCCACGGTAGCGCGAGCCCGCCACGAGGGAGCCCATGTCGAGGCTGTAGATCTGCCTGTCTTTGATCGTCTCGGGAACATCCCCGTTCACGATCGCCTGGGCGAGGCCCTCGACGACGGCGGTCTTGCCGACACCGGGCTCGCCGATGAGGACAGGATTGTTCTTCGTACGGCGCGAAAGGACTTGCATGACGCGTTCCATTTCGGTTCGGCGCCCGATCACGGGGTCGAGTTTGTTTTCGCGTGCAGCCTGGGTGAGATTACGACCGAATTGTTCGAGGATCGCCGAGTTTTGACGTTCGGGTCCGCCTGTGCCGCCAACTCCGGCGCCGACGGATTCTCTGCCTTCGCCTTCGCCGCGCTGGTAGCCCGAGAGGAGCTGGATGACGGTCTCACGGACTTGGCTCAGGTCGGCACCGAGTTTGGTCAGAACTTGGGCGGCAACGCCCTCGCCCTCTTTGAGCAGGCCGAGGAGGAGGTGCTCAGTCCCAATGTAGTTGTGGCCGAGTTGGAGGGCTTCACGCAAGGAAAGTTCGAAGACGCGCTTCGCCCGTGGAGTGAAGGGGATGTGGCCCTCGACGGCTTTCTCGCCCTCACCGATAATCTCGATGACGCAGGTGCGGACCGCATCGCCTTTGACCTCCGTCATTTCGAGGGCTTTCGCGGCGACTCCTTCACCCTCGGTGATGAGGCCGAGGAGGAGGTGCTCGGTCCCGATGTAGTTGTGCTTGAGGCCGCGCGCCTCATCTTGGGCGAGGACGACGACCCGCCTGGCGCGGTCGGTGAACCGTTCGAACATGTCACTTCCTTACTTGGGGCCCGCGTGCGAGCGCACACCGGATCCAATGAACCTCCTCCACCCTATGGGCTTGTGCTTGAGCTGTGCGCGTAAGTTCGCCCAGGGCGTGAGGGGTCTGGTTCTGCTTGGAGTGTCAGCTAATGCGAAGGCGCTTCTCGCCCCGGCTGCGAAGACGGTCGTGCCGTGCTCGCTTTCCTCTGATGCCGCCCAAGCACATCGCATCCGGGCGCCGCATCTGTCATGACCGATGCGGCGGATTGTGCCTACAGTGTGCGCATGGACTTCACAGATGCCGACACGGCTCTCGCCGACGCGCTCATGCGCGTACCTGGGATCCGTGCGGTTGCCATCGGAGGCTCGCGGGCGTCCGGAATGGCGGATGCCGCGTCGGATACCGACATGTATGCGTTTTTTGAGGGCGCTCCCCCTCAGCGTGAGGAGCGTGCCCGTCTCCTCGCCGATATCGCAGATTCGGGCTTCATCGCGTCCTCAGACGCATTCGGCCCCGAGGATCACCTGTCGATCGGTCATCGCGACGTCGAAGTCGTCTACCTCGATCTATCCGAGCTTCGTCATCAGATCGACATCGCCTCGACGACGGGCTTGATGAGCGATGGGTTCACAACGTGCTTCCTCTATACGGTCGCAACATGCGTCACGGTTGACGATGACGGGAGCCTCCGCGATCTCAAAGAGCGGGTCTCGACCTATCCCGCCGCCACTCGTCGCCGTATTCTCATAGAATCGCCCGAACTCCTGGCAACGTTCCTTTCACAGATGACCATGGCTTATCAGCGAGGGGACTACGAGATGGTCGCGCACCGGCGCGCCTCCATTCAAGCGACCTATTTCAACATGATCTTCGCTCTCAATCACAGGTATCACCCCGGGGAGAAGCGCCTCCTCGAGCATGCGGGCCGACTGGAAGCACTCCCCAGGGATTTCACGAGGCGCTGGAGAGAACTGCAGCTCGCGAGTGTTGACGCCCCCGAGATCACCACGCGGACCGCGGGGCTCGTCGACGAACTTCTCGCCCTTGTCCACACGATGGAAGACAAGGTTTAGCCCCTCACGCGTCGACGAGCACTGTGAAGGGCGTCCCCAAGCGGATACTCCCTCTGAGTCATAACAGCGACTTCTTCCCACTTATCACCGCCTCTATCAAACCCGGGGCGCAACAATCCGTCGTTAGGCAAGATTCCCCTCGATACGCCAAACCTGCTGGTCTTGACATGCACGTCGTTGTGCCAACCGTGGAACGCTTCGACGAATCGTCTCGGCCTCGAGGGTAAGTGCTCAAGCTGTGCTCCGTCGCTTCGTCGAAGGCGTGATGGTGGGCGCGATCGTCACGAGAAAGTGCTCCCGCACGACCGTCGAATATCTCCCGTGGACGATGCCAACTTCGCCCTTTCCGAAAGACGGTCCTGTAATCTGATCGTGCCCTTCGACACATTGTTCACAGGACTCACAATGTCGCATCCCGGTACCAGCACCGACGTCCCTGAGCCGTCGTCACAATCTCTGTCTGCACACCGAGCGGAGAGCACCGCCGAACCGCTCCAGATAGACACGAGCCATACGATCAGAGCCTCGCGGATTGCAAACCCTGATCCCGCAGGCAACAACACACCGAACGCTCCAGAGACGACACTGGGAAAAGCGCAACGCGCATCTGGGATGCCAAGCGTCCCCAGGGGGCGCCTACTCGCGGCCTCGGGAATATTGGTTCTCCTGCTGGGAGTCTTCGGCGCCGGAGGCGTCGCCGGATGGTTAGTGCACGACCGTATCCAGGCCGACCGAGCCCAGTCGATGCCGCCCGTAATTGAGATTCCCATGATCTCGGACAGCATCTCCAAAGTCGTACCCGACGTAAGAGGTCTGAGCCTCAATGAGGCTACCCAGGCCCTAGCCGACCTCAACATCACACCGGATACCATCACCACTGAAGAGGTTCCCTGGGCAGGAACTCCCGGCTTGGTCGTCGCACAGGATCCCGTTGTCGGTTCGGCCTTCGACGGTTCGCTGCACCTCAGCATCTCTGCTGCAGCAACAGTGCCTGATCTGCTCGGCAAGACGCAGTCCGATGCGATGGATTCCCTCCTAGCTCTCGGCGTCCAGCCCCAGATTGAACGGAGGTTCGACCCATCAGCGAAGACGGGAACAGTCATCGCGCTGTCTCAAGAGCCCGGCGCTCCGCTGGCCGATGACCTTACCATCACCGTCGCAGACGTCGGCTCCTCGATCCTCCTAAGCACCTTGAAGAATGCGAATTCATCCGGGGACTGTTCCAACACGAAAGGCAGTGTCAACGGAACGTCCTACGACAACGCCCTCGCCTGTGCTTCGGGTCGCAACAGCGAAGAACGCGTCACAGCTTGGATCCTCGGACGCCACGGCAGTCGATTCACCGCTGTCCTCGGCGTGCTCGACACCGATCCCGCAGATTCCCGCGTTTCGGTCCGGGTGCTCGCCGACGGCGTCGAAGTACAAAAGGCTGAAGCCACCTACGGTGCGCCCACGACAATCGATGTCGATGTCAGCTCGACCCTCCGGCTCGAGGTCGCAGTGGCTTCCCCGACGAACACGCGTGCCGTACTCGCTAATGCCCTGATCAAAGGCACAACCGACCAGATCGATCTCCTGGAAGCGTCGAACCGATGAGACAGCGACGGTTATGGCGCAGCCTCATCACTTCGACATTCGTCACCTTCTGCCTGACTGCTACGATCCTGCCGACCCTGGCGGCCCCTCAATCGGGAAACACTCCGAGTGAGGCGACAACCTTCGAGGATGCGCCACTGGCGATTCTGTTCGATGTGTCTGGATCCATGAACGAGGCCGACAGCAACGGAGTGAATAAACTCAGCGCTGCAAAGACGAGCATGACCACGATGCTGCGCGAGCAGAGCGGCACTCGAACCAGACTCGGACTGTGGACCTATCCCGGGACCCTGACCGATAACCAGGGCTGTCAACCCGGCACCTGGATTCCCGGACTCAGCCCCACCCAAACCCCTGACCCGACCGATCTGGACGCAACGATTCGCACATTGAGCGCAAACGGAGGGACACCGACCGGACCCGCCCTTTCCGCGCTCATCGACAACCTCAAGAGGGAGGGCTTCACCGCTGCAACGATCATTTTGGTCTCTGACGGAGAATCGAACTGTGGCGTTCCCCCGTGCGAGATTGCACAACAAGCTGGTGCCGAAGGGTTCAAGCTCCACGTTCCCACTGTTGGTTTCGACATCTCCGAACAGGGGCGCAGGGAGCTTGAATGCATCGCGAACGCAACAGGCTCGACCTACCACGACGCGGAGGATGCCGAGAAACTCATCACGGAACTTGAGAAGTATCAGCCGAAGGACCTCAGATTAGAGGTAAACGCCCCAGCGATGATCCTGCCCGGCGCGAATGCGCAGATCATTGCCACAATTCATAACCCCTCCCCTGCTCCGGTCGTGGGCGCAAAAGCAATCCTTGCGCTGGACCGGGGCGGCTCGCAACGCAGCTTCACCACCGTCTTAGCTCCCCAACGCCCTCTTGCCGCTATCCCCGCAGGTGGATCGGTGACGGTGAAATGGATCGCCACATCGGCCACCAATGCCCGGGGTGCAGCATCGTGGAAAATCGCGGTCGGCTCTCCCGAAGCGGGAGCTGCCCTAGCCACAGGCACGATCAACTTCGCCGAAAACGATTTGACTATGAATGATGCCGGCCCCCTGCTGAAGAATCTCCACGGACCGGTCGTCGTTCTCGGAGATTCCTACTCCTCCGGCGAAGGCACCGGCTCGTACATCACGAACAACAAGTGTCACCGTTCCACTTTGGCCTATGGGGCGGTCCTGGGAGGGCAGACCACTGACATTATTGCCTGTTCAGGAGCCACCAGCGCTGACATACGAAACAGAAACCAGAACGACACCGAACTCCCCCAGGTACAGGCTCTGAGTGCGCTGACCACGCCGCCGGGCATCGTTTTCATGACAATCGGTGGCAACGACATCGGCTTCGCAGACATTGTGTTGAACTGCCTCGTAAATGACTGCGCGTCAAACATGGGAGCCCAAAGGCGCAAGCTTTCGGAGATCACTCTGATGTCAGAGAGTCTGGAGGATACTCTTCGGCAAGTCGTGGAAGCCGCGAACACTCCCGAGTGGGTCGCCAAAAGAGGCGCTGTGGCGCCCCTTATCGTGTCGCCCTATCCGGACTTGCTATGGCAAACGGGTAGAGGCACATGCGCTTCGAATACCCCTGTATCGAACTATGGTTTCTCGACAGAAGAAATGACGTACGGCCGCAGCGTCCTCATGACTCTCAACCGCCAGCTCGAGACAGCGGTCGACAAGCTCGCTTCTGTCGGCTACCCCATCGTCTACGCCGATTCGGTACTCGACTTCCCCCAGCCAAGCCACACCATCTGCGACTCAGATTCATACTTCGTCCAGCTTGACATCGGCAACGTACTGAACCAGGCGTGGAAACTTCAGCTGAGGGAACTGGCTCACCCCAATGCCCGCGGTCATAGGGCTTGGGCCAACGAACTCATCTCATGGTCGCAGACGGACCGAGCCTCAAATACTTCCAGCACCATGCCGGATCGTCCCTCCCGGATTAGTCTCAGGGGCATCATCAGGCTTTTCGAGAATTTGATCTCCAGGTCGGTCTCCGTCAAAGGCGAACTGCAACCACCGACAGGGGACGGCTCGGCTCAACCAGGAGCAACCCATCAACGCATCGACGTCCGCAATGCCGACACCATTCAACTCGATCTCAGAGGTGCACGCCCTGGCAGTGTCATCACCATCGTCGTCCACTCCGCCCCGACCGCACTGGGCACGATCCCGGTCGACGAAGACGGGGTTGCCCACGGCCAAGTGACGATACCCCACGACCTGCCTGCAGGCTCACACACGCTCGTGGTTTCGGGCCTGAATGACAATTTCGAACAAGTACTATTCGAAACTCCGCTGAAAGTTAGCACTTCGCTGAGCCTTCCACTCATAGCGGGAGTAGCGTCACTACTTTTCTCGACGATCGGGATCGCACTCGCATTACTCGGACGTTCGCAACTGCGCAAGGCTCACGCCACATGACCACCAAGGTGAGGGCGAGCGGTTCGCGGCTCGTCTCAACATCGAGGTGATGAGTGGCACTGACTATTATCGGTGGCAAGGACGCACATGGCTTAAGGGACTGAGGGGAGTTTATGGCGGACAGGATTGAGTTTGATCGTGATGCCGTCGGCGTCAGCGCGAAAGCAGACTGGGAGGACGCCGACACCTTCGCGAAGATCGGCAGCTTCATGTCGTCAATGCCTTCAGGCGACGGAGTGGCCGTCGCCCTTCCCTCAGGATCGAACGTCGGCACGTCTTCGCTCAAGTCCGCCCTCAATGAATACCAATCGACGATGCGCAGAGTCGTCCTCGAATACTCCGACGCCTGCGCGATCCTTGGTTCGGGGCAGGAGGAGATGATCTCCGACATGGATCGGACGGAATACCAGCACGTCTCCAATCTCGACGCCCTCGCGGCGCGCATGGGAGGTTGCGAATGAGCGCCGAAGACGTCATGCCCCTGCCCGCGGACATCGGTACCGCAGCGGAGGAACTTGTCGGCGACTACGAGTCCGTCGCGAAAGCGATCTCTGGTACGCAAGTCGCCGGTTTCCAATCGGAAAGCGTCCCCGGGTGGATCGGCGACTCGGCCGATGCTTACACGGATTCGATCCGCACCCTCGGCGAACACACCCGCAACCTCGCTGAGTCCTTCGCCCCCGCGCTCAACGCCATCAGGGACTGGGCAAGCGCTATCGCCACGGCCATCACCACGACTGTTCCGGATCTGTGGGCAGAATACGATACGGCACAGGCGACGTACGAGTCGGCAATCGCCGACATCGACGCCGAGCGGTCCCGACGAGGGGGCACCGACGATCCGATGACGCCGAGCGAAGAGAGCTCGAGGAAGAACACCGCCCTCACCACCCGTGACGATGCCCAGGCCGAGATCGTCAGGAGGTACACCACCGCGATGGAGACCCTCGACGGCGAAGCCGAAACTGCGGCGGCGGCGATCATGAGTACCCAATCCTCGATCATCGGCACCGCGTCCCCGACTAGCCGCACAGAGATCGGCGCCGCCCTCTTCAACGATATCCCCCTAGTCGACGGCCAAGCCGAGTGGGAGTATGCGCAGCAGATCGCCCCCGAGGCCGCTTCAATTCTCAAATCCATTCCTCCGACCCCCAGTCAGGTCGACGAATTCCTCACGAAGTATGGGGACCTATGTGACAATCCCTTCTTCGCTCAGGCGCTCTCCGAACTCGTCCCCCCGGCACAACTGACCCAGTTCATGTTGAGCGCGGAGAACTACCGCGGTCAATTGGTCAACGCCGACGGCAATCTCGACACGGCGTACGACGAAACCTTGAACAAGCTCCAATCCGCGATCGGCTCGGTCGTCGTGCTATCGACTGGCGGTATCAATGCCGACCCCGCGATGCAGGGGGTATCAGATGCTTACTCGGCGCATCGGCCGGCCTCATGACGAATGACGGTTCCTCCGTGGATTCGCTCATCGACACCCGGCTTGACCAGTGGAAGACATTCGGCAACTCGCGCTATTCAGTCACTGGACAGCCCCTCGGCGACGATGTCCCCTACATGGGCGGCGGATGGGGCGATCACTACGGATACGAGTACCTTGCCACGATGCTCGGCAACGCCGCCGAATCGAATCCGAACCTCGCGCTCGGACCCCAGTTCTTCGAGGGCGAGAATTCGATCGCCCATGACATCGTCGCTTTCGATCACAAGCACGGAGACGAGATCGCCGCCACAGGCGGCTACGGCAATTGGGGCGCCTCTCAGAACGTCTTCGGCGGCAAGCGCACCCTGTGCGACCCCGTCGAGTCGATGCTGCGGCTCATGGATGATCCTCAGGTGATTGCCGAAGGTGCCTCTCAGGTGCCCCCCGTCGATTCCTTCGCTGAGGAGCCCCACCTCTCACTGAGGAACAGAGCGCGTTATGACGCCGTTCAGCAGTTCCTCACCGACTCGACGACCTTCGCCATCGATCCGGCGCACGAGGCGACCAGGATCCCGCCGCTCACCGAGTCCGGCCCGATGAACATGACGCGTTACCTGACGAGTTATCGTGGCGGCGACTATTACACCGGTACCCTCGACCAGGGCGCGGCTCTGGGCTCCGTCCTTACGGACGCCGCCAATGCCGGGCAACCCCCCGCCGTCGGGACAGCGGAATACGACCACTGGCTCGAGCGCAGCAAACGCTCGGCCACCATCGCCGCCAATTTCATTCAGGGGTACCAGGAGGGCCTCAACATCTCAGGCGACTCCTATCAAGGGGCGGATACCTTCGGAAATACGCACGCCGCCCTACGTCATGCAGCCGGTGACATCCTTTCGAGTCACGTCAACAGCCTCTCCGCGTCATTGGAGGGACACGAGTTGCCCGGGGGAGCTTTCCGGATCAATTCCCCACAAGGCGAGTCCGGATACGAGTTCCGACTGAGCAGGAATTTGGTCGATCAGATCCGAGGTAAGGGCGGCGGCGGTAACGGCTTGTTCACCGACCTCGCCTTCGATCAGCCGTTCGACATCAACAACACTCCTGATGATCTCAATGATGACGAGAGCCTCTATGGCGGGCCCACCGCACTCGCCAAGCTGCTCCATGCCTCGGTCGCGGGGCAGCAAATCGACCTGACGACGGCCGCGGCCACAGGGGATTTCTCGTCCATGACCGCAGTCCAGGACCGGTGGGCTCCGGTGTTGGACGCTATCACCGCGGCACCCGGTCAGGCGCGGATCGAGACATCGACCGTCTTGGATGCGACGAATAGACAACTCAAGTCCCTTGCTGCATCGGGGCTCGGTGCTCTCCCCCTCGGAGGGGGCATCAACAGTCTCGACGGCTTCTCGAAGTGGGTCATCAACCAGGGCAAGTCGGGGGCAGTCAACTCTTTCCTCGACAACGTGTTCTTCACGAACAATGTCTCGGTCGCCGAAGCCGGACAGTTGAGCGCGCATCAGGCACTCGAAGTCACGCAACAAGCGGCGATCTACAGGGCCATCGCCGCCAGCGGCTCGTACGGGAATCCGCCAGTCGATCCGGCGCTCTTCTGCGATGCACACCGGGGGCTGGAGAGCTTCATGGCGGACGGCGAGGTCATCCCCTATGATGCGATGACTGCCGATCAGCAGTCGGCCTTCCAGCAGTACGTCGTCGGCTCAGACGGGCTCGGCTCCCAGACCGCGGGTGTCTTCACTCATTCCGGCGAAGCGCTCAACACCGCCAGAACCGAGCGCGAGGAGGCTCTGAAGGATGAGTGAGAACATGTGGAGGCTGGTGGCCCGCTACGCGGCCATAGTTCTTGTCACGGTGCCCCTTCTGGGCGGATGCGCATTCCTTGGGGACGCTTTCTCATCACCCCAATCCTCGCCCGAGGAGTGGAACGTAAGGGAGACTCCTGACACTATGACAGCCACCCCGCCTGAGGGGTGGATCATCCTCGATCCCGAAGCTGGTGAGAGCTACTGGAGTTTCGCGATCGCGAGGGCAGCACCGGCTTGGGAGAACGTTCCCGGCGTTATCGCCTACAACGTGTCTCCAAAATGGATTTGCGGCCTATACCACCAACTGCCCACCGCAAAGTTCGATCTCGAGGCCATCTCCAGGCAGACGAAGAAAGACCGCGAGACCACCGGCACTGTGAAGGACGCGCATCTTCTCGAACCCCGACTGATCGGCGGCTCCTCGGCGAGGGGTTTCGAGGGGATCTTCACTTTCAACGACGGCGTCGATTACCCGGCTCAATGCTGGAAGGTGTGGCGAGAGGACGGACTGTGGACGATCTTCGTCGTCGGCGACCCCGGCACCTCGACGGTCCCTTCCGAACTCATTGACGTGCTCGACACCGTCGAATGGACTCCGGCGCCCTAAAGGAACTCCTCCCCTCCTCCGCCGAGGCATTAGCCCGATAGCCTCGTCCTCTCCTCGGAGTCACGAGCTGAACACACAGCTGGATTGAGACAAGAATCCTCCTCTACCGCCGAAAACAGCGAGATTGTCACCTTACAGCGCGATGACTCTTGATCAATACCGTGGTGGGATTCTCAGCGGTCGTGTGGTCCTGCGTTTGCATGGTCTGAGTATCGATAGTGTCTGGCTTTCGATAGCATGAGGCCTTGGATGAGGTGTGTCGCCTAGAAGGGGAAGAGCACATATGAGTCGGCGTTCTTTTTCACGGGTTCTTCTCCCCTTGGTGGCACTCGTTGCTGTCGTGAGTGTCTCCTTCGCGCCTCCTGCCAGGGCTGAAGACACAATCACGACCCAGCCCTACGATGCTCTTTTCACTCTCAAAGAGCGCGACAAGCTCGGCCTCTCCGGCAAGGGCATCACTATCGCCCTCATTGACGGGCCGGTCGATACGTCCGCGCCGGAACTGCAAGGCGCCAACATCACCACCGTCACCCCCTGCCCCTACACACCCACCCCAGATTCAATCTCCCACGGGACGGCAATGGCCTCCCTCCTGGCCTCACCCGACTACGGAATCGCCCCCGGAGCCACAATCCTCCACTACGCCATCCCCCTCGGCGATGAAGATTCGACTCAGGAAGATCCCGGGTGCTCCACCGACCTCGGTCTGATCCTGACACGTGCACTCAACGACGGCGCCAACATCATCTCCTACCCCGTCATAGGCTCATCAACGATCACGCTGCGCGATGAGTTGATACGGGCCGATTTGGATGGAGCGATTGTCGTCGCAAGCATGGGCGATGACAATCAAGAAGATGATGCCCGATCCTTGGCTTCGGCGAACCTCACCGTCGGTGTAGCGGCGGCAAACATTCAGGGGAAACGAAGGGACTACTCCAACTACGGGAAGGGAACAACCGTTTCTCTCTACGCAGGCCCCGTCAGCACACGCGACTATGCGACGGGACAGATCAACCACGAAACCGCAGGAACATCGGTCGCAACTGCTTTGACATCTGGCTACCTGGCTTTGGCGATGGAGAAGTGGCCTGAAGCGACGAACAGGCAAATCCTCCAATCCCTCGTCCGCACCGCATCCCGCAGCGACGGAATCAAATGGGACCAATGGTACGGCTACGGGATCACCAACTACATTGCCCTCCTGGTCGAAGACCCTAGGGGACGCCCCAATGAAAACCTCCTCCTGCACAAGAACGACGACTGGGCGCCCAACGAGGACCTCTACAACGACTACATCGACGGCCTGCTCGACCCAGGAGACGAAGTAATCACCGATCCCAATTACATCTACCGAGGCACAAACTCAAACCTCGTCAGCGTCACACCCCAAAACACCGCCTACGGCACATCCCCCCGATACCACTAAGACCACAACACACCACCCCCAAACACACACCAACGAATACCACAACCGTAAACAGAGGGAGCGCAGCGGTCGTGTGCTCCTGCGTGAGCACGGTCTCAGCAGGCGGGTCGCCTGTTCGATAGTATGAGGCCTTGGATGAGGCGTGTCGCCCAGGAGGGGGAAGAGCACATATGAGTCGGCGTTCGTTTTCACGGGTTCTTCTCCCCTTGGTGGCACTCGTTGCTGTCGTGAGTGTCTCCTTCGCGCCTCCTGCCAGGGCTGAAGACACGATCACGACCCAGCCCTATGTTGATCTTTTAAACCTTGGAGCACTCAAAGAACTCGGCATCTCAGGCAAAGGCATCACCATCGCCCTCATCGACGGGCCGGTCGACACTTCCGCACCAGAACTGCAAGGCGCCGACATCACCACCGTCACCCCCTGCCCCTACACACCCACCCCAGACTCCATCTCCCATGGGACGGCAATGGCCTCCCTCCTCGTCTCACCCGACTACGGAATCGCCCCCGGAGCCACAATCATCAACTACGCCACCCCTCTCCGTGGTGAAGATTTAACTCAAGAAGATCGGAGATGCGCTACCGGTTTCACTCGTATGATGACACTCGCACTCAATGACGGCGCCGACATTATCTCCTACTCAGTAGGCGGAAACTCAAGTGGGGCCATGGCCCCAACCTTAACGAAAGCCGATTTAGACGGAGCCATTGTCGTCGCAGCCATGGGCAACAACAATCAAGAAGACTACGTCGAGTCCTATGCCTCGTCGAATCTGACTGTCGGTGTTGCCGCAACAGACATTCACGGCAATCGAGCCGACTATTCCAACTACGGAAAAGGAACCACCGCTGCCCTCTATGGGGGCCCGGTCAGTACCCGCGATTACCCAAGTGGAAGAATTTACCACGAGACTAAAGGAACATCGGTCGCAACCGCTTTGACATCTGGTTACCTGGCTTTGGCGATGGAGAAGTGGCCTGAAGCGACGAACAGGCAAATCCTCCAATCTCTCGTCCGCACAGCTGTCCGCGGTGACGGAGTCGAATGGGACCCCGGGTACGGCTACGGACTGGCCAACCTCCGTGGCCTACTCACCGAAGACCCCACAAACCTGCCCGACGAAAACCCCCTCCTACACAAGAACACCGAATGGCTACCCAGCGAGGAGTACTACAACGACTACATCGACGGCCTCCTCGACCCAGGAGACGAAGTAATCACCGATCCCCACTACATCTACCGAGGCTCAAACTCTAGCCGAGCCAGCCTCACACCCGAAAAGACCGCCTACGGCACATCCCCCCGCTACCACCGAGCCCCCAACACACCACCCACACCACCACCAAACAGACACCACCACACACCACAAAAATAGACACACGACACAAGCACACAACAGGGGAGCGCAGCGCTCGCCTGCTCGGCAATGCATGCGTCTCCTACCCAACACAAGCGCGAAACAGGGGGAGGGCTGGCGCGAACGTACCCCTTTGTGCAGAAGGGGTATCGGTATTGACCACAATGGGCGTTCTCAGACACCAAGCGACCACCGGTACGACAGGCGAGAGAATCGCAGCGGTCGCATGGTCCTGCGTAAACATGGTCTGAGTGTCGAGAGTGTCTGCTGTTCGATAGCATGGGGCCTTGGATGAGGCGTGTCGCCCAGGAGGGGAAGAGCACATATGAGTCGGCGTTCGTTTTCACGGGGTCTTGTCCCCCTGATGGCACTTGTTGCTCTTGTGAGCGTCTCCTTCGCGCCTCCTGCCAGGGCTGAAGACACGATCACGACCCAGCCCTATGTTGATCTTTTAAACCTTGGAGCGCTCAAAGAACTCGGCATCTCAGGCAAAGGCATCACCATCGCCCTCATCGACGGGCCGGTCGACACTTCCGCACCAGAACTGCAAGGCGCCGACATCACCACCGTCACCCCCTGCCCCTACACACCCACCCCAGACTCCATCTCCCATGGGACGGCAATGGCCTCCCTCCTCGTCTCACCCGACTACGGAATCGCCCCCGGAGCCACAATCATCAACTACGCCACCCCTCTCCGTGGTGAAGATTTAACTCAAGAAGATCGGAGATGCGCTACCGGTTTCACTCGTATGATGACACTCGCACTCAATGACGGCGCCGACATTATCTCCTACTCAGTAGGCGGAAACTCAAGTGGGGCCATGGCCCCAACCTTAACGAAAGCCGATTTAGACGGAGCCATTGTCGTCGCAGCCATGGGCAACAACAATCAAGAAGACTACGTCGAGTCCTATGCCTCGTCGAATCTGACTGTCGGTGTTGCCGCAACAGACATTCACGGCAATCGAGCCGACTATTCCAACTACGGAAAAGGAACCACCGCTGCCCTCTATGGGGGCCCGGTCAGTACCCGCGATTACCCAAGTGGAAGAATTTACCACGAGACTAAAGGAACATCGGTCGCAACCGCTTTGACATCTGGTTACCTGGCTTTGGCGATGGAGAAGTGGCCTGAAGCGACGAACAGGCAAATCCTCCAATCTCTCGTCCGCACAGCTGTCCGCGGTGACGGAGTCGAATGGGACCCCGGGTACGGCTACGGACTGGCCAACCTCCGTGGCCTACTCACCGAAGACCCCACAAACCTGCCCGACGAAAACCCCCTCCTACACAAGAACGATGAGTGGGTACCCAGCGAGGAGTACTACAACGACTACATCGACGGCCTCCTCGACCCCGTCGACCACTGGATCCAAGATCCCAACTACACTTACCGAGGCTCAGACTCGGGAGTCGTCCGTACCACATCCCATAAGACCGCTTATGGTACATCCCCCCGCTACCACCGAGACCCACACACACCACCCACACCACCCACACCACCCCCAAACAGACACCACCACACACCACAAAAATAGACACACGACACAAGCACAAATACTCCGCCACGAAGCGCAACTTCTCTTCCCCAACTAGTCCCCGAATCTTGGAGATGCACACCAGCGTCCTAAAGGAACACTATGGGCACCGAAAGCACATTCAATACTGAGAGCATTATCGCTGCGGCCAATACGCTTGATACAGAAGGCTCCCCGGCTGTCTCCACGGCCACGGACAGCTCCACCGACGTCCTGCTCAAGCAAAACCCTGAAAAGTGGGGGATAGAAGCCGGGCCGAGTGATTTCTCCTCGAAATATTCCCTCTACCTTTCGAATCTTGAAAGGGAGATGGCGACCATGCGCGATCAACTCGACTCTTTCATCGCATCAGTGCGAGCAAGCGCAGTGGCGGTCCAAAACAATGAGAGCTCCGTCACCGAAGCAGTCGAGCAGATTGTCAGAAATCTCGAGGAGCAGCCCGATGAGCCGACGCGGCCCTATGGTCACAGTGCAGACTCTGAAAACGATGCCCCTCAACCGTCAGGAACTGTTTCACCCCAGTCCGCATCAACGCCGTCCCCTTCCACACCACTTCCTTCCGATTACTCGAGCACAGGAATGCACGATCCCACCCGGAAATAGTCCAGGTTCTTCTCTTCTTCCCTTGCAGCATGGAGGCTGATTTATGAGTGACGCATACGCTCGGCTCCTCGCCCTTGACCAGCTCAAGACCGACGACTCTGCCGAGATCGACTCGATTGACACTATTCGGCGTTCAATCTGCGAATGTGAAAACGCTCTGGCCACATTCAGATCGACTGCACAGATGTCGGGAGAGACCGCAGATGCCATCGCTGAATGGCTCGACGAGTATTCCATCAAACTCCAGGGGGTAAAAGAAACACTCGAAGAGAACCTTGCGATGCACAATATGGCGCGCAGCGCCATGGCGCGGGCCCGCGAACGTCGAATCAATGAGGCCGAAGGGATCCTCATGTCCGCCTCGGAATACAATGAATGGGCCCGCCAGCCCTATGTCACGATCAATGGTGAGTGCCATACGGGAGCAAGCTACGCTAAGGCCCTTCAAGACAAACTCCGCACTGAGCGGAATGATATTGCCAGGAGCATCCTGGAGGAGATGAACTCTGCAGTCAGTGAGCAAGCCACTGAAATGGAGAAATCAACAGATCCCTTCACACCGGGGCACGAATCCAACTCCGCCGATGCCGAAGGTTCCACGGGAACACGCTCCGGCACCTTCGGCGCAAACACTGCCACCGCACACTCAGTAGCCTCCTCCGCATCCTTCAACACAAACTCCCTGGCAGCTGCAACAATCGGAGGAGCCGTCCTCACGACCCGAGCAACCACACCCCTCAGCGGAGGAACCGCCCCCAACTGGAAACGACCCCCCGCCGGCCAGCCCGGCTCACCCAGTAACCCCATTAACGACCCCGAACAACTCGCACACCACGACCTGCTCCACACCCCCGTCAACCAAAGAATGACCCCCGACGGCCCCACCGCAGGCTACCTACCGCGCGACCCACAAGCCCTCATCGACCTTCGACGCCAAAGCTCAACAGCCGAATGGCTAAACTCCACAGGCCCAGGCTCTGACCACCACCGACACTCCACCGCCGCCCTCGGAGGCATGCTCGGACTCGGCACAAGTGCAGGAATCGGCGCAGCAGCACGGTCATCCGTCTCCGGTGTCTCCTCCCTCGTCACCACAACTCCAGGCGCCTCCGCGCTCACCTCACAAGTCGGAGGAACCGGAATGCTGTCCATGCAACAAGCCGCAGCCTCAACAAACCTCAACGGAGCACACTCCCCCGCCACGAACCCGCGCACCGGAAACGCACACACAGCTTCACAGCAAGCCCAATCAAGCCGCGACAGGCTCGGACGCCCCTCCATCCTTCCCAGCGACACAGGGCGAAACGAGCGCAGCGAAAAGAAACGCTCCTTTGGCCTCATCGGATACGAGGTCATGCGAATCGACGAGGAAACACCCTCACCCGACTCCCCCACACACAAAGCTCAAGAACACGGCTCCGCCCACGAACTCACACCCCTGTCATCACAAGAATCAGACCGATGGTGACGGTCGATCACTAAGAGCCAGAAAACCTACTGACACCCCCAATACAAGGGCCTGCCTCAATACAAGGGTGGGCGCAGACACTCAAACACGTGCCTGCGCCCACCCAGGAAGAATCAGTCATCGAACCCTAAACTCAATCGTCGTTCCCTCACCAACATCAATCAGATCGCCATCGGACAGAGAAAACATCACCATAGGGGTCACTTCTTCAAAAGAACCATCCCCGTGCCGCAGCAGAGTCCCATTAGCCGATCCCATATCCATGAGCGACCACACCCCCGGAGCAGTCACCATCACAGCACAATGCGAACGTGAAATCTCAGTCGCCGGACTCAACACGCGCAAGGTCCTCGCCGCAGGACGGCCAGAAATCGCCCGCGGATCAGGATCACGGCCAATCACAACATCACGAGTGACTTCCGTGGGAGCAGTGCCACCATAAAGAAGGAAAGCCGTCGGCCCGAGCGAGGAATTACCCTCGACACGCCGCAACACTGTCGCCTCCGCGTCATTCGCCGCTCCCATCTGCGCGAGCATCTCAGGAGTCATTGTCGCCTCAAAGGCCTCAGGATTCACGACCGACTCAGCCGGGGACGCGGGTCCAAGCACCGGCGCAAGCTGAGATGCAGGGGAGGGCTCTTGCACCGGCTCGGGTTGAAGCACAGGCAGGGGCTCAGGCGCAGATTCAACTAGAGGCGCAAGCTCGGGCACCGACTCGGGTTGAGGCACGGGCGTGGGCTCAAGCTCAGCCTCAGACCCAAGCCCAGGCTCCGCACCGGGAATCGGATCAGGAGCCCAAAGGAAACCCCCGGGCGTAGAAAACGGCCCGGCCTCTTCAACTCCCCCACTGGCCGACGCAACCACAGGAAGGGCGGCATCCACAGGAGAAAGAGCCTGGTCTTCACGCTCAGCAGACAGCGGACTCCCCTCATCCGAGGAAGCAAGCGCCACAGCGGAAGCAGGTCCGAGAACCTGAGGCAAGGGAAGCCGCTCACACTCATCGAAGCCCCGACCAATCCTCACCCAGGCAGCATCCATCCGATCCTCGGCCACCACTGCCCACGACTCGCCCGAAGCGCAATCGGAGGAAGCGCCTATAGAGACCTCCAGCATCTGCCACTGCCCAGGATCCACCGCCCACGCCCAAATCGGCGCCGACCAAGCCTGCAGCTCCTGAGTGCCAGAAGAAAGGCCGCGCACCCACGCGCCACCGAGCACAGTAAGAAACGGCTGCACTCCAGAAAGGTCGAAGAAAACAATACTGCGACCGAAATGCACCATCTGTGAAAGCCACTGGCCAATGTCAACGCGCCCCCACACAACATCAGCAGCAGAATCAGCCAGATCCCGTTCAACACAGCACATTCCCAGCGGCCCGCAGACCACAATGGCACCTGTACCCCGGGCAGAAAAACGCCCAAGCTGAAGCATCACTTCTCCTATTTCTTAATTTACGCCACGACGCACAGTCGTCGTTGACGCCGGGCGCACCGCCTGAATCTGACGAGAATGCACCTCACAAGCATCACCGGCCCGCGACGCACGCAAGGCATGAACGACAACAGCAGTCGCATTATCACGAGTGCCGGAAGTGATCGCTGCATCAACCAACTCATTCGCGATCTGTTGAGGTTCCCCACCCGAACGGACAATCTGCACGATCATCTCATCGTCAAGGACACCATGAACCCCATCAGAGCACATCAACGCATAATCCCCCTGGAAAAGAGGCACAAGCGCATAATCCGCATCCGGTACAACAGCCATCCCCGCCCCCAAAGCGCGAGTTACGACATTCGAAGGAGGGAATACGAGCTCCTCACCCGTCAACTCCGCCAAGTCGCGAGCCTCTTGAACAGCGGAATGATCACGAGTCACTTGACGGATGGAATCCCCACCCACAATGTAGGTGCGCGAATCCCCAATATTAAAACTCAACCAAAACGGCCCCCGCTCCGTGTCAAGAACGAGAACACCCGTCAAGGTTGAACCGGGAGCCGCCATCGGATCCTCCGGATCAGCCAGAGCAGCAACCGCCTGAGCCGCCTGGCGAACACCCTCGCTCAGATCCACAAGATCCGCGCGCCGCCCCCCAAGAGCATCCGCACTCAAACGATCCTCCAGGACGCGCACAGCGGTCGAGGACGCCAAGGCCCCTCCCACATGACCGCCCATCCCATCGGCAACAGCGAAAAGCGGAGGCGAAGCCAGCCAAGAATCCTCATTCCGGGAACGCACCGGCCCGACATCAGTGGCAGCGCCCCAGCGGGTGAGCAGCACCGAACCGAGCCGAGACAGATCCACCCCTTGCCCTCCTCATCACACCGTCAACTCATGCGCCACATCGCGTGAGTGCAACACCACAGGCCACACACGCCACACTCATTTCTTGACCAAGAGATCGCGATAGTTCTCCGCATCATCAGACTCCACACCATTCGTATTGATCGTGAAACGATAACGCTCAGGTGCCCCATGCTCGATCACATAGGAGACATCCCACTCGGAGTAGTACTCGCAGGTCTCATCCGTACACAAATGCATCGTCCGATCACCGAGACGCCAATGAGTCGCATTCGACATCAAAGCGTGGAACTTCTCATTCGTGGCGGTGACCGTCCCGTCCTCGTTCAGCATGAAATCTGAATCACTCATCTCACCAAGCAGGTCAAAAGGACGCATAGGAGTGCCGACCACGTTGGAGACGCGCGTAGCCTCCTCGACGATCTCCTTCATCTCATCTTCATTCTGCGCAGCTTCGATCCTCATCTTGTAATCGGATTTGAGGCCATCGCCGATGTAGCTCAGAGCATCAATCTCCTTGGAATGCTTCGAAGCGTAGTACGTCGAACAGCCCGTCAGCCCCGTCGACAAAAGGACCACGCCAACAGCAGCAGATGCGCACAAGCGCAAAAAACGCGAAGAGAACACGCTGAACTCCCTCATGAATACGACACCCCAAGGCTAAGCGAGCGAGTGGACAGCAGACAAGACGATCCCCCACCCCGCACGGTTCAAAGCGCTGGCTCAGGTAGTGAACCCCGAATCAGGTACTCGGCTCCGTCCACACAAGCTGCGCCCGTAAAAGCCCCGCATCACGCGAAACAACTTGAGCACGTCCCGCAATGGACTTCACCGGCTTGACGCGACCAAGGACCGTCCCCTCATCGGGACTTCCCGACAAGAGTATTCCCGTCGCACCCAGCTCACCCATCGACTGCAACACCGGTTCAAAAGCCGCACGTGAAGCTCCGCCCATGCGGCGAGCCACAATCACATGCAAACCAATATCCTGCGCTTGGGCCATTAAAGGCTGCAAAGCTGCAAGCGGATTGCCCGAAGCCGTCGCCACCAGATCATAATCATCAACGAGAACCCAAGCCTCCGCTCCAGTCCACCACGAACGATTACGCAACTGATCGGTCGTCACCTGATCACCGGGCAGACGAGTGCCAAGGTATCTGGCCAAATCACGCAACTGCTGATCGGCCTCGTTCTTCGTCGTCATATAGCCGGCCAAGAAATCCTCGGGGACCTCCCCGAGGAGAGTGCGACGCAAATCGACGAGGAAAAGCTGCGCCTCCTTCGGCGAATTCGTCCGCATCACCTCTTGAGCGATGCTCCGCAAGAAATTCGTCTTCCCCGACTTTGAATCACCGAAAAGATACAGGTGCGACTGCGAACGCGGGTTGAAAACGAGAGGACCCAAACGGCTCTCTTCCACCCCCAACACCAAAGGCTTCGCCGTAGAAGGACCCGGATCCTTCACAGGAAGCGCCAAAAGCTCACCCACCGTCACCTTCGAAGGAAGCAGACGCAATTTCGGCCCAGGACCCATCGGCGCAGCCGAACGAATCCTCTCAATAGCCGCGCTCACACCATCAGACAAATCCACCGAAGCATGAACCCCATCAGCACGAGGTAAAGCGACAAGGACATGATGCGCCTCCACATCAAGCCCGCGCCCAGGGCGCTCCTCAGGGATCGAAGTCTGAATCTTCCGGTCAATCTGAGAATCCGAGGCATCCCCCAAACGCAATTCCAACCTCGAACCGATAAGATCACGGACCTGCTGGCGCAAATCCATCCAACGAGCCGCCGAAGCCACCAGGTGAACACCGAAAGTCAAAGCACGAGCAAGCATCTCCTGAACACGCAGATCCATGCCCTCGAAATCAGACTTCAAAGTCCCCCAACCATCGACGACGACAAACACATCTCCATAACCATCGTCGAAACGCCCCTGCGCCCGCCCCCGCCGATACGCCTCAATCGAATCGATCCGATTCTCCCGGAAATACTTCTCACGATCCGCGATAATGCCCTCCAACTCCGAGAGCATGCGATTAATCGTCTCCTCACGGTCGCGCGTGACAACCGCAGCCACATGCGCAGCCCCCTCGAAAGGCGTGAATGTTCCACCACCGAAATCCAAGATGTAGAACTGCACCTCCTGAGGAGTGTGCGTCAGCGACAACGCCATCACGATGGAACGCAAAGCAGTCGATTTGCCGCTCAACGGTCCCCCCACCACCGCCATATGACCATTCGCCCCAGAGAAGTCAAACTCGAGGAGCTCACGGCGCTGCTCAAGAGGCAAATCGACAACACCCACAGGCACCCGCAAACGCCCCTTCGCGCGCCATTCCTTCGACACATAGCCCAAACGAGGATCAACCCCAAGATCCGGCATCAAAGAATCCATCGTGTCGGGCACATCGAGGGGCGGGAGCCACACCTGATGAGCCTCGATGCCTGTGCTCGCCATACGCGCAACCGCGATATCCAGCTCAGTCATGTCCTCCCACTGCTCATCACCGGGCAGAACCACAGCATCGCCTCGAGGATCGTCCGCAGGATTCTCTTCCCGTTGAAGCACAGGAGCCACCGTGAAAGGAAGGACCTTGATCGCCTGAGCTTGACGGCCCACAGCCCCACCACGAGAAGAAGACAGCTTACGAGCAGGCGGAGGAGTCGCGACATACGAGGCGCGGAAGCGGATCATCTGATCCGTACCCGGCTTCAAATAGCCGACCCCCGGGAAGGCGGGCAGCTCATAGGCGTCCGTAACCCCCAAAACCTCACGCGACTCCGAAGCGGAGAAAGTCCTCAGGCCGATTCGATACGACAAATGCGAATCCAAACCCCGCAAACGCCCAGACTCCAGACGCTGCGAAGCGAGAAGCAAATGGATCGACATCGAACGCCCCAGTCGGCCGATCGCGACGAAAAGATCAATGAACTCCGGCTTCGCGGTCAACAACTCAGAGAACTCGTCCAGAATGATGAAAAGGGCAGGCAGAGGCTCCCCCTGATGCTTGCCGGCAAGGCGATCGGCCTCGTAATCCGAGACATTCGCATAGTTACCCGCCTGACGTAAAACCTCTTGACGCCGCACCATTTCGCCGCGCAACGCATCCTGCATCCGGTCAACAAGAGACAACTCCGACTCAAGATTGGAGATCATCGCGGAAACATGAGGAAGCTCAGACATTCCCGCGAAAGTCGCACCCCCCTTGAAATCGACGAGGACGAAGTTGAGCTGTTCAGGCGAATGAGTAAGCGCCATCGCCAAAACGATCGTGCGTAAAACCTCCGACTTGCCCGAACCCGTGGCACCGATCAGGAGTCCATGGGGACCCATGCCCTGCTGAGCAGCCTCCTTAATATCAATGAAGACCGGAATACCCTCCGGTGTCACCCCAAAGGGGACGCGCAAACGCTCACGGCCCTCACGGCGAAGCCACTGACGCTGCGGATCGAAATCACGGATGTCACCAATATCGAGCAACTCCATCAGATCCTGCTGGCGTTTGGGATCAGAACGACCCACCGGCGACTCGGCCTCGGGACGTTCCTCCTCCGAGTAGCGGGTCATACGACGGGCAATAGCCTCGGCCTGAAGAATCCCCATAGAGTCAGCAACACCCACAATCGGATTACGATCCATGAGGATGACCTCCATGGCCCCTGACTCATCTCCAACACCCACCGGATGGATAATCAAACGAAGTGTTGAACGAGATGTCATCGGCCCCCAGGTGTCACTTAAGGTGGCAAGAGTGACCCCGATGCCACCTTCAATGGAGCCGAGCCGAGAATTAGCCGCAGGAGTCTTCCCATCGCAAATCAAGAGCAGATGAGGCCACGGCGAAGCCTCGTCTCGGGAGCGGAATGCGGGACGAGTCGAGATTTCCTCACCGACAAGATCCTCCAACTCCGCGAAATCCGTTGTCACCATGCGCGCAGGGCCAAGAGCATCACAGAGAGCTAAGGACCTCGCATGAGGCAACCACTTGACCCACTCCCATTCACTGAGCCTGTCAGGAGTCGTTAACACGGCGATCCTCAGAGCATTCGGCGGAATGAAAGTCGTCAAATGAGCGATCATCGCGCGAAGCTGAGCGCTCGTCTGCTCACGCGCCCCGCAAATCTCAACATGACTGAACTCGCCGAGCATGACACCGAAAGGCATATCGTCGACCGTCGAATGCGCAGCGAGGAAACGAGACATCGCCGAATGACACACCACATCAGGGTCAGCCAAAGGGGGTAGCTCCGGCTCAACCAACTCCATTGAAAGATCTTGAGTCGAAGACCCCAAACGAACACTCAGCAGTTGCTCAGAACCGACCTCCCGCTCCCACAGGCGAGTCCCCTCAGCAGCGATCAGGACCAAAGCATTCGGATCCGGCAAATGCCAATTAATGTAGCGCCGCTGACGCGAGGCGACAGCTCGAACCGTTTGACGCATCTCAGACAAATACGCCAAATACTCGCGACGAAGCCCATTGACTTTCGCGCGGTGCCCCGACACCTGCCGATAAATATTGAAAGCAACCATCGACAGCATGGCGATCACCATCGCACCGGCCATGAACAGCATCCGAGTGTTCTGCCCCTGGGACATCGCCATGAAAACCATGACGCCCATCGAGCCCATCATCGGAATGACAGTGGCGAGGATCGACCCCATGCCCGTCGGCTCAGCTCGATCCGGAGGAGCCTGCACAGGGATCTGACCGGACGGCAATTCAGGTGCGCCCGTCTGCTCAACGTCCTCTGCACTGATTTGATCCATGAAGCCCCCTCTTGATGGATCTGCGCACCACCATATGCCCGCCTCATACTATCGTCGGAGTGCAGGTGTCACCGCCCGCATCCAGGAGCAGGCTTCACCAGCGCCGGAATTCAGATGTCACCACCCGCATCCAGGGGGTAGAGGGGACGCCCTCGCAGTCCACCGACCCCCACGAGAGAATAAAGGACCGACCCAAGGACCATTGGGACCGACCTTCGAAGACCCTTAAGACCAACCCCCCGACGAACATAAGGAAGGCGCAGATGGTGCAGTCGCTTGCCAGCACAACGGTTATCGACCAAACCGGTGCCCACGACTACACCGTCCCAGCAGGGACCACCATCGCCGGACTCATGGCGACAATCACAGTCGATCTGAGCGACCCCTCCCTCAATGTGACAACCGCAGACGGAAGAAAACTGGACGGCGGAGCCGTCATTGGCCACGACCTGCCCTCCGGGAGCGTCATCGCCCTCTCACGGCAAACAGAATCACGCAAAATCGCCGCCCAAGTAGCCCGACTCAACGAACTCCCCTGGTTCCCCTCAGCACTGGCATCCACCCTCCTCCTCTCCTTCCTCATCATCGCTGAAGGCTCCGTCCTCGTAGCTCCACTCATCGGCTTGTGGGAACCACCCACAGCCCTGCGCTGGCTCACTGCGATCCTCAGTGCCCTGATCTGCGCCGCAGCCATCAGCCTCGAGCGCGTGCGCACTCACGCCTGGTTCGTCCTGGCACTATCGCTATTCTTCGGCCTCACAGCCACAGCAGCGATCCCAGCCGAAACCGAATTCGCGGCAAGTGCAACGCAGCTGGCCATCGCCTGGTGGGCACTACTCGCCAGCCTGAGCGCCTGGGTGATCTACGACTTCGTCCTCGGAGCGCTGACCTCCGGAATCTGGGCCGGAATCGTCGCCGTCTCAACAATCACCAGCTACTACGAAATCAGCTTCACCACACTCGCACCCCTCATCGTCGCCATCGCCGTTCTCCTGACAACACTCACCCCCTCCTTAGCGATCCGCATTCCAGAAACACAACTCCTCGACATGCCGCTGGTCACGACAATGGTCGGACGCCTTAGAGGACCCGAACCCGCCGCGCCCTCGGATATCACCATGCCGCGCGTTCAGCGGACCATCAACGAGGGCAAAGCCCGAACACAGACCCTTCTCATCGCATGCACAGTGCTCATCCTGATCTCCGCTCCCTCCCTGGCCACGCTGATGGACCACCAGACCTGGGAGGGGCGCGCCACCATTGGAGTCATCGCGTGCTCCTCACTCCTCTTGCTCATTACAGGCCGCAATCGGCGTGAACACAGCGCACGAATCATTCCTCAGATCGGGGCACTCGGGCTGATCATTTCCGCACTCACCGCCTCTTTAGTGACACAAACCATCGGAACGCATATCAGCGCCCTCATCCTGCTGCTTCTGGGCTGCGCGTACATTGCCGTCGCCCTCATCGGCACCGTGCGAGAACCCTCAGCCCTCATCGGCTGGATCCTCGACGTCTGTGAATCCCTAAGCCTCATCCTTCTCCTGCCCGCAGCCGTGTACGCAGCGGGAGTCTTCACTCTCATTCGACAGGTGGCCTCATGACCGCGTTCACTCCGCACTCGTCTTCCTCGCCGCGCTCGGCTCGGCCACCCCACTCCACTCCCTCGGCTGGTGCGCGCTCAGCAGCAGACGTCCCCTCGGTGTCGGCGATAGCGGCTCAAACACAACGCCCCTCAAACGACCCCACAGACTTCGCTCCAGCACGACCAGGAGCCAGGCTCACTGCCTTCATCATCGACTTCTTCCTCGTCCTCGTCATCTGCTCTGCACTGTGGATATGGCGTCCATCCCTCATCCTCGTCGTCATCATGTCCCTTCAACTGAGCATCGTGGGCGCACTCATCCTTTCCATCACAGGACGCTCTCCCGGACTATTCATCACGAAAACCGCGCTACTCGCCCAAGACTCAACCAGAGCACCCGGCCTGGGCAAAGGCTTAGCCTATGGGCTGCTCTACTACCTCATGGCCTTAACCCTTATCGGGCTCGTGTTGTCGGCCCTCCTATGCCGTGAAGGGCGCGGATGGATGGAGCGAATCACCGGCACCCGATCAATCGACCTCACCACGCCCCTCGAACGTTCAACCGCCCCTCATCAAGCGGGCCGCACCTCGTCTCACGCCCCCGAGCAGCACAGGCCACTCCCGCAACACCCCTCCTTCAGCGCAGCCCCCAGCGGTTTTGCCGCCGTCGCCGCATCAAGAGGGTTTCAGATGTCAAAGCCTGTACCTGCTGCCCCACAAGGCCGCGCAGGTGTCGTCTCCCGGCAAGAAGACACGGCGCGAGGACAATCTGGGGGTTCCCACGGCTGGGGTCCTGCTGCCCCGGGCTGGGGTGCTGCTACCCAAAGCCAAAGTGGCTCAGCGCGGGAGCTGCCTGGCACTGCCCCAAGCCGGGCTGCTGCCACCCTCGGCCCGCTGAGCGCGGCCCACCACCCGGCACCCCCGACGTACCCGATCAGTGCAAACCCCAGCCAAGCCTCAACTTCTTCCAGTCCAGCATCCTCGACAACTGACGCGCCAATCCCGACGCAACATCCAGCCCCTCCACACACGAGCCCATCCACACCTAGTCAGCCTGTTCCAACACAAAAACCCCAAATCTGGGCAGTCCTAGATTCGGGGGGCCAAGAACTCATCGACTCCGTCCTCGTCCTCGGACGAGCGCCAAGCTCCGACGACCCCAAGGCGCGCCTCGTGACAGTCAGCGACTCCACCCGCTCCCTCTCCCGAACGCATCTTCGACTCGGCCCAAACCACAGCGGAGTCTGGGTTGAAGATGCCTTCTCCGCCAACGGCACGAAAGCTCGCACCCCCGATGGCAGCGTCACCGAGCTTCCACGCGGCCAGAAACGCTCCGTTCCCATCGGGACGATCCTCATCATGGGAGAACGTACCCTGACCATCACCGCTCACTCTGAGAAAGACTGAGCCAAGGAGCGAGGCTGGCCAAGGAACAGCCACGCCTGGCCAAGGAGCAGCACTGAGCCAAGACGAGCTCGGTTCTCCTGCGATCGTCGCGCCACGCACACACCGGCGAAAAACACCTATTCCACCTTTCCCCGGCACAACCACCTGCCACACGACAGGAACAGAACGGAAAACCTGGAACCGGAGGCGGGAACTAGTGAAAACCACCAAAACTCGATAGGCACCCCAAAACCCAACGAGCCCCGTATCCACAACGGATACGGGGCTCTAGCTCAGCGATGGAGCATATGCTCCTATCGAGTCCTCAGGAGAAACGAGCAGCATTCGCCGAATCAGTCGAGCTATACGACTGATTCGCCGATTCAACAAGGGTCGAGATCTGTGCGAGGACATCGCGCATACCGGTCATGCCCTCGGTCCACTGCTGCTTCGCAACCAGGTAAGCCTCCTGAGCATCGCCTTCCCAGTTGGATCGGAGCTGCTGAAGCTCCGCATCCATGTTGTCCAGGGTGGACTGGATAGCGGTAGCTCCACTGTTGAGGTCACTGGAAGCCGTGCTGAGCGATCCGTAGTTGACTTTGAGATCCATGAGTTCTTCCTACCTACTTCTACTACCGGGGTCAGCCCAAACGGCTCGCGAGCTTGGCGAATGTGCTCTCTTGCTCCTGATCAGCAACGTCGTAATCACGCTGAGCGGAACGCAGGTTGTCCTCAAACTGAACGAGGGCGTTATTCACCTTGTTTGCTTCCTCGTTCCAACGAGCCATGAGAGCATGGAACGCCGTGGCCGCGGGACCGGTCCAGTTGGAGCCGATAGCAGCCATCTGACTCTCAACAGCAGCAATACGCGCTTTAAGATCGTCCCGGGTCGCCGACACCGTGTCGGCGCCCTTGAGGATCGCGCCCTCGGCCGCAGAAATCTGACCTGCCATGTTGTCTCCTCCATCGTAGGGTGCGCAGTGGATGCCGATCACACCCATCGCAATTGACGGTTATTACCTTAGACAAGAGGGGCGGCCCGCGTCTACGCCCCGGATAAGATCCGGGTTCTGCGTTTGCGAAGCGATGTCCGCATGCAGGGGAGAGTCGGCGAATCGCCGATACGGGCGCCGCCCGTGGGCGGGTTCGGCCTTGTGCGAGCCGTCCGCGGCGCGCTCGTCGAAGCGAGGATGACGACGCGTTCGCATCGCCGCGCATCAACGCGGGGCGTCCGCCCCGATCCTCCGCAGATACTCGTCGACCACGGCCCGGGGGACGGGATCCCACAACTCGACGTAGCGTCGAGCTCGTTTGACGCCCCGAGAGCCCTGCGAGCACCACTCGTTGAGAAGTCCCCGATCAAGGGGGGATTCCGCGATCATCCGCTCAATGGACCCGCCGTATCGGACGGCGAAGAACTCATTGTACTGAAACTGTCGATTCGCTTTCGCACGGCGCAATTCTGCGATGGGAAAGAGAACCAACGGCGCCAGGCAGATGAGGGACGGTCCAACGATGGCGATGATGAGCATGCCTGTCTCGTTCATCGAATCTCCTCGAAGCGGGATCGTACGAGTCTGCGCGCGACGTGATCGGGGACGTCCTCGTAGTTCTGGACGTATCGGATCGCGCGCTTCTCCGCACCGGAGCCTTCTCGCCGCAGCAGCTCGTCGAGGCCCCGACGATCCACCTGATGATGAGCGAGGAATGCGAAGAAGCTATACCCGTAATGGTCCTGGAAGTAGGCGCGTTGCCGATAGGCTCGCGCTTGCTGCCGTCGGATCATCAGTGAGGCCGCGATCGCGAATACCGCCCCCACGACGACGATCACGGGAACGAGCAGAAGAAACCAATGAGTCATTCGCGGTTTCCATCCGGCCACTTGTTGCCGGCGAAGGGGGACGAACCGCCAAACAGGGTCACCGACTTGATGGAGTTGATCTGGGAGACCTGGACGCCCGCGAGCGTGGCGCTTGCGGCGATCAGGCTGACGACGACCGCCGCCCACTGGAGTGCGGTGAGTCCGGCCGCAGCCGCTCCGGCGGGCGCCCCGACGCCAGTCGCCGTCGCCGCCCCGGCAGCGGTGAGCCCGACGATGACTGTGACGGTCGCGCCGACAACGCCGGCGTAGAATATGATGAGGCCGACTCCGGTCGCAACGAGCGAGTTCGCGATCGAGCTCGCCGCCGTCGAAAGCTTTGACGCGGCCTCACCCTGGCTCGCGGTGAGCGAAGAATAACTGTCGTAGGCCTCGCCGGACCACGCGCCCTTCTTCGTCTCGAGGCCGGTGAGATCCGCCGAGATCTGAGCGAAGGGCGCCGCGACCTCGTCTCTCCACACGCCCTGAGCGGTAAAGATCTGGACGATCTCGAAGCCTTGCTCCAAATACTCCCTGATCTTCTCGAGGACGATCTCCGCGGCAGCGCGGAGAGCCCGAATCGCGATGTCGACGAGATACTGAAGCACGACGAAGGCGACGCCGAGCGCCGCTTTCGCCTGGTTCCATATTGACTGCAGGGCGGCGAGGAACTGTTCGATCCGCGCGACGGTCTTCTCGAGGGCGTCGAGGAGTCGCTGAAGATTGTTCATGGTGAAGTCCTTGAGTCAGTATCAGTATGCGTTGGCAATGTGAGCGGTAGCATCCGCTTCGTTGTCTTCGTAGGCTTGAGCGTTCAATCGGAGATCCGAAGCAATCTGGCCGAATTCCCGGCCCGCGTCCGATGCGAGTGCGTGGAGCAGAGGAACGATGTCATTGATCGCATCCTTGACGAGGACCGCGAGTGGGATATCGATGGCTCCCAGGTTCAGGGGCTGAATCGCAGAGGCCGCGCGTTGAGCAGGCGCCGTCTGTTGATCCCACAGCTCGGCGTCGGCGCGGATTGCGTCGGTGACGACTTTGATCTTGGGAGCCACGGTTATTCCTTCTTTCCGGGCAGGCTGTGCAGGGTGGACAGGAGACGCAGGATGGTCATGTCGGCGTCGTCGTTCCCTGCAGCGATCGGCGGGTCATCGGCGGTGACGACGGCATTGACGAGCCGTTGAACGAGCATCGCGGTCGGTGTGTTCTTCGCCCATTGAGGATCGACATCGATTCCGGTGACCTGCCCGCCCGCCCGTCTGACGACGATCGGATCGATGGACGTCGGCTTCGATGTTTCAGAGGAATCATCGCGGGCGAGCGACTTGATGTCATGGGCGAGACCATCGAGGGCGTCCGCCTTCTGCAGTACCTCTTCGACAAGGTCGTCAACGGAGGCCGGCGCGACGAACAACGAGGTCGCGAGCATACTGCGGGAGGCCTCTTCAATTCGTTCCCTCGTCCGATCCGCGTCGACACCCTCGACATCGTCACGATGACGCGCCGCGTAGTCCTCCGCGCCCTGGAGAAGCTCGTTTCGAGCATCGCCAATCGCCGCGGTGAGAGCGCTTCCGAGTTCGACCGGATCGAGGTCATCACGCCAGCGATAGTCGATCGACAGATCGGCGATCGACCCCGTGTTCCTGACAACGACGGCGACCATCCCGGTATCATCCCGCCCCTCGGCGGTCTCGGGCACTTCGCGCGCAGCTCCTTCAAGCACTCCGACCACGCTCTCGAGTCGAGCGATAGCTGCGATGAGATCCTCATCGAGGGGAATCGATTGAGTCATTGGATTGTTCCCTGTCGTTTCGGATCGTTACAGATCGACTATATGACAACCGCATCAACAACGGAAGGGCGACGAAACCCGTTCCGCGCTCGCGGGGGAGACGCAGCCTCGCCAAGAGTCGCCCGGGGCTCATCGGTCGCCGAGATTCTGATTTCGCCAGGAAGCCACTAGCCTATGAGCAGGAAACTCGCACCATGTGAAGGACGCGGAGGACTCGATGTCTACGATGACGCGAACAGGCACGGCCCTGATGCCAATCTCAGTGAGCTATGCCGGAGAAACCATCGACATGTCGATCCCCCAATCGGTATGCCTAGCCGAAGCCATCCCCGGGATAGTCTCAGCCTTGGGCCGACTCGACCCGAGCAGCGTCTCAGGAGGATTCGAGATCATCACCTCCGGAGGACGAAAACTCGACCAGTCGAAATCCCTACCCGACCAGAACGTCCAAGCCGGGGCGCTCCTCACCCTAGAACCCATCGGACAATCCGCCAAAGACCTGCGTTACGACGACCTCATAGAAGCAGTCGGCTCCAGCGTCGACCAAGATTCAAAGGAATGGACCCCCGCCGACTCCCTCCAACTCTCCTCCCACGCAGCCGCAGCTCTCATCCTCGTCGCAGCCCTCCTCCTCACCCTCGGACCTGAACACGGATACCTCAGTGCCGCAATCGGAATCATCGGAGCACTCCTCGTCGTCGCCGCCTCCGCAATCATCATCAGGATCCCCTCCGTCGCAGGAGCCGTATCACTACTCGCCACAGCACCCCTGCTCATGATGTCCGCCGGATTCAACCTCGTCGGAGGAGGCTGGCGGCCCATCACTTGGCTAGCCGGAGGAGTCGGCATCCTCGTCGCCGCAGCGTCCGCCCTCGTCCTCCCCTCACGCATGCGTGCCATCATGGCTGCGCCGCTCGTCGTAGGAACAACAATGGTCCTCAACGGAGTCATCGGAGCCTCCACAACGATCCCCCTTGAGAAGACCGCCTCACTCGCCCTCGCCCTCCTCCTCATCACCTCCCTCTCCGCACCCTGGCTCGCCCTCGCTCAGGTTCCCGTCAAAGTCACGGGCCCCACTTCAATGGCACCAATCGACATCTACGAAGTCCACGGAAAAGTCTCCACCTCACAAGTCTTCGTCGTCGCCGTCAAAACGGGAGTGTCCATCTCCTTGGGATTCCTCGCCCCCATGCTGCTCAACTCGCCCGAAGCGATCATTCTGCTCGGATGCTCCGGAGCCGCCCTCATGCTCACCACCCGCTCCCTACGATCACGCCTGGAAGTCCTCATCGGCGTCATCACCGGGATGCTGCTCATCCTGGGTGCCATGTTCGGCGCAGCCCGCTCCTACCCCGCAATGGTCCCCAGCATCGTCATCGCGGCCCTCACAGTCGCCGCTTGTCTCCTGGCCGCCAATGTCGTCAACGCTCGCACACGCCCATGGCTCACCCGCGCCGCCAACGCCCTGAGCATCATCGTCCTCCTGACGATCCTGCCCCTGACCACCATGGTGTGGGGAGTGATCTGATGCCCTCAAATAAGGACATTCTCGAGGCCCAGCGCTTCAACCGGCGTCGACTCATCGCCGCATTCTCATCAGGAACCCCCGGCGGGAAAGAAGTCGACGCGCCAAATAACCTGCGTCCCCTCCTCGTCGGTGCCGTCATCGCGGCGCTCATCCTCATCGTCGCCGCCGTCATGGGGCGTTTCTCCCCAACCCTGCCCCAAGGCTGGGAGAACTCAACGATGATCGTCATTAAATCAAGTGGAGCCCGCTACTACACGATTGACGGGACTTTGCGCCCCGTCACCAACATCACCTCCGCCAGGCTCCTATCTGAAGCAGGCTCCTACAAGACGAGCAGAGTCTCGGCCTCGACCATTGAAGGACTCCCCCGAGGATCCCAAGTCGGAATCACCGGCATCCCCGATGACATCCCCTCATCCTCGGCCCTCCACTCCGATGAGTGGATGTCGTGTGCGCTCGAAGGCGGAACCCACACCTGGGTCGCCGGTAAACCCGAAGGAACCTCAAACGCAGGCTTAGTCCTCGTCACCAGCGCAAATCGCCAGTACCTCATTAGTGGAGGAACCCGCTACCTGCTCGACACGACAGGCACCCTCGGTCCTGCCCGCTCCCTCGGCCTCGACCAAGTCACCCCTATCGAAGTTGAAGCCGCATGGCTCGACCTCTTCGTCAAAGGATCAGACCTGGCACCCCTCTCCATTGATGATGCCGGCCAGCCCGCCACAAACATGCCCGAGCGCCTCAAATCGGCTCGAATCGGAACCATTATTGAAGTCCGGGACGAAGCGAAGGAGAAAAGCCCCAGCCGCGCCTACATCGTCACGGGGGACGGTCGCATCGCGTCCCTGTCATCCGTCGCGCGCCGCATGTACGAGCTTTCCGACGCCTACCAGAAAGCCGGAAACCCGCTAAGCGCCACAATCGCCGATATTCAAGATCTTGGAGGGAACGAAACATTCGGCCCCGCCGACTGGCCTTCGACAATCAACATTGACGAGGTCGTCAACACCGATTCCGTTCCCTGCGCAAACCTCGTCTTGTCCGCTACCGGTGCCCGCACTGAACTGCTGTCAATGAACGCTCGGGAAGCCAGGCGCGCCGCCAGTGGCGCTGCGTCAACAACGAACGCTTCTGCAACGGAGGTGCCAACTGGTTCTCAAATAGAAGGGAAGACCGGATCTCAAACAGAAGGGAAAACGGAGCCGCTTAGCTCCGTCACCGTGCGAGGCGGCTCAGGAGCCCTCGTCCGCGCCTCTTCGGGCGGAACCCTGGGTGCCACCATGTTCATCTCCGACATCGGCAGAGCACACGGCTTAGGAGAAAACCCCGCCGACGCCATTGCCCGCCTGTCATGGACTGATAAAGATGTCGTGTCCGTTCCCTCGGCGTGGATGAAATTGGTCGAGCCCGGTGAAGATATGACCGCCGAAGCGGTGTGGACTACCGTGGGCGTCCAATGAAAAGACACAGGCGCGGCCTCGTCGCCGTGATGTTCTCGGCGATCCTCCTGTCTTCCCCGTGTGTCGCGTCTTATCCGCGCGTCACGCACGCGGCACTGGCGGACACTCCCGCTGAGGCGACAGCGAACGCTCCCGCTGGGGCGGAGGAAACCCCGGCAAAGGCGCTAATGGATGCCCCGCTTAGAGTGGAGGACACCCCGCTTGGGACGGCAACGGACGCTCCCGCTGAGGCGACAGTGAACGCTCCGACTGTGGCGTCGCAGAGAACTCCCACTGGACTGAAAGCAGATGCCCCCACCGGGCCAGCAGAGGACCCGTGCGTCGATAACCTCAACGACCACACCCTCGTCTCCCAGACTCCCTCGTTCATCGCACAACTGGGAATGAACGACGCCTGGCAATTATCCGAGGGCAACGTCCTCGTCGCCGTTGTCGATTCCGGTGTCGACGCCTCCAACCCCCACTTCCTTGAAGGCGCCGTCCTCGCCGGCACAGACTTCATTGACCACAGCGACGGACGAATCGACAATTCCGGACACGGAACCGCAGTCGCAGGCCAAATCGCGGCGAGGAAGATCGAAAACTCAGGAGTCGTCGGCATGGCGCCCCACTCGCAGATCCTGCCCGTCCGCGTCTATGAGAACATCGACTCGGAAACAGTCCAAGCAGGCCGAGGGCCCAACTCCCGAGTCACTGCGGAAGGGATTCGCTGGGCCGCAGACCGCGGCGCCGTCATCATCACCGTCCCCCTCTCCTCCTCAACGCCCTCCCCAGAATTGGAAAGCGCCGTGCGCTATGCCACGGACAAGGGCTCCCTGGTGGTCGCCTCAGCGGGCAACACTGAGACCACGGAACAATCAGAGACGAACACCATTCGCTATCCGGCCGCCTACCCTGAAGTCCTCTCCGTGACCGCCGTTGATGAGCACGGACTGCCCAGCGACCAAGTTGTGTCAGGAACACATGTCGAGGTCGCCGCCCCGGGCAGCAAAGTCCTCACGACCTACAAGAGCTACGGCGACTGCATCCTCGCCCCCGACGCTCCAAGGACCTCCTACGCCACCGGCTACGTGGCGGGCCTGGCCGCCCTCGTCGCATCCACGTACCCCGCCGAAACCGTGCCCGAATGGAAGTACCGCATCCTGGCAACTGCACTGCGCCCCAATGCAGCGAAGAAATCGGAGCGCCTCGGCTGGGGGATCATCGCCCCCTACGACGCACTCAACTTCACGAACGACGGCACCGCTGCCGGACCGGACAACCCGAAATATCCTCGCGCGCACAAAGCCGCACCACGGCTGATGCCTCGCCCAACGCCCCATAGCGACCGACGCGGAGCACATCGCCTCCTGATCCTCATCATGACAGGAGCGGGATCCTCCCTCGTTGCCGCACTCTTCCTCGCCTCGTGGTTCAAACGACGCCCTTGAGCTACGACGCTGAAGAACTCAGCGTTTCCTCCGCATTCTGCTCCCCGCGTCTTGCTCAACACACGAGCAAACAACTCCCACACCTGAGAACACCCGCACCTTGCTCAGCGCCCGCGCTCACGTCCTCGTGCACTCCACCCCGGGCTCATTCGACGACTACACGCTTCTACCTGAGCCCACGCGCCCATCGCACGCTCCTGCGTGAAACTCACTCGACGTTCACGCACTCCTCCACCACCGAGGATTGACGCCCCCGCTCACTAACCGCAACAACCTGCAAACAGTTCTCCCCCGGAACCCCCACCAAGGTCACAGTATTCGCATCAATGTTATTCAAAATCGGATCCTCACCCGGCCTCAGTGCCGTGTACACATAGTGATCCGTCTTCGCAACACGAAACCCCGGCTCCGATTGGGAATCAGAACGAGACTCTTCAGCCCCGATCCACGTCCACGTGACCCTGCCGTCCTCGACCCTCCCTGAAAGCGAGGTGACCGGGGCCGGAGGGGCATCGACCGGATCAAGAGCCTCAGTTCCCTGATCTATAGGACTTGGAGCCACAGAGACCCTCTGCCCTCCCCCGGTGAGCATCGCGACAACCAAGCCCGCAACAATCACCGCCGCCACAACAACGAGGGCACTAATCCCCCACATGGAGACCCGGCGAGGCTCCACATCCTCCTGAGCAACGTCAACTCGACCCGCAGTGGTCGCCGACCTCGGCTCTTTCCACGCATCAGCATGAGCTTCAACGCCTGAATCGAAATCAAAACTCCTCGCACGAAGCCTCGTCCGATCGGGATCAACTGAAGGAAATGAACGCAGCCGCGTGCCCTGCTCGGCCTGCGCAAACCCCCGCTCATCCGGCTGCTCAAGCGCTGCAGCCCCACCGAGTATCCCCACCGGAGGGGGCGAAGCGGCTTCAGGGCGCGGATCACGAATCTCAAGACGAGTCACAGGCCTTCCCATAAGCCTTTGAATCCCTTGGAGGGCCCGCCCGAACTCGGCAGCGCAGGGCGTTCGCTCCAAGGGATCAAGCCTCATCGCACGGAGGAGGACCTTCTCCAACTCTTCAGGCGCATCCGCGCGCCCCAGGCCGCGAATACGTCCAGAACGCACCCTCGAAGCAACGGCGACAGCAGAATTATCCCCAAAGGGATCCTCGAAAGGACTACGACCCGTCAAAAGAGTCCACGTCGTACTCGCTAAGGCCCACACATCTTGAGTCGGATGAATATGGGTCCGCTGATCCTGTTGCTCAGGTGGAGCCCACAGAACAGAGAAACCGTCAAGAACACCATCAGCGAGGACACCAATAGGAGAAGCAACCCCGAAATCAGCGAGGACGGGACGCCCATATGAGTCGAGCATGATATTCGCCGGCTTAATATCACGGTGCACGATACCCGCACGATGAAGCATCTCAACCCCACCGCTAATCTGCACCATAACGTCAAGAGCTTGGTCGATTGACATGGGGCGTGCTCGCACTTGCTCGCCCACATCAGCAACCGGACAATACTCCATCACCAAGAACGGACGCCCATCCTCAGCGGTGCCCGCGCCGTGCAAGGGAACAATCGCCGGATGGCCCGCGACCGCAGTCATCGCATTCGCTTCGCGTCGCAACTCGGCGGCACCCCGCTCATCGTTGAGGGAGCGCACAACCTTAATCGCTACATCACGAGAGGGCAGAAGCTGATGGTAGAGGTGCACGTCCGCGAATCCCCCCGAACCTAAGGGCCTGACCCATTCAAAGCCAGGCAGTTCAGGAGCAGAAGCGATTGCTGATGGCGAAATAGGCATCATCGGGACCTCTTTCCGGGCGATTGCCGCTTTCTGTGCAATTGCCTCTTTCTGGGCGAATACCGCGTCATGAAGGGAAGCAAACCCCTGCGTTTCGGATTACTGCCCTGCTCGGTGAGGCGCTTCTTCTCCGCGCGAGCGGCCCGGGCACGTCGATTCCGGGCGCGCAATGATCTGAGAGACACAGCGAAACGGATGCGTCCCAACACCCTCATTTCGCCTCTGAGATCCCGACGCAAAGCATCGACATCCTTCCAGGCCAGGAGCGCCTCCGAGCCGAATGCGGCATCTTCAGCGAAATCTGCGATATCCGCGCGCCGGGCAATGGCGACCGTCGTGGGAACCTTTTGCTCGAACAGGGTCCACCCGGGAACTGCGGTGAGCTCGCCGACCCTATCCTCCCGAGTGCCCGCGACCTCGCCCTCCCGAGTGCCAACAGCCCTGCGCTCCCGACTTCCAACCCCCTTGTACTTCCGGGAGCCTACGGCCCTCGAAGAAGCAGCGCGCTGCGACCACAGACTCGTCAACTCCCACGCCGTCTCTTGACGGGTCTGATTCACACTCACCATGATTCCCGCGTCAGTCGCCATATCGACAACCTCGTCCCACGAACCAACCAACACAGCATGAGGATCCGGGCCCCGGCGACGTGCACGACGACGCAGCGCCTTCGCCAACACGATCACCACAATCGGGCCGATGAGCACAAGAAGCACCCCTGAAACACCGGCGATCGCCTTCCAGGGAATCTCGAAGCGATCATCGTCCTCGGACTGCGTATCACGATCCGAAGTCACAGGCGGCAACTCCGTCGGCTCCTCAGGAGGCTCAGGCGGTTGCAGGACCTGAGGGCGGGGCACCGACTTCGGTTCAGGCACCTCAGTCTGTGGCTTCTGGTCGCGCGGCGGAGTCGGATCGAAAACACCCCAACCGACCCCCTCGAACTCGACCTCCACCCACATGCGCATGTCCGAGCCGTAAAAGACCACATCCCCGGAGGTCTCCTCCGAGTAGAAGCCCATCACGACCCTGGCATTGATTCCCAGGGAGTGGAGCATGAGCGCCATGAGGGTCGCGTACTGTTCATCATCGCCAATGAGCTGTTCAGCTTCGAGCATCCGCTGGAGACGGTCAGTACGGTGTCCCGGACGCGAATGGGCTGCATCCTCGTTCGAATAAAAACCATTCTCCGACAAGTAGCGTTCAATCGCGCGAACCCTCGCCAAAGGCGACTGCTCCTTCGCGGTGACCGTAGTCGCCAATTGAGCGACATCCTCAGGAACCCTCTCATCAAAACCGTGAAAGGCAAGAGCTTCAACATCAGCCAGTTGACCATCCGAAGGTTTCGGCTCGATATACGAGGTGATGGCGTAGTCCATGGAGGAGTTCGGCCCAGTCGTCAAAGCTGAATCGGACCACAAATTGGCGTGCAAGCCCTTCTGGAGCGCACGCGCGTTTTCACCGGTGAACCTCAAAGTCTGGACGGTGCCGAGTGAAGGCACCCACGGGCCAATGAGGCCCGATGTCCTCATGTGCATCTCAGCGAACACGGCGCCCTCGCCAATGGCCTGCTCGGGCAGACGAGAACCAACGGAACGAAAACCCGAGTCGGGGTGAGCATCCGCTCCGCTCATCCCGAAAGTCGTGCCATCGTAGACATCCACAACCGCGAAACGCACCCTCGCCGATTCGGGAAGCCCCGAGACTGACAGGAGTTCCTTACTCTCCAAATCCGTCGTGTAGTGGCGAAACGCCGCCAAGGGTGAAGGGTAGTCGCGAAGATCGAGCGGCGGTTCAACAAGGTCTCGCGCAACGATCCGCGAATCCCAAGGCCCCCATCCGATCGTGGTCGGCACGCCGAGCCCCACCCCGATTCCCGTCATAACCAGGGCAGAGACGAGTCTGCGTCCAAGATTGACGACGCTGCGCGAACGAGTACTCGTCGAAGAGGCCGTGGCGCTCATCGTGTTCGCCTTCGCACCTTTACCGATGATGATGTCCTCGCCAACGGTGATACGACGCCTGAGAGCCGCCACAGCCCACCACAGAAGAACCAGCGCCCACCAGATGACGACGGGCCACAGCCTCGGATGTGTTCCCGAAGGGCCAAAAGCGATGCCAATGACTCCCATGAGGATGATCGGAATAGTCCCGAGGATTGCACGCCCCCAACGCAGCGTCACAAGCCCAGCGAACGTCGACAACACGAGGCCACTGATCCAGGGGACCAGGGCGGGCCCCACATAGGAGGATGCGGGCGGAGTGAGAGTCAGCAGATCCTTCCATGACTGGACCGAACCGAGGACCAGAAGCTGGAGAGTCTGCCCCGTCGGGATCACCCCAAACAGGCACGTCGTCCCCAATGCGAGGCCACCGCCGAGCAGGAGATACGCAGCGAGCAGGGCCGCGAGGACCGAAAGCGCATCCCATCTCCAACGAGTTGCCGCCGCTGAGATGAGCAAGCCGACGAGGACGCCGACTGTGGCTGCGATGAACCCCGAATAGTCACCGAAGATCGGCCCGTGAGTGGCAATAGGGCCGAGGAAGAGGAGGAGAAGAAGGAGGAGGGTCCACCACGGTTGGCGGGCACGACCCGCGCCGCGCGTCTCGGCGCTCTTCGCGCCAGGATGCATGCTTGCTCGACGCGAGCCTCTGCTCGGGGGCACACTCATTCCATCGCCCCCCTCGCGATCAGTCGCGGCAGATCATCGAGAGACGGACAATCCAACAGCACACCCCGAGTGAGTTTGCGTCGACGCCGCGAAGCCCCGGGGCGAATCCGAATGACCAGGGTCGACACGTCCGCACCCGTCAGGCGCGCCACACGTGAAGCCTGTTCATCTGAAACATTGGGGTTCACGATGATCGTCACCGCAGACACTCCGGCGCGCTCTTCGATGCAACGCCTCACCCTGTCCTGAATATCGACCGCATCCTGGGCCTCGACCTCGGTCAAAGCATCAAGCATGCGCACCGGCGACGTGGTCGACACCCATCCGCTCGAAGTGCTCATCGACACCGCGCGGGATGCTCCCAGAGCGGCGAGGGCGAGAGAGGCGCCAGCTGAAATCGCCGTTTCGAAAGCCTCACTCGGCCAGGAGTGAGCCGCGGTATCGAGGATGATCATGTGGTGGGAGCGGCGCGTCTCTTCAAATTGGCGAACGATGAGACGACCAAGGCGAGCAGTGGACACCCAATGCACATTGCGCCGATCATCACCGGGTTCGTAATCGCGCAGAGCATGAAAAGAAACATCCGAAGAGGATAGTTTCGCTGTCGTCACGCCTTCGACATCCATCTGGAATCCCGTGGCATCGAAAGAGAGCCTCAAGGTCCGCGGGTGGACGCGAAGAATGTCGGGCCGATCCCAGATACGCACCCGGCGTAACAATCCCAAACCATCCGAGCGAACCGAGCGGGCAGGACCGATACTGATCAGGCCTCGTCGGCGAGTGATGACTGAGAACATTTCATTCCACTCGCCCCTGGGGCCCAGCGGGGGAACGAGGAAGTGTCCGACCCCGTTTCCGATGGGAAGCTCAATGACTCCCGAAGAGACGGGCCTATTGCGCGTATTGGTCACCGTGATCGCACCAACAGCGCTTTGTCCCGCAACGATGCGTTCCTTCGGCAAGTCAATCGTGATCTGGTGGGGAGTGGGCCAAATGACGAGTGCGAGGGCCAGGAGGAGAACCACCACGCAGATCGCCGCAATGAGGTACGCCTCAACCCACCCCCACTGTGCGGCGATCCACACGGCGAGGAGCCCGCTGATGAGCACGGCCCATCCTGTGGGGGTGGGAGTCTTCAACCAGGCGAGGACGAGGGCGGGCACGCGGGTCTTCCCGGCGAACGCCTCCCGGGCCTTCCCGGCGAGCATCTCACGGGTCTTGTCGAATCGAGCTGTAAGAGCCACCGGGGTCAGGCACCCACCGCCGGTGCGGGAACAGTGGTCAAGGCGCGCTTGATGACGCCCTCGGCTGTGGCCCCGGAGAAAGAAGCATCCGGGTCGACGAGGATCCGGTGCGCCCACACGGGAACAGCGAGATCCTTGACATCATCCGGCAAGACGAAGTTGCGTCCCTGGGCGGCGGCCCACACACGAATACAGCGCGCCATGCCGATTGCGCCTCTCGTGGAGACACCCAGGGTTGATGACTCATCCGCTCTGGTCGCTTCAGCCAGGGCGGCGATGTAGTCGAGAATTGCACGATCCGTGTGATTGAGGGCTGCAAGCTCAGAAAGTCGAACAACCTGGTCCGCTCTGAGCAGGGGCCTGACTCGTTGTGAACGGTCGGGCGCAGCCGCTCCGTTGAGGACATCAATCATGGCTGCGCGCGAGGGATAGCCGATTGATGTTTTCATGAGGAAACGGTCGAGCTGCGCTTCAGGCAGGGGGTACGTGCCGGCCTGTTCGATCGGGTTCTGGGTCGCGATCACCATGAAGGGAGCGGGCGCAGGGTGGCGCACACCGTCGACCGTCACCTGGGCTTCTTCCATCACTTCGAGGAGCGCCGACTGGGTCTTGGGTGAAGCACGGTTGATCTCATCGGCGAGGACGATTTCAGCGAAAATCGGGCCCCTGTGGAATCGCCAATCACCGGTTTTCTGGTCGTACATGTTGACGCCGGTGATATCGGAGGGCAGCAGGTCGGGGGTGAACTGGATTCGAGTGGTTTTCGAGTCGATGACCTTCGACATGGCGCGAGCCAAAGCGGTTTTGCCCGTACCGGGAGCATCTTCAAGGAGAAGATGCCCGCCTGCGAACATCGTCGTCAGAGCCAGACGGATCGTATGCTCCTTGTCGAGGACGGCCGTGGAGATCCCCTCCACCAGTCCTGCGAAGGTCTGGGCGAATCGGGTGGCGTCTTGAATACTGATCGTCATATCGGTCCTAGATCCTTGTCATCTTTGAAAGCATGTCACGAGTTTGCGACTGGGATTCTTCCGCTCCACAGTTATTGGCCCACATCAACCGCCAGCCCCCTGGGCGGCTACTGTCAGGGGCGCGGATGAGCTCGCACCCCACACATTCGAAATCTCCAGAACGAAAGTATGGGCTTTACCCGCTTCCAGCTCTGAAAGCGTGTAAGCGCCATTCTTGTATTCGACTGGAACCCGCGAACCATCAACAATCAGAACCGCACTTGTGACAGGCGGGCTTGCCGTTTCGATATTCCATTTGACGGTAATACTCGACGCTGAAACGAGGGGGGCCGTCAAAGTCGGAGTCTCAGGTTTCGATTCGGGGGCCACGGCTTGCGCCGTCACAGTTTCAGAAACCGAAGAATGACCCGTTGAAGCGACACCGACCTGACAGAAGGAATAGGAGACGGGGTCATTGCTGTGCGAGTTGACGGTCATCCTCGTCATGTCGAGGAGCTCGCTATTCGCGTTGCACGCCTGGCCCGCAACCGCGTAGTGGATCTGAAGGTCGCTCGAATCGTATCCACGCCCACCCCTCTTCGACAGGCCACGAACCTTGAGTTCTCCCTTCACACCCGTCGGTTCAAGCCTGAGATTGTCGGTGGCGGGCGCGAGGGGAATGGTGGACACCTTCACACTCGATATGCCGACATTGGATGTGTTGCCATGAATATTTGAGGTCTGCACCCTCACCTCATGACTGATTTCCGGCACGACACCGCCAATGACCGCCGACACCTGGTTCTTGTCAACGCTTGTCGAGATCCCCCCGACACTCACCGTGGTGTTACCCCAATCAGAATCCTCAGGACTACCCCGATTCCAGGACACCTGCACGGTCGCGCTCTGCCCGTCAGCACTCGCTTCAATCACAGTGGCCGTGACCGAGCTCGGGGTATCGGGGAAACCATAGGGGGTACCGATGGCGCCATCCGAACTTTGCGAGGGTTCCTTCGCCCTATTGTGGGCGACAACGCTGAGAGTGTAGGACTGGCCGTTCCTCAAGCCCCTCACGACGGCGCTCGTGGAGGTCACTTCCTGGGTCCTGATGCCATCCACCCCGGCAATGCTCAGCGTGTACCTCGTGATCGCAGAGCCCTCATTGTGCGGGGGAGCCCAAGAGACCACGAGTTCACGATCCCCCGCTTCAATCGTCGGCGTGGGCACTTTACCGGGGACCGCGTCAATGAGTTCGTAGTTCGACACGGCAGAAGGATCCGAATATCCGACCTCGTTATGAGCGCGAACCGTGAAAGCGTGCTCCTCACCATTACGCAAACCGGATGCCTCACACAGAGCCGTCGCACACCTGTAGCTCTGCCCCGTCGTCACATCCGTCATCTCATAGTGGTCGATCTGCGCGCCGTTATTCGCCCCAGGGGTGAAGGACACTCGGGCCCTACCGGCGCCCGCAACAGAGGCTTTGACTACTGTGGGAGGGGCAGGACGATCGCGAACAGTCAAAATGATTTTGCCCTGCACATAACGCGACGGGTCCTCCGTCGCATCAGCGACCTTATACGTCACGACCATTGACCCGCTCCTGCCCGCCTGCGGAGTGATCGTCAGAGCGTAGCGTTTGGGGTCGGGATCCAAAGTGCCCTCCCCAACTTGGAACTGCACCGAATGGATGCGCAGCCGAGTCTCTTTGAAGGGGTTGAACAGCGCGGGAGTCAAATCAACAGTCACCGCTTGTCCAGCATTAGCGGTAGTGATCTCAATATCCGTTGCACGTGCAAGCTCCGCAGTGGAAGCGACGATTTTCAGGGGAATCTGCGCCTCAACCTCACCCGAGCCATCATTGACGGTGACCGTAATGGGTTCGAGGTCGCCCTTTTGCTGTCCGGCCAGAGCCTGAACAGATAACGTGTGCCCGCTGAGCGACACGCTCGCGCCGGAGGGGCTCTTCACCAAGGAGTAGGCGAAGGATCTCGGGTCTTCGTCGTCTGGATCGTTGACCATCAAGGAAAGATCGTAGGAAACCGGGTCATCTCCCACGGCGATTCTGATGGCTGTGGGAGTCAGCGTCGGAGGATGGTTGCTCGTCGCTTTGACTCTGATGGGGATCGTCAAAACAGCTGAAAGTGCAGAGTCATCATCTGCAAGGCCGTCGCGGACTTCGAAAGAGAGAGAACTCTTCCCGACGTAATCCTTGGCGACGTGGAACTTAATCGAATGGTCTCCCACGAGTTCAATCCCGGGGTCAATGCCGACCGAACTCGTCAAGGAATTCGCATTCACGATGTGCGCGCTGCGCCCGGTGCGCACCATGACATAGTCGTTGATGTCGATATTGAGGTCTTCACCGGCACGCACTTCCAGGGGAATACGGGTCTCATCGATCACTGGGTTCGTCCGGTTGATTCCTGGGACGAAAACGACTGCGGAGGAACTCAAACCGTCCAGGTCCGTGATCGTGTAGACGACCAGCGTCCTGCTCTCAGCCGGAGTGATGAGCAGTTCGTGTCCCTCGACCGAGGCGATGGGAGAGTTCGTTGACACGCTGAGGTCGGCGAGAACACCATCCGGGTCGTCGTCGTTGTGCGTCACCGCGACACGGACCTTGCCGTTATTCGCAGGCAATTCGGAGATGGCGACAACATCGTCGCGTGCAATCGGGGCTTGCAGCGGAGCATCTCGTTTGACGTGGATCGCCAGATTACCCGTGTCCATGCCTCCCTTCCCGTCGGAGATCCGATAGGCGACCGCATAATCGCCCTCGTCCCTGGGAGAGGTGAAAGTGATGCTTGTGCCCGTAATACGAGCCCCCAAAGCCTCGCTGCTGGCGAGCAAGGACCCCTCGACCAGGGAAATCGTGTCCCCGTCTGCATCAATGTCATTCGCCAGCACACCGACCGACACTTCACGATCTGGGCGGATCGTCATGGCATCATCGACGGCGATTGGATCTTGGTTCCGAGTCGCAGGAGGCGCAATCCCCACGCGAACACGAGCCGTTGCCTGTTTACCCTTACGATCCTCAACGATGTAGGTGAAAACGTCAGTGCCCTTCACCCCCTTGGAGGGCGTGTATTCGAGCCAACTCGTTCCCAGTTCGACAGTGCCCTTCGTCGGCGACTGTTCGATTCCGACCAAGGCCACGGAGTCCCCATCCGGGTCGATGCCGTTGAGGGGCACCGGAATCCTCGTCATTTCGGATGTGACCGCCCACGCGGTCAGTGCTTTGGGTTGGGGAGCAGAGTTCGTCTGAGAATCCGCGATTACTTCAAAAGTGACCGTTGAGGAGGCCTCATTGCCCGCAGAGTCGCGCACCGTGTAGGTCACAGTGACAATCCCCGGGGTGTCTCCCGCTTCGAAACGAACAAGATCACCCGTGACGAAAGCTGAACCGACTTCCGGCCTATTCGTGGTGTCCTCAAGCGTTGTCAGCAGGGTCATCGTCAGGCCCGCAGGGGAACGGTCATTCGCCAAAACCGCTACGGAGCCGAGATCTCCCACACGCACTTTCGCACTATCAGGATTGACTTCGGGCGCTTCATTCACGTCCCTGGATCTCGTAGGAACGACCGTCACCTGCGCGCGCGCCGTGTCCTGCCCATTGGAAACGGTGTATGTGAAGGCGACTGAATCCTCCAGGCCCGAAGGCGCAGTGATACGCAAAATATGCCGGTCGATGAGAGTGACCTGCAATCCAAGGGATTCATCGACCTCAATGCTCTGAACGACGAGGACCCCGCCAGCCGGATCCGTGTCATTAGCCAAGGGGGCGACCAGGGTTGATCCTCCGGCGGGCAAGACCGCCAGATCATCTTCAGCGATGGGGGTGGCCTTCTCCTCGGCGTCAACGACATCGACTCGGATGACGCCCAGGGCTGTCGATGGCCCATCGGTCACCGTGTACGTGAACTGGTACGAGCCCGGGGCGGTGCCGGTGAAGGTGATGGTCCCCAAGTTCAGATCCGGAACCAGAGTCGTCGTCACGGGTGCGATAGATACGGCGACCAGGGACAGTGCGTCCCCATTGGGATCGGTGTCGTTGCTGATCGGATCGAGGACGAGGGGTTCTCCGACTCGTGCGACGTAGAAGTCGGCGTTGGCAGTGGGAGCAAGATTGCCGGCCTCTTGCACGTTGAGTGTGAGGACTCCGCTGGTGGTTTCACGCCCATCAGAGACTTCGATCCCGATGGTCTTCATACCGGGGCCTGCTCCGAGTTCTTTGATCGACACGGTCCCGTCTTCTGAGAACTGCACGGACAGGCCTTCAGAGGCGAGCGCTCCGGCGAGGTAGATCTGGTCGCCGTCGGGGTCGATCCAGTCGGAGAGAACGTTGTATTCGATCTGAGCTTCAGCTCCGATCTTGATGAGGGGATTGCGGACTTGTTGGGGCCCTTCATTGACGGACCAGGGATGCACTGACACCGTCACAGTCGCCGTGTCGGCGGCCTCCCCGTCCGTCGCCTCGTACACGAAAGAGGTTGTGCCCGTCTGTTGTTCATCCACGTCCGTGATCTGCAGGGCGCGACCGCCTCGGGTTGACACGACCCGACCGAAGTCGGCGGCTTCAAGGGCCCTCGCCGTTAAGACGTCGCCGTCGGCATCCGAGTCGTTGTTCAACACCGGCAAGGTGGTCGAACGCCCCGGACGGATGCCGAACTCGTCGTCGACCGCTTCAGGAGGAGTGTTCTTCTCCTGCCTTTCAGGGTCGGCGATCTCCTCACTGAGCTCAGGAGTCTCTTCCTGGGTCTTGTTCTTGACGAGTTCCTTCTCGACTTGGTCCCAGTCACTCATCAACACCATGTTCTCGTCGGGAAGCCAAACGGAACCATTGCCGATGTCGTTGAGGACGATCCGGGTGCGGTTCGTGCGAAAGACAATCTCCTCGGCCCCTTGGAGAGTTTCGACGATGCTTGATTCATTCATCGCGGCATCGTCACAGACCCGCAGGTAGGCTCCCGACACCGCCCAGGCCGCGTAGGCGCAGCGATTGTGGCGAACCGGGGCAGCTGCCTGGCCTGCGAGCTCATTGGGGGATGAGCCAAGAACTTTCGCTTGACCACCTTTGAGGGGCACTGCGAAAAGCGCGCTCGTCGTTGCCAGGAGAACATCGTCCGAAGCCGGTCCGGGCTGTTGGAGGACGACCCCTTGGGAGATCCCCTCGGCGGAGAGGTCATACAGTTTGCCATTGGGCAGAACAAGGGTGTTGCTCGTGGAGTCGAGGCCGACGGCGTGTTCTCCGACGACTGTCAGGCTGAGTTCGGCTGTGTGGGACAGTCCGGGGACTGGGGTCTGATGAGTCTCGATGACGGCGCCGGTGCGTTGAGCGGTGAAGAGTTCACCTGCGACGGCAGAAAGAGCGTAGACGGTCCCATTGATCGAGGTGGCGACAGCCCCATCTTCTAATCCGCTCTTCAGCGCTGTTTCTTGGGTGTAGGCGATCGAGGAGGGGGCTGTGGCATCGGAGAGCCACACGTTTCCTTCAGTGGGGTCGATGACGCCAATGGCTGGGCCGCCTTGCATGGCGACAGCGCTTTCAGGCAGCGAAGTCGCAGCCCCCAGGGCGACACTCGACACGTCGACCGGTGCGATGGATCGGGAGGTGAAGTCGGAGAAGGTGACGGTGTCTTCGGCTTGGCCGATGTCGAAATCTGTCGATTCCGTCAAAAAAGCGGCGTCGAGGATTCGAGCGTCATAGTTCATGTGACCGACCATGAGTTTCGACTCGTTGGTCACCCAGATGCCGCCGTCGTCCACGTTGACTTCAGTGGTTTCGATGCCTCGGGAGATGATCGCGAGGAGTGACACCACCATTGAGAAGACGATGACAATGATCGCCGGGGTCCGCTGGAGCAGGCTTCGACGAGAGCGCGAAGCAGCATGACGCGAAGCGGCACGGGGAGTCATCAATACCTCAGGTCTTCTTCCGATGGACAGCGATCCTCATGCATTGTGGCATGCTTTGCCCGAGTGACGTTGACAGGGGGCAGCCTCGCTGGCCGCTCGCCTCCTACCACCGCTCATGTCCAGCCACAGCCCCCTTCCTGCGGCTATTCATTTCCTGCCACCGCTCGTTTCCAGCTATCGAGCACTTCCTGCTGTGGCTCGTTTCCTACGCTCACTCCTTTCTTGCCGCCGCTCAGTTCCCGTCCCCACTCACTTCTGGTCTCTACCCGGGCCCCGTTTTCACCCCTCAAGCTTCAACAAGAACGGTGAAGGGCCCCGAATTGACGAGCGACACTTCCATCATCGCGCCGAAAACCCCGGTCTCCACATGAAGACCGCGAGCGCGCAGATCCTCTACGAGCGCGTTGACGAGGGGTTCGGCCTGCTCAGAGGGAGCTGCTTTCGACCAGGAGGGCCGCCGCCCCTTCCTCGTATCGCCGTACAGGGTGAACTGGCTGACGACGAGGATGGGAGCGTCGACTTCCATAACAGAACGCTCGCCTTCGAGAATGCGTAATTCGGCGATTTTGCGCGCAAGAGTCGCGACCTGTTCGCAGCCGTCATCTCGGGCGACTCCGAGGAGCACCATGAGTCCAGGCCCTGTGATCTCTCCGACGGTTGTGCCTTCAACGTCGACGCTGGCTCGGGCGACCCTTTGGATGACGGCGCGCATCAGCGGGCCCCCAAAGCGCCCAGGCCGCCGATCGGGGACACGTCGTGGCGACGCAGCTGCGGGTTGGCGAGTTCTGCTCCGGGCCGTTGCTTCGGGGAGATCGCGGACTTGCCATCAATGGGGACGATGAGTTCTTGCGCGGCGGCGATCCCATCGAGGTCGAAGACGATGTCGGCGGGCACATTGCGAGCGAGGAGGGCGAGGGCGATCGGCCCCATTTCCGCGTGGCGGGCCACTGAGGTGATGACACCGACGACGCGGCCCCGCCATTCAATGCGTGTTCCCTCGTCGGGCAGGTCCCCCCTGGAGCCGTCGAGTTGGAGGAAGACGAGCCTTCGCGGTGGGCGTCCGAGGTTGATGACGCGAGCGATGGACTCTTGGCCTCGGTAGCAGCCCTTGTTCGTGTGGACGGCGGTTCGCAGCCAATCGAGTTCAGCAGGGATGGAACGGGCGTCGGTTTCCCATCCGAGACGAGGACGCCACGAGGCGATGCGCATCGCCTCCCAGGCGAGCATTCCCGATGGGCGGCGATTCGGGTCTGCGCCGAACCATGCCCTCGTGAATTCTTCGGCCTTCTCACGGGCGACAAGGTGGAGGCGCATTCTCGAACGCAAGCCAGGGTGGGGGCCTTGGAAGTACTCGGTACCCCCTTTAACGGTCCCGGGCCAGGGATCGGCCCAGCTCAGGAGGAGGCCGTGCAGGCCCTGGGCCGTGTCCGTGTCACTGCCCGCGCTCGCGAAGAGCGTGTATTCGCGGCAGATTCTCACCTCGACTCGCAAAGCGAAGCGCATGGAGTCGAGGAATGCGGCGAGGCCCTCGGTGTCGTGGCCCTCGCAGATGAGCCAGGTCGTTTCCCCGTCGTCCGCGACTGCGGCGGCATGTTCGATATGCCCTTGGGGGTCGAGGACGAGGAGTTCTTTCGAATCGCCTGGCCCCATGCCGGTGATGATCTGGGAGGTGATGGAGGTGAGCCAGCTGTGACGGTCTGTGCCGGAAACGGCGATGATTCCCAGGTCTGCGCGGTCCACGAGGCCGCGTCCCTCTTCGAGGGCCCATTGCTCGCCCGAGGGGTCCGAGTAGTGCAGGGCGATGGGACGGGAAGGGGCGGGGCGAGGGGAATCGGTGAATTCGCAGCTGAGGACTGCGCCGGGCAGGCGCGTCATAGGGGAACGCCATTCATCCGAAGGTGCGGCGGGCGCTGGGCTTGTGGATTCGCGCTCTGCGCGTGCGTGTCCTGTGGAGGCTGGACCTGCGAGCTCAGCGCCCGTAATCGTGGGCGCCGCTGCCCCTGCGGACTCAAGGACCGCAGGATCTGGGCCTTCTGCAAGCCTTGAGTCTTCGGGCGCTGGGCTTGTCTCTTCAAGACCCTCAGCCCCAGGCCTCGTCAATATCTCGGATTCGAGGGACTCAGGCTCCGGGCTCACAGGCTCTTCAGGGATGGTGTTCACTTTCATTCACCGAGCCCGCCCTCGGCCTCAGTGTCGATCCCCTCGACCGTCTCACCGGATTCGGTCGTCGCCTGGGCGACGCGCATGAGTCGGCCGGACATCTCGACCTCGGCCTCACTGGAGGTGAGAGTGCGTTCCTGAGTCCACATGAGCTCACCGGCGACTAAGCCGTACATTCGCCCGAGGTGCTCGACCTCTTGAGCTCCCGCTCCGCGTGCAATCGCATCCGAGACCATTTGGACACGAGGACCCACACCGACTCCGGCCCACAAGACACCAAGAGCGTTCGTTGTCGCCGAGGTCGCAGTGAACTCGCGAGGCACATACTCTCCCGGCTTGGGAAGGACCCCCGAACCGGGAAGGACGGACACGTACATCGACTCTTCAAAGATCAAGTCCCCGCGAGCAATATTCGCCAATCCCGTGGCCGCATCCCACACCGGGTCGATCTGAACATCCGCTTTCGGAACGCCACGGTAGATCGAGGTTGTGAGAAGCATCTGCTCTCCGCAGATTGTTCCCGTGATCTCCTCGATGACGGCGAAGTCCTCGGCCTCGTCGAAGCCGGAGTGCATGCCCCAGCCCTTCCAGGTTCCGAGCATCCAAGCGAGAGGGGCGAGAGAAGCGGGAAGATCCGCGGGAATGACCATCATGAGCACAAGGGTAGGGCCTGAGCGTGCCCGCTGCGATCTTGCAGGCCAATCCTGATACGCGCTGAGCACGTGCGGTAAAGGGATGAGCCCGGGGCGATGTCATGGGCTGCGCACAGAGGATCGGCATCTAGCGATGCTTCTGGCGGCGAGGGGCCGCCGACCGAACGCAATGACCGGGGAGAAGAGAGAGCCCAGGGGCGGGGCTCCGACTCAGATTCCCCCGATGCGGACGATCGCGTAGATCGGAGTAGCGGCAACCAAGAACTTCGCCGCTCCTCTGGCCAGTGCACCCAGGGGTGGGCGTCGCATAATGTGATCGCCAAGGAGCCCATCGAGGACGATCACGGATAGCGCCACCGAAAGTCCCGCGATGCCTCCGAGGAGAAGGACTGCAGACAGGCGGCCGAAAACGTGGGTGACTCCCGGCAAAACGATCGGAGTGACGGAGGTCATCATTCCAACACCCCAGAAAGCGCTCGCAGCAATGACTCCCGCGAGCACTCCGGTCCCCAGGGCACCAAGGGACTGAGAACGGTAGCTCGAACCGATCTGGTCACCCCAGACGACGGCCGCAATAATGATCGCTGCAATTGGAATGATGATCTCCCATTGGTTCAAAGCGTCGAGCGCTACCCACGCAGTGCCGCTCATGATGAGCGCCTGAGCGGCGATCGCATGAGAAAGGACCAAGTAGTTCGGCATTGAGGAGTCAACAGGGGTCGCGCGTCTGGGGGGTTGAAGGTTCCCGTCCTCCAGAGTCGAAGCCGGAAGGGTGGCTGAGCACGTGGATCCTCTTCCCCTTCCTTGTGAGGGATTTCCTTGTGGGGAATCGCCTGCTCGTTCTTCACGTGAACGGTCCCGTGGAGCCGGCAAGGACATCACCGTCGCCGCGATGAGGAGACTTGAAGCGACTCCCGCCACTGGGACAACCGAACCGAGATTGTGCGTATAGGCGACCATCAGGGGAACGAAGAGGGCTGAGAGAGCGAGAACTCCGATAGTCGGCACAGGCAGTTCAATACCGGTCAGAGCATTCCATCCCAGGGCGAGGGCGAGGCCCGCGACAACGATCACTGGGGAAAAGCTCCAGGCTGCGCCGGGCAAAGCCCAGGCTGCAATTGTGAGCGCGGAGAAAAGGAGCACGCTGAGGGCCGATACTCGCATTCCCGAGTCGATCGGCATGCTCGTGCTCGTGAAGCCCTCGATTGGAGTGGATCGCCTACGGGGAGCGGAGGCGCTCTTGGCAAAGGTGCTTTCATCTTTCCGCCTCTTCCGACGCGGAGAGGTGGCCTCAGCACTGTGCGGAGTAGAGCTTTCAGTGTCGAGGGAAGCGGTGTGCTCATTGGTGGGCGGAGCATCACTCTCACTGGTGAACCCTGTGGTGGTCCCGCTGATGGGCCGTGCGGCGTGGTCACTGACGGGCGGAGTAGCACTCTGAGCGTCCCGCCAAGGAAAGCTCTTCGGATCTTGTGGAGTTGCACGTTCAGCGCTCTTGCTGGTGAGCGCCGTAGTGCCCTGAACGTCCTGCGGAGTGGCGCGCTCAGCGTGGAGTGGCGCAGTGTCCTCAGCGTCGAGCGAAGCAGCACCCTCAGCGCCTACCTGTGCCGTGCGCCGACGCACCGGAGCAAAAGGCGGCATACCCAAGCCCCTAGCCCCACCCACAGATGAAGACTTTCCAGGTGGAGCAGAAGGCGCTTCGCCCAGCAGCACGGCATCCCAGTTAGTGCGCGGAGCAGCGCTTTCAGCGCTACGCGGAGCATCTTGCTTCGCGTAGCGCGCCGTCTCGATTGACGCCTCGGCCTCGGCAGCCAGCCTCGCCCTCGTCATTTGAGCACGCGAGGGGAAAGGGTTCTTGGCCGAAGAATCCGAGCGGGTATCCATGTCCTTCATCGTCTCATGCGGATGCCCTCATTCCCCGCGCTGAGGCATCCATCAGGCAAAGGAGCGGCATTCAACACTCATGTGCCGAGCGGCACGCCACGGCCTCCTGAGCGGATCCAGCTGAACAATCAGGTCCACGTGGGATGATCCACGTTCTCCACGACCCGCGAATGGGCGTGAACGCGTATGCTTGTGCGCGCACCGAGTCGTTAAGCCCCGGGCTCCACACTTCGCCGCTACGAGCGGCCTTCGCGCCGACAGGCGCTTTCGGCTCGGTGCCCCACTTTTCTGCCACTCCCCTGGCCCTCGCCCTCGAGGCTTGAAAAGCACCTCGCCTCGCTTCACAAGCACCTCATTCTTCGCCAGACTCCTCACGGCCTTCGACCTCTTCAGTGCAACGCTCTGCGCAAAATCGTCCTCGACTGTCAGTGGAATCCCACATGGTCAGGAGCTTCGCCCCCTCTTCGACGCAGCACTCACGGGTCTGGTACAACGCTCTGTGCAAAAACGTCCTCGACTACCAGTAGCGTCGCGCATGGGCACGAGCTTCTCACTGGAGTCCCACATGGTCAGGAGTTTCATCCCTCTTCGACGCAACACTCCACACCTAAAGTGCAGCAATGACGCAATGAAGTGCGCGCTCGCCGATTTTCCCGGTGCGCGATGGCCGACTGCTACCAAGGATTGACCGATATGGATTTCATCGTTCCACTCCTCGTTTACGGGGTTCCCCTTGCAGCGATATTCGGTATCGCAACGTGGGCGGTGCATCACAACAATCCCCGCAAGGCATCGCAGCGCGACCATTACCGCAGCGCCTATGGTCTTTCCCTCGAGAGGATGCTCGCTGAAAACCCCGTCGAGCGCGCCGAAGTCCTCCAGGTCCGAGATTCCTCAAAATCCGGAGAAATGGCCGCAGTCCGCTACGTCATAAAATGGGACCCCATTCCCCTCGAAATCGCCATCCAATTCGTCCGAGCACTCTAAGGAGCACCCTAAAAACGCGACACACCATCAATACGACAGCCCAGGGGGACATGACAGTTGAAGCCCCCACGGCGGGTCACGACAGTTGAAGCCTTTACGGTGGGTCACGGCAGTCGAGGCACCTACGGTCGGGACCCACTCGCCGATCGCCTACGGCCAAGCCCTACTCGCCAGAAAAGCTATCGCCAAGGTCAGTGCCGTCGACACAGTTCGCCATCAAGGCCCGTTGCCACGGGTCGCCATCAAGACTGTGGCCAGGGCTCGCTAGTAGGGCTGTCGCTACGGCTACTCGATCTCAGATCAACGGGTACCGGACAATCGTCGCCTCACGGCCAGGGCCCACGCCGATCGACTGAATCCGGCACTTCGACAACTCCTCGAGGCGCGCGATGTACGCCTGCGCATTTGCGGGCAACTCCTCGAAAGTCCGGCAACCGCTGATGTCCTCATCCCAGCCCGGCAGCTCCTCATACACCGGAACAGCCTTCGCGAATCCAGCCTGATCGAGCGGCATCTCCTCAGCGCGCACACCATCAATCTCGTAAGCGACGCACACGGGAATCAACGGATAACCAGACAGAACATCAAGCTTCGTTAAACAAATGTCAGTGAGCCCATTGATGCGAGTCGCGTAACGGACAACAACCGCATCGAACCAGCCCGTTCTACGCGCACGCCCTGTCGTGACGCCGAATTCTCCACCCTTGATGCGCAAAGCCTCCCCGACCTCGTCGTCAAGTTCAGTCGGGAAAGGGCCCTCTCCCACTCGAGTCGTGTACGCCTTGGCGACGCCAATAACCCGGTCGATACGGGTCGGACCAACCCCGGCGCCGGTCAAAGCACCACCCGCAGTCGGGTTCGAGGAAGTAACGAAGGGGTAGGTGCCGTGGTCGATGTCGAGCATCGTCGCCTGGCCGCCCTCGAAGAGGACCGTATCTCCACGATCGAGCGCCTCATTGACCTCCAAAGACACATCGCACATCATTGGGCGGATGCGATCCGCGTAAGCGAGGAGCTCTTCGGTCACAACCTCCGGGTTGAGGGTCTCCATGCCGACAGCGGCGAAAATCTCGTTCTTCGGAGCGAGCGCCGCCTCAACCTTCTCAGCAAGGCCCTCAGGATCAAAGAGATCCTGGATGCGAATGCCAATACGGTTCATCTTGTCCGCGTAGGTCGGGCCGATCCCACGGCCAGTCGTCCCGATCTGATTCTTCCCACGGGCCCGCTCATTGGCCTGATCCATGAGGCGGTTGTAGCTCGGGATGATGTGCGCATTCGAGGAAACCTTCAGACGCGAGCAGTCCACGCCACGGGACGCCATCTCATCGATCTCCTGGAACATGACCTCAATGTCGACAACAACGCCGTTACCAATGATCGGGGTCACGCCCTCGGAGAGGATTCCCGCAGGCAAAAGGTGGAGGGCGTATTTCTCTCCATCAATGACGACGGTGTGTCCGGCGTTGTTGCCGCCGTTGAACTTCACGACATAGTCGGTGTTCTGACCGAGCTGATCGGTCGCCTTGCCCTTACCCTCGTCGCCCCACTGGGCGCCGAGCACGATGACGGCTGGCATTGGAATCTCCCGCGATTTCGATGTAGGCGCGACGATGGCCGCACCGCGGGTAAGTCTACCGGGCTCGAATCCTCAGCGTCGCCGCACGAGCAGGGCATCCTGGTTGCCCGTCGAAAGCACTGTGAGACGGCAAAAAGCGGGGTATAGACACTGCGACGCACGACAATCAGAAGCGGGGTATGAGCACTGCGAGGTGCAGCCCGGCGAAGGCTCGGCTGATAGGCCCGGTGGGCGGCGGCGACTTCCCTAAGCTGTGTCGCGAACGAGCCCCCAAGTGGAGGGTTTGACGACAAAAGGAGGGACTATATCCCCTCCAATTGCCGCGAACCCCTCCACTAACGGCCGAAGCGCACTCACTCAGAACCGAACAACAGACCACCTGTCTTCGATGAATACCCAGGCATGGTGCCGGAGATGACTGCCCGGGCACACCACCAAGGGGTCAATACCCCGAGGGAGCGCCGACGCGATGCGGAGCTACGGGCGGAGCACCGCCAGGGGAATCACCCAGACCCCATCTGTGCGCCGAATGACCGGCCCGGATGGAATGACGACGACGAGGGCGCTCGGGCTTCGCTCGATGTGGGAGGCGACTCGAAGAAGGTTTGCTGCGGCCTCGTCAACTGACAAGTGCGAGAGCTGAGCCTCGACACCGATCCAGTCTCCAGAGCGGGACTCGATGATCGCGTCGATCTCAAGGCGCCCCTTGCCATCTCGCAGGTGGAAGACTCCGCGAGCGCGGATCGATTGCGCGTAAACACGCAGTTCATGCACCACCAGTGATTCGAAGAGGATGCCGAGTGTTTCCGGGTCCGATTCGAAGCGTTCGGGAGCACCCCCGAGAAGGCTCATCGCCAATGAGACATCGGCGAGGTGGCGCTTCGGTGTCTGCACGAGGCCGGCCTTCGAACGCAAACGGGGAGACCACGCCGGTTGATCTTCGACGAGGAAGAGTCGGCAGGCGAAATCATGGAGAAGAGGAACAAACTGCTCAGAGGGCTCTCCTTGGGAGATTTCTCCGATCCTTCTTCTGACAGCCGCAAAGGTCGCAGGTTGGGCGATCAGCCCTGCGTAAGCTCTGAGGAAAGCGCCGAATCTGCGGGGATCACGTCGCATTCCCGCGACGATCGGATAATCGTGTTCTTCTATCTGCTCGATGTAAGCGGCGACTTTATCTGCGGCGTCTTGCGTATCGAGGCCGAGGAATCCTGGCCATCCCCCGGATGCCATCCAAGAGATGTAATCGGTGACGCTCGCATCGACCTCGCCCCTCACTTCAGCTGTTCCCTCGAACAGTGATGCGAGAGAAAGATTCCCTTGATTGAGTCCGCGTTCATAGAGGGACATCGTTCTCATTGTGAGTCGACGAATCCGCCCCGCCCCGGAATGGCGCAGGGAGTCTTCTTCCGGAGTTGAAGAACCAGTGAGGATGAACTGCCCCTTCTGTCCACGATCGTCGATCTCGTGACGTACGAGGTTCCAGATCTGCGGTAGCGACTGCCATTCGTCAATGAGTCGGGGAGTGTCGCCAAGGAGAATCTGCCCAGGAGCAGAGCGCAGAAGATCCATCGTGGTGCCCGCAACGTCCAAGCTGATCTGAGAGCCGCCAGCCGCGTTCACAGCATGACGCGCCGTCTCAGTCTTCCCGCAGGCTCGAGGTCCACAGATCTCGACAGCCCCCGATGCGCGCAGTCCTCGCTCCAGCTCGGCATCAACGAGGCGCGGAATGTACGACTTCATGAACTCAGACTAGCAAGATATGCGGAATTTTCCGTATCTCATATTTGGAATTTTCCATATATGACACGGGATCTTTCCGCACTGCTTGCGGGGTTCACCTTGGAGTTGCCCCTCCGCATCCTCATCCTTGCGAGGGATACCCCGCCTTCACTCTCACCCGATGGGGAATGCCCCACCTTCACTCTCACCCAGCAAGGGTGCTCGCGCCTCCTCACTCCGAGGACGAGCCCTCCCCTTGCCTTTGCGAGCCCCGCTCAACCCTCAGCCCTGCGAAGTCGCCCCGTCCTCGTCCTTGCGAGGCCTGCCGCGCCCCCGCATGGGGGCGGCTTTGGCCTCCCTCCCGGCATCTTTCAAGGCCCTGCGCAAGACGACCTCGATCTGGGCGTTCACCGAACGCAGCTCGTCGGCCGCCCACTTGGCAAGAGCCTCATGGACGGCCGGATCGAGCCGGAGCAGGACCTGCTTGCGCTCACGCTTCTCAGCCATGGCCCGCACCCCAGAATTGCGCCAGAGCCTCAACTTCCGAAGGCAGCGACATCATGATGAGTGCTCACCTCAGTACAGCGAACCGGCATTGACGACGGGTTGCGTCCTCGTATCGGAACAGAGGACCACGAGGAGATTGGAGACCATCTGGGCTTTGCGCTCGTCGTCGAGCTCAACGATGTCGTTATCCTCCAGACGTTTGAGTGCCTGGTCGACCATCGTGACCGCGCCCTCGACGATCTGCTCGCGGGCGGCGATGACGGCTCCGGCCTGCTGGCGTTGGAGCATGGCTTGGGCGATCTCGGGCGCATAGGCGAGGGAGGAGATGCGGACCTCGACGATTTCGAGGCCCGCGAGGGCGACGCGGTTGGCGACCTCTTCGGCGAGTTCTGCACTCACGAGGTCGGTGCCTCCACGAAGCGAGGTCTCACCGGGGCCGGGCTCATCGTAGGGATGGGTGGTCGCGACGTGGCGGAGGGCCGACTCGGCCTGTGCCTTGATGAACTCCTCGTACTCTTCGACGGCGAAGACGGCGCGCGCAGTGTCGGCGACCTGCCAGACGACGATCGCCGCGATGTTCACGGGGTTGCCGTCTGAATCGTTGACTTTCAGCTCGTTCGTCTCGAAGTTGTGGACCTTGACGGAGACCCTTTTGCCGTTTGTCAGTGGGGGCACGAGGACGAGGCCGGTGCGGCGGACGGTGCCGATGTATTTCCCGAAGAATTGGCGCACGGAGGTCTGTCCGGGCGAGATGACAGCGAGGGAAGTCATGAGGATGAGGACGAGCAGGAAGAGGAGGATGCCTGCGATGATGCGGGCGATTCCGCCAGGTTCTTCCGCGTCGCTCATGACCGCACCGATGATGAAGGTGTAGATGGAGTAGGCGAATCCGGCGAGGAGAAGCAGGGCTGCGGGAAAGGCTGCTGCGGAGCTGATCGACGCTGCGGGACGTTCGGCAATGTCGATTCTGGCGGTGACACTGGTGGGGTCGTTTTCCACCTCGGGATCGACGATTGGGGCCTGGGTGTTCATGGGGACCTCCTCGAAGAGCCTCGCTGGCCGCGCCGGATGCACAGCTTCAAGCAAGGCAGCTATCAACTTCAAGCAAACCGCTTATCAAAATGATATCTATTTTTTCGGAACGCGCAAGCCCTAGCTCCGCTACCCCAGGAGTCGCCCTGTCGTGGCTCGCTGCGGCTTGGCGCTTCTTGCATCGACCAGCGTCCTGAGTTGGGGCGCTTGGTTTTGGGGAACTCTTCTTCCCGGCACGTTCGTACTTCCGGCAACCACGAACTTCCGGATGCCTCGCACTTAAAGCAGCCTCGCATTTCCGGCAAGCACGCACGGGAGGTCGGGAGCCCGTTCTCCCGCGCGCATGAAACGCTGAGAGACAAGGCAGCCACAGAAGAGCTTCCCTCCTTAATGAGGGAGAGTGCCTGCGGGGAAGTTGCCTTCCGCCGCCGCCATCTTCGCCGCCAAACGAATCATGGTTCGCGCGTCCTCTTCGCTAACCCCGCTGCGTCGCTGATAACGCGCACAGGCAACATGAGCTTCGCCAGTCCACAGCATTGCGACCTCGTCACTATTGATCGGAGGCAAGCCACGGCTGATGAGCTGCCGGTATTCACGATCAGCCTCTTCGGCCTCGTCGGCTACGCGTTGCCCAGAAGCGAGAACCATCATGAAAGCGGCGACGAACGCAACAGCCTCCATCCTCCGGTAGCCCGCGTTCTTCACGAGGACGTCGACAGCCCCTTCGACATCTCCTGCTCGCACCGCGACGGCCAGTTGACCGGAAATCTGTACCCCGCCCGGCATGGCTTGGAGGCGTTGCCAACCTGAAATTGCGAGCTCGCGCGCCTCATCAACCTCTTGCGGACTCAAGGAGCGCTCCAGAGCATTCACATATTCACGCACTCGCGAATCAGCGGAAGAAACAGACGAATGCTGCTCACTCCCGCTCGTCGCGCTACGGCCTCCCGTCCGAGGGGCGGCGAAAGGACGGGTCCGCGCCTCGGTTCTGCGATTCTCTTGCACGGGCGGCTGCTCAGGGATCAGATCAACCCCATAAGTGCCTTTCAACCTCGCCCACAACGATGACATGAAAGCCCTCAACCCAGATGACACCCCCCTATTTCATCACGTTCCGAAGAAGTTGGGATTTTGCAAAACCTGCCCGTGAGAGGCTGCGGCGTTGTTAGCTGTGATACAGATGTTAACAATGGGGTCTGGTGCAGGTCCTGGTGACACATGATCTGGTCGCGCTTTGCGCAGTTGTGACGATTTTGCTCGTGCCCAAGGCTTATCTCAAAAGGCGGAGCGAAGGGCTTGTACAGGTTTTCCCGAATGGCGAGCCGGTCCCTCAGATCGCCAAGGCCTTCGCTACCAAGGGCGCAATGCAGACGGAGTCATCCCTACTCGCGCGGAAAGCACCTGTTCCTGAACATCCCGGACACCCAGCAGGCCGATTCATCCCCGCTCACGCGGGGAGCACCACCCAGCGCTATGCCGAACCTCCACACAACGCGGCTCATCCCCGCTCACGCGGGGAGCACGGCTATCAGGATGCGCGCCGAGCCCTGTATGCGGGCTCATCCCCGCTCACGCGAGGAGCACATCCAAAGCATCTTCACCGTCATCCAAGGCATCGGCTCATCCCCGCTCACGCGGGGAGCACGGCATGCTCGCCACCGTCCTCGTGTTCGTCCGGGGCTCATCCCCGCTCACGCGGGGAGCACTCCATGTATCGGGGATCGCGCGCGCATCGGGTGGGCTCATCCCCGCTCACGCGGGGAGCACACCCCATTGGCGTTGCAGAGCAGATCCGCAGACGGCTCATCCCCGCTCACGCGGGGAGCACAGTGTCAAGGTTTAGGCATTCTCATGTCCCACTGGCTCATCCCCGCTCACGCGGGGAGCACTGCCACCATAATTCAACCCCACTTTGCCAACTCGGCTCATCCCCGCTCACGCGGGGAGCACGAGCAGGGGAGGGGTGAGGGGCTGTGAGGGGCCGGCTCATCCCCGCTCACGCGGGGAGCACATCTCCGCTTGCGGTGAGATCGTCACCGAAATCGGCTCATCCCCGCTCACGCGGGGAGCACACCCGCACGAGGTGGAGCGTGCTGCCCCCTGTGGGCTCATCCCCGCTCACGCGGGAAGCACTTCATGATCGCCTGAACGATCTGTGCCTCAGCTGGCTCATCCCCGCTCACGCGGGGAGCACGCGATCGCCACAGCCGTCGGCGTCATCATGGCCGGCTCATCCCCGCTCACGCGGGGAGCACGTCCACACGGAGAAACGCCAGTCCGAAATGACCGGCTCATCCCCGCTCACGCGGGGAGCACCGCCTCCATGCCTTTGTTTTTGAGGATCTGCCAGGCTCATCCCCGCTCACGCGGGGAGCACGCCATTGATTACGCGGCGAAGTATTTCCGTGTCGGCTCATCCCCGCTCACGCGGGGAGCACCCTCAGGATTCGTGGCCGCAGGCGCTGAGGAGGAGGCTCATCCCCGCTCACGCGGGGAGCACGCCCCTACCGGCGCCCGGTTCGACCGAGACCGGGGCTCATCCCCGCTCACGCGGGGAGCACCGTTTCACGCCAGAAACTCTTGTCCCACGCTCCGGCTCATCCCCGCTCACGCGGGGAGCACTTCTTGGATCGCTTGGACCGCTCCTGCAAAAACGGCTCATCCCCGCTCACGCGGGGAGCACGATCTCAGTTTTCCCGAAGCGCATCGGCTCGGAGGCTCATCCCCGCTCACGCGGGGAGCACTGCGTCGCTGAATCCGCTTCGGCATAGTCGTTCGGCTCATCCCCGCTCACGCGGGGAGCACCGACGCGGTCTTCGAGGGGAATTGGATCGGATCGGCTCATCCCCGCTCACGCGGGGAGCACGGCGGTTTCCTCACGGATGTCACGAAACAGGCGGGCTCATCCCCGCTCACGCGGGGAGCACTGTCACCGAGTTCACGAAGCGACTACGCTTACGGACTCATCCCCGCTCACGCGGGGAGCACGTGATGTTGTCAAGAATGACTTTGAGGCCAACCGGCTCATCCCCGCTCACGCGGGGAGCACCCCGTACCCAAACGCACATGAGGCGGCGCATGAGGCTCATCCCCGCTCACGCGGGGAGCACGACTATTGCGCCGTCAGACAATTTCCTACGGGGGGCTCATCCCCGCTCACGCGGGGAGCACAGTGCGCCGGTGATCTTGTCGGCGCCGATCGCAGGCTCATCCCCGCTCACGCGGGGAGCACGGCGGTTTCCTCACGGATGTCACGAAACAGGCGGGCTCATCCCCGCTCACGCGGGGAGCACGCGCCGTCATCGACGAGGCCCGCAAACTCGCTGGGCTCATCCCCGCTCACGCGGGGAGCACTTTCGCATGGCCGCCAGCTCAGCCTGCGTGACCGGCTCATCCCCGCTCACGCGGGGAGCACCCCAGACTTTGGACGACTCGAGAAACTGCGGAGGGCTCATCCCCGCTCACGCGGGGAGCACCAACATCGATTACACTCATCGCGCGTCCTCCACGGCTCATCCCCGCTCACGCGGGGAGCACCTGCGTTGCAATCCGCTCCTGCTCCGATCCGACGGCTCATCCCCGCTCACGCGGGGAGCACCTGCAACGGCGCAATATGACGCTCGTCTGCCTGGGCTCATCCCCGCTCACGCGGGGAGCACGTAACGGAACGCGCCGGGGTTCTTCGGGTCGAGGGCTCATCCCCGCTCACGCGGGGAGCACTAACCCAGCTCGTCGCCTCTATCACCCATCGCAGGCTCATCCCCGCTCACGCGGGGAGCACGTCAAGGTCTCCGTCGTCGCGAACACGAAGCAAGGCTCATTCCCGCTCACGCGGGGAGCACGACGCGGCGCTCAGTGTATGCCTCGCTGAGGAGGGCTCATCCCCGCTCACGCGGGGAGCACAACCCCGACAACTACGCGGTCGGCGATGCTCTCGGCTCATCCCCGCTCACGCGGGGAGCACTGCCTTCTTGAGGCCAGCGATTCTCGCGAGCGTGGCTCATCCCCGCTCACGCGGGGAGCACTAAGCCCAGCGTCTGACCTGGGGGGTGAGCCAGGGCTCATCCCCGCTCACGCGGGGAGCACATCAAGAAGCCCAGGCCGCCGCCACGCTCGCGCGGCTCATCCCCGCTCACGCGGGGAGCACACGACGGCGACGCCGGTGATGGGGTACCAGATGGGCTCATCCCCGCTCACGCGGGGAGCACGTCACAGCAGACACGCGCAAAGCCAAGCGAGCCGGCTCATCCCCGCTCACGCGGGGAGCACGCCCTGTCCGCCGTCCTCGCCGCCAACCCGATCGGCTCATCCCCGCTCACGCGGGGAGCACCTGGATCGCGTCTGCTCGGGCGTCTTTCCTTGCGGCTCATCCCCGCTCACGCGGGGAGCACCTAGGCGTTTCGCCCGCCGTCCTCATTGACGGCGGCTCATCCCCGCTCACGCGGGGAGCACGGTTGGGAGTCGCACAGCCTGTGGCCTGCGACGGGCTCATCCCCGCTCACGCGGGGAGCACGGAGCCGGGGCGGGCTTCTCCTCCGTCTTCTTCGGCTCATCCCCGCTCACGCGGGGAGCACTCCCGAAGGGCCAGGATGTTGCAGTAAATCCGGGGCTCATCCCCGCTCACGCGGGGAGCACCACGCGTACAACGAAAGCGGCTGCACGCCACCCGGCTCATCCCCGCTCACGCGGGGAGCACAGAGAGTGGTTGCTGGGCGCCGCATCTGCGGCGGGCTCATCCCCGCTCACGCGGGGAGCACCGCAGGACGTGAGTCCAGGTGCCGTTCCATGTGGGCTCATCCCCGCTCACGCGGGGAGCACTCGATACATATGCCGATGTCGTCGCGGATAACAGGCTCATCCCCGCTCACGCGGGGAGCACCACGCGTACAACGAAAGCGGCTGCACGCCACCCGGCTCATCCCCGCTCACGCGGGGAGCACACTGTGATGCGCTGGAACATCTGGGACGAGGTCGGCTCATCCCCGCTCACGCGGGGAGCACCGCTTGCCAAGGGCGCGGTTGCGCACGACGCGGGGCTCATCCCCGCTCACGCGGGGAGCACCAGCGGACGACCGGCAAGGTCTCGATGCGAGACGGCTCATCCCCGCTCACGCGGGGAGCACGTGAGTTGGGCTCTCCCCTGCCGGATTCCGTAGGGCTCATCCCCGCTCACGCGGGGAGCACATGATGACGGCCCCGGCCCTGCGGTACCGGCGAGGCTCATCCCCGCTCACGCGGGGAGCACCAGCATGACCGCCCTAAACGGGCAAGTGAAGCCGGCTCATCCCCGCTCACGCGGGGAGCACACTTAATGATCTGCGATTTTAGAGCGTTTGTCGATCCGTTCTTGGGAAACCTCGCCGCGCCCGTCGTCGTTTCTCGAAATTGCTCATACCGGGACGACGGTGTCCCTCACCCCGATCTGACCGCTGTTCCGGCGCGTTCTCATCGTCATATCCACCCGGACGAACCATGAGGGTGAGGCCCTCAAAATCGGTCGGCACCCATGGATCACCCAAGGTCAGAAACGACAGTCTCTGCTCATTCGACGCATGAAAGACCATAATCGCCCGTCCACTGCCAATGTTCTCCTGGATCACTGTCCACAAACGTTCCCGCACGCGTGCGTTCAGGTTCCCGACGAAGACTCCAGGAGATATTTCAAGCAACCACCGAGTCACGTGCCCGCGCAGTGAATCAGGAACAACCGAAAGCACCACGACAACCATTGACTGTCAGTGCTCCTCGTATGAGACGCCCGCAAGCACAGGACTGCCTTGGTCGTCCCAGAGTCTCAGGTCAGCGACAGCAAGCTCTTCGTCTTGCTCCGAGTCTTCCAACATCATCGGCGCAAAGAGCTCTTTAATGTCGGCCACAGAACGTTCGAGAATCCTTGCTTCACGGATGGCATCTCGCATCCGTCTTCTAGTTTCTTCTCCGACTCCTGTATCGAGCTGTTGAGCCGCGACATCGAAAGCAACCGGAATCGATAGATCCGCCTTGTAGAGATCAGCAATGTCGTAGATGAAGGAGCGATAGTTGCCCGTGTGTATGAAACCTAAACCTGGTGAACAGCCAAGGGCGACGACAACGGCATGGATGATCCCGTACATAGCGCTATTCGCCGCAGATAAGCACCTGTTGACCACTGACCCGGACTCAAAATTGTCCGGATCGTAGTCACGGCCGTCCCATTCGACCCCAGTACGGCTTGAATTCTCCCTGTAAATCCGGCGTACTCGAGCTCCCTCTCGTCCGCGTAATTGCTGCATGCTGAGGTCGGCAACATTCTCACCATGGAAACGTTTGAGATACATCTGGCGAGCAACAGATAAGCGTACACGAGGGTCGCTGACCGCTCGCGCTTGTGCTTCAAGAAGCCGGGAGGAACGCGATGGTGGTACACCATGAGCGTAATAACGAACGCCGTTCTCACCGACCCACACAGCGGTCGCCCCACTTTCAGCGAGTAAGGAGACCGCACTATGCGTGATCCGGACGCCCGGGCCGATCATGAGAACCGATAGTGCCGCAGCAGGGACATGAGCCACACCTCTCCGGTCAGTCACGGTGATTGCGTTCGAGTCGCGATGCACGACACAGCGCTCGATGTAAAGGAAAGTCAGGCGGTCCCGGACCCGAAGAAGGTCCTTCGGGTCCGGGGGGCGAATTCCAGGAAAGCCTGTCATGCTCGCGCCAAAGACAAGAGCCCTGCACCGTACCCTTTTGCCCTGCCAATTCCGTTGACGAGAGCATGTCTCAGCAAGTCGGGATCAGTGACTCGCAGTTTGCCTTCGAACGTTGCCAACTGCAAAGCAACCACGTCTACTCTTTCATCGTGGTTACGTCGGAAACGCTCGCTGCGACGTTCGACAAGCCCAATAAAGGGAGCATCGCTTCCCACAAGTCCCCCATCTGCACTCAACGTCCGAGAGACATCCCCTCCAAATTCACTCATAAGAGGAATCTCGAAGCCATTCGGTACAGCGCGGTCGAGGAACCATTGAGTCTGCTGTGCGACGGTGACATGTGCAAGCACTTTCTTCCGGCCCCTCTCGTCCTCTTGCCCGGCACGTCGAAAGGTGGGATTAACCGTGACTCGGAACGACCACAGCTGCCCCTCTCGCAGTGAGTCCAGGAAGTCATCTGTTCTCTTGACCAAAACACTCCCATTGACCTCATATCCGGCTTGTTCAACGATGGCTGCTGGATCCGGGGCAACTGGGCTCGAAATGTAAAGAGCGATCGCAGGGCTATTCTCATTCGTAGAACGGGAGGTCTTTGGCGGACGATCAATCCTCCAGAGGACACGTCCCTCACTAGAGCTGGGAATACTCCCCGGAGGAAAGCTTGCGAGCACAGCTGCATGCATCCTCTGTGGTGAAGAAATGAGGAACTTGCACCCTCTTCGATATGGGTTCAGATACACCCGGGTCAGGTACATCAGATCACCTCCATCGGATCGTGGGAGATTCCTGCAGACAACTGTGAAGGCACCACGGGAACATACTCCGGATTGGGAAGATCGACCCTGGCCTCGTCAATGTTTCGGATTCCGTATTCCCTTCGCTCGGAAGCGAAGCTAAGAGGAACGTCCTGAATCGTCCTCGTCGAATCGATTCTGCCGGGAATGATCCCCTCATCAGCTACGACTCGTAGGCTCACAGTCTCCAGCGTCTTATATTTTCTCTGGTGAAAGCGCGCTGCCTGCCAAGGGAGTTCTGTGATTGCGGACCACATCGTCCCACTCCGGCTCTCGAGAAGGAGTGGGAGAGCCGGAGGGCATGCCCGTCTTCCAAGGAACAAGGGGAATTTTGGACGCTGAATCGCATGAAGGAGAGCATCAATCAGATTGTCTTCTCCCTCAACGAAAGCGACGAAAACACCATCGGAGATGTAGAAGCGATCAGAAAGAGGCATCGGCACACCACCCCTATGCGCCGTGTGGAAATCCCTGAGGAGTTCACCGGGTTGGTCGATACGCGCCGCGATTCTCAGACCTGCAAGGTCTTCGATTGAGTCGCTTCGGCGTCTTCCCTCAGCAGCCGCGAGAAGACCAACTATTCCGCTTTTCGTCGGAAACGCTTCCGTGCCACGCTGCGTGAATCGGCTCGATGCCCCCCATGACTGCATGGGTGCAGCGAGCCTCAAGATGAGGATCTTGCTCATCGAGCGTCCCGAATTGATTGCACAACCGTAGTGCCGAGCTCTGCCAGCGGAATCCTTTGCCCAAGCTCCGCGAAAGCCACTGCACGAGAAGTGGTCCACGAGACGAAGGAAGACAACGGCTTCATACCGCTTCCTTCCTCCAATTCACGCTCGAACGCGACGAACTGCTCGACTGCGGGCGCGACAAAACCGTCACGATCTGGACGAACTGGAGATTCGAAAGCCCCGACAAGGTTGATCGGCTGGTCGTCGCGCACCTGGATGAGAACAGCGTCCGGGAGGGTTCGATTCGCGAAGGTCGTAAGTTTTCCCGTCGGCATCGAACGCAGAAAACTCCCGATGAAGATCTCAATCGCTTGCTCTGCAACCTCAAGGGAACCGAGGTTTTCAACGAGGAGATCAACGTTAATTGTCGCATACCGGTAGAGAGTCGCAGAGGCGAATTCGATCGTACCGATCATCCCAGCGCCCTCGTCGGCATCATCATCGTTGCGCTTGGCATCATCGACCGCCGTGAAGTAGTCGAATTCAGACTCGACTTGTCCGACGCCGAGTGCGTGAGCAACTTGGCAGGCGGCATCGACGTTGAGAGAGTTCGGCTCGGCCACCATACGACCGAAGAGAGCGATGTCCACAGAGTGTTCAGTGTCAACGAGTGATTTCGGCTTCAACGCCTTAAACGCCTTCTTTACATCCTCTTCATCGGCGACAGAAATAACCGCCTCTGCGACATGTTCAACCTGTTTGGCAGACAAGAAGACGAGGAATCCCGCCTCCTTCATCTGCTGTTCAGTCTTCTTACCCTTCGGGTCGGAGATCTTGAAGCCGATTTCGGTCAGCGCAAGTTCTGCGAGTTGGGTAGCACGATCCTCAAGATCCGCCCTCTTCTCAACAATCACGTCGCGCAGCAGCTCGACGATTCGTTTCGTCCGAATGCCACGATTACCATCCGGAAGCGACTGTTCAAAGTCGAGCCTCGTCGCACGCTTGATGGCCTGTGAAGAGATGCGCATACGGCGTGCCCCACCGAAAGTCGCGGTCTTCGGAGCGCCAGTGTCATCCCGATTCGGATTGGACGGAGGCAAAGTCTGGAGAATGTGGATGTCGATGTAGCGAGCCATGGGAGTCGGTCCTTTCAGTCTTGGGGAATTGCAGATTCGGATTGAATTGGTTCAAGGTCTACGACGTTGCCTCCGGCCACGCCGTCTTCAGACAGGGGCGTACGCGCGAAGTCTCGACCCCATTGGCGTACGACTCTGGAGCGGAGTCGAGGATTCTGCCACGAGTAGAAGTCAGAAGCGAGGCGTCCGTAATCGATTTGAACGTCCGCTGATGACATGACGCTCACAAGGCCCCGAGCGTGAGTGACGAGCGCATCGAAAGTTTGAGCGGAGATCATCGCACACAAACGGCGGTAGATCGGGTGCTCTTCCGGGCAACGATTATCCGATGCTCCTGAGACCGCGACCCTTCGAGCGGAAGCACCAATCGTCGCCCCCCGCTGGCTTCGCATATGCATCGACGTGTCGTGCGATCCTTGATGCATCGCCCACAGCGTGAGCGCCGCATGAACTGCGAGCTCACCCTGGGTCGCTTCATTCCCGATCTGGTGCTCATCCCCAGACTCGAGAGTGTACGCCCACACTGAGGGCACCTCACCGACGTTCTTACCCAGAGCTGAACGCAACTGCGCCCGTCCAGCTATCGCAAAGGGATTGTGGCCTTTCAGCCGTGCGATCACCGAAAGAACACGATTCCGCACATCCTCGGGACTACCAAGATCTCTAGTGGGCACCGATATCTGCGCCCGAGACTCCTCTGTCATTCCCCCATTCCCTTCTGCGCCGTCCGCTTCGACGGCACGATCTCATTCAGCTTCTTCATGAAGTAGTTCTCCGCGATTCCCACACTGATATAAGAACCTCCCACGTCGCGTCCTCGGACTGCGGATTCAGATGCTCGACTCAGTAGTTCCTCAGACGTTCTCAGTGCGATGCGACGAAGTTCGGCGGACCAGCGTGCACGCTCGGCAAGCGGATCGGAAGAGGGGCCAATGCTGGAGAGCCACTGTCTGAAGGGATCATCGATGAGAGAGAAGAAACGCTCCTTCGCTCGGTCGCGCGCCGCGTCGCCGGCCCCATCCCCTCTTTCTCCTGAAGCCCGAGAAATGTTCGCCCCCAGATTGCCGATAACTAGAGCGACAGACTCCACGTCTCCAACAGACTGCTTGACAATGTCGCCGAGCCCGCCTTCACCCGGTTCCAGGAGCACAGAAGCCAAAGCAAGAGCATCGTGATAGATATCGTCGATAACGGCTTCATTGGAACCATAGGTCACACCGATCGCTTCCATCTGAAAACGAATCGGGTAAGCGGTCGCGACACCACGAAGATCCTCACTCGAATGGAAGCGCAAGATATCGCTTTGGAGGAACATGTCGTACTGTCCCTTATCAGCGCCCTTCACCTTCTGCGTGAAAGGCAGAGCGCCAGGTAGAGCACGCCAGAAAGCCCTCGCCGGATCATGCTTACGGGGCATGTAAGTCGCGATTCGAGCCTTCTTCGACTGCGGCATCGAGTATCTCCACAGACTCATCGGCTCGTAGAGGTGCATGTTCTGCGGATTGAGCCGATCCCCTTGAGTAAGAACGACTCCTGTCACGCCGTCTCGGCTACCGATTAGGCGCACTCGTCGAGAATGCCAGGTAAGCAATCGCGAAACCGAGTACCCATCGGGATCCGGGTTCTCGGCATAGTTGCGCCGCAGTCCCGTCTCCACGTCATTGACCTCCCAGGAGCAGGCTCCTTTCGGTCCTGTGCTGGCGGGCCCTCTCAGTCCGGAGCGTTCAAAGGGGACGAGGTTCAGTACGAGGGTCTCATCCAAGGTTTCTCCCTTGAGGATGACGAGTCCCAATTGTCCCGTCCAAGAGGGGCCAATCGGATATCCTTTCCCTCCTTTCGTCTCCGGATCATCCACTGCCCCAGAGCGGATTCCGGCAGGGTCGAAGGTCTGAGCGTGCAGAAGCCACAGTGCAGCTTCTGCTGCGGAAATGTTCCGAATCGCTTCACCGTTCCGCGTCGTGAAGAAAGGCTCACCATTGGGGACATCCGCAATGATCTTGTCCAAGGAAGAGACGGCGTCCTTCGCCGTCCGAAGGTCCGGGGCCTGCATGAAGGGGTACCTGCCTCCGAAGAGGAAGAACCTGTCGTGCCACCTATCGAGGTACTCCTGAATGGGCTCTTCAGGGACACCCCTGTCCCAAAGATCCAACCAGGATTCCACATCCGGAACATCAAGTGTGCGATAGCAGATCGCAAGCAAGAGCCTTTCAATTGCAATATTCAAAGTCGGCAGCTCACACGCGATGTCGCGAATCGCCCCCGCTTCATGAAAGACCTCCCTGATCCCCATGCTTCGCGCAGTTCCGTCGACCATGAGAACGGGAATCCACGCTTCGTCGAGAAGGTTAAAGTCGAGTTCACTCATCAGCCCTGCACCTCTAATCCTCGTTGATTCGTATACACCACTCGTCGGCCTCTAATCGTCGTTTCCAAACGTTGTGAGTGCGCGTCAACTCTGCGCATCGGAAGCACCAATTCGCCACGCAGAAGCGGATGCTCAAGGAAGCCCCACTCCCGCATACAAGGATCATCCCAGAGGGCACAGGCAACTGCGTCCACCGCATTATCAGTCTTCTCTCCCGTCTCTCGGAACTGCCAAGGGGGAAGCGACACGCTCCACGTGCGGATTCGCGAAACCATTGACGGCGAAGGCCACACGGAGACATCAATGAGGGTCGGCTCACCCTCGGCCTCTTGCCATGGGGGAGGAGTCACCGCCCCGCCGTACTCCGGATCAACAGGGATGATGAGCACCGGAATCTGATCCTCAGCATCCCTCACCGCCGGACGGGCCGCGAGCCCTGTTTTCGGGTCGCTGATCTCTCCTGTCGCTGCTTCTCCGGCAAAGTCCCGCAGCAGCGCTTCACCCGTCCACGTCGAGACCCTTGCCGGGTCAAAGGACCATACTTTCGCCTTCTCGGTTACGCTATTCGTCTCAGCCTCATCAAGACGCGATGCCTCTTTGAGAGACGGCTGCCACGAACTCGGTCCGACGGGAGTATTCGAATAGGCGAGTTGAGTGAAGGAAGCAAAGTCCCCCGCCTTTTCAAGGACGATCTCAGCATTGTGATCGTGGAGGATCGCAAGCATCCTCAAAACCCGCGACTTCCCGTACACGGCTTCCGTCCCCTGCGAGAATCCCCATGCTCCATCACCCGATTGATCGACGAGGACGAAGCACTCGGCTTCTTGAAGAGGCGCGGGCCTCGCACGGCCCGAATGACGATGTAGACGTCCGATTCTCTGCAAAACGAGATCCATCGGCGCCGGATCCGTGATCATGAGGTCGAAGTCGACATCGAGGCTCTGCTCAATCACCTGAGTCGCGACGACCACATGTTTCTTCGGCCTACGCGAAGATCCTTTTCCGAACAACGCGAGCATTTGCTCGTCTCGTTGCGCTCGATCGCACGCAAGGAACCGGGAATGCAGCAGCGTCGTGGATTCTTCCCCGAAACGTTGGAGTATTGCGTCGTAGGTCCGCTGCGCATCACCAACGGTGTTCCTGATGACTACCGCACAGCCGCCTGAAGCGAGACGGGAATCGATGAAGTCTGCAAGTCCCTCATTACCCGCTTCGAGTGGCCGAATGACCTTCCTGATCTCTTCGCCCTCGTCGCGGACTACTTCACTTCGTATGTTCGTCCCTTTGTCCTTGAGGACCGTGAGGACCGGATACCCGATGTCGCCCTCGAGTTCCTTTATCTCCCCCGGCTCCCCACCGGTTCGTCCTCGTCGATAAGCGGCGATCAGTGCTTGTCGACGCGCGGACGGCAAGGTAGCGGAAAGGAGCACAACAGGAACACCGAACGCGCCGAGCCATGCGAGTGCGGACTCCAAATAGATCTCCATATAGGCATCCGCAGCGTGCACTTCGTCGAGGATGACAACTTTTCCGAGGAGACCGAGATGGCGCATCAGCACATGCCTGGACTTCAATGCTGCGAGCAGAACCTGGTCGATCGTTCCAATGACGATGGGAGAAAGAGTTGAGCGCCAGCGGGCTGCCATCCAGCGGTTGGCGAACAGACCACTCGTCCCTTCTTCTTCGTCTAACACTTCTAGCGGCGCGGAGTCCTTTGCGAGGAGGCGGACGAACTCTTCATTGAGATCATTCTTCCCATGCGCAAGGTGGATCCCAAGTCTTTGGGGTTCATCTCCAAGGAGATTCGACAGCCAAGTCTCGGCACGCTCGAACATGGCGTTCGTCGTCGCCTGGGTCGGCAGGGCGATCATCACTCCTTGAAGGCCTCGCATCCGCACCATTCGCTCTGCAACAGAGAATGCGAGTTCAGTCTTGCCCGATCCGGGAGGAGCTTCGACAATCATCAGGTCAGGGTCTTCGGTCTCAGCAATAGCCACGGCCCTCAACTGCGCTTTTGTCGGATGTGTATCCTCACCCCACGAAAAACGACGGCGATATGAGGCCTCGATATCCACCGGGGCGCCGTCCTCGATTCGGAGCGGACGCGGCATCTGAGCACGCCCCATACCGCCCCGTACCCGTTGAATCTGAGCCGAGGGACTCATCGACTCAGCGCGACTGTCTCGAAGGAAGAGAGGAAAGAACTCCTCATTCGAGGCGAGCCAGTCCGCCATGACGATAAGAGCACCATAGGCGGAAGCGACAGCGATCGGCAGTCGCGGTAGTTCGCTCGGCTCCGAAGAGTTCAAGACGATACCTGTTCTCCTCGCCATCCATTCAATGAGTTCACGCCGCCCCTTCGACCAGGCACTCTGCTGTTGTCGCCCCTCCACAAGGCGAAGGACTCTCCTCGCCTTTTCCATTGCGGAAGGATTGGGATAACGGCCGTGGTGAACGGCGACGAGCGAAGCCCACTGCGTCGCTCTGCCGCGGTCACCACCCCCGTCCTCGATCGCATCGACGAGGGCGAAGTAGCTGAGGAAACCATGAGGGAGGCTCTTCCGATCTGGAAGATCCTTCCAATGCAGCACGTCCACTCCGAAGTCCGAAAGAAAAGAGGCGAGGGAAGGAACCTGCGATGAGAATGCCACCGAGGCTTTGCCGACATCGTGAACTCCAGCAAGGAATCGCAGCATCGACCGTGCGCGGGCCTCGTTGCCGTCCCACACGGAAGCCATGAGGCTCCGCACCTCCGGAGCGGCGTATTCATCGAAGAGAACTGCCGCAACATCGGACGCGTCCATGAGATGCTGCGCGAGCGACAGCCACATCTCTGACCCTTGTCCGCCGCTCTTGGCCCAAAAGCTCCTTGCAACTTCGGACAACGCAGCGTCAGTCAGAGACTGATCCGCAGCTCCGAACTGGACTCCGCGTCGAGGGGATGGGGGAACAATGGATGCAGTCCCCTTCTTCGATGCCGTTCTCACCACGTCGCACCTCCTCACTGAGCAGCTTGCTCGACTTTCGAATCACCTGCTCATATCTCAACACTAAAGGGAAGGTCTGTCAATAGCCCTTAATTATCCCAACTCCACTAGTGTTAGTTCAAAGAAAGAAAACCTTCAAAGCGCGAGACCAACCCCCACTCTCGTAGGGAATAAAATCCGGGCTCTTCGACGGTGTCGCAGCCAACGCCCCAACACCCCGCTCACGCGGGGAACACAAGATCCCAACACCACTAGTCGGGTCATCCCCGAATCCGGGGCCATCACAGAATATCCGGGGTTCGAACGCCCCGACTACTCTTGGCATCACAACAAGCAGGTCCGCGATCTCCACAGCCTGTGGACACTTCAAGTTTCACTCGTGCATCGACGAGTACGAATCACGTACTCCCCAAGCCGAGCCCCAATGAGAAAGCACGCTCCAGCGGTGAAGGCGTGTCTTCACCCCTCAAGCCCGCTACACCCCTATTCCCCAGCCCGAAGCGATGCGACCTCGTAGAGGGCGATCCCCGTGGCGACTGCAGCATTCAAGGATTCGACCGCCGAGGAGATCGGGATCGACACGATCTGATCGCAGGTTTCGCGCACCAAACGGGACAGCCCCGCGCCCTCGGCCCCTGTGACGACGACCAGCGGGGATGTGGCCAAAGACAGGTCGCGCAGCTCAGCGTCACCACCACCGTCGAGTCCGACGACGAAGAAACCGGCACGCTTGCAGTCCTCAAGCGCTCGCACAAGGTTGGTCGCCCTCGCCACGGGCACGCGAGCAGCCGCGCCCGCCGACACCTTCCACGCCGTCGTGTTCACTCCCGCGCTGCGACGCTCGGGGATGATGACCCCGTCCGCGCCGAAAGCGCCCGCCGAACGCAGGACCGCCCCCAGGTTATGCGGGTCCGTCACCTGGTCGAGGGCGACGAGCAGCGGCGTGCCCAGCTGCTGCAAAGAACCCACGATCAGGTCATTGACCTGCGCGTACTCATAGCCTCGCACTTCGATCGCGACACCCTGATGGACAGCCCCATCGGTCGCAACATCAAGATCGCGGCGCGTCACCTCGAACACCGGGGCCCCCAGATGTGCGGCCTGGCGGATGACCTCTTCAACACGGTCATCCTTGACATTGTCGAGGACGAAGACGCGCTCAATCGGGACGGAGGCGCGCACGGCCTCGGCGACGGGATTACGCCCGGCGATAAGCTCATGACCTGGGGCGATCTTGATGGAGCTCTTCGCACGCGCGCGGGCGATCGCGGCCTCTTGGTCTTCGCGCGCCTCACGCTGAACCTTGCGCTTATGAGCCGGATGGTAGGTGCGGTCCTCGGCCTTGGGCGTCGGGCCTTTGCCTTCGAGGCGACGGCGCGAGTGTCCGCCCGTCCCGACTTTCGCGCCCTTCTTCGAGCCTGGCTTGCGCACGGCTCCGCGGCGCCCGTCGTTTCCAGCCATCGTGTTCGTCCTTCTTCGTCGCGAGCGCCTCCCGGCGCGCCTGATCCGAATCAGCCTAGCGGGGCCCGGCGCTGATCCGGCACTCCGAAGCGGCCATTGCGGTCCGATTCACGTATGCCAAAGCCCCGGGGACATGGATAAGAAACCAGAGGCCGACCCGGGGCGATCGCTTACGAGTGTAGCAATGATTTTGTGAGAACTATCGAGGCCTCTCCCCATGTTGAAGCTCTTCGTGATGCGATCAGTGCACCCAGACTCGAAGAGTTCCTCAGCAAGTTCGAGGGAGAAGACGCGCTGCACACGGCCATTGATCTCTACAAGTGGCCAAGGAGCAACGCCGTAAAGGAAGAACGAAGATCCTCTTGCGAAGAAGACGAGGGAGCCCTTCTATCGACAACCGGGGGATACCGGCAAGGAAGTGTGGCATCGACCCGGACTTTTCGTTGATCTGACCGCGTAAAGTCGCGTTCCCCATAGGGGTGGGGCCTATATGAGCGGGTGAGTGTTGACAAGCGCCCCAAGTGCCCGATCTGCCGAGCGCCGATGAACGCGAACGGGAAAACGTCTTCTCGTACGCCCCGGTGGCGTTGCCGGAACTGCTCATTCTCGACAGTTCTCAAGCGCCCTGACGTAACTCGCCGCCACGACCTGGAAGCATTCATCAACTACGCGACCGGCAAGACCAGCCAAGCCGAACGCGACGGCACACTCACCGGCCGATCCTTCCGCCAGCGCACCTCGTGGTGTTGGCAAGTCCCACCACCCCTCCCAGTCATGGACGGCGTCATTCATGACCAGGTGTTCATTGACGGGATCTTCCTTTCCCACTCCTGGGTCATCCTCATCGCCACCGACGGGCGCACACCGTTGAACTGGGTTACCGCCGGACGAGAAAACGCTACGGCCTACACCCAGCTCCTCAGCCCACTTCCCCCACCGGGCATCATCACTACCGACGGGGCAGGCGGCGCCCTGGCAGCGATCCGCACCCTGTGGGGACCAGACCAACCGGTCCAACGCTGCCTCGTGCATGTCCACCGCAACAACACCGTGGACCTGACCCACAACCCCCACACGCCCGCCGGGAAAGCCCTCAAAGGCCTGTCCCATTCCCTCTTGCGCGTCACCACCATGGATGAAGCCGCACACTGGGCGAGCCTGCTCGCCGCCTTCCACACCGAATACGCCCACTACCTCAAAGAACGCACCTACGCGTCCCAAGACCCCGAAAAGGCAGCAGCCACAGGCAAGAAATGGTGGTACACCCACGAACGCGACAGGCGCGTGTACTACCGGCTCGAACGCCTCCTCAAGAACAAACAGCTCTTCACATTCCTCACCGACCCTGGCCGACCAAACCTCGCATCCACCACCAACCCCATCGAATCCCTCAACGCTCAAATCCGCGCCCTACTGCGCGCCCATGCAGGCTGGAACACGACTCGCCAAATCACCGCAATTCACTGGTTCCTCGCCCACCACCAACACCCCATCAACGCCGCCACAGTGCTCGCCGAATGGGACAAACACGCCAGGCAACCCCACACGATCATCCCCACAACACACAAACAACAACCCCGGCCAGACGGGCCCACACACTACGACAACGCCTACAGCCCCGACACCGGCTTCCACACCCGAAAAGGCTGGGCCGGACGCACATAACCCCCACGACACGCCCGAGCGATGCCACACTTTCCTGCCGGTAACCCACAACCGGGGGCAAGAGTTCGCGGTGAAACTGATTGCAGTGAAGAAAAACGGCCGCCCTGCAAGCAGAGCGGCCGTGCTGACGATGCCCCAGCCGAGGGCGCATCGTGCTGTGATTCTATCGACTTTTCATCTGAGAGTTAAGAGCATCACGGGACTGTGAATCCTCATCTCCTCTCGATCCTCACACAACCTTCGCTCTTCACCCCAGCCTCCAGCTCGCGCCCTCGCGGCCGTCGGCGACGGCGATCCCGGCCTGGGCGAGTCGATCCCGCAAAGCGTCCGCACGAGCCCAGTCCTTGTCGGCGCGCGCCTGAGCGCGCTCTTCAATGAGGGCACGAACCAGAGCATCCAAGGCCTCATGCTCGGCAGAACCCTCGGCCCCTCCCGCGCCAAGTCCCCCGCGCCACTGATCCGAAGCCGGATCAAGGCCGAGGACGTCAAGCATGGAACGGACGAGCACCTGCTCTCGACGGACGAGCGTCTTGTCGCCCTCGTCAATGGCCGTGTTGCCCGCCTTCATGTGCTCATGGATGACCGCGAGCGCTCCCGCGACATTGAGGTCGTCGTTCATGGCGGTGGCGAAGCCTTCGGGAAGTTCAGAGGCTGGCAGAAGGATCTCCTCGGCGCAGGCTTCACCTGCGAGGCCGATGGACCTCTCCACGAAGCCTGAGAATTTCGACCAGGCGGCTGCAGCGGCGGGAAGAGTCTCCTCGCCCCATTCGATTGCGGAGCGGTGATGCACGGTGGACAGGGCCCATCTGACCGCGACGGCAGGGAAATCCTTGGTGAGTGCGCCGATCGAGAGGACATTGCCGAGGGACTTGCTCATCTTCTCGCCCTTGGTCGTCACCCACGCGTTATGAACCCACAGGCGGGCAAAACCCCAGCCGGCGCCATGCGATTGAGCCTGCTCGTTCTCGTGGTGGGGGAAACGCAGGTCGATGCCGCCGCCGTGAATGTCGAACTCCTCACCGAGGTAGCGCCTGGCCATGGCGGAGCATTCGAGATGCCATCCGGGTCGGCCCTGACCCCAGGGGGACTCCCAGGATGCGGTTTCAGGTTCGCCGGGCTTCGTGGACTTCCACAGGGCGAAGTCCCTGGGGTCGCGTTTGCCCGCTTCGAGGGCCGCGTCGATCTGGGCCTCGTCCTCGGTGGTGCGCATATCGGCGAGGCGCTGGCGCGTCAGGGAACCGTAGTCGGGCTGGCTGTGCACCTCGAAGTAGACATTGCCGCGTCCGTCGTCGTAGGCGTGGCCGCGCTCAATGAGGCGGCGCACCAAGTCGATCTGCTCGGGGATGTGCCCGGTGGCTCGAGGCTCATAGCTCGGGGGCAGTACGCCCAGGGTCTCGTAGGCCTGAGTGAATTCGCGTTCGTAGCGGTACGCCCACGCCCACCAGGGGACCTGCGCCTGCGCGGACTTATTGAGGATCTTGTCGTCAATGTCGGTCACATTGCGCACGTAGGTGACCTCCATGCCCGAGCGGCGCAGCCACCTGACGAGGGAGTCGAAGGCGACGGCGGCCCGCAGGTGGCCGACGTGGGGCGAGCCCTGCACGGTGGCCCCGCACAAGTAAATCCCCACGTGTCCGGGAGTCACCGGGGTGAGGGGCTGGAGTCGGGCCGTTTTCGAGTCGTGCAGGTGCAGCGTCATGCCCTCGATCTTAGCGGCGCTCTTCACAGGCGGGCTCGGCCTCTCCGCCCACCCTCAGACGACCTCACCGCCTGCCCTCAGACGCGCTATCCACCCGCCCTCAGACGCGCTCTTCACAGGCGGGCCTGGCCTCTCCGCCCACCCCCAGACGCGCTCTTCACAGGCGGGCTCGGCCTCTCCGCCCACCCTCAGCCGCGCTCTCCACCCCGCCCCCAGCTGACCTCGCCGCCTGCCCTCAGCCGTACTCTCCCCTCAGCCGGGCGCATTGAGAAGATTGGAGTTCAGCGCGCGCCCCAGGCCCGCTGCACAGTCGTAACCGCCCCACACACTCGAGAGTATGTGGAACACCCGGCGCACAGGCGCGCCGAACGGCAAGATCCACGCGGAGAATCCAGCGATGCGGTACCCCTGAGACCTTGAGAGAGCAAGGTCCTTGACCGCCCCTCCCGCCGCTACATATACTCCGAAAATCCCCGCCGAACAGGCATGACATGACTTTGCTCGGGCACAATATGGCCCCCCTTCACGCAGGGCATGGCCCCTATCCGGCACAATACGACCCCTTCGCCCTGCGCGACCCGCACCGCGAAGACTCATCCATCGCACACCGCAAAGGCGCCGCGAGGAAGGACCCCGATGGAGTGGATCCCGACCGGAACCGGTCACGAACTCAGTATCGAGGACGGCAAGATCGTCGCCCGCAACGACAAAGGCAAAACTCTCAAATCTGTGCCCGCGGCCGCGAAGAAAACTCAAGTCTGGGAAGACCTCGACTCGACCCTGATCTTCCTCCACCAGCACGAGCTCGAGGTCGGGGAGGCCGTCGAACGCTGGTTCTTGCGTTCCCTTCCCGTTCCCCGAAGCCTCCTGGCTGCCGTCTGGCCCGATGAAGCATGGAGATCCTGGCTCACTGACCTCGTCATCTCCACCCCGGACGGAGAGGTCGCCGGATTCTTGCGCGCCGCACACTTAGATGCGCTCGGTGTCGTTGACCTCGACGGAGAGTCTGCACGCATCAGCGACGAGGCCGTCCTCATCCCCCACCCTGCTGCCCTCGCCGACCTCGATGAGCTGCGAGAATTTGCAGCAGAACTCGGCATTTCCCAACGCTTCGACCAGCTCTTCCGCGATGTCCACCGCGCAGACCCCGCCAAGGCCGAAGCACTCGAACTCAACACCTGGTCGGGCGGCTCCTTCAAACAACTGCGTTACGCCGCAGGACGCGCCACCGCCGCAGGCTTCAAAGTCTCCGGCGGCTACTCGACCTGTCCGGTCTATGAGGACGGCGCCCTCGTCACAGCCCGCTACTGGATCGGCGCGGACAGTCCCGAGGCCGAAACGGAAACCGGCGACCTGCACTGGGTGCGCGACGACCACGTCATTCGCATCGGCGAGGTCGGCCCCATCGCCTACTCCGAAGGCGTGCGCATGGCCGCCCACATCTACGCTGGACGCGTCATCGACGATGAATCCCGCCCCTGAGTGAGGCTCGTACCCCGAACACGATCGCCCAACCCCGCACTCCGTTTCTCCTCGTGCGCACACGCCCTGAAGGACCCCTCATGATCACCCCAGCTCGAGCCGCCGAACTCGGTGGCATCATCTCCTCAGACGCCCCCGGAACTATCCCCGCCTCGGCCCACTCCTACGCCCACCCCGCCCTTGAGGGGCGCACCGTCGTGCGCCTCACCCCCGACGCCCTCGGCGAAGTTGAGGACATCACCCTCACTTCCCTCGGCTTCACACCCGGGCAGAAGACCCCTATCGGTCGCGTGCGTCAACGCGCCATCGGCTTCCCCGCCTGGCCGATCATCCATGACCCGAAGAATGCGCGCCACGCCCTCAACCTTGTCGGCGACCTGCAGCGTGCCGCCAAAGCCGCCAAATCCAAGCCCGGAAATGCGAAGCTTCTCCTCGACGAGCTGGCGAAAATGCTCGGCGACTCCGCCCCGCATTTCCTTCCGACCTTCCTCGAAGAGGCCGCCCGCATCTTCTTGCGCCTCGACAACCGCGTCTACGCAGCCCAGTACTTCTCCAAAGCGCGCGAAGCCGAGCGCGTCCACAGCCTCAAGGTCGATGAAGACCGTAACTCCAAGGCCTTCCTCGAATTCGCTCTCGCCGGGGCCATCACCGCTAAAGAACTGACGAACGAGTCGAAAACCCTGTGCGAACGCTACGAACCCGAACGCGCCCTCGACATTTTCCTCACCCTCAACATCGACCGTGTCAAAGGCGGGATGCCGCCCTACGGCGGGCTCGCCGCAGACCTCAAGCGCCTCGCGAAAGCCGCCCACGCGGACCCTGTGGAAGTCCACGCCCGCTTCCTGCGTGCCGTCCTTTCCTCCCCGTCGCTGTCCAAAGCGCCCGCGGCCTTCTGGAGGGGCTTCAAGAAAGCACTCCCCGTTTTAGTCGCGCAAGAGCCCACGACCATGAAGGCACTCCTTGCCCTCACCCCGGGTCCTGTCCCATCCGACGAGTGGATCGACATCCTCGCCTCCGTCGGCTTGAGCGAAGACCTCGCCGCCGGGCGAGTCGACGCCCGCGAATGGGTCGAACGCTACACGCGCATGCTCCAGAGCCAGTGGAATGCCGGATACCCGCGCAAGCTCAGCCTCCTCGTCAGAAGAATGAAGAGTCTCAAGGGGCAGAGCATCACCTTGTCCAAGCGCGTCTTCGGCCTGCAACCCGAACTCCTCGACGCGCTCTTGTCCACCGGGGCGAAAGTCGAATTCGATGTGCCTCCGGGCGCCTACTCGTACTACAACCGCCTGAGCCTGTCCGACTGGGCGGAAACGCGAGATCGCCCCGACCTCGATGCCCTCGCCGAAAGCGAGCACGCGCACCTGGTGCTTGGGACAATCGGCAGGACGGCCTCAGACCATCTCGACGTCATCCTCTCCCATTCCGGTGCCCGCACGATGCTCGGACGCTGGGCGGAGTCCACGCTCGGTGAGCACCCGACCTCACAAGAAGTCCTCAGCGAAATACGACGCCTGAGCCCGCTCTTCACCCCCGCCGGTCTCGATGCGTATCCACGCCAGATCAGCGCTCTCGTCGAGCGACTCAACGCCGGAGAAATCCTCGCCGATGTTTTCCGCGACGGTTTCCTCACCGAGTACACCTGGCCTGAACTGGAAGCTGCATCCGCCGAACTCGGCACGAACACCACCTTCCACGAGGCTTTCCCCGCGATCGGTGTCGCCGCCGATGGTCACATCATCTGGGTTGACGGCGACAAGAGGATCGCCGAAGCCTCCTTCGCTCCCACTGCAACGGACAAAGCTGAATACTGGCACTATCTGCTCGCAGGCGAAGCCACGGCCTGCGCCTACCGGAAGAACTGGGAATACTTCCTCACCTGGTCGACCGACCCGGGAACCTCAACGCCGATCCGCTACTACGGCGGCTCGGACGTCCCCTTGACCCTGCCCTTCAACGATGGGCGCCTCGTCGGTGAGCGCCTCGTCCACGGAGGCGACGGCGGCGACCCCTTCGCCGACCGCGCCCTCGTTCTTCGTGAAGGCGAGCACTACTGGCGTCTCGATGACACCTTCCGGGAAATCGACCCCGCGACGGGTCAGAGGGGACGCGAATCCCTGCCCGCTTCTCTCGCCGAACTCATCGAGCCCTACCTTCGCGACGGCTGGGAACTCGAAAAGCACACGATCATCTGGTGCTCAGTCTTCCCGACGACGGCCGACTCCAGCGTTTCGACGGCCCATGGCCGACACGCGTGGCTGCGAATGAGCAGGGACGAGAAGTCGCTCTACATTGACGCCAACGGGCATCAAGTGCACCCGAAGGAACGCTGGGACCGCTTCAAAGGCCGCATGGCACGCCCCGGGGGCGGGCACTGGCTGATCAAGGGCGAGGAGCTCGTGCGCGAAGACGATTTCGCCCCCATGTTCGCCGCGGCTGACGCACGAGGGGGCACTCATCTCCTCCACAAAGTCCCCCAGGTCGGCTGGAATCAGTTCCGAGTGCGCGACGAGGCCGCAAGTGACAAGCTGCGCCACGCGACACCCTCCCAGCTCGAAAAGCTTCTCAGAGTCGTTCCGACCGCCGACAGTACGGAGGATGCTGAGGCGGTGGATCCCGGCAGGATCCTCACCGACGAGGCGCGGGCAGCGGCTGCGAGTTTCCTCGGTTCCGACTGTCATGCACTCGTCGACTCCGTCGTATGGGCAACGGCCCGCGTCAAACGAATCGTCGAAGATGGGCTTGAGCGCACAACACAAGAGGCACAGCCGACGAGGAGCTTCCCCGAATGGGAAGCCTCATGCGATGCGCTCGGTTGGGCGAATACTGAGTGGTCGTTGACGACGGATCGTGACGTTTTACATAACATGGCCCGGCGCCTTGGAGGAGCCGAGCTTGCGGTGACGGGTGTTGGGAGTGCTTTCACCCACCTCACCACCCGACCGATCGCTCTGCTGTTCTCAGTCACCCGTCCCCTCGCCTCGAAAGAGTTCGTGGGTCAGGCGGCCGCAGCATTCGGGGACCTCGTTGATGAAGGCCTGTACTCGCCCTCGTGCTGTGTTTTCGAGGTGGCGGGGATCGAAGAAGGACCATCATCCACCGAGCCCGCGCGACTCCTCACCACCCCCTCCGGCCCTGCAATCCTGATCGGCACCGGCCGTCCCTTCTGGGCTTACAACAGTAACGACAAGACGCGCTTCTTCTCCCCCTCGGGCGGTGTTCCCAAGAGTGTTGACGGCGCTCCGATCAGCCTCATCACCCGGGGCTGCGGCATTGAAGCCAAAACGATCATCGAGGCGTTCCGCGTCCTCCTCGACGAGGGCGCCCCCCAGTGGGATCCGGCGAAGGTCGCGCGCCTCGCTGAGGGGACCGGGTGGACCAGAGCAGCCGCATCCTTGTTCCTCGCGGGCCTGCCCAACATCCGCTCGGCTGAGGCGAACTTCCTCGACAAGGAGCTGCGCACCCTGCTCGGCTTGAAAGTCGCCGAAGCGAGGGAAGGCAGGGAGTTCCTCAGTGGACTCGGCACTGAGGAACTCCTGCGGCTCGTCGAGGCAGGTGCATCCGACCCCCTGCGTTTAGCGCATGAAGGGATCGACGTTGAAGCGGTCATTGCCGCCTGGTCGGGCAATGAGCAGGTTTTCCATCTTCCAGGTGCTCTTCTCGCCGCAGCGGATTCGGCTTTCCCCTGGGGCGGCGCGCGGCGACTGCGCGAACTCAGTCAGGATCCGAACAGCGTCGACCCTGATGTCTGGCTGTGGGCTGCTGCTCAGGCCGAGACCGGTAGCCGCTTCGCGCTCTGGCTCGCCCAAGTGTACGAGCAGATGAAGTCGGCGTGCCGAAGCGTGAGAGTCGAGTGGCAGGACTATGGGAGCGGCCTGCGCACCGTCTTGGGCCTGCCCGCCGTAGACGAGAACGCGCCCTCGGATCAGGTCGATTCTCTCGGCCCCTGGTCAATGACGAACGCCCCGTACCCAACCGTCTTCTATGATCCGAACAGGTCGAAAGACTTCACGGCGGATCGGCGTCTGCTCGACGCGATCGACGAGGGCGAGTACTCGCTGCAAAGGATCCGCAAGCGCCTCGATGTGGTGATTGGTGTTTATGACGAGATCGCCGACGCCCTCGTCAACGCACACCCTGGCTGCGCTTGTGACCCGCTCGTGTCCGCACCCGAGGTCGTGTCCGCTGCGGCCAAGTCCCTGGGTGTCCCCGAGGATTCGGCACGTTACTGGCTGCAGATCCTCGCCCTGATCTTCCCCAGCGACAAGAACGTCGAGTCGTGGAACTCCTGGTCGAAGAAGCAGCGTCTCGCGGCGGCAGCCCCTCTGCTGGAGGCGGGGCTGCTCGTCGAAGCGAAGCGCGCCCGTGCGGGCAGGAGCCTTTTCCTTCCGGGAGGCTGGCAGGAGGCGAGCACACCTCATAAGCCGATGGAGGTCTGGAAGGCCCCGTTCTACGATCTGACGGATGCCACGAAAGTCACTCCGCGTCATGATGTGGTTGTCCCGCTCGTGCCCTTGGGGCGCCTTTTCGAGGATGCGTGGCAGCGCTACGTGGACGGGGACGTTCCCGGATACACGGAGTTGCGCACGACCCGCTACCGCAGGCGCTGAGCAGGTGAAGATGTTCACCCTCTCCCCCACTCCCTCTCAGGGACAAAGGGGAGAGGGCGAATAGACTCGCGGCCACAGGCGAAAGCGCGACGAGCGCATAGGCTTCCCGCCACAGGCGAGAGCGCGACAAGCGAATAGACTCCCAGTCGAAGGGAAGAGCGAGCGAGGGCCGACGAGCCCATGAGGCCGCCGGACCAACCCGGCCCTGAGAAGAAGGTTTCGAGGAGGAATCATGGCGACGAGCACACCCCCCGGCGATTCCACGCCCGGAGTATCCGAGGTGAACACAGCCCAGCAGGTGCCCCCACCGGAGATGCTGTACGCCGATGAGCTCGACCTCCTCGCCCGCCAGGAGGGGCCCAAGCCTCCCGGTTGGCGCCTGACCCCTTCCGCTGTCGTCTCCTTCATCTGTGGAAACCCTCGGCTGAAAATCAGCCGCAAGTTCGTCGGCGACATCTCCCTCGTTGAGCGCTGCGTCATCACCCTGGCCGGTGAGCGCGCCCTCCTCCTCGTCGGCGAGCCCGGAACCGCGAAGTCGATGCTCTCCGAACTGCTCTCCGCAGCCATCTGCGGCACTTCAGCGCTAACCGTCCAAGGCAGTGCGGGCACGACCGAAGACCAATTGCGTTACGGCTGGAACTACGCCCAACTCCTCGCACGCGGCCCCAGTGTTGACGCCCTCGTCCCCTCCCCCGTCCTCGCCGCCATGTCAAGTGGGCGGGTCGCGCGCATTGAGGAGATCACCCGCTGCCTGCCCGAAGTCCAAGACTCTCTCGTCTCCATCCTCTCTGAACGCCGCATTGCCATTCCTGAACTCGGAGAGCATGCGATTCACGCGCGCCCCGGATTCTGTCTCATCGCGACGGCGAACCTGCGCGACCGGGGAGTGTCAGAAATGAGCGCCGCCCTCAAACGCCGCTTCAACTTCGAGGCCGTCGCCCCGATCTGCGATGCTTCGGCTGAGATCGCCCTCGTCACTGAGAAAACGAAACAGGCACTCAGCGCAGCCGGAGTGCCCGCGAAGGTCGACGAGGTCGTCGTTGAAACCCTTGTCACCGCGTTCCGTGACCTGCGCAGCGGGATCAGCCAGGAAGGATGGGCCGTCGAGAAACCCTCAACCGTCCTGTCGACGGCTGAAGCGGTCGCCATCTCCGGGTCGATCGCCCTTGCCGGGGCGTTCTTCCCGCACGCGAAGGACGGAGTGCGACTCATTCCCGGTCAACTGCTCGGGGCGGTCCGCAAGGACGATTCTGAAGATGGGGCGCGCCTGCTCGCCTACTGGGATTCGACTGTGAAACGCCGCGCGAACGAGGGACGGCACACCTGGGCGCAGCTCTGGGAGCTTCGCAGCGCTCTTGAGGACTAAGCCGAAAAGCTCGACGAATCACACAACACCGCGATGGAATCTGGGAACATGAGGAACGAGGTCGATGCGCGCGAACAGGTGTCGGCGCTCGCGGCATGCCGCGAACCTTTCCTCATCGGTGTGCGCCATCACTCCCCTGTGCTGGCCGCGAGTATCCCCGCGATGCTCGACGACTTCGCCCCCGATGTGCTCGCCATTGAACTTCCTGCTGAGGCAGATGAATGGCTCTCACAGCTGAGCAGCGCACACACTATCGCCCCGGTTGCTCTCGCATTCAGCAAAGGTGAGGATCTCAGCTTCTACCCCTTCGCGGATTTCTCGCCCGAACTCGCCGCCCTGCGCTGGGCGGCGGCGCGCGGGGTTCGGGTCTTGTGCATTGACCGGCCCATTGCGGCCCGAGAAGAAAAATCCCCTCCAGGCGAAGGTCCGGGAACAGGCGAGACACCGAGTGGGGAGACGCCAGCCGGAGCAGCCGATCATGAGATGGAGCTCGGCGCACTCCGGGAAGAAAGCGACCCCCGTGAGGAGGCCAAGGGCAGCCAGGTACCAGCCCCCGCCTCCGGCGATTCTCGGGGCCGAAAAGCCCTCGAAGCTGCGGCCCGCGCCGAAGATGGGGATTCAGCCGAATCCTGGGATCGCCTCGTCGAAGCTCGCGCACCCTCTTCAACCCCCGAGCAGATCCGCGTCGCCGCCCTCGCGCACGGATGGGCGATGCGCGTCGATGAGGCAGAAACAGACGAGGACAGCCTCGAGCGCGAACAATGGATGCGCGCCGCCCTCGCCCCCGAAATCTCTTCCGGCACCCGAGTCGCCGCACTCGTCGGAGCCTTCCACGCCCCCGCTCTTCTCCCCCTTCCACAAGACACCGCATCTTGCACCCCTGTGGCTGTGAACATTCCGCTTGGGGAACACGGCTCCTCCGAGGCTGCGACGCTCCCTGCGCGCACGCAGCACACTCCTGTGCGCTCCTGTCTCGTCGCCTACTCCTTCGACCACCTCGACTCGCGTTCCGGCTACCCATCCGGCATCCGCGACCCCGGCTGGCAACAACTCGTCTACGAATCGGGCCTCGACCCTAAGCGCCTGCGCGCCGAAGTCGCCTCCGTCATCACCTCCATCACGAGGGCACTGCGCGAAGCCGGACACCCCGCAGGCCCCGCAGAAGCCGCAGAATGTTCACGCATCGCCCTCGACCTCGCGACCCTGCGCAACCTGGCTGCCCCCTCACGGCGCGAACTCGTCGAAGCGGTCACCTCCGTCCTCGCCCAAGGGGAAATCCTCGGACGGGGCAGAGCAGTGGCCGACGCCCTCGAACGCGTCCTCATCGGCACGAGGACGGGACGAGTCGATCCTTCTGTCCCGAAATCTCCCCTGCTCGAAGCCGTGCGAGCCGAGATTGAGGCGGCGCGCCTCCCCCTTGAAGGCGCCCAGGAGCTCGACCTCGTACCCGAACGCAGCACCCTCGACCTCAAACGCTCGATCCTCATGCACCGATTGCGCGCAGGCGGAGTCGTCTACGGCCACAGCGAAGAGCGGAGCACGACCCGGGGAGCGCAAGCCCTTGCACAGACCTGGCGCGTGCAGTGGACTGCCGCCACTGAGGCGAGCATCGAACTCGCTTCCATCCGTGGGCTCACAGTCGAACAGATCGCATCAACGGCTCTGCTCACCCGGCGGGTCGAGGGCGCGGTGGACATCGTGCGACTCCTGCGCGAATCCAGCGCCTGCGCCTGCCCCGCACCCCTTGAGAGAGCACTCGAGCTCGCTACTCGCATGACCGCGAGCGTGTCCTTCGCCGAGGCCGTGTCCTTCACTCTCGCCCTGAGCGACGTGGCCCGAGAGAACATTCCCGGAGCCTCCCTCCTTGACGCGCCGCTGCGCGAAAGGGCCGCCACTGCCGCTGATCTCTTCGGCACGGCCGCCATCCGTGAAATCCGTGGCATCGAAGGCTCTGACGAGCCCGGAGACGCTGCCGCCCTCGCCGCGTTCATCACGATCGGCGCCGAACATCCGCTCTCCCTCCATGCGGCCCTCACACACCTAAGATCTGCGGGCTCGCCCCTCATGCAGGGCGCGTCTGCGGGGCTCCTCATTGACGAGGACGAGGCCGCGCTCCACATCGCCTCCTGGCTCAACGCCTCCACCCCTCAGGCCAGGCGGGTCCTGCGCCGCAGGCTCGTTGGCCTGCTCATCGCAGCGGGCTCGCGTTTTGACACGGCCCCCGCCGCCCTCGCCCTCGTTGATCGGATCAACGCCATTGATGACGCCGACTTCGTTGCGGCCCTTCCGGCCCTGCGCGGCGGCTTCGACTGTTTCGACCAGGACTCTCGCGAACGCCTCCTCGCCGACCTCGCACCGAACTTGGGGCGGGCGCGCAGCCTTGAGCTTCCTGCCGAGCAGGTCATCGCCATCACACAAGCCGACACGGGGGCGCGGAAGCGTCTGAGCGCCCTGAGTTTGGCGGATGTGTCCTTCAGCCCGGATGAAAGATGGCGACTCATCCTCGGCACGCAGCGCATGGGCCTGTCACCGCAGGGTCGGCGCATGGCTTCCGCCCTTGATGAGTTGTACGGACGGCCCGCCGCCGATGCCCTTGATGCGCGCCGACGAAACGCCTCCTATGGTCCCTCGCAGCTGGGCGTGCGCGAATGGGAAACGGAGATTGATGCGCTCTTCGGGCACGCAGAGATCGAGGAGATCTTCGGCGAGGCCGCAACCCGGGGGCGGGCTGATCTGTTGGAGCGCCTCTCCCCGCAGTCCGTGCGCCCCTCCATCGAACTGTTGACGACTGCACTGTCCCTGACCGGTTCCCTACCGGAGGCTCGCCTGGCGAAACTGCGTCCACTGGTCGCCCGACTCGTGTCCGAACTGTCGAAAGAACTTGCTGTGAGACTGCGCCCGGCACTGACGGGCCTGGCGAGGGGGCGGCCAACGCGGCGGCGCACGAGCAGTCTCGACCTGGACCGGACGCTGCGAGCGAACCTGCGCCACGTCGCACCAATTGACGGGCGCCCCCAGGTCATCCCCGTTCACCCGGTGTTCCATTCGACGCAGGCACAAGAATCCGACTGGCATCTCATCCTCACGGTCGACGTGTCCGCTTCCATGTCGGAGTCGGTCGTCTACTCCGCCCTCGTCGCCGCGATCCTCGCTCAATCCCCGTGCCTGTCAGTGGACTTCCTCGCTTTCAACACCGAGGTCATCGACTTCACGGGCCGAGTTGATGATCCCCTGGCGCTGCTCATGGAGGTTGAGGTCGGAGGCGGCACGGACATTGCCGGGGCGCTTCGCCTGGCTCGCTCACGCCTACGCGTGCCGACACGGACACTGCTCGTCCTCGTATCGGATTTTGACGAGGGAGGCCCTCTCGATGCGCTCCTCGACGAGGTCGGGGCGCTGGCGGCATCGGGGGTGACGATGCTCGGCTGTGCGGCGCTCAACGATTCAGGCACGGGCGTCTACAACGTCGGGGTTGCCTCCCGGGTTGCTGCCACGGGCATGCGGGTCGCGGCGGTGTCGCCGCTTGATCTGGCCCGTTGGGTGGGCACAGTCATTCGGGAGCACTCATGACTCGGATCGCCCCTTTGCTCCTGTCCTCCATCGTCGATGCCTTGACACCGCGAGTGCGCAAGAGAGTTGACGCCTATCTCGCCGATGGCGTGGAGGTCGGAGTTCAGACGCTTTTCGGCCAGTCGACGGTGCGGATCGCCAAGGTCGATGTGTTGTGCGACGAGGACGAGATCGTGTGCGATTGCCTGTTGGCGCCGCGCTGCGCTCATCGTGCGGTGGTCGCTTTGAGCTTGGAGCTCGCCGATGGGACTGAGACTGAGGAGGGGACTGAGGCAGAGGAGGAGCGGGGAGCTGTTTTGGATGTTCCTGCCGAGTTCGCAGCTCAGAGCGGCGATACTGCGGCTGAAAGCGGTGTTGGAGCTGCGAATGAAAACGGTGTCGGCGCTTGGGCTGAAAGCGGCCCCAACGCTGGGGTTGAAAGAGGTGTCGGCGCTGCGCCTGAAAGCAGCGAGGCTCTGAGAGGTTCAGACCCAAGAGAGTCTGCTTCCCCAGGCGCGAGTGCTGCGAAGACCCCGGGTACGAACGAGGCGAAGACACCAACTAGGGGCTGCACGAAAACTCCGGACGCGAGCCCGGCACAAGCCCCGGGAATGGAGGGACCCACGACTCCTGGAGCTAAAGCTCCCGGCACCTCGGACACGGGCTCTACGAAGACACCACGCGCAGGCAGTGCGAAAACCCCGAGTACGCGCCCGGCACAAGCCCCAGGCGCGAGTGCTCCCGTGTCCGCCGCTCAACGCGACACCATCCTCCTCGTCCTCGCTGATCTCGCACAGATCCTGCAACTCGGATCCACGCACCTGGGGGCGCTGCATCGCTCGATGCTCGCCCGCGATCTTCACAGGCTGCGCTCCGCAGGCCTCGTCACCGCAGACCGGGCGCTCACGGCGTACTACCAGAATCTCTCAGCCCCACCGAAGCTGCGGGCATCGGCATTCGCCTCCGCCCTCGTCAATCTGCATCTACTGTCCCGCCTCGGACCCGAAGAGGACGCGAGTGCGCTGCTCGGCCAAGCACGCGGAGCCTATCGCGAGGTCGGGGGGCTATCCCTAGTTCCCCTCTTCGCAGCTCCCATCATCACAGCCTCGGGTTTCGCCGGGGTCGAGGCGACTTTCGTGGATGCGTCAGGCAGAACCTGGTCTGTTGCGCGAATGCGGCCGGGGGATGCGGCGAACGTTGAAAGCGCCTACCGCGTCGAACCCGTCTGGCGTGAGTTATCTGCCCCAATCCGGCTCCTCTCTCGCCACCGCATCCTCGTCTCCGGAGCCACGGCGCGTGCCGACGGTCGCCTGGGAGCGGGCTCGAAGGTGCGAGCCTCCCTCGGCGCCGAATCAACCGGATGGGAGTCGGTTCCCGCTCCCTACGAAATCGTCGAGGGTGCGATCCTCGGCGGTGATCGCAGTGGTCTTGTCGTGGACGGGCGATTCTTGTCCCTGCTGCCCGCCGCACGCTCGCTCGGGGCGGGCCTGGCGACGGAATTATTCGGGGCGGCGCTTGGCACCCGGGTCCGCTGCCTCGTGCGCGACGAGGAGTTGCTGGGAATGCTCGTGCTTGATGGCGTCATCTACGTGCCCGATGAGCTCGGTGGCGTGTGGTGGCCGGGTCTTGACGCTGTCGATCGTTCCTGGGCGGGTGTGCTTCCCGAGGTCGATGGGGAGGGCACAGACTCGGCGGGTGCCGAGGGCGCGCTTGCCGGGGGCGATGCGGATGAGCCTGGCGGGCTTGATGCCGCAGGCGCCGACTCGGCGGGAGAGGTGTCCGGTTTTGCCCAAGTGCGCGCAGTGCTGCAGCGCTGGTGTCAGCGTGTTCTCGATGCGGGCCCTTCCGTCCTCTCCTCGCCTGTCCTTGAACGCGATACTGCCTGGGTCCGCGCAGTCGGAGCCCCTTTCGCCTCTGAGCTGCTCTCTTCCCTGAAGGATGCGACGCATGAGGGTAGTCGACGTTTCGACGGCACCTGGGAGCCGGACAGTGAGGCCCTCGCTCGCGCCTGGCTCGCCGCCTCGCAGTATTGATCCGCGAGGGAGTGGTCTCCGCAGTATTGACCCGCGCAGTAGTGGTCCTCGCGGTATTGATCCACGAGCTATTGATCCGATGCATGAAAGGCGCCCATTCGCGTGTCGCACAGCATCGCGCCCCAAGCTCACGAAGGGGCCGTGTAGTGATGGACGGCCCCGGGTTGCCGCGACGCACCATACCCTCGCGGGGGGCGTGGCGGGGGTGTCGACACTGGGCAGCTCGTGGGCCCGCCCGAGAATCCATCCGCGCCCCACTCGGACACACATCCCCCTCACTCGGGGCCGTGATTCCAGGCAGTTTCCGCGCATTAGACGCTAGGTGCATCCCACCCTCACGACGGGACGTGACTCGCCGACCGCGCCGGATGCCACGAAAAAAACAGACATCCCACCCTCACGAGGGGACGTGACCAATCCGCAGAACCTGGGGTCCACCCGGGCGCGCATCCCGCCCCCCACGCGGGGGGCGCGCAGTGCCTCGCGCTCAGGCGTCGACGCGAACTCGGGCTTCGATGAACGCTTTGAGCGCCCCGACCTCGTTCGCCAGATCGACGACGCGCTGCTGCCCGCCCTCGATCCCCTCGAACCTTTCAGGCACCGGCGGAAGATGACTTGTCGCTTCGAGGATCGTCTCAGCGAATTTCACCGGCAGAGCGGTCTCCATAACGACGAGCGGCCCCTCCAGGGAAGCGGCGAGCGAACGAGCAACATGCATGCCATCGGCAGTATGCGGGTCGAGCAGGTAGGCGTCCTCGTCCTCGGTGCGGCGAATCTCCTCGAGACGATCCGCGTGCGTGGAAGAGCCCGAGATGAAGCCGTAAGTCTCCCGCAGGCGCGCGAACTCCTCAGTGCCGGACAGGTCGAAGAAGCCCTCCTCAGTGAGCGCCCGCCCGAAAAGATCGGCGACTCGTTCGGCGTCGCGACCGAGCAGGTCGAAGATGAAGCGCTCAAAGTTCGAGGCCTTGGAGATATCCATTGAGGGCGAGGAGGTCTCGAGGGTCTGCTCGCAGGATCGCGGCCGGTACACGCCGGTGCGGAAGAACTCGTCGAGGACGTCGTTCTCGTTCGTTGCGACGACGAGGGCGCCCAGGGGCAGGCCCATTGAGCGGGCGATGTGGGCGGCGCAGACATTGCCGAAGTTGCCAGAGGGGACGACCACGTTGATGCGCTCATCCGAGGGAACGCGATCCCCCTGGGGTGAAGGATCCTGCTGGATAGCGTGCCCTGCCGCGGTGCTGCACTCCTCCTGGGTGCCGCGCTTGTCCTGGGTGGCACGATCCTCCGGCCGTGGCGCTCCTTCACCTTGTGCACCGCGCGCGCTCGTCACCCGAAGCCAGGTCGCGATGTAGTAAACGACCTGGGCGAGCAGGCGCGCCCAGTTGATCGAATTGACGGCGCCAAGATGCCACGCGGCTTTGAAGTCGGCATCCATATTGACGGCCTTGACGAGGTCCTGACAGTCATCGAAAACCCCGTCAACGGCGACATTGATGATGTTCTCGTCCATGAGGGAGAACATTTGAGCACGCTGGAAAGCAGTCATGCGCCCGGCAGGGGTCAGCATGACGACGGACAGGCCCGGGCGTCCTCGTAACGCATACTCGGCGGAGGAGCCAGTGTCCCCGGAGGTCGCTCCAACGATGGTGAGCCAGTCGCCGCGGCGCCCGAGCTCATATTCGAAGAGCTCACCGAGGAGTTGCATCGCCATGTCCTTGAACGCTGCAGTCGGCCCTTCGGACAGGTGGGCGATCCAGGTGCCCGACTCCAATCGGGTCACCGGCACGATTTCCGAGGTCGAGAACGCGGGCGTCGAGTAGGCGCGAGCAGCGATGCCGTCAAGGTCCTCGACGGGAATGTCGTCGATGAACAGGGCGAGGATTTTCGCCGCGAGAGCCGCATAGCCCTTCGTTTGGAGGATCTCTCTGAGCTCCTCAAGGTCGGAGGCACTGAGCTGCGGATACTCTTCGGGCAGGTAAAGGCCCCCATCGGGGGCGAGTCCTTCGAGGAGGATGTCGCTGAAGGGGCGGGCCTGCGTGGTGGCATCATGACGTGTCGAGATGTAGCGCACGCGCCGATCCTATCGGGGCCGAGACGCTCGGGCTCAAGCGTCCAAGAAACGTTCGCTTCCCCCGGTGCTGTATCTTTCGTATCCTCATGCCTCGCTCCAACTCCTCGCGAGGCTCTCAAGCGTCGGCCTTTCAATACCCTGCGCATCGCTCCCACTCCTCACGAGCCTCTCAAGCGCCGATCCCCCAATACCCTGCACATCGCTCCTCACCCCTACTTCCCGGCGAGGCTCTCCTTCGTATCCTTCTCTCGTCTCCTCTCGCACCTCTCGGAGCTGCGTTCCATCTTTACCCTCCGCTGTGTCCTCTTTTCTTTCTTCCCCTGCCCTTACCCCTGTCTCATCACGTCATACCTGCACTCCCTACCTTCTATTCCCCTCCTTGCCCCCTTCTATTCCCCTCTTCGCGCGCCCCCTCCCTCCTTTCACTCCCCGCACTCTTGCCCGCGTTTCTCTCCCCTCCGCAGGTGGCCTCGATGGCCCCCGCGAATACGTCAACGGGGCGCAGCTCTTCCTTCCCGTCCGCAGATGGCCTGGAGACAGCGCCTTCATGCCCTCCCGCCCCCGTCCTCGTCCCCTGTCAGAGCGCAGATCCCACTACCCTGAGCTCATGAGCGATTCAAGCAGTCCCATTCCTTTCCGCGTCGGCCAGGCAATTGACGTGCATGCCTTTGCCAAGGAGAGCGAACCCGACAAGGCCTCCTCGACAGGCCTGGAGAGCAGCGGCACCGCCCTCGACACCCCCGACGAGGAGAGCAGCCGAGCCGCCAAATCTTTGTGGCTCGCCTGTTTGGAATGGCCGGGAGAAACTCCCCTGGAAGGCCATTCGGATGGTGATGTTGCGGCGCACGCAGTGTGCGATGCGCTCCTTTCGGCGACGGGCCTGGGTGAGATGGGCACGGTTTTCGGCACCGATCGGCCGCAGTGGCGCGGAGCCTCCGGTGAACAATTTCTCCGCGAGGTCTGCCGTATGCTCAGCGAGGCCGGTTGGTGCATCGGGAATGTGTCCGTGCAGGTCATCGGGAAGAAACCTCGAATGGCGAAGCGTCTTCCCGAGGCTTGCGAGCGCATGTCGCAGATCATCGGAGCACCCGTCCAGGTGAGCGCGACGACGACGGATGGGCTTGGATTCACTGGCCGAGGCGAGGGCTTGGCGGCGTCTGCGGTGGCACTAATCGTACGGGCCGAAGCCTGAGCCGCTCGGTATAAGCGAGGGCCTGACTCACCCGGCACAGGCCAGGTCCTAGCCAAGCCGTGCGGACCGAAGCCTCACTCACCCGCCATAAGCCGAAGTCTGAATAGACAGGCTGCAAGCCGAGAAGGGGAACCTACGGCGAGCGGGCCACGACATGAACGTACACAATGATTCTGCGCGCGACGACTCTGTCGCTCCTGCGCTCTACACGCTTGCCCGCTCTTCGATCCTTAAGGACTCCATGAATAACGAACAGCTGTCCGACTCGCACACCCAGCACGACGATCATTCCCCTCATCTTGACGAGGTCGGTGCCCCGAAGCCGATGACTGGAAGCGATTCAATGTTCGCATGGGAGAAGCGCTACGCCTCCACTCAGCGCCTCTGGTCCGAAGATGTGAACGAGTTGCTACCCGAGTTCGCTGCGCCTCTGACCCCGGGGCGCGCCCTTGATATCGGCTGCGGCGAAGGAACGGATCTGCTGTACCTGCTTGAGCGCGGCTGGCAGGTCGTCGGAGTCGACTTCTCAGCCACCGCGATCGCGCGTTTCCTTGATGGAGCCCACCGAATCGGGGCGGCCGATCGGGCAACAGGGCTCGTCGGCGACGCGAGAGCCCTCCATATCGAGGGCCTCTTCGACCTCGTCACCATCTTCTTCGTGCACGGCAACAAGGATGGGAGCGGAGTCGATCTTGCTGCGCTCATCAGCGAGCAGGCGTCGCGCCTCAAGCCCGGCGGAATCATCCTCGTGAATGTGCACACGGTGAATCCGCCGTGGCACCGCAACGGAGGCCGCACTTACACAGCGGCGCAGATCCTCGATTCGCTTCGCTCGACGGGGATGCTGACGCAGGATTGGACGATTCAAGTCGCAGAAGAACGCTGGGAGGATGTGCCCGCGTCGAAGGATCATGAGGCCGGGAAACGCTCGAACGCGGTCGTGGTTCTGCGCTCACCTGACATGTGAGGCGAATGAGGGAGGGCTCTTGCCGAGAGCCTTGTCGCTCCTCCTGCACTCGCCTTGTGCTCGCCTCGCCCCCTCAGTAAAAGGAGGGGTTGGCGACGAGTGGAGGGGATATAACCCCTCCTTTTGTCGCCAACCCCTCCACTCACGAAGAAGATACGACCAGACCGCCCGCTAAACCCTCCACTCACGAAGAAATCAGGCACGGAAGACAGGCCAAGCGGCAGGCGACACCAGGCCAAGGAAGAGAAGCGCTCAGCCCTCGAGGTGGTCGAGGTGCGCTGCCTGCGCCTTGACGGGGATTGTGAGGAACAAGCCGACCAGCAGGACCAGGATGACGCCCAGGATGCCCCAGTAGGTGAAGTCCTGACCGGCCGGAGTGAAGGCCTGACCGATCTTGAGGAACACCCCGTACATGAGGGGTGCCAAGAAAGACACGGCTCGTCCGGTCGTGGCGTAGAGACCGAACACCTCGCCCTCGCGCCCCTTGGGGATGATCCGACCGAGGAAGGAACGCGATGCCGACTGGGTCGGTCCGACGAACACGCAGAGCACCAAGCCGAGCGACCAGAAGACGACCTTCCCGTAGGAGTGGAGGAAGAAGACGCCCAATCCGGAGGCGACCATGAACACCAGTGACGCCACAATGACGGCCTTCGGACCGAAACGATCATCGAGCGCTCCGAAAGCGATCGTCGCAAGCCCGGCGACGATATTCGCTGCGATTGCGAAGATCATGACGTCACCGGAGGAGAAACCGAAGGCCGTGCCCGCAAGAATCGCGCCGAAGGTGAAAACTCCGGCGAGACCGTCACGGAACACTGCGGAAGCGATGAGGAAGGCAAGAGTGTGGGGCGCTTCGCGCTTGAGGGACTTCACCGTTCCCCACAAGAGCTTGTAGGAGTCGAGGAGGGATTCGCGTTCACCGGTGTCCTCATGAATGACGGCAGGTTTGGGCGGGCGCAGGACGACCGGCAGAGCGGACAGTCCGAACCAGAAGGCGGCGATCACCATGGAGATGCGGACCGCCATCCCGTTCTCGGTCGGCACGCCGAACATGTTCGGGCCGATGAGCCCGAGGTAGAGGATCAGCAGGAGGACGATGCCGCCCACGTAGCCCGAACCCCAGCCCAGGCCCGAGACTCGGCCCATGTTCTCTTTGGTTGTGAGGTGGTTGAGCATCGCGTTGTAGTTCACGGAGGCGAACTCGAAGAAGATGTTGCCTAGGCCGAGCAGGCCGATGCCCATCCACATCGCGCCGGTTGTGCCAATCGGCGAGTCGGGTGCGACGAAGAACATGCCGAGCAGGCAGAGAAAGACGAGGGCGGAGAACCATCCGAGCCAGACACCGCCTTTGCCGCGTCGGTCAGCCCGCTGACCGGTGATCGGTGCGAGAAGGGCGATGATGATGCCGGCAACTGTCAGGCCGGTCGACAGGTGGGTGGAGGCTTCGCCACCGGGGGCGAAACGGTCTGTGCCCGTGAGGTACACCGAGAAAACGAAGGTTGTTGCGACTGCGTTGAAGGCTGCTGATCCCCAGTCCCAGAGGGCCCATTCGATGATGGGGCGGGTTAGGATCTTCGTCTTCGCAGGACCCGAAGACGCGGGTGTGGAGGACATGCTCTACTCCTAGATGAGTTCTCCGCGATTGCGGTCCCCTGGAAAGTATCACGGCCAGGCCTGCTTCCACCTCATTCACACCTTGAAAGGATCTGTGGCGTTCCCCGGAGGAGTTGCTTTCGCCGCTCTCGGCATGACGGAAGCATTTTCCCGCTTCTTGATACGACTCTTCTTCCTCTTGCCCACACGATGGATGTCTTGTGCCGTTGCTCGACGGGTCGGAAGGATTTCTTGGCTTCTCAGCGTCGGCCGGTCCACGCCCTCTCGGATAGACGGCAGCAAAGATTGCAGTGGCCGCACTCAGTCAGGGTCAGTCGACGCCCGCGGGAATGGGGAGGCTCTCTATCGGAGCGAGGAGTCGACGAGCAGCTCAGCGAGAGCCAGGTCCACTGCGGTCGTGATCTTCAATGCGAGCGCATCTCCATCGACGACGACCACGGGCTCTCCCATCGCTTCGACCAGACCAGCGTCATCGGTCGCGGCAGTCTTTTCACTATTCGCCCGTTCACCTGCACACTCGTGGGCGCGGCGCAGGGTCTGCCAGGTGAAGCCCTGGGGGGTCTGCACGGAGGCGAAACGTGAACGATCTGGAGTTGCCACAACTGGCCGCACTGAAATGACGCTAGTCTCAGTGACTTCCAAAGGGGCATGCAGCGACGCTGCCCCGGAAACTTGGGTTTGCCGGGCGGTGCCCTCCGTGCGCGAACCAACTTCCTTGAGGAGGTCGGCTTCCGTGTGCGGACCGACTTGCTCGCACGGACCAACTTCCTTGTGCAGGCCCTCTTCCGTTCTGGAGCCGACTTCCTCGCGCGGACCCGCTTGCGTGCGCGGGCCGACTTCCTTGAGGGTGTCGGTAACGGGGATCGCGGGGATGACGGCATTGTGCCCCGCTTCAACTGCCGCGACGACTCGCGCAATCATTTCAGGCGGGGTCAGGCAACGAGCCGCATCATGGACGAGGACGGGAGTGTCCTCACCAAAAGCAAGGCCGATCCGCTCGGCAAATCCGGGGAGGGCGGCAAGCCCGCATGCGACGGAGGCTTGACGAGAAGCAGGAGAGCCCGCGACGACCTCGACGGGGACGCCCCCTGAGGTTCGAGCGTTCGGGAAGAGGGCGGAGAAGAACTCAAGCTGTTCAGTAGGAGCAGTGACGATGATTCCCGCAACTCCGGCTGCGGCGAGTCCTTGAGCAGCTCGGACAAGCATGGGAACGCCGCCGACTTCGACGAGAGCCTTAGGACCGTTACAGCCGAGTCGGGTCCCCGATCCGGCTGCCGTCAAAACGGCGAAAGCCCCGGCTTTCACCCTTCGGTGGGCTCTTCTTCGACGCGACCTTCCGCGAGGACCTCATCCAGGCGTTCAGCCGCTGCGGCCTTGTCGATATTGCGAGCGAGAGCGAGTTCCGAGGTAAGGATCTGCCGAGCCTTAGTCAGCATTCGCTTCTCACCGGTGGAAAGCTTCTTTTGGTCATCACGACGGGTCAGGTCGCGAACGACTTCGGAGACCTTGACGATGTCGCCGGTGGCGATCTTCTCCTGGTTCGCCTTGTAGCGGCGTGACCAGTTCGTCGGCTCTTCAATGTAGGGAGCGCGCAGGACTGAAAGAACTTCTTCGAGGCCGTCCTCGTCCACGACGTCGCGCACTCCGACGAGATCGACGTTGTCGGCGGGCACTTGGATCGTCAGATCGCCCTGATTGACGCGCAGTGTGAGATACATGCGTTCTTCGCCGCGGATTTTGCGCGTGGAGATCTCTTCGATCGTTGCTGCCCCGTGGTGCGGGTATACGACCGTCTGACCGATTTCGAACGACATGAAAGAACTCCCGTTTTTTGCGAATAGCGATCCTCATTTTATCATTCGCACGCATTTTGGGCTTTTCATGCAGAAAAACAGCTGTGGACGAGGACGAGGCGTGCAGAGATGCGAAGGCTCCCCCGAGGAAGAATCTCGGGGGAGCCTTGCTTGCGCATGCACAAGCGACGCCGACTCACTTCAGTGTCTGAAGCTCACTTGCCCTGGTTGGCGACTGCGGCGATCTTCGCCTCCGCCTCGGGATCGAGGTAGGTGCCGCCCTTCTTGACGGGCTTGAGGGTCTCCTCGTCAAGCTCGTAGACAAGCGGAATACCGGTCGGGATGTTGACGCCGATGATGTCCTCATCGCTGATGTCGTCGAGGTACTTGACGAGCGCGCGCAGGGAGTTGCCGTGGGCGCCAATCATCACGATCTTGCCGGTCTTGATGGCCGGGACGAGAGTCGACTCCCAGTAGGGCATGAAGCGGGCGATGACGTCCTTGAGGCACTCGGAAGCGGGAACCTCTTCAAGGTAGCGAGGATCGGAGTCCTGAGAAAACTCGGTACCTGCTTCAATGGCGGGCGGAGCGATGTCGAAGGAACGACGCCAGAGCATGAACTGCTCCTCACCGTATTCGTCGCGGACCTCTTTCTTGTTCTTGCCCTGGAGAGCTCCGTAGTGGCGCTCATTGAGGCGCCAGGAGCGCTCGACCGGGATCCAGAGACGATCAGCAGCGTCGAGGGCGTAGTGCGCGGTATTGATCGCGCGACGCAGAAGAGAGGTGAAGAGCAGGTCAGGCAGGACGTCATTCTCTCGGAGGAGTTCGCCGGCATGCTTGGCCTCTTCAACACCCTTCTCACTGAGCGGCACGTCAACCCAGCCGGTGAAGAGGTTCTTCTTATTCCATTCGCTCTCGCCGTGGCGGAGCAGTACCAGTGTGTAGGTCATAACCTCATTGTTCCCTTCTGAACGCATCCGCGCCAGGGACTAGTGTCCGCTGGTGTGGCGGGTTTTCTCAGGCGTGAGCGGATTCGTAGGCTGCGACGATCTCGGCGGGGATGCGTCCGCGCTCATTCACGGCAATGCCTTGCCCCTGAGCCCATTCACGAATCAGGCCGGCTTTGGATGCGCTTGCCCCGCGTCCGCGCCCGATCTTGCCCCTCTTCGCTTGGCGTCCACCAACGCGGCGGGCAGCTTCGATCCATTTCGAGATGCTCCCGGCGAACTCCTGGATATGTTCCTCGTTGAGGTCGATTTCGTAGTTGACTCCCTCGTAGGAGAAAGAGACGGTGTCGACGGCCTCGGTACCGTCGATGTCATCAACGAGGACAATCTGCGTCTTCTTCATTCGATGATTTCCTTTTCTTCAGGCTTGAGACATGGATTAGTTTCATGTTCCAAGCACGAGCATAGCCACATTTCACCCCCTTGGAAAGGCGCTCTCAAGTATTGACCACCACACAATCACCCCTTTTTCGACCATCACTACCTGGTCCTTCAAAGTTCGAGGAAGAGGATAGCGGGGCGCATTGGGATTCCATTCGCTACTCATTCATTCTCTCGAAACGCTCGCAGCTTCTGGATTCACAACGCAAGCTCAGGAGTCAATGAAGTCCGACACGTCAACAAGAGCGCCACCTTTCGCTCTGAGGAGATCCTCGCGCCCCGCGCACAGCTGCTCTATTCACACCACCCCTTGTGGGGTAAAAGCGCTCGTCGCCTACACTCGGAGCTCAATTCTTCACATTTTCCCTTCACCCCGTGCCCCTGAAAGCCGAGAAGACAAGCCAAGGGAAGACCTCACGTTGCGGCTCCAACTCCTTCACACCCCCGACACACTCTTCAGATATGAGGAAAACCCCTCATCAAAGCGAGTTTTCCCGATTTCGCCTCAGACGGCATCCCAGACCAGGAGGCAGAGCCTGGCGCACGCTCAGCATCATGCTTGGCAGTTGCGCGGATAATCACACACACCGAAGTCCCTCAGCCAACGCCCGCTTTCAAGGCGCACCTCAAAGTCTTCGACTTTGCCCCACTGCCCCACACCCTGCAGAAAAAGGCGCGAACACTTCGAGGATTTTGCGATCATGAGCACCTCAAGCAGGAAGAGAATAGGACAAGAGGCACGGAAACTCCCACAATTCCCCACACGGACTATAGATGTCAGACAAACAAATGTCAGACAAGCTCTTCACACTCAGGAAATAACGAGGCGAGACAAGCCAAGCCCACTATGACGAGAATGACATTTTCCCAAGACGAAACCCGTCAAGGAATACGGGCCTATGAGAGACGCGCGAAGCAAAGAGGCAGATCCACTAGGAGCCGTTTCACACCACCAAAGGGATTCACCTCCCCTCAGGCACCCCTCTCGCATTGCCCCACCTTTTCTTGCACACAAGGAAATTCGGCTACCCGAAATTTCAATGCTGATTCGATTAGCTCGGTCGATTGCTCCCACGGCACCCCCTCTTCTCGCCCCCTCGCCCACAGCGAGCGCCTCTACAGTGAGAAGGGTGAGCACACGCCAGGTTTCCCCCGCTCTTCGCTTCGCCGCATCAATCATCGCGACCGGCCTCATCGCGGGACTCGTCGGACGCGCCTGCACGCTGCTGCTCCACGGAGTCGAAATGATCGTGTGGGATCGCCACGAGGACACCCTGCTTCACGCCGTCGAAGCCACCCCTGCGCTCTACCGTTTAACGATCCTGAGCCTCGCAGGTCTTATGGGCGCGGCCTCGTGGACCCTCATGTTCCGAAAATCTCGACAGCTCGTGTCGGTTTCTGCCGCCGTCTCGGGAGAACACATGCCTCCCCTCCGAGCGCTTTGGCACGCATCAACCCAGATCGTCCTCGTTGCAATGGGAGCATCGATCGGGCGCGAGGTTGCCCCACGGGAAATGAGCGCAGCCCTTTCCGCCTGGGTTTGCGACCACCTTGGTCTCAATGCCGAGGATCGTCGCACCATTGTCGCCTGCGGCGCCGGCGCAGGTTTGGCAGCGGTCTATTCAATTCCCTTGTCTGGCGCGGTGTACACCCTGGAAATCCTCCTCGCCGCAATGCGCGCGAGGACGGTCGCCCCGGCTTTTGCAACAAACGCCCTCGCGGTTCTTGTTTCAACTGGGTGGAATCGTCCCGAGCCCTTCTACACGGTGAGTGAACTCCACGTCTCAGCCTCACTCAGCTGCTGGGCGCTGCTCTTCGGCCCAATTCTGGGCTGGCTCGGTGTTGCTTTTAGGCGGTACGTTCATATCTTCGAAGATGCCAAACCATGAAACCTCAGCCTGTGGTGGACTTTGCCGCTCGCGTTCACTGGGGTCGGCATAGTCTCCATGTTCATCCCCTCAGTGCTCGGAAACGGCCAGGCCAGCGCTCAAACCCAGTTCGAGGCCGCATGGCTCGGCGGATTCGGCTTGGCAAGCGCCACCCTCGTTCTCCTTGCGAAGACCATGACAACCCTTGTGACGATCCGCGCGGGCGGATGGGGCGGAACACTCACACCCGGCCTCGCTCTCGGTGCAGGACTCGGAGCCGTCACCGGCCTCCTATGGAGCCAGATATGGCCGGGAACGAGCATCGCCGCCTTCGTTTTCATTGGCGCAGCGGTATTCCTCGGAGCCTCAATGAAAGCCCCCTTGACAGGATTGGTCCTCCTCATGGAGTTCACCCACCAAGGCAGCGAAATCCTCGTTCCAACGATTCTCGCCATCGGCGGAGCCGTTGCAGCGACCGCTTGGGCCGAACGAACGCACACTGAAGCCGAGTAAGGGGACAAGGGAGGCTCTCCACAAACGAAGAGGAAGAAGACTCGCAGCGCTTCACCCGAGCTGAATGCTCGGCACAGGGCCGCGCCTGATTCGCGCCCTTGACCCCACTCGGGGTGCAGCCGAACTCGAAGCTCTGGCTGGCCTTAAGGCTTCGGCTCTGCTCGCCGCCTTACCCCCACTGATGGCAATGTCAATCGGTGACCCTTGCGTCTCCGTCCCCTGTCACCTTGCCGCCTCGTCCTCGTACATCTCCTACTCGGTCCAGCCGGACAATAGAGCACGCGCCTGCACTTCGAGAGCATCAATCGCCCGATCGACGTCATTGCCCCAAGGGACGTAGTGGAACTCAGAGCCGCCGGCCTCCAGGAAAGTCTCCCGATTGAGCTGGTCAATCTCCTCGAGTGTTTCCAAACAATCGGATACGAAGCCGGGGCAGATCACATCAACGCGTCCAGTTCCCGCCTTAGCGAGATCCTCGACGGTGTTGATTGTCGCGGGTTTCAACCACTCAGAAGGCCCAAAAACAGATTGGAAGGTCGCAACGCACTCCTGGGCGCTGAGGCCGAGTCTTTCGCGCACAGCCTCTGTCGTTGCCAGACACTCCGAATGGTAGGGGTCTCCCGCCTTATGCATTGACACGGGAATCGAATGGTAGGACAGCAGGACGCGGTCGCCCCCCTCAAAATCTGGTCGGCCGTTTTGGCTCCAGGAGTCCTCAATCGCGCCGACGAGAGCCTCAATGTAGTGCGGATCGTTCGGGAAGGAACGAGAGAACCTGATCTGCGGGTGATCGCGATTCTCCTGCATCCAAGCACAGACGGCATCGTTCACTGAGGCAATTGTCGTCGCCGAATACTGCGGATACGCCGACAAAATGCCGATTCTGCGATGTCCGGCAGCCATCAACTCGTCCAAAACATCCCCAAGGGCGGGCTCACCGTATCGCATCGCAGGGACAACTCTGATGCCAAGTCTGTCTGTGAGCAGCTTCGCCTGCTGGGTCGTGTAATGCAGGAGAGGAGAACCCTCCTCCAACCAGACCGAGCGGTACTTCTCAGCCGATTGTGCCGGGCGCACTCGCAAGATGATGCCTTCGAGGATCGGTTTCCACACAAAGCGTGGCATTTCGATGATGCGCTGATCGGATAGGAATTCGCGCAGGTAGCGGCGGACATCCTTTGTCGTCGGTGTCTTAGGGGTTCCCAAATTCGTCAGGAGCAGTACGGGAGTATCGGCTGAAATGTCGGTGCCTTTCCCCGAAGCTTCCTTTGTCGATGCTGCCGTTGTCTCGGCGGCAGACACTTGAGATGACACTGAGGGTTGATTCGTCATGAAGTTAGGTTAACGGGAACACTACCCAAAGGGCGAAACGGAACTCTGAAGCTCACGAAAAAGGAAGGGGCGAAAGTCCCAAAGCTTCTTCTCCGCACACTGCCATTCCCCCATCGGTAGAGCCTCAGCCCGCGTCTTCACTCCTGCGCGAAAAGTTCAGCCCCTCACCGGGCTATTGCTGGTGAGGGGCTGAACCCTGATGGAGCCACCTGTGGGAATCGAACCCACGACCTATTCATTACGAGTGAATCGCTCTGCCGACTGAGCTAAGGTGGCGCGTCTGCCGTTCCCCGCAGGGCGTTCAGACAACGCTGCGAGTCTAATGGGCGCGCAGGCACATCGGCAAATGCCATGAAGTCTTGAGGGGATGGGACCCCTCACACCCATCTTCTTCCGGGGTGCGAAGAATGAGGAGATCCCCCTCCTGGCGCGCCTCCCCTCTCCCACGCCGCTCCTGCACCGCTCTCGCAACTGCCCGATGACGCCGACCCAAAACCCAGCGCCAGCCGAAACCCAGGCGCAAGTCAATGATCTCGAGCCCAAATCTCAACGCAAACCCAAACCCCAGCGCCAGCCCAAACCCAGGCGCAAGTCCAAACCTCAACGCACGCCCACGATCGCGAGCCGATGCAGCTCCGCAGCAGCCGTCATGCCTGAGCTGTAGTGCCCAGAATATGCTCTAGCCCGCACACCACATCCTTAGCGATGGGCGAACCAGAGCATCTTTCAGAGCTTATTTGGAGCAGCTGAGCCCATTTTGCGGAACAGTACCATCAAGCAGATAACCCTCAACCGCGCCGACGACGCAGGAACCAGCGTCCTTCGAATATGCGGTATGCCCCCAGCCGTCATAGGTGACAAGCACGCCCGCGTCGAGCTGACTCGCAAGCCTTTGCGCCATCACATAGGGGGTTGCCGGATCATGCGTTGTACCAACCACGACGATGGGCTGGGAACCCTTCGCGTGGATCTCTTGTCGCTGTGCATGGCTCGTGGGCCAAGTGTCGAGGCCTGCAGAGGCGTATCCCGCCCAGGTGCCGAAAACAGGCAGTTCCCTCTTCAGGAGCTCAGCGTCCCGCTCCCACTCCTCGATCGTGCCTGCGGCCTCGTAATCAAGGTTGTTGATCGCGATGAGAGCCTCCGTACCATTCGAAGAATAAGAGCCATCATCCTCTCGGTCGTTGAGAATGTCCGCAATGTAGAGCAGCTGCGAACCATCATCATCTTTCAGGGCCGAAGAGAGAGCCTGAGTGAGAACCGGATAGGTGTCCTCCGAGTACATTGTGCCGATCACTGCTCCCAGCGCGAGATTCATGGTGAGGGGACGCTTTCGGTCATAGGTGGGAAGCGGCTCCTCATCAAGGCCGAGGAGAAAGTCCTTTAGCTGTTTGAGTGCCGCACTCCGATCCCCTGTGAAGGGACAGGACTTCGAGGCCAGGCAGATGTCCATCCAATGCCCGATGGAGTCTTCAAAACCGCGCATCTGCAGATCTGACACCTCATTGACACTCATCGAAGGATCAATCGCGCCATCAAGGACCATCCGGCCCGTCTTCGCGGGGAAAAGCTCCGCATAGGTCGCACCGAGGAAGGTCCCATAGGAGTAGCCGAGGTAGTTGAAGTTCGGCTGGTCGAGCACCTCTCTGACCATATCGAAGTCTTTCGCAGCGGAAACAGTGTCGATGTGCGCGAACAGGTCACCCGATCGATGTTCACAGTGATCGGCAAGGAAAGTCAGCTCACGAGTGCTCGACTCAACGATCTCCTGGGGGGTCTCCTCCTCGCGCTTGGAGTTCACCCCAAAAAAGGAGCCGGTCGCGTTGTAGGTATCAAGCTCAGCATCGCTCAGACACTTCAGTGGAGTGGATTCGCCAACACCACGAGGATCGAGGGCGACAATGTCGTATTTTTGGACGAGGTCCTTGCCGAGGCTATCCTCAACCTGATACGTAATAGAGTTCACAGACGCACCACCGGGGCCCCCGAGGTTGAAGAAGAGGGCGGGCGCTCCCTCGCTACCTGAACGGTGGATCGCGAGGCTCAAGGTGATCTGTTCTCCCGCAGGCTCTTCCCAGTCGAGGGGCGCATACAAGCGCGCGCACTGATACTCGGAAAGAGAACTCTTCGAAGCAGAGCCACGATCTGTGATTTGATCGGCCCTGCAACTGCCCCAGTGGATATTCTGGGCGTAGAAATCCTCGGCACTTGACGCTGTCACCGGATCCGGTTCTGTGTAGTGCTCCGACTCTGCCCACGAGCGATCGGGCTTGCTTCCTCCAGCGTTCACGATGCTTTGCGCACTCCAGACGGTCACCACAAGAATCGTGGTCGCCATAAAAACAGCGAAGACCACCGCTATGACAGAGGCGATGAGAGCGGGTTTCGAGTACTTCATGGCCCCTAGACTAGGGGACTCAGACGAAGAACCGCAGGCCCGGTTCACTCCCGGTGTGGATTGAAGCGCTGAGGATAGAAAGCAGTCCGCTTACGTTCCTTCAGGCCTGCGGGCACAGGGCGCCCTCATGGCGAAAATCTGGCGGAATCTCGTGCACGCCTTCAGGCCCACGGGCGCAGAGACACTGTCATCGCTTCGAGGACGAGTTGCGCCTGACCATTGCCGAGGAGTCGGCGGCGCGCCTGCTCAATCGCGGAGACTCGCGCCATTGTCTGGCGTGGTGTTGATTCTTGGGCAAGCTCGTGCACGAGAGCCGCCAGATCCGAGTTGATGAGCTCCTGATCGGCGTTCAACTGGACCATCAAGACATCCCGGTAGATCGAGAGCAGATCCACGAGGGCCCGGTCGAGTTCATCGGTGAGCGCGCGGCGTGAGCGTCGTTTCTGCTCCTCTTCGAGTTGGCGGAGCTGCGCCCTGGCGATGCGCGTCGATTGAGCGGATTCTTCCAGGCCGAGCACGCGCAACAGTTCAGCACGCTCACGCGCATCGGTTTCTTTCGTGCGAGCGTCCGCATCAGCCTTCGCGGTTTTCCAGAGATTCTCTGCGGCGAACACCGCCTCACCGACGGAACGTACTTTCGCGGGTGCGGTGATGATGTCTCGGCGATGTCGACGGGCCTCGGGGTCCTTGGCCAGTCCACGAGCCCTCCCTATATGCGATTGGGCTGCGCGTGCAGCTTCGAGGGCGGTCGCCTCGTCCGCAATGCCCTCCTGCATGAGGAGTTTGGCGACGGCGTGAACCGAGGGGATTCTCAACACCAAGTGTCGGCATCGCGAACGAATCGTTTGGATCATGTCTTCTGAGCTTGGGGCGCACAGCAGCCACACGGTCCGTTCAGGCGGTTCTTCAATGGCTTTAAGCAGAGCGTTCGCGGCTTGCTCATTGAGACGGTCGGCGTCCTCGATGAGGATGACTCGCCAGCGCCCCTGCGAGGGTGAGGCCTGCGCTCGATTGACGAGGCCCCGAGCGGAATCCACGGAGATGATGGTCTTTTGCGTGCGCACGAAGTGCACATCGCCGTTCGTTTCGAGCATGGTCGTCCGGCATCCCGGGCATACTCCGCATCCGGGTTCCTCGCCGACGCACTGCAAAGCGGCAGCGAAGGCTTTCGCAGCATTGGAGCGCCCCGAACCGGGTGGACCCGTGATGAGCCAGGCGTGGCTCATGGCGCTACGGTCCGCGTCAATGCGCTCAGCGCCCGTTCCTTGCGCGGCGAGGATCCTCCTCGCGCTCCTCGCCGCGTCGCTAAGTTTCGCGACGGCAACTTCCTGACCGATGAGGCTCTTCCACACCGGTTGGGCCTGGTTCACAAGAGCACGTCCTCTTCTTCGCAGGCCCATAGGGTTTCCTGGCTGCCCAGAAGAGAAAGGAGAGAGGGCGCTGCACTGTCCGTGCTCGACGAGGACGCAGGCTTAGCCACAGGGGTGGGGTCGCTCGTGGCAGTGGGAGTCGACTCAAGCTTGGCCACAGGCCCGGGCTTGGGCGCAGCGCTCGACTCAGGTTCGGCGTCAGAGCCCGATGCGAGCTTGGCAGCAGGGCCATACGCAGCAGCAGTATCTGGGGCAGCGGCCCCATCCACCTCGGTCGGACAAGGCGTTTCATCGCTCATGCAGGGGGCTTCACCCATACAAGGGGTTTCACCCGTCAACGCGGATGGTGCACTATGCGGATAGCGTTCCTCCAAAACACCACGAATCTCCGAGAAGACCTCGTCGGGCGTGCCCACGGCATCAATCACGATGATCCGATCCGGCTCCGCATCAGCCAAGCGCAAGTACTCGTGCCGGACCCGCTCATGAAACTCCATGGACTCACGTTCAAGACGGTCAGGAGCGTTCGTCCGACGACGCGCCCCGACCTCGGGAGGAAGATCGAGGAGGAAAGTGAGTTCAGGGTTGAGCCCCTGGGTTGCCCACACTGAGAGCGAACGGATTTCATCGACGCCCAGAGAGCGCGCGGCCCCCTGGTAGGCGACTGAGGAATCAATGTAGCGATCCGCGAGAACAACTTCCCCACGTGCAAGGGCGGGACGAATCCTCGTCGCGACGTGATAGGCGCGATCAGCCGCATACAGCAGAGCCTCTGATCGCGGATCGACATCCTCCGGTCCGTTCTGGACGAGCCTGCGGATTTCCTTGCCAAGCTCCGTCCCACCGGGTTCACGAGTCACGCTGACCTGTCGCCCCTGTGATTCGAACCAGTCTCGAACACGTTGGATCTGAGTCGACTTGCCTGAGCCATCACCGCCTTCGAAGGTGATGAACACGCCTTCTGCCATCGCAGCCTCGTTCGCAGTCCCTCGCTCCATGCCTCATATCCTCGCATGCCCCAGGGGCATCTTCGTCCTAGCCCTCGAAAGAAGAAGATGGAGCGCCGCTTCCATCGCGCAAAAGCGAAGCGCCGCCACTTCCGCCCCGCCCCTCAAGAGGGCGAAACACCGGGGGATCGTGTCTGCACCTTGAGAGGAGACAACCCCTGATCTTTCACCTCTCCTCCGGCGCGCTGGCCCAGCCCCACAAAAAACACGACCAAGATCAGCCACAACGAACCCCCTACACAAAGACTCCGTTGCAAGCACCACTAGAACCTAGCGCCCACACCTCAAGACGCGAGCCAGCCTCGAAACCCAGGGAACGGGCGAGTCCCCCAGGACACGAACACGCCCACACCTCAAGACGCGGGTAAAGTTCGAAACTCAGAGCGTGGGCGAGCCCTGCGAGTCACTTCGTAGAAGCCTTCTTCGTACTCGTCTTCTTGCTCGCAGTCTTCTTCGCCGTAGTCTTGCGCGTCGTCCTCGTCGCTTTCTTCGGGGCCGGGCCCTTCGTTCGCTTATCCGCCAGAAGCTCGAAAGCACGCTCCTGCGTCAGATCCTCAACGCTCTCCGCACGCGGCACGGTCACATTGGTTTCACCATCAGTGACATAGGGGCCGAAACGCCCGTCCTTCACCACGACCTTCTTACCGGACACCGGATCCGCGTCGAACTCACGAAGCGGAGGCTTGGCCGCGCCACGCCCTCGTGTCTTCGGCTGCGCGTAAATCGCCAGCGCCTCATCCAAAGTGATCGACAAGAGCTGTTCTTCACTCGACAGGGTACGCGAGTCCGACCCCTTCTTCAGGTAGGGGCCGTAACGACCGTTCTGCGCGGTAATGACCTCGCCGCTCGCCGGATCGACACCGAGCTCACGAGGAAGGGACAAGAGCTCAAGGGCCTGCTCCAAGGTGACCGTCCTCAGGTCCATCGACTTGAAGAGCGATGCGGTACGCGGCTTAGGCGCTGCAGCTTTCTTCTTTCCCTTCCCATTCGTCGTGGGCTCCTCCTCTTCTGGGAGGATCTCCGTAATGTAGGGGCCAAATCGGCCGTTTTTCGCGATGAGGGTGTGCCCCGTTGCTGGATCGATGCCGAGCTCTCGTCCATCATCAGCGGCGAGGGCGAAAAGCTCCTCGATCTTCTTCGCGTCGACCTCGTCGGGCGCGACATCCTCGGGAAGATTCGCGCGTGTGCCGTCAGCCTTCTCCAGGTAGGGCCCGTATCGGCCGACCCGTACGACGACGCCCTCGCCCACCTCCTGCGAGTTCACGGCCCGCGCATCAATGTCATCGCCAAGGGATTCGACCTGGAACTTCAAGCCGTCTGCATCGCCCTCGCCATTGGCTCCGAGATAGAAGAGAGACAGGAACTCTTCACCCGACTCTTCACCTGCGGCGATACGGTCGAGGTCCGTCTCCATTGAAGCGGTGAAGTCGTAGTCGACCAGATTGGAGAGGTTCTCCTCCAAAAGACGTGTCACAGAGAAGGCGAGCCAGGTCGGCACCAGGTACTGCCCGCGGTGGACGATATAACCCCGGTCTCCAATCGTCTGGATCGTCGCCGCATAGGTGGAGGGTCGGCCGATGCCGCGCTCCTCCATCGTCTTCACGAGAGTCGCCTCCGTGTAGCGCCCAGGAGGCTGAGTCTCGTGCCCTTCGGGCTTCGCCTCGACGACATCAGCGTCTTCGCCCTCGGAAACATTCGGCAAAACCTTCTCCGAGCCCGAGTCCTTCTCCTGGTCGTATCGGCCTTTATCGCGGCCTTCCTGGTACGCCTGACGGAAACCCGGGTGGGTGATCACCGTGCCCGAAGCGGAAGAAATGACATCGTGACGCTCGCCTTCGACCGAAATCCCTGTCAGCACGCGGATCGTCGCAGTAAAGCCCAGCGCGTCCGTCATCTGTGAAGCGAGCGTGCGCTTCCAGATCAAGTCGTAGAGTGCGAGCTGCTGCTTGCTGAGCAGCGAGGAAACCTCCGCCGGGGTGCGGAAATGATCACCTGCCGGGCGGATCGCCTCATGCGCCTCCTGCGCACCCTTTGAAACATTCCCATAAAAGCGCGGCTTCTCCGGCACTGAATCGGCACCGTAGAGCTCCGCCGCTTGAGCGCGCGCCGCCTGAATCGCCTGGGAAGACAGGGCCGTCGAATCGGTTCGCATGTAGGTGATGTATCCCGACTCGTACAAGGACTGGGCCGTACGCATTGTCGAAGACGCATTCCAATGCAGCTTGCGCGAAGCCTCCTGCTGGAGCGTCGAGGTCGTGAAGGGCGCAGCCGGGCGACGACGATAGGGCTTTTGCGTCACCGATTCAATGATCGACGAGGGCGAAGCCTCCAAAGCCTGGGCGATGGAAGCGGCAAAAGCCTCATCCAGGTGGAGCACCCCCGCCTTTTCTGCCTTCTCCTTCAAAACCCCCTTCTCGGAGAAGTCCGAACCTCCGGCGACGGCGCGACCATCAACGTGGGTGACGCGCGCGTCGAAGGATTCAGCCCCGGCCTCGATGCGAGTAGAGATGGAACAGTATGAAGCGGAAACATGCGCCATGCGGTCGCGCTCGCGATCCACCACGAGGCGTGTGGCAACCGACTGGACTCGTCCAGCCGACAAGGAGGGGCGGATCTTGCGCCACAGGAGCGGTGAAACCTCATAGCCGTAGAGGCGGTCAAGGACGCGGCGGGTCTCTTGAGCATCAACCAAAGCGGTATCGAGCTCACGAGTGTTTTCCAGGGCGCGAGTGATCGCTTCCTTCGTGATCTCGTGAAAGACCATTCGCTTGACGGGGACCTTCGGTTTGAGGACTTGGAGGAGATGCCAGGCGATCGCCTCTCCTTCGCGGTCCTCATCAGTTGCGAGGAAAAGCTCGTCAGATTCCTTCAGGGCCTTCCTCAGCTCCGCGACCTTCTTCTTCTTATCCGGGTTCACCGCGTAATAGGGAGTGAAACCGTGCTCGACATCAACGGCGAATCGCCCGTAGGGGCCCTTCTTCATTTCTGTCGGGAGGTCCTTCGGCTGCGGGAGGTCACGTATATGGCCGATTGAGGCGGTGACATGGTAGTCGGGACCGAGGTATCCCTCGATAGTCGCTGCCTTCGCGGGAGACTCCACGATGACCAGCTTCGACGCCCCCATGTTCCACCCTTTCCGCGTATTACCTCCACGAGTCTGTTTTTGACCCGCAGGGTGACCTTACAACGCCGGGCCCTCGTTTCCGGCTTCGTCCACATCCGTGCGGGGTGTCGACCCATGTTGAGGTCAGATGCTCTCCTTGTCTCTCACCCCGTGTGTTGGCACTGTCATGACCGAGCTCAGCTCGCATTTGCGCTGCCTATTCTGCCAATCCCTGCCCGCACCCGTGTGACGTGGGCGCGGATTCAGGGGTTGCGGGGTGTTTCGCCAACCCCCGCCCGCACACGTGTGACCCGCGCAATCCCCACCCGCACACGTGTGAGAGGCGTCGACTCCTGGCGAGTTTGGCGTTCAGAGGAGGGGTTCACGACAAGTGGAGGGGATATAACCCCTCCACACTCCGCCGTCCCCTCCACTCGTAGCCGGACAACCAGCAACTCCGGGCAAACACCGCCAACAACACACGCATCTAGATGCCCAGCGCCCCCTGCCCCGACGCACTACTGAAACCTCAAGTTCGGCAAGGTCGCCTCCGAGAAAGAGCTCCTCTGCCTCGGAGCACTACTGAAACATACTGAAACACCTACTGAAACATCGCTCCTCGAGGATGCTCAACATTCCCGCACGCAGGAGACGACGAATGCCCGGGCGGTCGCATGGAAGCTCATATACCCACCCTCCCCGCACGCAGGAGACCGTGATGCATCCTTTTCCCTCGCCTTCGCAGGTAGAGGACTTCAATCAGTGGAGGGTTTGGCGCTCAGAGGAGGGGTTCACGACAAGTGGAGGGGATATAACCCCTCCACACTCCGCCATCCCCTCCACTAGCTGCACAAGGAGCGAGTTCAGACCAGCACGAGGCCCGTCATTGCTCCACGATCTTCAGCATTCCCGCACGGAGGAGCTCTCGCAGCGGCTCATCAACCTCCTGGGTGATCTCAGCCGCGTCACGCTCGGTCAGCAAAGCCACCGCAGCCGCGATCTGCCCGACTTCGAGCTCCCCATCGGATGCGCCCACGATCGCCGAGGTTGCCGTCCCCACTTGAATCGAACGCCCTAATCCCGCTCCCTGATGAAGGATGAGGATCATCGGGTCGGCAGAACCCGGAACATAGTGGCGTTCCTCAGTCACATCATCGGCGCGCACAAGCCTGAGCCCAGATAAATCCTCCGGCAGGCGCAGCGCATCAAGGGTTCGGCGCACGTCCTCGCCTCGAGGTCGAGCCCCCGCGAGCCCAAGGTCGAAGCGGATGACACCTTCAGCCTCGTCGCCCACATGCTTGCGCACCGCGATGAAGCCCATGCCGACACCACCAACGCCCGCAGCGTCGAAATCGGCGAGCCATGTCCGGTAGGCATGCTCTCGTAAGGCACGTTTCGACAACGCCCGCTCAGGTGAAGAATGCTCACTTGACGCTTTCTCCAGCAGGCCTCGCTCGAAGAATGCCTACTCGCGTCCCGCTCGCTCGAAGAATGCTCACTCGGGTCCCATGCCCCGACCTCGTCACTCGGGTCCGCGTCCTGCAGCCACATCTCCACGTATTGCGCGGTATCGAGAACGTCGCGCTGAACGACCCAAGCATCAACGGGAAGGCCCTCGAACCAGGATTCGAGGCGCTTCGACCACTCGGCATCGGGGTCGACGCCCTCGGGGATCTCCCAGTTGCCGATCATCTGGAGGACACCACCCCGCTTGAGGCACTCGGGCCCTTCACGCACGACCCTGCGCACGAGCTCATCGCGACGCATCCCGCCGTCGCGGTATTCGAAGAGCCCATCGCCGCGCAGGAGCTCCGGGGTGATGACGAAAGGCGGATTGGTCACGACGAGGTCGAAGGCCTCACCCGCGACAGGTTCGAAAAGAGAGCCCTCACGAACCTCAATGTCGAGCCTGTTCAAGGCTGCGTTGAAGCGCGTGTATTCGCAGGCTCTGGGCGAAAGATCCGTTGCGACAACCCTGTTAGCGTGAGTCTTCAGGTGCATCGCCTGAATACCGCAGCCGCACCCCATGTCGAGGGCAGAGTCAATCGGCTCGCGGATCGTCATTTCCAGCAGGCTTGTCGACGCGCCTCCCACACCGAGCACATGATCCGCAGGCAGTGCGCGCCCGCTTTGCATGCTCGTGCGATCCGAGGCGATCCACCAGTTGAGCTCGCAAGTTCCCCCTTCGAGGTCGCCGTCGGCATCAGTATCGACGTGAGCATCAGTATCAGAGTCGACGTAGCTGTCGGCGTGAGCATCAGTACCGGCGTCGGGCGCGATCACGACATGAGGACGCAGATCCACGAGGGCAATAAAACACCCCGCAGCCCCTAAATCCCCGCCCACTTCCTCGACGAGGGCGAGTTCCTTCGCACCTTCAATGCCGAGCGTCGGCAGCGCGGCCTCGAGCTCCTCCGCGTTCACTTCATCGCCGAGGACGAAGAGTCTGGTGAGAATTGACGCAGCATCACTGCGCCCTTCGAGTTCCACGAGCGCTGGAATCCGCTGATCGCGTGCGAGCGCGCTACGGGCTCGATCCGACAGGAGAACATCCAGTGTGTCGAGGGTCCACGAAGCGGCCTCGAAATCAGCGCGCGCCCGCACTAGAAGCGCTGGCTCAGTCTTCGGCGTGGAACGCGTCTTCGGCGCGGAACGAAGTTCAGGGGTCGTCATGGCGACAAGACTACAAAAGCGGATAAAGGATCAAGGCCTCTGGGAGGAGCAGACCACTCGCATGAAGAGCACACGCGATGGCGCGCTTTGATTGATTCGGTCTTTTGAGGACTCCGGCCTGAGCAGAGGACTCCCCACGCTGAGCAGAGCAAACCCGTCTTCGAGAAGCCCCTCCCCGTCCTCAAGAAGAGCACTCCCCTCTTCGCCTGGCATGATTAACCCTGGCGCGCAGCGCGCCCTCGCCCTCGGAAATTAGGACGGTCATGTCCGGCGGACTCATCGCTCTCCTCGACGACATCGCAACCCTCGCAAAAGCGACAGCCTCTTCCCTCGACGACATCGCTGCGGGCGCGACGAAAGCCTCCTCGAAAGCCGTGGGCGTCGTCATTGACGACACCGCCGTCACTCCTCAATACGTGGCGGGACTAGACCCGAGCCGGGAACTGCCGATCATTCAGAAGATCGCGCGAGCCTCCCTCATCAACAAGCTCGCCATCATCTTGCCGCTCGCACTACTGCTGACCTGGCTCGCACCGTGGATGCTGCCGGTCCTGCTCCTCCTCGGCGGTTCTTTCCTCTCTTTCGAGGGCGCCGAAAAGCTCCTTGTGAAGCTCCACCTCCTGCCCGAACACAGCCACGAGAATGCTCCTGCAGCGACGAGCGCGGAAGAACTTGAAAAGGGCATCGTCTCCTCCGCAAGTCGAACCGATCTGATCCTTTCCGCTGAGATCATTTTGATCTCCCTCGCGAACGTCAACGCTGATTCGAATACCGTACGAATCGGCATCATGATCGCCGTCGCCTTCTTCATGACTTTCTTCGTGTACGGCCTTGTGGCGCTCCTCGTGAAGATGGATGACTTCGGCCTTCACCTCTCCAAACGCCAAGGGCCGCTGGCTGCGCTGGGCCGTGGGATCGTCACCATCATGCCGAAGGTCTTTTCGATCATCGGCATTGTCGGCACGGTCGCAATGCTCTGGGTTGGCGGGCACATTGTCATCACTTCTGTGTCGGATCTGGGATTGAGCTTGCTGCACGAGCTCGTCGAACATGCCATGACCGCAGTCGAGAGCTTCGGCGGCGCAGCGACGTGGACGATGGAAACAGCGCTCTCGGGCGTTTTCGGCCTCGCCTGGGGTGCGCTCGTCGCTTATACCTGGCTCGGGATATCCCTTTTGATCCCCAAAAGGCACGCTCCGATCAACGAGGACGAGGGCGCGGATGCGAGCCGCTGAAGGCTGGGGCGGCTGAGGAATACCGATTGAAGGCGACTTCTTGCAAGAAGGTCCTTGTGCGCGGCTCGATTGTTTGGGGGCTGTTTGCTACGTGCTGTCCTTGTTACGGGCCCGCTTGTTTCAGGGAGGCAATGGGGGTTTTTCTACACGCCCCGTTCAGAGGCGCAAACTGTTGAAGGCATGCCAGTGCTTGAGATGCACGCTTGCGTGAGGTGCGGCCCACTAATGCCGAGTGCTGCCCGGGGAAGCTAGGAAAAACAGCGTGAGGGTAAGAGCCTGGCACGGACAAAGGCTCGCGCTTAAAAGGTCTGCACGCAAAAGGCCTGGTCAGGAGAGGCCTGCGGGGGCTGATCGCGTGCCTGCCTAGAAAAGAGCCTGAAAACGCCTTGAAAGTCACGCATCATCCCCTCGCACGTTAGGACTAAGGGCCTGTAATCTCGGTGTTGTGAGGCCCGCTGGGGCCGCCGATCGACACCATTGAGGAGTGACCATGGCCGTCTACACCCTTCCCGATCTTCCCTACGATTACGCCGCCCTCGAGCCGTACATCTCCGGCACGATCATGGAACTGCACCACGACAAGCACCACGCGAACTATGTTGGCGGTGCGAACGCTGCTTTGGAGAAGCTTGAAGCGGCCCGCGAATCCGGCGATTTCGCCGCCATTAACCTCTACGAGAAGAACCTCGCGTTCAACCTCGGCGGCCACACGAACCACACGATCTTCTGGCAGAACATGACCCCTGACGCCCAGGAGCGTCCGGAAGGTGAACTCGCAGCAGCCATTGACGAGTATTTCGGCTCCTTCGAGAAGTTCCAGGGCCAGTTCGCCGCGGCCGCCCTCGGACTTCAGGGCTCGGGCTGGGGTGTCCTCGCTTGGGATGCACTGTCCAAGCGTCTCGTGACCTTCCAGCTCACCGATCAGCAAGGCAACATCCCCGTCGCGACCGTTCCCCTCCTCATGCTCGACATGTGGGAGCACGCCTTCTACCTCGACTACCAGAACGTCAAGGCGGACTACGTTAAGGCCTGGTGGAACGTCGTGAACTGGGCCGATGTCGCCGCCCGCTTCGAGCGCGCCCGCACCCAGTACACGGGTCTCGTCCTCGCCTGATTCTTGAGCGGGTGAGCGTTCGCGCTCTATCGCTGGGCACTTAGCGGGCTTGTCCGCATGTGTCTTGGCCGCGAGTGGCCCTGCGAGTCTTGAGTGCAGGTCGGCCTGTGAGCCTTGAGTCAGGCTGGCCCGCGAAGCTTGAGTACAGGCTGGCCCGCGAGCCTTGAGCACGAACCTCACTACGAGGCTCCTACACGAGTGGAGGGTTTGACGATATGTGGAGGGGTTATATCCCCTCCACATATCGTCAAACCCTCCACTAGCTGTTACCCCTCCTGGGGAAGCATCCACAAGCCCGCTGCGAGGATTCGAAGAAAACGGGCCACCCACCGGCCTCAGCAAGGCGAGCAGCCCAGCCCTCGGCAAGGCCAGCGACCCCACCTTCAGCAAGGCGAGCAGCCCGGCCTCAACAAAACCAGCAGCCCCGCTTCGCCACGTATTGTCGGCCTCATCCCCAAAATGCCGCCTCGTAAAAAGGAATCCGCCCGGCTGGAGGACCAGCCGGGCGGAGAACGTCGAACACCTGAAAGCCTTACTCAGCTCCCTTCACCAAGCGAAGCATCACAAGGGAAACCTCGCAGGTGAAGCTCCAGGTGAACGCTCGTGCTTCCTCGAAGGAACACCTGCCTATTCGCAGCAGCTGCTCTCTTCGGCGCCGCACCTGTCTACTCAGAGTAGCGCCTGCATCGCGGGCGCGACGAGCTTGAGGACATTGTTGCGCCCCTCCTCAGGAGTCGGAGCATCGACCGCGAAGGCTGCCATCTGCTGACATGTCGCCAGATCATGCATGCGCAGGCCCGCACGCACAGCGCGAACCTTCGAAGGAGCCATCGACAGCGAAGCGACACCAAGGCCCGTGAGGACGAGGGCCAGCAGCGGATCTCCGCCTGCCTCGCCGCACACACCGACCGGCTTGCCGGTGGCACGGCCTCCTTCACACGCGAACTTGATCATCTGGAGAACCGCGGGCTGCCATGCGTTGAGCAGCGGTGCGAGTTCACCGTCCATACGGTCCGCGGCCATCGTGTACTGCGTGAGATCGTTCGTACCGATCGAAGCGAAGTCCACGACCGAGAGCATCTGGTCTGCACGGATCGCGGCAGCCGGAATCTCAATCATGATGCCAACCTTCGGCAGGCCAGCGGCGCGCGCCTTCTCGGCGAACCATTCAGCCTCTTCAAGGGTCGCCACCATCGGAGCCATGACCCACAGTTCAGCCTTCGTCTTCGCATGCGCGGCAGCGAGGGCGGCAAGCTGCGTATCGATAAGGTCCTCACGGACCTGGCACAGGCGAAGACCCCTTCGCCCAAGCGCGGGGTTCTCCTCCTCACCAAGGTTCGCGAAGGACAGAGGCTTATCAGCGCCCGCATCAAGGGTGCGCACAACAACGCGCCGCTCCCCAAAGGCCTCGAGGACCTTCGTGTAGGTGTCGGTCTGCTCCTCCAAAGAAGGCGCCTCCGCCCGATCGAGGAAGAGGAACTCCGTGCGGAACAGGCCCGCACCCTCAAGATCGACCTCGGCAGCCCTCTTCGCATCATCGACGGTGCCGATATTTGCGAGGAGCTTGACCCGGTGGCCGTCGTAAGTGGCGCCTTCACCGGAGGAACCTGCGAGAGCAAGGGCGCGACGACGTGAACGCTCTTCGAGGAGTTCAACCTCTTCAGCGGTCGGGGAGACCACGACCTCGCCGACACCGCCGTCCAGAGCGAGGAGATCCCCCTCGTTCACCTCGAGGATTCCGGCGACCTTGACGATTGCCGGGATTCCGAGCTGTGCGGCGAGGATCGCGGTGTGCGAAGTCGGACCGCCGACCTCGGTAATGATGCCCTTGACCGTTTCAGGATCAAGAGTGGCCGTCTCCGCCGGCGCAAGATCGCGTGCGACGAGGACAACGGGCTCCTCGAAGGTGGGGACACCGGGAGCGGGAAGTCCGCGGAGCTCGCAGATCGCGCGATCGCGCACGTCGTAAAGGTCCGTGGCGCGCTCGGCCATGTAGCCGCCGAGGCCGCGAAGCATCTCCGCGTACTCTTCGACTGCGGCGTGGACCGCCTGGGTCACGCCGAGCCCCTTCTTCAGCTTCTTATCGATCGCTTTAGCGAGGCCACGGTCAGCCGCGAGTTGGGCGGTTGCCTTCAGGATCGGAGCTGACTCTTCGGGAGCCTTCTTGGCCCGTTCCTTCAAGCTTGCGGACACGACTGCGAGGGCGCCGCGAACGCGCTCGCCCTCAGCTACCGGATCGGTGCAGGGGGCTTCGTTCTCATCAACGCCGGGGGCGGGGCGAACAATGGCGGCCTTCGCTGCTGCGGTTCCAGCAGAAACACCGATGCCGTGAAGAACTGCGTGTGGGCTTGCCATGCTCACTCCTTGTCGAGGTCTCGCGAGAGCAGCTCGACAAGGGAGTCGAGGACCGCACCGGCATTGTCGTCGTCGGTTGAGAGAGTGACCTCATCCCCGTGGCCAACTCCGAGGGTCATGATTTCGAGAAGTGAAGCGGCGTCTGCTTCTTCGCCGTCGAAAGCAATGGTGACGTCGACGCCGGAGTCGTCAACGGCCTCTGCAAGGAGGGCGGCGGGGCGGGCGTGGAGGCCGACAGACGAGGCAACGACGACAGTGCGGGAGATCATGAAGGTTCCTTCCAGTTGAACCCATACCACGGTGGATGGGCGACCTTGGTGTCATGCTAATCGTTTAGCACCTGTATGGGGAGGGGTATTGGGCAGACGCACGAATCTTCACTTGTTCGCCATCTCGCGACGCGGATGAGCGTTCTCCCGAGAATCAGGGGATATTCCTTCACAAAACTGTCCTGTCCTGTCTCGGGAAGTGCCCTCTCCTCTGCTTCTTCAGGGTGGTACCTGCTCAGGATCAGGCAGAACGAATTAAAGTAAGTTAACTGTTCATGTCTGTTGCCTCAGTCATTCGAAAGGAGGGTGCGTGGACCGCCGTCTTGAGCCCACTCTTGCCGATGTTGCCAAAGAGGCTGGAGTCTCTCTTACAACCGTCTCCAGAGTCCTCAACAATCGCGGTTACCTTTCGCAGGCCACAAAGGATAAGGTCGCCCGAGCGATCAAAACCTTGGGCTACCGGCCGAACCAAGTCGCCCGAGCCTTGCACGGCAAGCGGACCTACACGATCGGATTGATTGTTCCGACAGTCGCCCTTCCCTTCTTCGGCGAGATCGCCGTCGCTGTTGAGAACGCGCTCGCAGAATCCGGCTACCGAGTACTGATCTGCAACTCTCTGGGTCGCTCGGACCGCGAGCGCGACTATCTCAATCTCCTCATCGGCAACCGCGTTGACGGCATCATTTCCGGTGCTCACAACGAGGACCTCGAGGAATACCAATCGATCCGCATGCCGATCGTGACGATCGACCGTTCCTTGTCCCCTCGTATTCCGAATGTGCGCTGTGATAACGAGGCCGGGGGCAGGCTCGCAACCGAGCGACTCCTCGCAGGCGGCTCACGACGCCCAGCTCTTCTCACCTCTCGTTCTCATGGTCTGAACCTGCGTGAGCGGGGCTATCGCATCACCTGTGAAGCGGCGGGCATCGAGCCCATTGTTTTCGAGGTTCCCTTCCACACAGCTCCTGCGGATCGTCCGGCCCTCATGGCTCAGTGTTTGGATGGTGCCGTCGGGATGATCGACTCCGTGTTCGCGACGGATGATCTGGCCGCAGCGGAGGTCCTCGAGTGGGCTCGTCAGCGTGATCTTTTGGTGCCCGAGCAGCTTCGAGTGATCGGTTTTGATGGGACTGTGGCGGTGCGTCGCGCTCTTCCCACGTTGACGACGATTCGCCAGCCGATCGAAGACATGGCGCGCGAGGCCGTGCGCCTACTCTTGGGCAGAATCGATGCAGTGAACTCTGCGCCGCTCGAGGGCGGAGCGGATATCCCTGAGATCGGGGAGATCGTGGAGTTCCCCGTGGAACTCCTCGAGGGCTCGACGGCCTGAGTCACGGGGCTCGACTTTTCCAAGCTGAGGGCCCGAGGCCGCGACTTTTCCAACCCGGGGGTTCAGCCCCCTTGAGTCCTGGGCCAAGGCCCCAAGTTCGTTGATTCCACCGCCCGACTCCAGCAGCTCTACGCTCTACAGCACGGCCTCTGCGCGTCACAGGGCCCCGAACCGCTCTGGCGGTTCGGGGCCCAGCGAGTGATCCTCCGGCTCAGGCCTTCGGAGTGACCTCGACGATCACATCTCCGAAGGAGACATGACCCGAAGCAGCGGGAGTGACGGCCTCGAACTTCTTCTTGTTCGTCACAACGATCGGGGTGATCGTGTCGTAGCCAGCCTCGCGGATGACATCCCAGTCAACTTCAGCGAGGACGTCGCCGCGGCGCACCATATCGCCCTTGGCGACACGAGGCGTGAAGCCCTTGCCTTTGAGCTCAACCGTGTCCATACCGATGTGGATGAGGATCTGGACACCGGATGCGGTCTTGAGACCATAGGCGTGACCGGTCGCGAAGGCAACTGTCACCTCACCGTCAACCGGGGAGACGACCTGGCCTCCAGTGGGCGCAATCGCAATGCCCGGGCCGAGCATCCCACGAGCGAAGGACTCGTCCTTCACCTGCTCAAGAGGAACGATCTGGCCGTCGAGGGGCGCGGTGATCGAGTAATCAGTGGCATCGCCGATGATCGCGGGCTTTGGAGCGGGAGCTGCAGCAGGGGCGGGAGCAGCAGCTCCGCCAACGGCTCCGGCAGTGACCGGAACTGCAGTGGGCTCTGAAACTTGCGCCGGGACAGCACCTGCGTCTCCAGCAGCGGCGGGACGAGCCTCCATATCGGCCTTGCCACGAGTCGAACCGTAGACGAAGGTGGCGCCGAAGGAGAGCACGAAGACGATGACCTCAAGGAGGAGGTACTTCGGGATGTCAGCGGTACGGATCGACACGAAGCCGACAAAGCCTGCGGCTCCCAGGGCAGCGCCTCGAACATTGAGGAGTGCGACGCCCGCCGAGCCGATCGCCGCAGCACCCATACCGACGAAGAAGGGCCACTTGAGTCGGAGGTTGACACCGAAGATCGCGGGCTCGGTAATACCGAAGACAGCGGATGCGCCACCAGCACCAGCCAAGCCCTTGAGCTTGGCATCGCGGGTCTTCGCGAAGACCGCGAGGGCCGCAGCGCCCTGAGCGACATTCGCCATGGAGGCGATCGGGAAGATGAAGTCGCCGGGGCCGCCGTTCTGAGGCAGAAGGGGGATTTCCACTGCGGGGAAGGACTGGTGCAGACCGGTGACAACGATCGGGCTGTAGAAGAAGCCGAAGATCAAGCCGCCGAAGACTCCGAGGGTGTTGTAGGTCCAGTCGAGCCCATTGGTGAGCAGCACCGAGAGCTGACGGGTGACAGGGCCGACGAGGACGAAGGTCAAGAAGCCAGTGACCAGCATGGTGATGAGCGGAGTCAGCAGGAAGTCGGCGGTACCGGAGAGGCGCTTGTGCAGCCACTTCTCAATGGTGGACAGAATCCATGCGACGCACAGCACCGGGATGACCATCGCCTGGTAGCCGATCTTGTCGACCTCGAGGCCGAAGAGGTGCCACGTGGGGTTGGCGCCGGTAAAGGCCCAGAAGGCATCAGCAGCATCCTGATCCGTCATCGAATAGGCGGATAGCAGGGAACCTGAGACCATAGCTGCGCCCATCGCAGCACCCAGGTAAACATTGCCCCCGAACCTCTTGGTTGCAGAGAAGCCGACGAGGATGGGCAGGAAGGCGAAGGCTGCGGCTGAGACCAGGTTGATGAGGCTCGCATAGTCGGCCACAGTCGGGTACATGTCGATGATCGACTTGCCGTTGAAGAATCCGGCCTGGAGGACGTTGTTCAGAGCCATCATGAGACCACCGGCGATAAGGGCCGGCAAAACCGGGACGAAAATGTCGGCGATCATCTTGATGAAGCGGGAGAAGAGATTGCCGCCCTGCTCGGCCTCTTCCTTCGCCTCGTCCTTGGAGACCTCGCGGACACCGTGGTCGCTCACCATGCGCTGGTAGACGACGTCGACATCACCGGGGCCGACGATGATCTGGAACATTCCTCCGGCGGCGAAGGTTCCCTTCAGGTCATCCACTGCGTCGAGGGCCGCTTGGTCGACCTTGGATTCATCCGCGAGGACGAGCCTCAGACGGGTGGCGCAGTGAGCGGCGGCGTTGATATTTGATGCCCCTCCGACGGCCTTGACGACCTCGGACGCCACCTTGGCGTGATCCATTGCCATCCACGTTCCTTTCTCGGTGGACCCGGGCGCTGGGCAACGGTGTTACCAGTGCACCCCGGGCTCTATAGCAATCGTTTGACATACTACGGATGCCGGAGAAGCCCGCGCAAGGGTTTGAACATCACGATTTGACTGACTTTTCGCGCTATTCAGGGCTGAAGCAGCCCAGCGCACCCATGGCGACACCGGGACCATGACGAACCATGAAGCGTCAAGGCACCTGAGCTGCACATTCAGTCAAGACGCGCCGAAACGAAGCCCTCCAGAGCCGCATCCCCCTCTACACGGACCCGAAGGCCCGAGCTTCCAGCATTCAAGAAAGAACGGAAGGTGAAAGCCAAGCGTCCATCCCCGCAGAACACCTCCGTCAAGGAACGGTCGTGCACAATCTCGATCGAATTGGCGTCTCCCGCTTCGAGAGTCACAACCCGGCTTCCCCCGTGCGGGTAGCGCGAAGCAGAGCGGTCAACGAGCAGACGATTGGCCTCGATCCGGATTGTGAGGCCACAATCCTCGCCCATATCGAACTCGATGGCCCCGCCCTCGTCGATCGTGGCACAAGTCTTCACTCTCCACGAGCGCGAGCCGGACAGGGCTTCGATCTCCTTGAAATCGCACGCAGGCTCTGCGTTGTGAGAGGCTGAAGCGGGTTCGCAGTTGGTAGCAGATGGAACTGTCCGACAATCGAGGTCGGCCCTCGCACCTGTGGCGGAATCCTCGTCGAGCGGAAGACCGGGGAGGAAAGGCCTTTGAATCAGGCGTCCAGCGCGCAGGCTCAGGGCTCGCGGACTGGTGAGAGCATGAACCCAACCGCCCGTCGCGATGGAGGGCTGGTCGTCTTCGCTCGCATTACCTGCCCAGCCGAGGAGAAGGTTCTCTTCGTCTTGCCCATTGCAACCCCAGCCGCTGGCGCGGCGCGCGTAGGCCTGGGGGGCGTAAAACTCAAAGCCTCGGTCAACCTCTTCGAAGGAGCCGTCGGCGCTGCGGAACTCGGTTCCGACGAGTGAGCCGACGATGTACACGCAGGGGAAGATGTTCTCGAAGCCCTCGCGCTCGGGCGCAACACCCTGGGGGCAGAAGATGAGGACGTCCGAAACCTCGCCGCTTTGCTCGTCGCGCAGGCGAAGAAGGTTGGGACACTCCCACATGTAGCCGAAGGAATCGAAAGCTCCCCCGGCATCGGGGAAGGTCATTTCGCCTTCCAAATCCCAGTGACGCCGGTCGCTTGAGCGGTACAAGAGGATCGTTCCACTGAGGTCCTCACGCTGGACGCCGAGCATCATGCGATACGAACCAGCGGGATCGTCAGGATCTTGCCAAACCTGCGGATCACGGAAGTGGGCGGTGTAGCCCTCGGGCTGGTGGGCGATGATCGGGCCGACGGTCTTGTGGAAACTCTTCAGGTCACTCGTTTCGACGAGGCACTGAGTCGCTTCGCGTTCACCACTTTCGGGGTCTTTGTAATTCCCCGTGTACCAAAGTTCAACACCTCCCTCGACGCCGATCGCTGTGCCCGAATAAGCACCGTTCGCGTCCTGGTGACAATCCGGCAGAATTGCGGGCTCCAGGTAGTCCCAATGGACGAGATCGCGGGAGACTGCGTGGCCCCAGTAGACGAGTTTCTTAGGGAACTCGGGGGTGTACTGGAAGAAGGCGTGGTAGGCGTCGCCGTCGACGATGAGGCCGTTCGGATCATTGAGGCGCCCGACCGGCGGGACGACGTGGAAGATCGGGTAGTCGGCGTCTTCGCGGGTACGAGAGTCACGTTCGGCAGCGCGGGCGAGCGCTAGGAAATCCTCAGTCATGTTTGGAGCATAGCGGCCCTGTCATTCGTTTGACAGGGTTCAGGAGGATTGCATGGAGCATTGCTAGAGCGGGGAAGAGATGGGGCGTTGAAAGGCAGAGAAGAGTAAAGCTAGGGCGAGGTGTCGGATTCGCTGTGCGCGAGGGGCCGGGGCGCTGAGTGAAGAGTGGCGGCCACAAGTCGGGTTATAGGACAAAATGTGTTGGTCGGGTCTAGTCCCAGTCGGTGCGGTAGGGGCTGTGGTGGTGGAGTTCATGCCAGGCGATGGCGTCTCCCCATTGGGGGATGATGCCGGCGGCGGGGTGGTCGCGTGAGGCCTGTTGCCAGGCCTGTTCGATCTGGGTGTCGGTGGGCATGACTTTCAGGATCTGAGCGGCCGACAAGGGGTGCTCCGTGTGCATGTAGCACCACCAGAAGATCGCCTTGATCCTGCGCGTGAGCCGCATACCCCGGTGGTCGCGCAGCATTTGGCGCAGGGGCGCGTTCGTGGCTCCTTCGATCTGGTTGTTCATCGCCGGCATCGCCTGCCCCCAGGTGGGGTCGCAGAACGTGAACAACACACCCCTCGCCAGTAGCCGGTTCAGGCTGTTACGGGCGCGCACGAGCCGCTCATGCGTGTACTCCCACCCGCCATCGTCTCTGGGTGTCTTCTCGGCGAGGAACGCCTCCCACCGCTCACACCACCCCCTGTAGTCCTCCACCCACGCCTCGGCCTGCGGAAGATCCGTGACGCGAATGAGCTGCTTGCCCAGGGCGTACAGCTCTTTGGACGCAGGCAGCTTCGGACGGGTCGTTGTCGCTTCCTTCACCTTCGAAAACGCGTGAAACGTGCACCGCTGCACCCGCGAATCCGGCCAGATCTTCTTACGCGCCTTCTCGAACCCACTCCCCCCATCGGTCACCACCAGCTCCGGAGGGGCGATCCTGCTCATGAGGGCCTCCCAGGCGCGCGAGTTCTCCGTCCTGGCCACATACCAGCCCACCACATGCTCACGCGTCTGAGCGATCACCACGACCGCCTTGCGGCCCAGATGAATCCCGTCAACGAACACGACCTCGTGCACCTCATCGACCACGGGAGCGAAAGGCCAGACCTCCCACAGGTGCTGGCACCGCCGCCGAAACGACCGCCCACCCCCAGGCATATCCGCCTGACGGGCCCCGCTGAGCAACCAGGAAAGGAACTCGCCCAGGTGCTTGGCCGACGCGTCAATCTCATTCAGACCGGTGACATTGCAGGCCGTACACCTCCACCGCTGCCGTCCAGCTGACGTCTTCCCATGACGCGTCATCCGACCACCACACACAGGGCACGAAGCAGTATTCACCCCGAGAGGCAAACACACCCAACTAAAACCCGGACTTTCCCGCACCACAGAGCCGAAAAACCCCGATCAGACCAACACATTCTGTCCACCCTCATAGTTGGCCGCCACCAACTAAAACCCAGACCTTCCCGCACCAGCACAACGAAAAGTCCCAGTCAGACCAACACGAGGTGTCCTTTAACCCAAATCTTGACCTGGGTTTTCTTTCTTGGGCCAAGGCATAACGTTCGACTTGTGGACGGCGAGTATGAAAGGACGCGGCACAGGCAGAGAAGGAGCAACACAGGCAACTGAGGAGCACCAGGCAACGCGGGAGGGAGCGAGTTACTCGACGCGAGGAATAGGAAAACCCCGTGACTCCGACTTCTCGTTGGAATCGCGGGGCTAACCGTGGCGGTAGCGCTGGGATTTGAACCCAGGGTGGCTGTGACACCACACAGCATTTCGAGTGCTGCACCTTCGGCCGCTCGGACACGCTACCAGTGCGAGAAAGTATAGCTCGACTCAGACCGGCGCTGGCAACTCATCATGGCACTGTGCGATCCGTTCCACATGAGCAAGCACTAGCGAAAATGGGCGAACAGCATCAATCGGCGTCATCGATCAGTGTCTTGTGGTGTTCGATCTGGGCATCAGTGGGCATGACTTGTGAGCTGCTCTTCTAAGGAACAACTCCTCAGCGGAAGGCCACTCCCCGACGAGGAGGAATACCGGGCATACCAAGAGACACGGGCTGAGCGCGCTCAAATCCCTCCGTCCCAGACCCAGCCCCGCTGCAAGAGCGCGCGCTCTCGCCCTCGGCGCCCACAGAACTAGCGCCCACAGAACTACCACACGCAGCACTGCCACACGCAGAAGCAGCACCCGCAGCACTGCCACACGCACACGCGCCAAGAGGAAGCCCCTCAGCTCCGAAGCCCTCCTCGGACTCAAAGTCGATGCCACGCAATTCGAGCACCTCGGACTCCTCGCCGCTGTCCTTTCGGCGTTCAATCGCAGTGGAGAGCATGAGCTTGATGCGGTTGAGCTGATTAACCTCGGAAGCGCCCGGGTCGTAATCGACGGCGACGATATTCGCCTCCGGGTAGCGGGTGCGCAGAGCCCGGAACATGCCCTTGCCGACGATGTGGTTCGGCAGGCACGCGAAAGGCTGGGCGCAGATGATGTTCGGACAACCGTGCTCAATCATGTCAACCATCTCAGCCGTGAGGTACCAGCCCTCGCCGGCCTGATTGCCGAGCCTGGCGATGTCCTGGGAGCGCGCCGCCATGTCGTGAACATCCCTGGGAACCTCGAACTTCCCCTTAGTCTTCGCGAAAGCCTTGCGCATGGGGCGCTCGTACTGCTTCATCGCCCATAGCGCGATGGGCATGAGGCGATTGCCCCGGCCCTCGATGCCGAGATTCTCACGATCCCACTGCGAAGTCGCCGCCGAATTGTGGAAGAACTGCATGAGGCCGGGCAATACGGCCTCGCAGCCTTCGGCCTCGATCACATCGACGGCGTGGTTATTCGCATCCGGGTGGAACTTCACGAGGATCTCGCCGACGAGGCCGACCCTGGGCTTGCGTTCAATGTCGCGCAGTTCGAGAGCGTCGAACTCGCGCACGCATTCGGCGATGAGCTTCGAGTAGGAGAGGCGTTTGCCGAAAGTCGTGGAGCGGCCCGTCGAGAACCACTCCGTGCAGATCTCATTCCACCGCTCGTACAGTCTCATCGCTGAGCCGGGCACAGCCTCGTAAGGGCGCACGCGCAAAAGCATTGACTGAATTGCATCCCCCACGACAATCGCCTGGAGGGTCTTGTGGATCATCGGCGTGGTCATCGCGAAGCCGGGATTGTCCTCATAGCCCTGGACGGACACGGCAATGACGGGGACCTGCGGGTACCCGGCATCGCGCAGGCCCTTGCGCAGCAGGGAGGCGTAGTTCGTCGCACGGCACATGCCGCCCGTTTGTGTGATGGCGACAGCGGTCTTATCCGGGTCTGAGCGCCCTGAAACGAACTCGTCGAGGAGCTGGCCGATGACGACGATCGCCGGATAGCAGGAGTCGTTATTGACGAATTTCAGTCCCGTCTCCATCGTCTCCCGGTTCGTATGCTCAAGCAGGCGCACATTGAGCCCCGCTCGGCGCAGCACCGGCATGACGAGTCGGAACTGGATGGGCGCCATTTGCGGGGCGAGAATCTCGTAGCCTTCTTCGCGCATTTTCTCGGTGAAGACCGCGCGCTCGACGATGTGCCCTGCGGCGATTTGGGCCCGCTCTTCAGCGGCAGCTTTCTCCGAGGGGTCGACGAGGCTCGTGTCAATGGTCGCCGAAGACTCGGCGCGCTCGGCAACCGCCGCGTCGAGGGAGCGCAAACGGATTTTCGCAGCCCCCAGGTTGGAGACCTCGTCGATCTTCAACACCGTGTGGATGTCGCCGCGGCTTTCCAAGATCTCCTGGACCTGGTCGGCGGTGATGGCATCGAGGCCGCAGCCGAAGGAGTTGAGTTGGACGAGTTGGAGGTCCGGCTCGTCGCCGACTCGGGCGGCTGCCTCGTAGAGGCGCGAGTGGTAGGACCACTGGTCGCGCACGCGCAAGGGCCGTTCGAGGCGTCCATCGGCGACCGAGTCCTCGGTGAGCACTCCCATTCCCAGGCCGACAATGACCTCGGGGATCCCGTGGTTGATCTCCGGGTCGAGGTGGTAGGGCCGACCCGCAAGGACGATGCCTCTCACCCCGTGCTCGCGCATCCACGCGATTGATTCGGTGCCTTTGTCCTTGATCTCGCGTTTCACGGCGGCGTCCTCGTCCCATGCCGCATCCAGGGCGGCGCGCATCTCCTCGACGCTGATGTCGTAGCCGAACTCTTTGAACGCCTTGGACAGGTGGGCGGGAAGGTAGTCGCGATTGGCGAGGTTGACAAAGGGGCTGATGAACTTCACGCCCTCCTCTGAGAGGCGCTCCATGTTGTTACGGATGACTTCGGGATAGGTGGCGACGACCGGGCAGTTGAAGTGGTTGTCCGCGCCCTCGATCTTTTGCTCGAAATCGACGCAGGGGTAGAAGATCGTCGTGATCCCCTTGTCGAGCAGAGATTCGATGTGCCCGTGCACGAGTTTGGCCGGGTAGCAGACGTTCTCCGAGGGAATCGACTCCATGCCCGCTTCGAAGAGCTCATGGTTCGAGCGACCCGAGATCATGACGCGAAACCCCAGTTCACTGAGCATTGTGAACCAAAAGGGGTAGTTCTCGTACATGCCGAGCACGCGCGGCACTCCGATATCGCCCCGGTGGGCCTTGTCCTCAGTGAGGCGCCGGTAGCCGAAGATCCGCTTGTACTTCCAGTCATACATGTTCGGCAGCGCGGACTTCTTGGGGACCCTTTCGAGGGAGGCGCCACGCTCGCAGCGGTTGCCGGACACGTGGCGCTCCCCGTTGGAGAAGGTGGAGATCGTCATCTGGCAGTGGTTCTGGCACAAGCGGCAGGTCTTGCGGCTCGTCTCGACGGAAAAGGACTCGAGGTCCTCGATCGTCGCCAAGCAGGACTCCCCTTCGCCCTCGTCGTGCATGCGGGCAGTGAGGGCAGCCCCGTAGGCGCCCATGAGGCCGGCAATATCGGGGCGGATGACCTCGCGGCCGGTGAGAAGTTCGAAGGCGCGCAGGACGGAGTCGTTGAGGAAGGTGCCGCCTTGCACGACGACGCGCTCGCCGAGGTCGGAGGGGTCCTTGAGTTTGATGACCTTATACAGGGCGTTGCGCACAACCGAATAGGACAGGCCTGCGGAGATATCGCGGACATCCGCCCCTTCCTTTTGGGCCTGCTTGACGGAGGAGTTCATGAACACGGTGCAGCGGGTCCCCAGGTCGACGGGAGAAGTGGACTCCATCGCTGAGCTCGCGAAGGAGTGGACATCAGTGCCCATCGTCTCAGCGAATGTTTGCAGGAAGGACCCACAGCCGGAGGAGCAGGCTTCGTTGACGCTGATCGAGTCGACAGCCCGATCGCGGATGCGCAGATACTTCATGTCCTGGCCGCCGATGTCGATGACGGAGGTGACGCCGGGCGCGATGTGTTCGGCGGCCCTGAAATGCGCCATGGTCTCGATCTCGCCCTCATCCATTGTCAGGGCGGTGGCGACCAGGCCTTCTCCATATCCGGTGGCACAGCTCCTCCCGATGATGGCGCCCTCGGGCAGTTCGCTGCGCACGCGCTTGACGATGTCAACGGCGGCAGCCAGGGGGTCTCCCCCGTTGGAGGCGTAGTGGGTGAAGACGATCCGCTCCTGTTCGTCAATGAGGACCGCTTTGATGGTGGTGGAGCCTGCGTCCACGCCGAGCCAGCAGCGCCCCTTCGCCTCGTCGATGCGCGCTTTGGGGATTGTTTCCTTTGCATGGCGGGCGCGGAACTCTTCGCGTTCGGCCTCAGTGGCGAAAAGGGGACGCATTCGCGCGGATTCTGCGGCGATGGTGGCGGTGGCGAGAGTGTCGACGAGTTCGGAGACGAGCCGGGCGTCCTCGCCCCTGTCTTTCGGGTCGGGGGAGGTGAGGGCGCGGCGCTGCTCACGTTCAGCGAGGAGGGCGGCGCCGATCGCGACGTAGAGCTGCGCGTTCTCGGGAGCGACGAAAGCCTTGGCCTTCGGGAGCAGTTCTTCGTAGGCGCGGCGCAGTTCGGGCAGGAAGTGCAGGGGGCCACCGAGGAACATGACGGTGCCGCGAATGGGGCGCCCACAGGCGAGGCCGGCAATGGTTTGGGTGGCGACCGCCGCGAAGATCGAGGCTGCGAGGTCCTCGTGGGCGGCCCCCTGGTTGATAAGAGGTTGGATGTCGGATTTCGCGAAGACGCCGCAGCGTGAGGCGATCGGGTAGAGCTGCGTGTGCTTCGCTGCGAGCTCGTTGAGACCGGAAGCGTCGGTTTTGAGTAGGGTCGCCATCTGATCGATGAATGCGCCGGTACCGCCCGCGCAGGTGCCGTTCATGCGCTGCTCGGGGGTCGGGTGGAGGTAGGTGAGTTTGGCGTCTTCCCCGCCGAGTTCGATGACGACGTCGACTTCGGGGTGAAGGCGCCGGGTCGATTCCGTGCCGGCGATGACTTCCTGGACGAAGGGGATTCCCATGGCGCTCGCAGTTGCCAGGCCGCCGGAGCCGGTGATCGCGGCGTGGACTTCGAGGCCGGGGTAGGACTCGGCGATGTCGGAGAGGAGGCGGGCGAGTTCGGCGCGTACATCGGCGTTGTGGCGCCGGTAGTCGGCGAAGAGGATTGTCTCGCCGTCGAGGACGACCGCTTTGACGGTGGTCGAGCCGACGTCGATCCCGAGATAGCAGGGATGCTCGGGCGTCGGCACGTGGCGCGTGGCCTGAGGCTGTTTCATCGTTTTCCCTCCGGTATTTTCCTCACTTTGGAAACTAGGAGGATTCGAAAGAATTTCCAACATGAGGAAATTAGAATCGGCGAGCAAGGAGACCTTCCGCCTCAGGCGCTCAATCCTGCGCTTCTCACCTTCCCTCAACGAGGACGACAAGCGCGCCAAGAGTCGGGAGTGTTGAAAACCAGCCAAGGAAATACGAGACATCGACATGACGAAAATCCTTTCGGGAGCCTGGGGAACTTCCACCAAAAGGAGCCTTCGAGCAGACGCACAAGGCAATTCGAGGGGGACTCAGGAGCGCCCTGGCGAGGACGAGACCACCACCGACGCCCGCTACGCGACCGAGGCTCAGGAGGGCTCGGGGGAGGAAAAGAAGTTGAGCGGAATCGACGCGGGCCCGAAAGACGAGGAACACCCAGGAAGCGAGACCGCGCCTGCACGCCGACATCGGGGCCCCTCTGCGGCGCGCGGCGAAGTCAAGGATCGGATCCAAATCGCCGCGCGCGCAGAGTTCATCGAACACGGCTACGACGGCGCGACCATCCGAGCCATCGCCCGGCGAGCTCAGTGCGACTCCGGCCTCGTGTCCTATTACTTCGGATCGAAGCAAAAGCTGTTCCGCGCCTGCATGGATCTTCCCCTCGACCCTGCGGCCGAAGCGATCCGCCTCCTCTCAGACGGTCCCGAAGGGGCAGCACGCAGAGTCCTCAATTATGCGGTTCACCTCTACGAGGAGACCCTCACCGCTGACACATTCTTCGCCCTCATGCGCGCCCTCATGACGGACGCCGCCACGAGCCGCCGCTTCCAGACCTACATCCGCACAGAAATCATCGACACCCTCGGCATTTTCCTCGGAGCCGAAGAGGACTTCGGGGAACAGCTCGGACTGGCGCTGGGCACGATCTACGGGATCGCCTCGATGCGCTACATCGTGAAACTCGAACCCTTGGCCTCCATGCCGAGCGAACGCTTCATTGACCTGCTCGAACCGATTCTCCAAGAACGGGTCGACGCTTTCATGGGTGCGAGCGCTCCTCGCTGAACGGGAGAGACCGCTCCTCTCTGAATAGGAGAGACAGAGGCTTGACGCGTGTGCTCAGCTCCTCCACCCGACTTGCCCTCACTGAAGGATAGAGACACGGGAGCACAGAACGGGGAGAGACACAGCTGCGCTGAGCGGCAGGGGCGGGGCATCAGGCCTAAGCGATCATCCACCTCCTCGCCGAAACAGCAGGAGTCCAGAACCGGGAAAGCAGACTCAGAGGCGGGAAAGGGGAACCACCCGCACCTGTATCGCCTTAATCGCGCACCAGACCTCATCACCGATCGCTAAAGCGAGCTCAGCCCAGGCTCCAGCCGTCAGACGGGCCATAATCGCAGCACCATCAAGGTCAACCCGAACGGACAGCACTCCCTTGGAGTCCTCCACGGAGAGGACTCGACCTCTTAGGACCGTGCGCGGCGAGCCCTCTACTGCTTCACGTGAAAGGGCAACAGCATCCGGGGAGAACAGAAGAGCAACCCGAGAGCCCTCGACAATGCCTTTCAGTTCCAGGGCCCCTCTTCTCGTGGAAGTGACGCCCTCACCCGTCAATTCCAGCCCCTCAGCACAGCCAGCACAAGCGGTGAGCAGGCCCGCTTTCACATCCACGGACACCATCCCTGAAGCGGGATCAGGGATGAGGGCCTCGCCCGTGACGACATTGAGGCCCGCGAGACGAGCGGCGAAAAGCGATGTCGGCTCTGCAACAATCCGTGCAGGCTCACCCGACTCAACAATCCGACCATCCTCAATGACGAGGAGCCTCGAGGCGAGGGCGAGAGTCTCAACAAGGTCATGAGTGATAAGCAAAACGGTGATCCGCTCACCCGCGAGACGCCGGGCCACGACAGAGGCGACGCGGGCGGAGGCCTCAACATCAAGGGAGGCCGTCGGCTCATCAAGGATGAGGACATCCGGGTCGAACACGAGGGCTCGAGCGATCGCAACCCTCGCGGCCTGCCCACCGGACAAGGCATCGGCGCGCCGATCTGCGAAGCTCTCAAGGCCAACTGCGCGCAACTGCTCGAGCGCTGCCGCCTTCGCCTCCTTCTTCGGGACATGGCGCACAACAAGGGGGAAAGCCACATTGTCAAGCACGGACATCCACCCGAAGAGGCAGGGACGTTGACTGACGAGGGCGACCGCGCGTTTACGCGCCGGAACGAAAACACCCTCCCCGTTCACGAGGGTACGACCAATGTGGGCTTCGCCCTCGTCGAGGAGGATCGAACCTGAGATGACGCCCGCGAGGGTTGATTTGCCCGAACCATTGGGACCCATGACGGCGGTGATGATCCCGGCGGGCAGAACACAATCGACATCCCAGCCGCGCACTCCGATCCGTCCGCGCACCGCAACCTCAACCGGGTCGAGTCGGGCCAAAGGCCCGTCCTCGTCAACCGAAGAGGGTGAAGTGGGAGCGTCAGAAGACCCGCCGAACGCACACTCGCCCCCCACAGCGTCGAGGGAGTCCTCCTCCGCAGGGATCGGGGTGGGACGACGAACCCCGATCGTCTCCGTCACGCCCACTACGAGGGCCGCAGCGAAGAGGAGCACCACCCCCAGTGCGAGGGCGAGATCCGTATCGGATTCGCGGGCAAGGTAGATTTGCAGGGGCAGGGTCCGAGTCACACCCTGGAGGGAACCCGCAAAAGTCAGGGTCGCTCCGAACTCGCCCAGACATCGGGCGAGTGCGAGCGCTGAACCTCGTGCAAGACCGGGCACGACCTGCGGGAGAGTGATGGAGAAAAGGACACGAGTCGGAGAGGCCCCAAGAGAGGCGGCCATCTCCTCAAGCCCTTCAGGTCGGGTGCGCAGGGCCGCTTCAAGAGTGACGATGAGGAAGGGCAAGGAGACGAATACCTGCGCCATGACGACCGCGACCCAGGAAAAGGCGATCGACACTCCGAAGGATTCGAGGAAGGAACCAATAATGCCGCGACGCCCGAAAGCCGCGATGAGCGCCATGCCAGCAACGACCGGGGGCAAAGACAGCGGCAGGGCGACGAGAATCCTCACCGTGCCGACGCCCCGCCACGTCCTCGACAAAAGGATCGCGGCGGGGACACCGAAGAGGAGATCAAGTTCGAGCGCGACCAGCGCAGTCTTCACAGACAAAGCAAGAGCCGCGAGGGCAGCCTCGCTTGTCAAAAGCTCAGGCAAACGCCCCCACGGAACCCGCATCCCCATAAGGACGAGGGGCACAACAAGGTAAGCGAATGCGAGTGCCCCGAGCCCCCCGATCCATGCGGGGATCGGAGAGATGACTGGCGTGCTCTTCCTCCTCATCGAACGGCGGCTGCAGTGAATCCGGCGTCGGAGAGGACCTTTTGTCCATCGGCGGACAAGACGAGGTCAACCCATGCCTGCGCGAGCTCGCTGTGCATCGTGTTGGCTGCGACTGCGATCGGGTAGGTGTTCACAGCCTGATCCGCGCCCTGGATGTCGATGGTCTCAACCTTTGCTCCCTCGGCGAGAGCATCGGTGCGGTAGACGATGCCCGCGTCGGCTTCACCGGAGGCAACCTTGCCGCGCACATCGGTCACGGCCTGTTCCTCGGAGACCGGGTGGAGTTCGACGCCAAGAGCGGCGGTGAGCTTGCCCGTGAGTTTGCCGCAGGGAACCTCGGGGGCGCAGATCACGAGCTTGACATTGTCAAGGGAGGAGTCGAGGCCGGTGACGCCCGCAGGGTTGCCCGGAGGAGTGATGAGGGTGAGGGTGTTCTTCGCGAAGACCGAAGGCTCGGCGACGAGACCCTGCTCTTTCGCCTTGTCCATCGTCGACTCGTTCGCGGTCGCGAGGACGTCGGCACCACCATTGGCAGCCATTTGCGCAACGAGGTCCTGAGAGCCGGCGAGGTTGAGGACGACATCGACATTCGGGTGGGCGGCTTCGAAGGTCTTTTCGAGTTCGCCGAAGGTCTCAGTGAGGGAGGCTGCGGCGAAGACGTTGAGGACAACCTCCTCAGCCTTCGATTCGGCTGCGGGGGCGCTCGACTGCTCGGGGGCGGCATTGTTCGAAGAGGACTGTGCACAGCCCGCCAGTGCGAGGCCGCACGCAACGAGTGCGGAAAGGAGGGGGAGACGTCGCATGGTTTCACTCCACATCTTTATCAAGGGTTGATGGCCGCTTTATTTTAGGCGAAGGCAAAACAAAGTGCGAGCGAACTGAGACAGCGCCTTGAAACCCTCATAATCCCTCCACGTCGGAGAATATTTGAATCGTTTCTCACCCTCGCAAATCCTCCACCCTTTCAATTCCTTCCATGACACCATCGCCTCCCGGATCCCCCTCTCAGGAGGCCTCCCCCGCCCTTCCTCGATTGATACCATTTCTCCTTCAAGCATCTTCCTTTTAGTGAAAGAAGCGCATCATGCCTCAGCCAGCAGCTCTCGAAACAGCTTCTCTCCGCGCCCACTTCATCGTCTTCTCCGATAGGGTCCTCAACGGATCGAAGGAGGATCACGCCACTCCCGCCTGCGCGAAAGCTCTTGAAACCGCCGGGATCACCGACACCACGACGACAGTGGTTCCCGAACAGCGCGAGGCCCTCTACTCCGAGATCCGCTCCGCCCTCTCTTCTGGCGCGCGCCTCGTCCTCGTCCTAGGAGGTTCGGGCTTCGGAGTCGGAAATGTCGCTCCTGAAGTCGTCCGGGAAGTGATCGAGGTCGAAATCCCCGGCATCGCAGAACAGATCCGCTCCTATGGGCTAAAATCCACTCCCCTCTCGGGCCTGTCCCGTGAGGTCGTCGGCGTGACGGCCCGCGACTCCTCCGGCGCTCTCCTCGTCGCCTCGCCGGGGTCAAAGGGCGGCGCCCTCGACACCCTGGCCGTTCTCATCCCCCTCCTTCCCGCGATCTACCATCAGCTCGACGAGGAGCGCTGAGCCCCAATGGGCAACCGGATCGACACGCAAGAGCGGCTCATCGCGGCGACCCGTCACATCATCATCGAAGAGGGGATGGAGGCAACCTCCCTCGAGCATATCTGCAAGACGGCAGGCTTCACGCGAGGCGCTTTCTACTCGAATTTCGCGTCGAAGGATTCCCTCTTGGCGGCGCTCGCCGAGGACGAGTACACGGGGCTCATTGAGCGTCTTCGCCTCACGATCGATCATTGGGCCTCGAGTTCCTCCCCCGTCGAAGAGGATGGTGTCGAAGCCTCCGGCGAGCTCCTGATCGAGAACCTCCTCTTCGAGGCGCTTGACGCGATCGGCACGAACCGCGAGCTGCATCTGCTGCACACTGAGCTTCTCTTGCGTTCAATCCGGGACCCCGAGTGGGCGAAACGTTTCCTCGACATCAACCTCGAGTTCGTTGACGAGTTGGGGCGCTCGCTCGAGTGGATCCTTGAGGCCGCGGGCCGTGAACTCACCCATCCGCTTCGTGCTCTCACGCATTCGGTCATTGGCGTCGTCATGCGTGCTTCGGGTGTTGCGGCGTGGCGTGAGTCGATGCAGGCGCTCAGGCTCCAAGAAGGGACGACGAAGTTCGCTTCTTCACCAGCCGATTCGATTCCAGCCTCGTCCCTTCACCACGTTCAGGCCTCGGCTCAGAACGTGGAGCTCTCCCAGGGGCTACGGAGCGAGAGTGAGGACTCCGCCCGAGCTTCAGGGGCTCGTGAAATCCTCGAAACTGTTCTCCATCTCCTCTACGCCTCCTCTCGTCCCAGGCTGGAGCGGTGAATACGAACACGCGGGAAACACGAGCCTGCGACTGAGCAGAAAGTCCACGAAGCCGACAGCGCCCCAGGTCGGCGTCCTCACTTGCACATGCCGACACGTACAGTAGAGCCCATGACGGAAGCAGCACTCAGGATCGACTCGGGCATCGATCCCCTTGCCCAGGTTTCCGTATACCCACGCCTGCGCTACATGGGGTCGAAGTATCGGCTCCTTCCCGCTCTTGCAGATGTTTTCACCCAGCTCAATGCGTCGACTGCAATCGACCCCTTCTCCGGCTCGGGCGTCGTCTCCTACTTGCTGAAATCGCTGGGCTACTCAGTCACTTCAAGCGACTACTTGCACTTCCCCGTCACCCTCACAAGCGCCGCATGCGTCAATCAGAACGACACACTCTCCGATCAGGAGATCACCATGATCTCCTCGGGAGTCAACCGCGATCAAAGGGACTTCATCTCTCGCACATACGAGGGGCGTTTCTTCACCTCCGAAGATCTGCGCTTCCTCGACTCCGCCTGGTCCCACATCGATTGCCTGCCCTCTGCGAAGAAAGACTTGGCGATCTCGGCCCTGGTTCTTGCGGCAGCACGAAAGCAGCCACGGGGCATCTTCACGGTCACCGGCCTTCGTTATGACGATGGACGCCCCCAGCTCCACACCCCCTTGCGCGAACAGTTCATCACCTGCGCTCATGACTGGAATCGCGCTGTTTTCTCAGCACGCCCCTGTCGTTCATTCCAAAGCGACGCCCTGAGCGCAGCTGGACATGCAGATGTCGTCTACCTCGATCCCCCTTACGCTCCCCCCAGGGATGACAACGACTACATCAAGCGATATTGGTTCCTCGAAGGACTGTCTGACTATTGGCAGAACGGAACCGCCTCGATCATGGAGAACACTCGAACCCACAAACTCGAGAAGCGTCCGACGCCATTCGGCTCCAAACTGACGATCACCGCTGCTCTTGCCGAGCTCTTCGACCAATTCTCAGATTCGACACTCGTTCTGTCCTACGGGTCGAACGCCGTGCCTGATCTACGCACACTCATCAGCATCATGACGGACGTGAAAGGCTCCAAGCCAGAACTCGTAACGATCCCCCACCGCTATCACATGGGAACCCACCAAAACGCCAATCGGCGTGAGGCCGTCGAGTACATCCTCATCAGCGACTGAAGGGACGCACGACAATGGACCCCATCCCATTCGACACATATGTCTCTTCACTCAGTCGGCTCTCCACCTGGTCGGACCCAACGCACGCCACGGCACAAAGCGCCCAGATCGCAGCGGCAGTTGCTTCCCTTGAAGAATTGCCCCTGATCGACCGGGATTCTCTCAGTCAGTGGATTCACACCCACCCGAATGATGCAGGCGTCCTTGCTCTCATTGTCGGGCTGAGCAAAGAGAAACTGAAGAACCAGGTCCGCCATTGGTTCGGCGTGGGATCACCTTCCAAAGTCGCGCGCGAAAAGCCGAGAGAACTGGTCGATTTCTTTGATGAGGATTTCGATCTCATCAGGCTTGTCAACAGTCAGCTCAGAAGAACGTACACCTTCGCCGATATTCTCAACGCGAGGGCGACAACGAGGCATTCCGCCGTCCAGGCCGGTGAGTCCGGGCGCAGAGTCGAAGACCAGATCGAAGCCATTGCAGGGGATCTGTCTCTTCCCTACGAGGTGCGCACCCGTTTCGAGGGGAGAACTGGTCGCAGCGCCCCAGCCGATCTCGCAGTCCCCGGTGGCGGACGCGGCTGTGTCATCGCTGTTGCTGCAAAAGCTTTCGACTCCACAGGATCCAAGCTCACTGATGCTGTGCGTGAAATCGAAGAAATGGCGGATGCCCGAACAGGCAATCAGATCGTGCTTGCCGTCGTTGACGGCATCGGATGGAAGGGCCGTTTAGCGGATCTCCGTCGGATCTGGTCACTGTGGGAGAGCGGCGAAATAGATGGGCTTTTCACGATGAACACCCTCGAGGAGTTTTGCCAGGACCTCGACGATTACGCAAGAATCCGCATGATCAAGCGTTGCCCCCGCGGCCTTGAGGCCCCAGGCAGCTGATTTTTCCCCCCGAACCACGCGCTCTCAGGCTCGGGTCCACTCAATCCGGTCCTGCGAGCGTCCGGGCGCAGGCTTTCCGAAGACGGGCGCAGGCCCTCCGAAGAGGACACCAGCCCCTTCACAGAGGAAACCCGCGCAGCCCCTGTCGCACGGGCTTTTACGAAGAGAAGCCGCGTCTTCCGCCAGCTTGCAAGGATGAACACCACCCCCTGCGCGAGTGGTGAAAAACCACGACTTTTCAGCAAGATTTCGCCGAATATACACGAACGTATTCGCATCCACGCTCACGCTTGAGCACGCTGAGAGTCATGAGCAGTGGATCCTCGCCCGAAATCCGACGCTTCACATGCGTCGACTCCGCGCTGAGCGAGCTGGCCAGAGCAGCCCGCGAGGACACCGCTATGCCGGATTTCACGAGCGTCCTCGCTGAGCATCAGAACGCCGGACGCGGACGCAGCGGACGCGAATGGCTCGACGATTCAGGCTCCTCCCTCCTGCTCGCCACCCTCATTCGCGTCAATGATGCGGATCTTCCCTGGGCGACACTCCTCGCAGGCCTCGCCGTGTGCGACACCCTCGAAGCCCGCGGCCTCACCCCTGGCCTCAAATGGCCCAATGACGTGCTCCTTGAGGGGCGCAAAGTCTGCGGGATCCTGTGCGAACACATCGACACCATCGCCGCACACCACCGAGTCGGCGTGGGCATCGGAGTGAACATCGGCATTATTCCCGAAGGGGCGGGCCCCATTGCGGGCGCAATCCCCCTGGAAGAAGGCGAATCCGCATCCACCGTCCGCGAATCCCTTCTCTCGCACATCCTCGCCGCCCTCGACAGGCGACTCGCGCAAACTCAGAGCGAATGGCGCTCCGACTACCTCTCCCACCTGCACGGACTCGGTGAAACGACGAGCGTCCGCCTGCCCGGCTCCGAGGCGCGCACCCTCACGCCCATCGGCATCAGCGAAGACGGGGCGCTCGAAGCAGTCGACGAGTCCGGACAATCCTTCATCCTCAGCGTCGGCGACGTCGACCTTCCCACAGCCCGTCAAGGAGAACGCGCATGAGCATCTTCCGTACCCGTAGGGGTCCCAAGCCGATCCACAAGCTCCTCATCGCGAACCGCGGCGAAGTCGCGGTCAGAGTCATCCGCACCGCACGCGAACTCGGCATCACCTCAGTCGCCGTGTACTCGGACCAGGACATGCGCTCTCAAGCCTGCGACCTCGCAGACGAGGCCTACGCCCTGGGCGGCAGCGCCCCGGCGGACACCTACCTCTCGGCCAGCGCGATCCTCCAAGCTGCGAAGAAGACCGGCGCGGACGCCATCCACCCCGGCTACGGCTTCCTCTCCGAAGACCCCGAATTCGCCTCCGCAGTCCACAAAGCGGGCCTGACCTGGGTCGGCCCGAAAGCCAGCGCGATTCGGGCCCTGGGCAACAAGATCTCCGCCCGTTCGATCGCCGCCTCCTCGAAAGTCCCTGTGATCCCCGGAGGACCCCTCCCGGCGAAGGTTTCAGAAGGACTTGGCGCGACCCTTCAATTCGCCCGACGCCACGGCTACCCCGTCCTCATCAAACGCGCGGACGCGGGCGGCGGGCGCGGGATCACCCGCTTCGACAGCGACGAGGATGTCCGCAGGCATTTCCAAGGGCTCGAAGACTCCGCGCTGAAAGAATGCTTTCTAGAGAAGATGGTCCTCGGGGCCCGCCATGTGGAAACCCAGTGCGCCAGAGACACTCACCTCAACTTCCGCGTCGTCTCGACGCGGGACTGCTCGGTCCAGCGGCGCAACCAGAAAATCATCGAAGAGGCTCCCGCGCCCCACCTTCCCGTCGGCGTGGAAGAAGCCCTCGAGAACTACTCTCGCGCCCTCTTCGAAGCGATCGACTACACGGGCGTCGGCACCTGCGAGTTCCTCGTCTCCGCCGATTCGCATATCTACTTCCTCGAGGTGAATCCGCGCCTCCAAGTTGAACACACCGTCTCCGAAGAGGTCAGCGGCCTCGACCTCGTCGCCGAACAGCTCCGCATCGCTTCTGGCCAACCCCTGTCCGAGCCGACGCACTCGCGCGGCCATTCCATTGAAGTGCGCATCACCTCTGAGAACCCGGCGGATGATCTTATGCCCGCGACCGGGAGGATCCGTTCAATCACCTGGCCCGGCGGCCCCGGGGTGCGCGTCGATTCCTTCGTGCGCGCAGGAGACTCGATCGGTTCGGACTACGACTCCCTCATCGCGAAACTCATCGTCACCGGCCCGAACCGTTCCCTCGCCCTGGCTCGCCTACTGCGGGCGATCGACGAATTCACAGTCGAGGGCCTGCCGACCAGCGCGCCGATGCTCACACACATCCTCACCCACCCCGACTTCTGCGGACCCGACTCTCCGCGCGCGAAGGGCACGAATAGCTCCGCCTCCTCTCAAGACGAGGACGCGCCCGCGCATTGGAAGCGCTGGCCGAAGACGAGAAGCGACTTCGCCGTGTACACGAAGTGGTTCGAGGAACTGCGAATCCTCGACGAAGTGAAAGAAGGGCTCTGCCAAGAACCGGGGACGCGCAGCGACAGAGGCGAAGTTCCGGTCGAGGAAATGCAGTCCTTCACGATCGAGATCGATGGTCGCCGCGCAGTCCTCAAAGTGCCGAGTGGATTCTTCGCAGGCCCCAGAGGCGCGGCCACTGCGGACTCAGGCGAACAGCCCACGAGGCGCCAACTCCTGCGGGGCCGCGGCGCCCGAAAAGCCCAAGCCCACACCACATCGGGCCCCTCCCTTCGCGCCCCGATCCAGGCGACCGTCGTGCGCGTCCTCGCCTTGCCCGGCCAGAAAGTCGCAGCAGGCGACCTCGTCCTCGTCCTCGAGTCCATGAAGATGGAAAAACCGATCCTCGCCCATGAGGCCGGACAGATCGTCGACATTCACGTCAAGCCCGGGGACACCGTGAAAGCAGGAGACCTCATGGTCTCCATCAACCCCATCGAGGAGGCGCAATGAGCCCCGAGATTCCCGCGCCGAACAGCTCCCCGGCGGATGAGCCCACCCAGGCGACAGATAAGCCAGTCGAGGCCACTGTGGACACAGCCGCCCAGGCAAGCGCCCCCCAGGACGCCCAGACCGCCCAGGTCGCCCAGACCCCTATGCTTCACCCCCTCCAGGCCCCCGCATCGGACAGCGCCCCCGAAACGGTCACCGTGTCGAGGCAAAACTTCATCGAACGCAACCGCGAGATCGTCGACGCCGCTGAAGAACGTGCACGCTCGCGCCAACACCCCCACGGGCGTCGAACCGCCCGAGAACGCATCGCGGAGCTCCTCGACGAGAACAGCTTCGCCGAACTCAACCGCTTCGCAGGCGGAGACATGACGAAGGGTTCACTCGGCTCCGCCGTCATCACCGGCCTGGGCAGTATCGACGGCCGACCGGTCGCCGTCTACGCCCAGGACTTCTCCATCATGGGCGGAACACTCGGCGAAGTGGAGGGCGACAAGATCCTCCACCTCATGGACCGCGCGCTCTCCCTGCGCATCCCAATCATCGCCCTCCTCGACTCAGGCGGCGCCCGCATCCAAGAGGGCGTGACCGCCCTCGCCCAATACGGGCGGATCTTCAAAAAAACGAGCGAATGCTCAGGGGTCGTCCCGCAGATTTCCGTGATCCTCGGACCTTGCGCCGGGGGCGCCGTTTACGGGCCCGCACTCACGGACTTCATCATCATGACGCGCAAATCCTCCTACATGTTCGTCACTGGCCCCTCGGTCGTGAAGGCCGCGACCGGTGAGGAGATCGCCGCAGAAGATCTCGGAGGCGGCGACCTGCACAACTCCATCTCCGGGGTCGCTCACTTCCTCGCCGAGGACGAGGAGGAAGCCCTGGACTACGCCAGGACCCTCCTGTCCTACTTCCCCTCGAATTGTGAGGAGGAGCCACCGCTTTTCGCCTACGATCCGGCGCTGAGCGAACCCCAGAATGCAAGGCGCGTCGGAGAGCTCGTTCCCGAATCCCCCAAGCAGGCCTACGACATGGTGGAGGTCATTGAGGCGATTGCCGATAACGAGGAGTTCTTGGAGGTGCAGCCCCTTTTCGCACCCTCGGTCCTCATCGGCTTCGCAAGCTTCGAAGGCCACCCCGCCGGAGTCGTCGCCTCCCAGCCCCTCGCCGATGCGGGCACCCTCGACGTGGACGCCTCCGAGAAGGCCGCCAGGTTCGTCCAGTTCTGCGACGCCTTCGGCCTGCCGGTCGTCACCCTCGTTGATGTGCCCGGCTACCGTCCCGGCTCTGAACAGGAGCGGGCCGGAATCATCCGCCGAGGCGCGAAACTCATCACCGCCTATGCGAACGCGACCGTCCCCCTCGTGACGGTCATCATCCGTAAGGCCTTCGGAGGCGCCTATATCGTCATGGGCTCCAAGTCACTCGGCGCGGACGTCAACTTCTCCTGGCCCGCCTCGCAGATCGCAGTCATGGGTTCCGAGGGCGCGGTCGACATCGTGTTCCGCCGCCAGCTCGCCGAGGCCGGGGCGCAGGGCCGCGACGTCGCCGAGCAGCGCGCCCACTATCAGCGCCTCTACGAGCAGACCGCGGTCAACCCGAACCTCTCCCTGCACGGGGGCCAGCTCGACGGCCTCATCGAACCCGGACGGACCCGCGAAGCGATCTCGCGTTCGCTTCGAGTCCTCGCCCGCAAGCGGCGCAACATCAACTCCCCCCGAATCCACGACAACGCGCCAATGTGACGCGCGCCCCTCGACCACTCACTCCCACGATCCTCAAGGAACGGACTTCTCGATGACTTCGATTCTCAACAGCCTCGACCCCCGCTACGTGCTCCTCTTCGGAGGACAGGGCTCGGCCTGGCGACGCGCCCTCGACGAATCCCTCGCCCTGCCCCACCAGGGCGAGCAGATCCGCATGGCCTTCGACTCGGCCATGAAGCTCCTCTCCCCCATCGCCCTCGAGCTGCTCAGCGCCGCCCCCGGAGCCTCCGATCGTCTCGGTGAGATCCTTGCGGGAGGCTCAGCGGACTCGGAGTCCGATTCCGATCCGGCAGTGTCCGGCCCCGGCATCCTCCTCGCCCAGCTCGGGGCCCTCATTGACCTGGACGCCGCGGGCCTCAATCTTCACGAACGCCAACCCCAGGCGATCCTCGGCCACTCCCAGGGCCTCCTCGGCGTCAGGCTCGCAACAGCCTTCATTGACGAGGACGAGCAGGCGAGCCACGAAGTCATCGCCCTCGCAATTCTCATCGGCTCCGCCGCCCAGAAGGTGTCTGGCAGGATCGGGGCGACGCCGCGTCGTTCCACAACCCCGATGCTCGCTGTCCGAGGCTTGGATTCCGCGCTCGTCTCCTCATTGATCGAGAAGATCGACGATGTCTCAGTCGCCGTCGTCAATGGCCCCGACGCCCTCGTCCTCTCCGGCCTCCCGAAGGCCCTCGACGAAGCACGCCAGGCCCTCGAGAAGACCACGGCCGCGAAGAATAAGGAGCTGGAGGAGCGCCTCCACGGGGGTTCGCCTCTGAGCCTCTCCTTCGATGCCCTGCCCGTCGCAGCCCCCTTCCACTCCGAACTCCTCAACCCGGCCCTCGCCCTCGTCGACGAATGGGTGGAGCGCATTAACGCAGCGGGAAAGACCCTTGATGCCGCCGCGGCCCACGATCTTGCCTCCCGCATCCTCGTCCACCCGGGAGACTGGGTCGGCGAAATCAACGCTCTCCTCACAAAGGGCGCCCGAGTCCTCCTCGACCTGGGGCCCACTGCGATGGTCGGCCGTCTCAGCGCGCCCCTGCTCGCAGGCACGAGCGCGCAGGTCGTCGACGCTTCGACTCGCGCCGCCCGCACGGCCCTCGACGTGCCCGGCTCCCACCTGGATGAGCCCGTCAGTTGGGAGTCCTTCGCGCCGCGCCTCGTGCGCCTGCCCGATGGGCGCCGCCTCGTTGACACTGCCTTCACCCGCCTCACCGGCAAGTCCCCAATCCTCCTTCCTGGAATGACGCCGACGACCGTCTCCCCCGAGATCGTCGCAGCCGCCGCGAACGCCGGCCACTGGGCGGAAATGGCCGGAGGCGGCCAATACTCTGAAGAGGTCTTCACCGAGAACCGTACGGGCCTGGAAAAACTCCTCGCACCGGGCCGCACCGCGGGCTTCAACACGATGTTCTTCGACCGTTTCATGTGGAACCTCCAGTTCGGTGTCACGAAGATCGTCCCGAAGGCTCGCCGCGCGGGCTCCCCGATTGACGCGGTCACGATCGCGGCAGGCATTCCCGAAGCTGAAGAGGCACGTGAGCTCATCACCCAGCTTCGCGCCGACGGCTTCGAATACCTGTGTTTGAAGCCGGGTACAGTCGAACAGATTCACCAGGCCCTCAACATCGCCGAGGAGAACCCCGAGGTTCAGCTCATCCTCCAAGTTGAGGACGGACACTCGGGGGGACACCACTCCTGGGAGAACCTCGACGACCTCCTCCTCGCGACCTACGCACAGATCCGCGCGACCCCGAATGTTGTTCTCGCCGTCGGCGGCGGCATCGGCCGCCCCGAGGACGCAGTCTCCTACATCACGGGCGAATGGTCTCGCGCTCACGGCCGCCCGCTCATGCCAGTCGACGCGGTCCTCGTCGGCACCGCCGCAATGGCGACCCTCGAAGCGCGCACCTCCCCGCAGGTCAAGCGCCTCCTCGTTGAAACCCCCGGCGTCGACGGCGACGGCTGGGTCGGGCGCGGCAAGGTCCGCGGTGGCATGACCTCCGGCCTGTCGCACCTCGACGCGGACATGCACGAGATCGAGAACTCCTCAGCCGTTGCCTCCCGCCTGATCCATGAGCTCGGCGGCGACCTTGAGGCGATCGAGGCGCGCCGAGACGAGGTGATCGCCGCCCTCGCGAAGACCGCGAAACCCTACTTCGGTGATCTTGAGGACATGACCTACGCCCAGTGGGCGAGCCGGGTTGTCGAATTGTCCTTCCCCTACGCGGATTGGACCTGGGCCGACCGCGTCCTCGACCTCTTCCACCGCATCGAAGCTCGCCTCTCGCCCCTCGATCACGGCGAATTCGAAACCCTCTTCGCCGACGTGGACGCAATCGAAGACGCCCCGGCCGCTTTGGAGCGCCTCCTCGAGGCCTACCCGCAGGCCACGCGCGCCACGGTCGCTCCCTCCGATGCCGAATGGTTCCCCTCGCTGTGCCGCAAGCACCACAAGCCCATGCCTTTCGTTCCCGCATTGGACGTGGATCTGGCGCGCTGGTGGGGCACCGACACGCTCTGGCAGGCCCAGGACCCGCGTTTCGACGCGGACTCGGTCCGCATCATCCCCGGGCCGCGCTCCGTTGCGGGCATCACCCGCGTCGACGAGCCCGTCGGTGAACTCTTCGGCCGCTTCGAAAATGCTCTCGTCGATGCCCTCGCCGAGGCCGGGGCTCCCGAGAGCGAAGTGTGGTCGCGATTCCACGACGCCACGGACTTGGAGTCCTTCGTGCGCGAGATCCCCTTCATCCAGTGGGCGGGCACTCTCGTTGCGAATCCCGCGAAGGCGATGCCCGGGCAGACCACGATCAGCGTTGACGACAAGGGCCTGGCAAGCATCGAAGTCACCTGTGAGACCGCATGGGACGGGCTGGGAGAAGAAGCCCCCCACGCGGTGCGCCGCATCGACATCCCGATCCTCACCTCCGAGGCGTGCCGCACGGGTGGTGTGCCCGTCGTCGATATGGAGCGCCTATCCATCAGCGCCTACGACCTTCTCGCCGGTGCTGCGGGCGTTGGCACCGTGACCGTGAACGGCGACCGCATTGACGCCATGCCCGCCGTCGAAGCCGGTGAGGGTTTTGGTCTGGTCCGTGATTCCTTCACCTTGAGCGCTGACCTGGGGCCCGCGCACGGAGCCGTCACTGGCGCGGCCCTTCGCGCCGAACTTGTCCAGATCGTCCCCGATGCGCTCGTCGGCCCCTGCTGGCCCGCGATCTACACTGCGCTCGGCTCCGCGATCCACGATGGCGTGCCCGTCATTGAGGGCCTCGTCAACGCGGTCCACCTCGACCACACGATCCGTTTCGACGCCGAGCTTCCCGCTGCGGGCTCGCGAATCGAAGTCGAGGGACGCTGCGCTGAACTCTCAGAGTCCTCCGCGGGCCGTGTCGTGCGCGTCGAACTCGAACTCTTCTTCGAGGGCGTCCGCTTCGCCCGCCTCACTGAGCGCTTCGCAATCCGCGGCCGAGTCGCGTCGACCCAGCCGCCCTCGGGCGCTCCCTCGATTTCTTCGGGCATTGGGCTTGCGGACACGCCGCGTTCCTTCATCCGCCGCGCCACCATCGTCGCGCCAGCCGATATGACGGCCTTCGCGAACGTGTCCGGCGACTTCAACCCGATCCACACGTCCGCCGCTGCGGCCGGGCTTTCTGGTCTTTCCGCTCCCCTCGTGCACGGCATGTGGCTTTCGGCCTGCGCCCAGCACCTCATTGAGGCCGAGGGGGCGAGTCCTCTTGATGCTCCCGCCCGCGACTCTGTGATCCGCTCAATCCCGACTCCGCACCTCGAGATCGAAGCCTGGTCGTATCAGATGCACGGCATGGTGAACCTGCGCGACCGCGTCGAGATCACCATTGAGCGCGTCGGCCGGGCCGGTGGGCGTCTCCTCCTGGAGGCGACCTGCCGCGTGAACGGCGATGTCGTGTCGATCGGCACCGCCCTCGTTAAGGCTCCAGCAAGCGCCTACGTGTACCCGGGCCAGGGGATTCAGCGTCAGGGCATGGGGATGGAGTCGATGACCCCTGCGATCCGCGAGGTCTGGGAGCGCGCCGATCGGGCGACCCGCGAACGCCTCGGCTTCTCGATCCGCGCGATCGTGGCCGATAATCCGACGCAGATCCGCATCGGCTCGCAGGTGCTGCGCCACCCCGAGGGCGTCCTCAACCTCACGCAGTTCACCCAAGTCGCCCTCGCGACCCTCGCCTACGCGCAGACCGCCGACTTGAAGGCTCAGGGCGCCTTCGTGGAGGGCTCCTACTATGCGGGCCACTCTTTGGGCGAGTACAACGCTCTCGCCGCTTGTGCTCAGATCTTCCCCTTCGAGAAGGTCCTCGAGATCGTCTACCAGCGCGGATCCGCGATGCACAATCTCGTTGAGCGCGACGCTCAGGGCCGTTCGAACTACCGGATGGGTGCGCTGCGTCCGAACCAGTTCGGTGTCACCGACGAGGGCGTGCGCGCCTACGTCGAATCCGTGGCGGAGAAGACGGGCGAGTTCCTCCAGATCGTCAACTACAACCTGGCGGATTCGCAATACGCCGTCGCCGGCACGATCGCGGGCCTGGATGCTCTGGCCGCTGATGCGGATGAGCGCGCCGCCGAGTTCGGCGGTCGTCGCCCCTTCATGCTGATCCCCGGCATTGACGTCCCCTTCCATTCGATCAAGCTGCGCGCGGGAGTTGCACCCTTCCGTGAGCGCTTGGAGGCCCTCATCCCCGAGGACGTGGACCTTGAGGCGCTCGAGGGCCGCTACATTCCGAACCTTGTGGCCCGTCCCTTCGAGGTGAGTCGCGAGTTCGCGGAGTCGATCCTCGAGGTTGTCCCCTCCGAGTCCGTCCAGGCCCTCCTGGCCGATTGGGAGGGTGCACGAGCCGATCGGGGTCGGACTGCTCGCACGCTCCTCGTCGAGCTGCTCGCCTGGCAGTTCGCCTCCCCGGTCCGCTGGATCGAAACCCAAGATCTTTTGCTCAACGCGGATCGTCTCGGCGTGGAGCGCGTCATTGAGATCGGTTTGGGCACCTCCCCGACGCTCGCGAACCTCGCATCGAAGACCCTGTCGATGCCCGCCTACGCGGGCCGTACGGTCGAGGTCTTCAACCTGGAGCGCGATTCAGCGAGGATCCTCGCCACCGACACGGTGTCTGCTCCCGTGGACGCTGAGGCCCCGGCCCCCACGGGTGAGGCTCCGGCTCCGGCGACGGATTCTTCTCCCGACACTTCCTCCGCCCCTTCCACCCCCGCCACGGCCGAGGCTCCCGCTCCCGCAGCAGCGGGCGCGGCTCTTGAAGCGAAGGCGCAGGCTCCCGCCGCCGGTGCTGTGGATGCCGCTCAAGTCCCGGATATGCCGCTCAGCGCATCCGAGGCTGTGAAGATCCTCCTCGCGCACGGAACGAAGATCCGCGTCGAGCAGATCGACGCCTCCGACACGATCGACTCTTTGACGAATGGCGTGTCCTCGAAGCGCAACCAGCTCCTCATGGACATGGCCGCGGAATTGTCGATCCCCTCGATCGAGGGCGGAGCAGAAGCCCCGATGAGCGCCCTGATGGCCTCAATTGATCAGGCGGCGCCCACCTACGCCGCCTTCGGCCCGGTCCTCAGCGAAGCGATCTCCTCCAGGCTCCGCGTGCTGCTCGGCGGAGCGGGACTCAAGGCCGCGCATGTGTCCAAGCGCGTGACCGGCCACTGGCAGCTCGGCCAAGGGTGGGCGCAGCGTGTGAGCGCGCGTATCCTCCTTGACACTCGTGAAGGCGATTCCGTGCGCGGAGGCGCCCTCGCTTCACTGCCTCCAGCCCCGGCTTCAGCTTCCGAAGTCGACGCCCTCGTTGACGCGGCCGTGGGGGCCGAAGCCGACGCGCTCGGCATTGCGATCGCCGCTCCAGGCACCGGTGGAGGCGCTTCGGGTGAGCTCGTGGACTCTGCGGCGCTCACCGCCCTGACCGAGAGGATCCTCGGCTCTGATGGGCTCCTCGCCACCCAGGCGCGTTCCCTCCTCGCGGCACTCGGACACGAAGAGGCCGAGGCTCCTGGTGCGGGCGAAGACCTCTCCGCTCTTGCCGCCGCCGTGGACGCCGAACTCGGTGTCCGCTGGCTCGACTCGGTGCGCCCCGCTTTCACTCCTGAGCGCGCAGTCCTTTTCGATGACCGTTGGGCTCTTGCCCGCGAAGATCTCGCCAGGGCCGCCGCCGGTGAATTCGACGTGTGTACTCTGAGTCTTCACGCTTTCCGCGCCGGAGGCTCCGATCTTGCCGATTTGGCGAAGTGGTACGCGCAGCACGCCGAAGGCGAGAAGCGACTCGCCTTCGAGAACATCGCGAAGGCCGCCCTCGAAGAGGCCGATGACGAGTTCGCGGGCGATATCGCCCTCGTGACCGGTGCCGCTCCGAAGTCGATCGCCGCAGCCGTTGTCGAAAGGCTCCTCGCCGGTGGGGCGAGCGTCATCATGACGTCCTCTCGGATCAACGATGCGCGCCTCGCCTTCGCCAAGGAGCTGTACCGCGCTCATGCGTCGATCGGTGCGAAGCTGTGGCTCGTGCCCGCGAATATGGCGTCCCTGCGCGATATTGACGCCCTCACCGAGTGGATCAGCTCGGACTATTCGGAGACCTCGGGCGCGAGCTCGACCCTCGTCAAGCCCGCTCTCCTGCCGACCCTGCTCATCCCCTTCGCAGCTCCCCCCGTGTCGGGCACTCTGGGTTCAGACCCACATGGGGCGATGGCCCAAGAGCGACTCCTCTTGTGGTCGGTCGAGCGCACGATCGCGAAACTCGCGGCCCTCGACGCTTCGACGGCGATCGATCATCGTCTCCACGTCCTCTTGCCGGGCTCTCCGAACCGTGGAATCTTCGGCGGGGACGGCGCCTACGCGGAGGCGAAGGCCTCCTTCGACACGATCTGCACGAAGTGGTCGAATGAGCGCGGCTGGCCCGAGCGCGTCACCCTCGCTCATCCGCGCATCGGCTGGGTGAAGGGCACGACCCTCATGGGCGGCAATGATCTGCTCGTACCCGCAGCCGAGGCCGCGGGAGTGCACGTGTACACGAGCGAGGAAATCGCGACGAGCCTGGTGGAGCTCCTGAGCCACAAGACCCGCCAAGAAGCTGCGCTCGCCCCGGTGGATATGGATCTGACGGGCGGTCTGTCCGATGCGGGTCTGGATCTTCCGGCGCTCGCCGCCGCTGAACGTGCACGAGCAGCAGCGAACTTAGCTCCCGCGTCGAAGGATGCGAAGGCGACACTCTCCGCCCTGCCGAACCTTGTGACTCCCGTCCTCGCAGATCGACTGGAGTGGAACGAGGTCGAGGCCGGTCTGGATGAGCAGATCGTCATCGTCGGCGTCGGCGAGGTGTCCGCGTGGGGTTCGGGGCGCACGCGCCACGAAGCCGAGCACTCCAGCGCCGATGTGGAGCTGAGCGCCGCGGGCGTCCTTGAGCTCGCCTGGATGATGGGCCTGCTGCATTGGGCGGACTCGCCCGCGCCGGGCTGGTACGACTCTGAGGACAAGCCCGTCGAAGAGGCAGCGGTGTACGAGCGCTTCCACGACGAGGTCGTCGCCCGCTGCGGCATCCGCCCCCTCGACGATGATGGCTTCCTCATTGAGGGCGGCTCCGATGATGCGGCGACCGTTTTCCTCGCGAGCGACCAGGAGTTCACGGTCGATTCCCAAGAGGACGCGCAGGCTTACTTTGCCGCCGACCCGGCCCGGACGAAGGTCGTGCGCGATGAATCCTCCGGGGAGTGGAAGGTCCGCAAGCTCGCGGGCTCCGCGATCCGGGTGCCGCGCCGCGCGACCCTGAGCCGTTCGGTTGCGGGCCAGATCCCCGCGGACTTCGATCCGACGAAGTGGGGGATCCCCGCGTCCATGATCGAGGCCCTCGACCGGATCGCCGTATGGAACCTCATCACCGCCGTTGATGCTTTCGTGTCTGCGGGCTTCACCCCTATGGAACTCCTCCAGGCTGTTCACCCGGCGGATGTGTCCTCCACCCAGGGCACTGGGATTGGCGGCATGGAATCGCTGCGCAAGGTGTTTCTCTCCCGTTTCCTCGGGGAGGATCGCCCTCAGGACATCCTCCAGGAGGCTTTGCCGAATGTTGTGGCCGCGCACACGATGCAGTCCTACATCGGCGGCTACGGGCAGATGATCCACCCGGTCGGCGCCTGCGCGACCGCCGCAGTCTCCATTGAGGAAGCCTGTGACAAGATCGCGCTCGGCAAGTCCGATTTCGTGGTCGCCGGCGGCATTGATGACATCGGCGTCGAATCCCTCACGGGCTTTGGCGATATGAACGCGACCGCCGAGTCTGCAGCCCTGTACGCGCGTGGCATTTCGCCTCGTCGTTTCTCGAGGGCGGGAGACCGTCGTCGGGCGGGCTTCCTCGAGGCGGCGGGCGGTGGGACCGTCCTTTTGACGAGGGCGTCCATCGCCGCTGACATGGGCCTGCCGGTCCTCGGCGTGATCGCCTATGCGCGTTCCTTCGCCGATGGGGCGCATACTTCGATTCCCGCTCCGGGGATCGGCGCGATGGCGGCCGCGCGCGGAGGAGTCGACTCCGGCTATGCGAAGGCCCTGGCCCGCCTTGGCCTGTGCGCTGACGATGTGGCCGTCGTGTCGAAGCACGACACCTCCACGAAGGCGAACGACCCGAATGAGGCGGAGCTTCACGCGACCCTGTCGCGGGCCCTGGGCCGAACCCCGGGTAATCCGCTGCACGTCATCAGTCAGAAGACCATCACGGGTCATGCGAAGGGCGGTGCGGCGCTGTTCCAGACGGCCGGTTTGACGGAGGTGTTCCGCGACCAGCAGATCCCCGGAAATGCTGCGCTCGACTGCCTCGATCCGCAGATGCGCGAGTTCGCGCCTCTCGTGTGGCTGCGCACGCCTCTGAACCTTGAGGCGACGCCGATCCGCGCGGGGGTCCTCACCTCCCTCGGCTTCGGGCACGTGTCCGCCCTTGTTGCGCTCGCCCATCCGAGTGCTTTTGAGACGAGGCTCGCCGCTGAGCGGGGCGAGGACGCGGCCGCGGCTTGGCGCGAGACTGCGAGCAGGCGCCTTCGGGAGGGTCGTGCGCGACTCGAAGGGGCGATGATCGGGCGCGAACCCCTCTTCGAACCCATCGAGGGGCGCAGGCTCCCCGAGTCTCAGGCCCATGCGGTCGAAGAGGCGCTCCTACTCGACCCGGATGCGCGTCTGGGCGCTTCGGGCGTGTACGGGACGCGGGCGTGAGGGCTGCGCGTCTCATCCTCGGCCAAGGGACCGGGGTGGATCTCACCCCGGTCCCCGCGATCGCCGAACGCCTAGAAGCTCCGGGCACCGTGTTCGCCCGCGTGTTCACCGACCGCGAGTGGGCATATTGCCTTGGGCTTGACGCTGAACCGCTCGGAGGCGCCTCAGGCGCGGTGCGGGGTGGCTCGGGCGCAGAGGGGAGTTCCTCAGGCGGGGCGCTCGCTGCCTCGCTCCCCTTGGGAGGCACCTCGGTCCCCGTGAATGGTGCTCGCAGTATTGAGCTCCATGCGGGATCTCAGGCTCTCAGCAGGCCCGGCCCGCGCGCCCTTGAATCTCTTGGAGCCCGTTGGGCGGCGAAGGAGGCGACGATCAAGGCCTGGTCCTCGCTCATCGCTCCCAATCCCCCGACTGTGCCCGAAGAGGAGGTGAAGTGGTCGCAAATCGAGGTGGTCCACGACCCTCATCGCCGTCCGAGCCTGCGTTTCAGCGGCGATATTGCCCGCGCCCTCAAGGAATTGTCCACCGAGCTTCGGGCCGATCTTGAATGGTCCGTGTCCCTTTCGCACGAGGGCGGTTTTGCCCTTGCTTTCGTTCAGGTCCTCGCATTGGCTGATCCGTTCGGACTTGAAGATCGTTCTCCATCGTCGTGATTTCACTGATTCTTCATTCGGCTTGCGCAGATTGTGTGTCATTCGCTCACTGCGCTTGGTCGAGGCTTGATCGATGAAAGGGATACACGCACCGCTCTGCCCTGTGCATTCGTTCCCTCGTCCACCACACCTCTTTCTTTCCCGTCCATCACCTCTTGTTCGTCCCCCTTTTGAAAGACCTGTTCCAATGTCGACTTCATCTCTAACTCCCACCCCCGTCCTTGCCGACCGCTTCTTTTCTGTCCGCTCCCTTTCGCGCGATGCTGCGCTCATAGGGGGTGCGGCCCTTGGCGTTGGCCTTCTCGCACAAGTGTCGATTCCCATGTGGCCTGTGCCGATCACCGGTCAGACTCTTGGTGTCATGCTCGCAGGGGCGATCCTCGGTTCGCGTCGAGGAGCTAGCGCCATGACGCTGTACGCGACCCTTGGTCTTGCAGGCATCCCCTGGTTCTCCTCCTTCGGCGCAGGCCCGGCCTACCTGCTCATGCCCTCTTTCGGTTTCATCCTCGGTTTCATCCCGACGGCGTGGCTGATCGGTCGACTCGCTGAGCGCCGCTGGGACCGTTCCCCTCTGGCCTCCCTCGGGGCTTTCGGACTTGCCTCCGCAATCCCCTTCCTCGTGGGCGTGCCATGGATGTGGATGACCCTCTTTTTCGTCAAGGGCACCGCTTTGAGCCTGTGGGCAACCCTTTCAGCGGGATTCTTCCCCTTCATCCCGGGCGGGGTCGTCAAATGGGTCCTCGCTTCGATGATCCTCACCGGAACGTGGAAGATTCTTGGCGCGCGCAACTCGGCTAGTGAGCCGGCTCAAGGCTGAGAATCGTCGAAGACTCCACGGTTTTTGCTTTTTTCGTAGGAGTGCACCTCAGTCAACGCTCTCGAGGGGAGTGCATCCACAGATTCGGCGAAGCGCGTTCACGGATTGAGCCGGATTGGGGCACTCATAGTCCGAAAGTCCCCTTTTTCTTAAGGTGGAGGCTCAATGAGAATATTGACGAATCTCACATTCCGTGAAAATTGAGGAATTCAGGGGGATTGAACGCGCAAAAAGAAGGGCGAAAGGAGTTAGGCTCAACCGTCACCATCAAGTCCTCGACCGAAGGCAGAGCCGTGTCATCACACAGCACTTCGCATCGCGAAGCCCCGGGGGCCAATCGGGTCCTCACCATGTCCACCATCTCCTTCACCCTGATGTTTGCGGTGTGGTTGATGTTCGGTATCCTCGGCAAGCCGATCCAGAAGGAGTTCGGCCTCGACGCCGTTCAACTCTCCTGGATCAGTGCAGTCGCCGTCCTCAACGGATCCATGTGGCGCCTCCCCTCCGGTATCCTCGCCGACCGTTTCGGCGGGAAGATCGTCATGACCGTCATGATGATCCTCGGCGCCATCACCTCCATCGGCGTCTCCCTCGTCCCGACCGGCAACTACGCGATGCTCCTCGTCCTCGCCTTCTGCGTCGGCATCGTCGGTAACTCCTTCTCCTCGGGTGTCGCCTGGAACTCCGCGTGGTTCTCCGATCGTCGCAAGGGCTTCGCCCTCGGCGTCTTCGGTGCGGGCAATGTCGGAGCTTCGGTCACTAAGCTCATTGGACCGGGGATCATCGCGGCCACCGCCGGTTCCACCTACATCTTCGGCATCCAGGGCGGTTGGCGCCTCATCCCCGTCGTCTACGCGACCCTCCTCATCATCTTCGTCATCCTCCTGTGGTTCATCACTCCTGCGCAGGATCGCAAGCCCGCAGCTTCCGTCAAGCTTTCGACGATGCTCGAACCGCTCAAGGACATCCGCGTGTGGCGGTTCAGCCTCTACTACGTCATCGTTTTCGGCGCTTACGTGGCCTTCTCCGCGATCCTTCCGACGTTCTACGTTGATAATTTCGGCGTCTCCTTGGCGAGTGCGGGCCTGTTGACGGCGACCTTCATCTTCCCCGCATCCTTGCTGCGCCCCTTCGGCGGATGGGTCTCCGATAAGTGGGGAGCCCGCGTCGCGATGTACATCACCTTCGTGACGATCGGCGCCTTCTTCACGATCCTCATGCTCCCCTCGGGCGTCAACGCCGAAACCGGTCAGGCCTTCGGCCTGCCGCTCTGGCTCGTCGTCTTCATCATCTTCCTCATCGGCTGCTCAATGGGCATCGGCAAGGCTGCCGTCTACAAGCACATCCCCACCTACTTCCCCGACCATGTGGGCTCGGTGGGCGGCCTCGTCGGCATGCTCGGCGGTCTTGGCGGATTCTTCCTGCCCCCGCTGTTTGCCTACGTCCAGAAGTGGACGGGTCTGATCTCGACGCCCTTCATCCTCATGACGATCATCACCGGCGCAACCCTCATCTGGATGCACCTGGTCATCCAGAAGATGAAGCGCACGGCGCCCGAGGCCGATCACATTGAGGTCCCGCACGACGCACGCTGATCTTTCACGCATCGGGGCGCTCACCATTTTCGGACGTCCCGATGCTGCGTCGGATGCTTGTCGCCCACCCTTTGCTCTACGCATTGGGTGGGCGATTCCTATTGTGGGAGTTCGACGTTTGAGGGCAATGAGCCGCCTGTCACCGCATTCCTATTCACAGTGGGGTTGGCGCTCAGCGTTTTCGCCGTCCCCGGATTCGCCACGGCTTTTCACTTCACGAAGTGTCTTTTCACCTAAGCGTTCGCGCCACCAGGCGAGGTCTTCAGGGGTGTCGAGGTCGCGGCACTCAGCACCCGCTTCGACCTCGACGAGCTTCATGCGCGAAAGAACGGAGCGCACCGAACGGTCGTGAAGCGAAGAAGAAGAGCCCCGCCCCTTGTCAAGAGCCCGAAGAAGGGGGTTCACTCTATAGGCGCCTTGGAGGTACTGGCGAAAGACCCGGGGTTGTCCGCCGAGGATGACAGCCCCTTCAGCTTCGGGATCTGAATCGAGAGCGCGAAGAAGTCGGGGCGCAAGGCTTGCCACTCCGGGAGAATCCACTGAGAAGACGAGGAGGACTCCCCTGCTGTCTCGCTCGGTCTTCTCATCGGCGAGGAGCGTGTGAAGACCTGCTTCTAGTCCTGCCAGTGGCCCTCCTCCTGGAGGATCTTCCATTGTGCGCAGGGTGCCCGCAGGCACGGCCACGGAGTCAGGAGCGATGACGACTCTTCCCCAGGAAGTCAAAGGGGAGAGGGAATCCAGAACTCGGTCGAGCAAGCGACCCCCGAGCTCAAGGTCTGATTTGGATGCGCCTCCGAGACGTTTTCCCTTTCCGCCTGCAATAATGAGGGCTCCAATACGCGCTGCAGCGTCCGTGTCCCTCTCGCCCATGTCCCCTCTTCCTATCCGCCAGATATTCACTGGATTTTTCCCTAGTAATATAGAGGATATGACCATCCCTTCTGTCCGTATCGCGCCCCCTTCCGCCGTTAAGGAGGCGGCGCCTGCGCGACTCGTTGATCGTTTTGGTCGCATCGCCCGCGATCTGCGCATCTCCTTGACTGATCGCTGTAATCTTCGCTGCTCGTACTGCATGCCCCCCGAGGGCCTCGAATGGCTTCCCACCGAGGACACCCTCAGCGATGAAGAGGTGGTTCGCCTTGCGCGCATCGGGGTGGAGCTCCTGGGGATTCGCGATCTGCGCTTCACCGGGGGTGAGCCTCTTTTACGCCGGGGACTTGAGGACATCATCGCCCAATGCGCTGTGCTAACAACCGACGAGGGGCGTCGCCCCGATATCGCCCTGACGACGAACGCTCTCGGCCTCGATAAGCGTGCACACTCTTTGGCGAAAGCGGGCCTGGACCGCGTCAATGTCTCGCTCGACACCCTCGATCCGCAGCATTACGCGCAAATCACTCGCCGCGATCGGCTCCGTGATGTCCTCACAGGGCTTGATGCAGCCGCCAAGGCGGGATTGCGTCCGATCAAGGTCAACGCGGTCGTTCTGCGCGGCATCAACGACGCAGATCTGCCCGATCTGCTGGACTTTTGCCTCGATCGCGGGATCGAGCTGAGGATCATTGAGCAGATGCCGATCGGCCCGCCGAGCACATGGGATCGTCAAAAGATCCTCACCCGCGACGATATCCTTCACCTCCTTTCGACCCGTCATATCCTCTCCCCCCTTGACAGAGTTGACCTTCATTCGCCCACCCGCTCCTGGTCGGTGGATGGTGACCCTCAACGCCTTGTCGGCATCATCGCCTCTGTGTCAGAGCCCTTCTGCCAGGCCTGTGATCGCACTCGTCTCACGAGTGATGGGATGATCCGTTCCTGCCTGTTTTCCACTGAGGAAAAAGATTTGCGCACACTGCTTCGCTCAGGCGCTACGGATGAGCAGATTGGCGAAGCGTGGTGTGAGGCGATGTGGGTCAAGCCCCTCGCCCACGGCCTCGACACGGATGCTTTTGCTACCCCTTCGCGGACGATGTCCGCAATCGGCGGGTAATTCGCATGCCCCTTTTCGCGTAATTCGCCCCCCTCATTCCCTACTCATCCTCCACCCTCCGCACAGCCTCCTTTCAAAACAGTCTTTGACCTGCGCTTTTATCGAACATTTGCACACCCGTCGAAATTGCACGAAGCAGTTATTTTTACTGATACCCTCCCTCTAAAACCACGGACGATCCACCCTCGAACACCATCGGGAGGAACCATGAGCACAACGACCGCATCCCCACAATGGAAGGGCCGAATCCTAGAGGGATGGAATCCCGAAGAAGCAGAACACTGGAGTTCCCAGATCGCATGGAGAACCCTCGCGATCACGACCTTCTCCCTCATCCTCGGCTTTGCCGTCTGGTTCCTCCCCAACGCAATCGCCCCGAAACTCAACGACTTGGGCTTTGAACTCTCCAAGACCCAGCTCTACTGGCTCACTTCCATGCCCGGCCTGTCCTGCGCAGCCTTGCGCATGGTCTACATGTTCCTGCCCGCCACCATCGGCACCCGCAAGATGGTCTACTGGTCGTCCCTACTCTACGTCCTGCCAATGATCGGCTGGTTCTTCGCAGTTCAAAATCCCAATACCTCTTTCGCGCTCCTCCTGCTGCTCTCTTTCGCCTGCGGCATCGGAGCGGCGACCTTCTCCGGCTACATGCCCTCCACCGGTTTCTTCTTCCCCAAGCGCCTCCAGGGAACCGCCCTGGGCCTGCAAGGAGGCCTCGGCAACCTCGGCATGTCCGTCATTCAGCTCAGTGCCCCCTTCCTCATGAGCATGAGCCTCTTCGGAGTCACCTGGATCGCGCCCAAGGCCGCCGCGAATCCCCCCGTCGTCGTTAACGCTGTCATCTTCTTCATCCCCTGGTCATTGCTCGCCGCACTCCTCGCCTTCCTCTTCCTCAAAGACGTCCCCATCAAGGCGAATGTCAAAGAACAGCTCGACATCTTCGGCAATCCGAACACCTGGTACATGACCGTCTTGTACATCATGACCTTCGGTCTCTTCTCCGGTTTCGGCGCCCAAACGGCCCTCATCATCAACAACAACTTCGGCAAGCTCTCACCCTTGGCCGAATCCTTCAACCCCGATACCCTGCCCGTCGGCCTCTCCTACGCCTTCCTCGGCACCCTCATCGGCGCGGTCCTGCGCTTCGCCTGGGGGCCCCTGTGCGACAAGTTCGGTGGCGCGATCTGGACCTTTATTTCCGCCATCGGAATGGCGCTCACACTCTCATGGTGCGGCTGGGTCCTCATGACAACAGATGACCCCTCCGACTTCACGCCCTTCCTCATGGGCATGCTCGCCATGTTCTTCTTCGCAGGTGTTGGAAACGCCTCGACCTTCAAGCAAATGCCGATGATCATGCCGAAACGTCAAGCCGGAGGCGCCCAGGGCTTCACCGGCGCTGTCGCCGCCCTCGGCCCCTTCCTCGTCGGCGTCGCCCTGACCCTCATGCCCGCCCACGTCTTCTACTTCGTTGCGGCCAGCTACTGCGTTTTGTGCACCGTCTTGTGTTGGATGCGCTACGCCCGCCCCGGCGCCCCCTTCCCCGGCTGATCTCGGGGGCCCTCCCACGGCCCCACACCCCACCACAGCCCCCAGACCACAACCACAGGAGTCCCGATGACCTCCACCACTCCCTCCCCGAAGGCAACGGGCGCAGCCCTCTTCGCGATGGGCTCGTGGCTGCGACGCGGCACCGCGAGTAAAGACGCCCGCCAGCTCTTCCTCGAAGGCGGACGCGAAGCTGACGAGTTCTACCGCCAACGCCACCACTACGACAAGGTTGTCCGATCCACCCACGGCGTGAACTGCACGGGCTCATGCTCGTGGAAGGTCTACGTCAAAGACGGCGTCATCACCTGGGAATCCCAGGCAACCGACTACCCTTCGACCGGACCGAACATGCCCGACTACGAGCCTCGCGGCTGCCCGCGCGGCGCGGCCTTCTCCTGGTATGAGTACTCCCCGACCCGCATCAAATACCCCTATGCGCGCGGAGTTCTCGTCGACATGTTCCGCGAAGCGAAGGCGCGCCTCGGCGACCCGGTGCTCGCCTGGGGCGATATCGTCTCCGATCCGAAGAAAGCGAAAGCCTACAAATCCCAGCGAGGCCGCGGAGGAATGGTCCGAGTCTCCTGGGAAGAGGCTATTGAGATGATGGCCTCCGCCTACGTGTGGACCGTGAAAACCTGGGGCCCCGACCGCTGCGCGGGCTTCACCGTCATCCCCGCCATGTCGATGGTGTCCTATGGTGCGGGCGCCAGATTCCACCAGCTCATCGGTGGAACGATGCTCTCCTTCTACGACTGGTACGCCGACCTCCCCCCGGCCTCGCCCCAGGTTTTCGGCGACCAGACCGACGTCTCCGAAGCGGGCGACTGGTACAACGCGCAGTACCTCATCATGTGGGGCACGAATCTGCCGCTCACCCGCACCCCCGACGCCCACTTCATGACCGAAGCGCGCTACCACGGCCAGAAAGTCATCGTCGTCTCCCCCGACTACGCGGAGAACACGAAGTTCTCCGACGAGTGGCTGCGCGTCCACCCCGGCACCGATGCCGCTCTCGCCGAAGGCATGGCGCATGTCGTCTTCAAGGAGTTCTACGTCGACAAGCGTGAGAAGTTCTTCGCCGACTACGTGACGCGCTACTCGGACTGCCCCTTCCTCGTCAACCTCGACGAGGTCGAGGAGAAGGCACTCGAAGGCGTCGTCGGAGCCGAGGGCCTCACCTCCTCCTACGCTCCCGGCAAGTTCCTCACGGCCTCCATGATGCCCGAGGGCACGACCGAGAGGAGCGAACACAATGAGCACCGTCCCCTCGTCATCGAGGCCGATGGCACCGTGAAGGATCCGGGCGGGACCCTCGCCGACCACTACGGCGAAGAGGGGGTCGGCAAGTGGAACCTCAAACTCGAGGGCGTCGAACCGGTCTTGTCCATGATGGACACCAACGAGTGGGAACCCGTTGAGGTCCTCCTCAACCGCTTCGACCTGCCCTCCTCCCAGGGCACCGAGTCCGTGGGCGCTGGCGTCGTGCGACGCGGTGTGCCCGCCCGTCGGATCAATGGCCGTCTCGTCACAACCGTTTTCGACCTGATGCTCGCCCAGCACGCCGTCGAACGCGAAGGCCTTCCCGGACAGTGGCCCAGTGGCTACGACGACCCGAGTTGCCCGGCAACCCCCGCCTGGCAGGAAACCATCACCGGCGTTCCCGCTGCGGCATGCGAGAAGATCGGCCGCGAGTTCGCACTGAATGCCCTCGCTTCCGAGGGCCGCTCCATGATCCTCATGGGCGCGGGCACGAACCACTACTTCCACTCCGACCTCATGTACCGCGGTTTCCTCACCCTCACGACAATCTGTGCGTGTGAGGGTCGCAATGGCGGTGGCTGGGCCCACTACGTCGGCCAGGAGAAGGTCCGCCCGATCACCGGCTGGCAGCAGTACGCCCTCGCCCTCGACTGGCAGCGCCCGCCGCGTCAGATGATCTCGACCGGCTGGTACTACATGACGACGAGCCAGTGGCGCTACGACGGCGCCCGCGCCGACGCCATGGCTCATCCTCTCGGTGCCGGCAAACTCGAAGGCATGACGATCGCAGACACCCTCGTCGAGGCCGCACAGCGCGGATGGATGCCCTCCTTCCCCGCCTATGATCGTTCACCTCTCGAACTCGGACGCCAGGCGAAAGAAGCGGGAATGGCTCCCGCCGACTACGTCGCCCAAGAACTCAACGAGGGACGTTTGAAGTTCGCCGTGACGAACCCCGATTCACCTGAGAATTTCCCGCGCATCCTCGCGAACTGGAGGACGAACCTCCTGGGATCTTCCGCGAAGGGCACCGAGTTCTTCCTCAAGCACATGCTCGGTGCGGAAAACTCCGTCAACGCGGAAGAACTGCCCGAGGGCTCGCGCCCGCACTCAATCGAGTGGAGAGATGAAGCGGCCGAAGGCAAACTCGACCTCATGTGGGTCGCGGACTTCCGCAACACCTCGACCACGCTGCACTCCGATATCGTCCTTCCCGCCGCGACCTGGTATGAGAAGGAAGACCTGTCCTCGACGGATATGCATCCCTACGTCCATTCCTTCAACGCTGCGGTCAAGCCGCCGTGGGAGGCGAGAACGGACTTCGAGATTTACCGCTCCTTGGCGAAGGTGTTCTCCCGCTTCGCGAAGGATCATCTCGGCACGCAGCTCGACGTCATGTCGATCCCGCTGTTCCACGACACCCCCGACGAATACACCCTGAAGAACGGCATGGTGCCCGAACGCAAGGGCTGGCATCCGGGTGTGGACATGCCGAAGGTCATTCCGATCGAACGCGACTACACGATGATCGGCACGAAGTTCGAACGCCTCGGCCCGCTCGCGAAGAAGGCGGGGCTCGTCCAAAAGGGCGTCTCCTTCGATCCTTCTATCGAGGTCGACAAGCTCGGCGATCTCAACGGTCGCGCCCCCATGGACGGCCTGCCCGGTGAGGGCTCGGCCCTCCTGGACTCTGCGGTGAAGGCCGCTGACATGATCCTCATGTTCTCGGGCACGACGAATGGTCGCCTCGCCTACACGGGCTTCAAGGATCTTGAGAGGCGCACGGGCACCAAGATGGCCCAGCTCGCCGAAGGCGATGAGGAAAAGCGCATCACCTTCGCGGACACGACGATCCAACCCCGATCAGTCATCACCTCCCCGGAGTGGACGGGCTCAGAAACGGGTGGCCGACGCTACTCGGCCTTCTGTCAGAACATCGAACAATCTCGCCCCTGGCACACCCTCACGGGTCGCCCGCAGTTCTACATCGATCACGACTGGATCCAAAACCTCGGCGAGTCTTTGCCCGTGTTCCGTCCCCCGCTCGACATGGCGCACATGTACGGAGAGAAGCCCGTCGGCCACGTCGGCACCTCACAAGAGGGCACGGCCGAGGTCGCGGTCCGCTACCTGACGATCCACAACAAGTGGTCAATCCACTCGCAATACTTCGACAACCCCTACATGCTGACTCTCGGCAGGGCGGGCCAGACCATCTGGATGAGCCCGCAGGACGCCGAGAAGATCGGCGTGAAGGACAACGAATGGGTGGAGGCCTACAACCGCAACGGCATCGTCTCAGCCCGCGCAGTCGTTTCCCACCGTATTCCCGAGGGCACGGTGTTCATGCACCACGCCCAAGAGCGCATGGTCGGCACTCCTTTAACGGAGCGCACCGGCAAGCGCGGCGGCATCCACAATTCGCTCACGCGCATCGCGATCAAGCCGACCCACATGGCCGGCGGTTACGGCCAGATCTCCTTCGCGTTCAACTACTACGGCCCGACGGGCAACCAGCGCGACGAGGTCACCGTGATCCGCCGCCGCAATCAGGAGGTGCAGTACTGATGAAGGTCATGGCACAGATCGCGATGGTGATGAACCTCGACAAGTGCATCGGCTGTCACACCTGTTCGGTCACCTGCAAGCAGGCATGGACGAACCGCGAGGGCACCGAGTACATGTGGTTCAACAACGTCGAGACCCGTCCCGGTGTCGGCTACCCGCGCGGATGGTCCGACCAGGACAAGTGGAGGGGCGGTTGGCGTCGAACAAAGGCAGGCAAACTCGTCCTCGAACAGGGCGGCCGACTCGCGACCCTCGCGAAGATCTTCCACAATCCGACAATGCCGACCCAGGACGACTACTACGAGCCCTGGACCTACGAGTACGACAAGCTTTTGCGTACCCCCGCGAACCAGAAGTCCGTGCCCTCCGTTCCCCCGGTCTCTCAGATCACCGGCGAGGAGATGGGCACAGTCACCTGGGGTCCGAACTGGGATGATGATCTGGGCGGGTCGATGGAAACCCTCGACTCAGACCCCGTCCTCAAGCAGATGAACCTGCAGGTCTCGAAGACCATCGAAGACGCCTACATGTTCTATCTGCCGCGCATCTGCGAGCACTGCCTCAACCCGGCGTGTGTTTCGGCCTGCCCTTCTGGCGCGATGTACAAGCGCACCGAGGACGGCATCGTCCTCGTCGACCAGGACAAGTGCCGAGGCTGGCGCATGTGCGTCTCCGCCTGCCCCTACAAGAAGGTCTACTTCAACCACAAGACCGGCAAAGCTGAGAAATGCACCCTGTGCTATCCGCGCCTCGAGGCGGGCCTGCCCACGGTCTGCTCCGAAACCTGCGTAGGTCGTCTCCGCTACCTCGGGGTCCTCCTCTACGACGCGGATCGCGTCTCCGAGGCCGCGGCCACCAAGAACGAGGGCGACCTATACGAGGCTCAGCGTTCGATCCTCCTCGACCCCTTCGACCCGGAGGTCGTGGAGGCGGCGAAGGCGAACGGCGTCCCGCATTCGTGGATCGAGGCCGCCCAGCAGTCACCGGTCTACACACTCATCCACACCTATGCACTGGCTCTGCCGCTCCACCCCGAGTTCCGCACCCTGCCGATGGTCTGGTACGTGCCACCGCTGTCCCCTGTCGTTGACCAGGTGACCGCTTCCGGTTCAGACGGCGAAGACCACAAGATCTTGCTCTCTGCGATCGCGAAGATGCGTATTCCTCTCGAATACCTCGCGGGCCTGTTCACCGCCGGCAACACGAAGCCAGTCGAGTTGGCGCTGCGCCGACTCGGTGCGATGCGCTCCTACATGCGCGACATTCACAACGGTGAAGAGGGCAATGAGCAGATCGCAGCTGCCGTGGGCATGACCGGCGTGCAGCTCCAGGAGATGTACCGGATGCTCGCGATCGCGAAGTACGACGACCGCTACGTCGTGCCCACCACCTCGCCGGAGCTGCCCCGAGGGATCGCCGGACTCGAGGGTTGCCCCGTGTCCTACGATGTGGAGGCCTTCCACGGGATGTCCACCCCGAAGGGCGGCTCCACCCCCGAGGGCCGCACCATGCTCCCCCTTGAGGTGCTGAAATGAGTACCCTCATCGGCCAGCCCCGCCTCCCCAGCCCTGCGCTGGAGCCGGTGAATGACGAGCAGAAGCGTTTCGTCCGCATGGCTTGCTCGCTCCTTCTCGACTATCCAGACGAGAAGACTGCTGAGGAGCTTGCTGCGGTGCGCGCCGGGCTTGATGATCTTCCCCTCCCCATCGCCGAGCGTCTGCGTGCGTTTTGCGATGCGGCAGAGAAGATGAGCCTGCGTGAACTCGAAATCGCCTATGTGGAGACCTTTGATCAGAGGCGCCGCTGCGCCCTCGGCCTGACCTACTACACCCATGGGGACACGAGGTCGCGAGGCCAAGCAATCATCGGTTTCAAAGAGGCGCTTAAACGCTCCGGTTTCGAGGTCGAACGCGAAGAACTCCCCGATCACCTGCCTCTTCTGCTTGAGTTCGCAGCCCTTGACGATTCCGGTGTTGCTGAGAATCTTCTCGAGGCGAACCGGGAGGGCATTGAAGTGGTCCGTTCGGCCCTGCGTTCCTACGCGTCCCCTTGGGCGGAGCTCCTCGAAGCTCTCGTCCTGACTCTTCCCGAAGCGACCCCCGAGGTTGTGGCCGCCTATCAGCGACTCATCTCGCAAGGTCCCCCGACTGAACTCGTCGGGATCGGCGATCTTCACTCCACTCCTTCCCCGCTCCTCGTCTCGGAAAGGTGACTCACATGGATTTCATGAGCCGCGTGCTCGTGCTTGAAAACGGCGCCGAGGCGGGCCGGAGCGTCGGCGTGTTCGCCACGCTCGCCTGGGTTGTCCTGCCCTACCTCGCGATCGTCCTCCTGATCGTCGGCCTCATCTGGCGCTACAAGACCGACCAGTACGGCTGGACCTCCCGTTCTTCGAACTGGAACGAGTCGGCGATTCTGCGCTGGTCCTCCCCCATGTTCCACTTCGGCATCCTGTTCGTCGGACTCGGCCACGTCGGTGGTCTCCTCGTCCCGAAGGCCGTGACTGAGGCGCTGGGAGTGTCCGAGGAGATGTACCACATGGGGGCGACCGTGGGCGGCGGGATCGCGGGCCTTGTCACCGTCATTGGTCTTCTCGGCCTGCTCTACCGTCGTATCTTCGTCAAGTCAGTGCGTCTGGCGACGACCCGGATGGACATTGTCACCTACGTGCTCTTGTGTCTTCCGATCGCCCTGGGCACCATCGCGACCGTCATGCATCAGGTTCTTCCGAGCTTCTCCGGTCACGGTTACGACTACCGAGAGACGATTTCCGTGTGGTTCCGTTCGATCCTCATGATGTCCCCCAAGCCCGAGTACATGCTCGATGTGCCCCTGACCTTCCAGATGCACATCATCGCGGGCATGCTTTTGTTCTGCGTGTGGCCCTTCACGCGCCTCGTGCATGTCGCTTCTGCGCCGCTCGGCTACGTCACGCGGCCTTCAGTCGTGTACCGCTCGCGCGATGCGAAGCAGCCCGTTGGGCGCAAGCGCGGCTGGTGAACAGCACACCCGGACGATTGCTTCTCCTTCCTCGCTTTCACTGAGCCCCTTCCTCCTCCTTTTGAGGCGTCGAGACTGGTGAGCGCCCCTGGCCGGGGCGCGGGCGAGGAAGGAGAGTCGTCTCTCCTTCAGTTGTCACTCACCCCATGGCGCTGGCAGACTGAAATCCATTTCGTCCGTCCCTAGTCGAAGAGGCTCCATGACGCGTGTCACTACCCGATCATTCGCTGACACCTTGTCGACGATGGCATCGCTCACCGCCGCGCAGCACTCCCTCCTCGAGAGGATCGCCGAGCACGAAACCCCGGTGACGGTTTCGGATCTTGCTGCGGAAGCAGAACTGCACGTCTCTTCCGTCCGGGAGACCCTGGACGCCCTGATGGGAATGGGTCTCGTCTCACGCGAGCAGCTGCCCGCCCAAGGACGAGGGCGCCCCGCCCTCGGCTATTCAACGACAACACCAACGGACCCAGCGTTCCCCGCGCTCATGCTCAACCAGATGACGAGCGCAATCCTCGACGTACTGAGGGAAACCAATGACGACCCCGGAGCCATTGCCCGACTCATTGGCCGCAAGTGGGCCGATCATGCACTCGAAGCAACAGGGATCCCCGATCATTCACGTTTCACGCATCTTCCCGAGGGGTTCACTCTTTCCAGCCACATGGGCAAGATCCGCATGTTCCTCTCCGCACTGGGTTTTGCGGCTTCACCACTTCACGGGCATCCGACCTCGCTCGTGATGACGGCCTGTCCCTTCACGCATCCTGAAGATCCTGACCCGCTTGCCCTCGAATTGCGTCGAGGCCTCGTGGAACGCATCCTGGAGCGAACTGCTGTGGGCTATGCGAGCTGGACCTATGTGCCCGACGTCAAACAGCCGATGAGAGTGGTCGTCACCCTGAGTGAACGCATCACGAAAGCTGTCCGAGAAACTCCGATGCTCGTGCGATTCTTCGGCGGCGCAGCTGAAGCTGCCGAAGCAGAGGAGTTAGAGATCCCCGCATCCTCCCTGCCGACGACCCTCGGCGTGCTTCTCGGGGTGCTCGCGGATTCACGTCCCGCCCTCGCCCCGGTCCTCGAAGTCTCCACTTTCCTTCTCGACCGCAAGCCCGCCGATCGGAACACTCCTTTGCGTCCCGGTCTGCAACTCGATGTGCTCCCACCCTTTGCAGGAGGTTGATCCACCACCATGAGCGCACAGATTTGCACATCCGTCGTTGACACTCCCCTCGATCCTGTTGCCATTGAAAAGGCCGCCCGCCGCACTGATTGTGGAGCCTTCGTCTCCTTCATCGGGGTCGTCCGCAACCATGACGACGGCGAAGGAGTGCAGGGCATCGACTACTCCGCTCATCCTCAGGCCGAGGAGATCCTCCAGGACCTCGTTGAGGGCTTCGCCAGGCGTGAAGGCGTCCACCATATCGAAGCGCACCACCGAGTCGGTTCGCTGCACATTGGCGATGAGGCGATGGTGATCGTCGTTGCCGCCGAACACCGGAGCCAAGCTTTCACCACCTGCTCGGACCTCGTCGACGAAGTGAAAGTTCGCCTGCCGATCTGGAAGAAGCAGTTCCGTCTCGACGGCTCGCACGAGTGGTCGGGATTACGGTGAGCCTCCCCCCACTTCAGATTCCGCTTCTGCACCCGCCTCGGCCTGTGACTGCCTTGGAGCGGGAGCGCTACGAGAAGAATCTCCTCATTCCCGGTATCGGAGAAGCCGGGCAGGCCAGACTCCTTGCCGCCAGAGTCCTCGTCATTGGGGCGGGAGGCTTGGGTTCGCCCGTCCTCTTCTATTTGGCTGCGGCCGGAGTGGGCACAATCGGCATCGCAGATCCCGATGGCGTAGCTCCTTCGAATCTGCAGCGACAGATCATCCATTGCGAAGACTCGATTGGCAGCGCGAAGTCCCACTCCGCTGCCACTCGCCTTGCAGCCCTGAACTCTTCGATCACCGTCAAGACCTATGGGCGTATCACCCTTAAGTTTTTGCATGAGCACGGACGCGAATGGGATCTGCTCGTCGACTGCACCGATACCTTCGACTCGAAGTACCTCATCGCTGATTGGTGCAAAGAATCGGGGATCCCGCTTGTATGGGGAACGGCGGTCGCCATGAACTATCAGGTCGCCTCCTTCTGGTCCGCGCCTCCCGCCCCATACCCGCCGACGTCCCTGAGGTCTTTGCATCCGCTTCCCCCCAAGCCCGGGACCACGCCCGCGGCCTCTTCCGTCGGGATCCTCGGGCCTGTGGCCGGGGAGGCGGGAACGATCATGGCCAGTGAAGCCGTCAAGCTTATCGCAGGCTTCGGGGAGCCTCTTTTGGGCAGGGTCCTCGTCAGCGACGCTCTCAAGCGGCGCACCACGATCGTAGAATTCGCTGAACTACCAGGCGACTGAACTATCTGAACACCGTGTGCGCTCCCAGGGGGCGTCGGGAAGGGAACACCATGAGCCATCACGCCTCGCTGTCGATCGACGAGCACCGAGCCCTCGTTGAGGCCTCCTGCCCGATGCTCGACCCCGTGGAACTCCCCCTGGAAGAGTGCATTGGTGCCGTTGCAGCAGCCGATGTTCGCGCCCTCGTCCCCGTCCCCGCTTTCACGAACTCCGCGATGGATGGCTTTGCCCTTCGAGCAGCCGATCTCAAAGCTGAGGGGCCAACGATTCTTCCCGTCACAGGTGATATTCCTGCAGGAGATACGAGGGAGAACCATCTCGAGCCGGGCACCGCGTGGCGCATCATGACCGGTGCCCCCGTTCCCGAGGGCGCCGACACCGTTGTGAAAGTCGAATGGACTGACCATGAGGCCGGTGTGTCATGCCCGCCCAAGCAGGTGCAGATCCTCACGGCCCCCACTCCTGGTGCAAATGTGCGTTTCACAGGTGAAGGTGTCGACTGTGGAGACATTGTCATCCCCGCGGGCACGCCCCTGAGTGCAGGCACGATTGCCGCTGCCGCTTCCGTGGGAGTGGATCGTCTCCTCGTTCATCCGCGCCCTCGAGTCCTCGTCATCGCGACCGGCGCCGAACTCGTCGCCCCGGGCCAGCCCCTGGGCCCTGGTCGTATCCACGATTCGAATGGCCTGATGATGGCGGCACTTGCAAGCGAGGCCGGGGCGCACGTGGTGGGGACTTTCCTGTGCGGTGACGATCCCGAAGAGTTCACTCGGCTCATGGATTGCGCTCCTGAAGCCGATCTCGTCATTACCGCTGGTGGAGTCTCCCAGGGAGCTTTCGAGGTGGTGCGACGTGCTCTCGCAGATCGAGGGCGTTTCCATCATGTCGCTCAGCAGCCGGGAGGCCCGCAGGGAGTTGGGCTCCTTCCGGTGGGGGCGAGCAAGAAGCCGACGCTTGTCCTGTGTCTACCCGGCAATCCGGTGAGCGTCTTCGTGTCCTTCCACGTGTACGTCGCTGGTCTGATCGCGCGCCTCGCAGGCCGGGTGTCCGATGCGCCGGGTGCCACCGCGCTAAGGACGCTGCCCGGCATTGCAGCGAAGGGGTGGCGCTCGCCTGCGGGCAAGACTCAATTCGTGCCCGTGCGCCCGGCGGTGCGCGCATCCGCTCAGCCCAGCGAGGCTCCTGTCCCCGCTGCTGGAGAGCCTCTTCGTGCTGGAGAGACTCTTTGTGCGGGTGAGACTCTTCGTGCTGATGGTGACGCTCATCGTTGTGGTGGCGAACTGATCCTCGTTGAGCCCGTTCATATTCTCGGCTCCGGTTCGCACCTCACCGCTTCACTCGCTGTAGCCGAGTTCCTCGCGGTCATCGGCCCAGAGCACGAATCCGTCGCTGCGGGAGATACCTTCGAGCTCATTCCAATTCTCGGGCGCAATAGCCTGCACTGAAGGCTCCCCATCGAGCCCGCACACCTGGAAAGCCTGCACATCTGGAAAGCCTTGACGCTTGGGAATCTGATTATTCAGGGGCACTTCACCGCCGAGTCCCCACTCGTGTCGGCGCTGTGTTTTCTCACCACAACTTCTCCCCTTCTTCGCTGCGCTCTTCGTCTTCACCGATGAACTCCGCACAGCACAGTGAACTCATTCAAAGAAAGGCATGTGATGTCCGATATCGCCCTCACTCACCTGCGCTCTGACGGCGCCGCATACATGGTTGATGTCACCGCGAAGGCACCGAGCATCCGTCAGGCGAGCGCAATTGCGCGAGTGGACTGCTCTCCTACTGTGATGACGGCGCTTCGTACGGGAAGCGTCCCGAAGGGTGACGTGCTCGCGGTGGCGCGTGTCGCCGGTATTGCGGCCGCGAAACGAGTACCGGATCTGCTGCCCCTCGCGCACACGATCGGTGTTCACGGCTGCGAGGTCGACCTTGAGCTCGAAGACGACCATGTCGCGATCCGTTCAACTGTGCGCACTGCAGATCGGACGGGCGTGGAAATGGAGGCCCTGACCTCTGTGACGGTGTGCGCCCTCGCGCTGATCGACATGGTGAAGGGCGTTGACCGTTCCGCTCGCATCAGCGAAGCGAAGATCATCTCGAAGTCCGGTGGGCGTTCTGGAGAGTGGACCCGGCCCGAGGACTGAGTTCTTCTGAGAGGATCGGTCTCTCCTTGCGGCCCCATTGGGACTTCAGTGGGGATGCAATCGGCCTACGGGGGCTCTTATCAGGCTTGGGGTCTCTTAGCCGTGTGCGAGTGGCCCCTCGGGGATTTTTCGGGATTCTCAGTGTTGTCTTACGGGGCCATTTCAGGCGGTGAGCTGCCCGCGCCACGATGTCACTGCGCGCCTGTGGGTCTGCGCGCCTGCGCCCCTCAACGGGGGTGGTCTCCTCCGGCGAGCTGATCGAGGATGTGCGCGACGAGGGGGCCGATCACCCCGACCGCATCCTTCACCCCGCCGCTCGAACCCGGAGCGTTCACGACGAGCACTCCCCCTGGAGCGCGAGAGGTCACGCCCACGAGGCCGCGGCTCAATGCAGCCGCAGGGGCGTGGCCCTCGCCGGCCCGGCGCATCGCATCTTCAAGACCGTGGATTCGCGTGCTCAGTAGTGCTTCGGTTGCTTCAGGAGTGACATCGCGGGGAGCGAGGCCCGTTCCACCTGTCGTGAAAACAAGGCGAGCCCCCTCCTTGCTGGCGGAGACAATCGCCTCCTGGATCGCCTCGAGCTCGTCGGGGACGAGGAGGAGGCTCGCATCGATGCCGTAGTCGGCGAGCAGCCGAGCCGCGAGCGGGCCCGAGAGGTCTTCAGCCTCTCCTCGCCAACAGCGATCGGACACGGTGATGACGCAAGCGGGAATCGTCGATTGAGGGTGTGATCCTGTCATGGTCCTCCGTTCGGCAGGCTCTGTGAGCGGTCGTCATCGCCTCGGATGTGCCGTAGCGCCTCGGCTGCACTGCATTCCTGGGCGGTATGCACGATTCACGCCTCAGCGCCTACTCTCGTCACCGCGCCGCGAGCGAACCGGGATCCCCGTGGCCGCGATACGCGCCTCCCGGCTATTCGCGCTGCCTCCGCCGAAAGACTGGACTTGTCCTCGATGTGAGACGCGACGCTGCAGACGAGGAAGATCAACCTGCGTTTTGAGCGGATCATCAGCAGGAATCGATGGCGGTGGTACCCGCGTGGAAGCCAGGTCAGCGGGAATCCCGAATTCGGAGGAGTGGTCCACAAGGCTCGGTACCATAAGCGCGGACCTTGCCTGTGTTCCCCTTCCGATTGCACCTTCAGGCTTGAGTTCGCTTGGAGTTTCGGCCTCTACCTTGAGCCGGGCCTGCGTCTTCTCCTCCTTGGCCTCGAGGGTGGGCCGCATATCAGCTTCACTTTCGGGGGAGTGAAAGGCCTCCTTGTGCCCGTGAACATGCAAATCCGCAGCATCCTCGTGTGCGCTGCGCTGCACATGTGAAGGAGTCGGGGGCTCGGCCTCGTCCTTCTGTCCTAGGGCGCCATTTTGCCAAGAGGAGATAACGTCGAAACTGGGCGCGACCACCGGAGCGTCGGCCAATGCCGCACGACCTGTTGGTTCGCCGGGTGTTTCGCGGCATCCTTCAAAGAATGCCTTCAGCTGGACGGTCGCTTCGGTGCCGAGGATTCCACCGATCACCTCTACGCGATGATTCAGACGCGAATCATGCAGGACGTCGCGCAGTGAACCCGCGGCCCCAGCCTTCGGGTCCCATGCTCCGAAAACGACACGGTCGACGCGCGCGGCAATGGCAGCGCCCGCGCACATCGTGCAGGGTTCAAGAGTGACAACCAGAGTGCAGCCCACAAGGTTCCAACGATTCAGGGTGCGTCCAGCCTCCCGCAGGGCAACAATCTCCGCGTGACCGCAGGGGTCATGCTCGGCCTCGCGAACATTCCACCCCTTGCCGACAATACGGCCAAGCGAGTCAATCACGACGGCGCCAACCGGCACGTCCCCTGACTCACGAGCACGGTTGGCCAAGAACAGGGCGCGACTCATCGCTTCGCGATAACGATCCATGGATGCCACGCCTCCAAGAGTAGCCGGACTTAGGGGTTCCAGAAGCCCCTGCGCCGCCCCTTGAGTGTCCTCAATGAGCGAGGGGACTCCCCCGATAGTGGGGTGGTACTCGCCTTGTTCGTACTGTGCCCGAAGGAAGTCCTTGCCGTGCCCCGTGCGCGCTACCCTTAAAGCATGCACCTTCATGTTGCGGACCACCCGCTGATCAACCATAAGCTCACCGTCCTCCGCGATCGCCAGACCCCCTCCGCGACTTTCCGTCAGCTCGTCGACGAGCTCGTCACGCTCCTCGCATACGAGGCGACTCGTCAGGTGTCCGTCACCGAGACTGCGATCAATACTCCCGTCGCTCCGACTGTCGGCCGCAAGCTCTCCGAGCCCCGACCGATCGTTGTCCCTGTTCTTCGTGCCGGACTGGGCATGCTCGAAGGTATGACCCGTCTGCTGCCGACCGCTGAGGTCGGCTTCCTCGGTATGCGCCGTGACGATGACACCCTCGAGATCGAGACCTACGCGAATCGTCTGCCCGATGATCTTTCCGGGCGTCAGTGCTTCATTCTCGACCCGATGCTCGCCACCGGACACACCATGGTTGCGGCGACGAACTACCTTTTCGAACGCGGAGCAAAAGACGTCACCTGTGTGTGTCTTCTCGCGGCCCCCGAGGGCTTGGCTGTCCTGGAGAAGGCCGTCGGTGATCGAGGCGATGTGAACGTCGTTGTTGCCGCCGTTGACGATCACCTCAACGAGAAGTCCTACATTGTGCCCGGCCTCGGGGACGCGGGTGATCGTCTCTACGGCATCGTCGACTGAGTTCTGCGCAGAACCAGGGTTTCCGGGCGGAAGGTTTTCCGAACGGGAGGGTTTCCGGGCGGGGAAAGTTCCCGAGCAGAGGAGGTTTCCGAACAGGAAGCTGAGCGTGGTGCGAACGAGTTCTGCGCGCACGCTTGAGTTGTGCGCGCAAAGGCGAACAGATTCTTCGGAATTCGCCTGAGCAATTGTCGCGCTTTCTGAAGCTTCGGGCCCGTCCTCGATGATCGAGGGCGGGCCGCGTCTTCTTGCTTTGCCCTCTGGACACTCACTCTGAGTTCCGGGGAATCACAACCACCTCTGCATAACGGTGACGGTCGACGTCTCATAACCGAGAGCCCTGTAGAAGTCCTGAACGCCTTCATTCGTGGCCCGCACCATGAGCATCGCTTTCGGAACTCCCCGCTCATCAAGCCACTCCTCCGCGGCGCGGACGAGGGCGGATCCCAGGCCGCGCCCCTGATGCTCGGGGCGGACCGCAAGGTAGTAGATCCAGCCGCGGTGCCCCTCGTGTCCCACCATGACGGTGCCGATAAGGCCACTTGGAGCATCACCCGGAACCGGCTCCGCTCGGATGCCAAGAATTGTTGAGGAGGGGCCGCGAAGTGCGCGAAGAAAGTCTGCCTCGGGATCGTTGTAGGGGACCGTGAGCCCGCATTCGGCCCACAAGTGCGCGGCGGCGAAAACCACGGCCTCGTCAAGCTCAACGATCTCAGCCATGAACTGAGAACTCTTCACAGATACACTCCTTAGCCGCTCTTCTGTGCACCTGGCGACGCTCCATTCTGGGCCTCGCCGCATTCGCTCATACTCTTCGCCACGCCCGTAGCGCAAACGAATCTGACTCTTCACCATCCTGAGGTGCCTGCGGAGCCTGTGGGGCCCGAGTCCCGCACACCCCCGACACGACGACACCCGGAGCTCCCGCCCGATTCCGGAGCCTGGAGCTAATGAACCCCTCGATGCAGTTCTTCGTCTTCACACCCAAAAGGCTCACTCCGTACAGTTCTTCACACCCGAAGTGCTTGTTTCACAGCGCATGCCCTCAGGTTCGAAACACCGCTCGCTCCACGATCGGAGCGAATTCCCATCACGAGAGCATGCGCTTCGGCATGGCGATCCCCCACAATTGCAGGCATCCACCCCGAATGGGCTGAAACGCCCCTGTCTTGTCAATGGGATCAGACCCCAATCTCCACCTCGCGAGAAGGATCGACAATCCACTCCGACCAGGACCCCGCGTACAAGGCCGGGAGCCTCAAACCCGCGACCGCTGCCGCGAGCACGGCGTGCGAAGCCTGAATCCCCGAACCGCAGTAGACACCGACCTCGGCCTCGTCAGTCGCACCAACTGAGGCGAACATCGTGCGAAGCTTGTGAGCGGGAAGGAAGTACCCGTCCTCGTTGATGAGATTCAGGGCCGGGAAGGAGCGCGCACCCGGTATGTGACCCGCAACTGGGTCGATCGTCTCATCTTCACCGCGGAAGCGATTCGCGGGACGAGCATCAAGGAGGATCCCCTCTGAAGCGATCCGGGCTACGCCCACGGCATCAACGCTCGGGAAAAATCCGGTAGCGGCTGTGAAGGATCCGGGAATGGGGGCGACCTCTCCCGTTTCGACGGGCAGGGCTGCATCCACCCATGCCCGCCAACCGCCGTCGAGGACACGAACGTTCTCGTACCCAGCATTGCGCAGCAACCACCAGCATCGGGCCGCCGCAATCGACTTCCAATCGTCGTAGATCACCACCGGCCTGCCCTTGCGAAGCCCTGCTGCGCGCATCGCCTCCTCGAAGACATCATGGGAGGGCAGAGGGTGGCGGCCCGTCACGCCGAGGATGTGCGGGGCGGCCAGAGCCTCGTCCATCGAGATGTAGCAGGCCGAGGGGATATGCCCCTCGAGGTACTGGAGGTGCCCATCGATCGGCGAGCCTGGACCCGGGTAGCGGACATCGAGGATGAGAACCTGCTCGGCCACGTCGCGAGCGATCGTGTGCCCGGATTCATTCGGGATAAGAGGCCGGGAGGCCGGATCACGGACGATCCTGTGTTCGGCCTCGTCGGCAGTCAAAGGGGCACCGAGAGGCTCGGGAGAGCTATGCAAGCCTGGAGCAGAAGAGGAGCGGTCCGGGGCTGAGTGGTCGGAGGAGTCCGCTGTTGTGTCGTGATCTGGGCTGCTTGGAGTCAGGGCATCGAAGCTCTCGAGGAGGGAGGCCAGCTCAGCGGCGCTGATTAACGGGGAATTCGTCATGGCGCAACCGTATCGAAGCTGTGGAGTCGCCAGGTGAGTGTCCGGGAAAGGAAGCTTCTGCTGCACATGCCCTGGGAATCTCGCCTCACACAAGTGGAGGGGATAACGACTTGTGGAGGGATATAACCCCTCCACTTGCCGCCAAACCCTCCACTTTGCGACCAGGAATCCCCCGCTAAATGAGCGTGAGGCCCGCCACAAAGAGCGGGCCCCACGGGGTATCCATTCAGTTGAGCCTCTGGTCAGCTGAGGCTTTGGTCAGCTGAGGCTTTGGTCAGGTAAGACTCTCGTCATTGAAGATCCTGGCCGCCGGTGATCGTCAAAGCAAGACGTCCACCCTCCTCGGCCATCACTCGGGGCGAGAGAGAGTCTCTTAACCGATCAAAAGCCCCTCGGCCGATCAGAAAGCCGGGATGACGGAATCGTCGGACCAGGTCTGTTCGATGTACTGCTTGACCTGGTCGGAGTGAAGCAGATCCTCAAGCTTCTTGACGGCATCGAGCTTGTTCGTGTTATTCGCCCAGGCGAGGATGTTCACGGCAGGGTTGTTCTCAGGGGATTCGACGACGATCGCATCCTTCGGGCTCAGACCACCTTCCTGTGCGAAGTTGCCGTTGATGACGGCGACGTCCACATCGGCGAGGGAACGCACGAGCTGCGGGCCCTGGACCTCTTTGAACTCGAACTTCTTCACCTTGGTGACCGTGTGGACATTGGCGTCGGAACCATCGGTCGGCAGGGTGACGAGCCCCTGCTCGGCAAGAAGGGCAAGTGCACGGGACTGATTGGTGACGTCGTCAATAATGCCGATGGTCGCCCCCTCGGGAAGCTGATCGAGGGACTTGAGCTTCTCGGAGTAGACGGCAAGAGGCTCAAGGTGAATGCCCTTGCCCGCGGTGAACTCGTAGCCGTTTTCTTCGGCCTGCTGCTCGAGGTAGGGGACGGTCTGGAAGAAGTTTGCGTCCAGATCACCGGACTTGAGGGCCTCGTTCGGCTGGATGTAGTCGGTGTATTCGACAATGTCGAGGTCAATGCCCGCCTCGGCGGCGAGGTTTTCGTCAACGTACTTGAGGATCTTCGCGTGCGGTGAAGGGGAGGCACCGACCTTCAAGGTGACGATGCCCGAAGCGTCCGCTCCGTTCGTGGAGTCCGCCTTGTCGGCGCTCGAAGAGCAGGCCGAAAGGCCGAGGGCGAGAGCTGCGGCCGCGGAAGCGGCGAGGATTTGACGGAAGTTGCGCATGATGGGTCTCTTTCGTTATGTCGCGACTGATCCGGGGAGTACCTATCGGCCTGTTCCCAGTTCTTCGGCGAAGCTGTGTATGCGGGCATGGTAGCCCGCTTTGCGGGTCGGGGGCATTCGCCCTCGTCCATGGGTGAGTGTCGGAAGAAGATAGTCGTGCTGGGCCAGGATCTCACCCGGCTGGCGGTCGCCTCAGCGGTGGTCCACCAGCCGGGAAATCATGTCTCCGAACATCTGGACGATCTGAACGATGACAATGATCGCGAGAACCGTGACGATCATGACGTCATCTTGGAAACGGTTGTAGCCGTAGTTCATGGCCATCTGCCCGAGGCCACCGCCGCCAAGCGCTCCGGCAATCGCGGAATATCCGATGAGTGTGATCGCGAGTGTCGTGATCGACTGCACGAGGGCGGGGGCTGCTTCACGGACCTGGACGCCCCAGCGGATCTGCCGGTTAGAGGCGCCCATCATCTGAGCGGCCTCAATTTTGCCCGCGTCAACGGCGAGGATGTTCGATTCGACGAGGCGAGCGAAGAAGGGGACAGAGAGGATCACGAGGGGAACAACGGTCGCCTGCCACCCGAGGGTCGTGCCCACGATCAAGCGTGTCAGGGGCAAGAGCACGATCGCGCCGATGAGGAAGGGGAAGGATCGGACGACGTTGACCACGGCCGAAGCGAATTGGTAAACGCTGCGGTTCGGCGTGAGGCCCGACTTGCCGGTCTGCACGAGCAGAAGACCAAGAGGCAGGCCGATGAGGACCGTGAATACCGTCGCGAAGAACATCATCGCAAGGGTGTCGAGGGTCGCGGGAATGAACTCCTTGGTCAACGCCGGGTTATCGAGCCACTTCGGGTCGTTCTTCCCGGTAGGGACAAGCAGTGCAAGCTGGTTCGCCGCGGATGCGAGGCTGGGAAGCGTCAGGCTCATGCGGACCTCATTTCGGCGTAAATATTCTGCTCACGAAGCTTGTCGATGATCTTCTGCGCATGGTAGGAGGGCACTGAGAGTGCGAGTCTTCCGACCTGGGTGGAGCCCATGGATTCGAAGGTTCCGGCGGTAACGTCCGCGCCCATTGAAGAGGTGAGATTAAGGACGGTCGCACCAGTGGGAACACCTGGGTGCGAGGTGAAGATGACATCGAGGAGACTGGTGTCTCCGCGCAGGTCTGCCTCGTCGACGCTGGGGGCGGGAATGAGTTCGCGCGACAGGGGACTCGTCGGGTCAGCGATGACCTCCTCAATGGCGCCGGTCTGGATGATTGTTCCGTGCCCGAGGAGGGTAACGGAGTCGCAGATTTCTCGGACAACGGCCATTTCGTGGGTGATGACGAGGACGGTGACGCCTTCAGAGTCGCGGACTCGAGTGAGCAGGTCAAGGATCTGACGAGTCGAGTCGGTGTCGAGGGCGGAGGTCGGTTCGTCGCAGAGCAGGACGGCAGGATTGTCGGCGAGTGCGCGGGCGATGCCGACGCGTTGGCGCTGTCCTCCGGAGAGCTGTGAGGGGTAGGAGTTGCCGCGCCCCGCGAGACCGACGAGGGAGAGGAGTTCGGCAACTCGGGCCTTCACCTGTGCTTTCGGCACCCCAGCGAGTTTCAGCGGATAGCCGATGTTCTCAGCGGCGGTGCGACCGTCGAGAAGGTTCGCCGATTGGAAGACCATGCCAATGCGACGACGGGCTTCACGCAGCTTCTTGCCACGTAGTTGCGCAAGGTCGAGGCCGTCGACAATGATCGCCCCTTCAGTCGGATGTTCGAGGGCGGTAAGGCAGCGGATGAGGGTAGATTTTCCGGCGCCGGATTGTCCGACGATGCCGTGGATGGAGCCGCGGTCGACGTGGAGCGTGACATTGTCGAGGGCGACGACTTCGTTGCCGCCCTTGACGGAGTACACCTTACGGACTCCGTTCAGGTCGATCATGACGCCCTCCGTGTCGTGTCTTAGCGCTTCTCAGGCCGCGGTTGTGCACCCTGTTGTGGATGAGTTCAGCATAGGGGGCTCTTTTTGGGGACCCAAATCTTGTGTTACATTCCCCCACTATTCGGAATCGAATGACTGTTGATCTGCGACGATAACGCTTCATCCCAGTGAGGCGCGCGCCACTGAGAACGTGAGAAGCTCCTCGGAGATAGGGCTAGCTCGCTGAGAAGACGAACCTGCCAAGAGCAAAAGCGAAGAAGAGGGCGATAAGGGCGCCCGCCCACACACCAAGGAGCAGGGCGAAGGATGCGGCTCGTCTGCCCGAACGCCATAAGGTCCACGAGTCCATGACCGCGGTGGAAAAGGTTGTGAAGCCTGCGAGGAATCCGCTTGAAACGACGAGTCTCAGCTCCGAGTCGATCATTGGTGCGGCGATGAGGAGTCCGAGGAGGAAGGATCCGAGGACATTGACCAGGCCAATGCCGAGCATTGGAGCGAGTAGCGGTTTTCGGGGTTCTTCTTGTGGCTTTTCATCGTGGGGGTGGTGTTCTTCTCGAGTGGGTTTCTCAAGAAGGCTCTTTGGGGGATTTCCTTTCTCGCCAGGGCGTTTGGCGGGGCTGTGTTGAAGGCGTTTGGCGGGGCTGTGTTGAAGGCGTTTGGCGGGGCTGTGTTGAAGGCGTTTGTCGAAGCGGCGGGCAATGAGGCTACGCACTGCAAGGTCGAGCTTCCAGCGGGACACAGCCCCGAGAGCACCGCCGAAGGCCAGGGCGATCCAGACAAGCAGACTCGTCATTCCAAGCCCCCTGTTTCGCAAACCTCAGCGTCCTTCGAGGGGGCTTTTCTCTTCATCGTGCCGATTCTTTGCGTCTCAGCCACTCTCGCCAGCTTCTTCACAAGCCCCCAACCTCCAGCCGCTGAGATGACGCCGAGAAGAAGCAAGAGGAGAGAAGCCGCTGCGGCGCTGAGGATCGTGGTGACGTTCGGTGTCCGTATCATCGCCATTCCGCTCGCAGCGATAAGACTCCCATAGGTTGTGAAAGCTCCGGCGAGTCCTGTCGCCGCGAGGAGTCTCAGGCGCAGAAGTTGTGGAGTGAGCTCCATTTTGCGAGTGAGGAAGGCTGAAAGAGCACCGAGGAAGAATGCTCCGCCCAGGTTCGCCAAGAGCGTCGACCAGGGGAGCAGCATGAAAGAAGCAAGGACGCCTGAGTAGGGGAAGAGTTCCGCGAGCGCGTCAAGGCCTGCTCGCGCGAGCGCCCCCGCAGCGCCTCCTATGGCTACGAAAACCCACTCCGACAGGGACTTTTCCCGTGTTTTCACGCGCTTCGCTCCGGGCGAGGGGTGGGCGAAAGAGTTCACCTCGGAAGTCTACATCTGCCTTCCTGCCACCCGAGCCTCGCAAAGCCTGGGCATTACGCCTGCTGACACGCACTCTCCTTTTTCCCTCGCTATTCCTGCACTATCTGCCAGCGCCTCATCTGCTTAGTGAGTAGTCCGCTTTTCGGTCACTTTACCTTCATCGTCTCTTTTCCAATGCCTTCCCCTGCGCCCTTCCATTTGAGCAGCCCCCTTCCCGACGCCGACAAGCCCACGGGCGAAACCCCGTTCGCGATTCCATCCACACTGCCCCGTTCCCGACGCCTTCCCCTTCTGGCATTCCACCTGAGCAGCCCCCTTCCCGACGCCTTCATTCTCTGGCCTTCCACCTGAGCAGCCCCGTTCCCGACGCCTTTTCCTTCTGGCATTCCGCCCACACTGCCCGCTTGGGAACGCTCCAATTGCGGCCAGGACCCTCGAATGCTTCATGAGCAAGTCTTCATCTGCTGCTGCCCCAGACTCTTCACCACCCGCTCGCACATAGCCCTCTTCGGACCCTCGCTGTCCGCCACGAAGCCTCACCAGATGTCTTCACCCACCCGCTTGGGCATAGCCGCTCTTTGAACACCCCCGCCCACACCCCTCATTTCCGCCCCTCCGCCTTCCGGCACCCCGCTTTAGACTGAAGACATGCTCCTCGCCTTCGCCGTCGCCCCGACCACGACCTCCAGCGCCGAGGGCGCCGTCACCTCGGCTGTCGCCCGCGCCGTGAAGATCGTGCGCGAATCGGGCTTGCCCTACGAAACGACATCCATGTTCACCACTATCGAGGGCGAATGGGATGAAGTCATGTCCGTCGTGAAAGCCGCCACCGACGCGGTTGCCGAAGTGTCTCCCCGCGTCTCCCTCGTTATGAAGGCCGATATCCGCGCGGGTCGCAGCGATGAGATGCACGGCAAACTGGAACGCCTCGAGAGCGCGATCGCAGAGCTCGGTTGATCGCACGATTTTCCCCTTGCCTTGAGCATCGTCCTATGAGCATGAATCCGATTGAAAACTTTGAGCATCCAACATCCGTTTCCCCGGATGCGGCTCCCGTTGAGGTCTCCGGCTCGCCTCATGTCTTAGACAGTCACGTCTTAGCGAGCAGACAGGCCGAGTCGACTTTCTCTCCGCCCCCGGCCTCGTCACTACCGCCAGGTCACTCCTCGGTTTCATCTTTGCCACCAGGCCCGCTTTCACTCGCGGTATCCTCTCCAGCTCCGCTCTCCTCCCAAGCCCCGGCCTCTTCCCAGAATTCACTCCCAGCCTCCGCTCTGGCCTCGTCCTCGCCCTCGTCCTCGTCCGTAAGTGTGGGAACGGGCCGTTTCGCGCCCTCGCCGACAGGAGATCTCCACCTCGGGAACCTGCGAACGGCGATCCTGTCCTGGGTGTGGGCAAGACGCACAGGGCGCGCCTTCGTCCTGCGGCTGGAAGACATTGACCGCGTACGTTCGGGCAGCGCGGAACGCCAGATCGCCGATCTTCAGGCCATCGGGATCGACTGGGACGGCGAGATCCTCGTGCAATCAACCCGGCATGAGGCGCACACCGCCGCACTCGATGATCTTGCTGCGAAAGGCCTGCTCTTCGAATGCTATTGCTCCCGCAAAGACATCCGCGAAGCCGCCTCCGCTCCACACGTCCCACCAGGCCACTACCCGGGGACCTGCCTGCATCTTTCCGAGGACGAGCGCCAAGCGAAAAGGGCAGAACTTGCAGCCGCGCACCGCTTGCCCGCGCTACGCCTCCGAGCACCCGCATCGCGGTGGACCGTGTTCGACGAGCTTCACGGCGAGTACACGGGCCCGGTCGATCATTTCGTCGTGCAACGCAGCGACGGTGTGCCCGCATACAACCTCGCAGCAGTCGTCGACGATGGATTCCAGGGCGTCGACCAGGTCGTACGAGGAGACGACCTTCTCTCACAGGCCCCCGCGCAGGCGGCGTTAGCGACTCTGCTCAGGATTCCTGTTCCCGTTTACGTCCACGTCCCACTCGCGCTGGCTCCCTCGGGCGCGAGGCTCGCAAAGCGCGATGGAGCGGTGACCCTCGAGGATCTGGCTGCCCTGGGGTGGTCGCCCGCGGATGTCCTCGAATGGATCGGACGTTCTTTGGGCGTATCGGGGGCGAGGACGGCTGCAGACCTTCTCGATGCCCTCGACATGGATCGCCTGCGCGCGATGCCCTTGGATCCGTGGGTGGTCACCCCGCCCACGGGAGGACCTCAAGGTGCGTAGCTCGCTGCCCAGGCTGGAGATGTCCGTCACCCCGTCCACGGGAGGGCCTCAAAGCTCGGGATAGGTCGGAGGGCTTACCGACTCGTGCTCACCTCACCACGGGTGAGCCTGAAGAAGCGCGGAGTCTTTACCTTCGCGACGTGTTGAGTCGCCCCATTTGCGGGCGGATCTGGGCACATCTTCCGAGGTGAGGGGTTGACGTCCCCGAACTCGAGCGAGCGTTCCTAATGGAGGGGTTGACGACAAGTGGAGGGGTTATATCCCCTCCTCACGTCGTCAACCCCTCCACTCACGAAAGCCTCCACTGGGCATCGCACCCCGAGGAGCCTCCACCCCGCCACTAGAATCTAGCCACCACTGAACGCCAGAAGGTCGCCGCGCTGCGCGCCCGTTCAAAGGACGCCTCCACCACTAGAAGCCAACCCCACCACTGGGCACCAACCCCACCACTGAACGCCAGCCCCACCACTAGGCGATTGTGGGCCCCGTCCTCACGTCAAAAGCCTCCCCCGAAGGGACTTCATCAAGAGGCCACCGCGATAACGCAGTCTCCCAGGGAAAGTAACTCCTCGTGGCAGACTTACCGCATGGACTTTTTCCAGAAGCTCTTCGGCCACAAGGAGCCGACGCTGATCCTCGCCGAATCCGAGAACTGGACTTCCCTGCCCTGGACCGAGAAACTGCAAAAGGCGCTCGACAAGCGCGCAAAGAAAGAGAAATGGGCCGAAGCCCTCGGTCAAACCCACGAATTCGTCTGTCTTCTCATTGTGCATGGGAACTTCTCCAACGGGACTCTTGAGGTCAACAGTCTTGGCTCCCCGATCGCAATGCTCCCCCATGAGCTCGTTGACGACCTCCTCGAGCGCATGCGAGCCGATTCGGGGCTGAGGATGACGGCAGTGAAGGCTCGCGCGACTCGCGACGAGGACGGACGCCTTGCCGTCGAAGTGAATGTCTGATGCTGTGAATGTCTGATGCCATCGAAACGAATGTTCGAGCGCGAGCCTGAAGCAGTCATCTTCCTCGCGATCACTCCCCGGTGAAAGGGCTCCGCCACACCGTCTTAATAAAACGAAGAGAGCACCTTCATGGATTTATAATCCCGACCGCCTCACTAAGTAAGTGTCTCGCGTCCAATAGAAGACTTCTTTAAGAATCTCAAATACCGGATGTTCCCTTAAAGCCTGAATGGTACTATTGCTAACCCCCTGCTGCTCCAAAGATTCAATTACAACCATACCAATCGGCTTACTCCCATAGTCAACACGGACATAAACAGCCGATCTGGCTTTCATTGCAACACGTTTTGCAACATCTTCCTTCAAACCGCTCTGCACCGCGATTGCAACCCATTCGTCCACATCTTCAGGCCAGCCTGTGACTACTTTTGAGGAATGTTGCCAACAAGTCGCAATCAGCCCCTCTTGATCAGAATAATTACTGCGTCCTGACTTCGCCAATTCAGGGTTAAAGGAGACGCGTGAGATCTGGAGAAACTGCCCTCGCTCGTCATCATGACAATAGAGACTTATACGTACAGTCGAGTTCTTGTCCAACTCTAAAACTTTAAGCAGGAAGAGTGAAAAAGCTCGCATAGTCTCTTCGATTGTTCCGTAACTACGCTCAGCGTCACGTCTAATCTTGTCCCGAGTTTCTAGAGAATCCTGCGCTTTTTTCTTCTGCTTTTCCTGCAACCAAAGGCCGACAAGGGACAAGAGCCCGAACGGCGGGATGAGCCATTCGCGATACGGAACGTCGGTATAATACGCTAAACTCGCAATAAGCAGATTGCAGATGGCCGATAAAAGCGCGGGTAGCATCTTACAAAGACGCTTCTTTTTATCCCAAAGGGCAAAAGCCTTTTTCCTCTCATCTTCCGCCCCATACGGCCGCGACATAGCCTCATCCAACAGCCGAAAGCAGTCGACCTCGTTCGAGGAACAACTCCTCCACTTCCGGGTCGTCTATATTGCGTTCAAGTGATTTAATCGCAGCAGATCGCTTCAATAACTCATCAAAAGCCTTTTCCGCCTCATCAGAATTAAGAGCATCTATATCTGCATCAATGCGCGCAAATTGGCCCCTGCCATAGTCAAAAGGAACGACAGCTGTCACCTTAACGATAGAGCCAGTTTGTTCACAGTTCTCCTGGAGGGTCTCTCTCAGACGTCGAACCTCACCACGAAACTCAGCGGATCCGACGACTTGACCAACATACCTAACAAACACTGAGAGGTCGATCACAGTTCACCCAACCTGAGAAGCTATCGATAGTCGATCAGTGTACCAACACTATGTACAAGCGTCGATGACATTTTGCGAAACATGCCGTCCAAGAGCAGAAAAACGCAGAACCCCCACCGGTGGATCGCACCGAGGGGGGCCGCTGCGCGCTCGAAGGGACTCGAACCCCCAACCTTCTGATCCGTAGTCAGATGCTCTATCCATTGAGCTACGAGCGCATCGCCGTTTGGCTGACGCCAACTGTACGCGCCCCTGCGTCGAAAAGGCAAAACGAGAGGGGCTTTCCCACTGGAGGTTTCGATCACACTCCGACAAACAGGGTCCCACCAGGAAAGAGCACAAGCCGGATACTTGGCGCTCGCCTGTGAACACACAGCGGAGTCCAAACCCCGAATGCGTCTACAAGTCGGACACTGAGCCTCCACCTGCGGCCACAAGTCGGACACCAGACGCACACAAGTCGGACGAGACAAACTGTGACCTGGGGTGTTCTCCAAGAGCCAAGGGATACGGTTCGACTTGCGGACAGCCATACCCGAACGGAGGCGTACCTTCGAGTCACTATCCCTCGCGTTGCGTCCCATAACCCGCAAATGAGGCTTTAAGCGAAGCTTCAAACCCGGCGCGACAGGACTGTGGGCATTGATCCCGAACTCGGAACCAGAGTGACTACATGAACGTCACCGTCGCCGATACCCTCTCGATCCGGGATACCGGCAAGGAAGTGTGGCATCGACCCGGACTTTTCGTTGATCTGACCGCGTAAAGTCGCGTTCCCCATAGGGGTGGGGCCTATATGAGCGGGTGAGTGTTGACAAGCGCCCCAAGTGCCCGATCTGCCGAGCGCCGATGAACGCGAACGGGAAAACGTCTTCTCGTACGCCCCGGTGGCGTTGCCGGAACTGCTCATTCTCGACAGTTCTCAAGCGCCCTGACGTAACTCGCCGCCACGACCTGGAAGCATTCATCAACTACGCGACCGGCAAGACCAGCCAAGCCGAACGCGACGGCACACTCACCGGCCGATCCTTCCGCCAGCGCACCTCGTGGTGTTGGCAAGTCCCACCACCCCTCCCAGTCATGGACGGCGTCATTCATGACCAGGTGTTCATTGACGGGATCTTCCTTTCCCACTCCTGGGTCATCCTCATCGCCACCGACGGGCGCACACCGTTGAACTGGGTTACCGCCGGACGAGAAAACGCTACGGCCTACACCCAGCTCCTCAGCCCACTTCCCCCACCGGGCATCATCACTACCGACGGGGCAGGCGGCGCCCTGGCAGCGATCCGCACCCTGTGGGGACCAGACCAACCGGTCCAACGCTGCCTCGTGCATGTCCACCGCAACAACACCGTGGACCTGACCCACAACCCCCACACGCCCGCCGGGAAAGCCCTCAAAGGCCTGTCCCATTCCCTCTTGCGCGTCACCACCATGGATGAAGCCGCACACTGGGCGAGCCTGCTCGCCGCCTTCCACACCGAATACGCCCACTACCTCAAAGAACGCACCTACGCGTCCCAAGACCCCGAAAAGGCAGCAGCCACAGGCAAGAAATGGTGGTACACCCACGAACGCGACAGGCGCGTGTACTACCGGCTCGAACGCCTCCTCAAGAACAAACAGCTCTTCACATTCCTCACCGACCCTGGCCGACCAAACCTCGCATCCACCACCAACCCCATCGAATCCCTCAACGCTCAAATCCGCGCCCTACTGCGCGCCCATGCAGGCTGGAACACGACTCGCCAAATCACCGCAATTCACTGGTTCCTCGCCCACCACCAACACCCCATCAACGCCGCCACAGTGCTCGCCGAATGGGACAAACACGCCAGGCAACCCCACACGATCATCCCCACAACACACAAACAACAACCCCGGCCAGACGGGCCCACACACTACGACAACGCCTACAGCCCCGACACCGGCTTCCACACCCGAAAAGGCTGGGCCGGACGCACATAACCCCCACGACACGCCCGAGCGATGCCACACTTTCCTGCCGGTAACCCCTCGATCCCTAACCTTAAGAACGGACTCACGAGCGTGACTCATCACGCGAAGGATCGGGCGTATGCAAAGGATCCTCCACGCACCCGGCAGCGCACCCTTATCCTTGCTGCCTTCCGGCCCTGGGGAGGTTCGGATGATACCGTCACGTGGAGGATCGACCTTTAGTCTACATGGAGCCGCGAAGAGCGCGCGAACCGACGGGGTCACAGGACACCAAACCAGGGTTATAGGACAAAATGTGTTGGTCGGGTCTAGTCCCAGTCGGTGCGGTAGGGGCTGTGGTGGTGGAGTTCATGCCAGGCGATGGCGTCTCCCCATTGGGGGATGATGCCGGCGGCGGGGTGGTCGCGTGAGGCCTGTTGCCAGGCCTGTTCGATCTGGGTGTCGGTGGGCATGACTTTCAGGATCTGAGCGGCCGACAAGGGGTGCTCCGTGTGCATGTAGCACCACCAGAAGATCGCCTTGATCCTGCGCGTGAGCCGCATACCCCGGTGGTCGCGCAGCATTTGGCGCAGGGGCGCGTTCGTGGCTCCTTCGATCTGGTTGTTCATCGCCGGCATCGCCTGCCCCCAGGTGGGGTCGCAGAACGTGAACAACACACCCCTCGCCAGTAGCCGGTTCAGGCTGTTACGGGCGCGCACGAGCCGCTCATGCGTGTACTCCCACCCGCCATCGTCTCTGGGTGTCTTCTCGGCGAGGAACGCCTCCCACCGCTCACACCACCCCCTGTAGTCCTCCACCCACGCCTCGGCCTGCGGAAGATCCGTGACGCGAATGAGCTGCTTGCCCAGGGCGTACAGCTCTTTGGACGCAGGCAGCTTCGGACGGGTCGTTGTCGCTTCCTTCACCTTCGAAAACGCGTGAAACGTGCACCGCTGCACCCGCGAATCCGGCCAGATCTTCTTACGCGCCTTCTCGAACCCACTCCCCCCATCGGTCACCACCAGCTCCGGAGGGGCGATCCTGCTCATGAGGGCCTCCCAGGCGCGCGAGTTCTCCGTCCTGGCCACATACCAGCCCACCACATGCTCACGCGTCTGAGCGATCACCACGACCGCCTTGCGGCCCAGATGAATCCCGTCAACGAACACGACCTCGTGCACCTCATCGACCACGGGAGCGAAAGGCCAGACCTCCCACAGGTGCTGGCACCGCCGCCGAAACGACCGCCCACCCCCAGGCATATCCGCCTGACGGGCCCCGCTGAGCAACCAGGAAAGGAACTCGCCCAGGTGCTTGGCCGACGCGTCAATCTCATTCAGACCGGTGACATTGCAGGCCGTACACCTCCACCGCTGCCGTCCAGCTGACGTCTTCCCATGACGCGTCATCCGACCACCACACACAGGGCACGAAGCAGTATTCACCCCGAGAGGCAAACACACCCAACTAAAACCCGGACTTTCCCGCACCACAGAGCCGAAAAACCCCGATCAGACCAACACATTCTGTCCACCCTCATAGTTGGCCGCCACCAACTAAAACCCAGACCTTCCCGCACCAGCACAACGAAAAGTCCCAGTCAGACCAACACGAGGTGTCCTTTAACCCCCAAACCACCAAGGACCCGCCGCCCCTGTACACACATTTCTGACGCTCACCCGCTCACCCCGCAGGGGCCGAGGACACGCGAAAATAACGAAAAACCCCGGAACCTCAAGGATTCCGGGGCTATTCTGCGGAGGATGGGGGATTCGAACCCCCGAGGGCTTGCACCCAACACGCTTTCCAAGCGTGCGCCATAGGCCACTAGGCGAATCCTCCAGCTGCGCCGAAGCACCTGACCATCCTAAACGGAAAGCAGAGGAAAACACCAACCGCTCAGCCCCACCAAACCCATGAACTCGCTCACGCACCTCCGAGGCGAGGAAACAGGATTTGAGGGGAAATCGACGAGCCACCCACACGAATGTCGCGCCCTTGATCGCCCCCGAAGCCCAGGAGCAACACGCCAAGGCACACCGGCGCCATCGTTCCCCGCGCACTCAAAGATCCTTCGTACCTCACCCCCGCGCCCGGCCTGATCGCAGCCCATTCCTCCACGTACTCAAAGATCCTTCACCCTCGGCGATGACGTAGTGATCAACACCGCGCTCGTCTCCACGCATTCAATGAAGCGTCGCAAACGAGTGGAGATGAGGATGATTCCACCTCCTCCCTCCACACGCTCAGCCGATGCTTCCGGCGGTGTTCTTCACTGACGAGGACAGAGCTAAGTTCAGCTGAGCAGTCGACCTTCTGCTCACTCTCATACTTCACTGACGAGGACGGGGCCTGGACAGCACCTTCACAGGCGAAGGCCAGACGAGATGGAATCCAGGGCCTTTCTCGCGAGCATCATCAAACCCTTGGGAGTGGGTTGCCAAGAAGAAGCGGGAAAGCACAGACCTTGACTTGAAAGGACGCAAGGCGACGGCCTCGAAGAAGAGTCCGTAATGACGCAGAGTCCGCCCTGAACGAAGAGTGAGCGATCAGGCAGAGTCAGCGGTAGAGCTTGGCGAAGTTCGCCGCGACTTTACCCGCTTGATGGCGGGCCTCGCCCAGATGCGCAATGTGGGAAAGGGAGTCGAGATCATCAGTACCCGGATACCCGGCATCCTCATAACGCTCAAGCACCATTCGGATCGCGTCCGAATCAATCTCAGGATTGAACTGAGTCGCATAGAAGTCCTTCGCGAGCTTGACCATCTGCACAGGGCAGGTGATCGACTTCGCGAGAAGTACCGCACCTTCAGGCAGCTCCTCGGCGGCCTCGTTATGAGAAACGAAAGTCATGAAGGAACGAGGGAATCCGGCAAGGAGCGGCTCGTCGAAAGCGGCCTCAGTGAGGAATATTTCCGTCAGCTGTGGATACTCCGCCCACCTGCGCGTCACGGTGCCGCCCATGAGAACGGTCGCAACTTCAGCCCCATAACCCGTCGTGAGGCAGGGCGTCCCAGCTTCAACGATCTGCGCGAGGAGCCTGCACAACTCTGCTTCGGCGCGCTTTTGGCTCGGCGATTTCGTTTCGTCGGGCGTGGTCGTACCGTACACGGAGCCCGCAACGATGATCCCGGCGTAGGCGCGCACATTGATCTCAGGAAGGCCCAGCATATCCAGGCGGACTTGCTCCAACTCCTCGGGCTCAAGGCCCGTCACCTTCAAGAAAGAGGCGTACTCAGCAGCAACAGCCTCATCTTCAGGACGCGTAGAAACCAAGAGAAAGGAGTTCATATCCCAAGAATAAGTAAAGAAGGTCGCGAGGGCGAGGGTGTTCATTTAGAGGACACTCGCACTCTGGAAGCCCTGCAACCGCAGGAGCCCCGACAGATCGAGAAAGGCCACGCGCCCCCAGGAACACCCAGCCGGTCCAGGAAAGCCACGCACCGCCACGAACACCCCACTAGCCGGGGGCGCCCGCAAGCCCAGGGATACCCTGAGCTCGAGAAGTTCTTCTTCGAAAAGCTCCCCCCTGGAAGCCCCTGCGGGCCGAGGGCGCAGCGCGCGCTCCAGCTGGACCGCCTAGAAGGGGTCTGGGGTCTCCGCAGGCCGAGGGCACACCAGCAGTCCAGCGCCAGAGCGCCAGACCGCACCACCAATCCAGCGCTAGAGCGCCAGACCTCACCACCAATCCAGCGCTAGACCTCACCACCAGGCCAGCGCTAGAGCCAGAGTGCCAGTCCGCCATTGGAACGTCTCCAGGAGATGCGAGCACACACGCCACCGATTCACGAGCCCAAGCAAGTCCGATTCACGAGCCCAAGCAGACCCGAGCAGATGGGGGCCAAACAGGGACAGCGATAGGAACAGGGACGGGGGAATCCTCACAGAACCGCACTCAGTGCGAATCCGCAGGATTCGACTCGGTATCCTGATGTTCCGACCGGTGAAACGGCCATATGCCCATCGACTGATCGGAGAGCTCTTTCATGAGCGACAACTCTCGCGGATTGTTCCGCTGGACCCTGCACGGCGACGGATCCACTATTTCCCCCGGCGAGGTCGTCGCCGCAGGTGAACGACTGTCCTGGCCCCGCACCATTGGCATCGGCGCTCAGCACGTCGTCGCAATGTTCGGCGCGACCTTCCTCGTCCCGCTGCTCACCGGCTTCCCCCCGGCGACCACCTTGTTCTTCAGCGCCATCGGCACCCTCCTCTTCTTCCTCATCACAGCGGGCCGCCTCCCTTCCTATCTCGGCTCCTCCTTCGCACTCATCGCGCCAATCATCGCCGTATCCGAAACCCTGGGCATGAACTACGCCCAGGGTGGCATCATCGCCACCGGCGCAACCCTCGCCCTCGTCGGCCTGATCGTCCACTTCGCGGGAGTGCGCTGGATCGATGCCCTCATGCCCCCGGTCGTCACCGGCGCAATCGTGGCGCTCATCGGCTTGAACCTCGCGCCCGCCGCGTGGAACAACGTCAAAACCGCGCCCCTCACCGCCCTCATCACGATCGTGTCAATCTGCTTGATCACGGTCCTCTTCAAGGGCATCATTGGCCGTCTGTCGATCCTCTTCGGAGTCCTCATCGGCTACGGGGCCGCGATCGTCCAGAACCAGGTCGACTTCTCCGCGATCTCCGAGGCCGCATGGTTCGGCCTCCCGCAGTTCCACGCTCCCGCTTTCGACCCCTCAACCTTGGGCCTGTTCGTGCCCGTCGTCTTCGTCCTCGTCGCTGAGAACGTCGGCCACGTCAAATCCGTGTCCGCCATGACCGGCGAGAACCTCGACGACGTCACCGGCCGTGCTCTCTTCGCCGACGGCATCTCAACCGTCCTCGCGGGCTCGGGCGGCGGTTCGGGTACGACCACCTACGCGGAGAACATCGGCGTCATGGCCGCGACCCGCGTCTACTCGACCGCAGCCTACGTCGTTGCCGCCTTCGTTGGTCTGGCCCTGTCCCTCCTGCCGAAGTTCGGTGCGATCATCGCGACAATCCCGGCGGGCGTGCTCGGCGGCGCGGGAACCGTCCTCTACGGCATGATCGGCATGCTCGGTGTGCGCATCTGGGTCCAAAACCGCGTGGACTTCTCCAACCCGGTGAACCTCAACACCGCGGCCGTCTCCCTCGTTGTCGCGATCGCGAACTTCACCTGGAACATTGGCGACATGTCCTTCGAGGGCATCGCCCTGGGCACTGGGGCCGCGATCCTCATCTACCACGTCATGAGCTGGATTTCGAAGGTGCGGGGCACCAACCTCGAGCAGGCCTCCCCCGCTTCGGCGCCCGCAGGAACCGAGCTCGAGTCCGAGGCGTACGCGACCCGTCACAAGGCGGCGCCGCCGAAAGCCTGATTATGAAGGCTTCTCCTCACGCTCCCCCCTCACGGTGATCATCCGCACAAGAGGATGTGCTCGCAGAGCCTCACATGAGGACCAGGACGAAGAGAATCCACTGAGATCACAGCAGTGCTCTGACTCGAAGAGAACCGGCCGATCCCACTCGGGGTCGGCCGGTTCCGCATTCTTCGCCGCGCTTGAAACGATGAAAGATGCGACAGTAAGTGACGAGGACGGGGCCACGCGCTCGAAGCACATACGAGAAGAACACCAATCCGCACATGCATCGGCTCCGAACACTGCACGAGGCACGCACTTCCACTCGCCCGCCGCGCATTATCGTCCTCGTCGACCGGCATCATCACGCTGGAGGCGAAACCACCCGAGGAGAATCAATCGAATGATCCGATTCGAGCACGTTAGCCACACTTTCCCCGATGGCACGAGCGCATTGGAGGATGTGAGTCTCGAAGTCGGAGCCCACACGACAACCGTGCTCCTGGGCTCATCCGGCTCCGGGAAAACGACCCTCATGCGGATGGTGAACCGCATGATCTCACCAAGCTCGGGGCGCGTACTCGTCCGAGGCGAAGACGTCGCCGCAATGGACCCTGTGAAGCTGCGCCGCTCCATCGGCTACGTCCTACAAGACGCTGGACTCTTCCCTCACAGGAATGTCGCAGACAATATCGCCACCGTCCCCCGACTTGAGGGCGCAAGCAGACGCGCAGCGAAAGCCCGCGCCCTCGAATTAATGGAACTCGTCGGCCTCGAGCCCTCACTCGCCCGCCGCTATCCGAGCCAATTGTCGGGCGGTCAACGTCAACGTGTCGGCGTCGCTCGCGCTCTCGCGAACAAAGCGGACATCCTCCTCATGGATGAACCCTTCGGCGCCCTCGACCCCCTGGTCCGTGCGGATCTTCAAGCGGAGATCAGGCGCCTTCGCGACTCGACTGGCACGACCATCCTGTTCGTCACACACGACCTCGATGAAGCATTCATCCTTGGGGACACGATCGCCGTGCTCGCAAAAGGAGGGCGACTCGCACAGGTCGGAACAGGCCCAGAACTGGTCGCGAATCCAGCCGATGATTTCGTCGCATCCTTCGTATCCTCGCAGGCCTCTCGCCCTTTGAACTCGATCGCAACCCCAGCTGGACAGCTCGTCACAGACCCGGAGGGGCGCCCGCTGGGGCTATTGGCGCGCGCGAACCCCGATGCGCCTTCCCATACTTCGGACTCCCCGACGCACGCTGAAGAGGACCGGGCCCGATGAACTGGCTGACCCAAAACTTTGCCCTCCTCGGCGAGTTGACCCTCCGACACCTCGCCCTCGCACTGCCCGCGATCCTCGCGGCGAGCCTCATCAGTGTGCCCATCGGATGGTGGGCGAACCGTTCGAAACGCTTCGGCGGCACGCTCCTCACCGCCCTCTCATTGCTCTACGCGATCCCCTCCCTGCCGATGCTCATCATCATTCCGGTCATCGTCGGGATCGCCCTGCGCTCCAACACGAACATGGTGATCGTCCTCGCCCTCTACGGGATCGCGGTCCTCGTCCGTCAAGTCGCCGACGCATTCGCCTCCCTACCCACCTCCGTCCTTGAAGCCGCTGATTCCCTCGGCTACCCGCTGCTCCGCAGGTTCTTCGAAGTCGAGCTTCCCCTGGCCCTGCCAGCGATCCTGGCCGGGGTCCGCGTCGTTGGCGTCTCCACGGTTTCGCTTGTGACGGTCGGGGCCTTCATCGGTGTCCGCTCATTGGGGACCCTTTTCACGGACGGGTTCCAGCGCGGCCTCATCTCCGAAGTGCTATCCGGCCTCGTCGCCACTGTCGCCGTCGCCCTCGTCCTCGATGCCCTCCTTGTCCTCCTCGGCTGGGTCGCCACCCCCTGGACAAGATCACAGGAACGACTCGAGCAGACCAGAAAGGCCCGGATGATCTCGGAGGTCAACGCATGAATCTCCTGATGGATGCCCTGGGATGGCTCGCGGAGCCGACGCATTGGGTGGGAGCAGCTTCGATCCCTGTGCGACTTCTTCAACACCTCGGCCTGACTTTCGGCGTTGTCGCGCTCGCAGCCTTGATCGCCCTCCCCCTCGGGATCATGATCGGTCACACCGGCAGATTCCGCTTCCTCATCGTCGCAACTTCCGGTGCTGCCAGGGCAATCCCCACGCTCGGCGTGCTGACGCTCGCGGGGCTCTGGTTCGGGATCGGCCTCGCTGCGCCTGTGCTCGCCCTCCTCGTTCTCGCGATTCCGCCAATGCTGACCGCGACGTACACCGGTATCGACTCTGCGGATCCTCGGGCCGTGGACGCGGCACGCGCCATTGGTCTTAAGGAATGGCAGATCATCCGCTTCGTCGAATTGCCCGCCGCGCGCACTCTGATCCTCGGAGGGCTGCGTTCCACAACCCTTCAGGTCCTCGCAACTGCGACCCTCGCGGCTTATACAGCGGACGCCGGTTTGGGCCGATACCTCTATATCGGTCTTAAAACACGCGACTACGGGCAGATGATCGCCGGGGCGATCCTTGTTGTCGCCTTGGCGCTCGTTCTCGACGGATTGTGGGTCCTTGTTTCGCGGGCGGCATCTCGACGCGCTGGGGACGGAGAAGTATCCCCACCCGTTGGGGGTGGAGGAACAGCGTCCCCACCCGTTGGGGGTGGAGGAACAGCGTCCCCACCCGTTGGGGGTGGAGGAACAGCGTCCTCAGCAGCTGAGGCCAGAAGTGAGGCGGCGGAGCCGACACTGAGGCCCGACACCACTCACGCCTCCGTACCCGGCGCTGGTCCCAGTTCCCTTTCGCCCAACGCCGATCACGAACCTGCCCCGACCAGTGGGAGCGTCCCGACTGGAGTGACCCACGCGACCAACGCGACTGCGCGACCGGCATGACAGGCACAACCAGCACGACATGCGCAACCGACACGACCAACGCGACTGCGCGACCGATCTGATCAATGAGGAGATAGCGATGATCCACCCGCTTCATGCACTCGCCGCACTCGGCGCCCTCGCCCTCGTCCTGTCCGGATGTGCAACCGCCGCGACCCTGGAGGGCCGCGCGGAGGGCGAGGATGCGCCGATCATTGTCGGATCGCAGGACTATTACTCGAATGAGATCCTCGCCGAGGCCTATTCGCAAGCCCTTGAAAACGCGGGTTACGAGGTCGATCGCCAATACCGGATCGGCCAACGCGAGGTGTACCTGCCCGAGCTTGAGGCCGGATCGATCGACGTTATGCCCGAATACACGGGCTCGCTCCTGCAGTACTTCGCTCCGGACACAGAGGCGACACTTCCCGAGGACGTGCTCGCCGCACTCATTGAGGCGCTGCCGGAAAGTCTTGGCGTACTTACTCCCGCCGAGGCCTCCGATCAGGACTCTTATGTCGTCACCGCAGAATTCGCGAAAGCACACGGCTTGAAGAGCATCTCCGACTTGGCGGCGGCTGCGGCGAAGGTGGGACCACTGACCCTCGGTGGGAACTCTGAATTGGAGACCCGCCCCTACGGGCCCAAGGGCCTCAAAGAGCTTTACGGCGTCGAAGTTGCTTTCACTCCGATCGAGGATTCGGGCGGGGCTCTGAGCGTGAAAGCCCTGAAGAACAATCAGGTCCAGCTCATTGACGTGTATTCGGCAGACCCGGCTCTGGCGGACCCGGAGCTGCAAGTTCTGGAGGACCCGAAAGGAATGTTCCTTTCCTCCAGGGTGGTACCACTCGTCTCCGAGCGACTGGGCTCGGGGGCCGTGAATGCTCTCAACGCGGTGTCAGCGGCGCTTGATTCGGCTGACCTCATTGAGATGAATCGGCGGTCCACCGAGGAGGCGGCCTCACCGCAGACGATCGCACGCGAGTGGCTGATCTCGGAGGGGATCATCGCGGAACGCTGACTCGCGTTCGATTCTTCCGCCGCTCTCCCCCTCTCCCCTCGGAAAAGGAAGGGATGCCGAATTGAGGAGGGGTTATAGGCCCTCCACTTTTCGCCAACCCCTCCTGTTTGCGGGTTCACTCGGACGAGTCGTCCTCACCCGCAAGCGCCCGCACCTCCGGATGCCGGGTCCCATCCACAGCACCGCAGATAGCGGAGCCCGTCCACAGGTATGGATCCGTCGCCCCGCCGGTCACGCCCGACGGGGTGATCCTTGCCGCATGGCGCCGAAGGACTACGAGCTCATCCGACTCAACGGTTCCCATGAATGCGGGGACGGCCGCATCGAGAAAGTGAAACGCGGATTCGCCGTCGTCCTGCCCGAAGATCCGGAGCGTCTCAGCCCCTGGCATGCTCAGAATCTGGTCGACAGGGCCAGGATCGAGGCCGTCGACGCGGCCCTGTCGGCACCGCACGCCTTCGCAATGGAGTCCGTCCTCATCCTGGAGGATCTTCCGATGTGGAGACGCAATCCCGATGTGCACGTGCGGGTTCCCGGCCGCTACTCGACAACGGCTCTCCCCACGGTGAGTCTCGGCCCGCACCGCATCTCTCCGGTCTCCGTGAGGCAGTGCCGCGCGGGCTCACTGCCGCCCGTCGTCGAGTCGCCGACGGGGATCGCTCATGACGCCCTCGCCCACACGGCGGTGCTCCTCACCGCGAGGAGGCCGCTCCTCGACGGCTTCGTCGCCGTCTCGGGGATTCTCCGGCGCCTCTCCTCCTTCGACAGATTCGACATACCGGCCTCGAGGGCGCGGGAGGCCCGGGCGCGCAGCGGCCTCCTCGAATGCCTCGACTCCCTCGGCGCGCTGCACGGCCGTGGACGCGCCGGGCTCGTCCTCGCCCATGCGGATGCGGGATGCGAGAGCGCCGGGGAGTCGGCTGCACTGGCGGTTCTCAGCACGATCGGCCTGCTGGGCCTTCAGACGCAGCACGAGGTCATCGTCGCCGGTCGGCGATACTTCATCGATTTCGCCCTTCCAGGGGCGAGGATCGGATTCGAGTTCGACGGAGTCGTGAAGATGGGGAAGACTCCGGAGGAGTTCCGCCGCGCACAGGCCGAGCTCATGGCGAGGCAGCGGTACCTGGAAGACGCGGGGTGGCTCATCATCCGCATCGGCTGGAACGACTTGCTCGACCCTCGTCGCCTCCGCGGGCGGGTCGTCGAGCGGATCACCGGGAGCGGACGGTGGAAGGGCTCCCGCGATCGTGAGGCTCAGCGTCTGTGGGCATTGATGATGCACGACCTCAGTTGAAGCACCCCAATTGAAATAGGAGGGGATACCGAATAGTGGAGGGGCTATAAACCCTCCACAAGTCGCAAACCCCTCCACTCACGCAAGAGCAAGCAGGACGCCCCCTGTCAGCCAGCGTCCAAGCCCCCGCAGACCCCTCCACTCACGCAAGACCAGCACAGCGCCGCTAGGTCTTCAGCTCCGGTACGGCAACCCCTACGCGATATCGGTCGCGACTTCGAAAGCAGAACCATCTCGCGGGTCCTCATCGGACAATCCCGCATCCTCCTGATCCGAAGCCGACTCGGCAGACTCCTGCGCGAGGTCAAGGAAAGCCAGGTCGTAGCCCTCGGGCACGTCACAGGTCTTCGTCCACTCGCACAGCTCTTGAAGGGTCGGGGCTGCGAGGAAGGAGCCCATTGATTCCGTTGAACGGGCGGCTGCGAGCATTGCCATGGAGATGGCAGCTCTCGGGTGCATGCCCTTGACTCGCGCATAGACGAGGGCCGCGGAGAAGGCGTGTCCGGCCGAAGTCGGGTCAATCGTCCGAGCGGGAGCTGCGGGCAGTGAAATCTCCTCGTCGTCGATGACCGCGAAGACGCCGTCGGCCCCGCGAGTGACGACCACGCTGGGAACTTGCCACAGAAGTTGGCGGGCAGCTGATTTCGCATCCGATTTACGCGTGTAGGACACGGCTTCGTGCTCATTCAAGGAGAACACGTCGACGTATTTGAGAGGATCCAGGTCCGATTGTTTCCACTGCCCCGTCGGGTCCCAGCGGCATTCGGACAGGACCCAGGTGCGGTCGATCAGTTCACCGCCCTCACCGATCCTGTCAACGCAGCCGCGCTGCCTCCATTCGCTCAGCGTATCTGCGTTGTCCGCGAGCACTCCGAGTTCAGCGACGAGGGCGTGGGGCGCTGCGCGCAGCTTCGAAAGGGCGGGGACTTTGAGGTCTCCGCTGGTGGTGAGGGCGCGGTCCCCTTCGAATCCGAGGGCGACGGTGATGGCCTGGGAGGGGACTCTGGCGGCATGCTCCAAGTCGACATGGTGTGCGGTGAGCATCTGGCGGACCAGGGCCCCGGCCTCGTCGATGCCGATGGAGCAGATGAGTTCCGTGTCGAGTCCGAGGCGTGCGAGCGCGATCGCCTGGTTCGCAGACCCTCCGGGGGCGATGGAGGAGGTCGGGCTGATCTGTTCTTCCCCTGCGCGGGGGGCATGCTCGAGCGGACCCATGACGAGGGCGAGGACGAGAGGTCCAGCGACGCACACCTTCGGGGTGGGGGCCGGTGATTCTCCGAGGGGCATCGCGTTCCTTCGAGAGTTCGAGGCGCCGCTTGGATGCTTGGATGCGCGCGCCGTGGCTGGTCCTCACTGTAGTCCGCTTCACAGCCTTGGGAAGGCGAGAGGGGAGCTTTGTGATGGGAGTCTGCACGGGGAGGATGCATCGCGCGCGGACAGAACCTAAGATCGCTCGACGTGTCGGCGACACGCACACAAAGTTCTTCGCGCTCGAGGCAGAACGAGGCTCTGATGAGGAAGGTGGAAGCGAATGGCGAGGATGCTTCACACGCGCAGGCAGATCGGGAAGAGTGCTTTCACACGAGGAGGGCGAGACAACTCCCAGATCATCCCACATCTTGACTGCAGTATTTCACCTTTTGGACTTTACGCACTGAGACGTACGCCACAAGCGAAAACTCAGCAAAGGTAAAGAAATTGCCATATCCGCACTTCAACAGGCATTTTGAGCACATTCTTTGCTGAATCATGACACTTCGTGACCGAACCGCAACATCCCCTAGGGGGTGTGCAAAGGCAAGTCGCTCTCGGGGCCCGATAGGCTCGACGAGCACTTGTGTCTGAACGACGCAGGATCGACCCATCTAATCAGAGGAGTCTTCATGAACCTCAAGAAGACCTGGCTGGCAGTCCCGGCCGTCTTCGCCCTCGGCCTGTCCGCCTGCTCGGGCGGCACCGCCGATTCCGCGACCACCGGCGAGGGCGCTTCGGACGCGATCATCACGACGAACGGCTCCGAGCCCCAGAACCCGCTCATCCCGGCCGACACCAACGAGACCGGCGGCGGCAAGATCCTCGACCTCATCTTCGCGGGCCTCGTCTACTACGACGCCAAGGGTGCCGTCCACAATGAGATGGCCGAAAAGATCGAACCCAATGAGGACTCTTCCGTCTGGACCATTACCCTCAAGAAGGGCCAGAAGTTCTCCGACGGCACCGAAGTGAAGGCCAGGAACTTCGTCGAGGCATGGAAGAAGGGCGCCTCCGAGGCCATGCTCTCCTCCTTCTTCTTCGAGCCCATCCAGGGCGCCGATGAAGAGGGCGCCGGTGACCTTACCGGCCTCGAGGTCGTTGACGACTACACCTTCACCGTGACCCTCAAGGCCCCGACCGCGGACTTCTCCCAGCGCCTGGGCTACTCGGCCTTCGCTCCGCTCCCCGACTCCACCCTCGAAGACATGGAGAAGGGTGGCGAGAACCCGATCGGCAACGGCCCCTACATGGTCGCCGAGAACGGCTGGGAGCACAACGCCCAGATCCACCTCATTCCGAACCCGGAATACAAGGGCGACAATGTCGCGAAGAACGGCGGCGTGGACATCATCTTCTACGCTTCGCAGGACGCGGCCTACCAGGACCTCCTCTCCGGCAACCTTGATGTCCTCGACTCCATCCCGGACTCCGCCTTCGCAACCTTCGAAGCCGACCTCTCGGGACGCTCGGTCAACCAGGCTGCGGCGATCTTCCAGTCCTTCGCAATCCCGCAGAAGCTTGAGCACTTCTCCGGCGAAGAGGGCAACCTGCGCCGCCAGGCACTCTCCTACGCGATCGACCGTGACACCATCACCGAGACGATCTTCTCGGGCACCCGCACCCCGGCCAAGGACTTCACCTCGCCGGTCGTTGACGGCTACAACGCCTCCGTCAAGGGCTCTGAAGTCCTAAGCTACAACCCCGAGAAGGCCAAGGAACTCTGGGCGAAGGCTGACGCCATCTCCCCGTGGTCCGGCACCTTCACCATCGGCTACAACTCCGATGGCGGACACCAGGCCTGGGTCGACGCTGTCACCAACTCGATCAAGAACACCCTCTCGATCGACGCCGTCGGCGCCCCCTACCCGGACTTCAAGTCCCTGCGCACCGAGGTCACGAACCGCACCATCACCGGCGCCTTCCGCACCGGCTGGCAGGCCGACTACCCGGGCAAGTACAACTTCATCGCCCCGCTGTACGGCACCGGCGCAGGCTCCAACGACACCGACTACTCCAGCGCCGAGCTTGACTCGCTCCTGAGGGAGTCCGCCTCCGCGACCTCCACTGAGGAATCGAACAAGATCCTCGACCAGGCACAGGAAGTCCTGTTCAAGGACCTCCCCGTGATCCCGCTGTGGTACGCCAATGTTGTCGGCGGCTGGTCTGAGAAGGTCGATAACGTCGTCTTCAACTGGAAGTCCGTGCCCGTGTACAACCAGATCACCAAGAAGGCCTGAGCAGCCCCCGGTTCGCACCGGAATGAGCGCCTTCAACTCCCGGTGGCGGGTGGGAAACTCCCACCCGCCACCGGGCATATAAAAGGGAATTTGGCTCATCCTTGACCAGCCGAAACAGACATTTGCCGTTCTTTTACCCTATGATGCCCTGAGTAAGTCTTCGCTCAGGAACAATGAGGTCCGATCCTCACCTTCCTCGCCAAGGCAAAAAACCGAACGAACCCACCGATTCACAACGAGGGCTCACCCCCTCGTCCCCATCCAAAGGACTGTCCATGCTTCGCTACATCGGACGGCGACTCCTCCAGACCATCCCGGTCTTCTTCGGAGCCACGTTCCTGATCTTCGCGATGGTGTACCTCATGCCGGGTGACCCCGTCGCTGCACTCGGAGGCGACCGCGGTCTCTCCGACGCCGCCTACGCCGAGATTTCCGCAAGGTACAACCTCGACAAACCCTTCTGGATGCAGTACCTGCTCTACCTCAAGGGTGTCTTCACCCTCGACTTCGGCAAAACCTTCTCCGGTCAGCCAGTCACCGCCGTCATGGCCCGGGCCTTCCCCATCACCGTGAAGCTCGCGCTCTACGCCCTCGCCATTGAGGCGATCCTCGGCATCTTCCTCGGTGTCATCGCCGGTGTCCGTCGCGGCAAGATCTTCGACTCGACGATCCTCGTCGTCTCCCTCCTCCTGATCTCGGTGCCGACCTTCGTCCTCGGCTTCGTCCTCCAATTCCTCCTCGGTGTGAAACTCGGAATCTTCCCCACCACCGTCGGCGCACACGTCACCCTCAAATCCCTCACGATGCCTGCCCTCGTCTTGGGCGGAGTCTCCCTCGCATACGTCATTCGCCTCACCCGCCAGTCGGTGTCTGAGAACGTCTCCGCCGACTACGTGCGCACCGCCCGCGCGAAAGGCCTGTCCAACGGCCGCGTCATGACGCGCCACATCCTGCGCAACTCCCTCATCCCCGTCGCCACCTTCCTTGGCGGCGACCTCGGCGCCCTCATGGGCGGCGCCATCATCACCGAGGGCATCTTCAACATCTCCGGCGTCGGCGGCACACTGTGGCAAGCCATCATCAAAGGCGAGCCCGCCACTGTCGTCTCCGTGACCACCGTCCTGGTTCTCGTGTACATCATCGCGAACCTCGTCGTTGATCTGCTGTACGCCGTGCTCGACCCGAGGATCCGCTATGAGTGACTTCATTCCCTCCGCCAATATTGCGCGTACCCGTGCAGGCCAGGCCCACTACGTTTCCCGCATCGACGAAACCGGGCTCGGCGCCGTCGACGCCGTCGCAGATGACTCAGCCCCCTCATCCCTGTGGGGAGAGGCGTGGAAGAACCTGCGTAGACGCCCGATCTTCTGGATCGCGCTCACCATCATCGTCATCGCCCTCGCGATCTCCGCTTTCCCGAGCCTCTTCACGAGCCAGGATCCGCGTTTTTGCGAACTGTCCAACTCCCTCAAGGGCCCCTCAAACGGCCACCCCTTCGGTTTCAACCGCCAGGGCTGCGACATCTACTCCCGCGTCATCTACGGCGCCCGCGCCTCCGTCTCCGTCGGCGTGTTCACGACAATCCTCGTCGTCCTCTTCGGCGGTGTGATCGGCGCAGCCGCAGGCTACCTCGGCGGCTGGTTCGACGCGCTCCTCTCGCGCATCACCGACATCTTCTTCGCGATCCCCCTGCTCCTCGCTGCGATCGTCTTCATGCAGATGTTCAAAGACAACCGCAATATCTGGATGGTCATCACCGTTCTCTCCCTCTTCGGCTGGACCCAGATCGCAAGAATCACGCGCGGCGCCGTCATGTCCGCGAAGAATGAAGAATTCGTGACCGCGGCACGCGCAACCGGTGCCTCCAAGAGCCGTATCCTCCTCAGCCACATCATCCCGAACTCAATGGCGCCGATCATCGTGTACGCGACCGTCGCCCTGGGCACCTTCATCGTGTCCGAGGCGTCCCTGTCCTTCATGGGCATCGGTCTGCCACCCGAGGTCGTTTCCTGGGGCGCTGATATCTCCGCCGCGCAAGCGTCGCTACGCACCAACCCGATGGTGCTCTTCTACCCGGCGCTCGCCCTCGCCCTCACCGTTCTCAGCTTCATCATGATGGGTGACGCCGTCCGCGACGCCCTCGACCCGAAGGCCCGCAAGTGACTGAGCAGAACCAGACTCCCATGAACGAGGACGCCCTCGAAGAGGCGATCACCCGCACCGTCCTCGGTGATGGCACCGAATCCGCTTCGATTCTCGACGCCGCCTCTTTCCACCCCGAGGACCAGAACCCCCTCTTGAAGATCACCGACCTCGAGGTCACCTTCACGACCTCGACCGGTGTCGTTCCCGCCGTTCGCGGCGCAAACCTCACGATCTATCCGGGCCAGACCGTCGCGATCGTCGGCGAATCCGGCTCCGGCAAGTCCACGACCGCCGCAGCGGTCATTGGCCTTCTGCCCGGCACCGGTAAGGTCACCGGGGGCACCATCGAATTCGCCGGTAAGGACATCACGCACCTGAGCTCGAAGGAATGGGTACACCTGCGAGGCTCCGGCATCGGCCTGGTCCCCCAGGACCCCATGTCCAATCTCAATCCCGTGCTGAAAATCGGCACGCAGGTCAAAGAAGCCCTGACCGCGAACAATGTCGTACCGAGCACCGAGACCGGAGCCCGCGTCGCCGAACTCCTCGAAGAGGCCGGACTTCCCGACGCCGAACGTCGTGCCAAGCAATTCCCCCACGAGTTCTCCGGCGGCATGCGCCAACGAGTCCTCATCGCCATCGGCATGGCCGCCCGCCCCAAACTCCTCATCGCGGATGAACCGACCTCGGCCCTCGATGTGACCGTTCAGCGCCGCATCCTCGACCACCTCGGCACCCTGACTCGCGATCTGGGCACTGCTGTCCTGTTCATCACTCACGACCTCGGCCTCGCCGCCGAACGCGCCGAACAGCTCGTCGTCATGCACCGCGGTCGCATCGTCGAGTCCGGCCCCGCCCTCGACATCCTCCAGCACCCGCGCCACCCCTACACGAAGCGCCTCGTATCCGCAGCCCCCTCCCTGGCATCTGCGCGCATCGAATCAGCCCACGCGAAGGGGATCAACGTCACCGACGAGGAACTCATCGGCGCCGGCAAGGGATCAACCTCGACCGAGGAGATTGTGCGCGTCGAAAACCTCACCCGAGAGTTCGACATCCGCGGCTCCAGGGGCGAGGCGAAGAAGCTCCTCGCCGTTGACAACGTGTCCTTCGCGCTGCGGCGCGGCACGACCCTCGCAGTTGTCGGCGAGTCGGGCTCCGGAAAGTCGACCGCCGCGAACATGGTCCTCCAGCTCCTATCCCCCACTTCCGGCACAGTCTTCTTCGACGGCCAGGACACTTCGCAGATGAACGACAAGGAGCTTTTCGCTTTGCGTCGCCGCCTGCAGGCGGTCTTCCAGAACCCTTACGGTTCTCTTGACCCGATGTTCTCAATCTTTAGAGTCATCGAAGAGCCCCTGCGCGTCCACGGATACGGCACCCTGGCCTACGCCGAACAGGAGTATGCGCGCGCCATGAAGACCGGCCGCGATCCCGAAGAGTGGATCACCACCCTTGTGGGTGCGAAGAAGGCCGGGCGCGAGCTCTCTTCCGCTGAGAAGAGCGAGTTCAACCCGAAGAAGCTGCGCGTCAAACGCGTCTCCGAGCTCCTCGACATGGTCGCACTGCCCCGCTCCGCGATGCGCCGCTACCCGAATGAGCTCTCCGGCGGTCAACGTCAGCGCGTCGCAGTGGCGCGCGCCCTCGCACTCAATCCTGAGGTGATCGTCCTCGACGAGGCCGTGTCCGCCCTGGATGTCCTCGTGCAGAACCAGATCCTCTACCTGCTCAACGATCTGCAAGCCCAACTCGGCCTGTCCTACCTTTTCATCACCCACGACCTCGCGGTGGTCCGTCAGATCGCCGATGATGTCGTCGTCATGGAAAAGGGCAGGCTCGTCGAGAAGAACACCACGGACGCCCTGTTCGCGAACCCCGTCCAGGATTACACGAGAGAACTCATCGAAGCGGTTCCCGGCCGCAAGATTCAACTCAATCTCTGATCCTTCACGATCCTTCGGGACCCCCTCGGCATCAACTGGGAGCGCCGCGCAGACTTTTCCTGCGCGGCGCTCTTGTGTACGGAGGCTCTTAGCTTTGAAACCTCTTGGGGCAGCACATCGAAATGCCGCGCACACCGGGCATGACATCTGTCATGGCAAGCCCTCCGACACCCGACACTTCTGAAGGGATCCACTCCGGGCGAAAATGCAGTCATGGACAGCACGACTCCCGCAATCCGCGTGTCCCGCATCGAGAAGAGCTACGGGAAGGTAAAAGCCCTCGACGACATCAACCTCAAGGTACCGCCAGGACAGATCATGGCGCTCCTGGGCCGCAACGGCGCCGGAAAGACAACCCTCATCGACGTGATCCTCGGACTCCAGAATCCGACGAGCGGCGAAGGGGCGCTCTTCGGGATGACACCCCGGGAAGCAATCCGGCGATCCCTCATCGGAGTCGTCCATCAGACCGGTTCCCTGCCAATGGACTACACGGTCCTCGAAGCCCTGCGCATTTTCGCCTCCGTCCACGCGAATACGCTCCCACTGGAAGAGATCATCGAGGAAACCCATCTCGAACACCTAGTCAAGCGTCGAATCCGCAAACTTTCGGGCGGTGAGCAGCAGCGCATGCGCCTCGCCCTCGCCCTCCTGCCCGACCCGATGCTCCTGATCCTCGACGAGCCGACAGCTGGTATGGACGCGACCGCCCGCCGTGAATTCTGGGACCTCATGCAACGCCAGGCTCAACGCGGCCGAACAATCGTGTTCGCCACCCACTACCTCGCCGAGGCCGAGAGCTTCGCGCAGCGCACCGTCGTTATCCAAGACGGTCGGATCGTCGCTGATGCTCCGACCGATGAACTGCGCCGCTCCGTTTCGGCGAAAACCCTCCGCATCAGGATCCCCGACTTGCAACGCGATCGCGCAGCCGACCTCCTGGGCGGTCTGGAGGGTTCTGGCGACTTTTGCATCACGTGGAGCACCGCTCCTGACGAGAATGCGTTGCTCACCCTTGAGGCGAAGAATACGGACGAGGCCGCAGCTCTCCTCCTTCACATCGAAGGCGCGCACGACCTCGAGATCGTCCCGGCATCTTTGGAGGATGCCTTCAGCACCCTGACCTCCTGAGGCGATCCGCTTTTCTCCCCCTTTTCGGAACGCCCTCTCCCCGAACAAGAGGAGCCCATGGCGAAGCCGTCTCCGCAGCTATGGACGACCTCCCCTCCTCCTACAAGCGGAGCCCGTTCCCCTGATCCCCGTCCTTGTGAAATCCCACAGAAGGGAATACCCCATGATCGTCGCCGCGAATACGCCTTCCTCCTCCGCCCTCGACGAATCCCTCGTCGAACGCGCACCCGGCTCGGGATGGAGAGGTTTCCCGGTCCAACTCTGGTTCTCCTTCTGGAAACTGTTCACGAATCCCTTCTCACTGGGCTTTGCGATCGGGCTTCCCGTGTTCATGTACCTGATCTTCGGCACGAGTTCGGAGGCTCAGGAGCAATGGGTCGTGAACTCGAATGTCTCGGCGATCGTCTTAGTGAACATGGCGGTGTACGGGACGATCATGACGGCCTCCTCGATGGGGACGAATGTCGCACTAGAACGCACCAGTGGAATCACCCGCCTCTACGCGCTCACGCCGATCTCCTCTGGCGCGCTCATCGCAGCACGTGTGATCGCGTCGATGCTGGTCTCGCTCATCGTCACGGGGATTGTCTTCTGCGTGGGCGCAGCAAGCGGTGCGCGGATGGAGAGCACCACGTGGGCGAGTACCCTCGGCTTAATAGTCGCCGTGACCGCGCTGCCGATCGCCCTCGGCCTGGCCTGCGCCTTCGGAGTCCGCTCCGACGGCGCCTTCGCCCTCACCAGCGCATTCACCGTCACCGGTTCCTTCGCCGCAGGCATGTTCATCCCCTTGGAGCAAATGGGGGGCTTCTGGCAGAGCCTCGCACCCTACACGCCCTTCTACGGGCTCGTCTCCATGGTGCAGACACCCTTATTCGGTTGGGATTCCTTCGAATGGGGTTGGCTCGGCAACTACCTTTTCTGGATGATCACCTTCCTCGCCCTTTCAATATGGGCGCAAAGGCACGACACCGGCAGGTGATCGGGCATGAGAGGCAAAGCCAAGAGACTCGTTCCCGCCCTCGGATCAACCGCCCTCAGAGCACTTGTACTCGGGTAGTGTCATTTCGGTAAGGAGGCACGTGATGATCGCACTGCCCACAGCATCTGAAGGGGAACGCCGCTGGCTCGGACTGCCGATCCGCACACTCATTTCACTAGCCTGGGCCCTGCCGTTCCTCGCGTTCCTCGCATTCCCGATCGCCTCGGCCCTCGACATGGGCCTAGATCATCCGATCGCACGCGCGTTCTTCATCGAAGTGATCGCCCTCGGCTTCGTGTACTCCGCATCCTGGGTGGTGAATGAGTCGGGACCTGCGAATGACTCCGGCAAGTGGGTCTTCCTCGCCTTCATCTTCGTGATCCTCGCCCTCCAGATCGCCATGTTCATCACCGCGACGAACACGGGCGGCGGGGGCGGGGTCTACATGCTCTCCTACGTGCTCTCGCCGATTGCGCTCCAAGCACCGAAACGCTGGGTGGCCCCCGGAATCGCTCTCGTTGTGGCCCTCGGAACTCTTGAATTGCTTTTCAGTCCGGTATTGAACTTCTTCCCTATTATCAGTGTCACGATCACGACCCTCGTGTGCGTCTTCGCTCGTCTCATGATCGACCACGATCGCACGAAAGAGGTTGCAATGGTGCAGAACCTCGCCCTCTCACGCGAACGGGAGCGCACCCGCATCAGCGCCGATCTGCACGACATTCTCGGTCAGACTCTCACCGGGATCACCGTGAAAGCGGACCTCGCGGGACGTCTCCTCGACGGGGGACGAATTGACGAGGCCCGCGCCCAGATCGACGACCTCACCGAGATGTCGCGCACAGCCCTCGCCGATGTGCGCGATGTCGTCGCCGCGAATCGGACGCTCCTGCCTGAGACGGAGATCGAATCCGCGCGCGCCATCCTCGATGCCGCGGGAATTCGACTGAATGTCGTTCATGAAGGCGATCCCGCCCCTGGAACGCCGTCATCCCTCGTTGCGCATGTCATTCGGGAGGGCTGTATCAACGCCTTCCGTCATTCGGATGCAAAAACCGTGACGATCACGGTGCGCGAGGACAGCGTGACGGTGACGAACGACGGGGCGAAAAGGCAGGCCTTGCGGCTCGGTGATCCTCTTCACCGCAGCTCGGACCAGCTCGGCCGGGCCGACGGCTCAGGGCTTGAAGGGCTGCGCGATCGCGTCGGCTCGCGCGGGAGCCTCCTGTGGGGGCGCGAGGCTGATCTGTGGACGCTCGAGCTGCGATTCGGAGGCGTCGAATGAGCCTGAGGATCCTTGTCGTTGACGATCAAACGATGGTGCGCGGTGCCCTCGCGGCCCTGCTCTCATTGGAGCCGGACATCGAGGTGTGCGGACAGGCCGGTAATGGTCGCGAAGCCCTGGAAGTCCTCGGGGGCATGGCATGCTCCCAAGATTCGGCGCCTGCGGGCGCGGCTTGCACCCGCCCCGTCGACGTGGTCCTTCTGGATGTCGAAATGCCCGTCATGGACGGCATCGCGGCCTGTGAAGCGATTCGCACGAGATTCCCCGGGACTCGTGTCCTCATGCTCACGACCTTTGGCCGTCCCGGTTATGTCCAGCGCTCCCTTGATGCGGGGGCGAGCGGCTTCATCGTGAAGGACGCCCCCTCCGAACAGCTCGCCGAGGCGGTTCGTCGTGTCAATGCTGGCCACAGGGTCATTGATCCGACTCTTGCTGTGGAGACTCTCTCGCTCGGCGTTTCACCATTGACGGAACGCGAAGCCGAGGTCCTTCGTTGTGTCGCCGAGGGCGGGACCCTCGCGGATATCGCTTCCGAACTCGGCTTATCACAAGGAACGGTCCGCAATCACGTCTCATCGGCGATGTTGAAGACGAATGCCCGTACACGGGCGCAGGCCCTTCGCCTCGCGACTGAGAAGGGATGGCTCTGAACCCCCTTGCCCGCGCCGGAGTTGTTCGCGCCCAGCCCGCAGCCTTTTCGTCTTCCGTTCCCTTCGTCGGGAAAGCCCTCAGGCTCACTCGCAGGTGGCGAGGGCGCGTGCGAGGGCCGTGCGCTCCGCCTGCGTGACCGACAGGCCCCACTTCGATTTCACGGCAACCTGGAGTCTCGCGTACTCGCAGTGAAAAGCGGAGTTCGGGGGCATCCACTCATCCGCTGAGGCCGCCCCCTTGTCCTGGTTCGTCTTCCCGTCAACGGCGAGGAGGTTGAGCGGATCATTCGCGAAGCTCTGCCTTGAGGCGGCATCCCACTGCCAGGCGCCCGATCTCCAGGCGTCCCCGAGGGCGACCACGTGGTCGATTTGAACGAGCGAGGAGGTGTTCTGCCCTCGTTGGAACTCGATCATCTGTCCCGTGTAGGGCTCGGCCAGACTCCCCTTGAGGACAACGCAATCGTGCGTGCCTTCTTTGAAGCTTGGTCTGGCGAGGTCGCGCGCGAGAATGTCATTCCTCGTGTCGCAGCCATTGTGGTCCTCATCCGCCCAAGCCGGGCCGAATTCGGAACGATCATATTTCGGCGCTCCGCCCCGCTCGGATTCGCGGACGCTGAGGGCTTTGAGTTCATTCATCTCCGGTGAATCAGGCAGTCCCTCGAGCGGATCTGCGGCGGACGAGCCGAAAAACCCCATGTCCCAGGGCAGTTCCAGTCCCCAGTGCTCAGCGGCTCCCCGGACGGCGTTCGAAGCCCATGTGCGCACAGGTGCGACGAAGACGGATAGGAGGAGCATCCCGGCGATCACAGCAATGATCCAGTCCCCAAAAGTGGGCTTTCGGCCCCTGCGCCGCCTCATTCCTCTTCTCCTTCCGAGTACTCGACGTGCACTCTCGGCTCCTTGTTCCCTGGTGCTTCCCCTCCGCAGCCCGAAGATTCAGCGGAGGGGAAGCATCAGCCCTGCGGAGGCATATTGTCCTCCAAGGCATAGGCATCTGCGACTCCGCCCTCGTCCCCTTGTGGAGAACGAGGGCGGGAGGGGCGAAGAAACAACCAGAGGGACCAGAAACAACCAGAGGGAGAAGCAACAGCGGGGCTACCGGTGGCGAGCGGATCGCAAGACGTCACGAGCGAAGCGTGAACGCCTCCGCTCGCGTCAAAAAGCCACAACTCGCAGCGCCGCCAGGCTCTACTTCAACTTGTTCTCCACTGCTTCCTTCACGAAGAAGAGGGCAATGACAATGATCGTCAGGACCGTCATCGAGATCAGCTGCGCGCGGGCCGCCGGATCCCAAGCCATCAGGCCCGCCACACCAACAAGGGCGAGAAGGACGAGGCGCGGCAGCCATGGCCAGCCCGGAGCACGAAGAGAAATCGCCGCCTTCTCCTCAAGGAGCGGGTGGAGTCGGACTTGGGCAATGAGGATGAACACCCAAATGATGAGGAGGACCATGCCGATCGCGTTCAAGAGGATGCCAAGAAGGGTCTCGGGCAAGAACCAGTTCAGGGCCACAGAAACGAGAGCCAAAGCGATAGAGGTCGCGACCGCGCGCCTCGGGGTTCGACCCAAAGCGATATCGCCCTTGTCACCACTATGCGCAACCTGGTCGAAAATCTCCTCAGCGTGGTCCACAGCAGCGCCTGCATCAACACGGCGCCCCAAGGAGCCCGCGTTCTTGCCGAGCAGCCAGCGCATGCCCATGCCCCGAGCGGACAATGAATAGGCCATGCGGCTCGAAGCGTACACATTCGCGGAGAACGCCGAAATGAGCGCGATGAAGACGACGGCCTCCATGATGCGCCCAACGCCGAGAACGCCCGCCATATTAAGCAGAGCAGCGAAAGGACTCTTGCGCATCTCCTCCGAATCCCAGGGGAGCAAGCAAATCAAGAGAATGACCGAGCCGACGTAGAACACGAGGATTCGCCCGATCACGGAGCGGATCGCCGCGGACATCGCTGACTTCGCGTCCTCGGCCTCGGCCGCCGCGATCGTGACGATCTCAATGCCACCGAAAGAGGTAATAATCGCGAGCAAACCGATTGCGATGCCCGCGAAACCCTTCGGCGCCAAACCGCCGTGGCCCATGATCATATGGCCGACCGGCTCGGTGCGCCCAGGGATGAGCCCGAAGACGAGGGCGATGCCGATAATGAGGAAGAGGATGATCGCGACGACTTTAATTCCTGCGAGCCAGGCCTCGACCTCGCCGAAATCTCGGGCGGCCATGAGGTTCACGCCGCCAAGGACGATCACGATCGCGAGGGCGACCGTCCATTGGGGGATAGAGGGGAACCATTGGACGAAGATTCCCGCAGCGCCGGTGATCTCCATGCCGAGAACCATGATGAGCATCGCCCAATACAGCCAGCCGGATGCGAATCCCGCCCAGCGGCCGATCCCGACTTCCGCGTAGGTGGAGAAGGAGCCCGTTGAGGGCAGAGCCGAGGCGAGTTCGGACAGGGCGAACATGACGGACACGGCGATGAGGGCCGCGAGCGCGTAGGACACGAGGACAGCTGGACCCGCTTCGCTGATCGCGACTCCCGTTCCGAGGAAGAAGCCGGCGCCGATCGCACTGCCGAGTGCCATCATCGACAAGTGGCGTGTGCGGAATCGTTTCGGGGCTGTTGTGGAGGTGGGGGCTCCGGTTGCGCTATCCAGCGTCATTCCGGGCACGTTCTGACTCGTGGCCACCGTGCGCCTTTCCTGGGGCGGTTCGCCCTGGTTGGGGACGCTCACAAGGGGTTTTCCGCGATGAGCGTCGGATCGTCGTTATCTACCTTGCCCACGCGGGGCGAAACGATCCTAGGGCGCAGCATAGGGTCGGGGACGGCACCAATCATTTCGTGGACGCATCCTGGCTCCTTGAGGGCGGGGTCAAGCCACTCGTTCCACATGTCAGGGGGCAAGATCAGCGGCATTCGATCATGGATCCGCCCGAGTTCATCGGGGGCTCCGCGAGTGAGGATCGCGAAGGTGAGGAGCCAGGCGTCCTCCTCGCCCAAGGGAACCAGGGGGTTACGCCAGGCTTCATAAATTCCGGCGAAAGCAAGGAGGGGATCGGAGGGGCTGGCGGAAAGGAAGTAGGGGATCTTTGTGTTCGTCTTGGGGTGCTGATGCCACTCGAAGTAGCCGTTAGCTGGGACGATGCAGCGTCTTCTTGCCGCGGATGCACGGAACATCGGTTTGCCGAGGAGCGTTTCGGCGCGGGCGTTGATCATGGGGCGAGAAGGGGTCTTCGCCCAGCGTGGCACGAAACCCCACTGGAGGAAGCGTCCTTTTCTCAGGAGTCGTTTCCGGATGCTTCCGGTGGCATCGGGGATGTCGACGAAGCGTTCAAGAACGACTCGGGCTTTCTGGCTCGGGGCCAGGTTGTAGCGGGGCCGTTCTGCGTCCCCTTCGAGGAGATCCAGATCGAATGCTGAGACGATTTCCTCGTCCTCGGCAAATTGGGCGAATCGACCGCACATCACGCTGAGGGGGAATCGTCACTCGGTGCTGACGTTTCATCAGCTGAGGAGGGAAGGTCCTCGTTGTTGATCTGACCCGGGCTTGGGCAGGCGTCGTGGATCACGAGCCTTGGCGCAGACGAGGAGCGTTCCCCCAAGAGAAAGCGCAACTGGGAAGAGGTGAAGCTCAGTTCCCATTCACTCACCTGTGGGAGTTGCCAGCCTCGCCAATGGGACAGAACCGTGAAACTCGAGCCGACGAGTGTTGCGAAGAGCATGCCAATCGTGCCCAGGCCGCGCAGCTCGAAGAGGACCATGATCGCCGAGGAGACGAGCGCGGGCGTCGCATAGAGGTTGTTGCCACCAAACACCTGCGGGATATTGCCGGCCGAAATGTCTCGGATCGCTCCTCCTCCGACTGCGGTGATGACGCCGAGCATGATCGCAGGCAAAATCCCAAAACCGGCCTGGAGGGTTTTCAGTGTTCCCGTTGCGGCCCAGCATCCGAGGACGATCCCGTCCATAATGACTAGGGCGATGCGCCACGGCCTCGAGTCCAGTTTCCACAGCATGGCGATTCCAGCGCCGACGAGAGCGGTACCCAGGTAGTGGGGGTCGGTGAGTGCTGCTGGCGGGCCGGATTGTAAGAGCACATCCCTGAGCATTCCGCCCGCGAGTGCGGACATGATTGCGAGTACCGCGAAGCCGACCGCGTCGAAGTGTTTCGTCCGAGCGAGGCGCCCGCCGATGATGCCGTTGAGGAGCACACCGATGAGGTCGATCGCACGGAACAGGTCTGGAAGCGCGTGGTTGAGGGCATCGAGCACAGGATCATTGTCCGATACCACCGGGTCCCGGCGCATCCGCCCCTGCGCGGCACCTCAGGCGACACGCACCCTTTAAGCGAGTGCTACTCCGAAGAGAAACCCCAAAGAGTAGGTGAGCGCTGCGGCTCCAAAACCGATGAAGAGCTGACGGAATGCGCGCGGCGTCGGCGACTGGCCGGACAGGACTCCGACAACCCCGCCCGTCCCCAAAAGCGCAAGGCCCACGATTCCTGTGGCCATCGCGGCGGCGAGGCCGACGGGTACGAGGCCTATCAGAGCGAGAAGATAGGGGAGCAGCGGGAGGAGGGCCCCAATCGCGAAGAAGCAGAAGGAGGACGCGGCCGCATGCCAGGGCGTGCCGATCTGCTCTCCGGCCCCCGCTTGAGTGGTGTTCCCACCCTCGAGCGCCGCGCGAACGGCGATCTGTCCCGTATCTGAAAGCGCGGGGCGTGAGATCTGGCGGAAGACCTTTTCAGCATGCGCATCAGCTTCCTCGGGGCTCTCACCCCGGGCGCGGAACACGAGAGCCAATTCATTCGCATTCACGTCGAGGTCGGGCACTGCCTGGTGTGCTTCAGGGTCTGGGATGGAGGCGTCGAGGAGTTCTCGCTGACTCTTCACCGACACCCATTCCCCGGCGGCCATCGACAAAGCGCCAGACAGCAGGCCAGCCACACCGGTCGCAAGGACGAGGCGCGGGGCCATTCCAGTGGCGGCAACTCCCATCACGAGGGCGAGGTTCGATACCAAGCCGTCGTTCGCTCCGAACACCGCAGCGCGGAAAGAGCCCGCGAGTGCCTCGCGTGAGCGGGCTGTGAGGCCGCGGATCACTTCCCCGTGAATGTGCTCGTCGGCAGCCATTTGTGCGGTCGCGTCGGCGTCAAGGTCGTAGGTGGTGCGTTGCTCTGCGCGCTGCGCCATCGCGAGGATGAAGATCGTGCCGAACATCTGCGCCAGCCACGCGGACAAGCGGGTCCGCATGGGTGGGCGAGGCGCGGGCAGGGCTCGTTCTTGGAGGAGGGCGAGCCAGTACTCCTCGTGGCGACGCTCGGCGTCGGCAAGTTGGAGGAGGATCTCACGCTCCCAGCCGGTTCGGCGTTCCGCGAGCGCCCGATAGGTGCGAGCCTCCATCCGCTCTTCAGCGAGGTGTCGACGCCAACGGCGAATCTGCTGGCGAGTCGGCTCCGAGCGGGAGGCTGAAGCCGAATCGGAGGAAACTCCTTGAGCGGTATTGCCCTCGCGTCCGGACGGAGAGGAGGCAGTGGAAGGAGGTGTTGGGATCGTCATGCGCTCAGCGGCTGTTTGGGCCCTCGTCCTCGAAGCGCAGATCGACCTCACGAGGGGTGGCGGGCGCACCGAAGAGGCGTTCCTTCACCGCGTCCGCGACCTTGTCGGTGACGCGCTCACCCTGGGCGCGAACCATGTTGGAGACCTTCTCACCGGCGCTGTCCAGAGGCCTGGCGACCACGGGGAAACGACGAATCTTCGAAGCGGCGAGGCGGATCCTTTCGTATTGTTCGCGGCCCGCGCGAGTGCCGAACACGTATCCGGCGCCCAGTCCAAGAAGCAGTCCGAACTTGGTTCCCATGAGTTCTCCTCGTCATATCTGTAGCGGGGCGACGCCCAATCGTCGTCCCTGCACGGGGCGTGAATCCGCTTTAAGCCTAGCGGCCTTGGCGCCGCTCTTCGATCCCGCAGTGCTCTCTTCTCAATCGCCCAGACTTCTGACCTTCTCCCAGCGTTTCCTCGCTCCTGGAGCCTGCGAGGAGCGGGCGACGCAGGTTACTCATGTGCGCTGAGCGAGAAACCTCTTTGCCTCGTCGAAAGTGACCGCTACCGTAAAAGGATGGTTGAAACGAGGATCCTCACTCCCCGCGGCGTGACACTTGCAGGAACTTTCGTATCGCCGGTCGATTCGGTGGACGCGGCGGTCCTCTTCTCCCACTCTTTCCTCGCTGATCGCCATTCCGCTGAGCATTTTGACCGTCTCGCACGCCAGTATCGCGCCGCCGGATACGCGACCCTTGAGTTCGACTACTCGGGGCATGGGCAGTCTGGTGACGAGATCATCACCCTTGACGCTGAGGTTGAGGACCTGCGCGCAGCTTCGGGATGGCTCGCCGATCAGGGGTACTCGCGTCAGATCGTGCACGCGCATTCTTTCGGGGCGAGCGTCGCATTGACTGCAAGGCCAAAAGCTGTTCTCACTTACATCCTTTCCTCGCCTCGGATCGGACCGATGTCGGTGGACTGGAGGCAGATCTTCTCTGAGGATCAGCTGGCCGATCTCGAACAGATCGGTGCGACCACGATCCCCGATGATTCCGCGTCCATGAGGCGACAGTTCACGATTTCGAAGCAGACTCTCGCTGACTTGTCGATGGGTGATGCCAATAAGCTTCTTGCCGGGCTCGATAAGCCGACGCTCATCATTCACGATGCGACGGATGCAGAATTTGGTCTTTTGGAGATGACGCAGGAGGCCTTCCCGCTCCTGCCCAATGGGTCTCGCGTGGAGGTCGCGCAAGACGCGTTCTTCGGGGAGAGCATCAACGTCGAGGCTTTGGACGCTCCCTCCCTCGAGTGGGTGAGACGCTGGGTGCCTGTCGTGCGCGGACGGTGATGCGGAGGTGCCCAGCCGTTCCATTCGACCAGTTGCGGCCCCTTCACACCCCGTTCAAGCACCGAACCCCGCCCCAGGTACGAGACCTCCGAGGAGGCCAGGGACTCCGGGGCTTGCGCACCACCCGGGAGCCCCTCAGAACCTCGGATATGAACTCTGTGGATTGACATAACTCAAATGAGTTAAACATAACTCGCCCTTAATATGAGATATCTTTGATAAGAATCTCATCAAACAGGCAATCGGGGGTGCTTCCATGGATTCCCTGGCAGGCCGCGCGCGATCAGCTCTCGCCCGCCTCAACCTCGAAGGAGGAGACCGCCTCGATGTCGAGGCGAAAACCTTCTCCGAGTACTCCTCCCAAGCCCTCGGCCCCAGCCTCTCGGCGCTCGCCAACCTGCCGGGCGGCGGCCTCGTCCTCCTCGGCGTCGATGAACGAAAAGAGGACTCCCTCGTCGGCCTGTCCCCCGAGGTCGCAGCCGATTACGCGCGACGCGCCTCAGATCAGGCTCGAAAAGGATTCACCCCGCCGGTTTCCGTTCGAGCCGAGTGCGTTGAAGTCTTGGGAAAGACCCTCGTCGCAATCGAGGTCGAAGAAGCTCCCCTGTCGAAGAAGCCCTGCGTCTGGAACAAGTCAGGCAAGGCCTACGTCCGCGTCTTCGACGGGGACGAAGCCATGTCCCGCGAGGACGAACAACAGTTCATTCGCCGAAGGGAGCGTCCGCGCGACGACATCGCACCCGTTCCCGGAACGACGATCCACGACCTCGACCCGGACGCTCTCGCCTCGTTCATCGCATCGGTGAGGGAAACGACACCGCGCTTGAGAAACACGAGCGATATCGACATCCTCCGCCTCCTGAACGTCCTTACTCGGGACGGCGAGACTACCGTCGCAGGCCTGTACGCACTCGGCTTATACCCTCAGCAATTCCTCTCCCATCTGTTCCTCAGCGCCGCAGTGACCGATCAGGGCCTCCTCACCGAAGGAGCACGGTCGCGCGATCGCCAGGACCTCACCGGGTCTATCCCTGACATACTCGACGAGGCTCTCGACTGGGTCGCCCGAGTCCTCGGGGCAACAGAAGTCGTGACGCACGACGGACGGGGGGTGAGGGAGTACCCGCTTCCGCTTGAGGCCGTTCGCGAGGTCGTTGCGAACGCACTCGTCCATCGTGATCTCTCACCCGCAACGGCCGGAGTTCCGGTCGATCTCCGATTCACGGAACGTGGGCTTGTCCTGACAAGTCCCGGCGGATTATGGGGCATTAGCCTCGATCGGCTCGGGCGCGGTCGTTCTGCTGTCAACGAATACCTGTACACGATCTGCAGGCACGTGAGCGGGCGGCATGGGCGCGTCATCGAAGCTCTCGGCACGGGAATCCGGGCGACCCGCGACGCGCTGGAGAGCGCCGGACTCACTCCGCCAGTGTTCATTGACGACGGCCTCCGTTTCACCGTGCTCTTCCCGAATCACGCGTTGCATTCGGACGACGATCTCGAATGGCTCGCATCAGTCTTTGCTCCACTCGAGCTTTCGCCTCGCCAGCGCGAAGCCCTCCTCCTCATGCGCAGAGGCGGTCCCATCGCCAATTCCGACTATCGACAACGCTTTGGGGTCGATTCGGCGACGGCGCGACGCGAGCTCATGGGGTTGGTCAATCACGGTCTCGCCGTTCGAAGTGGTACCAGGCGCGGAACCCGATACTCCCTGGTGGCACAGGACATGAATCCATCTTGATCCGTCCCCTTCACACCCCTCCAGGTGCCGAACCCCGGCTTCACACCTATTTAGGTGCCGAACCCCGCCTCAGGTCCTCGACCTCCGAGAAGCTCAGGAACTCTTCGACCGCCTCCACGACTCGCGGGTCATCGCGCCACGAACGAGTGCCGAACACGCTCGTCGAAACACTTGCGATCCGGGCGGCGAAGGCGATGAGTCTTGAGGGGTCTTCCAGGATTTCACGCCCTTCCTCGTGCAGGATGCCGAGCGCCCAGGCGAAAGCCCCGTGGAAGACGTCACCGGCGCCGAGGGTGGACAGCGCCTCGACCTCGTCGACGGCAGTCGTGCCCTGTCTCTCGTCCCAGACCCATTCAACGGGTTCGGGGCCGCGGGTGCGCACCACGCGCGTAATACCGAAGCCGCGCAAGAATCCTGCGACGCCGTGAATCTCCGGGCGTTCGAGCAGGGGCGGACAAAAGTCTGCTGACACCACAGCCACATCCACGAGAGGAAGGAGCGGCACAAACCATTCCTTCCAGGAACCTCCATCCAATATCCGCAGGTGAGAGGGCTTTTCTTCAAGACGCGCGAAGGGGTCTTCGCCCACCCCGCCCTCAGGGGCGACTCCGACGCCAAGAACGAGATTCGCGAGGGAAGGGTTGTGCCCATCAACGAGCACCACATCCGGACTGCCCACCTTGTCGAGGGCTTCGGCGAGGAGTGCCTCCCCTTTTTCAGCATCCACGCTGATCCGCGCGTTCGTTGAGGCGACCATGCGCCCTCCCGGATGTTCAATGATGGAGGAGATCGCCGGTGCGCTCACGGGCGAATCGGCTGCGCTCGCGTCGAGCACGCTCACCCCGGACCCTTCAAGGTCGGCGGCGAGGATGCCCGCGATCGTCCCCTCCCCCACTGCGCTGAGCAAAGTGATTGACGAGGCTGGGGCGCAGGAAGGCATGGGCCGGAGGGATTCGAGGGCCGCGATCGTCACGGCAGCGTTCGTGGCTGGCCCTCCTGCAGACATTGCGTGATTCGTTGAGGTGGTCTTCCTCGTCGTGTCCGGCTCGTGGTCGAGCGCATGAATGACGTCAAGGGTCGTCAGGCCTGCGAGAAGGGCATGCATGGGGACATTATCCGTGACAAGGACAGTATTCCCGAAGGATCTTCAGGCGCATTCGCGAGGAGACTCCTGAACAGCTGAGCTTTGCGAGGAGGACACCGACGATGGAGGGAGTACTTGCCCGGGTGCATGGCTCACTCTTTAAAAAACGGGATAAGCCGCCTGAATATTTCATACTACGCACGCAATATCGATGATTCGCTCAAATTCACGCAGTGTGGATACATATTGCCCCTCATGAGGAAAATAAGAGGAGGTTCTCATCTCATATCGAAGAGGATCTTAGTGGCGTAGCTGGGATTGAACGTGGTGACTGCTGGTTAAGGTCGAGAGGTCGCCCGATGATGTGAGTTCTTGGTACACCCTCGCGATCACCTCGGTCTGGCAGTGACTGGACAGCAGATCCACACCGCTTGGACAGTGCTGGCTGCATTTCTTAGGACCGATCCGCGGTGTTGTCATAGCGCCATTGAGCAACGAGGTTCGCAAACTTCGGAACTCCCACTCGTGTCAACTTGCCGCGCGTATCTCGCCAGGTGAACGAGCCCTCTTCACTCATCTCAGTGAGCGTTGTCAGCACGAGGATATTCGCGTCGAAGAGGGCACGGAAGGTCATCTTTAGGTATTTCCCTTCGCGTAGCTTTGAGGGCCTGAGCAACCTCGTCCGGATCGGGGACTACGGGGCTCTCCACCCCCGTACGTGTCAGTTCACGAATTGCCCGCCGTCGTTTCTCAGTCACCTGACACCGGTATGCCTCAAGATCTTCAAGCCTGACGTATCGATGCCGATTCGGCTTCTCATAGGGGATCTTCCCCTCTTCGAGGAGCTTAACGAGGGTCGGTCTCGACACACCGAGAATCTCAGCAGCTTCCCCAGTCGTCAGACGCATGGCAGTCGGAGTGGGACGATCGCCCTTCCACCTTGCATCGCTTCGACGACATCCCGCAGTACCGCATACACCTCATTCGGCAAAAGGATTGCATTCCCCTCAGCATCCACGAGCCTCGGATGTGCCGCCAGAAGCTGATCCATCTCATGAAGCTCCCGACGATTCTCTGGGGGCATGATGATACGCGAACCGCGGACAGTGCTGCCGGCGACCTTCAGATCATCTTTAAGCACGCTCGCCATGAAGCCACTCTATTTCCAAAACGAAAGAAAGGAAATCTCTCTGGGTGAGGCGAAAGAGTGAATGTGGGCTTCACGAATTTCCTGCTCCCGGAGTGGGAATTGCTCTGATACCGCGTTGGAGGAACGCTTTGCCGAACGCAAAGGCCTACACCCTTTTGTTTGCTCTTCACCACGGAAAGACCCGGGGTTCTCAACGAGGATCTCCCGTTTCTTTCCAGCCGCTCGCTTCACCAGCGCCCGGCCCTCGGATCACGATTCATCAACTAGCGAGGACGTGATAGTGGACGAAATGACTCTGAAGGTACGAGCCCGTGGAATGCTCCTCGGGCTCGCGTGCTGCGATGCCCTCGGAACGACGAACGAATTCCTGTCCCGGGAGGAGGCGCTGAGTCTGAACGGAATCATCGGCGGAGGCCCCTTCAATCTTGAGGCCGGGAATTGGACTGACGACACCTCGATGGCGCTGTGCCTCGCGGATGCGCTCCTCGCCGAGAAGCGATATGACTCCGAAGCTGTGATGAACGCCTACGCGGATTGATGTTTCAGAGGACGACGCTCCTCAACGGGCCGTTGCTTCGACATCGGCACCCAGGTCGCAGCCGCGATCGACGATTTCCTCAACTCACGAGGAACGCTCGTGCCCGTGGAACGAGAGCGAACCTCCTCGGCAGGCAACGGCTGCATCATGCGCCTCGCTCCCGTCGTCATCGCAGGCTTCACCTTCCGCAGGCTAAAGGACATCGTGAGCATGGCGAGGATCTCCGCGCGAGAGACCCACTATTCGATCGAGGCCGAGGCCGCGACCGAGGTCTTCGCCGCCCTCCTCGTCGGAGCAATGCGGGGGCTGAGGAAGGACCAGCTCCTTGATGTCTCTTGGGCGTCGACGGGGCCGGACTTCGACGAGGTCGTCCAGCGAACGATCCACTGGGACGCAGACACGCGAGCTCTCAGCGAACATGAGACCAACGGATACGTCATCCATGGCCTCGCTCTGGCCGTCCATGGGCTCATGGACTTCGATTCTTTCGAGGAAGGGGCGCTCATGATCGCGAGCCTCGGAGGCGACGCGGATACGAACGCCGCGATCTACGGTCAGCTTGCCGGCGCCTTCTACGGGGTCGAATCGATCCCTCGGGCTTGGAGGGAGATTCTTTTTGAGGGAGAGGAGATCTGTTCCCTCGCTGATGCGCTTCTAGGGTTGCCCATCTCCGAAAAGGCGAAGACCCGATTCGCCGAAGACCTCTGAACGAGAGAATCTCTACGCCCACACCCCCGAAGCGGCTGCGCCGAGCCTCCGTGGACTGTGCTCGGTAGACTTCCAGGGTGCGAAACGCCCCCGATTCCTCGAAAGCCCCCGGCCCTCGCGAGCCAGCGGGGCCGAAGGGGTCGCGCCCGCACATCACCGGAAGACCAACCCCAAGCCCAGGTCGGCACATCGACTCAAAGACACCCCGCGACTCCCATTCCAAAGCCACCAAAGAGGCATCCCAGGCCCCCACTAAGACACCCCAGGTCGGGGCAACACCCCAGGCCAGAACAACACAGCAGGACGGAACATTGCAGTCGGGCGAAGCATCGAAGCGGCGCGAACAGCACCCCGGGCGCAGGAATACCAAGAAGTCTGCGCATTTTGCGAAGCGCACGCAAGAGCGCCATGGGGCAGGACGCAAGGACAACGAGAGGGGCGACAAGCCGCGCACAACCCGTCGTACCCGACGCCCCCAGCCAGAGCGAGCCCGAGCCTTCCAGCCCTTCACCCCTGAACGCCTTGCCGAGCGTGCAGCCGCGATCCCCGTCATTGACTACCCGGATCTGCCCGTATCCGCCCGGCGCGATGAGATCGCCGCCACGATCCGCGACCACCAGGTCGTCATCGTGTCCGGCGAAACTGGCTCGGGCAAGACGACCCAGCTGCCGAAGATCTGCCTCCAACTCGGCAGGGGCGTCACCGGGATGATCGGACACACCCAGCCCCGCCGCCTCGCCGCCCGCTCGGTTGCGGATCGCATCGCCGCAGAGCTCGGGCAAAGAGTCTCCAAAGAGCCCGGCCAGGTCGTCGGCTATCAGGTACGTTTCACCGACGAGGTCGGCCCGACGACCCTCGTGAAACTCATGACGGACGGCATCCTCCTCGCGGAGATCCAATCCGACCCACTGCTACGCCGCTACGACACACTCATCATTGATGAAGCGCACGAACGCAGCCTCAACATCGACTTCATCCTCGGATATCTTGCACGCCTGCTGCCTGCCCGCCCGGACCTGAAAGTCATCATCACTTCAGCAACGATCGACTCTGCCCGTTTCGCCGAGCACTTCGGCCGCTGGGAAGGCACTCCAGGGCGGGGGCACCTCATTGAGCCCGCACCTGTCATTGAAGTGTCCGGCCGAACTTTCCCCGTCGAGATCCGATACCGACCCCTCGCCGCCGATGGCGTCTCCTCATACTCGACCTCAACGAATTCTCAGGAATCCTCCTCATCCGCTGAGGATTCCTCCTCACCCTCGGGGTTCGCTGCCCGCCCGCTCAGCTCTCCTCCTTCGGAGCAAGCCTTGAAGACCGAGCAGGCCCTAGCAAAAGCCACCGAGGAGGACACGGCCTGCACACATCATGCGGCCTCCACACATGATGCGGCCTTCGTTTTCACCCCCGAGCCAGACGCCGCCCCGCTCGTCCTCGAAGATCCCGATGATGATCTGCCTACCCTCGGATACGGCTTGGGCGAAGACATTGATGTTGAGAGCGCGATCTGCCATGCCGTTGACGAACTGTGCGCCGAGGGCGAAGGGGATATCCTCGTTTTCCTTCCGGGCGAACGCGATATTCGCGATACAGAGCAGGCCCTCCTCGATCACCTCGGAACGCGCGGTGTTCGCGCGGGAGACACCGCGAAAGCTCTGCCCGGCTCAATCGAGATCGTGCCCCTATTCGCTCGTCTGAGCGCCGCCGAGCAGCATCGCGTCTTCGAAGAGCACCGCCTGCGCCGCGTTGTTCTCGCGACGAATGTTGCCGAGACCTCCCTGACGGTGCCGGGGATCCGCTACGTCATCGACCCGGGGCTTGCGAGAGTGTCGCGCTATTCCAACCGGACGAAAGTGCAGCGCCTCCCCATCGAAGCCATCTCCCGGGCGAGCGCGAACCAGAGGGCCGGTCGATGCGGCCGCGTCGCGGACGGCATCGCAATCCGCTTGTACTCCCAAGGCGACTACGAGTCGCGCCCGCGATTTACTGAACCGGAGATCCTCCGTACCTCCCTCGCGTCCGTGATCTTGCAGATGGCGGCCCTCGGCCTCGGCTCCGTCGCCGACTTCCCCTTCCTTGATGCCCCCGAGCACCGGGCCGTGAGGGACGGGGTCGCCTCTCTTGTTGAAATCGGGGCGCTTCGCGAGGAGAAGGACGATTCTGGCCGCACCACGCATCGCCTCACCCCCATCGGCCGCGACCTCGCACGCCTGCCGATCGACCCGAGGCTTGGCCGTATCCTCCTTGAGGGCGATGCGAATGGTTGCGCCTCGGAGATCCTCGTGATTGTGGCAGCCCTATCGATCCAGGATGTCCGCGAGCGCCCTCTTGAACATCAGCAGGCTGCGGATGCGGCGCATGCGCGCTTCGCGAACCCGCATTCGGATTTCATCACCTACCTGAATCTGTGGCGCTACCTCAATGTTCAGCAGCGTGATCTGTCGGGCTCGCAGTTCCGGCGACTGTGCCGCGCGGAGTTCTTGCACTACCTGCGTTTCCGCGAGTGGAGGGATGTCGTCGTCCAGCTCCAGCAGATGGCGCGGCCTTTGGATCTCATCGTGCATCCCTTGGCTCTCCCTTCTCCGGCAGATGTCATTGAGGCCGCTCAGTACGGGGGAGCGCAAGATGCTGTGGCTCGCGCGGTCGTCGCTTTCACTCAGGGGTCGAGGACGGTCGACGCCGATGATGTGCACCGTTCCATGCTTGTCGGGTTTTTGTCGAATCTTGGTTCTTGGGATGAGGCGAAGCGCGACTACCAGGGGGCGCGAGGAGCACGCTTCACGATTTGGCCGGGTTCGGGGCTTGCCCGCTCGCATCCGGCGTGGGTGATGACGGCGGAGCTGGTGGAGACTTCTCGGCTTTTCGCCCGCACGGTTGCGCGCATCGACCCGGCGTGGGTTGAGCCCCTCGCGACTCATCTTTTGAAGCGCGTCTATTCCGAGCCCTACTGGTCGTCTTCCAAGGGCGCGGCGATGGCGAAGGAGAAGCTCTTGCTCTACGGCTTGACCTTGGTCGCGGAGCGCCCGGTGCTGCTCGGCCGCCTCGGGGACCGTGTGATCGACGAGGGCGGGGCGCGCAATTCTGGGGTGGTCACTGCGGGGACTCTTGCCGGTCTTGCGCAGGGCCTCGTGGGGGCCGGTGATGAGCGTCGATCGAGCCGGGAGTTGGGCTCTGTTGGCCGTGATTTCCTGGCGATGGCTCTGGCTTGCGCAGGGAAAGACGAGCCTGACGCTTCAAGTGCGCAAGACGAGGGCGCTGTCTCCGCCCCTGTTTCACTCTCCGGGACCGCAGCCCTCTCCGCTTCTGATGTCTCCGGGGTTTCAGCTGTTTCCGGGACTGCTTCCCCGGGCGTTTCCTCCTCTTCCGAGAGCGCCACAGACTCTGCGGTCATCGCAACACTCGGAGGCGCTGCAAACTCCGGGAGTGGGGTCGACGGAGCGAATGCGGATTTAGGGGCGCGAGGCTTTGGGAAGGACACAGTCGAAGATCCCTCTTGCCAAGCCCCACGAAAGCAGGGCGCACCGAACGAACCGCAACCGGAGGCACGGAGCAAGCCACCAGCGGGCACGCGGCGCGAGGAAGAAGCGGACACACGAGCTGAGGCGAAAGCACAGACCTCACCGAAGAATGAAGCCGAACTCGAGCCGACACCCACGCCCTCAGCGCCCGCACCCTCGGCCTCTACTCCACAAGCCCAGCCACATCTCACAGCGCACTCAGCTCTTACAGCCCGCGAGTTGGCGCGCGACATGTTTATCCGCCACGCCCTCGTGGCGGGGGAATGGCGTGAACGCCATCGATTCCAGGCCCACAATGACGAACTCGTCGAACAAGCCCGTGAAGTCGAGCGCCGCTCGCGCACCCACGGCCTCGTCGCCGATGAAGAGGCCCGCTTCGCCTTCTTCGACGAACTGATCCCAGAAGATATTGTCTCCGCCGCCCACTTCAACCGCTGGTGGAAGAACGAGCGGCGAAGCCATCCCGAACTGCTTGATTACACGGACTCCCTGCTGCTTCCGCGCGGAGTCGGTGAAGCGAGTGATGGTTTCCCGGACACCTGGGAAAGCGGGGGGCTTGAACTCGAATTGTCCTACGCCTTCACCCCCGGTTCCTCACGTGACGGCGTCACGCTGAGCATCCCGATTGAGATGCTCGAGCGGGTGAGCGATGAGGGCACTGATTGGCTCGTGCCCGGAATGCGCGAAGAGCTCATCACAGAGATGATCCGCGCTCTGCCCAAGGCGAAGCGCCGCCTCCTCGCGCCCGCGCCCGAGGTCGGAGCTCGAGCCGCTGCGTGGATTGAGAAGGCTCTTGCGGGCGCGCTCGACCCCCTCGAAGCTGGGTCGCAAGCGCCCAAGAAGGAGGATGCACAGGCCCCGGATCCGATGAGTCTTGGCGCCGCGATGGATCGTCTTGCCCGCTGGAGTCAGTCCACGGGACATGCGAGCCGTTCAGGACAGGGCAAATCCGCTGCTCACAAGAACCCTGGGCGAAATGGCGCAGCTGGGAGAGGAGCGGACTCAGCCCCCACGGTGCTGGACTCGGCCCCAACGAACCCAGCCTCCCACTCCGCCACGGACCAGCCGGGCTCCGCTGCAAGCTTGCCGGGCTCTGCTGCGGCACAGACAGACTCCGCTGCACCCCACACTCACTCCACTGCGGTGACGGCCTCGAATCCCACGAGCACCACCTCCACAATCGACTGGTCCCACAAGCGCCCACCTTTTGAGAAAGCCTTCGCGACTGCCATCCGAGTCCTGCGCGGAGTCGAACTGTCTGAATCGGATCTGTCGCATGCCCGCAGCAAGCTTCCCCCTCATCTGCTCATGACCTTCGTCGTCCTCGATTCCCACGGCGTCGAGATCGGCGCTGGCACTGATCTCGTCCATCTTCAGCGCGAATTGGCAAGCCGAGCCGAAGAGGCCATCCGTTCGGCGGTGAGAGGAGCGGTCGCCGAAGCAATGCTCGAAGCTTCTCGTGATCATTCCGGGCGTCGAGGCCGAGGTCGCGCTCGCTCCACTGCCTCCTCGGCGCTGGGCGCTCCCGGCCCCAGCGGCCACGCCGTTTCAAACCGGAAGGGCTTTTCAGGCCAGAATGGCACTCCCGGCCTCAAAGACCACAGCGCCGCTTCCTTAGAGGACACCGCTTCTCAACACAGCTCTTCAGGCCAAGAGACTTTCGCAGACCCTGACTCCACCAGGGTGCACAAGCTTCAAGGCCCACAGGCCACAGGCCCCTCTTCACACGACTCTTCACACCATGCGTCGGCTCCACGCACGCCTGGCGGCAAAGCCCCGCACGCCGAATCTCGTAGCGTCTCAGCTCCTCACGGCCACATGTCCGCAGGCCTTCACCTCGAAGCCCTCACCGCTTTCCCCGAAACACCCCTTCCCCGTTCGATTGAATCCCCCGGCTCCTCGGCGACCCTTAGGGCCTTCCCTGCGCTCGTCGCCGAGGGCGATGCTGCGAATCCGCTTGCGGGAGTGCGCGTCATGGCGAACCCTCACGAAGCGGAGCGCAAACACCGAGAAGGCCTTGCTCGACTGCTCCTTTTCAGGCTTCGCCTCCAGCGGACCCGCGTCACGACCCGCTGGACGGGACGCCAAGCCCTCATGCTCGCGGCCTCGCCCTACAAGGACACGGCCGCCCTCGTCGATGATGCGCAATTGGCCTCGGCTCTCTCCCTCGTCGATGAGTTGAGCGGGGAGGCGGGGCCAGGAGTGATCCGCGACGCCGGAGCCTTTGAGGAGCTAGTCGCGCGCTGCCGGAACATCCACGAGGACCGGGTCTACGAGATTCTTGGACATGTGGTCCGCGCAATGGAAGCCCAGTCCGAAGTCGATTCTCAGATCCGCGGCCACAGTGAAGCCTCCATGCGTCCGATCGTCGCCGAAGTCGAAGAGCACACGCATGCCCTCATCCACCCGGGCTTCCTCGTAGAAACGCCCATGTCCGCACTGCCCCACCTGGCCCGCTACCTGCGCGCCGGGGCCGTGCGTATTGAGAGGGCCTGCACGTCACCGGGCGCTCTTCACCGAGATCTGGAGGACATGGATCGCCTGCACGCCCTTGAAGCGAGCCTTGCCGAGGCCGAAGCCCTGGCCGCTCGCCGCCCCTACGATTCCAGATCGGCGAGGACGATCTCTTCTGCCCGATGGCTCCTCGAAGAACTGCGAGTGTCCGTGTTCGCCCAGAAGCTGGGGACTCCGAACAAAGTGTCCTTCAAGAGGGTCGCCGCCCTCATTGAGTCGGTGTGATCGTGGACCGTGAGATCGCCCGGCGTGAAGCACTCCTGCTCATGAAAGCCTCCGAACTTAACGGTTGGGTTTTCCGTTTTGACTTTGCCCGCAGGAGGGCCGGATCGTGCACGCACCGGACGAAGACAATCACCTTATCCGCTCCGCTGACGGATCTGTACGACCCTGACACGGTGAGGGGTGTCATCTTGCATGAGATCGCGCATGCACTGGTCGGACCGCAGCACCATCATGATGAGGAGTGGAAGAGGACCGCGAGGATGCTCGGCGCCCCCGACACTGCCCGCCTGCCTTCCTCCCTGCCCACTCCCCCTGAGCCCTGGGTCGGCACCTGCCCGCACTGCGGTGCGCAACGCCGATTGTTCCGAGCCCCCAGGAGGGTGAGCGCCTGCGGTTCTTGCTCCCCCAACTTCGATCCCGCCAGAATCCTCACCTGGGAGTACGAAGGCGTGGCCGCCGTGCCCGGTGGGGCCTATACACGAGAGCTGCGTCAGATCCGCAAGAGCCTCAGATTCTGACTCGGCTCGACGCTGAGGAGGAACGCGCAGATCACAGTCCGTACATGTCGGCGATGCTTGCAAGAACCTCCTCTGCACTGATGCGAATGCCGAGCAGAGCCTTGATGTTGATGTCTTCGTCCCGCATGGCCTCGAGGAATGCAGCGAGGTCACTACATTGCTCTTTGTGTGAACAGCCTCACAAGTGGGTCTTGTGAACGTATAGTGATTTCATGGATTCCGCCGCCTTTTCCAGCCTTGCAGCTTCCCGTCACTCGGTCCGGGACTTCCTTCCAGACCCCATTGCCTCCGATGTGCTCGACTCGATCCTCGAGGACGTGAGCAATGCGCCGAGCTGGTCGAACACCCGCCCCTACATGCTCGCCCTAGCCAGCGGCGAACAGGCGGATCGTCTGCGCAGCGCCTACGTCGAGGCCTGGAAGAAGTGGCTTGCGCAGATGGCGAAGGACAAGAACGCCAACGCGAACGGCCCCGCCGAGGGACTGCCCGATGGGGACTACGAGGGATGGCGCCCCTACCCCGATGAGTTGCGCGCTCGCAGCGTCGACCTCGGTAAGAAACTCTACGGGCATCTCGACATTGGACGCGAAGACCGCGAGCGCCGTAACGCACTCAGTCGCCGCAACTACGAGGCTTTCGGCGCGCCCGTCATCGGTTTCGTCTTCGTGCGAGGGGACTTCATGCCCTGGGCGGCAATGGATGCTGGTCTCATGCTCCAGACCCTGTTCCTCTCGGCGAAGGTCCGCGGCGTCGACTAATGCCCGCTGGGTCTCCTGTCGTTCTGGCGCAGCCCCGTGGATGCCGAATTCGACGTTCCCGAGGACTACAAGTTGTTGACGGGCTTCGCCCTCGGCTATGCCTCGGACGCACACATCAACTCTTTCGCCGCGCCGAGACCGAAGATCGGGCTCATCGCCTCGAAGAAGTAGTGCTTCGTCCTCCTCGCCTTCAGCGCATGACCCGCCTGTGGGAGGGGAGCTCGAATAAGATCCGCCGCCGGAATCAATGATGAGGCTTTCCTCGTGGGCCTCCTGCGGGAAGTATCCACCCACTTGGAAGCCCCTTTTCATTGAACGTCCCCCTTGAGGAGCAGCCATGTCGAAGTCAAAAGCCCCGTCCTCGAAAAAGCCCCAGCGCATCGGCATCCTCACGGCAGGCGGTGACTCACCTGGCCTCAACGCCGCGATCCGAGGCTTTGGCAAGGCCGCGATCGGCCACTACGGGATGGAGCTCATCGGCTTCCAGGACGGCATTCGCGGACTGGCGGAGAACCGATTCCTCAGTCTCGACTCGAAAGCCCTGTCGGGGATCCTCACCCTGGGTGGCACCATCCTGGGGACCTCTCGCGACAAAGTCCACAAGATGATGGTAGACGGCGAAGTGCGCAACATGGTGCCCACCATTGTCGACAACTGCGAGAAGGACGGGCTCGACGCCCTCGTCTGCATCGGCGGAGGCGGGACTGCGAAGAACGCACAGCGCCTCGCGGCCGCAGGCCTTCCCGTCATCCACCTGCCCAAGACCATCGACAACGACATCGCCCACACCGACACAAGTTTCGGCTTCTCCACCGCGCTCGGGATCGCGACCGAGGCGATCGATCGCCTCCATTCCACGGCCCACAGCCACCACCGCGTCATCATCGTTGAAATCATGGGCCACCGCGCCGGTTGGCTCGCCCTAGGCTCGGGCATCGCAGGCGGCGCCGACATCATCCTCCTGCCCGAGATCCCCTACAGCGTCGACAAGGTCGTTGAATCCATTGAAATGCGCGCCCGCCACGGAGCGAACTTCTCCGTGATCGCCATCGCCGAGGGCGCCCGCGATGTCTCTGCAGCAGCTGAACTTGCCGCCGCGGAATCCCTCATTAAGCAGGCGGACACCCCCGAGGGCAAGGCTGCCGCGAAGAAGCACCGCGCCTCCGTCCTCGCATCCCACCGGGGCAACGCCTACGCCCTCGCTGAGAAGCTTGAGGCGGCGACTGGCCTTGAATCGCGCGTCACCATCCTGGGCTATGTGCAACGTGGCGGGACTCCCGATGCGCAGGATCGTCTCCTGGGGACTCTTCTCGGAGGGGCGGGGGCCGACCTCGTTGCTCGGGGCGAGTTCGGTTTCACTGTCGCCTCGCAGGCTCAAAAGGCTGTGCCCGTACCCCTTGAAGAGGTCGCGGGCCGCGTGAAGATGGTTCCCCTCGACCACCCCTGGATCGATGCGGCGCGTCACGTCGGCACTGGGCTCGGGGACTAGGCTATTGCCCATGCGGGCCCTCCGGTCCGATGGGACTTTCGCAGATTTCAATCCACAGGAGCGACATGACCGATCAGCCGAAGATGAGCCTCGAGTCGAGCAAAGACGCGAGCGACGCGCCGGAGCGCGAGATCCTCACGTGGGAGCTTTTCGGAGAGGCGTCGCGTGAGCTCACTGAGCAGATCGTCACCTCCGGGTGGATCCCGGATCTGATCGTCGCGATCGCCCGAGGCGGTCTCATCCCCGCCGGCGCGGTCTCCTACGCGATGGGTGTCAAGGCCTGCGGCACGATGAACGTCGAGTTCTACACCGGGGTCGGTCAGACCCTCGAAGAGCCTCAGCTCCTTCCTCCGCTCATGGATGTGTCCGCGATGAACGGCAAGAGGGTCCTCATCGTTGATGACGTCGCGGATTCGGGCAAGACCTTGAAGATGGTCATGGACCTCGTGAAGGAGCACGGTCTTTCCCTCGACGGAGAGACCCAGGTGAAGGTTGATGCGCGCTGCGCGGTCATCTACAAGAAGCCCGTGTCAATCATCGAACCCGACTACGTGTGGCGCCACACTGACAAGTGGATCAACTTCCCCTGGTCGACGCTGCCGACCATCACCGCGTGAGGCGTTCGCGATGACGCCCGCGCCCGAGTTCGATTCGTTCTCGTCCGCCGATGACGAGGGCGATTCGGTGCGCGAGGGCGCGTTCGGCGAGGCGGCCGGGGCGGATGGGGCCGAGGTCGAGGCGCCGCGAGCTCACAGCGGCGAGCGGGCGCTCGCGTCGTTGAACGTCGCCCAGCAGATCGCCGACCTCGTTCTGCACCGCCTCGCCTGCGGCGAGGAGATCCGGGTCCTGGGGATCACCGGCCCGCCCGGCACCGGTAAGACGACGGTCGCTCAGCTCGTCGCGGAGATCCTCGAGGGCGCGGCCGAGGTCGAGGTCGCGGGGATCGCGCCGATGGACGGGTTCCACCTGTCGAACGCCGTCCTCGACGAGCTGGATCGTCATGATCGTAAGGGCGCTCCCGACACTTTCGACGTGTGGGGGTACGCGGCGCTGCTGGCGCGCGTCCAGGCGGGCGACCGCGAGGTGCTGGCCCCCGATTACCGGCGCGACCTGCATGAACCCGTGGCTGCGTCGATCCTGTTGCCCGCCCGGGGCGTCGTCATCACGGAGGGCAATTACCTGGGGCTCGATGCACCGGGCTGGCGCGAGGCGCGCGAGCGCATCGACTTCCTCGTCCACGTCGATACCGCCGAGGAGCTCGTCTACCGTCGGCTCATCGCCCGCCATGAGGCCTTCGGGCGCGAGACCGCCGAGGCCGCGCATTGGGTGCGCACGGTGGATGCGCCGAACATCGCCCTCGTCAACGAGTGCCGAGGCCGCGCCGACGCGATCGTCTCCGCCGACCTCTGACCCTCGAACCACGCACAAGTTGGGGCTCGAACCACGCACAAGTTGGGGCTCGAGCCACGCACAAGTTGGGCATGGCCCCTGTGATGATCCCCCGTTGGTGCACTGAACCGGGTCTCGTGGAGCGAACCACCGTGCATCGCACCTGTGGGGGACGAGGAACGCCGTTGGCCACCTCGTCCTGCGCCGCGCCCCCGTGAAAGGAGGGGTTGACGAGTTGTGGAGGGGTTATATCCCCTCCACTTTTCGTCAACCCCTCCATCCATGCGCGGTGAGCGGAGGACCAGGGACGGGCCCACTCGCCATGAGGGCGCGGCGGAGGCATGGATCGAGGACGAGAGCGGGGCCGCCCTCGCCACAATGACCAGGCGGGCCCTCCCTCGCCGAGCCGCCGTCCGCACCCGTTGCTAGTGTTGCGCCGTGAGCGACGATCCCCGCCCCGCCCTCGGGCCCGACGAACCGAGCACGGTCGCGCCCAGCGTCATGTCGGCGCCAACCGCCACCACCGAGCCTGTCGAGCCCGACCCCGGGTGGAAGCGCCGCGTCGCCCTCTTCCTCACCGCCCAGACGATCTCCCTGTTCGGGTCCAACATCGTTCAGTACGCGATCATGTGGCACCTCACCCTCACCCTCAAGCAGGGGTGGGTCATGGGCCTGTACGCCCTCGTCGCGTTCGTCCCCCAGGCCATCGTGTCCCTGGCGGGCGGAACCCTCGCCGACCGTACGAACCGGCGCACCGTCATCGCCGTGTCCGATACCCTCATCGCCCTCGTCACCCTCGGTTTGGCCGTGTCGATGTCCCTGGGGCGCGCATCGCTCGCCCTTATCCTCGTCGCCGTCGCCGTCCGCTCCGTCGGCCAGGGGTTCCAACAGCCCGCGGTCTCGGCGCTCCTCCCTCAGCTCACGCCCGCGGCGCACCTCATGCGCGTCAACGGCATCAACCAGACCGTGACCTCGGCGATGATGCTGCTCTCCCCGATCGTCGCGGGCGCCGTGTACGCGTGGGGCGGCCTCGTGCCGACCTTCTGGATCGACGTTGTGACCGCCTTCGTCGGCGTCGCGATCGTCCTCACCATCCCGGTGGCGACCATTCGTTCCGGCGCGGCCGAGGGCGCGTCCTTCGTCCAGGACTTCGCGGCCGGCATCCGCTACGTCCGCTCGCACCGCGTCGTCGCCTGGCTGCTCGTCCTGTTCACCGTCATCTACCTGCTCGTCGTCGCACCGACCTTCCTCGACCCCCTATTCATCACCCGCTCCTTCACCCCCGAAGTCTGGGCGCTGACGGGAATCGAAGTCGCCTTCTCCGCAGGCATGGGGATCGGCGGCATCCTCGTGGCGATCCTCGCGGCGAAGTGGCATCAAGGGCGGATGCTCATGGTCTCGTGTCTGAGTTTCGGGCTCCTCGGCGCAGCGTTCGGCCTGACCCCGCTGCTCGGCAGGACGATCGGTCTGTACACGATGTTCGCCATCATGGTCGTCGTCGCCATCGCCATCCCTTTCTTCTCCGCGCCGGTCATGACGCTCGTGGCGACCACCGTCGAACCGGAGTTCATGGGCCGCGTGTCCTCGCTGATGAGCATCGTCGCCGTGCTCGCCATGCCCGCCGGAATGACGGTGCTCGGCCCGCTCGCCGACCGCGTGCCGATCGAGTGGATCTTCATCGCCACCGGCCTCGCCGCGTTCGTCTTCACCGTCGCAGCGTTCGCGGCGGCGCCCGGCCGTTACGTCCTGTCCCTGAGCGGCGGAGGTGCTTCGGCGGGCGACGAAGGCGGGCGGGGCTCGGCCGATAGCGACGGCGCACGCTAAGCCCATCCGACCGTATGACGGAACGCGCCGGGTCCGCACGGATGCGCCCTCGACCTGCACGATTTACCGCCGACGATCTCCCAGGCCCGGCCTGAAGCGGAAAGGCGCCCGAGGCTGGAGGCGATCGACCTCGTCCCCCGCGGACGCGTGCACATCCGCCCATCGGAGATGGTCTAGGGTTGGTCATATGGCTACTGCGACGCGCAACCAACGCCTCGACCATCTCCCCTTCAACACCGCCCACCGCAAACTCGTTATCGGCTCCGGCATCGGCTGGGCCCTGGACGCCATGGACGTCGGACTCATCTCCTTCGTCATCGCGGCGCTCGCGAAGGAATGGAGCCTCACCCCCGGCCAGTCCGGCCTCATCGCGTCTATCGGCATGGCGGGCATGGCCGTCGGCGCGACCCTCGGCGGCCTCATCGCCGACAAGCTCGGGCGTAAGCAAGTCTTCGCCCTGTCCCTGCTGGTCTTCGGCCTGGCCACGGGCGCGTCAGCGTTCTGCGCGTCGCTCGGCGTCCTCCTCGTGTTCCGCTTCATCGTCGGGCTGGGCCTGGGGTCCGAGCTCCCCGTCGCCTCGACCCTCGTCTCCGAGTTCGCGCCCGCCGCGATCCGCGGGCGCATCATCGTCCTGCTCGAGGCGTTCTGGGCGCTCGGCTGGCTGCTCGCCGCCCTCATCGGCTACTTCATCGTCCCGGCCGCGGGCGGCTGGCGCTGGGCGCTCGGCCTGGGCGCGATCCCCGCGCTCTACGCGATCTACGTGCGCCGCTCCATCCCCGAATCCGTCCGCTTCCTCCAACGCAAGGGTCGCGAGGACGAGGCCGAAGCCGCCGTCGCCCAGTTCGAGGCGGGCACGCCCCTGTGGGGGTCGACCCCCGCCGCTTCGGACGCCGATTCCGGCTCTGCTGCGCCCTCGGCCCGCGCCCAGGCCGAACGCGAGATCGCGGCCGCGAACCGGGGCGTGGCGGCCCTCTTCCACCCGGTGTTCCTCGCCCGGACGATCGGCCTGTGGGGCGTGTGGTTCTTCCTCAACTTCGCCTACTACGGCGCGTTCATCTGGCTGCCCGGCCTGCTCGTGAAGTCCGGCATCGACCTGCCCAAGTCCTTCGGGTACACGCTCATCATCACGCTCGCGCAGATCCCGGGGTATTTGGTGGCCGCGTGGCTCATCGAGAAGTGGGGCCGACGCGCAACCCTCGTGGCGTTCCTCGCCGGAGCGGGCGTCGGCGCGTTCTGGTTCTCCATGGTGTCGAGCCCGGCGGGCATCATCGCGGCCGGCTGCGTCCTGTCGTTCTTCGCGCTCGGCGCGTGGGGCGCGGTTTACGCGGTCACCCCGGAGGTCTACCCGACCGGGATTCGCGCGACGGGCTCGGGGTGGGCGGCCGGCTTCGGGCGCCTGGCGTCGATCGCCGCGCCGCTGTCCGTGCCGGTGCTGCTCCAGCACATGTCGACGGCCGGCGTGTTCACGGTCTTCGCCGGCGCCTTCGCCCTCGCGATGGCCTCGGGCCTGCTGCTGCGCGAGACGAAGGCCTCCGCCCTCGTCTGACCCTCGAACCACGCACAAGTTGAGGCTCGAACCACGCACATCCGCTCGCGCGCGTCCGTCGAGCTCGGCCTCGGGCGACGCCTTTCAGAGCCCTTGCGCTCCTCAGAGCCCGCGAAGATGCTCGAGCACTGCGGGGGTCGTGCGCTCGATGACCTCGAGGGTCTCGACGAAGTCGGAGTAGTCGCCGTACCAGGGGTCGGGCAGGTCCATGTCGCCGGGCCGGGCCTGCGGGTCGAAGTCGCGGAAGAGCCGGAGGTCCGAGCGATCCTGTCCGCGCAGTCCGGCCCGGTCGCGGAGGCGATTGAGCGCCGCCAGGTGGTGCCCGGTCATCGCGAGAATGAGGTCCCACTCGCCGAGCTCGTGCAGGCCGACTTGGCGCGCGCAATGGTCCGGGACGTCGTGCCCGTTCTCGCGCAGGACCCGAGCGGCCCGCCGGTCGATGGGATTGCCCCGTTCCTCGTCGGACCCCCCGGCCGAATCGACGTGGATCTGCGCGTCCAGGCCCGCCGCCTCGACGGCTTCGGCAAGCACCTGGTGGGCCATGGTGGATCGGCAGATGTTGCCGGTGCAGACCATGAGGACTCGGGTCATGTTCGGGGCTCCTTGGCGTTGAAGGACGGGCGGGGCGGACAAGATGTGCGTGGTTCGAGCATCAACTTGTGCGTGGTTCGAGGGTCAGGCGAGGGCGAGGTAGGCGGCGACCGCGCGGGCGCTGATCTCTGCGGCGGCCTCGGAATCCATGTGGAAGTCCTGGTCGGCGCTCGGCCCGCACAGGTCGGACACGGCCCGCAGACTCACCCAGTCGACACCGCACGACCAGGCGATTTGCGCCATCGCGCAGGTCTCCATGTCGGCGCCGATGGCGTCGGGGAACTTCGCGCGGACCGGGTCGGCGATGGGCGCGGTGACGAAGGAGTCGACGGATACGACGCGCCCGATCCGCACCGGCGCGTCGAAGGAGTCGGCGAGGGCGCGCACCCGCGCGGCGGTTTCGTCCGACGACCTGTAGTCGACCGGCATCTGCGGGATCTGGCCCATCGCGTATCCGAAGGCGGTGGCGTCGGCGGCGCCGTAGATCGTGGAGGTTCCGGCGGCGACCTGCCCGACTTCGATGTCTCGGGCGAGCCCCCCGGTGGTTCCGGCGGCGATGACGATGGGCGCGTCGACGAGGGCGAGGGCGCGGGCGGTCGCGGCGGCGGAGTTCGCCAGGCCGATGCCGGACACTGCGACGAGCACGCGGCGCCCGGCGAGCGTCCCGAGCGTGAAGGAGCGGACGGCCCCGCCCTCGTGACCGACCTCGATGCGTTGGGGAGCGTCGGCGTCGGCGGGGTCGAGGGCGGCGAGGACGGGTGCGGCCTCCATGTCCATGGCGCATTGGATGACGGCGTCGACGGGCACGCGTTCGGGCAGGCGAAGGGGTTCGGTCATGTCTCCAAGTCTACGGGCCGCGCCGCATTCGCCCTCGGACGGGTTTCACGGAGAAAGAGGACGGGTTTCGGAGGGGGCACTGCCTCGCGATAGAGACACGCAGACCCTCATGAGGACGGACAATGGTCGGCATGGATGAACGGATGACCCCCGCCGACAGCCCGGCACTCGAGGCGGACGCCTCCTTCGAGCGCTTCGACGCCGGGCGCGCCACGCCCGCGGCTCTCGTGTCCGGCGAGGTCGCGGCCGAGGACGCCGCCCACCCGCTCTCCCTGTTCGACATGTTCCGCATCGGCATCGGCCCGTCGTCCTCGCACACGGTCGGCCCGATGCGGGCCGGGCGCGCCTTCGCCGTGGAACTCGCCGACCTCGACACCGCCGCCGATCCCGATCGCGCCCCCGCTCGCATCGCCATCGACTTGTTCGGCTCGCTCGGGGCGACGGGGCGCGGGCACAGCACCGACCGCGCGGTCCTGCTCGGCCTGGCCGGATACGCGCCCGAAAGCGTGAGCATCAACGAGGTCGAGTCCCTCCTTCCCACTATCGCCGCCACCGCACGCCTGCCCCTGTCAGGAGGTGGCACCATCCCCTTCGATATTGCGAGCGACATCCGATTCATTCCTCGCACCCGCCTGCCCTACCACGTCAATGCCCTCACCCTCACGGCCTGGAGGAGGAAGGGAACCTGCACGCGAGGCGAGGAGCACTCTTCAGGTGGAGAAGGTGAAGACGCTGTCCCCTCGAACTCGGAGCTTCACGGCCTCCACCCGAGCGCGGAGCGCGAAGAGCAGATCATTCTCAAGCGCACCTACTACTCGGTGGGCGGCGGTTTCGTCATGGTCCACACTACCGAGGACCCGCTCGGGGTCGAGTCCTTGGCCGCAGGGCAAGCGGCTCTCAATATGGATGTGCCCGCACCCCACCCCTTCACCACTGGAGCAGAGCTTCTCTCAGCCTGCGAAGCCTCGGGCTATTCGGTCGCCGAACTCGTGCGCCGAAACGAAGAGGCGGTGCGCCCACGCAAGGAACTCGACGACTATCTCGATCTCATCGCCAACACAATGTTCGAGTGCGTGGACGCCGGGACTTCTACGAGCGGAATCCTGCCCGGCGGATTGGATGTGCCGCGCCGAGCTCAGGGCCTCGCCACAAGGCTCTTCGAAGGCACATCTTCCAGCGCGGGCGTACCCGCCTCGGGCTCCCCTTGGGTGTGCGCCCCCGAAGATCCGATGCGAGCAATGGACTGGGTGACCCTTTTCGCGCTCGCAGTGAATGAGGAGAATGCCGCGGGCCACCGCGTTGTCACAGCGCCGACGAATGGGGCGGCAGGAGTGATCCCAGCAGTCCTTGGCTACCTCGTCCTCTACTGTCCGGAGGCCGGGGCGGACAGGGGCACGCCCTCGGCTCCGAGTGGACTCGGACGGGCGAGCGCTCCCCTGAAGCACATGAGGATCGGCGTGCATCCGATTCGCGAGGAGCAGGAGGACTCCGCCTCTCTTCTCTCGCAGGCCGCGCTCCGCAGGCGCCACGCGGTCCACGAGTTCCTCCTGGCGGCAACCGCGATCGGTGCGCTCATTAAAACGAATGCCTCGATCGCGGGCGCAGAAGTCGGATGTCAAGGAGAGGTGGGCTCGGCCTCGGCGATGGCGGCAGCGGGCTTGGCGCAGGCCCTGGGGGGAACGCCCGAGCAGGTGGAGAACGCGGCGGAAATCGCCATGGAACACTCTTTAGGGCTGACCTGTGACCCGGTTGCGGGACTCGTGCAGATCCCCTGCATTGAACGCAATGCGATTGCCGCGGTCAAGGCTATTCATGCCGCCCGCATGGCCCTGTGGAGCGATGGGCGGCATATGGTGTCCCTCGACGTTGTCATTGAGACGATGCGCCAGACCGGTAACGACATGCTCTCGAAGTACAAGGAAACTTCCGAAGGCGGGCTGGCCGTCAACGTCGTCGAGTGCTGAACAGAGCACCTGTTCCACACGGATGAGGGTCTGAACAAGACACGGGCCCTTCAACGCGCGTCGAGACGGACCGTTCCACGCGAACCTTGGGTCTCGATGGGGTTCAGCATGACTGTGTCGACACCCGGGCCTGTGGACTGAGCGGCACGAATGTGTATGAGCATCGTGGAGTTTTCCTCGTCAGAGTGCCGAAAAGATGGGGCCATGATGCTGTGAGAGCGTCTTGGACGTCTTCGCCCTTCACGTCCCTCCGGGTGATGTGTGGAGCGCCTGCGATCACAAGCGGGACGAGCTGTGCGGCTCAGAACCCGGATCACATGCTCGAGGTGAGACACGCCGAGTTCGTCGAGGATTTTTCTGTTGTCTCCACAGATCCACATCCACAGTTATCCACAGGCTTTTCCACTGTTGTGCGTAGCAATCCTCCACACCTGTGGATACTCTGACGAAGAATCACACGCATGTTATTTTCCGCAGAATTGAGCCCCTTCCGTGGAGCATCAGAACGCAGATGCCCGTGCTTGCGGAGAGGATGAGGGGAAGAATCCACACCCCCATCAACACCCTTCCTACAGATCTGGGGCGCAGCATCCACAAGAGAATACGCAGAAGCAAGGAACACAACATCTTGTGTTCGTGGAGACGAAGTGCCACAAGGTGTAGTGTTGAGACAACTTCACAGCGACCTTCCGCAAAACGACGAACACCACCGATTCGTGGCTTGCCAGCCCCGTCTCATAGCCCTAGAGGAGATACCGATGACGATCACCGTCTACTCGAAGCCCCGTTGCCCGCAGTGCGACGCGACCTACCGTATCCTCAACAAACAGGGCATCGACTATCGCAGCATTGACGTGACCGAGGACATTGACGCCCTCGAGTACATCAAGGGCCTCGGCTACCAGCAGGCTCCGGTCGTCGTCGCCGGCGACTCGCACTGGTCGGGCTTCCGCCCCGACCGTATCAAGGCCGCCGTCGCGGCCCACCTCGACTCCGCATCTCTCGCAGTCGGCCAAGCCTGATCACTGTTTCTCGTCTCGGTCTGCTCAGCGGACCGGGACGAGAAGCATCCGGCTCTTCACTCCCCCCTCGAATCTGAAGAGCCCACCCGGGCTGTGATGCACCGAGCCACTCCCCTCCGCACGCCGATGCGCGAAACGAGTGGCACACCCGAGTCGCGTTGGTGCACCCGAGTCGCATTATCCGAAACCCTCAGGCTTGCGGGAAACTCGAAGCGCCTCAGATTACGACCACCCGGACCCCGCAGCCCAGGCACCCCGCGCTTCAGGCTCGGCCCGGACTGCGCCACCGTTGAGAGTATTTTGCCCCTGCTCGCCTCTTCTTTTCGCTTCCACGCCAAAAGCTCAGGCCCCTCAGATCCCCAAGGAGTCCCCGTGGTGAAGCTCGTCTACTTCTCCTCCGCGACGAACAACACCCACCGCTTCGTTGAAAAACTCGGCTTCGACGCGGATCGCATCCCCCTACGCAAAAACGAGGGACCACTGCAGGTCACCCAACCATATGTCCTCATTGTCCCCACCTACGGGGGAGGCAATCTCGGTGGCGCAGTTCCCAAACAGGTGATCACCTTCCTCAACAACCCAGAAAACCGCTCCCACTGCGTGGGCGTCATCTCATCGGGCAACACGAATTTCGGCACCGCATACTGTCTTGCGGGCGATATTGTCGCAGCAAAACTGGGTGTCCCCCACATGTACAAGTTCGAACTCCTCGGAACCGCCGAGGATGTCTCCCGAGTTCGTAAAGGACTGAAAGAATTTTGGCAGAGAATCTCACCGACACAGGAGTAGAGGAAATCCTCGACCCTGAGCTCGACTACCACGCCCTCAACGCTCAGCTGAACCTCTACGACGAGAACGGGCACATCCAGTTCGAGGCCGACCGCAAGGCCGCACGCCAGTACTTCCTCCAGCACGTCAATCAGAACACGGTGTTCTTCCACGACCTCGAGGAAAAACTCGATTACCTCGTGAGGGAGGGCTACTACGAGGCCGAAGTCCTCGCCCAATACGACTTCGCGGATATCAAGGCACTGTTCAAACGCGCCTACGCCCACAAGTTCCGCTTCCCGACCTTCCTCGGAGCCTTCAAATACTACACCTCCTACACGCTCAAGACCTTCGACGGGAAGCGCTACCTGGAGCGCTTCGAGGACCGCGTCTCCATGGTCGCCCTCTACCTCGCACGAGGAGACCTCGACCTCGCCCAGAACCTTGTTGACGAGATGATGACGGGGCGCTTCCAGCCCGCCACCCCGACCTTCCTCAACGCCGGGAAGAAAGCCCGAGGCGAGCTCGTCTCCTGTTTCCTTTTGCGCGTCGAGGACAATATGGAGTCGATCGCGCGCGGCATCAACTCCGCCCTGCAACTGTCCAAGCGCGGCGGCGGCGTGGCACTGTCCTTGACGAATCTGCGCGAGGCCGGGGCACCGATCAAGAAGATCCAGAACCAATCCAGCGGCGTCGTGCCCGTAATGAAGCTCCTCGAAGATTCCTTCTCCTATGCGAATCAGCTCGGCGCGCGCCAGGGAGCGGGTGCCGTGTACCTGCATGCGCACCACCCTGACATCCTCAGCTTCCTCGATACGAAGAGGGAGAACGCCGACGAGAAAATCCGCATCAAGACCCTCTCCCTCGGCGTCGTCATCCCCGACATCACCTTCCAACTCGCCAAAGACAACGAGGACATGTACCTCTTCAGCCCCTATGACGTGGAGAGGGTCTACGGGGTGCCCTTCTCGGAGATCTCCGTGACCGAGAAGTACCGTGAAATGGTTGACGATGGTCGCATTCACAAGAAGAAGATCAACGCCCGCCGTTTCTTCCAGACTCTTGCGGAAATCCAATTCGAATCCGGCTATCCGTACATCGTCTTCGAAGACACGGTGAACAAGGCGAACCCGATCAAGGGCCGGATCACAATGTCGAACCTGTGCTCGGAGATCCTCCAGGTCTCCGAGGCCTCGACCTACAACGACGACCTGTCTTTCAGTCACGTCGGCAAGGACATCTCCTGCAACCTCGGCTCTCTCAACATTGCGAAAGCCATGGACTCCCCGGACTTCTCGAAGACCATTGAGACTGCAATCCGGGGGCTCACCGCCGTCTCTGATCTTTCAAACATCCAGTCGGCCCCTTCGATCGCCCGAGGCAATGCGATGAGCCACGCGATCGGCTTGGGAGCGATGAACCTCCACGGCTACCTCGCCCGAGAGCACGTCATGTACGGCTCAGAAGAAGCCCTCGACTTCACGAACATGTACTTCCTCAGCGTCGCCTATGAGGCGATCAAAGCCTCCTGCCTCATCGCGAAGGAGCGCGGAGAAACCTTCGAAGGCTTCGCCGACTCGAAGTACGCCTCCGGCGAATACTTCGAAAAGTACATCAATGGTGATTGGACGCCGAAGACCGAGACCTGCAAGGCTCTCCTCGCCAAATCGACGATCCACGTGCCCACCCCCGAGGACTGGCGCGCCCTGGCCGCCGATGTCAAGCGCTACGGCATGTACAACCAGAACCTCCAGGCGATCCCGCCGACCGGTTCGATCTCGTACATCAACAACTCGACCTCCTCGATCCACCCGATCGTCTCCAAGATCGAGATCCGCAAAGAGGGCAAGATCGGTCGCGTCTACTATCCGGCGCCCTTCATGACGAATGAGAACCTCGACTACTACGTCGACGCCTACGAGGTCGGCCCCGAGAAGATCATCGACACCTACGCGGTTGCGACACAGCACGTCGACCAGGGCCTGTCCCTCACCTTGTTCTACCCGGACACGGTGACGACGCGCGACATCAACAAGTCCTATATCTATGCGTGGCGCAAGGGCATTAAGACGCTCTACTACATGCGCCTGCGCCAGATGGCCCTCGAGGGCACCGAGGTTCAGGGCTGCGTGTCCTGCATGCTCTGACCCCCTCCGCTCCTCTGGCGCTGTGCAGCTCTCACCATTGGCGAGCACCGCAAGAGGCCAGCACGGGATGCCTCCCCTGGCTCCGTCCTCATTCATTGACGAGGACGGAGCCGCGCTGTTGCAGAGTGCCTCGATCCACTGAACTCTGAAGCGGGCGCGCTTTAAGACCTTCGGCCCACATGCGGTGGAGTGCGCGATTTGAGCCGAGTTCGCGTGACGAACTCACCTGTCAGCAGCCTGAGAAGCTCTTCTGTTCGTCTCTTCTCCTGAGATTCCCTCACTTTGCGGAAAACTAGTGCGTGACTTAGGTCCCAAGTGTTAGGCTGTCGCCGTTCCTAAAGACTGCCGCGAATCAAGCCCAGCCCACCGGCACCAGCACAGGCATTCAGTTCACAAAGGCGCGAACTGGACTCACACCCCTATGGATGCTCCGAGGAAGGACGACCTATGAGCACAGCGACATTCCAAGCGATCGCAATGATCATCTACCTCGTTGCAATGGTGATGATCGGCCTCCTCGCCTACAACCGAACCAAGAACCTCGACGACTACATGCTCGGCGGACGCGGACTCGGACCCGCCGTCGCCGCCCTCTCCGCCGGCGCCGCCGACATGTCGGGATGGCTCCTCATGGGCCTTCCCGGCGCACTCTACGCGACTGGCCTCCTCGAAAGCTGGATCGCCATCGGCCTCACCATCGGCGCCTGGCTCAACTGGAAGTTCACCGCACCAAGACTGCGCGCCTACTCGCAAATCGCGAGCGACTCCATCACGATCCCCTCCTTCCTCGGAGAACGCCTGCGCGACACCTCGAAAAGCGTTCGCATCATCGCGGGCATCGTCATCACGATCTTCTTCACCTTCTATGTCTCCTCGGGCATGGTCGCAGGCGGAGCCTTCTTCGAATCCTCCTTCGGCATGAACTACCACCTCGGAATGGTGATCGTCGCAGCCGTCACCGTCTTGTACACGCTCGTCGGAGGCTTCCTCGCCGTCTCCTGGACCGACGTCGTCCAAGGCCTCATCATGCTCATCGCCCTCGTCGCAGTGCCGATCGTCGGCATCACCCACGTCGGAGGCTTTGGCGCACTCATCGAGCAGGTCAACACCGTCGACCCCACAATCCTGTCCTTCACCCACGGCAATGGTGCGCTCTCATGGGCAGCGATCCTCGGAATCGTCTCCGCCCTCGCCTGGGGACTGGGCTACTTCGGCCAACCCCACATCATCGTCCGCTTCATGGCCCTGCGCAGCGTCGCGGAAGCGAAGCAGGGACGCAGAATCGGCATCGGCTGGATGGTTCTCTCCACCCTCGGCGCGGGCCTCACCGCCCTCGTCGGCGTCGCCGTTTACCAGCATGACACAGGTGAGCTCGCCAACCCCGAAGGTGTGTTCATCGCCCTCGGTCAGATGCTCTTCCACCCACTCATCGCCGGTTTCATGCTCGCTGCGATCCTCGCGGCGATCATGTCGACCATCTCCAGTCAGCTCCTCGTCACTTCCTCCGCCCTTGTCGAGGACATCTACCGCGCCTTCACGAAGAGGGAACTGTCCGGAGCCGATGGCGTACTCGCCGGACGCCTCGCAGTCGGAAGCGTCTCACTCATCGCGGCCGCGCTCGCATGGCCCAGATCGGACACAATCCTCGGCCTCGTCGCCTTCGCATGGGCAGGATTCGGAGCCTCCTTCGGGCCGATCGTGCTCCTGTCCCTCTACTGGAGGAAACTCACCGCGAAGGGCGCAATCGCCGGAATGATCACCGGCGCCCTCGTCGTCGGCATCTGGGGCAATATCTCCGGCGGGCCCGGCGGGATCTTCGATCTGTACGAAATTCTCCCCGGCTTCCTCCTCAGCCTCCTCGCGGCCATCCTCGTTTCTCAGGCGAGCTACCGTCCCAATGCTGAAATTCAAGAAGAAATGGATCAGGTCATCGCCGCCACACGGGGAATTTGAACTCCCAGCTCGTGGGGAGAAAAGCCCCAGCTTTGCTGAGCTGCCCGAGGCTCGAAGGCCCCCGCCGAGCCGCTCGAAAACTCCACCGCCCCACAGCTGAGGGACCCGCACTCCCCGTCCCCGCCCGACGCCCCGGTTCTCGGATCGTCCCCTCCCCCTCATCTCTCCACCGCTCATCGCATAGAAGGAACAGCGCCCCATGACCGCCAACACCGATTTCCATACGATCGTCGATCGCGCCCTCGAGACCGCACGCCGTTGGGCGAGCGCCTCAACGGACTACCCGATCGACCCGGCAGCGAAACTCCTCGCAGGCGTCCTCGACGATGAGGACGGCCTCGACTACACCGTGTCCTTCGTCGACGGCGTCATCCGCCCGGAGGACCAGGACGTCGCCGCACGACACCTCGGCGAATTGGGCGACAAGAACCCGAAGTTCCTCCCCTGGTACCTGCGCACCCCCGCACTGATCGGCGGGAAAGCCGGTCGTCTCCTCCCGGGCCTCGCAGTGCCCGCCGCCCGTAAGGTTTTCGCCCGTCTCGTCGGCGACCTCGTCGTTGACGTCACCGACGAAAAACTCGGCCCAGCGATTGAGCGCCTGCGCGCCCAAGGTGCCCGCCTCAACATGAACCTCCTCGGCGAGGCCGTCCTCGGTGAGAAGGAGGCGCGCAAACGCCTCGACGACACCCGTCGACTGCTCGAACGCCCCGATGTCGACTACGTCTCCCTCAAAGTCTCCGCCGTCACCGGCCCCCACAATCCCTGGGGATACGAGCAGGTCGTCGACCACGCCGTCTCCCAGCTCCTCCCCCTCTACCAGTACGCGGCGAAAACCGGGGGCAAGTTCATCAACCTCGATATGGAGGAGTACCGCGACCTGCACATCACGATCGACGTCTTCAAGAAGATCCTCGACCGTGAAGAGTGCCTGGGTCTACGTGCAGGCATTGTTTTGCAGGCCTACCTGCCCGACACTCTCAGCGCAATGCAGGACCTCCAAGAATGGGCGGCGGCTCGTAGGGCCCGAGGCGGAGCCCCCATCAAGGTCCGAGTCGTGAAAGGCGCGAACCTTGCAATGGAGCGCGTCGATTCGCAAGTGCGCGGGTGGAGCCTGACGACCTGGGAATCCAAGCAGGCGACGGACGCGAACTACATTCGCATCCTCGATTGGGCAATGCACCCCGAACGGACCGCGAATGTGCAGATCGGCGTCGCCGGTCATAACCTCTTCACCGTTGCCGCCGCGTGGGAGCTCGCGAAAGAGCGCGCAGTCACCTCCGAGGTCGAGATCGAGATGCTCTCCGGCATGGCAACCCAGCAGGCGGCCGCTGTGCGTGAAGAGGTCGGCAACCTCCTCCTCTACGTTCCCGTCGTCCATCCCGAGGAGTACGACGTCGCAATCGCCTACCTCGTGCGCCGCCTCGAGGAGAACTCCGCTGATGAGAACTTCATGGCGTCGATCTTCGAGATCGGCACCAACCCGGCTGCCTTCGAGAAGGAGCGTTCCCGCTTCCTCGCCGCCGTCGAGCAGATGAACGCCGAGGGCGAGTCCCGCGTCGGCCCGACCCGCACCCAGAACCGTCTGAGTGAAACCCCCGAAGATCTTGCCGCCTCACTCAAGGAAAGCGAGGGCGCCTGGACCTTCACGAACACCCCCGACTCCGATCCGGCCCTGCCCGCGAACCTGTCCTGGGCGCGCGAGATCGCGCAGCGGATCCCCTCCTCAACTCTTGGCGTTGACACGATCACGGCAGCTTTCATTGATGATGCCGCTGTCCTCGACTCCCTCGTCAAGGCAAGCGCCGAGGCGGGCGCCGCATGGGGCGCCAAGCCCGCCGCCGAACGTTCGGAGATCCTGCACCGCGCGGGCGTTGAACTCGCCCGTCGGCGCGCAGACCTCATCGAGGTCGCAGGCTCCGAACTCGGCAAGTCCCTCGAACAGGCCGATGTTGAAGTCTCCGAAGCATGCGACTTCGCGCACTACTACGCGCAATCCGCACTCGACCTCGACACGCTCAATGGAGCGCACTTCCATCCGGTTTCCCTCACGCTCGTCACTCCGCCGTGGAACTTCCCCCTCGCGATCCCCGCGGGCGGAGTTCTGGCTGCCCTCGCCGCCGGATCGGCCGTCATCCTCAAGCCCGCACCCCAGGCGAAGCGCTGCGGCGCGCTCGTCGCGGAATGCCTCTGGGCGGCCGGAGTGCCCAAAGAGGTGCTCGCCCTCGTCGATGTCGGCGAGAACGAACTCGGCAAGGCCCTCCTCACTCATGAGGCGGTCGAAAGGGTCGTCCTCACCGGAGGCGCCGAAACCGCCGAACTCTTCCGCTCGTGGGATCCGAAGATGCGGATCATGGCGGAGACCTCCGGCAAGAACGCCATCGTCATCACACCTTCAGCCGACCTCGACCTCGCGGTAAAGGACGTCGTGAACTCCGCATTCGGTCATGCGGGGCAGAAGTGCTCGGCCGCTTCCTATGTGATCCTCGTGGGAAGCGTCGGCTTCTCCAAGCGGGTGCACGATCAGCTGCTCGACGCCGTGCGCTCCTTGAAGGTCGCTTGGGCCGATGATCTCAGCGCCCAAATGGGGCCTCTCGCAGCTGAACCCACTGGGAAGCTCCTGCGGGGTCTGACGACCCTGGAGCCCGGGCAGAAGTGGGAGATCACTCCCCGTCGCCTCGATGAGACGAACCGCCTGTGGAGCCCGGGGGTCCGTTCCGGCGTTGAACCTGGCAGCGAGTACCACCTCGTCGAATACTTCGGTCCGATCCTTGGCATTATGCGCGTCGACACCCTGGAAGAGGCGATTGAGGCGCAAAACGCCACCGATTATGGTCTGACCGCCGGTCTGCACTCCCTCGATCCCGATGAGATCAATCTGTGGCTCAACGGTATTCAGGCTGGCAATGTCTACGTGAACCGTGGGATCACCGGTGCCATCGTGCAGCGTCAGCCCTTCGGAGGGTGGAAGCGTTCGGTCGTCGGCGAGGGCGCGAAGGCGGGCGGCCCGAACTACCTCTTCGGTTTCGGCGACTTCACTCCGGCCCCCGCCGCGGCCCCGGCCTCGGCTCAGGGCTCTGGCACGGTGAGGAAGCCGCAGCTCACGGAACTCGCCGCACTTGGACACCGACTCCTCGATGAGGAGGCCGCCGCCCGGCTCGATCAGGCGATCGCTTCGGATTCTTTCGCCGCAGCCACTGAGTTCGACGTCCTCCACGATCCTTCACAGGTTCCCGCGGAGAGGAACATCCTTCGCTACGTGCCCCTCCCGGTAACGATCCGGGCGGGCGCCACCGCTAAGCTCGAGGACATCCTGCGCGTTCTTTCAGCCGGTCTTGCTCTCGGGCAGATCCGGGCGAAGGATCCGCTCGGTTTCGAGAGGCTCTTCTCCGGCGGCGGGCACATGCCAATGTCGCTCCATCTTTCGACGGCGCGTCCGATTCCTACGGAACTTGATTCCTTCCTCGACCGCTACGGTGTCGAGCATTCGATTGAGGATTCCGCGTCTTTCGCTTCGAATCTCCAGCGTGAAGGCGTCGGCCTCGACGAGAGGATTCGCCTCATCGCAGAGGATGGTGATGCTCTGCGCACAGCCCTCAAGGGGTCGATCGACATTGCGATCTGGGACGGCCCCATTACCGGCGCGGGTCGTATTGAGATCCTTCCCTTCGTGCATGAGCAGGCGATCTCCATCACCAACCACCGCTTCGGCAATCGGACGCCTTTGAGCGCCCAGGTGCTCGTCGACTGAGTTCTGGGGTCGAGAGTCGGCGAGTTCCTCCTGAGCTCCCGCTTCTCGGCCCAGCCGAACCTACGACCTCACTTAGGTCAAGCTCTCTGCCGATCCGAGCTTAGGGCCCCACTCTAGACAAGCTCACGCCTCTGGCTCAGCTCCTGGTCCCGTCCTCGTTCATTGACGAGGACGGGACTTCGGTTGTGAAGGGCAGGGCTTTGGTCTTGGGGAGCGGGGATCGCGCGAGAGGCAGCGAAGGGAGCTTCACTGAAACGCCCTCATGTCCAGTCAGTGGTCTTGGGGGGCGAGCGACGTGCCGAGGAGGGGCCACGAACGTCCCCGCCGCATCCGGAGGCGGTCCTCCGCTGCGGCCTGCACGTCGCTGATCTGAGCAGCGAACGCCCCGCGTCCAGGGACGGCCCCTTAGCCTGAAGCGTGCCTTCAACACGGGTCACGGCCATGAGAAGCCGACGAAAGCGCGATCGGAGAAGAGAGGACACAGAATCTCCTCCCCACCCCCACCTCATTATGATCTTCATCACTTCAAGTGCCCTGTAATACCCGCTGAAAGCCTGATCCGGGACGAATCAGGGTGATCCCTCCTGTCGCTTTCACCCTCGCACCCCCTACGATCGGGATGACAGTCGAATTTGAAAGGCGCATCATGTCAACTCCGACTCCCGTCCCCGCGAACAACGACGAGGCCAATGGTTTCCCGCAGGATCCCACCCTCGCCGCCGCATCACAGCCGATGACCCCGATGCCCATTGACAGCACTCCGGTCATGCCGAACAGTGAACCGGCTGCGATGAGCGACTCGCAGGCGTGGACCCAGCCCGCACAGCCCGCCCAATACCCGCAGGGTTCAACCCCCTATGGGCAGGCCCCCTACTCGCAGCCGACATACGGTCAAACGCCCGCAGGACAAGGCGCCCCGCAGGCTCCCTACGGCCAGCCCGCCTACGGGCAGCCTGCTACGGCTCAGCCTTCTTACGCTCAGCCCATGGAAGGCCAGTACTCCACTTCTTCGCAGGCTCTTGCCGAGCGCCTGCGTTCGAACTCGATGGTCTGCCTGATCCTAGGCATTCTCGGTCTTGTCATGATCGGTCTGCTCGGATCGATTCCCGCATGGATCTGGGGCAACTCCATCATCAAGGAGGCTGCGGCAAACGGAATCCCTGAGGATTACGTTTCGAATGCAAAGATCGGCCGAATCCTCGGTCTTGTTGGAACGTGGATTTGGATCATTGTTGTTGCCCTCAGCATCCTCTTCTTCATCGGAGTGATCATGTTCGGCATCGCAGCGGGCGCCTCGGGCTACTGATCCTGCGCTCCGCGCTCCACGCAGAATCACACTGAATCCTCCCGTTTCTCATCCGAAGCGGGAGGATTCAGCCACAAGCCTGGTGCCCCTGAGCTTTCATGCTCGGGGGCACCGCTACGCTGAATGCATGACGCCTCGCCACGATTCTGATCAGTTCCGCCGCCGATCCGGTTCAGACGCCGATCTTCTCGCCGATCTTCGCCGCATGGACTCGCGACCCTACGGCTCCTACAAGTCAGTGATCGGGGATTGGGATTACGGCGATTTCCAACTCTCGATCGATCGTGTCCAGTCCGATCCTTACGCCCCGCCCTCGGCGATCCGCGCGATCACAGTTCCAAAGACAATGGGCCTACCTGAAGAGGCCTTAAGTGATGGGCGCTCCCGGCTGGCGACCGCCGATTTTCTTGCACGAGCCTTCGATTCCGCCATCGCCGAGCGCGCCCGCGGTGGAGCGGTCCGCATAGCCCGCCCCGGACAGGAGATCCTCCAGCGTTCGAGCGTGACCGTCATGCCCGACCGCGTCGAGATCCGTTTCCAAGTGCAGCTGCCCGCGCGCGGCCGCTCAATCTTGGGGCGTGAAGCTGCCCGCATTTTCGATGTCGATGTCCCGAACATCGTGATGGATGCCTTCGATTTCATCTCCGAAGACGAGGCGACCACTACGAAACGCTCCGCGCTTCTCACGCACATTGCCGTGTACGAGGACTACCGGGCCTTGCAAGACATTCTCGTGGAGAAGAACTGGGTGGCTTTCGTGGCCGAGGGATCAATCCTGGCGAGGCGATCTGGGGTCTCGCAGTCCCCCATGGAAGATGCAGTCCCCTTCGAATCACCCGAGTCCTTGCGCTGCGCCGTCACCTTGCCCCATGCGGGCGAGATCACCGGCATGGCGATCGAACCGGGGGTCACGCTCATCGTCGGCGGCGGCTATCACGGCAAGTCGACACTTCTGTCCGCCCTGCAACGCGGCGTCTACGCGCACATCCCCGGCGATGGGCGTGAACTCGTTGCCACAACTCCGGATGCGATGAAGGTCCGGGCCGCCGATGGCCGTGCGGTCACTGCGGTTGATGTCTCTGCCTTCATCACGCATCTGCCGACCGGCGCCGACACCCGCGTCTTCTCCACTGAAAATGCCTCCGGCTCGACCTCGCAGGCGGCCGCGATCATGGAGGCAGTGGAGCTCGGCTCGCCTTTGCTCCTCATTGATGAGGACACTTCCGCAACGAATCTTCTTATTCGCGATGAGCGTATGCGCACTCTCGTTGCCGCTGAGAAGGAGCCGATCACGCCGCTGGTCGACAGGATCGGGGCGCTCGCCACATCGGGGGTGTCCACGGTGATGGTCATGGGCGGCTCGGGTGATTATCTTGATGTGGCTGACAGGGTCCTCATGCTCGATTCCTACCGGTGTCTCGACGTGAGTGAGCGCGCCCGAGAGGTCGTGGCTGCGATGCCACGCCGCCTTGATGACGAGGACGCCTTCACGATGCCCGCCCATCGTGTCCTGATCCGTCAGCGCCCGAACACGGAGCGCCCCAAGACGAAGTCCTCGGGTCTTGACGAGATCATTCTCGACCGTCGCAGTGTCTCCCTCTTTGACCTCGAGCAGATCGTTGATCCGGGGCAGACCGAGGCGATCGCCTGGGCGATGCGCACGATCCTCGAAGAACTCGCGAACTCTCAGGTGGCATTGCCTGATCTGCTCAAACGTTTCCAGCGGCGCTTGGATTCCGAGGGGCTGGACACGGTGACGAAGGCCGGGGCGCGCGCCTATCCTGCGTTCCTCGCACGTCCGCGCATGGTCGACATTGGCGCCGCACTCAACCGCTACCGGGGGCTGCGAATTCAATAGGGGAGATCAGCTGAGAGAACATCGCCTGCGAAAGATTGCATGCTTGTGGGCGACGTATGGCGGCTTGCGACTGAGGCACGAGGGGCGGGGGCATCTGCACGGGGAGAACGAAGGTGGGGAATCCGCACGGGGAGTACGAGGCGCACGGGGCCTCACACCCCGGGAAGCGCAATCCGATACGGGATTCCCGGTCCTTCCCCGCACACAAGGGCCCACCATCTGCGACAACTGCGAAGGCACCACACGCCTCTTTTCCCCACTACGCAAGGCCTCGCACCCGGGAGCGCAGGCACCCAAACTCCCCAGGCCCCTCGGAGCACTCGACGCTGGTACACCCCCTCAGAGCACCCCGAACTCCCCAGATCCCTCAGAGCCCGAGGAACCTCCTGATCGCGGGCATCTCCCTGCGGATCTGCGCCTGACCGGCGAGATAGTTCGCTTCGAGACGCTCCTTGCGCATTTCCGTATTCGAAATGGTGATGGACTCAGGAAAGAACAGGTAGGCGCGCCCCTCGGCCTCAAGCTCGAGCATCCTCTTACGCGCCGCGTTATAACGGGCGGGACGGCGGGCCACGCCCTCGTACACGGTGGGCAGCGTGCGGAACTTCGCTTTGAGCGCCGCACCGAGGGCGGGCCGCAGCGGGCCCTTCACATAGTCACGCGGACGAGTCGCGATCACGAGGAACTTTCGGTAGCCCTCACGCATCGGGACATCCAAGGCGATGCCACCATTCGGACCGAGCGCACCATCAACGTAGGTGTCGCCCTCGATCATGACCGGGGGCATGAGGATCGGAAGGGTGGAGGAGGCGCGCACCCTCGGCCCCAATGTCTCGAGCGTGGACATCTCCTCTTTCGTGAACCAGCGCATTTCACCTCGGGAGGCGTTGAATGCTCCGACGCGGGTCTTCACCGGGCTCGCTGCGAAGGTGTCAATGTCGAAGGGGATCGCGCCCTCGGGGTAGCAGATGCGCTCGTAGATGTACTCCGCGTTAAAATAGCCGCGCCCTTGGCGAAAGTGCGAAAAGCCACCGAAATCCGGGTCATCCACGATGTCGACGAAGGTGCGGCGCGAACGCGCGGCATCCCTGGACACGTAGTTGCACAGGTGCGAGGAGCCAGCCGAGATGCCCGACACGTGGCCGAAGTGGATTCCCTGAGCGAGCAACTCCGCCACGACTGCCGCCGTGTAGGCATTGCGCATGCCTCCGCCCTCGAAAACCAGGGCCGTGTCGAGCACATTCGGCGCAAGACCCGGGTCGAGTGCATTCCTGCTCCGAGGCGTTCCTCCAGTCTCCTGGCAGGGGTGCTCTTCAAGGCGCATCGACGATTCGTGCGCGCCTCGTCTCGCAGGAGTGAAGGTAGGCTCTGTAAAACTCCCCGCGCCTCGTTGTGTGGGCGCCGGCGTGGATTCTTGGACATTCATCGCTTCGGACACCCATCGAGCCTATTCCCGCAGCTTGGAGGACGCTCAACGAGGCTCTATTTGATGAGTGTGGGCCAGAGATTCTCCTGCGTGAAGGAGGATTCGTGCGTGGGCTGATCTGTGCCCTGCTGTGCCTGGGGGGCTCTTCTGCACGAAGGGCATTCGGATGAGCGAAGCTCCTCCTCCAATCCGTACCGGAAGAAGAGAGCTGAGGCGTGGTGCTGACAGCTCAAATCCTTCGGATTGGCACACCCCATGCCGATACGGCTCCGCCAGACCCTTCCGATTCACGGACCTGTGCTGTGGTGTCGAGGGCCGCCCCGTTCTCCGAGTCCGAAGATGCCCGAGGGCTTCGGTAGTCTCGGGCCATGACTGAAACGACCCTCCCTCCCCGCGCCCCAAAGAAGTTCGGTTTGCGCGTGCGCAGCATTCATGGCGATCACTTCGACGACGGTTGGGATTGGCTGCGCAACGAAGACAATGCCGAGGTCCTGGCACACCTCGACGCGGAGAATGCGTGGGCGGATGAGATCTGCGCGCCCACCGCGGGATTGGCGAAGAGGATCGCCGCCGAGGTGAAGGGGCATGCTGCGCTTGATGACGTGTCCGTGCCCGTGCGCGAAGGCGATTTCTGGTACTTTCACCGGTGGCGTGAAGGCGCATCCTACGCGACCCATCACCGCGTGAAGGCGATCGGAGATCCGAGTGCGCCGCTGAGCGCCGACTCGCTTCCCCCGAAACCCGCCGTGGACTCCCCTTTGCCCGGAGAGCAGCTCGTTTTGGATGAGAACGAGCAGGCTGCGGGACATGAGTTCTTCCGCGTCGCCGATATTGTGCCCAGCCCCGATGGTCGTTTCATCGCCTGGGCTCGTGATCTTTCCGGGGATGAGAGATACCAGTGGCTGATTCGCGAAGTCGCAAGTGGGAAGACCGTGGACGAGGCCGTGGTGGATGCTGGCTATGGCTTTGCCTGGGCTGCGGATTCTGCCTCCTTCATCTACGTCGGGGTCGATGATGCCTGGCGCGCATGCGAGATCTGGCATCACAGCCTCGGGACCACTCAGGGGCAGGATCGTCTACTCCTTGTTGATCCGGATGAGCGTTTCGAAATGGGCATCTCCACTGGCGCAGACCCGAATCTTGGCATCATTGCATCGGTATCCTCGACCTCCGGGAAGGCGTGGGCGTGGTCGCCTTTCACTCCGTGCGGAAGGCCGCTGCCGATCGTCGAGCCGAGGCCCGGGGTGATGGTGTCCCTCGAGTCTGCGGGCGATCACTTCCTTATTGTCCACACTGCGTCGACGCGGGAGGGCTCTTTGGCTGCGGCGCCGATCCCCGTTGATCTTGAGGATCGTTTCGAGACTGTGGGTCCGGAGTTCTCCCGATCGGCTCTGGGGAATCGGAAATCTGGCACAGAGCCTGCATTTTCGGGTTCATTCGCTACCTCTGGGCGCGCCGAGGAGGACAACACAGCCTTGACCCCAGGGAGCAGCGCTGGGTCTGCGAGCAACGCCGACCGCGTCCTCGCGCCTTCTTCCACCTGGATCTGCCTGCGCGAGCCCGAGGCGGGAGAAAGGATCCTCGACGTCGAAGCCTATGGCGGGTTCTGCGTCCTTACAATGCGCTCCGCCTCGCTCACACAGCTCGAGTACAGGATGCGTGAAGTGCCTCTCGTGCAGGGGCAGGGGCCTCGCCCTCGTTTCCTGGATGCTGAGGAGATTTCCAAAGCCTGGGGGCCGGGCCGCTTCGTTGAAACGGATGTGCCCGTCCGCACGATCCAGTCCATCAACGGCCCAAGGTTTCACGATGAGTTCTTCCGTTTCTCCGTGCAATCGCAGATCCAGCCGCCGCGCATCATGCAGGTGGATCCGCGAAGCGGAGAGGCGCGAGTGTTGAAAGTGACCGAAGCCCCGGGGTGGGACGCCTCCGCCTACGTCGAGGAGCGCGTGTGGGTTCGGGCCCGCGACCAGAAGACGCAGATCCCGGTGACGCTGGTGCACCGGGCCGATATCGCGCCCGATGGGACGAACCCCGGTTGGGAGCTCGGATATGGCGCCTACGAGGTCTCCTATGACCCTGAGTTCGAGATCCTGCGTCTGCCTCTCCTTAAGCGCGGCGTTGTCTTCGCGATCGCGCACGTTCGAGGCGGTGGTGAGCTCGGTCGCGCCTGGTACGAGGACGGCAAGGAATTCGCAAAACCCCATTCCTTCACGGATTTCATTGATGTGGGCGAGTGGCTCGTGTCCTCCGGGTGGGTCCACAAGGGGCGTCTCATTGGCGAGGGGCGCAGCGCGGGAGGTCTTCTCATGGGCGCGGTGACGAACACGGTGCCGGATCGCTACCGCGTGATCGTCGCGGGAGTGCCCTTCGTCGATGCTCTGACGACGATCCTTGATCCTTCTTTGCCGCTCACGATCGGCGAGTGGGAGGAGTGGGGCAATCCCATTGAAAGCCCCGAGGTCTATGCCCTCATGAGGGGCTACACCCCCTATGAGAATGTGCCGATTGGGGTTGAGCTTCCTGCGGTTATGGCGACGACCTCGGTGAATGACACGCGCGTTGAGTTCGTTGAGCCGACGAAGTGGGTGCTGCGTCTGCGCGAGGCGAGCGGCGCTCACGAGGACGCCGAACTCGCTCACGCTAGGCCGATCGTGCTGCGCACGCAGATGGTCGCCGGGCATGCCGGCCCCTCGGGTCGTGAGGGGCATTGGGCGGCGCGCGCAGAAGAGTTCGCTTTCGCCCTCGGGCAGGTGGGGATCGGGGCTTGAGCCCTTATCGGGGCCTGAACCTCTTTGAGGGATCGGTGAATCTTCGCCCACCCTGCGCGGTCTTATCGATTGCGCCCCGTCAAGAGGACGCGGAGGACTTCAGGAGCCCAGAAGACGCGCTGGTTCCCCTCGCCCTCACGGACTTGCAGGATCCGCAGATCGACGAACTGCCCGATCAGATTGTTCGTTCGCGAATACGACAAGCCCACCGCACGCTGAACCATCTTCGCAGTGAAGGACGGATGTGCTACCGCAAAATCGACGAGTTCGAGTGCCTTCGCCGAACGCAACTTCGAGGCGCTGACGGTCTCCTTCAGACGCCCTTGGACGTCCGCCAGCGCCAGCATGAGCTTTCGGGTCGAACGCGCCGAGTGGGCCAGGCCTCTGGCGAAGAAGGATAGGAAGGAATCCCAATCACCCTCGGTGCTGACTGCGAGGAGTCGATCGTAGTACTCGCCGCGTCTCGCTTCGAACCAGGGGGAGACTGTCAACGTCGGTTCTGAGAGCAAGTGGTTGCGAAGCAAGGTGAGGACGATCAGGTAGCGTCCGAGCCTGCCGTTTCCATCACGGAAGGGGTGAAGAGTCTCGAACTGGTAGTGAGCCATTCCGGCTTCAATGACGGGGTCGATCTTGCCGGAATGATCCCTTTCAATCCATGCGAGCAGGGATTCGACTCCGGCCCGCAGGCGATCTCCAGGAGGGGGCGGAACGAAACGGGAGCCCTTGATCGCAGGATCGTGCGGATCTGGGAGGTCGCGTCGTCCGATGACCACCTGCCCTTCTCTCAAGTGACCGGACTCTTCTTCCAGAGGAGTCCCCCGCATCAAAGCCCCTTGGAGGTCCTCCAACAGTCCAAGGGTGATCGGACGCCCTTCTTCGACCCAGGCATAGCCAGTCTCAGCCATGGTGACGTAGTTGAGGACCTCCCTCATTTCCACACTCGTGGGTGCGGCTTCATTTGCTGTGAGCACGGCGTCCAAAGGAGCGTATGTGCCTTCCAGGGCTGAAGTCGCCTGCGCTTCAACTCGCAACGAGGGGAGACGAAGGAGGTATGGCTGTGGAAGCTGACGCGCTGTCGCGTCGAGGGAGGCGAGTTCACGCCCGGCCGCCGCGACTTCACGGTAAGTCTGAGCGGACAGGGGCGGTTCTTCGCCGCTCAGGGGGATCGGAATGAAGGCCTTATGCGTCCATGAGCCCAAGATCGGATCCGAGCCGCTGATCTCAACGAGTTCACCCATGGCGCTGTTGTTGAACATTTCAAGATCCACAACACTCATCATAAGGCACTTGTTGCACATGAGAGGGGCCTCTATGTTCAACAATGGATACTTGTTGAACATAGCTTGATTGTGTGTGCCGAACAAGCACCACTTGTTGAGCATTCGCCAGATGAAGATGTTCATGAATGCGCATCTCCTGAGCAGGAGTTTGTTCTCCCCCCTCAGAAAGCCCAATTCGCATCTGACACACGCGCCTTGGTGGCGATGCCCTCACTGACGAGTCCGACGCGGACCGCAGCGCCAGATCGGACGCAAAGGGCGCAGTCAGCGCTCGGAGGGCGCGTGCCGCATCTTCATGTAGACGCCGCCCGCCTCCAGTTCGCTCAGCATCTGGTCGATGCGCTTCATTCGAGTCGCGGGACGCTTGGCGCGCGCGATCCACGCGAGGTAGTCATTGCGCTGGTAGGCGGGGCGGGCATCGTAATCCTGGCGCAGCCCCCGTTCGCCGAGCAGGTGGGCGATGTCCTCGGGCATCTCCTGGAGGGGTCGCATCAGCGTCATCGGGACCTCCCGGCGACGAGGGTCGATTGGTGCAGGAGGATTTTCAGGCCAGTGTCAGTGGGTGTCCAAAGGGATGTTTCGGCGCTGGAACCGCCCTCGAAACAGATCGTGTAGCGCACGCACCAGGCTCCGCCCGCTTCGACGACATTCATTGGGCTGACGCTCAGGCCCACCGGGGCAGGTCCGCCCATGCCCTGTGAAGTTCGCCCATCCGGCCAAATCCGCGTCGCATCCCCGGCCTCGAGGCCTCTCAAAGCCTCGGCGTCACCCCTCGTCCACGCGAGGATCATCCTCTTTTCGAGGGCGATCACCGCCTGCGCTCCCTCAAGCGCAGGCTCCGAACCGCCCGCATCCAGAGCCTTCACCTGATCAGGGGCCTCGTCCTCGTCGCAGGTCGAAGACTTTGAGAAACCGGGTCCTCGGGAGGGAACCTTGCCCGCCCGGTACTCTTCGGCGCAGGCCCGGGCGTGCTCATCGGCCAGTTCGTTGAGCGCATGCCCGGCATGGCCCTTCACCCATTCGAAAGTGACGCGCCGCCCCTCAATGGCACGGTCAATCTGCTGGATGAGCTCAAGATTCTTAATCGGCTTCTTATCGGCTTTGACCCATCCGCGCTTCTTCCAGCCGATCCTCCACTTCGACACGACGTTGATCGCGTACTGGGAGTCGCACAGGATATGCAGGTCTTCGCCCGCGAGGCCTGCGGCCTCGGTTGCTTTGAGCACTTCGAGGACTGCGGTGAGCTCACCGAGATTGTTCGTCCCTTCGGGCCATCCGCCCGCGTCCCAGCAGTCCTCGTCAACGACCCACGCCCAGCCTGCGGGTCCGGGGTTTCCGAGCGAGGAGCCGTCTGCAGCTGCGGTGATCGTCATGGGGTCATGCTAGTCGAGGGCGCGTAGGTCACCGCGAGCGCGAAAAGCAGGGACGAAGCAGGACACGCCTGAACGAAACGAGACGAGCAAGGGCCAAACAAGACGAACAGAGGCCAGAACAGACGGAGCGGGGAGACAACGTGGCGCACAGGAGTGAAAGAAGCGCAGAAGTAAGAGAGCCCCACGCTCAGCGATCACGGATTTCGAACAATGATTGACGACATGAAAGGTGTGAAGGAGCGAAAGATGTTGTGAAGGCTGCGAGAGGTGTGGAGGGTCCACATGACGATGCCGCTGGCCCCTATCGGGCGGCACAGACACAATGGGCTCATGTCCCTTTCCGCCACGCCGCCGCTCAACCCCGCTCAAGGGGAGCCCGCCACGGGTCCAGCACCTGCAAGGTCGAAGCGTCACGAGATCCTCGAGGGCGTGCGGATCACCGCTCCTGTCGCATTAGGGTACGTCCCTCTGGGCATCGCCTACGGCCTGCTGATCTCGCAGACCAGTCTGCCCCCTTGGATCGGGGTGGCCCTCAATATCGCTGCCTTTTCCGGATCGGCGGAGCTCCTCCTCGTCTCCCTCATCGCCTCGGCAACTCCCATCGCCTCCATTGCGGTGACGATCTTCCTCGTGAACTCACGCTACCTGTTCTACGCCTTCTCCTTCCCGATCTCGCTCGTGCGCACCAAGCTCGGGCGCTTCTACTCGGCGTATGCGCTGGTCGACGAGGCTTATGCGCTGTCCTTGTCACGCCCCGGGTGGACGCACACCCGCATTCTCACCATGCAGCTCTTCTTGCAGGGGTTGTGGATGTGTTCGGGGTTGACGGGGTTGACACTCGGTTCCCTCATCCCCGCATCCATCAAGGGCTTCGATTTCGCCCTCGTCGCCATGTTCATCGCCCTCACCTTGGAGGCGGCGCGCTCACTGTCGGATATTCCCTCCGTCCTCTTGGCGAGTCTCGCCCTCACGCTCGCCTGGTTCATCGCTCCGAGTCAATGGCTCATCACCTCGCTGTTGATCTTCGTGGGACTCTTGGCTGCGAGATTCGTATGGCTGAGGGCGCGCGGGGATCTTCCCCTGCTCGACGAGGAGCATTCTCCGGCAGACGAGGACCTCTCTCTGCTCGATGAGGCCCCTTCTCCGGCACACGCGGACGAGGGCCTTGCTCCTGCAAGCGCGGACGAGGACCTTCACCCACTTGAGGAGGACGGCGACGCTGATTCACAGTCCGACACGGAGTACGCCGGATCCTGCGCGAATGGGAACGAGGGCGCTTCGCAAGCCTGTGCGGACGGGGATCGAGTCGCCTCACCCCTAGGCGAGGACAACGTCCCTTCACCCGCCCGTGCGGACGGCGTCGAATCAGTGGAGGGTGAGCCGGAGGTGCGCTCATGACTCCGACGCTCGGATACATCCTCGCGGTGCTCATCGTGGTCTTCCTCGTCGACCTCGGCTTGCGCGCCATTCCCTTCCTTATTCTGGAGCCGCTACGCGAGTCTCGTTTCGTACGGACGATGGGAGTGTGGATGCCCGCGGGGATCCTCTTCGTCCTCGCCATTGTCTCCGTCCAGTCCAGCCTCGTTTCTGCACCGGGCAAAGCTTGGGCGACCATCGCGGCGAGCGCCATCACAGTGGCGGCGCATCTGCTGGGCGGGCGCCGCATGATGGTGAGCATTGCGGCGGGGACCTTGTCTTACGTGCTCTTCATCAACCTCTAAGAGGACCACCCTTGTCTCTTGCATGATTGGACACCGCCCTCTTGAACAACTGGGCGCTGCCTGAAGCGATGCACAGCGTCTGAACCGGTTCACAGCGTCTGAAGCGATGCGCGCCGCGCCTAAGCTCCGTGGCCACTACGGTTAGGCTTCCCCCATGCGCACGACGACCTACGTTCAGCATTCCTGCACCGTCCACGAGCATCGTCTTGAGGTCCCCCTCGATCATTCGAAGCCGATCAGCCCAACGAACCCGAAGATCGAGATCTTCGCCCGCGAGATCATCCGCCCGGGCGGGGAAAAGCTCCCGCACCTCGTATTCCTCCAAGGAGGTCCAGGCGGCAAGGGGCCGCGTCAAGGAGACTTCCGCGATGGGTGGATCGGCGAGGCGCTCAAGGAGTTCCGCGTCGTGCTCCTCGATCAACGAGGCACGGGCCAGTCCACTCGTATGGACTGGCAAGCCCTCCAGGAGTTGCCCGATGATCAGGCTCGCGCCGACCATCTCATGCTCTTCCGTCAAGATCAGATCATCAAAGATGCCGAGGCTTTCCGCGCTGAGATCACCGATGGCGCGAAGTGGACGACCCTCGGACAGTCTTACGGCGGTTTCCTCACTCTCGCCTACCTCTCGACCGCGCCGGAGGCCGTCGAGGCCTCCCTCGTGACCGGCGGCCTTCCCGGCCTCGTCCATGTCGATGACATCTACCGTCTGAGCTATGAGAAGACTGCGGCGCGCAACCGCTTCTACTTCTCGCGCTACCCGGGTGACGAGCAGAAGATCCGCGAGGTCGCGGCCCATGTGCGGGACACAGAGGAGCTTCTGCCCACGGGTGAGCGCCTCTCGAGCGAGCGCTTGCGCATGATCGGCATGAGCCTGGGGATGCAGAGCCGAACGGACATGTTGCACTATCTGCTCGAGGGCCCCTTCGTCACGCTTCGCGGCGAGCGGCGCCTCTCCTTAGAGTTTCTCGAGGGCGTGGCCGCGGAGGTCGCAATGAACCCCATGTACGGCGTGCTCCAGGAGGCGATCTACGCGTGTGCGACTCCGGAGCTTGCAGGAACGGCGACCGCTTGGTCGGCTGATCGTCTTGCCGAGGAGGTGCCCGGATTCGCCAAGGATGCCGATCCTTTGGATGCCTCCGAACCGTATTACCTGACCGGGGAGCATATGATGCGCCGCATTTTCGATGAGGACCCCGCCCTCGCCCCTCTGGCGGGTACGAGCGATATCCTCGCTGCGCGCACGGACTGGCCTGCGGTGTATTCGCCCGAGCGCCTCGCCGCCAACGAGGTTCCGATCGCCGCCGCAGTCTACGAGGAGGACATGTTCGTCCCGCGTGAGCTCTCCCTTGCGACCGCCCAGGCGGTTCGCAACACACGGACCTGGATCACGAACGAATACCAGCATGACGGCCTTCGCGCCTCTTCTGGGAGGGTCTTCGCCCATCTTCTCGAGCTCCTTCGCGACTGAGTTCCGCGCTTCTGTGGGGCCTTCTTCCTCTCGCCCAAGCCTTCCCCGTCAAAGTAGAGAAGTTTGCGCCCGAGTGGAGGGGTTCCCGCGCAAGTCGACACATAGCCCCAACGAAGCGGAGGGGGTGCCCCAACCAAGTGGAGGGGTTGACGACTTGTGGAGGGGATATAACCCATCCTCTTGCCGCAAACCCCTCCACTCACGATTCGGAGAAGCCACGAACGCGCGCGGGAAGAAGAGCGCCACCGACACGACACTCGCCCAGCCCACCCCGCCAGCCCTCCACTCGCACCGCGAAGACAAGGTGAGGAACGCGGCACAGGCTCATCTCCCTCTCCCACGAGCTCGCAGGTAGGCTTGCCGGTACGCGGCGCTGCGGCGCCGGATCACAATTTGGAGGACGAGTGAGCGCTGAGTCGGTGTTCGAGGCAATCAACTGGAACCGCATTGAAGACGAGAAGGACCTCGAGGTCTGGGATCGCCTGACAGGGAACTTCTGGCTGCCCGAAAAGATCCCGCTCTCGAACGACATCTCCTCGTGGAACACCCTGCGCCCCGCCGAGCAACTCATGACGAACCGTGTGTTCACGGGCCTGACTCTCCTCGATACCCTGCAGGGCACGATCGGCGCGATCTCCCTGATCCCCGACGCCCGCACTCCGCACGAGGAAGCGGTCCTCACGAATATCGCTTTCATGGAATCCGTGCACGCGAAGTCGTACTCCTCGATCTTCTCGACTCTTCTGTCAACTGAGGAGATCAATGAGTCTTTCCGCTGGTCTGAGGAGAACGGGCCCCTGCAGAAGAAGGCTGAGATCATCAAGTCCTATTACGAGGGCGATGATCCGCTCAAGCGCAAGGTCGCCTCGACGATGCTCGAGTCTTTCCTCTTCTACTCGGGCTTCTACGCTCCGATGTACTGGTCGGCGCACGCCAAGCTCACGAACACCGCGGACTTGATCCGCCTCATCATCCGCGACGAGGCCGTTCATGGCTACTACATCGGTTACAAGTACCAGCTGGGCGTTGCCGAATCGACTCAGGAGCGGCGCGACGAATTGAAGGACTACACCTACTCGCTCCTGTACGAGCTCTACGAGAATGAAGAGCAGTTCACCGAGGACCTCTACGATCCGCTCGGTCTGACCGAGGACGTGAAGAAGTTCTTGCGGTACAACGCGAACAAAGCGCTGATGAACCTCGGCTACGAAGCCCTGTTCCCCTCCGATGAGACGAACGTGAACCCGGCGATCCTCGCGGCCCTGAGCCCGAACGCCGATGAGAACCACGACTTCTTCTCCGGTTCCGGCTCCTCCTATGTGATCGGGGAGATCGTCGACACCGAGGACGACGACTGGGATTTCTGATCCTTTTCGAACGAAACGGAGGCCCGGCCTGTCTGCGGGCCTCCGCCCAGTTCCACCCCTTAACAGCCCGTGTTCTCACGCGAAGAAGCACCGATTTCCCGACAGCACACTCGTTGTGAATCCCCTCAAGGTCACCTTGACGGTTAAACTGTCCCTGATCGGGTGCGTCCTGCTTCTGATCCGCGCCTTCGCTTCATGCGGAGGAACGCTCTGCGCAACCATCACGGCGCGGGAAGAAAAGAGGAGTACCACCATGAGCATCTTCGACCGCTTCGAGAACGCCGTAGAGCGAGGCGTCAACAGCGCCTTCTCGCGCGTGTTCCGGTCGGGGATCAAACCCGTTGACGTCAACTCTGCGATCCGTCGTTCAATGGACGACTCCGCGAAGGAGCTTTCTCCCGAACGCACGATCGCCGCCAACCACTTCGTCGTCTACGCGGCGCGCTCCGACTTCGCTTCACTCGAAGCGGATCTGGAGATTCTCGCCGACGAGTTCGCGCTCCAAGCCACCGAGCATGCCACGGCGAATGGGTATGCGCTCCTGGGCCCCGTGCACATCGACTTCGCGGTGGATGACACCGAGCAGACTGGCCAGCTTCGGGTCGAGTCTTCGAACCGTCGGGGCCCCGCAGCTCCGGCGACCGCGTCCTCGCCCTCCCCCGCTCACCCGATCATTGACGTTGACGGTGAGAAGTGGCTCCTCACCGAACCCGTTACGGTCATCGGCCGTGGCACCGAAGCCGACATTGTCGTCAACGATTCCGGTGTTTCACGTCGCCATCTTGAATTGCGCATCACGCCGACGGGTGTAATCGCCACTGATCTTGGTTCGACGAACGGCACCTTCGTCGAAGGTCATAAGATCGACGCTGCGACCCTGCTCGATGGGAATCGAATCGTGATCGGCCGGACCCCCATCGACTTCTGGACCCACCCGGACTCGGACGGTGATCAATGACTACAGATCTTGCATTCACCGTTTTCAGATTCGCTTTTCTGATCCTCCTGTGGCTCCTCGTCCTCGGCGCTGTGCACACGCTGCGCCGGGATATCTTCGGCACAGTGGTCACTCCGCGAGGGAAAGGACGCAAGGAAGCTGATCAGCGTCGTCGAGACTCGCGTAAGCGCCGCCGTCAGGAGCCGGGCGTGAGCGAAACCCCTCATCACATCCTCCTGACCGGCGGCCCCCTCGTGGGAACGATGCTGCCCCTAAGCGGCGCGCCCGTCGTGATCGGGCGGAGCCCCGCCTGCACTCTCGTGCTCGAAGACGAGTACGCCTCCGGTCGTCATGCGCGCCTCCAACCCTCTGAGCGCGGATGGTGGATCGAAGACCTTGGTTCTCGTAATGGGACCTATGTCGACGATGAAAGGCTCGTTGAGCCGAGGCTCCTCACAGCAGGGGACATTATTCGCATCGGGCAGACGACCCTCGAACTGGTGAAGTGACATGGCGACGCCAGCGGTCGAATTCCACGCAGCGGCCCGCTCTGATGTGGGCCTTGTCCGTTCGAACAATCAGGATTCGGGTTATGCCGGTACGAACCTGCTGGTCCTCGCCGATGGTATGGGAGGACCTGCGGGTGGGGATATCGCCTCCTCCGTCGCCCTCGCCCACCTCGTCCCCCTCGACACCGACACCCACACTGCAGACTCGATGCTGGCCCTCTTGCGCGATGCCCTCATGGATGCGCACGATGAGCTCTCGGAACGTTCCAGACGCGACCCCGACCTCGAAGGCCTGGGCACGACGTGCATTGCGATCATGCGCTCGGGCAACAAACTGGCGATGGTGCATATCGGGGATTCTCGCGCCTACGTCCTACGAGGTGCGGCCCTCACGCAAGTGACGACGGACCACTCCTTCGTCCAATACCTCGTCGAAACCGGGCAGATCACCCTTGAAGAGGCCGAGCATCATCCGAATCGTAATGTCGTCTTGCGTATCCTCGGTGATTCGCAGGCGGATGTCACTCCTGATGAGACGATGCGCGAAGCCGTTCTCGGCGACCGCTGGCTCCTGTGCTCCGATGGTTTATCCGGAGTCGTTTCCCCAGAAACAATCGGCTCGGTCCTCGCCGAGATCAAGGATCCGGGACAGTGCGCTGAAGAACTCATCCGCCTGGCCTTGCGCGCCGGCGGCCCTGATAACGTCACCTGCGTCGTCGCAGACATCGTCAATTCCGGTTCTTTCCCCCCTGCGCCCCCGCAGATCGTTGGTGCCGCAGCCCTCGATCGCAACGCCGCTTCGCGCGGAGGCTCGAGTGCGGCCGCCCGCGCCGCAGCCCTCGGGAACAAGAAGGGCAGCGACCTTGACGAGGACGACCTCGATCTTGAAGAGAAGCGAAGGCCCTGGCTCCCTTTCCTTATCACCGCGTTGGTGACCCTCGTGCTCGCCGTCGCGGGCTGGGGCGGATGGGCGTGGACTCAGAGCCAGTACTACGTGATCGGCCAGGACGGATACGTCGTCGTCCACCAGGGGATCCCCCAGTCCTTGGGCCCCTGGGAGTTCTCACACTCGATCGAAGTGACGGATATTGCTTTGAAAGACTTGTCCCCCGTGGACCGTCAACGTCTCCAAGATCCCGTCATGAGGTCTTCTCGTGAACAGATCGACGAGTACCTCGCGCAGTTGCGCTCATCATTGAAGACGAGCGGGGAGGGCACTGAAGGCTCACAGTCCGGGACGAGTACTTCCCCCGATAGAGTGCAGTCTGTGCATTCAAGGATTGACAGCGGAGTGTCGGGAAGCACGGTGAAGGCCTGATGGCAACCGTGACGATCGCCCCGACGCGCCCGCGTCGATTCTTCGAACTCCTCCTCCTGCTGCTCGCCCTTGCGGTCGGCATTGGCGGGTATGCACTGACCAGTATCAACAGGACGGGAGCGCTTCCAGCGAATCTCCTGCAACACATCGGAATCCTCCTCGCCATCTCCCTCATCGCGAAACTTGGGATCCGTTTCCTCGCGCCCTATTCCGACCCCGTGATTCTGCCCATCGCGGTCGCGCTCACGGGTCTGGGCCTGGCGATGATCTACCGCCTTGACCAGTCCTACCAACAACTCGATCAAGCTATTGTGGGGATGCGTCAGCTCATGTTCGTGGGAGTCGCGATCATCCTCGCTGCGATCGTGCTCGTCCTCGTGAAGGATCACCGCAGGCTGCGCAGCTTCACCTACACCTTCGGTTTTTTGTCGCTGCTTCTCCTGCTTTTGCCCATGGTCCCCGGCTTGGGAGTGGAGACCTACGGGGCGCGAGTGTGGATCCGCATTGCCGGAGTGTCCTTCCAGCCCGGTGAGCTTGTGAAGATCACTTTGGCGATCTTCTTCGCCGGATACCTGGTGAGGAATAGGGACAATCTTGCGATCGGGGGGCGAAAGTTCCTCGGAATGCGATTGCCGAGGGCGCGCGACCTGGGGCCGATTCTCGTGGTGTGGCTAATCGGTATTTTGATCCTCGTCCTTCAGCGGGACCTGGGCACTTCTCTTCTCTTCTTCGGACTTTTCGTCGCGATCTTGTACGTGGCGACGAATCGCGTATCCTGGCTCGTCATTGGCTTCGCGATGTTCGCCCCTGCAGTCCTTGTCGCGGTCCAGGTCTTCCCCCATGTTGCGAACCGCTTCCACGTGTGGCTGCACGCCCTCGACGAGGATGTATATACGCAGGTCGGCGGCTCCTATCAGCTCGTGCAATCACTCTTCGGGCAGGCCTCCGGCGGTCTGATGGGAACCGGGTGGGGGCGGGGCTACCCGCAGCTCGTCCCCCTGGCGAACTCAGATTTCATCCTGTCCTCCCTGGCCGAAGAACTTGGCCTCACAGGACTCCTCGCAATCCTCGTCCTCTACTTGATCCTCATTGAACGCGGCTTGCGCACAGCGATCTCTGTTCGTGACGGCTTTGGAAAACTGCTCGCAACAGGTTTGTCGTTCTCCCTGGCGATCCAGGTGTTCGTCGTCCTTGGAGGAATCACGCGCCTCATCCCCTTGACGGGTCTGACCGCTCCCTTCCTCGCGGCCGGCGGTTCTTCAATGGTGTCATCGTGGCTGACCATCGCCCTTTTACTCCGCCTGTCTGATGCAGCTCGCCGTCCAAGCGCCGCATCCCCCGCACCGTGGAACTCCGGTATTCACCCGTCCCTTGAAGCAGCGGAGGCGAGCGAATGAACCAGCAGCTGCGAAGACTCTTCATCGTCATCCTCGTCATGTTCGCCTTCTTGGGTTTAGCTGCGACAAACTCGCACTTCTTCCAGGCTCCGAGTCTCAATGCCGATGGGCGTAATGAACGCACGATCCTTCATGCAGCGGAAACCGATCGCGGCCCCATCATTGTCAATGGCACCGCGATCGCCTCTTCTTCAAAAATGGAGGACTCTCAGCGTTTCCAACGCTCCTATGCGAATGGTCCGCTGTATGCGCCCATCACTGGTTACTTCTCCCCTGCCTTCTCCCAGGCCACGGGGCTTGAGGCCGCCGCTGAGTCCGTCCTCGACGGGCAGGCCCAAGCCCTCCTCGCCCAGCGCCTGCGCAACCTGTTCAGCGGGGCGAACCGTCAGGGCGGAGGCCTTGTCCTCACGATTGATCCTGCGATCCAAGAGGCAGGGGCAGCGGGGCTCGGAGAACGCAAGGGCGCAGTTGTCGCCCTCGACGCGAAGACCGGAGCCGTTCTCGCGCTGTATTCTTCACCCTCCTACGATCCGAATGCTCTGGCGGCTTTCGACACCGCAGTCGTTGAGGAAGCACACAGGGCGCTCCTCGAAGATGCGAATGATCCACTCGTGAACCGCGCGATCGGTGGGAATCGTTACGCTCCGGGTTCAGCTTTCAAGATCCTCACCTCGGTAGCGCTCCTGGAAAACGGCGTCGCAAACCCTGACACCCCCTTGGATTCCCCGGTTTCGACGCTCTTGCCGAACACGGAGACAAGCGTGTCGAATATTGAGTCGCAGACTTGTGGAGATGGGCAGCCGACCCTGTCGGAAGCTTTCGCCCGTTCGTGCAACACGAGCTTCGTCATCGCTTCCCAAAGCCTGACCCATGAGCAACTCGCGGATGTTGCCACCCGTTTCGGCTTCGGCAGTGCTGAGTCGATCCCCCTGCCGGTCACGCCCTCGGTATTCCCCGAGCAGACCGATGCCGCACAACTCGCAATGTCCTCGATCGGCCAGTTCTCCGTTCAGGTGACGCCCATGCAGATGGCGCGCGTCGCCCAGGCGATTGCGAATAAGGGGACGCTGATGCGCCCTTACCTCATTTCCCAGGTCGTCGACGCGGACCTGGTGGTCCGTTCTCAGACTTCCCCGGTTTCCGCTGGGCAGGCGGTGACGCCGGAGATTGCACAGTCGATCACTGAAATGATGAAGGGCGTCGTCTCTGCGCCCTACGGTACCGGCCAGTCAATGGCGATGGGGAATATCCAGGTCGCCGCGAAGACCGGCACTGCAGAAACCGGGATCGACGGCAAAGCGAACGCCTGGGCCGTGGGTTTTGCGCCCGCTGATGATCCACAGATCGCTTTCGCGGTCATCGTCGAGGGCGATGACGCGGATCCTGCACCTCATGGCGGCGATGTCGCGGGCCCGATCGCCCGTTCCCTTTTGGAAGCGGGGCTGCGATGAGCACTCATCCCACAGCGAGCGTCGGTCAGCTGCTCGGCGGCCGGTACATGCTGCTCTCCCCGATCGCTCAAGGTGGTATGGGCGAGGTCTGGAAGGCACGCGATTCTGTTACTGGTCGGCTCATTGCGGCGAAGGTTTTGCGCTCTGAGTTCGCCGGCGAGGAATTGTCTTTGTCGCGTCTGCGTATTGAAGCTCTGAACGCGATGAGCGTTCAGCATCCGAATATTGCGAATGTGCAAGACTCCGGGGAGGAGAACGGGCGCGGTTGGATCATTATGGAGCTCGTGGAGGGACTGCCGCTCACTCATTACCTGCGCGGCGGCTCCAGGATCCAGACGGTGGATCTGCTCCCGATTCTCATTCAGATCGCCATGGCCCTCGGGGCAGCAGCGAAAGCTGGGGTTGTTCATCGTGATATCAAGCCGGCGAATATCATTGTCCGTCCTGACGGGATGGTGAAGCTGACGGACTTCGGCATTTCACGGGCCGTGAATCAGATTGATCTGACTGCCGCGGGGATGGTGATGGGCACCGCCCAGTACCTGCCTCCTGAGCAGGCGATGGGTGAGAGGGCAAGCTCTTCTGGGGATCTTTATGCCCTCGGGGTCATCGCATATGAGGCTGCGGCGGGGCATCGGCCATTCACCGGGGATACTCAGGTTGATATCGCCTTCTCGCATGTGAATGATCCTGTTCCGCCGCTACCGAACGACGTCCCCAGGCCCTTCGCCGATGTGATCCTTCATCTTTTGGAAAAGGACCCTGCAAAGCGCCCCGATTCGGGTCTCGCCGTGGTTCGGGAATTGTCGAGTGCTGCGAAGGCCATGGGGATCAGCGTTGAACCACATGCCCTGCCCGATCCTTCTGGATCCACTCCTCGTGCCGCTTTCCCAGCGGTGTCACCGGTTGTTCACACTCAACGCAGGACTCTTCCCGAGGATCTTCTCCGGGCCCCTGCCGCTTTGGATGAGCCTGTGGATTCTCCGGCAACCCCTCCTGTCCCTGAGGTCTCAACCAGTCGTAATACTGCTCCCGTTCCCTCTCCGCTTCCTGCGAATGAGCGTGCGGCCCAGGTTCCTCCAGGTTCGTCCCCATCCGCCCACGCGGATGCTTCAGAGTCTGGGTCGGCTTCTGCACAGGAACGCCGCGCCATGCTCATGGCTCGTTTGAATGAGCGTGCCCGTGCGCGCCAGATGGCAGATGTTCATGGCAGGCCCTCCCCCGAAGAAGGCGCCGCTCACCCCACCTACCTTCAGCAGGGTGCTACTCCCAGTCTCCCGCACCAGGGCGATGCTCGCCCAGCTTCCTCCCACCATTCCCCCGCTCAACAAGCGCAGAAGCACCCGGCAACTCTTCCGCCCCTGCGGCGTTCACGTTCAAGGAGCAGAACCTATCCCGACCCATCGGCTTTGCCCGGAGGAGCCGCAGCCGCGCCTTGGCGTTCTGTGTCCCGCAACAGCATCGCCCCTCACGTGCCGAGGCCGATCGCGCCAACGCCGTACAATCGTTCACAGGTCGCACCGCCGCTTCCTTTGACGCGGAAACTTCTGCGCCTCGCCCTCGTCCTTCTTCTCGTCCTCGCGCTTCTTGCCCTCGGCGGATTCGCGCTCCACCACTTGCTCGGTTCCCTGTCGTCGACAATCGGCGCCACAGCCCCCACCCTCGAGGAGGTTCCCACATGGCTGAGCCCATGGCACACCGTCTAGCAGGCCGCTACGAGGTGCGTTCTCTTATCGGCCACGGCGGAATGGCCGAGGTGCATCTCGGATTCGACACGCGCTTGTCGAGGATCGTCGCGATCAAGATGCTCCGCTCGGACCTGGCGAGGGACTCCATTTTCCAGGCGCGCTTCCGCAGGGAGGCGCAGTCTGCTGCTTCCCTCAATCACCCGAATATCGTGTCCGTGTACGACACCGGTGAAGAAACCGTCACCGGCCCGGACGGACGCAGCATCTCGGTGCCCTACATCGTCATGGAGTACGTCGAAGGACATACCGTCAAGGAACTCCTCTCCGATGGCACTCCCGTCCCGATCAACGAGGCGATCTCCATCGTCTCCGGCATCCTCTCAGCGCTCGAATACTCTCACTCCCAAAACCTTGTCCACCGTGACATCAAACCGGGCAATATCATGCTCACCGGCGATGGCAAAGTGAAGGTCATGGACTTCGGCATCGCCCGAGCCCTGACCGACTCTCAGGCGACAATGACGCAGACGAACGCCGTGGTTGGAACCGCGCAATATCTCTCGCCCGAACAGGCCAGGGGCGAGCAAGTCGATGCGCGCTCAGACCTGTACTCAACCGGTGTCGTCCTCTTCGAACTGCTCACCGGCCGACCGCCTTTCACTGGGGATTCCGCAGTGGCCGTGGCCTATCAGCACGTTCAGCAGCTGCCACCCACCCCCTCCTCCGTAACCCCGGACATCCCAGAAGCCCTCGACCGTGTCGTCATGAAGGCCCTCGCGAAGGACCGTGAACAGCGTTACTCCTCCGCCGGATCAATGCTCGTTGACCTCATGAGAGCTTCGCGTGGGGGCAATGTGAACGCTCCTGAAACTGCAGTGTGGGCTCAGACTCAGACTCTCACTCCCACACAGGGCAGCTCCGCTCAGGGCACCCCCACGCAGACTCTTCCCTCCACCGCCTTCCAGCCCGTCGCTACGGCGACCTCGTCGATCGCCCCGGTGAGCGAAGAGCCCGAGGAGATTGAGGAGAAGAAGTCGAAGAAGAAGGTTCTTGTCCTCGCCGTTCTCGTCCTCGTCGCTCTCGCACTGATCGGCGGCATCTGGTACGCCCTGCAATCAACGACGAAGTCGAATGCGACAGTCGCAGTTCCCGATAACCTCGTGAATATGACTCAGCAGGACGCTCAGGCAGCGGTTGAAGCTGCGGGTCTTGTTTTCACCGTTGATCCGAAGAAAGTCCCCTCTGACACCGTCGCGGAGGGCTCCGTGGTCGAGACCGACCCGCCCTCTGGAACGATGGTTGCTCCCGGTTCCACGGTCAAAGCGAAAATCTCCAGCGGTTCCGATTCCGTGATCGTTCCCGACAACCTCATCAACATGAGTCCTGAAGAGGCGAAACAAGCGGTTGAAGCCCTTGGCCTAGTCTGGCAGCTCTCCTCCGACCAAGTCGCTTCAGACACCGTGGAAAACGGCAAGATCGCACAGGTCAATCCGTCCCCCGGCAGCAAGGTGAAGAAGGGGCAGACGATCACCGGTACCGTTTCCTCGGGCACGAAGTCTGTTGCGGTCCCTGATCTCACGGGTATGACGCAGGATCAGGCGCGTGAGGCATTGGCTGCGAAGGGCCTGAAAGTCGGTTCCGTCCTCACCTCCGACGACGCATCCCAGCGCGAGGGCCTCGTCCTCTTCAGCTCACCCGAGGCCGGGACAAGCGTGAACAAGGGCGAGTCCGTGTCCATCACTCTTTCCTCCGGGAAGGTCACCATCCCCGATACCATCGTCGGCTACGACAAGTCCTCCGTCATCGCAGCGCTCCAGGGGCTGACGCTCAGCGTCACCGTCACCGAGGAGTACTCCGAGGATCAGCCCGCCGGAACTGTCATCGCCGTGAACCCGGCGGAGGGTTCCCCTGTCGCTCAGAACTCGAATGTGTCTCTCACCGTGTCGAAGGGCCCCAAGCCGAAGAACCAGAATCAGCCGGGACAGAACAACAACGGTTAGGTCACCTATGAATTCCCACCTATGAAAGGCCCGAAGGGCTGATCTCGAAGTGCGCCGCCACGGAGGCGCACCCCTCGAGTTCAGTGCTCTCGACTCGCTCCTCCTTCGCCCTCGGTCATCAGGATCGAGGGCGAAGGGGGAGCGTACCTCTCATGAGGGAACTCAGAGGTCGGCGCCACCCAGGCCGAAGAACAACTGGACCCAGGGGTACACATAGGTGAAGAGCACCCAGACGATCAGCGCAATCAGCGCAGCAGACTCAAGTACTTTCAGCCACTTCGGACCGGGCAGATGGCGGAAGATCCACGCGTACACGATTCGATTCCTCTCCTAGGCGATCAGGCGGCCGGCTCTTCGGCGAGTTCGGCGGGCACACCAGTGTCCTTCGGGGTCCACGACTCGAAACTCAAATGGACAATGAAGCGCTGTGAATTGCCGTATTCGGGATGGCAGGTCGTCATCGTCATCCACCGTTGTGTGGGGGCCTGCGTCCAGGAGACATCCCCAATGACAGGCGCGATGACACGAGTATTCGTCTCATCATCGGCTTCAACGATTTCCCGGGATTTCACGGAGTACACAATGTAGTAGTTGTCCAATTCGACGACGACCTTGTCCTCGTCCTGTAGACGGTCGATCCAGCGGAAGTTGTTGCCGTAGGTCCGGCGGTGACCTGCAATGGAGAAATTACCAATCTCTCCCGGCTGGGCGGTTTCCTTGTAGTGGCCGGCGAATCCCTGGTCGAGGACCGCGTGCGAAGTCGTCTCTGCGAGCGGGATCCGCATCCAATTCCAGCTGGGCACATGCACGAGTCCGTACACCTCGTTCATTCCCGGTGATTGTGTGAATGCCGGAGGGGCGCTCGTGCGACGCTCACCGACGTTACTCGTCGAGGGGGCGTGCGCCTCAGAGTAGGAGTGAATCGCTTCATTGACGGGTCCTGCGACCTGATAGCTCGTCCAGTAGAGCTGCCAGAACACGAAACCGACGAGCACGAGAGCGGCGGTGATGAAAAGCTCCCCCAGTACTCCCACGAGCGTTATGGAGGGGGAGGAGCTTTCTCGAGTCACCCGCCGTGCGACATGCTGCGGTACCGTCATATCAATCCACCACCTGTGCGTAGGAGTTCGTCGAATCTGCGCTCGCCGCAGGGAGGCGCAGCTCGTCCTCGGTCGTCATTTCCCAACCGAGGCCGTAGAGCGTCACATAGGTCTTGTAGTTGACGATACGGGGATTCTCGTCAACCTTCCTGCGCAGTTGTGCCGGGTCACCGATTGCTTTGATCACATACGGGGGTGAGAAGGAGTCGCCGTCCACGAGGATCACATTCCCAATGCAGCGGATCACGGTCCTGCCGGTTACTCGGATGTCCTGCACAGTCATCGCTTCCGCGCCACCATTCCACAGTGCGTTCATGACGTCCTCGATGTCCTGCTGGTGGATGACGAGGTCGTTTGGCGCAGCCCCTCTGGCGAGAGAGTCGGGCGGGGCGTCAGTCAGTGTGATCGTGACCCCGGGCCCGCGCACCGCTTGGGATGCGAGGGCGGGGACGGTCGCTGCGGGCTGTTCGGTGGCTTTCGTGTAGCTATCGATTTCGGCTTTGAGCCCGAGGACTTGCTCCTCGAGGGCCCCGACTTCTGTTTGAGAGGTTCGCACGAGGCCGATCAGGTCGGAGTCGGAGTGGGGGGCTGTCTTCGCAAGCGAAGCGGAAATCGTGAAGAGAAGTCCCGATGCGAGTGTCACAACGAGGACGGAGACCCCTTTTCGCAGCGAAGAGGAGGTGGGGCTTGTGAGAATCTTGGGCTTCTTGGAGGAAAAAAGGAATGTGCGAGCGTCAGAAGAGGAGCTGTGGCGAGCTGAGGGGCGCGAATGAGCGCCGCCATGCTGGCGAGCCGAAGAAGACTTGTGTGGAGCAAGGGAAGATGAGTGAGAGGCGGAGTTGTGACGAGCAGAAGCCCGCTGCGACTCTGGGACGGGGGTCTTCCCAGGAGCTGTTTGTTCTGGGGCTGAGTTTCCCCGGGTGTCGTTTTCAACCTTGAGATGCTGCGCATCCGCTTGTTCAGCCTGTTCAGGCGATGTTTGGAGAGGGGTTTTGTCACCGGAGGGCGCGGGAGAGCCGAGGAGATTTTCATCCCTGTGCTCTTCGCCGCTCATGGCCTCTCCCGTGTCGCGCTTTCACATGTCTTATGGGGAAGACTACGCTACGAGCAGTGTCGTTCCCGCAACGCATCACAGGGACGCCCCGAGTATTGAGGAGTGACGTGGCCGAGTCGAAGAAGCGCAAGAAGGATGGGCGTGAGGTCTCGGACGACACCGAGATCCACTCGTGGACCGAAGGCATTCCGCTGAGCCCCCGCTGGTGGGCACCGGCCTTCGTGACATTGCTATTGCTCGGCCTCGTGTGGCTGATGGTCTACTACATCTCTTCGGGTACTTATCCGATCCCGAATATCTCGTGGTGGAACATGGTGATCGGCCTGGGCATCATGATGGTTGGATTCCTCATGACGCTGAAGTGGCGCTGAGCGCCCCTTAGGCTTCTCGGATTGATTTCGATGACCCGCCTGCGATCCTTTCGCAGGCGGGTCTTTTCACACCCGGGCGCCTTATCCTCGTCTCCGGCTGGCCCCGCGCTGGAGAATTCCCACAGGAGAGGGCCCCTACTCGCCTCACTCCTCTTTGTCTCTCGGTTCCTGTCTTCCCTTCACAGCCGGGGATCACGAGGCGAATCACCAACTACTCAGTGGAGAGTGGCACCGTGCTTGCCCAGTCCCTTGGGGATCACACCCACCAGTACTGACGATGGACCGGGCAGATGAGTGAGCGGAAGCAGTTTGGGCAGTGAAGTCCTTTCGGATTGGAGCTGCACGATGGGCACGCTTCGAGCGGGATCTCCTCGCACCATGGACACTCCGGGCCTTGAAGCTTCGACCTGCGGACCTTCACCCATTCGACGATTCGCATCTTCTTCCCCTTTTCTTCTCTGTGAATCTGCGGGGGCCTTCCTCGTGCATGCCAGCACACGAAGGGGCCCTGTACTCTTTCGACGGAGAGACCAGAGGCGCCGCATACCTCAGGCGTCACAGCAATCCTTGCCACAGCGCCCGAGATACCCTCAAAAGGCGCTGCACATCTAGAGCGCCAAAGCTGCGCGCACGATATGAGAATCAGCGAGAATCACGGCATGACCGAGCCACTTCCCAGCGACTTGTCCGCCTACGCCGGGCTTTGCGAGCTTCGGCTCGTGGGCGTCGACATGGATGGAACCCTCCTCGACGACCAGAAGCGATTCCCGCCCAAGCTTGATGAGCTACTCGATGAACTCGACTCGCGGGGTATTGTCTTCGCGCCCGCCTCGGGCAGGCAGGTGTGGACCCTTCTCGACATGTTCCCGAACCGCCCCGGAATGACAGTCATCGCCGAGAATGGGGCGATCGTCATGAAGGATGGAGTTGAGGTCTCCTCAAGCCCTCTCGATCATGAGACCGTGAGTCGCGCGATCGACCTCGTCCGCGCAGAGGTCAAGGCTGGGCGCAATGCGGGCCTACTTTTGTGCGGCAAGCAATTCGCCTACATCGAACGACATGATGAGCCCTTCACCTCCCAGGTTGACCCCTACTATCACCGGGTCCTCAAGGTCTCAGACCAGCACGAGGTCGTGGCGAAGATGGAATCGGACGCTATTGATGACGATGTCATCAAGCTCGCAGTCCTCGACCTTGAGGAAGTCACTCCGATCGCCGAGAAGACTCTGGGGCTCTTCGCCGATACTCACCAGTTCGCGATTTCGGGTCTGAACTGGGCGGATCTGCAGCTTCGCGGCGTTGACAAGGGGCGCGCCCTCAGGGCTTTGCAAGAAGCGATCGGCGTTTCTCCCGCGCAGACTGCCGCTTTCGGCGACTTCCACAATGATCTTTCAATGTTGGCTCAGGCCGAGTGGTCTTTCGCGATGGCCAACGCTCACGCCGATGTTATCGAGGCCGCGCGTTTCGTGGCTCCTTCGAATAACGAGGACGGCGTCGGCCAGGTCCTGCGGACGCTCCTTAACGGCTAAGCGGACGATTCTCCGCGGCTAAGCGGACGATTCTTCAGGGCTAAAGGATTCGAGGGGAGGCTGCGTTGGTTTTCAGCGCAGCCTCCCCCGAGTTCCGAGTCACATCGGGTCTTCACCTCACATGGCTGAACACACGCTGGAGGCCCTGACGGAACCGTCAGGGCCTCCAGCGTCTGCGGGCTCAACGCCCGGGCACGATGCGATTCACACGAGGGAGAGCTCACCAAACGCAGCATTCACGCTCGTCGTGATACTCCTCGACCTACTCCTTGGGGAAGTCGCCGATCTCCTCAGCCTCAGTAGCTGGGACGAAGGAATCAGTCTCAAGGTCGGCCCAGTACTCTTCAGCCCAGGGGTCCTCGATCGGCTGACTGCGCTTCCACAGGACATAACCGACGCCGGCGACAGTGCCCGCGAGAGCAGTCCATCCGATAGCGCGAAGGAAGCGCCTCTTCGGACGAAGCGCCTTCGTCGGGGTAAGGAGCGCTGCCTGCGAAACCTTCGTGGCGCGACGGGCGCGATCAACGAGTGCTCCCTCAGTGTTGAGTGCTTCGGCGCCCTCGTGGACTGCACGGTTGATGCGCGGAAGATAGTCGTCAACAAGCTCGGCGCGCGCGTGCTCAAGAGCAGGACGAGCGCGCTCAACGGCGGCCTGAGCTCGCTCGCTTGCGTCCTCGACGACGGGTGTGGCTTTTTCGATCGCGGTCTCCAGGGCGGCCTGGGCGCGAGGTGCCGCCCAGTCGACTCCCTGCTCAGCGAGGTCGGCGGCCTTAACGGCCATGCGACCAGCCGTAACGGCAACGGCGTCGCGAAGCTGAAGCGCCTCGGTGCGCAGCTTGTCCGCATCGAAGTTCGGCGTATTGGCCATGATGTCTCCGAATCCGTCAGATGGGGTTCGGCGCGGATGCGCCGTCTTGTCCTATTGTGCTACGAAGCTGTGTGATCTGCAGCCCACTGAAGCACTCTCGGTGCGCCGAGCTCGTGCCCGATAAGAGTGAATCTGGGACGATGAGAGGCATGGAAGCAACACTGCATACGAATAAGGGCGATATCCTCGTCGAACTTTTCCCGAACCACGCTCCCAAGACGGTCCATAATTTCGTGACCCTTGCCCGTGGCGAACGCGAATGGGTTGATCCGAACACCCGTCAGAAGACCTCCCGTCCGCTCTTCGACGGCACGATCTTCCACCGCGTGATCTCCGGTTTCATGATCCAGGGCGGCGATCCCCTCGGCACTGGCACCGGTGGCCCCGGCTACCAGTTCGATGATGAGATCCACCCTGAGCTCACCTTCGATTCCCCCTATGTTCTCGCGATGGCGAACGCGGGCAAGCGCATGGGTCGCGGTACGAACGGCTCTCAGTTTTTCATCACCGTCGCCCCGACTCAGTGGCTTTTCGGCAAGCACACGATCTTCGGCAAGGTTGTCGACCAGGCTTCGAAGGATGTCGTCGATACGATTGCCGCAGTTGTGACCGGCGCTAATGATCGTCCTGTCGAAGATGTCGTCATCGAATCGGTGACCATCTCCGAGTGATCTTTCGCAGAGCGCGATCCACGGGGCGAGGCCTGCGCCTCGCCCCGGCATCGTCCTCGTCGATGTGTTGTGTCGAATCATTCCCCGCAAGGAGAACGCCATGTCGGTACCCCAGTACGGTCAACGTTCCGATCCCTCCTCCGCGCCTCAATGCCCGCGCCATCCCGGCGTGAGATCGGTCGATTACTGCAAGAGGTGCAATCGACCGATGTGCGTGGCCTGCCTGGTTCCGACGGAGGTACGCGCCCTGTGCGTGGACTGCGCAGGTACGCCGACTTTTTCCCGCTCTTCGGCCACTCCGGGCGTGACGAAAACTCTGATCGGACTGTGCGCCTTCTTCGCACTCGTGGGCTTCATGCTCCCCAGTGTTGAACGTCTGTTTCTCTTCAGTCCAGCATTTGCAGCTATTCAGCCCTGGCGTTTCCTCACCACGGCCTTCTTGCACAGCGGAATCGTCCACCTCTTCCTCAATATGTTGGCCCTGTACTGGGTGGGTTCTCCCCTTGAGAAGATCTTCGGGCATTGGCGTTTCGCGGCGATCTATCTGCTCTCTGCGATCGGCGGTTCCGCATTCGTCCTCATGTGGGTGTTGGTCCAGCCCTCCACGGTCTATACGGCGACGGTCGGAGCTTCGGGCGCGGTGTTCGGCCTGTTCGGCGCACTTTTCGTTGTCCAGCGTGAGGCGGGCATGGATACGAGGGCGGTCCTTGTACTCGTGGCGGCCAACCTGGCGTATGGCTTCATTGCGTCGAATGTGTCCTGGCAGTCCCACCTTGGCGGCCTGATCGTCGGCGCCCTCGTCGCTTTCCTCTTGATCCGCCAGGGTCGGGCGAAAGGGGGGATAACGGCGAAGGAGCAAGAGTCTCAGGCCATGTTGATGACCGGGGCAATTTTCCTTGGCATGTGTGCATTCATCACGCTCATCTACAAGGTGCTTTTCGGTGTGCTCAGCTAGTTTTCGGCTGTTTTAGGCGGTTTTCACGGCGCGAGAAGGCTGTGAATTACACGTCTGTTGTTTATCCCCAGGTGTGTACACACCTGGGGATAACTTCATCTCCTTGTGGATACGACGTACTCTGAGCTCAGCCCCTTCGTGTCGAAGCCATCTCGCCCGAGAGGCCCCACAGGCCCATGCTGGGGGTGACAATGGAGCTACCCAGGGGTGGCCGCACCCGCATCCACACCCCGCATCACATCTCCCATACTGCGTATTGGGCGCCAGCCCGATTGAAAGGACAAGACGCATGAACTCCCTGAACAAGCGCGAAAGCGCGCCCATCGAGAACTCAACGATCGAAGCCCAGATGGGCCACCGCACAATCCGCGCCTTCACGGATGAGCCCCTCACCGAAGATGAGCTCACGACCCTCTACGAGGTCGCCCGACACACCGCCTCTTCTTCCTTCTTGCAGCAGACCACAATCATCCGCGTCACCGACCCCGTCGTCCGCGAGCGCCTGCACGCCGCATCGGGACAGCCCTACGTGGGCGGCACCCGCGGTGAACTCCTCGTTTTCGTGGCAGACCAGTACCGCAACTCGCGCATCCGAGAAGAAGGCGGGGTCGACAATGCGCCCCTGCATCGCACGAACCTGCTGCTGACCGCGCTGCATGACGCGCTCCTGGCCGCGCAGAACGTCGTCGTCGCCGCAGAGTCCATGGGCCTGGGCACCTGCTATCTCGGCTCCATCCACGCCGATCCGCGTGCAGTGATCGAAGCCCTCGGCCTGCCCGAACTCACCTTCCCCGTCCTCGGCCTCCTCGTGGGGCACCCGGATCAGGAGCCCCAGTTCAAGCCGCGTCTGCCGCTGTCGGTCATCGTCGCTGAGAACTCCTACCCGAAGGTCGACTCCTACTCGGAGCTGATCGCCGACTATGACGAGATCATCACCGACTACTACGACATGCGCGACACCTCGAAGCGCACCGAGTCCTTCTCCACTTTGGTGCGCACTACGATCGGTGTGGCCGGCGCTCATGTCTCCCCGATCCTTGAGGTCCTCAACGAGCAGGGTTTCGCATTGGAGTGAAGTGAAACTCAATGAGCCCGGGGTGTTCACAGGGGACACCCCGGAGTTCGAGGCCGGGGAGCGTCGCTTGACGAACATCGCTTTACGATGGAGTCATGCCTCGCTCCCCCGGCTTTCCCACCTACGTCTTCATCGAGCGTCACAGCTCCAACGCCGCTGTGCTCCATCCTTTCCCCGAGCACGATGTTGAAGCGGTGCGCGAAGCACTCGCCGCCGCCGGATTCGAGATCTCCATCCTCGGTTCTGGCGATCCGATTCGCGGTGAAGGCATCTACTTCCAGGATGAGCCTTTCGGCGATGAGATCCTCGGCCAGCTCGCTGATGCCCTGACCCTGCGCGGCATCGGCGCCTACGCTTATGCGCTGCTCGAGGACTCCCTCGGTCCGGGCTCGGGCTCAATCGCCTTATTCTCCCGCGTCGGCTCGATTTTCCCCCGCGAAGGCCGCCGCATCCTCTTAACGCACATGTGGGTCGGCGAGGTCGAGGGTCGGCGCACCGCAACAACCTGGTTCTTCGGCTCGCCCGAGGACCTGGAAGAGGCGAACATCCTCCTGGGTTCGCGTTTCGACACGGAGCCAGTGCACGATCTCAATGGGATGGCGGCGATCGAAGTCCGCCACGAGGAGGTCGCCTCCGGTCAGACGACCCCGGTCAAGCTCATGGATGAGATCTTCGCGATCCTCGGCGCTTCTGGTTTTGAGGGCCCAGCTTTCTGTTTCGATCAGAACGCCGGTTGACCGGCCCCGCTGACAGGTCGCCTCGCTCTTCGCACCCGTCGCGCCCAAGGTCCCCGCATTGCGCTCGCGCGTCAGCGTCAGACGATCGTTTCACCCCTGAGCGCCCCTGAAGAAGACGCCACTCCTTGGAGTTCACACCCAGCCCGTCGCCTCACGCTTCGCTCGCGTCGCGCTTCACCCACATCGCCCCCAAGACCCCCGCATCGCGCCTAGCGGATCGCCTCCATGACGCGCACGCCGTCAAGGACCGGCAGATAGGGCAGCGGATTGATCCCCGCTTCGAGGACGAAATCCGTGAGCTGGTGTCGAACGACCTCTTGCAGATTCACCGGGTCCCAGGGCTTGGCAATGTAATGGTCCAACCCTGCCTCGTTGAGTGCGCGGATCGTGTCATCCTGGTCCGCCTGGCCCGTGACGAGCACCGTCCTCGTCGAGGAAAAACGCGGGTCCTTCACGAGCTCCACGAGGAAGTCGACGCCGGACTTTCCGGGCAGTCGATGGTCAGAGAGGACGACGGCGAGCTCATCCCCGTCGGCAACAATGTCCTCGACGGCGCTCCACGCGTCATCAGCATCATCAGCGACTTCGAGGCGCACATGCCTCCAGAAGTCATCGAGGTCGCGTTCGAGGGCTTCGCGGACGTTCGCCTCGTCTTCGAGTGACAGGATCGCAAGGGTCATCGTGTTTCCTCCTTGGGCGTTTTCTCGTGCTTCATCGCGGGAAGGCGGACGATCATGCGCGTCCTACCGGGTTGGGATTCGACCGTGAGGCGGCCGCCGTGGTCGGAGACGATCGAGTGGACGATGGACATTCCCATGCCGAGCCCGTAGCGGACTCGACCGGCTTTCGTCGTGAAATGCGGTTCGAAGATCTTCTCAACGATCTCGGGGGCGATTCCCGGGCCATTGTCTTCAATGGTGACGCGGATGAACGTCCCTTCCTCTTCGAGGAGGATCCGGATCTGCGCGGGAGCGGTTCCACGGGCGAAAAGCGCCTCTTCTCCGGCCTTTCTCCGTTTCTCCAGGTCTTCGTGTTCGTCCTCGATCGCCTCTGCCGCATTCACAATGAGGTTCGTCCACACTTGTTGAAGCTTCGAGGGGTGGGCAAGAACAGGGGGAAGGGGCCCGCCCTCTCGGATGACCTCGACCCCGCGGAGCCGGTAGTCGGTGAGGCGCAGAACATCGTCAATACCTGCTGACACGTCGACGGCTTCAAAATCTGCAGCATCTGGACGCGCATATCCCTTGAGGGAACGAGTCAGGTCGATGACCCGCTCAGCGGCGGCGAGGACGGACCTGAGGGAGGAGCCGATCCTCGCCCCCGATTCGAGGACCTCAACGGTGGACTCGCCGGCTTGGGCAAAACTTCGGGCGCGCACAGGATCAACGACTCCCGCGAGGACGAGCCGCCTGGCCAGGCGCCTGTCGCCGCCGACCTCGGGAAGGAGGAGTTTCACGAGTTCGCGCTCCTCGGAGGTGGGTCGCGGTGAGGATTCGAGTGCCCGATGCATGGCCTCGCGGGCCTGTGAGAGTGAGGCCACGGCAGCAAGGACCCTGTCCACGTCCTCGCTTAAGTGTTCGGCTGCGCGGGCGAGGGCAGTCACGGGGTTGTTGAGTTCGTGTGCGATCCCTGCGGACAGTTCGCCGAGCATCGCGAATCGGGTTTTCTCGACGAGTTGCTCGCGCGTTGCCCGCAGGTCCTCGAGTGCCTTCTCCAAGGCTGTGCGTTGCGCTTCAAGATCGGCGGCGAGGAGGGCGTTCTCCAAGTGGAGGTCTTCGGCGCGCATGAGTCGGCGAGTGAGGGATTGGATGGCGAGTGCCGCCAGGGGTGCTGCGAGCGCGGGCTCTCTGAGCAGAGCGATCTCCAATTGTTCGTTCGTCAGGCGAACGACTCTCGCGGTCGAGGTCGTGACAGCTGTGAAGAACGCGTTTTCGCCGCGGGCCAGTGACACGAGGCCAATCAGTGGCCCGGATGTCGCGTGGTGTGCGAGGACCTCTCCTCGCAGCCCGTCACGGTGCAAGGACACGTCTCCTGCGAGGACGAGGTGAACGGCGCGCACGGGCTGGCCCTGGACGGCAAGTTCTGTGCCCGTGGGGATTACGAGTCGAGGGCGATGCCCCAGGACCCGTTCAACACCTTCCAAAAGGAGGCGCACGACCTGCTCTTCCTTCAAATCGAGGCCTTCAAGGATCGGACCTTGGATGGCGTTCGCAGGGGCTTCACCGATGAGTTCGAGGATCTCTTCTGGCGTGCGCCCCTCTCCTTTGAGGTGGTTGACCATCGTCGAATAGGACTGGCCGATGAGCAGTTCGACCGTCCAGGGGACCGACACGAGGGAGGCGAGCCGACCGGAGGTCGTTGAGCGTGCAAGATCGGAGTGGGTGGTTTCATCTGTGACGATGAGCCAATTCGTCGGCGCAAGAATCGGCCGCTCCTCAACGAGTTCGAGGGCGGTGTCAATGTCTTCGACCTCGGAGGTGACGAGACCGAGGATGACGTGGTCGTCGGCTTTGAGGGTCGAGTCGTAGTGGATGAGGTCCTCGGGTCCGTCGATCCGGTCGAGGCACAGGTTCGGGAATGCGAGTGCCATGTCTTCGGTGAGCGCTCGGGCCAGGCCCCGCGAGTCGTCTCCCATCACGAGGATGTGGAGGCTGTGGCCGACCCGGTGTCCGCCGTGGCGCACGTCCGTCTTCTCCCACACGCCCTCGCACCCATCCTCAGGGGGAGCGAGCCCCCGCTCCTCATTCATCTCAGATCACCCCGAGCGGACCCCAGGTGAGGGGTGCGACGAAGGAGAGGAGCAGGACACCGATGATGCCGACGATGACGCCGACGACGACCATTTCACGAGTCGGGGTCGTGCCCGTCGAGTAGGCGATCGCGTTCGGCGGGGTCGAGATCGGCAAGCACATGCCGAGTGAGCATCCCAGAGCGAGGACGATCGCGATTTCTGCGGCGGGAGTGGAGATCGTTGCGGCTAGGCCCATGCCCATGGGGACGAGGAGGTTCGCTGATGCGGAGTGGGAGATGACGTTCGAGGTCACCCAGCCGACGAGGGCGAGAACGAGGAGGAGGATGATTGTCGGGATCGCGCCCCATTGGATTGAGCCGAGGAGCCACTTGTCCAGGCCGGTCGAGCCGACGCCCGAACCGAGGGCGATGCCTCCGGCGACGAGCCAGAGGACCGGCCAGTCGAGGGCGCGCAGGTCGTCGCCGCTCATGACTTTCGTGAGCATGAGGACGACGACGGGAAGGAAGCCGACGATGTTCGCCGAAACCCCGTGGAGGGCCTCGGTCATCCACAGGAGGATCGTGACGAGCGCGGTCGCGTAGAAGATCTTCGCGTTGCGGCTCGTGTCGAACTTCGCGCTCGTGTCGATGCTGAAGACGGCGTCCTTGGGGATGTAGCGCCAGGCGATGAATCCCCAAGAGATCGCGAGGGTGATGAGCATGAGGGGTACGGCGGCGAGCATCCAGTCGAGGAAGGTGACGGAGATTCCGGCGCTTTGCAAAGCTCCGAGGGCGATCGCGTTGGGCGGAGTGCCGACGGGCGTGCCCATGCCGCCGACGTTCGCGGCGACGGGGATCGACAGGGCGATGCCGGTGCGCGCCCGCCCTTCGGGCAGGCCCATGATGACGGGCATCATGACGGCGAACATGGTCGCGGTTGTTGCCGTGTTTGACATGAACATGCTCATGACAGCGGTGATGAGCATGACTCCCATGACCGTTGATCGGGGTTTGCCGAGGAAGGGGCGGAGCAGGACGGCGGACAGGGCCCGGTCGACCTTGTACTTCGCTGCACCATCGGCCACCATGAAGCCGCCGAGGAACAAGATGATAACCGGGTTCGCGAGGGCCCCGAAGAAGCTCGTGTACTTGGGGGCATCTTCAGCGACCTGGAGGATCGCATGGTCGGAAACGAAGAGGACTTCGAGGAAGATCACGAGGGTCGCGGTTGCGGCCAATGGGACCGCTTCGGTGACCCACAGGAGGATCGCGGCAATGAAGATTCCGAACATCCTCGAACCTTCGACTCCCAGGCCGGGGAGTTGAACGAAGAGGAAGATGATGATTGCGCCGAGTGCGCCGATCTGTCCGAAGAGTTTCACGGGGCTTGGCCCGTGCGGCTTCTTCTGACGAGTCGTCATGTTCTGCGCGGAGCGCGGGTTCACCTGAATGTGCGAACGTTTGGTGCGGGGCACTGGTCAAGACCTCGTTGTCTCTTCTGTCACTGACGCCCACCAGGGTATGTCACTCCTCACAGGCTTGGGGGCTTCTTCAACTTTCTCAGCCCACTTGGCGGCGAGGACGGCGCAGCTCTGCTTCATCTGCTAGGAGGGGCCGTGTGCTCCTGAGCGAGGATGTGCCGATCCTGGGTCGACCCGGCACACTGGGAGTATGGCGAAACGACGATCCCCCCTTGAGCCCGTGGAGATCGCGACCGCAGGCATCCTCTCAGGGTTGACGGTCGTCCTCGGGCTCCTCGGATCTGCGCTCCCCATCTTCACTCTTCTCTTCCAGGTCGCCGCTGCCATTCCGATCGCGATGATCAGCTCTCGTTTGCGTACGAGGGCGAGCCTCGCAGCCCTCATCGTTTCGATCCTCATGTCAGCGGGCGTGGGGGGATTGCCGACGGCATGGGCGGTGACGAAAACCGTCCTCGTCGGCTGGGTCGTCGGTTTTCTACACCGCAAGGGTGCGGGCAGTTTCCTTGTGTTCCTCACGGCTTTCGGCATCGGGGTTATAGGCGCCGCAATCACCTGGGGTGTGCTCAGCGTCCTCGAAGAGTCACGCACCCTCCTCCTCGACTCGACGCGCACCTCAATGAACGGCTACTTCACTGTGCTGGAGGGTGTGCCCACGCTCGCCCCTTCAGTCGAATTGGCGCGCTCATGGGTCGAGCTCATGCTCGAATACTGGTGGACGTGGATCCCCGCATCCTCGGGCCTGTGGGTTTTCCTGCTCGCGCTCGCCGCGTATTGGCTTCTCACGAGGGTTTTGAGACGCATTGACATTGTTCGAGAATGGGATCCTCTCTTCGCGCCCGAAGGCTCAGATTCCACGAGTCCGGCTTCACAGATCGCGCCTCTTCCTTTGAAGTTGGAGGGCGTGGGTTTCACCTATCCGGGCGCCGACGAAGCGGCCTTGACTGATCTTTCCGTGCGGATCGATGCGGGTTTCACTGTCGTCCTCGGGCCGAATGGCTCCGGGAAGTCGACTCTGGCGCTGGTGCTCGCAGGCGCAGAACCGAGTTCGGGAAGGGTGATTCGCCCGGGACGGGCAGGGCTTGGGGAGTTCGGCGGCACCGCCCTCGTCGCTCAAAGGAGTGAGTTGCAGTTCCTGGGCACCACTGTCGTTGAGGACATCTACTGGGGGATGAGTCCCGAAGAGCGCAGCTCTGTTGATCTTCCCGGGCTTCTTGCCAGGGTCGGTTTATCGGGATTGGAAGACTCGGAGACGCGTCGCCTTTCTGGTGGGCAATTGCAGCGTCTTGCTCTCGCGGGTGCTCTCGCAAGACGACCGAAGCTCCTCATCTCCGATGAGTCGACCGCGATGATCGACCCGGCCGGGCGGGTCCAGCTTTTGGGGATTCTTCGGGGATTGGCGGCTGAGGGGACCGCAGTCGTGCATATCACCCACGATCCGCTTGAGTCCGCTTGTGCCGAGCGTGTGATCCGTTTGGAAGGGGGACGAGTCGTTGAGGATTCCTCTGCGCCTGTTTCAGCCTCGTCTGTTCCTTCTGCGCCTCCGCTCCCGTCAACGGATTCGCTTGCTTCTGTTGATTCACTTGTCTCTGCAGATTCGCTTCCTTCTGCGCCTCCGCTCCCCTCAGCCACTCCCCATCCTTCTACGCCACTAGCAGCCTCAAGAACCGAGGCTGCGCGGGAGGCCTTAGTGCGAGGCGCAGATGCGCAAGCCACGGTAGATGCCGATGCCATGGCAGATGTGCAGGCCGCAAAAGCTGCATTTCCCAGCGTTCCCCATCGTCCTCGTTTCGGAGCGCTTGCCTCTCAAGAGCCGACGCGCGTCTACACACAGGGTCACCGTGATCCTGCGAGCAGGGGCGATGCGAAAGAGCCCTCGCGCGCATACATGCCAGAGACTCAAGCACCTCCAAGCCTTCGCCTCAGCCCTCGTTCCCCCTCTGATCATGGGGAGGTCGAGCACCTGTGGGCGCGCGGCCTCGGACATGCCTACAACCCCGGCACGCCCTGGGAGCGCGAGGTCCTTTCCGAAGTTTCCTTCTTCGTCTCCCCCGGCCAATCGATCCTCATCACCGGCGAGAATGGTTCGGGCAAGTCGACCCTCGCGAGAATCCTCACCGGCCTGATGAGGCCGTCTCGAGGACGATGCACTCTCGGTTCACAGCCGGTGCACTTGCGCGTCGGCGAGGTCGCCCTGTCTCGCCAATTCGCCCGCCTCCAATTGCAACGCCCGAGCGTTGGCCTCGATATTCTCTCCGCCGCGGGCTTCGGCCCCTTGGTCGGCACGAGTCCTTCGGGGCGTCCTCATCGAGGCACAAGCGCGAGGAAAGGGACTTTCCTCAATCCTGAGGAAGCGGAGTATCTCCTCGCTTCAGCTCTCACGGAAGTCGGCCTCGATCCTTCTTTATCTTCGAAGAGCGTCGATGAGCTCTCCGGTGGACAACAGCGCAGGGTCGCCCTCGCGGGTCTTCTCGCTGCTTCCCCGAAGGTGATCGTCCTCGATGAGCCCATGGCCGGCCTGGACGCGGATTCTCGGGAAACTCTTGTGCGCATGTTGGACCAGAGGAAAGCTCGGGGGCTTGGGATCGTCGTTATCTCGCACGACACCGAAGGTTTGGAAGCCCTGTGCGATCGCAGGTTTCACCTGGACAAGGGGGTTCTCTCATGAGTTGCGAGGAACCTCAAGAATCGCCTCTGAGTCGGAAGGAAAGCCGCGTCACAAGGGAAGGCCGATCCGAGGGCAAGAACATCGGCTCCAGATTCCAGGTCGATAGGTCTGAGGCCGAGGCTGAAGGCACCCAAGTCGCGCCCAACAGGACTCAGGCCGAGGCTGAAGGCACCCAAGTCGCGCCCAAGAAGACTCAGGCCGGGACTGGAGGCACCCAAGTCGCTCCCAACAAAGCTGAGGCCGGGACCGAGGGAGGAGCGAGTGGGGGCCACCGCCCCACAAGGGCCAGGGACTTCACAAAACGCCCGAAACCTAAGGAGCGTCGCCGAATCGGCTTCTTCATACCGCGCCTCCTGCCCTGGTCCTCACCCCTGTCGAGGGTCCAACCTGAAGTGTTGATCCTCGCGTGGACACTCCTCACCACCTTCGTGCTGGTGTGGCCGAAATGGCCGACCCTCGGGATCGTTGCGCTCCTCCTCCTGCTTACCAGCATCTTCGGGCGTATTCCCCTCTCGGCGGTCCCGATTCCACCCATATGGTTCTGGTCGGGGCTCATCGGCGGCATGATCGGCGCATCGATTGATGGTGGGATCCTCATCTTCCTTCGCCTCATTGCACTCTCACTCGTGCTCCTATGGGGAAGCGCCCTGCTCTTGTGGACTTTCTCGACCGCGAGGATCGCTCAGGCTCTGCGTCGCCTCATCTCACCTTTGCGGTTCGTGGGAGCTCCTGTCGATGAATGGGCGCGCATCATGGGGCTTGCACTCACGGCGATGCCCGTCCTCGCCGAGCAGTCACAAGCAGTCGTTGACGCGGCAAAACTCCGCATGGGCGGCGAATGGACGCGCATGGGTCTTCGTTCTTCCCTCCGCCTTGGTGTTGACGTGACGACCGCGGTCCTTTCAGCGGCTTCTCGTTCTGCCCGCGACACCGGCAGAGCAATGTCGATGCGCGGTGGCCTTGATCCCCTGACCACAGAGCCTCTGCGTCTGGGTCTCAATGACGGGGTGGCTGCCGTGCTGAGTGCCCTCGCACTCGCCGGGATCATCGCCGCCCACGTCCTCGTCGATCTTGGCGGATCGTGAGCGCAGATCCGTCCGAAAACGCGTTCTCATTTGACGCGCTCACCTCCTCCCCCGTAACCTTTCAACGCACGCGCGAGTGGCGGAATAGGCAGACGCGCACGGTTCAGGTCCGTGTCCCAGTGATGGGGTGGGGGTTCAACTCCCCCCTCGCGCACCACACTTTCCCGCAGGATTCTGCGGGAAAATCAGTGCATTATGCGCGATGAAGCAGCAGCATTGAGATACTCATGATAATTCTTCATGGTTGAACCTGTGGGTCGCCTTTTTCACATGGCCTGAGCCCACTCCCCTTTCCTTTACCTCGACTCTCCTTGGTACAGGCTTTCACCCACCTCACCCTCAACTCGCAATGATCTTCGTCCCCGCGGTCCCAAGTTCACACAGGCCTTCACCCGTCTCCATCTCAGTTCACACTGGGCCTAGCCCGCACCATTCTTTGCTCGCACCGGTCTTATTCACCTCCGGTCTCTTTCCGGATCACTCGCTCCCCAACACCACAATCTCGAGCTTTTCAACAGCGCATGGACTCAGTTCAAGCGATCCCTCGCTTAAGACCCTCGAGAGAGCCTTTGGGATTCGTCGGTAATCTCTTTCAGCAAGCCCTACACGAGTCAAAGATTCCACCCCCGGCCTCGTTGATCGGATCATCCTCGGTGATATCCGCGACGTGGAGCACAGGTAGGTCGTGCAAGTGTGTCCTGATCGGCCCGTAGTGATGACGTGAGAGTCTCCCCCATGCTGTAGCGTTGACGCCGTAGTAACTCGGATTCATTGCGATACTCGCTCGTCGGTGTTTGCAGGAGCTTCGATCACTATCCCGGAACCCGACTTGGGCCGGGGAAACGCCCGAATGGGCCTGCAGATTGGAAACACCATGACTTCTGGTGTCGTGAAATGGTTCAACGACGAAAAGGGCTACGGCTTCATCACCCCCAGCGATGGCTCCGCCGACGTTTTCGCTCACTTCTCCAACATTGTTCAAGAATCTGGCCGCCGTACCCTCTTCGAGGGCGAGCAGGTCGAGTTCGACATCACTCAGGGCCCCAAGGGCCTTCAGGCGGAGAACATCCAGCGTCTCGCCTGAGTATCTCTTCGAGTTCTGATGCCGTCCGCGTCTGATTCGGCAAGGGCTCCAGGCTGCACGCGCCTGTGCTGACAAGCGTCAGATCCCATTGGCAGGCATGTGTGTCGATCAAGGTCCCTGTCAAACAGGCTCCGTGTCGACCAAGGCCCAGTGCCGACCAAGGCCTAGTCTCATCGGCCTTTTGACGGCAGAAAACAGGATCACCATCCCCTCGCGCCGCGCACCGAGGGGATTTTCCTCTTCGGAGCGGCGATTGCGACTCCATTCAGAGCGACGATTGCGACTCGCAAAGAGGTACCCAGGCACTCGAATCACGGTGCATCATGGGCCTCGAAACTCCAAAGCCGTAACGAGCCTCATCACAGGCTCGGATCAGTGAATGTGAGCATGTGAAATCAGGCGCAAAGATGGATAGGGAATTGGTGCTGCTGGTAACGTTATAACCGCTGATCCGAGGGGATGGAAACGTTTCCGGAATCGGGGATGCAACACTGACACACTGCTGTGCGGGGCACAGTCAGTGCTTCGCGCACTGACTCGAAAGAAGAACCCCATGAACAACATCGTGAAGTCTGAAATCGCCGTCGCCAGCTGGCAAGGCGAGGCGAACGCTGCGGGCGTCATCATCGCCGTTGTCCTCCTCGCCGTTCTCGGTGTTTTCGCCGCCGTCAACGCCTCCTCGACCATTTCGGCTGTCATCGCTGCTCTCGTTGGCCTCACCGCTGTTCTCTTCGCTCCCGCCGCTTACGCGATTCGCAACGAGAAGAACTGAACCGATAATCCGGGGCGCGCCACGCAGCGCGCCCCCGCATGACGAGCGCGACGCCTGTGACGTCGCGCTTTTTCTTTTGCCTTTTCACCCCATGACATCCACCCCATTTGCGCCCAAAACGTCGATCCTGTACATACATTTCTGCCGCTAACTCCATTGCGGGCCTTCGCTCTGCCATTTTTCTCCTATCGATGTGGAACCCGTGCCACCCTCATCCTCCTTCAGGTCTCAGCCCCGAAATTGGAACAGGAGAATCCTCAAGCAAGACATCGGAAGAGAAGACTCCTCAATCGACACAGTCGATCCGACTCTCTCCACACAAGCCAAAACTCCGATGGGGATAGCCTCATCAGTGGAGGGGTTGACGAATTGTGGAGGGGATATCACCCCTCCACTTGTCGTCACAGCCTCCACTCAGCACCACAGCCCCCACCGCACGCCAAGCCTCCGCTCAGCGCCAGATCCCAGGCACAATCAGATCGACGCATCCACACGATCTGAAGCCTTAATCGGGCTCTCAATCCTCACCTCATAAAGCTCACCTTCTGAAGTGGAGGGGTTGACGAATTGTGGAGGGGATATCACCCCTCCACTTGTCGTCACAGCCTCCACTCAGCACCACAGCCCCCGCCGCACGCCAAGCCTCACGCCCCTCCTACCCCTCAGCGGATCGGCACACGCAGAGGCGCGCGACGCTCAGTCTTGTCGCGTATTGTGCGGCTCTTCGCGACCGCTGTAGTTGACGAAACGCGAGAGGTGACCCTGGAAGAGGGTGCGAATTACTGCAGTCTCACCATTACGGTGCTTCGCGACAATGATGTCGCCTTCTCCTGGACGGTCTTCCTTGTCGTAATAATCGGGACGATGCAGCAGCATAATGATGTCCGCATCCTGCTCCAGCGAACCAGATTCACGCAGGTCAGACATCATCGGCTTGCGGTCATTGCGCGACTCGGAGTTTCGGTTGAGCTGCGCGACGGCAACCACCGGAACTCCAATATCCTTCGCGAGGAGTTTGAGATTACGCGACATGGCTGAGACTTCCTGCTGACGAGACTCGACCTGTCGGCCGCTCGTCATGAGCTGCAGGTAGTCGATCACCACGAGGCCGAGGTTGTGCTGCTGCTTGAGCTGTCGACACTTCGCACGAATCTCCGTGATCGTCATATTCGGTGAATCGTCGATATACAAGGGGGCGTCGGAGACTCTCTCCATCGTTCTGGCGACACGCTTCCAGTCGGTGTCATTCATCGAGCCCGCCTGCATCTTGGACAGGAACACTCCTGATTCTGCAGCGAGCATTCGCATCGCAATCTCCTGCTGACTCATCTCAAGGGAGAAGACCAGGGATGTGATCCCATGCTTGATCGAGGCCGAGCGGCAAAAGTCGAGGGCGAGAGTGGACTTGCCCATAGCGGGTCTGGCGGCAACGATAATCATCTGACCGCCGCGAAGCCCTTGTGTCAGGTCGTCAAGCTCCTTGAATCCCGTGGGAACACCTTGCAGCTTGCCTTTGGACTTCTCAATGTCTTCAAGGTGTTCGAGCAGCTCGTGAGTCATAGAGCCTACGGCGACGTAGTCCCTTGCGGTGCGTTCCGAAGAGACCGCGTAAATCTCGGATTGCGCCTGTTCGACGATCTCTTCGACCTCGCCACCGGCCTCGGCGTAGCCGAGTTGGACGATGCGCGTGCCCGCAGTGACAAGGCGACGCATGATCGCGCGCTCACGAACGATGCGCGCGTAGTAACCAGCGTTCGCCGCAGTCGGCACCGAAGCGATGAGGGTATGCAAGTAGGGGGCGCCACCGACCCTGGACAAAGTGCCTTCGCGCTGCAGATACCCTGCAACAGTGATCGCGTCGGCGGGTTCGTTTTGACCGAAGAGGTCCACGATCGCATCGAAGATGATCTCGTGATTCGGCATGTAGAAGTCGGAACCGCGAATCTCCTCTGTGACAGTAACGATCGCATCAGTGGTGAGCATCATCGATCCGAGGACCGACATTTCCGCGTCGATGTCCTGTGGTGGTGTGCGATCAAAATCTTCCGCCACGATGATCCTCTCTACAGTCGACGCACGCGAGAATGCGGCTCACCACCTTGAGGAAAGGGGCGTGGCTTGAGCGCCTTTCCTCACTGCGAGTCCGCGTCAGACCCTGAATCCATGGTCACGCGCACACGCGAGGGTATCGTCTCGACGCGAGAACTCCCACTCTCGATCTGAACTCGAATGGGGATAACCTGGGGATGGCGTGTGGATAACATGGCGCGTCGTCCACATCCCCTGTGGACGCTCGGTGTGTGTTGCGCTGCGTCCGTGAAAACCCCTCGGACTTTTCACGGCAGATTCATGCCATTCCCCCGATGACAGACTTGTCCACAAGTGTGTACACAGATTGTGGATTGAAATTGGAGGCCACATTCGTGGACGGAACCGATAGCCCATCCCCTAACTCTCAAGTGAAGCTTGAAGCTTCGCTTCCTGCTCCTGAGAGCACCTCCAACACACAAGCTAAACCTGGGTTGACCAGGAAAATTCTCACACTGGCGGTCCCAGCTCTCGGTGCACTCGTCGCCGAACCTCTCTTCACTCTCATCGACTCCGCGATGATCGGCCACCTGGGAACAGCCTCACTCGCAGGCCTGTCCCTCGCCTCCCAGATCCTCCAAACTCTCACCATCCTGTTCATCTTCCTCGCGTATTCCACAACCTCGCTCACAGCTCGAGCACTCGGCGCCAAGGACCGACGAGGCGCGATCCGCGCCGGAATCGACGCCTCCTGGCTCGCCGCACTGCTCGGCCTCATCGTCGCCGTCCTTCTCGCCGCACTCGCCCCCGCCCTCGTCAAACTCATGACGACAGATTCTTCCGTCGCGCACGAGGCCGTCGCCTATCTGCGGGCGAGCGCACCTGGCCTGATCGGCATGCTGATCGGCTATTCGACTGTCGGGACACTGCGCGGACTGCAAGACACCCGCACTCCCCTGCTCATCACCGGCATCGGCGCCATCCTCAACATTGGGCTCAACGCCGTCTTGATGTTCGGCCTCGGCCTCGGCGTCATCGGTTCCGGCTTGGGCACGTCAATCGTTCAACTCCTCATGGCGGCCGTGTACCTGTCGATCCTTAGGCGTGAAGCCGTATCGGTCGGCGCACCCCTGCGTCCGAGCGGCAGCGGCATCGCGCGTTCCGCGCTCGACGGTGCGCCTCTGATCGTGCGCGGCTTGGCACTACGCCTCGCAGGCCTTGCAACGATCTGGTCAGCATCGCAGCTCGGATCTGAGGCTCTTGCGGGTTATCAGATTGTTCTGGCCATCTGGACTCTCATCTGCTTCGTCTTGGATGCGCTAGCGATCGCCGCCCAGTCAATGGTGGGCCTCGCCCTCGGGCGCGGGAAGCTCAACGAACTCCGAGAGCTCTTGAGGATCCTGACGATCTGGGGTGCGGGAGCCGGGGTCGTACTCGGCATTGTGATCACTGTTCTTTCGCCGTGGATCCCCTTCCTCTTCGACGCGAGTTCCTCGGTAAGCCCGATCGCGAGATGGGGACTCATCGCCTGCTGCGTCGGCATGCCTTTGGGGGGCGTCGTCTTCACGCTCGATGGTGTGCTTCTCGGCGCTGGCGACAACCGCTATTTCGCGATCGCAGGAATCGGGCAGCTTCTCGTATTCTTGCCGGTTCTCGGGCTCATCGAGCTGTGGCGCCTCGAAGGTGCGGGCAGTATCGAAGTGGTCGCGGCAGCATGGGGCGCGTACGCCCTGGTCTACATGGGTGCGCGCCTGGCGACGAATATGTGGAGGACCTGGTGGTCGCGCTCCGGCCTGCTCGGATCCATGGATTCATCCCTGAGGGAGGGCTGATCGACTTGGGCTTCGTGTTCATTGAGCGCCAACCCGAGGCCTTGTATGAAGCCCGGGAGTCCGACCTTGCCTTCATCGACCGCCAACCCCGGGTCGTGCGTTCTCGATCGAGGGCTTGACGACAAGTGGAGGGGTTCACGACAAGTGGAGGGGTTATAACCCCTCCAAAACCCGCCATTGCCTCCACTAACGCAAAGTCAGAACCCGCACACCGAGAAGACCCCGCCGCCCCCTCCACTAGTGCACCAAAAGCACGAGCACCCTCAAAGCGCGCGAGCAAGAACTCCTTCAACACGCCACCGACCCGCCTCGAGCACTCCACGAGTCTGAGAAACAGAAGCTTCCCCGACAGGACGTGGCCCAGAACTCTCCGGACAGGGTGGCGCACTCCACTGGGCGACGACTAAGCTGGATCCCTGGATTGTCCAAGCTCCCGCAAGGGCATTCCACCGCAGACGAACCCTCGTCTGTGAACGCATGACCCTCCTGTCACGGACCGTCCGTGACCGCAAAGACCATAGGAGGTGGGTACTCACCGTGCGTAACTACGAACTGATGGTGATCCTCGATCCCTCGATCGATGAGCGCACCGTCGCCCCCACGATGGACAAGTACCTCGCGCCCGTGTCCGCCAACGGCGGCTCGGTCGACAAGGTTGACATCTGGGGCAAGCGTCGCCTCGCTTACGACATCCTCAAGCGCTCCGAAGGCATCTACGTTGTCATCAACATGACGACGACCCCTGATGTCGCGCTCGAGCTCAACCGTCGCATGGGTCTCGACGAGACCATCTTGCGCACCAAGCTCCTGCGTCCCGACGCCCACTGAGCATTCACTCAAACCCACCCACCCTTTAGCCCGAGGAGTTGAAATGGCCGGAGATACCCAGATCACGATCGTCGGTAACCTCACCGCTGACCCTGAGCTTCGCTTCACGCCGAGCGGTCAGGCTGTTGTCGACTTCACCGTCGCTTCGACGCCTCGCCAGTACGACTCGAAGTCCGGACAGTGGCGCGACGGCAACGCCCTCTTCATGCGTTGCAGTGCATGGAATGATTTCGCTGAGAACATCAGTGAAACCCTCCGCAAAGGCATGCGCGTGATCGTGCAGGGCAACCTCGTCCAGCGCTCCTACGAAACCAAGGACGGCCAGAACCGCACCGTCATCGAACTTCGCGTCGAAGAGGTCGGCCCTTCTCTCCGTTGGGCGCGCGCCCAGGTTTCACGCAATGAGCGTTCCGACCAGGGCCGAGGCGGCTATCAGGGTGGAAACCGTGGAGGCGCCCCCGCGGGCGGCTCCTACGGGGGTTCGAATGCCGGTTACGGCGCTCCTGCCGGCGGCACCGTCGACGATCCGTGGCGCGCATCCTCACAGGGTGACGCCGCCTTCGGCGAACCGCCGTTCTGATCGGTGTCGGCCACGGCCGACCCGAGCACGTACTGACATCACATCTTGGGGTGGATGAATAGTCCACCCGGATCCAAGGAGACCACCATGGCGAAGCCTCAACTTCGCAACAAGCCCATCAAGAAGAAGGCCAACCCCCTCAAGTCGGCCAAGATTGAGACCATCGACTACAAGGACACTGCGCTCCTGCGCAAGTTCATTTCCGATCGCGGCAAGATCCGTGCTCGTCGCGTCACTGGCGTCTCCGTCCAGGAGCAGCGTCGCATTGCCCGTGCGGTGAAGAACGCCCGCGAGATGGCGCTCCTGCCCTACTCGTCGACCGGCCGCTGATCGGGGAAGGAAATTCGCATGGCTACCACTAAGCTCATCCTCACCCGCGACGTCGCCAATCTCGGCAACGCCGGCGAGGTCGTTGAGGTCAAGTCCGGCTACGCCCGCAACTACCTCGTGCCCCGCGGTTTTGCGACCAAGTGGACGAAGGGCGCGCAAAAGCAGATCGACGAGATCGCTGCCGCCCGTCGTCGCCACGAGATCGAGTCCATTGATGACGCCCGCGAGTTGCGCGACGCCCTCCAGGCCGCCGCTCCTGTCGTCATCTCCGGCAAGGTCGGCACCTCCGGTCGTCTCTTCGGCGCTGTTTCCGGCGCCCAGATCGCCGAGGCCGTCAAGGCTCAGCTCGACAAGGTCATTGATCGTCGTCGCGTCATGATCGCTTCGCCGATCAAGTCCACCGGCGATCACACCGTCGTCGTGAATCTCCACCCGGAGGTCACTGCGAAGCTCAAGGTTCGCGTCATCGCCGAGTGATTCCTCGCCCGCGTCACAGTCTCGTCTGCGCCTCAATGGACGAGGACGAGGCTGCGTGCTGGAGTTGAAGGGGATGACCTCGAGTCGCTGAACCTTATGAGGGGCCCTCGATCCGCAAGGATCGAGGGCCCCTTACATTCCTTTCAAATCTACACGATGCCACAGCGCACGCTTCTTCCATTTCAAAGCGAGCTGACTGCCGGAATATGTCATATTTTCATCCTCATTGCTGAGCAGTGGGCTTCGCCCCTTCACAAAGACTCCCTTGCAACCAGCACTCGAAGCGTGCCACACAGGCCCAGAGGCCGAATACTCTTGCCGCGATGCAAGGCACGCGAGCACAAGCTACCTCCGCTGGCGAATCCGACTGATACTTTGAGCGGTTCACCATTGAGCACATTCCCTTAGGGCCTGCTTTATTGTAGATTGACAGTATTCTTGTACGCGTTTTCTGAAAGATTGTCTTGATGCCACTCGCTTCGTCCTTACGTTTTATGCTCGGTTCTGCGCTGACGCTCGGCCTCCTCTTCTCAGGTGCCGCCTCCGCAGCCACAATCGACCCGATTTCTCCTCATATTGATCAATCCTGCGCCTCCGGTTCCCTCAGTGAGGGGCCATGCGAGATTCCACATTTCGCCATCACTGATCCTCAAGAAGAATACGCAGTGAACCCAGGGGAAACTCTGACATTGAGTGGAACCGGATGTATTGCCGACTTCCCAACAAAGTTCGAAGCGTGGATGCTCTTTGAAGAACCCGCACGTCGAAGCGATCTCCCGTCTCCCACTCATGTGACGCATGATGTCGATACCGGTTCTTGGACCGCGACCTTCACTTTGCCTGATGAGCCCGGCACGATTCCGGTGTCATTTCATTTCACGTGCTCATCTGTCGAATCGTTTTTTGAGGCCCGCAGTTCCAGTCGCCTGCGGCTGTACTCCAGAGTGAATGTTCTTCCGAATTCACAAGAGGAACCGTCTACACCTCAAACCTCACAAGAGGAACCGCCCACACCGGAAACACCCTCGGATCCTCCTGCAGAACCGAGAATCACGCTCACTCAGTCTGATGTTGAGATCGGGGCTCCCCTCGAGCTTTCCGCCAGCGGCTTCGATCCTGATGAAGAGGTCGAAGTCTGGCTTCACTCCGACCCGATCAGACTTGGCATGATCAGAGCTGATGCCTCCGGTAACGCCTCCGGAACTTTCGTGGTGCCCGATAATGTACCCGCTGGCAGCCACACGGTGAAGTTCATTGGCACGACCTCGAAGAAGACCGCTCAAACGCCCATCACTGTGAAGAACAAAACGACAGCTGAGAAGGCGAGCTCGTCATCGCCCGCAGGCACTGACGCTTCTTCGAACACTGACAACGCCTCCTTCTCGTCAGCCTCCGGAAAGGCCACGAAAGAGCTTGCGAGGACCGGCGCAGATAGTCTTCCCGTCCTCTTTGCTGCAAGTCTCATGAGTCTCGTTGGTCTGGGTGCGCTTGTGCGTCGACGAGTGCGAGCATAGTTCCCTGATCGCAGTGCGGGGTCGCTGTGAGCATCGCATGCTCACAGCGACCCCGCACTTTTCATGAGCCTGACTGGAACAGTTCAGGGTGTGACGCTAGAGAATCTGGTGTGGTCTGTTGCTCAGAGGAGGGATCTTCCGATGAGGGCTGTTTCTGGCTTTGCTGCTCTAAATAGCTGAGCAAGGGGAGGGAGTAAGGTCGCCTGACAGCGGGACTCACCCATAAAAGGAGGTTTTGGCGATGTGTGGAGGGGCTATATCCCCTCCACTCACGCTGCCGCGACTCTACCCTCCACTCATGATCCCTTCGCCCACGCAAGCAGAACTTAAGGAATCCCTCACTCTCAAGATCCTTCACTCATACAAGCGTGCCTTGACTTCCACTTCCGCTCATGTTTCTGCACCAAAACTCTATGAAAGCACCCTCAGGCAGGTATTCGCGTACCTGCCAGTGCGATTGTGAACACCGTCGGTGAGGATTTAGCCCTCGAAGGCTGCGTGGGGGATCGCGACGATTCGTGCCGGAGCCGCAGCCCCTAGGCAACCATGTTCAGCTTTTGCTGGACCACGTGCGCGCGTAGCTCCGCTCACCATGCAGGGGTCGGGATAAAACACGGACGAACGTTGGTCTACGGGAGCGGGAATTACTCGCCATTAAGGGGTGGGGTGAAACAATCAACCGTGCCACTGCTCTAAGGTCGGCAGCGGCCAGTGCGCCTGTGATTGACACCCTCGTCCAGGACTAGTGCGAAGAGACCCGAGCAGTAAGTGGCAGACACCATTGCCTCTCCTCAACCACCGCACGCAGGCACCCAGGAACCTAAAGAACACAGCTGCATGCTTGCAAAACGACGCAGCACTGTCCTTGGTCTCGGCAGTCAGGATCTTGAGGAACCACGCGCAAATAGCCTTCGACACCCCTAGAGGCTTCCCCACATGCTCAGCGGGCAAAGAGGCCAGAACCCCAAGGGTGCTAGAAGCACAAGGAATGGACACTGCCACTCCTGAAACCAGACAAAGCGAGCGCCACGAAAACTGCCTCCGATTCCACCTATCCGAGTGCAAGCAAACGCCGCAACCAAACGAAAAGTCATGGTCGGCATCAGCTCCACTTTTCCAGGTGCGAGTAGATGCCCTGCGACAGGAATCTGACGAAAAACCAGGAGCCTGGGCGAAACACCGACTGAAACCAAACGACAACCTCCTCATCACAAGGCTCAAGAGCACACACGTGCAGACCGCACAGCGCAACAGCTCCGGGTTCTCGTGAACAGAAGGCTCCTCAACCGGCCCTCAGCATCAACCGAGCCCAGCAGCTCCTGAGGCTCGTAGGCACACAAGCCTCAGGTCTGCCCGGTGCACACCCTAGGGTTCGACTGCTGCGCCTCCGCCGCCGTTTCCACCACCCTCATTGTGCCCAGGGTTATCCGCGCCATCGTCGTGCCCGTCATGCCCGCCGTGCTCCTCATGTCCAGGCTCAGGGTTACCACCTGGGTTATTCGGGTCGTTCTGACCGGGGTTTTGAGACCCCTGATTCGAACCTTGTGAAGGCTGTTGGCCTTCCTGCGGCCTGCCGGAATCGGAGCCCTGCTCTGAGGAGCGCTGCCCAGAAGATTCTCCTGCGGAGCCTGCTGATTGCGCATCATCTTGGGAATCGTTACGAGACTTCGAATTCCTGTTCGTCTTCACATACCAGTCGAAACCACCAGTAGGCATTCCCTCAACAGCTGTCTGCATGTACTGGGTCCACACATCAACCGGCCAGTCGCCGCCGTGGAATTGGTCGAGTCCCCCGATGTTCGGCAGAGGGGCGGAGTTCCCGTCCTCGTCGGACCCGTACATCGACACGGCGGACACGAGGCCGGGGACAAAAGCCACGAATTGAGCGGCGCGCTGCTCTTGTGCGGTACCGGTCTTGCCTGCCGTTGTGAAGCCCCGAAGGTCCTGCGAAACCGATGATGCGGTGCCATCCCCCTTCGTCACCGCCTCAAGGGCAGGCATGATCGAAGAGACCTCCTCGACGGAGAACACTCGATTTTTGTCCGTGGGAGCCGTGTAGATGACGTTGCCTCTTGGACCGGTTACCGAGCGGATAATGTGCGCGTTGACGCGTTCACCGCCGTTCGCGATCGTCGAATAGGCGGTCGCGAGGTCAATATTGTGGGGCGAAGCGTATCCGAGAACGTTGAGGAGAGTTCGATCGAGGCCGAGGGTCTCCTCCGGGATTCCCGCGTCAATCGCCGCCTGCATGGTCGCTGCTGGTCCAATGTCTTTGTTCAAGGCGACATAGGAGGTGTTGATCGAGTAGCTCGTCGCCTTGATGAGGTCGACATTCCCGAAGGAGTATCCGCCGTCATTCTCTACAAGCTCCGACAATCCGTCGAAACGTTGAGGGGAACGCCCCGAATAGGTGTCATTAACTGAGCCGCCGGCACGCGCATTCGCGAGCAGAGCGAAAGGCTTGAAAGTCGAGCCCGCCATCGCGATGTCCTGAGTCACGGCGTTTTGCTGGCGCTCCAAGTAATCCGAACCCGCGTATTCGGCGACGATCTCCCCCGTATTCGGGTCGATTGAAGACAATGCCACATGCATGGTGGCGGGGTTCCAGCCCTCGACCTGTTTCATGCTTTCAGCGGCCGCCACTGCCGCATCCTGCTTCGCCCGGTCAATCGTCGTGACGATCTTCAGGCCACCATTGGCGATCTGAGTCTCGTCGATAGCTCCGGAGGCGATGAGTTCCGAACGGGCTTGCTCGATGAGGTAACCGTTCGGACCGGCGAAAGTCTCACTCTCCACCTGAAGAGGATCAATCGTCTCGGGGAAAGTTGCAGCATCCGCTTCCGACTGGCTGATCCACCCGTCCTCGACCATGAGGTTGAGGACGCGCGCCCACCTGTCTTTCGCCTTGTCCGGATCCTCAGCCGGATCCCAGGCCGAGGGCGCGGGGATGATTCCTGAGAGCATCGCGGCTTCGCTGAGGCTCAGTTCGCTGGCCGGGTGTCCGAAGTATGCCTGAGAAGCGGCTTCAATGCCGTAGGAGCCGCGACCGAAGTAGATTGTGTTGAGATAATTGCCGAGGATCTCATCCTTGGACTGTTCGCGGTTGATTTTGATCGCGAGGACCGCTTCTTCAGCTTTTCCCCTGTAAGAAGAGGTGGTTTCACCGACGTAATATCGTTCGACGTACTGTTGGGTGAGGGTGGAGCCGCCCTGACGCGATCCCGTCACCACGTTGGTGAAAAGTGCACGGAAAATACCTTTGAAGTCGACGCCGGAGTTCTTGTAGAAAGTGCGGTCCTCCGATGCGACAACCGCCTTGCCGACGTAGTCGGGCAGGGTCGAGGGGTCGATGATCTCTCGGTTGATGTCACCGAGTGAGCCCATCTCAGTCGAGCCGTCGGAGTAGTACAGCGTTGATTTCTGCTCGAGCGCCAAGTCCGAGGCCGCCGGAACGGCCAAGCTCGTGTACATGTAGAGGAATGCCGCCAGGGCTGAGATCAAGCCGACGAGAAAAGTGAAGACGAAACCGAGGCCGATCTTCTTGCCCAGACCTCTCTTTTTCTTCGCCGAGGTCGGGGCCTTCTTCGCTGTTCTGCCCGCAGCCTTCGCTGAGCTCGCAGATGCTGAGGCGCTTCCCCGGGATGCACCGAATGATTCGGGGGGCAGAGGAGGAAGACTCAACTCGGGGGCGCCGTCGGGTAGAGCACTTGAATGGGCTGCCTGGCCCCCATTGATGATTGAGCGCCGGACATTGGAGGGTTTAGGCGGGAGAGACCTCGAAGGATCCGATCCCATGATCTCGTCCCAGTTCTTCTTCCCATCGTTTCTCGCCACAAATTCAACCTTTCAGCTGGGTCTGCACTCCAGCGTAGGGCCAGAAGCCGTGAATCTGCCGATTTCGTGACAGTTCCAACGTTACGAATCGTTATTCACAGCAGATGAATAAAAGCTCGCCCACACTCGTAATCGGGATCGTCTGGCCTTGAAGGAAGGAAGCATTGTCAGCGGGGCGTGTTGGCTCGCACTGAGGGACCTGGACATCTCCCCCTGCTTGTGACCGTGCGGAGCATCAGAATCCACACTCACTGGCCCAGCCCCGCTCTGGAGCCTCTTCCTCGGGATCAGTCCCATTGCTCCTCGGGACGACCTTCTTCAGCCCACAGGGTGTGGAAGGTTCCCGGCTTGTCGATGCGCTGGTAGGTGTGCGCGCCGAAGAAGTCGCGCTGCCCTTGAATGAGCGCGGCCGGAAGACGCTCGGCGCGAATCTGATCGAAGTACGACAGGGAGGATGCAAACACGGGGATCGGCACTCCGGATGTGGCCGCGAGCGCGACGATCCGACGCAAGGAGGGCAGGCACTGCTCGAAGCGCTGTGCGAAAGGAGGGGCGGCGAGTAGGAGGGGGAGTTCAGGATCCGCCTCGTAGGCGGAGGCGATGTCGTCGAGGAATCCCGCCCGGATGATGCATCCTGCTCTCCAGATCCGTGCGATCGCGGCCTTGTCGATGTTCCACTCATGAACCTGGGCTCCAGCGGTGATCTCGTCGAATCCTTGCGAATAGGCCACGAGTTTCGAGGCGAACAAGGCGCGGCGCACGTCGTCGATGAAAGTATCGGGCTCACTGATCGTCAGTGGGAGTGCTGCGGCGTCAAGACCGCGAGCAGCCTCGCGCTGAGGAGTGGCGCAAGATGCTCCGCGCGCGAATGTTGCCTCCCCGATTCCCGTCACGGGCACGGCCAGATCCAGTGCCGTTTGTACCGTCCACTTGCCTGTGCCCTTCTGGGAGGCCTGGTCGACGATGACATCAACGAGGGCGCAGCCGCTATGAGAGTCTTTTTGACGCAGGACCTCGGCGGTGATTTCAATGAGATAGGAGTCGAGTTCGCCCTCGTTCCATGTTGAGAACACCTCGGCGATTTGCGCGGGGCTCAGGCCCAGTCCCTTGCGAAGAAGGTCATAGGCTTCGGCGATGACCTGCATGTCGGCGTATTCGATGCCGTTGTGGACCATTTTCACGAAATGACCTGCGCCGTCGGCTCCGACGTGGGCGCAACAGGGTTCGCCCTCGTAGTGGGCGCTGATCTTTTCGAACATGGGGCCCAGGCGCGTGTAGGACTCGATCGTGCCTCCGGGCATGATCGAGGGTCCCCATAGGGCACCTTCTTCACCTCCGGAGACTCCTGCGCCCACGAAGTGGAGGCCGAGTTCGCGGGCGCGACGCTCGCGTCGGATCGTGTCGGAGAAGAGGGAGTTGCCGCAGTCGACGATGATGTCACCTTCTTCCATGCGCAAGGCGAGCTGCTCCATGACGATGTCCGTGTCCGGGCCGGCCTTCACCATGATGATCGCGACGCGCGGGCGGGAAAGGGAGGCGACGAAGTCGTCGAGTTCGCTCGCAGGGACGAAGATGCCTTCTGAGCCGTCGCCGTGCGCGGCCATGAGCTTTTCGGTTCGCGCGGGAGTTCTGTTGAAGATCGCGGTCGCGTAGCCGTTGCGAGCGAGATTGCGGGCGAGGTTTGCTCCCATCACTCCCAGTCCGAAGACTCCGATATCAGCTGAGGCTGCTTGTGGGGTGAATGCGCTCATGCGTGTTGCTCCTCGGTTTCGGCTTGTCACCACCCTACGGCCGAGGTCGCCCTCGTGCAGCACAGCCTGGGCCTTGTTGTCCGCGCGCCTGTATCTTCCGTGGTCTTCGCTCGCCGACGCCCCCTGATTCTCCCCCGCCACATCCCCCACGGCCCAAGAGTCGGTGAGAACACGAAGATGGGGTAAGCCTTCATCACCTGGACCACCCCGACTCAAGATGTGGCGGGAGCGCAAAAGTGGGATCAGGCCCATCGCCTGGCCCGTGGCCCGAGAAGTGGCGGGAGCAAGAATCGTGAGTGTGCAAAGGTGCGCTTGTCCTCATTATCCCGAGGTGCGGTAGTCCTCATTATCCCGGGGTGCACTGGTCCTCGTGGAGGCAGACTCTCACTGACACTGCAAGACTGAAAGTCTTTCCCTTCCGATTTCACACATCAGTGAAAGTTTTTCCCTCAGACTGCAAATATCACTGCAAGTTCTACACTGTGAGTTTCAGTCTTGGGCGCCGTTTTTCACATGTTCAGGAGCCTGAGCCGCGCGCTTCGCCTTCGCCGCAGCCTTCTTCTGGCGCTTCTGGGCGACCATCGCCTCCCAGTGCGCCTGCTGCTCCTCGTACTCGCGAGCAATCTCTCGTACCTCCTCCGAAGACCACCACTCGAGGAGAGCCTCACGGGCCGCTTCCTTCCCCATCGGCCCCTTCTCCATACGCATGCCCATGAGGAACTCAAGCGCCATCTTCACCGCGCGTGAGGGACGAAGGCCCAGGATCTCCATGACTTCCTGACCGTCAAGATCAGGTCGGATCGCATCCAGCTCCTCTTGCTCGCGCAGGGTCGCGATCCGGGATTCGAGGTCGTCGTAAGCGGCGGAGAGCATATTCGCCTTACGTCGGTTGCGGGTCGTGCAATCGGCGCGAGTGAGGCGGTGGAGACGTTCGAGGAGCTCACCGGCGTCAGCGACATAACGACGCACCGCTGAATCCGTCCACGCGGATTCCCCATACCCATGGAAACGCAAATGCAGGGCGACAAGAGTCGACACGGCCTCAGTCGTGGCCTTATCGAACTTGAGGGCCTTCATGCGCTTGCGCGTGAGTTTCGCACCGACGATCTCATGATGATGGAAGGACACCGTCCCGTTCGGCTCGAAGCGCCGGGTCATCGGTTTGCCCACATCATGCATGATCGCCGCGAAACGCAAAATGAAGTCGGGTGCGGGGACGGGCCCATCCTCGTCTGTCTCAAGATCCATGGCCTGCTCGAGGACGGTGAGCGTGTGCTCGTACACATCCTTATGGCGCCTGTGCTCATCGACTGTGGACACCAGTTCAGACAATTCGGGAAGAACGATCTGACACACACCAGTGTGGACCATGAGTTCGAGGCCGCGACGCGGGTAGGGCGAGACGATGAGACGCTCCAATTCGGTGCGTATCCGCTCCGCTGACACGATCTGCAGTCGCGGGGCCATCACCTCCATCGCCTCCATGACATCGAGGTCGACATCAATGCCGAGCTGAGCCGTGAAACGTGCAGCCCTCATGATGCGCAAGGGGTCATCATCGAAGGACTGCTCGGCGGTGACGGGGGTGCGCAGACGAGCCTTAGCCAAGTCCTCAAGACCATGATGCGGATCCACTAGGACCATCCCCGGCAAGCGCATGGCCATGGCGTTCACCGTGAAATCGCGGCGCGTGAGGTCCCCTTCAAGGGTGTCTCCGAAAACGACCTCGGGCTTGCGCGAGCCGACCTCGTAGGAGTCACTGCGGTAGGTCGTCACCTCGACGACCAGGTCTTTCTTTCGCCCGCCGATCGTGCCGAACTCTTTGCCGATGTCCCATACTGCCGCACCCCACTGCGCCAGGAGCTCCTCGGTGCGTTCAGGCTTTGCTGAAGTCGTCAGGTCGAAATCGTTCGGCGTAACACCGAGGAAGGCATCGCGAACGGGACCTCCGACTAGGGCGATCTCTTCGCCTGCGGCCTCGAAAACGCGGCCGAGGTCGAGGATCTCCTCCGGCAATGCGCCAAAGGTTCGCTGCGCATTCGCCAGCAGTGTTGGAATATCGGAGTCGAGGGGAACGTGGTTTTTCGGGCTCATCGCCTCTCAGGATGCCATGACCTGATGCCCGCAGGCCACGAGCTCGAGGGCGAATGGAGCATGAAGTCACCCACTGCCCGTACACGAATTTCTCAATTGCCCCTAAGTGGGAGTGTCGGGAACGAGGGCGGGAGGGCAGCTCAACGCCCAGGCTGGCGCCAGTCGAAGCGGGAGCATCCGGCGCCGGTCGAAGCGAGAGTATGAGGAACGAGGGCGAGGGGCGCCTGAGGAGACAGGCACCCGAGGACACACTCGAAGCGTCATCTCATCTGCGCCTCCCTGATCGAAGCATCCCACAGGGGCGTGGCGAATCCGACTCGGCGCAGGAACAGCGTGCTGAGGTGACGGAATGCTCCGAACGGGCGTGGCGAATCCGACTTGGCGTGGGCAAAGCGCCTCCCTGCCTCTCGCCGACTAGAGTGGACTCATGCCTGCCAGACCGACGAACTTTCGACAGGGGGTTCCCAGCCCCCCGCGTCGTCGTCCCTCTTCGCACGCATCCCACTCTCATTCGCCTCACCTTCCCGTTTCTTCCGAGACTTCAGCAGGAGGCATCGTCGTCGATGTCGTTGACGGGATCCCCTACGCCGCCTTGATCGCCCGGCGCAACCGCGCAGGCCGGATTGAATGGTGCTTGCCAAAAGGCCACCTCGAAGCAGGTGAAACTCCCGAGCAGGCCGCCCTGCGCGAGGTCGCCGAAGAGACCGGTATTCATGGAAGGATCATCCGTCACCTCGCGAGCATCGACTACTGGTTCTCCGGAGCAGACCACCGCGTCCACAAGGTTGTCCACCACTATCTGATGGGCTACGAATCCGGTCTCATCACCGTTGAGCACGACCCGGATCACGAGGCCGAGGAAGCCGCCTGGATTCCTTTGAAGGACAGCTCCCATCGACTCGCATACCCCAATGAGAGGCGAATCGTGGCGATCGCCCTCGACCTTTTGTATCGGGGACTGTAAATGCGGCGCGCTCGTCCTGCTCTCATCACAGTGCTGATCTCCATGAGCCTGCTTATCATCAGCGTGTTCGCTCCAGCGCCCGCCCTCGCCGATGAAGAGGTGTCCCTGCCAGGGGTTTCGGATCCCCAATCACGCCCCTCACTTTTTGCGAAAGCCTCCTCATCTCATGGCATTGAAGTGTCGATCAATTCACTCTCGCCGAGGGTGATGAAAAACAATGAGGACCTGGTCATCTCGGGTGCCTTGAGGAACACTTCAGGACGCACCCTCACAACTCCCGCGATCCTCGTATCCATGTCGACGACACCCCCCTCGTCCGTGATGGATCTCGAAGAGGAACTCGATGTGGATGCGCAGATCGGGTCGACGATCAGTGCGACGAATCTTGAAATGAACCTTGAGGCGGACGCTTCTCATCGTTTCGAGCTACGTATTTCCGCTGAGAACTTGCCTTTCGACGACGAATCCGCGTGGGGTCCGCGGGCCCTCACCGTTGAGGTCTTCTCAGATGGCGCTTCGGGCCGGGATGCAACGATCGCACTTTGGGACTCCGGGGCTGATTTCGCTCCCTCGCGCCTCAGCGCTCTTATTCCTTGGACTTCGGTCAACACTGAGGGAGAGGAGGAGGAACGCCGCGCAGCGCTTGCCATCGCCTCAATCCCGGGGGCGACTCTCGCGATGGATGCTGCGCTCCTACCCTCCCTTCCTCAAAAGGATGAGGAGATAACTGAGCAGAAGACTCGTGAGAAGGTGAAAACCGATGAGGCTTTCCTCCGCTCCCTTCTCACCCCCGGTCGTGAGATCGTTGCCCTGCCGAGGGGGGACGCCGACCCGGGAACTGTCACTCTGGCGGGGAATTCAGAGTTGAGCACGCGCTTGACAGAATCGATTGAAAGCTTCCCCGCATCTATCGCGGAGCTGCGCAAACTTTCGGCCAAGAACTCCGATGACGAGGCCTCCCCCGAAGGCTCGCAAAGCTCTCAGTCCGGGGCGCAATCCTCCTCTTCCTCTGATTCCAGCGAATCACAAGGAGGCAACGTCAACGCAAACGGCCAGGGCAACGGAGTGCACAACGACAAGCAGATGCCCCCCGCTTCTCCTTCACAGGATTCGCAGGACACCGAGGACGAGGACGCGGCTCCGGCTTCAATCATTCGTCATGTCGCCTGGCCCTCTGCCTACACCTTCGGGACCTGGCAACTCGAAGCCGCGAAGAATGGGGTGAGCATCGCACCACTCGGGCGACTCGAACCCGATGAGGACTTGGACTTCACCTCACTTGCCCTCGCAGAAGTGGACACGACCACAGGGGAAATCTCCATGAGAGGGGCGAGTGAGCAGAGCGCGAGGGTCCTCATCCCAAACGTTTCACTCTCGCAGATCCTCGATTGGCAAACGACGAACACTGCCGATGAGCTTGATGCCGAACAGGCCCTCCAGGCGATCACCGCGATCATCGCCCATGATCGTCCGTCTTCTTCGCGAACCGTGTTCCTCACCTCCGATCGTTCCACCGCTCCGAACGCGGATCTTGCGGTCAGGGTCCGTGCTCTTTTCGACTCGCCGTGGGTAACGGGAATCAGCTTTTCAGATATCGCGGAGTCTGAGCCGACCGACGTGGAACGCATGATCGTTGAGCCGGGTGCACTGTCCTGGGAGGGAGCTACAGCCGTTTCCACTCTGAGCGACGCCCTCATCTCGGCGTATTCTTTCGCGAATGCGACGAGCGACCCGAAGGAAGCTCTTGCGGAGATCGAGGGTGAGATCCTCCCAGTCATCTCAGCACGATTCTCACCCGACGAGCAGCTCACCGCAGCCTCCCAGTTCTCTGCGAGAGTCTCGGGTTTGCGTTCACGTGTGGCCACAGAACCAGCGGGGGCCGTGAACCTCATCAACAAGTCCGCGGATTTTCCCGTGCGGGTCCGTAATGATCTGCCTTTGGATGTCACCGTGAAGGTGACTCTCCTGCCCTCCGATGCGCGACTGAGGATCGCCCACTCCTCTGAAGTGACGCTCCTCGCAGGCGCAGTCTCGACCGTCACTGTTCCCGTTGAAGCTATCGGTTCAGGCGATGTGGAAGTGACGTATCGGATTACGACTCCCGATGGTTCGGTCCTTGAGGATTCACGGAAGGTCCTCGTGCGTTTGCGCGCAGGCTGGGAGGATGCGATCACGATCAGCGCAGCGGCAGCTTTCGCCCTCCTCTTCATCTTTGGCCTTGTGAGAACACTTCGTCAACGTCTCGACAAGAGAAACGAGGAGAGTACTGCGAGCCCGGGCTCGCCTCAAGCTACCGAAGAGCATGATCCCCTGGAAGCCGACTCCACCCCCGACGGGGACTCCAACACAATCGACCAGCAGATGGGAAGCTGATGACCTCTGAAACGGCCCCCGAGCGAAGCCCCTCTGCGAAGCGCTCGTCGATTCTGCGTGCCAGTGCGATCATGGCTTCCGGCACGATGGTGTCGCGCATCCTCGGGTTCGTCCGTTCGATCATGCTGCTCGCCGCGATCGGCGCTGCCGGAGGTGGCGTGTCAGCCGCGTTCCAGACGGCGAACACTTTGCCGAACACGGTGTTCAATCTCCTCGCCTCCGGTGTTTTCGATGCCGTCCTCGTCCCCCAGATCGTGGGCGCCTTGAAGCGCAAGCACGATGGTGAAACCTATGTGAACCGTCTCCTCACTCTCGCGGGGACCCTGCTTTTCATTGTGACGATCCTGTCGATGGTCGCCGCGCCTCTTCTCGTCGTCATCACGGCCGCGGGCTATGACTCGGAGATCCGCACCCTCGCGATCCTTTTCGCGCTTTTGTGCCTGCCGCAGTTGTTTTTCTACGGCTTGTACAACCTGCTCGGTGAGCTGCTCAACGCTCGCCGCGTCTTCGGCCCGTACATGTGGGCGCCGGTCGTCAATAACCTTGTCGGGATTGCGGGCCTGGGCGCTTTCCTTGCGATCTGGGGCAGTTCGGAGGACCGTATTGAGGTCGCGGACTTCACCTCCGCACAGTTCTGGCTTTTGGGAGGTTCGGCGACTCTCGGCGTGATCGCGCAGGCGCTGATCCTTCTCGTGCCGATGAAACGCGCGGGAATCCGTTTCACGCCGGACTTCCACTTCCGCGGCACTCGCTTCGGCTCCACCTCGAAGGTCGCTGGATGGACTTTCGCGACTCTTGGGGTCAGCCAGGTCGGTGTCTTATCGACGAATAACCTGGCGGCCCTCGCGGATGCCTATGCGAAAACCCATGACGGAGTATTCGCGGGGATCAGCGCCTACGCGACGGCTTTCATGATCTTCATGCTCCCCCAGTCGCTCATCACCGTGTCCCTCACGACCGCGATATTCACCCGAATGGCCGAGGCCGTGGCCGATGGCGATGATCGGGGTGTTGCCGCACAGTACACGATGGGCGTCCGCACGATCACCTCGCTGACTCTGCTGGCCGCCGCGATCCTTATCGCGGGTTCGGTTCCGATGACGCAAATGGTTTTGCCCTCCTATTCGAATCAGGAGATCATCGCCGGGTATGCGTGGATCCTTGCGGCACTCATGCCGGGCGTTGCCTCTACGGGCATGGTCCTCATGAGCCAGAGAGTCTTCTTCGCCTACGAGGATGTGAAACCTGTGTTCCTCATGGGCATCGGTCCGACGATCATTCAGGTGATCGTCGGCTGGGGCATGTATTTCATGACGGGCGCCACCTGGTGGGTTGTCGGCGCCGCCCTCGGTGAAACTGCATGCCGCCTCGTGCAGGGTGTCATCGCCGTGGCTTGGGTGTCGAAGCGCAACGCATTCGTCGACAAGGCGTCACTGCTGCGCTCGTACTCCTCCTTCTTCGCTTCCGCTCTTATCGCAGGTTTGCTTGCGTTTGGGGCCTTGTGGGCTGTGGGCGTTCACACGATCGTGGAATCGACCTCGGCGCGCATCAGCATTGCGACCGGGAAGATGCTTCTCGTGACCCTGATCGCCTCCTTCGGATATCTGATCGCGCTTCGCTTCATCGCCCCAGGTGAGTCGGCTCGCACGATCGCCCCATTGCTCGCCCGCTTCAAGGTTCCCAACGGGGTGCGCATCCTCCTCGCCGCGCCGCTTCAGACGAGTCCGAGGAAGGTCGAGGATAATGGCTGACGACCACCGCAACGACATTGGGGGATTCATGGACGAGGACGCGATGCACAGCGCAGGGGAAGGCTCCTGCCCTGAAGAACCCCTGCCGAGCTTTGAACAGGTCCTCCACTCTTTAGAAGATGAAGTGAAGGAGTCTTCTTCTCCTGTGCACGAGGGGATTGAGGAGGCTGCTTCTCCTGCGTCAAAGAAGGAGGCGTGGGCCTCGACAGTGGTCTCCAGCGCTTCTGCTTGGACATCAAAGATGCGCGAGAAGATCGTGTCGGCGAAGGACTCGCTTCGCTCCTCGCAACTGGACAAGCCTGCTGAGGATCTTCCCCTGCCTCCACCTCCCCCCGACTCCTCGCTTCCCCCGATGCCGCCCGCCCCCGAGGATGGGGGAGCTGAGATTCAAGGAGCGAACTCGCAGGCTGTTGCCGCAGATGGAGACCCGCTCTCCCATCCCGACACTGCCCCTGCCCATCCCACCACTGCCCCTCCCCACCCCGCCAGCGCCCCTGCCGGAGGAGACGAGGAAAACGCTTCCAGCGGCGCCACAACGAAGGGCACTGGTATCCCAGCTCCGATTGCGCAAGAGCCCGTCCAAGAAGAGAAGTTCGAGGAGCCCATGGTCTTCGAGACAGAATCTGGCAGCAAGGATCCCTCGAAGGGGCAGTCCTCGAAACGCCACAACACGACCCCCACGCTGATTTCCGGTGCCCTCGAAGAGACGAGCGCCATCCCGACCATCGCAGGTGCGTCGGGTGGCTCTTCGAAGATTCCCGGGCAGGGGCATTTAATCGACCCGACAAAACCGACCCTCATTTTTGCCGCTGTTCTCACCATCCTTGCCGCGTTCTGGTCCTTCACCACAGCCTTCAAACCTGTGAACAGTATTGATTTCGCACAGTCGCTCGCCGATGCTCAATCAGCGGCTCATGGCGCTGGGGACGGCTCGGAGGAAGATGGCCATTCTGCAGAGGGACTCGCTCCGAAGATCAGCTCCGTTTCGGTCCTGTCCTGGTCGGATGATCAGGGGGATCACCCCGAGCAGGCCGTCGCGATGATTGACGGCGACTCCTCGACCTCCTGGCATTCGCGCTGGTTCGAGAACAATCAGTTCCTTGACGAATCTGCTGTGACTCTTGTTGTGAAGCTTGAACGCACTGCGACAGTCTCATCCGTGACCCTTGAGATGGATCCTTCGACTTCGGGCGGACAACTTGTCGTGCGCAATGTCACTGACCCTTCGAATCCTCGGAACGGAACACAACTCACGACTTCAGCGTTGTCTCCTTCAACGGAGATCAAGCTCCCCCAGCCCGTTGAAACCTCGATGCTCGCATTGTCCTTCAGGTCCATGCCGACCTCGGTCGACGGGAACGAGTGGGCGTGGGTCTCTGAACTGTCCGTCCAATAGTCCCTGCAGGCAGGCACTTTTTCTCAGGTCCCCGCCCCTCAGGTAGTCCGCCTTCAGGCGGAGAAAGGGATTGATATGTCCTTCAATCTCGTTCCCGGTCTTGTCACCGCCCCCGTCGTTGAGCCCTCTGAAGAGGCCTCGCTTCCCGCCCCTCGTCCCTCCTCCGAGCTCCCCGAGGGCGCGAAGGTCCACGATGTCATCATCGTGGGCTCTGGCCCCGCAGGCTATACGGCGGCGATCTACACGGCGCGTGCGGGCTTGAATCCGCTTGTCCTCGCGGGTGCTATCAGCGCCGGCGGTGCCCTCATGAACACGACCGAAGTGGAGAACTTCCCGGGCTTCCCCGAAGGTGTTCAGGGGCCCGAACTCATGGACAAGATGCGAGAGCAGGCGGAAAAATTCGGTGCTGAAATCCGCTACGAGGACGTCACCGCCGTGAACCTTTCGGGGGACGTGAAGGTCCTCGCCCTTGATGATGAGCTCCTGTATGCGCGCTCCGTGATCCTCGCGACCGGCTCCGAGTACCGTCATATGAACGTTGAGGGCGAGGATCGTCTCTCTGGGCGTGGTGTCTCCTATTGCGCGACCTGCGATGGCTTCTTCTTCAAGGACAAGGTTCTCGCGGTGATCGGCGGAGGCGACTCGGCGATGGAGGAGGCGAGCTTCCTGACGAATTTCGCCTCGAAGGTCATTGTCGTGCACCGCCGTGATGCGCTGCGCGCTTCGAAGTCGATGGCGGATCGTGCGATGGCGAACCCGAAGATCGAGTTTGAGTGGAACGCGGTTGTCGATGAGGTTCTCGGCGACGAGGCCGTGAGGGGCCTGCGTTTGCGGTCGACTGTGGATGAGTCGATGCGCGAGATCGGCGTTGATGGCGTGTTCGTCGCGATCGGCCACCTGCCGCGCACGGGTTTTCTCGCCGAGGATGTGGCCCTGGACGAGGCCGGGTACATCACGGTTGAGGAGCCTTCGACCCGCACGAGCGTTGAAGGCGTCTTCGCCTGCGGTGACGCTGTTGATCACAGCTACCGTCAGGCGATCACGGCGGCAGGTTCCGGCTGCCGCGCCGCTCTTGATGCGGAGCGCTGGCTAGCGGCTTTGAACGACTGAGTTCTTTCGGCTCCACCGGGGAGTCGGCTTCAGGGCTTTGACCTCTTGGGTGCCTTGGAGGTGCCCGCGAAGCGTCGCGCTGCATCTCGCCGCATTCTTTGAAGGGCGGTGGCTCCGGGCGAAGGCGAGAGCGAGGGCAAGAGCAAACGGCCATTGCTTGTGAAGACGAGGGTTAACGGCCATTGCTTGCGAAGACGAGTAGTTGTGCACGAGTAGTTGTGCAGACGAATGGTTGTGAGGATTACTGGTCATGAGCTGGGATCCGCCGCTTTCGTAGCGGCGCGATACCCTGGCACGCATGACGACTCTCCCTTCGCCGCGCGATCCTTGCCCCTGCTGCTCGGGCGCGTCCTTCGGAAGGTGCTGTGCTCCGATCCTCGCAGGTGAGGCGGCGCCGAGTGCCCTCGCCCTCATGAGGTCGCGGTATTCGGCGTATGTGCTTGGCGACGAGAATCACCTGTTGCGCTCCTGGCATCCGAAGACGAGGCCGACTCCGCCCTTTTGTGATCCGAAGATTGAGTGGCTCGGCTTGCAGATCGTGAATGTCGATGGGGGCGGCGAGGAGGATTCAGAGGGGATTGTCGAGTTCATCGCCTCGTGGCGCTCTCCCGCCGAATCTGCGGATTCTTCCCAGGCGTCGCAGGATTCCCGGGCTTTGCAGGGTGTTGCCGGGGCCGTATCCTCGGCTTCCGGTGCTGCCTTTTCGCCCGCCGAATCCGACTCCTCGGCTTCGGCAAAGGGCTCTTCGCCTTCAGATACTCAGTCTCGGTTCGATGGTGTTTCTGCCTCCTTCGCTGTGGAGTCGATGCGCGAGCGCTCGCGCTTCCTTCGCCGCGCGGGCCGATGGGTCTACCTCGATGGAGATATCCGATGAAGGGCACCGACGAGCAGTGCCCGAACTCTGCGGAGGCCTTCGCTGTCCCGGCGAGCACAAGCACTCCCCGCTTTTTCCTCTGGGGAATCCTCATGCTGGCGAGCGTCCCCCTGTTCGGTCTTGTCGTTCGACTTCCCCAAGTCGCCCATCTCGACCGGAGCATCCTCGATGCGCTGATCGCCATGCGCACTCCTGCACTGACCCAGGTGATGCTGGTTGTGACGAATGTGTTCGCGCCAGTGGTGGCGGTCTCGTGGACGATCGTCTTAGGTGGTGTGATTCGTGTGTTCAGCGGCTCCTGGCGTGAAGGACTCATCATTCCAGCGGCAATGGTGTGCTCCTCGGCGATCACTGCGCTCATCAAGGAGTTCATTGAAAGCATCCGCCCCGCTTTTCCCGAGCGCCTCGTCGTGGAGGGCTCCTATTCCTTCCCCTCCGGGCATGCGACCGCTGTTGCTGCGGCCTGCGCCGCGGGGGTGCTCCTCATGCTTCACCACCTTGCGAATCGCATTCCGAGCGACGAGGACGGATCCTTCCCCCGACTCCCGGCCCGGATCATCAAAGGTTTCGTCATTGCGGGCGCGATCACCCTGATCGTCCTCATCGCTTTCACGCGCTTGTATTTGGGGGCGCATTGGTTTTCTGATGTGGTCGCGGGTGCCTTAGTCGGGACGGCGTCCTCACTTATCGTCGCGGAACTGCTTTTGGGCAGCACCTGAATCGAGAAGAAGCGAATTTCATGCTCTTTCCTCCTTGCCGCACCTCCGCACTCCAGCCTCGATCTTGCAAGGAGCTCACAGCCGGGCCCTAGCTTTTCAGGCCACCCACACATCGCCATCGGTTATTCACCGAACCCACACCCCGCCCTCGCCCTTTCACCGAGCCCACACCCCACCTCAGCCTCGGTTTTTCCCGCATCCGCACCCACACCCCCGACCTCGACCTTTCACCGCACCCGTCCCCCGGCCCTCGGCCTTTCACCACGCTCACAGCCCGCCCTCAGCGATAGGCTGAAGAATCAACCCGGGGGCGAGGAAGATCGGAGGCACCGTGGCTGCCAACGAAGACATCGTGGACTACGTGGAACGCTCTCTCACGCCCATCGCGGCCGAGGATTTCACGCCCGTGGATTCGCTGATCCTGTCCTGGGCCTCCTACTTCCGCATCCTGCCCGACCTTCCCGAAGCGGCCACCGAAAGAGGCGTCGAGGTTCGCGATCTCCTGCGCGCCGAGTGCTTTCCCCGCTTCTTCTGGACCGTGTGGGACCCGGAGAAGTGCAAGCGGCTCCTTTTCGCAATGGCGGCGAGCCCACGCTTCCGCTCGATCCGTCAGTGCTTTTGCGTTGACGATGTTGACGATGCGGAGCAGAAGCAGTTCGCCGCCTGCGCCTACGTCCTCGGCCCCGATCTCCTGTATGTCGCCTTCCGTGGGACCGATCGGACCCTGGTCGGGTGGAAGGAGGACTTCAATATGACTTTCGCGGCGCCCGTGCCCGCCCAGGAGTGCGCCGCCGACTATCTTGCGACCCTCGCGTCGAGGACGGATGCGAAGCTCCTAGTCGGAGGTCATTCGAAGGGCGGGAATCTCGCAATCTATGCGGCAGCTCGCAATGCCGAGCTGCTGGGCGATCGACTTCTTCGCGTCTACTCCCACGACGGACCGGGCTTTGTGCCGGAGATCCTCGCCGAACCGGGGTTTCGCGCGATCGAGGAGCGCGTCGACAGGACCGTTCCGCAGTCTTCGATCGTCGGGATGTTCCTCGACCAGTCCTATGCGTACACGGTCGTGAAGTCCACGAATCTGGGACCTCTCCAGCATGATCCCTTCTCCTGGGTCGTGGAGGGGAAGGATTTTGCGAGGGCGAACGGGCTGAGCTTCGATGCGCGCCGCATTGATACGATCCTCTCGTCCTGGCTCCTCGACCATTCTCCCGAGCAGCGCGAGCTCCTCGTCGACGCGATCTATTCGATCATTACGCTTCCCGAGGTCGAAACCGTCACCGATCTCGTGGAGTCCTGGCAGCAGAGCATCCCGGCAGTCCGGGATCGCATTGCCGCCCTCGATCCAGAGGTGCGGGCCGCGATCCTCGGCATGTTCAAGAGTCTTGCGACCTCGGGCCTGCGTGGCTCGGGGCGGAAGAAGGAACAGCGGGCACACGAGGGGCTAGCGATAGCTCGTCGCCAGGGTCGCGAAGAGAAAAGTCATTCACACGCATCTAATGAGTCCTGAGCTGGGAATAGAGTCGGGCGATACCGAGTGAGCAGTGCAGCGGTGAAGCTGCCCAGGGCGGAGGCACGGGTGCGCGGATCGGAAACGAGGGCGTGCAGTGTGGCGATGTGTGTGCCCAGGGTGGATGTGGGGGTGTGCGGATCGGAAATGAGAGCGTGCAGGGTGGCGGTGAGGGTGTGCTGGGCGGTGGTGAGGGTAGGCAGAGCGTGGGTGCGCAGAGCGGAAATGTGGGTGTGCGGGGTGGAGACGTGGACTCATGGTGCAGCGGTGGGGGTGTGCGGGGTGAAGATGTGACCCCGAGGTATGTACCCGCTCATACACCGCCTGAGGTCAGTGTCTCTTCCGAAGCCAATGCTTTAGCTCGCTCGGGTGTTTGTTGCGGCGTTAGGGTTTTCTCTTTCTCTATGGAGAGGGTGTTGCTTCAGGCTCGTGGGGTGCCTGGTGCTTTCGCGAAGCCACCGGTGATCACTGGTGAAAGTGTTTCCTTCCTCCAGAAGTAAGCGCGCTTCCCACTGCTTGTCGTGTGGGTATGTGTCTGGTCGCGTGGTTTGTGGTGTGGTTATTTGTCGGAGGGGACGAGGCTGATTTTCGCTCGCAGAATTGTGATGGGGGTGGAGGTTTCTGTGCTGGTCAGGGCGTTGGCGAGGTAGGCGCTGCGCCCAGAAGGGTAGGTGATGGTCGCATTCCACGTTGTTGTCAGGGTGATGATGCGCCCGGGTGAAGTTTGGGTGTAGACGTGGTTGAGGGTTTGAACAGGATAGGGAGCCGACGGGTCGGTGGTTTCTAGGGTGGGGGAGCCATCTCCGAAGTCGTAGGAGAAGTGTGAGGCTTCTAAGGCGATGGTGATTGCTTGGCCAAAGAGGCTCAGGGTGGTGTTTTGTGTGGGTGAGGTGACGTGCACGAGGGTGGGCAGTCCGACGAGGGCGTTTGTTTTGGGTTGCCAGGCAAGTCCTGCGCCGTTGATGGTGTGTTGGGCGTGGGCGTAGTTGATGATCTGGCGGGGGGAGAGGGATTCAACGCTGGGCGCAGTGTTCGTGGTGGGGTCGGGGTCTGGGGTTTCGCTTGTTTGGGGGTGTTCGAGTCCGAGGATGATTCGGCATTGTTGAAGAAGGATCGGCCCGTTTGCGGCGTGGGCGAGGCACTCTTCAAGAGCCCGATTCCACTCATCCGCCGAAGAAACACCCACCTCAATGCCATCACCCACACTGAAAACAGGACCCTCAACAACAGGGACAGCATCAGGTGCAGGAGACGGAACAGCAAAGTCGGAGAACGAATAGGTGCCGGTGTAATCGATAGTGTCACCTGAAGTTGAGGTTGAGATCTGAAGGGATTCTTCAACAATAGTGTTGTCAGCTCCGAGAGCGGGCTCCGGTCCTAGTAGAAGTACCACCGAGATAAGAGATGAGATTACTATTCGTCGGAGTCTACCGGGACTGCGTGTCTCCATAGTCTTCTCCTTCTGCTCCAGTTATCTTCCATTCGCTTCCGTCCCAATGAGCGATGACAAAGAGATGTCCTGTCCCTGCTGGAACATGCTCAAGGGTTGGGGGCGTGTACCTGTCGGCTTTACTCCTTTGCAGTAACAAAGAGAGGATGTAGCTATCGGTGAATTGTGCTGTTTCTGGGGAATTGGTGTTGACGGGACGGTTGCCTTCGACTTGTGTGATGGTGAATTTGACTCCGTGGGTCCATCCTCCGTTGTCGTAAACGGCGTGGACCCGCTCACTGATTGTCTGGCAGTAGGTGCATCGTTCTTCTGAGAATTCGTCGAGGGCTGTGGTGTCGCCGCTTGCCCACGAGTAGTTGATGAGGTCGATGAAGTGCCTGGCTGCCTGCTCGGCTCCGGTCTCGTTGTACTGGAAGGCAAGCTCACTCATTGTTGGCACTGAGGGAGTGACATGAGGTTTCCTCAATGTGCCGTCCTCGTTGAGGATGTAATCGCCCGACATTACGACTTCGGCGGACTGTGCGGCAGAACCCGACTGAGCGCCGCTAGGCGAAAACACTGAACACCCGGAGAGCATTACGAGGCCGGAGAGGGTCAAGACGAAGGCAAGCACCCGGGCAGCATGGGATGAGCGTGTCATCTTTACACGCTAAAGCAGCCACCAGAGAAACTCCACCACTTCCCACAACCTGTGGACAGCTGTGACAGCGCGGAATCCTGGGCAAGACCAGTGAACCCTGAGGCTACTCACCCTTCCTATTGAATGGTGTAGTCGCGGGGTCGGCTCGCCTGTTTCGAAAGCAGAATGGGAATAGGAGGAGCAAGCGCACAACACCCTTGAGCAGGTGAGGTCAACGCACTTCTTCTTCAATCGCTTGATGTCAGGTTCGAACTGCGAGGCGTGCTCCGGACGCAACACGTGGGCACTTCAGATGTCGAGCGCGTCGAGCCTCTCCTCGGCGTCGGCATAGCGAGATGTGCCGCGCAGCGATTCTCCTGGCTTTCGCGAGTGCAGCACGCGATTCCCGATTTAGCTCGCCGTAACTCTAGGTGAAGGATCCTGTTTTCACGCACGATTTGCCGATAAAACGCCCGAGTGACCGAAGACAGATCGAACCCGAAGTCCTCAGCGATCGCCGCAGCACGCTCCTTCATTTCATCATCCCCATGTACAGTCCACCGTGCTCATCAGTCCCCCTTTGTACGACAGTGTGGATTCAGCGCCTGACATTTGAAAGAGCCACCGTACGGTCACAAGAAGTAACGCCAATGGGCGACATGCGCTACTGCGGTGTGTCGCCCACCATGCGAAGTTGACGATCCGTCATTCCTGAAATCGGCGACCCTCCGCCTCACGAATCGGAGCGATCGGGACTCCGTGTTCCCACCGCGGGCTCCAACTCGATCTTTTCCCCCGCCCAATGCTCGAGGAGCCAGCGGTCGTGGCTCGCGACGAGGAGCGTGCCGTTCCATTCGGCGAGAGCCTTTTCCAGGGCTTCGATCGAATCGAGGTCGAGGTAGTTCGTCGGCTCGTCGACAATAAGGATTTCGGGAGCTGCGGCCACAGCAAGGGCGAGCTGAACGCGCCGCTGATTCCCCGCCGCGAGCTCACCGACCGGGCGGGCCCACATCGAGGGGTGGAGGATTCCCGCACCGATTTCGCCGATGCCCGACTTCCAGGTCTTGGCATCCAGGCCGGGGTCACCCATTTCGGGGAGCCGCTGGGGGACGAGGGCGAGTCGCCTGCCGAGGTCGATGGAGCCGGTCGAATCGGTGGTCGGAGCAGTGCCTCTTGCGATCCACCGCAGGAGCGTTGACTTTCCGGCGCCGTTCGGGCCGGTGAGGAGCAGGTGCTCGCCCGTGCGCACGTCGAGTGTGATCGGCGCGAGTCTGCCGGGAACGGTTGCGTTTCGAATCGCGACAGCGACGGAAGCGTTCGCCTCCCTGACTGGCGGCAGGTCCATTGAGAGGAGGTATTCGCGGGGCTTGCGGACCTCGCGCGACTCCAGGGCCTCCAACTTCCTGTCGTCGTTTCGGGTCCTGCGCGTCATCGTCTTCGAGGCTCGGTCTGCGAAGAACTTCCTTTGGGAGGGCGTTGCCTCTTTGAGTCGGATCCCACCCTTCTGAATGTCCTCGGCGGAACGCCGGTGCACGCGGATCGACTTCTTCTCCTCCTGCTGGGCGGCGTGGAGCTTGGCATGTCCGGCGCGGGCCTTCGCCTTGCGCTCGAGGTAGTCGGCGTAGCCTCCTGCGCAGCGGTGCACGCCCGCAAGCGGAGCCTGAGCGGTCGCAGTGAGGAGCGCCTGCCAGGGCGCGGTGTCGAGGTCGAGGAGGACAGTCGCGGTCTCATCGATGAAGGCTCGGTCGTGGCTCGCGAATAGGATCGGCCCCGAGAAGGCTTTGAGGAGGGCCGACAGGTACCGGGCCGCTTCGGCGTCGAGATGGTTCGTCGGCTCGTCGAGGACGAGGACGGAGGGCGAGGCGAGGAGGGTGGCGGCGAGTTCGAGTCGACCTCGCTGGCCGGGGGACAGGGTCGCAAGATCACGGGCCCGCCCGTTTTTTCCGGCGATGATGGAAAGGCCGAGACCGGCGAGGGTCGTTTCGATGCGAACGTCGAGGCTCCACGCCTCGGCAGCCTCCATGTGAACGAGGAGCTCGTCGAACTCACGGCTAAGGCGCCGTTCCTCGGCCGGGGACGGACATGAGGCGAGCGCCGCGTTCACCTCCTCGAATCGTGCGGAGAGCGTGCGGATCGGCGCGGTCGCCGCATCGAGGCAGTCTCCGACGGTACCGGCCATCGCGTGGACGTCCGGGGCGCGTCGCAGGCCCGCGGCCCCGCCCTCGATTCCCGTGATCTCAGCGCTGCCGCGCCTGGGGACGAGGTCGCCGGTGACGAGAGAGAGGAGAGTCGACTTGCCGCAGCCGTTCGGCCCGATGAGACACGCGCGCTCCCCGTTGACGACGGAAAAGGACACGGCCTCGAGAAGGGGGTCAGCGGTGTAGGAGAAGGTGAGGTCAGTCAGGGTGATCGCGGGCACGGGTGCTCCTGGGTGCATCGATGCGGACGGGGAAGGTGTCGGACTGGGCCGAGGGGATTCACGCGATCATGCCGTCACGGTAGCACGCGTGCTCATCGAACCCAGCCCCGTGTCGAAGCGTCGGGGCTTCCGCTCGACGAGATCGGAGAGATCATGGCGAACCGTGGTGATCTTGAGGGTCTGCGCATCACCACGTCCAATCATCGCGAGCGCCTGTCTTGCGAGCGTGCACGGCTGGATGAGATGAGCGCAGCGTTCGACCGTATGAACACCTACTTTCAGGACTCCACGATGATCATCAACGTCCGCCGTATGCACATGCCCGTCATGACCATCGCATCCCTTCGCCGCATCCTTCTGTCTGACGCCGAAGAGGGCGAGTTATGGCAGGAAATCGGCCCACTCATGTCGAATAGCGGAGTTCCCCATGCCCGACCACGACGAGGGGTCTCGGCGGGGCGGCTCAACATTCTTAGGCGCGTCCGGGATGATCCGCATGGAAACCTCCCCTGTCATTCACTCCAATCATGGGCCCAATGCGGTAATGGGAACGACGCAGACGCCGTCCGCTCGCTTGTAGCTGTATCGACCACCCGTGATCACGATGAGGGCAGCGGGTTCACCGTGTCGGTCATGGTCGATTTTGTCGGCCATGCGCAACAGGGAGGCAGCTGCTTCATCTGCAGCGTTCTCCCCCAGTTTGACCTCAATGCCAGCCCACGTACCGTCGGGAAGCTCGAGGACGATATCGATTTGCGCACCGGTCCGAGAGTCACGCCAAGATGAGAGCGCCGCTCCGAGCGGTTGTGAATAGACCCGAAGGTCTCGGGCGACGAGTGATTCGAAGTGCAGTCCCGCCGCTTCGAGGTCTTTCGACAACTCGTCAACTCCCAGACCGAGTGCCGATGCCCCGAGCGAAGGATCCACGAAGTGATTGACCGGTGTTGTGCGGAGTCGGGTTCGAGATCTCATGTGCGGCCGCCAGGCTGGAATCGCTTCGACCAGCATCAGTCTGTCCAAAGCGTCGAGGTAGTTGGACAGCGTTTCTGATGCGACCGCTCCCCGTGGCCCTCCCCACATCGCGGGCTAGGGCCGTAAGGTTGAGCGGCGTCGCCGCGGATCGTCCCAGAGAGGTCAGGAGTCTTTCGATGTTGGCGGGATTCCTACGCAGTCCCATTCCAGGCACATCGACCTCGGCGACATTGCGAAGGTAGTCGCGCAACCAAGTTCGGGCTGCACGTTCAGTAGCGTCCAGAAGATCCGGCCAACCACCAATAACGATTCGTTCAAGCAGATTATGAATTGCCAGCCGCTCTGCCCGTCCACTCGGATCCTCACCAATCAGAAATCTCTTAAGGCTGATCTGTCCACTGGAGTGTCGTGTCTCGAACAGACTCATCGGCCGCATTCGGAGGCGCCCGATCCGGTCGGCCCCTGAGTGCATGCGTGCGTTGTCCCGTGGGCGCGCAGAGCCCGTCAGGATGTAGAGCCCCTTTCCTTCATGGTCATTCACGGCACGACGCACGAGATTCCACAACTCTGGGACCTCCTGCCATTCATCGAAGACAATCGGCGGAGTCTCCATGAACAGTTGCTCGGGCTGGATCTGAGCGGTGGCACGGGCGGCACGGGCTACGTCCATCCGAAGGACGGTCTTCGCTAGGCGTTGCGCTGTTCTCGTCTATCCGACGGCCTTCGGTCCGTTGATCAGTACGGCACCAGTTACCGACATCCGCTGCTGCAACTCGCTGTCCGCCACGCGAGATCGATAATCCGCCATATTTGAAATCTAAGATTCGCCATCTCCAGAGAAGTAGGGCTGTTCAAACAGCGATGAACATAAGCGAGTTCGTTATCGCCAGAGATTCTGACTGCGCCAGTCTTTAGAGAAACCCATCGTGCTCTGCGCGCTCAGACCAAGCGCTTCAACCGACTGAGGAAAGGTTGCCATGCCATCAACGAAGCGGGCAGGTCAGGAAGTCTTCGGGTCAAACGCTCTCAGAAGGTAGGCGGTGGTAGCCGCATGGAAACACACGCGGTGGTCCACCGGCGCTTTCGTGGAAGCTTGGAGGTGTGCAAGAAGATTTGGGAACTCCAACATGGCAAGGTTGAGGCGATTCGACTGGAAGACGAGCTCACGATTCCACACGCGATTGCCATGGGCACAGTGATTGCGCAACACATTCAAGGCTCGCAGCCACCCTCGGACGACCTCCTATTTTCACGCTCAGCTCCCGTGCGATTTAGCGCTGGTCCTTAAGAGCCATGAGATCCAGGAGACTGACCAGGCAGCCCATCGTCATGAACTCCGTTGCTACCCAGATGGGAACCTCGCTGTCGTAGCCTTCAACGAAGTGCAGGACAAACCTTTGCTTGCCGTATTCTGTGGCAACAGAGCCCCAACCGAGTAGTACGGTCTACAGCAAATCCGAGGAACAACACTCAAATCAAGGCCGCTGTCCGAATACCTTGGTTACGGTTGATGATTGCTTGACATAGTCCGCCGCATCAGGAGCAATCATCTTGAAGACTTCCATTAGGCTCTCATGAATAATGTCCGGCTCCTGACTCGGTTTCTTCCACCGATCGAAAATCGGTTCATGGTGAGCAATCCGGTTTCTTACATCATTGATGTCGCCAATGATCATGTCGATAGTGGCACGGTCGGTTCGCAGTGGGTACGCGTGATGGAGATACGGAACCCATACGGTCTTCTCATGTGATGCAGAAGTTAGGTGTCTCCAAAAACCGAAGCTCAACTCTGCCATCACCTTCCCTGCTGTCGCCTTTGCACCACCACACTTCCGTATCGCGTCGTCAACGGCACGACGATTCCGATAGTTCACGTCGCTTCCGCGTTTGAGACCCGATCTATCCTTCTTGATCCTCCAGATCGGCATCACCGCCGGTGAATTAGGATCCAGCAACCAATGAACACCGCCTGACCAGCGTGTTCCTATAGCTGCGTCGTAGGCATTCCGCAGCGCGATTTCAAAGTGTGCGATGTCGTGCATGAGTGCTTGACCAAGAGCGACATTCCACTCATACAACGTCAATGCTCGGCTGTGGTCCCCTGCGCATAAGTCGAGGTACTTCTGAAATCGGGGAGTTCCCAGCTAAGCTTCGATCCAATCATCAGACACGGATTGGCCTCCAGAAGATTCAAAGCCCCGGCGACTTGGCCGAAGCCAGCGGTCCACACGGGGCTAACGCTGCTGATAGTACTTCAGGTTCGCTCAGCCGGTCAATCGCCCGTAGCAACATGCCAGTAGAACCCCGACGATACAAACATTCTCAGAGGCCACTACCGTCCTAGATGGATCGATCGAAGTTGACATCCCCAACAACCTGGGAGATGCTTTCGCCCACCAGGTCCACTCTCAATACGGGAACTCCACCGACATTGGCTCACAGAAGAACACAAGCTCTCCCCCGCTCCTCGACTCTGATTCGCAAGCCCGGAACGATGGCCACACCAATAACAGCACCATGCCGCTTCTTCGCGTGAAAACGAAAACCCCCGTGCACGCTTTCGCCTGCAGCGGGGGTGTTTCTATTCTGTGGAGCTAACGGGACTCGAACCCGTAACCCCCTGCTTGCAAAGCAGGTGCGCTACCAATTGCGCCATAGCCCCCGGTGAAGACTCAGTCTTCGTAAGGTTCGTCCGTGACGGACTTCCACAACTCAACGTTATCGGAGAGATCCTCGAAGATTTGACGAATAACAACGCCGACTGCAACAGCCGCGGTGACCGCTGACAGGGCTGTGATCCACTTCTTCATTGGGGATCTCCGTCTCTCGTGCGATGCGGATGGTGGGCCTAGGTGGGCTCGAACCACCGACCTCAGTCTTATCAGGACTGCGCTCTAACCTACTGAGCTATAGGCCCATCCGTGCTCTCTCGGGCACCGCATTATCGTAACCGCCCTTGAGTTGCACCGGCAAATCCGTGGACGTGAGGTGCGGCACGACGCTCCTTGAAGAGCAAAACCTGTCCCACATCAAGGCTCAGCTAGGAGCCGCGTGCCACGTCACGCTATGAAGCTCGACATCAAGCCGTGAAGCTCGGCCCGGCGCACACCCCACCTCAAGGCACGCCAGGGGCGGGCGCGCGCCTCATTCATCCATGAGGGAAACTTTGATTCCGCCCACCAGGGAGGCGATGACGTTGTAGAGCATCGCTCCCAGGGTTGCGGTCGCAGTCAAGAGCACGACATTCGAGACCGCCACGATCGTCGCATAGGACAAGACCTTCGGCAGGCGCAGGTAGTCGAGCAGGGAGGTGAACTTCTGAGCTCCGATCGTCTTGAGGAACTCCTCGATCGTCGAGAAGACGTGCATCCCATCGACCATGAACCACAAGACCGCGGTGCCAATAACCATCGCAATGCCCAGGGCCACGGACAAGAGGAAACTGACCTTCATGACCGTCCAGGCGTCGACGCGTGCGATCGCGAGATCAACCCTGCGGGGGACGTCATCGTACACGCTGCTCTGCTCGCTCATTCCTCGTTGCCTTCCTCACTGGATTCCTCCTCAGACGCTACAGCCTCCGAGGCCTTTTCGATGGTGTTCTCGCCCAGAGTGGCGGTCTTCTCGCTTGAAGACTCCTCCGAAGCCTCACCTGAAAGCTCCCCCGAAGCCCCTCCAGAAAGCTCCTCTGACGTCACGCCTGAAACCTCGCCAGACGTTCCGCCAGAAACCTCATCCGAAAACTCGTCTTCGTCCTCGTCGATGTCGCGCTCCGGGTTCGGCGTGATCGCAATAATGCGGTCATCCTCATCGGGGCGGGCGAAAATCACACCCATCGTATTGCGGGCGGTCGGACGCACATCAGAAGCATTGACCTGAACGAGTTTGCCGGATTCCGTGATGACCATGACATCCTCGTCCGGATTGACGACGAGGGCGCCCACGAGGCCACCTCGCTCATCGACAAGTTTGCCGACGCGCACGCCAAGAGTGCCGCGCCCCTTCCTCGGATACTCCTCCACGGGTGTGCGCTTCGCATAACCGGACTCGGTGACGATGAGCAGATCCGAGCCCTCGCGGGGCACCTCCATCGACAAGAGCTCATCGTCGCCGCGGAACTTCATGCCGCGCACACCCGAGGTCGAACGCCCCATGGGACGCAGATTCTCATCGCTCGCGGCAAAACGAGCGGCCTGGCCGTCACGGGACACGAGGATCAGATCCTGGTCGGAGGTGATGACCTGCGCGGACACGAGCTCATCGGGACGCCCCGCCTCGTCCTCGCGAAGGTTGATTGCGATAATGCCGCCGGTGCGGGCCGACTCGTAGAGCTTGAGCGGAGTCTTCTTGACAAGACCGGACTTCGTTGCGAGCACCAGGTAGTCGGCGACCTCGTAATCACGGATCGCGAGGACTTGCGCGATCTTCTCCTCAGGCTGGAAGGCCAGGAGATTCGCGACGTGCTGGCCCTTGGCGTCGCGACCGCCCTCGGGAATCTCATAGGCCTTCGCGCGATACACGCGCCCAAGGTTCGTGAAGAACAGCAGCCAATGGTGGGTGGTCGTGACGAAGAAATGCTCCACCACGTCATCGCCGCGCAACTGGGTGCCGCGCACGCCCTTGCCGCCGCGCTTTTGGGAACGGTAATGATCGGTGCGGGTGCGCTTGGCGAAGCCGTCGCGAGTGATGGTGACGACCACATCCTCTTCGGGGATGAGGTCTTCCATGCTCATTTCCCCATCGAAGGGGACGATGCGGGTGCGCCTCTCGTCGCCGTACTTCGCGACAATCTCTCCAAGCTCTTCAGAGATGATGGCCCGCTGGCGCTCGGGGCGCTCCAAAATGTCGCGCAGGTCCGTGACGCGCGCAGTGAGTTCGGCGTGTTCGTTGAGGATCTTTTGGCGTTCGAGGGCGGCGAGGCGGCGCAGCTGGAGGGCGAGGATCGCGTCAGCCTGGACACTATCCACGTCAAGGAGCTCCATCAAACCGGTGCGCGCCTCCTCAACCGTCGGGGAACGGCGGATGAGGGCGATGACTTCGTCAAGCGCATCCAGGGCCTTGAGGTAGCCCTCGAGGATGTGGAGGCGTTCCAGGGCTTTGCGGAGGCGGAAGTTCGTGCGCCTTTGGATGACCTGCATCTGGTGGGTGACCCAGTGGCGGATGAAACCGTCAATCGACAAGGTGCGCGGCACGCCGTCGACGAGGGCGAGCATGTTCGCTGAGAAGTTCTCCTGCAGGCTCGTCCTCTTATACAGGTTGTTGAGGACGACTTTGGCGGTGGCATCGCGCTTGAGGACGATGACGAGCCTTTGCCCGGTGCGCCCCGAAGTTTCATCGCGGATGTCCGCGATCCCCTGGATCTGGCCGTCGCGCACGAGCTGCGCGATCTTATCTGCCAGGTTATCGGGGTTGACCTGGTAGGGAAGCTCGGTGACGATGAGGCACTGCCTGCCGTGGATCTCCTCGACGTTGACGACTGCGCGCTGCGTGATCGAGCCTCGGCCCGTGCGATAGGCGTCTTCAATGCCCTTTCGTCCCAGGATCGTCGCACCCGTCGGGAAATCCGGGCCGGGGATGATCTTCAGAAGGGCTTCGAGGAGTTCTTCACGGGAGGCCTCGGGGTTGTCGAGCGCCCACTGGACTCCCTTGGCGACCTCGCGCAGGTTATGGGGCGGGATCCTCGTCGCCATGCCGACTGCGATACCTTCGGAGCCGTTGACGAGCAGGTTCGGGAAGCGCGAGGGCAGGATCGTCGGTTCTTGGTTCTTGCCGTCGTAGTTGTCTTGGAAGTCGACGGACTCCTCGTCGATGTCGCGCACCATCTCCATGGCGAGGGGCGCCATTTTGCATTCGGTGTAACGCGGAGCTGCGGGCCCGAGGTTGCCGGGGGTGCCGAAATTGCCCTGGCCGGCGACCAGCGGATAGCGCAGCGACCACCATTGCACGAGGCGCGCGAGGGCATCGTAGATCGCCGAATCACCGTGCGGGTGGTAGTTGCCCATGACATCGCCGACGATGCGGCTCGACTTCGAGAAGGACGAGCTCGGACGGTATCCGCCGTCGTACATCGCGTAGAGGACGCGACGGTGCACGGGTTTGAGGCCGTCGCGCACGTCGGGCAGGGCTCGCCCGACAATGACGCTCATCGCGTAGTCGAGGTAGGACCTTTGCATTTCGACCTGGAGGTCGACCCTTTGAACACGGTCAAAATCGACCGTTTCTTTGCTCGGGGTGGTCTTCTCGTCGCTCACATTCGTCCTTCGTTTGTTTGTCGATGCCCAAGGCCGGGCGTTTCGGCCCCTGGCGTCGTCTCAGTGTCAGATGTCGAGGAAGCGCACGTCGGAGGCGTTGCGCTGAATGAAGGAGCGGCGACGGTCGACGTCGTCCCCCATGAGGATCGTGAAGATCTCGTCCGCGTCCGCCGCCTCATCGAGGGTGACCTGTTTGAGGATGCGGTGAGCCGGGTCCATGGTGGTTTCCCACAGCTCATGGTCGTTCATCTCACCCAAGCCCTTGTAGCGCTGGATGCCGCCTTCCTTCGGGAGGCGGTGTCCTGCGGACTGGCCTGCGGTGAGGAGCTTGTCGCGTTCCTTATCGGAGTAGGCGAATTCGTGCTCGGCGTTCGTCCATTTGATGCGGTAGAGCGGCGGCATCGCGATATAGGTGTGTCCCTGTTCGATCAGGGGGCGCATGTATCGGAACAGGAGGGTGAGCAGGAGCGTCGCAATGTGCTGACCGTCCACATCCGCGTCGGCCATGATGACGATCTTGCCGTAGCGGAGCTTGTTGAGGTCGAAATCCTCGCCGATTCCCGTACCGAAAGCGGTAATGAGGGAGCGGATGGTGTCTGAAGACAGGGCCCGGTCCAGGCGCGCTTTTTCAACGTTGAGGATCTTGCCGCGGATCGGCATGATCGCCTGATGTTCGGGGTCGCGTCCACCGACGGCTGAACCTCCCGCAGAGTCGCCCTCGACGATGAAGATTTCGCAGTCTTCGGCCTTGCGCGAGGAGCAGTCACGCAGTTTGCCGGGCATGGAAGCGGATTCGAGGACGCCCTTGCGTCTTGTCGCTTCGCGGGCCTTGCGGGCGGCGACTCTGGCGGCCTGAGCTTGCTGACTCTTCTGGATGATCGCCTTCGCTTCGGCAGGGTGGGCGTCGAACCAGTCGCCGAGCTGCGAATACACCTGCTGTTGGACGAAAGTGCGGGCCTCGGTGTTGCCGAGTTTCGTCTTCGTCTGGCCTTCGAACTGGGGTTCGCTGAGTTTGATGGAGATGACGGCGGTGAGTCCTTCGCGGATATCGTCGCCCGTGAGGTTGTCATCCTTGTCCTTGATGATGTTCTTCTCGCGCCCGTAGCGGTTGACGAGAGTGGTGAGTGCGGTGCGGAACCCTTCTTCGTGGGTGCCGCCTTCGGTCGTGTTGATCGTGTTCGCGAAAGTGTGGACCGAGGACGAGTAGGCGGTCGTCCATTGCATGGCGATCTCGACACTCATCGTGCCTTCGTCGTTTTCCGATTCGAAGTCGATGATCTCAGCGTTAACGACATCGTTCTTCTTCGTCGAATCGATGTATTCGACGTAGTCGCGCAGGCCGTGCTCGTACATGTAGCTGACGGCGCGGTGACCGGGAACCGGATCGTCGGCTGTGCCGAGCTCGTCGCCGGTGATTTCGTCGCCATCGTCGACGGCGGTGGGCCGCTCATCGGTCAGCGTGATGCGCAGGCCCTTGTTAAGGAAGGCCATCTGCTGGAAGCGTTGACGCAGGGTCTCGAAGGAGAAGACGGTGGTTTCGAAGATCTCGGGATCGGGGTAGAAGGTCTGTGTCGTACCGGTTTCCTCGGTTGCTTCTCCGCGGACGAGTTCGGTGATCGGATGTCCGCCGTTCGCAAAAGACATGCGCCACACGTAGCCCTGACGGCGGATGACTGTGTCGACGCGGGTTGATAGGGCGTTGACGACGGAAATGCCGACGCCGTGCAGGCCACCGGAAACCGCGTAGCCGCCGCCACCGAATTTGCCTCCGGCGTGCAGGATCGTCATGACGACCTCGACGGTGGGCTTGTGCTCGCTCGGGTGTTCATCGACGGGGATGCCTCGACCGTTGTCGACGACTCGAAGACCACCGTCTTCGAGGATCGTGACCTCGATGTGGTCGGCGTATCCAGCGAGTGCTTCGTCGACGGAGTTATCGACGACCTCGTAGACCAGGTGGTGGAGTCCGCGTTCGCCGGTCGATCCGATGTACATGCCCGGGCGTTTGCGGACGGCCTCTAGCCCCTCGAGAACGGTGATGTCCGAAGCACCGTAGCCTTCGGACCCGTCGGTCGTCATCTCGTTGTCAGCCACACGGCTCCCCTCGTACGAGTCGGGCCTTCGGACCCGACGATTCACCTGTGTAATTCTACCAAAAGCACCTTTTGGGGCCTTTTTTCCACTGGCTGTGCGCCTTCCTTCATATAATGTCTGAGCTGCGAGAACACTCGTGTGACGAGGGCCACTGGCGTGCTCGGCGATCCGGAGCGGAAACTCTCGTGGAAAAAGCGGGTTCCGCTTGCCTCATCCGTAGGTGTCTCGAGGGCCACGGCCGGGCACCGAGAGCGGCCCTTTTCGCCACGAGGGCGCGACCGGGCCACGGATGATGACCTGCGTGACGACTCCCGGGCCGACTTCTTCGTCGATGCGTCTCTCGATCGTGGCGAGCAGCAGGTGTAATTGTTTTGCCCATGCGGTCGACGAGCATCGGATGATCAGCGTCTGGTTCTCGAAGGTCTCCACTTCGGAGTGTTCGGCGACTTGGGGGCCGACAATCGCCGGCCATTTCGCCATGATCGACCCCATTTTCGTTGGCGTATCCCATTGGTTCTTCTTCACCATTGACGCCAGCACGGAGCCGATCGGCCTCGAGTCCCTGAACTTCAGGTGCATCGCCGCCATTCCTGGAGCTTTCGCCCATTTCGAGCGCGCGCGGATCCTCGCCCGCTCCAATGCATGCAGATCGCCCCTGAACTCACCCAAGGCCCCGGTATCACCGGGCTTATCGTGGACTCCCCCACCATCCTCGCCTGTTTCCTCGGCCTCGGCTCCACCTGACTCATTTCCTTGTCCAAGTTCAATGGCTGAGGCCTCAGAAGTGCCGGTCAAAGAGCCGAGGGAGGGGCGGGTCTCTTCAAGGCCCCAGCTCGGCGCGGCAGAGCGGACATAGCCCTTCGCCCGGGCGATCCTTTGGGCCTGCGCCAAAGCTCTGGCGAGGTATTCTTCGCCGATTCGAGTTCCCGCAGGATCTGGGTCACCCATCGGATCGCTGTTCACAGGTGGATCGGGAGTCACGAGGCCGCCACCGTATCCGCTTCAGGCACAAAAGCCTCATCCTTTGGACTCGAGGCGGAAGCAGGAATCTCAGCTCTGCGTTCACCCTTGCTCTCAGCATCCTCGCCGGTAGCGGGATCGACACCCCCAAGGACATCGGGCTTGACACTTTCGCAAACACCGGAGCTTTCGTTCTCAGCTGCGCCGGATTCATGACTGTCGGAAGTTGCGGATTCAACATTCACGGTAGTTGTGGGCTTAGCGCTATCGGAGACGCTGGGTTTGACACCCTCGCTGACGCTGGGCTCAAAGCCCTCGGAACCACTGGGGTCTTCGCTCTCGACGAGGCCAGGCTCAGCGCTTTCCTTAGCTCCAGGCTCTTCGAGGAGGACCTGGGATCCGGTCCTCGGATCCCAGTGGATTTTCAGCACATGCGAATCCAACTCGGGGGGAACATCAGCTTCAACGGCGGCCGTAATGATCACCTGGTCTGCGGCATTGATGCGGGTCGCCAGGCCTGCCCGGCGTTTGGAGTCGAGCTCTGCGAACACGTCATCGAGGATCAATATGGGCGTCTGCCCGTCAAGGCGCAGAAGATCGAAGCATCCCAATCTCAAGGCGAGTGCAACCGACCAGGACTCGCCATGACTCGCGAATCCTTTCACGGGCATGCGTCCAAGCTTCAAGCCCAGGTCGTCACGATGAGCGCCCACAAGATTCACTCCACGCTCAATCTCTTGGTCGCGCATCCTGTCGAAAGCCGCGAGAAGGCGACGCTGCTGCGCTTCAACATCACCGAGATCACCACTACCAGGATCATCCGGATTCGTCCCGATTGTCCGATCAATGGAAGCGTCGAAGGAGAGTTCGAGGTGACGATGAGAATCGGCGACATCATCATAGGCCCTAGCCGCAGGCTCGGACAGGAGTGAAGCAACCTTGAAACGGGTGGCGCTGACCTTCGCTGAGAGTTCCGCGAAGCGTTCATCCCATACCTCGATTGTCGACAAATCCGGGGTCCGGCCGCGCCGCAGTTGAGACTGCGCGTGTTTCATGATTGCGGCTCGTTGACGCAAAACCCGATCAAAGTCTGCTTTGATCTGCGCATACAGGGGATGCATCTGAATGGCGATCTCATCGAGGAAGGCTCTTCGCACACTCGGGTCACCTCGGACGAGTTGCAGGTCTTCCGGGGCGAACACGACGGTGCGGACAAGGCCGAGGATTTCGCGGGGACGAACATTCGCCCGGTTGATGCGCGCACGATTCGCTTTGCCGCGCACAATCTCGAGTTCCACGACCTGTTCACGATCCTCATCACGCACGGTCTTCACGCGGACAAAAGCTCTGGCAGGCGCAGGCTCTTCCTCGTGAGTGGGAATGCGTACGAGCGACCCTTCAGCGGAGACGCGGTGCGAAGAGAAAGTCGACAGGTAGGCGATCGCTTCAACGAGGTTCGTCTTGCCTTGGCCGTTGTGGCCGAGGAAGACAAGAGGGCCTGCGGGCAGCTCGAGGACGACGCGCTTCCACGAGCGAAAATCGTCGAGCGCGAGGTGCGAGACCCGCATCTGTCACACGCCGAAGCGAATCGGCATGAGGAGATAACGGAAGGTCGTGACCTCGCCCTCGTCGGCCTTCGTCTGACCGGTCATGACGGCCGGCTTATTCGGGTGGGTGAAGCCGAAGCGCACGTAGTCCGTGTCCATGACCGAGAGGCCATCGATGAGGAACTGGGGGTTGAAGGCGGTCGCAATGTCTTCGCCATACAGGCTCGCTTCGAGTGCTTCGGAGGCTTGAGCATTGTCACCCTGTCCGGCTTCGAGAACGAGGCTGCCATCCGTGAAGGAGAGTCGGACGGAGGTTTTTCGCTCGGCGACGAGGGACATGCGCTTCACAGCTTCGAGGAGCGTATGACGATCGCACACCGCCTGGATCGGAGTCGATTCGGGGAAGAGTCGGCGAACCGGCGGGTAGTCGCCGTCCATCAGGGTTGAGGTGGTGCGACGGCCCGAGGCTTCAAAGCCGATCAGCGAGGATGCTCCTTGCTGGGAGGAGTCCGAGATGCCGAGTTCAACTGTTTCACCTGAGGTCATCGACTTTGCGACATCTTGCAAGATGCGAGCCTTTACGAGGGCGATGTGCTCGAAGGCGGGATCTGCGGGGGTCCATTCGAGCTCACGCATCGCAAGACGGTAACGGTCGGTCGCAAGGAATGTCATGTGCTCGCCGTCGATCTCCATGCGCACACCGGTGAGCAGAGGCAGAGTATCGTCCCTGGACGCTGCGATCGACACTTGGGAGACAGCCTGGGAGAGGACCTGGGAGTCGACGGTGCCCGCGGTTTGCGGCTGGGCAGGAAGGAGCGGGTACTCGTCAAGAGGCATGACTGCGAGAGTGAAGTGTGAAGAACCGCAGGTGAGCTTCACTTTTTGACCGTCGAGTTCGATTGTGACGGGCTTGTTCGGAAGGGACTTCGAAATGTCTGCGAGGAGGCGACCAGAAACGAGGACTTCGCCCGCCTCTTCAACGGTCGCGGGAATGTGGGAGTTCGCGGAAACCTCGTAGTCGAAAGAAGAAAGGGTAAGTTCTTCGGCCTCAGCCTGGATGCGCACGCCCGCGAGGATCGGTGTGGCCGGGCGAACGGGCAAGGCACGGGCGGTCCACGAAACTGCTTCTGCGAGAACGTCGCGGGCGACGGTGAACTTCATTCCGGCCTCCGTGAGAACAAGACGATATGCCTCCCTACTCTACCCGTGATCTTCGCTTCTTTGACACTGTGAAGAAGAAAGCACTGATCGGCGGCGTATTCAGCACGCCCTTGAGTGTGGGGCAGGGGTTCATAACGCTGTGATCTGAAGTCCGGTAGTGAGAAGCGAAGTTCAGCGAGGTCGGGGCGGAGCTTGTGGTGATGGGGTTTTTCTTGTCATTCAAATGACAAAAGATCCTTCATCATCAGCTGTGTGGACACTGTGGAAACACGGACTTATCCCTGCAAATTACAGGTTTTCACCCGTGCATCGAGTCGGGGATGACTCTGGGGAGAGGGCACGTTGACCTGTGAATGACAAGAATCCTCGTTCGTCTGTGTCCACAGATCCTGAGGAGGCATCCACAGCGGGGGATGCTTAGTGCACTGAGGAACTCACAGAGCCTGTGCACGAGTTTCACTCCCGTGTGTTCCTCTGCACGACTCCCCGTTCGGGTTTCAGTCGCCCCGGGCCTTCTTCTTGATGCGGTTCGTCAGCTCCGAGACATGGTTGAAGGTCTCGCGCTTTTCCTTCATGAGGGCGAGGATCTTTTTATTCGCGTGGATCACGGTCGTGTGATCGCGCCCGAAAGCCTGGCCAATCTTCGGCAGCGACAGATCCGTCAGTTCGCGGCACAGGTACATGGCGATCTGACGGGCTTCGACGACCGCGTGGGAGCGATCCGTGGAGCACAACTGGTCAATGGTGACGCCGAAATATGCGGCGCACTGGCCCATGATGAGGGCGACCGTGATCTCATTGTCGTCCGGGTCGGAGACATAGTCCTTGAGCATCATCTCTGCGAGGGAGATATCGATGCGTTCCTTCGTGAGGTTCGCGTAGGCGACGACACGCACGAGGGCGCCCTCGAGCTCGCGAATGTTCGAGGAGATTCTCGAGGCAATAAACTCGAAGACCTCAGGTTGGATCTCGAGGGCGTCAGTGGCGGCCTTTTTCTGGAGGATCGCGATACGTGTCTCGAGATCTGGTGGCTGAACATCAACGAGGAGGCCCGATCCGAAGCGCGAAGTGAGTCTCTCTTCGAAGCCATTGAGGTAGTTCGGGTGGACATCGGAAGTGATGACGATCTGCTTATCAGCTTCGTACAGGGCGTTAAAGGTGTGGAAGAAGCCCTCCATCGTCTGCTCTTTATCCCCAATGAACTGGATGTCGTCAATGAGGAGGATGTCGAGTTCGCGGTAGCGGCGATGAAACTCCTCGACGGCGGAGTTATCGGTCTTGTTCAGTCGGATCGCGTTGATGAACTCGTTCGTGAACTCTTCAGAGTTGACGTAGCGGACTTTGAGCTTGGGGTAGAGCGAGAGCGCATAGTGGCCGATCGCATGCAAAAGGTGAGTCTTGCCCAAGCCCGAATCACCGTAGATGAACAGGGGGTTGAAGGAGGAGCCCGGTGATTCTGATGCGGCCAATGCGGCGGCGTGGGCGAAACGGTTCGAGGGGCCAATGACGAAGGTGTCGAAGGTGTACTTCGAGTTCAATCGGGTTGGCTGCCCGCCAAAATCCGCGGGAGCCCCAGCCGCAGTCGCTGGGGTCGGGGTCGACGTTGACGCTGAAGCTGGGGACTGTGTGGCTGGGATGGCTGATTGCGCTGGGGAGTGCACTGGAGTCGCAGGGCCATCCTCTTCGGCCTCGTCATCTTCAGCGGCGAAGGAGGGATCGACCGTGATAGCGATGCGGATCTTCTTTCCGAGAGTTTCGGATAGAGCCGTGGTCACTTCGCTCGAGGCTTTGGATTCGATCCAGGTCTTTGTGAACTCGGAGGGAACGGCGAGGAGGATGGTGCCTTCGATGTTGCCGAGAGGAGTGGCGCTCCTCAGATAGGTCGCGGCTGCGGGGCCCAAATCATGAGTGGAGACGGCGTCAAGTGCTTTGAGCCATGCATCGGCCAGGGATGTCGTCTCCACGTGAAGTCCTCCAGAATCGATCTTCAGTGATGTCAATCACCGGATCATAGCTTCGAATGGGCGATCCGGTCGCATGCCACTGTATCTGTCCCCAGGCGCATTCACAGTCTGGGGATGAAACTGTGGAAAGAGATCTGCGAATCACATAAATGTAGTTACATCAATGGGTTGCGGCGATTCTGCGGAAAGAGGGTTTTCCACAGCCGTGTGGACGCCGAAGCTCCATTCACACAATGTGGACAGAAGAGTCCACAGAGAATTCCACAGGTGTGGACACGGGGAGTGCGTCACAACGAGCTCGGGCGCGTTGACTCACTCCCCCACTCCCCCTAACCTAGGTGTCTGTCTGTGCCCGAAATTCGGGCATGCCATCGATTCCTGCGCAGGTCGTCTGCGGTGGGATCGCCACCAAACGACCGATGAGTGGTGGATAGCCGTCCACCACTTTCGCCGAGGAGAACTGCAGTGACCACCAAGCGGACCTTCCAGCCCAACAACCGTCGTCGTTCCAAGACGCACGGCTTCCGCCTGCGCATGAGCACCCGCGCCGGCCGCGCCATCCTGGCTGCCCGCCGTCGTAAGGGTCGCGCCAAGCTGTCCGCCTGAGACCGCACTGGTGCTGCCTCGCGCACACCGGATGGTCGATCCTGAAGATTTCCGCCTCACTTTCCGAAAGGGAGCACGAGCCGGGAACCCGGTCCTGATCGTCCACGCTCGAACCGACGAGGAAGGCAATGACCGCCTCGTCGGTTTCGTCGTGCCTAAGAGGGAGATCAAAAGGGCCAACGGGCGTAACCGTGTGAAAAGGCGGCTTCGACATCTCATGAGAGAACGCCTCGACACCCTGCCTGAGGGGAGCAGAGTCGTCGTCAGAGCCAGCGGCAAAGCACTCGAACTCAACTCACACCAGCTCGCCCACCATCTCGATTCCGCTCTCGAAAGAGCCTGGAAACGCTGGGATTCCACATGTTGATTCCCACTCCGAGCGCACTCGTGCGAATGGTGTTCACCGCTCCAATCCGCCTCTACCAGCAGTTCCTCTCACCGGCGCTCGGACCGCGCTGCCGCTACTCGCCAAGCTGCTCGGCCTATACCCTCCAAGCGATTGAAACTCACGGAGCGATTAAGGGCATAGTGCTGGGGTGCTGGCGGCTCCTCAGATGCAACCCTTGGAGTCTTGGCGGTGTCGACCATGTCCCCGAAAAGGGACGATGGACCCCGGATCCGTGGATTCCTCCCGAAGACTGGGTCGGCAACGCAATCATCGAAAGGCCCCTGCCCATGGGCATGAGCCCGAATATGGAGAGCAAGGACAGCATCGACCTCGAAGACGAGGGCCGGGAAGTGTCGATCCGCCCCGGCAGCGTGCACCACCCCATTGACGAGGCACACAGCCCCGACCTCGTCCCCGAAAACCACCCGGCGAAAGCCGGACAATCGAAGGGCGCCCCTGGCGTCCGCACATCCTGAAGGAGAACACATGTTCGACAAGATCCTTCATCCCTTCGCCGTCGCGGTGGCGTGGGTATGGGTAAAGATCCACGACTTCCTCGTCCTACTCGGATTCTCCTCCGGATCCGGCGTGGCATGGGTGATTTCGATTGTCCTGCTCACGATCATCGTGAGGATCTTGATCCTGCCGCTGTTCCTCAAGCAGATCAAGAGTTCGCGGGCCATGCAGGCCATTCAGCCGGAAGTGAAGCTTCTCCAAGAGAAGTACAAGGGTAAAACCGATCAGGCTTCGCGCGTCAAACAAAGCGAAGAGACACAAGCCCTGTACAAGAAGTACGGCGTCAGCCCCTTTGCATCCTGCCTTCCGCTCCTCGTTCAACTTCCCATCCTCTTTGCGATGTACCGCGCGATCTACGCGGTGAAGGACCTCGCGGCCGGCACCTACACCTACGCGGGCATCGAGGCCGATCGCCTCGGACCGATCACCCAGGAACTGGCCTCCTCCATTAACGGCTCAACCGTTTTTGGCGTGCCCCTCTCGCACACAATCACCTCAGGTGATGGCATCGCAGCGATCATCGTTTTCGTCATCCTCATCGGCGCGATGATGGTCCTCCAGTTCTTCTCCATGAGGATCTCCATGGTGCGCAATATGCCGCCGATGGACTCGAACAATCCGATGATGCAATCGCAAAAGTCGATGCTCTACGTCATGCCGCTCATGTACCTCTTCTCCGGCGGCTTCTTCCAGATGGGCGTCATCATCTACATGGTCACAGCAGCCCTATGGGCGATTGCGCAGACCTACTGGACGATCAAGGTCATGCCCACCCCGGGTTCTTCCGCTTACGAGGAACTCCTCAAGCATCGTCACGACAAGTACCTCGAATGGGCCAAGCCCTTCTTCGCATCCTACGACGAGGCCCGCTCTGCGCTGCCCTCCGCCGCGGATGATGCCCAAGTCCTTGAGCTCAATGAGAAAACCTTCACTGAGGCAGCCGCTCAGGCGAAGAAGCTGAAGGTCGCGACCGACTTCCCCGAGTCTATGAGCCCCGGTGAGAAGGTGTCGATTTTGCGCAATCTAGCGAGCCAGGAATGGACGACCCTGCCCGATGAGGTCTGGATGCGCACGCTTCGCGTGGCCGCCGAAAAGGCCGAGGAACGCCGCAATCAGCAGGTCAAGCGCGAGCAGAACAAGCGTTTGTCCCGCGAAGAACGCCAAACCAAGGCTCAGCGCCAGCGCGCCGAAGAAGCCCGCAAGGACAGTGCCTCTGACAATCCAGCCGGATTGAGTGCCGAGGAGATCGAGCGCCGCCGTCAGGAGCGTCGCAAGGCCCGTCGCAAGCAGAACAAGAAGAAGGGCCACTGAGCCTTAACACGAGGGCTCAGGCACCCTCGTCCCCCAGCCATCTAGCCCTGTTGAATTGGGAGAACACTCATGACTGAGAACACCAGCACGGACAAGCTCACCCGCCTCGAGGAGGAGGGTGAACTCGCCGCCGACTACCTTGAAGAACTTCTCGACATTGCCGACCTCGACGGCGATATCGAGATCGATGTGGAGAACGGGCGCGCAAGCGTTGAGATCATCTCCGAGCACTCCTCTGGCCTGGATCGTCTTGTCGGTGAAGACGGAGAGATCCTCGACGCCCTCCAAGAGCTCACCCGCCTTGCGGTCCAGACTGAAACTGGTGAGCGTTCGCGCCTCATGCTCGACATTGCCGGCTTTCGCGCCGAACGCAAGGCCGAGCTCCAGGACCTCACCATGGAGGCGATCGCACGCCTTCGTGCCACTGGCGAAGCGCAAAAGCTCGAGGCGATGAACCCCTTCGAACGCAAGGTCTGCCACGACGTTGTCGCCGAAGAGGGCTTCCTTTCCGAGTCAGAAGGCGCCGAACCTCACCGTTGCGTCGTCATCTTGCCCGCTGAAGAGGACGAGGTCGAAGAGGCGGAGACTGAGGGGTCCGAGGAAGAGTGAACAACCTCAAGGGGGTTGATGACCCCACTCTCAAGGGGGTTGGTAACCCCCCTTCGTCGAAGGAACAGACTCAACTTGAGGACCCTGCGACCCTTGCCGTTCCAGATCCCCTTAAGCGTAAAGTCGGTGATCCCTTCGAGCCTGAGCAGCCCACGGAAGCAGTCAAAGAGTTCTTCGGCTCGGCATTCGCCGATGTTGAGGAATACGTTCACATGCTCGAAGAAGAGGGTGAGCTTCGCGGCCTCGTCGGACCACGGGAAATGCCTCGACTCTGGTCGCGTCACGCGGTGAACGCTGCCGCTGTCTTGGACTTCCTTCCCCGCAAGGGCCAAGTTCTCGACATCGGCTCTGGCGCCGGCCTTCCGGGGATCGTCATCGCGATTTGCCGACCTGATCTCGATGTTCACCTTGCCGAACCGATGCAGCGCCGCTGCGAATGGCTTTTCGATGTCGTGGAGAACCTCGGCTTGGACAATGTGACGATCCACCAGGCCCGCGCCGAAGAACTCAGGGGCAAAGGGCAGGCCGATGTCATCACAGCCCGCGCAGTTGCCAACATGTCAAAGCTCATCCGCATGACGACCCGTTTAATCGCTCCAGGTGGTTCCCTCATGGCTCTTAAGGGGCGCCGCGCCGCCATCGAGATTGAAGAGGCCGCTAAGGAACTCAAGAGCCACCATCTGCGCGCTGAGATCCATGAGGTCCCATCGATTATGGAGGACGAATCCACATACGTGGTGGTCTGCAAGCGTCAGAAGTAGGCCGGGTTGAGAGTGAGAGCGAAAAGCGAGGTGAAGCCCGGGCTCACGGCGGGGTCGGAGCTCAATGCTGAGTCGCCGAGGTCTGATTTGCGGCGAGTTGCGGGACGAGGCCGGAGGCGTATGCCCGTGTGAGGACTGAGGTGTGTGTTGGCACGGGGCCGGGGTGTGCAGCTGGGCTGAGTCCGGAGGCGCGTAGCGGGGCGAAGTTCTTGGCATATGTCGCTGTGGGGGCGGAGGAGTGTGCCGGGACGGGGCCCTTGGCGTACGCCGGTGTGATATGCGGCGTGAGAGCCGCAGTGAGGTCGGTAGCGAAATCGGGGAAAACGCTTCGGGGCCGTGAGATCCGAGGTGTCTGCCAGGTGAGAAGTGGGATCAGATCTGTGGCGAGATCCGGGGAGTAGGCCGAGACTCACTCCTTGCTCGAGACATGCCCTCTGTGTTTACCCCGATCTGGGACCTGGTCGAGGCCGAAGAGGTTATCCACAGGGGATGTGTCGTCGATCATCCTGAGGTGGGCACGCAGGCGGTCTCACTACTTGCCCACGCGGCCACGTACACTGGGCGGGGCATCAAACGGAAGGGAAGAGAGTGAGCAACCCGAAGAGTCAGGATACTCCCCTGCTCTCCCAGATCGAGCAGAACATGCACGATCAGAGAATGCTTGATAACGCATCTTTCGGTCGGCCTTCACGCACACGCGTCATCGCGGTCGCAAATCAGAAGGGCGGGGTCGGTAAGACCACGACAGCAGTGAATCTCGCTGCCGCACTCGCCCTCGGAGGGCTTTCGGTCGTGGTCGTGGATGCGGATGCCCAAGGTAACGCTTCGAGTGCTTTCAGCATCGAGCATTGCGCAGGAACTCCCTCAACCTACGATGTGCTCATCGGCGGTGCCGCCCTAGCCGATGTTTTGCAAGAGTGCCCCGATATAGAAGGTCTTCGCGTTTGCCCAGCGACGATTGACCTTTCAGGTGCAGAGATTGAACTCGTGGATCTACCGAGGCGTGAGTTCCGTTTGGCTGAGGCAATGAAGGAGTTTCTCTCCATCACGCGCGATGTTGACGTCGTCATTGTCGATTGTCCCCCCTCTCTTGGACTCGTGACTCTCAATGTCATGGTCTCTGCAGATGAGGTTCTCATTCCGATTCAAACGGAGTATTACGCGCTGGAGGGCTTGAGCCAGTTGTGGAACACGATTGAGCGGATTCGGAGCGAACTCAATCCAAAGCTTCACGTGTCGACGATGCTTTTGACGATGTTTGATCGGCGTACTCGCCTCTCCGAAGAGGTTGAAGCCGAAGTTCGAGCGCATTTCCCCGCCCTTACTTTGAACACGGTCATTCCTCGTTCGGTGAGGATCTCCGAAGCGCCGAGCTTCGGCCAATCGATCATCACTTACGAGCCTCGAAACACAGGGGCCCTTGCCTACCGGAAGGCTGCCCTCGAGTTGAGTTTGAGATTCGCGCAGGACTGAGGAGGAGAGCCGAGGGTGGTGCTCAAAGCGGAGTTGAAGGAAACTTTGGCGATTTTTGGTTCGGCTTTGACTAAGTGAGCCTCTGATATTCTGCTCTGCTCTGCCCTGGTCTGCCCTGGTCTGCCCTGGTCTCGTCGGGTCTGGTCTGCTCCGGCCTGGGATGAGTGATTGTCTTCCGGTGTTGTCGTTGCCTGAACATTCGTCTGAGATCGCAATCTCTGAAACGTCATTCGAGCAGCGTATTGTGCCGAGTGTCTAGACAATGTTGAACCTCGGGGGATCTGTTCTCAGAGCATCGCTGTTCTCAGCGGAGCCTTGGAGTGGAGGCTCGCATAGTTGTGTACACGTTTGATGGTCGGTCCTCCTATCGGATATCGGTCGACGCACCTCGTAATCGTTCCGTTGTGAATCTCGAGGAATGTTGATTCTAGGGAGGAACTTGTCGAGGTCTTGAGCAAGAGTCGGCATTGAGAAGCAATTGAGGATTCACGACCGCAGTAGTAGAAGGAGTAATTGTGCCGAATCGTCTTTGACTTGGATTGATTCATATGGAACGTTTCATTTAACGGGATCTGAGGACGCACCTCTCTTCGTTTTCGTATTGAGCTTGTGCGTTTGAGTTTTTGTCGCTACAGAGTCCAACTGATGCTCAGAGATGATCGCAGGATTTTATGAGAACGTTTATCACCTTGAGTGTTTCACGTGAAACACTTCGGCGCTTCTGCCCCTGTCTCAGGCGCTGTTCTTGGCGGGCGGCATCTCCGCGCGCTACTTCGGAATGAGCAACTCGGTGTGATCTGCGGATATATGGAAGAGGAGGCGGTCTTCTCAGATTGATTGCTTGAGGACCGAGCGAAGAAGGTTGAGATCGCCGAAGTGCAGGGATAACAGCAAAGAGCTGTAAGAAGGCAATAACTCATGAACATCCGCAGGAGCGCTCCTTTGGATGCAACTGCGAGCACGAGCTTCACCTCGGAGGGCATCTCCGAAGAGGCGGGGCCGGAGGGTATCTCGCTTGTCTGTTCACGGCGAAGCTAAGTCGTCGCGGTCGCGGGGGCATCTGGCGTCAATGACAGTGCAATGTGGTGATAAGCCGAATGGACGATCAGGCGGTGGTGAGCTTTGGACACCGGGATATGGCGCCCGTAGCGCAGAGCTCCGCAAAGAATAACGAATGAATAGCGTTCTTGGAGGAGGAGCCCTATACCTGAGTAGATTCACCCATTGAGCAACAGCGCCTCTTCAATGGTGCGGAGTGAATGCATGAGTTTCGCTGAGTGTCCAATGGGAGGAAGTCGTTCAAACCAGGCCTTGGAGAGTCTTTCTCATAGGCGGTTCGGGGGAGACAAAAGGCTAAGCAATGAAAGCTGATTTTGGCTGACGAACGGCAACGAAGAAGTCGTCGCTCTCCTCTTTGAAGAGCTGCACCTTGGTTGTCGTGCTGCTGCCGCAAGGGCCGGGGAAGCCCCGCCTTCGAAGACGCAGATAGTGTTCTTATTCGTAGATGCACAGCGAAGCTAGTGTCCACAGTGAGTTCCATCCCGGATGAGGATCGTTGTTTCACGTGAAACAATGGAGTTCGATTCAAGGAGGATACGGATGTCTCAGAAGAAGTCTCCCCGTGGCGCGGGCCGTCATTCAGCGCTCGGACGTGGGCTTGGTGCACTGATTCCGACGCAGGTTGACGAAGTCAATGTCGAGGAATCGTCGCAGGTAGATCCTCTTGACGTCTTCTTCCCCGCACGTCCGAATACCACTGCACGTCAAAGAGGCGGTTCCGCAAAAGGTCTGCTTGTACCGAAGGCCGCAACATCGAAGACCCCCACCTCAAGGAAGACAAGAGTGAGCTCCTCGGGCTCGCCTCTCACCGAGTTCGAACCTCCTGCCAAAGAACTTCAGGAGGTTGCAGAAGTTGAGGAGACTGCTCCAAGAAGCCCCAACAAGAAAGCCTCCGACGCAACACATGCCAGCACTAAGATGCTCGGCTCCACCGGTTCAAAGCCGAGAACTACTCATTACAACGCCGAAGCCCAGCGAGAGGTTTCAGCTAAAAGTCGATTTGCTTCGCAGCAGGATCTCAGCACCACCGCTAAGAAGACGGACGCGATGCTCGAAGAGCAGACCAGTACAACAGCCGAAAAACGATCGGGCACGGGGTCATCTTCCACTGCTGAAGAACAACCGCGGGCCGCACTTTCATCGGTTCTCTTAGACGATGCTCTGAAGGATGCTTCAGCTCAGTCCTGCAATAGTGTTTCACGTGAAACATCGGATGAGCTTCTTCCCGTGCCCGGCGCGAGCTTTGCCGAGATTCCACTCTCGTATATCGTTCCGAACACCCGTCAGCCTCGTGAAGTGTTCGACGAAGATGATTTGGCTGAGCTCCGAGATTCGGTTCTCGAGGTCGGAATCCTCCAGCCCATCGTTGTTCGTCCGATCGACTTCACAGCTGACATGTCCAAGGGGTTGGAAGAAAGCCTGGAGGAGAAGCCTGAGGCACGCTTTGAGCTCATCATGGGTGAGCGTCGACTTCGAGCGGCTGAACTCGCAGGGCTCGACAGGGTTCCAGCAATCATTCGACAAACTGAAGACCAAGACCTCCTGAGAGATGCTCTACTCGAAAATCTTCACCGAGCCCAGCTCAATCCGCTTGAAGAGGCATCTGCATACCAGCAGCTCATGGCAGATTTTGGGGCCACACAGGAGGAGTTGTCGAAGAAAATTGCACGTTCACGCCCGCAGATTGCCAACACCCTCCGTCTCCTGAAGCTTCCGCCCACAGTTCAAAAGAAAGTCGCGGCGCAAGTGATCTCCGCTGGGCACGCGAGGGCACTTCTTTCCCTTGAAACGGTCGAGGATATGGAGCTTCTGGCTGATCGTATCGTTGCGGAGGGTCTCTCTGTTCGCACAACTGAGGAGCTTGTTCGACTTGGACGCGCTAAGGCCGCACCTCGTCCTCGTACCCGAACGCGTCCTGTCATTTCTGCACTCGGCGAGCAGGTTGTTTCCGCACTTCAGGATGCCTATGAAACCCGGGTAAGTATCACCGAAGGAGCCAAGAAAGGCAGGATCGTCATCGAATTTGCGGGTCCTGAAGATCTTCGCCGAATCGCAGACTTAATTTCTGCACAACACTAAAACTCAAAGACTAAAGTGCCGCTAGGCCCCTCATGCCTGCCCGTTCTAATGGCCACCTTGACCTCGTGCGATTCACCACTAAAGTGGTCGCATCGAAGCGGAGACGCGAGAATGGACGCACATGCACTGACAAGGAGGCGTACATGGTCGAGTCTTCGGCACCCATCACGGCCTTCTTCGATGTTGGTGGGGTGATTGTCAACTCCCATCCCAGTGCTCAACACATTGCAAGCCTCATTGGCGATGGACGACAGTCTCTTGTGAACTTCGTTGATCAGGCGATGTGGGCGCATCGTGACGGGTATGACGCGGGCGCCTCCGACCGCGAGTTCTGGGACCGAGTCGCAGGTGACTGCGGGAAGCCTGCAGTAACTGATGAGCTTCTTGAAACCCTTGTCGAATACGACTCAATGCGCGTTCACCAGCCAGTTCCTGAAACAATTGAGCTACTGAAGGACTTGCATGCCCAAGGAATCCGCCTGGGGATCCTTTCGAATGCTCCACGTCCGATCGCGAATGAGATTCGGCGAACTCAGTGGGCCCAGTATTTCGAGAGCTTCACTTTTTCCTGTGACACCGCGTGCTGCAAGCCCGATCGACCAATCTACCGAGCTGCCCTTGAAGCGATGGGGATCGAGGCTAAGGAAGCGGTCTTCTTCGATGACCGGAAGAAGAACATCAGAGCGGCCGAGTTGCTTGGCATTCGCGGAATCATGTGGACGAATGCCGAACTCGCGCGCCGTGATCTCATTGACCTCGGAATGCTCGCTTAAGCCGTTCTGCTCCTCGCGCGTATGCAATAGAAAAAGCTAGGCAGAGGCAAGACAAAAGTAGGGTCCCACATAGTAGTGCGAGCGCTTGTTGAACTAGCTGCCCAGGACCTAGGCGCGGGCAGATCGATGCAGCCGGGTTGGATATTCTCGCTGTGTTGCTCAATGAATCGGGCTAGCCATGGGTGGACTGCACGTCGGAACGAAGCAAAAATCCCTCAGAGGCAAAATAGCTCGGAACAGGCAGCTTGCCGACGAGTCAATAGGGAGGGTTCGCACTCTGGCCCCCACGAGATTGGAACAGAGGTGGAGATGGGAGCGGTGGCGGGGGCAAGAGGTCCGGGCTAAACGACATCCCAACTGCCCAATCTGTCGGCTTAGACAGAAGAATCGTGCGGGCCGGTACATCGGCTGAGACAGAAACATCGTGCTCACCGATAGCCCGGGTTCACCGATGGGAAGACGTAGCTGAGGGGATAGGTCGCTGGAATCCTCTATGATCTCTCGAATACAGCGGAAATGGCGGAGTCGAGGGAGAGGGGTGATCTTGATGCGCAGAGCCTGCCGCAGACATGGAGATTTAGCGCAGCTTGAGCGTAGAGCCCAAAATCCCCGATCCTGAACCAACAGCACGAACGAAGAAGGCGTACATAGTTCGCTCGAAGCCCCGTCGATACCATTGAGGGGCAGCAGAGGCCCGGTCTCAGGGAAGATACGCACGTTCCGTAGAGTTCAGATGCAGTGCCGCCACAACACCCAAGTGAAGCGGAAAAACCCACACTGGATTCGGCAGTGACTCCAAAAAGCCCCTCTCCCGCCTCAGGAGCTATTCGCCGTCATGCGAGGACGCTTGAAGCCGCAACCCTCTTGTGAACTGTGGGCGTCGGCTAAAGGAAAGAGAGGCTATTGGCGAGCAGTGGCTGCGAACGGCCAATTGTCTTCGACAACTCCTCCAGGTGTGTTGAGCTCAGTCTTCTGCGTCCTCGGAGGCGATTCCATCCTCGGAAAGAATTCCCTCCTCTGAGCCCATTTCGTCCTCGTCAATGACAGGCCGTCCTGCTGCAACGAAGTCAACGATTCGGCAGCACAATTCTGCGAAACTGCCTGCGTTCTCCGCAGCAAGGGGGAGGAGGGAGGTGTCGGTCATGCCGGGCGTGACATTCGCATCTATGAACCAGCATGTGCCCTCATCGTCGACGACGAAGTCAATACGGGACAGATCTCGCAAGCCCAAAATTGTATGCGCTTCGATTGCAGCTTCCCGAAGAACATCAAGCTCATCGCGCGTGAAGCGAGCCGGAACGAAATACTCGGTCTCATCGGTCGTGTAACGAGCGGCGTAGTCGTATTCACCAGTGTCCGTCGCGATCTCAACCGGAGGTAAAGCGAGCGGGCCCTCTTCGAGGTCTATAACGGAGACAGCGATGTCGCGTCCTTGAATGAACTCTTCTTTCATGATGTGCTCGCCATATGCGAATGCTTCAACCATCGCCGAACGCAACTCGGCGGGATCATGCACGGTTGAAATGCCGAGGGCGGAGCCGCCATCGGTCGGCTTGATGACCAGAGGAAAGGAGGTCTGCGCTTCGATAGCTTCGAGGACTTGAGAGGCACCAAGTTGACGGAAGAGAACCTGGGGGAGTGCTACCCAACCGGGAGTCTCAAAATCAGCAGCTCCGAGAAGTGCCTTAGCTGTTGGCTTATTCGATGCAAACTTTGCTTGTGTCGATGCTGAACCAACGAAGGGAACGCCAATTGCTTCGAGCAGTGTCTGAAGGGAGCCGTCCTCGCCAATAGAGCCGTGGACCAGAGGCCAGATCACATCGGGAGCGAACTCTTCAATGACTGAGAGGAGTCCTTGATCAACATCGCTGAGCCGAACCTCGTAGCCCGCCTCTTGGAGAATATTGGCAACTCGGCGACCGGAGCGAACGGACACGTCTCTTTCATGCGTGAGACCTCCGGCGATGATGAGGACCTTCGACTTCACGGTGTATCTCCTGTTCTCCTTCAATGCTTCATGCGAGTTCAGAATTGCGGTGTTTCACGTGAAACATTGAGTGTGAATCACTATAGGTGTTGGCCACAGAGTATGTGATGATCTGGAGTGTTCATAGGCAGCCATAGTCGCTCTGTTCAGCGAGCTCAGAGGGCATTGGGCGCAGGGGCAACACCCGGCCCGACCTCGTCGATGTCGTGTTTGTGGAAGCCGGCGCCGAACATATCCACGAGTTCTTTCTCGGCATTGACGACAGTCGACAACCTGCGCACGCCCTCGCGAATCTGCTCCGGCGTCGGATAGCAGAAGGACAGACGCATGTGGTCTGCGCCCTGACCGTCGTAGTAGAAGGCTGTACCGGAGACATAAGCGACCCGCGCACGAACAGCGCGAGGCAGCATGGACTTCGCATCGAGCCCTTCGGGCAGGGTCACCCAGGTGTAGAAGCCACCTTCGGGACGGGTCCATGAACAATTGGGCATGTATTCCTCGAGCGCGTTCAGCATCGCCTCGCAGCGCTCCGCATACATTGCACGGAAGGCCTTCACCTGCGAGTACCAGTCGTAGTCGCTCAGGTAATCGGCGATTGCCATTTGGCCGATCATCGAAGGCGAGAGGATCGCCGACTCGGACGCCAAGACGAGCTTGTCTCGAATCGCGTGGGGTGCGTAAGCCCAACCAATGCGGAAGCCGGGCGCAAACATCTTCGAGAAGGAACCGAGATAGACGACGCCTTCGGGGGAGAAGGATTTGAGTGCAGGCAGTGGATCGGCGTGAAAACCGAGGAGACCGTAGGGATTGTCCTCGAGAATGAGGACGTGCTCTCGCATGCAAATCTCAGCGATGAGCGGACGACGCTCCAAAGACAGAGTCACTCCCATTGGGTTGTGGAAGTTCGGAATCGTGTAGAGCATCTTGATCGTGCGCCCCGAAGCCCGAACATCGCGAATGACTTGCTCAAGAGCTTCGGGAATGATGCCCTCATCATCCATGGGGACGTGAACACAGTCCGCCTGTCTGGCGCGGAAAACGCCAAGCGCGCCCACATACGAGGGCGCTTCAAGCAAGATGACATCGCCCGGGTCGATGAAGAGCTCGGTCATCAGGTCAAGAGCTTGCTGAGAACCGGTCGTGATAACGACATCATCTGGGTCTGCTCCGACGATTCCCTCGTAGCTCATGACTTCGGTGATGCGTTCGCGCAAGACCTCCCAGCCCTGACCAGAGCCGTATTGCATTGCCTGTGCGCCCCGGGTGGAAATGAGGCGTTTCGCCGACTCTGCGAGGCGATCAAGAGGAAGGTCTTTCAAATTCGGCATGCCACCGGCGAGAGAGACGACCTCGGGGCGCGAGACAACGGAGAACAGAGCGCGGATCTCGGAAGCTCGCAGGTTATGAGCTCGTTCAGCGTAGGCATCGAACCACGGGTCGAGTCGATTTCCCTGCGGATTGCTGTCCGGATGCGCTGATGTGCTCACTGAACCTTCCTTACCTCGTTGATCGTTGCACTCGGGCCGAGCCGGTGGGGCAGCCGTTCGTGGCCTAAAGCCAGATCGGCGAGAGCCCTGGCTCCAGTCCCGGGCCCGGTGCGCCTATTCACAATGTTCGAGGTCGAGCCGTGGATCCTCAGGCTCCGACCTCGTGCCGCCGCCGAAAAGCTGGGAGGCTGACCGGCATACTAGGTGACGAGCTCCAGAAGCCGCGAGCCTGTCGGAGCGACACTCCACCTCAGTGTGCCATGTCACGGGCATCGAGAGGCGTTCGGATCAGAATATGGTGCGCAGCGGGAGGAGTTCCGCCCAGCCTCACTTTCTCTTCAGTCGATCCAAGAAGCTCTCTCAAACAGAAGAGGCGGAGTGGAATCTCAAGATCAAAAGCCACTGAAGTGCCCCAGGCGAGAAGATGATCCCCTTAATGGGCCGAATATTTCACAAGGTAGAAGCTCTCATCTCAAAGGGAGGGGAGGCCAAAATCATCGTGTGTCCTACTCATGCCAAAACGATGCCCGAATCACCAGAAGATCGGGCGACTCGCTCTGATTCCTCTGGTAGCCGAGCGCCCCTCTTCGGAGCGAATTGCGCGTCTACGAGGAAAGCTTTCGCCAGCGAAAAACGCGCAGATACAAGCGCAGAGTCCTAAACTGTTACGCCAAGAACGAGGGTTCGTTGAGAACGCGCCACGAGATCGAAGAGGTGAGGTGAGGGGAACAATGCAGCTGATCTCGAATGAGGCTCTGCTCTTCGGGGCGGGAGCCCTCGCATTGACGATGGTCTTGAGTTTTTTCCTCGGCCTCGAGCGTCACTTCCACCTCAAAGACGCTGGCGTGAAAACGCATGTCCTCGTGGGAATGGGTTCGTGTCTGTTCACCCTGACCTCGATCTACGGATTCGTCGTCCCTGAAACTTCGACTCTCACTCTCGATCCTTCGCGCCTCGCAGCTCAGATCGTCTCGGGCATCGGCTTCCTCGGTGCAGGAGTCATCTTCGTCAACAACGACACCGTAAAGGGCCTGACCACTGCCGCGACCGTGTGGCTCTCGGCGGCAATCGGCGTTGCATGCGGCGCAGGACTCGGAGTACTCGCGGTCATCACACTCGTCTTGCACTTCCTGCTGATCTTCGCCATCGGTCCCCTTGTGGAAAAAATCCCCTCAAGTCACCGAAACGATCGGACGGTCATTGAATACGAGTCTGCAAAGGGTGTGATGAGAAAGATCCTCGTGGTCGCATCGGAGCATGGATACGCAGCTTCAGTGAAATCAACGGAATCCATCCAGACCGAAAACGGTGCGGGAATGCGCGTTGTTCTGCGATTCGAGGGCCCCTACCCCCAAGATGCCCTGATGAAGGAGCTTGCCCAGATCGAGGGCATTACGGCAGTGGATCGTGTGGAGCGGGCGGAGTTCGACTGAGATTCGAATAGCACTGCCCGCTGAACTTCCCACACAACATGCCAATGAACTCACCAATGTGGGAAGTAGTTGGCATGGTGAGTGGAAAGCTCACTGTCTTGTGCTCATGAGCGCAACATCGCCGCTTCTCTTCCGTGATCGCAATATCGCCGCCTTTCTTCCTTGTGAAATAGAAGAAGAACCGCGAAATAGCTGACAGATGCAAACGTTTGCGTTAGCATGGTCGAACACTTTGCGCATGAACGCCGAGCAAAGAAGCTCGGGATGTGCAAACGCTGTGGTTCCAGGAGGAATGGCCCGTGAGCATCACAGTCATCGGATCGAATAACACAGACCTCATCACCTACATCACCCGTTTTCCAGTTGAAGGCGAAACCATCGAGGCGCCCGACTTCGAAATCGGATTCGGCGGAAAGGGGGCCAACCAGGCTGTCGCAGCGGCGCGCCTCGGCTCCGAGGTCATCATGATGACCTGCGTCGGCGACGATGCTTTCGGTGCGGCGACGATCGAAAACCTCGCACACAATGGCATTGACCTCTCGCTCGTGAAACAGGTTCACGGCACCTCCGGTGTGGCGCCGATCTTCGTCGACCCCGACTCCCACAACCGCATCATCATCGTCAAGGGCGCGAACAATGGACTATTGCCCGAGGACGTCGAAGCTGGCGCTCACGCCATATCAAAGACCTCACTCATCGTGTGCCAGCTCGAGATCCGCATGGAGACCGTCGCGGCTGCGATCGCCTTGGGAAAGAGACTGGGTATTCCGGTTCTTCTCAATCCTGCACCGGCCACGAAAGATCTCGACCTTGAACTCGTCGCTCAATGCGCCTACGTGATGCCGAACGAGTCTGAACTCGAACTCCTGACCGGCATCGCGACCGAAACGGAGGAACAGGTGAAGCGCGCCGCCCAAGTCCTTCTCGAAGCGGGCTGCCCGAATGTCATCGTCACCTTGGGATCACGAGGCGTCCGTTGGCTCTCTCACACTGGAGACGATGTCTTCATCGCCCCATTCTCCATCGACCCTGTGGACACCACAGGCGCGGGAGATGCCTTCATCGGTTGCTTCGCGCACTGCCTATCCGAGGGCCTCGAAGTTCGCGAGGGACTTGAACTCGCGAATGCATATGCGGCGCTGTCGGTCACTGCACGGGGGACCCAGAAGTCGTACCGCGATGCGCAGGAGTTCCGTTCCTGGCTTTCCGATAGAGACCACGTCCTTGCCGAGTCCCCTGTATTGCACCGTTGATAACGATTGCACAACATCGAGCGATAATGCTCGACACGCTGCGATGTTCGCCATACGATCAGTAACGTTCGTTCTAGGGGTCAAGCACGCACCTCTGAGCGTTCGACGGACCGTTCCTTCTTTCTGTCCCTGAGCTCGATGATGAGCTCGAACCCCGGGAAGAAGAAGGGAGGAATTGTAATCCGGTGCCCACGCGCGCAAGACGATCCCATCAGCGTTGATGTGAATCACAAGGAGTCATCATGAAGTCTCGAATCGCAGCCGCAAGTGCAATCGTTCTCACTTCGGTACTAGGCCTCGCCTCTTGCTCTGGCGGGGACTCGACGAACTCCTCTTCGTCGTCCTCCCCCACAGGGTCATCCTCGAACTACACGATCGCCATCGTGCCCAAGGACGCGACGAACCCCTGGTTCGTGCGCATGGAGACAGGCGTCAACAAGTACGCCGAAGAAACCGGGCTCAATGTGTTCCAAAAGGGTCCGGCAGAAACCGATGCCACCATGCAAGCGCAGGTCATCCAAGACCTCATCGCCCAAGGCGTTGACGCAATCGGCGTCGTCCCCGTCGACCCTGGAGCAATCGAGCCCGTCCTTAAAGAGGCCATGGACGCCGGCATCGTTGTCGTCACCCACGAGGGTGCCTCCCAAGAGAACACGATGTACGACATCGAAGCCTTTAACAACGCCAAGTACGGTGCGTTCATCATGGACAACCTCGCAGCCGCAATGGGTGAAAAGGGGACCTACACGACGATGGTCGGTCACGTCACCAACGCCTCTCACAATGAGTGGGCAGACGGCGCCATCGCCCGTCAAAAAGAGGCCTACCCGAATATGACCCTCCTTGCAGCCGAGCCGCGCGTCGAATCCCAGGACAACGGCGAGACCGCCTACCAGGTGGCCAAGGAGGTTCTCAAGAAGTACCCGGAGGTCACAGGCATTCTCGGCACCTCCTCCTTCGATGCTCCCGGCGTTGCCCGTGCGATCGGCGAGCTCGGCCTGCAAGGCAAGGTCTTCACCGCGGGAACCGGCATGCCCGACGCGAACAAGGAAATCCTGGACAAGGGACTCGTCTCCGCCCTCACCCTGTGGGATCCGGCGGACGCGGGTTACGCGATGGCTTCACTGGCCGCGAAGATCCTCGATGGGGAGAAGATCGAGGACGGAATCGACCTCGGCCCCAAAGGATACGTCATGCACTTCGCCGAGGGCTCCACGAAGGTCCTCGAAGGTGACGGCTGGATTCAAATCACCAAGGACAACGTCGACAGCTTCGGCTTCTGACGATCGCTCGGGGGCGTCGGATCTGCCGACGCCCCCGCGTTCCGCGTGAAAAGCAGCGGACTCGAGAACTCCTCAAGGCGCTGCACCTCGGAAGGAAACGGGAATGGAATCCCCACTCATCTCAGTGAAGAACGTCTCTAAGACCTTCGCAGGCGTCAAGGCGCTCAACAACATCGACCTCGAGATCGCCCCGGGCGAAATCCACTGCCTCGCCGGCGAGAACGGCTCAGGAAAGTCGACCCTCATCAAAGTGATCTCCGGAGTCCACCAACCAGACTCGGGCACCATTGAAATCAACGGGCGAACATGGACGAAGATGACGCCCCTCGAAGCGATCGGCGCCGGAGTCCAAGTGATCTACCAAGACTTCTCCATCTTCCCGAACCTCACAGTCATGGAGAATCTTGCCCTCACGACCGAGGTCGCAGCGGGAAGGAAACTCGTCAACTGGAAGCGCTTCAGGAAGATCGCCGAGGAGGCAGTGGCGAAGATCGGCTTCACCGTAGACCTTGACGCGAAGGTCGGAGAGCTCTCCGTCGCAGACAAGCAACTCGTCGCGATCTGCCGGGCACTCATGTCAGATGCGAAGCTCATCGTCATGGATGAGCCGACCACCGCACTGACAAAACACGAGGTCGACGCACTCTTCTCCATCATCTCCGACCTCAAGGCCCGCGGTATCGCCATTCTCTTCGTCTCCCACAAACTCGAAGAGGTCTTCGAAATCTCCGAACGCTTCACCATCCTCCGCTCCGGAGAAAAGGTCATCACCTGCGAACGCGACGAGCTCGACCGCCACAAATTCGCAAAGTACATGACAGGCAAGGAGTTCACCGAAACCCGTTTCGAAGCAGATGCCCTCACTGAAGAAGTAGTCCTCGAGGTGAAGAACCTCTGTGCAGCAGGGGCTTTCGAAGACGTCTCCTTCTCCCTCAAAGGCGGAGAAATCCTCGGCATCACAGGCCTACTCGGATCCGGACGCACGGAACTCGCACTCGCCCTCTTCGGCTCCCTGCCCACGACCTCGGGAACGATCAGCGTGAAGGGAAGAAACGTCACCCTCTCCTCTGTACAAGACGCCATCAAAGCCGGCATCGCCCTCGTCCCTGAAGATCGCCTCACTGAAGGGCTCTTTCTCACCCGATCAATCGGGGAGAACATCGTCATTTCAGAACTCGATTCCTTCGCGGGCGCACTCGGCGTTCTCGATAAGAAGAAGATCGAGAAGGAGGAGATCAGATGGGTCCAAGAACTCGAAGTCGCCACCCCGAATCATGAGAACGCCGTCAACACCCTCTCGGGCGGCAATCAGCAGAAAGTCGTCCTCGCCAAGTGGCTCGCGACGAAGCCCGACGTCTTGATCCTCAATGGACCAACCGTCGGCGTCGACATCGGATCGAAGTACACAATCCACTCGATCCTTCAGCGCCTCGCCGCTCAGGGCATGGCGATCGTCATCATCTCCGACGATATCGCCGAAGTCCTCACAAACTGTTCATCCGTCCTCATCATGCGCGGTGGTCGCATATGTGAATCCATTGATCCGGCTACGACGAGCGAGGCCGAACTCGGCGAGCTCGTCTCCCGCGACACGGCCCAGGAAGGAGTGAAGTGACATGACTTCGCTGAAGGCAAAAGTCCTGCGAGCGAATGAGTTCTGGGTCTTCCTCGTGATCGTCCTCCTCGCCCTCGTCATCCAGATGCGAAGCGGCCAGTTCTTCTCGGCGAATAACCTCGTTGATCTCGCGAACGCGATGGTCGTCCCCGGGCTCTTCGCCATCGCCGCACATCTCGTCCTCGTATCGGGCGGAATCGACGTGTCCTTCCCGGCCCTCGCCTCACTCGCGGTCTATGCGACGACCCGCATCCTCGTCGATCAAGGATTCAACGGACCGGTGATCGTCCCCTTCCTTCTCGCTATGCTGTTCGGCGCACTCCTCGGAGCGTTCAACGGGATGTTCACCTCGTGGCTCACAGTCCCGACACTCATCATCACGCTCGGTACAGCGAATGTCTTCTCCGGCGTCATGCAGGGCGCGCTCAAATCGGTCCAGATCCCCAACATCCCCCAGTCAATGAAAGCTTTCGGCGAGTCCACCCTTTTCACGGTGACGAATACCCAATCCGGCCTCAAATCCGTGATGCCGACGAGCTTCCTCATCTTCCTCGCCGTTCTCGCCATCGTCTTCTTCATCACCCGATACACAATGTTTGGGCGCGGTATCTTCGCGATCGGCGGCGACGAATCAGCCGCGGAGCGCGCCGGATTCAAAGTCCGGCGCACGAAGTTCTGGCTCTATGTCATCGTCGGAGTCATCGCCGCCCTCGCGGGCATGGTGCGCACCACTTCCATGGGCCAGATGCACCCGACGAATCTTCTCGGCATGGAGATGATGGTGATTGCGGCCGTCGTCCTAGGAGGCACGGCGATAACCGGCGGCACCGGTTCACTCACGGGTGTCATCCTCGGCACTCTCCTCATCGTCATCGTTCAAAACTCAATGATCCTCACCGGCATCCCAACCTTCTGGCAGGGCTTCGCCCTCGGCCTCCTCATCATCATCGGTACCGGCGTTTCTGCCGTGCAGGTGGCGAGGTCGAAGCGCACCCAAGCAGCGGGAATGTGACAGGAGAACCACTGATGAGTACTTCATCCCTTTCCCAACGCAAACGAGTCGGAATGCCGTCCTTCCTCACGAAGGACACGTACATGACGAGGCTCATTCTCATCCTCGTCCTCCTCCTCATCTTCTTCGCGGTCGTCAAGCCCGGTCCCTTCTTCGCCTTGAGGACCTGGCAGTCTATGGCGATCCAGTTCCCCGAATTCGGGCTCATGGCACTCGGCGTCATGCTCACAATGTTCACCGGCGGTATTGACCTTTCGGCGGTTTCGATCGCGAACGTCACCTCGATCTGCACAGCTCTCATCCTGCGAGCAACCCTGACCGGGGATGCGAGCCCCTCCTCGATGGGTCTTGCCTTCGCGATCGCTCTTGGGGTCGCACTCACGGTTGGATCAGTGTTCGGCGCCTTCAATGGTTTCCTCGTCTCGGTGCTGAGGATTCCACCGATCCTCGCGACCCTGGGAACCATGGAACTCTTCGGCGGCATCGCGATCATCCTCACAGGAGGAAAACCTGTCTCCGGTGTTCCTGATGCCTATGGAGCTGTCTTCGCCGCTCGCATTGGAATCGTGCCGATGCCGCTGATCGTCTTCACCGTCTGCGCGCTCCTCATCGGTCTCATCCTCGCGCTCACCGGATTCGGCACGAAGATCCTCCTCATCGGTGCGAATGAAAAGGCGGCGCACTTCTCGGGACTGAAGATCAGAAGCCTTCTCATGAGGACCTATATCCTCTCGGGCATTCTCTCCGCGATGGCAGGCCTCGTCATGCTGGCGAATTACAACTCCGCGAAAGCCGATTACGGAGCGAGCTATACGCTTCTCACCGTCCTCATCGTCGTCCTCGGCGGAGTGAACCCGAATGGAGGAAGAGGACGGATCGCGGGCGTGGTCCTCGCGATCGTCATCCTCCAGGTGCTGTCCTCGGGGCTCAATATGTTCCCCAATATCTCCAACTTCTATCGCGCGCTGATCTGGGGCGGAGTACTCCTCGTCGTCATCTGTGCGAACGAACTCAATGGCAAGAACCCCTTCAAGGGCCTCCTCGTGGAAAGGAAGAAAGCATGAAGACTGTGAGAAGCAAACAGATCGTCGTGGGGGCTGACTTCGCGGGATTCCCACTCAAAGAGGCGGTCAAGGGTCACCTGCAGGAGCGAGGTTGGACCGTCACCGACCTCACCCCGGACATCTCAAGCGCCCCCATGTACCACCGCGTCGGTTTCGCCCTCGGTGCGAAGATCGCCGAAGGCGAATTCGAACGGGCCCTCGCCTTTTGCGGGACCGGAATGGGAATCCACATCGCCGCTTCTAAAGTTCCGCACGTGCACGCCGCTGTTTGCGAAACTGTTCCATCCGCAAAGCGAGCAGCTGCGGCGAATAACGCGAACCTCCTTGCGATGGGCGCGTTCTACGTCGCTGAACGCACGGCGATGGCAATGGCCGATGCCTTCCTCGAATCCGAGCTCGGTACGGGGTACGAGGACTGGGAAGGCTTCTACGAATACCACCGCATCGGCTATGACGAATGCGAAAGCTTCGACTATGCCGCCTATAAGGCGAACGGCTTCGAAGTCGTCAATCCTCAGAAGGCTCTCCTCGCCCCCGAGCCAAAGGGGTTGGCTTACTGAGGTGCGAGGCCTACTGAAGCGCGAGGCCGACTGAGGCGCACATACGTGGAATCCGCCGCTCCTTCAACCAAAATCGAAAGGAGCGGCGGACTCGTGTTCGCCTTGAGAAGACTCCCCATAAAATCAGTGATCCTGCCTTTGGGTGGGCACAAGACCAATGGACGCCCCTCGGGTCGTGCAGGTCTTGGGTTGTGTAAGTCTGCGGATCCACCCCTCAAAAGGTCAGTTGATTCGGCTGAGTGAATTGGCTCGAGTCGACTGAGCGAAGGGTCAGGCGAATGAGGCCAAGAGCATGATTCTTCCCCGAAAAGCAGGAGCTCCTCAGCCCTCGAAACCGGTTGATTCGCGAACAATGAGCTCGCCTCGCACGATGATTCGCTTCTCGATTGGCTCATCTTCGGATAAGAGAAGATCGACTCCGCGCCGGGCGATCTCAGCGAGAGGTTGGCGAAGTGTCGTCAAAGACGGTCGCATTAATTGGGCGAACTGAATATCGTCAAAGCCTGTGACCATGACCTCCTCCGGGATTCGCCAACCGCGGTGGCGAAGCTCTGTCGTCGCACCAATCGCAATGAGGTCGTTGAGACACACGAAGGCATCCCACTTGTCCCCGCGGGCCAGCAGAACGCTCACCGCATTGCGTGCGGACTCAACCGAGAAGTTGCATTCAACGACGTCAGTGTCCTTCAGCTGCATCCCGAACTCCTCGGCCGCAATTCTCGCTTCACTCACGCGCGTCATGGAGGAGACATCAGTTCCCGTGTTTGAGAGGAGGGCGATGCGCTGAGCTCCTTTATCGCGCAAGTGTTCGAGGATCGCGCGAATACCGTGACGATCATCGACTCCGACCATCGGAAGTTCAGGGAGTTGAACCGCGCGATCGAGCTGCACGGTGTTGACGAGTGATGAAGTGCGCTCGAGGGCGGGGGTGGAGAATGCCTCATGGCAGGGCACGGAGATCAGTCCGTCAACGGAGCCTCCCTCGAAGGAGCGGAGCTGAAAATCCTCTTTGATCACCGACATTTGGGAATCTGAGAGCAGCAAAGACAGGCCGCGCTCGGCCAGACAATGCTCCACTTGGACAACGAGCTCCATGAAGAAGGGATTCGAGATCGAGGGGACCACCATGCCGATCTGCTTGGTCCTCGCGAGTCGTAAGGATCGGGCGACCGGGTTGACTCGATATCCGAGCTCGCGTGCGACCTGGCGCACATGATCGCGGGTCTGGGCGCCGATGAGTTCGGAGCCGCGTCCGAGCGCCCGCGAGGCTGTTGAGACGGAGACGCCCGCTGCGCGTGCGACGTCAACTAACCGGGGTCTTTGCCTGTCATCGGTCGCCATGGCCTCAGCGTAGTGCTTGTCGATCATTGGCATTGTGGAATGTCATCCCTAGTGCCTCGTGTATCAACTCTGAGATCAGAGACAAGCACTGTCCGCTGAGCTTCCCACATAACATGCCAATGAACTCACCAATGTGGGAAGTGGTTGGCATGTTCAGTGGGAAGCTCGCCCACGCCTCACCGGATTTCGATCAACGCTCCGGAAGAACACGTCGGTAGCGCTGTCGAGGGCTCTTTGGAGGCTCAGTTGCCTCGACCACGCCGTCCTCAATCAGTGAATTCAGGGAGTTCTGTACAGAGGTTCTGCTCAGTCCCGTGGCTCGGACGAGGTCTTTGGTTGAAGCGCTTTCGCGATCTATCAGGATCGCTCGTACGGCTTCCAGCGCGGTGGTGTACTGCTCAGCTTGAGCGACGCGGCGCCGACGGAACACGACTGTGAACTGGGTGAGATCGTTCTTGAATTCGGCCGGAGGCATCAAAGCCTCGCGAAGCGCCGCTTGAATCACCTGAATCCCCGTGCCGCGGTTCTCCGCGATGATGCCGCCATCCGCGAGAGCCACGCTCTCCAAGAAAGTTGCCAGGCGTTGGTTGCGAGTCGCAGAAGTGCCGGCGGCCTCAAGCGTCGCAAGAGTAGTGTTCCCGTAGAGCCCCCCTGGATTCGTGATCTCAAGACGATCGACGAAGAGGTTGACTTGCACCTGAGTGCCGCGCGCTGCTGGGGAGTAATCGCGGTGCATGAGTGCGTTGACAATGGCTTCTCTCACTGCGACGAGCGGGTAGTCGGGAAGTTCTGTCCTGAATCTCTCGCCGATAAGCGCTCCAGTCCGCATGTTCCTCGCAACGAGGTCGAGCGTGCGTTCGACGAGTTCAGGAATCGGGCCAGTCACTGTTGCACTGTCAAGAAGTCGAGTTCCTGTTGTGATCTCCCCTTTTGATGTTCCCGGGAACATCGCCCAAGTGACCGTGAGCCGCGGGAAGAACTCCTGGGGGTACTCACCCATGGCGAGGAGAGCTGCGAGGGTCGGATGCTCTTGCCGGGTGATGCGCAGGCGCGTAAGCGCCAGATCCTCACCATGTGCGAAGGTTTTCGGACGTTTTACCCGTTCGCTTTGAAGGAAGGGAGTGAGGATGCTGGAATCGAGATCATCTACGGAAGCATCGTCGACGGGCTCCTCATCCCATTTCGGCTGTGTTTTCTGCTCGATGAGGCGGTCGACTTCATATTGCGTCATCCGCATATCGCCGTCACCGGTGCGTTTGTAAGAACCCCCGTAGCGCCCCTGGTCGGTGACATAGCAGGGTTTATCAAGCGACTGCATTTCCGGGATTTCTGCGACGAGGACGAGAGCGTCGTCGACCTTGAGAATCTCGATTTCGGGCCGAACGACGGGAGTCATCTGCTCGCACCGGGACATGAGCTGGCTCTGTGCGCTCTGGGGGTCGAAACCCTCGACGGGTGTGAACCCCTGGGTTTCCGACAGGCCGATGATGAGGGTTCCACCGTCAGACTGAGAGAAGGCGCTCAAGGTTTCACGCACGGCTTTGCCGATCCCTGACTTCACTTCTTCTGAACTGGTGTCGAAACCGAGAAGACGGAAACGATCGATGCGCTCGCGAAGCTCTTCATCCAACATGCCAACTACTTCCCACATTGGTGAGTTCATTGGCATGTTGAGTGGGAAGCTCGCCCAAAACTCAGGAAGACTGAAGGAAAGACCTGAAAGCTGAGTCTTTAACGGCCTCCTCTGCCGCATCTCAAGTGGCCGACCCGGGCACGCCTGACTCTCCGGGGACTCTTCCGATCTGCTTTCCTAGCATTGCCCTCTTCATCATGCTGGGCCTTTTCGCTTCTCGTGCGAATCATCCTAAGGAAACGTGTTCCCCTTCAATGTCTGCTCCGAACTCGTATCAGGAGGAAGACGGCCCCGCAGTTATACGACTCGCCCTCGGCTCCTCTCAGAGCGCCCTCCCTCGGATCGCCTTCTCTCGGGTCGCCTTCTCTTAGAGCGCCTCACCGGTGATGCGGTGTCGGATCTCGTAGATCTGGCCCGCATGCAGCTCAACGGCGGTGCGGAAACCGGCATCACTGAGAGGATTGGGAGCTCCTGATACGCCTGTTCCGAAATCGAAAGCGGATGTGATCGCCTCAATGCCCAGGCATAGGTTCCTCCCACACCACGGGGCGCCTTTGCGACCGTAGTTCGAAATCCACAGCATCGCGTGGTCGAGCACCTCGGTATCCCACTCAAGGGCGACACGATATCCCTCGGCCTCATTGAACAGTGCGACGCGCCCCTCCTTCGGGGCGGCCAAAAGAACGATCTCGTCGACCTCGTCTTTGAGGGGAAGGCGCGTGAGATCCAGCGTGCCACCATCAGCTCGAGGTGCCTTGGTCGCATCGTGGAACACCGCGCCCCTGTCCAGTACTGAGGTGCCCGAATCGGCGGGGAAGGCCCACAAGGAATCGCATTCGGGAAGCTCGATGCGCGCACCGCCCTCGGCCTCGGGAAGCGAAAAGATCGGATGGAGGCCGAGCGGCAGGCAACAGTCGGAACGAACGAGGATCGAATCGAGGAAGTCGACGGCGCCTTCGAGGCAGGTGACGCGGCGCTCCACCTTCTCAATCGGGGAATCGGGAGCATATTCGAGGAAGAGCCTCGCATAGTCTTCACCGACTTCGCTTGCGGTCCACTCCAAGTTCGCGGAGGGGCCGTGCACCCATTCGCTCGGGCCCGCAAAACCTTCACGCCACGCCTCTGGCAGGTCCTCGGCTGAGGCGGGGACCGCACCGAAGGGGACGCACAGGAAATCACCCCGCAAGCTGTCAAGCAGCGCAAGCTCGGGGAAGCCCTCCCATTTCGCCGTGTACGAGGGCGAGAACTGGCGCGGGGTTCCGGGGTTGAAGACGAGGGTCGTCATCGCGCCGAGGGACTGAATGCTTGCGCGCACGCTTTCGTTTCCGATGATGATGTTCATGTCGACTCCTTCGTCGAGAACACTGAGGTGACCAGGTGTGGGCGGTGCTGAGGCCAGGAACACCCGGAGTCACCTGGGGCGGGGGGAGGCCACCCGGGGCCAGTCTGTACCTGGATCACCCTGGGGTGCTGCTTCGTGAAACAGATCCAAGTGTAGTCACCTGTGGTCTGCCTACTCTGCGCCCCGTGCCCGACTGTCAACTCGAAAAAGATGATGTCGGAACTTGGCCCAACTGCTGCGCCCCCGGGGGCCGACTTGTGCCTGATGAACTCGCGTCCGATGAACGCGTACCCGATGAGTATGGGGATTATTCACCTGACCCGTGCCTGATGAACCTGTGCCTGGTGGGCGTGGGGGCCGCTCCACCCGACTTGCGCCCGATGAGTGTGTCGTCCCCGTTTCCTTCCCCCTGAGTGATTAGTACGGATGCCGTCGTCCCCCGCCCCGGCCCTCCTCGCCCGCCTCGTAGCCCTCGTCCTTTCATCCGCCTCGTCCTCTTCGCTTCCTCTTAGTCCCTGGGCTTAGTCCCTGGGTGAGTTAGCGCCCGTAGCGCGCGGCGAAGTCCTCTTCGAGGCGTTCAAGGGAGGTGCCCTTCGTTTCGGGCACGATGAACAGGTAGAAGCACAGTGCCACGACGTTGATCGCGCCGAAGGTCGCGTAGGTCCATGCTGCTCCCAGGTGGGTGATCATCACGGGGAACACGTAGGACACGAGCGCGTTCATCAGCCAGCCGCACCCGACTGCAAAACCCTGTGCGACACCGCGGATGCGCGAAGGGAAGATCTCCGACACGAGAACCCAGTTCACCGTGCCCGACTGTTTCGCGAACACGAAAAGTGAAACGAGGACGAGGACGAGCCACGGCAAGGCGGAGGGCACATCCGCGGAAATCGACCCATCGGGCAGCGTATAAGGCGTGATTCCGAAGGCGAACACGAGGGCGAGAGCAAATAGGAAGAAGGTGACGCCTGATTCTTGGTAGATGCCCACATGGCGGCGCTTGAGTCTGCCGACGAGCCACAAGCCGAAGGCCGCGCCAAGAGTCGCAACCGCGCCCGTAATGACGTTCAGGGAGATCGAATCGGTTGTGGAAAAGCCCGCCGCCCGCAGAATCTTCGGCAGGTAGTACATCGCCGTGTTGATGCCGGTCAACTGGTCGAAGCAGGCGAGGCCAATGCCGATGAAAGTGAGGCGCCTCGTCCAACGCACTCGCATCGTCCTCGAAAAGGACCAGGTGCCTTCGCTCTTGGCGCGCTCGTGCAGATCGACAATCTCACGGATCTCATCTGCGATGTCGTCGCGCTCGGGATCGCGGATCTGTTTGAGAGAGCCGATCGCCTCGACATAGTGGAGGTTCGCAGCGTACCAGCGTCCCGACTCGGGCATAAGGCGCATCCCGATCCACAAGAGAATCGCGGGGATCGTCGCGAGGACGAGCATCCACCTCCACGCAGCGCCGTTTCCACTGAGAATGACGATATCGGCCATGGTCGAGGCCTGATCCCAGCTCAGCTGCGAGGATTGTGCGATTGCCGGGTCAACGGTGACGTGAGGGCCGCCGTGGCCGCGGGCGAGCATTGCATTCATTGAGTAGGCGAGCAGCTGGCCGAAGACGATCATGAACTGATCGAGGGCGACGAGTTGACCTCGGACTCGTGTTGGCGCGGATTCTGACAGGTAGATCGGCACGGTCGCGGACGCCCCGCCGACGGCCCAGCCGAGGATGAAACGGAAGAACAGGAGGACTGGGATATTCGGGGAGAGAGTACAGCCCAGAGTTGCGATGGTGAACACTCCGGCGAGGAGGAGGATGTTGAAGCGCCTGCCCCTCGAGTCGGAGATTCTCCCACCGAGGATCGCGCCGAGCGCGGCGCCGAGGGCGAGAGTTGCGCCAACCAGGCCCTCGTCGAACTCGTTGAGCCCAAGGCCGCCAGCGGCGGGCGGCATGTACATGTACGGCAGTGCGCCTGCGATGACTCCGGTGTCATAGCCGAAGAGGAGCGAGCCGAAGGTCGCGACCGTTGCGAGGAGAGCAATAGAGCGACGCGGCCCTGAAGCGGGCGTCGCCTCAACGAGGGCGCTGAGCTCGTCATCAGAAGGAATCGCAGTGCTTCTCGGGGGACTTGATGTCATAAGCCCATCATCGTCCGATGACACGTGAAAGGGAACACCGAAGTCTCGGGGACTGCGACTTGATCATCTGTGCACCTGTGGTTGAGGGTTGGTGTGGGTCAACACTGCACTATCGGAACTCCTAGACGCCACCTCCTAATATCTCCTAATATGGGCATAATTAGGAGATTTTAGGAGATTTTAGGAGATGGAGGCAATGAAGGTCCCCATTTCACCACCGGCAACACTGGCGGATATGAGACGCATCCTCATTGGAGGAAACACTGACACGCGACATCTCGTCGACGTCATCACATCCAGAACATTGGCTGAAGATCCCTTGTACCACCCGTGGGAGTGGTTCTTCCGACATGAACCCCCTGAGGGATTTACGCGTGAGGAGTGGTGGGTTGCTGTTCGTTCAGCCCGCGCTGCGACAGCGCGGCCTCTTCCCCTGAGGCTCACAAATGGCCAGGCACTCACATTCAATCTTCCCGACCCGCTTCTTCGGCTCGTCGACGAGATCTCCGCGCGCGCTCGCGGGCAAATCGAGCTTCCGGAACCCGTTGTGAATACGGCTACCCGCAATCGCTACCTCGTTCGCTCACTCATTGAGGAATCAATGACGTCTTCCCAGCTTGAAGGAGCCGCAACCTCGCGAATCGATGCAAAGAAGATGTTGAGGGAGAACCGAAAGCCGAGGGATCGCTCTGAACGCATGATCGTCAACAACTTCCTCGCAATGAAGCGAATCACCGAGTTACGCAATGAATCCCTGACTCCCGAACTCGTCTGCGAGATTCACTGTCGCGTGACAGATGGGACTATCGATGACCCCGCCGAGGCCGGAAGGATTCAACGTCCCGGTGACAGCCGCGTTCGGATCGTCGGTGACGCCAGCGATGAACAGCTCCTCCATATACCGCCCTCCGCAGCGGAACTACCGAAACGATTGGAGGAGCTGTGTGCTTTCGCCAATACCTCGTCGAATAACGAGGACGGTCCGTATGTCCCTCCCCTCGTACGCTCCATCACCCTTCACTTCATGATGGGACACGACCACTATTTCGCAGACGGGAACGGGCGAACCGCTCGCGCAGTCTTCTATTGGTCAATGCTCAACCAGGGTTTCTTCCTCACGGAGTATCTTTCCATTTCGCGCTTACTTCTCAAGGCGCCCGCGCGCTACGCGCGCAGCTTCCTTTACACCGAACAGGACGAGGGTGATCTCACCCATTTCCTTCTTGAACAGGCGAAAATCGTTGAACGGGCGATCATCGATCTTGACGGCTACCTCGCTCGCAAGACGAGAGAACTGAAACAGTTCGGCAGCAAGCTCCGCACACTCGGGCTCAATCACCGCCAGATCGCGCTCCTCGAGGCTTTTGTCCGCGACCCAGGCGCGATCACGACGGTCGCCGAGCATCAACGCACTCACGGTGTCTCGAACCAAACCGCTCGCACTGACCTGCAGGATCTGCATGAACGGGGTTATCTCCACGTGGTCAAGAGCGGTAAGGCCTTCATGTGGTACCCCGGGGATGATATTGCCACGAGGATTGATTCAGGGCACTAGCTGGACTTCCCTGGGAGGCTGTGGAGGTGAAGGTCTTGTGGGCTGGATGTGGGGTTGTCACGTTCATGTCCGGTTCAAGGAGGCTTTCATGACTGACGCTCATGCAGCTTTGATGTCTCAGGGAGTCGCTCATCTGGAGGGTGGCCTGGTATTCCGCCAACGACGCGGCGTGGGCCTCTGGGGAATAATCCCTCCTCCCGGATTCTTCTCACTTTGAGGGAGTGTGCGTCATTGGGGTCGATGAACACGTGTGGCGTCAGCGGGGTGGAGACAGGTACGCAACGGTGATCGTGGACTTGACACCCGTGCGCAACAAATACCCCTACACCAGCTCATCAAGACAATCACCAGGCCCGACCTGTTAAAACTCACATCGCACTGGCTCGCATGAGAAGCAGCTTCACTCGCCGAGTCCAAGACATCCTGGCCTACTTCGACCACTCCAAGCCTGCTCGAAACGAGAGGGTTCAGACCTCACCCACACCCCATCTGCGAAAAGCCTGTTTGATGATCGACACTTCAATCATCTCTATCGTTTCTTTCGTTTCTGACATAGACTGGGTCCATGGCGAGCATAACGATGGAAAGAGACGGTATTGGGGTATGTTCGCGAGGTTCGCGTACGGTTTTGCCCCCTGAAGATCGCCGCGAGCTTCATGAGATCGATCAGTTGCTCGCGGCTCAGCCAAGGCTTGTCGACCAGCAAGGGCATGCGATCCCTCTGCCGGAAGAGGTGTTCAGTGTGCTTCGCGATGTCGTTGAAGCCATGCAGGCTGGACGGGCAATCGTGCTGACTCCGACCGCCATGCGTCTGACGACCGGGGAGGCTGCGGAGATCCTCGGCGTGTCTCGTCCGACTCTTGTGAAACTTCTTGAGGATGGAAAGATCCCCTTCGATAAGCCGAATCGGCATCGATACGTGATGCTCGAAGACCTTGAGCGGTATCGAGCAAAGCGGGCCGCAGAGCGGCGAGCGGCCATCATGAGGTTCTCGGAGTCGGCTCGAGAGCATCAATTTGATGATCCGACCCCCGAAGAAGTCGCCGAAGCGGTGAGAGTCGTGAGATCGGGGATGAGTACAGAGTGAGTTTCCGAGCCCTTCTTGATGCGAATGTGCTGGTTCCCATCACTGTTGCGGATGTCTTCCTGCGCTGCGCCGAGCAGGGCTTCTACGATCTACTGTGGTCAGACCGCATCATCGAAGAGGTCTCGCGGACGCTGGTACAGCTCAATCCATCGATTCCTCGGAATAACATCGATGAGCGGATTCAGGACATGATAAGAGCCTTCCCACAGGCAACGGTCTCCGATTGGAAGGTGTTTCGAGAACGATGCCCCGAACTGCCTGACAGTAATGACGAGCACGTATGTGCCGCTGCGATTGCGGGAAATGCCGATGTGATTGTCACATTCAATTTAAAAGACTTTCCGCAGGATGCACTGGAGCAGGCCGAATTATTTGCCCAGGGTCCCGATGAATTCATGCTCGACCTGTGGGATCTCAAGCCGTGGTATCCACAGAGAATTGTCACGATCATCGACGAGATGAGCGATGTGAGAGGTCTCAATTGGAGGGACATGGTTCATCGTTTGTCGAAGGCCGGGCTACCGAAGTTCGCTAATCTGATCACCGAGTGGCACTACGACAACAACGCTGATTGACTACGGTTCTTAAGACTGGCGCGGAGCGTGGCGGAGCGGCTCCACGCCGCCCAGCCACACCCCGAGAGTCGTTCCGCCGTTACACCTGCTCGGGCACCATTGAAATCGCTCCGCAGGGGCACTCCTCGGCGCACAAACCGCAGCCCTTGCAGTAGTCGTACTTGAACTCGTACTCGCCAGGAGTGATCTTCACGATCGCATTATCCGGACACACTCCGAAGCAGTTATCACAGCCGAAACAATTGCCGCAGGACATGCAGCGGCGCGCTTCGAACAATGCCGACTCTTCGTCAAGCCCCTGAACGACCTCGTCAAAAGTCGACGCGCGCCTCGCACCCTCGAGCTTTGCACGCACCTGACGTGGAGCATCCGCGTAATACCACGGCGTCATGCGGGAGAACTCCGCATCAGCATGCTTCGGGGCCGGGGTATAGGTCGTACCGTGCAAGTAGGCGTCAATATAACGCGAAGCCTTCTTCCCATGGCCGATTGCGACCGTGACCGTGCGCTCCGAGGGCACCATGTCGCCGCCGGCGAAAACACCCTCAATACCGGTCATCATCTGGTCACTGACCTTGACCACCCCGTCCTCGATCTCAATGCCGGAGGCATTCTCGATCAAGGACAGATCCGCCTCCTGGCCGAGCGCCATAATGAGAGAGTCCGCGCCCAGCTCCTCGAACTCGCCGGTCGGCTGGGGGAAACCCGAATCGTCGAGTTCCATCTTCTCAATGGTCAAAGTCCCCCCGTCCACGTGCTTGACCGTGGACAGCCAGCGCATCATGATGCCCTCTTCTTCGGCTTCAGCGACCTCAGAATCATGGGCGGGCATGCGGTCCCGAGTACGCCGGTAGACGATGATCGCCTCTAAAGCGCCGAGGCGTTTCGCCGTTCGAGCCACATCAATCGCGGTGTTGCCGCCGCCGTAGACGACGACCCTTCGGCCGAGCATCGGGCTCTCACCCTTCTCAACGCCCTGGAGCAGGGAGACGGCATCCACGATCTTCGCCGACTCGCCTGCGGGAATATCAGTGCGACGACCAATATGTGCGCCGACCGCGAGGAAGATCGCGTCCCACTTACCGAGCTCGTCCTCGACATTCTCGACCTTGGCGTTGTATTCGATGGAAACACCCATCTCCTCAATCCTGCGGATCTCCGCATCGAGGATTCCACGCGGCAGACGATACGAGGGGATGCCGAAACGCATCATGCCTCCCGCCATCGGTCCCGCCTCCTTAATGTGGACGCGATGCCCCGCAAGGCGCAGATGGTATGCGGCTGACAAGCCAGAAGGCCCGGCCCCCACAATGAGAACGGACTTGCCCGAATCCGGCGCTAACACAGGGACGCGCCATCCCTGCTCGATCGCCTTGTCCCCGAGGAAACGCTCAATCGCATTAATCCCCACGGCCTCGTCGACCTGCACGCGATTACATGCGCTCTGGCACGGGTGGTAACAGACCCGGCCCATCGTCGCAGGCATCGGATTGTTCACCATGATCTCGCGCCACGCGGCCTGGTAGTCACCCTCCTCAGCGTGGTAGAGCCACTGCTGAATGTTCTCCCCGGCCGGGCACGCCTTATTGCACGGGGGCAGGAGGTTCACGTAGACGGGACGCTCCGTGCGCCACGAACCCGTTTCGTTCGCGAGCGAGGACCCGACGTTGAGGGTGATCGCGAAAGGCTGTTTCTCCATCGTCATGGCGTTACTCCTGCTCCGGGGCGTTCGTGCGCAGCGACGCCCTCATCACTGTGTCGGGCCTGCGGATCTGCGTCGTCGGCCCTCCACTTTCAAAGGCCTCAGCGAAGGCCGCAGCTTCGGCACGTCCCTGCTTCGTCTGCGAAGCGGCATGAAGGATGTGCTCGTAGCGCCCCTCGGGATCCTCAGGCGCCGAAAGCACTCGGGCGCGCACATCCTCGTCGAGGTTCTCCTCATCAATGAGGCCATAGCGGCGAATATTGCGATCCGCGATCGCCTGGAGGCGCGCAAGAGTCTCAGCGTCGCCCCCGCCCTTGAACAGGTGCGCGAAGCGCCTCTGCGGACGCAGATACTCCTCGACGGGAGCCGGGCGGCGAATCTTCGTCACAGAGGTGATCTCCCCGCCCTCGGCTTCGAACACGGGGAACAGGCCGGTCTGCGTCGCAAGCCGGGCCAGCTTGACGGTGATACTCGATGCCGCGCCCCACCCCAGCGGGCAGGGGACGAGGACGTGGATGTAGCGCGCCCCGTGGTAGCTCATCGCCTTCTTCACCTTGTGCTCAAGGTCGCGAAGATCGGCGACGGTCGCAGTCGCAACATAGGGGATCTCGTGGGCCATTGCGATCCGAGCCATGTCCTTGCCCTGGCCGAAGCGATTGCCCGGATTCGGGCCGACCGGTTGGGTCGTCGCGGTGCGAGCCGTCGGGGGAGTGGCCCCCGAACGCTGTACGCCCGTGTTCATGTACGCCTGATTGTCGTAACAGATGTACAAGACATCGTCATTGCGTTCGAACATGCCCGATAAGCAACCCATGCCGATGTCAACGGTTCCGCCGTCACCGCCCTGGGCGACGACCCGAGTCGTCTTCCCCTTAGCCGCCAGGCCGGCCGCGGCCCCGGCGGCGACTGCGGGGGCGTTGCCGAACAGAGAATGCAGCCAGGGAAGCGTCCACGCCGACTCCGGGTAGGGCGTGGAGAAGACTTCCAGACAGCCCGTCGCATTCACCGCGACAATGTCGCCTCCGCTTGCGGCAGCCGCAGAGTCGAGGGCGTAGCGGGCGCCGAGGGCCTCACCGCAGCCCTGACAGGCACGGTGGCCAGAGGTGAGGGTGTTCCAGCGGTTCGGGTCGGACTGGAGTGAACGATAGTCCTCTTCGGCGAGCCTGTTGCCGACCGCATAAGAGCCGACCTGGTAGAACTTCACGTGCTCGCGCGCGGGGATCGCGGTCTCTTGAACTTCGGGGATCCCGAGGTGGACGGACATGATCCTTCTCCTTTCAGTTCCCGGTTTCGTGTGCAAGCGCCGCGTCGGAGCGTGCATAGGAGTCACGGACAATGTTCTCCGCGAGCGGGCCAGACAGACGGGAGGCAGCCTCGCGGGCCAGCTCGGCATCAACGAGTTCACGGTCGAGGTCGAGGAAGGTCTGCGCTTCAAGAGTGTTCTGTGCGGAGGCGTCGAGAAGGCCGTGCAGGGAGGCCTTCGTGATCGGACGCCCACCAAGGCCCGCGAAGACCTCGAAGTTCTCAATCCCCATGCCTCGTACGGCGCCGCGGCAGTAAGACGAGACGATGCCGCCGATGCCGACGGAGAAGGCCTTTTCAATATTGATGAAGCGCCTGCAGTCCTTCAAAGCGTCGCGCACGGCCTCGGTGGGGAAGGGACGGAAGCTCGTGATCCCCAGGACCCCGATCTTCTCTCCGCGCTCGCGGCGCTCGTCGACGACATCCTTGATGGTCCCGAGAACAGAGCCCATCGACACGATGATCGTGTCCGCATCCTCAATCCTGTAGGGGCGAACGAGGCCGCCGGAGTCTCGGCCGAACACTTCGGCGAACTCCTTTTGGACCTTCGGGATGAGCTCGAGGGCCTGCATCTGACGGTGGTGCGCGAGATAGCGGACCTCCGTGTAGGCCTCCGGGCCGACCATTGCACCGATCGACACGGGATTCGCCGGGTCGAGGACCTGGCGGGGCTCATAGGGCGGGAGGAAGCGGGCGACGTCCTCGGCCTCGGGCACGTCCACGATCTCCATCGCGTGAGTGAGGATGAACCCATCCATGCAGACCATCACGGGCAAGGAAAGCTCCTCGGCGATGCGGAAGGCTTGGACATGCAGGTCGGCGGCCTCCTGGTTCGTTTCCGCGTAGAGCTGGAGCCACCCGGAGTCTCGCTGGCTCATCGCATCCGTATGGTCGTTCCAGATGTTGATGGGAGCACCGATCGCCCGGTTCGCGACCGTCATGACGATCGGGAGGCCAAGGCCCGAAGCGTTGTACACGGCCTCGACCATGAAGAGGAGGCCCTGTGAGGCCGTTGCCGTGTAAGTGCGCGCTCCGACCGCTGAAGCGCCGATGCACGCCGACATCGCGCCGAACTCGGACTCGACGTTGAGGTATTCGCAGCCCTCGATCTCACCCTTTTTCACGAGGGCAGACAGTGCTTCAACAATGTGCGTCTGAGGGCTGATCGGGTAGGCGGCCACGACCTCGGGTCGACATGCGGCAATGGTCTTCGCTATCGCCTGGGATCCTTCGATCTGTTCACGCATCGGCGTTCTCCTTCGAGTCCGCGCGGCCGCGTTCGGCGGCGACGAGGTCGTATGCGGCGGTCGCGGCGGACACGTTCGCGTCACCGACCTTTCCGGGGAAGCGGTGGCGGATCGCGTCGGTCACCGACTGCAGGCGGATGAGTCCTGTGAGGGCAGCGATCCCGCCGAGCATGACGGCGTTGGGAACGGGGCGGCCCACATGCTCGCGGGCGAGGTCGAATGCGGGAAGGGTGATCGCATGCCCCTTCGGCAGTCGATTCACCAGTTCGGACAGGCCCAGCTCCTCGAAGCTCTTCGTGGAGTTGAGCAGCGCGTAGCCTTCGGGTTTGAGACCGGCGAACACGTCCATCACGCTCAGGAGAGTCGGGTCCTGGACGACGACGACATCGGGTTCGAGGACGGGTTCGCGCGTGCGGATCTCCGTCTCGGCGATCCTGCAGAAGGCGACCACTGGCGCGCCGGTGCGCTCAGAACCGAAGGAGGGGAACGCTTGCGCGTGGTGCCCATCGGTGAATGCTGCCATTGCGAGCAGGTCGGACGCGGTGACGACGCCCTGTCCTCCTCGACCGTGGATTCTCACTTCGACCATGCTCTTGACGCTATGCCCAGGGGAGGAAACTCGGTCCCATTTGCATAGATTTGCTCTTTTCCCTTGAAAACTCGGGCATTGCGGTGACCACAGTGTGAAACGGTGAAGAACCTCGGGCGATAAAACACACCACTGCACTGTCGTAAAGGAAACTCCCAGTCAGGTCCCATCAGACTTTTGCGATACCCGCAGAGCACGCCCAGGAAGAGTTCAGGACGAGCGCAGGAGAACGTGGCCCAATAGATGCCATATCGACGTTCGCGCGAACCACAGTTTGAGCGGATTCTCCACCCCGAAGCGCAGGCGACCAGAGCCTGCGAAACAGACGGGCACATGATGAACGGTCCTCGATGAACCCCCAACACCCATGGAGGCGAAGGCTGCGCACCGTTTCCGACTCAAGTGAAGGACGTGTGAATATGAGACATCCATTGAGAAAACGAGCGAGCACAAAGCCACTGAAGCTCGGGTCCATCGCCTTCCTCGCCTCCATCGCGCTCGCCGGATGTTCAGCCACGAATGCGCTGGACAGCCTCGACAACACTCTTGGCTCCAGTCAATCCGCGAGCGAAGGCACACCCGCATCTCACACCGCAGCACCACCTAGCGCGGCTCAGGCCCTCGCCGAAAACGCCGCCGCATCTCATGTCGGCGATGACGAGTGGGACGAGGCCCAGGCTCAGACGATCACCTTGCACACATCGACTGCCACCAGCGACGCGGAGGGGGTGAACGTCAAGGACTCGACGGTGACGATCACCCAGGCGGGGGTCTATCGGCTCAGCGGCCAACTTAAAGGACAGGTCATCATTGACGCCCCGAAAGATGCCGATGTCATCCTCATTGTCGACAATGCTTCGATTGAGAATGAGTCCGGCGCAGCCATTTGGGCGCACAGCGCGGACAACGTGGTGATTTCCTTGGAAGGAAACTCCACCGTGTCAGACGCCTCCTCCTATGAGGATTCGGCGGAGGCGAATGCGGCGATCTACGCGGACTGCGACCTCACGATCACAGGGGAGGGGACATTGAAGGTCACCGGGAGGGGGAACGATGCGATCACCTCCACAGACGATTTGTACATCCTTTCGGGAACGCTCATGATCACAGCTGCGGACGATGGCCTGCGCGGAAAGGACTCCCTCACCATTGCGGGTGGCACGATCAGCGTCGAAGCCGGTGGTGATGGGCTCAAAGCCGATCAGGACGCAGACACGAACGCCGGTTACATCACGATCCAGGGTGGAGAAGTCTCCATCACTTCCGGTGGCGATGGCATCGACGCCCACACCGACGTCATCTTGACGGGCGGCAGCATCGATGTGAAAGCCGGAGGCGGAGCCTTCTCGGGCGCAAACGCCACCACTTCGACGAAGGGCGTGAAAGCCGGGGTCTACCTCATTAGCGAGGACGCGAGCCTCAACATCGACTCCGCAGATGACGGACTCCACTCGAATGGGGCGCTGCGCCTGAGCTCTGGGACGATCACAGTGGCCAGCGGCGATGATGGTGCCCACGCGGAAGTGGCCGCGCTCCTCGACGGTGCTGATCTTGCCGTTTCCCAATCGAATGAAGGTCTCGAAGCCGGTCTGATCACGATTTCTGGGGGCACCGTTGATCTGGTCGCCACCGATGACGGGGTGAACGCCTCGGGGTCGACAAGCGTTGAAGAAGGAGTGGCCGCTGTGCAGGACAGCTCATCTTCGACTGAGAACTCTCAAACACCGACGAAGGATCCACGCGCCGGGAAACCCGGCCAGGGTGCAGCTCCTGAGGGCACAACCCCTCCGGAGGGTGCCATCCCACCTGAGGGCGCCCCTAACGGGGACTTCGGGGCATCGGGCCTTCCCAATCCTGGGGAGATGGGAGCGGACGCCACAGGTCAGGGCGCTCCCGGCGCTGGAGGGGGAGGCGAATTTGAAGACACCGGTGAACAACTCAACATCACCGGAGGGACCCTCACCGTCAACGCCGGGGGAGATGGCATCGACTCCAATGGCTCTATCACCATCAGCGGAGGCGCCACCACGATCTACGGTCCCGAAAACGGGGCGAATGGGGCGCTCGACTACAACGGGACGATGACTCTCAGCGGGGGAACCCTGCTCGCCATCGGCTCTTCGGATATGGCCCAGGCACCTTCCTCAACGCAAGGTCAAGGGTGGGTCTCCTCCACAGTCTCAGGCTCCGCAGGATCCACAATCACGATCAGCGATGCCCAGGGCGTCGTCCTGGCGAGCTACACCTCCCCGAAGGCTTTCGCTTCCGTGATCTTCTCAAGCGCCGAGATGACGGCGGGCGCGCAATACACGCTCAGTGTTGACGGGGTCTCGACCTCGGTGACGGCCGGTGAGCCTGCAGCCGGGCAGATGGGCGGGGGCCGCATGCCAGGGCCTCGCGGCTGAGAAGCCTCAGTCCGAAGCGGGGGTGAAAAGGGACAGTAAATCCGTCAGGCTCGCCACGACGAGAGCACCCGGCGCATCATCGGGCAGCGTGACGGAAGTCCCAGGGCGCACGAGCAAAGCCGCGGGCATATGGGCATCGCGCGCGGCGGCGATGTCGATCGGACGATCTCCGACGCACAAGACCTCCTTGGGGTCGAGTCCGTGCTTCTTCGCCAGGAGCAGGTTCATCGCCGGACTCGGCTTGCGCTCAATCCCATCAGGGGCGCAGACCATGTCATCCACGTGCAGGTTCAGGGCGCTCAGCAAATGCTGAGCGCTGGTGCGGTCACGGTGGGTGGCCACGAGGTTCAAACCACCGACCCGACTGACCCGCTCCATCACCTCAAGCGCCCCTTCCATAACGGGGGCGGGTTGGTGACGCCAGCGCTCCTTGAGGGCCTCGTAAGCGCTTTCCAGTGCACCCCGATTGGCGCCGTACTGGCCCACGAGAGTGTCCATGGCGTGGGCGATGGATCGCCGCGTCGCCAAGGTGACCACACGCAGATTCTCAGGATCGCAGTTGCCGAAGGTCGCTTCGCACAGGCAACGGTCGACCTCTGGATAAGTGTTGACGAGAGTGCCGCCCATGTCCCAAATGATGTGCCTCATGTCCCCATTGTCCCCGCATCTGCTTGTCCGGTAAGGCGAATCGGGAGCCGGTCTCACCCTGCAACGCCTTGAATCTGAGAACACCTCAAGCCTTAGAAGCCTCTCATCTCCTCCACAGCACAGATTTAAGGAGAGGGAGTGCAATAACACCAAGAGATCAAGAAAAGGAGAACATCATGACCGCGCTCATCACGATCGGCATCGACCTCGTCGCTATGCTCGTCCTCGTCTTCTGCCTCTACTTCCCCAGACACCGGAGGGCAGACCTCGTCGCCGCGTTCCTCGGCGTCAACGTCGGCGTCCTCGCCGTCGCAACGGTCCTCGCGAACTCCGCAGTGTCCGCAGGCCTCGGCCTCGGCCTCTTCGGCGTCCTCTCGATCATCCGCCTGCGCTCCGACGAAATCACCCAGCACGAGATCGCCTACTACTTCGCCTCCCTGTCCATCGGCTTGCTCATGGGAATGACGAGTACGCCGACGCCCCTCGTCGTCGGACTTGTCGCCCTCATCCTCGTAGCTCTCGCATTCGGGGATTCTCGTCTCCTCTTCGGGCGCTACTCAAACCAGACTGTGCAACTCGACCGCGCCATCACGGAGGATGCTGCACTTCGGGCCGCCCTCGGCGAGCGCCTCGGCGCCACAGTCATCGGCACCCGAGTCATCCGCGTCGACTTCGTCAACGACCTCACCCTCGTCGATGTCCGATTCCGCGACTACACGCGCGCCGAGCGCTCCAAGGCCAGGCAGCGCCAGCTCGACGAACAGGCAGAACCTCGCGTGGAACACAGCTCCGCCCAGCAGGCAAGCGCCCACACCCTCGTTTCTGCCGCGCCGAAACCCTGAAGCAGAACATGCGTTGACGATGACAGTGCACAGGGAAGGACCTCCGATGACCCCCCACCTCCTCCAACACCCGCGCATCATTCAGCGCAGTGCCGATGCGCTCATCCCCGCCGACCTCGACACGATCGGACTCGCTGAACTCAACGAGCAGGCGGAGATGCTGACGCGAGTCGACCGCAAATACATCGTCACCCGCTCGCACATCCCCGACATCATGTCCGGCCTCGACACGGACACGAAGGTCCTCAGCATCGCAGGGGTCCGCTCCCAGGCCTACGCATCGACCTACTTCGACACTCCGGGACTGCGCTCCTTCCTCGATACGGCCCGGCCCCGCAGGCGCCGCTACAAGATCCGCACCCGCGCCTACCTCGACTCAGGCATCGCCTTCCTCGAAGTGAAGATCCGAGGAGCGCGCAACACGACCGTCAAGACCCGCATCCCCTGCAGTGTCGAGGACGCGCGCGCAGGAAGGATCACCGCCGAAGGCGAGGCCTGGATCCGAAAGACTCTCACAATCGCTGCTTGTGAGACACCGACCCCAGGCTCGCTTCGTCCGGTCTTACGTGGCTCCTATACGCGTGCGACTCTCCTCATGCCCCACGGGGATGGGCGGGCGACCATCGATTCCGACTTGAAATGGACGAACCTGCGTCATGTCGGGACCGGGGATGGGGAGGGCGCGAGTCTTGAAGCGTCCGACTTCGTCATCATTGAGACGAAGTCGGGCTCCACGCCCTCCGCGCTCGACCATCTCCTCTGGGAGAGGGGGCACCGCCCAGCGCGCATCTCGAAATACGCGACTGCGATGGCCGTCCTCGACCCCTCGCTTCCGAGGAATCGGTGGACGAGGACCCTGTCTAGGTACTTTGCCGCTTGAGCAATCGCAAGCAGATTCTCAGCTGCGATTCTTCATGTTGATGCGTCTTAGTGCGGCGAGGCGACGACGTGGGTGGGGTGGGTAGCGTAGTCGGAGGGAGTCGGAGACCTTGGGCGGCAGGCAGATGGGGCATGAGTCGCAGATGTAGTCTTGCAAAGCGCGATGTCAAGCCTTGCGCAACAGCACAAGGCTTGGAGATCATCACCCCCTTCGAGCGTGAAATGAAAGGCGCATCATGACTCTCCCCTCCGAAAAGCTCGCCGAGCTCGGCCTCGAACTGCCCCCAGTCGCTACCCCGGTCGCCGCCTATGTGCCCGCAGTGCTCGACCGGGGTGTCATCCGAACCTCCGGCCAGATCCCAGTCGTCGAGGGCGAGCCAGTCTGCATCGGTGCTGTCGGCGAGGATGGGGCCGACCCCGAAGATGCGAAAGATGCTGCGCGCGTCTGCGCTTTGAACGCCCTGGCCGCCGCTGCTGCGCTCGCCGGAGGCGTCGACCGCCTCGCAGGTGTCGTGAAGGTCGTCGGCTTCGTGGCGTCGCGCCCCGACTTCTACGCTCAAGCAAGTGTCATCAACGGCGCCTCTGAACTCTTCGGCGAGATATTCGGCTCTGCCCACGCGCGCAGCGCGGTCGGCGTTGCCGCTCTGCCGTTGAATGTGTCCGTCGAGGTCGAGGCCGAGTTCGCCCTCGTCGAAGACTGAAGGCCGACGAAGGCTCATAGCCAAAGGGCAAGAGGCGCAGACTTGTGGGTGGCGAGGGGCTCAGACGGGGTCCCGAAGGCTTAGACAGGGCGCCGAAAGGGCCACATAGCTTGCCGAAGGCTCAGACGGAGCCGATCGCTCGTGCAGGGCGCGCGAGGTATGAGGTGAAGCCCCGCCGATCTGCGAAAGCCTCCCGGGTCTCATGTCTCCGATTCATCGCAATACACTGGACGAGCACCCCCACCGGGGTATCCCCATCCACAGTTCTTCAGGAGATTTCATGGCCGACACCATGCCCAAGATGGCCGATACCATGCCCGAGGCAGCGCCCACGACGACTCACCAGATCTTCACACTCGTTGATGCGAGAACCAAGGTTGAAAATCTCAAGACGAGCGGCGGCTGCGGTTGCGGCGGGCATGGGGGTAGTCGCGGCGGCTGCGGCTGCGGTGGGCATGGCCACGGTGGAAGGCGCACTCAGAGCGCTGCTCAGAAAAGGCCTGCCGCCCAGGGACTCCCAGAGGGAAGCGGCGTTGCAGAAGCAAGCGGCGTTGAGGAACTCGACATCCACGCCCTCCCGAAAGTCGTGCGCCACGCCCTGGTTTTCCATGCGATGGACATCCTGCCCATTGGAGAGAACATTCGTATTCTCGCCCCTCATGCCCCCCAAGCGCTCTTCGAGCACCTCCAGAACTCCGAGTCCCACTACCGAGTGGAGACCTTAGAAGAAGGGCCACTCAGCTGGCGCTACCGCATCACGCGCCTGTCCTGAAGCCCCTACACCAACAGGGAGGTAATGCCCTCGTCGTGTTCGCGTGAGCTGGCACTACCTTCGCAGATCAGGAGTTCACTCGTCTGAGCTAATTTTGAAGCCCGCGCTTGAGCCCTCGGGGCCCAGAGCCCGTGCCTCGGCCCAGGGCTCATCCGCGAGACCTGAAGCCCTCGAGTAAGCCCTGGGGACTCGACAAACTACGAGACCCCAAGGCCCACCCGACCCCGCAGGAACCCCTCAGCCTCGCAGTGGGCGCGTCGCGCCCACTGAAAAGACGAAGAGAGAGGAGAGGGACCTCTCAGCCCCGCAGGGGCGCGACCGTCTCGACGGCCCTGTCGATCGCCTCGACACTGTCCTTCGCATCGCCGAAAAGCATCGACGTGTTCTCCCTGAAGAAAAGGGGATTTTGGACACCCGCGTACCCGGTGGCCATGGAGCGCTTGAACACGATGACGCGCTTCGCATCCCAGACCTTCAGCACGGGCATGCCCGCGATCGGGGAGCCGGGCTCCCCAGCCGCCGGATTCACCGTGTCATTCGCCCCAATGACGAGAACGACATCGACCTCGCCGAAGTCATCATTCACCTCATCCATCTCGAGGACGATGTCATAAGGGACCTTCGCCTCGGCGAGAAGGACATTCATATGACCGGGCAGGCGCCCGGCGACCGGGTGGATCCCGAAGGTGACCGTGATACCGCGCGCCTCAAGATCTTCGACGAGAGCGGCAACCGGGTACTGCGCCTGTGCGACGGCCATGCCGTAGCCGGGCGTGATGACCACGCGCTTGGACCCAAGGAGCAGATCAGCGACCGTGGACGTATCGACCTCGCGGATCTCGCCCTCTTCTTCCCCACCATGCACATGCGCCGTCGACGCATCCGTGCCAAAACCTCCGAGAAGGACATTGAGGAAGGAACGGTTCATCGCTTCGCACATGAGATAGGACAGGTAAGCGCCCGAAGAACCGACAATCGCGCCCGTGATGATGAGCAGATCATTGTCAACGAGGAAACCGGTGAAGGCCGAGGCCCACCCCGAATACGAGTTCATGATGGACACGACAACGGGCATATCGCCGCCGCCGATCGCGATAACAAGGTGAATCCCGAGAGTCAGGGCGATGACCGTCATGAGGACGAGGCACGCCCAAGCCGCGAGCGAGAAATCACCATGCTCCACGAAAAGGACAGCGAGCACGAGACATACGATGAGGGCTACGAGATTCAACCAGTTGCGGGCGGGCAGGAGAATCGGACGACCGGGAATACGCCCCTGAAGCTTCAACCCCGCAACAATCGACCCCGTGAAAGTCACCGCTCCAACGAACACGGAGAGGAACACCTCGCCGTAGTGGAAGGACCCGAGGGAAGCGGAGGAAACATCGGGATGCAGATAGGAGTTGTAGCCGACAAGGACAGCCGCAAGTCCGACGAGACCGTTGAAAATGGCGATGAGCTGCGGCATCCCCGTCATCTCAACATGGAGCGCCCTATAGATTCCGATCGCACCACCAAGACCGATCGCCAAGGCGATGAGCACAGCGGTAACGAGGACGCCGTGAGCCGGTTCACCTGCGAGGACAAGCACGATCGCGGCGGCACAGGCGAAAGCCATACCGACCATGCCCGCGATATTGCCCTTCACCGCGCTTTCATGTCGGGACAGGCCCGAGCAGGCGAGGATGAAAAGGATCGACGCAGCAATGTAGGCGAGCGTCACCGGCTGGTTGAGAGCGGACAAATCCAGAGGGAGGTTTTCAAGGTTGTGCATGGCGCTTCACTTCCTGAACATCGCGAGCATGCGGTGCGTCACCGCGAAGCCGCCGAAGATGTTGACGGACGCGAGGACGATCGCGACGAAGCTCGTACCCGCGATGAGCGGATGCGGGTCGCCGATCTGCGAGATCGCGCCAATGAGGATGATCCCTGAGATCGCATTCGTCACCGACATGAGCGGAGTGTGTAGCGCCGGAGTGACATTCGAGATGACGTAGAAGCCGAGAATCACCGCGAGGATGAGAACGATGTAGTGCCCGGTCGCCGCCGCAGGAGTCACGAGGATGAGAGCGATGAACACTGCGATCGCGAGAATGAGGCCGATCAGTCCAGTGCGTTTCGCCCTCTTCTCCTTCGCGGCCCTGCGCGCCGCCTCTTCAGCGAGCTCCTGCTCGCTGGGCCCGCTCGCGACTTTCGCAGGGGCGGCGGACACGCGGATCGGCGGTGGCGGCCACATGATCGAGCCTTCGACACTGACGGCGATGCCCCTGACGATCTCATCATCAAGGTCAACGACGAGTTCGCCGTCCCTGCCGGGCGTCATGAGTTCGAGAAGATTCGCAATATTGCGCCCATACAAGCCGGAAGCCTGAGTGGGCAGGTGTCCAGCGAGGTCAACGTAGCCGATGATCGTCACACTATTGGCAGTCGTCACGACTTCCCCGGGGACGGTGAGCGCACAGTTCCCACCGTTCACGGCAGCCATGTCAACAATGATCGAACCCGGTGCCATGCCTGCGATAGCGTCCTCGTCGAGCAGGATCGGCGCTGTCCTGCCGGGAATATTCGCGGTCGTGATGACAATATCGGACTTCGCGGCCTGCTCGGCATACAGAGCATTCGCCGCCGCCGCTTCCTCGGCGGACAGAGCCTTCGCGTACCCGTCCTCAGACTTTCCCTGAGAAGTCGGCAGGGGAACGAAACTCGCGCCCATCGACTCGACCTGTTCGGCGACCTCGGGACGCACATCCGTCGCCGAGACGAGAGCCCCCATTGAATTCGCAGTTCCAATCGCCGCGAGCCCTGCAACGCCCGCACCAATGACGTAGACACGGGCGGGAGGCATCTTGCCCGCAGCGGTGACCTGACCGGTGAAGACCCGCCCGAAACGATTCGCAGCCTCCACGACGGCCCGATATCCCGCGATATTCGCTTGAGAGGAAAGAACATCCATCGCCTGTGCGCGAGAAATCCTCGGGACCGCATCCATTGCGAGCGCCGTGATCCCCAGGGGCGCCAAACTCTCGGCAAGCCCCGGGGTCTGCTGTGGGGCGAGACGGGCGATCAGGGTTGCGCCGGGCCTCATCGCCGCGAGCTGCTCCTCATTCGGAGTGTCGACCGCGATGACGACATCAGATGCCCACACGCTGTGCGCATCAACGAGGCTCGCGCCCGCGTCCTCGTACAGGGAATCTGGGAAGGACGCGCGAAGGCCTGCGCCGCGCTCAACGAGGACCTCGTATCCGAGGCGAATGAGAAGCTCGACGGTCTGCGGGGCAGCGGCAACGAGCGGCTGGCCCTCCCTCTCGCGTGGAACAGCGATTCGCATAGGTGCTCCTTATCGTAGGAGTCGAAGGACGTGATGCGGATCATGTCCGTGGTTCTCCGTCACCTTAAAAGGCCCCTCGACCTCGACATCGGGACCAAGGCCCGAACTCGGTGTTCCGCTGGGGAAAAACGCGGCTTCCCCACGCCGTTTAGGGTGCCGACATGGCCCTTGACGATTACCTTTGAGGCATGAGCTTCTTCGACGATGACACCGCCCAGCCGGAAGAGGACTTCGATCGCATCGAAGTCGATATGACGATCAAAGCGTCCGTCGAGGACGTGTGGGGCATCGTCGCAGAACCGGGCTGGTGGGTGAACGACGGACCCGTCGGCGACCACGAGGTCACCCGCGATGAGCACGGCTATTACCGCGTGAACGACCCGGAAGCGGGTGAATGGCTCGTCGAAAAAGGCGACGAGGATCCGATGGACATCGTCTCCTTCCGCTGGTATCCGCTCGCCTCCGACGAACTTCCCGAAGACGCCTCGACGAGCATCGAGATCTCCCTATCCGAAGAAGGCTCAGGCATTGCAGTCCACGTGGAAGAGTCCGGCTTCTCCGCCATCGCCGAAGACGATGCCTCAGCCCGTTCGATTTGCGAGGACGAGCTCGCCATGTGGGAGGTCGCGCTCGCGGCCGTGAAGGCGCACCTGGAAGCCTGAACCTAGGCGGTCGGAGCCCACTTTCAAGGTCGAAGAGCGTCCAAAGCTCGCCGTGGAGTAGCGTTATCGGGAATCCCCACAGGCATGGGCGCATTGAGCCCATCCGATCTTGAAGGAGTCCGATGACCGCGAAGGACACCGCAGCCGTGTCAGGGACACAGGATCTGCAGCGCACTTTGCAGAACCGTCACGTCCAGCTCATTGCAATCGGCGGAGCAATCGGCACGGGCTTGTTCATGGGCTCGGGTAAAACGATCGCAACGGCGGGACCCTCGGTCCTCTTCGTCTACATCATCATCGGAGCCGTCCTCTTCCTCTTCATGCGCGCCATGGGAGAACTCTTACTCTCCGATTCGCGCTACACGACTTTCGCGGACATTGCGCGTGACCTCATTGGCCCCTGGGCCGGTTTTGTCACGGGGTGGACCTACTGGATGTGCTGGGTCGTCACCGGTGTCGCGGACATGGTCGCGATCACCGGTTACATTCGGTTTTGGTGGCCCACTACGCCTGCGTGGATCCCGATTGTGATCATGACGGCCCTGCTCTTCACACTCAATGCGATGACGGTCAAGGCCTTCGGTGAAACAGAGTTCTGGTTCGCCCTCGTGAAGATCATCGCGATCCTCGCCCTCGTCTTCGTGGGAATCGGAATGGTCCTCATGGGCACCATCGACGAGGCCGGAACCGCTGCCGCGGCCTCGAATCTTTGGTCGCACGGAGGTTTCTTCCCGAAAGGCGTGATGGGTTTCCTCGGCGGTTTTCAGATCGCTCTTTTCGCTTTCGTGGGCATTGAACTGGTTGGCACCACCGTCGCCGAGACTGCGGACCCTGTGAAGACTCTGCCGAAGGCGATCAATTCGATCCCGATCCGCATCATGTTGTTCTACGTCGCCGCGCTTGCCGCGATCATGATGGTCACTCCCTGGGATCAGGTGGATCCTGAGCGCTCGCCTTTCGTCACGATGTTCTCAATGACGGGCCTAGGTGCAGCCGCAACGATCGTCAACCTCGTGGTCTTGACTTCGGCAGCCTCCTCGGCGAACTCGGGGATTTACTCGACGTCGCGCATGCTTTTCGGCCTGGCGAACCGAGGGGATGCGCCCAAAGTGTTCTCCCAGCTGTCGAAGCGTCACGTTCCCAGAAACGCCCTGTTCCTTTCTTGCGTGTTCCTGCTCAGCGCGATCATTCTCATGGCTTCGGGCGATTCGATCTCCGCAGCCTTCACACTGGTCACCTCAATGTCCGCGACGCTGTTCATGGGCGTGTGGGTCGTCATTGTCGTCTCCTACCTGATCTACCTGAAGAAGCGCCCTCACCTGCATGAGGCCTCGACCTTCAAGGCTCCCGGCGGTGCGGCTTCCGCGTGGTTGGTCCTTGGCTTCATGGCGATCATGGTTGTCGTCCTTGGGCTTTTCCCCGATACCCGGGCCGGATTGGTTCCCTCTTTGGTGTGGATCGGCGCGGTGACTGTGGCGGCGCTCGTGCATCGTCACCGCATGCTCAAGCGGGCGGAGATGGGGCAGCTCGAAGACTTCTGAGGCTCTCTTGCGGCCGACGGGTCAGTCTGGACCTTATTGACACGTACTGTGCAGTTCCGAGCCCTTCTTGTGGGGAGGTGTCTTCCGATCCCCGACCACCCCTCACCAGGGTGTCTCTGAACCCTTTCTTGCGTGGAAGTGTTGCTTCGCGTGGCGCGCTCATGGCAGGGGCATGCGCGATCGCACTGTGATGCGCGATCGCGCCGTGATGCGCGAGCGGAGGGGTTGGCAGCAAGTGGAGGGTTTATATCCCCTCCACAAGTCGTGAAACCCTCCTTTTCTTGAGGCCCGCTCCTTTTCTTGAGGCCCGCTCCTTTTTTGGGGCTCCCTCCTTTTCTTGGGGGCCCTCCTTTTGAAGGATGGGTGGTCCTCGCATGGTGTCCCGGCATCGAATTTAGGGCTCAGTGCGCTTGGAGCCGAGGCCTCGTACTGGGCTGGACAATGCCCTGACTTCGCGCTTCGAGGCTGCAGGAGAGTAGGCTTGAACCAGTGCCACGGGAACCTGGAAGAACCGGGTTGAGAGGAGGGCCCTCGCCCTCGACCGTCGAACCTGAACCGGCTCATACCGGCGTAGGGAGGCTGCCTGCTCGTGCGCACCGTGCTGTGAACGAGAGGAGAACCCCCAGCATGGGCACCACCACTTCCACTTCCGCTCCGCGTCTCAACTGGCGCGTCGTCGACATGGTCACTGCCGCCGTCCTCGGCGTCGCCTGCGGCCTGATCTTCCTCGTCTGGAATCAGATCGGTGGTCTGGGCTACTCCGTGCTCGACGCCCTCACCCCCGGAATCGGCGGCCTCGTCCTGGGGATCTGGCTCCTCGGCGGGACCCTTGGTGGCCTCATCATCCGCAAACCCGGAGCCGCCATCCTCGTCGAAGTCATCGCCGCTTCCGTCTCAGCAGCCCTCGGCTCCCAGTGGGGCATCGGCACCCTCTACTCGGGAATCGCCCAAGGACTCGGCGCCGAACTCATCTTCTTGATCTTCATGTACCGCCGTTACAACGCGAGTATCGCGGCCCTGTCCGGCCTGGGCGCGGGAGTCGCCGCGTGGGTCCTCGAACTGTTCACCGCCGGGAATCTCGCGATGGGACCGGCATTCCTCATCACCTACCTGATCTGCTGCATCCTGTCTGGCCTCGTCCTTGGTGGGCTCGTCGCCTGGCTTCTCGTCAAAGCCCTCGCCGCGACCGGCGCCCTCGACCGCTTCGCCGCAGGACGCGAAGCCCGCGCCCGTGTCTGAGCCCCGCCCCACGGGCCTCCTCGTGAAAACCGAAGAAGCGGGTGCTCGCGTCGAGGCCCGAGCCTGGGGATGGCGCCACGGCGGCCGCCACGCCTGGGCCCTCAACAGCATCGACTTGGACATCGCCCCAGGTGAGCGCGTCCTCATCCTCGGCCCCTCAGGCTCTGGTAAGTCCACGCTCCTCGCGGGACTTGCCGGAATCCTCGGAGGCGAGGACGAGGGCGAAGCGCGGGGAAGCCTGAGCGTCGACGGCATGCCTCCGGAACAGCAGCGGGGCCGCATCGGATTGGTCATGCAGGACCCGGAGGCGCAAGTCGTGCTCGCCCGCGTCGGCGACGACGTCGCCTTCCCGATGGAGAACCTCAGCGTTCCGCGCGAGCAGATCTGGCCGAGAGTGGGACAAGCCCTCGAAGAGGTTGGCCTCGGCCTCCCCTTCGACCATCCCACCTCGGCTTTGTCTGGAGGGCAGAAGCAAAGGCTCGCCCTCGCCGCGATCCTCGCCATGCGTCCGGGGCTCCTCATCCTCGATGAACCCACCGCAAATCTTGACCCTGTTGGAGTGGCCGAGGTTCGTGACGCAGTCGAAGGGGTCCTAGCCGCAAGTGGAGCCACCCTCGTCGTCGTTGAGCATCGCGTCGACGTGTGGGTCGGCCTCGTCGACAGGATCATCGTCATCCTCGGCGGGAAGATCGCCGCTTATGGGCCTGTTGACCGTATCCTCGCCGAGCAGGGGAGCCTCCTGAAAGAACAGGGGATCTGGCTTCCCGGAGACGACGTCGCTGCCGCAGTCGGGGCGCCGGAGAAACGGCGTCATGAGACGAGTCCCTCCGATCCGATCCTTTCCGTGCGTGGCCTGACGATCGGATACGACCCCGAGCATCCCATTCGCACCGGAATCGACCTCGATATCGCCAGAGGGCAATCGACCTGCATTATCGGGCCGAATGGTACAGGGAAATCAACTCTGGGCCTCACTCTCGCGGGGCTTTTACCTGCCCTTGATGGAAACGTTTCCGCAGCGCCCCGAAACCCCGTGCGCTCCGCTTCGGCGGACCCCCACCAGTGGCGCTCCGCCGACCTTTTGGGCCGGATCTCCATGGTCTTCCAAGAGCCCGAGTACCAGTTCCTCGCGCGAAGCGTCCGCGAGGAACTCGAAATCGGGCCGCGGCAAGCCGGAATGTCCGAAGACGAGCTCGCGCCCCTCGTTGAGGAGCATCTGAAGGCCCTGGGACTCAGCGCCCTCGCCGAGGCGAATCCCATGACACTTTCCGGCGGGGAGAAGCGTCGACTCTCGGTTGCGAGCGCGCTCATCAGTGCCCCCGAGCTCCTCATCCTCGATGAGCCGACCTTCGGTCAGGACCGGGGGACGTGGATCGAGCTCGTCCGACTCCTACGAGATGCACGTGACCGGGGGACGACCCTCGTGTCGATCACCCATGATCCTGCCTATGTCGCCGCCATGGGGGATACGGTGATCGATCTTTCCGACATTGGCGCACCCGGTCGTGCTGGGAACACCGGGACTGCTCGGAGTGCCCGGAGTACCGGGAACTCTGGGAGCGTCGGTACTTCCCGGAGTGCCGGGAATGCTGGGAACAGCAGGAGCACTGAGAACCTCGGGGGCACCGAGGGAGCGAAGAACAACTCCAGAGGCGGGAGCGAGAACGGGGGTGTGAACAGGACGAATCCGACGGGTGAGAATCGAACCTGGAGTGAGAACGAAGGCCTGCGTGAGACGGCTTCCCCGAGACAGAGTGGAACTCGGAATGACAGCCCGACTTTGAGTGGGGGCGGAACACGGAATGACCCCCTGGCTTTGAGTGAGAACGCAGCCCGGACCGAAAACGGGCCTTCAAACGACAATGAGGCCGCCTCCTTTGCCCAGGTGCGCAGCGCAGCCGAGCACAAAGCCCCATCGACACGGCTCGATGCCCCCTCGCGCAGACGCAGGCTTCTCAACAGGGTCAACCCCGTGACGCAGGTCCTCGCCCTGATCGTCATGACGACCCCGCTCCTCATCACCATCGATCCAATTTCTGCGGGCATCGCCCTCGGCCTCGAAATCCTGCTGCTCCCCCTCGCTCAGACCAGGCCCACGACCCTTGCCCTGAGGATGATCCCCCTCCTGATCGCCGCCCCAATCGCTGCGCTCTCGATGCTCCTGTACGCAAACCCAGGGGGAGAGATCTTCTGGTCCCTCGGCCCAGCGATCATTTCTGAACGCTCGATTCGCTTGGCGCTGGGGATCCTTGTGCGCGTCCTCGCTGTGGGAGCGCCCGCGATCATCCTTTTGTCGAAGATCGATCCAACCGATATGGCAGATGGTCTTTCCCAGGTCCTCCACATGCCTGCACGTCCCGTGCTCGCCACTCTCGCAGCTGCGCGCATGACGGGATTGATGGCGGCCGATTGGAAGGCTTTGGAGCAGGCGCGGCGCATCCGAGGAATCGGCGATGCGAGGGTAGTGGTCTCCGCTCTGAGAGGTTCCTTCTCCCTCTTGGTGTTCGCACTGCGTCGATCAGCGAAGCTCTCGCTGACAATGGAAGCCCGAGGTTTTGGGACGGCGAGGACGAGGACATGGGCGCGCCCTTCTCATGTCGGAATGGCGGACGCCGTGATGATGCTCGTCGCCCTCATCATTCCCACTGCAGCTTTGACGGCGTCAGTCCTCAGCGGGTCTTTTGAACTCATCGGGCGGTGACGAGGGTGGGAGTGCTCAACGCTGAGGGAAAGGGAGTAAGCGACTCTGGAGAAGAGGAGCCGACAGGCACTGGCGCGATAGGTGCCCTGGATGCTGGAGAAGAGGAGCTGGCGGATGCTTGGGAGGTGGGTGCCTTGGGCGCTGGTGGCGCGGGTGCGGCGGATCCTCGCGTGCCGATAGCCTCGGGCGCCAGTGGCGCACACAAGCGAGATGAGTCGAGGGCGTGTGCGCACTCTTATGGGGAAGGTGAATCTCTTCAGGCCCACGAGGTGCGAGAACGCGTCGAGCTGTGCGGAGAAGAATCTTGCCGAAAGCCTCCCAAGGGCCATGATCTTCCACAGATCCATCCAGCGAAAACTCCAACCAAGACTCATATCGAGGCTCGCTCGTACTGGCAGGAGAAGCGAATCGAGGTCCATTGGGACGGGAGCGATGCCTTACCTGAGGCTCTCCTCGATTCCTGCATAAATGCGATCCGTGCTCTGCAAGAGCCTCTTCGAACAGGAGATACTTCCACCGTCAAAGACGCTCCTGCCCAGGGGAAGTCGTCGCACCCGTTTGACAGTGCGACGCAAGAAAGAACAACAGCCAACAGTCCGTGGAAGAGGGCAATCACAGGGGAGGCAGAGGCCCGGCAGACGGGCAACAGCCTTGTACAGGACAATAGTTTGCAGACGGGCCACAATCTCCTGCAGGGCAATGACGTGCAGACGGGCCACAATCGACGGGCAAGCCACAGCCTGGGGGAGGAGCAGGATCCCGACAGAACCCAGGAAGGTGGCGATGAGAGGCCGCGTCCGGCCACACCGATCATCCTTATAGATGGCCTGTCCGGAGCGGGAAAAAGCACTCTCGCACAAGCGCTCGCTCGCTCCCTCGCCTCCTCCCTGAGCGGCGACTTCGCTTCCCACGGCCCTGTTGAGCCTGTGCGCGTCCTCGCCCTCGACTCCCTGTACGAGGGATGGCACGGTCTGGAAGCGGGGAGCACAATCGCCTCCAGAATCGTCAAAGATCTCGCCGAAGCTCGCCCAGCACGCTACAGACCCTGGGACTGGGAGAATGAATCTCGCGGCGAAGAACTCATCATCGAAGCGGGAGCGCCCCTGATTATTGAGGGCTGCGGCGCCCTGACGCGAGAATCACGTCGATACGCCGCCATCGCCCTGTGGGTTGAAGCCGCTGGAGGCGAGAAAGAACGCTACCGCCGGGCGATCGGACGTGATGGAGAGATGTTCCGCGCATGGTGGGAGACGTGGGCTGAACAGGACCTGGGGCGTCTTGCGGGACCGAGGCCGGGAGGGAACACGACACAGCTCGTCGCAAGAGCAGACACGGACCCGCGCGCTCACGCGGATCTGAGGGCAGACCTACAGCAACGTCGAACAAGAATGGAGGCGGATCCGCGCGCCCATGCGGATCTGAGGGCGGTGGGGATCTCGTCGGCGAAGGCAGCCGCGGATCCACGCGCCCACGCAGACCTCCTCGTCATCACCTGAGGCGATCGGCGCATGCTTCAACAGCGGCGCATTCTTCAACACCTGAGGGGCGGATCCGCCCACGCCTGATCACCTGCGGTGAAGCGAGCACTCGAGCCAGATCGGCCGCATCCTTTTTTCCGCAGGCCCGATAAGATCCCCAGGTGGAATCCACTAACCCCTTCGAGGTCGAGGCACCGAGATACGGCGCCGTCAGACCCGCCTACCCGAGCCCCGTCCTCGACGCCCTCCTGAACGAGGCAGAGGCCTCCTTGGGACACCGGGCACGTTTCGTCGCCGACATCGGTGCGGGAACGGGAAAAATGACGCAACTCCTCGCCCGACGGGGTCTTAGCGTCGTAGCGGTGGAGCCCTCGAAGGCGATGCGCCAGCACATGAGGGAAGACCTCTTTCAAGAAGGATTCATCCTCCTTGACGAGGGCACCGCATCCGCTCCATCGACAATGCGGCAGAACCAAGGGTCCCGAGGCGATAGCGAAACCATTGCCGTGCGGGCAGCGAGCGCCGAAGCGACCGGTTTAGCCGATGGCACTCTCGACCTCGTCGTCTTCGCTCAATCCTGGCACTGGGTCGACCCCGTTCGGGCAGCGGTCGAAGCGGCGAGGATCCTCTCTCCTGGTGGAGTGCTCGCGGCAGTGTGGAATCAGATGGATGTGTCGATCCCCTGGGTTCACAGGCTGACGCGGATCATGCGATCAGGGGACGTCCATCGGCCCGAGGACCGACCGGACTTCGGAGGCGCGTTTTCACGTCCTGAGCTCAAACTCGTCACATGGGAGGAGGCGATGACTCCCGAGCAGATCCTCGAACTGGGGACGACCCGCTCCTCCTACCTGAAACAAGACGAGGCCGGGCGTCGGCGGATGCAAGCGAATCTGCGCTGGTACCTGCATGAGCATTTGGGGCGTCCGAATGGCTCGAGGATCCTGCTCCCGTACTGGACCCTCGTGTGGACAGCGCATCGGCTCTGAGCAGGCCTGTCATCCGCTAGACACAAGGCTAGGGACAACGCTAGAGACAACGTTTGGGATCAGGGACAACGCCTGGGATCAGAGAAGATCCTTGTGCTCCATCCACTTCATCGCGACCCAGCCGAAGGGAATGCGCCCGTAGAAAGTGACAAGACGATAGAGCACCGCCGTCGGCAGACCGATCGACAGCGACACCCCCGCGACCTGCAGACCCGCCGTCAAGGCCGCCTCAACCGGGCCAATACCACCAGGCGAGGGGATCACCGAACCCAAGGAGTTCGAGGCGAGATAGGTGAGCGCCAGGGGCAGGAAATCCATCGACCCGCCCATGGCTGTCAGGGCGGCCCAGAAGGCTCCAATGAACCCGATGTTCATGATGATATTGCCGCCAAGGATTGCGGCGAGTCTCTTCGGTTGCCCGACGATCCAGATAAGTCGAGGGAACACCTGCGTCCACGTCGGTTTGATTTTCGCCCAGATCCACTGGCGGAACCTCGGGACGGATAAGGCGATGCCGATCACCACGATGACCAGCACCACAACGGCGAGGATCGTGGCGTAGGGGAGTTGGACGGACAGGGAATTGCCCGAGAGGACCATGACGAGGAGCAAGAAGCTCAGCATGATGAACAGCTGGAGCAGCTGCTGCAAAGTGACAGTTGTCGCAGCAACCACCGTGTTGACGCGTTTCTTCTTCAATAGGCGCAGGTTCACGACAGCCGGTCCCACTCCCGCGGGGGCCACAATCGTCGCAATTGACGCCGCAACCTGGGCACTCACCGCGTCACGGAAGCGCAGCTTCACGGGGCTGAGGGCCATGAGTGGGATCGCGCCACCCACCCAGGTCAGGCAGGCCAGTCCGAAGGAGATTGCCATCCACATCGGGTCCGCCTGAGTGACGGCAACGGCAATATCTTCAAAGTTTAGCGAGCCGAGGACGACGACGAGCGCGGTGAACAAGACGGTCACCATGATCACGGTGCGTGGGGCGAACCTTTGGACATTCGTGAGTTCCACGCCCTCGGCCTCCTCAGGCCCGAGGACGAGGCCGCGTAAGTTTTCAAGGAAATCTCCGCGCCGCAGGGTCGAGCGAATGGATGCGGGCATGACCGCTGTTTGAAGGAGCGGAGCGGCGGTAGTCAAGGAGCGTTCATCGAGGATGCGACGCGCGGAGGCGAGCGCCCGCTCGGGGGTCGCCGCCTGGGAAAGGACGACGAGCATCTGCGCGATGTCGATCCTGCGGTTCAGTTCAGTGGTGGCAACCTCGCCGCGCTCCCAATCGACGATCCACAGGGCCCCTGATTCGTCGAGGACGATCGAGTTCTCATCAAGGTCGCGGTGCGTAATCCCGTGCGAGTGGGCGGCCTGGAGTTGACGCCACGCATCATCGAGGACGGAGTCCGGGATCGCTTCCGAGGGAAGCTGAGCCAGCGGGACTGTAGGCGGAAGGGCTTTGGAAACGCAGACGAAGGAATCCCCGGCCAAAGCGATGCCGACGACCTCGGGCGTGCGGACCCCCGCGTTGCGCGCGCAGAGGGCGGTGAGGGTGGCGCGTTCGACTGTGGCCTTCAAAGACAGGGAAATCCAGCGGCTGATCCCCCGCAGTCGCAGATTGTTCCACACGTCAACGAGCGTTCCGAGGATCTCACGTCCGGGGTCTAAGACGACGGCTTCCACGGTGGAGCCGTCTTCAGTGAGGGCCTGGTAGTGGCGGTTGCCATCGGAGTCAGGACGGCGAGTCACGGCGTATTCGCCTGCTTCGAGCTCACGGTCGAGAAGGTGCAAGCGGCCTCGTTCGTCTTCGCCGAGGGTCGCGGACTCCAAGGGTTCGAGGGAGGTGTCGAGGTCGGAGCGGATGACGGACAGGGGTTTCACACCGATGTCGAGCAGGGCTCGCACAATGTCCTTGGCGGAGGCGCGCCGGTCCTCGAAACCGAAGACCCAGCGTGCAGCTGAGCCGACTGCTCGGCCGAGGAAGACGGAGAGGAATGCACTTGGCAGGGTCATAGAGGAGCGCATGACGCCAAGGAAGACAATGACCCATAGTCCGATCCAGGACCAGCGGACGGTCTTCATGTTCTGCATTTCTCCGGCGACTGTGAACAGCGCGCACAGCACGACGAGCACGAGGTTGATGCCGATTGCCGTCGAGGTGGAATCTGATTGCAGGGCGACGGCTTTCGCGACTCTGAGGGGCGCGGTCATTTCGGGGGGAAGCAGGGAGGTCGCGTACAGGGCCGCCCAGCCGAGGAGCGCGGCGACCAGACCCGTGACGAGCGCCTGGAGGATCGCTATGAGGCGACGGCGGCGCGCGAGGGCGATGACGACCGCGATTGGGGCGACGAGGACGACACCCCCCTCAATGAGGGTGATCGGCAGAAGGAGGATTTCGCGGATGAAACGGAAGTGGAGGACATCTTCGGTGACGCCCTGAGTGGTCGCATTCGCGAAGACTCCGATCGCCCAGGTCGCAGCAATGCCGAGGATGGAGAGGACAACGTCGAGGAGGTCCGTTCGGCGCCGTTGTCGCGGTGTTGGACGGTCGGCGACGCGGACTTCCCGGACGATGCGGCGTGTGGATGGCGCTGGGGCTTCACAATCCGCAGGAGCCTCGGGGTTCTGAGGGGGAGAGGGAGCGTGATGAGTGTGGGGAAGCTCGGGGGTTTCGGGGGTATTGGCGGACGCTGGGGGAGTGTCCTGCGTCTCAGGGGTTGTGCCCATTTCACCACTATCCATGGGCTTGATCTTAGTGTCGAGCGAGGGGCGGGTAGTGTGGAGACGCTCTAGGCGCCGACACAAGGAGACTGCGTGATCCTCCAAGCCCTCGCCCCCATGGCTGACTCTTCGTGGCTTCAGACGTTCCTGGGCTGGTTCCACGATCCTGAAGGCCTCCTCCTCGCGATGGGTCCCTGGGTCTTGTGGGGGACCCTCGGCATTGTTCTCATCGAATCGGGAGTCCTTTTCCCGGTCCTTCCTGGCGATTCTCTCCTCTTCACGGCGGGTCTGCTGCATGATCGGCTCGGCCTCCACCTTCCGACCCTCGTCGCCCTGACCTTCGTTGCGGCCTTCATTGGTGCCCAGATCGGCTACTGGATCGGTGCGCGCTTCGGCCGCAGGCTGTTCTCCCCAGACGCTCGATTCCTCAAAACCGAGTATCTCGACAAGGCTGAGCGCTACTTCGCTGACTATGGGGGCCGCGCCCTCGTGATCGGCCGTTTCATTCCCTTCGTGCGCACCTTCATCCCCCTGGCCGCCGGAATTGCGAGGTATTCCTATCCGAGGTTCCTCGTGTTCAATTCCCTGGGTGCGCTCCTGTGGGGGTCAGGAATTACCTACCTCGGTTCGGTCTTGGGTGGGGTTGCGTTCGTGCACGACCACCTCTCGCTCATCATCTTGGCGATCGTGGGGGTGTCCTTACTCCCGATGATTATCGAGTTCATTGTCCACCGGGGCTCTAAGGACTCGAAGGCTCAGGATTCTGGCGCTGAGGGCTTGAATGCTCAGGACTTGAATCCCGAGGACGAGGCCGCTGGAGAAGATGACTCCGATGCTGCGCGAGTGGGCGAGGCGGTCTCTTGTAGTGAGGCTTCCTCTCAGGCTGCTCCCTTTGACGCTGATGCCGTGGACGCTGCTTCGGAAGAGACAAGTACAACTTCGGAGAACTTGAGCGAGTAGTCGATGCTCGGACAGTGGTGGATGCTCACGCCGACGATCATTGAGATGCTGATCGCGGCGGTACTCCCCGCTGTTTTCTGGGTGCACGCCAAAGTCCGCTCCCCTCTGATCTCGCTTGCGGTCGCACCGGCGATCACCTTCTTCTTCATCACCGTTTTATCGATTCTCTTCGATCGGGTCGGCATCTCTTGGCAGCGCGAACACGTCCTCCCTGTCCTCGGGATCCTCACTCTTGTCGGCGCGCTCGTCCTCGTCTTCACGAAGGCCCGAGAGCTCACCGGAGGGCGAGTCACCCGAGGTGCGATCCTCCATGCCTTGGAGGAACGGAGGCTCGGGGGAGCGGAGCCGAGCGGAGCTGAGACGAGTGGACTTGAGAAGGCGCGAGCGGCGAGGGGCCGAGTCGAGCCGGGCCGGGTTGAGGTGACCGGAGCCGAGACGAGTGGACTTGAGAAAGGCCAGGTGTCGCAGGGTCGCGTGGCCCAGGTCGGAGGAGAGAAGGGGCGTTTTCGGCAGGGTCGAGTCGAGCCTGAACCAGTCGGCGGACCCATATGGGCGATGGTTGCGGCGGGCTCCTTCTTAGCTGCCCTCCCGATGCTCCTGCACGCGAATCCCGAATTGCCGGCCCAGCAGTGGGACTCGACCTTCCACCTCAACGGCGTATGGTCGATCCTCCAATTCGGATCGGCATCCCCCTTCGGAGGGCTCTCCGACCTCTACGGTGGGCGCAGCGTCTTCTACCCGACGACCTGGCACGCCTTCACCGCCCTCTTCTCCACCTCCCCGACAGTCATTCGAGCGGCGAACGCCTCCTCCATTGTCCTCATGATTATGTGGGTCCTCGGAGCGAGTGCATTGACGAGCGTCATCACCCGTCGACGCGGCGCGATCCTCGCAGCACCAATCCTTTCCGGACTGTTGCTCGACATGCCTGCCGATAACCTCACGATGTACAACCAGTGGCCCAACGCGATGGGCTTGGCCGCAGTGCCAGGTGTCGTTGCGCTCGCGGTCATCCTCGGTCGTCGCATCGCTGGCGCTTTCGAGGAAGGTATCCGTCCTCTTCTACGCGAGCTCTATTTGAGCATCTTCCTACTGCTTGGTGCGGCGGGGGCCAGCGCCGCGCATCCGAGCTCTGCTTTTGTGCTCGCCGCCCTCCTCATTCCCGCGCTCCTCGCGGGTTCTGTGACAGTCCTGCGGCGGGCTGTGGCTTCGGGATCGTGGCTTCGAGTCATTCTTGTCACCCTGATTGTTGCGTCCGCAACGCTCATGCCCTTCCTAGCGCTCACGACGAGCAAAATCCGCGCGATGGGCGAGTATCCGCGTCCGGGATTCACCTGGTCTTACGCCCTGTCGCACATGTTCACCCCCGCTCCGCCCTTCACCGAGACGACCTCCATGTCGATGATGATCCTCCTTCAGGCAGGACTGGTCCTCCTGGGCATCGCCTACCTGAGCGGGCTCATGACACCAAAGCTTCGAGAGACAGGGGGAGGGGCACCCTCGTCCTCGTCAATCACAAAGGAACCGGAGCGAGAACATGAAAAGCCCTCGGACTCTAAGCCGCCACTGAGCGGCGGGCAGTGGGATGACAACGAACCGGGGAGTCATGACGACCTGTGGGATGACAAGGCAACCCCTCTCACCCGCGAGCACCCGGGCGAGTGGCTCAGAGCACGAGACTGGCTCAAAGCAGAAGAACCCCTGTGGCCGATTGCGTCATACCTCGTGTTCTGCGTGCTGACTCTGCTGGCCTACGCGCCCCTCGGCGAAGTCCGAACCTTTCTCCTCGCCCCCTGGTACTTGGACGCCCGACGCATCATGGGTGCGCACGGGCTCACCATGGTGCCGTTGATGGCGCTCGGTTTCGACCTTCTCGCCTCCATAGCGCACAAGATCCTCTCAAGAGCAACTGGCTCGGTACAGTCTTTTTCGCTCCCGCAGCTCGCCCCCTGGAAAGTCAAGGTCGCCCTCGGCCTCGTCCTTTTGACTCTCAGCGGTTTCGGCGCACTCGACTCACGATTGGCCGCCACCGATTATGTCTACGATCCTGAGAAGCTGGGAAAACCCGGTATGGCCGACACTGCTGAGCTCGCAATGATCCGCCGCATGCGCCTGCGAATCCCCGGCGACTCCCTCGTTTTGGGCGACCCCATCGCGGGCGCCGCTTATACGGAGGTTCTCGGTCAGCACGAGGCCGTGTTCCCGCAGCTGAGCATGACCAATGGTGGGGAGCGCTGGCAGCAGGTCCTCGCTCACCGCTTCAAGGACATCCACACGGATCCGGAAGTGTGCGAGGTGGTCCGCGAACTCGGCATCACGCACTTCTACGAGGACGAGGACGGCTGGTACTACAACTTCAAGCGTTCCACGCGATCACCTGGCCTGTACGGTGTCGACACTTCGATGGGTTTCGAATTGGTCGATCGCGGGGGAAGCGCGAAGCTCTACCGAATCACCGCCTGCGGCGAGGTCGTGGGCAAAGGCTTGATGGGTAAAGGCTGAGTGGCGCGTCCGGCTGAGTGGCAAGGTCATGGGTACCAGTTCGACAGGGAGCATGAGGCGAGGGCTAGCAGCAGAAATGTGTGTACAGGGTCAACGTGGCGTGGTGGATGCGAGCGTCCTGTCCAGCCTTTGCGGGTATGGTTGCCGTCTTCGGGGCTGAAGTGGGTGCCTGGCTGTGGACCGATGGGGTTAGGCGTGTACCGGGCTGGGAGTGGCAGGCCCGCATCGGGAGACCAGGAGGCGATCGCGGGCGGGCTTCGTTAGCCTTGGCGCATGGAAGCCGCATCGACCCCCCTGTCATCGCGCGAAACCGCCCCGCCCTCGGCGCCCACGAACATCCCCGGTCCTGCGCCCAAGGGCGAGCGCATGCGCATCGGCTTCCTCGGCCCCTTCGGAACCTTCACTGAGCAGGCTGTTCGACAGATCGCGCCCGCAGGTGCCGAACTCGTCCCTATGACTTCCGCGCCGCACGCACTGGCGGCCCTGCGCCGCGGCGAGGTGGACCGTGCAGTCGCCCCGATCGAAAACTCCATCGAAGGTGGTGTGAACGCGACCCTCGACTCGCTGGCGCACGGAGACCCGCTCGTGATCGTCGCGGAAATGGTCGTCCCAGTCGTTTTCCAACTCGTCGTCCGCCCCGGCACTCGGCCCGAGGATGTGCACAAGATCGGCACCCACCCTCATGCGTGGGCCCAATGCCGCAACTGGGTTGAGCAGACCTTCCCCGGTGCGATCCACGTCCCGACGACTTCAACCGCCGCGGGTGCGCAGCTGCTCGCGAACGGCGACGCGAACTTCGATGCGGCCCTATGCTCTGCAGTTTCAGTCGATACTTACGAGGTCGAGCCCCTGTTCAGAGACGTTGCCGATAACCCGGGCGCGGTGACGCGCTTCGTCCTTGTCGCACCCCCCGGGAATCTGCCAGCGCCGACTGGAGCGGACAAGACGACGATCCAGGTCGCCTTGCCCGTCAATGAATCGGGCGCTCTCTTGACTCTCCTCGAACAATTCGCCGTGCGCGGTGTCGACCTGTCTCGCATTGAATCTCGGCCCAGCGGAGATGCTCTGGGCGACTACACCTTCAGCATCGATATTGTCGGCCACGTTGTTGAGGAGCGGGTTCAGGCGGCCCTTGTCGGCCTCCACCGGTATTCGCCGGAGGTGCGATTCATGGGTTCATATCCGAGGGTCGACGGTCGACGCTCGGTGGTCCTGCCCGGAACGAGGGATGAGGATTTCCAAAAGGGGCGTGCGTGGGTCGCGGATCTGCTGCACGGCGGCGATGGCGTGCACATTGATTCCTCCACGCCTGCGCCCTCGTGGCCGCTGCTCGGCTGAGGGCGCGGTCTCGACTGGGCTGAGGGGGCGGCTGTCCACAAGTCGAACCGTATGCCTTACCTCTTTGAGGAAACCCCAGGTCAAGGTTTGAATCATCGGGCTTATGCACGCTTTGTGTCCGACTTGTGGCCCAGTCCGGGGGTCTGGTGTCCGACTTGTGGCCTCAGGCGGGGGCTTACTGTCCGGCTTTCCGGTGGGATTTTCCGGTTTGTGGGTTTTTCTCAACTCCCTTGTGCGTGAGTGAGGGATCGTCAAAGCGTGACAGTCTGACAGCGTGACGGCCTGACGGCCTGACGGCGTGAGTGGAGGGGATAACGATGTGTGGAGGGGTTATATCCCCTCCACTTGTCGCCAAGCCCTCCTTTTGCGTGGGTGCGCGCGTGTCGGGTGTCGTCAACCCCTCCTTTTGTGGAGGTGCGCCTGTCGGGTGTCGTCAACCCCTCCTTTTTCGGGTCGTCAAGCACCCAGCTCTCGCCAAACCCTCCTCTTATGAGGAAGGTTGGGGTTCATGAGGCAGGTCGGGGCACAAGGTCGAAGATGTTGTGGCTCAAGGTCGAAGATGAGGATGGCGCGGCCGACCTGGCGGAGGGGCGCCTTCACAGGACCTTCGGCACGGACACATCCAGGACGCCCTGATCAATGCGCACGTGCACAGTCGTGGCCGTCCCCACTGGGTCGCCGTCAACTTGCACGGTCTGTGGTGTGTGTGCGCGGACGGACACACCCTCGGCCTGGCGGAAGTGAATCTGACCGGTCGAATTCGCCAGGTTGAAGGTCTTAAGGCCGAGCCTTTGGAAGAGGATCTTCCACGACAGATCCGCCCACCCGAGGAGGCCCGCCTGAGTATCAACCGCGATCACATCGAGAAGACCATCATCCAGGCGCGCCCCCGGAGCGAGAGTCACGTACGGTAGATCCCCGCAGTTTGCGAACATGAGGGACTTCGACTCGATCCACGCCATCTCCTGCTCCGGCGCGTCCGAAAGCTCTTCGCCCTCGAGAATCGCCGAGGCCGCAACGGCCCCGCTGGAGCTTGGGGCAGCGGGCGCATCTCCGACGGGGTCATCAGAGGGACGGGGGCGACGCAGGATGACGCGCATCCCGGTTCGTGCTGTGGTCATGGCGCCCAGGGCGGCGATGACGTAGGCGACCCAGCCGATGCGCTTCTTCAACTCGGAGTCGGTCTTCGCCATGGTCTCTCCGTCAAAACCGAGGCCGGAGATCACGACAAAGGAGTACTCGTTCGTTGAAGGAAGGGACTCGGGCTCAGGCAACTCGATCCCCTCATCCACGCGCAAACACGTGCGGGCGGCTCGCACCAACATGCCCTCTGCAGGAAGGGAGGACGGCTCTTCAACACCATCGACTCTCAGCCACCCGCAGTCCACAAGACGATGCTCATTGCCGAGGGCAACCCGCACAGCCGCTGGTACATCATCGATTGGAAGCTCAAGATTTCGCGCGAGGAGATTACCGGTTCCCACGGGGATGACGCCCATGCGGACCCCCATTCCGGCAAGGCCTGCCGCGACCGCGCGAACGGTCCCGTCACCACCGGCTGCGATCACAAGAGAAGCGCCGAGGGCGACCGCACGAAGAGCCTGACCGGTGCCGGGGTCTTCGACGCTGGTCTCACACCATTGGATCTGGGAGACCCCCATTTCCGCGGCAGTCTTTTCGACCTGCGCTTTGAAAGCGTTGAGGTCCGCGTGCTTCGAGGGGTTGACGATCACCCACGGCCTCGTGCATCCGCATTCGGGATCCATTGCAGGTGCGGGGGTGAGCATTGCTTCGCGACGGACCCGACGCCTGGCGTACTGGGCGAGGAGAAGGCGAATCATCCACGCAAGGGCGATGAGGATGACGAGAAGGAAGGCCACGAGGATCCAGGTCTCCAGAGTCATGCTGCCAGATTATCTGTCCTCCGATGGGAGCGTTGGGCTCATGCAGGATGCAATGGTGCTGAGCAGAGTGAGCGCTTGCGCGATTGCCCGTAGGCGTGCTGGGGGTGGAGGAATGGATTGCGGTGCCCTGGAGGTGAACTCTTGTCCTGTTGAGTCGGAGGCGATAGGCTCAATTCGCTCAAAACGATCAATTCGCGCAAATCGATTGTGAAAGGAGTTGTGGACTTCCGATGCCAACTCATGCGAGTACCTACCTGCCTGAAGAGCTTGTCACCCAGCGTTTCGCAAAGATGGTTGAAGCCCTTGAGGAGGAGCCGGGCGAAGCGTGTCTGCTTGTCGGGGGAAAACGAATCGAATTGACGAAGGAGATGGCTGATATCCTCACCGCGGTCGCCCGAGCAATGGAACGGGGACTCGCAGTGAGCGTCGTTCCGCAGAATACGCGAATGACGACGCAGGAGGCCGCTGACTTCCTCGGAATGTCCAGATCAACCCTCGTGAGGATGCTCGAAGCCGGAGAGATCCCCTTCGAGAAGGTGAGACGTCATCGTCGACTTTTGCTTTCTGATGTACTCGAATACAGGGAACGACAGCGCAGATGCGCGAACGAGGCGCTTGCGGACATGGTTGCCGACGGGCAAGCGATGGGAGCCTACGACATCGATCCTGCTGAAGCGCGTCGTGCCCTCGCGAGGATTCGAGCGGGGGAATGATGTATGGCTTTCTCGGCTCTCCTTGACGCTTGTGTTCTGGTGCCGAGCACTCTTCGTGACCTGCTTTTGGAGTTGGGCACGACGAACGCATATCGGCCCCTGTGGAGCGAGCGGATCGAAGATGAAGTGACGAGGACGATTCTTCGCTTGAGCGAGAAACGAGGGCGTGATGCTCAGGAATCAAGGGAATACGTCAAACGCCTGACAAAGCAGATGAATGCGGCACTGCCTGATGCCAGAATCGCGGATTGGGAAGAGTTTGAGCATCAGGTTCCCCAAGGTCCTGATCCGAATGACCGACATGTTGTCGCGGCGGCAATTGCCGGACGCGCCGACGTTATCGTGACCTTCAATATCAACGATTTTCCCGAGTCGTTTGTGCCGCGTGAACTCGACGTACTCCATCCCGACGAGTTCCTCCTCGACCTGCTCGATCTGAATCCTCGGGTTGTCCAGGATTCTGTGAAGGTGATCGTTACTCGAAGCGGCCGAAAGGGCCCGAAATGGGGGTTCGGAGATCTTCTCGAGCGCCTTGAACGCGAGGAAGTGTCGAGATTTGCAGCCGAGATGCGGCAATTGCTTACTTGAGAGCAAGCAAGGATAGGGTCGCTTTTCGAGGGCCCCTAGGTTTTCAAGGAGCCCCTCAGCAGGAAGTCAACACGCGCTTGCGTGATTGTGCCGCTTCCTTAAGAACGCTTCCTTAAGAACAAGCGCATGGGGCCGCGACGATCACTCGGTGCCCGACTGGCTTAGGATTGCGCCATGATCGATATTCGCGCACTTCGTGAGAACCCCGAACCCGCACGCGTCTCCCAGCGCGCTCGCGGCGGCGACGTCGAACTCGTCGACCGCATTCTCGAGGCCGACGCGCTTCGCCGCACCAGCCTTCAGGAATTCGAGTCGCTCCGCGCCTCTCAAAAGGAGATCTCGAAATCGGTCGGCAAGGCCTCGAAGGAAGAACGCCCCGCGATCCTCGCGAAAGCGAAAGAACTCGCTGAGCAGGTGAAGGTCTTGGAGGCACGCGCGAACGAGGCTGATGCTGAGGCTGATCGTCTCGCCCGCCTCCTGCCGAACCTCGTCCTCGACGGCGTGCCCGTCGGAGGTGAGGAGGACTTCGTGGTCTTGCGCCACGAGGGTCCGGCGATCAGGGATTTCGCGGCCGAGGGTTTTGAGCCTGCTGATCATCTCGCCATCGGTGAGGGCCTCGACGCGATCGACACGAAGCGCGGCGCGAAAGTCTCGGGTGCCCGCTTCTACTACCTCAAGGGAATTGGCGCCCGCCTGGAGTTGGCGCTCATGACGATGGCCCTCGACCAGGCCCTCGCAGCGGGCTTCGTCCCGATGATGACCCCGACCCTCGTGACCCCGCAGGTGATGGGCGGTACCGGCTTCCTCAACGAGCACTCGGAGGAGATTTACTACCTGCCTGCTGACGACCTTTACCTCACGGGCACTTCCGAGGTCGCCCTCGCCGGCTATCACAGCGATGAAATCCTCGACCTGTCTGCGGGTCCGAAGCGATACCTCGGCTGGTCGACCTGCTACCGCCGCGAAGCAGGTTCAGCGGGCAAGGACACGCGTGGCATCATCCGCGTACACCAGTTCAACAAGGCTGAAATGTTCTCCTACTGCCGCCCTGAAGAGGCCGCCGAAGAGCACGAGCGTTTCCTCGCCTGGGAAGAGGAGATGCTGCGCAAGGTCGAATTGCCTTACCGGGTCATTGACACGGCGGCAGGTGATCTCGGCACCTCCGCCGCCCGGAAGTTCGATTGTGAGGCGTGGCTGCCCACCCAGTCGCGGTACATGGAGGTCACCTCGACCTCGAATTGCACGACATTCCAGGCCCGTCGTCTCGGCGTTCGCGAGCGTCGCGAGGACGGTATGTTCCCGGTCGCGACCCTCAATGGCACTTTGGCGACGACTCGTTGGCTCGTCGCGATCCTTGAGAACCACCAGCTCGCCGACGGGTCGCTTCGTGTTCCCGAGGCCCTGCGCCCCTATCTTGGCGGGCTTGAAGTCCTCGAACCCGTCAAGTGAGCGGCACCGAGCCGATCCTGAACCTCGTGTCGCCGCCCCCATCGGGGGAGGAACCGATCCCCTTCGAGACCCTGGTCGAAGCGGCGCGCCTCGCCCTACCCGCCGATATGCCGAGGGATCCTACGAAGATTCTCGTTGCAGTGGATCTGGATGGGACGGTGCTCCTCCCCTCGGGACCTTCGCCTCGCGTCCGCGAAATGATGGCCGAGGCCGACCGTGCAGGCCTTCAAACGGTGGTCGCGACCGGCCGTTCCTTCGAGGCGACGGCTCCTGTCCTTCATCAACTCGGCGACCCTCAAGGGTGGACGATCTGCTCGAATGGCGCGGTGAGCGTCCAATTCGACGCGCGCCAAGGCGTGGTGTCCTCGAGAATCCGCACTTTCGACCCGACGGATCTCATCGACCTCGTCTTAGAGGGGATCCCTGATGCGCTGATCGGATTGGAAGTGTCTGACTGCTTCTTGCTGTCGGGTGGTTTCCCTCCAGGCGAGTTCATTGAGACTCATCGCGTCCATCCGGTCGAAGAACTGCGCGGCAAGGAGACGATCAAGCTCGTCATTCGCGCTCCAGAAATGGACCGAGATGACTTCCAGGACTTGGTCGATGAACTCGGCATCTCGGAGCGCTACGAGTGTTCGGTCGGCTGGACGAGCTGGGCGGATGTCTTGCCGCTTGGTGTCACCAAGGCCAGCGGTTTGCATGAACTCGCCGAGACCCTCGGGATCGGAAGGGCCGGAACCGTCGCGATCGGTGATGGCACGAATGACGTTCCGATGATCCGATGGGCGAACTTCGGCGTCGTCATGGGTGGCGCTTCGCAGATCATCAAGGCCGAGGGCGATCACGTGACCGGTGCTGTGGAGAACGACGGGGCCGCGGCCGTGATCCGCGCGCTGCTCGACCATTGCGGGGTCGCACGCTGAACTCGTTGCTGCCTGTGTTGAGATTGGCGCTCATGCCGCTGAATCCCGCGCTGAAACGCCGATGAGCGCAGGCCGCGAATCGGTGGCCAAGACAAGGCTCACAGTGGCAGAATCTCGGGGGGAAGCGCCAAGGACGGAAGGACCCCGAGATGACTGGCGAAGCGAAGGACCCTATTGAAAGGGACCTCATTGAAAACGGGCGGACCGCTCTTGGTATTGAGCTCGGCTCCACACGCATCAAAGCCGTATTGATCGGCCCGGATCATGAGATCCTCGCTTCTGGGGGCCATTCCTGGGAGAACCGCCTCGTCGATGGGCTCTGGTCTTATTCCCTCACGGAGGTTCGGGAAGGGCTTCAACATGCGTATGCGACTCTCGTCGCCGATGTGAAGCAGCGCTACGGCCTCGTCCCGACGAGCTACGGTTCTATGGGTATTTCCGCAATGATGCACGGCTACTTGGCTTTCGATTCCGAGGGCGAACAGCTCGTGCCCTTCCGCACTTGGCGCAATACGAACACGGGGTGCGCCGCCGCACAACTCATTGACGCCTTCGACTTCAATATTCCGCTGCGCTGGTCGATCGCCCATCTGCATCAGGCGGTCATTGACGAGGAAGCCCACGTCCCCTCTCTTGCGTCGATCACGACCCTGTCGGGGTGGGTGCACCGTCAACTCACGGGCCAGAATGTGCTTGGTGTGGGGGACGCATCGGGCATGTTCCCGATCGATTCAAGGAGTGGCACCTATGACGCTCCCCGAGTCGAGGCCTACGACGCCCTCGTCGCTGA